>JAMLHK010000020.1 GCA_023957155.1 Chitinophagaceae bacterium | reverse complement strand
GGCTAATCGCCATGGATGTAGCCCACCAGATATTACAAAAAATACAATCGGCTAATTACCCCGTAAAATAAGAAACAGGATCACCTTCCCCCATGAGAGACCGGCATACAATAAAGACTTCCTGGTTCGTTCTGAGCGATTATATTGCTGTGGCGGTGGCGTGGACGATCGCGTTTTTTATCCGGAAACATTTAACCGGCTTCGAGCTTAACATTACCGCAGAGCTTTTATACAATACCCGGTTACAATTGAGCATTTTCTTTATTCCCTGCGGATGGCTGATCCTTTTTTTATTGCTCGGCAGCTATCACCAGTCGTTATATACCAGATCCTATCTCCAGGAATTTACCATAACCTTCTTCGGCACACTGGCAGGCTGCCTCGTGCTTTTTTTCCTGCTTGTGCTTGATGATAAGGAGGCTAACTATCCCTACTATTACAAAGCCTTTCTTTCCCTGTTCCTGCTGCACTTCACGTTGATCTGGATAGGTCGTATGATATGGCTTAACATTACCAAAAAGCAACTGCTTAACGGGCAGGTGTGGTTTAACAGCATCATCATCGGCAATAATCCCACCGCCCTGTCGCTGTTTAAAGAAATCAAAAAAAACCAGAACCGCCTGGGCTATAAGTTCAGCGGTTTTGTAAATATGCATAGCCTGCACCACAGCCTGGATGACCAGCTTCCACTATTGGGCAATATAGATACCCTGGAAGAAATACTGGAATCTGAACAACCCGACCAGGTCATCATCGCCATAGAAAATGCGCTGCCCGGGGAAATAACGTCTATCATTAACCGCATCAGTGAAAAAGATATAGAGATCAGGATAGCGCCGAGCAACTTGGATATACTTGCCGGCTCGGTTCACACCCGGAACGTGCTGGATGCCCCGCTCATTGAAATCAGGACAGGACTGATGCCCGACTGGCAACTGAACCTCATCCGGCTGACCGATGTATTGATTTCCGCAATGGCTATTGTGGTATTCTTTCCGCTTATGCTGTATACGGCAATAAGGGTAAAGCTCAGTTCCCCGGGACCCGTAATCTTCACGCAAAAGCGCGTGGGCTATAAAGGCCGCCCTTTTATCATGTACAAGTTCCGCTCTATGTATACCGATGCGGAAAAGAACGGCCCGGCATTGTCATCGCACGGCGATCCCCGCATTACAGAATGGGGTAAAACCATGCGTAAATGGCGTATTGACGAGCTGCCCCAGTTTTGGAATGTTTTGAAAGGAGAAATGAGCTTAGTGGGGCCGCGTCCCGAAAGGCAATACTATATTGAGCAGATCAATGCTAAAACACCTTATTTTAAATACCTGCTGAAAGTAAAACCCGGTATTACCAGCTGGGGTATGGTTAAATTCGGGTACGCTGAAAATGTAGAAGAAATGATAGAACGAATGCAGTATGACCTGGTATATATCGAAAATATATCTCTTGCGCTTAATTTTAAGATCCTCATGTATACCCTGCGTATTATTTTAAAAGGGAAAGGACAGTAGTGCGCCTGAACTAAATTATACCGATTTCCGTTATTTTTGAAAAAACCGGGCGCATTCGTGAAAAAGTACCTGCTGTTCATTTTGATCCATAGTTGCATCGCTTCCGCTTCAGCGCAGCAACCCTACTGGCAGCAGCAGGTGGATTACTCCATCCGGGTATCGTTGGATGACACCCGGCATACGCTGGACGGTTTTATCCGGATCCTTTACCGCAATCATTCACCCGATACATTACCTTATATCTGGTTTCATCTATGGCCGAACGCATTTAAGAATGACCGGACCGCATTTAGTGAGCAAATGCTCCAAAACGGGGATACCCGGTTTTATTTTTCATCCCCCGAACAAAAGGGCTATATCAACCGGCTTGACTTCAGGGTAAATGATATGCACGCGAATACATCAGCGCACCCGGAACACCCCGATATCATCGCCCTGGTGCTACCCGACCCGCTTTTACCCGGTGAACGAATAACGATCACTACCCCTTTTCATGTACAGCTCCCCGATCCGTTTTCTGCAACCGGGCATGACGGGCAATCCTACCAGGTGGCACAATGGTATCCCAAGCCGGCGGTATATGACGGCAAAGGATGGCACCCGATGCCCTACCTGCAGCAGGGACCGCTTTACAGCGAGCCGGGAAGCTTTGATGTTTCCATCACCCTTCCCAAAAATTACGTAGTTGCGGCAACAGGTGAATTACAAAATGAAGCGGAGAAAGAATGGCTGAAAACACGTTCGGCGTATACATGGAAAGCAACCCGGCACAGGAAGAAAATGAAGGGAGGCTCCTATAAAATCATCCGCGAGGTTTTTCCTCCTTCTGCTTCTGCCACTAAAACACTGCACTATACCCTGCAGCATGGCGATGACTTTGCCTGGTTTGCCGACAAAAGATTTATCGTACAACAGGACACCTGTATGCTGCCATCCGGGAAAATTATTGACGTGTCAGCTTTTTATACCCCGGCAGCCCAAAAACAATGGACTAACGGTATAGCATATACTAAAAACGCAGTTACCTATTATACCGCAGCTATAGGAGAATACCCTTTTTCTGTCCTAAATATGGTTGCCGTTCCCCGCGGAACGGAAGGTACCTACCCGGCACTAACAGCAGTTCCCGTTCAGAAAAAAGGAGAATTAAAGGAACAGGCTGTTGTACAGGGCATCGGTCGGAACTGGTTTTACCGCACCCTCTCGCCCAATGGCAGAGCACATCCGTGGATGATCGAAGGGATGCATACTTTTTACGAAAACAGGTATCCTGCCGGGGAAAGAAAAGCTACCCCGGGCGCACATCCCGCAGACTCATTTGAAAAAATAGCATTTGAATCGGTGGCTAAAGTAAAAAAAGACCAACCGGTGGATCTGCCGGCGCCTGCATTTTCCCGGGCCAACTATTTTTTATCCGCTCACTATAAAGCAGCCCAATGGATGCAAATACTCGAATCTCAGCTGGGGAAAGCAGCGTTTGATTCCTGTATGACCGCCTATTACAATACATGGCAATACCGGCATCCGTATCCCGAAGACCTTAAATACGAAGCAGAACTAATAAGCGGAAAGAACCTGGATAGTATTTTCAATTTACTCCATACCGGGGGTAGCCGGTTAACTACCTCTACAAAGAAAATAAAGCTTACATGGATGGGGAAAGCAGATGACGAAAACAAATATCATTACGTGGGCGTAGCGCCTGTGCCGGGCTTTAATAACTATGACAAGCTAATGGCAGGCGTAGCTGTTCACAATTACAGCCTTCCCTTTACCCGTTTTCGTTTTATTGCAGTACCCCTATATGCATTCGGCAGCCGGAAGCTTAACGGCATCGGGCGGGCAACCTATACCTGGTACCCGGAAAATATTTTTGATCATATAGAAGCCGGCTTAAGTATTGCCCGGTTTTCCGAAAATCAATATACGGATGAAGAAGATCACACTACGTATTTGCGCTACGGTAAGCTCAGTCCGCAGATCCGTTTTACTTTCAGGAACAGCGATTTGCGTAGTCATCTTAGCCGCTATGCGCAGTTAAAAATACATGTTATCCAAACAGATGCTTTGCGGTTTTCCTGGAACCCTCCTTCGTATTCCGTTCATACCAGCACCCGCACCATCAGCCAGCTGCGCTTTGTAACGGAAAACAGCCGGGTATTGTATCCTTACCGCTATACATTACAATTTGATCTTTCCAATGACTTCGGAAGAATAGCGTATACGGGGAATTATTTTTTTAACTATCCCAAAGGTGGCGGATTGGATGCCCGCTGGTTTGCAGGAAAGTTTTTTTATACCGGCGGCAACACACCCGGGAAGTCGCTTAACACCGAAGCCTACCACCTTAATATGAGTACCCCCAAAGGTGAGGAAGATTATACCTATGATAATTATTTCGCAGGACGAAACGAATATGACGGGTTGCTGTCGCAACAGGTAATGATGAGGGACGGTGGCTTTAAAGTACGAACCGATCTGCTGAACAATAAAGTGGGTAAAACGGATGACTGGCTGATGGCGCTTAATTTTACTTCCACAATTCATCACCACATCCCTGTAAAAGTTTTTTTGGACCTGGGAACCTATAACGAAGGATGGGTAAGCGGCACAGCACAACCGAAAATATTATACGATGCAGGATTACAGCTATCTTTATGTAAAGGCATTGTCAATGTATATATGCCGCTGATGTATAGTAAAGTATATCGTGATTACTTCAGATCAACCAATCATTTCTGGCAACGCATAGCATTCAGCATAGACATACAAAATATTAACTTTAAAAAGATCAGTCCCCTTATTCCTTTTTAAGCGCCCCTTTCATGACGACCGCTATTCAATACCTGAAAAGAAATGAAATTGACCCTGTTAAATGGGATCAATGTATTGCCGGGGCAGATAACGGGTTGATCTACGCTTATTCCTGGTATTTAGACAATATGGCGGACAACTGGGATGCCTTAGTGCTGAACGATTATGAAGCGGTGATGCCGCTTACCTGGAGAAGAAAATATGCCATTAAATATTTATACCAGCCTGCTTTTTGCCAGCAGTCGGGTGTTTATGGAAAAAAAGCCGCTTATCAAAATCAGGTCCCCGGGTTTTTATCTGCTGCGCAAAAGGCATTCCGTTTTATTGAAATAAACCTGAATTTTGACAATGTTCACTTCGCAGGAATCATCAAAAATAATTATATCCTGCCGCTGAACAGGAGCTATAAAGATATTGCCGCAGGCTTTAAAAATGGACTCAAATACAGTCTTTCCGGGGCGCAAAGCAAAAAGCTCAGCTATGACGCCCTGCCCGATTACACTAAGGTAATTGAACGATATAAAACCCTATACGGTAACCGCTTTCCGCATGTTACGGATAGCGATTACAGCAGGTTTCAAAACCTGTGCAGCTATCTGTATGAAAGAGGGAACCTGGTGATCCGCACCACCGGTTGGGGTAATAACCCGCTGGCATTATCATTGCTCTTAAATATGGATGGAAGATTGTACCTGATCATGTCTGTTACCCTTCCCGAAGGCCGCCGGCTCCACGCAAATCACTTTCATATCCATGAGCTTATAAAAGAATTTTCCAACCGGGCGCTGGTCCTGGACTTTGAAGGCTCCGATATTCCGGGCATTGCCCATTTTTATAAAAGTTTCGGCTGTATTAACCAACCCTATTATTCCTTACGCTACAACAACCTGCCCTTCCCGCTAAACCTTTTTAAAAAATAACTATTGCATCACCAGTAAAACAAAGCGGAAGCGATACCCGGACTTATCTTTTTTTAAGCAGTTGCTCTGCTATTACCAGGTCGGCAGGCAGCGTGATCTTCATATTTTCTCTCTCTCCTGCTATCATAAATACCTGGTAACCGGCAGCTTCCGCTACCGTAGCTTCATCGGTAAAAGCCGTGCTATAATGCTGCTGAAATACCGGCAGAATAATTTCACTCCGGAAGGTTTGCGGCGTTTGAACGGCAAGTACCCGGCTTCTGTCTATTGCCCGCGTACCATCTCCTTCCACTATTCTTATACTGTCATTTACTGCAACAGCCGGGATAGCGCTCCCCTTTTCAACCGCCTGGATATAACACCGGCGGATCAGGTCTTCACTGACCAGGCATCTTACGCCATCGTGAACAAAAACCACCGCGTCCCCGTTTACTTTCTGTAACCCGTTCTGCACAGAATGAAACCGCGTTTCACCACCCTGTACCATTTGTATACGCCCCGGTGCGCCGGTTTGCTGTATAAGCCGCTTCCCCTCCTCTTCAAAACCGGCCGGTATTACCAGTATGACCTGCATATCTTCATAAGCACGCAGGAATGTCTCCAGTGTATATCCTATCACCGGCTTACCGTTCAACTGTAAAAATTGCTTGGGAACAACCGATCCCATCCTTGTTCCTGTACCTCCGGCCACAATTACCGCATATTTCTTCATAACAATATTTCGGTTGAAAATTAGCGATTATCAGGTAAACCCTTACCACAAATTTTACTTCTCCTGCCGGAGTGCCCCCGTTCGTTCCTTTGTAGCGCCTGACCGGGGCAAAATATCCCGCCTCTCCTGCCTGCCATACGCTAAAATGCTTAGTAATATGGAAGATCCGGTTACGCCCAAGTAAGCCAATCCCCGGGGTTATGCCGGATAAACGTCCCGTCAGTCCGGAAATAGCAGCATCGTTACTATCCGACACCCGGTACGGACTTTCGGCTTTTTCATTTGAGTATCTAAAGGATATTATGCTCTCCCTGGAACTGCGGATATAAATCCCCGATGCGATTTCCCTGAAGTGAGAATTTTTTTTGGGAGAAAATACAATAGCTGACGTATTTTTACACCCCAAAGATACAAGACGGAAAAAATTAAAGCTTGCCGGTACTCTTTAGCAGAGAGGTGAACTTTATATGTTTTTTTATGATACAAAGACTAAAGCCCGAGGTTGACATTGTGAGTGATTTGTTGAATGCTGTTTTAACGGCTAAGCCGGATTCTTCTTTTATCCGAAGTTTGCAATACCAGTACCAGGAACGGGGAGGATTAAGCAAGAAACAGTTAGAAGGGCTATATCATAAAGCCGTAAAAGTAGCGGATATTCCCGCAAATAAGCTGACTACTTTAGAAGCTATCATCAAGAAAAAACCAACGCGGTACAAATCTGCACTACCCCAACCTTCCCCACTGTATTCCAGGGATGAAAATGCCGGCCGCATGCTGGATGCGATACTGGAAAGATTTCCTCAGCACAAAAGAGTTTTATTCTTAAAAGCAAAATATGACAACAATGAACCCCTGACCACCATAGAATTGCAGGAATTGCAAAAATTTAATAAGGTACTTCACTGAATAATTTGGTAATTTTCAAAATATTATACTCTAAACCTTACAATACAATATATGAATGATTCCCTCAGTCAGTTTATAGAAAACGTTAAGCGGCGCAACATTGCAGAACCGGAATTTTTACAGGCCGTAACAGAGGTTGCCGAATCTCTGATCCCCTACATTGACCAACATCCCATTTACCGGAACAATAAGGTTTTAGAACGTATTGTTGAACCTGAGCGGGTCATTATCTTCAGGGTACCGTGGCTAAACGATAAAGGGGAAGTAGAGGTGAACAGGGGATTCAGGGTGCAAATGAACAGCGCTATCGGCCCATATAAAGGCGGACTTCGCTTTCATCCTTCGGTAACCCTGAGCGTACTGAAATTCCTTGCTTTTGAACAGGTTTTCAAAAACAGTCTTACCGGGCTCCCCATGGGCGGCGGTAAGGGCGGATCGGATTTTGACCCCAAAAACAGGTCGGATAATGAAGTAATGAAATTCTGCCAGAGCTTTATGACTGAGCTTTACCGCCACGTTGGAGCAGATATGGATATCCCTGCGGGAGATATCGGAGTGGGTAAACGTGAAATCGGTTATTTATTCGGACAGTATAAACGCATTAAAGGAGAGTTCAGCGGCGTGTTAACCGGCAAGGGATACGAATGGGGCGGCAGTCTTATTCGTCCGGAAGCCACAGGTTACGGGTTAGTGTATTTTGTAGAGGAAATACTAAAGACCCGGGGAGAAACCTTAGTCGGGAAAAAAGTTACTATTTCCGGCTCCGGGAACGTAGCTCAATATGCAGCCGAAAAATGTATTGCCAAAGGAGCCAAAGTACTCACGATGTCCGATTCCGAAGGATTTATATACGAGCCGGATGGTATTGACCTGGAACGTTTACAATTTATCAAAGAACTGAAAGATGTTAAACGGGGCAGGATCAGCGAATATGCCACGCATTACAAATGTGGTTATTTTAAAGGAGAGCGCCCATGGAAAATCAAGTGTGACATTGCCTTACCGAACGCTACCCAAAACGAACTGAATGGAGAGGACGCGCAGGCACTCATAGAAAACGGGTGCTTCTGTGTGGCGGAAGGCGCCAATATGCCCTGTACACCCGAGGCGGTTGCCGCCTTTAACAAGGCGCAGGTCTTTTATGCTCCGGGTAAAGCCGCTAATGCCGGCGGGGTTGCGGTATCCGGGTTGGAAATGTCGCAAAACTCTCTCCGCTTCTCCTGGTCCAGGGACGAAGTGGATAACAAACTGCGGGATATCATGAAGCAAATCCACAGGATATGCTTAAAATACGGCAAGGAAGAAGACGGGCATATTAATTATGAAAAAGGCGCCAATATCGGTGGCTTCGTGAAGATCGCTGAATCCATGCTGGCACAGGGCTTAGTTTAAAACAAGCCTTCCCGGAAATACCGGTAAAAGCCAGGCTACGGGTATGTTATATTATAACATATCGTCTTGCCTGAGTGAATAGGCAATTGTCAGCAGTGAATTTATTCACCATTCACAAAATGATGCGGCATATTATGGTTAACATAACGCTACCGGTATCATCATAGCCCGTTTATATTACACTTTACGTAACACCCCCTTCTTTAGCAGGCAGATCGCTCCGGGATAGGAGCTAATATTATCCTGTAATAGCACCATAATACAGGGGCCGAACGGGAAGGAACATTTACCAGCCCGCTTTTATCATTCATAATATACGGCTGTTTCTAAATGATGACAACGACAGTCCGCCTTATCATGAAGGAACCGTTTCTACATTCAATCCCCGCTCGTGTTACCTGGGTGTATTTCAAATTTTGGCTTCATACGCGGTATTCCGGTCGGTGATACACCATAGGCGTCAACTTAACAAAGTATTTTGCACAAATTGGCGGCTACACTAGGGGACTGATTAAAACCTATATGATCGTAATCTGCCAAACTGATGCCTCGAAGAGGCTATGGCAACACCTATGCATATCAACCCCGGAAGCACAATATTTATGATAGTAGGGACTGAATCTCAGCCCGAAGGGCTGAAACGCGAATAGCCTCCCGCGAAGCGGGAGGTAACAGGAGGACGGAGCACAACCCGCTGGCGGGTTGAACATTATTAATAATAATGTATCTTACAAATGCATATTATCACCTTTTCTAACCAATGAATAAACGCTATGAGCTACCGTCAGATCTTTTACCACCTTATTTTTGGTACAAAGCACCGCAAAGCGACTATTGCTGAAGAAAATTGCGAACAACTGTACAAGTACATTTGGGGCGTTGTAAGAAATAAGAGGTGTAAGCTTTATCGTATTAACGGGGCAGAAGATCACATTCATATCCTTTCAGACCTTCACCCGTCCATCTCACTCGCCAATTATATCAAGGACATAAAAATAGCTAGCAATGGATGGATGAAAGAGAACGGTTTATTTCCGGGTTTTGAGGAGTGGCAGGATGGCTATGGCGCCTTCACCTGTTCGATCAAAGAAAAGGATACGATTATCAATTATATTAAAAATCAAAAGGAGCATCATAAAAAAGAAACATTCCGGGATGAATTCAGGCGGCTGCTTATGGAGAATGATATTGAATTTAATGAAAAATACCTGTTGTAGCCCATATCGTTCAACCCGCCAGCGGGTTGGATCCACCTTTTCCCCTTTATCCCCCAACTTCGTTGGAGGCTATTCACATGTAAGCCCTCCGGGCATAAATTGACGGCTATGGTGAGACACCGACCGGTAGCGGGTTCTACGGGCGGGTGCCTGCCTGACCGGTAGGCAGGTCACCACCCACCTGCGAAAATTTGAAATATACCCCTGTTACCCGGACAGTAACTATATTTTTTTAAATTAATTATATTTGGGTAACATTATATGCTTATGAGCCAGGGCAAATCTAATAACGAGGAGGATAAAATATTACTGCAACTGGTAGCCGAAGGAAGTAAATCTGCATTTGATCAGCTATTCGAGAAGTACTGGCAGCAGGCGTATTCAAGCGCTTATAAAAGATTAAAGAAACATGATGATGCAATGGATATTGTGCAGGATATTTTCACTCATATCTGGCTTAAAAGGCAAACGATATCTATAGAAAATATACCGGCTTACCTGCATGTAGCTATTCGTAATAAAGTAATAAAATTTGTTCTTAAACAAAAGTCGGTTCATTCTTTCTTTGACCTGCTGGATCATGCTGCTGAAAAGAACCTGAATGCGGACGCCCGGCTCCTTTGGAAAGATTTCATAAAGTCTTATGAAGCACTCCTGAAAACACTGCCACCCAAAAGGCAAATGATCTTCCGGCTCCACTACGAAGAAAGTTTATCAACAAAAACAATTTCCAGGCAAATGGGCATTAACAGAAAAACTGTTCAAAACCAACTCGGGAAAGCGGTTGAAACCTTAAAGATCTCTTTACTACGCATGCTCACTGTAACAATGCTGTTTTTTGCCCACTTATTCTGATTTGATACAAATGCTTACCCGGCTTTAGTGCATACCTCACGCACAGCTTTCAAAATCTTCCCCAATAATATTCTTTCCGGTACGGGATCAATACCCACAGGTAAAATATTTTCTTAATAGATCACCTCCGAACTTCTATATCCGGAAAAAATCTTTTCACAGAGTGGGACTTTTCTTTGTTTTCAGGTCATGCTAATATTGGACCGATAAAATTCCAAAAATGGATAAACAATATTTTATACAATTATTGCATAAATATTTCAGGTCAGATTTAACAAAGGAAGAGCGTGAATATATAGACACGTATTATGAACTATTCCGCAATGAGCCGGATATTTTGGATACCTTAAGTACCGAAGAAAAGAATGCCCTTAAGCATGAAATAAAAGGAGCTGTTTGGGACAGTGTTCAATTCAGGGAAAGAACCGGTCATAGGATAAAGCTCATACAAAAAAGGAGTGTACTGGCCGCGGCAGCAGCTGTTATAGCTGTAATACTTACTATCGGCATATTTTTTCAGTACGGCAGGCTGTCGAAAAAAGAAATAGCTTCCAATAATATTTCCCATCAAAAAAAGAACCATTCAAATCTACAGCAGGAAGAGAACCGTCTTATTTTTCTTCCGGACGGGAGCAAGGTTATTTTAAATTCCGGGAGCAGGCTCAATTACCCCTCCTCTTTTGACGGTGCAAAAAGTCGTGAAGTATTCCTTGAAGGACAGGCCTTTTTCGATGTTATGCACAATGAAACGAAACCCTTTATTGTGCATACCGGTCGCCTGAAAACCATAGTTCTTGGTACTGCATTTAATATCAAAGCATTACCGGATGATAAAGAGATTACGGTTACGGTTACAAGAGGAAAAGTAAAAGTAAAAGACGCAAGCCGGGTGCTGGGTATCATTACGCCCAATCAGGAAATAAGGTACAACAGGCAAAAAGAAACGGCTGTAATGAAAACCGTCAACAATAATCATTATCTTGACTGGAAAGATGAGAAACTGCTGTTTGATAATGTAACGGTTTCCGAAGCAGCAAAAATGCTGGAGGAAAAATATAAAGTAACAATAATTATAAATGATGAGTCTGTAAATTCTCAGCGATTTACCACTACTTTCCCCAGGGATATCAACTTAGACCAGGCTTTAAAAAGTATTTGTGAATTTAACGGGGTCACCTATCACTACAATAACAGGAATGACTCTACCATAATCATGATAAATAATCTGGAAAAATAAATAACACGCAATATGAACAGATTGATCAACGACTTAAAACGAAGTTCCTGCAAGATAAGACCGAACAAAAAATATCTCTGAAAATACTTCCAGAGATATTATAATTGCTATGTGCCGACTGCCATCGAAACACAGCATGTTTTAAATTTTCATCGCAGAACGATTATTGTCTTAACTTAAAACGAGTTAAAGTTATGAATGTTTTTTTGTATTCTGAACACAATCATAATTTCCTGAAATTACTGTACAGAAGTAGAATCCTATTGCAAAAACCTTCCATAAAAAACATTATGAGAATCGGAACAGCAACCATTACTCTACTCATTACGACCTCTGTTCAATTACTGTTTGCCCTACCTGCCAAAAGCCAGCCTATCAGTAAAGTAGAAATTACTTTAGAGCTTAATAATGAAACACTTGTCCAGGCATTTCAAAAAATTGAGGCACAAAGTCCATTCCATTTCATGTACCGCAATAAAGAAGTGAAAGGTATTCGTAATCTGAAAATAAAGGGTAGTAAACAAAGTGTAGAAGATTTTTTGAGGAACATTCTTGCAGGGACTTCTTTAGCCTATCGCCAGGTAAATAACCAGATATTGATAGAGCCTGTAAAAAACAATCCCGAAAATCTCACGGCTCTTTCCATTTCCGAATATCAAAAACTCCAGTATCCACCTGCTGCAAACATCGTAACAGGACAGGTGATTAATTCAAAAGGCGAGCCTTTAGCAGGAGTCAGTGTTACTGTAAAAGGGGCAGTATCCGGAACTTCAACTGACGGAAAAGGAAATTACTCTATTAATGTGCCTGCAAACGGCACGTTGATATTTTCTTATGTGGGTTATGCAACGAGAGAAATACCGGTTAACGGGAGAACATTGGTAGATGTCACGATGGAAGAAAGCGTTTCTGCACTCGATCAGGTGGTGGTCGTGGGGTACGGCACACAAAAGCGTAGGTTAATAACCGGCGCTATTTCTGATATTAATGCAAACGAACTAACAGATATACCCGTAGGTCAAACTACGCAAAAGATCCAGGGAAAAGTAGCAGGTGTACAAATCAATACGTCTTCAGGAAATCCCGGTAAAGATATTGCCATTCGTATCAGAGGCGCCGCCTCTATTAATGCAGGTAACAATCCTTTGTACGTTATAGACGGACTTCCTATTGTGGAAGGATTGAGTAATATTAACCCGAATGAGATCGAAAATATTTCTGTATTGAAGGGCCCTTCAGCTTCTTCCCTGTATGGTTCCAGAGCAGCCAATGGCGTGGTTCTGGTTACTACCAAAAGAGCTAAAAGCGGGCAGAATGTTGTTCAGTTTAATGCAACCGTAGGCGTTTCAGCAGTACCCAAAAAGGGCAGATATGAATTAATGAGCGCCAAAGAGCTCCTTCAGTACATGAAGGAATTTTATGAAGATAAGATAAAATATGAGGGGTTTACCGGAGAAATCCCGGCTTTGTACCAGCATCCTGAATCCTATGAGGGTAAAGATACCAACTGGTATGATGAAACATTAAGGCCCGCTTCTCAAAGCAGCTATAATCTTTCGTTTTTATCTAATAAAGGTAAATTCAGCTCAGCAACCACGCTCGGTTATTATAAGGAAGATGGGGTAGTTATCAATTCTGCCTATCAACGTTTTTCTTTGCGCAGCAACAATACTTATGAGTTTAATGACCATATAAAGGTGGGCTTTAATGTAGCCCCTTCCTATCAGACATTTCATAATATTAACGGAAAGATACATGTAGATCAGGGCCCTGAAACCCAGGGACCGGGCGAAACAGAAGGCTTTTTAAGCCTCTTATACGGAGCCATTGTCACTCCTCCTATTTTTTCACCGGATGATACCAATCCCGATGGATCAACGAAGTTAAGATTTACTGCTCCCGGTTTATTTACGTTCCCCAATTGGAAAAAGACGTTGCAAGACCGGAGTGATAAGTCCCGTTCAATAGGGCTGCTTTCGAATGCCTACGTTGAAGTGGATTTTATGAAAAACTTTTTATTTAAAAGTTCTCTTTCTGCAGACCTGAACAATAATGAGCGGAGAACTTTTTATCCTTCCACCACAGGCACCTTACTTAACCCTCCCCCTATTTTAGCAACAGGGTCGCATGCAACAAATAACGCCAGGTTATGGATGTTTGAAAACACGCTCACTTTTGACAAAACAATTGCCAACAACCATAATGTAGAGTTGATGGGAGGCTATTCAGTTCAGGAATATGAAGTGGAAAACAGTGAATTTTCCGGAAACCAATTCCCGGATGACATGGTACCCTGGTTAAGTGCTGCTGCCAATATAACAGGGTGGTCGAATACTCAATCGGGGTGGTCATTGATCTCTATGTATAGCCGGTTAAACTATAATTATAAAAAGAAGTATTTATTAACTGCATCTATCCGGCGGGATGGCTCTTCCCGTTTTGGATCGGATAACAGATGGGGTGATTTTCCTTCTGTATCAGCAGGGTGGATCGTTTCGGAAGAAAATTTTATGAAAGATCTGTCTATAGTGAGTTTTATGAAGCTGAGGGCAGAATATGGAGCTACGGGTAATTTTAACATTGGTGATTATAGCCAGTTTGCAAATATTTCCCCTTCGAATTATGTGTTCGGTAATTCACTTGTATCCGGAAGAAGTCCATCGTCAATAGGAAACAGGGAACTGACGTGGGAGACCACCAATGGAATGGACGTTGGCTTAGACATTGCATTTTTTAATAACCGGGTAGCTTTCACATTTGATTTTTATAAAAAAAGTACAGCAAGCCTGCTCTACCAAACAGATATTCCGGCCGGCACCGGGTTCCTTAACATACAAAGCAACATTGGTCAGTTTGATTTTTGGGGATATGAATTTGCGTTGAGTACTAAAAATCTCGTTGGACAGTTAAAATGGAATACGGACTTAAACATTTCCTTAAGCCGGAACAAAGTAATTAAATTAGGTACCAATGATCAACCTATAGGAGCAACTACGGCTTTTAATGCAAGTAACGCCAGCAGAACAGCAGTCGGGCACCCGATAGGACAAATATTCGGCTACGTGTCCGATGGAGTTTACATGACGCAGGAAGAATTTGATAGCCAGCCTAAAAGCATCAATTCAAAAGTAGGGACAGCCAGATTTAAAGACATAAGTGGTCCGAATGGAGTACCGGATGGAAAAATTGATGTAAACGACAGAACATTCATCGGCAATCCAACTCCCAGGTTTATTTTCGGTATGACGAATACTTTTTCTTATAAAAGATTCGATCTGAATATTATCATGGCAGGTGCATACAAGCAGGATAAAATAATAGCCATTGAGTCATGGACCCGGTCTACTGCAGGAAATTTTAATATCCAGAAAATCATGAAAGACAGATGGCGTTCAATTGAGAATCCGGGTGCAGGCATAATCGGAAGAACCTTATCAGGGACTGCAACCTCAGGAAACGCTCAATCGAATTACGTAGATGATGCATCCTATTTAACGATAAAGAACATCGCATTAGGATATACTTTACCCACGATTAAATACATTAGAAGCGCCAGGATCTTCGCCAGTATACAGCAGGCTTTAGTCTTCACAAAATATAGAGGATCTAACCCTGAAACAAGTGTTTGGGGCTTAAACGGACTCAACGAAGGGTTAGATGGTGGGATGTACCCTGTTCCCAGGGTGTTTGCATTGGGGGTGAATTTTAATTTTTAATTTCTTTAATTTTTAAATGAGATGAAAAAGATTACATATATAATTCTGCCGTTCTCATTGATCTTTCTGTCCTGCTCCAAAACCTTTTTGGATAAAGCGCCTGAGAGTTCTATAACATCCGGTAATTTTTACAAAACATCAGCTCAGTTTGATCAGGCGTTAGTGGGTGCTTATGCCTCACTCAGAGGTGCAAAAGGTTTTAGTGACGCCGTTTATCCTATGGCTGAAATGCGCTCAGATAATACACACTTCATTTTCAACAATGGTAACCGTGCACTTGCTGTAGCAAGCCGAGAGGATGCAGACGAATTTTTAGATGTATCTACAAGCCCTATTATAGCCGCCAATTACAATAATCACTATTCGGGAATTGCACGTGTTAATACTATTCTTGGAAATGTGTCAAAAGCGGGCCTAACTGAGCAGGACGTAAATAGGATCACAGGGCAGGCTAAATTTTTGCGTGCATTGTATTATTTCGATCTTGTAAGATACTTCGGGGGCGTTCCTTTATACTTGAGTGAAGTAACGAATACAACCAATGCTTATCTCCCAAGGTCATCTGTAAAAGAAGTATATGATGCCATTGTAGATGATTTAAAAGATGCCGTGGCAAAACTACCTGTCCCGGGCTTTCCACAAAATGGTCGGGCAACCCAGGGGGCTGCCAGGATGTTACTTGCTGATGTATATTTAACCCAGAAAAACTACCCGTTGGCAGAAAGTGAATTGAAAAGTATCATAGGAATGGGCT
Source organism: Chitinophagaceae bacterium (assembly GCA_023957155.1). Taxonomy (GTDB): domain Bacteria; phylum Bacteroidota; class Bacteroidia; order Chitinophagales; family Chitinophagaceae; genus Agriterribacter. The sequence goes on along the minus strand of JAMLHK010000020.1, from coordinate 31,230 downwards.
ATAGTCTGTTACCTGATTATGCTTCGGTTTTTGCTCTGTCCAATAAAAACAGTGTAGAATCCATTTTTGAAATTCAATATCAGCAGGGCAACCAGGGTCAAAATAGCAATTGGTACCAGTTTCTGCCTCTATCCGGTGATCTTAGCTTAATAACGGGAATTACCTCATACAATGGTAGTACAAGTACCGGTGGATTTAACATACCAACCGGAGACCTGATTGAAAGCTATGAAGCAAATGACACCCGGTTGGATGCCTCAATAGCAATTGCAGAGGGAACCGGTGTAACGGAAATGATGGTTATTGAAGCCGTAAAAAGTGCGAGAGGTTATACTCCGCCTCCCGGTAAAATATATGTACCGTTTATTAAAAAATTTGTACATCCGCACGCACTGTTATATAACACCGATGACAATTTTCCGGTTTACCGATATGCAGAAGCCTTGCTTTCATTAGCCGAAGTATTAAATGAACAGGATAAATCCCCGGAAGCTTTAACCTATTTAAACCAGGTAAGATCAAGAGCAGGATTAGAACCTTCTACAGAAACCAACCGCGACCTGTTGAGAGCCGTTATAGATCACGAAAGGCGTGTAGAGTTTGCTTTTGAAAACAAAAGGTGGTTCGATTTAGTTCGGACCGGGAAAGCTGTAGAAGTCATGAACAATCATGGCGTATATATTAAAGCCGTCCATGCAGGTGAATCATACCTGCCCGCCAATAGTTATAAGGTAACTGCAAATCACTTACTTTATCCAATTCCTTTCCGGGAAGTGCAAATAGGAAGGCTTGACCAAAATCCGGGCTATTGAGTGGCATTACTTACCAATGCATATAATAATAAGAAGTAGCAAATATTGCTTAAAATTGTTTAATAAACGTAGGGGCGTATGAAGCAAATTGTTGTAGGTTTTTCATTTATGTTGTTATTGACATGTATGAACTATGCGGTTTATGGATCCTCTGCTTCTTCAACCGATAGTATTCCCGGGCAGTCCTGGCTGAATATTCCTTACGCAAATACATCACCGGCCCAGAAGCTTGATATTCATTTGCCTGCTGTTGGAGAAGGACCCTTTCCTGTGGTGATATGGATCCATGGCGGCGGCTTTATCGGCGGCTCAAAGGATGATCCCCAAACTGCTCTTAACCAAAGATCAAGAACTGCTCTTAAAAATGCAGGATTTGCCGTGGTTGAGATCAATTACAGGTTAAGCCTGGAAGCTAAGTGGCCGGCTCAATTGGAAGATATCAGGAATGTAGTTTTATTCTTAAGAAAAAACGCTACCCGATATTCCTTAAATCCTGATAAAATTGGCGCCTGGGGTTCTTCTGCCGGAGGATATTTGGCTGCAATGATGGGAATAGCGCTGGTAAATGATGTAAAAACAAGAATCCAGGCAGTGGCAGACTGGTTTGGTCCCACTGATTTTTTTAATATGGATGCGGATTTGTCCCTATCAGGTGTTCCGCCTAAAAGAGGCCCCGCAGGTGATGCTAATTCAGTACTATCTATTTTTATCGGGGCTGAGGTCAATACACATAAAGCCAGGTCTGATAGTGCTAATTTAATTTACAAGGTCAATGCACTTGACAACAATGCTTTAATCCCGCCTTTTTTAATCATGCACGGAGGCAAAGATTCTTCCATCGGGGCTAATCAGTCTGTACGGCTACACAATGCCATAACCACAAAATTCGGACCCGTAATTAGTACTTATATTTTCCTTCCGGGAGGGTCGCATAGCGGTGGAGATTTCAATCTTCCGGCTACAGAAGAAACGGTTATTAATTTTTTTATCTCAAAACTGAAGTATCCGGTCTTATGGGAATAGGTAAAAATGAATAGCATGTAACAGAAAAATACAAGCAATAAGCAATTATGAAAAAGAGTAAAGATCTATATCCGGTAATGCTGATAAGCAATCTGAAAGGAGCAATGTTCAGGGTCTCATATATTTCTATTTTGCCTTTAATGCTCTTCAGTCCGAATGTTTTTGGTAGCAAAAAACAACCAGGGAATACACATCAAAATCCTGGTAAGGAAATTTCTATTGTATCAAACCTGCGTGCTGAGTTTAGAAACGGGCAGGTTTTTCTGACATGGGATGAATCTATTAACAACAATCTGAACTTACGAGTCTATATTTCGCATAACCCTATCACAGGAAACAATTTATCACAAGCAAGATTATTGACGGATCAACTTGAACCGCATAGTGCCAATGACTGGTATGATGATCCTGGTGAATGCCCCAATACGGGTGGGGTGCCCGTTCATGGCTGGATCATTGAACCAGGACGAAGCCCGATAGATCGCAGCGGGGGATTGTTTGTACATACTGTTTTGCAAAAGGATCCACGCCTGGCATATTTAGCCGTACTGGGAGAAAAAGAAAGTAATGCAATGCTCAAAACAGGGGTTAATTCTTTGGCAAATCCTGTTTCCATAAGTGTAGGACAAATACAGGCGATTTGGCAATTAAGGGAACCCCAGCCCTCTGCCAAAGGATTGCCTCTTGCTGTTTCGCTACATTCCCACCGGGGCAGGCCCAATGGCGAACTGACACATCTTTTTTTTGGTGACAGCACGATGGGCTGGCGTGAAGGGTTACCATTTAAATTTAAGATTACCGTTCGTCCCGATGTGGTGTTGATGGAACCTTATGACCGGGTGTGGATCAACCGGAGAATGACCGCAGAAGAAGCCAGGCCAAACTTCCCGCCGTATGACAGCCTGTACAGAGAAGTAGAAAGCTGGTGGTATGGAACGAATAGTAAAATTAACGATGTAAGTCAGATACCGGCAGGCATTCCTACCAATTACACGGAAAGATGGCTTTTATGGGCCATGAAATGGGTACAACAAAACTATCAAACCGACCCCAACAAAGTGTATGCTTTCGGTGCTTCCATGGGTACAGGAGTATTACGGCTGGTGCTACGCAATCCCGATAAATTTGCCAGTGTTGATCTGTTAGTACCCATACTCGACCCGTTTGGTGAAGGCACTGTAGGCCAGCGAATGAAGTCCCGTGTTGGAGAACCTGAAAGCATTTGCTCTGACGGTATGAAATTAAGTGACCGGCTTAATACCATACAATTAGTCGAATCATCCAAAACAGATATACCGCCCATCGTGTTGCGTGTGGGACGCTCTGACAAAGGTGTTACCTGGCTTCGTAAACCGGTTCTTATAAAAACGCTGCAAGGGCAAAAACAATCTGTTTTTGCAGGATGGGACAATGGTACCCACAGTACTGCCATGCGCAAGTCGTATGGGGGATTCCCCGATTGGTATGATTTTAAATGGTACGCCAGTCGCTTTGCCATAAACATGAGTTACCCCGTATTCACAGGATTTTCTCTTGATGATGACCCGGGCAACGGTGATGAAAACGTGGGAGATACGACCGGATTTATCAACCGGGGCCTGAATTGGAAAGTAATAAGCGATACGAAATCTGATTACCGCGTTCTGGTTACTGTAGACCTTCCGGATGTTACCTATCCTGTGTTTGTAAATATATCCCCGAGGCGTCTGCAAAACTTTCCGGGTAATAATAAAACTATTGTTTATGCCTCTAATATCAATGATAAAGGGAAGATTATTGAGAAGAAGACTTTGACGATAGATAAAGGGATATTTACTTATGAAAGATTCGCTATTACATCTGCTGCCGGAAACGTATTGTTAGTTAAAGAAGATAAGTAAAAGGCGAAGCTTAATATGGCTGACCTCATACATCATGTTTGGTTTAAGTATTCAATAAGCAATTTATTCTATTATTAATTGGAAGGGTAAATGAAGGTAATTTTCAATAATAGGAAAATGAAACTCAACATGCCGGTTTTTCTCCTTGTTCTTTATACACTTACGGCATTTGTACCCGCTCATAAAAAAGAGCCCTTACCCAATATTATATGCATACTTGCGGACGACCTGGGTTACGGCGATCTTAGCTGTTATGGTGCAAGCAAGGTGCACACACCCAATATTGACCGATTGGCTCATGAAGGGATGCGCTTTACAAACGCCCATTCTCCCGCATCCATTTGTACGCCAAGCCGCTACAACCTTATGACAGGCCGTTACTGCTGGCGAACCTGGGTAGGTCATGGTGTTGTTTGGGCCAATGATCCGCTGCTCATAGAAGAATCACGATTGACTATAGCATCATTATTAAAAACTGCCGGTTATACTACTGCTTGTATCGGCAAATGGCATCTTGGTTTTGGCAAGCCGGGATCATTGGGTTGGGACGATGCGTTAGGACCGGATTTCAACCATGAGCTTACTCCGGGTCCCCTGGATGTGGGCTTCGACTACTTCTTCGGAATGCCGGCAGTGGGGCAACACCCGAACATTTTCATTGAGGGGCGGCGGGTTATCAATCTTTCACCGGGTGACCCCATTCAATTCATTAATGACCCGCGTCCTGAATATCGTGTAAAATATTCTCTTCGTCCGCGAACTACCCCGACAAATCTTCAAATGGCCAGCGGCAAGAGTGCCGAATATGCATTTGAAGACGCAGCCCTGCTTCTTACAGAAAAGGCGATCACCTTCATTGAGAAAAACCGGGAAAACCCGTTCTTCCTGCTTTTGGCTCCCCGAAACATTCATGCACCGTTGCAACCCAACGCCCGTTTCAAGGGAAGCAGCGAAATAGGCGTTTATGGAGATTTTATCAATGAGTTAGACTGGTCTGTCGGGCAGGTGCTAAATACACTTGATAGCCTGAAGTTAACTGAAAACACACTGGTTATTTTTACCAGCGATAATGGCGGTGTGAAAGCATACAGGCGCATTGACCATGCCGAAATTCAGGGGCACAGGATCAACGGAAAGTTACGGGGACAAAAAACCGAGGTCTATGAAGGAGGAACCCGTATACCATTCATGGTAAGATGGCCGGCATCTATACGCCCCGGGCAGGAATCGCAGGCCCTTATTGCTAACACCGATCTGCTGTCCACGTTTGCTGAATTAACAGGTCATAAACTTTCAAAAGATGAGGGAGAAGATAGTTTCAGCTTCCTCTCCCGCTTGCTGGGAAAACCTGCTGATCAGCCTCTGCGGCAGTCGGTTGTGACAGATGCAATGATGGGTACTTTCGCTATTCAGGAAGGAGCATGGAAGCTTATTATGGGTCAGGGTGGCGGAGGTTATTATCCGGAAGATGAACCTAAGCTACACCCGCCATCTCTCAATGAGCCGCCCGGTCAACTTTATAATCTTAACGATGACCTTGGTGAAACGAAGAATCTTTATACTGAAAATCCGGAAATAGTGAAACGCCTCACGAAACTTCTGGAGAGCATCAGAACCAAAGGGCATAGTCGGACCTTACACAACTGAGCCTTCGGGGTTTTGAATTAAAATGAAAAAAATATGGCTTTAATATTAAAAAAATGAAAAATGAAAAGAAATGATTTTTTTAAATATTTAGTTATAGCGGGGTGCCTGCTGCCGTCCACGATCTGCAAAGGACAGAAGGAATTTTCGAAAGAAAAACCCAACATCATTTATATTTTTACAGATCAGCAAAGCGCTTCCATGATGAGTTGCGCAGGCAATCAATGGCTGAAAACACCTGCTATGGACTACATCGCAGAGAGCGGTATCCGTTTCACCCGTGCTTACACAACGAACCCCGTTTGCTCTCCGGCCAGGATCAGTTTAATGACAGGCCGCTTTCCCGGATTCTTTTCCGACAAAGATGGGAATCAGGTCCGGGAAAACGAAGGAGCCGTGAATATCCCCCAGGTTTCAGAAGAAGTTAAAAACACGACCATTTCGGCTTTTTTACAAAATGCCGGCTATGAACTCTTTTATGGCGGAAAGCAACATTTGCCTCCTTCCCTGAGACCGGCAGCTCTCGGGTTCAACTATTATTGTAGCGATGAAAGAGAAAAGCTGGCGGAAGAAACTGCAAAACTGATAAAAGAGAAGCATGAAAACCCTTACTTCATGGTAGTATCGCTAATTGAGTCGCACGATATCTGTTTCATGCCCATCCGGGATTTTGCGACTTCCGAATCCGTAAAGAACTTCATAAAGAAAAGTACAGTGGAATGTACATCACTGGATAAAGCACTGGAGATGCCGCCAGGGGTAACAGAGCAGGAATTCTTTGAAAAATATTGTCCGCCGCTTCCTCCCAATTATGAACCTCAAAAAGACGAGCCTAAGGCTATAAAATATTTAATTGACTTAGCCGCCGGCTTACCCAACAGTAATTTCATCAGACTGGCTCATGATAAATACACAGATAAAGACTGGCGTATGCAACGCTGGGCGTATTGTAAACTCGTTGAGATGGTAGACAAGAGAGTACAGACGATTCTTGATGCTATAAAGGAAAGCGGCCAGGAAGAAAACACGCTTATTATATTCTCCAGCGACCATGGAGAGATGAGCGGCGCACACCGGCTATTGCATAAAACCGCTTTTTATGAAGAGTCTGCCAGTATCCCATTTATGGCCATGTGGAAGGGGCATATTACCGGCGGTCGAATTGATAATGAACATTTGATATCCAGCGGACTTGATTTGCTACCCACTGTTTGCGACTACGCCGGTATAAAAGGCATGTCAGATCCGAGAGGAAGGAGTTTGCGTCCGCTCTTTGAGGGCAAAAAAGTTGATTGGAGAGAGACACTGGGTGTTGAAAGCGAAATTGGTCGTATGGTTGTTAATAAGAATAAGCTAAAGTATATTAAATATGATGTAGTTGGTATAGAAGAGCAATTGTTTGATCTGGATCGGGACCCCTATGAAATGAATCCTTTTACAAACGACCGAAAATATAAGCAGCGATTGGTAAAAATGCGTAAAGCTTTTACATCAGAATGGTTTCCCGGTTATTAGTATTTACCCGATTTAACTTGTATTGCAGCCTGAGATGATTGTAAATTGTAATGGTTAGAGGGCTATTGTTTTTTGTAAAAGGTTATTCATATAATCAATCATATACTGTATGATCACTCCAGGAAGAATTTCTGTTTTTTTAATTATGCTCATAATATGCCCCTTACTTTCTATAGGGCAGCACATTAAAGAAGCATCCTGGATGATGCTGGACACAACAACAGCGCAGGACAGGCAAGCCGGACTTGGAGTTGCCATTACCATTACTGATTTACCCGGACAAAGATTTGTTTTGGAAATACCTGAAGTTTTTACCCTACAAAGATTCAGCGGCGGGTTACTTGGTTTCAGAAGACAAAATTGGGCATTTAGTCATGATGGTGCTCAGATGGATCTTACGGATGGTAAATTCGGGTATTCGATCCGATTGAGAATTGTCAAATCAAAGCATTCGATTGGTCTTAAATGGAATATGGCTTTCAAGAACTTATCGGATTCCACGCTGTATGATCTTGCATCCTTTAATTGTTGGTCTATGAATGCGGCTCCGTTGTTTAAGGATATCCCAATGGAAAGAACATTTGTTTACGATCCGGTAAGGAAAAAAATTCTGCTGAAGGATGTTCGTAAAAATCAGGGCATAGGGAAGCGAACCATGCAATTTTATCCTGCTGTTGCCGGCATTGATTTGTCAAAAAGCCCCTGGATAAATCAATGGGGAGTAATTTCAGATCAGCATTTAAGCGGTAAAAAGATTTCCATTGTTTCAGCCGATTCAAGCTGGCTTTTTGAAAATATTACAGATGGAAAAGTTGCATACTTTTTTAACAATTGGGAAAGCCATCACGGCTGCTTACATGCTTCTCCCTTGTTAGCTAAGGAATTGAGACCGGGGGAAACTGCAAAAGCTAGCGGTATTTTTAGATTTACAAGAATCCAAAAACACTAGCTGTTTTATTTTTTACAAAATCCGGCTATGCTTTTTAAAAGTCCGGGAATATAATATCATAATTATATGGGATCACAAAAAAATCAGATTATGATTCATACAGGAACAGCACCGGGGATCAGGCTTATGAAAAAGGTATTGGTCTCCGTTTGCTTTATGATTACAACGTTTTGCAATGCTTCACCTCATCAGCAAGTTCAAATTCGCTTGAAAAACCTAAAATTGGAGAACTTAAATAACCCTGTTGGGATAGATATTTTGAACCCGCGTTTCTCCTGGCAGATACAATCGGAGCTGCAAAACGTTAACCAAACGGCTTATCAAATAATGGTAGCCGATAGTCCCGAAAAGCTCAAAAGCAGAACTGGTTTGATCTGGAACTCAGGAAGAGTAGAAAGTGATAACTCCATAAACATAGAATATGCAGGCACTGTATTACAATCCCAAACCGACTATTACTGGAAGGTAAAGGTGTGGACGAATAAAGGCGATACAACCTCCGGCGAAGCGACCTGGTCAATGGCATTTATCAATGCCAACGAATGGAAAGCTACATGGATTGGACTGGATAGTTTGACAAATGCCGGGGATAGCATAGTTAACCAAACCCGGCTGGCAGCGCGTTATCTCAGAAAAGAGTTTCTATTATCCAATGCTATCAAAAGAGCCCGGTTATATATAAGCGGACTTGGATTATATGAATGTTTCATAAATGGACAGAAAGTTGGGACAGATGTTTTAGCTCCGGCACTTACCGATTATTCAAAACGCGTAAATTATAATGTTTATGATGTGAGTGAGTTGCTTAAAGAGAACAATAACACTATTGGGGTAACACTGGGGAATGGATATTTTGTTCCGGTACGTGTTCCAACTTACGAGGCCCTGCGAAAAAAAATAGGGGCTTTCCGAAATTTTGGATTTCCAAAGTTGCTTATGCAGTTGGAAGTAGAATATGTAAATGGAAAAAAGATAACTATTGTCAGCGATGAAAGCTGGAAAATCACCGCACGAGGTCCGGTTGTTGCCAACAACGCGTATGATGGAGAAATATATAATGCCAACTACGAGTTGAAAGGTTGGAATAAAAACGGCTTTAAAGATACCGGATGGATAAATGCCCGTAAAGTAGCAGCCCCTTCCGGGAAAATCATTGCGCAACGCAACCCCAATTTAAGCATAATGGAAGAATTGAAGCCGGTATCCATTAAAGAAGTTAAGCCATACTGCTATGTACTTGATATGGGACAAAATATGGCAGGGAGGTTGGCAATAAAACTTAAGGGCAGGGTGAATCATCCGATTACGTTAAGATTTGCTGAAACTACTTTTGCAGATGGCAATATATCGGTTGCCAATCTCCGTACGGCAAAGGCTGAATGTATCTATATTCCATCAAAAGATGGTGAATTTTCATGGGAACCTGGTTTTACGAACTATGGCTTCCGTTTTGTGGAAATTACAGGGCTTCATTATATGCCGGGAATAAATGATTTTACGGGTAAAGTGATATATGATAAGATGGAGACCATTGGCAATTTTGAATGTTCCAACAAAATGCTGAACCAAATATATAAGAATGCCTATTGGGGAATTCGTGGAAATTATCATAGCGGACCTACTGACTGTCCGCAACGGGATGAGCGGTTGAATTGGCTTGGAGACCGTTCCATAGAATGCTATGGAGAAAGTTTTATTTTTGACAATCATTTACTTTATGCCAAATGGCTGCACGATATAGAAGACGAACAGCTCGAAAGCGGTTGTATCAGTGATATGGCTCCCCGCTACTGGAATTTTGATTATAGCACTCAAAAAGAAACTTATGGCAGCGATAATGTTACATGGTCAGCAACCTACTTTTTTGTGGCTAATATGCTCTATGAGCAATTTGGCGACACCCGGCCAATTAAGCTGCACTATGAGTCCATGAAAAGATGGATAGATTATACAACAAAAAAATACTTAAAGGATGGTATCCTTATAAAAGATCAATATGGCGATTGGTGTGTGCCTCCGGAAAGCCAGGAATTAATTCACTCCCGGGATCCGAACAGGAAGACCGATGGGTCCATTCTAAGTACTACCTGTTTTTATCGCGTCTTACAATTAATGGCAAATTTTTCAGAAATTGCCGGCCGTCCCGATGATAAACAGCACTTTTCTGAAATGGCTGCAAATATTAAAATTGCTTACAATGAAAAATATTTTAACAGGGAAACAGCAAAGTATGGCAATAATACGGTAACGGCTAATATTGTTTCTTTGATGCAGGGATTGGTTCCTAAAGGATATGAAACCAGATTATTGCAAAATATAGCCTATACAATAGAAAGGGAAAATGCAGGGCACATCTCTACCGGCCTTATTGGCACACAATTTTTGATGAGGGGCTTAAGCGCTTATGGCAAAGAAGATATAGCATACAAAATTGCCACTAATACCACTTATCCAAGCTGGGGCTATATGGTTAAGAATGGTGCAACCACTATTTGGGAACTTTGGAATGGGAACACGGCCGATCCTGAAATGAACTCCCACAATCATGTAATGCTATTAGGTGATTTGATGATCTGGTACTATGAGCATCTGGCAGGAATAAAAACAGATAAAAAAGAGAATGCTTTCAAAAAGGTGATCATGAGCCCCATTTTCTATGATAGTTTAAGTTACGTGAAGGCTTTCCATGATTCTCCATACGGAAAAATTAAAAGCGAATGGCATAAAACGGAAACAGCGCTTTCCTGGGATATTGCTGTCCCTTGTAATTCCTCGGCACGTTTAGAAATTCCCGCGTCTTCGATAAACCAAATTACTATCAATGGGAATAAAATAGATTCTATTGAAGGGTGCGTGATTAAAGAGATAACCGGCAATACGATTACTCTTGACATAGCATCCGGGAATTACAGGATCCTTGTAAAACGAATATAATTATTCGGTAAGTCCTATTTACGCGATCTAACGAAGCAGGTCTAATATTGCAGCCATATTAAAGTATACCCTAAAACACTCAGCCCGTGATACCCGTTATTATTTCCCGATCCCTTCCAGGTTGAATAAAAACGCATATTCCAGGGCTATATCTTTCAGGTAATCGAACCGGCCTGAAGCGCCGCCATGACCGAAATCCATATTGGTATGCAGCAATAAAACATTATTGTCCGTTTTCATTACTCTCAGCTTTGCTACCCATTTTGCCGGCTCAAAATATTGTACCTGGCTGTCGTGCAGCCCCGTGGTCACCAGTATATGGGGATAATCCTTTTGTTCGATATTCTCATAGGGCGAATAGGATTTCATATAATCGTACGCCTCTTTGCTTTTTTCCGGGTTTCCCCACTCATCATATTCATTGGTTGTTAAGGGAATACTGGTATCCAGCATGGTGTTCACTACGTCTACAAAAGGCACCTGGGCAATAATACCCTGCCACATATCCGGTGCCATATTTACCACAGCGCCCATCAGCAAACCGCCGGCGCTGCCACCCTGCGCATATAAATGTCCGAAAGAAGTAAATTTTTCTTTTATTAAAAACTCACCACACGCAATAAAATCCGTAAACGTATTTTTCTTCTTCATCATTTTGCCGTCTTCATACCACTGTCTTCCCATTTCCTCACCTCCGCGGATATGCGCAATAGCAAACACAAAACCACGGTTCAGCAGACTAAGCCGGTTACTGCTGAATGACGCATTCATACTAATGCCATAAGAGCCATAGCCATATAACAACAAGGGAGCATTCCCATCCTTTACTAACCCTTTTTTATACACAATAGAAACCGGGATCTTAACGCCGTCTTTTGCTGTAGCATACAACCTTTCAGTTACATAGTCGTTCGTATCGTATCCGCCCAGCACTTCCTGCTGCTTCATCAGCTGCTTTTCCCTCGTATTCATGTTGTAATCATAGGTAGTATTAGGCGTTACCAGGGAAGTATACGTATAACGCAACGTGGAGGTATTGAATTCGGGATTGGCGCCTACCGCAGCCGTGTAAGCCGGCTCACCAAAATCAATATAATGCTCTTCACCCGAAACCATATTACGTATACGTAATTGCACCAAACCGTTTTTACGTTCGGTAACAACGAGGTGATCTTTAAATACCTCGATATCTTCCATCAATACATCAGGGCGGTGGGGAATCACCTCCTTCCATGTGCTGCTGTCAGTTTTATTAAGCGGGCATGACATCAACCTGAAGTTTTTGGCGTTGAGGTTGGTAACGATATAAAAGGTATCCCCCAGGTCCTCTACATGATATAACACGTCTTTTATACGCGGTTGGAAAACCGTAAGCTCCCGGTCCGGCTCATCAGCCCTGATAAACCGCATCTCGGTGGATAGTGTAGCCTGGGAAACTATATATATGAACCTGCCTGATTTGGCTTTTACCACGCCGATATAATTGGAAGGATCTTTTTCCTCGTACACGGTTATATCCCTGCCGGCATCTGTATCCAGTTTATGCCTGCGGATCTTTTCGCTAAGCAGGGTCTGCGGATTATTGAGCGTATAAAAAAGCGTGGCGTTATCATTAGCCCATGCGGATCCGCCTGTTGTTCCGGGTATGGCATCCTTCAGCAGGACGCCTGTTTCTAAATTCTTTATATAGATCGTATACTGTCTTCTTGATAACGTATCTACTCCAAAGGCCAGCAGCCTGTTGTCTTCGCTTACATTAAATCCCACAGCACTATAATACGGATGGTCTTTTGCCAGTTCATCCACATCCAGCAGTATCTCCTCCGGGGCATCTAAGCTTCCTTTTTTACGACAGTATTTATAGTACTGCTTCCCGTCTTCCGTTCGGGAATAGTAGAAATAACCGTTTTTAAAAACAGGAACGGATTCATCTTTTTCCTTTATCCTGCCTTTCATTTCTTCAAACAGCTTTTCCCGGAGTATTTTTGAATCACTCATCATGGTATCGAGATAAGCATTCTCCTGTTCCAGATAGCGAATAACGTTTGAACTGTCGGCTCCTTTTTTAAAGTAATCAATCATCCAGTAATAGTTATCCGGTACGGTATCGCCATGAATGATACGCAGATGTTCTTTTACAGGTGCTGCCGGGGGTTGAATATCCTTGTTCCACATATATGCCTTATTATCGTCTTTTATTTGTGTATTACATGCAGTAGCAAAAAAATATACCGCAGCCATAAAGAAGGGAAAACGTGCTTTCATAAATTCTCCTTTATTTAGATGAACAGAAGAAAAGGTAACCCGCTGCCACCTCTTACTGTTGGCCGGCATTATCATCCGGCTTACCCGCAGCAGTTTTTAACGCAGCATTCTTTTTGAGGAGAGGTTAAGCGGTTGTTTCATCATTTCCTTTACATGAGCAGCTATAGCAGCAGCGTCAAAACCACATTCCTTCTGCAGCTCCCGGGGTGTGCCCTGCTCTATTATGCGGTCCGGTATTCCTAAAATCCTGATTTGTGCATGGTACTGGTTGGCAACCATAAACTCCAGTACGGCACTTCCAAATCCTCCCTGTACCGTACCATCTTCTACCGTAATGATCTTATCAAACTTTTGAAATATTTCGTGCAACAAAGCTTCATCCAGCGGCTTAGCAAAGCGCATATCATAATGCGCAGGATTCAGCTCTTCTGCTTTTAATTCGCGTATAGCTGCAGCCGCATAATTTCCCGGGTGACCAAAAGATAATATCGCAACACCTTCTCCGTCCTTCAGCTTTCTTCCCGTTCCCGGCTTAATCGCCTTCATCTCTGTTTTCCAATCCGGCATCACACCTTCTCCACGCGGATAACGGATCACAAAAGGATGCGTATTGTCATCTAACTGTGCCGTATACATGAGGTTACGCAACTCGCTTTCATTCATCGGTGCGCTTACAATCAGGTTAGGAATACAACGCATATACGCTATATCGTATGCCCCGTGATGGGTGGCGCCGTCTTCTCCCACCAATCCCGCGCGGTCAAGACAAAAAATAACGGGAAGATCCTGGATAGCTACATCGTGTACTACCTGGTCGTACGCCCGCTGCATAAAAGAGGAATAGATATTACAAAACACTTTCATTCCCCGGGTAGCCATTCCCGCGCTGAGGGTAACGGCATGCTGCTCGCAAATACCTACATCAAAAGCCCGGTCCGGCATTTGATCCATCATAAATTTTAATGAAGACCCTGAAGGCATGGCCGGTGTAACACCTAAGATCTTATCATTTTTTTCAGCCAGCTCTATGATAGTATGCCCGAAAACATCCTGGTATTTCGGAGGCTGCGGAAGGTCAAATTTTTTTTTATAAATCTCGCCGGTTATTTTATCAAACAATCCGGGTGCATGCCATTTGGTCTGATCTTTCTCCGCCAGTGAATATCCCTTACCCTTTACCGTTAGAATATGCAGCAGCTTGGGACCCGGGATCTTTTTCAGATCCTGTAAAACATCTACGAGCTTGTTAACATTATGCCCGTCTATGGGTCCAAAATAGCGGAGATTTAATGATTCAAACAAATTGCTGCTCTTACTCACAAATCCTTTGATACTGTGCTCCAGCTTGCTGGCCATTTCCCGGGTAAAGCGTTTACCCACCGGCAGCTTACCGAGCGCATTCCATATATCATCTTTAAGCTTGTTGTACGTTCGCGAGGTGGTAATATCCGTAAGATACTCTTTAAGGGCTCCCACGTTCTGATCAATGCTCATACAGTTATCATTGAGAATGATCAGCATATCTGCATCAGCCACACCGGCATGATTCATTCCTTCAAAAGCAATACCGGCAGTCATTGCCCCGTCACCGATAACCGCTACGGATTTCCGGTCCTCTCCCTTATATTTCGCCGCCATGGCCATACCCAAAGCAGCCGAAATGGAAGTAGAAGAATGACCCGTCCCAAAGCTGTCATATTCGCTTTCCGCCCGCCTGGGAAAACCGCTTATTCCCCCGTATTTGCGGTTGGTATAAAAAACGTCTCTTCGCCCGGTTAAAATTTTATGCCCGTAGGCCTGGTGCCCTACGTCCCATACCAACTGATCGTAAGGCGTATTCAGCACATAATGCAATGCTACAGTAAGCTCTACCACACCGAGGCTGGCGCCAAAATGTCCGCCATGTACGCTTACCACATCTATAATATACTGGCGAAGCTCCCCGCATAACTGAAGCAACTGTTCTCTGCTCAGCACTTTAAGGTCGGCAGGATGATTGATTTGTTGCAAAAGAGGCCCCGGTGTTATCTCCATCTAAAATATCTTAAATAAGGAACAAAAGTAAGATATAAATATTTTTAAGTAAACAAATAGTTTTCCCGCGCCCATTTCAATTTTCCGCACCCGTTTTCTTCCGGATATCCGCCGTTAACCCACATTTTTTGCCACTGATACTACAATATTTTTTGCTGGAGAAAGAAATGTTTAGATTTGAAATATGCTGTCGAAAATATCAAGATACTGGTGCTGGCAAATCTGCGGATGGGGAGTGTTTGCACTGATTAATATCTTTTTTGCCTATACCTACGACAAAACCATATCGGGGAAGCTGGTTACCCGCCTTTTCATTGCCTTATCGCTGGGTATTCCTGTTACACACCTGATAAGAAGCGTGATCATCAAACGCAACTGGCTGATCCTGCCCATAGAAAAGATCGTTCCCCGGCTTCTTGCCTGTATTATTATTGCCGGATTTGTCTATTCACTCAGCTACCTTACCTTTTTTCAGTTGTTCAACCTGTCTGAAGCCGATCCTCAAAAGCAGGTTGGCTTTCTCAGGAACCTGGTACTCCGGACTTTCGACAGCTCGCTCATATTAACCGTATGGGTACTGATCTATTACCTGTATCATTTCTTCCAGAGAAATAAAAAGCAGGAAGTAGATACTTTCCGGCTGCAGTCCCTGGTTAAGGAACTGGAGCTCAAAACCATCAAATCACATATTAACCCACATTTCATTTTCAATTCCCTGAACAGCATAAGAGCATTGGTAGATGAGAACCCGGAACGGGCCAGGCAGGCTATCACGGAGCTGAGTAATATTCTGCGCAGCAGTATGCAAACAGAAAAGCTGGAAACAGTACCTTTGGAACAGGAACTGAATATCGTAAAGGATTACCTGGCACTGGAACAAATGCGTTTTGAAGAGCGGTTAAAAGTCCAGTTCAATATGGATGAAGATACGTTAAAGCAGCCGGTACCGCCTATGATGCTGCAAACCCTTGCGGAAAATGCCATTAAGCATGGTATAAGCAAACGGGTAAACGGCGGAGTGGTGGTCATTACTTCCGCCATAGCTGGTGATCATTACCAGATCGTTATCCGCAATACCGGATTTTTAAACGGTCATGCCGGGCATACCGGTTTTGGATTGCAAAGCACGCAGGACCGGCTGAATCTTTTATTCGGCACAAAAGCTACATTTGAAATTAGAGATATACCGGGAGGGATGGTAGAAGCCAAAGTGATTATCCCGGTAAACAAGTGATCCTAAAAATATCGGTTATGACAAAAAAAGCCATTATTATAGATGACGAAAGATTAGCCAGGAGTGAGCTGAGAAAGCTGCTTGGAGATCATCCGGGGATAGAAGTCGTTGCCGAAGCCGCTAACGCCAATGAAGGCATTGATAAGATCGCAGAGATGGATCCTGATGTGATTTTCTTAGACATTCAAATGCCAGGAAAAACAGGCTTTGACTTACTGGCTGAATTAGACAAGCTTCCCCAGGTGATATTTACTACGGCTTACGATGAGTATGCCCTGAAAGCTTTTGAAGTAAACGCGCTGGATTACCTGTTAAAACCGGTTGAGCCCAGGCGGCTGGCGGATGCTTTGTATAAACTGGAGCAGACGGAAGATAAAGAAATACCCGGCGCCATATCCAATCCGCAGGGAGTAAACCGTGGTATCTTAGGCGAAAACGACCAGGTGTTTGTTAAAGACGGGGAGCGGTGCTGGTTTGTGAAACTGAATGAGATCAGGCTGTTTGAAAGTGTAGGCAATTATGCCCGGGTATTTTTCAGCACCCACAAGCCACTGATATTAAAATCGCTGAATGCGCTTGAGGAGCGTTTGGATGAAAAAGTATTTTTCCGGACCAGCCGGAAACACATTGTCAATTTGCGAATGATTGAAAAAGTAGAGCCTTATTTTAACGGGGGGCTGCTGCTCGAAATAAAAGGTGGTGAAAAAATTGAAGTGAGCCGCAGGCAGGCTGTAAAGTTTAAGGAGATGATGAGCTTATAGAAAATGTGAGAATGTGAAGATGTGAAAATGTGGAAATGTAGCGGTCGGTACGCGACGAAGGAGCGTCAGACCGCAGGATAATGTGAGAGTGTGAGAATTAATTTGAAAATGAGTTGATTTGAAAATTTGAAAATTAGTTTGGAAAGATCCACCCTGCAACCTGTAACTTGAGACCTGCAACAAAGGTATAAGGCATAAGGAACAGGGTGTAGGGCTAACTTCTAAACCGTAAACTACAAACTTTCAAACTATAGACTGTAAACTCCTACCATGAAAAAAATAATTCTTCCGGCATTAGCATTGCTGCTTGTACTGAACGTAAGTGCACAAAAGAATAACCGGACGATCAACCGGGTCATTAAAGAAAAACAGGTACGGAAAATTGAAAAGACACTTTCTTCTGATGATATGGAAGGCCGGGCGCTTTTTACCCCGGGAATAGATAAAGCTGCCGATTTCATAGCCCGGGAATTCCGGAAAGCCGGGTTACAGCCTCTTTCCCCGGCACAGCATTATTTCCAGGAGTTCACCCTTGTTGCATCACAGCAAACCCAGGCCCGGGGAACGATTAACAACCGGGATACAGACAGCGCCTCCATCATCGCATTCACCTCGCAAAAAGTTTTAGAAGTGAATGAACGCTCGGGATTTGAAACGGTAAAGATCAATGACTCCGACCGGTTTTTCAATGCGGCCTATCAATATATCACGTCCGGCAAGAATTACATTATTTGGGTTGATCCCGTACACGATAAATCATTCCCCAATCTGAACCGTCTTAAAAGAGAGCGTTTCAGATCAGATAACAGCGTGGTTTTTGTTTTAACAGACCAGGTCCCAACCGAATATAGTTTCCGGGTTGAGCATGAGATCACAGAAAAGAAACTTAAAAATATAGTCGGCATATTACCGGGAAAAGACCAGCCTGCCGGGCAGGACAGGAAAGACGAATACGTTATCTTTTCCGGGCATTATGATCACCTGGGAATAGGTAAACCCGATGCCAAGGGCGATTCGATTTACAATGGCGCAAATGATGATGCCGCGGGTATAACCGCAGTGATCATGCTCTCCCGGTATTTTAAAAAGATAAAAGATAACGCACGCACCCTGGTGTTTGCCGCCTTTACGGCAGAAGAAACAGGTGGTTTCGGCTCGCAGTATTTTTCTATGCAGCTTGATCCGGACCTGGTTACGGCTATGTTCAATATTGAAATGATCGGCACCGAAAGCAAATGGGGCGCCAATTCCGCTTACATTACCGGTTATGAGAAAACCGATATGGGAAAAATTTTAGAAAAAAATCTTAAGGGTACCACTTTTACATTTTATCCTGATCCTTACCCCGAGCAGCAATTATTCTACCGGTCGGATAATGCTACCCTTGCCAGGTTAGGCGTGCCCGCACATACCATCTCGACTTCAAAAATGGATAGTGAGCCTTACTATCATACACCCGGTGATGAGCTTTCAACACTCGATATGAAAAACATGACAGCCATCATCAAAGCAATAGCACTAAGCTCCGTGAGCATCGTAAACGGGACAGATACGCCTTCACGGGTTGACGCATCTTCCATAAGACATTAAGAATAGTCCTTCCCCATACGCTATACACCACAAAAATAAAAAACAGCTAACCCCTGTAACAAAAAATAGTTTTAAATTGAATGATCAAAATACCATTTATGAATAAACTCCGGATCAGCATATCTATGCTCTTATTTATAATAAGCTCCTGTTTTATGATATATGCATGCCATCCTGCCCGGAAAGCAGGTAGTGACCATAACAGCTCCTCCGACAATAATCTCCCGTTGCTTACGGCAAACAAATGGAAGCTGGTAGAGCTATATGGTAAGCCTGTTGACAATAAAATAAATGATAAAGAGCCCTTCCTGCAATTCCTGGAAACCGATAGCCGGTACAGCGCTTCGGGAGGATGTAACGGCATCGGCGGAACTTTTACACTGCCGGGCAATAACAGGATTAAGTTCTCCAAAGGTATGACTACCCTGATGGCTTGTGAAAACATGGAAGTTGAATCCGGGTTACTTGAAGTGCTGGAAACCGCCGATAACTATAGCCTGGCAGGACATACACTTACGTTGAATAAAGCCCGCATGGCGCCTCTTGCCCGTTTTGAACGTGCAGAATAACAGAACGGCATATACAACAAAATACCCGGCTATTCTTATACCGGGTATATTTTCATTTACCGGCAGTATTAAACAACACAAACTCCATTGCGGCAAAAGCATCACGATAACGGGTATCATGTCCCCCCGTTTCATTGATATTCAACAAAACACGACTGCCGGTTACCCGCAACACTTCCGCTAATCGTATAACACTGGCAGGAGGTACTATCGTATCCTGTTTACCTACAGTAATGGCAATGGGCATACGCAGCTTTTCGGGCCAATATTCTGCACTGCGTTTTTTATACTCCAGCGGGATTGCCTCTTTAGTTCCACCAAAAGAAGCGGCTATAGCATCCTGGAACCGATCGTATTCAAAATGGTTGGCAAGCCCATTCATGGAAACCACTCCGTCAATTAATTCGGGATGAAGCGCAGCGAAAGTAAGCGCAGCCGTACCTCCCATTGATCCTCCCACCAGGAAAACACGATGAACATGATATTTTCGCTTCAGGGCGTTAATGATCTGTAACATGTCTTTCTCTGCAGCAGGACCCATCCAGGAAGTCTTTGCACGATAATCCGGAGAAACGGCAATC
Organism: Chitinophagaceae bacterium; assembly: GCA_023957155.1. Taxonomy (GTDB): domain Bacteria; phylum Bacteroidota; class Bacteroidia; order Chitinophagales; family Chitinophagaceae; genus Agriterribacter. Next base: position 11,439 of record JAMLHK010000020.1, on the reverse strand, counting down.
ATCTGGTACCGCGCAGCAAAGTCTCTGAAAGAGGCACATTCATCGCGCTTATCTTTCGCAAATTGCCAGCGGTCTGATCCGTGGCCATGTAACCCGATAATGACATCGTACTTTTTTTTGGCATCAAACGACCCCGGCAAAATTTCCACGTAATACTGGGAAGATCCGTCTACTGCTGATATAAACTGCACATCATTAAACGGGTCATTTGTGTTTTGCGCTATCCCCGTATAGCTAAAGACCAACAACATACCCAACCCCAATATATGCTGCCGGAACGATAACATGGAATATCTGCATTTCCAAAGGGCATACTTCAATCTTTCGCAGGCGGTCGGCGACACCCGCCCGTAGAACCCGCTACCGGCCGGTGTCTCACCGACCGGAACGTTGTGGGCAGAGCGAAAAATTAAAATGTGCCCTGTTAAACGATGAGGTAAATGAAATGGATCCATATCCTTATTTAGAGAACCTGTTTATTTTAAAATCTTTACTGAAGATCAACAGCTCTTTTGAACTTTTGTCATTACTCATTCCGTATTTCCAGTCGGGCGTGAACATATAAAAGCCGGCATACCAATCACGCACTTCTTCACAATCATTATATGACAGCAGCCAATGCTCCCGCTCTTTTAATATTTTTGCTAAACCTTCGTGATCAAAATCCCGGTGAACATTCCCTTTTCGTCCATACAATGAACTCCTGATTAAATAGGGCGGATCGAGATAAGTAAAAGCAAAGGGATGTTCCGCCAATGATTGCTTATAATCCGCTTCCTCCACTTTTATATTCGGGTTAAAAAATGTTTTTATCCGCTTAATGGAACTCCCGGTAAATCTCGGATGCCCCGGCGACATGCCGCCTGACAGCGTAGAACCGGAAAAGGAAGACCGGTTTAATACGTAATATACAGCGGCTCTTTCCAACCGGGTTGCAAATGAGGTCTGATGCTGCTGCAGCGCATAAAACCGGTCTTTCGATAAGGGATAATATTTCTCCACGGCTTTGGCAAGCTGTAACGGCTGTGAGATCAGGCACTGCCAAAATTCAATCAAAGGAGGAAATACATCATAGCCGTATACTACGGTTCCCTTTGCCGCAACGGCCAGCTCTATGGAGCCGCCACCAAAAAACGGAGATACAAGCGTATCCAGTTGTTCAGGGAAAAAACCGGTGATCAATGCAACCGCTCTTGTTTTGCCACCGGGATAGCGAAGCGGTGAACGTGAGCTCAGTTCAGCCCTGGTATTTTCTACCGGATTGCCGGAGTGCACAGACCCGTTTAGCTCCTGTTCTTCCTGAAGTATCAAGCGATGATTTATATGTTTTGTGTCACCGTTTCTCATTGCATCAAACGTACATGAAATTTTTCATTCATAAAACCTGCCCGTTCCGGCGGACGGGTACACCAGAAATTTCTTAAAAGATCAGCATTTACCCTCATCCCCTCCCGGTCTGACGCTGTCGCGTACCGACCGGGAAGGCCGCGGTCGGCACCGAAGGTCAGACCGCTGTCTTTATTCCAACACAACAAAAAATATTTCAAAATAAAAGCTACCACTAACCAAAACTTTCACCTCATTTCATTTCCCGGTCTGACGCTGTCGCGTACCGACCGGGAAGACCTACCCCTTACAGCTCCACTACCGCCGACTCCAATGGTCCAAAATCCCTACTCATCTGCCTTTCTCCATATTGCACGGTCAGGCTCACAGGAACAGCTGAAAGATTCCATACCAATACACGTTTAGCTCCCGGATACCAGGCACAGACCGATGGCTGCTCTTCTATGATATAGGGGATCTTCTCTTCCCTCAACCGGGGCTCCAGGCCTTTCTTCCACTTCCATAGAGCTGTCATGTTTTCAGGAATGGATACCACCGGGTCATTCTCCCTGGCTACCCCTTCTCTTACAATAATATTCCTCTTATCAACCTGCTTATCCAGATGATCATAATCTTCATCCGTCATAAAGATCCAGCCATCCTGTCCCTGCTCCGGGTTTTCAATCACTTCAAACGGAATGCCTGAAGCCAGCCAGAGTGAAAAAGGTTTGTCCCTGCCCACATACCTTGCTGCTTCTCCCCAAAAATGTTTTAACGGGCCTTTGAGCTGATGACCGGCTATCTTTTCATGATCAGCTCTCTGAGTACGCATACTTGTTGACAGCGTAGTCCAGTAGCTTTGGGGAAAAGGTGTCAGCCCGCTCATAAAAGTAGTATGCCTCACATCTGCGATAGTTGAAACAATAAGTTTCGCACACATATTTTCTACGGAAAGCGCAGTTGCCGGAAAAGCAGTCGTTTCGCTCCATGCGTTCCCGGGCTTTATATACCTGCGATGAAACAATACCGAAAACAACTCATCCGTCCACCCCTTAGGGCCCGACAGCCCCCTGTCACTAAAATGCTCTTCTCCCACCCGCATACTTACATCCGGGAAATCAGCCAACCTGATACCGGCTTTTTCCGCTCCTAAATACATGACCATGATACCCAGGTCACCCCCAAACGCTTTTTGCTGTACACGGAAAGAATGCGTCATCTGGTCTGCATACCCGTTCACCCAGTCGCGTAAAATACCGGTTAACCTGCGTTCCTGTATGCTTTGCAAAAGTTCATCCCACCGGTATGGTGCATAACCGCCTTTTTCCAGGAAAAGATCACGGGTTGCTTCATCAAAGCTACCGCCAATTATACCGGGACCCCGGGCAATTCTAAAATCATCATCCAGCATACATTGCTTAAACCCCATCTTTGCTACCTTCCTGAGCGCCCGGGCATTTTCATTCGTTACTATTTCTCCTACAGAGGTACCGGCATATACCCGGCCATGTATATCTACACTTCTTGGCCAGGAGGGAGGAGAGATTAAAGGGAAACTATCATCTCCTGCCTGTAAGGCATCTCCCGGATGCCCAAACGGGATCGTAATGGCTGATGCTGACATCCCTTTTTTTAAAACGAGCTCCCTTGCCCGAAGCATTTTATCCACCGGGTAAGGCCAATAGCCGTAAAAATAAGTGGCGATCCAGATGGTATCTACACCGGCAGCAGACAGCACATCCAACAGCCCGGGATCTTTCGTAATAATATCAGCATTGAGACAAACAGAATAACGTCTTATACTTCTCTTCCCCAACTGATCAAAAAGGAATGTTGTTCTCCCGCTGACAAAAGGTACGGCTACAAATGGTAAAGCAGCAGACAAAAAATGTCGCCTGGATAATGAAAAATGCCGGGGTAGTATCTCTTTCATAAAATGCTGTTCGTAAAGTTTTCTCTATATGATTACCTGTCCCTGCAAAGCCTGCTTCACATCGCGTACCATCTCCCCGATTTGCCGGTAAACTTCAGCAGAGGGAAAGCCGGCAGCGGCTATAGAGGTTAATTTTATAAAATTTCTTCTTTCCATAACTCATCAGAACTCTACTCTTATTTTTGCCTCGCCTGTAAACTCATGCACTATAACCGCTTCTGTATTTTTATTATAAATTCCTCCGGTAACTTTCACCGGTTCTTTTCCTTCGGGATGAGGTAGCCGGACCGTTACCGTACGTGGCCTGGAATGGAACTCCCCGCTGACCGTTGCTTCTATAAAGCCCTTATTTATATATGAAGTAGCTTTTACATTCAGCTTGCCAAAGTAACTGCGCACGCCATTCAGCGAAATAACCTTCCCGTCTTCCAGCCATTTCCGGGGAATGGTCCTGAACAAGCTCAAGGTATCCCCATTTTCCATATAGAGCATCCAGCGGGTTTCCATCAAAAACCATGCTTCTTCATGGGTTTTGTGCGGACTTACCCTGTACATGTGTTCCCAAAAAGTATACGTTTCTCTATCGGCATGTGCCGATACCGTATAATAATACGTATTCAGGAAGGGCTTCACCATTCCCAGCCTGGCCTGCAGCCAGTTATGCCTGCTGTAATAGGGCTGACTGAAAGCCGAATTACCCTGATAAAAAAGTTCACTATGATAATGGAGCAGGTTTAGGGATGCCGGCTCGGCAGGATCCAGCACTTCGCAGAATACAAGATACAACGGACCCAGCAAGGCATCAGGCGCTGTGAAAGTTCCGTGCGACCAGAAGGTTTCTTTCTTTTGATAAAAAGCCCTCAGCCCGTTTGCTTCCGTCCATGGCGGCACCGTAGGGCACCAGGTACCATCACCTAAAGGAACTACCGGCGATATGGCCATTACAGTAAAAAAGGACTGCCGGATATCTTCTTTCCACGCATCGGCTTCCATCCGTAATCGCTTCGCTTCTGCAGCATCTATATCCTTCAACGTCTCGGCAACGCGGCTAAGTCCCAGGTAAGCATAACCATTCAGCATAAATTGATGAAAATGATCTTCCGGATCGGCAACCTTTCCATCAATCATACCATAACCGCGTCCTTTGAGTTCAGGTCTTTTATTTTTATTACGCCATTCAATTAAGTAGTTACAGGATTTAACCAGCTTATCTTTTACGGACCGCACCCAGTCTTTATCTCCTGTATACCTGAAATACTCGCCCATCGTCCACAACGCCGCGCCGGTCTCTACCATGTAGCCGCCAAAGTTTTGTATGAAGCCATCATCATGCTGCTTATCCAAAAAGTAATTAAGACAACGCTTTGCCTGTTCCAATTTGCCAATGGATGCATAAAACTGAATAATGGGCGAGCTCTCTGTTCCGATGGGTGAATACACGCCAATATTAGGCGCGAGTGTGCCATCAGGCTCATTGCCAAAAGTAATCAGGTCGAGATGCAATAAGCCGGCCTTCAGCATTTCATTGATCCTTTTTTCAGGAACTTCGATCTGCGCAGCGTGCTGTAGTTTTTCCAGCCAAAAGCTTTTCGTTTCCTGGAATTTCTGATCATAATTCAAAGCAGCCAGGGCTGCAGCCCGCTCAGGGGAAACAGGACTATGCGGCAGGAAAAATTCGATCACCGCTTTTTCACCCGGTTGCAATAAAAGTGCCATCTCTTCATTGGGTAAGGGTTTACCGTTCAACCTGGAAACGCAAAATACCTTACCCGAATCGTATACAGAAAATCCATTTTTGTCGTCAAAAGTATATTTCGATTTCATCCACCATGTTGTGCCGGGGCGGGGAATTTTAAACCAGGCATACCTGGGTACAACACCCTTGTTCTCTATAACGGAGCGAAAAACAAGCACCGTCTCTTCCGAAGTTTTCAAAGCTGCAGGAGTCCTGGCCTTTAATTGCTCCTGCTGCGCTTCCGTAAACATGTGCCCGCCACTATATTGATCGGCTACCAGGAAATCGGTACCCTTTTGCTGCTGCAGCGGTGATTTTTCAAGCGCTACAAAAGCAGCTGCATTATACTCCACATCATCATCCTCCAGGGTAGCGTTCAGTATGGGTAACACACCTTCCTCCAATCTCCGGGTAAGCGTATTGCGTACGCCTACGCCACGCCCCATGGTATAGAGATAATTTACATTCCCGTTCTTAGTTGCTTCCAGTTTCAGGGGGGAAGAAGAAAACTTAGGAGAAATAATATTTGCTTCCCCGGTAGATGCGTCCGGAAGGCTTTCTGAAATTTCAAAAATCCGCATATCCCTGCTTGTACCCAGCCAGATGGGAACGCTCATATCACGGGTAAGCTTAGCCGCCGATTCAAAAGAGGTTTCTTTTTCGTTATTGATGCGTTGAATTTTTGTTTCGGTTTTCCGCCGCAGGATGTCCAGTTCAACATCCCTGTAGCTTCTGTTATCGGCTCCCGGCAAAACCACCACCTTATACCCTGGTATATAAATGGGATAATCTTTGTTTACATCCCGTACAAAAAAAGAGAAAGGCCCATCGGCCGCTTTAACCGCAACAACTGCCGGTTCCGGTCCATTTTCAATATTTACATTCTCCAGCTTCACGCTTATCCTCAATCCCTTATCGCCGGTAATCTCAAAAGCGTCTCCTTTCACTTTACCTTTCCCTTTTACAATCTGAATCGCCTGAATTGCCCCGTAGGTTACGGCAATACTTCCTTTTAGCGCAGGCTGGTCCCACTCTATATCTAAGGTTACTGCCTTGTTTTGGGCGAAACCATGTTGTATACCAATCAAAATCGGCAGCCATAATAAAAATCGAAATGATCTAAGCATCGTATTTATTTTAACCGGAAAAAACTGAAAAGTAAAGAAACTGGGCCAATTACGGCCCGGACGGGTATATTTACCTTCGGTGAAAAGTGCAAACTGCATATATTATAGCTGCTCCACAGCTTTCCTGCCGGTGACCTTTGTTGCGTGGTAAAGTTTTTCGGGCATAGAGGACAGGGGTTCCGGCAGAACAGAAGCTTGTTCCACCCCAAAATGCTTAAGGTATGAATTGTTGAAACCAGGTCGTTTCATTTTTCATGATTTACTGACCTAAGTCGGAGAAGCCGGGAAAAGATTGAAACGCAATACACCGGAATTTGCTTAACCGCCTGACCGCTCTGCTGTCTGCCAGGCCAGGAACAAACTCCCTATTTACTCAACCGGCGCTAAAATTATTCTTCTTAAATCGAGCAGGGCCTTTTTAGGATCAAAGTTTTTGCCCGGTCCGAATGTGATCTTTTGCCTGCCTGCTTTTAGTTTCAATTTTCCTATAGGAGCAGAAGTAAAAGTTTCCCACGATCCGCTTTTCCCCACATTGCCGGTTATGGTACCAGCGCCGCTCTCCAAAATAAAAGGCTGCCCCGAATGATCATCAGCCACTGACCATTCCATCAGCACCGTGTACGCTTTATCTTCTTTTAAGCTGATTTCCCATTCTACTTTATCTTTTTGCATAAACCAGCCAAAAGCACGCCACTCCGGCATATATTTAATATCCGGGCCTATGGCCTTCCCTTTTTCCGCTGACAGCGTCAACACATTCGCCTCATCCGGCTTAATCAATGAAGGTCTGTTGAACGGGGTACGGTCAGCAGCCAGCTTAGCCTTTAAGTCTCCCTGCAGGTAATTTAACACCGCATCCTTTACATCCTGCTCCACGTTGGGGGTATACGGACAAACGATCTCTATTTCATAACCGCCATATTTAAACTCGGCGGCGGCAGGTAAATATCCCAGCCAGCCGTTCGTGTAGCCGTAATAGAAAGTATAGGGATATGGAGAACGGTCACGGATCTCGTTGGATATCTCGCAGAATAATTCCACCGGCAGGCTCCAGATCGCAATATCATCATTGATCTTTAAAAAGCCGGCCGGCAGCTTTATTAAATGCCTGCCGTTGCCAATGCTGCGGCTATAATTTCCCATATCCGATGGCCATCCCAGATTTTCCTTTCGCAGCGTTTCAATGATCGTTTTACCGGCAAATAACCGCACCTTATCTGTCGTGTAGGTGATCTGCCTGTTCGCCTCCAGTATCTTATCCCCCAGCAATACCCTGAACTGCGACAAATGTGCCGCAGACGGGTTGGAATAAGTGCTGTATATCGGGGCCATGTTCCCCGCAGCCCCGTTTATAAAAAGCAGCGGTGCTCCTGTTTTTTCTTCTACATACTCCGCCACGATCCCCGGCACATCACCGCTGATCTTAAGATTAGCGCCGTTTAATGCCGTGCCGTGAATGGCATAATTAGAAAGCAATACGAGCGGCGTCCCATCCTCCTTATCTATCCTGATAAGACCAATCCTCCTGTCCACAGGTCTGTCCGGATCCATACCGAGGGACACTTTGCCGTTCACATCAATCCCTCTCCTGTTCATATTGGCGTTGGAATGTCCCCAGCCCACGCCCAGCTTTGCTTTGACTAATTGCCTTTGTGCCTGCTCCACCCCTTCTATCAGGCGCTGCTCTACAAAAGAAGTATAAACCGTATCTACCGGGTGCTTGTACCGCTCTCCCATAAACACTTCCGGCAAACCTGGCACCCCTACTTCAGGTGCGGAATGTGTATGCGTAAGCGACCACCAGAAATTTTCAGGAGTAATACCAAACCTCCGCAGCAGCAGCGATGCCATGTGATCGTACTCCGAGGGAGAGATCACACAGATATCCGATGATACAAGCACAAACCGGGTAATACCATCATCCAGCATTACGATACGGTGGTAGATACGGTCATGCACACCGGTGGACTGGCGGGCCTGGTATCCTAACAGCATTTTGGGTTCATCGGGTGTTATATCAACTTTAACAACAGCAGCACGGAAAATACCGGCATGATCTGCAGCAGGGTATTCCTGAGATTTTGCAAAACCCGAAGACGTAATGAAGCAAAATGCAATGATCATTATGATCCTATACCGTGTGCGGGTAAGCGCATATTGGAGTCCCGCCAGGCGGGCAGCGTAATTTTCCGGTAATTTCATACTTAATTATTTGGTATTAAGAAATTTGTTTTTCTTCTTGCTTGCTTAAAAGGCATAAATCATAAACTAAAAACAATAAATGTCAAACTCGAAACCCGAAACGGGTGCATTTCAAATTTTCGCTTATGTACGGCTTTCCGGTCGGTGAGACACCGACCGGTAGCGGGTTCTACAGGCGGGTGCCTGCCTGACCGGTAGGCAGGTCACCACCCGCCTGCGAAAATTTGAAAAGCACTCCCCGAAACCAGAAACTCTAACCTGAAACTTAGCTCCGCTTCAAAAAAGCGATCAGGTCTGCCATCTGCTCCTTGCTGATATTCTTCTCCAGTCCTGTAGGCATTGCCGATATACTCAGCGATCTCAGCGATCGTACCTCCTGGCGGTTTACCACCTTCTCTACATTGCCCATACCCTTTAACATGATCGCTGAAGCCGTCTCCGCCATAATAATACCCTGTAACATTTCCCCACTATTCAGCTCTACCTCCCACAGGTCATACCCCGCCATGATCGAAAGATTCGGATCCAGAATGTTCGCCAGGATATCCTCCTTCTTCCAGTTGTGAATGGTGCCAAGATCAGGTCCGTAAGCAACACCATATTGCCCTCTTAGCTGGTGGCATACCGCACAGCTCTGCATATATACCGCTTTGCCTTTCTCTGCATCTCCTTTCCCGTCAAGGGCTGCCTGGTATTCTTTGGCTATTCTTTTGGCTTCCTGTGCCGTCCTGGAGAATACTGCCCTGGCTCGTTCCCTGAGCTTATCATCATCCACCTGCATCAGGGCTATGCCCGTCCAGAAGCTTACACTGTTGGCTGCGATCTTGTTTTGTTCCATCGCCGTGATCAAGACCCGCATCCTGGACGTATCGCTCATGAATACACGAACTGCCGCATCCCGTATCTCTTTGGTAAACCCGGGCCATTGTTCCACTATGTATTCACTTACCGCAGTGGAGCGTACCTGGTTCAGCACCCGCAGCGCGGCTAATTTTACCACCGGCTGTTCCTGAGGGGTAAGTAATCCCTGCAGCATGGACTGGTACTCCGGCGGATTTCCAAATGTAAGGAAGTCAATGGCGTCCGCTCTTTTCATATCCGGGGCGGTGCTGTCCTGCACAATAGACACAGCCCTGGTAACTGCCGATGTGCGTAAGGCATCATCGGTGATCTTTGAGGCCCGCAAAAATTGTAATGCCGATTTCCGTAACCCCTCTGAAGGGCTGTCGAAAAAGGTTTTAAGCAGGAGCTGCTGATCGGCCTCACTGATAGACAGCTTATCTTTACGGTTGCGCAGTCCCTGTGCCAGCCCTCTGAGCATGGCTGTCTGTGATTGGCCTTCGCCTGCTGACCGCGGTATAATGGCGTTTTGAATACGCCGGTGAACCACCGGCTCATCTGAGGCAGCCGCAATCATTCCTGCAAGCCGTTCTACCATTGAACCATAGGCCGGTACTTCGGCTTTGTATTTTGCCAGCACTAAGTTAAGCAGTGCATTGGCATCCAGCGGGTAAGCGGAAAGGGCGGCCACCTGGAACCACTTGTTTTCCATATCGCCGAACAGCAGGCGGTTACGTACTTCAGATGCCCCGGCTGAGTGTACTGATCCCAATGTGAGCAGCAGTTGAAAACGAACCTTTATATCTTTATCCTGTTGTAAAGCCACCAGGACGCTACCCAGTGAAGGATCATCATTTAAATGCAGCTCAGCCAGCTTAATGGCATTCTCTCTTATCCCGGCAACACTGTCTTTCAATGCCTTTTTTATAAGTGAAGGCTGAAGGGCATTCATCCCTTCTAGTGTCCACAAAGCGTGCAGCCTGCCCATCGTGCTGCTGCCGGAAGCCATCTCCTCCAGGGCCGGCACGGCATTTTTATCCGCCCGGTCCACCAGTAATCTTTGGGCATTGATCCGCCACCAGCCGTTTGGATTAGATAACTCTTTGATCAGTTCTTCATTAGAGGCGTCGCCCAACTTTAGTCCTTTCATCCAGTCGGCTTGCTTACCATTCACCGGGGAGATACGGAATATTCTTCCTTTATCAATGCCGTCATATAGGTTCCCGGCCTTGATTGCTTCTTCAGACATCCACTCCGGGGATTCGATCACTCTTCTGTAATAATCCAAAATATACAACGCGCCGTCGGGACCCACGTACATGTTCACCGGGCGCGACCAGGCATCGGTGGAGGTGAAAAACTCGCTGTTCGGGAACAGCCGGCTTGCTTTGTAGCTTACGCCGCTATCGGTTAATATATCTACGTGCACCAGGTTGCTGACCGGCTCGGCAATGAAGGTGGCATTGTGATACGGCTCCGGAAAATCTTCGGCAAGGTAGGCGGTGAGTCCACTGCCGGAGGTCATCGTTCCCACATCGGTAAATATCTGCCGGTCGGGATTAGTGGTGGTTGGAAAGACTTCGGGCGCATTGAGGTGGTCGCTCATATCCTGGTCTGCATAGGTAGGAGGAAGCTGAGGATTACGCGTCAGATACCGCTGGGCAATGATTTCCTGGTAGCCCTGGTTGGAATTATTGCTGCCAAACCAGTGCCCCCACCGGTCGAATGTATGTCCAAACTGGCAGCGGCTGGCCATCTCTTCCAACAGGAGTTTATCGGGCTGAAAACGCACGGAACGTCCGCTGGCATTCTGTGGCAGACGTACTGCCTGTGGGTTGGATGGATAATAAATTTCTGTACCCTCATCTCCAAACTCCTCCCCGTAATCTCTTGAACGGACGATACCTTCATGAGCAGCATATATCCAGTTATCTAACCCATACACCGGATTATTTAAATTATGTTGTGGATTGGTGAGTGCAAACCCCGTCAGCACCGTGTCCATGATATCGGCTTTGCCGTCATTATCACTATCTTCAAGATAGTAGATGTTAGGGGAATCGGTTACTAAAAATCCTTTCCTCCATCTGAGGATGCCATTGGGTAACAACAGACTGTCTTTAAAAACCGTGCGCTTGTCCATAATACCATCTCCATCAGTATCGGACAACATCACAATAATGCCGCTACCACTTTTATCCAGCGGGTATCCGTGCATCTCCACCACAAACATCCTTCCATACTCATCTATCTCCATATCCACAGGTGAGGTAATC
>JAMLHK010000002.1 GCA_023957155.1 Chitinophagaceae bacterium | reverse complement strand
CCATATACAATCGTGAGCTTTTACCTCACGTTTTCACCCTTATCCCGCCATGCAGCGGGACGGTTATTTTCTGTGGCACTGTCTTCACGCCGGAGGCGTGACCGGCCGTTAACCGGTGTGTTGCCCTGTGCTGTCCGGACTTTCCTCCTTGCTCCGCCTGAGCGGAACAACGCGATAGCATAGTTTACAGCAACCGCAAAGTTAAACAATAATTACCCGATTAATATTTATAATGACCGGGAAAGTATATTTGTTGACGTTTTCCCGGCCGTGTATTTCACTTATACGATGTATTATCTTAACCCCGGTATGGTATTGGCATGACTAATTTTTTATTGATAGGCATTTGTATCGTGACAGGATTATTATTACGCAGGTATACAAAACTCCCTGCTGATGCACATAAAGGAGTAAACGCATTGATCATCAACCTGGCATTACCGGCGGTATCATTCAAGTATCTTCCTCATTTACAGTGGACTAAAGCTATGTTATTACCTGCTGCAATGCCGGTAATCGTCTGGCTTTGCGGATGGCTGTATATACACATCTATGCATCTAAAGCAGGACTTGATAAGCAAACCGAAAGTGGTTTGAAGCTGGTAACCGGGTTAAGCAACACTTCATTCGTTGGCTTTCCGCTGGTAGCTGCTTATTTTAGTAATGACGCACTGGGTATTGCGGTTATATGCGACCAGGTCAGTTTCATATTGCTGGCTACGGCGGGGGTGGTGGTAGCCATGAATGCATCGGAAAAACATGCCCTGTCGGTCGCTTCAATAAGCAGAAAAGTAATTTCATTTCCTCCTTTTATAGCATGTGTAGCAGCCCTGGTCCTTCCTTTGTTCGCAGACCTTTCCCCGCTTGATCCCTTATTTGATCACCTCGCAGCAACTGTTGCTCCACTGGCTTTATTCTCTATAGGATTACAAATGCGATTCGACGGATGGCGTCATCATATAAAGTCATTGTCTGTTTCTATATTGTATAAGCTGATCCTGGCGCCCTGTATAATATATGGTATCGTAATCCTGTTGAAGATGCGTGGGATTATTCCCCAGATCAGTATTTTTGAATCGGCTATGCCTTCTTTTCTCACCGCAGGAATTGTGGCCAGCGAATATAACCTTAACCCTAAGCTCACCAGCCTTATTGTGGGGATCAGCATCTTACTTTCTTTTTTCACAACCTTCTTTTGGCATCTTATTATTGTAACTTTATCATAATTGAAAATTTGTCTGAAATAAATAAAGCATTATGGCTGTACACCGGCAATTAGGTAATTCCGATCTCATGATCGCTCCGCTTATTTTGGGTGGAAATGTATTTGGATGGACCATTGATGAAAAAAGATCTTTTGAATTGCTGGATACTTTTTTTGCAGCAGGATTTAATGGTGTGGATACGGCTAATAATTATAGCCGCTGGTTTCCCGGCAACAAGGGTGGAGAAAGCGAAACCATTATAGGGAAATGGATGAAGCAAAAAGGTAACCGGGATAAGATGGTCATTGCTACAAAAGTGGGTGCGGATTTAGGAAAAGGGCATCCTGATGTTTCTAAGGCACATATTCTTAAAGCGGTTGAAGATTCGTTGGATCGTCTTCAAACCGGTTACATTGACCTTTATCAGACACACTGGGACAATGAATCAACCCCTGTTGAGGAAACACTTGAAGCATACCATCAACTGGTTCAACAGGGAAAAGTGAGATGGATCGGGGCTTCCAATTTATCGCCCGAACGTTTGAACGCTTCACTGGCAGCCAGTGAAAAACATCATTACCCGGTCTATCAAAGCCTGCAACCTGAATATAATCTATACCAGCGGGAAAAATTTGAAAAGGAATATCAGCCCATCTGCGCAAAGCATAATATCGGTGTGATTACTTACTATTCATTAGCTTCCGGTTTTCTCACGGGTAAATACCAAAACCCTGACGACCTGGGAAAAAGTATCCGGGGTAAAGGCTTAAACAAATACCTGAATGAACGTGGCTTTACCATACTGGCAGCCTTAAACCATATTTCCACGCGTCATCAAACTACACCGGCAACCGTAGCTTTAGCCTGGCTGCTGCACCAACCCACCGTTGTTGCACCCATAGCCAGCGCTACCACAGCAGAACAGCTTCATGCGCTCATGGCCGCATCCACTCTTGTTTTGCCTGATGAAGATATCCGGGCTTTAAATGAGGCCAGTGCATGGTAAATAACCAAATATTAAATCATTACAAGCGCATAAGCTGTTGGTTTGATTCAAATTATTCATCATTATGACTTTAATCAGTTGTTATGACGGGATATAAAGTACTTTTGCATAAACTCAATACATGAATCTGAAACAATGGAGTGCTGCATTTTTACTGCTGTCGTTTATGGCGCAGGTATTAAGCAGTCCTTTTATTGTTCTTGATTATTATGTAAATACGGGGGCTTATGCCGTAAACTGCGAAAACAAGGCCAAGCCGGAGCTGCATTGTAACGGAAAGTGTCAGATGGCTAAAGAGCTCAAACAACAGAAAGAAAAAGAGCAGGAATTTCCGGGTAATGAGGGGAATTTGAAAACTATGGTTTCTCTCTTTGCCAAATCGGGTTTTGCATCAGCCCCGGTAATTATTTTATCACAAGCCAGACCTTCATTTCCCGTTGTAGATAATGTATACACTAATGACATTTCCTTCCCTGTCTTCCATCCCCCGGCACGGCAAAGCAGCGTGATATAAAACATTCAATGCAGCATCAGTAACATAATGCGCGGCTTCCGCCAGCGACTGCCTGTTATATATCATTGAATGCGGATCACCTATCATCCACTTCACATAAGTTCCAATTAACGATTGCTTACTGTTTGTAAAGAACGGTATGCTATCTCTTTATATTTAAATAATACAATAATGAACAGAATATTTTTCTTCTCCATATTTAGCGCTATACTATTTACGGCATGTGAAAAGGAAAACACAAAGCCTTCCTCTTTGATTGACAAACATAAAATCTCGGTAATCACGGAAAACAATATAGTAACCACTCTTTGGGCGGATAATACAACATTACAAACCGGGTATAACCGGTTATATATTTCTTTAGAAGATATGCAGGGTAATGAAATGAAAAATGCGGTGCTGACTTATTCTCCTTTGATGGATATGGGTACCAAAAAGCACAGCAGTCCTGCAGAACAGCCTCACTATAATAATGACCTGAAATTATATGAAGGCGCTGTTGTCTTTACGATGCCTACCTCGGAGATGGGAAGCTGGCAGTTAGATGTATCTGTTAATGGCAAAATCATCACGTTTCCGCTTACTATTCAGGATGCACCCCGGAAAAATTCGGGTGTTTACGCGGGTACTGACGAAAATAAGTATGTGCTGGCGCTTATACCACCGGTGAAGTGGCAGGTTGGACTGAATGATCTTGAGATTTTAATCAGCAGGCAGGTTTCGATGATGGAATTTACGGGAGCCGAAGGTTTTACGGTTGTGTTTACGCCTGAGATGCCATCTATGGATCATGGCTCTCCCAATAATATCAGTCCTGTTTCAACAGGTAACGGTCGTTACAAAGGGAAAGTGAATTACACGATGACAGGCGACTGGCGCTTACATTTCAAATTGAAAAAGAATGATGAGGTGATCGTGGAAGATGCCTACGTGGATATTTTGTTTTAATTCATTTTGAAATCATGCCGGGATGCTTTTCCCTATAGTAAATACAATTTGTATGACGTTAAAAAATATTGCGGTATTCACCTTCATGCTATGTATAGCGGTAACAACCCGTGCACAGGAAGATACCACGGCAGCTAAAACCATTACACTCTTAGAAGTCGTGGTACAGCATGACGCGAAACTGCGTAACAGCAGGGAGAAAAAGCAGGGTGCCGATCTGCAAATTTCAACAGATCAGTTGCTTGAAAGTATAGCGGGAGTGAATATGATCAGAAGAGGCAGCTATGCCTGGGAGCCGACCATACGGGGATTAAACGCAGGCCAGATCAACGTAACCATATCGGGCATGGCTATTGTGGGCGCATGTACCGACAGGATGGATCCGGCCAGCTCTTACATTGAACCCAATAATCTGCAAAGTATATCGGTTAGTTATGGTGTAAATAACCAGTCGTATGGAAGCTCGATCGGCGGAGGATTTAATTTTAAGCTAAAACAACCCGAATTAGGTAATGAAAAGAAGATCACCGGGCTGGCAGGGCTTGGATATGAAACCAATGCCCATGCCATGCAAACGCTTGCAGCAGTAGAATACAGTGGTAAACGCTTTGCCATTCGCGGTAATGGCATCTTTCGTAAAGCAGGGAGTTATACCGCCGGGGGAGGAGAAAAAATTCCGTTTTCACAATATGCAAAATGGAACGGGGGGCTTTCCGCAATATACCGCTTGGCAGATCATCATTTTATTACTCTGGATTATATACAGGATGAAGGGCGGGATATTGGTTATCCCGCCCTGCTGATGGATGTGGCTTTTGCAAAAGCAAAAATAGGGTCAGTATCTTACCAGTATAAACCGCATAATAAACGCTTACACAGCTGGGAAACCAAATGGTATTACAACACGATAGATCATGCAATGGACGATACCCACAGGCCGAAAAACCAGGTTTCCATACACATGGATATGCCGGGTACATCTCAAACTATGGGTTTCTACTCTGATGCGCAATGGGGGTTAGGCAGCCGGCACCATATTACTACACGTCTGAATGGTTACCGTAACCGCCTGCATGCAGAAATGACCATGTACCCTGAAAATGCGGCTCCCATGTTCATGCTTACCATTCCCGATGCGCAGCGCGATGTTATCGGGTTGGATATTTCTGACAGAATAGAGCTAAGTTCAAAAGCAGAGATCATAGCCGGTATAAGGACGGATTACACCGGCTCGTCCCTGTATAGCGCCGAAGGTAAACAGTTACTATCGGGTATGTATACCGGAAACCTGAACCGCAGCCGTTTTTTGTTTAATGCATACGTCAATGGACAATACCGGGTAAGCGATCACTGGTTGTTGTATACGAATGTTGCAAAAGGGATGCGCGGGGCAACTTTACAGGAAATGTACGGGTTCTACCTGTTTAACCGGATGGATGGTTATGACTATCTCGGGAACCCGGGATTGAGTAATGAAGAATCATGGAACTTGGGTACGGGCGTCCGTTTTCAACAGAAAAAAATTACGGTTGACGGACAAGCCTTCGCGTATTTATTCCGGGATTATATAGCCGGGAAACCACGGGAAGGATATAGCGTAATGACATCCGGGGCAAAAGGAGTAAAGCAATACATCAATATAGCATCGGCTGTTTTATATGGGGCTGAAGCCACCGTTTCAGCGCGTCCTTTTTCATTTCTGAGGATAAACAGCATAAATACTTATAGCCGTGGTCAGGATGCAGATCATCACGCCCTTCCCTTAATTGCTCCTTTTAAATCAGAAAATACGGTTACTGCGCTGTGGAAAGGGTATCGTTTCCACACCACTGCGGTATATTCTGCAGCCCAACGGCATGTAAGTTATACGGGATACGGCGAATTACCCAGTGAGTCTTTTTTTATCCTGCACCTCGGTGCCGGAAAATCATTTACCATCCGTACCACAGTACTTGATTTTAATGTACGGATGATGAATGTATTCGATAAAAAATATTATGAACACTTAGATATTGTAAAGCTTTCCCGACCGGGCAGGAACCTGGAAATTCATACTACCATACGGTTTTAGAACAGGAGGATATATTTCTTCAGGAAAGAGCCGGCACAGATAAAACCATAACTTAAATACCGTAGGAAAATTAATATGTTTGCAGCTGGGAAAGTGGTTAGTTCAGGTGACCAATAAAATCATACCGGTATGACTTTTGACGAAACGCTATTCTTTTCGCTGTTCATAGCAGGAGGGCTGGTTACAGGTTTTTTTTTAAAGAAGATCGTGGCCCCGTTCTTTAAAAAAATTGTCAGCCGCACAAAATGGGTGGCCGATGACCTGATCTTTGACAGTATAAGCAAATGGGTAGTGCCGTGGTTTACGGCGCTGGGAGCATATTTTGGATGGGAATGGGTAAAGATGGATGTAAAATACCATCAGTGGGTACAAAACGGACTGATGATCTTTTATGTGTTCTCTATTACCTGGATAGTGGCAAATGTACTTTCAGGGATGACAAAGGTTCGCAGCGCGGAAGGAGATAAGGTAGCGAGCTCATCATCCATAGTAGGTAATATCATTAAAGTGATTGTATACTGCCTGGGTATCCTTGTTATCCTCCAGTCTTTAGGTATTTCCATTACACCGGTGCTAACGGCGTTGGGCGTAGGCGGACTGGCAGTTGCCCTGGCTCTTCAGGATACGCTGTCTAACCTGTTTGCAGGGATACAAATTATTTCTACCCGTAAAATTAATCCTGGTGACTTCATTAAATTAGAATCCGGGCAGGAGGGTTTTGTGGAAGACATTAGCTGGAGATATACTACGTTAAACTCGTCCGACAATAACAGGGTTATCATACCTAACTCCAAATTGTCCGGGCTCATTGTATCCAACTATTTCTTCCCGGGAAAAGAAGTGGTCTTTAACGTTGAAGTGGGTGTGGATTATAACAGCGACCTGGAAGAAGTGGAAAAGATTACCGTTGAAGTACTCAAAGAGATGCAAAAAGCATGGGCAGATTGCGACCGGGACTTTACACCATTCATACGTTACCAGCAGTTTGGCGATAGCAGCATTACCCTCAAGGCCTTCCTTAAAGCAAAAACATTTGGCGGCCAGTTCCTGTTAAAACACGAACTGATGAAAAAGCTGAAGAAAAAATATAAAGAAACCGGTATCAATATTCCATTCCCCGTACGGAACGTTACCATCCATAACCAGGAACTGACACGGCCGGCTCCGGACAACGCAACGGGAGCCGACAACAGCAACTGAGAAAGCCTCGGACAAATAGCCCACTTCTTACCAGAATAAAGTATATAATGCAACCAGGATACCGGCCACCAGCAATGCGCCAACGGTAAAACCCGGAGAAGTTTTAAACATCGCTTTATCTATTTCCAGTCCGTTGGGTTTCACTCCTTTCCTGTTTTCATATACACTGATGAGATACATGCCGATTACAGCAATAACAAATACAAAAAACATCCGGTCTATAAACGCTATTTCATATATAACCCGGCCGTCTTTTTGTGTTACCGCTTTGGAAAATCCCATCGGACTGAGCCATGCAAGATTTACGAATGCAGGCAGTACTTTAAATAAAATAGACAACAGGAAACCACCTACCGTAGCAAACAGTGCTGCGTTGGATGTGGTCTTTTTCCAGAAAAAGCCTAGGATAAACATGGCAAAAATACCCGGGGAAACAAAGCCGGTATACTCCTGGATGTATTCAAATCCCCCCTTTTTATCAATACCAAGAAAAGGAGCGATGAATACCGCCAGTAACATAGAAAAGATGACTACTATTCTTCCGATATTTACCAGTTTCTTTTCACCGGCATCCGGGTTGATCTTCTTCTTATAAATATCAAGTGTGTAAATAGTAGAGATGCTGTTGGCCTTTCCGGCCAGCGATGCCACCACAGCTGCGGTAAGCGCGGCAAATGCAAGCCCTTTTAATCCGGCAGGCAGTAAGTTCAATAAAACAGGGTAGGCTTTGTCGGGTTGTAATTCACCATTGACTAACATTTCCTGCTGAAAATACCCGTTTTCATGCAGTACAAAAGCCGCGATGCCCGGCAAAACCACAATTACCGGCATAAGTAATTTTAAAAATGCAGCAAACAACAATCCATGCCTTGCTGTTTTTAAATCCGCACCCAGGGCACGCTGGGTAATATACTGGTTACACCCCCAGTAATTCAGGTTAACGATCCACATCCCGCCAATCAGCACGGAAAGTCCGGGCAGGCTAAGATAAAAGGGGTTGTCTTTTTTAAAGATCATGTGGAAATGATCATTTGCATTCTCGGTGAGCAAGGTAAACCCGGCAAAGACGCCGCCATCAGAGCCGAAATGATCGGCTACCAGGTTAAGCGCCAGATAAGTGGTAACCAATCCGCCCAGTATTAAAAAGAATACCTGTACTACATCGGTATAGCCTATTACCTTCATACCGCCTAAGGTGATAATAATAGCAAAAACAGCGAGAAATAGCATGCACAACGTAAAGTTGATACCCGAAATGCTGCTGATGGCTAACGCACCGAGAAACAGGATGGAGGTAAGATTAACTACCACATACAATAGCAGCCAAAATACAGCCATGATCATGGCAACCGTACCGTTATATCGCTGGTTAAGGAACTGCGGCATAGTGTATATCTTGTTCTTGAGGTATACCGGCATAAAAAATATGGCTACAACCAGCAGCGTAGCCGCAGCCATCCATTCGTAAGTTGAGATGGCAAGTCCCATGGAAAAGCCGTTTCCGCTCATGCCGATGAATTGCTCCGCCGAGATATTGGATGCAATGAGTGATGCACCTATAGCCCACCAGGACAGGGAGCCTTCGGCAAGAAAGAAATCCTTTGTATCTAAGCTTTTCTTCTTCTTACGCTGGTATATCCAGTAACCATATATAGCAACGATCAGAAAGTAAATAACAAAAACAAGATAGTCTTTAACGGAGAGATAATTATTCATACAGATTTCAAATCATTTAAATTATGTACTGTAACCGGGTTGCAGGAAATGGATTCTATATTTCTACCGGTTCGTAAAACATCTTTAGGGTAATAAAGATTCATGTTTTTGACGATAACAACAAATTCAATTTCTGCTATTTTTCCCGCCCGGCTAACCCCGATCGCTTTAATCCGGATTACCGGGTTAAGTACCCCGCAAATTGTAAGGATCATCACAGGAAGCCCAATCAGCAGGCAGGAAGGGATTTCACCTGTAAAAAATTATATATCCGCCCAAACTTTGCATTATTTCCGGCTTAGGTTATAACTTCATGTTTCGATTTAAAACGATCATGAACATGACCAACGAAAAGGTAAAAAAGTGGGGACAGGTAGACGGTAAGGAGGTATGGCAATATACCCTCGCCAACCCCGGAGGTGTTACCGTTAAAATATTGAATTACGGGGGTACCATCACCGATATTATTGCCCCGGACAAAAACGGAGTAAAAGAAAATGTGACCTTAGGTTTTGTATCGTTAGAAGGCTATTTACAAAAAGGCAATCCTTTTTTTGGATGCTTAGTTGGACGCTATGCCAACCGCATTGCCAATGCCCGGTTTTCCTTAAACGGAAAAGTATATCAGCTGGCTCCGAATGATAATGGCAACAGTTTGCATGGGGGCTTAAAAGGATTTGATAAAAAGGTATGGGATGCCCGTTTTACGCCGGAAAGCCGGTCCCTTCACCTGCATTATACCAGTCCGGATGGAGAGGAAGGCTACCCGGGAAACTTATCGGTTACCGTAGTATATACCCTGTCTGAAGAGAATGAACTGATCATAGATTATACGGCAGTAACCGATGCCGCCACACCGGTTAATCTGACCAACCATGTTTATTTTAATTTATCGGGAGACATTAGCAACACCATACTTGACCATGAGCTGATGCTGAAATCGGGTTATTATACGACCACCAATAACATGGTTATTCCCACGGGAGATCTTGTTCCGGTAAGAAACAGCCCCTATGATTTTAATTCACCCAAAGCTATAGGAAAAGATATCGTACACACAGGAAACGGGTATGACCACAATTTTGTGCTGGATAATCCGGAAGGGAAACCGAAGCTCTTCAGCACCCTGTATCATAAGGGTAGCGGCAGGTTCATGGAAACATTCACCACACAACCGGGGGTACAGTTATATACGGCTAATTACCTGGGCGGGAACCTGCAACACACTCCGGGCGATATCAAATATCATAAACATGCCGGCGTATGCCTCGAAACCCAACATTATCCTGATTCCCCCAACCAGCCTGCGTTTCCCAATACCATTTTACGTCCCGGGGAAAAATACCACGAGATTACCATATATAAATTTTCCGTTAAATAACCCCGGATAGGACTCTCCCGGGAGGCTTAATATGACGAAATTCAGCTAAATTTGCAGCCATAAAAATATATGACTTTATAAGTAAACCTGATGATTTTACCTATTATAGCGTATGGCGCACCGGTACTGAGAAAAATATGCACGGAAATCCAGCCGGACTATCCCCAACTGGATAAGCTGATAGCGGATATGTGGGAAACCATGTACGCATCTAACGGGGTAGGACTTGCTGCACCCCAGATCAACCGGGATATCCGGCTTTTTATTGTGGACAGTACCCAGATCTTTTCGGGTATGGATGAAGACGAAAAAGCAAAATACCCGGACGCACCGGGAATCAGGCAGGTGTTCATTAATGCCCATATTAAAGAATTGGATGGTAAAGAATGGGCCTACAATGAAGGCTGCCTCAGTATACCTAAAATAAGAGAAGATATTTACCGGAACGAAGTAGTAACCATTTCTTATATGGACGAACAGTTTCAACCTCATACAACAACATTTAACGGCATTACAGCCCGGGTGCTGCTCCATGAATACGACCATATTGAAGGTAAGCTGTTCATTGATCACCTCAAGCCTTTGAAGCGCAGGTTATTGAAAGGAAAATTAGAAGATATTTCGAAAGGGAAGGTAAACGTAGATTATAAGATGTCTTTTGCAAGATAGATACCCGCATATTACGAATATCCTGTTGTTATTTATATTCCCCACCTTACTGTGTGCCCAACAGGAAGATACGGTGATTGTGGATCGGAAAGTAATAACGCTGTCGGAAGTCATTATCCGCAATAATATAAATATCCCTTCCTTCATTGAAAGAGTAAAAAACGATACCTCCTTTTACAAAGCATTCCGTAATCTGCGTATCCTGGGCTATACTTCGCTGAACGACATCCGGATGTTTGATAAAAAAGGAAAGGCGAAAGCTTCCTTATACAGTAAAACAATCCAATGGGCAGATAAGGGCTGTCGTCATACCCGTGTAGTACACGAAGAGGTTACCGGGAATATGTATGACAGAGATCACCATTACAATTACTATACCCCTGAATTATACAGCAGTCTTTTTTTTGCACCTGATACAATATGCGGGGAGACCAATATCGTAAAAGGAGCGGAGATCAGCCTGAAAGGTAAATCGGGAATCGCCAGGCACAAAGAACAATTAAAAATGCTTTTCTTTAACCCGGGTAAAGCTATACCCGGACTTCCGTTCATTGGTGGTAAAACGGCCATATTTGAAGAAGACATGGCTCCTTTGTACGATTATCACCTTGATATGCAGGAGCACCTCGGTGAGCTTTGCTATGTATTCATCATAAAAGCAAAAGAAGGATTAAAGGGTACGCAAAAAAACCGGGTGGTAATTGATGAAATGACAACATGGTTCAGTATTCATTCGTTTGAAGTAATAGCCAGGAATTATTCCATGAGCTATAAAGCGGGCGTATACGACTTTGACGTACAGATGCAGGTGGAAATGACAAAGGCTAACGGCTATCTTGTACCCAGGCTGTTACGTTATACCGGCGACTGGGATGTAATTTTCAAAAAAAGGGAAAACGGTGTTTTCACCGCAACGCTGTTCGATTTCGATAATTAAAATAAATGCACTACTTTTTCATCTCTTAATTCATGAATGTGTTTGCAGTAACCATCCTGGGTAATAATTCAGCGCTTCCCATGCACAACAGGCATCCCACTGCACAGGTAGTCTATTATGATGAGCATCTTTTTCTGGTAGATTGCGGCGAGGCTACACAAATCCAGATGACCCGCTACAAGATCCGGCGCAACCGGATCAGGTATATTTTTATTTCCCACCTGCACGGCGATCACTATTTTGGATTACCGGGGTTACTCACCGGTTTCGGACTAAACGGCCGGACAGAAGACCTCTGGATATTTTCTCCTCCTTTACTTAAAGAGATCATTGAGATGCAGTTGCAGGCTTCCCACACGGTATTACCTTATATGCTCCATTTTGTTCCCATTGAAAACGAAGGCGTACTGGTAGACGAAAAGAAAATAACCGTCAGCTGCTTCGCGGTAAATCATCGCGTTCCCTGCTGGGGCTTTTTATTTAAAGAGAAGGAGAAGCCCTTTAAGCTGGATAATCAGAAATTGCAACAGTACGGGATACCTTTAAGCTACTATCATCGCCTTAAAGAAGGGGAAGACTATATAGCGGAGAATGGAGAAATAATTAAAAATGAATGGCTGACCAAACCGCCTCAGCCACCTTCCGGATATGCCTTTTGCGCAGATACGGTATTTGATGAACGCATTGCGGAAAAATGTCGTAATGTCTCCCTTTTATACCACGAAGCCACCTACTTAGACGACCAGCGGGAAAAAGCCATGAGCCGTATGCATTCTACCAGCAAACAGGCTGCAACTATAGCCCTGAAGGCCAATGCCCGCCGCCTGATCATTGGTCATTTCAGCAGCCGGTACGAAACACTGGAAGATTTTATTACGGAAGCACGGGAGATCTTCCCGGAAACTGACCTGGCACTTGAAGGCACAACCTACCTTGTTTAGAAATGAGCACGATTCTTGTCTTATCAAAGTAATTTCCTGGTATGAATAAAATTCATAACCTTTATATCCGGTCCGGGTCCCGACAGGTGAAAACCCGGCTTATTTTTTATTAACCTAAAAACAGCATTTTGTATGAAAAGAACGCTTTCTTATTTTCTTATTACCGCTTTTGCGGGTATCTGGCTCTTCTCCTGCAAGCCTAAGATCAGCGACCAGGATATAGAGGCAAAAATCCAATCCAATCCGACTCTTTCACATATTGTGGCTACTGCAAAAAAAGGGGTAGTTACCCTTAGCGGTGAAGCAAAAGATGAAGCTGACAAAACCAACATCGAATCTGCGGTTAAAGGTATGGAAGGGGTAAAGCAGGTTATCAATAATATGACGATCGCACCACCGCCCCCCCCGGCACCGGTTGAAATTGCCGCAGATGATCCGCTGACAAAAGGCATTGCTGATGTACTTAAGGATTTTCCTTCGGTGAAAGCTACGGCCAGCGATGGGGTAATTACCGTTACAGGCGAAGCCACTGCGGCTAATTGGAAAAAGATCAAAATGGCGCTGGATGGATTAAAGCCTAAAAAGGTAGATGCAAGTGCACTGACAATTAAATAACCTGAAAAAGATATATTATTATGGCACTACAGGATAAGTATAAGCAATTAGTAGACGCTGCAACAGCTGCCGGCGCACAGGTAAGAGAGCAGGATGGTGTTTTGTATATTGACGGAACAGCTGCTTCCGGCAGTATAAAAGACCAGTTATGGGATATCTATGGACAAATTGACCCTAATTTTTTATCGGGCGATGTAGTCTTGAATGTAAATGTGGCTACTGCTGTAGCCGGAGCCCGGGCTAAAGTAACCACTGAAACGTCTAACCTGAATATCCGTAAGGGTCCCGGTACCGATCAGCCCATCGTGGGTAAAGCGGCACATCATGAAATAGTGACCCTTGTCAGTAAGGCAAACGACCAGTGGTGGCTGATCAGGACAGATGGAGGAAAAGAAGGATATGCGTATGCACAGTATTTAACGCCATTGGAATAATAACGCAGGAAATTGTACTGCAATTTCCGGTATGCACCTCACCGGGAGCGTCCAACGGATCAGGCATTTGCAATGTGGCGGCAATAGCATCCCGTCAGTTGAATTTATTACAAAAGCTCAATCCCGATGGTTATTGGGATTGAGCTTTAAACATCAGGCCTTTTCTTATCACTTTATTAATCCACTTAGTTCTTTTTCTACATCGTCTCCACGCAAGTCCTTTGCAATTATTTTACCTTCCGGATTAATTAAAAAGTTCGCTGGTATTCCTTTACCTCCAAGATAATTATACTCAATTATCAAATCACTATTCCACACCTTAAAGTCACATAATTGTACCCATTGCAAATCATCTTTTTTAACAGCTTCCCTCCAGGCAGTTTTATTTTCTGGCCCGTCCAGAGAAAAACCAATTATTTCAAAACCCTTATCATGATATTTAGCATACGCTTTTTTTAAATAAGGATGTTCTTCTCTGCACGGAAGACACCATGAAGCCCAAAAATCCAACAATATATATTTACCTCTAAATTTCTTTAACGAAATTTGATTTCCATTCAAATCAATCTGGTTGAAATCTGGCGCAGGCATTCCAATTTGTAATTTTTCCTGCCTAACAATAGAACTATCAATATTACTTCCATAAAAAGACTGCTGAACTGAAGTAGCTAATAAGGAGTAGTATGTTTTTAATGAGTCTAAACTTAAATTTATTTCATTAAAGAGCAGATAAGCGCTTATATCAGAGTTGGGAAACTCCTTTATGAAATTTAAAGCAACTCTACTTCTCTGATTTCGATATTGTGGAAGTTGTTCATCGTATATTTTTTGAATTTTACCTATATCATTTTTGCTTTTAGCTTCATCCAATTCGTCAAAGGTGTTTTTCCACTTAGCGTTCACGCTGCCAACTCTATTATTAAAATTCTCAAAGTCATTTTGAGACTTAGATCCGATAATTTTTGCATTTTTAAATTCGTTAACTTTAAATGTAGCTTTTATGTTCCCGGGTTCTAAAAATATTTCAGTCCAATTTGGGTCGTCAACACTTCTTGATTTTCTATTTCCGTAGAATGTCGCTACAGTTGCGCCTTTAATAATTCCTTTAAATTGAAATCTTCCATGATTCAAAGAACAACTATCATTAATGTAGTTCTTTAAACTATCAAAGTAGGCAAGGTGAATAAAACCACTATCTTGTCCAATAACCTTGCCCTTAAAATTAAAATTGCTATTGGAGTTCTTTTGTGAGAATAAATGAGTTGCAACACAAAGAATAAAGATAAAAAGTAATGCTCTTTTCATTGTCGTTTTAAGAAATGATGCAAATACTCAAAACTTCCATAAAAATTTTTTAAATATACGATGTGTCATTTAAGCGTGTCACCAACGCATATATTTCTGCGATTGAATATCCCGGTGAGGCAGCATAAATTTATTTTTATCCTGTATTCCTGTTATTTGATGGTATCTGATACCAGGAAGATATGCCCGTTATGAAACCCCAAAATATTTCACTTCTCCATAGATATAAGTACCGTCTTTCAGTTTGACAAAAGCCCGGTAGTTGGCATCATTGAACTGCTCGTAAGTAAGCGTAACTTTCTTCTCGATGGTCTTTCCTGCTGCCGGTGTATCAGTGAAAAGAACGAGAGTTCCTGTTCCTTTTACCGGAATCTTATTGCTCAGGTTGGAAATCCATGCTAAATATACAATACCATATTCATCAACTGCCTTATTGCCCTGACCGATGTCCTCGAATTTTACTTTAAATGTAAGGTCAACCCCATAAACAGTGGCAGATGGTGAGAAGGAAAGATCCACAGTGCCGATCTTTGTCTCTTTGTTACCGGGTTTTTCCAGAGCTTTTTGTTTCTTACAAGCCGGAAGCAGGCTAACTAACAGTACCAGGGCTAAAATGATCGTTTTGTGCATAACGCTGTTTTTTGTAATACGAAAAAGTAATTCCATACATACATATCGGGCCATCGGAAGAATGGTCAACAGCCGGATGTAAAAAAATCTTCAGGAAATTGGGCAGCCCGATGCTGAAAGACAATTTGACCGGGAGTAAGGCTCAATTAGATCAACCGGAATAGTAAAGAAACAGCGTAACATTTAAGAAACTATTAATATATGGGATTGTTGTCTGCCGATAAAGAGAGCAGCCTAAGCTTAGTGGCCGGCGGAAAGAGCTTGTTCTGCAAATAGTAAAAGATTTAAATTTAAACCGGGTAAATCCTTATTATCTGGTTATTATTTAAGAAATTTGCGGCTCTTCTCTAAAACTTGTAAAAAATGAGTAATAATCCTACAACATTGTTTGATAAAGTGTGGAATGCTCACGTAGTCAGAAAAATTGAAGATGGCCCTGATGTACTTTTTATTGACCGCCATTTTATCCACGAGGTAACCAGTCCCGTTGCTTTTTTAGGACTGGAAAAAAGAGGGCTTTCCGTCATATTCCCGGAAAGGACTTTTGCTACTGCAGATCATAATACCCCAACGCTTAACCAGCATTTACCGGTAAATGACCCGCTTTCGGCCAACCAGTTGAAAGCGCTGGAAGCCAATTCGGGTAAATACGGTATTTCACATTGGGGATTGGGGAATCCGAAAAACGGTATAGTACATGTGGTGGGCCCGGAAAACGGGATTACCCAGCCGGGTATGACCATTGTTTGCGGTGATTCACATACTTCTACGCACGGGGCTTTTGGATGCATTGCTTTTGGTATCGGTACTTCGGAGGTAGAGATGGTTCTTTCTTCCCAGTGTATTATGCAGCCCAAGGCTAAAAAAATGAGGATCAGTGTGAATGGCAGCCTGGGTAAAGGGATCACGCCCAAAGATGTTATTCTTTATATTATTTCCCGGCTGACAGCGGCCGGCGCTACCGGCTATTTTGTGGAATATGCCGGTGATGTATTTGAGAATATGAGTATGGAAGGCCGGATGACGGTTTGTAATATGAGTATCGAAATGGGAGCAAGAGGCGGAATGATTGCACCTGATGAAAAAACTTTTTCCTATATCAAAGGAAAAGAGAAAGCCCCCGAAGGAGAAGCGTGGGATAAGGCGCTGGCTTACTGGAAAACCCTGAAAACGGACGAAAATGCCGTATTTGATAAAGAATACCACTTTGATGCAAAGGATATTGAGCCGATGATCACGTATGGCACCAACCCCGGTATGGGTATGGGGATCACCAGGCAAATACCTACCGCTGATGAGGCGGGTGGAGGTAAAGCCAGCTTTGAAAAGTCGCTTAACTATATGGGTTTCCACGAAAAGGAGAAGATGTTGGGCAAAAAAGTAGATTATGTGTTTATCGGCAGTTGTACCAACGGCCGTATTGAAGATTTCAGAGCCTTTGCTTCTATTATAAAAGGACATAAAAAAGCCGATCACGTAACCGCCTGGATCGTTCCCGGTTCTCACTTAGTGGAGCAGCAGATACGCGAAGAAGGTATACTTGATCTTTTGCTGGAGGCAGGATTCCAGTTGCGTCAGCCCGGTTGTTCGGCCTGCCTGGCAATGAATGATGATAAGATCCCTGCCGGGAAATACGCGGTAAGTACCAGCAACCGGAATTTTGAAGGAAGACAGGGACCCGGCGCCAGGACGATGTTGGCCAGCCCCCTGGTAGCCGCCGCCGCCGCCATTACCGGCGTGGTGACCGACCCGCGTGAACTGATGAATTAAAATCTCAAACTTAAAATCTCAACATCATACATGTCTTACGATAATTTTAACATCCTGAGAAGCACTGCAGTACCCATGCCCATTGAAAATGTAGATACCGACCAGATCATTCCTGCCCGTTTCTTAAAGGCAACGGAAAGAAAAGGTTTTGGAGATAATCTTTTTCGTGACTGGCGTTACAATAATGATAATACGCCTAAAAAAGATTTTATACTCAATAACCCCGTATATTCAGGTAAAATACTGGTTGGCGGCAAAAACTTTGGCAGTGGCAGCAGCCGGGAACATGCCGCCTGGGCGATATACGATTATGGCTTTCGCTGTGTGGTATCCAGCTTTTTTGCCGATATCTTTAAAAACAATGCGATCAATGTGGGTATTCTCCCTGTTCAGGTAAGCGAAATGTTCCTGGATAAAATATTTACGGCTATTGAATCCGATCCGGGAACGGAATTAGAAGTCAATCTTCCCGAACAGACCATTACCATCCTGGCTACAAAAGAAAAAGAATCTTTCGATATCAACGGCTATAAAAAGAACAACCTCTTAAACGGGTATGATGATATTGATTACCTGCAGTCTATGAAGGCAGATATCCGGTCCTTCGCTACCGTAAGCTTATATTAAAAGATTATCCATAATGCTGTCAAGCCCACGCTATATAGAAATAATGGATACTACGCTCCGGGATGGAGAACAAACCAGTGGTGTATCTTTTTCTGCCTCGGAAAAATTAACGATTGCCAAGTTGCTGCTTACGGAGGTAAAAGTGGATCGTATAGAGATCGCTTCCGCCCGTGTGTCGGAAGGAGAATTTGATGCCGTAAAAAAAATTACCAGCTGGGCAAAGTCCAATGGATTCCTGAACAAAGTGGAGGTACTCACCTTTGTTGATGGCAATGTATCCATCGAATGGATGAAAAAAGCCGGGGCCCAGGTAATGAACCTGCTTACCAAAGGCTCACTCAATCATTTGATCCATCAATTGAAGAAAAAGCCCGAACAGCATTTTGCGGATATTGCAAATGTGATCGCCCTGGCTAAAAAGAAAAAAATTGATGTAAATGTATACCTGGAAGACTGGAGTAACGGAATGCGCCACTCACCGGATTATGTATTTCAGTACTTAGACTTCTTAGTTAAACAACCGGTAAAACGCATCATGCTTCCCGATACCCTTGGTATCCTGATGCCATCGGAAGTATTTGCATTTATATCTTCCATTACCCAACGTTACCCGCAAATACATTTCGATTTTCATGGTCACAACGATTATGACCTGGGAACAGCTAATATACTTGAAGCAGCCAAAGCCGGCATCAGGGGTTTACACCTTACGGTAAATGGCATGGGAGAAAGAGCCGGGAACGCTCCGCTTGCCAGTGCAATTGCCGTGCTGAATGATTTTCTGCCCGAAGTTAAAACATCGGTTTCCGAGAAATCATTATACGGAGTGAGCAAGCTGGTGGAAACCTTTTCAGGGTTCCGGGTTCCGGACAATAAGCCGGTGGTTGGTGAAAATGTATTTACACAAACTGCGGGGATACATGCCGATGGCGACAAGAAAAACAAATTGTATTTCAGCGACCTGATGCCGGAACGCTTTGGGCGCCAGCGAAAATACGCGCTGGGAAAAACCAGCGGCAAGGCGAATATAGAAAACAACCTGCAACAGTTGGGTATACAGCTTGCCGATGAAGACCTGAAAAAAGTTACCCAGCGGATTACCGAGCTTGGCGACAGGAAAGAAGTAGTAACACAGGCTGATCTGCCTTATATCATTTCTGATATTTTAGACAACACGGTCCAGGACAAAGTACATATAGATAATTATGTGCTTACCCATTCCAAAAACATGCGTCCTTCCGTAACGATAAAAGTTAATGTACACGAAGATATTTATGAAGTTCATGCACAGGGCGATGGGCAGTATGATGCATTCATGAATGCACTGAAGAAAGTATATAAGCAACGAAAAGAGGAATTACCACAACTAACGGATTATATGGTACGGATACCTCCGGGCGGTAAAAGTGATGCTTTGTGTGAAACGATAATAACCTGGCGATACCATAGCAGGGAATTTAAAACACGCGGATTAGATAGCGATCAGACCGTATCGGCCATTAAGGCAACGCAGAAAATGCTGAATACTATTTAGATGGATAAAAGAGCACTTACAGCCGGCATCCCGGAACCGGGTATTTCTTCCATAGCCTCATCTTTGTCTGGACTATGAGAAAATTAGTATTACTCTTAGTATATTGTATAACACTCATGAACGGGTATGCTCAGAATGAAACCGATATCGTCAGCCCGGCTTATACCAAATCGGATGAAATTTCACACTCAAGAAGAGTGTTGCTCGATAAGTTCTTAGAGAAAAACAGGATAGGGATTATTCTCGAAATGGATAAGCTCATGCTGTTAGATGACAGGGATTACCAAACGCTTTACCCCATTGAATTCTGGCTGCTGTCTTACTGGCTCCAGGATTTTAATGCCATCCTGTCCTCCGTACGGGAAAGGAAAACAGATAGTCTTTATAATAAAAGGGATGTTGTTAAAATACCTCCCCAGAGAGATTACCTGACAGTTAAACTCTTTGAAAGATCAGGAGAAGAAAAAGAGCAGATTATAAAGAGAACCAAAGAAGCAGATTTAAGCAATGAAGAAAAAGATTTTTTATTGCTGCACTTAGATTACCTGCTCAATAATACGGGACAGGATTCTGTCCAGGAGAAACTTAACCAGATGGCAGATGATTTTTTAACCCGTTACCCGGAGAGTGATTATGCCAGCTTTGCCAAAACATATATACGGATCAGGTATACGGTATCGGATGACGGGTATGCGCTTAGCTTCTTTTCCGGGAAGTTTTTATTTACCGGAAACTTAACGGATCACTACATGCAGCCGACACTATTCGGACTATCATTTGACGGGATCAGGAATCGCTGGGTATACCAGTTGAACATAACGCTGGGATTTTGTAAAACAAAGAAAGATATGCCGGCCAGGGATGAAGTATGGCCACAAGGCTCAAAAGCTCTCGGGGGAAATATAGATGTGGCGTTTGGCCGGCAACTGGTCAGTAATAAGATATTAACGGTTACCCCTCTTGCAGGGATAGGCATTTTTGGATTGGATCCGAATACCAATACCAAAAAAGAGCCCGAATATAAAGGTGGAGGCATTAAGACCAATATTGCAGGCAGGGTAGGCTTTATGGCCGATATCAGACTGAAACGTGAAGATCTGAGCACGGGGAGCTTTTCTCATTATTATTATATGTCTTCTACGGTTCCTTTTATTCGGGTAGGTTATGATTTTATAGCCACTCCTCTAAAAAATAGTTTTATCCGTTATTCCGGAACGGTGCATAAGATAACAATAGGAGTTGGTATTACGCAAAGAAGAGTTAAACGGGTTTATTAATTTCAAACAACGACAAAAAATAAATCAAGGAATGAAAAAAAATATCTTAATTGTCCCGGGTGACGGGATAGGGCAGGAGGTAACTGCAGTTGGCAAAAGAGTACTGGATACGATAGCAGACAAATTCGGGCACCAGTTCAGCTACGATGAAGCATTGATCGGTCATGTGGCTATTGAAGCAACAGGTAACCCGTTACCCGATGAATCACTGGCAAAGATGAAGCAGTCGGACGCTGTTTTATTCGGCGCGGTAGGTCATCCTAAATATGATAATGATCCTTCTGCCAAAGTAAGACCGGAGCAGGGGTTATTGAAGATGCGAAAAGAATTAGGATTGTATGCCAATCTCCGTCCTATTAAATTGTTTGATGAATTACTGGGCGCTTCAAGCATTAAACCTGAGATACTGAGCGGTGCGGATATCTTATTTTTTCGTGAACTGACCGGTGATATCTATTTTGGTGAGAAGGGAAGGGAAAATAACGGGGACACGGCTTATGATATGGCAAAATACAGCCGCTTTGAAGTAGAACGTATTGCCCGGAAAGCCTTTGAAGCAGCGAGAACAAGAAGAAAAAAATTATGTTCGGTTGATAAGGCAAACGTATTGGAAACCTCCCGGTTGTGGAGAGAAGTTGTTCAGGCTGTTGCCAAAGATTACCCGGATGTGGAAGTTGAGCACCAGTTTGTGGATGCAACCGCCATGTTACTGATAAAAGATCCCCGTCGTTTTGATGTAGTGGTTACCGCCAATTTGTTTGGCGATATCTTAACGGATGAAGCTTCCCAGATCGCGGGATCTATGGGCATGCTGGCTTCGGCATCTATTGGAGATGGTACCGGGGTGTACGAGCCTATTCATGGTTCGGCACATGACATTACCGGGAAAGGCATTGCCAATCCGCTGGCTTCCATATTATCGGCAGCCTTATTGCTGGATATCGCTTTCAATATGAAACCGGAATCTGAAACCGTTATCCGGGCAGTAGACAAAGTGCTTAAATCCGGTTACCGTACCCGGGATATTGCCGATGCACAAACAGAGCCCGGTAAGATTTTAGGTACAGCCGCTATGGGCGATGAGGTAGTAAAACATCTCAACTGAAAATTATTGTAAAATCACCGATAATATTTATCTGAATGTCGCGTTTTGGCACAGAACAGGACGTTACTCTGCCCTTCATTATTAGATACTTATAAATATATATGCTGTTATGCTTCATATTTCGGGTCATGCCGTAGAAAATACCGCTGCCAAAGAACAGGTTTCCGTTGTACGCTATCTTCAGCGGGTAACTTTACTGGCTGCTCTGTTTGCTTTTGTATTGTTGTCAACAGGTTGTGGTCAAACCGCATCTACAGCCGACCAGGTAAAGGATAGCAGCGGAGTACAGATCGGGGGAGATCTGCCCGTTAAACGGGATCTGCCGAAGCCGCTTGACAGCGCATTATATGATCAGAAAAATATACAATTAGCCAATGGCGACACTTCCGGACTATGGCCTGTAAAAGCTCCTTACCCGCTTCCGGGCGCTATTTTGCCATTTAAGAGGATTGTATCTTTCTATGGCAACCTGTATTCTACCAAAATGGGTATCCTGGGCGAATTACCTCCTGCTCAAATGCTGGCTAAATTGAAAGAAGAAGTGAGCAACTGGCAGAAAGCCGACTCATCCACCGAAGTGTTACCCGCATTACATTATATCGCCGTCACCGCCCAGGGAAGTCCCGGGAAAGGCGGGAAATACAGGCTGCGTATGCCTTTTCACCAGATTGATTCAATTTTGAATATGGCGAAAAGAATAGATGCGATCACTTTTATAGACGTACAGGTCGGTTTAAGCACGTTACAGGAAGAGATCCCGGAATTAGAAAAGTACCTGCTGATGCCCGATGTACATTTGGGTATTGACCCCGAGTTTTCCATGAAAGGGGGGCAACGCCCCGGCACGGTTATCGGTACATTCAATGCCGATGACATCAACTATGTTACCGGGTATTTAGCCGACCTGGTGAAAAAGCACAATCTGCCGCCTAAAATTTTAGTTATTCATCGTTTTACCCAGGCTATGGTAAAAGATTACAAACAGATCAAAACCCGTCCCGAGGTGCAGATCGTAATGGATATGGACGGATGGGGGCACCAGGCACGGAAAATCAATACTTATAAACACTTTATTTACAGGGAGCCTGTACAATTTACCGGGTTTAAAATTTTCTATAAGAATGATTTCCGGGAAGCCAATAGCCGCACCATGACTCCCGAAGAAGTTTTGCGCTTAAAGCCCCAGCCCATTTACATACAGTACCAGTAAAAAATAACAATGTTTTGAAGGAATTATAGTCGCCGGACTTACTGTTAATCCGTATGTTTGCGACCTAATTCAAAAATGTCCCGAATGCAAAGAATACTATTTGTACTGAGTTTGTTTTCTATTCTGGTGTCCTGCTCCAATAACGGCTCATCAAGAGAAGGAGCAAAAGGAAGTTCCTCTTATATACTAACCGGCACCATTAATGGTTTGGATAGCGGGTGGGCTTACCTCTATCATCCTGAAAAAGACAGTAAGATACCAGACTCGGTTCAGATCGTAAAAGGCGGCTTTGAATTTAAAGGAACTGCTACCCAGCCTGAGTTTGTGCTCCTGGGGTATGACCAGCAGGGTCAAAAGCGCTTTCCTCTTGGATTTTTTATTGAAAACGGAAAAATAAGCCTGCAGGGTACCGTAGATTCTTTGTACAAAGCGGAGATCAAAGGTTCTGCCGCCCAGGATGAATTTATTAAGTTTAATGAATTACGAAAACCCGTTGAGGAAAAACAAAAACAATTATACGAAGACTACCAGGCAGCTGCTATGTCCGGCGATGAACGAAAAGCCGCTGAAATTCAGAAAGAATATGAATCACTGGAAGAAGCGAATAAAGAGCTGGTAGCCAAATTTGTAAAAGAAAACCCTTCTTCCTTCGTTTCTGCTTTCCAGTTAGCGCAAACTTTCGCCTATGATGTAGATCCGGCGGTACTGGAACCGTTATATGACGGGTTGAGCGAAAAAGTGAAAGGTTCTTATTTCGGGTTGGCAGTTAAGAAAAGCCTTGATGCCGCAAAGAGCATGGCTATTGGCAGCAAAGCCCCGGATTTTACCTTAAATGATATCAATGGCAAACCGGTTTCATTGACCGATTTCAAAGGAAAATATATCCTCGTGGATTTCTGGGCAAGCTGGTGCGGACCCTGCCGTGTTGAAAACCCGGCGGTAGTTAAAGCGTACCATGCCTATAAATCGAAAGGATTCGATATTCTTGGCGTATCCTTAGATGAGAAAAAAGACAAATGGGAACAAGCCATTAAACAGGACCAGCTTGCATGGACCCAGGTATCCGACCTGAAAGGGTGGGAGAGCGATGTAGCTGCGCTATACGAAGTAAGGGCCATACCGATGAATTTCTTATTGGACAAAGAAGGAAAGATCATCGCCAAAAGCCTGAGAGGAGCCGAGCTGATGAGAAAATTAGGCGAAGTACTGAATTAATAAGCAGCATTAGAAAAATCATTCAAATCTCCGGTGCAATAAAACGTTAACGGCAGATTTTCCTATTCCTGGAGAAGCTGCTTGCTGTTGCAGAACACACTTAAACCCGAACTCCAATGGGTACATTAATAACCAACAAAAATTTGACAATTGTAAATTTTGCAATTGTATCTTACTTTTTTCTGATCTGGTTGATTAATTTTTATGAGATAGACTTTGTTTTAATTGGAGTTCTTAGAGAACTATTGACAATACCTTTTCTAATTGCACAAATTGTTTTTTTAGTCATCGGAATAAAATATTTAATAAAAAATAAAAGAAATTCCCTGACCATAATTAGTGTTTTAACATTAGCTATTTGTTCAATTATTACAATCAGAAGTTTCTTTTAAAGTACACATAAATCTGCCACTGACACATACCACCCGAACCGGAACCGATTTAATATTACGGTGCTCTGCACCTTTTACTTTTTCTCTATTTTTCTACAAATATGATGGCTACGATACAGCTTATCTGCCGGTTATCGGGATTGCATTATAAAATTTTGCTGGTATGCCCACTCCCGGCCCACACTGCAAAAGTCCGATGGAGCCTGTTAAGCCTGGTTTATCCGGCAACGCCTATCATAATTTCACATAAGATCACCGCGAATAGGAGTTGCCAGCTTTATAATATATGCCATATACAAGGAAAGCCACCCTGCTTTACACAGGATGGCTTTCAGAGACCCTTTTATTAACAGAACTATTTGCTGCTTTTTACCAGGGCGTATTCAAAGGCTACGTGACCTCTTTCACCGTCTTTGGTCATAGCAGTAAACCTGAGCTTATAGTAATTATTATCACCGTCTTTGATAATATAATACCTGTCATCACGAACAGCCGGTGCAGAGGTAGGTCCTCCACCCGCACGCCAGTCGGAGCCGATTTTATTCTGAGCGCCGCTGAAATCCTGTGCGGCTATGTCTGCTTCGGCAAATGCGCTATACGCTTTTGCACTGGTAAGCACCTTGGCTACCTCCACATTCCTGTTTTGTACCACAAAGTCCTGGAAAGTATAAGGTACTTCCCCACCGCCAAAATTGGTGACATTGGAAAAATAAGTCCATGCAATATCCCACTTCGTTTTCTGAGGCTCTACAACAACCGAACCCGTTTCAAAGGAAACATAGTTAAAGAAATAGTCGGTATTCTTCGGAATCTCAACCGAGGTAAATGACGTAGCATTGATATCTGCGTGCTGCAGGGTATAGCCTCCGCTACCGTTACGGATGATCCTGATCTTTTTCCATCCTCTGTCAGGTGCCGGGCTGCCAACTCCTTTTCCCCTGTTTACTATATATACCTTATTTTCTGATGCCGTAGCCGAAATTTCAGCGATAGCTGTTTTAGTAAGGTCACCGGAGGGATAATCAATATAAGGGAGCGCCTCAGTACTCGGTTCAAACTGGTTAAACATAACTTTATCTGAAAGTCCTGTGGTATCCGCTTCTGTTACATCATTCAGGTCGCTTTTGTCAATTTGCTTTGCCATCATACCGGTGGAGGAATTCAGGATCACTCTCCACTCACTGCCACTGTAAAAGCCCAGATCCCATTTGGTACGCTGAACGGCAGTCTGGCTGTTAGCACTCAGGTCAAAGAACACCTTATTGCCATAAGTGACTCCGCCGCCATCCCCCTCAACAGGTGCATCGCCAGATCCGGCAGATATGATCTCGGCAAATTGTAGCGTAAAGGTTTTAACCGTTCCGATGATTACCGGGGTACCGGAAGATTCGATCTTAAAAACGATATTTTCATCACCATCAAGCAGGATACCGGGTGTTTTGGTTAACTTAAAACTGGCTTCACTGCTCCCGCTAAGAATGGTGAGCGACAAAGTACCTGAAGCGGCAGCAGGAGTGGTAGTGAAATCTGTTGTATAGGCAACACCTGTGGGAGTAAGACTTATCGTAACCGGTATATCCCTGTCTGTGGCCCGCGTTAATTTCAGCTTCACAGTTATATCGGAAGCAGTAGCCGGTAGTCCCTGGTTATCTGATTCAAACTGCACCAGGTTATCCGGCAGGGGTGGCGCGTCTTTTTTCCGACATCCGGTTGCCACTAAAAGTAATGCAAAACTGCATACTAATCCTATCTTTAATTTTTGCTTAAACATGCTGATTTAATTTTAATTTATAAGAGTTATGATATGATTAATTTTTGCTCCAGTTAAAGGCTAATCCTGCAAACCAGGAACGCCCGTAAGCAATAGAAGATCCTCCCGATGAATTGGCGCTTGTACTCAGTGCTGAGTTTCCTACATCAGTTACATTAAAGAGATTATGTACACCGACATTTAAAGTAAGGAGCTTGAATAGTTTTTTATTAACGGTGAAGTCTCCCCAGTGATAGCCGCTTGTTTGCATCAGCCGCACTTCTTCTTTTCCGTTTACGGTGGCCAGTTCGTAGTACGGCAGCTTGCCGGTAAGCTTATAAAAGAAGTTGACATCCATCCCGATCTTTGGAAATGAGTAGCCTATACCGGCATTGGTTTCCAGCGACCATTGAAAAGAAGCAAGAGCAGGATCACTGTCTTTATACCTGTTGTACCGGCCGGTATAAGAAAAGCCGAGCGATGCATTAAGATTTTTATGTACCAGGTTATTATTCAGTGTAACGCCCTGCGTTTTGTATTGATCAATATTGCTGTACGTTGCAGAATTTTGATTGGAAGCACTATACAAATACCCGATCATATTGCTCACATCATTATAAAACCCACTCAAAGAGGTGTTTATCCTGAGCGCTTCCTTTCTAATGGCGGTATAGGTTAAGGACCCGGTAAAGCTGTTGGAATACTCTGCCTGTAAATCGGTATTACCGACAATATCATGGCTGCCATCATGGAAATCAAAATACAGCTCCCGGATAGACGGGGAACGGAACCCTCTTGCATAAGCTGCTCTCAGGTCGAGCCGCTCCGTTAACCCGAGCTTTATATTCAGCGAGGGGATAACCGGCGGCGCATCATACACCGAATTGCGGACAAAGCGTAAACCCGGACGGATATTGAGTTTTTTTACCGGTGTAATCTCTGATGTAATGAAAAATGCATAGTCGTTGATTTGCTGCACACCTGTCTTGATCCTTTCCCCATCTCCGTTCTCTATATTAACGTCCACACCGGGCTGAAACGATACTACAGGCGACACCCTGTACAATACCGTCCCGCGAAAAGTGAAACCATTGAACGTAGACAAACTATGACCACTCGGGGCAACCCTTACATCTCCGTCAGGATAATATAATGTTGAATATACCTGCCTGGTGAAATGGGTATAAGAAGCCATTGCATTGGCAGACAATTTGGGGTTGAATGTATAAGCCGCCTGCAATTGCTGCATCAGCCTGTCGGTAATATATTCCTGGTCGAGCGCGGGCTGGCTGCCTATTATATTAGCCGGATTGGTAATGATCTCATCCAGTCCGTCAAACCGGTAGTATACATTCAGCTTCTGCGTATGATAACCGATCATGCCATTGCCTGCGATCTGGTCTTTTTTATGCCATCTCAACTCCCTGCCTATAGCCGTATCTTTCCAGCCGCCAAATAAATTGTGACCTATGCCCCCGTTAATATACCAGTTTTTATAAGTAGCCGAAGCGCCTACGTATTGATTATGTATACCCTGCTCCAGGCTATATTCTTTCCCGATCGTCTCTTCATGCACCCTGGCATTTACGGAAAATTTTTCTCCTTTGGGTTTTTGAGTAATGATATTGATAAGACCTGCCAGCGCATCCGCGCCGTAGATCACCGACATCGGGCCTTCAACGATCTCTATCCGTTCGATAGTATTTACCTCTATCTGGTTGATATTAATTTCATTGGATGTGCCCTGCCGGCCAATCATCGGTACGCCGTCAATTAATATTTTTACATTCTGCCCCGACAAGCCCAGCATATTAATATTGGAACCGCCCGTAGCAGCATCCTGTGAGAAACGGATATTTAACTGGTTGCTAAGCACATCCTGCAGTTTAGAAGGAGCCTGTTTCTGTATCTGCTCTTTTGAAATGATCCTTACCTGATAAACGGAATTTTTTACCGATTGCGGCTTATACTGTCCGGTTACCACCACTTCGGCCATTTCTTTTGCAGAAGTGCTGTCTTTCTGCGCCCATGCGCTGCTAATGCTCCATACTATTAATACCGCTGCAAAATATATCTTTCTCATACTTATTTTTATGGATGGATCTCTTTGCTGTGTTTCCCGGCTTTCAGCCAGCCAGCAGGATTTATTTTCATCCGGCACTGCAAAAGTGTAACAGAATTTTCAACCGGCCTTGCGCAGAAAGGAAAACTATTTACGAAACGGGAAATCTGACTTTCCCATGACAAAATACCGTGTTTTCATATCAAAGAAAAAGCGGCAGTTAATATAATATTCCGTTGAACACCTAACTGGTATAATAAAACAGCCAAACGGCAACAACCGGCAACAATAAACCCGCTAACATAAACCAGGCGCCCCTTCTTCTAAAACCATATTTTCCGCGAAGAATAAACAGCCCCGTGACGCTGATCACGATAAGCATTATCGCAAAAATATCGGATACCCATTTCCAGCCGGCCAGGCTGTTGCGGTGAAGCACATTAGCTTCATAAAAAAGATGCCGTTTCACTATCTTCTCATATTGTCCCGTCCCGGTTTCCAGGTTCACGTGTAACGAGGCATTGTCATAATATATCTTCACCTGGTTATCCGTGGGAAAATCGTAGATTTTGAAATGAGACTCCTCTACCAACTTGCTGAATTCGGCAACCTTATCATCGGTAACCTGGCTCACGGAAAGATTTGCCGGGAATTGAACGGTCTTACGGTGAATAATAAAATCAGGGTCCCAGTCATCCAAATGATTGAGCGCAAGCCCTGAAATACAGTAAATAATAATCAGGGAAGAGAAGAAATATCCAAGGTCTCTGTGCCAGGTAAGGTTAAGCCGGCGCAGTTTCCGACCGGTAGATGCTGAAAACATTACTTAGCTTTAGCGGTCTTCGGATGTACAATATTATTAGAAAAATCAAGTGATGTCCGGATCACCCATTCCTCCACATTCCTGTCGGGCAAAATAGCATCAGGACGGTATATCACTTTCTCTTTTGAAGAAGGTATTTTTTTAATTCCGTTGGGAATGATCCTGCCCTGGAACATTTCGTCAAAAGCAACCAGAACGGGGATGACAACGGCTTCTTTTTTCTTTTTCAGGACCTGGCTTACCGGTAGCGTGGTAGAATCAGGATTATAATGCGCAATATGACCGCACCATCCAAAATCATAATCGGTAACAGCGGTATGTTCTTTAACATAATCTCCCACATTCTGCATCAGTCGTGTCCACTCTGTATTATAGGTTTTATCACCGTAAGCAATCAATACCAATCCTTCATTGGCAGCGTCTTTACTCACTTCCGTATATCTTCTCAAAATATTTTTCTTCAGAATATCCGTGAAGTCCAGCAATGGCGTAATATGAACCTTAGCCTGGGGCGTATACCGCTCCATTTTCTCAATCTTAAAGGATTCTATAGACTGCGGATCATCCTTTTGTCCGATCAGGGTGGGTATATCATCAAAGGAGTGGGAACTTACGGTAAGGAATACCGGGACAAGAATTACATCGGAGTAGCCTTCCCGGTCAAATTCTTTCAGCCTGGTGGCTATGGAGGGTTCGGTGTACTCCATAAAAGCTGTTTTTACATCTTTTATCTCACCACCCTGTAAAATGGAGTCTCTTACATTTTTTTCAAGGTCTAATAAACTGTTACGCCAGGCTTCGGAGCGCGAACCGTGGTTAACAAGCAACACACCGATCTTCCGATCGTTACTTTCACTTTCCGTCTCCCTGTTTCCCGGATTACATGAAAAAAGGACAGAGGAAATCATTAAAACAAATAAAAATGACACAGGGTTATGAGCCGGTTGCATGAGCAAAATATGATATTTCCTGCAAAAGAAGAGATAAGGGCCGTGAGTCATTTACGCTTTTGGGAATATCAGTTACGATTAAGGGAAAAACCGTGCTGCGAGGGAAACACCTGTATTTCATGATATTAAAATGAGCAATTTTTTTTGCTTTAATTTTAGGCGGACAAAATCAAATCCGATAAAAATAATATATATGTATCATTTTTCATTCAACCGAAGACAATTTATAAAAAACAGTTCCAAAGCAGCAGCCGGTATGACTATTCTTTCCTCTTTAACTTCTTCAGCATCCCCTGTAAAACGCCTGGAGCCGAAAGTCAGGTTTGCTGTTATCCATATCAATCATCCCCATATTTACGGTATGATAAATGCCGTAACGCAGGGTGGGGGACAACTCGTTTCCTTTTATGTGAAGGAACCGGAGCTTGCCGCAGCTTTTGCAAAACGTTTTCCTGCCGCTATACCCGTGCGAAATGAAAAAGAAATACTGGAAGATGATTCTATACAATTGGTGCTTAGCTCAGGTATACCGGTTGAACGTGCACCCCTCGGTATTGAAGTAATGAAACACGGTAAAGATTACCTGGTGGATAAGCCCGGTATTACCACTTTAGAACAATTAGCTGTAGTCCGGCGTGTGCAAAAGGAAACCAAACGGATGTATACAATCATGTACAGCGAACGACTGGAAAACAAAGCCACTGTAAAAGCCGGCGAATTGGTTAAAGAAGGGGCAATAGGTAACGTAATACAAACAGTCGGTTTAGGTCCGCACCGGATGAACGCGGCTTCCCGGCCGGAATGGTTCTTTGATAAAAAATATTACGGGGGCATCATTACGGATATCGGCGCTCACCAGTTTGATCAGTTTCTGTTTTTTACCAACTCTACACAGGCTGAAGTTGTCAGCGCACAGACCGGCAACCTGCACTTTCCCCAATACCCGGAATTTGAAGATTTCGGCGATGTATTAATAAGAGGTAATCAGGGTACGGGGTATATACGTGTAGACTGGTTTACGCCCGATGCATTAAAATCATGGGGAGACGGGCGCCTGACGATACTCGGTACGGACGGTTATATCGAAATCCGGAAAAACATTGATATTGTCAGCGACCACAAAGGAGGTAACCACCTTTACTTAGTCAATCAAAAAGAGGCGATATACATAGACTGTAATGATAGCGCCTTGCCGTTCGGAGAACAATTTGTTCATGATATCATCAATCGTACGGAGACCGCCATGTCCCAGGAGCATTGTTTCCTTGCTACAGAGCTGGCTCTAAAAGCCCAGAAGCATGCAAAGAAGCTGACGTACCAAAAATGAACTTAAAATTGAGGTATATATAATATCATAAAGAGATACAATGACTTCGACATTTTTTATTTGTCCTTACTCAATAACAATTACCACGCACCAGTGAGAAAAATTCCGACATGGAAGGTATGCATCCTGTTGTTTTGCATCATCCTGATGGCTGCAAATTTACGTGCGCCTATTACGGCTGTCGGACCCGTCATTCCTGAAATGACGGAGGCCCTGCGTCTTACGCCTGCTTTAGTGGGACTGATTACCGCTATTCCTTTGATTTGCTTTTCCTTATTTTCCGCCTTTATGCCCCGTCTGTCGGGAATGATCGGGTTGGAAAGGATTTTGCTTTT
The DNA here is from genome assembly GCA_023957155.1 of Chitinophagaceae bacterium. Classification (GTDB taxonomy): domain Bacteria; phylum Bacteroidota; class Bacteroidia; order Chitinophagales; family Chitinophagaceae; genus Agriterribacter. The sequence continues at coordinate 429,310 of JAMLHK010000002.1, read as the reverse complement.
TTCACTCGGTATCCTTGCCCTCGGAACTTTTATCCGCTCTGCAGGGAATATTCCTTTTCTTTTGGCCGGCTCGGCTTTTATAGGCATTGCTATTACCATCGGGAACGTATTGATGCCGGCCCTCATTAAAAGGCGATTCCCGGATAAAACAGGATTAGTGACCGGTATTTACTTAGTTTCCATGAATCTCGCTTCCGCCATAGCCGTAGGTTACAGCATCCGTCTGGGAAAGATAGGCGGGTTGGGCTGGAGGGGTTCCATCGGTATCTGGGGCGTGCTTGCATTAGTTACATTTTTCTGCTGGCTGCCCATGACCGGGAAAAACGGGCTGACGGCCGCTCCTTCCGGGACGAAAACCATACGGGCTATCTGGAAGTCGCGTTTAGCCTGGCAGATATCGGTTTTTATGGGGTTGCAATCCATTATCTTCTATGTTTTTACCGCCTGGCTTCCTGCCGTTTTACAAAGCTGGGGAATGGACCCCGACAGATCCGGATGGATACTTTCGTATATGCAAATGGGGCAGGTGCCTATGATGATCATAGGTCCCTTACTCGCTGATAAAATGAAAAACCAGGCGGCGCTGATATGGTTTACTTTTATTTTACTCATGACCGGCTTATTACTGATCATTGTATTTAAAACCACATATATTATCATGGCTACGGTCCTGGTAGGTATTGCTATCGGACTGGCATTTTCGCTGGCAACTATTTTTTTTATTTTACGTACAAAGCATGTTACGGAATCTGCCGCTCTTTCGGGTATGTCGCAGTCGGTCGGGTATTTTGAGGCGGCTGTAGGACCTCCGTTATTCGGTGCATTATATGGCTGGACTAACTCCTGGAACCTGCCTTTTTTGCTATTGGTGATAGCAGCAGTTTTATTGCTTATTACCGGCCTTTATGCAGCTCAAAACAAGTATGTACTGGAGTAGCAATTTTATTCTATACGGTTCCATTACGACCAACTTATCCTGCGAACGCAGATCATGCCCCCTTTATATAGCCTGTAATATCCCGCTATAGGCTTTAGGTTTGCCAGTACAAAGCCCAAACAAAGAATCAAAAGTTGACGAATGTTTCCCGTCTGCCCGCATTTTTTCCAAGTCTGCTATTGGCAGTTGGTTTTCTTCCCACATATTATAACCCGGCATTATCAAATAATTTTTTCATTTTTTCTTTTTCTGATGGACTCGGTGCGTTATAGTCGAGAATATTACCATTGGGATCTATAAAAATGTAGCGTGGAATGCCAGTAACTGCAAATGCCTTTAAAAAGGGGTCATCTTTACCTTTGGCAAGCAACTGGATTCCTGTTAAATTCTCTTCTTTTATGGTTTTCCTCCATTCACCTTCAACCTTATCCCATGACATGCTAACAAAAACAACATTTTTTCCCTCATACTCTTTTTCTAACTTTTTTAAATAAGGTAATTCATTCCAACAATTTGCACACCATGTAGCCCAAATGTCAATGAATACATACTTGCCTCTAAAATCTGTCAGGGAATTACTGCCACCGTTAAAATTTTGATAGTTAGAAAATTCAGGAGAAGGTGTACCTTTTTTTAGTTTTGTTAAACGCAAATAAGTGTCATATGTGGTTTGTCTGAACGCCTCGTCATGGCCAGTATAATACTTTTTAAGGTCGTTAAAAAAAGCCTCTTTGTCCTTTGCTTGTACTAAATAATATCTTGCACTTTGTTTTATCAGGTCGTTTTTGATATACTGATTAGGTACAAGCGAATCCAATAACTTTATTATATGCTGGTCTACTGAATAAAGACTGTCTTTCTTTTTATATTCCCGCTTTACCTGATTAAGCTTTTCTAAGGTATAATAATCGTATACCAGATTGGCATAGTAGTGTTGCTTTTTATATTCCTGCTCGTTTGTGTAATTTATTGCCAACTCATCACGAGATGCCTTGGAAGGTTCTCTTTGCCCTTTCATTAAAAGGAAAATATTAAGTTCGTATAGGTACTCATACCCAATGTATTTAGCTTCATCCTGTTTTAGTTTTGTTGGAAGTTTGCTCTTTTCAAGTCTTTGCAACTGTTGTTTTTTTATGTTGCCAAGATACTGTCGATAGTCTTCTTCAGACCTTTTTGTGTTCCGGTCAACAAACACTCTGTTTTGATATTTTTCTACGAAATACCTGTTAATGGCAGTATCTGCCCCTCCCAGTTGGACTTTCTCATTTTGAAAAGCTTTAGCATTATAGTCAATTACATATCTTTTCGATTTGCGTAAAAAAAGCCTCATTGCATTTGTTCCGTCAAAAAGAGTATATAAGCCAGTACCACCGCTAATATTAACCTCAAATGTACCATCATCAGATAGTACAATTTCTTTTCGATACATGGTGTCTCCCATTAAGAGGAACTCCGTCTTTATGCTAATTATTTTTTTCCCATTGAGTTGAGTTGGGACATTTGTGATCTTTCCCGAAAATATAATGTCATTAGGCTCTTTTCTGTTTTGTGAGTAGCAAAATAAAAAAGAAAAGATAAAGGAAAGTGGAATCAAAAATCTAATACTCATTGGCCATTTTTCTTATATGAGAGAAATAAAGAAAGTTATACAGGTTTTATTATTCATGCTTCTTTCGGTTTTAGAGGAATCTTTCCCTATACCTCGAATTTTATTTTACATCTGCTATCTGAAACGTTACCGGCTGCTTTCTGTAAGAGGTCACTACGTTACCATTTTGCATAGCCCGTACCCATTTCGGCCCGTTTTTAACGACGTCAATCACCACCCGGGGTAGAATTGGATGGTTTGCCTACAATAGTTTTTTCCTCCAGATTCCCATTATGCTTTGTTGTGATCTCCACCACACCGTTTCGCCCTTTTTCGTTATATTTTTTAATGGACTCTTCTCCTTTTAAAACACGGATTTCCTTAATTTGTTCAGGAGAAACGGTCAGATCCGGTCTTTCCCCTCTCGGCAGTTCATTTCCATCTATGATAAACAGGACAGAATCTATAGTTGTACGTAAAGGAAATGTATTTTTAACCGGGGGAAGCGCTACCCCCATCTTCGTGGCTTCTTCTTTGGTAACCTTCACTGCCGTATTATCGCTGTATATTATAATAACCTGGTCATCCTTAGTGATATCAACGGATTTAACCTCCCGGCGGATAGTATCCGTAAGATGGAGCAGAGGGGCGGTCTGAATGTTATAGTTAACCATCCCAACAATCCTGTTATCCTTAGCGGGGATTTCATCTAATTTAATTTCAGGACGGGGCGGATTGGCGGCAACCGGAACAGCAGAAAATGTTTCTGTTACCGGAGGTTCACTAACGGGAAAAATATTCAACAGCTCCTTATGCCCGGTGTATGATTTTGTATATCTAATAATAGCATCCAGTATATTTTTAGCTATCTTTTCCTGATTACTCCGTTGAATTATAAATTCAAGATCGTCTTTGTTCGACATATATCCACATTCAATTAAAACGCCCGGGTAATCTATTCCGGGAGCATCAAGGGTCCATGTACCTTTGCTTTCCCTGCGATACAATTCAGGAGATACTTTATAGGTGGCTTTAATTTCTTCGGATAAAATACTTGCCAGTACCTTTGAATTATCGGTATGTTTTGACGGGGCATTTCCAATATACATATCAAAGCCCGAGCGAAGAGGATTTTGATCCAATCCCACATGAAGTGATATCAGCATATCCGGGTTTTGCTTCATTGTCCAATTCACCTTGTCTCTTACGGAAAGATTCTCATCAGCTTCCCGGGTTAACAGGATATGAACAGACGGGTTAGTATTCAGCTGCCGGATCTTTTTTGCCAGGGCAAGTGCAATGTCTTTTTCAAAAATGTCGCCCGGCGCTTTTGTGCCGGCGTCCCGTCCGCCATGACCCGCATCTATCACTACCGTAACGGGTCTTTCAACTACTGCATCTGCAAGTACAATCTCCTTTACCGTTATCGTATGTTTAACTTTAATAGCAAAAGCAGTAAACAGAAAGGTTAGCAACGGCAGAACGAGTATCCGGCTGATATAATTTACTTTGGGATTTTTCATTTTAGTCAGCATGAGTATTCTTCTTTTTATGGATGACGAGAAGAAACTATTGGTGATGCCCAGGTTATGCTGTGGATAAGCCGCCTGCAGGATCATGGCCGCCAGGGCACTGGTATCACTGTCCTCTACGGCTTTATGGTCTGCAATAAACTCATGGATCAGGCCCAATTCCCGGCGTATTAACCAGAAAAAGGGATTACACCAGAAAAAGATCAGTGTGATATTAATGAACAGCTTATCCGCGCTATGCTTTTCCTTTACATGGGCAAGCTCATGCTTAAATATCTGCTGACCTGCCGCGGATTCAATATCAATTTTTTTGTTATCCCAGAATATGTTGTTGAAGAAGGAAAAGGGCGTCCCCTTCACTTCGGTATCAATCAGGCGGATATCCTGTATGTATTGAGCTGCACTTTCCCTGATCATCCGGTTTAAGCTATAGAGCATATTAAAAAGCATGAACAGCAGGATCAGTGTTACCAATATATATACAGCAACGATTAAAGCAGAACCGGAGATAAGAGCAGGCGTATCCGCAGAGGTACTTATGATCGTTTCATCCCCGACACTTACTACATTTAACAGCTTGATGACCTGGTTAGAGGTATCCGATGCCGGGTTATGAACCAGGTTTATCTTTGCTAAGGGAAAAACTAAGCTGACAGGAATAATACTAAGCAGGAAAAACCGGTTCCAGCGATGAAATACCCGGTTACGCAGCACCAAAAGATAATACCCGTATAAAATACCGGAACAGAGGAGGACTTTTAATATATAGTAGAAAATGGCAGGCATGATGACCAGTTTGGAGTTTGAAAAACGATATCCGGCTTATTTTCCTTTCTTTTTTAAAGACCTGAGTAATAATTCCAGGTCTGCAATACTCAGGTTGTTCTCTTTAACCATAAAGGAAACCGCATTGCTGAAAGAACCTTCAAAATAGCTTTTCACCATATTTTTCATAGTCGCTTTAGAATAGTCATCTTTACTGATTAACGGGTAATACCGGTGCATACGCCCAAAAACCTCAATGCCTACAAATCCCTTTTCGCCCAAGATTTTTAAAATGGTAGCCACGGTATTCTGGTGGGGTTTGGGGTCGGGCTGGGCATCTACCAACTCCCGCAGGAAAGCTTTTTCCAGCTTCCATACCGATTGCATAACCTGCTCTTCTGCTTTGGTTAAACTTTTTACTGAGGACATAGCATATAAATTATAAGTCCAAAAATAGAACTAATTAATTAGTTATACAACTATTCCTTTAGTTTTAACAAAAAAAATTATTCCGCCGCTTAAAACAGGTATTTTCAGGGAACAGCATGATGCCGGCAGTGCATCCGCAGTGCCATATTGCCCAACCGCCTGTTGCCTGCTGTACGGTTGTACGTTGTCTTACCGATTTAAAAAGTAATAAGTATTTGTCATAATGTAATATATTTTTGTCTAAATGTAAAAAATACATTACTTTTGGTAAAATTAATTTTTATGATACAGAAATTCTTATTACCCAATAAGTACAAAATAGTTGGTTGGTTCATTCTTATACTTGCTACAATTCTTGGAATAATTTTAATGGTTACTGATTTTGAAGGTATGCCGTTGAACACCAAAGTTTTTGCCATACTTGATAATGGAATTTTAGGGGAAAGCCAGTTTTTTACTTTCATTGATGCAAATGTTACTAATACTGTTGTCGGAATTTTATTTATTGTAGGGGCACTATTAATTGGATTCTCAAAAGAGAAAAATGAAGATGAATTTATTACAAATCTTCGTCAATCATCATTGCTTTGGGCGGTACTTATCAATTATATTCTGTTGCTCTTTTCCTTTGCATTTATTTACGGTACCGCATTCTTAAATGTTATGCTCTACAATATGTTTACGGTCTTGATAATTTTCATAGCCAGGTTTAATTATGTTTTGTACAGCACCTCTAAATCTATGTCAGATGAAAAACACAATTAAAGTAGAAAGAGCCATAGCAGATTTGACCCAGGAAGAACTTGCAAAGAAAGTATCAGTCAGCAGACAGACCATAAATGCAATGGAAGCAAATAAATATGTCCCGTCAACAGTCTTGGCTCTTAAAATTGCTAAGGTCTTCAAAAAGCCTGTTGAAGAAATATTTATGCTTGAGAAGAATGACTGATTATCGTTGGTCGTATAGTAACCAACGCTTTGCTCAGAGGCAGGCTGGTGGTGGCGTCTTCGGTTATCCCTGGAAGCCTGCACTACTTTTCACCCGGGAGGTGTAGGTTACAGGTAAATAACTTTCAAATAATCAACTGCCAGGCTTACTTTTCTGCCTGCACCAAATCCGACTAAGTTTCCAAAAAATGGAGCAAATGGCATGGAATAGAATAGTGTGCCGTTAACAAAAAACGAAAAGGTATTGCCTGTTTTTCTGATCCTGTACACATTAAACCCCTCCGGGTTAAGCGTCGTTTTTTGTAACGAACCGCTTTTAACTATGCAATCACGCTGATTTTTGCCGCTGCATATCTCCACGGAAGCGTAGCCGTCTTTGGCAAATGTAAAGTAGTAACCGTCCTTTGCATTACGCCCCCAAAAGAGCATGCTATAATAATACTTATGCTCGGAATTACCATCTAAAATTTTTATACTCGCTTCTATTTCAAAGTCCTTCCGGGTATCAATATGTACTTCCTGCGCTTCTCCGTATGCGTGGCCGGCGGCCTTTAAATAGTAAAGTCCACCATCAAGTCTTGAGCTTCCCCTCTTATTGTCATCAATAGTCCAGTTGTTTTTATTATCATTAAAGTCGTCAAAGAAAACAACGTTAGACAGTGAATCCGTATGTGCCGTTGCTGTTGATTGTGCGGATCCGGCAGTTTGACCTAAACCATTCACGACAATACAAAACGCAACAGGCAGGAGCAGTACCCGCATTAATTCTCCTTTATCAGCCATATATCATAAATCTTGGATTGCTTGCGCCAGTTGAGATCAGATTCTTCCGGCTCATCAAAACTAACGGTAATTTTTCCATCACCGGTAGCCTGAAAAGGCACAATCCATTCCTTAAAACCTTCTCCATCTTTATTATAAATAACAGGAGAAAGTCGCTGATTATCAACACGTAATAAGGCATCTCCTGACCCAACTACCCGGATTTTATATCGCCCGGCAGGGTCTAAATTTGTATAATACAGCAAGGGGCATCTCTGGAAAGTCTGGAAAGACAGCCGCTGACGGCTCATACCATTATCCCACCAGGCAATGTCTGTTGCATCATACGAGGTGGTAGCTACCCTAGGGCCTTTGCTCACGCTTGAAATGTCATCATAATAGCTGCCCGGTCCCGGGTTTTCCCAATGGCTGACCTGCTGGATACGTGCATAAGCGGCATCTTTATCTGTCATTGTCCTGATCTTTTTGAACTCGTCTTCGAGCCACCACCTGTTGTTGAGCGGGTAATCTGCAAAGTCAAGCACCGCACCTCTTTCATAACCACTGGCTTTATATTTAGGTACGCTGGTTTGTAAACCGATTGACTGGTACAGGGCTTCGCACAGTTCCGTGATCTTTTTACGCAAATCCGGAGAAACAGGCTGCTTATCCGCCTGGCTTAATACCCCCAGCGCATTGTCCATTGCCTGAACAAGCTGATCCGGAGTTGCGGCAGCCAGTATCTCATTAGCCTTTTTTTCTAATCCCTGTTCGTAGATCAGCCTTCTTCTTGTATATGCATCATAATATGCCCGCAGCAGCAGCATCTGCCAGCGCCAGTTAGCGGAGAGCCGGGGATGTTGTTTTTCAAGGAGGGTCCAGAATGAAAGCGCTGCTTCCACACCGCCGTTATCTGCAAGGGGACCGTTCCAGTTTTGCTCTAAAGCAGCAATGCCGGCTTCTACATTCTTTTCCAGGCCGGTACCAAAAAAGAACCGGGCATATTCTTCCATTACTTCGGTAACCGGTTTTTGAGGATCCCAGCCTCCCATGCTCCATACTATTTTGTTTACATCGTCATGAACGCCATCAGAATAAGATACAAACCCGTCCGTAAAAGGGGCATAGGTCTGTTGAATTTTATAGAAACCTGCCGGGCGCGGATTTACAGATTCTCTTCCCAGGGTAAGCGCATAAGCCTGGTCCCAATTGGGTACAGGGAACTCGCAGCGAACCGAATGAGTTATATCCGGGTATTGGCGGTGCTTGTATTTTGCAGGCAGGCGATAGCGGGTTTGCGCTGTTGGCGGGCTGCCCGGTCCGGAAACTACACCTTCTAACCAGCGGGGCTGATATTTATCTAAGTACTGATAAAAATAATCTACCTGCTCCTCACTGAATCCCTGCAGGGATATCCACATTTTAGCATTGGGATGATATTTCACCAGCCGGTCGTAAAGGTCTTTCAGGAAAGGCATCACTTCCGAGGGATGATTATCGCCCGGGTCTCCGCCGGGAAAGAAGATATGATCAAGCCGGGGGCAGGATTTGTAAAGCGATTCATGCCAATCCAGCTCCGCCTGCCGTTTCGCCTTATCTGTAAGGTCAAAGGTTGCCGGCGTCCATACCCAGTAATCCATGTCATAAGCCTGGCAAATTTCACTCATTTTTACCCGCATCTCAGCCGAGGAGATCGTAAAATGGGGACTGGGGATCTCATCTTCATGAAAAGGAATACCTTCAACGGCATTCGTCCCAAAAATAGCCAGGTCGCGGATATATTGTTCAAATTGCGCAGGTGTCCAGGCATCATAAGAATTGGCAGTAGTACGGTATCCCAACTGGTGCCCGCGTATCGGATATACCGGCGATGAAACAACATCAGCAGGTGAGCTTAACTTAAGGGTCTTGCTGCCCATTTGCAAATTGCGCAGGAGCCATCCGGCGCCAAACAATACACCACGGCTGTCTGCACCTATGATCCAGGTAATATTTCTCTGGCCGGCTACCTGCGTAACCACGCGAAACCCTTCCGGCTTATACATCGCACTTTGTTTATCGGTAAGCACGGGAACCGGAACACCATCCAGTACGGCATCGGAAGCAAGCGCAATAGCGATGACAGGCGCATTTTTTACCGGCCAACGATCGGCACGGTTGATTTGTAGACCTGTTCGCTTACCTATTTCTTCCCTCAGTATTTTGCCCACCGTTTCGTACATGGGCGAAGGCACGGACCGGGATATAACGGTTACTGCGTCTTTAAGCTGTACTTCCTGGGCTGTAGTATACCCGGCAGGATAAAAGAAACATAATGTAATGCCGGTTAAAATACGGGCATATATTTTACTTATCCTGCGGGAACGATATTTCCTATGCATGTCTGTATGATATTTTTTAAAATAGATTTACTCCGGTGATAAGAGCGCAAAAGGCCGAATTTATACCTATTGATCACCTATAATAAAAATAACCGGAGCAGGAGAAGCGATATTTTCAACCAGAACCGGTCTGAATACCCATTATCATCTTACTTATCCTTCCTGTGATGGTATTGCCCGAAAATTAACACAACAGCACAAACCTTTGTATCTAAACATTTATGTATTTTGGTATAACCGGAGCGGATTAAACCGAAACACAAAGGCGCAACAGGCAGACGGTTATATATCTGAAATTGATAAAATAAGGGTAATGACAAAAAGAATCGAAACTAATATCAGTTTTTGCGCTTTTCTGCGTGGGGTAAATGTAAAAGGAACGAATATGAAAATGGCAGAAGCCTGCCAGGTATTTGAACAAGCCGGGATGAAAAAGGTATCATCGGTCCTGGCTTCGGGTAATATCCTGTTTTCATCTGCAAAAAATAAGGATGAGTTAAAAAAGCTGCTGGAAAAAGTAATGTCGGCACATTTTGATTATGAAGCCTTTCTTTTTATAAAAGATAAAAATGAAGTGGAAACCCTTGTCAGCAAAAGCCCCTTTGCCGCTGATGCCGGGTTTCACATTTACGGTTTCGCGGGGGTTGACGGGGCGGAGAAAATACTTATGGCAGAATTTGAAAAGTCCGGGAAGGCCATAGGAGAAGAAGCACAAATCACAGGAAATAATTTCTACTGGAAAGTACCGAAAGGAAATACGCTTGAATCTGAATTTGGAAAAATATTAGGCCGGAGAAGCCTTAAAGGAACGTTCACCTCCCGCAATCTGAACACGTTTGAAAAGGTGCTGAGAAAGATGTAAAAATTGTTTCCCCATAACCATAAAGAAAAGAACTTAGACGATGGGTGGCCGATCTAAAGCAGGATCATTAAAATGCCACGGATAATAAAATCCTGATCTCTGATTTTTTATTTCCCTGTATTTCATCCAGTCCGCTGCCAATAGTATCCCGGTCATTATAAATGGTCTGCCCCCATTTTATCCACAGGTTCACAGACCGGTTGAGCTGATACCTCAGGTTAATGTAGTAACGGGTACCCTTATCGTAAAATACGGGAACAGCGAAATAATACAACACATCATTTTCATACGCATAAAGCCTCGAATTATAGCCGTTGCTTTCAAAATATTGCAATCGTGCATTTAAGCTGATCCGGCTTCGATCAGGTTTATAGAAGATATCGCAAAAGGCCAAAAAGCCGTTTTCTCTTTCTGCTTTTTCCGGCTGGTACCACAACAGTTCAAACCGATGTCGTATCGTAAAGACTTTGCTGATCCGGTGGCTCACCTGGGTACGCCACGAATAATTTAAAAAAGGAAGCACCTCATTCATGGCATTGGTGTCTGACTTTTCATTAAGCCCTTTCTGCCGGCTCAGATACCGGCTATAGATTTCTGTTTGTTTGGACGGGCGATAGCTGACCTGTACAAAAAGCTCTTTGCTATATGAAGGAGCATCTGTACGGTATTTTAACCATGGAAAATGAAACAGCCCGGCATACCATTGAATATCCCATCCGGCTTGGGGTTTCAGAGAAAGCCCGGCAAATATTCCCTTTTCATTTGATACGGAGCTGTTGGCCGTGAAGGCATTGCCATAAAAAGCCTGGTAATCCTTTGCCACGTTGCGATACAGAAAAGAGAGGGAAGCTTTAGGATGAACGCTCATCAGCAATCCGTTAATGAAGGCGGTATTACGATCTGCATCAACAGCCGCTTCTCCAAAAGCATGTATATTCTTATAGGTAAAATCATAATCCAGGCTGTAGTTGCTAAAATGACGCCCGGTTAATGCAAACCGGTTATAGGGTACGGCATCCTTCTCTATACGCCTGTTAAAACCGTATTGTACCATATTAAATCCCGAATACCAGTTCCTGTTCTTATACCGGAGTGATGTGCCATAAGCCAGTTGCTGTAAGGTTGCTTTGTCTAATCTTTCAGACGGCGTCCGGTGATACCCGGAAGTATGGATAGAAGATATCCATTCATTCCCGTCAACAGGATCAGGATTTACCTTAGCATCTAAATTCCGCACAGACAGGAAACTAATGCCCTGCCAGTTTTTCTTTTCTATCTGAACAGCTGCTCCGCGATGAAAATAAAACGCACCGGAAGCGTTATAGGGACGTAATGGAGCAGATTGCTTTTTGATATGCATTGCATTTCCTCCGCTACCAAAAGAGAAACCCTGCCAGTGAATAAGTCCCTGCCCGAGATTAATAGTAAAATCACCGAGGGCTATTGCCTTAACCATTCCTGTATTCTTTGCAAAAAAATGAAAAGAATAAAAATCGAAGCCCCCGGAAGCGCCGTGATATAAAGGCTCGCCGGCATCTTTTGAAACCGTAAATCCATATTGCAACAGATTCTTATACTGGTATTTACAGCGAAGCATCAGCCGGGTGGGATCACCCGCATAATAGCTGCGTGTACTGTCTTTTTGCAGGTATCCTTTTGCTTTTTCCATTATCTGCGAAAACCGGAGTATAACCGAGTAATCTCCTTCATTCACCTGTTTTAGTAATCTGTTTTTTTCAATGACAGGGGAGGAGACCGTGATAAAGGGCAGCAGCTTTTGAATAAGCGACGGATCCCAGCCCGGCACTGCCTGTAATTCATAGATGCTGATGAAGTTACCTAACAATCTCTTATAATTCACCAGTTGGTTAACCTGCAGGGAGTTCAGTAACCCCAACTCGATCAGATCAGCTTCAGAAGCCGTATTCAGGTTCAGCTTGTTTTTCTTTAAATACTCCATTTGCTGCCACCAGCTATCATCTGTGGTCTCTGCTTCTTCCGTCATTTCTGTTATCGCTTCCAACTGTTGTTCAACTTCAGGCGACACCTGTTCCTGGGCGGGAGCAGGAAAGGGAAACAGCAACAATAGTATGATGCGGTGCCACTTCATTCTTTACCGGGTTTGTTCCATTGATACAATAATAGTAAGCCGGTTGAGTAACCTAACTGCTGATGAAAGCTTACGGAAAGGTCTATACGCATTTGCCGGTAGAAGAAGCCCACGCCGCAATAGCCTGATGAGGTACCGCTGAACATCCCTGCACTTACCAACAACTGCATTATGGGTTTGTATTGAAAGGCGGTATGTATATTTACATTCGCCCCTGTTTCCTTTATCACTTCAACCTGGGTAAAAAATGAAGCTGAGATTTCATAGCCGATACCGGCTTTATATACAGCGGCGATCCGTTCGCTGCTATTCTTTCCCAAAGCGCTGTTTAAAGGATTATATACCGATACGCCGGTATGCAGCTGATCACTGATATGTATTACCGATCCTATTTCAAAATTTACCCCCGAAGCGCTGAGGTAGGAGGGAATCCTAAGATGATAATAATTAAACTTTGCCGCTACACCGATATGCTCGTTAAGGGGTAAGCCATAGGCAATACCCATTTGCGATTCATTATAATCCGCGTAACCGAAGTAATCGGTCTGTAACGCAAAGTTTCCTGAAATAGCGGGAACCGTACCAACAGCGGTATACAGCCCGGTTTCAGACAACATGAATTTTTTCTCTCCGTATACACCGGCAGCCGGGTGATCCAGGTCAGACAATGCCCCGATATTGGATATAACCGAAAAAGCATTCTGGAATTTTTTGCTGTATGCCCCGGAAGAAGGATAGTATGAAACTAACGGACTATGCGTGGTTTGGCAAAAGCCGCTTATTGCCAGGCAAAGGCATCCTATTGTAAGCAGGTTAGCGCTTTTCATTATTCGGTGTTTGGAATACAATTTAATGAAAAATAATAATCCGGAAAAAACATTTACAGCTCAAATCCTACCTTCGCATTCTACTATGCTTTCATCTTTAGAAGTGCAATCTCCTGCCCGGGCTGCACGGATCGCCGTTAGCGCATTGTTTTTTTCTGCGGGATTCTGTTTTTCAAGCTGGGCATCGCGTATTCCCGCTATTCAGCAAAAATTACAACTCAATGAGGCCGAACTGGGTATAACCCTGCTTGCGTTGCCGGTAGGACTCATGCTGAGCCTGCCGGTTTCCGGATTTGTAGTTGCACGTTATGGAAGCCGGCAAACGGCTATTATTGCCTGCCTGTTGTATGCTGTTTTACTTCCCTTTTTGGGTATCGTTTCCATAGTATGGCAGTTGTCTGCTATTTTATTCCTTTTTGGTTTTGCCGGTAATCTGCTTAATATTTCCATGAACACCCAGGGAGTAAATGTGGAAGATAGATATGGCAGATCCATAATGGCTTCTTTTCATGGAGTATGGAGTTTAGCCGGATTCAGCGGTGCAGCCATCGGCATACTCATGTTATATTTTTCAGTTTCCCCCTTTATTCACTTTTGTCTGGTTACCGCTTTAATATGGACTATCGTTTTACTGGTATATCAATACCTGCCGGAAAAGGATACCCGTGGCGGTGGCAGTGTTCCGCTTTTTGCAAAACCGGATCATACTCTGTTAAAGCTGGGGTTAATTGCTTTTTGCTGTATGGTATGTGAAGGCACCATGTTCGACTGGAGCAGCATTTATTTCGTTAAAGAAGTCCAGGCACCCCCCTCGCTGACAACCTTGGGTTATGCAGCATTTATGACTACTATGGCCGGAGGCAGATTTGGCGGCGACCGACTCGCCGAAAAGTTGGGCAGGAAAAATTTAATCAGGATAAGCGGCTTGCTGATTGCCACCGGGTTAATGCTGGCGGTAGCCCTGCCCTATATAGTATTTGCCACTATAGGCTTCCTGATCACGGGTATGGGGGTTTCTACTGTAGTGCCCATGGTGTACAGCGCCGCCGGGCGCTCCGGTAAAGTAGCTTCGGGCGTGGCGCTGGCAACCGTTTCTACTATCGGCTACCTGGGATTTTTGTTTGGTCCTCCGGCTGTCGGGCTAATAGCGCAGGCATTTAGCTTAAGGTGGTCTTTTACCCTGATTGCCCTTTTAGGTCTGGGTACCACGCTGTTGGCCGGCATCGCTAAAATTGGAAAGTAAAATAAGCCGGCGCAGATACATAGCACCAGCTTGTTTAGCAGCTTTTTCTACCCTGCAGCATTTACCGCATGGTTTCGAAGAAAGATACATTCCCATCGGGTGATACCTGTAATATAACAGGTTCAGAGCGGTCGTTCTTTTTTAATAATACAAAATAATTCACGCTGCTTTGATAAGGTACCATCGGAAACAAATCGTTCAGATTATCTTCCTGGTCGTTATAGACAATGGTTCTTTCAATGGTATAGTCCTTATACTCCTTAGCAATAGTTTTGCGGGCAGATGAAGGCAAATCACTATAATTGAAATCGTGCGTAGTACCTGCCAGCTCACCATTCCAATCGAAGAAAGCATGTATAAGCGTTCCGTTCTGCGTAAAAACGGCTTCACTGTATTGCTGATCCCTGCTCCAAGTTTCGTCTTTTACACCCGGAAAGTATAACCGGAAATTCTGTACTGCCATAAAAGACGTTTTTTGTTTGTTTGATTTATGCGTGATATTACCGGCAAAAGAAACCGTGCAGATCAGCACAGCCATCGTTATTGTTAAACCTATCTTTTTCATAACTGTAGTTTTTTACGTGTTTTAAATTTATGTGTACACTTCAACAGACAGGCAGTTACCATCTGGGTTTACGCGCAGATTGTTAACCAAATGTTTTTTAGCGGTAACAGGCAAAAAAAATCCCCGTTGTTATACAACGGGGAAAAATAACGGGGGAGGATGACAGTTATTTACTTCCGCCTTTATTCTTTTTCTGTTCCGACTCATATTTACCGTAAGATTCGGCATTCAGCACATCTCCGGTAATCCGTAATTCAAGCGGAATATCAATCCCCTGAACTTTTACGTATACCGTCTTATCAAAAGGTCCGGCGGCGGCGGCATTAAAGCCCGCTTTAATAACATTGCTTTTACCTTTGGCAACAGGCTGCTCTGGCTTGGTAGGTGTAGTACAACCGCATGAAGCCCAGGCATTCTCAATTACGACAGGCTTATTACTGATATTTTGAAAGGTAAAATCATAAGTAACCGGGGTACCCTGTTTAATTTTACCAAAGTCGTGCTTCTTTTCCTTAAAGCTTACTAAATCTTCTGCTTTAACCACTCCTTCTGTTTTTTGTGCCACAGCCCAGGCAGTAATGGCAAATGTTGCCAGCGTAAATAGGATCTTCTTCATATTTAATGGTTTATATTTTTTAATAACTGGATGCTTGCATTAGCGGGAGCCGGGTCTGCGGGTGCTTCCCAAACTTCTCCTTTAATATACAACAACTTTGTTTTTCCTGAATCGTAGAAAATGGTTATTGCCTTTTCAAAGGGGCCTTTAGCAGCTGCGTTATATCCCACCCTGATTTTTTTTGTTGCTCCCGGGGCAATCGGATCATGTGTCCATTCGGGAGTTGTACATCCGCAGGATGCCTGGACATTTTCGATTTGCAGCGGCTCTTTCCCGGTGTTCACTACTTCAAAAATATGCGTAACGGGCTTCCCCTGCGGGATCTTTCCGAAGTCGTACCGTATTTCTTTAAGCTCTAATACCTCTTTCGCTACGGGTGCAGCATTGTTTTGCTGCGCCTGTCCCAGGGAGCTTAAACCTAAAAATAATACCAGGATGTATAATGTTCTTATCGTCATGCTGTTCATTTTCCGTGCCTGCTACAACGCTTGTGCAAACTTACATATTGTTGGGCAGGAACGTTAAAATTGTAATGTTTTCCCTAATTTTTAACAAGCTGCTAATTAACTTGTGTTTTATCATTAGGTTCTTATTTTTGCTCAAACTGAACCATGATGAAATATCTCTTCGTTCTTTTCTTGCTCTCCGTAAGCATACACCAGGGCTTTGCACAGCATGATACCACGAAAGCAACACCGCTGTATGCGCAATTTCCTTTACCCCAGTTTTCCATCTTACTTACCGACAGCAGCACCTGGTATACCAAGAATGATCTCCCCAAAAAGAAGAAAACGCTCATCATGCTGTTTAGCCCCGACTGTGAACATTGTAAACATGAGACCGAGATCATAAAAAAGAATATCCGTCATTTCCGCGGCACGCAGGTGGTAATGGTAACGTCTATGCCTTTTCAAAAGATGAAGGAGTTTTATACACACTATGAACTGGATAAGTTTAAAAATATTACGGTGGGACGTGATCCCAAATTCTTCTTCAGTAATTACTTCAAAGTACGTTATCTCCCTTATTTGGCTATTTACGATAAGAATTACAAGCTGCTTAAAACGTTTGAGGGTGCCACAAAATGGGAAGACCTGCTTACCTATTTGTAATGTATTTTCCTGCGCCCGGAGGCGCAGCAGGATAGCGGCTTGCGCCGTTACTCATATCATCCGCTGCGAAAATTTGAGCTGTACCCCGTTTAACATTCGGGTAAATGTCATTACTTTGCCATATAATATTCTTCACTTAATAAATTATATTCTCTAATGAAAGTAACTGTTGTAGGCGCCGGATCTGTTGGTGCAACCTGTGCTGATAATATTGCCCGGGCAGCCCTATGCGAAGAACTGGTGCTGCTGGATATTAAAGAGGGACTGGCGGAAGGCAAGGCGATGGATATGATGCAGACTGCCGCATTATTAAAGTTCGAAACTAAAATTACCGGAAGCACGAATGACTATGCAAAAACCAAAGGGAGTGATGTGGTGGTGGTAACGTCAGGCATTCCGCGCAAACCGGGTATGACCCGTGAGGAACTGATTGGCATTAATGCCGGTATTGTAAAAACCGTTACCCAGAATATTCTTGAACATTCGCCCAATACCGTGATCATAATCATCAGTAACCCAATGGATACAATGACTTATTTAGCATTAAGGTCAAGCGGGGTACCTAAAAACCAGATCATCGGCTTAGGTGGCATATTAGACAGTTCGAGGTTTAAGTATTACCTGAGCCAGGCATTGGCTGCGTCACCGAATGATATACAGGGAATCGTTATTGGGGGGCATGGCGATACAACAATGATACCGCTTACTCGCCTGGCCACCTATCAGGGTACCCCGGTAAGTGCGTATGCCAGTGCAGAAACGCTAAATAAAGTAGCTGCCGACACCATGGTAGGAGGAGCAACCTTAACCCGGCTCATCGGCACTTCAGCCTGGTATGCCCCCGGAGCTTCCGGTGCAGATATGGTAAAAGCAATTCTGCGGGATGAAAAGCGGTTGATCCCCAGCTCTGTTTACCTGGAGGGAGAATACGGGCAAAAAGATATTTGTCTCGGCGTTCCCGTGATCATAGGAAAAAAAGGCTGGGAAAAGATCATTGATTACAACCTGAATGAGGAAGAAAAAGCCCTGTTCAGCAAATCTGCCGAAGCTGTCAGGAGCATGAACAGTGTTTTAAACACCCTGTAAATCTGCCTCTGTTTAATATCCTTTGCTAAAATAGCACAATAGCTGCCGGGAATGACTTGATAACCATGTCATTCCTGGCTATATTTAAGTTTTCCAATATTTCCTGCAACCTTTATTGCCCATTCGGTATCCTTAACTATATCTGGTAAACTTAAAGCAATGCGTATGAAGCTGATTTTACTTTTTTTCTTCGCTATCCTTTCCCTGATCACGTATGGACAGATCCCGATTAACAGGAACCCCCAGATGAACCATACCCTGTCGCCATACTCCAACGAACGGATCAGCCCCGAAAAAAATCTTAAAATCAATCCGCTGTTTAACTGGCACCTGAACCCTTATTCCAATGCTGCTATCAACCCCGGAAGCAATGCGCTGATCAATCCCAAGCTGAATACAAAGGTCAACCCGCACTATAACCAGTTGCTGAACCCGCTGGTTTCCCTGAGCCTGAACCCGCTGGTGAACGGGAACTGGACGGGATATTATCTGTTTGATAAAGAGGGTAATCACCAGGGGTATTATGTTCGCGGAGACCAGTTGGTTATGTTATGTTTTGATCTTAAAGGCAAATGGACCGGGTACATGGTGCAGACAGACAATAAAACCTATAATTGTTTTAACCTGAACGATGAATGGACGGGTGGGTTTGCCTGTACCGATTCGGACAGCGGGGTAAATATATTCACTAAAGACGGGGAATGGACCGGTGAATATGCCCGGTAGTCAGATGAAGTTGTGTGCAACCAACTTGACTGTACAACCTATCCTAAATCACAAAAAGGGCTCAAAATAAGGTCTGTAATATGACGCAAAATAAATTCTTTACTAAATATTCACTCATCATAAATTAGATGACTCAAATAAATTGTTTATGCAGACAAGCACAATGGTGACTCTTATTTTATCCGGAGTATCAACAATTCTGATCTTTGCGTATGGACTTTACACACTTTGTATTTCTAGAAAGACAATATTTCCTGGTTCTGGACAACCACATAAAATGGCTGCTATGGTTCTTGAAGCATGCTATTTGATGGCAAAGTATTTAGTTGGAATATTTATAGTGACGGCAATCATTGCATTGATTTGCGAAAAAGTAATTACGACTGAACAAGGTTTGCCTGCTGTCACATTAATTATTGGGTATTTGTTAGGGAAGGGGTTTGGGAACACTAGTACCGGACAAGCATCAGAATAGTATGGCTGCACACAACAGTACAGGTTGGCTCTTTGTTATAGCTTTTGTTCCGGCTGACCGAACGCAATCGGCAACAATCTATAACTTGTACTTTAGCTAAAAATCAGCTTCGATAGCCGGGCGGGACGGAACACTATTATTCGCACTTCGCCAACCTGTACCGTTGTGTGTAACTTTATTGACCATCAAATCGATAAGTAGAAACCATGAGATTTATATTATTAATAATCATCTTCTCTCTTTCCAATAAACTATCTGAGGCACAAATCTCAAATCAAATACCTGATATTACTGTTTGGGATGGTGCGGCTTTGCAAAAGCAAAGACTTTTAATTAGTAAGTATGTTGAACAGGATCCGGGAAAAACAACAGTTTATGTCAAGTTTTCCAAAAATAGCACAGTACAAAAAATTGAAAGTTTAGAAACTTTTTGGGGAAATTATGAATCGGAATTTAAAGATGACGGCAATTATGCTGAGTCAATCTATAAAGTGATAACGGATAATGTGGGAAAAGTTGTAGCCATATTTGAAATTCCTGTGAGGGGTGGAGATTCAGAAATATCGTTTGAGCATTACTTTGATCAGAATGGGAATACATTTTGTTTTAGAATTGAGGCCGATGCATATACCGCAGACGACCATTTAGTCGAAACGATATCCGAATATTATACTAAAGAATTTAAGCGAATTACGAATGAGCATAAACTTGTAAATGGAAAAGGTCAAACATTAGACAGGTCAAAGTATGCCTCTATTCTTGAATTTATTAATATTCCGTATAAACCGGTGTCAAATTTTCAGTTACTCATAAAAAGGTTAGGCATAAATAAAGAAAACTTGATAACTAATGCCTCGGACAACTACCAAATCTTTAGAAATGCAGGTTTCAAAGTGAAATGTCCTTGTACTTTAAAAGTTAACTCAACTTTTATCCAAATGATGAAAGGGCAAAATAAATCAGTAATTGGAGCATACATATGTCCAGAAAATGAAGATAACCCAGAGTATGGCGTTATAAATAACATCAACATTTACGATGAAGGTGACAGTTATGCAAAAATATCTCCAAGCAGTTATGCCTATTTTGAAAAAAAGTATCTTGAAGAATATGCAAGCCAGTTAGGAGCCAACGGAATAACTTATAAGTATTCCATTTACAAAGGTGTAACAGCTTTAGAATATTCATTTGACCAAATGGGTTTACCTACTAAAGCAATAATGTTTTTGAAGAACAAAAAATCTTATTTAATACAAGTAGGTACTCGATACAACTTGACAAGTAAGTTCAACTCTTTAAAATCATCCTTTGACTTTCTTTAGGCGACAGGTAGCTCAAACTGCCCACAACACGGGTATTGCCAATAGTTAGGCTGGACATTGGAGCAATCGGCAGCGGTAATTCTATTGTACTGCGGGTTCAGCTTGACGAATAGAACCAAACTTTAGTACTAAATATTTATCTTTATCAAAAAGCCAGGCAGCGATTACGGCGGACGGATTTCAAATTCCCAACCATCGGCAATACCTGTTCGAAGTGGTGCTATCCGTCACACAAATGCACATGCTGGTGGCAATACGTTCTGACACACCCTAATATGGCAAAACTTATTCTGACAATATTTATTTCTTTCATTTTGACACAGGCTTTTGGACAGTTTAAACCAAAAGGAACATTTGTTGGACTTATACCAATGCAGGGTTATGGCGACCCTGCTAAACCTCGCTATAAGTGGTATCATCTTTCCGAACTGACATTTAAGGGCGACAGTGTGTTTTTGGAACAATCACCTGTTGCCATTTTTAAGAAAGACACAATATTTTCAGCATCTGATGGTGGCTTTTATTCTTATCGTGGGACACTTGAAACATATAAAGGCAAAACTGTTGCTTCATTGACATTGACCAATTGCGACTACTGCCCAATGCAAATGGTGCGGTTTACTCCACCCAAAATTGTTAATGACCTTGACACTTCAGCTGTTACAACAACAGACACTTCAACTGTTAATGAAGAACCAAAAGAAATTGAAAATCCAAGACTGAAATACAAAATATATTTTTTTGAAAAAACTAAAAGTGACAGAGAAATTTTAGTTAACAAAATTGCCTTTAGACGACCAAAGACATAGCACATGCCACTAACATTCGGCTGGACTATATGGCGGCTGGACGGATATATCCTCAACTTTTTCGCTAATCGGCTTCAGTCCCAGCTGATGAATAACGCCGGACATAGAATAAACAATAAACATTTATTTATAAATTTAGCAGCGGTTACGGGCAGACGCCCGCCTGACCGGACGGGCAGGAATCACGGAATTCCGCCACATCGCCAACCTGTACCGTTATCTTGTCCAGGCATTTGTTTTCCAGGCTGCTCCACTTCAAACAGGAACACATTACCGAAAATTAACAATCTATTTAATAAGCTGATAATCAGGATATTTGGCAGTATTTCAAATAGTATATCAGCTATTCAATAAAATAATATTTCGTTTATTTCGTTTATTTCGTTCTTGAATCAAACAAATACATACTGTCATGAAGCTGTTAGAGCAAATACAAAAGCCCTCAAAACTTGACCAAAAGATTGCAAGTGAATCTTATGGAACCTTAGCTTCAGTTATAGAACAGCTTAATTCTGAGCAGCCGGAAATTGAGATTGAAGAAACAAGCGAAAAAATTAAAATTCCTTTAAGTGCTTTAAAGCTTTTGGGGGACATTTTAAAAGCTATGGGACAAGGCAAATTAATTTCGCTTGTTCCTGTAGCTACTGAAGTAACTACACAAGCTGCAGCCGAAATTCTTGGCTGTTCAAGACCGCATTTGGTAAAGTTACTCGAGGAGGGAAATATTGCATTCACAAAAGTTGGTAAACACAGGAGAATAAAATTTGACGATGTGATGAAATATCAAAAGGAAATGAAGGCGCAACAGAAACAAAATATAATAGATATTATGAATGCTGACGAAGAAACAGGGCTGTATGATTCATAGTGTTCGCTTTACCGTTGTCTTAGATACGAATGTTGTCCATCCGGTAATCATAAGAGATATCTTATTTTGGTTTGCACACTACGATCTTTATACACCAAAATGGAGTGAACATATATTTTATGAATGGAAGAAAGTCATGAAAAAAAAAGGCGTTTCAGAAGAAGAAGCAAATAAGAGAATATCAAAAGCAAATTTAGCTTTCCCCGATGCTTTGGTTCAAAATTACAAAGGCTTAATAGACCATTTAGAATTACCGGACGTAAATGACCGTCATGTTTTAGCTGCAGCAATAAAAACAAATGCTAATCTTATAGTAACCAATAATATTAAAGACTTTCCGGAAGAGTATCTACAATCGTTTAGCTTAAATGTAAAAACCGCTGACGACTTTTTAACTGATATTATAGATTTAAATCAACAACAAGCAATTGCTGCTTTCAAAGAAATGGTGTTAAATAAAAAGAATCCCAAGCAGGATGAATTATAGAGGTTCTAAATCTGTTAAGAAATGCCGGACTGAAAGACACGGCGAATTATTTGCATGCCCTATTGTAAGTTTTCTGATCAATAGCGGACGAAACAGACCGCCAACAAAAGTTTGTATCGTGTTTCGGCACATACCCACCTAACGGGTGGCAGGGACACAGCTTCTGTTCCAGCTGGCCGCACTCTGGTCTGCAAAAGTACATATCTTCCACATCGGTAATGCTATTGAGTTACAGCCCATACTGAAGAAATACAGAATACCAACACAGCAGCAAGCCCGGTCTGCCCGCGAATGATTGCAAAAAACTATTCATCGTTGATCTAAGATAGATTTCTGCCAATGACTTCATGCTTTCGTTAACGGTTTCGGACGGATTAGGTATTTTTATCCGGCGTCTTTACCCCGTAACCCTGAACGATGATGAAGTATCTCAATTCTCCGCTGAAAGTAACAGGCAGCTTACTCATGCTGATGGGTGTATACATTGCCATATTCACCTTTGAGCAGTTCCTTTTTCTTGGTCTGTCTGTTATTGCCTTAGGCGTACTCCTGCAGGTAACTTCAGAAATGCTTTTTAAATTGCCGGGCAGGCGGGGTTACAATAAATGGGGGGAAATTATCCTGTCTTTTTTCGTTCTTTCTTTTTGCGGGGTATTGCTGCTCGACTACCTGGGTGTAATAAAAATCATGTAACCGCGCTGTCTTCAATCAAACGTCTTACTTTCTCTGCTATAGCAGGCACATCCTGCAAATGCATACATTTAAAATGTTTTTTGGGGCAGGTTGTAGTACCAAAGTTAGAGCAGGGCTGGCAGGGGAGAGCAGGCACAATAAAGTTAGTATGCTTTTGTGCTGCTGCACTGCCGTAATAGGGTTCCACATCTAATTTTGGCGAAGTGCCTCCCCATATCGCCAAAACAGGTTTCTGAAAAGCGCATGCAATATACTGCAGCCCGGTATCGTGCGAAATCACCAGCCTGGCTTTCCGGGTAATATCAGCTGATTCATTTAGTGAAAATTTTCCACAGGCATTATAAATTTTCACCGGGTCAACAGCAGCAATGGCTGTCCCGGCTTCACGGTCTTCTTTTCCTCCCAGCAGTACTATGGGATGTTGTATTTGTAAACAAAGCTCCTGCAATTTATATACCGGCAGTTTTTTTGTGTAATAAGAGCCCCCGATCACGATAGCGATATACCCCATCTGATGCGAAAGAGGTAATTCCGTGATCTCTATCTCTTCTCCCCCGGGAATAAAATAATCCAATCCTTTTCCGTCATCCTTTATACCTAACGGACGCAGCGCATCTAAGCTGCGCCGGGAAATATGAATGCCGGGCATGACATTGATACCCAGTTTGGTGAGCAAAAATTTTTGAATACTGAGCTTGCGGTAACTCAGCCACTTTGTCTTTGTATCTGTTTCAAGATAGATACGGAGCGTACGCCAGTTTTTATGCAAATCAATAATATAATCATATCGCTCTTTACGGATATCACGGATCAATTGCCGGAGGTTGTTATCAAAATAATGGAATTGATCTATGTAAGGATTGGCTACGGTAACCGCCCTGAATTTTGTTTTTGTCAGGAAATGTACTTCAGCTCCCGGAATTTGTTGCTTGAGACAACGGATAGCCGGCGTGGTTAAAACGATATCGCCGATAGAAGAAAAACGTATGATGAGTACTTTCATGGATGCCGGTTAATGTATTAATGGATAACAGGTGTACGGCGCCGGTCTTATACCCGTACCAGGTTTCTTCCTACTGACCATGTTCTGCTCACCATGCACTACCGGCACTTCCGTTCATTCTTCCACGTAATTCAGATCCTTGCCGAAAGTTTCTTTTGTGAGTATAATAGCCGCAATACCTATTGACATAATAATAACTGCCGAGATCCATCCGCCGGTATAAAAATCGGTAACATTACGTAATCCCTGGAAAAGAGGAAGAATAAAAATAGCCAGTAGCCCTCTTACCATATTCGGAATAGTGGTAGCAGCGGTTGCTCTTATATTGGTACCAAACTGCTCGGCGCCCATAGTAACAAATATTGCCCAGAATCCCGTACCAAAGCCAAGACCCGCACACAGTACGTACATCTGTGCAGCAGATCCATTCCATTGAACCGTGAAATACAATACCATGAATACGGTGGTAATAGCATAAAAAACATACAATGCTTTTTTCCGGCTCTTAAGCCACTGGCTTACCAACCCAACAGTAATATCACCCAGCGAAATGGCCGCATAAGCAAACATGATGGATTTTCCGGGATCAATTTTTTCCGTAATGCCCATCTGCCTGCCGAACTCACTGGAAAAAGTAACCAATACACCAATCACAAACCAGGTAGGCAATCCAATTAAAATGGCTATAATGTATTTTTTAAACCGTTCTGTATTATTGAAGAACATAATTAAGCTGCCACGCTTTACATTCATCTTTTTCACTTCATGAAACATACCCGATTCAAAGACAGATATGCGTAAAACAAGCAGCAAAAGACCCAATCCCCCGCCTATAAAATAACAGGTTCGCCAGTGAAAGTTTTCCTTGATAAAAAAAGCGGCTACCGCCCCTGTTAAACCCAACCCTGCTACGAGTGATGTGGCAATGCCTCTCTTTTCTTTTGAAGTAAGTTCAGATACGAGGGTAATGCCTGCACCAAGCTCACCTGCCAGTCCTAACCCGGCAATGAACCGTATCATTTTATACTGGTCAACCGTTTGTACAAAACCGTTAGCAATATTGGCCAGAGAATACAGTATGATGGAACCGAATAATACACTTATCCGCCCTTTTTTATCACCCATTACACCCCAGATAATTCCCCCGAGCAACAATCCCCACATTTGCCATTGCAGAATGCTCTCTCCATCAGTAAGCAGTTGAGACTCGGACAGTCCCATGTCAATCAGACTTTCAACCCGGACGATACCAAAAAGCAGCAAATCGTAGATGTCAACAAAATAACCCAGCGCAGCAACAAGAACAGCAACGTTAAATACAGCGTTTTTGGGCTGGGACATACGAAGAGTTTAAGCGGTTGTTTTTGTTTTTTTACTTCCCGATACTAATTTCCATATAACGGGAAATGTGGTTACGAGTATAATGATAATCACAATTAACTCGAGGTGATCTCTCAGTTCAAAGCCAAATTGTTTTCTTACCCATATCTGCAGGAAGTGTCCTGCAAAGATCATACTGATCACCCACGCCACACAGCCAACGACATTAAAAAACATAAACTTTTTCCTGTCCATTTGAACAATGCCTGCTATAATGGGCGCAAAAGTGCGTATAATGGGCAAAAACCGGGCAAATATAATAGCTCCTCCACCATGTTTCTCATAAAAATCATGGGCATCATTGAGGTACTTCTTTTTAAAAAGGAAACGGTCTTTCCAGCTGTACATGGCAGGGCCTATTTTTTTCCCAAACCAGTAGCCTACCATATTACCTACGATACCCGCAATAGAAATGAGTACGATCAGCAGTAACAGGTCTATCCATTCGTTCTGAAGATGTCCTATACCAAACGCCTTAAAAAATTCATTCATCAGGTTACTGCTGTAAATACCGGCAACAAACAGCAGGCTGTCGCCCGGCAGAAAGAAACCGGCAAACAAGCCCGTTTCGGCAAATACAATAAATAACAAAAGCCAAAGTCCCCCATTGATGATATAAAACATGGGATTCAACAAATCCTTCCATGAAAATATTTTATGCAGCGTTATGGCCGGATTGTTTTTTAAATCCTGTATCGAAGATGAAAAGGTGGAGTAACCCTCCTGGCTGATGACAACAGTTCCGGGAAGAGGAGCTGTAATTGTAAAAAAACCGTCTGGATCCGCTACCTGTTCCGTAGTATTGCCATCAATAGTAATGGTAGCATGATCAAGAGCCGTTTCATACTGGTTAAGAATTTTAAATTGTATTTGCTCTTCCTGTGCATATAAGATACAACTCATTATAATACAAAGCGCCGTTCCAATGATTCTTTTGATCATACTTGTTTTTTGAAGTTTTTCCATTCTGTTGGCAAAATTGCATTTTCTGTTCAAATAAATAATCAGTAATGTTTGTTTTATTAATATAGAATATGAAATAAAAGGTTAAAATGATCAATCCGGGCGGAATGCCAAAGCCTTCTCATCATCAAACTCACCTTCCCACCGGGCAATTACGCAACTTGCCAGCGTATTACCGATTACATTTACGGAAGTACGTGCCATATCCATAAGCTCGTCAATTCCATAAATGGCCATGATCGGCCAGATCGGAAACCCGAAAGTAGATGCCGTAGCGATCAATATCACCAATGAAGCCCGGGGTACTGCAGCTACGCCTTTACTGGTCAGCATCAGTGAAAAACCGATCATGAGCTGCTCCCCGAAGGATAAATGAATACCCGCAGCCTGTGCCACAAATACGGAGGCCAACGAAAGGTACAGGGTGGTACCATCTAAATTAAAAGTATAGCCCGTGGGTATCACAAAGGCCACCACTTTCCGGGGTACGCCAAATTTTTCCATATTTTCCATAGCAATAGGCAATGCGGAATCGGAGCTGGTTGTGGCAAAAGCAATGGAAACCGGTTCCCTGATCGCCTGGATAAATTTTTTAACCGGTACCCTGATGATAAGCAACACGGGTAATAATATCACTAATAAAAAAGTAAATAAAGCCAGGTACAAAGTGATCAGCAAGAGGGCTAAGTTTTTCAAGATATCCAGTCCCAGGTGCCCAACCGTTACCGAAATAGCTGCTCCCACACCAAAAGGAGCAAAATACATGATGATATGTACAAAACGGAACATTGTTTCAGCCAGGCTTTCAGAGAACTCCAGCATCGGCTTTTTACGATCGGGCGCCAGCTTGGCTAAAGCAATACCAAACAGCACACTGAACACTACAATGGGCAATACATTACCCTCGTAAATTGACTTTATTATATTCTCGGGAAAGATGTCTACAATATGGTCCTGCCAGGTTTTTTCTACAGCAACAGGCAGCTCTTTTAATAAGACTTCAGGCACTTCAATTCCTACTCCCGCTTTAATTATATTAATGAACAATAGCCCGATAACCAGCGCAAAAGTGGTTATGATCTCAAAATACAATATAGATTTCCAGCCCATCCTGCCCACCTGTTTAAGATTGGAATGACTGGCGATACCCACCACTAAGGTTGAAAACAACAGGGGAGCAACTATGGTCTTAACCAAACGTAAGAATATCGTGCTTAAAAAACGGAGATGCTGGGAAAAGGCGGGAAAATCAAGTCCTATTTCCACACCCAGTGTCATGGCAACAAAGATCCAGGTGGTAAGCGATTTTTTAAACCACGCAAAAATCAGCAGGCTGAGAATTAAGAGCCACCGGCCCGTAAATAATACTTCAGCCGGTATGGTCATCCATTGCTCGTAATGAAAAAAATGCAGCGCAGCAACAATCGTAAAAACGGATAAGGCCAATAATCCTGACTTGCGGGTATTCATATATTATTCAAAAACGGGGCTGATGAATTTCAAAACTAACAGAAAGTTTACGGTTAATTAAAAGAAATTATTGTTTTTTGGCGGATAAGGATATAAAATAGGCAAAGTTGCTCCTCATTTAATTAGAAATCATTATTTTTCACTCGCTAATTTAACTGACCCCGGAAATTTTACATTAAATCCCTTCTAAGGCTATGAGTTTATTTGTTAAGAAACCAATTGCAGGACTAATTGCTGAATCGCAGGAAACAGGACCGGAAACTTTAAAAAGGACCCTGGGTCCATGGGCATTGGTGGCCTTAGGAATCGGGGCAATTATCGGGGCAGGGCTATTCTCCATTACCGGACTTGCCGCCGCCAACCAGGCCGGCCCGGCTATTACCATATCTTTCATTATTGCTGCGCTGGGTTGCGGTTTTGCGGGATTGTGTTATGCCGAATTTGCATCTATGATACCGGTTGCCGGCAGCGCCTACACCTACAGCTATGCCACTATGGGTGAATTTATTGCCTGGATCATCGGCTGGGATCTTGTGCTGGAATACGCCGTGGGTGCGGCTACCGTTAGCATCAGCTGGAGCAGGTACCTGGCTAAGTTTTTGGAGGGATTTGATATTGTATTGCCTGCCTCGCTCGCCGCAGGTCCCTGGGAAGGAGGGATGGTCAATCTTCCTGCAGTATTTATCGTAATACTGATGAGTTTGCTTCTCATCCGGGGAACACAGGAAAGCGCGTGGGTAAATTCGCTGATCGTAATGCTTAAGGTCAGCGTAGTACTGGTCTTCATTATTTTAGGATGGAAGTATATCAACCAGGAAAATTATATCCCTTATATACCTGATAATACGGGAAACTTTGGAGAATTCGGCTTTAGCGGGATCATCAGGGCAGCCGCTGTCGTATTTTTTGCTTATATAGGATTTGATGCGGTTAGCACGGCAGCGCAGGAAGCCAGGAATCCCAAAAAGGATATGCCGATTGGTATCCTGGGTTCACTGGTCATCTGCACCATCCTGTATATCCTCTTTGCGCATGTAATGACAGGGGTTACCCACTACACCTCTTTCAGCGGGAAGGACGGTATAGCTCCTGTAGCGGTTGCCATTGATCACATGGGGCCGGCAGACAGTGCAGGAGTAATACATCCCGACTATCCCTGGCTTAACCGGGCTATAATCGTTGCCATATTAGGAGGCTATGCTTCTGTAATCCTGGTAATGCTTATGGGACAAAGCCGGGTATTTTACAGCATGAGTAAAGACGGGTTGCTGCCGAAATTGTTCTCTGCTGTTCATCCGAAGTTTAAGACCCCTGCCAGAAGTAATTTGATGTTTATGCTGCTGGTCAGCTTATTCGCTGCATTTGTTCCGGCAAGGATAGTGGGAGAGATGACCAGTATCGGAACATTGTTTGCCTTTATCCTGGTATGTATCGGGATATGGGTGATGCGGGTTAAAATGCCCGATGCTCCCCGTGGGTTTAAAACCCCGCTTGTTCCGCTGGTACCTATCCTGGGGGTGGTCACCTGTTTCTTTATGATGGCCTTCTTACCCTTAGACACCTGGATCCGTTTGATTTTATGGATGATCATCGGTTTTGATATTTACCTGTGGTATGGTATAAAGCACAGCAAACTTTCCGGGCAACAACCCAATACCTTATCCCAGGCCAATAAGATTGGGGGACTGAGCGGGCTGGTACTGTCAGTGGCTTTAATTGTAATCGCATTTATACATCACTCGGTTACCAACGGAGAGGACAATGTCATTTTTTACTTCTCCCTTATTTTTGCCGCAGTGCATGTAGTGCTGTATGCGCTAAGAACGATGAGGAAGTAAAGTAACTTCGGTTTTATAGCTTATCGAAAAATGAAATGGCTTATCCATTAGCGGCACCATAATGAACCTTGAAAAACGGATAGAGAAGCCATTTACAAAGGCTACAATTGAGTAACGATTAGTCAGCTCAGGCTGACCCTATTCGTATTATTATGGTAGGAATTTGATCAGGTAAAACACTTTCCGTTTAAATACCGGGTTGCTTATCTGATCGCTCTGAACAATCGTTTCCACCTCGGACCTCCGTCCCAGCTAAACCATATCAGCGAAGCCTTTCCCACTACATGATCTTCGGGTACGTAGCCCCAAAAGCGTGAATCCTGCGAGTTGTGGCGGTTATCTCCCATCATCCAGTAATAATCCATTTTAAAAGTATACTGGTTGGTAGGAATACCGTTGATAATAAAATTACCGTCTTTCTCTTCCAGCGTATTATGCTCGTATACCGAAATAATCCGGCTGTAAAACGCTATATTTTCAGGTGTCAGTGTGATGGTAGCTCCCTTTTTGGGTACCCATACCGGGCCATAAAAATCTTCGCTCCATTTATAGCGTGCCGTATCATAAGGAAAAACTCCGGGAGTGAATTGCTTAACATCCTTAACCACACTTTCCACATAAGGCAGCTTTTTCATTCGTTCTGCCTCATCGGCGCTCAGGTCAATTAAATAATTCATATTATTACCGATAAGCAGTTGTTGCCTGTCGGGATTGGTTTCAACATTGAAATCACCTTTTAAAACATCCTCATCAAAATACTGACCTTTGGTTTGCACATGATAAAAAGTAGCCGAAGCCTCCGGCACATTTCCCGGCTGCCCGTTTACATACAGTATCCCTTCTTTCAGCTGCAGGGTATCTCCCGGTATGCCAACGCATCTCTTAATAAAATTCTCTCTTTTATCCACCGGTCTTACAATAATATCATCTCTCTGCAGCAATGCTTCCCGGTTACCGCCATACTGCTCCCTCAGCACATCATAATAGTTGAGGTTGGACTGGTACTCGCCGATCACCGTATCTCCGACCGGGTAATTAAACACCACTACATCATTGCGTTTTACGGGGGTGGTCCATAACCGTTTATAGGGGAGCCTGATCCATTCCAGGTATGACTTGCCACCGGTGACGGGCGCGGTATGATGCACAAAAGGAATAGCTAAAGGTGTATTGGGAAGACGGGGACCATAGCTCAGCTTGCTGACAAACAGGAAATCATTAACCAACAGCGTTTTTTCCATACTGCCGGTAGGAATAACATAAGCCTCAAAAAAATAAAGGTGCGGATAATGGTGGCAGCCACTACGGCAAAAACACCGGCATCAATCCATTCTCTCGTGGAGAGACTTTTATAGTTCTTTACTCACGGCATTGCCTGTATATCTTTCATTTTAGAAAATCCAAGATAAGGAATATAAAAAGGGAAGAAAAACGGCTGCAGTATGATGAAGCAAAGAAAAGCGCCCGAAGTGTTCTACAAAACGGATACAGATCCAGATCGTAATAAACTGTCCCACAATCGGTATGAACTGCAAAAAGAACCAATATTTTTTCAAAGGCATTTTGGCAACCATACACCAGGTATTGTAAAAGGGAACGAGTGCCTTCCAGGGCTCAATACCTGCTTTTTTGAACATGCCGTATAGACCGATTAAAGAACCTGATACCGCTAAAATGAAAAAGATCCAGCCTGAACTCATTTAACTCAGTTTTTAAAAGTTGCCAAAAATAATATAATTAGCTGACTAAGCCGATTTATCAGCCGTAATAACAAATTGTTGTTTTCCCGCTTCTTCCCGTTATGCCATGTATACGAGCTACCGGCCATTAAATAATATCATTCAAAATAGCAGAAACCTGGCCGGCCCGCTGGTATACTAAAAAATGTCCTGCCGCAGTTATGGTGTGCGTTGGATGCACTAAAGAATACGGAAATATTTTATCGTTAGTTCCGTGTATATGAAACAGTTTTTCCGGCAGCCAGTCATTTTTCCAGTTTAATACCTGATGGATAGACCACTTCAGGTAAACCGGGTCGGCATGTCTGCGATATTCATGTGCCAGCCGCTTTTCTTCTTCAGATTCCGCACCCAGAAAATAGTTCTCAACAGGCTCAAATATTTTCATGGGACGTAAGCTATGAAGCTGACTTCGCGGCATAATGGCATCAGCCTTCAGCATACCGAGCGTCTTCATCCACCGCGGAATTTCGTGATGTGTTTTGACGCTGGAAATAAGGACCACTTTGGGGACAGCTCTTATTTTGGCGATCTCCAGGCTCAGCATACCCCCGAAGGAAACTCCGATAAGTGTGGCATTATCTTCGGTAATCTTTTCACTCATACGCCCGGCATAGGCCGGGAGGGTTTCGTTGGGTAACGGCATCAGCCAGTTCAGGTAATGCACAGCAGTATTACCCCAGCTTATTTTACTGAATATCCTTTCATCGGAGCCTAAACCACATATACAGTATACCGTTTTCAAAATAGCTTAATTGGCGGGGAGAACATAATTACGCACATCCTCAGCCGTGATATTTTTACCGGAGAGAATAATCAGCCTTTCCACAACATTTCTTAATTCGCGTATGTTACCGGTCCAGTTATTATTTTGCAACGCTTTCAGTGCGTCCGGGTCTATTACTTTCGGAGCAATGCCATAATCAGCGCAGATATCCGTAAGAAATTTTCCTACCAGCAGGGGAATATCATCTTTACGTTCATTTAAAGAAGGGACATGGATGATAATTACGCTGAGCCGGTGATACAGGTCAAGACGAAATCTTTTATCATCCACTTCACGAAGCAGGTCCTTATTGGTTGCCGCTATAACTCTTACATCAACCGTAATATCTTTATCTCCTCCTACGCGTGTTATTTTTCCTTCCTGTAATGCCCGGAGTACTTTTGCCTGGGCGTTGAGGCTCATATCGCCGATCTCATCTAAAAACAATGTTCCTCCGTGCGCCTGCTCAAATTTACCGATACGTTGTTTTACCGCAGAAGTAAAAGATCCTTTTTCGTGACCGAATAATTCGCTTTCAATTAATTCGCCGGGAATAGCGGCACAGTTTACTTCAACCAGCGGGTTCTTGCAACGGTTGCTTTTTTCATGTATCCACCGGGCTACCAGCTCTTTTCCGACACCGTTCTCACCCATGACCAGTACCCTGGCATCGGTTGGTGCAACTTTATCTATTGTTTCTTTTATTTTCAGGATCGGAGCAGACTCTCCAATCATTTCCTCTACTTTAATTACTTTCCGCCGCAACACTTTGGTTTCGGTAACGAGATCCGTTTTATCCATCGCATTGCGAATGGTAATCAGCAACCGGTTCAGGTCGGGTGGCTTTGATACATAATCGTATGCACCTTTTTTTACCGCCTCTACGGCAGTTTCTATAGTTCCATGCCCGGATATCATGATAATCGGTACATCCGGATTTATTTCGCGGGCTTTGTCTAAAAATTCAATTCCGTCCGTCTTAGGCATTTTAATATCACACAACACCACATCATAATTCTTTTCCCTGAACCGCTTCAATCCTTCCTCTCCGTCACCGGCTTCATCTATTTTATATCCTTCGTAAGACAGAATTTCACCTAATGTTTTGCGAATCGCTTTCTCATCATCAATGATCAGTATATTTGACATATTTATAAATCCTCTTTAAGTATGATTAGCGCTATAAATGGGGTTTACCTTTTTCCAAAAATAAGAAAATAAGCGTGAGTTTAAGGCGCAGTATTCCTGCAGATTGACAACCGGTTATTTCAGGAAGCCTATACCTGCAATCTGCTATTATCAAATGTTAAAATTCTAACATACAATTAACGAATTTTCCGAAAAACCTTGCATGTAATATAATCACCTGCTACTTTTGCGTTAATTAATCTTATCCTATAAATAAAACTTTAAAAGAAACATCCAATGAAAACTCAAGCATTCAGATCCAATCCTGCCATTGAAGCTCCTACCTGGAAATTAGTTACCAAATTAGGTTTATTGGCCGCCTTTTGTATGGGTTTATGTTATCTCTTCGCGGTAGGTGTCTCGTCTTTAGCTTCGGTATTTTAAGCACAATCAATAATAGTTAAGTCGTTTAGCTCAGTTATGACGTAATGCATACTGCTGTTGTCATTGGGCTAAACGACTTTTAAAATATTATATTCAGTCCGCCATAGAAATTCCGCACCGCAGCCGGATTATAATAGCGGTTGCCAAAAGCATTAATATCGTTACCCAGACTATACAGCTGGTTCAACGCATTGTCTACCCCGGTAAACAGCTCCACGGCACACTTCTTCAACTGCTTTTTCCAACCCAGCCTGCCCAGTAATATATCATAAGGATCGGCAAAAAAAGTATTCCCATCATTTAATGGGAGTTTAGATGTATGGGAGAATGAAGTATTAAGATACCATCCCCACCGCGTAGTTATGTCCAGTCCGCCGGACCAGACCGATCCGGGTACCCCGGTTAAGTCATTGCCGGAATAATTCTTATCGTCTATCCTATAATCTGTAAAGGAAAAATCATTCAGCGTAATGCCCATACTCAGCTTCACATCTTTAATGAAAGCAGGGCTGTTGCGCACCAGTGCATATTCAGCAAAAGCTTCTATACCCTTTTGATCCGTCCCCCCGGAATTTACAAAGTATTCAGCATCTACCGCATTGACTCTTCTCACAATCGCATCGCGTAGTTTGAACCGGTATACCGTAAAATCAAAGAACAGCCTGTTAGCCCAGGCAGTTCCGCGGATACCGGCTTCCCGGTTCCACCCGTATTCAGGCTGCAGGGCACTATAAAAACTACCTTCCGATGGACGGACTTCTGCTATGGAAGGGGGCGAGAATCCTTTGCTAACCGATGAATAGAGCGATATACTTTCCGTAATGCGATATAATACCGCTACGCGGGGCAGCAACTGGTTTTGCAGTTTCTTAGTTTTTTTGGAATCGTCCCTATCCGTAAGCCGCTGATAATGGTACAGAAAGAGATTGCTTCCCAGCCCGGCCTGCAACTGAAATTTTTCATCCACCTGCCATTCACCCTGGATAAACGGGGATATCTGCCTTGCCCATACCTTGTCTTTAAACTGAACCGTATCGGCTTTGCCCTGGCGGTTTCCATAATTATCAATGGCAGAATAATTATACAGCCATTCCATTCCGGCAGTAAATTTCAAATCGTGTATACCGGTAGCGGTATGATATACCATCTTAGTACGAAATCCCAGGTTGGTTTCCTTTCGGGTTTCAAAATTGGTAATAAAGGGATTTTTAAAATCGGAATATGCCAGCATTACCGAAGTAATATTGCTCCAGTTTTTACTGATCTGATAGCGGTTACTGATACCGCCAAACGGTGTCTTATTATAAATAGCGGCCTTTTGTTCCACCGCTCCCGGTGCAGCCGGTGTGCCTGGGCGGGCCTGCCTGGGATTTTCCTTCATCTGGGTAAGATTGAGTCCTCCCGGGGTCTGGTAAAATATATCCGCATACATCAGTATCCAGTCCAGCTTATCTTTTTCTGACAACCGGGCTGAGCCGTTCCATTGCAGCACATCCCTGCGCATGTTGGTGTTTTGCCGGTATCCGTCTGACTGCAGATGACTTTGGGTAAATCCGGAGCTGATATTGGTATTCCGGTATTTCCACTGTACATTTTCTCCCAAAAGTCCATAAGATCCCACACTCGCCTGCCCCCGGAAATGATGCTCCCCGGCAATATCTCCCTGCAGCAAAGCAGGCTCATCGGGATGAAGGATGACCACCCCGCCGGTATTGGCTCCATACATACTTCCTCCCGGACCTTTCAATACCTCTACGTGCCCGATGCTGTGCTGATCCACGAGGTTAAAATAGGTATTCCCGCCGGCATCGGTAAAAGGAATATCATTCCAGTATACTTTTATATTCCGTAC
The DNA here is from genome assembly GCA_023957155.1 of Chitinophagaceae bacterium. Taxonomy (GTDB): domain Bacteria; phylum Bacteroidota; class Bacteroidia; order Chitinophagales; family Chitinophagaceae; genus Agriterribacter. The sequence goes on along the minus strand of JAMLHK010000002.1, from coordinate 393,584 downwards.
GCCAAAAGGAGAACGCAGCAGGCTGCCCCGGATACTCAAACGATAGCTGCCCGGAGACCGCTCTTCCATGCTCACTCCCGGTAACCTGTTCATTGACGGCAACAACGATACGGTAGAAAAGCGCTGAATGTCGCTCCGGCTTACTATCCCCGCGGAAACGGGAGTTTCCAGCAGCCGGCGGTCAGATTCAAAACCTTTGATGATCACTTCCGTCATCAGCGGGATGGTGTCTGAACCGGCTCCGGAAGATGTTTGCTGGGCAGACGTATACAATGAATGGAAGAAGAATACGAGATATATACTTTTTTTCATCATAATACAGTCAAACGTACATAAAAAAACCCGGAGCACTTTGCTACGGGAAAAACATAATTCCGGAATCGGGGAATATTTATTTCCGGATGTACATTACTTCTTTTACCACCTTAACTACTTTAGGAATATCCGGAAGGTACGCTGCTACCAGGTTAGGTGCATAATGCATGGGAGCATCTGCACTGGTAACACGCTGTACGGGAGCATCCAGGTAGTCGAACGCTTCTTTCTGTATGCGATATGCCAGCTCTGATGAAACAGAAGCAAAAGGCCATTGTTCTTCTACGATCACCAGACGATTGGTTTTTTTAACCGATTCAAAAACCGTATGCCAGTCTAACGGGCGGATGGTACGCAGGTCTATAACCTCAGCGCTGATATTTTCTTTTTCCAGCTCTTCTGCTGCACCCAGCGCAATCTTCATCATTTTATTAAAAGAAACGATCGTTACATCTGTTCCTGCCCGTCTGACATCTGCTTTCCCGATAGGAATCAGATATTCTTCTTCCGGCACTTCTCCCTTATCGCCATACATGACTTCACTCTCCATAAAAATGATGGGATCATCATCCCGGATAGCACTCTTTAACAAGCCTTTTGCGTCATAAGGATTAGAAACGGAGATAACTTTTAACCCGGGTATATTGGCATAAAGACTTTCAAAAGCGGTAGAATGTTGTGCGCCTAACTGACCGGCAGAACCATTGGGTCCGCGAAAAACGATCGGGCACCCCACCTGTCCGCCGCTCATGGCCAACATTTTTGAAGCGGTATTTAAGATCTGGTCAAGAGGGAGCAGGGCAAAATTCCAGGTCATAAATTCCACGATAGGACGCAACCCGTTTTGTGCGGCGCCTACAGCCACCCCGGCAAATCCCAGTTCCGATATGGGTGTATCAATGATCCTTTTAGGACCAAATTCATTTAACATACCCTGGCTCACTTTATAAGCGCCATTGTATTCTGCCACTTCTTCTCCCATTAAAAACACCCGTTCATCGCGGCGCATTTCTTCAGTCATTGCTTCACGAAGTGCTTCACGGAATTGTATTACTCGGTTTGCCATCCTTTTATTCAGGTTTGAGGACAGCAAAAATATTAGTTGTAGCGCAGATAACCAAAAAGGGGTTACTGAACGCAGCGAAAGCACCCAATAGTATAACCCGGAAGATCAATAAGCCTGTAGCTGCGGTCAGTACTAACGAAGGACGTGCCAATGAAATTATAAATCCGGATTATCATTTTCCACCTATGGCCTCATCAACAGCGGCTTTAAATTGCGTATATATTTCTTTTCCCTGTTCATTAGAATGGGACTTTACCAGTAAAATAGCGGCATAGTTATTTTTACGGTCAATAAAGGGCCAGGTACCGGTTAAAGAAGGGCTGGAAAGTACGGTACCCTTCCCCTGTGCATCTTCTTCCATCAGCCAGGCACCCATTCCGTAATGTAAGTTTTCCGTTCCCTTCGGCGTATATTTTACGGGCAGGTTGGTTAACTGTGCTTTTTCCATTTCTTCGATGGCTTTTTCACTCATCACGCGTTTACCTTCAAACATGCCGTTGTTTAACAGCATTACTAAAAAGTTCATATAGTCGTTTGCTGTAGACTGTGCCCCGACAGAAGGATTAATATATAAATTATCAAAATTGAAAAAGGTAGTGCCTCTCATTTTTAACGGACGTAAAAGTTTTTCCTGTACAACGCGGTCAAAGGTCTTTCGGCTTACTACTTCGAGCATCCGTCCTGCAATATTCATCCCTACCTGGCTATAATAAAATTCTGTCTCCGGGTTGGTTACGATCTCTCTTTTAGCGGCAAAATGGTTCATCTCTTCTTCCAGGGATTCAAATTTTGCCTTAGGAAGCAGCTTACCGACACCGGTCTTTTCCGCCTCAATCCCGGTGGTATGCGTAAGGCAATGCCTGAGATTGATGTAGGCCTTCATATATTTAGCCAAAATAGGAATAAGCTTACCGGCTTTGGTATCTAAGCTGAGCTTGCCCTCATCAACATATATCATGGCTGTAGCGGCAGTCAGCCATTGTCCGCTGGCACCTACCGGCACCTGGGCTTTACTATTAAATTCTTCGTCCGTTTCTTTCCTGTAAATGATCTTTCCATCCTTCCATACTAAGGCAATAACCTGTTTACCCAATACCTTCTGATTCTTTTGCAGCATGTCATCCACACCGGAAAAATTATACTGCCCCTTAACCGGCTGCAAGAATAACAGGAAAACGGTTAATAAACTGAAATACAGGCAGATTGATAGGGTTTTATGTGACATAATTACTGCGTTTCTTTTTTGGATTGTGTTTTGCGTATACAAGTTAAAGTTATTTGAAAACGAACAAAGGAAATCTTAAAATATGAACTTAAATAATTTCACTATTAAAGCGCAGGAGGCGATGGCTAAATCGCAACAGATCGCCTTTAACAATCAAAACGCGAATATAGAAACCGAGCACCTGCTCAAATCATTGCTGGATGATACTGATTCACCGGTTGAATTTCTATTGAAGAAAAATAACGTAAACGTAAATTTCCTGGAAAGCAAGTTAGATGAAAGCATCAGTAAGCTGCCTAAAATACAAAGTGGCGAACCGGCTCAAACCATCAGCCGGGAGGCCAACAATGCTGTGCTTCGGGCAGGGGCAGCGCTGAAAACGTTCGGTGATGAGTTTGTAAGCGTTGAGCATTTGCTTTTGGCCATTTTACAGGGTACGGATAATACGGCTAAATTACTGAAAGATACGGGGCTCACTGAGAAAGGACTAATAGCTGCCGTCAAAGACCTGCGCAAAGGATCTACCATCTCTTCCCAAACCCAGGAAACCCAGTTTAATGTACTGAACAAGTATGCCAAAAACTTAAATGAACTGGCAAGACAGGGCAAGCTGGATCCGGTTATCGGCCGGGATGAAGAGATACGCAGAACGCTGCACATTCTATCCCGCCGTAATAAAAATAATCCTATGCTGGTGGGTGAACCGGGAGTTGGTAAAACAGCTATTGCAGAAGGATTGGCCATGCGCATCGTAAATGGCGATGTACCAGAAAACCTGAAAAGTAAAATTATCTATGGACTGGATATGGGACAACTCATAGCCGGCGCCAAATATAAAGGTGAATTTGAGGAAAGGCTGAAAGGGGTGATCAATGAGGTTACCAAAAGTGAGGGACAGATCGTTCTTTTCATTGATGAGATCCATACGCTGGTGGGTGCCGGTGGAGGCGAGGGCGCTATGGATGCGGCTAATATTTTAAAGCCCGCGCTGGCAAGAGGCGAATTAAGAGCCATAGGCGCCACTACTTTGAACGAGTACCAGAAATATTTTGAAAAGGATAAAGCGCTGGAACGGCGTTTCCAGAAAGTAATGATTGATGAGCCCACCGTAGAAGATGCAGTTTCCATTTTGCGCGGTATCAAAGATCGTTATGAAACCCATCATCATGTGCGTATTAAGGATGAAGCGATCATTGCCGCTGTTGAGCTGTCGCACCGGTATATTGCCGACCGCTTTTTGCCGGATAAAGCGATTGACCTCATAGATGAAAGCGCCGCCAAGCTTCGCCTTGAAATGAATTCCATGCCGGAAGAACTGGATCAGTTGGAGAGGCAGATCCGCCAGCTTGAAATTGAAAGGGAAGCGATCAAACGCGAGAATGATGAGGAGAAGCTGAAAGACCTGGCAAAAGAGATCTCGCTCCGCAGCGTGGAACGCGATACATTAAAGGCTAAGTGGCAGGAGGAGAAAGAGCTTGTTGAAAAGATACAGGCAGGTAAAGCCGGAATTGAAGCGTTAAAAACGGAAGCAGAAAAAGCCGAACGGAACGGCGATTACGGAAAAGTGGCAGAGATCCGGTATGGTAAAATACAGGAAGAAGAAAAGAAGATAGAACAATATACTACAGAGCTGAATGAGCTGGCTCCCGAAAAAAGATTATTGAAAGAGGAAGTGGATGCGGAAGATATTGCCGAGGCGGTGGCTAAAGCTACAGGTATACCGGTAAGTAAGATGCTGCAAAGCGAAAGAGAAAAACTGCTCAACCTCGAAGACGAACTGCACAAGCGCGTGATAGGGCAGGAGGAAGCCATCAACGCCGTTGCCGATGCCATCCGCCGCAGCCGCGCAGGATTGCATGATCCTAAAAAACCTATCGGCTCATTTATCTTTTTGGGCACTACCGGTGTGGGTAAAACCGAGCTGGCAAAAGCGCTTGCAGAATATCTTTTCGATGACGACAATATGATGACGAGGATTGACATGAGCGAATACCAGGAAAAGCATACCGTTAGCCGTTTGGTGGGCGCTCCTCCCGGATATGTGGGATATGACGAAGGAGGACAGCTAACCGAAGCCGTTAGGCGCAAACCATACAGCGTGGTATTGCTGGATGAAATAGAAAAGGCCCACCCCGATGTATTCAATGTATTGCTTCAGGTGCTCGATGACGGGCGGTTGACTGACAATAAGGGGCGCGTGGTGAATTTTAAAAACACCATCATTATCATGACCAGCAATATGGGCAGCCAGATCATACAGGATAATTTTGAGCATGTAACGGAAAAAAATAAGGAAGAGGTAGTTGAAAAGACCAAACGTGAAGTATTGAATATACTGCGGCAGACCATTCGTCCGGAATTTTTAAACCGTATTGACGATATTATTATGTTCCAGCCGTTAATGAAGAGTGAGATACGGGATATTATTCATATTCAGCTCAATCATCTTAAAGACCTGGTTGCTCAAAACGGCATTAACCTGGAATTTACTGATTATGCCATAGACTTTCTTGCTGAGAACGGGTATGATCCCCAGTTTGGAGCGAGGCCACTGAAGCGGCTGATACAAAAAGAAATTACCAATCAGCTCAGTAAAAGAATACTGGCAGGAGATATTGATAAAACAAAACCTGTACTGGTAGACGTGTTTGATAATACCGTGGTGTTCCGGAATGAAAACCAGGCGGGCAATGCTACAGACGATAAAAGAAAGAAAACCGTTTCTTAAAATACGATCATTCTTAACAGCATAGCGTTATCCTCTTGGGGTAGCGCTTTTTTATTTTTAAGTCGTGCCGGGTGTCAACTCCAAACCGGTCGGTACGCACAAGCGTCAGACCGGTTTGTTTCTTAAGTCACGCCGGGGTCTTCATGAACGGCTATTGTGGATACCTATGAGACCCTGGCGCTACAGGAATCTCATTATGCATTCCCCGATCTTAGGAGCGTTTGCGGTCTGACCTTCCTACGTCGGGTGCCGACCGCAAACCGGTCGGTACCCGAAGGATTATTGAGGTATCTGTAGTGTATTACAAAGCCCGGCATAATCAAGTGTACTGATAGACCCCTTGTTTACCAAACCCAGCTTTACACCTCCGGGAATAATGACATAACGAAAGGCATGGTTATGGCTGATTGCCTGGTCACTGTTATATGCATTAGCGCTGCTGACAAGGTTTATCCGTAGCTTTCCTACCACAGGCAATGCAGACCAGGTATCTATGTTGGTAGCCGTACCAATATGGTAATATACCTGTATGGGTAGCTGAGCGGTTTGATCGGTAGGCCATAATGTGATAGCGTAACCGTTTAACTTTCCATACACCAATACGGTTCCTTTATCCAGTATATCCTGTGTTATGCCGGGAACGGCCTGCGTATAATCCAGATTAATGGTTCCGAACTTGGTGGTTACCGTGTAATTTGCAGGTGTAAACCAGTCGGAATATTGCACATTTGCTGTTCCCGGAAGTCCCTGTTCCCCTTTTTTACAACCCGATACCAAAACAGGCATTATAAATAAAAATGCACTTAATTTATTGATCTGCATATAGCATATTTAAAAGTTAAAAATATTTTAGAAAATTTACTACAATTTATTTGCAATCAGAAATAATCCTGTCGCCGCTACTTTTTAGGTCACGCCGGGGTCTTCATGAACGGCTATTGTGGATAGCTATGAGACCCTGGCGCCACAGGAATCTCATTATGCATTCCCGGATCTTAGGAGAGTGTGCGGTCTGACCTTCCTACGTCGGGTGCCGACCGCAAACCGGTCGCCGCTACTTTTAAACAGCTACATCATTGGTGTCCTGGGATCCTGATATTTATAAATGGCGTTTTATCTTTCGCCTGCCGACAGAAAATCCGGTGATAATGCAACGGTTCTCTATCCTCCATTGTCAGGCATTAAAATAACTGCCATGATAAGAAAGATCACCAATTGCTTGCTGGGACTGTTTGCAACCACCTGTATGATCGTTTTTCCAACAGGTTGTATAAAAGATAAGACAACTTCTACCCATACCGTCAGATACACGATAATGACACCTGTGCTGAAGCCTAAAGCAGACGTGCTGGCAGCTATAAACGGCAACGCCTCCGAAGCGGTGCAGCAGGCCGGAAAGATCTATATCAAAGGCAGGTACATTTACCTGAATGAAGTAGATAAAGGTATCCATATCATTGATAACAGCAATCCGTCTAAACCCTTCCAGGTGGCCTTCCTGAATATTCCCGGCAACCGGGATATAGGCGTTAAGGATAATATACTCTATGCCGATATGTACACTGATCTGCTTGCCATAGATATCAGCAATCCCAGGAAGGTAACCATCACCAGCAGGATAGACAACTTTTTTATACGCAGGAATTATATGTACGGTTCAGTTGTTGATAATAATTATGTAGCTGTAGACTGGATCAAAAAAGATACGGTTATTACCTATACGGACAGGAATTACCTGTGGGAAGGCGACATGATGTATGCTTTGAACACTGCAACCGGCAGTGTGTCAACAAGCGGTGGCAATGGCGTTGCAGGCTCGATGGCAAGTATGGTGCTCATGAATGATCACCTGTACGCGATAAGAGAGCCGCATAGTGTGGGAATTGTAGATATCAGCACTTCTGCTTCACCTCAACTGGATACAACGTTTTATGCAGGCTTTGACCTGGAAACCATCTATCCGTTTGAAGATAAGCTGTTCCTGGGTTCCTCTGTAGGGATGTTCATGTACGATGTATCCGACCCCATTTCTCCCGTGCAACTGGGTACCTTCTCCCATGGCCGGGCATGCGATCCCGTAGTAACAGACGGTCAATACGCTTATGTAACGCTGCGTGGAGGATCTGCCTGTGGCGAGGCCAGTAATGAACTGAATATCGTGGATGTGAAAGATCTGATGCATCCCGTACTGGTAAAAACATACCCGCTCACCGGCCCAACCGGTTTATCAAAGGACGGTAACCTCCTCTTTGTGTGCGATGATAAAAGCGGTGTAAGGATATACAATGCATCCAATCCCGATGCATTAAAACAGATAGCAGCAATAAACAGTAAAGAACCCTATGATGTGATTACAGGAAATAAGAAGGCATTGATAGTCGGCAAAAACGGGCTGTATCAATACGACTACAGTAACCTGAATAAGATCCGCCTCCTGAGCTTTTATTCGTTGAAACAGTGAAGCGGCATTTGAAATTTGAGATTTGAAATTTGAAATGTCTTTACTATACCATCGGGCAGATTCAAATCCACATGGTTAAATCTGAAGTGAAAGACTGTAGGCTATGTGGGGGACCTAAAGATGATCGCTTATGGCTGAAAGCGCCAGGCACCAAATGAATTTCAAATCTCAAATTTCAAATCAGAAATCAGCAAATCAGACATCAGAAATCCGAAAGGGCTATGAGCGTCCTGCACTCCCTGCAACCTGGAACCTGCCCCTCCCTTTTCACCTCATATTTAATTCTGCGGGTTTTCCCTATTAAATATTATTTTTGCTTCCTGCATAAAAACAGCTTATGCCTCAATTTAAACAAAGACAGTTCCTCGATTTTGAAAAACCGGTTAAAGAGCTATTTGACCAGGTAGCGCAGCTGAAACAAATGGCGGAAAAAAATCCGAAAATGGATTATTCCGTTACCCTGCAGCAGTTAGAGGAATCCATTATTGAAAAACGAAGAGATATTACCCGGCATCTCACTCCCTGGCAGCAGGTACAACTGAGCCGTCATCCCGACCGACCTTACACACATGCGTATATAAAAAGGATGTGTACCAATTATATCGAATTATACGGCGACAGAAATGTCAGGGACGATAAAGCAATAGTAGGTGGGTTTGCCCAATTAGACGGACAAACCATTATGATCATCGGCCATCAGAAAGGGATCAATACCAAAATGCGACAGTTACGTAATTTTGGTATGGCCAACCCCGAAGGCTATCGCAAAGCATTACGGCTGATGAAGCTGGCGGAAAAATTCAACAAACCCATCGTTACCCTTATAGATACGCCCGGTGCATTTCCGGGTGCCGAAGCCGAAGAACGCGGGCAGGGAGAAGCCATCGCCCGGAATATATACGAGATGATGCGCTTGAAGGTGCCGGTAATCTGTGTGATTATTGGTGAAGGCGCCAGCGGGGGCGCCCTGGGCATAGGTGTCGGCGACCGGGTGCTGATGTTACAGAATACCTGGTATACGGTAATCTCACCGGAAAACTGCAGCTCTATTTTATGGAGAAGCTGGGAGAAAAAAGAAGTAGCTGCCGAGCAGTTGAAATTAACCTCTTCCGACATGAAAGGATTTGGACTGGTAGATGATGTGGTGCCTGAGCCGGATGGGGGAGCCCACTGGAATTATGAAGAAACCTCACAAACACTGAAATCATACCTTATTCCGCTTATTAAAGAATTACAGTCCATTGACCCTGCTGTGCGTATACAGCAACGTATCGAAAAATACAGCAAAATGGGCTTCTGGGAAGAAGTGCCGGCATAACCGGCAAATTTTCGGGCGGAAAATAATACCTAAACCGGAAACAGCAGGATAACACCGCTTATAGTGTTATCCGAAACCTGTAACTTGCAACCAACAACAAATAGCAGTAATAAAGAGCGCAGCATGTCACTAAGAAAACAACTCAGAGGAACCGGAGTGGCTTTGATTACCCCGTTTAAAGATGATTTCAGCATTGATTTTGAAGCCCTGGACGCCATGATTGATCACGTCATCAGCAATGGCGTAGAGTATATCGTAAGTATGGGTACCACCGGGGAATCGCCTACCATCAGCAGGGAAGAAAAGAAGCAGATCGTTGAGCATACCTGTAAAAAAATAAATAACCGCGTACCGGTTGTAGTTGGTATCGGCGGAAATAATACCGCCGAAGTAGTACGGGAATTGCAAAGCTTTCCACTGGATCATGCGATAGCGATATTGAGCGTTAGTCCCTATTACAGCAAACCATCGCAGGAAGGACTGTACCAGCATTACAAAGCCGTGGCAGCGGCTTCTCCCAAACCCGTTATCTTATATAATGTGCCTGGCAGAACAGGACGCAATCTTTCCGCCGCAACCACCATTCGCCTGGCTAAGGAAGTGCCTAACATTGCCGGAATCAAAGATGCGGCGGGCGATATGCTGCAAAGCATGCAGTTGTTAAGAGACCGTCCCGATGATTTTTTGGTATGCAGCGGGGATGATTCTCTTGCATTACCGCAGTTAGCCTGCGGTATGGACGGTCTGATCAGTGTAATAGCCAACAGTATGCCACGCAAATTTTCTGATATGGTCCGGCTGGCATTGGATGGCAGGCTCAGCGAAGCTAAAGTGCTTAACGATGCCATGCTTGAAACTTACGAGCTTCTTTTTTCTGAAAACAATCCCGCCGGTGTTAAATCATTCCTGTCTCACCTGGGATTGATCAGCAATAACCTGCGCTTACCGGTTACTCCCCTGAGCGATGGTCTGCATCAACGGGCGAAGCTGCTCCTTGAAAAAGACGCTTCACTCCGTTAAGGGGGAAATGCTTTGTGCGATTATAACTTTTAAGACGGCATGCAGACTAAGACACCGCTTTCATCGTTTTTAACCTATTTATCTACATAACAAAGGCACTTGGCATGCAATTAAAAACCATACTACTGTTTCCATTTCTTCTTGTCGGGCTGTCTGCCGCTCTCTTTGCCCAGTCGGACCGGATCAGCCTGGGAGATAAGCAGAATCACCTGTTAGACCGGCTGGATATTAAGCTGCAAAATGACTCCGTATTTTCTTTTTCTACCATAAAACCATATAACAGGAAAGTATATACCGAGCGGGCAGCGCTGATTGATTCTTTAGAAAAAACAGGTGAATTGCCGGTTGAGCTTTCGGAAGTTGACCGTTACAATATACAAAGCCTGCTCATGTCCAATTCGGACTGGACCAGTGATCACGGCGAATCCTTCCATGTACGTAAACCGATATGGAACACTTTCTTTAAAACGCCCGCTCATTTATACGAAACCCACAGCCGGAATTTTACCCTGTTTATAGACCCCGTGCTTAACCTGCAGGCGGGTAAATCTTCCGAAGTGAACAAAGCGTTATATACCAATACCAGGGGAATAACCATACGTGGTAATATCGGAAAAAAGCTGGGCTTCTATACCTATATTACCGATAACCAGGAACAGGATCCGCAATATGTTCAACGATATGTAAGAAGGCATATCGGTCTCCCCAATGCAGGGTATTTCAAATTCCTGGCAGGAGATGGATATGACTATTTTGATGCCCGGGGCGGGATTGATTTTGCGGCATCAAAATTTATCCACTTTCGTTTCGGATATGATAAGCTGTTCATCGGCAACGGATACAGGAGCCTGTTATTAAGCGATTTCAGCAATAATTTCCTGTACCTGCAAATGGATGTTCAATTAAAAAAGTTTGCGTATAAAAGCGTCTACGCCGAACTCATTGCACCCTTTATGCCCATACCCAACAGGGATACGGTCCGGTACAAAAACTATATGGCATTTCATCACCTGAGCATACAACTGGCTAAATGGCTGAACATAGGCGTATATGAAAATGTGATATATAACGGTAAGAATGGTATAGAGCTGAGTTATCTGAATCCTGTTATCTTTTACAGGGCCATTGAAATGCAGTTGGGAAGCGGTAATTCAAAAGCTACTGTTGGTTTTGACCTGAAATCAAATCTTTTTAGAACACTTCAGCTATATAGCAACCTGGTTATAGGAGAGTTTGTATTAAAAGATATCAAAAATTATGGCAGCGGCAGCTGGTGGAACAAGCAGGCATTACAGTTGGGTGGTAAATATATAGATGTGCTGGGGATTAAGAATCTTGACCTGCAGGCCGAGATGAACCTGGTACGCCCTTTTATGTATGCGCATAAAGACAGCAATACGGCATTTACCCATTATAATACCGAGTTGGCACATCCGCTCGGAGCTAATTTTAAAGAGTACCTGGCTATTTTAAAATATCAGCCATTGAACAGGTTATCCTTCACCGGAAAATTAATGTATTACAAAAAGGGACTTGATTCCCTCGGGGTAAACATGGGAGGGGATATTTTCAGAAGCTACGACACCCGCCCGCGCGATTATGGATTTTTTATCGGGTCGGGAATCCCTGTAAAATCATCGCTGGTCTCCTTTTCCACGTCGTATGAATTGCTCCGGAATTTATTTATTGATCTTTCTGTCGCTAATCGGAGCTATAACGTAGAGGGTCAGCCGAAGTTAAGCGAATTCTTCTTCTCTACCGGGTTGAGGTGGAATATCGGAAAAAGAGAATTTGAGTTTTAGTATCCCGGGAGATGGGTTTTGTATAAGAGACATTTATTATTTTATATCTGCCTCTTCCTCCCTCAGTTTTTGTTTTTCTAACCGGTAAAGGGTGGGGGTAAGCCCGGTTTTTTTCTTAAAAAACATAGAAAAATAGAATTCAGACTCAAAACCGGTTTGAAAAGCAATTTCATTAATATTCAACTCTGTTGTTTGTAACAGCTCCTTTGCTTTATTGATCCTGAGATTTAAGAGATATTGCTGGGGGGAATGGGAAGTGACTTCCTTAAATAATTTCCTGAACTTGGAGTATCCCATAGGCAATGTATGCGCCAGGTTGTGCATATCAATAGATTCTTTCAATGATTCTCTCAGCAAAAAGATGGCTTTATGGATCAGGTGGGTATCGTGATTTTTGCTTTGCTCTTTTTGTATCGAAAAAGCATGAATAAGTCCCAGTATTTCCAGGGTAATGCCCGATATCACCTGGTGGTACCCCGGATTTGCATTCTGCACCGTTTCTAACAAACGCTGGAACAGGATAAGCAGGTTATCATTTAACCCCGTAAAAATGAAAGGACTTTCCGGGTTAAAAAAATTCTTACTCATGATCGCATCAGGATAAGAGCCATTGAACCCTACCCAATATTCTTTCCAGCCGGTATTAAAATCAGGCTTGTACCGGTGCCATACATCGGGGAAAAGAAAAAAGCAGGTACCCGCCGACAGCTTGCTTGGCGTGGTTACTGCAGATTCAAACTCTCCTTTACCATGGGATATAAAAACGATGTAATACCCGTTAAGGATCCTTCCCCTGTTCCAGTTAAACCTATGGGTATCGGGATGTCCTTCCATAGGGGGATAAGTTTGATTAGGATTAATTTGTGCATATCCTACCGTGGTAACATAAAATCCCCACTTCTTTTCCGTTTCTGTTACATGCAGGTATTTGTAGTAGTTTTTCATTCTCCAGATTTATCCGAAAATTTTTTCAACTGAAATTCTAACGGTAATGGCAGAACTTAAAATTAACCGGTACTGTTCCGGGTTTTCGCGTAGCGTATATCCTCTGTCTTTTGCTCCTGCTATATAAAGTAGCTTACTGCCCCGGAAATGATACCATTAAGAAGATTTCAAACCTGCCGGGCACCATACTTTCAAAGATATCAAAAAATATAAAGAAAGTAACAATATATATATTCGATAGAGATTATGATAATTTAAATTTGTAGGAAATGATCTCTCCGGAGGATTAACTTTGAATTCCTGTGTTCCAATTAACTATACAATCAATAATCAAATAAAATAAAAGATATATCATGAAAATTACGGGAGTAAATCTATATACCATTAAAAGTGGAGATACGGGCGCCCGTGGTGCATCTATGGGCGAATCCCAGTACTGGGGAGGAGGCTGGCAGGCGCAGACATTGATCGCTAACCCGATGTCCGTTTACCCAAACTATTCAAAAGTCCGGTCTTCCTGGATGGGCCCGGGGCAGGACCCTTATGCCATTGAGATTACAACGGATGAAGGCATCACGGGACATTGCGTTAATTACGGCGGAGGAGCATTTGCATGTGCGGTCATTCAAAACCATTTCAAACGGTTTTTAATCGGTCAGGATCCTTTCAATATAGAAATGATCTGGGACCAGATGAATCGTTCTACGTTACCGTACGGGCTGGGCGGCATTACGAATATGGCGATAGCCGGTGTAGACCTGGCGTTATACGACCTGGTAGCAAAATCACTGAATATCCCCGTATACAAATTATTGGGAGGAAAAACCAAAGAATCCATTCCCTGCTATGTCACTATTCATCCCGATTATGCAGATCACTGGAAAAACAGGGGATTCATGGGAGTGAAAATTGCCGCTCCATGGGGTGTGGAAAGCGGACGGGACGGTCTTAGAAAAATGGAAAAGCTTATAGCTAAGCTCCGTTCCGACCTGGGCGATGCAATGGAGATCATGATAGACTGCTACCTGTCCTGGGATGTGGAATTTGCATCACGGCTGGCAGAACGGGTACGTGATTATGACGTCAAATGGTTTGAAGATCCTTTACAGAATGGTTGGGCTACCGAACAGAATGCCTATTTACGGGAACGCATCGCGCCCATCCAACTGGCAACGGGTAACCTGGAATATCATTACAAGGCATTTCATCAGATCATTGCCAATAAAGCAACAGATATCGTCCAGCCGGAAATTCAATGGGCAGGCGGCTTAACCGCCGTCAGGAGAATTGCAGCTATGGCAAAGCCCTACGACATGCAGGTGATACCACACGGGGCTTCCGTATATAATTATCACTTTGTGATATCGAATACCAATAGCGCGTACGCCGAGTTCCTGACTACAGGAGAAGGGAAAGATCTTCACCCGATATTTGACACCATTATCGGGGAACCATTGCCGGAAAACGGGCACATTATCCTGGATGAAAGCAAGCCCGGATTTGGAGTAGAATTAAACCGGGACAAATTAATTCCATACCATGGCTGACACAAAAGACCAACTGAACATAGGCGTGATCGGCGCCGGGTACTGGGCTACCAGCGCTCATATTCCGGGTATCATCCAGCATAAAAAAGCCCGTTTAAGGGCTGTGCAGAACAGAACGCAAAGCAAAGCCATGCAGATCGCAAAAGATTTTGGCGCTGACCTTGCTTTCGACAATTACCAGGCGTTGGTGCTGGCAGACCAGGTAGATGCCGTAGTGATCAGCTCTACACCTAACGTTCACTATGAGCAGGCAAAATTTGCACTTGAGCATAATAAGCACGTGCTCATCGAAAAACCCATGACTTTCACCGTTGCCCAGGCGCAGGAATTGTGTGATCTTGCTGCCCGGAAAGATCTCCTGTTGCTGGTGAGCTGTCCCTGGCACTATACCCGGCATGGCATAGAAGCCCGCCGCCTTATACAAAATGGTATCCTGGGAGATATTAAATTGATTTCCGTTCTCATGACCAACCCGGTAGATAAACTGCTGAAAGGTATTGATACTTCTCCCACGCATGGAATGAACCATGTTTACCTTGAGCCCGGCGCCGGTTCTTACAGTGACCCGGCAGTAGCGGGAGGCGGCCAGATCTATACCCAGGTATCGCACGCAGGAGCCTACCTGAGCTTTCTTACAGGAATTCAGCCCGCAGAAGTGTACGGAAAATTTGATTTTGCCGGCTCCCGGAATGATATTTATAACGCACTCACCATCACCATGAAGAACGGCATACTGGTTACGCTGGCAAGCACCGGAGCCACCCCGTTGAGTATTCGCAATTACGAAGTGCGGGTATACGGTACATCGGGCATCCTGCTTATGGAATTATGGAAGGGTACGATGGTACACTATCCTGTGGAGGGTGAGCCCCGGCATTACGAGGATTTACCTGAAGAAGAAATTTATCCCGACAGGGCACCTGTCTTAAACTTCATTGATGCCTGCCTGGGACTTGCACCTAACGGATCGCCCTGCGGGCTGGGAGTTGCCGCAATGAAGATTATAGAAGCAGCCGTTCTTTCAAATCAAACCGGGAAACCCATAAAAATTTAATGATCATGAATCGTTTTGAAAATCAAACAGCCGTTATTACGGGAGGCGCATCCGGAATCGGCTATGCCATAGCGGAAAAGCTGGGAGGAGAAGGCGCTAAAATATGGATATTGGACCGGGATGTAAACCTGGCCGAAAACGCCCTGAAATCTTTACAGGCAAAGGGATACACAGCCGGGTTTATAGCAACGGATATCACTGACGAATCATCTGTAAAAGCTGCGTTCAACAAAATTGAAGAGGAAGGCGGCTGTAGCGTTGTAGTAAACTCCGCCGGCGTGGTTGGTCCGAATGGTATAAACACAACGGAAGTAGAATTAGCTGATTTTGAGAGGACCTGCAGGATTAACCTGACCGGGTCATTCCTGGTCATCAAATATGCGCTTAAAGGAATGTTGCCCAGGCAATATGGCCGTATCCTCCTGCTGGCTTCTATTGCAGGGAAGGAAGGTAACGCCGGCATGTCGTCTTACTCCGCTTCAAAAGCAGGGGTTATCGGGCTGGTAAAATCAGCCGGAAAAGAATATGCCGGATCAGGAGTCACCATCAATGCCCTGGCGCCGGCAACAATTATGACTTCCATGGTGGAAAAGATGGAACCGCACCAGATAAAATATATGACGGATAAGATACCCATGAAACGTTGCGGCAGGTTGGAAGAAGCGGCAAATCTTGCAGCATGGGTCTTGTCGGAAGAAGCCAGCTTCAACACCGGTTTCACTTTTGACCTGACCGGCGGGCGGGCAGTATATTAATTGATCTGAATTTTTAAAACACACAGCTATCAAAACCATTAAAGGCATAACGTGGAATCACAGCAGGGCTTTTCCTCCCTTAGTTGCCGTATCGCAACGGTATGAGGAACTTCATCCCGGCGTCCGCATTCACTGGGATAAACGTACCCTGGATGAGTTTGGTCACAAACCTGTTGATCAGCTTATCCATGACTATGATCTGATTGTAATAGATCATCCCTGGGCGGGGTTTTGCTTTGACCAAAATCTTGTTTTAGATATCAGGCCGCTGCTCACGGTTACTCAATGGAATGACCTGGAGCAAAATAATGTAGGTCGCTCTTTTGAGAGTTATGTGTATGAAAATAAACTCCTGGCCATACCCATTGATGCAGCTACACCCGTTCCAAGCTGGAGACCGGACTTAATGGAAAAGAACGGGGTTCAGCTACCGGTAACCTGGGATGATCTGGTTGCCCTGGCGGATAAAAAACAGGCTATCATGCCGGCATTTGGCGCCGATCTTTTTCTCAACTGGCTGATGCTGTTACATGCTTTAGATGGGCATCCGTTTGAAAGCCCGGATACCATTGCATCAAAGAAAGAAAGCATTGAAGCTATGAACCTGTTAAAACGCCTCGCAGAGCCGATGCCGGCAGAGATACGCTTTTGGAACCCGATCATCATTGCAGAGTTGCTTACCCGGGGCGATCAGTACGCTTATTGCGCGTTTGCATACAGCTATAACAATTACTGCCGGCCCTCTTTCGTAAATAAACCGCTGCAATATGGTAACCTGGTTCAGCTCAATAATAAGCCCTTACAAAGTATTTTAGGAGGAACGGGGATGGCTATTTCATCGGGATGTAAAGAAACGGAGCTGGCCCTGGATTTTTCTCTTTACTGCGCTAACCCCACCACACAATCCAATATATACCTTTATGCCGGCGGACAGCCTTCACGCAAAGAAGCCTGGCTTTCCCGCAACCTGGAACCTTTTACGGGTGGTTTTTTTGCTGATAGTTTTTTATCCCATGAAAATGCACTGGTACGTCCCCGCTACAATGGCTACGTTTCGCTGCAGGAAAAGGCCGGTCATGCGCTTCAGCAGTTTGTTATAGAAAATACGCCGGCGGAAAAAGTATGGAATGATATCCGGGACAGCTATCATAGAAGTCTGTCATAAAAAAAATAACGGTCTTTATACATCTTTAAAAGATATATCATGGATAATAATACGATCAGGTATTCCTGTGCAGATTTTACTTTTCCTCTTCTCCCGCACGGGCATGCGCTTCAGCTGATTAAATTATTAGGGATTGATTTTGTAGACCTGGGAATCTTTGAAGACCGGTCACATATTTATCCGAGCCATATTGCACCGGACCCTGTTAACAGCGGGAAACAACTTCTTCAACAATTAGATTCCATAGGATTGAAAGCAGCCGATGTTTTTTTACAAACCGGCGCGGAACCGCCGGTTGCCGCGACCAATACGCCAGATGGATCCGTCCGTTCAAAAAACAGGGAACTGTTTTTAAAAATGCTCAATTTTACAAACACATTGGGATGCGGGCATATTACCGGGCTGCCCGGTGTATTGCACCGGGGAGAAGACGCGGAAGATGACTGGAAACGTGCTACAGAGGAAGGACAATGGCGTACAGAAAAGGCTAATGCAGCAGGAATACGATATGCGATAGAACCGCATGTAGGTTCTATTTTACCGGACGCAGCAACAACACTGCAATTTATCAGGGACTGCCCGGGCATAACCCTCACGTTAGACTACGGACATTTTATTTACCAGGGGCAGACTAATGAATCCGTACACCCTTTAATTCCTTATGCCTCTCATTTTCATGCCAGGGGCGGAGCGAAGGGTAAACTTCAAACCATCGTAAAAGAAAATACAATAGACTTTAAAACGATCCTGGAACAATTTAACGCAATTCAATACAGCGGTTTTATTTGTATGGAATATGTTTACCAGGATTGGGAGGGATGCAACAGAACAGACAATGTATCCGAAACGATCCTTTTACATGAGCTATTATATAAAATGATATAAACCCGGTGCACGTTTGCGCGTTTCGCAGCACCGGGAAAGCAGGTCGCTATTGTCAAATATAAAACACCCATACCGGGGATATCAAAAAATATAAACCAAGAACCAATGAATAGAAGAAAATTTTTGTTAAACAGCTCTTTAGCTACTTCAGGGTTGGTTTTAACTCATACGATGCCATCTTATGCGCAGCAATTATTGCCCGGGGCGCAGGGCTTTAAGGAAGGTGACCTGTACCGGATATTCAAAGACCCGGATACCGGGTACAGACCTTATGTGAGATGGTGGTGGAATGGCGACAAAGTAAACAAAACAGAGCTTGCAAGAGAATTAAGGCTGTTAAAATCAGCCGGTATAACCGGGGTAGAAATTAATCCCATAGCGTTCCCGTCTGATACGAGCGATATGGAAATCCCTTCTATAGACTGGTTGAGCGATGAATGGATGGAGCTGTTCCACTTCACGTTAAAAGAGGCGCAGTCGCTGGGTATGACCTGCGATTTGATCCTGGGAACCGGTTTCCCGTCCGGGGCAGAGTTCCTGGAAGAAGAAGACCGTTCTGAAATTGCCGTTATCGCCGTAAAGAAGATCGCGGGTCCTTTAGATGAAGAATTTTCTCTTTTTGAATTATATAAAGAAGCCGATCCGGTGATTTCCAATCCCTACATGGGCCGCAAAATGGAAATGTTGTCCGTAAAATTAGTTCCCGATCCGCTGAACAGCATGGATGAGGTCATTGATCTTTCGGAACAGATTAAAAATGGTTTTATAAAAGTATCCGTACCCCGTGGAAATTTTGCCCTGTATGCCCTGGTAAAAATCAATGGCTTTGAACGGGTAATTGTCGGCGCACCGGGTGGGAGAGGACCGGTATTAAATCACCTGAGCAAAGAATCGGTCAACAAATTCCTGAATAAAATTTCAGACAGAGTTAAAGAAAAAATGGGATCCTTCCCCTCAAATTTCAGGTCTGTTTTTGTAGATAGTATGGAATTGGAAGGAGCGAATCTCAATAAAACGATCTGGGAAGAATTTAAAAAGAGAAGAGGCTACGATATATTTCCTTTCCTTCCTTTCATCCTGCATAAAATAGGCGGTATGGGAAATAATTACCGTCCCGATTATACGGTTCAAACCGGTGCATCATTGAAGTCCATGCTGGAAAGGATAAGATATGACTGGGCATTGACCAATGCAGAAATCTTTCATGAAAACTTTGTTGAGCCTTTTGCCCAATGGTGCAGGAACAATAAAATAAAATCAAGGGCACAGGCTTATGGCAGAGGATACTTTTTGCTGGAAGGAAGCTTTTCGATTGATATCCCGGAATGTGAAACCTGGCTGAAATACGGGATAGGAAAAGACATTTCTGAAGAGGAATATACCCGGTATCCCTGGCATCTTGGTCAGGGTTATACCATGATCAATAAATATGTTTCTTCAGCAGCTCATCTGAAAGGGAAAAAGCTGGTCAGCTCTGAAGAGCTCACCAATACCCAAATGGTATTCAATGAGTCACTGGAGATCTTTAAGATAGCAGGAGATCAGAGTACCATATCGGGGGTAACCCAGCCGGTGTTTCACGGGTTCAATTATTCTCCGCCCGATGCGCCTTTCCCCGGGTGGATAAGATGGGGTGGTTATTTCAATGAAAAGAATACCATCTGGCCTTATCTTCATCTTTATAATGCATACAGAACCCGGTTATCGGCACTACTTCAGCAAGGAATGATGTTTGCCGAAATTGCTTTATTAGCGCCCATCCCGGACATGTGGGCCAAGCTGAGTGCCCAAAATGAGCCTTTCCCGCAATATGTTTATCCCGACTACCAGATGTTGGTATGGGAATCCATCCACCAGAATGGAAACGCCTGTGATTATGTTTCCGAACAGGTAATTAATGACGCAGTGATGCGTAACGGGGTGATGAGCTATGGAAACAGGAAATATCATACCCTTTTCCTGATTGAAGTACGGGGTATGAGCGTAGCTGTAGTAAAAAAACTGCACGACTTCGTTTCCGGCGGAGGACGGGTATTCTGCATTGAAGCCTGGCCCGACCATAGCCCGGGATGGCATCAGCACGAACAAAAAGATAATGAAGTAAAGAGCTGGGTAGATAAAATGAAACAGTATCCTGACCGGTTTATCCTGTTAAAAAAGCCGGAAGCGGATTTTTGCGGATGGTTTGCCGGGATCCAGGAGAAATATAATCTCGCTCCCTATGTACAAGTTAAAGACCCGCGCCGGTATATTACCCAGGTCAGGTACCAGATGCCGGATACCGAGGTATTCTTCTTCATCAATTCCAGTGATCGTCATGATTATACGCTCGAAGCTACCTTCCAGCCGGGCATTACAGGTAAAAATAACGCCTGGCTGTGGGATGCGGTTACGGGAGAGCGTTACCGGCTTCGTATGGATCAGAACAAATTGAGTTTACCGCTCGGACCTGCTGAGTCTGCCATTATCGTTTTTAATAAAGACAAAGGAGAAAACTATTTTGAACCGGCACAGTTAAATTCCAGCGCACGTCATATATCATTAGACAGTAGCTGGAATATTCAATTACATCATTATACCGGACATTTTGAGCAAACGCAAATGAGAACGTTACAGGATCTGAAAGAAGTTCCGGAGTATGCAAATTTCGGCGGCACGGTCCGGTATAAGAATACCGTTCAGATTGATGATCCTAAAAAATACAAATACCTCAATTTAGGAAAAGTGTACGGCATATCGCGGGTAATGGTCAATGGTAAAGAGGCAGGAACAAAATGGTTCGGCAACAGGATATACGTGCTGAATGATCTTTTACAAAAAGGAGAAAATACGATTGAAGTATCGGTGATAACGGTGATGGTTAATTATATGAAGACGCTGACGAACAATAAAGTTGCCCAGAAATACACAAATGAAAACCGGAATAACCAGCCGCTTCAATCGTTGGGAATGGCGGGCCCGGTAAAGATATATTAAGGGCCAATTGCAATAATCCTAACTTGGTTCTGATTAACTTAGATTCTTGATTCATGATCTGACTTTTTGGGATTAACATTTAATTTGTCGTTACTTTAAAGTTAATCCCAACTGCCAGATTAAATCGTAGCTATTTCAAATGCTATGGGTATAATAAGATCATACAGTACGCTGGTTTTTATCAACAAAATATGAAACAGTTAAACAACAAGCGCTACTTATGAGCCGATGGAGCCGGAGCTACAAAATGAACCGGGCTTTTCCCTATATCTTTTGAAGTGGCAACGGCAATGCCCCGCTGGTTGGCTTTATTTGTTGCACAGTAAAAATGATAAACGATCCCCTTGTGTTTTATGATGGATGTTTTGTGCGCATACTGGTCATCGTAAGATTCGGAAGGTTCAATTAAATTATCTCCTTTCCAGTCCGTCCAGTGAACCATATCATAAGAGCAGGCAAAACGGTTAAACGCTCCCTGATAGGGTCCCCACCAGGCGCCGAAATAAAACATTACCCAAACCTTACCGATCTTTTGAATATAGGCATCCCCGGTAATTCCATGCTGATGATCCAATACCGGATCTTTTCCATAACGTTTCCAATGGATCATATCATCAGAAACGGCCATACCGATACGCTCCGTTTCTCTTTTTGTGTCTATCAGGTTCTTACCTTTTGCATTATAATACATAACAAAAGGATAGCCGAGACTTTTAGACTTATCCCAAATAACCTGGCTTTTATACAGCGTTCGGGTATCCCACCAGCTTACATCCTTATCATGAATGGTTAATACCGGTTTTTCCAAACGCCGCCACTCCCGGGGCTTAGCCGGATTATTTTTTGTATACGCCATACCAATAGACAAAACACCGGCTTCATAACCCCGTGTAGGTCCGCCCAGGTAGGTCATCCAAGATTTACCTTTGTACCGTCTCATTTTATATTTCCCTCCCCATTGATAATCCTCTAATGCAACATATCCTGCCCGTTGGTTACTATCCCATTCGTCTGAATCGGAAAAAGATAAAATAGTACCCAGAGGCTTCCAGTTCAGCAGATCTTTACTTTCCGCAAGCAGGGTTTCGTATCCTCTTCCATCATAAACGATATAGATCATATACCATTTATTCCCTTTTCTAAAAACACTCGGGCTGTCAAAAGCCAGTGCGTTATCGGCAGGCGCTATCACCAACCCGTATTTATAAGGTGTGCTGATTTCACGATATACGGATTCCATAATGCTGTCCGGTACCGTATAATTATCAGATTGTGCAAAAGAGGAATAAAAAAATCCCATGAATTGGAGAAACAGAACAACCCGGTATGATTTGCGCATAAAACTTATTTATGGTGCTGACGAAAATATTCTTTTTTCCCGAAGCACCGAAAAATTGCAGTTTAACGGAATGTCAAAAAGTATAAACAAAATGACATTTTATACAACTAAAAGAATATAAATTACTCTAATTTTATTCTGTTATCTTTTTTATAAAAAGATGAATGGTAATCCATTCGGTTAGCACATTAACTAACCCGTACCCGACTCGTTGTATTAAAATTAATAAACCAAAGCCTGCAAATGAGTTATGCCACACACTATTACTATTAGATTCTGCAAAAAATATCCCGGTATTATACCCTTCAGCTATTTTTTCTATTTCCTTGACTGCCGGGGATCTCCATAAAATCAGGCTGCTTTAGCACATCAATTATTTATTTGCCATAGATCATTATGACTTAAGTTCTTTTCAACGACTTCACACACTTCAACGATTTCAAGCTTTTAAAACAACTAAAACAATTAAAATGAAGAAAAAGCTATTTTTATTACTCTCCTTCTTTTTGTGCATAAGCTTCGGCGTAATGGCACAAATTTCTGTTTCCGGTAAAGTGACAGATGCTACCGGAAGTATTATGCAGGGAGTAAACGTAAGCGTCAGGGGTACCAATATAGGTACCACGACTGCCCCCGATGGTACCTTCTCGCTCAACAATGTACCTTCTGCCAACTCGGTGCTGGTTTTTAGCTTTATAGGATTTATTACGGAAGAAGTAACAGTAGGCAGCAAAACCACGTTTAATATTACCTTATCCACCGGACAGGCAGCAATGGATACCTTAGTGGTAGTGGCATACGGAACAGCAAAAAAGGCTGAATTTACCGGGTCTGCTACGGCAATCAATTCCAATATCATAAGTGCCCAGTCCAACACTACCGTAACCAGGGCCCTGGAAGGGGTGGTTCCGGGATTGCAGGTATCGGCTATAGATGGTCAGCCCGGGTTAGATATGGGGATACGCCTGCGCGGGGTGAGTTCTTCCCTGCAAAATAACTCCAGCGCCCTTATTGTTATTGACAACGTTCCCGCACTTTATCCTAATGAGCTTGCCTCTATCAACCCCAAGGATATTGAAAGTATCACGATCCTGAAAGATGCGGCATCCACGGCAATTTACGGATCCCGCGGCGCCAATGGTGTGGTATTGGTAACTACTAAAAAAGGAAGAAGCGGGAAAGCAAAGATCAGCTACAACACCCGTATGGGCTACAATTATCTTTCTAATACGCTGCGTCCTGACCTCATCCACGATGCTAAAGATTTTTATGAGTATACCTGGCTTACCATTTACAACTCGGTACGCTATGGCTATGAGGGGAGCAGTTCAACGAATGGTAAATTTACTACTAATGTGAAGAATCCCAACATGTCGCATGAAGCTGCGGCCCTGTATGCCAGCCAGCATTTATTCGACTACAACGGAAGTATGGATGACGACAAGCTTTCCCGGAACGTTTTAGGTAACTGGATGCTGTACAATGTACCCGGGGCAAGCTATTCGCCAACCGGTAGCGGTAGTAATGCCAGCGCCACCATGACCGGCGCTTATTTGGTAAATCCGGATGGCAAGCTGAACCCGGATGCCAAATTGCTTTTCCCCGCCGGTTCGTATGATGACTACTTTATTGAACGCCCGTTCCGGCAGGAACATAACTTATCCGCCAGCGGAGGTACAGACAAGATGGACTATTTCCTGTCTACCGGCTTACAACAGGATCCTTCTTATATTACCGGGTCATCCTTTAAACGGTACAATTTCCGGTCAAATATTAATGCCCAAATAACCAAATGGTTAAAGGTGGGAGGAAATACGAGCTTTACGCATCGCAATACCCAAAGCCCGGCTACCCGGTTTGGACGTAACCCGGGTACTGTTGCCCAGAACGTTTTCCGCTGGGTAAATTCAGGTAATCCCTTAGTTTCTCTTTTTGCCAGAGATCAAAATGGGGACATTATCAAGAATCCCGATGGTACCAATAAGGTGGTGGATAATACCGGGCTAAGCTATTCGCCCTTAGGCCCTACTACCAACCAGCGGTATGCGCAAGACCTGCCCAAGCTATTGGCCCAGGACATTGACCGGAACGTTTCCAGTGACCTCAACTTAAGAGGGTATGCTACGATAACTTTCTTAAACGACTTCAGCTTCACCACCAACCTGGCCTATGAAAGATTCTCCGAAAGCCGTAAAAGATATGGTAATATGGAAACCGGGCAGGCACAGAGTGCAAGAGGAGCATTAGCCGTTCTAACCAACAATACCAATATCCTCAACACCCAGCAACTGTTAAACTGGGGCAGAAATTTTGGCGTACACAGCCTTTCTGCATTAGCAGCGCATGAATATTACGACTGGAATAACGAAGTGGTGAACTTTGCTACTGCCTATTCTCTGGTGAACGAGTTTACCGGTGCAGGTAACTTTACCAGCCGGTACACTACCGGAGGCGCTCCATTCGGCACCCCCGCACTGGGAGGAGATATTACCCGTATGGAAAGCTATTTTGGAAGGGTAAATTATAATTACGACCATAAGTATTTTTTTGAGGGATCTGCCAGAAGAGACGGTTCATCTAAATTCCGGCTCCCGGAAGACCGTTGGGGAACCTTCTGGTCTGTCGGTCTGGGATGGTTAATGACTGCCGAAAGCTTCATGGATGGAACGAGAAGCTGGTTAGATGACCTGAAGCTGCGGGCCAGCTACGGAGTTATCGGAAATGAAAGCGGCATCGGATATTATTCCGGTTACCAGATCTGGAGTTTTTCTGCCAACTATGCCACTGCATCTAACGGTGTAGGTACCCCGCAGAGCTATAATCTGACGCAGGGAGCCAAACCTAATAATACCTTAACCTGGGAAAATACCCACACTTTTGATGCGGGTATTGATTTTGCCTTATTTAACCGCAGGCTGAACGGTTCGCTGGATTATTATCGCAAGCTTACCGTTAATGCGGTTTTTAATAACCCGCTTCCCTATACAATGGGGCAATCCAGCCTAACAAAAAATAACCTTGAGCTTCTTAACCGGGGATTTGAAATTGATTTAAATGCCGACATTATCCGTAATAAAAACATAAGATGGAACGTGGGCATTACCGGTACACATTACCGGACGATCTCAACCAAAATACCCCCGGGAATAGCTTTACCGCAATTAGGCGACAGATTTACCGGCTATGTAGACGGATGGTCAAAGAGTGGGGGTGGGAGTACTCCGGCTACGGAAGCAGTTTTTATACGGGGTGAGGGACAGGATTGGTACACTACCTATATATACAAGTACAAAGGCGTAGATCAAAATACTGGATTACCTTTGTTCCAGCACACCGTTACCCAGGCA
The DNA here is from genome assembly GCA_023957155.1 of Chitinophagaceae bacterium. Lineage (GTDB taxonomy): Bacteria > Bacteroidota > Bacteroidia > Chitinophagales > Chitinophagaceae > Agriterribacter. The sequence continues at coordinate 367,636 of JAMLHK010000002.1, read as the reverse complement.
GACCACGACAACGGACTGTTTACCTCAGATGCGGTAGGCGCTTATGTAAATACGGTAGATTACCGGCTTGCCAACAAATATGCTGCCGGCGATGCCTTACCCAAATGGATTGGTGGATTTACCACGGCACTCTATTATAAAAACTTTGACCTGAGTGCGGTTTTAGCCTACCAGTTTGGCGGTAAGTTCTTTAGTGTTTCTTATGCCAACGGTTATTACAGAAGCGGGGAGATTGACGGCGGATTATCCAGGGAATTGTTAAACAATACCTGGACACCTGACCGGCCCAATGCCAAATTCCCTATGCAGTTTTACGGAACCACCTATTTTACCGATGGCGCCACGATTGGTTCATGGGCATACAGCGATATGTCTTTGTTTAATGCCAGTTATCTTAACATCAAAAACATAAGCCTCGGGTATAAGTTCAGCGATGCCATTTTACGGCGGTTATCCATTAGCGGACTCAGGATCTACGCTTCATCAGATAATTTAGCCCTGTTTACTTCCCATGCAGGAATAGACCCCCGCTTATCATTAGTGAACGGGATGGAAGTAGGAGCCGATTATTATCTCCCGATGAGTTCCGTGTCTTTCGGCATTGATATTAATTTCTAATTAAGTATGATGACATTAAAAGTTTTAGATATGAAAAAAATAAGAAACTATATAGGCGGATTATTAGCTGTTGCTACCCTGTCCATTGCCGGTTGCGCGAAAAAATTAGATGTTCCGCCTCCCAACAGTCTGCAGGACCAGCAGATCAGGGACCTGCTGGCTAACGGTACGCCTGAAGAGATCCAACTGATCATGGGAAGTATGGCGAACAGCATGCCCTTATTATTTAATACCACAATCTCTGGTCAGGGAGTTGCCGATATTTCCTACTATACCAACCAGGGGCTTAGTGTAATGCGTTCCTTAGAAGCCGATGATATGGTGCTGGGCGATGAACCCATAGATAATGTACTGGCAGGTTCCATAGAGTATAATTTAGGAAATTTCCAGGGTTTGGGCGCCGGAAATAATGCTGCTTTCTGGGTTCATGCCTGGGGTATCATTACAAAAGCCAACCAGATGCTTGACTTCCTTACCGATGACATCGTGGGCAGTAACACTTTCTTACAAAACGCAAAAGCCAGGGGGCTGGTAATAAGGGCATACGCCTATAACTTCCTGATGGAAAACTACCAGGATGCTTACCTGCAAGGCGGAAAAGCAAAAGCAGGCATGCCTTTGTATACTACTTTCGATCCCAGCCAGCCGCTTAAGGCACGCTCTTCGGCTGAAGAGACCTATGCGTTCATTAAGAAAGATATCACCGATGCCGTTTCGCTGCTACAGGCTTCCGCAACAGGCTATACCTCCGACCTTACGGATATAGACCTGGGCGTGGCCAATTTTATACTGGCCCGTATTGCGCTGGTTACCGGCGATTGGGGTGGGGCGGTTACCGCCTGTAACAGTATCCTGTCTAACTACCCCTCTTTGATGGGAGAAGAGGTATATGGAAGCAGAAATACCGGTTCCGGGGGAACCACCGTTTTTGATCCGGCTAATAACGGGTTCTTAAACAATGCCAAGAATCCTGAAGTCATTTTAGGATTTCCTTTAGGTACGGCGTTAACCTACTTCAATAACCTGATGAATCCTTTTGGATCGGGATATGGCGGGCTTAACAAGGCCTACAAAAGAATAGACCAGCGCCTGTACGATAAGATAGCCGGTGATGATTACCGGAAAGACTGTTTCCAGGGTAATACCGCTTTTGGCAACTATACATATTCTCCGAGTAATACCGTGCTTACACTCCCTTCGTATATTAACTTTAAGTTTGCGGCTACCAAAGGGTTAGAGGGTGATAATACCCATTCACTTGAAACCACCTGCTATTATATGCGTACATCTGAAGTGCTGTTGATGAAGGCAGAAGCGCTGGCACAACAGAGTGGAAAAGACAATGAGGCTAAAGATGTATTAAATATCCTGCTCGCTGCCCGTACCCGTGACGGAGCTGCTACTTTAACCTGCGATAACTATCCTGCCATGAGTGGTATGACAGCCCTGCAAATGGTTCAGCTGCAAACCCGCATTGAAATGTGGGGCGAAGGCGGGTTAGAATTCTATAACAACAAACGCTGGAATATTCCCGTAGACAGGACCGGCTCTGCAAATCACATCAATACCAACGGGCTCCCGGTTTCTAAAATGACCATGGAGATCCCTGCTGATGAAATGAACAACAATCCTTTAATGACGCAGAATTAACAGATAGTAATCAATCCATAAACGAATAGACCGCTTATTAAAAGGGGTCTATTCGTTTCATTTTTAATACAATTTCGGGATGGCAGTCTTTAATTGCCCGGAATAATTTAAGTATAGTTATGGCTGGCAGACGCTGTTTAAAACAATACGTTTTTCTGGTATCGGTTTTTGTTACCACGTTTTTCTTTTCATTTAAAGCAAACGCAGGTGATCCTATTCGTATTCATAACCTGCGTTGCGAATATTTGAAAAACCCGTTAGGAATAGACAATACCAATCCGTATTTAAGCTGGGAATTGATTTCTTCCGAAAGAGGAAAAAAACAATCGGCTTACCAGGTGATTGTAGCAAGCGATTTGCTGAAGTTACAAAATAATGAAGGAGATATCTGGACAACAGGAAAGATTAAGAGTAACCTCACTAATCATATTTCTTATAAAGGCAGCCCGTTGCGCTCCGGCAGGTATTACTATTGGAAGGTAAGGATATGGGATGAAAAAAACCAGGTGAGTGAGTGGAGTGAAGCACAATACTGGTCAATGGGATTGCTGCATAAAGCAGACTGGAAGGCTCAATGGATAGGTGTTGATTCAACCTATCCCGCTTCAGATTATGACCGGTATATTATTCCGCCTTCTCCGCTGTTGCGGAAAGCGTTTAACGTAACGAAAGAAATTAAAAGCGCAACGCTTCATGCCACGGCGCTGGGTCTTTACGAGATATACTTAAACGGGAAAAAAGCCGGCGATCATCTGCTGGCGCCCGAATGGACAAACTATGCCAAGAGGGTGCAATACCAGACCTATAATATCACCTCCCTGCTCCAGTCCGATGAGAATGTTGTGGGCGCCGTTTTAGCGGATGGGTGGTATGCAGGCGACCTGTGGGATCATTTTTACCGGGGACGGTATGGGCTGTATAGGAAATTACTGGCTCAGATCCGTATAGAATATACCGATGGATCGGAAGAAAATATTGTTACGGACGGAAGCTGGAAAGTATGGAAAAACGGGCCGCTTAAAGAAGCATCTATTTTTGACGGGGAGATTTATGATCAGAGAGATAACCCCGGAGAATGGATGCAGCCGGGATTTAATGACAAGTCCTGGGAAAAAGTATCTGTTGATCCTGCCGTTACCGTTACCCTGAATGCCCAAATGAATGAGCCGGTTAAAATAGTAAAAGAAATAACCCCGGTACATTTTTTTGAATTGAGAAAAACCAAGTACCAGAGAAATACTTACGTTTTTGATATGGGGCAAAACATGGCGGGCTGGATCAGCCTGCAGCTTCCCTACAATCCGGGCAGAAAAATAACGATCCGGTATGCCGAAATGCTCAATGAAGACAGCACGATCTATACCACCAATCTCAGGCAGGCAAAATCCAGGGATATCTATATCCCCGGAAGAGAAGACCGGGTACAGTATGAGCCCCGGTTTACCTATCATGGATTCCGGTATGTGGAAATATCCGGGCTCTCTCAGCCTCCCAGGCTGTCTGAAGTAACCGGTAAAGTACTGGCGTCTTCATCTCCCCTTGTTTCCGAGCTGGAAACATCCAACCCTTATTTAAATCAGCTCCGGAGTAATATTTTATGGACGCAGCTCGGTAATATGCACGGGGTGCCTACCGACTGCCCGCAAAGAGATGAACGTTCCGGGTGGATGGGAGATGCACAGGCCTTTTCGCAAACAGCCATCTTTAACATGGATATGGAAGCCTTCTATAAAAAATGGTTTAGAGATATAAGAGATGAACAAACGGAAGAAGGCAGGTTCCCTAATTATGCACCTTATGTTACTCAAAGCCTGCGCTATTATGATGCGCCGGGATGGGCAGACGCAGGAGTTATCATTCCCTGGAAAGCCTATCTGAACTATGGAGATAAAGAAATACTGAACAGTAATTTTGAAGCGATGTGTAAATTTATTGACCGGATTTACACCAGCAATCCTTCGTTGATCCGCATCAATGAAGTGGGACAAAATTATGGCGACTGGTTAAATGGCAACTCTATAAAATCAGCCGATTATCCCAAGGAAGGCGGGGCAGTTCCCAAAGACGTTTTCAGTACGGCTTATTTTGCTCATTCCACAGATATCCTGGCAAAGGCGTGCAGCATCCTCAATAAGAAATCGCAATTTAAACACTATGCATCGCTTGCTGCTGCGATCCGGGATGCCTTTGTAAAAAACTTCATCAGCGAAGATGGAATAATTAAAGGAAATACACAGGCAGGTTACGCCCTTGCCCTGGAGTTTAACTTAGTACCGGAGGAATTAAAACCACGGGTAATTAAAAATATGGCTGAAGCCGTTAAGGCGTATGATTACCGGATTTCAACCGGCATTCATTCTACCGAACGGTTAATGAACCAGCTCAGCCTGAACGGTTACAGCGACCTGGCATATAAATTAATTGAGAGCCACCGGTTCCCTTCCTGGCTGTATTCTATTGACCAGGGCGCCACTACAATATGGGAAAGATGGGATGGTTATGTAAAAGGCAGGGGATTCCAGGATCCGGATATGAACTCTTTTAATCATTATGCAATCGGATCGGTGGGAGAATGGATGTACAAATATATTTTAGGGATCAAACCGGATGAACGATTTCCGGGGTATCAACATTTTTATATACAACCAGTGCCGGGTGGTTCGCTTACATGGGCAAAAGGATCCTATCATTCCGTTGCCGGTAAAATCGGAGTATCCTGGAAACAGGAAGGAGAAGGGTCTACCTATGAAATAGCCATCCCGGTAAACAGCACGGCTACCGTAACGCTTCCAACGGTAAAGAACATCCTGGAAGGAGGAACCCCCGTGGAAAAAGTAAACGGTATTAAAATGCTTAATCGGAGGGATGGGAATACCACATTCCTTCTGTCATCGGGAAAGTATACTTTTAAGTTTTAGTAAACAACGTAATGCTTGTATTATGCGCGGTCTCAAAAACAAAATTGCAGTGGTCACCGGCGGACTCGGAGATCTGGGCTATGCCGCCGCTCAGCGACTAAGGGAAGAAGGTTGTAAAGTCGTTTTAATAGATCTTGCACCGGACAGCGGGAATAAAGCGTCACAAATAGGCGCACTCCATTTCCAGGCCGATATAAGTAACGACCAGGAAGTACAAAAAGCGGCAGCAGCCATTAAAGAAAAAGCAGGTCCTGCTCATATTTTAGTTAACACGGCAGCGCGTTTTATTTTCAAGAGCGTGGATGCTACAACTGAAGACTGGGATCATATTCTTTCGGTGAACGTAAGAGGCACATCCCTGATAACCAAATATATTGTTGAACAAATGAAAGAGAACGGGGGAGGAAGCATCATTAATTTTTCATCGGTAAGCGGATTTGTCGGGCAATCCAATTTTGCTACTTATAATGCCACCAAATTTGCAATCAGGGGCCTGACCAAATGTTGGGCACAGGATCTTGCGCCTTTCAACATCCGGGTTAATACGCTCTGCCCCGGATATATCTATACGAGGGCATTTGTTAACTCCTGCGAAAAACTGGGACTTGATATTAAAGAGGAAGATAAACGGGCTTCCGCTATGCACCTGTTAAACCGGCAGGGACGTCCCGAAGAAGTAGCTTCAGCCGTTGCTTTCCTGGCGAGTGATGACGCTTCCTTTATGACAGGCAGCGATCTGTTGGTAGATGGCGGATACCTCGCTAAGTAAACCCATAAAAAAAAGGATATGAAATTCATAGATTTATCACATCCCCTGGAGCATGGTCAGCAAACTTTCCCCATGGATCCCAAGCTGAGTATTGTACCGCACGGCACTACAAAGACCCTGAGGTATAATATCACACAGATAACCATCGGATCGCACCAGGGAACCCACTTAGATGCCATGTATCATTTCCTGGATGACGGAAAAACATTAGACCAGATGCCCTTAGAATGGTTTTATGGACCGGCGCATGTATTGCGGATACCTAAGAAAGCCAATGAAGAGATCCGCGTTGAAGATTTCCTGCCGTATGAAGCTCTTCTCCGTCCCGGCGCCCGCATCATATATGAAACAGGATGGCATAAACATTTTGGCGAAGAAAACTTTTTTTCTGATTTCCCGTCTCTCACCCAGGAAGCCGGCAGATACCTCGCAGACAAAAACATACGCATGCTGGGTATGGATACCCCAACGCCAAGCAAAGACTGGTATGAAATTCACCACGACATCCTGCTGCCTAAAGAGATCGTGATTGTGGAAAGCCTGGCTAATTTAGATCAGGCACCCGATAAGTTTACCTTTATCGGCTTCCCCCTGAACATAAAAGGAAGAGACGGATCCCCGATAAGGGCTGTGGCTATGATAGCATAGTAAAGACTATTTGCCTAATCAATATGATATGGACAAAATAAAACGTATTCATGCGATCTCTTTTTTATCCGGCATATAAAAAGCTCACTATTGAAGAGTTGCCCGTTCCTGAAATAAATACAGACGAGGTATTGATAAAGGTAGCGGCTTGTGGAATTTGCGGTAGCGAATTAGAGTCTTTTGCCACTCAAAGTGAAAGAAGAAAGCCCCCGCGTATCATGGGGCATGAGTTTAGCGGTGTTATTGTCAAAGCAGGCAGCGAAGTGAAAAATTTTGAGGAAGGCATGCACGTAGTCAGCAACTCCGTTGTTTTTTGCGGAAGCTGCACCCATTGCCGGAGAGGCGAAACTAATCTCTGCATTAACCGGCAGGTTTTTGGTATGCATCGCAACGGGGCGTTTGCCGAATATGTAAATGTACCTGCCCGGTGCCTGATCCCCATGCATGACAAAGTAGATTTTAAAGCAGCCTGCCTTTCAGAGCCGTTGGCTAACGGGGTACATATTGTAGCGCTTACCCGTCATCTTCCCATCCGTCATGTTTTGATTTTTGGTGCCGGCCCGATTGGATTAATGGTACAACAGGCTTTCCAGGCATTGAGCGACACCGATATTATCGTTTCTGACATCAAAGCGGAACGGCTTGCGATCGCAAAAAAATTAGGAGCCAAACATATCATCAATACAACAACCCAAAACATAGAAGAAGCTGTTACCGCAATCACAGCCGGAGAAGGATTAGACCTTGTTGTAGATGCCGTAGGCATGGAGACGACCAATAGCCTGGGATTGAAAATGCTGCGGCCGGGTGGCGCTTTAGTAATGATTGGACTGCATGCAAACAGTAAACCTTTTTATAGCTATGATATCATCCTGGCAGAGAAAAAAATAATCGGGACCTATGCCGCAACCCAGGAAGATATGAAAACAGCTTTGGCGCTTATAGCTGACCATAAGGCAGATGTCAGCTCCTGGGTAGATTATTATCCTTTGTCGGATGGGGTAGATGCCTTTACCGGTTTACTGTCACCGGATAACAAACGAATTAAAACCGTTATCGTATTTTAAATGCTTTTCAAAATTCTTTAAATAATATATAAAGCAGCAATACATGAGCAAACGAGTAGTGATCACGGATTATGGTTTCGCGGATATTGATTACGAGAGAACCGCCCTGGAGAAATTGGGATATGATGTGATTACCGGGCAATGCAAAAATGAGGACGAGGTATTGAGCTTATCCGAAACAGCCGATGCACTATTAGTACAATGGGCGCCGGTAACAAAGAAGGTAATTGAAAAGCTCGGAAATTGTAAAATCATTGTTCGCTATGGAATAGGTGTAGATAATGTTGACCTGCAGTCTGCTAAAGAAAAAGGTATCCCGGTTTGTAATGTGCCGGATTACTGTATACAGGAAGTGGCAGATCATTCCATCGCCCTGGCGTTAACACTTGCCCGGCAGCTCACCACTACCGACCGGCTTGTACGGAACGGTATATGGAAGATAACGCCTCCTTTAGCGCTGCCGCCTTGCAGGGAAATGATATTCGGAACGATGGGCTATGGAAGGATTGCACGGGAAGTATTGAAACGGGCTGCTGCATTCGGGTTCAAAACGGCCGCCTACGACCTGTTCGTCAGTCCGGAGCAGATGAAACAAGACAATGTAATTTCACTAACCCCGGCTCAATTGTTGCAGCAGGCTGATATTATTTCCCTGCACCTTCCCTTAAATGAAGATACCCGGCATATCATTAATAAAGAAACATTAGAAGTGATGAAGCCTGCGTCCATCCTGGTCAATACAGCCCGTGGAGGATTGATTGATACCTTAGCTTTAGCCGCGGCACTGAAGGATAAAAAGATCGGTGCAGCCGGGCTGGATGTATATGAAAAAGAACCGTTGCCTGCTGATCACCCGTTAATACAATGTGAGAATGCGCTGCTAACTTCTCATACGGCATGGTATAGTGCAGCAAGTGTTCCCGTATTACAACAGATGGCAACACAGGAAATTATTCGTGGACTTACGGGACAAACCCTAAAAAACAGAGTTGCATAAATTCATAAAACGGTTTTATGTTTATCGTTAATACATACACGCTGGCAGTACTGCTATCCCTGGTAACCATGCTATGCTGGGGTTCCTGGCCCAATACGCAAAAGTTAGTAAGCAGGAGCTGGAGATTTGAGCTGTTTTATTGGGATTATGTAATCGGTATTGCTATTGCCGCATTATTCTTTGCCTTCACATTGGGATCAACCGGTGGTGAAGGACGGTCTTTTTTAGCAGACTCTGCGCAGGCAGACGGAAGTAATATCCTCTCGGCAGCCTTAGGCGGCGCTATTTTTAATCTGGGAAATATTTTATTTGTAGCTGCCCTGGTTTTAGCCGGTATGTCCGTTGCCTTTCCCGTTGGAGCAGGTATCGGGCTGATCCTCGGCGTTTTGACCAATTATATTGCTCTCCCCGTAGGAAACGGACTTTTTCTTTTTATCGGGGTGGCCTTAGTAGCTACTGCTATTTTGCTATCGGCAAAAGCCTACCGGAACCTTTCGCGTAAAGAAAATAACGTGTCATTAAAAGGCATTATGCTTGCCGTAATTGCAGGTATACTATTTGGTTTTTTCTACCGCTTTATCGGCGGGGCAATGACGACAGATTTTCATACGCCGGAACCCGGCAAACTGGGACCCTATACCGCTGTTGTTTGTTTTTCTCTGGGCGTACTCTTCAGCAATATTATTTTCAATACCATCATGATGAAAAGACCCGTAGCAGGCGATCCGGTTACTTATAATATGTATCTGAAAGGCAAAAGCAGGGATCACATGATGGGTATATTAGGCGGATTGATATGGGGCACCGGACTTGTGCTGAGCATCCTCTCAACCGAACAGGCAGGTTTTGCCATATCTTTCGGCTTAGGCCAGGGGAATGCCATGATCGCTGCGATATGGGGGGTGTTGATATGGAAAGAATTTGCCAAAGCACCTGCCGGTACAAATCGCCTGCTATACGGGATGTTTGGTTGTTATGTTACCGGCATCATTATAATCATCATCTCAAGGATTTATTAAATGCTGCCGGACTAAAAGCAACCGTTATGAAAGCTATTATTTGCCTGACCTGTTTCACCACCGGAAAAAAATCTAACATATTTTATAATTCAAATCAATGATTGCAAAAATGAAAAAAATAAGAAAGCTGCTTTTACCTTTTGCCCTATTGTTTGTCTTCAGTTCAAATGTGTTCTCCAAAGACTATAACGTTTTGGATTTTGGTGCAAAAAATGACGGTATCACGCTTAATAGCGCAATCATCCAGGGAGCCATTGACTATATTACGGAAAATGGTGGGGGACGATTGGTTTTTGAACCGGGCGTATATATCACGGGATCTGTATATCTTAAATCCAATGTTACGCTTCACCTCAAAAAGGGAGCGGAATTACGCAGTTCGGGAAACGGGTTTGATTTTGTAAAAGATAAGTATATCGGCTGGATGTCTATGATCTTCGCCCTGAAGCAGGATAATATAGGCATTACAGGGGAGGGCATGATCAATGGCATGGGCTTTAGTACAGCGCTCAGCATGTTGGATTATGCCCAGAAAGGTTTTATAATAGATGCATTGAGTTATGACCGTGCAAAAGAAGATAATCGCCCGGTTAATATTTATTTCAGGGAATGTAACCAGGTTAAAATTACCGGTATCACGCTTAAAGACCCGGCTAACTGGAACCAGGTATACGATCAGTGTAAGGATGTATATGTAGACAGCATTAAAGTAGACAGCAAATCGTACTGGAATAATGACGGGATAGATATCGTAGACTGTGACGGGGTGGTGATCAAAAATTCTTACTTCGATGCCGCCGATGATATTATTTGTTTTAAATCGCACGATGCTACTAAAATCTGCCAGAACGTTATCGTTGACAATTGTTCCGGTCGTTCAAGCGCTAACGGGCTGAAGTTTGGAACAGTTAGCCGGGGCGGATTCAGGAATTTTAAAATTACCAATCTCAAAATATTTGATACGTACAGATCGGCTATTGCACTGCAGTCTGTTGATGGCGGTATTATTGATAATATCCTGATAGACGGTGTTAAATCATACAATACCGGCAATGTTATTTTCCTGCGGATCGGAGACCGTTTAAATAAATTAAATAGCGGTGAAGTATCGGTATTGAAAAATGTAACCATTAAGAACGTATATGCCGAAGTGCCTTTTTCCAAGGCCGACTCAGGGTATTCGTATGAAGGGCCTGTGGAAGATCTTCCCCGGAATATTTCGCCGTCAGCCATTATTGGTCTCCCGGACTGGAGAATTGAAAATGTAACGTTAAGTAACATCGAGATCGTTTACCCGGGAGCCGGAAATCCTTTCTATGCAAAGCGTGGCACATCAAAAGAAGAGCTGGAAAGTATTCCGGAGATGCCCTATGCTTATCCTGAGTTTTCCCAGTTTAAAGAACTGCCCGCCTGGGGCTTTTACGTGAGACATGCAGACAACATCACTTTTGATAACGTGGTATTAAAAGCCAAAGAAAGCGATTACCGCCCCGCTATCGTAATTGATGATGCAAAGGAGTTAAAGTTACAAAACCTTAATTTCTCTGAACCCGGTCAAAAAAATAAAAAGCAAACCATCCTGAATAATGTAACCCAGCGGAAAAAATAATTTATAAAACATTTAAAATTGAAATCAATGAAAAAGTATCAGCTGTTCTTACTCTCCGTATTTGTAAGCCTGAATGTAAGCGCCAATGAATATACGGCTTCCTTTTTTGGAATAAAATCTGATGGAATCACCAATAATACCGGCTCCATCCAGAAAGCTATTGACTATATCAGCGAACACCGGGGCGGAACACTTGTTTTTTATGTGGGCAGATATTTAACGGGTACCATTCATCTGAAATCTAATGTTAAGATACGATTAGAGGAAGGCGCTGTTTTAGTAGGCGCTTCATCACCGTATGATTATAACAGCAGCACCCAGGGCGCCAGGGCCATCATCGAAGCCAACGGGCAATCGAATATAGGGATCTATGGCAAGGGAGTAATAGAAGGAAGCGGCAATACACTGATAAAAAATATGAACGACCTCTTAAACGCCGGCTATATAAAGAAAAATAGCGAACCCGGTTTAATATCATTTACCAATTGCATGAATGTATCTCTCAACGGGCTGCATCTATGGAACGGACCATACAATGCATTAACGCTAACGGAATGTAAAACGGTTAACCTGGAAGCGCTCGATATTAATGGAAGAAATATTCCCTCTTCCACAGGAATTGTTGCGAAAGGATGTAAATGGGTTAACTTAAAGGATCTGTTTGTTGAAGTAAAGAAAGAACCGTTCATCAATCAGAATAACCAGTTTGTTACCATTCAAAATGCAATCACAAACAAAGGGGTTACGCTTTAAGGGAAATATATTGTTTACAGGAATATCTAAATAATCGTATAATGATAAAATATCAGAAAGCATTATGGGTAATGATATGGATATGGTGTGCGGGAATGACTGCATCGGCCAAAGATTATCCTGTTTTGAATTTTGGAGCTAAAAATGACGGTGTCACTCTTAACACCACGATCATCCAGGGCGCCATTGATTATATTTCCGAAAATGGCGGCGGTCGTTTGGTCTTTGCCCCCGGAATATATGTAACAGGATCTGTTTATATTAAATCGAATGTTACGCTTCACTTAGAAAATAAAGCAGAACTGAAAGGCTCGCCGAACCCGTTTGATTATGTCAGGGATGGATACATCGGGTGGACCTCATTAGTCTTTTCCTTAAAGCAGGAAAACATCGGTATTACCGGGGAAGGTACCATTAACGCCAACGGCTTTGCTGCAGCAACCAATATGGTAGATCATATACATAAAGGCATTGTTGTTGATGCGTTGAGCTTAGATCGCCCGGATGCCACCATCCGTCCCAACACCATATATTTCAGGGAATGTGAAAAAGTAAACGTTACCGGCATAACTCAAAAAGATCCGGGCAGCTGGAATTTTGTTATAGACCAGTGTACCGATGTGCTGATAGACCGTATCCATATAGACAGCAAGGCCTATTGGAACAATGACGGGATAGATATTGTAGATTGTGACCGGGTAGTAATTAAGAACTCATACATAGACGCCTCCGATGATGCCATTTGTTTTAAATCACATGATCCTTCCAAGATTTGTCAGAATGTGGTTGTTGACAATTGTACGGTACGTTCCAGTGCCAGCGGCTTAAAATTCGGTACCGTAAACCGTGGCGGTTTTCGTAACATCACCGTAACCAACCTTAAAGTAATAGATACCTACCGCTCTGCCATAACCATACAGTCAGTAGACGGAGGTGTTGCGGAAAATATCCTGATAGACGGTGTTAAATCATACAATACCGCCAATGCCATCTATATACGCATGGGAGACAGGTGGAGCGGCGATAAAACATCTTCATTAAACAATGTGACCATAAAGAATGTTTATGCAGAAATACCGCTATCCAAGCCGGACTCGGGTTACCGCTATGAAGGTCCTGTTGAAGACCTGCCCCGTAATATTTCGCCGTCCGCTATTGTAGGACTTCCCAACTGGCGAATAAAAGACATTACCCTCAGTAACATAGAAATTGTTTATCCCGGGGGAAGTAACCCGCACTATGCAAAGCGCGGAACCTCAAAGGAGGAGCTGGAAAGTATCCCGGAGATGCACCATGCTTATCCTGAATTTTCCCAGTTTAAGGAATTACCCGCATGGGGATTTTATGTGAGACATGCGGACAATATCACTTTTGATAACGTGGTATTAAAAGTTAAAGACAGCGACTATCGCCCGGCGATCGTAATAGACGATGCAAAAGACATAGAACTTAAAAATATCAATATCTCCGAGCCCGAAAGCAAGAAGAAGAATCAGATTATATTAAATAATACAACGAAGCGAAAAAAATAATCGCCAATGGGTTATATTACGGAAAGTTTTTGACCCCGGAGTTTATGTAACAGGAACTATTTTTTCTTAAATTCAATATTATCCTACACTTAGAGAAAGTTGCAGAGATACCCCAATCCTGAAGGAAAGAGAAAGAAATTCTTTTAAATAATTCGTCCGAACGTAAATGATAATAATGTTAACTTTAAAAGACACTGGTAACCTTCATTTCTTAACTGCAATAATTTTTACATGAAACACACGTTAAAAATTCTAAAAAACAGCATGTGTATTTTTATGGTCATAAGTGCCCTAAAAATATATGGACATGAAAGCGGCAAATTGACTGCGAATGCATTACTCGCTGTCACCGACAGTAAGGAGTACTCCCTGAACTTTAACATGGGGATGCCCTGGCAGGATAATCTGGTAAAGGGTAAAATTATCGGTAGAGATAATGCTCCTGTCCCCAATGCCTCTATTTCTTTAGGCGGGGGAAAATCCTATGTTTCCAACGCGGAAGGAGAGTTTTCTTTTCCTTTTACCAAACCTGTAAGAGCTCATATATCCAGTATCGGTTATAACGATACCACGATATATATCAGCGATGGGAGCCGGTTTTACACTATCGTACTCTCTGAATCTTCAGAACAGTTAGCCGGCGTTACGGTAACCGCATTAGGTATTTCCAAAAAAACGAATGCCATAGGATATGCGGTGCAGGAAGTAAAAGGCGATGCAGTGCAGACGGCCAAGGAACCTAATTTTGTTAATGCGCTACAAGGTAAACTCGCGGGCGTTCAGATCAACACCAATACCGGTTCGATGGGTGGTGCAACCAAAGTGATCGTTCGTGGTAATAAATCCATCACGGGTAACAACAATGCGTTGTTTGTGGTAGACGGGGTGTTCCTCGGAAATACCATGAACCCTTCCTATAACCAGCAAATAGGCGGAGGAGGATTTGACTATGGCAGTCCCATCCAGGATGTAAACCCTGACGATATTGAGCAGATCAGTGTATTAAAAGGAGCCGCAGCAACTACGCTTTACGGAAGCCGCGGATCAAACGGTGTGGTGCTAATCACTACTAAAAAAGGAAGCAGCAAGAAAGGAGGAATAGGCGTTACATACAACCTGAATGCCCAGATGGATAATGTTTATTACCTGCCCAAATTCCAGAACAGGTATGGTGGTGGCGGTGCAAACACAAGCAATGTGAATTTTGTTGCCAGCGGTTTCGATACATTATGGCAGAGCAGTAACCCGGCATTATTTAAAAATCCTCCTACTTTTAGTGACCCGGTTAAAGGAGGATACGATCTGTTACCCCAATATGGTGTGGATGAATCCTGGGGACCCGAGCTGACCGGTATTTTGGTAAGACCCTATTATTCATTTGATGAAAATAAGGGTAACCCGTATTTCGGTGTAACAACCCCCTGGGCGCCTCAGCCCAACAATATCCGGGATTTTTATGAAACCGGAACAACCTTAACGAATAGCATTGCCGTAGGCGGAAGCAGTGAAAAGGGAGCTTTCAGATTAGCTTACAGCAACATGAACCAGAATTTTATATTACCCAATTCATTATTGAAAAGGAACAATATCGGCTTTAACGGTAATCATCGTTTAGGCAGTAAAATAAATGTGGTTGCCAGCGCCAACTACTCTGAAAACTATGCAAGAGCAAGGCCGGGTACCGGTTTCTCCGGATATAACCCCACCCAGATATTTACTTTATATGGACAGCGCCAGTTAGAAATGGATAAGCTGGCATTTTATGAGTTTGCGGATGGTTCCCAGGTAAGCTGGAACCGTACTTCACCCACTAACCCAACCCCATTGTTTGCCACCACTCCGTACTGGCATCAATATAAAGATTATCCTACGGATATCCGTAAGCGGTTATACGGGTTAACAGGCTTTGACTATAAGCCGGTTGACTGGGTAAATATTTCTGCTAAAGTGTTCATGGATAAGTACACGACCCTGCAGGAAGAAAGGGTAGCCAGGGATTATACTACCGGGTCTTATGCCCGTACCAACATTGACCACCAGGAGTTAAATTATCAGTTAATCGCTTCTGTCAACAAAGATTTAAGCTCTACATTTCACTTAGATGCTTCCGCCGGGGGTAATATCATGCAACAGGACTATGGTATCAATACCGGAAGCTACGCCGGGCTGATTGTACCGGATCTGTATACGCTCACCAATAATATCGGGAGATTAGGCATTTCAGAAAACCTGTATCGAAAGAGAATTAACTCGGTATTCGGGAATGCAACCCTGGGATATAATGACGTGGTGTTCCTGGATGTTTCGGCAAGGAATGACTGGTCTTCTACCGTGAGCAAATCGTATTTTTATCCCGCTACTTCACTATCCGTTATTTTTTCCAAATGGCTGCCTTCCCTGAGCTGGCTGAACTTTGGTAAAGTCCGTACAAGTGTAGCCATGATCGGTAACGATACGGATCCATACCGCACTTATGTAGCTTATAATGCGCCGGTATTATTTGGAACAGGTAATTCCTATATCCTCAGAAACCCGATTTTAGGTAACAGTGCTTTACGACCGGAGATCAGTAAAGAAGTAGAAGCCGGGTTAGAACTGAAGTTGTTCAATAACAGGCTGGGATTGGATTTCACCTATTACAGCCGGGTAACCCAGGACCTGATCTTACCGCTTTCCGTTTCCTTAACATCGGGCTATAGTAATTTCTATGCCAATGTGGGTAAATCAAGGAACAGGGGAGTAGAAGTACAGTTGAGCGGGTCTCCTGTAAGGAATAAGGATTTTAGCTGGAATATCGTGGTTAACTATGCCGCAGACAGGAGTAAATTACTGGCCCTGGATATACCCAATAATCCTACCATAAAGCGGTATACATTAGGTACGGAAAGAAGAAGAAATACGGTTGCCACTACGGCTATAGTAGGACAACCTTTATTTGTGCTTACCGGTACCGACTATACGTATCTTAACGGAGAAAAAGTAATTACCGATGCAGGTTTATATGTGGCTACCCCGGCGGGGCAGGTGATTGGCAATACCCAGCCTGATTTTGTAGGAGGCGTAACCAACAGCTTCACATATAAAAACTTCACCTTAAGCGGACTGATTGATTTTCAAAAAGGAGGTAACTTCTTCTCCTATACCAATATGTACGGCCTGTATTCCGGAACCATTGCAGAAACCGTGGAAAACAATGTAAGACAAACAGGTGTTGATGTATCGGGTGTGCTTGCAGACGGTACCAGGAAAACCGTTCATGTAAACGCTCCGTTTCACTTCAAAAACAATTATGGTATTCGTATCAGTACCGCCAACCTGTATGATGCCAGCTACATTTACCTGCGGGAGCTTCGCTTAGGATATGCGCTGCCTTCCGGGGTTGCGCAGGCACTCCGGGCTACCGGTGCAAGTATCTCATTATATGGGAGAAATCTATGGCTGATCAGCTCTAATGCGCCCAACGTAGACCCATCAAATATTCTCAATTCAGATTCTAATATCATTGGATTAGAGGGCGGTGCCCTTCCGTCTGTACGGTCAATAGGAATCAATCTGAATATTAGTTTCTAACTTTTAAATAATCAAACATGAAAAACTTTCATAGTATGAAGATTTATTTTCCGGCGATACTCCTGGGCATACTGGTACTATCCTGTACTAAAAACTTTGATAAGATCAACCAGGATCCGACAAAGCCCACTAATGTTACCCCGGCTCAATTGATCACGGGTATAGAAAGGACGGCATCTGATATAATGTATAGCGGTGGGGTAAATTATAATATCGGGATGTTATACGCCCAGTATTTCTCACAAACACAAACAGAAACGCAAAGCCAGTACCAGTTAGATGAAGCAGCCAACAACCTGCTATGGACATCCTACAGCGTACCCTTATCCAATATCCAGGAGCTGTTGAGAATTAACCAGCTTCGCCCGGAGCCCGCATCAGGTAATCAAAATGCCATCGTTAAAATCCTGGAAGCATGGATTTACAGTGTGCTTACGGATACTTACGGGAATATTCCCTATAGTGAGGCCCTCAAAGGAGATCAGCTGATTCTCACATCTAAATATGATGATTCAAAATCAGTGTATGACGGACTCATTGCCTCATTAAACGCACAGATCAATGCCCTCGATGCTACTTATGGCTCATTCAGAAGCGGGGAGCTGATTTACCAGGGCGACATCAACAAGTGGAAAAAGCTGGCTAACGCGCTGAAAATACGCATCGGGCTTAGGATGGTAAATGCTGACGCGGTAAAGGCAAAACAAATTATAGAAGAAGCCAGTGCAAATACATTTACCAGCTCCGCTGATGATGCCAGGTTTCCTTATCTCGCTGTAGCTCCGGACCAGTTCCCGTATAACGACCAGGATGGAGCGGCTATTTCCAACCAGTATTTTGTATCGGCTACCCTGGTAGATTTTATGAAAGAAACGAACGATCCCAGGCTGCCCATGTATGCCCGTGAAGCACCTGCATCGAACACTATCGTAGGAAAGCCCTACGGGTTGGGTAGCTTTACCAACATTAACGAATATTCCAGGGGAAGTGGAAAAGTATACAGCACTACTTTCCCGGGGTATATCATCAGTTATGCCGAAGTTCAGTTTGCCCTGGCAGAAGCTGCTGCACGAGGATTTAATGTAGGCGATGATGCAGCTACCTTCTATGCCAACGGAGTTCGGGCAAGCATGAAATTCTGGGGAGTGGATGATGCGAGTGCCACAACTTTTCTATCTGAAAACCCTTACGATGCTGCCAACTGGAAAAACATTATCGGGACGCAAAAATGGGTTGCTTTATATAACCAGGGTTTACAGGGCTGGTTTGAAAGAACCCGCCTGGATTTTAAAAAACCGGACGGAACAGCCTTTTTCAGGGCGCCCAATACCATTCTCGATCCCAGTGTAAGTTTTGTTCCTTTCAGGATCACTTACCCGATTGGTGAAAAATCAAACAACGCAGAAAATTATAATCAGGCTGCTTCAGCGATGGGAGGCGATACCAAAGGATTCAAATTATGGTGGCAGCAATAATATAATCCAGCCGCTATAAAGCAAAAAAGCAGGTAGGCTATTCTACCTGCTTTTTTTATCCGAATGTTTACCGGCAGGATACTCCTTCCTATACGGTCAGCCATACGCCCGCAACAGGAAAAGGCAACAAACCATCCCATAGGGAAAATCATCAGGGGCTTATGATCCGGTTAAACAGGTTTTCATGTTTATCAATACAGGCAACCGCCTGTATCACGGCGGCAGGATTCTTTACCGTAATGGGATTGTCTGCCACGTAATCCCGCATTCTGCATCCTGATAAAGAAAGCGTCAGTTTTTCTGTACCCCGGACTTCCATGAAATCATAAGACTGCTTTACATTCGTAAGCGCCGGGTTATCCCCGCTAAATGCTTCTACATTAGTAATTGCGGTATGCCCTTTACCTTCAATAATAATAGGATGAATATCGGCCAATACCGTACCCGCATTCGCAATAATAGAACCCTGGGTAATTTGCCAGTTCCTGTTTTTAGTATTACGGCCATTCTTATAAATACCTACTACTACACAATCGAAATTAAAATTAGTAAGCTGCCCGTAGCTTTCATCACCTAAATGAATACCACCCCAGGTGGCAAAGCTGAACAGGTCCATCAACTGGGCATTGTCGGTATGATTAATGGCATAAGCAAAAGTTTTGTTCCGGACTACCGCATCTATGATATTTTTGGAAAAGCGGAGATGCATCTGGCGCAGGATAGCAGGATTGACATGGCAGTGAAGAATCCGGGGTATGTCGTAACAGTAGTTGATCCGTATAAACTCCCCGCTTAACGGATAACCATAGCAATGTTCAATAAGAATCAGTTCACAGGGGAATTTAGGATCTGCATTAAAATCCATGGCAATATATTCCCCGTAAAAAGTGAGATTGGTCAGCGTAACCCCTTCAGTAGAATTAGTTTTACTTACCTGTATGGCAGGCGGGTAACGGATAATTTTTGCAGGATCATTCAGTTCCTGGTCAGCGTACCAAAATTGAATCCTTTAATTTGTGTGGCAGATTCCACTATAAAAGGTTGCTTATCATCTGTAATCTTAAACACACTTCCTACCGGCACATTCCTGCTGATGAGAGTTCCTCTCGGTACAGGCCGTGTACGCCGATAAGAGAAACAGCCCACTGTAAGAATAAACCCGCTTTTTCCAATGCATAAGGCTCATCAGAAGGCTCAACAAACAGGGCGGCGCCCGATACCGATGCCCAGTCAATCGCTCTTTGCAGGTTGACAGAATTGGTATGGGCATCATTTCCAGGTAACACTTTAAAATCCCGGATACTTTTTCCCTGCTTTGCGCTTCGCCATGAAGCATACTAATAAGAAGAGGTAGAAATATAATAAGCCTGTATGCTGCGGTTACCGTTGTAGGATGAAGATAGATATTATTCAGGTAGGTGATGTATCGGACAAAATATTACTTTTAGATCCAGTCCCAAAAATGGTACAGGAAACGAAAAATAAAATGCACCGGTGACCAGACAATCAAATCCCGCCGGCTACAAACAATCTCAAAAAAAATTGAAAAAATTTTTGGAAACCGAAAGGTTGCGTATATATTTGCAGCCGATTAGTTTCCCAAATTAAACCAGGGAGAAAATGAGGCGAGACATTTTCCAGGCAATCGCAGACCCGACAAGACAGGCCATCATTGTGCTGATTGCATTACAGGCAATGACACCAACCGCTATTGCCGAACACTTTGACACAACAAGGCAGGCGGTTTCCAAGCATCTTCGCATTTTGACAGAATGTGAACTCATAAAGCAGGAACATAAAGGAAGAGAGATTTTCTATCAACTTGAAATTGACAAAACGAAAGAAATAGATAAATGGCTTGAGCAGTTCCGCCAAATTGGGGAAACGCCGGCAAAATCACTCCTCGCTTCCTTTTCAGTTTCCTATGAACTGCTGCAAAATTTATTCATTGATGCGGGCATAGCCAACCGGACCCATAGTGTTGAAGGGAAAGCGAAAGCGAGTGAATCCTTCTTTTCTATGGGACTGAGATGGAATATCGGAAAGAGGGAGTTTGAATTTTAAACGGAGCAGATAAATATTGGTTAAAGCACACCGAAATTATGTTGGAACAGCAAAAAATAACTGTCGGAGGAACAGATATCTGTTATGTGGAAACAAATAAAGATCGTGGGTCCACAGTTTTCTTCCTGCATGGCAATTCCTCATGCCATCGCACCTGGGATGCCCAGCTTGCCAGTGAAAAGCTGCAACAGTACAGGATGATTGCTTTTGACCTTCCGGCGCATGGAGCATCGGGAACAATGCCGGATTATTCGCTTACTGCTCTGGGAAAAATCATGGCTGCCGCCGTGGAGCAACTCAGCGACGGGAAGCCTTATTTGCTGGCGGGAGTTTCTCTGGGCACCAATATTATTGCGGAAATGCTTTCCTATTCCGTTCAGCCTGAAGCATTGGTACTCGCAGGGCCCTGCGTTATAGGAAAACATCGTTCTCTTGAAAAAATAGCAATTCCAGGCACGGCAATCGGCGGATCTTTTACAGACAGTCCTTCTACAGAAGAAATGAACGCCTGTATACGCCTTATGAATGCCGATCAATCTCCTCAACTGACCGCGCAGCTTATCAGCGCGTATCTATCGGTGAAGGATAATTTCCGTTCAAAATTAGGACAGTCCGTTGCGGCCGGCAATTATTCGGATGAATTGGCTTTGCTGGAAAAAAAGCATATTCCGGTACTGGTTGTTTTTGGTACTGCAGATGCAGCTATTTACCCGGATTATTTAGATGCGGTTTCATTACCCTTATGGAACAATGAGATCATAAAGATAGCGGATGCAGGTCACTGGGTGCACTTAGATAAGCCGGAAGTGTTTAATGACTTACTGGAACAAATAGCAGCAGATGTATTTAGATAATATGATTCCTGATAGAAAAGCTTACCAGCTCCATTGCATTGTGTGCATTGCATTTTTGCATCATATTCCTCCGGTGATTGATCACCGTGTTTTCACTTATGAATAACCTGCCGGCTATTTGCTTGCCGGAAAGTCCCTCGGATATCCATTTCACAATTTCTTTTTCGCGTTTCGTAAAAAGCCGGTATTCTTCATGTAAATAATAGCTTTTCCTGAAGAGCATTTCAGAATGCCCGAGACAGCTATTTTCATCAATCCTTTCCACCATCTGTATAACAGGGTTTTCAGAAACATACTGATTTACATTAGTGATCACCCCAAAGCTTAAGAGGGGGTTGCCATTGCTGTCGGATTTTACAAAGCAGTTTCGCTGCAGCAGGTTGATGAAGTCTCCCTTATTGGTTCTGAAACGAAAATTATAGGTGAATACATAGTTGGGATGTTCATGGAACGGGATCGTTTTAAGCAGGCCAAGCCTGTCGGGAAATAATTCGTTATTGAATAACCGCATGTGATCTGCATGATAATTCTCCAGCGTGAGGTTAAGCCCTTCATTCATAAACACATCTGGTGAGTATCCCAGCATCAGCTTCATGGATTTTGACACCAGCAGGTATTTCCCGGTGGTATAATCCAGCAAATATATCCAGGGTATGCTATGGCTGAATGCGGATTGGGTAACGGTATTGATATTAAGTATGCGGTCTAATCCTTCCGTAGCTAACTGTTCGGGAGCATAGTTTACCTGTTTCAGGGTGTTCATGTAGCCCAGCCAGGAAGTAGGTTGTTTTGGCATAAATGGTTTGGAAAGTAGCTTAAATATATTTTCGGGGTTGAAAATAGCAAGAAATTGCTATTTCTTCAACATCCCGATCCTTTTACTTTTGAAAATCTTTTCGCTTAAAACACAATGTCTTATAGTTCCCCGCCATCTGAGAACACCTGTCAGAACACCGAAAATGCACTTCCAACCTGTTACACAACAGGCGCTTTATATTAAGTAAAACAAAAACACAATATGAAACAAGTATCCCTCCTTTTGATTTTAACCCTTACCTCCTTTGCCTTTTTGCATGCCCAGACAGACAGCACCGTTGCCAAACCCTGGAAATCGCCTTTTAAGAGAGGCTATATTCGCTTGGGTATTGATAAGCTCGGCAGCGATCTTAACACAGCAGTGTCCGCTGCGGAAAATGTACGTGATGGCAATTTTGGGTCGGGTAACGGGTATACGCTGGAGTTCGGCCATATCTTTTATTTTCTGGGCAGGAAGAAGCAGCGGATATTTAATGCAGGCCTCGACTGGACCATCATCAGCCTTGCTTATAACCCGCTTGACAAATGGGAGGATTACGCCTCCAAAAGAAACGAAAATGTAGATATGGGAACGCCCCTTCACGTGTCTGCTACCTCAAAGCTCGGCCCGGTAATAGCCGTTAACCCGGCAGATAAGCTGGTGATAGAAGCGCGGTTTCAGTTAACATATGCATTACACTACAATGCATTTGAATATTATGTAGAAGAAGGCAATAATAAAGACTACATGTTTGGACTTGACAACGAGAGCTACTTTGACAACAAGGGAATGGGAACCAATATAGGTGCGACATTGCGCTATGGTTTCTTTGGTTTTGCTGTTGACTGGTCAAATGCCAAAATTCCCACTGCTTATTACCTGCAGCAAAACGGGCAGCAGGAAGTGACCGGCTCCGAAAAAATGCCATATAAGCATTTTCAGCTGAAGGTGAGCTTTACGTTGTAGGACTGATGAAGTGGTAAATTGACGGCTACAAATACGGAAATAAAACACAGTTTGACACCATCCAAATGACACATACATAATTTATACAACCCTCTTGTTTATGCGGTTATTACTTACAATATTTTGTTTGTGTTTGTGCAGCAAATTGTTTGCACAACCAGCTTATACCTACGTTGACCCCAACCCTCAACTTGAAGCTGACAAAAAAGCCAAAGAAGCATATTTTAAAAATTGGAGACAATCTGCAAGCCAGACATTGGAAAATTGTTTAAGAGGATGCGGACACTTTGAGAAAGGACATGCACATGATGCAAATGACCCTGATCCATGCCATCATTCAAGTTCTCAAATGCGATGCGAATGTAACTGTAGCGCACAATACAAAAGCACTATAAATGATATTGATAAGCAAGAACAAGATTGGCTAAAAACCGCAGCGCAAAGACAACAAGATTATGAAAATAAAAAAATAAAAGAACAACAGAACGAATTAGACAAACAAAACAAGCTTCAGCAGCAACAAGACCTTCAAAACCAGCAACAGGCAGCCGCACAGCAAAAATCAAATCAAATCCAGGAACAATTTAATCAACAGGAGCAACGCTCCCAGCAAACACAAATGGAATTGGACAATGCAAAAAATGTTTCTGTGGGTGCATATCAACAAGCCATAAACAGCGGGAAAAAAACTTCGGGTGCTATGGTTGATGCAACTTTAGAAGGAGCACAATATATAAGTGATCCCAAAGCTTCCCTTGCTTATACTGGTATTGGATTAGGAGTAGCATTGGTATCATGGATTTCAGAAAAAAAAGAAGTACAAAGAACTGCAATGTTTAAACGGGAAGAAGAAGAAAGATTGAGAAGGCTTGAAGAGCTAAAGAGTATAAAAGCATCTCTGAGTACATCAACTTCCGTATTTGAGTTCATTGAATCCACAACTAACTATCACATAACAAATTTAAAAATTCAAATGAAACGTGGTATGGTAAAAAGTATTTTACGAAAAGATCTTTACGATATAGAGGCAAGAATATATGATGTAATAAATACCCGGGATAGCCTTTTTATTATTGAGATGGTTAAATTTAAAAATCTTAATGCTGCAATAGATAGTTGCATTGTGAATAAAATAAGTATTCCATTCCAGTATATCAGCGAAGCTATTTTGTATGACGGGGACTATACAAATGCCTATGATCCTAAAAGTAGTACTGACCAGGTCTTCAGGCATAAAAACCTAACAAACGTGGATATTAAAAATGCCTTTACCATAGTTCCAATGTTTAATGAAGGTGATGCAATCGGCAAGATAAAATCAGGCCTGTATGATGCAACTATATCCACAATCGGCAATCATATTATGGTTCAACGAAGATACTTTCAATCAATGCCTACTTATATCAAAAATTCAGACTTTGCCGGAGTAAGTAGTTTTTCTGTAAGTCATTACAACCTGGTATTTGATGATGACGATTATTCACTAAACAAGCTTTACAACTTTGTTGATTATCTAAATTTTATAAAAAATTAAAAGATATTATGAAAAAAACGCTGTTCTGTTTAACGCTCTTTTTGTCTCTTAAAATAATGGGGCAACAGAAAGAAGAAAAGATTGTAATTAACAATTCCAGGATTGCCTTTACCATTGAAGCTGGAATGTTGGAAACCGACTTATCCTTAAAGGGAGATTCCAAATATTACAATAAAATCAGAGACCCCTTTTTTACTTATGAGTACTACAATGGACCTGATATAAAGGACGCTTTTAATTTCTCGGCAGGGTCAAACATTGAGTATCATTTAGTTCCTAATTCCAGAATAGCCTCAATTAATTTAGGGCTTCATTATAACAATTGCGGATATCCCATTTTTATCTCAAAGGGAGATGCTTCAAATAACTTTCCTAAAGTCATAGATGGAGATGAAATTGGTCTTTTAAAAATGCAGTCCATACGTATCCCGGTATTTTTTTACGTCAGATTATTTAAATTATTTGGTTCTGAAGGTGTTGGGCTTGAAACCGGGGCTAATTTTAATTACCTGATAAATGCAATAATAAAACCTGGTAAGATAGACGGCACATATAACTCAAACCCACAAGTAACTACCAATGTAGTTGCCACTGATGCTTTCAAAAATCTGGGAGTAAATCTGTTTGCTGGTTTTAGAGCCCAAATATGGAAAATATATTTGCATGGACAATTTGGAATTGTTCCCAATAAGAAAATATTTAAGGAAGGATTTGCCAACTATGATGGTGATAGCAAATTTGAACAAAATTTTACAACTTCCTTCGGTGTTGGATATTACTTAAAGCAATAACTCACACTGTACGCAGGATCATTCAGTTCCTGGTCAGCGTACCAAAATTGAATCCCTTTAATTTGTGTGGCAGATTCCACTATAAAAAGGGGTTGCTTATCATCTGTAATCTTAAACACACTTCCTACCGGCGCATTCCTGCTGATATGAGAGGTTCCTCTCGGTACAGGGCCGTGTACGCCGATAAGAGAAACATTTTTCTTAAGAATAAGCCCGCTTTCCAATGCATAAGGCTCATCAGAAGGCTCAACAAACAGGGCGGCGCCCGATACCGATGCCCAGTCAATCGCTCTTTGCAGGTTGACAGAATTGGTATGGGCATCATTTCCAGGTAACACTTTAAAATCCCGGATACTTTTTCCCTGCTGCGCTTCGCCATGAAGCATACTAATAAGAAGAGGTAGAAATATAATAAGCCTGTATGTTAACATGATTTACCGTTGTAGGATGAAGATAGATATTATTCAGGTAGGTGATGTATCGGACAAAATATTACTTTTAGATCAGTCCCAAAATGGTACAGGAAACGAAAAAATAAAATGCACCGGTGACCAGACAATCAAATCCCGCCGGCTTCTAAACAATCTCAAAAAAAATTAAGAAAAAATTTTGGAAACCGAAAGGTTGCGTATATATTTGCAGCCGATTAGTTTCCCAAATTAAACCAGGAGAAAATGAGGCGAGACATTTTTCAGGCAATCGCAGACCCGACAAGACGGGCCATCATTGTGCTGATTGCATTACAGGCAATGACACCAACCGCTATTGCGGAACACTTTGACACAACAAGGCAGGCGGTTTCCAAGCATCTTCGCATTTTGACAGAATGTGAACTCATAAAGCAGGAACATAAAGGAAGAGAGATTTTCTATCAACTTGAAATTGACAAAATGAAAGAAATAGATAAATGGCTTGAGCAGTTCCGCCAAATTTGGGAAACCCGCTTCATCCAACTTGACAACGTATTAGCAACAATTAAAAAACAGAAAAAATGAAAAATAATCTTCTGTTCGATTTTTCCGTGAACAAGAAAAACAACACCATTCATGTAAAGCGTGAATTTAACGCCAACCCGGATCTGGTTTGGCAGGCGTGGACATCAGCCGAACTATTAGACCAATGGTGGGGACCGCAACCCTGGAGAGCGGAAACCAAAACAATGGATTTCCGTGAAGGTGGTCATTGGCTATATGCAATGGTAGGCCCTGAAGGCGAAAAACATTGGAGTAAAGTCAACTACATTTCAATAGAGAAAGAAAAATCATTTACGGCTAAAGATGGTTTTTGTGATGAGAACGGAACGATGAACCCTGCCTTCCCGCAAAATTTATGGGAGAATTTGTTTACCGCAAGTGATGAACAAACGACCGTAACGATTACACTTACTTTCGACAAGCTCGAAGACCTTGAACAGATTATTGCAATGGGCTTCAAAGAGGGATTTACCATGAGCTTAAATCAGTTGGATACATTATTGACTACCCTTAAAAAATAAAACAATGAAAAAGAACAAAATCATTTTCTGGATTGCAACAGGCATTATTTTTCTTTGGGAAGGTGTACTACCCGCACTTACTTCACAAACCGAGCTTGCAAAAGAAGGTATCAGGCACTTAGGCTATCCCGGGTATTTTGGTAACGCTTTGACTATTTTCAAAGTGCTGGGAGCATTAGCACTGATAATTCCACAAGTGCCGAAACGGCTTAAAGAACTGGCTTACGCGGGTTTTCTGTTCGACTTTATTTTTGCCAGCATAAGCCACTTTGCAGTAGATGGAATGGATTTCCAATCGTTTTTCCCGCTTATTTTTATCGGAATACTTGCGCTATCCTATAACAATTACCGCAAGTTAAATTCAGCAGGTTAAAATATACTAAGAAACAAAGGAAAACGGAGTGTCTTTGTGCTTTAGTGATAATAATAAAAGAATAAAAAATGAGAAAAGTAATCGCGGCAATCAATATGACACTTGACGGGATTTGCGACCATACAGCCGGACTGCCTGACGAAGAAATACATCACCATTATACAGAACTGTTAGGCCAGGGAGACGTAATACTATATGGGCGGATAACATACCAGCTTATGGAATTTTGGCGAATGTTTATAGAAAAACCTTCGGAAGAAAAATCAATGAATGACTTTGCCAGGGCTATTGACCAAATCCAAAAAATCGTTTTTTCTCATACACTTGAAAATGTAGATTGGAAAAGTGCAGAGCTGGCAAGCAAAAACCCTGGGGAAGAAGTTTTGGAACTTAAACAACAATCGGGGAAAGATATATTTATTGGCAGCCGGAGTTTTATTATACAGCTAATGAAACTTAACCTGATTGACGAATACCAGATTTGTGTTCATCCCGTTGTGGCAGGCAGGGGGTTGCCATTATTTGAAAACATAAACGACAGGACAATTCTAAAACTTATCAAGACAAAAATCTTCAGCGGAGGCGCCGTGATTCTATACTACAAGCCTGCAAACGAAAAAATACCAAACCAATAGTCCTCTCTTCACGGGCTTTTACCGCGCATTATGCCCTCATTTGTCATGCCTCTGCGAACATAGGGAATATTGATTTTTTGAGTATCAGGCGAAAAAAAAGAGTTTTCATAAAATATTATTCCTTTTCAGTTGTCAACATAAATAAGAGCGCTCCCGAAGAAAAAAACATATAACTAAAAACCAGGTAAATTATGACAACAAAAAATTGGGGAAGGGGAATCTTTGCAAGAATGCCTTTCGACAATGAAGCAAGGAAACAATTCCGGGAAAAATGGTCTAAAATGACCGATAGCGAAAAGCTCGGGTTTGCAAATGAACGGTTTGGATCAATAGGGGAGGACCGTTTTTCAGTAGAGAAATTAGATGAACTTTGTAACGAATGGTCAAAAATGACGGCTGAAGAAAAGCAGGCATTCGTGGATGAACGTAAACATATTTTTGGAACCCGGATGCACGGAATGTGTGATTTTGGGGAACACCGGCATCTATAAGAACATCAGTCCACATCCCTGCCGCTGAAATGCAGGGATGTGGTTTTATTAATCAATTATATTTTAAAATTATGAAATACAAAGGTGCAAAAATTGCTTTAATGAGTATCGCGGCACTGGCCGCTCTAAGCGTAGTGATCATGTTATTATGGAATGAGCTGATCCCGGGCATTTTCGGATTATCGTCCATTAACTTCTGGCAGGCGTTGGGACTATTCCTGCTGACCCGTATCCTTTTCGGACATCTCGGATTCGGGAGAGGTAAAATGATGATGCGGGAGAGAGGAAATCATATCCGTGAAAAATGGATGAAAATGACACCGGAGCAACGTAAAGAATTTATTAATAAAAGGCAGAAATTCGGTTTCGGACATCCTATGGGAACGGAACATTTTGATATGGATGACCAGGCACAACAAGACGATGGGAATAAATGAGTATACCGGTAAACCGGATGTTGAACAGCTTGTAAAAGAACATCAGCCCCGCCTGAAATCATTTATATGGAAACGGGTTTCCAATAAAGAAGATGCGGAAGATATTTTGCAGGATGTCTTTTATCAATTAGTTAAAACGATTGAAAACAACATCAGTCCGATAGAGCAGGTTGCAGCCTGGCTATACCGCGTAGCCCGGAATACCATTATCAATAAAGGGAAGAAAAAACGGGAAGAAGAGTGGCCGGCTGCCCGGTATGATGATGAAGGGCATATACTGGAAGCGTTCTCGGAAATCCTGTTCAACGAGGACAACCCGGTACCCGAAACGGAATATATGCGTACCCTGGTTTGGAAGGAACTGGATACTGCATTATCCGAATTACCGCCCGAACAGAGGGAGGCTTTTGTATTGACAGAATTAGAGGGATTACCCGTGAAAGAGGTTGCCGAAGCGGTGAATGTTTCTGTCAATACGCTGCTATCCAGGAAACATTATGCCGTAAAATATCTGCGTACACGATTGTCCCAATTGTATAAAGACCTGATAATATATTAAAATAAATCTCCTGTTCCATAGCATGAGTGTTATCCCGGCAACAGGTTGATCTGCACCTCAGCAAGTAGTATGGAAAACTTGAGGTCTCCCGCCTTAAATGTAGCGCCGCCGGGCGGGAATTTCCATCATCATCTCAGGCTATCAAATGCATTTTTCAATGCACTTATGATCAGATCGCAATCCGCTTTAGTTATGATCAGAGCGGGCCGCATGGTGAGAATATTTCCTTCAATCACTTTCAAAGCCACTCCCTGTTGCATACAGGAATACATTATAACTTCCGCCAGCTCATCTGCTCTTTCTTTCGTATCCGGGTTTCTCACCAGGTCAATGCCCAGGTGAAACCCACGGCCGGCTATATTTCCAATTACAGGAAACTGTTGCTGAAGCGCTTTTAATTGCTCCACCAGGTAAGCGCCCAGGTTTTCAGCGTTCTGCACCAGCTTGTTCTTTTCTATATAATGGATGGCCGTAAGCCCTGCGGCGCAGGAAAGCGGATTTTTTTCGTGCGTGAAATGCCCGATAGAACGATGTTGCAGCACATTGTATTTTTCTTTGGTAACAATCCCTGCAAGCGGTACGATTCCCCCACCCAGCGATTTTCCCAACACCAGCACATCAGGTGTAACAAAATGTTCACAGGCAAACCATTTGCCGGTTCTTCCCAATCCTTCTATAATTTCATCAAAAATGAGAAAGATGCCATAGTCATCGCATATCTTGCGTACCTGCTTCCAATAATACTCTGATGGGACTACAGGTGTAGCAGATATTGGTTCCGCTATCAGCGCTGCAATATCAGGATTGCGGTGAAGTATATTGGTGATCTGGCGCAGATACTCATCATCAATCTGTTGCTGATCTGTAAATCCCCAAGGATTGCGGTAGTAATTAGGAAATTCCACGTGAAAGGCACCGGGCATCATGGGACCCTGACCGTTGGTAAAATGTTCTTCACCGCCAACTGTAGAAGCCTGGAACCCGTTGCCATGATACGAGTCCCAGTAAGAAATGGTTTTCCATCGGCCGGTAACCTGCTTGGCAAGAGCGATTGCCATTTCAATGGCTTCTGATCCACCGGGACAGAACAATACGCGATCCAATCCCTGCGGAGTAATTTCAACCAGCTTTTTTGCCAGTTGTACGGCAGGTATATTGGTATAACGGCGGGGCGTAAATGCTAAATGCTCATTTAGCTGCCGGATCGCTGCCGCTATTACTTCGGGATTGGAAAAGCCGGCGTTGTGTACGCCGTTTCCGTGAAGATCAAGATATTTCTTACCGCTGAGATCGTATATATAAGCTCCCTCGGTTTTGCTCAATACATTCATTACGGGCGTGGATAAGGCCTGGTGTAAGAAATACTTTGCATCTTCGTCTATCCAATACCGTGTATTCTCATCGAGAGACTGGTTGTACTGCTTTCTCTGTTCACTGCTGTTGTTGTCTCCCTGTTCGGTAGATACTTTTTTGGGGGATGGATTGTGCATTTTTATACCTGTTAAAGCCTGCACGTAAGATACTGAATTATACAGAAAGGTTAGCACAGAGGGTGTATTTCAATTTTCGCAGGTGGGTGGTTAACCGGTGGGATGTTGGCACAATTTTACATTGAACCCTGTAGGGGTTCAACAAAAACATCGAAATTTTATCCCCCAACAAAGTTGGGGGCTATCCAAACCTGCTGCTGGAAATTTTGATAATTTTAACTGTAGTACACTGCTCCATATATCTGAAAGTTAATTTGTATCTTACAACTAAATCATTCTGAAATGAGCAAGGTTGTAAAAACGAAAATCACCAGGTTGCTGGAAGAAATTGATGATGAGGCGGTATTAAACCTTTTAATGGAAGAGGTTTCATTCTACGCCTCAAAGAAAGATATTGTTGACGGGCTGAACGAACGACAGTTGAAAGAACTGGATGAAGCTATTGAGGAGGCAGATAATAAGGAAACAATCTCCTGGGAAGATTTCAAAAAGGAAATAGATGAATGGAGAAAAAAATAATTATTACTAAATGATTCCGTAAAAATTCCCTGCAAATTTACGAGTACCTGCTTAAAAAATTTTCAGCTAAAACCGCCTATTTATTCCTGGAACGCTTAGAGGAAAGAATAGATTTCATTGTAAAGCACCCGGAGTCTGGTCGGTAAACGTTCTCTGAAAAAGAGCAATGTCAGAAGTATTTTATTAACTCCTCATAACCATATTTTTTATCGTTGTAATATTGATTCAATAGAGATATTGTGCATTTTCGACATGAGAAGAAACCCTGAAAAGAACAAATATTAGTTATACGGAGCGCCTGAATCTAAGCATCATTTTATTCCAAATGACCCTTTGCCCATATAGGAAACAGGGTTCTGAACCTTAGCAATAGCCTACCTGAATAGTAATTCGTTCAGGCTGCTACTATTTTGATTATTGACTCCCGGTGAGCTGCAAAGGGCTTTATATAATAATATCTTTGCCAACGGCTATCAAATCTTAAATATCAAATCTCAAATCCTAAATCTCCCTATATGTTCTTACCTTAACACAAAATTTCACAAACGATGAGCCAGAAATTAAAATCAAAGTCTAAAAATTCCCGCAGAAAATTCCTGCGCAATGCTTCGGTTGCTGCGGCCGGCTATTTTATCGTGCCCCGGCATGTATTAGGTAAAGGATTCGTAGCGCCAAGCGATAAATTAAATATTGCAGGTATCGGCGCCGGAGGAAAAGGAGAAAGCGATCTTACTTCTTTTGCTAAAAGCCCCAATGTTAATATCGTGGCATTGGTTGACGTAGATGACCGCCAGGCGGTAAAATCAAGGCAAAACTTCCCCAAAGCGAAATACTATAAAGATTTCAGGGAAATGTTGGCTAAAGAGAAAAATAACATTGATGCCTGTTCTATCTCCACACCTGACCACACGCATGCTGTAGCTACTCTTGCAGCTATGCAGTTAGGCAAACACGTGTATACGCAGAAACCGCTCACACACGATATTTATGAGGCCCGTATTCTCGCACAGGCTGCCAAAAAATATAAGGTGGTTACCCAAATGGGCAACCAGGGCGGCTCGGGAGACGGTGTAAGAAGAATGAAAGAAATATATGATGCAGGACTGATCGGAGATATCGTTGAAGCCCAGGCATGGACCAATCGTCCTATTTGGCCCCAGGGAATAGCCAAGCCTACCGGTAACCATCCTGTACCCAGCGAGCTGAATTGGGATTTATGGCTGGGTACAGCTCCTGAAGAAGAATATAACCCGGCTTATCTGCCGTTTAACTGGAGAGGCTGGTGGAATTATGGAACGGGGGCTTTGGGCGATATGGCCTGCCATATTATGGATCCGATTTACAGGATATTACCCATTGATTTTCCTTCTTCCGCCGAATGCAGCATTGCCAATCAATGGACCGGAATGAACCAGGAAGCGAATAATACCGATAGCTGCCCCGTATCATCCATTATTCATCTTGAATATCCCCGGAAAGATAAAAAAGGAGTTGTAAAAGTTTCCTGGTATGACGGAGGCTTACTGCCCAAAAGACCGGATGAATTATTGCCTGAAGAAGAATTTGGAAACTGGGACGGAGGTGTTTTGTTCATAGGAACCAAAGGCAAATTACTGGCAGATTGTTACGGTGCCAATCCGAGATTGCTGCCACTCACAAAAAATGAAAGTGCAAAAGCGGTAAAAGAAACCATCAAACGCGTACCGGAAGGACACTACCTGCAATGGGTAAACGCATGCATCGCGGGCTACGGTAAAGGCGAAACCAGCTCACCTTTTGAATATGCAGGACCTTTCACCGAAAGCATCCTGATGGGTAATCTTGCCATCCGAAGCGCTTTGTATACAGATCCAACCGTAAGCGGCTGGGGTAAAAACAAATTTACCGGTCGTAAAAAGCTGCTGTGGGATGCCAAAAATATGAAGATCACGAACTTCGATGAAGCCAACCGGTTCGTTAAACGGGAATACCGCAACGGATGGAGCTTAAACCTGTAAACACACACAGATAAACGCCGGTGCTACAGCACGGAATATATATGAGGTGAAGCGGTTGAAATATACTGCTTCCCTTTTTTATTTCCCAAAGCTGTATTCCAAAAACTCCGGAAATACGGCTATCCATGACCGGCTGTCGTTGGTTAAACCTTTCCGGAAAACAATATCACCGGCTGTAGTAAAGCTTTTGTCTTCCAGCAGCTCAACGATCTGCAAGGTGGAGGAGCTGATGTCTTCCGCATCATCCTTTGCAATATCCGTGTTGCCGCCGGCGCCTGCATAAAACCAGTATTGCAGGTGAGGGCGTTTGCGGGAACTTTTTAATTTTTCAAACATCATTCCCCGGGCTGTATCTGGAGTATTTTTTTCTTTCCTGGAGAAAGCGCCCGAAAATATTCCCGCTTTGCTGATCTTATCAGGATGGCTCCATGCCATATCCAGCGCTGATAATCCCCCGGCGCCGAAGCCGGCAACAGCCACGGACTTAAATTTTCTTACGCCTGCATTTTTCTTTGCATAGGGATACAGTTCGTTGTTGAAGAAACTGTCGTAATGATCTGCTTTTCCACCGGCAGCTGCTTTACCCGATCTTTCCGCTATGCCATACTCTTCTAAACGGTTTCCTGCGTGAATACCCACGATCACTAATGGAGAAAGACGCTTTGTCCGGTACAGGCTGTCTGCCATGAACCTGATGTTCAACCGGTCAAACAATTGTCCATCGTTACAGACCAGCAGGTTAATATCCGTTTTATCATCAGGCATGGGCGTACTGATCACCGTTAGCTTAACCTTGCGCTGCAGATGCCGGGAATACAACTCATCGTCCTGTTGCTTAACCCCTTTTTTACAGGCCGGCAGACAGCAAAGCATAAGTAGCAGCATGGATACACTATATACACAATGTAATAAACGGGGATTCATTTCTATTCGTTTAAAGAGATCGTCCGTACATTTAAAAAGGTGAAAGCATTTTGATCCTTCACCTTTTCTTATAATAACGCGTTATCATTAAGCGCTTACCGCCTGGTTTACCAACCCGGCAGCTTCACTCAGCAAAATAGCAGACTGTACTTTCAGCCCGCTTTCCTCAATCAGTTTTTTCGCCTCTTCCGCATTGGTTCCCTGCAGACGAACGATAATAGGCACCCGGATGTCGCCAATAGAATTATAGGCATCAATAACACCCTGCGCAACCCGGTCGCAACGTACGATGCCTCCAAAGATATTAATGAGAATAGCTTTAACTTTCGGATCTTTCAGTATAATTCGGAACCCGGCTTCAACAGTCTGTGCATTAGCTGTACCTCCCACGTCCAGGAAGTTAGCCGGCTCACCACCGCTAAGCTTGATCATATCCATTGTAGCCATCGCTAACCCGGCGCCATTCACCATACAACCTACATTACCATCTAATTTTATAAAGTTAAGATTGTATTTACGGGCTTCCACTTCGGTAGGATCTTCTTCACTGATATCGCGCAAAGCTTCTAAGTCGGTATGACGCATCAACGCATTATCATCTAAGTTCATTTTACAATCAACCGCTATGATCTTTTCATCGCTTGTTTTAAAAAGGGGATTGATCTCGAGCATACTGCAATCAAGATCCACATAAGCCTTGTATAAATTAGTCACAAACCGCACACAATTCTTAAATGCTTCCCCGCTTAATCCCAGGTTGAATGCAATTTTACGAGCCTGGAAAGGAAGCAATCCCCCGGCAGGGTGTACCCATTCTTTGAATATTTTATCGGGTGTATCGTGTGCAACTTTTTCAATATCCATTCCACCCTCAGTACTGTACATAATCACATTTTGACCTTTACCGCGATCAACAAGGATAGAAAGGTAAAACTCCTTTACCGGATTGGCGCCGGGATAGTATACATCCTGTGCTACCAATACTTTATTTACCAGCTTACCTGCGGCACCGGTCTGCAGGGTTACCAGGGTATGACCTATAATATTTCCCGCAATGGTTTTAATCTCTTCTGCACTTTTACCTACAGCAACTCCGCGTTGTTCGGTTCCCTCTAT
This sequence comes from Chitinophagaceae bacterium, assembly GCA_023957155.1. GTDB lineage: Bacteria > Bacteroidota > Bacteroidia > Chitinophagales > Chitinophagaceae > Agriterribacter. Next base: position 331,970 of record JAMLHK010000002.1, on the reverse strand, counting down.
CTTACCCTTTCCGCGCCCGCCGGCGTGGATCTGCGCCTTTACCACAGCAAAATTATTACCATACTGTACTTTAAGTTGTTTATACGCTTCTTCCGCCTTTTCTGCGGTATCAACGGGTATACCATCCTGGATAGGAACATTGAATTTTTTTAGCAACTCTTTAGCCTGGTATTCATGCAGATTCATGTGTAAAAATTTCAGCGAAAATAACGCAGAACGAGGGAATAGAAAAATCGGGATGATGCCGGCGTATATCGCTCGTCTGGAAGAACACACCGGAGAGGTTAAAACAGGGAAAGCTGGGTATGTCCGGGTGATACCGGTTTTTCGGCACGAACAGATGATCCGGGACTATTATTCCCGATACAATAAACAGGCGTTTCGTGGTAGCGGGAAGCAACAACAATCCGGGTACCATTGGCTTCTTTACTGAAAAGCTGTTCTACCAGCTCGGGGCTGTTATTGTTTTTAGATAAATGCGATAAGATCAGGTGGGTCAGGTGTTCACCCCTGTGCTTAGTAAACAGTTCGAGGGCCTCTGTATTGGATAAATGACCGTTCCCCCCGCTGATGCGTTTTTTTAAATGATAAGGATAGCTGCCGTTGGCAAGCATATCCCTGCAATAATTGGCTTCCAGGAAAACGGAATGGCACTGGCTGAAATGACGAACAACATGCGCGCATGGATTTCCGATATCTGTAAAAATGCCCACATTTACCTTATTGCCCGACACCACAAAACTATGCGGATCAGCGGCATCATGGCATTTGGGAAAAGCAGTTATTGCTAAATTCCCTACCGCAACCGGATGATAAGGGGAGAAATGGCGAATGCGATCCTTTTCAACAGGAATAGGAGCGGAGCGCAACGTAGCTTCAGTAATAAATACCGGAAGCTGATATTTTTTAGACAGACCCGGCACACCGGTAATATGATCCGAATGTTCATGAGATACAAAGATCGCTTTTACGAGCTGCATATTCAAGCCCAGCCGGCTCATCCTTTTTTCCGTTTCCCGGCAGGAAATACCGGCATCAATCAATACGGCCTCGTTTTTATTTCCTATGTAATAGCAGTTGCCATTACTGCCCGAATTTAAAGCGGTGATAAAAAGCGACATACACCCGCAAAAATAGGAAAGCGAATGATTGATCCGGTACAATTATTTCCACAACGGTTCAAATGAACGGTTCATAATAGATTAGCCATGTTTCAACCGGGAACCAAGTACATCCTGCGATACGGTCAATAACTATAAAAACAATAAGAATACTATCCCAAAAATCTTTTTCATCGCATATAAAGTTGACGAATGATATAAATAACCGGATAAGGTTTTTGTAACTTTGCCGCTTAGTTCTTTAAAATTTTAAAATATTTAGTTATGAATTTTCGATTTTTAAGCCGGCAGGCAGTGCAAACACTGGCACTTGCCCCGGCATTTGCTCTGGTATTTTCCTGTAATAACCCTGCTGACAATACATCCGCTTCGGGGAATACGGAAGCTGGTACCGAAAGCCACACCACACACGAAAGCACTTCCGTCCCTTTAATAAAACACGCTGAGGCTGTTCTTACCGGCACCTATGCCGACACTACGGTTTCCGGCACGGCCAAATTCGATGCAGACGAAAACGGGAAAGTAAAATTAGAGCTGGAAATTACTATCCCTGCCAAAGCCGGCAAAAGCGTAGCCGTTCATATTCATGAACATGGTGATTGCGGCGATAACGGGAACCTGTCGCACGGGCACTGGAACCCTACCAAACAGCAGCATGGTAAATGGGGAAGCGCCGCCTTTCATTCGGGCGACATCGGAAACGTGGAATTAAATGCAGAGGGTAAAGGCAGTCTTACTATAGAAACCGACCTATGGACATTAGGCGGCAGCGAGGAAAAAAATATCCTGGATAAAGCGCTGATCGTACATGGTGGTGTAGATGATTATACTTCCCAGCCATCGGGTAATGCCGGTACAAGAATCGGGTGCGGCGTTATTAAATAAGAGCCGCTTTATTCACTCCGGGAATATTGCAATGCCATTAACAACGGGTTTTCGCCTTTTGTTAATGGCATTTTTTTATGCGAGAGACGCATCTCAAATGTAAAATCTCTAATTTCTAATCTTCTTATCCTTTTCTTACTAACCATTTCCATATTTCTTTCCAGGTTACCTTTTTACCGTAAAGCAAAATGCCTGTCCGGTAAATTTTAGCAGTAACCCAGGTAAAGAAAAGGAAGGTGAGCACTAATAAAAACATAGAAAGCGTTAACTGCCACCATGGAACACCATAAGGAATTCTACCCATCATTACAATGGGAGAAGTAAGCGGAAACAGGCTGCCGAAAACGGCAATACCACTATCAGGATCATTGATGGCTTTGGTCATGATAACAAAGCCTAAAATCAGCGGCATCATCACGGGAAATACCAGTTGCTGGGCTTCCTGCTGATCTTCACTGACCACACTTCCGATAGCAGCGAATAACGCGGCATATAGCAAATAACCACCCAGGAAATAAAAGACGAAAGAAAAAAGGATCAATGCCAAAGGAAGCAGTCGTATACTTTCAACGATCTCAGCCACCTTACCTGAGCTGCCCTTTTGTACCACCGCCCCGGTCAAAGCAGGATCAGATAACTGATGGAATACCCCCGGAAAAATTAAGGGTATAATAAACTGGGCTAACCCAATGATCACGATCCAAATTGCAAATTGCGTCAAGCCTACGGCACCGATACCGATTATTTTACCCAGCATGAGTTGAAAGGGTTTCGCAGAGCTTACAATCACTTCCGCTATACGATTGGTTTTTTCCTCCATAACACCACGCATCACCATCGTTCCGTAAATCAGCAGGATCATATATATAAGAATACCGGCAACAGCGCCAACGGCAGCACCTCCAACACCCTTTCGTTCCCCTTTACCGGAGTCAACCGCATTGTCAATTTCAATATCCGCTTTGATATTCTTATATACCTCCGGGCTGATCTTTGCCGCAGCCAGCCGTTTCTTTTCAATTGCCGCATTGATCTTCTTTTCCAGCGCTGATTTTACAAACAGGTTAACTACCGCCTGGCTGTGCAGCCTGATATGAGGAAGCTCATTATTTTCAAAACCGGGTATATACAAAAACAGCCCGTATCCCTCATTCTTATACCTTGCTACAAAGGACTGCTCCGTTTCATTATGAATAAAAATATAAGTTGACCTGTCATTCTTTTCCGTCTCTATCTTTCCATTAAACAGCCCGGCTTCATCTAAAATAGCAACCCGTTGTGTATTGCTTTCCCCGCTAACGGAAACCACAATAATGATGGCATAGAAAGATGCAATAACCAAAGGCACAAGCAGGGTGGTGAGTAAAAAGGACTTTCTCTTTACCCTGGTCATATACTCTCTTTCTATTATCAGGCTGATCTTATTCATATACTTTACCGGATTATTATGTTATGCATATACCGTTAGTTGGCTGATGTGGGAGCAGTATGAAATGCTCTTGCCAGCGGAGTACCTTCAACCAGCTTAATAAAAATGTCATTCAATGAAGGCAGTATCTCATTGAATGATATGATTTCATGATTGAGTCCAAGTAAATATTGTAATACATCATGCGGCTTAAATCCTTCATGAATCTTTAATAACACCGACTGATCCTTTTCACCCGTAATTTCAAAAATATTATTACCGGGTATATCACCGGGCTTTTTTTCAAAGCCAACCTGGAAAACATTCTCTTTAAATTCCTGCTTTACATTTTTAACAGAACCATCCAATATTTTATTTCCCTTATTAATAAGAATAATATGGTCACAGATCTCTTCTACCTGCTCCATGCGATGCGTGCTGAAGATAATGGTGCAGCCGTTTTTTGCCAGCCGGAATATTTCGTCCTTTATCAGATTGGCATTTACCGGATCAAGCCCGCTGAACGGCTCATCCAAAATAACGAGTGAAGGCTCATGCAGCACGGTAGTAACAAACTGCAGTTTCTGGCTCATGCCCTTGCTCAGATCCTGCACCTTTTTATTCCACCAGCTTTCCATCTCCAGGCGCTGAAACCAGAATTTTATTTTTTTCATAGCTTCCGCCTTACTTAACCCTTTCAGCCGGGCTAAGTATAAAGCCTGTTCACCAATCTTCATTTTTTTATACAATCCTCTTTCTTCCGGCATGTAGCCTATGCGGGTAATATCATGGAGCGGATCGAATTTTTTCCCTTCAAAAATAATGGTACCGCTATCGGGAAAGAATATCCCGGTGATCATCCTGAGCAACGTTGTTTTACCCGCTCCGTTCGGTCCCAACATGCCAAAAATGGCCCCTTGTTCTATGGTAAAACTAACATCATCTACCGCCTTTTGTGAAGCAAAATATTTTTTGAGCTGGTGAACTTCTAAAATGTGCTGCATATAAGATATTGGTTACCTCCGGTTAATTGTATTACATAGGATCAAAAGAACAGGATCAGGGATTACCCCACCATAAAGATTTTAAAAAGTTTTGGTTTTACAAAAGAATTTATTTCAGGTATACATCCAACTTTCCCGGTCTTATATTCTCCTATCAAAAGCAGCGTAAGCTTAATTCATGCCCGCTCATCCGGGTACCAGCTCCGCAGCCGGTGTTGTACCATATCCGCCAACTTAAGAAGCCTATCCGCTCAAACACCCCGAATGGGATTTAATTTGAATAACCATCGGTGTAACCGGTGGTATATTCGCCAAACTTTACATTGAACCCCTACGGGGTTCAACAAAAACATCGACATTTTGTCCCCCAACAAAGTTGGGGGCTATTCAAACCGTGCCTGCCGCAGGCACGGTTCAAGCCCTTCGGGCTTAAGTTGACGGCCATGGTGTTGTACCAGTCACTTTTCCGATAAAACAGCCGCTATCTTTTCACCATCCATCGCTGCACTTACTATTCCCCCGGCATAGCCCGCCCCTTCAGCACAGGGATAAAGATTCTTAATTTGCGGATGGTGCAGCTTTTCCTTATCACGGGGTATGCGCACCGGTGATGAGGTACGACTTTCTGTAGCCACGATAATGGCTTCATTACTATAGTATCCTTTCATTTTTCTGCCAAAATCACTCAACCCTGCACGAAGCGTATGGTAAACAAAAGCGGGTAACACTTCTTTCAGCGGTACGGCGGTTACTCCCGGCAAATACGAACAACGCGGAAGAGTAGAAGAAGATTTATTTTCAACAAAGTCAGTCATACGTTGCGCCGGTGCTACAAACTGACCACCCCCGGCCGTATATGCTTTCCGCTCTACGCTTTCCTGGAAATACATGGCGGCTAAAGCACGCTGCTTTTTGAAACTTTGTACATCCTTTTCATTAACGGCCACTACAATACCACTATTGGCAAAAGGATTATTTCGCTTAGAAGGACTCCAGCCGTTCACTACCAGTTCCCCCGGCGATGTAGCAGCGGGTGCGATAATACCCCCCGGGCACATACAAAATGAAAACACACCGCGTTCGCTCACCTGCGTTACCAGGCTGTAAGATGCAGGTGGCAGGTCAGGCGACCTGGTAAATGCAGGCGCAACACCGGGAAAAGTATGATACTGAATCTGGTCAATAAGCTGTTGCGGATGCTCAATACGCACACCTAATGCAAAAGGCTTTAATTCAATAGCGATATTCTTCTGATCCAGCAAACGGTATATATCCCTCGCAGAATGTCCGGTGGCTAATATAAACGCATCGGCTTCAAATACGGATCCATCAGCAGTTTTTACCGATTTGAGCGCATCATTTTCTATAATGAAGTCCGTTACTTTTTTTTCAAATAAAATTAGACCGCCGCAATCCCGGATGGTATTGCTCATAGCAGTGATGATATGAGGAAGCTTATTGGTACCTATATGCGGATGGGCGTCATACAAAATGTTTTCTCCTGCGCCAAAATGTACAAACAGGTTCAGTATCCGGTTAATGTCGCCACGCTTATTACTGCGGGTATACAATTTCCCATCGCTATACGTGCCGGCACCGCCTTCTCCAAAACAATAATTGCTTTCGGGGTTTATTATACCTTCCTTATTCAACACAGCCAGGTCTCTTCTTCTTGCTCTTACTTCCTTTCCTCTTTCCAGTACAATGGGCTGTATCCCGTTTTCTATCAGCTTCAAAGCAGCAAACAAACCGGCCGGCCCGGCGCCTATCACCACTACCTTCTTTTGGGCATGCGCTACATGGTGGAAATGAAACTCCTGTATTGCTCTCTCTTGAAAAGGCTCCCGGATAAACGCAAGAACAGTAAGGATGATCCCTATCTTTCGTCCCCTCGCATCAACAGATTTCCGGATGATGTGAAATCCTGATACGTCAGAAACGGCAATTCCTTCCTCCGCAGCAATTTGCTCCCGGATCAGCAAGGATGAAGCCGCCTGAGCGGGAAGCAGACGAAGCGCAATTTGTTTTTGCATATAATAAGGGTCAGGTGGTTATCCCAAAATCCCGTTAACAGCCGGAACGCGTATATTAAAACGGCAGATCATCTCCCACGGGAGACGATGGCGCTTCGCTTAAAGTAAAATCATTGGGAGCGGCAACCGGCTCCTGCTGCTGGAGATTAACAGATTCCATCCTCCAGGCATCAAGATTAGTGATATAATTCACCTGTCCGTTCTTTTCCCATTTGGTTCCTTTTATATTAAAATGCACCTTTACCGTTTCACCGATGCTGAACCGGTCGGGCAGTGTGGTTTTATCCTGCACGCATTGAAATTTGGCATAATTGGTAATTATCCTTCCTCCAATGTCTTCCGATTTTTCAATCACAAATTCCCGGGTTTTAAATGTCGCGGTACGTTGAACAGTATCATACTTGGCAATCAATATGCCGGTTAATTCGTAGCTCATGATTAAGTTTTAATCCGCAAATGTAGCGGTTAAAACCGACTCCCGATTTTGAAATTTTTGATTTTGTTCCTGCTTAGAAAAATTATACCTTCCTGCGGGAAAGACAAGTGCTGTACAAATGAAAAGAAAGATTTACGCTGCCATATTACCCTGTATTATTATCCTGTCCTGCCGGCTTTCCTACCAACCCCGGTCCGTTCAATATTCAACATACCATGTTGCCGGTCAACATTTGTTAGACACAAGCTTTGTTTCATTCCTGCAACCATACGGAGACAGCCTGCACAGTGCCATGCAAATCGTACTGGCAACAGCCAAAACAACCCTGCAGAAAAAACAGCCGGAGGGCACGCTCGGTAATTTTTTAGCCGATGCGCTGCGGGAAAGCGCTGCTGAAATATTTAATACGCCGGTTGATGCTGCTTTCTTAAACCCCGGAGGAATCAGGAAGAGCTACCTGAAATCAGGTACCATAACAGTAGGCAATCTTTATGAAATCATGCCCTTTGACAACCTGGTAGCCCTGCAAGAGATCAGCGGAAGGGTATTACAGGACTTTCTTAACCTAACCGCGGCAAAAGGGGGATGGCCGGTAGCGGGGATAACCATGAAAATTAAAAACAACAAAGCCGTAGACGTAAAAATAGGAGCAAATCCGCTGGATAGCAATGCCCGGTACCGGATTGTAAACTCCGACTACATCGTTCATGGCGGTGATAATTGTGATATGCTGAAAGTAATTCCGGCGAAAATTGCAGATTACCTCGTGAGAGATGCATTTATTGATTATATTAGTAAGCAAAATGCACAGGGGAAAAGTATAACCTCCCGGATAGAAGATCGCGTAAGCTATGCTCAATAGAAGAAACTTTATACGTCAATCCGCAATGATTACGGGTGGAGTACTGGCATCACCGGATTTTGTTGTGGGTAACGAGACAGATCCTGTGCAAAGACTTACGGTTTTGCATACCAATGATGTGCACAGCAGATTAGAACCTTTTCCAATGGACGGCACCAGAAATGCGGGCTTGGGCGGAGTAGCCGCCCGCGCAGCATTAATCCATGCTATACGAAGAGAAGAAGAGCATGTGCTTTTATTAGATGCCGGTGACATATTCCAGGGAACACCTTATTTTAATTTTTATAAAGGCGAACCCGAAATAAAAGCAATGAGCAAAATGAAATATGATGGCACGATTATGGGTAATCATGATTTTGATGCCGGATTAGAGAATTTTGCCACCCAGTTACAGTATGCAGACTTTCCTGTTCTGCTCTGTAATTATGATTTTACAGGAACACCAATGGAACACCGCTCAATTCCCTATAAGATCTTTAAAAAAGGAAAGCTTAAGATCGGTGTTACCGGTGTTGGTATCGCATTAAAAGGACTGGTACCGGATACTTTATACGGTAATACGCTGTATCTTGATCCGGTGGGGCAGGCAAATAAAATTGCAGCCCGTTTAAAAAAGAAAGAAGGATGCGACCTGGTGATCTGTTTATCCCATCTCGGATACCGGTACAGGGAACGCAACAGGATCAGTGATGAGATATTAGCGAAAGAAACAGAACACATAGACCTGATCATTGGAGGACACACGCATACATTTATGCAAAAGCCGGTGATCAGTAAAAATAAAACCGGTAACGATGTGATAATTAACCAGGTAGGATGGGGAGGAATATGTTTGGGGAGACTTGATTTTGTTTTCGGGAAAAATAAAAATTTGGCGAAAACAAACACGCTCCTTATAGGGGAAAAAACAAGTGAATAAAAAATTTTTTTTTCAACAGGAATTATTGATATTCGCCGCCCTGCCCAATTATTTTTTGATGAGTTATTCACATCAAAAAAATGAAAAACCATTCAGACGATAATATACTTAATTCAATATATAAACTGCTTTACGGATAATGGATAAAACACATGATAAAGTATGGTTCAATTGTCTTAGCATCATAAAAGATATTGTAGAATGGCAGCATTATAAAACCTGGTTTGAACCTATTAAACCGATAGGATTAAATAATAAGGTATTGACCATACAGGTACCCAGCCAGTTCTTTTACGAATACCTCGAAGAGCACTATGTAAATTTATTGGCAAAGACTTTGAAGAGAGAATTAGGTAAAGATGCGCGACTGGAATACCGGATAATGGTAGATAGTGGCAATGACAAGAATAAACCGCTTACTATGGATGTGCCCGGTCATGGTTTTAAAACCTATTCAAATAATGAAATAGACTTTCCCCTGGTTATCAATAACCCGGTAAAAAATCCTTTTGTAATTCCGGGATTAAAAAAGATGCAGATTGATTCGCAGCTCAATCCCATTTACACATTTGAATCTTTTATTGAAGGCGCCTGTAACCGCGTAGCCTGCAGAGCAGGTAAAACCATTGCGGAAAAACCCGGAACAACATCTTTTAATCCACTGGTTATTTACGGTGGGGTGGGATTAGGCAAAACACACCTGGCACAGGCAATAGGAAATGAAATAAAACGTCTTCATGCACACAAGGTAGTGTTATATGTAAGCTCGGAAAAATTCATTAACCAGTTCGTGGATCACAGCCGCAATAACGCGATCAATGATTTTATTCATTTTTACCAGATGATTGATATTTTGATCGTGGATGATGTGCAGTTCTTTAACCGTGCGGAAAAATCACAGGATGCCCTTTTTGCTATATTCAATCATTTGCACCAGAGTGGAAAACAACTCATTCTCACCTCGGATAAATCACCTAAAGACCTCGAAGGGGTACAGGAAAGATTGCTGAGCCGTTTTCGCTGGGGACTGAGCGCCGATATGCAAGTGCCCGACTACGAAACCCGGATGGACATCTTAGAAAAGAAGATGAAAAATGACGGGCTGGAGATGCCTAAAGAAGTGGTAAAGTATATCGCATACAACATTCAAAGCAATGTAAGAGAGCTGGAAGGCGCCCTGATCTCTCTCTTAGCACAATCATCGCTCAACAAAAGGGAAATAGATCTTGAATTAGCTAAAAAAGTACTTCGGAATTTCGTAAAAACATCATCCAGGGAAATCACGATAGAAACCATTCAAAAAATGGTCTGCGACTACTTTGATCTTCCGTACGAGCGGCTTCTTCAAAAAACCCGCAAAAGGGAAATTGTTCAGGCACGACAAATCACCATGTACCTGGCAAAGCAATTCACCAAAAACTCTTTAAAAACAATCGGGGAACATTTCGGGGGAAGAGATCATACTACGGTTATTCATTCCTGCCAGACGGTAAAAGATCTAATGGATACCGATGGACTTTTCAGGGAAAGTGTTGTAGAACTACAACAGAAAGTGCAGCTTGCTGCCATGTAAAATAGAATTCGTCTCATAATATCAACAGTAAAGTATTCTGTTTTAATTTTCCGCATCCTGTACGGGTTCCTATAGTTACTTCTGCTGCGCGTCTTGCAGATACACGATACAACTTCCATAGCAGAATTTACAGCCGGACTGTTCTCCTTTCCATCCGTCTTTTATTATTTTAGTATTGAAATAATATACGGGTATGATTATAAACAGAATAATAACAATAAAAGGAAAAGTGCAGGGTGTATTCTACCGGGGAAGCACAAGAGAGCAGGCTGAACGCTTAGGCATCCATGGTGAAGTAATGAATATGCCCGATGGATCTGTATTGCTGATAGCAGAGGGAGAAGAGGAATCCGTAAGTGCTTTGATTGCCTGGTGCCATTACGGTCCGCCGCGTGCCGAAGTACAGGATGTAACGGTTAAAGAGGGAGGAATAAAAGGATATAAAGATTTTCGGGTAATACGGTTTTAATATTTGGGTTTTATACTGAATCGCCCTATTTTTGCCGTCCTTTCAGCAAGAGGTGAGGTGGATGAGTGGCTGAAATCAGTAGTTTGCTAAACTGCCGTACGGGTAACTCTGTACCGCGGGTTCGAATCCCGCCCTCACCGCAGAAAATAAAGCTCCGTCCCGGCGGAGCATTTTTATTTCCAGGAGCGGGAGCATTGTACCCGCTAACCATTTAACCCCGGTAAAACTTTTCCTGAACTACCCGGTTATTTTTTCCGCCAATAATCATTTGCGGCGGCAACAGTCTGAAAGTTAATAGCAATTACATGCGAAGCCGCCGTTAAGCTATCTGCATTATTAGCATAATCAGGACGTAATTTATGGAGTACTTCGGTATCCGGCTGGGTGTATTTTACTCCCCTCCGGGATAGTGTAATAGCCAGTTCGAAACCTTCCTGTGGTGTTGCTGTAATTAATGAGGATAACCAGACATCTGCCATAATAATAAAATTTTAAATTAAAAATACAATACGGATAAAGGTATAAAAAAGCAGGCATTCACGCATTCACGAATCGTAAACAGCAAACATGCAATCATTGGGTTAATGCTGAAAGCACTAATTTCGCATCTTCAAAGGCGTTCACTATGATGAAGAGCAATGATGCAGAGAGCTTAGCTTTCGGCATGAACCAGGAAGCACAACAAACCGTTTTCCCCATACTTTTTGCTATCAGTTTTTCTCACCTGCTAAATGATACCATTCAGTCTATTATCCCGGCTATCTATCCCCAGCTTAAAGATGCTTTTTCTTTGAGCTTTGTACAAATCGGGTTGATAACGCTTACTTTCCAGCTCACCGCATCCTTACTACAGCCATTGGTAGGACTGTATACTGATAAAAAACCGCAGCCTTTTTCATTGGCAGCCGGTATGACACTTACCCTCATCGGGTTGATATTACTTGCCAGCGTAGAAAGTTTTCACGGTGTGCTGATCGCTGTTGCGCTGATTGGTATGGGGTCTTCTGTTTTTCACCCCGAAGCATCTAAAGTAGCTTATATGGCAGCCGGACTACGCCGCGGATTAGCACAATCCATTTTCCAGGTGGGCGGTAACGCAGGCTCGGCTATTGGACCTTTGCTGGCCGCTTTTATCATTCTTCCGCACGGCAGGCACAGCATTTCATGGTTTTCCGTTATCGCTCTACTGGCTATTTTTGTATTATGGAGGGTAGGGCAGTGGTATAGCGTCAACTACCTGTTCATTTCCAAAAAAACGAAGAGTGCCGGAATACCGCATCATCTCTCAAAAAATAAAATAGCGGTTTCCATTATTATACTCCTACTGCTGATCTTCTCCAAATATTTTTACATGGCGGGCATCAGTTCTTATTTTACTTTTTATGTAATAGATAAATTCGGCGTAAGCATACAGCAATCCCAGATCTACCTGTTTGTCTTTTTAGCCGCAGTTGCCGCAGGCACATTGGCCGGCGGACCTATTGGCGACCGGATCGGCCGTAAGTACGTGATATGGGGCTCTATACTGGGCGTTGCGCCTTTTTCACTGGCGCTGCCTTATGCTAATCTTTTCTGGACAGGCATTCTGATCTTCATTATCGGTGTTATACTGGCTTCGGCATTTTCTGCTATACTGGTGTATGCACAGGAACTGCTGCCGGGCAAAGTGGGAATGGTGTCGGGGCTCTTTTTTGGGTTTGCATTCGGTATGGGCGGCATCGGATCGGCATTACTCGGTAAGCTTGCTGACGTCACCAGCATTGAATATGTATATAAGGTATGTTCCTTTTTACCCCTGATCGGGCTGCTGACAGGTTTTTTGCCTAACCTGAAACAACCAAAAGTGTAGCCGCTTCAAAAAACTGAAAAACGTATTATGACAACAGGGGGAATTAACGATGACAGCAACAATTCTTTTCATGTGCCCGGCTTTTTGCTGGAAGTACATCCCGGTTCTATACAGGAAGCAGGCTGGTATACTGACCTCATAAAGAAAACTATATCCGCCATTGAGCCGGGAGTCATTCAAAAGATAGCCGCAGACCTTGGGCTATCCTTTGTACCTGAAAAGGAAAAGGAGAGTGAAGTGTGTTTTATCAACAGTGAAGAAGTACGCCCGGAATTCAGGCTTAGCTATGCACCCGTTGACCTGTTCCATTACATCTGTGCTATACTGCAAAGCCCTGCATACAGGGAGCAACAAAGAACTTCAGACTACCTCTGCATTCCTTATCCTACAGACGCGGTTAGCTTCTGGAAATTAGTGAAGCAGGGCGAAAAACAGACGGCACTTTAACAGTAAAAAATAACAGTAAAACAAAATAACAAATGCTTAAAACAGAACTGGAACAAATACAATTGATCGGATTGGCATTACAAACAAAAACAACCAATGCAGGCGGACAGGCTGCTATTGATTGCGGAAATTTATGGCAGGCATTTATAAACGGGAACTATGCGGATCAGGTCCCCGGTAAATTAAGCAATGATATATTCGCCGTATATCATGCGTATGAAGGCGACCATACCCATCCCTATTCTTTTTTCATAGGTTGTAAGGTGCATCCTGGTACGCCGGTTCCCTCAGGACTGAACAGCCTGGTTATTCCCGCAGCGCGGTATCAAAAGATCAGCGCGAAAGGGAAAATGCCGGATTGTGTGGCAAATGCATGGAGCATGATATGGCAATCTGCTATCCATAGAGCATACCAGTTTGATTTTGAAGTGTATGGTGAAGGAAGTAATGACTGGAATAATGCGGAAGTTGATATTTTTATCGGAGTGAAAGAATAAGCCAAAGCATACATTTATTAATTTCATGGTATTATGAAAGGAAAACAGCGTTTATTATCCCGCCGGGAATTTGTTGCCTCAGCAGCAACAGCCGCAATAGCAGGCCCGCTAATTCTAAGCGGAGCAGCGCAAGCTGCAACAGGTAACCGAAAACTTAATCATGCCTGCATCGGTGTAGGCGGAATGGGATTCCATGACCTGCATCAATTTAAAAATCATCCCAACGTACAAATCGTTGCGCTCTGTGACGTAGATGCAAACAACCTGAAAAAAGCAGCAGAGCTGATCCCCGGTGCACGTATATACAGTGACTGGAGGGAACTCTTCAAAAATGAAAGAAAGAATATAGATTCGGTAAATGTTACGGTACCCGACCATAACCATTTTGCGATAGCCATGGAGGCGCTACGGCATGGAAAGCATGTATATTGTCAAAAACCCATGTGTCACGATGTAGCCGAAGTGCGTATGTTAACGCAAGCCGCCGTCAGGGCCGGGGTGGTTACCCAGTTAGGAACACAGATTGCTTCGGGTAAGGGCGACCGTACGGCAGTACGTTGGATCAAAGAAGGCATCATAGGCAAAATCAAACATGCTTACCTGTGTTCTAATCGTCCCGGTGCCATTGACACCTACCGGTTGGTGGGTCCGCGCCCGGCGCAGGGGCAGGAAGCTCCCGCATCGCTCAACTGGGACCTGTGGATCGGTACCGCACCAATGCGCCCTTACTCACCTGAGATCTACCACCCCGTTAAATGGAGGGCGTGGCAGGATTTTGGAACGGGCTGGTCAGGGGATATCGGCTGTCATATTTTTGATGCTGTATGGAAAGGACTGGGTTTAAAGCCGCCGGTATCTGTTGTTGCCGAAGTTCAGCAATCATGGAAAGACTCACCGGAAAGAAGGGCGGATACCTGGCCGCAGGGTGATCATATTACGTGGATGTTCCCCGGTAATAATTATACAGAAAAAGAAATATTACCCCTGGAATGGTTTGATGGAGCGTTCTATCCGCCACAGGAAATACGATCCTTATATACCGGTGAAGAATATCCGGCAGAATCTGCCATGCTCATCGGTACCGAAGGCGCCCTGCTGATACCACACGGGGGAATGCCCGTATTGTTGCCGGAAGATAAGTTTAAAGCACATGCAATTCCGGAATTAGAGGAACGTAATCATTATCACCATTTTGTTGACGCCTGCCTGGGGGAAACAAAAACAGAATCTCATTTTGCACAAACCGGGCCCATGACCGAAGCTATTCTCCTCGGTACAGTAGCCATAAGAGTACCGGGTCAGCTGCTGGAATGGGACACCGTCAACATGAAATTTTCGAACTATCCCGGTGCCGAAAAATATCTGCGCAGGCAATATCGTAAAGGCTGGGAAGTGAAGAGGAGATAGGGGGAGTGCGAATAGTGAACAGGTATCAGTAAGCGGGTATGCCTCCTGTTTGCAATATAGTGTACTGCCTCCCGAAGACAGTCACAGCAAACACTACCTGTCTGCGAAATTCAGCGTCATCCACGGGAAATAACGATACGATATTTTAAGATGTTGGTGATAACAGCAACATCGGAGTTCGGAGTTGCCGTTGCGGATGTTGTTACCCGCAACTACACAGAAACGTTAAGGAAACGACATTAAACAGCGAATAGTGAACAGGTATCAGTAAGCGGATGCCTGTTTTGCAATATAGTGTACTTCCTCCCGAAGACAGTCACAGCAAACACTACCTGTCTGCGAAAATCAGCGTCATCCGCGGGAAATAATGATACGATATTTTACCGCGCAGGAAAGTCCAGTGCTTTACGCGTTCCTGTTAATACAGTTCAGATCATCGAAGGCTACTTCCAACCGCTTAATAAAGCTTTCTTCTCCTTTACGCAGCCATACACGCGGATCATAGAACTTCTTGTTGGGCTTATCCTCTCCTTCGGGATTACCTAATTGCCCCTGCAGGTAGGCTTCACTCTTTTTATAATTATTCAGCACACCTTCCCAAAATGCCCACTGAAGATCTGTATCTATATTCATCTTGATAGCGCCATAACCAATGGCTTCACGGATCTGGTGCTGAGGTGAGCCACTTCCGCCATGAAACACAAAGTATACAGGCTTGGGGTCTGTCTTTAATTCATTCTGAATAAATACCTGGCTGTTATGTAAAATTTCCGGGCGCAGCTCAACATTTCCGGGCTTATACACCCCGTGTACATTGCCAAAAGCAGCAGCTATCGTAAACAGGTTACCTACCTTACCTAATTCAGTATAGGCATAGGCCACATGTTGGGGCTGAGTATATAGTCTTTCATTATCCACACTGCTGTTATCCACCCCGTCTTCTTCTCCCCCGGTTACACCCAGTTCAATTTCAATGCTCATACCCAGTGGTTCCATCCGCTTGAAAAATTCAACGGAAGTTTTCACATTTTCTTCAATCGGCTCTTCACTCAGGTCGAGCATGTGCGAGCTGAAAAGAGGACAGCCTTTTTCTTTGAAGTATTGCTCTCCCGCATCTAATAACCCGCTTATCCAGGGCAGCCACTTCTTAGCAGCATGATCCGTATGCAGCACAACCGGCACACCATAATACTTAGCTACATTATGAATATGGAGCGCACCCGAGATCCCTCCGGATATATTAGCCTGCAGCTTGTCATTAGGCATGCCCTTGCCTGCAATAAATTGTGCTCCGCCATTAGAAAACTGAATAATAACAGGAGAATTTACTTTTGCAGCCGTCTCTAAAGTGGCATTAATCGTATTGGTTCCGATACAATTAACAGCAGGCAAAGCAAACTGATTTTCTTTTGCATCTTTATACAGCGCTTCCAGTTCTTCACCGAAAAGCACACCGGCTCTATATTTCTTCATACTATATGTTTGATTTTTTTAATATTAATAATAATGAATCGCCGGATTTTAACCCGACAAAGCGTGGCGAAGATAATATACTTCAATTTCATATAAAATTTCTTCCGGCAATGGGTAGGATGAATTAAAATTAGCTGTAATATCAAGGTTGTCACCGGCAGGCTTTTTTCATATTTAATGATCAGCTTTACGGTAAAGCAATCCGGGTAATCGCAGAGCAACTTCATAATGAAATCCTAAGAAGCGCTTCTCCAAAACAGGTAAAGCGGATTTATTTTATCTTGCAGGCGTACTTTTTAAGTATTTCCCTTAAAATAATTCACTTTCAATCAACGTTTTAATCCAAATAATTGTCCTATAAATGATGCATAAACTAACTGATATGATTTCTCCCCAAAAGAATTCCGGCAATGCTACGTTCTTCGGGCAATTTTTAAAAATACTCTCCCTTACCGTTATTATATACGGTTTCTTGTGTTTAGGCGTATATGCCACCCCGTTAGAAAAAGACAAAACACTTTTCCAACCCTCCCAAACAGACACTCTTAAAGTAAGAGGGAAAGTAACGGACGGGGAAGAACAAACCGTACTTAGCGGAGTGTCTGTAGAAAACCTGAAAAGTGGCGAGGGTACGATAACCGATAAAAACGGCGGATTCTCAATCGGTGTCAAAAACGGTGACAGCCTGCAATTTACCTTTATAAGCAAAGCGCCTAAAATTGTTGTCTACAGGGGAGAAAGCTTTCTTGAAGTAACATTAACCAAAAGTGAAGGCGCCCTGTCGGAGGTAGTGATCACGGGTTTTCAGAACCTGGATAAAAAGAAGTTTGCCGGCGCTGCTGCTTCACTGAAAGCCGATGATATTAAGATGAACGGTGTAGCCGATGTGAGCCGTATGCTCGAAGGACGTGCCGCAGGCGTAGCCATTCAAAATGTTTCGGGAACCTTTGGCGCCGCTCCTAAAGTAAGAGTTCGCGGGGCTACCTCTTTAAACGGTGATAACAAACCGTTATGGGTAGTGGACGGAGTAGTGCTGGAAGATCTTATCAATATTTCCAATGACCAGTTATCAAGCGGGGACCCTACTACTTTATTAGGATCGGCCGTAGCCGGCTTAAATGCTAATGATATTGAAAGCTTTGACATCCTTAAAGATGCTGCTGCCACTGCATTGTATGGGGCAAGAGCCATGAACGGGGTAGTGGTGATCACTACCAAAAAGGGACGGGCAGGCAAAACAACCGTGGCTTATACGGGAAACTTTACAACACAGCTTAAGCCCACTTATGCCGATTATAATATCATGAACTCTCTGCAGCAGATGTCTGTGCTGGGAGAGCTCGAACGTAAAGGATCTTTAAATACGAATATCCTGGACCGTGCCGACAATGGCGTATACGGAAAGATGTATGAATTAATGAACGCAGATGATAACGGGAATTTCCCGCTCCAGAATACACCCGAAGCAAGGGCTGCTTTTCTCAAGCGTTACGCTACCGCCAATACGGATTGGTTCGATATCCTCTTCCGCAATAACCTGTTACAGGAACATTCGCTGAGCATATCGGGAGGCACGGAAAGATCACAGAACTATTTTTCGATGAGCTATTATGGCGATAATGGCTGGACGATAGCGGACAAAGTGAACCGTTATACGATCAACTTCCGGAACAATTATAAATTTTCCGATAAACTTTCTGCCGGGTTTGCTACCCTGGGCTCTGTCCGGCAGCAAAGAGCGCCGGGAACGCTGGCCCGTAATCCCAACCCCGTAGAAGGGCAGTATGACCGCGACTTTGATATTAACCCGTTCAGCTTTGCATTGAATACCAGTCGCACCATTACTGCTTATGATGAAAAAGGGGAGCTGGAATACTTCAGGCGGAATTTTGCACCCTTCAATATTATTAACGAACTGAAAAATAATTTTCTTGATGTCAACATTATTGATTTAAGACTGCAGGGTGATATCAATTACAAATTCGCGAAAAATTTCAGTTATGAATTTACCGGCGCACTGCGTTATGTAAAGTCTACCCGTGAACACCAGATCACCGAAAATGCCAATATGGCGGAAGCATACCGGTCGGCAGGAACTGCTGCCATTGCCCAAAACAATAAATTCCTATATCGTGATCCTGATGACCCCGAAGCCGAGCCGGTTGTTGTATTACCTTACGGCGGCTTTTACAACAGGGCCGAAGATTTTCTATTGGGCTACGATTTCAGGAACAGTGTGAGTTATGCCACTGTTATCCATGATAAGCATTCGGTAAACCTACTGGGGGGCATGCAGGTTAAATCGGCCGACAGGCAAGGCTACAGCAATACCGGATATGGATACCAGTACGATAACGGCGGCTTACCCGCTATAGATTACCGGATCCTTAAACAAACCATTGAAAGTAATTTTCCTTATTATGCAATGGGGAAGGATTATGACCGGTTTGTTGCTTTTTATGCCACCGGTAATTATACTTTGAACTCAAAATATAATTTTACGGCCACGGGCAGATACGATGGCTCCAACCGTCTCGGTAAATCAAGCAGGGCCCGCTGGCTGCCTACCTGGAGCGTGGCTGCATCATGGAATGTAGACAGGGAATCCTTTATGCGCGATATAAGCTGGTTAGATAATCTGCTGTTAAGAGCAAGTTATGGCTTAACGGCAAGCATGGGACCTGCCGATAACTCCAGCGTGGTGTTAAGAAGTATTAATACCAACAGGCCCTATCTTTCGGAAAGAGAATCCGTTATTCGGTTGTCCAGCCTCGAAAATTCTGAGCTTACCTGGGAAAAGTCATATACTGCCAATATCGGTGTAGATGCTACTTTGCTGGAGAGAAGATTAAATTTCAGCATTGATGTTTACCAGCGGAAAAGCTTCGACCTGATCAGCATCATTAAAACTTCCGGCATTGGCGGAGAAGCGTACAAAGCCGCTAATTATGCTGACATGGATTCCTGGGGTAGTGAATTGCTTCTCGGCGGTGAGATCGTACGCCGCCGTAACTGGGGATGGAAGAGCAGCTTTACCTTTGGATACAACGAGAACAAAATCACCAATGCCAAAAATATTCCCGATATCTTTAGCCTGGTAGTAGCGGAAGGAGGCAATAAAGAAGGCTATCCGGTCCGCAGCCTGTTTTCGCTCAATTATAAAGGACTGGAGCATAATACCGGCATCCCGCAATTTGTGGATGAAAATGGTAAAACCGCTGCTGCCGTGTATCTGCAGGATCAAAAAACGGACCACTTAGTATACGAGGGACCGGTTGATCCGCCCTTTAACGGCGGTTTTTCCAATACCTTCCATTACAAAGCTTTTTCGGCAAACATTTTTGTCACTTACCAGGCAGGTAATAAATTAAGATTATACCCCGCATTTAAAACCTATTATTCGGATTTAGATGCGATGCCCAAAGAGTTCAACGACAGGTGGGTATTACCCGGTGATGAATTATTAACCAATATCCCGTCTATACTGGAAGCCTTTGAAGCAGCACAGCTCAATGCCGCTTATCCCTACAACAATTATAATTATTCAACACAAAGAGTAGCCAGGGGCGATTTCATCCGTTTAAAAACAGTGTCCCTTTCTTACCAGTTACCGGCAAAAGCCGTTCAAAGTATAGGCTTTAGCAGCTTGTCTGTAACCGCTGCTGCTGCTAACCTATGGCTCATATACGCGGATAAGAAATTAAAAGGACAGGACCCGGAATTTTTTAACTCGGGTGGTGTGGCACAACCCATTCAAAAACAAATCACGCTTTCTGTAAAAGTGGGTATTTAATATCATTGGATCATGAAAAATTTTTTAATATACTGCATTATCGTGTTGCTTACCGCAACTACCGGTTGTAAGAAATACCTGGAACGTTTGCCGGATAACAGAACCGAGCTTAACTCTCCTGAAAAAGTATCACAATTGCTGGGTACGGCGTATCCCCAGGCAAATTATATGGATTTTTGCGAGTCCATGTCAGATAATGTGGCCGACAAAGGGGTAGGGGAGCAGGATATCACCAATGCAGACGCATACAGGTATAAAGATGTTGCAGATAACCAGCAGGACTCCCCGGAATATTACTGGAATGCCTGCTACGCGGCTATTGCTGCCGCCAATCATGCTCTGGAAGCCTGCAATAACGCCCCGGATAAAGACAACTACCGGTCACAAAAAGGAGAAGCGCTGGTGGCCAGGGCTTATGCGCATTTTATGCTGGTAACCTTATTTTCAAAAACATACGATCCGGCTACGGCTTCTTCAGACCCTGGTATTCCTTATGTTACGGAACCCGAAAAGGTGGTCATCAAAACTTATGAAAGGAAAACCGTGGCCTATGTGTATGAAATGATTGAAAAAGACCTGCTGGAAGGATTGCCTTTGCTGGCGGACCAAAAATATACCGCACCCCGCTACCATTTTACCAAAGCCGCAGCCAATGCTTTTGCTGCACGGTTTTACCTGTATAAAAAGGACTATCAAAAAGTGATTGATCATGCCGGGCAGGTTTTTACCGCTTCCAATGTAACTACCTTATTACGCCCGTGGAACAGCACTTATCTTACTTACACCTACATGGAAATGTGGGCGGAATATACCAAAGCCAGCCAGCCGGCCAATTTACTGTTGGGAGAAACACAATCCTGGTGGGGGAGATATTACTATAATACACGGTATGGTATGACATCTGCGATCCGCGATGAGATTTTTGCAAGAAACGTAACAGGCGGTACCTGGGCGTTCCGGAACCATACCTACACCGCCGGTACCAATAATTATATGATCCCCAAGATCAATGAATATTTTGTACGGGTTTCCGTAAATGCGAGTATTGGAACAGGTTATATCATGGTTCCGCTTTTTACCACGGAAGAAGTGTTGTTTAATAAAGCAGAAGCCAATAATGCCCTGAACAATACCGATGATGCATTAACCGACCTTAACAGCTATGCAGCTACCCGTATTGTGAACTATAATGCGGCAACGCACCGTATCACGGAAACGAAGATCAAAAATTTTTACAATACCCCCGACCTGCAAAAAGGTATACTGCAAACGATACTTGATTTTAAAAGAGCGGAATATGTGCAGGAAGGGATGCGCTGGTTCGATATATTAAGACACAAGATCGTGGTAACACATCGCACGGTGGAAGGTGAGGTGATTGAACTGGGAGCAGATGATCCGAGAAGAGTATTGCAGATACCTCAATCCGCAGAACTATCAGGCGTAGATCAAAATCCAAGATAAACACCAGCTATACAAATCAAACATAATCATCCATACATCTCAATATGAAATCTTTACGAACATTAATAATCGCTCTTGGGTGTGCAGCGGGAATACTATCCTGTGGGAAAGATGATCTTTCTGGCAATATGGGCGACATACCCGGACTGGGCGGCGATACCTGGGCAAAGGGGCCTATTGACGACTGGATACTGAGTAACCTTACCATACCGTGGAATATATCGGTAAAATACAAATGGGACCAGTCGGAGATAAGCTTCAATAAAATTATCACACCGCCGGATGAAGAAAAGATCATACCTGTATTGACTGCCACAAAACAGGTATGGATTGACAATTATGTGGCAGAAACCAACGAGCTGTTCATGAAGAAATATTGCCCTAAATTTTTTGTGCTGGCCGGCAGCGAAAGCTGGAATATAGACGGTACTGTTACGCTTGGGCAGGCTGAAGGTGAGCGTAAAATATTGTTGTACGAGATAAATAATTTCCGTATAAAAAGCATGCCGGGTTATGTGCCGAATGATTCTTTTATCGTAAAACGAATATTCCGAACCATAGAGCATGAATTTGCCCATATCCTGCATAAAAACATAATGTATCCCCAGGAGTTTAAACAAATATCTGTAGGCACCTATACATCCAACTGGAATAATGTGAGCGATAATGCAGCCAACGAACTGGGATTCATTTCTGCCTATGCCATGTCTTTTCCGGATGAAGATTTTGTAGAAATGATTTCCTATATGCTGATAGAAGGCAGAAACTGGTTTGATTCTATGGTCAGCAATCTCACCAATGAAGAAGCACAAATGAAATTAAAGCAAAAAGAAGCCATCGTGGTTGGTTACTTTAAAGATGCCTGGAACATTGATTTTTACAGCCTGCAAACCCGCACAAGAAACTCAATAACCGCCTTATTGAAATAGGAGACTGTTGTTCGAAAATAAAATCAGGAATATGAAAAAATTCGCTCCATATATTTTACCGCTGGTCTTACTCCTTACGGCATGTAGTAAAGATGAGCCTGTTTTTAATGAAACGCCGGATGAACGGCTCAATAAAACATTGAGCGAATACCAGGCTGCCTTAGTAAGCTCTCCCACCGGTTGGAAAGCAACGATTACACCCGGCAGCGGCGGCATCTATCATTTTTATTTCCGGTTCAATAATGAGAACCGCGTATTCATGTTTGCTGATTTTGATACCACCACTTCCAAATACCAGAAAGAAAGCAGCTATCGTTTAAAAGCATTGCAGCAGCCTACCTTAATTTTTGATACCTATTCCTACCTGCATCTTTTATCCGATCCGGACGCTTCGGTGAATGGAGGAGATTATGGAGCCGGATTATACTCAGACTTTGAGTTTTCCTTAGACATTTTATATGCAGACAGCATCATACTTACCGGTAAAATGAATAAAACCCGGCTAAAGCTGGAAAGAGCATCACAGCAGGAGTTAGACGAATGGCAAAATGGTATATGGGCTAACGCATTATCTTTTTTAAACATAGCCAAAATTCAAAACTACTTTAAGCGGCTTACGCTGGGCGGTGTTGAATATGAAATTGCCGTTGATCCTGTTTCGAGAACGATCACTTTACAATGGTTTTCAGGCGGAACGATACAACAATTTTCTACCGCTTATTATTTCAATGCAGGAGGACTGGTATTTGAAACACCCCTGGTCAACGGTTCTCAAACGATTAACGGGTTTACGGATGTATCCTGGAGTGAAGCCGGTCAAAGTGTTAGCCTCAAATCGGGGAATGTTACCGGCAGCATTGCCGGCGCTGTCAAACCTTTAAGAGTTGATCTTAATGCACCGCAAAGGTGGTGGCAAACGGCAGTCAACGATGAATCCTATTGGGAATCCTATGCCGGGTTTCATGTAAATGGTGTGGATGACGCTTTTGGCATCAATTCGATGGGCAGGTTTTATTCGCTTATCTACTGGCCGGAGTACGATCCGGGAAATGATCTGTTTGCCCCCGTATTTATAAACACTGCAGGTACGGGTCTTGAATTACAATATGGAGCAGCACCGGGTACTCCTGAATTTACTGCCGATGGAAGGATTGTATTCAGCCTGCTTGGAGCTTATGGAACATATCCCTCTTCCGGCCCCGCTGCACAAAGCCTGATCAGGCTGTTAATACCACAGGGCTTTTATCTGATACAAACCAGTCCGACCAGCTATGATATGGTCAGCGCCGATGATGCCAAAACATGGATATCCTGGTACTATTAAACCTGAAAAAAAGGATAACAGATAAGGATGCCAACCTTTAATAAGCCCGTTCAGTATTGAGCGCATCAGTTTCCGGGTTTGGCACTTGAGACCGATTATATATACACATTGTTGCACGCCCTGGTTGCCGGGCATTTGTGCAGCAAGTTCGTTTTATATGTACAATCCTCTCTATATTTCAAATCACATCATATTTCTTTACAAAACCTTATGACCTTAGTAACGAAAGGTGATGCTTATCCAACCTTATTACATTCTTATATCTCGGTCCAATTATTGGCAGGTACCAAGTTGAAGCATCTGCCATCACTGAAGCTAATAAGGTTGTACTATTATTAGCAATGGGTTATTAAGGTTTTAAGAAGGCTTTATATACAAGCTGCTTTCTTTGTTAGCAGCATATTCGGTTAAGTACTTTGGGGTATATTCCTTGTTTTGCAGACATGTCTGCTGGACCAATTTGATATACAACAAATGATATAAGTGATAAATTGACTTTTATTATATAGTCTAATCATTAATTCATTATTTTTAATGATCTATTCATTAAAATCATTCAGTATGAAAAAATTGACTTTCCAGATAGCCGTCATTGCAATGGTGACGGTAAGTATGTTATTTACGTCCTGCTCCAAAGAAGGACCGGAAGGTCCTGCCGGAGCTACAGGATCGCCCGGCCCGGCGGGAGCACAGGGACCTGCAGGCCCTAAAGGAGATCCCGGCACGGCTAATGTGATTTATTCCAACTGGCTGAATGTGACATTTGACAATGGATTTGGGCAGATTAGCGCACCGAAATTAACGACAGATATTCTTAATTCCGGGGAAATTAAAGTGTACTGGAACCTGAATACTTCCGATGATCCATTTGTAGTGCAGGTGCCTTGTGTTGTTCCTTTAGTGCTTCTGACAGGGGACGATGAGGATGGAGACGCTCCGGACATATATGTTGACCCCTATTTTGAAACAGGAACCATTCACCTTGTTTCTAACTATAATCTTACCAGTAATAGTGGTGTAAGTCAGTTCAGATATATCCTTATTCCCGGTGGAACTTCTGCCCGTAAGGCCGGACCGGCCGTTGACTGGAACGACTATAACGCGGTTAAAAAATACCTGAACCTTAAAGATTAACCTGTTATTTGCTTAAATTAAGCCTGTAAGATCGTTGCAGACCATCTTACAGGTTTTTTTATGCCTGTCTTATAAATTAACACAACAACGATAACATTTGAGTATAATAAGGCGTAATCTAAAACAACCACCACATGAAAAATTTAGTATCACTATTTATGATTTTCCTGGCAGCTTGTTCTACACCGGACAAACCCAAAACAATTCGCGTTGCTGGTGAGGGTAAAGTAAGAATAATGCCTGACCAGGTCATCTTGACAATTGATATCTCGTTTGTTAAGCCAAGGATGGCTGATGCGATAAAAGCAACTCAAGAAACAGTTGATAGCGTAACTACTATTTTAGAACAATTCAGAAAGAAGAATAGTGACATAAAAACGAGCAGTATTTCTGCAAACAAGAACTATGAGTATATCAATAACAGAACTATGTTTACGGGTTATCAGGCAGAACAGTCCATTGATTTTCTACTAAGCGACATTCAAAGATTCACCGAACTGACTGGCAAACTCATGGAAACAAAAATAAATAGCATTTCACAAATACAATTTGGACATTCAAAAACAGACAGCTTATTCAGAGAAGCTGACCTACTTGCTTATGATGATGCTTTGAAATCCGCAACTAAATTGTGCGAAAGGGCAAAAATTAAATTAGGAAAGTTATACTTCATCACCAACACTGAACCCTCAGGCAACTATGACCAAGAAAATGTATACAGAGCAACAGGAAATGGAATCAATACGTATAACAAAGGATTTGGTGGAAGTGGTTTCAAGGTTTCACCGGAAGTATTAGAATTTAAGCGTACGATTGTTTCGGAGTATGAGATTTCCAACTGACAAGACCGCGCCTTGCATTAGGTTTGGTCATAAACGTGATCGGCCATAAAATCACAAGAACAGTTTGCGGACAGTCTATAACACCAAAGAACAGAAAAATCTACAGGATCAAATAAACATATCTTATTAACAACACGCCCGAATTTATCAGAACATGCCGGCTATACCTTTCCCGGCAATATAATACAGCGCCTCTCGTTTAATATTGATCCATTAACTTTTTTAAATAAATTCCATGAAAAAACTCACCCTGGCAATTTTGGTCACCGCTTTCATCGGCGGCATATTTACCAATTGCAAAAAAGCGGCAAATTGTGAAACAGTAGTAAGTAAAGTAAGCAGTGCAGCCATAGCATATACATCTGACCCCTCTGTTACCAATTGTAATAATTATAAAGCTGCCTTACAGGAGCTGATCAGAAGCAGTTGCTTCAGCTCTTTATCTTCTGAAGCAAAAGCAGGTTATCAGGAACAGGTTGACAATCTGAACTGTACTCCGATTTAATTATATACCCTTATATTTTCAGGGCACCTTTAAATGATAAAGGTGCTTTTTTGTTTTATAAAATAAATAATAATACCATAAGCCGCCTTACGAGCAGCGGAGCTACACGTCACGGTTCCATATCCATTGTACCATCTCCCCGGCATGATGCCGGTTATTAAAATAATGTGCTAAGAGGTGCTGCCGGTGGTATTGATCTTCCATTGAAAAAGGGCGGTGAAACAGCAATTGTACCGCATCCCTGAACGCTGCCGCATCCTCCGCAATGAAACAGGCCGCTTCCAGGTGGCTCCCCTCTGCCATTGCAGAATTTACAACACAATGCCTGCCACAAAAAACAGCATGTAATAATTTCAGCTTTATTCCTGTTCGGGTAAATGAAGGTAACAGGTTAACCTGGGCTTCTTCAATAAGCTGCTGCATCTGCTCCTGAGATGGATTTGCCACCATACGAATATGGCTGTATTTCTTTACCTCCTTTTGTAAAAACAGAGAAGGGTGCTTACCCGCAATGACCAAAGGAATAGATAGTCCGGAGAACACATTTTTTACCAGCCATAACACTGCCCGTTCATTTTCACTTACCGATAAGTTGCCCTGGTATAAACAATAGGTTCCTGAACCTTCCCTGCATGTCACTACATTCCAGGGAGTAAAAACAGGTAAGTATACCGCATTTTCCACACCCCAATCCGTTCGGCATTGCTGAGCATCTTTTTCCGTTACCGTAACCACAAGATCTGCCTTAGGGACAACCTTTCTTTCGTATCGCTTTAATAATATACTTTCTGCCCGATAATATATTTTACGAAACAGCGAAGCACTGTGATGAGCCAGCTGCCGGTAATATTCCGATTCGATATTATGCAGCCGCAGGATCACTTTCCTGCCTGCCAGCTTACCCCGGTACAGTAGAAAAGTACAGTGTATGCCTTCCAGCAATACCGGGTAATTATCATTTGCCAGGCTGCCCGACAATTCCCTGCCGGCACGGGAACCTGCGATATATGGCAGCCCTGTTAAAAAACGCAACCAGCCTGCCGACCTTTTATAATAATGAACCGTTTTACAATATTCCAGCAAAGCTTCCTGCTTGCCCCGGCCATATTCATAGCAATGTAAATGGATAATAATACCTTTTTCATGGAGGTATTTCAGTTTATAATACAGATCAACCACACCGCCATAATCCGGCGGATAAGGGACATCTAAGGAAACAATATGTATATGCTTTTCCAATGCTATTGTAATAGAGTCCTGTAAAATTCAACCAGCCTCTTCTCTTCATGCTGCCAGTTGTATACCGCTTTTGCCGCAGCACAGTTTCGCCTTAATTTTTCATATAACGCATCGTCTGCCAATAATGCATTAATGGCTTCCGCAATGCAAACCGGGTTAAGCTCCGCGATCAGCACGGCTACCTCATACGCCTTATTGACCTGCATATATTCCGGGTATTGCATGGTTACCTGGGGAATACCTGCGTGCATATAATCAAAAAATTTATTGGCTAAGGAATAATACTGGTTCAATCCCGTATTTTCTATAAGGTTAATGCCCATATATGCCTGACGGGTTATACCTTTTAACACAGCAGGATGCCGGGAGGCATATACCTTCACCTTATCCTGTACCTTGTGCTTTTCAATGAGAAGATGAAGCTGTTCTTCAAAATTCCCATTACCGTATATATGGAGCGGCACATCAACATGCAACATGGCCGGGATCAGGAATTCAAATCCCCGGGCCTCATTAATGGCACCCTGGTAAATAATAAACTTCTTTTGCGGGTTCCCTGAAGGTTCATCCGTTGCTAAAGGAACATTCCTGATCACTTCATACCGTACCCCATACCTTTGAAAAAACACTTTAGCGATAGCTTCCGAAACCGTGTACCCGTGCGTAAATGCCGGCACACAAAATTGCTCAACCAGCGTCCATATCTTTTTCGTAAAAGGGCGGGTGACCACTTCTTTCATTTCTGTAAACAACTCATGCGCATCATATATGCGTATCACATTCCGGATACGTGAAACAAGGTAGCAGGGTAAAATGGTATCAAGATCTATCGCGCAAACCGCGTTCATCCTTTTAAAAAGCAAAAAAAACAAGAGCCTGATATTATATTCTATATAATGAATTTTCCCTTTACTGAACCAGCAGCGTAAGCGACGTTGCTTATAGTTTTCATTGGATAACACCGGGGATGACCTGAGCCGTTTCCCCACTATGATGACCTCAAACCCGTTTTCCGCAAGCGTGGAGCAGATGCGGTTCATACGCTGATCATATACCAGTTCATTAAATACCGTAAAATAAATTCTCTTCAAGCGTAAATTTTAAATAGATGCAATACAAAGCTCAATCCCTGCTGTACAAACAGCTATTTCATACCACAACGGTAAAATTTTCCGGAAAATTACTGATTATCAAAAGCATTTTCGATTTTGTACAGGAAATGGCACGGGGATATTTCAGATATAAAATTCTTTTCTTATACTTGTATGATAAAACTTATTCACTATGGAAGATATACTTCCTGATCAGCTCACTACGGCTACTCCGCCTTCCAGGCCGACATTCTTAACCGTCTTATGTATCCTGACTTTTATAGGAAGCAGTTGGGGCATACTCAGCGGTATTACCAGCCATATTTCTGCCGATGCTACCTCGGATATAGCCCAGGCTGCCATGCAGGATGCCCGGGAAGAAATAGAAAAAGAAGGAAATGCCGGAGCAAAATTTGCCGAAAAAATATTATCCGGAACCGCGGTAATGCTGCAACCGGAAAATCTTAAAAAGAGCGCATTATTTAGCATCGTGGCTTCTGTATTCACCCTTTTAGGCGGTATTCTGATGTTTGGATTAAAGAAAACCGGGTTTTACAGTTATGTTCTGGGAACAGCAACCGGTATTGCCGGTCCTTTTATTGCTTTTGGCGGGGCCAGTTTCTTAACCATCCTGTCCTCTTCATTCATTGCCTTTTTCGGAATTCTTTTCGTTGTACTATACGGGCTGAATCTAAAGCATTTACGCTGAAAAATAATTCCGGGATTTATTCAGGTTTTATTGATCTTTTACTACCTTTGCCGCGAAAATTAGAAGAAGAAATCATTGGATGTTTAAAAAAAATTGAGATGCCAACATTAGTCGCTGACAAAAAAGCAAAGATTTTCGCAGAATTTGGTGGAAAAGAAACCAATACCGGTTCCATTGAAGCGCAAATAGCACTGTTAACAGAACGCATTACGCACATTTCCAAACACCTGCAAAACAACAAAAAGGATTTTTCCAGCAACAGAGGTCTGCTGCAATTAGTGGGAGAAAGGAAAAGCCTGCTTACTTATCTGAGCAAAAATAACCTGCAGGGGTACCGCGAGCTGATCGAAAAATTAGGACTTAGAAAATAACTTACCCGTAAAGTATAATTATTCCCAACTAACTCGTTGGGAATAATTCTTTTATAACGATCACTCCGTATTTTATTTAACTACATCACCTGCAATACCCTGGTATTTCCCCTCCCTCGTATCACTGTTTGCAGGAAGTAAATTCAAACTATTTATATGCTCTTTCAACCAATTGAAGTATCATTTGAGCTTGGTAACGGACAGACCGTAACCATTGAAACAGGTAAACTGGCACGGCAGGCCGATGGCTCCGTTGTGGTTCGCCAGGGAAATTGTACCATATTAGCTACAGCAGTAGCCAACAAAGAACCCAAACCCGGACAGGAATTCTTTCCATTGAGCGTGGATTACATGGAAAAATTTGCTTCTGCCGGACGTATTCCCGGCTCCTTCTTTAAACGGGAAACCAAATTAAATGACTATGAAGTATTAACCAGCCGTCTGGTAGACCGCGCTTTACGCCCCCTATTCCCCGACGACTATTTCTGTGAGGTTCAGGTAATTATAA
Source organism: Chitinophagaceae bacterium (assembly GCA_023957155.1). Taxonomy (GTDB): domain Bacteria; phylum Bacteroidota; class Bacteroidia; order Chitinophagales; family Chitinophagaceae; genus Agriterribacter. The sequence continues at coordinate 301,678 of JAMLHK010000002.1, read as the reverse complement.
CGCTTATCTCAAGTGACATGGAAGTTATGCCTGATGCCTTAGCCTGCCTGGCTGCATCGGCAGCATTAGCGGTTTCTGATATTCCCATCAAGGAAGTCATTTCGGAAGTGAGGGTTGCCCGGGTAGAGAATGAATTTATTATTAACCCTACCCGTACCCAGTTAGCTAAAGCAGATATGGATTTCATGATCGGGGCTACGGAAAAAAACCTGATGATGGTTGAAGGGGAATCCAGGGAATGTTCTGAAGAAGACCTGGTGAAAGCCCTGGAACTGGCTCACGAAGCCATCAAGGTGCAGATTAAAGCACAGCAGGAGCTCAGGGATAAAAAAGGGAGCATTGAAAAAAGAGCCTATCCCAAACCGGTACAGAACGAAGAAATTCGTGAAAAAGTAAGCGCTTTTACTAAAGATAAAATCTACCAGATTGCAAGAGCAGGATCAACCAAACATGAGAGAAGCGAGGCTTTTGATCAGCTTAAAAAAGAGCTGGTAGCCTCATTTGGAGAAGAGCCGGCAGAAGAAGACGTGAAACTCGCAGGAAAATACTTTGATGATCTGCAGTGGGAGATCGTACGGAACATGATCCTTGACGACCGTATACGCCTCGATGGCAGAAAATTAGACGAGGTTCGTCCGCTTGAAATGGAAACCAACCTATTACCTACGCCTCACGGCTCTGCCTTGTTTACAAGAGGAGAAACACAGTCGCTGACTACCGTTACCCTCGGAACACCGTTGGATGAGCTGCTTATTGAAAGCGCTGCCAAGTCGGATTATTCAAAATTTATCTTGCATTATAATTTCCCTCCTTTCTCCACCGGCGAAATTAAGTTCCTGCGTGCTCCCGGCAGAAGAGAGGTCGGTCATGGTAACCTGGCCATGCGTTCCTTAAAGCAAATGATGCCCGGTAATGACTATCCCTATACCGTAAGAGTGGTAAGTGATATCCTGGAATCGAATGGCTCTTCGTCTATGGCAACGGTCTGTGCAGGTTCCCTTGCCCTGATGGATGCAGGTGTTCCCATTCCCAAGCATGTAAGTGGTGTGGCTATGGGACTGATTACAAGAGGATCAGATAATAAACATGCTATTTTAACGGACATTCTTGGAGATGAAGACCACCTGGGCGATATGGACTTTAAAGTTACGGGAACACGCGAAGGGATATGCGGCGTTCAGATGGATATTAAAGTGGACGGATTAAGCATGGACACGATGCGTGAAGCCCTGGAACAGGCACGTAAAGGCCGGTTGCACATTTTAGATGCAATGTATGCATGTGTAAGCGCTGCACGTGAAGAAGTGAAACCCCATGCACCCCGGATGGAAAAGCTGTTCATTGATAAAGAATTTATTGGTGCTGTTATCGGACCCCAGGGTAAGGTAATACAGGAAATTCAGCGGGAAACCGGAACAACCATTAATATTGAAGAGGTAGGCTCGGTAGGAGAGGTTAGCATCTTCTCTCCGGCTAAGGAAGGCCTGGAAAAAGCCGTTTCCTGGATCAAAGGCATTGTAGCTGTTCCCTCTGTAGGCGAACTGTATGAAGCAACCGTAAAGGGAATTAAGGAATTTGGGGCCTTTGTAGAATTTTTACCCGGCAAACAGGGACTTCTGCATATCAGTGAAATCAGCTGGAAACGGCTGGAAACCATGGAAGGCGTGCTGAAAGAAGGCGACATGGTAAAAGTAAAATTAATCGGCATAGATCATAAGACAGGTAAGTTCAAGTTAAGCCGAAAAGCGCTGATGCCTAAACCCGACTTTGCTCCAAGGCCCCCCCGTCCTACTAAAGAAGGGGAACAGGGTCCGTCCGAGTCCGGCGCATCCAACAACTGATCACCCTATCTGTAATTCTTTACCCGAGGCTGAATGAAACGCATGTTTGATTCAGCCTCATTTCTTTTGTCAATAAATGGAAGAAAAATATATTGAACTGGTATTTGAAGTAGCCAACAGCGAACAGGGCGATATACTGATCGCCTGCTTAAATGATGCCCCCGGGATAACAGGTTTTGAGGAAAATGAAGGACAGGTAAAAGCATACCTGCCTGCCGGTAAATATGATTCCTCTTTTTTTGACCGATATCCCATTCCTGCAAATATTACATACACTCAGACGTTTATAGAAAATAAAAACTGGAATGCGGTATGGGAAAGTGGATTTGAACCCGTAATCATTGATAAATTTGTATCAATACGGGCTGATTTTCATAAAGATATAATAGATACCGAATATGAAATTTTAATTACTCCAAAAATGAGCTTTGGTACCGGTCATCATGCTACCACCCGCTTAATGATCGAAGCTTTACGCGACAATAGCATAGAGGGAAAGAGAATAGCTGATTTTGGAACCGGGACCGGGGTACTGGCCATCTTAGCTGATAAAATGAAAGCGGCAGAAATTCTGGCTATGGATTATGACGACTGGAGTATAGAGAATGCAAGAGAAAATATAGAGAAGAATACATGTACAAATATCCGGCTGGTAAAAACCGATCATTTTCCCGATAACGGGAACTGGGATGTTATCTTAGCCAATATTAATCTTCATGTTATCCTTGCCAATATGCAACATTTTTACCAGGGTTTAAAACCTAACGGATTGTTAATTATCAGCGGTATTTTACAGGAAGACAGAAATAAACTGGAATTAATAGCTGCAAATCATCTATTTTCAATCCGGGTGATCAGAGAAAAAAATAACTGGCTTTGTATTACATTTAAAAAAGAAGAGGCTGCATTAATAGCAGATTTAGTTATAAAAAAATAAATATATTTGCACCCTATTTCAACCTGATATCTGATGAATGAACTTATATTGATCATATTAGCCTACCTGATCGGTTCTGTGCCTACGGCCGTGTGGGTGAGCAAATACTTTTTTAATATAGATATAAGAGATTACGGAAGCGGTAATGCGGGCGCTACGAATACGTACAGGGTTCTGGGGTATAAATGGGGCACGGTGGTTATGCTAATTGATATGTTTAAAGGATTTGTAGCCGTAAAGCTGGCCTACCTGTTGCCTTTTTACGTAATGGATGAATTTGCAAGAACCAACTTCCAGATCGGACTCGGATTATGCGCAGTGCTCGGACATATATATCCGGTATGGGCGCAATTCAGGGGAGGAAAGGGAGTAGCTACCCTGTTTGGACTTGTACTTGCCATTTCCCCCTGGACGGCTTTAGGCTGTGTTGGTGTTTTTTTAGTAGTGTTATTTCTTACCCGTTTTGTATCGCTGAGTTCTATCCTTGCCAGTCTGGCTTTCCCGGTATTCATTCTTGTCATCTTTAATGTTGATAATCATGCTTACCGCATATTTGCCGTGGCAGTAGCATTTCTTGTAATGCTTACCCATCAAAAAAATATTTCCAGACTTCTAAAAGGAAGCGAGAATAAGGCGCCCATATTAAAATATCGTGATCGCAGAAAAGAAAAACGTTGAACCTTTTTTCATTTTGTAATAAAGGGACTGTTAATTTGGTATAGGAATTGGATAGTAAGCTGATAGCTGCACCGCTTAATCTAAGACACATGAGTTTAAAATCATTTTTTTTCCTGGGTTTGGCCTTATTAGGAGGTCTGTCCTGTACAAGAAATCCCATAACAGGAAGAAGTCAATTGCAATTATTACCGGAAGCCGAGCTGCAAACTATGGCGAAGACGGAATACCAAACCTTTCTTTCCCAGAATAAAATTGTAAATACTACGGTAAGTAAGGATGCTGAAATGGTAACCCGCGTAGGCAATCGTATTGCCAAAGCTATTACCGCCTATTATACTGCCGAAAATAAAGGTAATATCCTGGAAGGCTACCAGTGGGAATTCAATCTGGTAGATGCACAGGAAGTTAATGCATGGTGTATGCCGGGTGGAAAAGTGGTGGTATATACAGGCATCCTGCCGGTTACCCAAAATGAAGCAGCTCTGGCAGTAGTGATGGGCCATGAAATAGCGCATGCCATCGCCAATCACGGTAACGAACGAATGAGCCAGGGATTACTTGCCGAAGGACTGGGCGCTGTAGGCAACATCTTAACTGCCGGCAATCCGAAAGTAAATAACATTTTTAACTCGGTTTACGCGCCCGGCGCACAGATTGGCGTATTATTACCCAATTCCCGGAAGCAGGAATTGGAGGCTGATCATTACGGTCTGATCTTTGCCGCCATGGCCGGTTATAATCCTTATGAAGCAGCGCCTTTTTGGGAAAGAATGGCTAAAATAGGAGGAGGGCAGAAGCCACCCGAATTTTTAAGCACCCATCCCTCTGATGAAACACGTATAGAAAAAGTAAAACAATACGCTGAAGAAGCTATGAAGTATTATAAGCCAGTAAAATAAAACCCTCGCATACTTATTACCATCCGCATATTCAACTTCTTCATTCAGCTCATCTGCTTATCATAAATAGAGTTGGTTGTACCACATTTTTTTAGTACCTTGCCACTCTTTTGCAACATTTTAAAATTATGTTGAAGCATGATGCAGACGATGTTTGAAAAACTTCAACTTACTGAAGAAAAGAATTTACTGATTCAGGGACTTCCTTCTTCGATCGAAAAACAATTTGCCAAGATTGCATTTGCCAAGAATGTTACTCCCCTGCTTAAATCAAGACGTATAGACTTTGCCCTTGTATTTGCCATTAATGAAACGCAGTTAAACAGCATATTAAAAGAGGTATTACCCGCATTGGATGAAGGAGGAAAGTTATGGATTGCCTACCCGAAAACCACATCTAAAATAGTGAGTGACCTGAACAGGGATTGTAGCTGGAAAATGCTTCACCAGTGTGGGTTTGAAAGTGAAGAGCAGGTAACCCTGGATCATGTATGGGCAGCTTTATTATTCAGGAAGTGTGCACAGGAAGAAGAGTTGATGCCCCTGGTTGCTAAAAACAGGGCTACTGCATCGGCAGTTCAAAGTAAAAGCCGCTCTAACCGCTATGCATATTCAGGACGAAGCGGAGCCTGAATAGGACAGGAGGGAAATAAGTCTACATTTTAAAAATCACGGTTTCGTATTCTGTCGTCAGCGCTTTTTCAAGTTGCTTAAAATGCAAATGAGTTTGCATGAGGGTAAGTTGCTCTTCCGGAGACTTTGTATGCTCTAAATCGCGCTGATTTTCTTCTATCAGCCTTTTTATTTTTCTGAGTTTAAGATAGATCAAAGTTGAAGACACTTCTTCTTTATACCTGTCTTCCCGGGTAAGCAACGGCCCGTCATAATGATCTTTCCAGTTTAAGCTTAATTCATACCGGGTATCCATTAAACCCACCGCAATGGCACTGAGCTGCATATCGGGATGATATAAAAAAAGCTGCGGAGTGGGCTCCTTTCCCTCTTTCATCCATGACCGGTAAGTTTCAATAAGCCAAAGCATTTGCTTATCATCTATTAATTCGTATAAATCATTCGTTTCAAACTCATCAAAAACATAATCGGCCACTTTCCTTTTCTCATCCCATACATACCCGCCAAACTCAATTAATGCCCTCACCATATTTCGTTCAATCAACTCATCTTTATTCAATAAAGCAATCCCGTCTTCCACTCCAACCGCCGCTTCCGGAACTTCATGCTCCGCAGCGGATCGTATATCCTCTGAAGCCATTTTATTTTCCTGCTTCAACACCCTCTCCCGGATATGCTTATTAACCAAATTATTCAGCCCGGCTTCATCAATCTTTAACAATCCGGCGCATTGCCTGATATAATCCTGTTGCTTGGTAAAATCCTCCGCTTTGTTCAGCTTTGATATGGTTTCCGCAATACGGTTTACTACAGCAGCCTTTTTACCGGAATCATTTCCCGCATCTTTCAGTGACACTTCGAGCTGAAAAAGAACAATATCTTTTTTATTATCCGCGATAAACTGCCTGAATGCCTCCCTGCCCGTTTTATGCACATAGCTGTCCGGATCCTCACTGTCTGGCAGCAAAACCAATTTCACCTCAAGCCCTTCCTCCAGCGCTAAGTCTAACCCTCTTAGTGCAGCCTTAACACCGGCAGCATCCCCGTCATATATGATGGTAAGATTATGGGTATATTTTTTAATCAGCCGCAACTGATCGGGGGTTAATGAGGTACCTCCGCTGGCAACTACATTTTCAATGCCCGCCTGGTGCAATGAAATAACATCGGTATAACCCTCTACCAGCAAACATTCATCGGCTTTATCAATTGCCTGCCTTGCAAAGTAGGATCCGTAAAGGATTTTGCTTTTAATGTATATTTCATTCTCCGGTGTATTAATGTATTTTGGTGCCCGGTCGTTTTTCCCGATAATGCGGGCGCCGAAACCCATGATTTTACCCGTTTGGTTATGTATCGGGAAAATAATACGACCCCGGTAATTATCCACTAATTGCTCATCCCGCATCACCACTAACCCCGTTTTCTGCAAATACTCTGCATTATACTGGGCTGCCAGGGCCGCCTTCGCAAAAGCATCCCTTTGCGAGCTGCAATAGCCAATCTGAAATTTTTCGATAACAGAAACATCGAATCCTCTTTCTTTCAGGTAGCTCAGCCCGATATCCTGTCCCTCTTCACTCCGGAGTAAAAGATCACTGAAGTAATGCTGCGCAAAATTGTTGATAATATAAAGGCTGTCAGCAGTTTGTTGCAACGCACGGGTAGCGGGGCTTACTTCCGTTTCTTCCACCTCGATATTATACCTGCCTGCCAGCCATTTCAGGGCTTCCGCATAGCTGTACTTTTCATGCTCCATCAAAAAGCTGATGGCATTGCCGCTTTTGCCACAGCCAAAACATTTATAGATCTCTTTGGCGGGTGAAACGGTAAAAGAAGGTGTCTTTTCATTATGAAAAGGACATAGCCCCAGGTAGCTTGTTCCCCTTTTTTTAAGTTTTACAAAGTCCCCCACAACATCAACAATATCAAGCCTGGACTTAATTTGCTCTATGGTAAGTTCCGAAATCAACTATAAATCAATTATAAATTAGGGTTACAAGTTAACACCTGCAAAGCTATCCATGAATTTTTTTTAAAGAGATGGTTTGCAACAATTTAAAAATATATTATACGTTATTACCCCTGTTGTCTATATCCTCGAATAACTAAGAATAATTTCCTATGAAGAGAATTATACTGTTCGTATCCCTCTTATTATTGACTTATGTCAATTCAAATGCAGAAAATACTGCAGGGAGTGAGCCATCCGCCTTAACAGCGGATTTTACTGCTTCTGTAACTTCGGGATGCGCACCTTTAGTAGTGCAATTTAACGGTAGCGCTTCTACCTTTAACCCGGGTGATCCCATTGTGAGTTATACCTGGGATTTCGGGGATGGCACTGTCATTAACACAACCAATCCCAGTCCAACACATACGTTCACAACAACAGATCCTTTTAAATCATTTACCGTTAAGCTTACTGTTACTTCGCAAAGCGGAGGCACAAATGCAATCACTAAGCCTTCTTATATCACTATTTATGAAAAGCCCGTATTTAACCTGGGAAATGATACAACGGTTTGCGTAGGAACAGAGCTGTTTCTTAAATCAGTGTCAGGCTATGATAGCTATTTCTGGAGCGTGGGAAGCAGTACTACCCCTAATCTTTATGTAACGCCGGATGAAGGTATAAACACAATTTGGGCAGAGGTAACGAATGGTACATGTAAAGTACGAGATACGATTATAATTACAGCTTCAAAACCTTTAACAGCAAAATTTGGATATCAGATATTAAGTAATTGTGGAAATGTACAGGTTCAATTTATTGACAGTTCTTTGCACTGTAACTCAGAACATCCAATTACTTTTAAAGGATGGTATTTTAGCGATGGCGGTGAATATTACGATGAAGACCCAATACATACATTTTCAACAGGTGGAACTTACGATTTGTTTTTTGAAATCGGTGATGATTATGGAGGATATGACTATATTGATACACAAATCGTTATCCCTAATCCAACACCGGGCCCTACACCTGTAAACCTGGGCGGTCCCATAAATATTTGTGAAGGCAGCAGCGTAGAGTTGGATGCCGGCTATGAGCCGGGTGCCACTTATGTATGGACACCGGCAACAGGACTGAGCAGCACTTCTATCTATAACCCCGTTGCCAGCCCTGCCACTACCACCACCTATACCGTTACCAAAAGCAAATGTGGTCTCTTTGCACCAGATGCCAGCGTAATCATTAACGTAAACCCGGCTTTTACCGTAAACTTAGGGCCTGATCAGAGTATGTGTTCCGGTGCTAATATTACATTAGATGCCGGGGTGACCGGAGCCACCTATAAATGGGGAAGTACCTATAGCCCGGCATACGCAAGTATGGTCACTAAAACTGTCGTTGCGTTAGGCGCCGGTACTTACTGGGTAGCGGTTACCAAAGGTGGCTGTACCGTGAGTGATACTATCGTTATTACCGCAAAACCGGCAGTAACAGCCTTCTTCACTCATGCGCAAACCGGCTCCTGCACCCCGATCCCGGTAAGTTTTACAGATGCTTCTACTCCATGTAGCGGTAGTACTACTAACCATATTTGGAATTTCGGAGACGGAACACCCGCTGTTTCAGGTTTCTATCCGACCGTTGCTCATAATTTTGCAACACCGGGCACTTATATTATAAGCCTCACCGTAACTACCAGCGGTGGTGCATCTGATACCTATAATGAAAGTATTGTAGTAACTGGTAATACCGCGCCCGTGGTGAACCTCGGACCCGATGCGTCTATATGCCCCGGTGGCAATATCACGCTCGATGCAGGCGATCATGGTACCGGTGCTACCTATAGCTGGAGCACAGGGGCTACCACAAGAACGATTAATGTAACCACAGCCGGGAACTATAGCGTAACCGTAACTAAAGACGGGTGCTCCGGAACAGGTACTAAAAATATTACCGAAAATACCACACCGCTCGTAGTTGATCTTGGTCCGGACAAAACGATGTGTCCCGGTGCTAATCTGATCTTAGATGCAGGAGTAACCGGTGCTACCTATAAATGGGGAAGTACCTTTAGCCCGGCATACGCTACCATGACAACTAAACCGGTAACTATAGCGTAACTGTAACCAAAGACGGGTGCTCCGGAAACGATGATAAAAACATCTCCCTGAAATCACAGCCCGTAGTGAACCTCGGACCCGATGCGTCTATATGCCCCGGTGGTAATATCACGCTCGATGCAGGTGATCACGGTACAGGTACGACCTATAGCTGGAGCACAGGGGCTACCACAAGAACGATTAATGTAACCACTGCCGGTAACTATAGCGTAACCGTAACCAAAGACGGGTGCTCCGGAAACGATGATAAAATATCACACTGAAGTCTCAGCCCGTAGTGAACCTCGGACCTGATGCTTCTATATGCCCCGGTGGCAATATCACGCTCGATGCAGGTGATCATGGTACTGGTACGACTTATAGCTGGAGCACAGGGGCTACCACAAGAACTATTAATGTAACCACTGCCGGGAACTATAGCGTAACCGTAACCAAAGACGGGTGCTCCGGAAACGATGATAAAAACATCTCCCTGAAGTCACAGCCCGTGGTGAACCTCGGACCTGATGCGTCTATATGCCCCGGTGGTAATATCACGCTCGATGCAGGCGATCATGGTACGGGTACGACCTATAGCTGGAGCACAGGGGCTACCACAAGAACCATTAATGTAACACTGCCGGGAACTATAGCGTAACCGTAACCAAAGACGGGTGCTCCGGAAACGATGATAAAAACATCTCCCTGAAATCACAGCCCGTAGTGAACCTCGGACCTGATGCGTCTATATGCCCCGGTGGTAATATCACGCTCGATGCAGGCGATCATGGTACGGGTACGACCTATAGCTGGAGCACAGGGGCTACCACAAGAACCATTAATGTAAACACTGCCGGGAACTATAGCGTAACCGTAACCAAAGACGGGTGCTCCGGAAACGATGATAAAAACATCTCCCTGAAATCACAGCCCGTAGTGAACCTCGGACCTGATGCGTCTATATGCCCCGGTGGTAATATCACGCTCGATGCAGGCGATCATGGTACGGGTACGACCTATAGCTGGAGCACAGGGGCTACCACAAGAACCATTAATGTAAACACTGCCGGGAACTATAGCGTAACCGTAACCAAAGACGGGTGCTCCGGAAACGATGATAAAAACATCTCCCTGAAGTCACAGCCCGTGGTGAACCTCGGACCCGATGCGTCTATATGCCCCGGTGGTAATATCACGCTCGATGCAGGTGATCACGGTACAGGTACGACTTATAGCTGGAGCACAGGGGCTACCACAAGAACCATTAATGTAACCACTGCCGGTAACTATAGTGTAACCGTAACCAAAGACGGGTGCTCCGGAACAGGTAATAAAAATATCTCCCTGAAGTCACAGCCCGTAGTGAACCTCGGACCTGATGCGTCTATATGCCCGGGTGGCAATATCACGCTCGATGCAGGCGATCATGGTACGGGTACTACCTATAGCTGGAGCACAGGGGCTACCACAAGAACTATTAATGTAACCACTGCCGGGAACTATAGCGTAACCGTAACCAAAGACGGGTGCTCCGGAACAGGTACTAAAAATATCTCCCTGAAGTCACAGCCCGTGGTGAACCTCGGACCCGATGCGTCTATATGCCCGGGTGGCAATATCACGCTCGATGCAGGCGATCATGGTACGGGTACTACCTATAGCTGGAGCACAGGGGCTACCACAAGAACTATTAATGTAACCACTGCCGGGAACTATAGTGTAACCGTAACCAAAGACGGGTGCTCCGGAACAGGTAATAAAAATATCTCCCTGAAGTCTCAGCCCGTGGTGAACCTCGGACCTGATGCGTCTATATGCCCCGGTGGTAATATCACGCTCGATGCAGGCGATCATGGTACGGGTACGACCTATAGCTGGAGCACAGGGGCTACCACAAGAACCATTAATGTAAACACTGCCGGGAACTATAGCGTAACCGTAACCAAAGACGGGTGCTCCGGAAACGATGATAAAAACATCTCCCTGAAGTCACAGCCCGTGGTGAACCTCGGACCCGATGCGTCTATATGCCCCGGTGGTAATATCACGCTCGATGCAGGTGATCACGGTACAGGTACGACTTATAGCTGGAGCACAGGGGCTACCACAAGAACCATTAATGTAACCACTGCCGGTAACTATAGTGTAACCGTAACCAAAGACGGGTGCTCCGGAACAGGTAATAAAAATATCTCCCTGAAGTCACAGCCCGTAGTGAACCTCGGACCTGATGCGTCTATATGCCCGGGTGGCAATATCACGCTCGATGCAGGCGATCATGGTACGGGTACTACCTATAGCTGGAGCACGGGGCTACCACAAGAACTATTAATGTAACCACTGCCGGGAACTATAGCGTAACCGTAACCAAAGACGGGTGCTCCGGAACAGGTACTAAAAATATCTCCCTGAAGTCACAGCCCGTGGTGAACCTCGGACCCGATGCGTCTATATGCCCGGGTGGCAATATCACGCTCGATGCAGGCGATCATGGTACGGGTACTACCTATAGCTGGAGCACAGGGGCTACCACAAGAACTATTAATGTAACCACCGCCGGGAACTATAGGTAACCGTAACCAAAGACGGGTGCTCCGGAACAGGTAATAAAAATATCTCCCTGAAGTCTCAGCCCGTGGTGAACCTCGGACCTGATGCTTCTATATGCCCCGGTGGTAATATCACGCTCGATGCAGGTGATCATGGTACGGGTGCTACCTATAGCTGGAGCACAGGGGCTACCACAAGAACGATTAATGTAACCACAGCCGGGAACTATAGCGTAACCGTAACTAAAGACGGGTGCTCCGGAACAGGTACTAAAAATATTACCGAAAATACCACACCGCTCGTAGTTGATCTTGGTCCGGACAAAACGATGTGTCCCGGTGCTAATCTGATCTTAGATGCAGGAGTAACCGGTGCTACCTATAAATGGGGAAGTACCTTTAGCCCGGCATACGCTACCATGACAACTAAAACGGTAGTTGTATTAGGTGCCGGTACTTACTGGGTAGCGGTTACCAAAGGTGGCTGTACAGTGAGCGATACTATAGTCATCACGGCCAAACCTGCAGTTGAACCTTTGTTTACTTATACACAAACAGGTAGCTGCAGCCCGATCACCGTAGACTTTACCGATGTTTCAATACCCTGCAGTGGTAGTATAATCAATCATCAATGGGACTTTGGCGATGGTACGCCGGTTGTTTCCGGTTACCACAATACAATATCACATAATTATTCCATTGCGGGTACTTACCATATAAAGCTTACCGTAACCACCAGCAGCGGTGCTTCCGGCACATACGAGGAAGATATCATAGTAAGCGGAACCGGTATTCCGGTGAACCTGGGTAATGACACCACTATTTGTGCAGGCAGCAGCATTACGCTGGATGCAGGCTATCACGCCGGTGCCACGTATGAGTGGATGCCCAACGGAGAAACAACCCAATCCATTTCCGTAACAACAGGCGGGCAGTATAAAGTAACCGTAAGCAAAGATGGCTGTAAAGCGATAGCGGTAATCAATGTAGCCGTTGTTCCGGCACTCGCCGTTGATCTGGGTAATGATACGACCGTATGTCCCGGGAACCAGGTTACCTTAGATGCAGGCAATCCGGGCGCTACTTACCTGTGGAGTACGGGAGAAACCACGAGGACCATCTTAACGGATACCGCAGGCTTATATACGGTTACCGTAACGAAAGGTACTTGTACCGGCAGCGGATCAATAAGAGTGAACATGAACAATACACTTCCTGTTTCTTTAGGTAACGACACTACCATTTGCGCCGGCAGCAGCATTACGCTGGATGCGGGTCATCCGGGTGCTACCTATTTGTGGAATACAAGCGCCACTTCGCAGGCGATCACGGTAACAGACGCCGGTACCTACCAGGTAACCGTAGATCATAACGGCTGCTCAGGTGAAGCTGAAATTAAAGTGTCTGTGGCGGAAGCAGCAACACCGGTTAACCTCGGTAACGATACCACCATCTGCTTCGGCAATACAATACTGCTGGATGCAGGCAACACCGGTGCCACTTACCTGTGGAGTACGGGAGAAACTACCCAGCTTATATACCCGACAGTATCAGGTATGTATAGTGTGGAAGTAACACGCTGTGGAGTAACAGAATCCGATGAAATTAACGTGGTGATCGCCGGTCTTCCCACACCTTCTATTACCCAATCGGGAAATGAGCTGATTGCTTCTTCCGCCGATACTTACCAGTGGTATAAGAACGGTATACTGATCCCGGGCGCCACCGATAAAAAGTACAAGCCGAGGGGTTACGGATACTATAAAGTTGTGGTTACCAGTACAGGTACAGGATGCAGCGGCGAATCCCCGGATTATTTCTTTGTACCGGAAGGACACGTTTACATTGGCGATATTAAAGTTAAGATAACGCCTAACCCGGGTAACGGACTGGCTAAGCTCATTCTCTCCAAGCTACCTTCAAAACCCATAAAAGTAAGCGTATACGACAGGGTAGGAAGGAAGATACTGGTTACCACGGTAAATAATACGGTGAATGACCTTAACCTGACAGCTTATGCAAAAGGTGCATATTTTGTAGAATGTGTATTAGATGATAAAAGAGTAATTATACCCCTGATAACCCAGTAAACACTTTTCTGGAAGTTGATAGACAACCCCCACCATCCGGAGCAATTCCAATTGCACGGATGGTTTTTTTATGTATAAAAAGTGCTTTGTATCTATATTTTTTTAGTACTTTTAAATAGCAACAATCCAACCCCATTGGCTAAAACACAATTCGCTCATTCCTTCACTTTTAAAATTGTACGCCCATGGTTATCGCAGACATTCCGCAACTCACTGAAGAATGTAATACCTGGAGAGAGGCATTACGTTCACATCGCGAAGAATTTACCCGCATGAAAAATGAACTGCAGCAGGCTGCAGCCCATATTACCAGCAAAGAAGCGCTAAAAGATGTTGAGCATTACGAAAACCAGTTTGACATCCAGTTAGCCAACATCCACGACTTAAAGCAGTCCGTTAAATCGCTCAACAAAGCACCCTTCCATCAGCTGGTCTCCGATGAAAGTACGATCCCTGAAATGCTTGGTTCAAGCTATGAAAAATTAGCGACCGAATACCGGCATCTCCGGCAGACACTGCACAATATCAAAAATGATTTTCAGCAATTCCTGGTAAATTATACCTGATGTAACCTAACCGGGCTTTGAAGGACGGAAGAAGTTGCTTAACTTTTTCTGTGATGTATTTTTATGCCGTTACCGGCTTAGGATATCACGCTCTTTCATCATTAAAATTTATATCGTCATGGCCGCCGAATTTGACACTTCCCATGTAAAAAACATAGTGCTTCTCGGGCATGCGGGGTCCGGTAAAACAACACTTGCCGAATGTTTCCTCTTTGAAGCCGGTTTGATTTCCCGCCGCGGAACGATAGCCGAAAAAAATACCGTTGGTGACTATCATGAACTGGAACAGGAAAGAGGCAATACTATCTTTTCCAAATTGATGCATACCAAGTGGCGCGGATATAAGATCAATATTATTGATACGCCCGGGTATGATGATTTTGTAGGAGAAGTACTGTCAGCGCTCCGGGTAGCCGATACGGGGATCATGCTGTTAAATGCAGCGATGGGAGTGGAAGTAAGTACTGAAGTGATATGGCAGTATACCGAGAAATTTAAAACCCCCATGATTTTTGCGGTAAACCATCTCGATAATGAAAATGCCCGCTTTGATGATACCGTTGATGAAGCCCGGCAACATTTTGGAAGTAAGATTACCATAATACAATACCCGCTCCGGCAGGGTGAAGGCTTTCATTGCATTATAGACGTACTGCGAATGACGATGTATACCTTTAAAGATACAGGAGGGAAACCGGAAAAGCTGCCTATTCCGCCGGAAGAAAAGGAAAAAGCCGACCGCCTGCACAGGGAATTAGTGGAAGCCGTTGCCGGGAATGATGAAACCCTGATGGAAAAATATTTTGAGAAGGGAGAATTAGATGAAGATGAGATCAGCACCGGAATGAAAAAAGCCATGATCAATCACGACCTGTTCCCGCTGTTTTGTCTTTCGGCAGAACGTAATATGGGAAGCGGGCGCCTGATGGGCTTTATTGATAATGTTTGTCCGGGTGCAGATGAAATGCCGCCCCAGGTGGCGGTTAACGGCACAATGATCTCCTGCGACCCGGAAAAGCCGGCCTGCGCATTTATATATAAAGCCATTTCAGAGCCCCATGTAGGAGAACTGTCATTTATGAAAGTGTTTTCGGGAACGCTGAAAGCCGGAATGGAATTGCTGAATGAAACGACCGGAGTAACGGAAAAGCTCAACCAGTTATATGTAATGGAAGGAAACAAAAGAAGCAATGTACATGAACTGAGCGCAGGCGATATCGGTGCCACGCTGAAATTAAAAAATACCCATGTCAATAACACCCTGCATGAAAAGAATGTAAACTATGCATTAAAACCCATAGCATTTCCGCCTCCCAATATGAGCATTGCCGTCAGGGCAACAAAAAAGGGAGAAGAAGAGAAATTATCGTCTGCCCTCCACCAGCTAAAAGAAGAAGACCCTACGCTTCTCATTAAAGTTTCGTCCGAATTAAAACAAACGATCATTTATTGTCAGGGGGATATGCACCTGGCCGTTATTAAATGGAAGCTACAGCACCAGCACAAAGTTGACGTTGTGTTTGAATACCAGAGAATTCCCTACCGGGAGACGATAAGAACTGCTGCAGAAGCCGTTTACCGTCACAAAAAACAATCCGGAGGGGCGGGTCAGTTTGGAGAAGTACATATTCGGATTGAGCCCTGGTACGAAGGCATGCCGGAACCGGAAGGACTTACCGTCAGAGGAAGAGATACGCACCAGCTTTCCTGGGGTGGCCAACTCGTTTTCTACAACTGCATCGTAGGTGGCGCTATTGATCAGCGCTTCTTACCCTCCATATTGAAAGGAATAATGGAAAAAATGCAGGAAGGTCCCCTCACAGGCTCTTATGTCAGGGATATACGAGTTTCTGTATTTGATGGCAGGATGCACCCCGTGGACAGCAATGATATTTCATTCAAAATAGCCGGACTTATGGCTTTTAAAAACGCCTTCAGGGAAGCGGCTCCGCAACTGCTTGAACCTGTTTACCAGGTAGAAGTATTGTGCCCGGAAGAAGTAACAGGATCTGTTATGAGCGACCTGCAAACGCGCCGCGCCATAGTAGACGGTATGGATGCAGAAAAAAACTTTACCCGGATCCTGGCCAAAGTACCGCTGGCTGAAATGAATGATTACTCTTCTTCATTGCGCTCCATAACCCAGGGGAGAGCTAAGTTTACCATGCAGTTTCATGAATATACCGCTGTGCCGTTTGATATCCAGCGAAAATTAACCGAACAATATAATAAAACAGCTAAGGAAGAAATGGTGAGTTAAAACACGATCAATGCCTTAACGTTAATGCGGTAACAGCCCGGTTTTCACCAGCCGTAGATATTCCATTCAAAAAAAAGCATTTTTACCTTAATTCTTAGCACAAAGAATACGTTCTTTGCAAAATTGCAATAAAACGTAACTTTGAATTTATTGAGGATTGAATTATGGCAGATACTATTTTAGAACTGGAACATGCAAATATTTACCAGGGTAACTCCCTTATTTTACAAGATGTAAATATCCGTATCCATAGAGGTGAATTTGTATACCTGGTGGGAAAAACAGGCTCCGGTAAATCAAGCCTGCTGAAAACTTTGTATGGCGATTTAAAACTGAAAGAAGGAGAGGGAACTGTGGCCGGGTATAAATTAAGGGATATGGACTGGAAAAAAATACCTTTCTTAAGAAGGAACCTCGGTATTGTATTCCAGGATTTTCAACTGCTCACGGACAGGAATGTACACGATAACCTGAAATTTGTATTGCGGGCTACCGGATGGAAAGACGAAAAACTAATTGAAGAGAAGATAAACGATGTGCTGGACAAAGTCGGGTTAAAAACAAAGGGATTTAAATTTCCTTTTGAATTATCCGGCGGAGAACAGCAACGGGTAGACGTTGCCCGGGCACTCCTGAACTCTCCCAAACTTATACTGGCTGATGAACCTACGGGAAATCTTGATCCTGAAACATCAGACGAAATCATGCAGCTGCTTTTCCAGATCTCTAAGAATTACGGAACAGCCATTGTAATGGCTACACATGATTACAGGGTCATCAGTAAATTTCCGGCAAGAACCATGCGTACCGAAAAGGGCATGGTAACCGATAATGCCGCCGTCACTTTTTAAGGTAAAGTTGCTCCGGAAAACCCGGGAACTACACCCATGCTCTTTTCAAAAAACGCAGCCAGTTTTTATGAAAAATATTTTCCACATCCTGGTGGGTATATCCCCGTTTTGCTAGTAAGCCTTTCAATAATTGCAGATCGGCAATCGTATCCATATCATAAGGCGATTGCTCCTGCCCGAACATGCCGTCTAAATCACTTCCAATGGCAATATGCTCCGTATTGCCTGCAATCTGGCAAATATGGTCGTAATGGTCTACCAGCAGGTCAAGGGTAATATTTTCTGTCCTGGGATCATTTTTCCCTCTTACCACCCACCCGGGTTTCAACATCCATGCATCAAGCACGCCTCCTATAACCGCATCCCGGTCTATCAGAATTTTTATCTGTTCATCGGTAAGCTGCCTCTGGTGGGGCACCAACGCCCTGCAATTGTGATGACTCGCCCATACCGGGCCCTTATACAGCATCATCACCTGGGTAAAAGCCTCATCGGTTAAATGGGTTACATCAAGGATCATATTGAGCTTATCCATCTCCCTGACCAATTCCACGCCGGCCTTCGTTAAGGGTCCTTCCATACTTGTGCCCGGAGAATATCGTCCCGGCCCGTAATGAGCAGGTCCCAATGCTCTTAACCCATATTGATACGACCTTTCAAGATACGACAGGTCAACTAAGGAATCAGCTCCTTCCAGACTTAAAATATATCCTACCGGCTTTACCTGATCCGGAACCGTATCATCATTCCATAATTGCAGGTGCTTATCCAACTCATCGGCATTGGTGATCTGTTTCATCTCTCCACTATCTTCCATGGCTTTATACCATGCCCGCTGACCCTGGGTTTGTGCCCATGCCTGTTCCGGGGAATTCCAACCGGACAATGTACTGCCCTCCTCAACGAACCGTGCTATCATGGTTGCCACAACCAAGCCGATCCTGCCTCTTCGTAATTCGGGAAGAGAAACCATACCTTTACCCCGGTCGTACTTATCATTCATATCTTTTTCACGCCTTCGTATGGCTGCAACAGGTCGCTTCAGATCCCTGTTCCATTCCAGGGCATTCATAGAAAGATCAAGGTGGGCATCAATAATAAACATGTATACCGATTTTAAAATAACAGGATTTAACGCAGGAGATTAATCTGCCTTCGATTTTTTCTTTTGTAAAGCCTGTAACTTTTTCTTCACTACATCTTCAGGATATTTTAACGCAAGCTTCCTGATATCATAGCTAAATTCAGTGAAAGTTTCTTCCCAAAGCTTCGCTTCTTCGGGAGTGTACGCATGGAAACCATGCGCATTGGCAACTCCTTTTCCTCCGCTTTTTACGATATCATCAATAAGTTTTGGAACAGTTGTACCATTATTCAATGTCGGGAACAGGTCTTTCATTACCGTATGATACGCCGGAACACCGGTAAGATCCATCCACCGGAAAACGCCAACTAAAGTCATCCAGTAGCCCGCATTATTGCGGCAGGCCCGGTCAACATCTTCCACCGTAGCAAATCCCTGCTCCACCAGCCAGATCGCTTCCCGGTACATGGCATACATAATCCGGTTGGTAATGAACCCACGGATATCCTTACGCACTAACGTAGGCTCTTTACCCCACAAATGAGATAACTCATATAAATACTCTCCCCGTGTAATATCACTTTCATTGCCGCAGATCACTTCCAGGAAACGGGTGGTATGGGATGGCTCGGCCCAGTGCAAACCAAAAAACCGGGCAGGATAAGACGTTTGCTTTTGCAGTATACTGATGGGAATAGCCGAAGTGTTACTGGCCAGTAAAGCGTTTTGGTCTATAACCGATTCGATCTTACCGTATACAGATTTTTTTATGTCAATATTTTCAATCGTACATTCAATTACCAATGCGCAACCTTTTAACTGCTGATAATCTTCAGTTATACTCAGGTGCTGCAAATAAGAATCGGGAGCGTTCTTAATTAACCCCTCTCTGCGTGATCTTTGCAGGTGTTTCTTAATACGTTTTAATGCGAAGGTCAGATCAGAGGAAACAGGGGCAACGGCTACCACCGGGTGACCGGCCATCAGCAGGCAGGTGGTTATGCTACAACCCATTAACCCGAGACCAACTACTCCGACTTTAATCTCAGGGGCATGCAATGATACATCTTTCATCATAAATTGTTAAACAGTACTTAATTGAACAAACTTACTATCAAAGAACGGGTTTTGATAATATTTTTCTGTGCCAGCAAAGTAGGCTTACATAGACTCTTCCCAAAAATCAAATCCTGACCCGTTTTGCCTGAGC
Source organism: Chitinophagaceae bacterium (assembly GCA_023957155.1). GTDB lineage: Bacteria > Bacteroidota > Bacteroidia > Chitinophagales > Chitinophagaceae > Agriterribacter. Next base: position 282,024 of record JAMLHK010000002.1, on the reverse strand, counting down.
AACTGGTAATGCTTTTTTAATGATGTAACAAGGGGATAGCTCCTGTACGGCAGGTTATGCCGGAAAGCCAGCCGCTTTAACGCGCGGGTGATCTCCGGGTAAAAACTGTGGTGAATATTAGGGAACAGGTGATGTACAATATGATAATTATAGTTTCCCATTATAAAACGGCTGAACCAGTTTTCTCCATCCACATCACTGGTCGTCTTGAGCATGTGCACAAACCAACTGTAAGGTAATTTTTTCCGGTCATCAGGCAGGGGGAATGTTGCTTGGGTATTGGCATGAGGTGGTAAAAGCACAATCAGGGCGAAAATACTGGCCGTAAAAATCATAACACAAAAGACAGCCAATATCCTTAACCAGCTAATACCCAATATCAGCCTGGGAAGTACAATCGTTCCGGCTATGAAGAAAGCCTTAAATACAAACAACTTAACATACTCAATCCGGGGTATATGTGTCAGCAGTTTTTGTACAGTTCTCTGCTTATCAAAAAAATCCCTGAAATCGCGGATCAGTAGCCAGTTAAAAAGAAAAAAAGGATAAATGAACGGAAGGTATATGTGCTGGTAACGATGGTACATACTTATTGCCGAATGGGGAGATATCCGGACAAGCGTACTCTGATCTATATCTGTATCCCAGCCCTCCACGTTCGGATAATTATGATGATAACGAATATGCCGTATTTTCCAGATAAAACTGTTCGCGCCCATCAGGTCAAAAAGATAAACATATAAGTTGTTTAAACGGCGGCTCCTAAAAACGGTAAGATGCACACTATCATGAATTACATTAAGATAGTTCAATACAATAGCTATACCCATAAAAAAATAACATCCGAACAGCACCCACGAGTTAGCGCCATATAATACAGCAGATATCCAGAAGAAAAAGTAAAGAAACGGAAAAAGAAAGGCCTTAAGCAATATCTCATTTCTTCTTGCAGGCATTAATGCAGTAACAATTTTGTTTGCCTCTTCCCTAAGTTGCTGAAAAATATCATCCGCTTCTTTAGTGTAGTAAGGTTTTCTTTCTTTAAACTTATCTATACTCATGACAAAAAATTTTTGTGATCAGCATGTACAAGTCGAAAGACGACTGCCTATACAAACGTACATGAAATTTTTCATTCATAAAACCTGCCCGTTCCGGCAGGCGGGTACACAAAGGATGAATGAAAAACTTCATGGGAGTTCCTCCCGGCTAAAAACAATAATAAATATTCAGGAGAAATTTACAGAAAGAAAATATTCTTTACTCCCGGTTATGTCTTATCCATTCCACGGTTTCTCTTATACCTTCTTCCAGCGGTCTTATCCTGTAACCCAGTTCATTCATGGCTTTACTGCTGTCTAACGCCCAGTGATATTTATATTTTGCTACCCAGTCGGGAGTAATCATGGGATACTTGCCCGTAATCCTGGCATTCCATAACATAAAATAGCCAAGGGCATTCAGCGCAAAAAAGGGAACATGACGCAGTCGTTTTTCCACGCCGCTATATTTTTTTATTACAGATATCAGCTCATTAAAAGTTACGTTTACACCTCCCAGGATATAACGTTCCCCGGCTCTTCCTTTTTCCATAGCGCTGATATGCCCGTCTACCACATCGTCTATAAAAGGATAGGAGCCAATATCTTCTCCGCTACCGGGTATTACTTTCCATTTCCCTTTCATGTATAATTCAACGATCTTGGTTATCGGGTTACTGCCGGTGTCATATCCCGGCCCGTATATTCTTGACGGGTTAAGTACGCAAACAGCCAGTCCCTGTTTTGCATAATCCATTGCCACCGACTCTGCCTCGCTTTTTGTTGATTCGTATAAATTAAAAAAACCGGTAATACGCGGATCAGTTTCACTCATCGGCCTGTCTTTTGAAGGCCCTATAACACCTGCGGTGGAGGTATATACTACTTTTGATACACCAGCTGCTTTGGCCACGGCAAGTACATTGTCCGTTCCTTTTACATTTAGCTTATAAAATAAAGAAGGATCTTTAGCCCAAAGCCTCGCGTATGCAGCCAGGTGGTAAACCCGGTCTACATTTTCCATTGCCGGCTTAAGTGATTCCGGATCTGTAATATCCCCTTTGAAAATCCTGATATTGGCTTTATGAAATTCAGGCAGGGAAGGAGGCGTTCTGCATAAAAGATGAATAACCTCATCCTGCTTTGCCAGTTGCACCGTAAGCCTGGAGCCTATATATCCTGTAGATCCGGTAATTAATATTGCCATGCCTGTAGTTTAAAACAAAGGTAAGACAATGTGATATCCCAGCCGGTTAAGCTGGTTGTAAGCACTTTCAGGATTATTGCATTGTCATTATTTTAAATATATATACGGATCAGCCTTACCCCAAACCGGGTATACCCTTATACACTCAGTGAGAGATTATCAGCAGACTATATGTTTTTCTCCTATATGGCTTAGTAATTTCCACAATTAGATCCTTTGGTAAAAACGCTACAATAATTTTAAACAGCAATAAAAGATGATTTATATCGCTTATATGTTAACCCATATATTGTGAAAGACACGCCTTTTACATACCAATTTTTCGCCGCAATAGCTGCCGCCTGCTTTTTCGTTCCCTTTGCCATTATAATGATAAAGGGATTGGTAAAAAGACAGGTATTTGTCTGGTTCGGCATATACTGGATGCTGGCCGGTATGGTTAATTTGCTATGTATGAGTGAAACATTTGCCAGCAGCGGATTAAAAAACGTCACAGAACGGGTATTTAACCTTTCCGATGCGCCCTTTATGCTATTCATTTTGTATAAAACCGTGCAGGTGGAAACGATACAAAACAGCATCAAAAAAATGTTGCCTGCATTTCTGTGTATGGTGTTGCTGATAACCATCAGTACCCGGCTACCGGATATTGCCGAAACGCTGATGGTAGGAGGAGGGCTCCTTATTATCCTGATGTATATTACCTGGATAATTATTTACTATTCAAAAGGGATCAGATACAACAGCACGGCTTTTACCCAGCAGTTTATTTATTATGCGTTGTTATTTGAATATGGTATTTCTGTCATTACCTTTATCTTCAGTTATATCATACCTGAACAAAGGAACGTAAACGACAGCTTCCTGATCTATCACCTGTCTATTATTGTTTCCATTTCAATGGCGTCTTATGGACTGATCAGGCACAAAGAAATGCCGAAAGAGAAAAAAGCCAGAATGATAACGCGGGAACGGGAAGCAGAAATAAAATTTTTATAGCCAGCAGGCATTTAGTTGAGCCGAACGGTTGTGGAGTCGCTCCCTTTTTCCTGCTGATTTTTTTTCATTTCCATTTTCTTTTTCCTGATATGCTCCGAATCAAATTCCGTCCGGAAAGAAATGCTTCCTCCCGCCCGGTTTCTTTTACCATTGGTAGACAATGCATCGAAATTACTGCGATAAAAACAGCTTACCCTGAATTTACCGTCAGGCGTAATCTTATATTCGGCCGTAATATCAGGCAGGAAAAGGAAATTGGTGCTTTCCGCATTTAATACCGGCTGGGAACCACTGCTCACAAAATTAAAATCACTACCGAATGTAATCACCAGTTTATCATTCAACAGGGATTTGATAAACTGAAGGCTGATATTATCTCGTGTCAGGTTTACCGTAGTACCGGAGGATGTGCCCGTAGGATCAATGGAAGCTCTCGTATAATTAAAGTTTACACTAAGGGAAGGGTCTTTAAAAATACCATACAGCAGGGTTTTTAACGAACTGGTAAGATAACCCGATATGTATTCGGAAATCGTATTAAAAGCAAAAGTAGTGGCATCCGTTTGCAGTACGTTATACTGGCCGATAGGAGCAAAGCTCCTGAATACAATAAGATAAGCTACCTGCTTATTCTTTTCATTGTCATCGTTATTGATACGCTGCAGGTCGCCCAGTAAACGCTGGTTGTTTTTTACATCGCTGTTTGCGGATAAAGCAATGTCAAAATGAATATCCGGCTTATCTAATGATCCTTTCAGCGTACAAAGCACATCAATATCCGTTCGTTCCGTTTTTAATCGCCCTAATTCCGGATCAGTGGTCTGTCCCTGTTCGGCATATAGTGAGCTCAGCTTTACATCATTAGCGGTATATCTTGCCTTAATGTTTATTTCAGCCAGGTTAGGATCACCGTCCCAGCGTATATAGCTTCCTTCATTGGGCATTAACACAAAAGGTTTTTTAAATATCTCCTGGAAGCTGAAACGGTAAAATCCCCGGTCTATGGTATACTTTCCATTGATGGTGAACGGGGAGCTGGTACCGGTATGCATCTTTAATGATCCCGTACCTGTAGCTTCTATAATATCCCCGGTTATTTCATCCAGCACCATATACATGCGGATATAATTATTGGCGGTAAGATTAAGATCAATACTGAGCTGTGAAGCATCAGCATCTAAGGCGCCAACGTTCATTTCACGCCCGTATTGCTTCCAGACGATATAATCGGCGCTCCCGCTTTCTTTTGAAGAAGATGATGTGATATACACACTGGAACTGTCCACTGGTTCGCCGGTAATGGTCATCCGCATATCGTCTTCAGGTCCCCTTAACCTGAAATTAGCCTTGCCTATAGCCTTTCCATAAAATAAATCATTATCGTTCCTCGTGGTATTCAGTAACAATAAGCGATTGGTGCTGACGGAAATATTATATACAAAATCGCTAAAATTGGCATGCTGTAATTCTCCGGTAAGCTGGGCCGTATTAAATGTACTTTTCCCGTTTTGAGTAAGGGTATCATGGAGGGTGATGGTGCCAAAGTTTATTTTGCCGGGTGTAAAAACAATCCGGGCGCTGTCGAATGTATAATAGCATTGCGTGTACAACACTTTTAACCCGGCATCCTTTACATCTATCGTACCAACATAATCCGGTTTATTGATATCTCCCTTCATGCGCAGGTTACCCGTAGCAAACCCTTTCATATTACCAAATAAAGAGCCGAGGTATTTTTCCAGGAAGTGAATATTGGTATAATCAAAATTAGCATTGGCGTTGATCTGCTGATGCAGGGAATCAGCCATATCATACGAACCTGCAATGCTGAACTTATAATTTTCATTATCCGAGATCGCCTCAAAAATAGCATTCTTATTACCGTCATCCCATGCGCCCGTTATGGTAATTTTTCCTATAGAATCATTTTCCAGCCTGAACTGTTCTGCATTCAGCTCCGAGGAGATATACATTTCACGGAAAGCATCTTCAATGGTAACGGTACCCGATACAATGCCTTCCATCCTCGGTTCCTTAAGCAAAAAGGGTACAAAATCACCGATATTTACTTTCTTCATCTCCACAATAATATCATCCCAGGTACCTACGTCCGAATGTTTGCTTATCACAGAGATCTCCTGTTCCCCGTTACTAAAAACGATATTTTCCGCATGGATTTGAGAACGGCTCAGGGTCAGCTCTCCTCCATCATCAATATTCCAGGTTTTTTCATTTAATACGATATTCGACTTGTCAAAATGGATCTTTACTCCATCCTGTAAATTGGTAATCTGCGCAGAAAGCTTGGCGTCATTGATCGTCTGGTTGGCCGCTGTACTGATATTGAGCTGGGAAACGTTATTACTGGAGGCTATGGAAATTTTACTTCCCGGAAACTGAAGGCTGTCATTCACTATGGTATTGCCGATAATGCCGGTTAGTTTCAGACTATCCATATTGCCTAAGCCGGTTAAACGAAAATCCTGTACAACCAGGTTTTTATACCTGGCATAAGGGATCATGGTACTGATGGCCATCAGATTGGTTGACGAATTTAACGACCCTACGATTGTAGTGTTATTAAATCCTCCTAATGCCGGGTTGACCAGCGGCAAATACTGGTCAATATTTTTCACATCCAGCTGAAAAAGAAAATTCTGGTCCTGTATCGCTTTTTTGGGAGGCGAGATATAAGCAGGATAATATTTATTCAGGAATTTTTTCACCGCTTCCGGTAATTCGCGTATGGTAAAGTCTCCGATCAAAAATGCAGAAGCCTCCGTATTACGGAGTTGCAGTATCTTTTGCCGGTCTATGAGCTGCGAGCTTAACGTAAGGGTATCAAAAACAAAAGTTTGATTATTTTTTGTTACCGCAACGTCATACAGGGAAACTGTACCCAGGAAATTATCAATATCATCCCCGTTAAAATTCATATCAAATTTGCCAATCACGTTCACATCTTCCTTAGCAAATCCCATCTTCTTTAAGTTACTTCTCTGGATATCGGCAAAAAAATTAAACTCCGGCTTCTCCCCGTTAAAATCAATATCTCCATCCAGCGTAATAATCACATTAGGATCATTAACATGAACAGCACCCCGAAAAAGCTTTTTATCTATATGTCCCTGCACCATCGTGTTTTCATAGTAATATCCGTTATACTGCAAATGAGAGAATACGCCATCCATATCTGCATCAAGTGTCTGGGCGCTTAAACCGCTTCCCTTTATTTTTCCGTTAAAAGCAACCGTTCCCAGGTCGTCTACATCCAGGAAAGTGCCCAGATCGAATTTATTTGTTGATATCTTTCCCGAATACGTCACCTTATCCTTAACGGGAAGTTTCATATTCAGGTCTGACGTGATATTGCCAAGATTCGTCTCAATCGTACCGTTGGCAACAAAGTTGCGCAGGAGCCCGGTAAAATTTCCTTTGAAACCCAAATAACGGATCTCACTTAACCGGGGGTCGGTAATTTCCTTTAAATCAGGAATTAACGCCACCATATCGGGATAGGTAGTCCGAAAAGTATTGGCTTTAAAATCAATTTGCGTACCATTAATATCCGGGAGCCCGGACAGCTTAAGGTTACCGTTGAGGTAGGTGTCTTTCCCTGTTTCTATAACAAAGTTTTTGGCGCTTAAATTATCTATTGTGCCGTTAACATCCCCCCCCATTCTTATCTTCATATTCCAGCTCTTCAGTTCCGGTGCAAAAAAAGCAATGTCTTTACTATGGAGCGTACTGTTTTTAAACCGCCCTTCCAATTTAACATGACTAATAAAATTATTCATGTCATCATTGAAATTATGATAGCGCATAGCATAATAATGAGTAAGATGACTATAGGGCGTTTTGATGTCGAGGCTGTCGAATATCATACCGTCCGGCTGCATTCTGAACGAGGAAGTAAGTGAATTAACCGTAAATCCTGACCGTTCTTTTGTACTCAGGCTCAGATTTGCAAACAGGGTATCCTGAACGAGCGCCACTTTTTTAAACACCCCGTTAATCGAAAAAAAATGAATATGGCTGTCATCAAAATAGTTAAATACTTTACGCTTTATCTCACGGTTGCTTTTAAATGCCCCGTTGTTAAGTGTCAATTCGTTAATAAACAAATTCCACCCTTCCGAATTAAAAGGGGTTGTAACCGTATCAGCCGGGTTACGCAACAATTTGGGCAAAACAGGGCGCTGCCCGGTATAATCACTTATCGTGAAAACAGGCTCATCCATTTCCAGCGCAGCAATATTAACCCGCTTTTCGGCAAAGTTGATCTCATCGGCCTTTAATGTGAGCTTTTGCAGCTCCAATTCCATATCCTGGCCCCGCCATCCATCCCGGTGTTTCAGATGAATGTTCCTTAATGAAATTTCTTTTAATAACAGGTTGATCTGTTGTTTCTTCTGAGAAGAGGGAGGGGAGGAAAAATAGGAAGCCAGAAACTGGTAATTCCATACACTATCCGTCCGGTGCAGATGAATTGTTGCGTCTTCTATCCCGATATATTTTAATTCCACCTTATCCTTTAAAAAAAACCAGTCGGTTATATTTACCTTTATCCTGCCTGCATATACCAGGGTATCCCGGTGCTGATCTTCTATATACACTCCCTCAAGGTTCATTTTATTAAAAAGGGTGAAATTGACATGACCAATCTCCACCCTGGTATTAAGGTCTTTTGAAAGGCGGTGCACAACCGCTTTTACCAGGATGTTTTGTACAGGCGGCAGGTTAATCAGGATAGCCGTCATCACCATCAGGAAAAGTAATGACAGGAATACGATCTTTAATATTTTAAGCGTAGCTTTCAGGCTGGAAAATTAAGTGTAAAAATAAATAAACCCAACCGATAGACCAATTCAATATCCATAACAAAGCTTAAATTTTGTATTTTGAAAAACCAGGGCATGGTTGCACTTTACCTTATCGTTAACTTAATGGTATATCGCTGGTTTTAACTCTGTGGCTTTGAAGACTTTCACAAAACTACGGTTTTGGAAGGAATGGATTTTTTTCCACCCAACGCAACCTTTCGTTAAAATTCCCTAACTTAAATATTTTAAACCAACCAGTATGTTAGACAATCTTTTGAATCTCGTAAAACAATATGCAGGAGACACTATTATAAACAATCCCGCTATCCCGAATGAAAAGAATGAGGAAGTGATCGTTGAAGCCACGCACTCTATTACCGGGGGCTTGCAGGGCTTATTAGCCCAGGGCGGACTGAAAGACGTATTAAAAATGTTTGGCGGGCAGGCTGAAGCTGTGGAAAACAGCAATATTACCCAGCAAATTTCCGGCAGCTTTGTTCAACAATTGCAGGATAAATTTGGATTAAATAACCAGTTGGCCGGTAATGTTGCCGGAAGCCTGATTCCCGTTGTTTTAAGGAGCTTAGTACAAAAAACAAATGACACCAATGACAACAGTTTTGATATCCAGAGCCTGTTCAACGGACTTTCCGGAGGTAAAACATCAGGACTTGACCTGCAGGGTTTGCTATCGAAGGTAAAAAGCGGTTCCCTTGACCTTGACGGCGATGGCGACACCGATCTGCAGGATCTTTTACTGTTATTTAACAAAGTAGGAGGGAACAGCTCCGGTGGTATTTTAGATAAATTAAAAGGACTTTTCGGCAGGTAAAACAGTCTGCTGCAAGAATAACCTGATAGTACCTGCCGGTAGCACAAATACAATACGGCAGGTGCTTTTTATTTCAGTTTTTTGCTGATATGATACCCTCTTTAACCTTCCCGCAAACCAGGAAAAGATGGTCTGTATGCTTAATTCCTTTTAAAAACCTTCGGCAGCATCATCTCCCCGTTTATCAGCAACCGACTCAAAAAGGTACCCTTTACCGGTTTTATTTTTTTCTATTCTAATCAGTTCCGTTCTGCCAATATTGTCCCTGCGGGTTATGGTATACCCCATATCCTGCAGGGAATCTGCTATGGCAGAAGGAAAATCTCTTTCCACATACAATTCATCCGGCATCCACTGATGATGAAACTTAGGTTTATTAACCGCATCCGATGCACTTAAATTGAAATCAATAATGTTTACGATAGTCTGAAATACTGAAGTAGGTATCGTGGTGCCACCCGGCGTACCAACTACTAAGTAAGGTTCATTGTCTTTCAAAACAATGGTGGGCGTCATAGAGCTAAGCATCCGTTTACCCGGTGCAATGGCATTGGCTTCAGATCCTAATGCACCATACATATTAGGTACGCCCGGCTTTACACTAAAATCATCCATTTCGTTATTCAATAAGAAACCGGCGCCGCTGACTACCGTCTTGCTGCCATAACTTCCATTTAACGTAGTGGTAACCGCAACTACATTTCCCCATTGATCTGCTATAGAAAGATGAGTTGTTTCTTCACTTTCCCGGTTCAGCCGGCCGGCTTGTATTTGTTCACTGCTCCCGGCCCTTCCCTGTATAAAATCAGACATTCTCTCTTCCAGGTAAGCATCACTCGTTAAAGCATGAACAGGTACTTTCACAAAATCTATATCTCCCATAAATTCCGCCCTGTCTGCAAAAGCTCTTCTCTCCGTTTCCGCCATCAACTGTACCGACCAGGCGCTTTGAAAACCCATTTGACCGATGTTCCGCTGTTCAATCATTTTCAAACACTGCTGTAAAATAATCCCGCCACTGCTGGGCAACGGCATAGACAATATGGTATATCCTTTATAATTAAATTCAACCGGCTGCCGTTCTCTGGCTTCATAATTCTTGAGATCATCCGGGGAGATAATGCCATTACCCTTTTTCATTTCCGAAACAACCAGGCTTGCTGTTTCCCCTTCGTAAAAACCACTTCGGCCCTTATCACGGATACGTTTCAGGGTTTCAGAAAGATCAGTTTGCACCAGGGTATCACCGGGCTTCCATCCTTCCTGTTTTATAAAAGCTACCGGGAAAGTATTATACTGCTGAAACTCCTCCTGTGTATGGTTAAGTGATGTCGCCTCACCGGCTGTTATCACAAATCCTTTCTCCGCTAATGCAATAGCGGGCGTAATCAATTGCTCAAAAGGCATAGTGGCGTATTTTATAGAAGCAAACAAACCCGCTACCGTTCCCGGTACCCCAGCGGATAAGTGACCATACTGGCTAAGCCGCATCACCGGGTTGCCGGAACTATCGAGATACATATCCCTTGCAGCCGCAGCGGGCGCCTGTTCGCGGTAATCTATAGCTACCGACTGCCCGTCCTTCAGGTAAGCCACCATAAATCCTCCACCTCCCAGGTTACCTGCTCCGGGATATACTACAGCCAGGGCAAGCTGTGTGGCAATAGCCGCATCCACGGCATTACCTCCCTGCTGCAATATCATAACACCCACTTTACTCGCCAGCGGATGTGCGGAGACAACAGCGCCATTGTAGCTGATCATGCTTTTTTGAATAGTATAGGAATAAGGAGTTAGAGCACTTGTCCCGGGGTTATTACATCCCGTGACAAAAAAGACCGCGCTTCCTGCCACCGGGATTAAAAAAGACAAATATTTCATCAATATTTTTTGCCGGGGAAGGTACTAAAAAGAATTTTGCTGATATCCTGCTCCAACCGGCAGGGATTTCGCTTTTAAGATTTTTTAGATAAAGAGACCAATAGTATATTTGTGTGATAACGGCTAAGGTCAGCCATATAAAAAAAATGACCACTACTACCCAGGAGGAGTACAGTCCACTAATTGTATTCAAAGAAAGTTTTCAATCATTGAAAGATCCCCGTCGCCTTAGCAAAGGCAATATCCTTTACAGTCTTGAAGAGATAATATTTTTAACTATTTCAGCCTCTGTATGCGGTTGTACAGCATGGACAACAATAGAAGAGTTTGGCAATTTAAAAACAGACTGGCTGCGCAAATTCTATCCGTTTAAGAAAATACCCTCTCATGATGCCATCAGTGATTTTTTTAGTGCATTAGCGCCCCAGGCATTTTCCAAATGCTTTTTTGAATGGGTGCAGGCTGTGACAGAGAGGGCAAAGGGTAAAGTAGTGCCTATTGACGGCAAAACGATAAGGGGGGCGGCGTCTTTGGGAGGTAAGTACCCTCAACACATTGTCAGCGCCTTTTGTGCGGGCAACAGGCTGTGCATAGGTCAGGTAGAGGTATCAGAAAAAGAAAATGAGATTACAGCCATACCCGCCCTGCTGGATATTCTTTTTCTGGAAGGCAGCATTGTTACCATTGATGCTATGGGCTGTCAGAAAGAAATCGCTAAAAAGATAGTAGAGAAGAAAGCTGACTACATACTTCAGGTGAAGGATAATCAGAAGTATTTAAAAGACCAGATAGAAGACATTTTTAACGGGACCTCACTAAGATGTGTATCTGAAAAAAGCGCTATGGGTCATGGCAGGATAGAGAAAAGAATATGCGAAACCATTGCTGTTAAAGATGTGTACTTTCAGGATAGGGAGCAGTGGGCAAAACTCAACACTTTAGTGCGCATCCAATCTTTTCGCACCATTAAGAAAACAGGCGTTCGGTCGCAGGAATATCGCTATTATATATCATCACTAAAGCCTGATGCAACGCTGTTAAACGATGCTGTCAGGTCGCATTGGTCAATTGAAAACAATCTTCACTGGGAACTGGATGTACTCTACAATGAGGACGGACAATTGAAAAAAATAGGCAACTCAGCTCAAAACTCCAATATTATTAATAAAGTTGCTTTAGGACTCATTGAAAATGAGAAGACCGTAATTAAAACCAAACCCCTCAAAAGACTTAGGGCGGCTCACAACGATGCCTACAGGGAATTAGTCCTCAAACTTTAAAAGCGAAATCCCTGCTCCAACCGGTGCTTTATGCCCAATGGTTTCTTAAATTGCCGTATCAAATTAATGCTACATGAAAACGAGGCTCAGTATACTCCTGCTGCTTTTTATAGGTTATATCCCTGTTTCCGCGCAACTGCAATCCCCCGAAACCTTTTTAGGGTATAAGCCGGGCACGCAATATACACCTCATTTTAAAATCATTAACTATTTTAACCATGTAGCGGCAGCTTCGCCGGGCATGGTCAGACTGCAGTCCTACGGACAAACTCATGAGGGGCGTCCGTTGATTGCGGCTTTTGTTTCATCGGAAGAAAACATCAGCAACCTCGAAAATATCCGGCAAAATAACCTGCGTCTTGCCAACATGGCAATGGATAACACCGCACCGGTAGAAAATACACCGGTTATCGTGTGGCTGAGCTACAATGTGCATGGCAATGAGGCTTCCTCTTCCGAAGCCGCAATGCTTACCTTATATGAGTTAGTAAATCCTGCTGATACAAGGACTAAAACATGGCTGAAGAATACCGTTGTTGTCATAGATCCCTGTATCAACCCGGATGGCAGGGACCGGTATGTAAACTGGTTTACCAGTGTGGCAGGCAAAAATTATAATCCCCGTTTAGATGCAAGAGAGCATCGGGAACAGTGGCCGGGAGGAAGAACCAACCATTATTATTTTGATCTTAACCGTGATTGGGCCTGGCAAACCCAAATTGAATCACAGCAAAGAATGAAGCTGTACCAGCAATGGTACCCGCAAATACACGTTGATTATCACGAACAGGGCATCAATGCTCCCTATTATTTTGCGCCTGCTGCCCAGCCGTATCACGAAGCTATTACCCCGTGGCAAAGAGATTTCCAGGTGACCATAGGGAAGAACAATGCCAAATACTTCGATTCAAACGGCTGGCTTTACTTTACCAAAGAAATATTTGATCTATACTATCCTTCTTACGGTGATACCTACCCGATTTATAACGGCGCTATAGGTATGACATACGAGCAGGGTGGGGGACCTTCTTCCGGGTTGGGCGTTTATAAAAAAGAAGGCGATACCCTTACGCTGACAGACCGGCTAACACATCATTATACTTCGGGACTCAGCACGATTGAAATCTCATCCCAAAATGCCGGCAGGCTGGTCCGGGAATTCAGAAAATTTTTTAATGATGCCCTGTCTCCGGGAACCGGGATCTATAAAACCTATATCATTAAAAAAGAAGAGGGTAACGCCCAGCGTATGGCTGCCTTGATTGAGCTTTTAGATAAAAATAATATTCAATACGGATCGGCAAAAGGAAATGCCAAAGGATATAATTATTTTTCCGGCAGGGAAGAAGCCTTTACCATCACCGAAGGTGATATTGTTATCAGCAATGCACAACCGAAATCAACCCTGTTAAGCGTGTTATTCGAGCCGAAATCAAAATTAGTAGACTCGGCAACTTATGATATTACCGCATGGTCGCTCCCTTATGTATATGGCTTAACCGCCTATGCTGTTAAAGAAAAGATCCGCCTTACCGGCAACTATACAAAAGAAGTTCCTGCCCGGAATACCTCGTCTAACAGATACGGTTATGTGATTCCCTGGGAAGGAGTACAAAGCGCTAAAGCGGCTGCATGCTTAATGCAAAAAGGAGTTAAGCTTCGCTTTGCTTCCAACGACTTTGAAATTGGGGGCGCCAGCTTTAAAGCCGGGGCGGTGATCGTATTAAAAACGGCTAACGGGGCTTTTGCCGATCAGTTATGGGGGCTCGTAGCCGAAGCCTGCAACGAGCAAGATATAAAAGCATACCCGGTAAACAGCGGGTTGGTTGACAAAGGATATGATTTCGGCAGCGAAAATGTAAAATATTTAAAAGCGCCTCAAATTGCCCTGCTTGCCGGTGAAGGAGTAAATTCCAATGCAGCAGGTGAAGTATGGTTTTTTATAGAAAGAGAACTGAATTACCCGGTTACCCTGATCAACCCGGAACATCTGAATCGCGTCAACTGGAACGATATAGATGTACTGATCCTGCCCGATGGAAGATACTCCTTTTTAAATGATAAAGACTTTGCTGAACTTAAAAGCTGGATCAGCAAAGGCGGCAGACTCATTGCAATGGAAAATGCGGTAGCCCAGCTTGCCGGATTAGACGGTGGCATAAAGTTCAAAAAGGAGGAAGAGCATACGGATAAGGAAGACCTGTACGCGGCCTTAAAAAAGTTTGGCGACCAGGACAGGGAAATGATCTCTTCTTACACACCGGGGTCTATCTATAAAGTTCAATTAGATAACAGTCATCCCCTTGCATTCGGATACCCGGATTACTACTATACCCTGAAAATGGACGACAATGTTTATGAGTTTATTGATGATGGATGGAATGTAGGCGTTATAAAAAAAGATAACCTTGTTGCCGGCTTTGTAGGCGCTGAATTAAAAAAGAAGCTGATTGACGGATTGATCTGCGGTGTACAGGATATCGGTAAAGGAAATATTATATACCTGGCGGATGATGTGTTATTCCGTAACTTCTGGCAAAACGGCAAACTGATGTTCTGCAATGCATTATTTCTGGTAGGACAATAAATCACATATTCTTACCTTTGCGCCCCGATGAAATATACAGCAGAAATCAATAAGCGTAAAACCTTTGCCATCATATCTCACCCGGATGCGGGTAAAACTACCTTAACCGAAAAATTATTGCTTTTTGGGGGCGCCATCCAAACCGCAGGCGCTGTTAAGAGCAATAAAATAAAAAAGCATGCCACCAGCGACTTTATGGAGATTGAAAAGCAACGCGGCATCTCCGTAGCTACAAGTGTAATGACTTTTGAATATAAAGGTAACCTCATCAACCTGCTGGACACCCCGGGACACAAGGACTTTGCTGAAGATACCTACCGGACCCTTACGGCTGTAGACAGCGTGATACTCGTAATTGACAGTGTAAACGGGGTTGAGGAACAAACGCGCCGGTTGATGGAAGTATGCCGGATGCGGGATACCCCGGTGATCGTTTTCATCAATAAAATGGATCGTGACGGGAAATTACCTTTTGATCTGCTGGAGGAAATAGAAAAAGAACTGCACTTACAGCTTCATCCCATGACCTGGCCCATTAACAGCGGTAAAGAGTTTAAAGGCGTTTACAATCTCTTTGAAAAGAATCTGCTGTTATTTGCTCCCCATACTAAAACCAACGATGAAGACATGGAGCATATAACCGATCTCTCTGCCTCCGTGCTGGCCAGCAAGATAGGCGATCGAAATGCAGCACAGCTACGGGAAGATGTTGAGCTGATTGACGGCGTGTATGGTGAGATGAACGTACAGGATTACCTCCAGGCTAAAACAGCGCCGGTGTTCTTTGGAAGTGCGGTAAATAATTTCGGCGTTAAAGAAATGCTTGATACTTTTACCCGCATAGCGCCCGCTCCTCAATGCCGTCCGACATCTGAAAAAGAGATTTGCCCTGAGGAAGAAAAGTTTAGCGGGTTTGTTTTTAAAATTCATGCCAACCTGGATCCCCGGCACCGGGACCGTATTGCATTTTTAAGGGTATGCTCCGGAAAATTTGAACGCAATAAATATTACCATCATGTTCGCTTAAATAAGGATATCCGCTTCAGCAATCCTTATTCATTTATGGCCCGCCAGAAGGACATAATAGAAGAGGCGTTTCCCGGAGATGTAGTGGGATTATTTGATACCGGTAATTTTAAGATCGGCGATACCCTGACCGAAGGTGGAAACTTTTTCTTTACCGGTATACCCAGCTTTTCCCCCGAATTGTTTAAGGAAGTCGTGAACAAAGACCCGATGAAAACAAAACAATTAGAAAAAGGACTGATGCAATTAACCGATGAAGGAGTTGCCCAGTTATTTACCCAGCATAATGGCAACCGGAAGATCATCGGCTGCGTGGGCGATCTGCAATTTGAAGTGATTCAATACCGGCTGTTGCACGAATACGGCGCCTCTGTTCAGTTCAATACCCTCCCTTTTTATAAAGCCTGCTGGATTACTTCAAACGACCGAAAAAAATTAGATGATTTTACCCGGTTTAAGACCGGTAATGTGGTAACAGACAAAGATGATCATCTGGTATACTTAGCTCAAAGCGAGTGGTTCCTTAATACCGAGATATCAAATAATCCGGATATCAAATTTCATTTCAGCAGTGAAATACATAAAGGGTGAGGATGCAGGTTACAAGTTGCAGGGAGGGCAGGCTACAGGTGCGAAGTACAAGGAAATTCTTCACACCCTGAAACCTGAACCCTCATCTCCCGTCCCCGTCCAGTAAATTGCCCAATCCGCCTAATAAACTGCCTTCCTCTTTTCGGTTCACCGTACCGTAGGCGAGTATCCGGCTGGCCAGGCGGCTTACAGGTAAGGTTTGAATCCATACCTTGCCGGGACCACGTAAAGTGGCAAAAAACAAACCTTCACCACCAAATATCGTATTGCGTATGCCTCCTACAAACTGGATATCGTATGCCACATCTTTAGTATAAGCGACCAGGCAACCGGTATCAATGCGTAACATTTCACCAGCCTGCAGTACACGCTGAAATACGTGCCCGCCCGCATGTACAAAGGCCATCCCGTCACCTTCTAACTTCTGCATAATAAATCCTTCACCGCCAAATAGCCCGGTGCCTAATTTCCTTTGAAACTCAACCCCTATACTCACGCCACGGGCAGCACATAAAAAAGCATCTTTCTGGCATACCACTTTGCCGCCCAGTTCATACAGATCGAGCGGAATGATCTTGCCGGGATAAGGAGAGGCAAAAGCTACCCTTTTTTTACCCTGCCCGATATTGGTAAAAGCAGTCATAAACAGGCTCTCACCGGTAAGCAGCCTTTTACCGGCGCTAAATAATTTGTTCATTAAACCACCTCCCCGCTGCTGACTGCCGTCACCAAAAATAGTCTGCATCTGTATACCATCATCCATCATCATAAATGCACCGCTCTCCGCCATAGCCGTTTCACCCGGATCCAGCTCCACATCTACATACTGCATTTCTTCACCATAAATACGATAGTCAATTTCATGTGCTGTTTGCATAACATTGTCCTTTTTTACCCGATAAAAATAGGGTAAGATTATTCAACATCGGATACCGTTCATAAAACAGATGCCTTATTAATGCGTTATATTTACTTAAAGTTGCGATATGAATACAATTTCACACGAATGGATCATGATCTTACTCCTCCTGGCTTTCGTGGTGCCCGCCATTCTCTATCTTATTACTTTACAGCATACCCTTGCAGCTATTGCTATTGAAAGCAGGACTATATCCCCCGGGCATGTATGGCTGCTGCTCATTCCCGTATTTAACATCGTATGGCAGTTTATACTCGTTAACCGTATGGCTGATTCAATAAAGAATGAATGCCTGCGGCTCAACATACCCACAGGAGAAGAACGACCTACCTTCAGCCTTGGATTAACCATGACCTTGTTGTATTTGGGAAGCCTGGTATTGAATCAAAGCGATACCCTCCCCCTGTTAGGAGCCATAGGTTCCCTGGCAGCTATTATTTGCTGGATCATATACTGGGTGAAGATAAACAGGTACAAAAACCTTATCATTGCCAACCAGGATAATTTTTTATTTGATATAGAAAGAGAAACCAGGCAGAACGAGAGCTGATGCTCTTGTACCTTGTGGCATGTCATATCGCTTATGCAAAAAAAGAAACTTGTTGTACTTACCGGCGCCGGTATCAGCGCGGAGAGCGGGTTAAAAACCTTCAGGGACAGTGATGGTCTGTGGGAAGGGTATCATGTAGAGGAAGTGGCTACTCCCCGTGCGTGGAAAAAAGACCCGGAACGGGTCTTGCAGTTTTATAACCTCCGGCGCAAAAATATACTGGATGCCCGGCCCAATGCGGCACATACAGGACTGGCGGCTCTGGAAAAGGATTTTGATGTTCATATCATTACCCAAAATATAGATGACCTGCATGAAAGAGCCGGCTCATCCAATGTGCTGCACCTGCACGGTCAGATCCTGAAAATGCGCAGCGAAAAAGATGAACGGCTGGTATATGATATTACCGGCGATATTAACATGGGCGATCTGGCCGAAGACGGCGCACAATTACGTCCGCATATTGTTTGGTTCGAGGAGCCTGTACCGATGATCGAAAATGCCATAGCCGTAACACAAACAGCAGCATATTTTGTGATCGTGGGCACTTCGCTGGTCGTATACCCCGCAGCAGGATTATTAAATTACGCCCCGTCCGGCATACCTAAATTTATCATTGATAAAAAAATACCTTACACTTCTTCCCTGCACGATATTACCGTCATTGAAAAGCCGGCAACGGAAGGAGTAAAGCAACTGGCTACGCTGTTAAAAAACCTGGCTGCCGGCTGAAATCAGGTTCGGTATTGGGTACTTTCCTTAAAAACAATCCCTTCGTGTTGCAGCCCGGCCAAAACAGGACGGTATATTTCAGGTATAACGGGAATGTGCAGGCCGGTAAGGGGCATTTTTCCCTGCAATATTAATGTAGCAGCTATGCCTAAAGGTAAGCCAACCGTTCTGGCCATAGCCGTATTGAGATTGTTTTCTCCCTTAACCACAAGGGTACTCGTCCTTTTTTCATCCTGCTTTCCTGTTTTATATTCAATCTCATGCTGCATGATAACCAGGTCTTTATCTTCCGGTCCCAGCTTTAATTTCTTTTCCATGGCTTTTTGAAGGATCCCGGCTGCCGGCTGCATCCCGTCATCAATCAGCTCATCATCAAAGAAACCGAGATAAGCCAGCATCAGTTTTTCATCCTCTTTATCAATAGCCGCCGCTGTAAGCTTATGCTTTAAAAGATGTTGCTGAAAAAAAAGCCGGTATGTCAGTTGCCGGGTATCATACTCCACGGTCTCATCCGTCAACTGCAGCTCAATCACCTTTTTCCATCCCCTGCAAAAACCCGGGTGACGTAAGGTAGTACGCACAAAAGAAGCGCTTTCTTCCAGTCCGTATAAAGAAATGTAGGGTAGAGCATTTCTGTTGGGGTACCAGGCTAAATCTCCATAACCCGGTATTGTTGTAGTACGGCATGGGTCAAACAGTTGGTGGTAGGATAGCTGTTGTATCTCATTATTGGTCTTATACGTTGCACCCGACTTGCCTGCAATTACCACGTTCCGCGGATTCCAGCTTATCTTGTAATGCCACGGATTATCATCGCTTTCCGGTGCTACCAAACCTCCGCAATGGGAATAAAATGAATTGATTTTTCCTCCGGCAGCATGAATATCATGAATGAGCTGCATAGCGCTCATGTGATCAATACCCGGATCTAACCCCATTTCACCGATAAATATCAATCCCTTCTTTTTTATCTCTTTTTCAAGGCGTTTTATCCCGCCATCAAGATAAGATGCCGTAAGCAGGTGCCGCCCGGCTTTGACACAACTTTTTGCCACTAAGAAATGCAAAGCAGGCGGCAGCATGGAAATAACGATATCCGCCTGTTCAATCAGCGCATTTCTCTTCTCATCATCCATTACATCCACCTGTACGGGACGGGTATGCGCAGCATTTGCCAATTTACGCCGGGCAAGCTCAATATCCCCGTCTGCAACAATGACCTGCCACTGATTTTTCCCGGCATTTCTTATTAAATACCCGATCAGGCAGGTGGCTGACTTTCCGGCGCCAAAGAGAAGAATTGTTTTCACGACACAGCATTTGAGACTACAATTTTACGGCTTTTCTGTATTAACATATTATGTACACGTTGTGTAAAAAATGAGGCTAAGATTGCCGCTCGTTTTATCCGAAAACGCTCTAAATGTGATACCTTTGCAGGCATTACTCATGCATCTTACCCAGATAAGAAAATCAGAACAGGAAAAATTATATGGAAGAACATTTAACGCCATCGGAAACCAACGACAATGACCGTGTCATCCAGGTTAATATTGAAGAGCAGATGAAAACCGCCTATATTGATTACTCTATGAGCGTAATCGTAGGCAGGGCTTTGCCCGATGTGCGTGATGGGCTGAAACCGGTACACCGCCGTATTTTATACGCTATGAACAACCTGGGACTGAGCTATAACCGTCCGTATAAAAAATCGGCACGTGTGGTAGGGGAGGTGCTGGGTAAGTATCATCCCCACGGGGACAGCTCGGTATATGATGCCATGGTGCGTATGGCGCAGGACTGGAACATGCGGTATACCCTTGTTGACAAACAGGGAAACTTCGGAAACCAGGACGGCGATGGCCCGGCGGCAATGCGGTATACGGAAGTGAGGCTACAAAGATTAGCCGAGCACATGCTGGATGACATAGAGAAAGATACGGTAGACTTTCTGTTGAACTTCGATGATTCAGAAAAAGAGCCTTCGATTCTTCCCACCCGGATCCCCCAATTGCTGGTAAACGGCTCAAGCGGTATTGCGGTGGGTATGGCCACCAATATGATGCCTCATAACCTGTCGGAGGTAATAGATGGTTGTATCGCATATATTGACAATAAGGAAATTACCATAGAAGACCTGATTAAGTTCGTAAAAGCACCCGATTTTCCCACAGGCGGCATTATTTACGGATACGAAGGTATCCGGACAGGGATGCATTCCGGCAGGGGCAGGGTAGTATTGCGGGGAAAATTACATGTAGATACCAAGCCGAGCGGAAGAGAGCAGATCATAATTACGGAAGTTCCTTACCAGGTTAGCCGGGATACACTTACCAATAAAATTGGGGAACTGGTAAATGAAAAGATCATAGAGGGAATTGCCCATGTAAATAACGAATCTAACGAAAAAGAAGGCACACGCATCGTCATTGATCTTAAGCGCGATGCTATTGCCAACGTAGTTATCAATCACTTATATAAACATACCGAACTCCAGACTTCTTATGGTATAAATAATGTAGCTATTGTAAAAGGCAGGCCGAAATTACTTAACCTTAAAGATCTGATCAGTGAGTTCGTGGAATTCAGGCACGAAGTAGTAGTAAGACGCGCCCAATATGAATTAAAAGAAGCACAGAAGAAAGCTCATCTTTTACAGGGATATCTCATTGCATTAGATCATCTTGATGAAGTTATTGCGCTGATCCGCCGGTCCTCAACCCCTGAAGCAGCTAAAGAACAACTGGTAAACGCCGGGTGGGGCCTTGACGAAGTACAGGCTAAAGCTATCCTGGAATTAAGATTACAGCGTCTTACCGGCATGGAACGGGAGAAAATAAAAGAAGAATATGAGGAGATAATGAAAGTGATCGCTTACCTTACGGAGTTTCTGAATAATGAAGGGTTGCGATACGATGTGATTAAGAAAGAGCTGATAGAAATAAAAGAAAAATTTGGAGACAGCCGGAAATCGGAAATTCAATACCTGGCTGACGAAATGAGGGTGGAAGATCTGATTGAAGAAGAAGATGTGGTCATTACCATCTCTCACCAGGGGTATATTAAAAGAACTTCGGCTACGGAATACCGTCAGCAGAACCGGGGGGGCAGAGGGGCAATAGGAGGGCGCACCAAGGAAGAAGACTGGATTGAACACCTGTTTGTGGCGTCTACCCACCATACCATGCTGTATTTTACGGAAAAGGGCAGATGTTTCTGGCTAAAAGTATACCAGTTACCCGAAGGAGATAAAACCAGCAAGGGCAGGGCTATTCAAAACCTGATACAAATCCCTCCCGATGATAAAGTACGGGCTATTATTTCGGTCAGGAATTTAGAAGATGAAGAATTTATAAAGAGTCATTATATTGTACTTTGCACCCGGAAAGGCATCATTAAGAAAACACTTTTAGAAGATTTTAGCAGACCTCGTGCAACCGGGGTTAATGCAATAACCATCGTAGAAGGAGATGAATTGCTGGAAGCAAAAATGACCGATGGCAATAGTGAAATAATGATGGCGGTAAAGAGTGGCAGAGCCATACGTTTTCCTGAAAATAAAGTACGGCCGACAGGCCGCGGTGCCATAGGGGTTTCAGGCATTGAAGTAGACGATGAACATGACGGAGTTGTTGGTATGATTTGTGTGAACAAAGACGACAGCTCAAAGACCGTACTGGTTGTCAGCGAAAAAGGATTCGGTAAACGGACGGCTATCACGGATGAATCCGGAGAAGAAGTATACCGTATTACAAACCGCGGCGGTAAAGGAGTGAAAACGATAAGTGTAACAGAAAAAACCGGGACGCTGGTAGGTATTTTAGATGTAACGGAAGAAGAAGACCTGATGATTACCTGCCGGTCCGGGATAACCATAAGGATGGCGGTAAACCAGGTAAGTCGCCAGGGAAGAGCTACCCAGGGAGTAAAGCTGATAAGGCTTGATGAAGAGGATGCAATAGCGGCAATTACAAAATTAGCACGCTATGAAGTGGACAAAAACAATAACGGCGAACAGGAGACAGACGAAGGGAACAATCATGAAGAAACAGGAAGCAGTAGTCCGGTTTAAGAAATTTATAACATCAAATCATTACAAGAAAATTTATATTTAAACAAACATCACACATGAAAAAAATAATGCTCATCGCCCTCATGGCGGGGTGGACATTGGGTCTTTCGGCACAAAACCTGAATAAGGTGAAAAACATGCTAAAAGAAAATGAACTGGATAAAGCCAGGCAGGGAATAGATGCCCTGTTAAACGATGCCAAAAATCAGAAAAATGCAGAAGTATGGTACACTAAGGCAAAAATATACGGCGCCATTGCTGCCAGCGATCAGTTCAAGACCCTGGTAGCTGATGGAAGAAAAGATGCTTTTGACGCCATTAAGAAAGCGCAGGAACTGGATAAAACCAAAGCAACCATGTTCCTTACCGTAGACAGCTATAAGCCTATATACGATCTGTATGCCAGCTATTTTGATGGAGCCGCCAGCCAGTACAACGCTGAAAAATATGAAGATGCCCTTGAAAATTTTAAAAAATCTGGGGAAATCGGCTCCTATATTTTCGAACAGGGATGGGGCTTGTACAAGCTGGACACTACCTTAGTCTATTATTCTGCGCTTGCTGCAATGAATGCAAAAAAAGACAATGATGCCGTTGCCCTGTTCCAACAGCTCGCTGATGCAAAAGTGGGAGGAAAACCGGAATACGTTACTACCTATCGCTACCTCGCTAAATATTATTTAGATAAAAAGGATTTTGCGAATATGCAAAAATTTGTGGATATAGGCCGTGAATTATATCCTAAAGATGAATACCTGCCATTGGTAGAATTTGATTACCTGCGCGGTCAGGGCGACAAAAAAGCAATTTATGCCAAATATGAAGAGCTTATTGCTGCCAACCCGGAGGGGTTTGATATGATCTTAGATTATGCCAATGAATTGTTCAACGAAACCCACGTTAGTGATGTAAAGGACCGTCCGGCAGATTATGCAGAACGTATTCAGAAGATAGAAGAACTGTATAAGAAAGCGCTGTCCATTAAACCAGACGCATTAGAAGTTAACCTGAACCTCGCTAAACACTATTTCAACCAGGCATTATTTATTGAAGAAGACGCCAATAAAATCAAAGGAAAAACGCCTGATGATATAAAGAAAAAAGAAGAGCTGAAAGCCCAGGTTGTAGCGCTCTGTGACAAAGCAATTCCTCCGTTTGAAATTGTATTTAACGAATATGAAAACAAGGGAAAGCTGAAGCTGTCGGAAAAATCGGAATACAAATCGGCCTGCAATAACTTAGCCTATTGTTATGACAGGAAAGGGAACAAAGCCAAGTCCGAGTTCTACCAGAAAAAATATGATGACGCAGATCAAAAATAAATAGGGCGATTTAAATAAATATCAAAAGGAGGTTGGGTAACAACTTCCTTTTTTAGTATCAAAACTAATACTTAACATAATATAAATTATAGGAAAATATAAAAATAAAAGTGCCAGGAATTCCATAATGATATTATGTTAAATAACCCGGGCTGCGGTACCAATATCAACCGATACGCTGAAAATATACTGAAGACTGCTAAAGGCTGACCTAACTCGTTTTCTTATAATTCCAAATTGCCAAACCATTCAGAAACACAGCAAAACCAACCATGATCAGGAAATGATTTTTGATGTCTGCAAACCGCTTCCTTTAAAACTATCATTCGCACGACTTCAATAAAATAGGTTACAGGATTGAGCCTGGCAATGTAGTAAGCCCAAGTTGGCATACTGTCAATCGAGGTAAACAAGCCGCTCATCAGCATAAAAATCATAATGAAAAAGAATGTGATTGACATTGCTTGCTGCTGTGTATCGGAAAATGTGGAAATGAGCAAGCCCAACCCCAACAGAGCCACTAAGTAAAGGGACATATAACCATACAACAAAAGTAAACTACCGACAGGAACAATACCGTAAACCCAACGAGCTACGATGAACAAACCTACACTAAAAATAAATATTCCGATTATCCAGAACGGAATGAGCTTACCCAATACAAACTGGTATTTTTTGATGGGCGTCACGTTGATTTGTTCTATAGTTCCCGTTTCTTTTTCTTTTACGATGTTCAATGCACACATGTATGCCCCAATCATAGTAATCAATACGGCCAATATGCCCGGAACCATAAAAAAACGATAGTTCAAATGTGGGTTGAACCAATTGGAAGATGTTACTTCTATTTGTGGTATCGGATTGAATTTCAGCTGTTGCACCCACTCCATCCGAATATCGTTGTTATAGTCCGAAATAATCTGTGCGAGATACGCACCACCCAAACCCGCCTTTACACCATTGATTGCATTGACAGCAACAAATAATTTTTCGTGGCTTTCCCGTGCCAAATTCTTTTCGAAGCCCTGCGGTATTTCTAAAATCAGATCGGACTTGTCTTTTTCGATCTGTTTAAATGCCCCTTGAAATGAATTGCCGTAATCTGCCAACTGAAAATATCCCGAAGCGGTAACTTTAGAAATCAATTGTTGTGAATAGGTTGAATGATCGTGGTCAACGATGGATATATTGATGCCTTTTACTTCGTAATCGGCTGCCAAAGGTAGTATGAGCAACTGAATTACCGGGGCAACAAATATCATCGGCAACAAACCTTTGTTACGGAATA
Organism: Chitinophagaceae bacterium; assembly: GCA_023957155.1. GTDB lineage: Bacteria > Bacteroidota > Bacteroidia > Chitinophagales > Chitinophagaceae > Agriterribacter. Next base: position 256,875 of record JAMLHK010000002.1, on the reverse strand, counting down.
TCTGTTTAAACTCCTTTCTCAATAAAAATTTTAATGTTCTCATTTTTCTTAATTGATAGTTGAGAGTTGACAATCTTTTCTAAACTTCTCATTATTAAATCATTCTCCATTTTCAACTTTCCACTCTCCATTAACTCAGTCTGATTTTAAAACTCCTTAAGCTGACAACAAGAAAAAAGCAAGTTGCCCCGAACAGAATGAGTGTTTCTTTCCATATTGCAGAAAAGCCCAAACCTTTTATCATTATTGATTTTACAATGATGTAATACCATTTTGAAGGAACTATATTGCTGAATATCTGTAGGGCCTTTGGCATATTTTCCAACGGAAACATAAAGCCTGTAAACAGCATCGTAGGCAACATCATACCCATTACCGCCAAGAGCATAGCCGTTTGTTGCGATTGTGTAACATTAGAAATCAGCAAGCCTAACGACAAAGCACAAATAATGAATAAAGTGCTTTCTGCAACCAGTAGCCAAACACTACCATTTATCGGCATTCCCAATAAAGTAACGCTCAATATAAGTATGACGGCAAGATTGATTAACGACAAAACCAGATACGGTATAGCTTTAGAAATAATAACCATAAACGGACTGAACGGCGAAACCAACAGCACTTCCATTGTACCTGCTTCTTTTTCCCGAACAATGGAAACTGCCGTCATCAGTACACAAACCAGCAGCAACACCAGAGCCATAATACCGGGCACAAAATTGATGGCTCCTTTCAGTTCGGGATTATACAACATTCTTATTTCGGGTGCAATGCTGTAAGGAATATTATTATCCTGCATCAGCTTCTGCTGATATTCCATAATAACAGAGATTGCGTAATTTGTAAGCGTATTGGCCGTGTTCGGATCTGAGCCATCCGCAATAATCTGCACCTGTGCTTTGTTGAGGTGTAATAAGTCTTTGTAGAAATTGGCAGGAAAAATAATTGCTAATTTGATGTTCTCTTTTTTAAATGCTTCCTCCATCTGCGAATAACTAAGCAATGTCTTGTCAAGATGAAAGGTTTCACTGACGGACAGCTTATGGACAATTTCCTGTGATGCAGGATCTTTAGCATAATCACAAACAACAATTTTAGCATTCTTGATCTCGTTGGTCACGGCAAAACCAAAAAGCACAATCAACACGATCGGTATGCCGAACAGCATTAACAGAGTCTTGCTATCACGGAAAACGTGATAAAACTCTTTTCTTACAAATGATAAAAACTGTTTCATCTTTTTAATTGATAATTGATAGTGGACAATTGACAATTATTTTCTCAATGCCTCATTATTAACATAGTCCATTCTCCATTGTCAATTGTCCATTATTCACTTCTTTTCGCTCCTCTTGCCAACTTATAAAACACTTCGTCCATTGAAGTAGCTGAATATTGTTGTTTTAAATTGGCAGGTGTATCCAATGCTTCTATTACTCCGTCCACCATTATTGAAATACGATTGCAGTATTCGGCTTCGTCCATATAGTGGGTTGTTACAAAAATGGTAATACCCCTGTCTGCAGCCTGGTATATCAAATCCCAAAACTGCCGTCTTGTAACAGGGTCAACGCCTCCGGTAGGTTCATCTAAAAAAACAATTTTGGGTTCGTGCAATACGGCTACTGAAAAGGCTAACTTCTGTTTCCAACCCAAAGGCAATGAAGCCACTAATTTTTTCGCTTCGTTTTTCAACCCTAATGTTTCAATCAGCTCATTGCTTTTTTCTTTTAAATGCTTATCGGATAAGCCATAAATGCCGCCAAAGAATTGTATGTTTTCTATTACCGTCAAATCTTCATACAATGAAAACTTTTGGCTCATATAACCAATGTGCTTTTTTATCTGTTCGGTCTGCCTGTACACGTCAAAACCCGCAGTGGTGGCATTGCCCGATGAGGGCGTAGAAAGTCCGCAAAGCATTTTCATTGCAGTTGTTTTACCTGCACCGTTCGCACCTAAGAAACCAAATATTTCCCCGGCATATACTTCAAACGTAACTTCGTTTGCAGCGATAAAATCACCAAAACGCTTGGTAAGCTTGTCGGCTTTTATTACAGTTGAAAGTTGAGAATTGAAAATTGAAAATGTATTCTCGCCATTTTCAACTTTCAACTTTCCATTACCAATTTTCTTTTCGTTTTCCATTATCAATTCTCTACTCTCTATTATTTATTGTCCATTAAATTCATAAAACAATCTTCAATCGTTGGTGTAATTTCTTTTATTTCCAAATCATTAAATCCGTCATTTTTTAGCGAAGTCACCAAATTCTCCATTCTCAACTTTCCATTCTCCATTGTTACATGATGAAAGTCGCCAAATGAAAAACAGCTTTTTATTTGGGGGTTGTTTCGCAAAGCATTCTGCAGCCTGCCCATATTGTCTGCTCTTACTGCAAACAGCGTATCGGGAAATTTCTTTATAATATTATAGGGTGTGTCAATGGACATTATACTGCCGTTTTGTATCAGAGCAATGTGTTCGCAAAGTGTAGCTTCGTCCATATAAGGCGTGGAAACTAAAATCGTAATGCCTTGCTGTTTTAAGCTTTTCAGCATTTCCCAAAATTCTTTTCTTGAAACTACATCTACGCCTGTGGTGGGTTCGTCTAAAAACAAAACCGTAGGACGATGAATTAAAGCACAGCACAAGGCTAATTTCTGTTTCATACCACCCGATAATTTTCCTGCCCTGCGTGTTTTAAACGGTTCTAACTGCACATAAATATCCTTTACCAAGTCGTAATTTTCCGCTACGGTGGTATTGAATACCGTTGCAAAAAAGTTGAGGTTTTCCTCTACGGATAAATCCTGGTAAAGTGAGAATTTTCCTGGCATATAGCCTACATTTTTACGAATGGTTTTATAGTCTTTCACTACGTCAAAACCATTTACTGAAGCTGTACCGCTATCTGGCAAAAGTAAGGTAGTGAGTATGCGGAAGATGCTTGTTTTCCCTGCTCCGTCTGCTCCAATCAAGCCAAACAGTTCGCCTTTGCTTACCTCAAAAGAAACATCATTTACGGCCTTTACTTCGCCTTTATTGTAGGCCTTTACAATGTTATTTACTGTTACCATTTTAATTGAAAATTGAGAGTGGATAGTTGAAAGTTGAGAATATTTTTGGTCATTCTCCATTTTCAATTTCCAACTCTCCACTAATATTACCTATTTAACTTCGTTTTTGTTGTCTTTACTATGCTTACAAGTATTTTAACCAGTTCCTCTGCATCAGCATAGATAGATTGAAACTCCGTTTGCGACAGGTACTCTGTTTCGTTCAATAGAATTAGCCAATACAACGTTTCGTTAGCTTCTTTCAAAGCAATGTTCATTTTGTTTAGAAAATCTGCTTTTGATTGTGCGTGTTCGGCTTCTCTCGCCAATGCTCCGATAGCGGTTCCGCTTCGCAATAATTGTTTGGAAAGCACATACTCCTTTTTGTTTTCTGCAAATAACTTGTATAGTTTTACAATTCTTACAGCAAATGCTAAACTTTTTTCTTGTATCATAAATTTCTAATTGAAAGTCGTCATACAAAACCATTTTCATTGCATACTTGGAATCAAAATAGGTTTCATCTTCTTCTATCATTGCAATAGGATTACCAAAATTGCGTGTCCAATTATTGTCTAAAATGTATTTAGTGTTATTCCCGAAAACAAATTCAGTATCCAAATCGCTAAATTCATCAACAGGTGCTAATGGGTTAACAAGCGAACTTGTTAGCAATACAGCTCTTATATCCTTGCTGTTTTCCGACCAATTAATAATAGCCTTTAATTTTTCTTCCCTTATCTGCATATTATATAAATTAATGCCACAAATCTAAATTTTCGATTCTCAATTCTCCATTTTCCACTATCAACTCCCCACTGTCAATTGAACTTAATTTCGCCATACATACCTATTTTGTAAGTACCGTCATTTTTTACCTTCACTTTAATTGCGTACACCATATTTGCCCGCTCGTCTCTGGTCTGAATGGTCTTGGGTGTAAACTCTGCTTTGCTGTTTATCCAGGTGATAGTACCCTCTGTTTCTTCGTAACCGCCTTTTCCGTCATCAGTAAGCACTTTTACTTTTTGATTCAGCTTTACCTGTGGCAGTTGGTCACCTGTGATGTAAGCCCTTAAAATGATGTTTGATAAATCAGCAATTTTGTATAGCGGTTTTCCTGTTGCCGTCATTTCGTTGGGTTCGGCATATTTGGCAAGCACTGTTCCGTTGGCCGGGTTAATGATGTTACATTTTGCAAGCTGGTCATTCAGTTGTTCTATCTGCACCTGCAATGGCACAACATCTTTTCCCAAGCCCTCGCTTGAAATGCTTAATGTTGATTGCTGTGCTTCTATCTGTTTTTTCAGCACCTCAATTTGTGCATTGATGTCGTCTAACTGCTTGGGTGTAGCTGCATCGCCTTTTACCAAATTAGCTACTCTTGTTTTTTCTTTTTCGGCAGTTTTAAGTTGTTCCTTCAATGCAGATAGCTGAACCGAGATGTTAGGCTTTTTTCCTAAAATGGCAATGACCTGTGCTTCTAACTGTCTTTTCTTCAAATACAACTGCAAGCTGTCAATGTAGCCGATACGCTGACCTGCTTCCAATGTTTGCCCCTCTTCAATTTCAAGCCTTTTGATTGCACCTGTGGCTTCTGATGAAATAACGGTTTCCTCCGCTTCAAAACTTCCTGAAGCGTCAAATGAAACTTTGTTATCATTGCAAGCCGATAAAATAATTGCTGTCGCAATTATTATGAGTGGATAATTGACAGTTGAGAACTGACAATTACCTTTCCTCTGAGTTTGTTGTTTCTGTACTTTCATTGTTTATTACTTCTTTATTTTTTACTTTTTAAGATCATTTTCCGCTATCAACTTTCCATTATCAATTATCCATTGTCAATTTCCTGCTGTATTCTGTCATTAAAAGCTGTATTTCGTGTAAAAGCAAACTTTGCTTTGCCTGGTCTTCAGCATTTACCGCAATAAGATAATCGTTTGTAGTTGCCGTACCGTAGGTAAGTTGATTTTGTGTTGTATGCTTTACACTTTCACGAAGTGTTACAATGCTTCTATCTGTTTCAATCAATTCCTGCATTTTGGTTATATCGGCGTTTTGCTGTTTTAGTGTGAGGCTGGTATTGAACAAAAAAGTTTCCCGCTGAATGTCTATCATACTTTGATTATTGGCAAGGATTTTCTTCTCCTTATTGTAGGTATAAAAGCCTGCCAGATTCCAATTCAAACGAAGCCCGCCAATGTAGTAGCCCTGAAAATCGGGGTTTAGCATATTCAATGCAGGTCTGCCCAAACCGCCTTGAAAAAAGGCACTGACACGGGGCAGATTTTTAGCGCTTACCAGCTTTTCCTGTACATCAAAGGATTTTTTCTGTAAATCAAACAACCTTAGTTCCGGTCGGTTAATGGTGTTTGTAAATAGTTGCCTTTGAGGTTTTTCAAGTACCGTATTTTCATCAATCGGCTTGCCGATAAACAAAGTCAACATATCTGCATAGCCTTTGCGTGTAGCTTTCAGTTCAATAGTGCGTTGGTCTGCTTTCAGCAATTCCGCTTTCAGATTATCGGCTGTACTTTTTAAAGCTACTCCGTTAGCAATGGCTACATGAGTTTTTTCGATACCGTTTTGAATATCTTTTTTAAGTAGCTCGGTTTGCTGTATCTGTGCATCAATCAAGAGTATCCCGAAAAAAAGGTTGTTGATGCGTTCCTTTAGCTTGTACAGTTCTACTTCTGTTTTTTGGGTTTCTATTGCCGAATTGGTATTGATATATTCCTTTTGGTCTTTTACGGTAAAGAGGTCTGTAATAGACTGCGACACTTCGCCATATAGCCTGTATTGGTCTTTACTGATTGTAGGGACATCCATATTGGGCAATGAGATCGGAACTTGTGTCACTGCTGATTGGTAGGATGCCTGTCCTGCTACATTAAATTGAGGTAAATACCCTTTTTGCGCATTGGCAATAGAATATTCCTTTGTCTTTTCTATCAGCGTGTATTGCCTGATCAAAGGATAATTTTGTTTTGCCATTTCAAGGCAGTTGTCAAGGGTTAACACGGTTTCCGTCTGTGCCGTAACCCAATGGCTGCACATTAGCAATACGCCAATGAGCCATTTTGATTTTTGTTTATTTATCAATTTAATCATTCTATTTAATTTTTAGTTTCAATCATTTGATTAACTTTATTACAAAAAAATCACTTTGCTTTCATCATTGCTTTTACCCAAACAGGTATCAGTTTTTTACGTTCCTGCATCAGTTGGTTAAACTGTGTTTCATTTAAATTACTAATTCCCTGTAACAATGGTTGTGCGATAAAAGGGAAAACGACCAGACTCAATAAGTTCATCAAAAAATGCAATGGGTTCGGTTCTGTAATTTTTCCTTTTGCAACGGCTTCCTGATGTTGCCTGAAAAAAGCAGATGTCATTATTAATTGTTTGACAGGCAGTTTCTCTAATAATCTACCTGCATTGTTACGCAACTCGCTCAACATAAAAATCGGGACATTCGGCTCTTTGGTAATAAAGTCTATATAATTGAAAGCAATCATCTCTACTTTCTTTTCTAAGGTGCTTTTCTCCTCATTCAGTACCATTGCCATATTCTGCATAAAACCGAAGATGGTTTCAAACATTATAATATCAAATAGTTTTTCCTTACTGCGGAAATAGTAATTGAGCAAAGCAAGATTTATACCCGCTTCTTCGGCAATGTCCCTTGTTCGTGTGGCAGCATAGCCTTTTTTATGGAACACTACACGAGCCGCAGCTTTTATCCTTTCTTCCGTTGTGGTGTCTACTATTTTTGCTTCTTTACTTTTCGCCATTTTACATTAAAATTCGTTTCGGGAACAAATATAGAAATAAACTTTTGACTTAACCAAACATTTTAATCATTTGATTAAAAATGGATTTTCATTTCAGAATATAAGGCACATTAAGAACAATCGGGGCATGTCCCCTGCCCTATTTATAATTGATTTTGGCTGGGCAGGATCGGACTATCCGATATATAGTGTACAAAAGCGGCTGATGTTAACGCATGATAAAAAATATCAGAGGACAGATACGATCTGCAATAACAAAGCCCCGAAAAGGGTTATCTGTTTCTAAGCCCGGACTCCATGGTCAGAATTATCCCGCCAGCATTCCAGAACAGTTGTATTGTTCCTGTCATTAACCGGAAAAGCGAGGCTTTTGAAGAATATGTATGCCGCATACTTTTTCCAAAAGAAAAATTTATATTAATCAACCCTTCGGAAATATCAGTTCCGGGGACCTATACCTTTCATGACCCGGTATCAGGAATTGAATTTTGTGTGGAATGTATATTCCGGATGGGACTTATCGCCAATAGCTTTCAACCTGCCATACATAGCACAGACGAAAAATTAGTTCATTTTCTGGTATTGGGGCTGGGTGGATCAGCCAGCTCACCTAACCAGGTATTTTTATTAAAAAGCCGCCGGTACAGCAGCATGATATGTACCAAAAGATACCTGCATGGAAAAAATATTGATCCTGTAAACGCTATATCATCTTCACAACTTTGGGGAGAACGCCACTTCTCTCATTTCATTAAAAAAAGAGTAGCCTGATAACTATACCTCATTTCCTGGTTACCGGCTTTAAAAAAGAACCCCGAAAAGGCATCGGGGTTCAGGACGGGGAATTGGAATTACTAACTGGTGGTTTCAGAGATATGGACTTTTCATATAAATAAGCTTTCAACGATTCGATACCTCCGGCAGCCTCAACATATTTCGTTTCTATAAATACGGTCACCGCCTGTTTTACTAATTCCGGCGGCAACTTCTTTCTCCCCCCTCCCGGTTTTCTCTTCTTCTTCATCTTATAAAATTATATAAAAATAATGATTAAATAATATTTTAAGATATTTTTTTATATTATTTTAATTAATTAAAATAATATTTTTATAATATCAATTATATACCATAACCGCACAGGCGATTATTATGAACTTTACCGGGAGACCCAATGAATGAAAATAAACGGAGATATGATATGATGACGATGGAATAAACAGAGAAGCAAGGCGCTGCAGCCAGACAAAAGATATATTTCTAAAACATCCGGGTATAAAATGAAAAAAGTCACTGTAGTATAAGTGACTTTGTGAACCGGATTGGATTCGAACCAATGACCCTCAGCTTAGAAGGCTGATGCTCTATCCAACTGAGCTACCGGTCCAATATTGTTTTATATATTCTTTTCCTACTCCCGACTTTAAATATTTCTCCCTTTTCCGCGCTTCTAACCTGGTATCAAATAATTCATAAACCAGAAATATAGTCTCCTATATTTTTAATCTATACCCGTTCTTTTTAGGTTTACAAAGATAATTTTTTTTAGTTTGTACCCAAACTGAATTCAAAGAACATGGATGTAAAAATTGAACCAAGCTGGAAGACCACGTTAAATGACGAATTTACCCAACCTTATTTTGCACAGATCGTGCATTTTTTGAAAACGGAAAAAATGGCGGGTAAAACGATATATCCACCAGGTCCGTTAATTTTCAATGCCTTTGAACAAACTCCCTTTGACAAGGTGAAAGTGGTATTGCTCGGACAGGATCCCTACCACGGTGCAGGACAGGCACATGGTTTATGTTTTTCTGTGCAAAAAGGTATTACTCCTCCGCCATCGCTCATTAATATATACAAAGAGATAAAATCTGATATCGGAATAACCATACCTTCAACCCAGGGTAACCTTAGCTCATGGGCGCAGCAGGGCGTCTTGTTGTTGAACGCAACGCTTACCGTAAGAGCCAACGAGCCGAACAGTCATTCCAAAATCGGATGGACGGTATTTACCGATGCCGTAATCCGTAAAATATCGGAGCTTAAAACAGGTGTCGTATTTCTTTTGTGGGGAAGGTTTGCCCAGGAAAAACAAATACTGATTGATGAAACGAAGCATTATGTACTAAAAGCAGCACACCCCTCTCCTTTTTCGGCCGATAAAGGTTTTTTTGGCTGTAAACATTTTTCAAAGACAAATGACCTGCTTATACAACAGGGAAAAGATCCGATTGATTGGAATATTGAAACACCCGCTGATCTCTGATCTTAAATTATTCAGTTTATAATATCACTATCAGGGTTGGTGATACATCGCTTCAGACCTTTAAATGAATGTGGTCTGATTTTCGGTACCGGCCGCGGCTTGGGACTTATTTGGTTCTTTTCACTTTTATATCGAATTTCGAAATTTTAGATTCAGATTGAATGATGGTTACTATTAAAAATATACTGGGTCGTATCTGGGCGTTATGGGGAGCAATTATATTTACTTCTACTTTGCTCATCATGGTTATACCCATCTGGATAACCAACTTTATAAAAGAGCCGCTGGGTACGGAAATCTTTCGCCGGATGTCGAAAACATGGATGGAACTCTTTCTCATTATGGTGGGATGCAGAATAGTCGTGAAAGGGAAAAACCATTTTAAGCCCAAACAGAATTATATTGTGGTAAGCAACCACAATTCCTACATGGACATCCCCATTACCACACCTCAAATTCCCGGTCCAAATAAAACCATTGCCAAAGCAGAGCTGGCAAAAATCCCCCTGTTCGGGCTGATCTATTCCAGGGGCTCTGTATTGGTAGACCGGAAAAGTGATCGCAGTCGAAAGGAAAGTTACAATAAGATGAAAGCCGTGCTGGATCGGGGATTACACATGTGCATCTATCCCGAAGGGACAAGAAATAAAACCAATGAACCATTAAAGTCTTTCCATGATGGCGCCTTTAAGCTGGCTGTGGAAACCGGTAAACCTATAATCCCTGCTTTAATTTTTAACACCCGGAAAGTACTGCCGGGCAGCAGTAAACCTTTTTATTTATGGCCGGCAACAATCCGGATGGATTTCCTGGATCCTGTTGAAGTGCAACCGGGAGATACGGCAACGGTACTGAAAGAGAAAGTATTCCGGATCATGTACGATTACTACAAAGCCAATGCGGCTAACTATTCCTGAACGTTCGGGTACGGTTTATTTTAAGATCACGAAGCATACCTGATTTGGGATAAATAGAGATATTGAAAGAACGCCACAGTCCAAAAGGAGTAACATTAATAGACATCTGCCAGCAATGCATTTCACGGGAGATGAACATAGAAAAAGAAGGAATCTTTAAAGTTTGAAAATCAAAATAACCGTTAGCACCCACCTTCCACTTTTCGGTTAAACTAAAATCACCATTGAACTGCATGCTTGACGTAAACCGCGTATCAAACCCTTTATAATCAGGCCGCAATATCTTACTAAAGCTTAATGAATAAGAAATATTGACTGACCAGGGAATATTAAAATCTACAAATTCAGATGGGTTCCTTCGAATGTAATCCATCTGCTGCTCCATCTCGTCTGCGGTCAGGTTATCATAATTGTCGTACTGTTGTGGTACGTCTTTTTCCTTTTTATCCTTATCCTTTTCTTTACTTTTAAAGCTGGTAGATACGGAAAGACTGCCATTAGTTATGCGGCCTAATGAGACTTTGTTATCCTGCCATACATACTTGTTGATCCGGAAACCCAGCGTGTCAACAAGATAAGGATCAATATTGGCGGTAGCTGTAATATTGACTTTATCAAACAGCGTACTCCGGGCATACAGGTTAAACGTACTCAGCTTAAAAGAATCTGCTAATAGATTATAGCTCCCGGTTATACCAAATCCGTCAATCAGCTTTACCTTTTTAAGCCCGTCTCCTTCTCCTTCTTCTTCCCGGGTACTGTCTGCCTTTTCTCTCACTTTCATCTCCAAAAAGTTATCAATACCGAATCCTACGCTTCCCGATTCGCCATAACCAAAAGAACCATATACCCCTTTATCGTATTGCGACATCATCATTCTTCGCCCGCTGGTATCAAATTGTGTATTGATATAATAGGACTTGGATAAATCGGGTTTATACCCCACACTCATCTGTGGCCGGATAACATGACGAATAGCCTGTACCCGGGCCTCTTTGTTTTTCATGTTTAAGGTTCCGTACATCGCCGTACTGAAAGATACAGACATGGAGATATCCCGGGCAGTATAAAAGCCTTTACTGATCGAGCTGTCTACTTTATTGGTCTGATCATTCCAGGATCTGAACAGTTTTTGAGAATACCACCTTTCCTGGTAGCTGAATCCCGGGGAGATCTGTATAGATCCTAATTGGGGCAAAGCCAGCGAAATGGGGATATTATGCTGCGCTCCCCACTGAAAGGTATCTATCATTTGCCGAAAAGTAAATAAGGTATCAATGAATGTAGTCATACCCCTTGCACTCCCGGTATAGCCGACACCTAACTTATAATACCATTTTCCGGAACCTGCCATTTCCTGGGGCTGAAACGGGTACAGCGTATTGACATTAAAATTGATATCCGGCAGGTTTAAATTTACTTTACCGTCATTATTATTCTGGTTATGATTCAGGTTTACAGAAAGATTATAAGGCTTCCCTATCCAGGATTTCTGATACGAAATTGAAGAGTTCATCTGGTTGGCAAAGCTCTGCGGCTGGCTATATACCCCGCCTGCCCCATTACTCTGATCAATTATAGCATTAGTAGGTAAGAATTTCGTATAGGAACTGGAACCGGCATTTACACTGGCCGAAAAATTTACACCCGGCCTTGCTTTACTGTCCATCCGGTGGCTCCAGGTAAGATGAAAGCTCTTGTTTTTTGTATAGTCGGCATCCCCCTTAAAGCCCTGGTGGGTATTCTGATAGCTAAAATTAAGCGAACCATTATAACGATACCTCACCCGGTAAGTAGGCGTAAGGTTCAATCGCCAGCTACCATAAGAGTAGATATCCCAACGCGTAGTAACATCAAAATTGTCACTGATCACCTTATAATAACCCATTCCCTCAAGTCCTAATCCCAAACGATCGGTAACAGTAAACTGGGGAGGCAGGAGACCCGAATGTCTCCCCTGCTGCAACGGGAACAAACCAAAGGGCACTACGATAGGCAATACAGGCACATTTTCAAACTCTACCCCAACAGGGCCGGTAATTGCCATTTTTTTACTTATATATTTGATCCGCTTTGACCTGAATGCAAAATGGGGTACATCATAATTACAGGTAGTAAACCTGCCTTTAAAAGCATAAATCGTTTGAGCATCAATTTTTTTTACGACCTGGGCAAAATTATACAATTCACTTTGCTGGAAATAGCTGCTATGGGTAAGGCCTTTTTGCGTTTTGAAATTAAATTCAAGGCTGTCGCTCATCGTGGTAATATCTCCCTGCACCAGGGTAGCCTGTCCTAACGACTTACCTGCTGTATCTAATTTCATTTTGGCCTTTACAATACTGGTTTGCTGGTCAAAAGCTATTTCGGGTGCCTTCAAATCAACATCCTTATATTTCACTCCCGTTTCTCCATAGAGAAACAGCTTTTGAGCCGTTACATCCAGCACCATAGAGTCTTTTGCCTGATATTCGATTGGAGCATCAACAGAATCTTTAGACATTTTTACACTAAAAGTGTCTATCTTAACCCGGCCAAGAGAGTCAACGGGCAGGGAATCCGGCTTTTGCTTTTCAATAAGGGTATCTGTGAGAGGAATAGTATCAGCAGGTAAAGGAATCGAATCGCCATACGCTGTTAAATAATTGTCAAAAGCAGATGAATAATGAATTTTCGCCCTTCCATTATGCATTATTGCAACACTAAGCAGCAGTAAGATAGAGGTAAATATGTAATTTCGCTTAAATTTGCGATGTTTATTTTTCATACATACACTAAGCAACAAAAATAGCCATAATACAGGTAAGAAAACGTGAAGATTGAAACGGAATTACTAAACCCGAATAAATTTTAACAAGGGCATGAAGAAAAAAAATATCGCTGTATCCTTTTTCCTTTTTTCCTTTTTTATTACTCCTGCCTGTTTCTCACAAACGCAAAGCCGTATCAAAACAATTATTGTAGATGCCGGACACGGAGGTGCTGACCAGGGGGCTAAAGGAGCTTACTCAACCGAAGCGCAATTAACCTTACAGCTTGCATTGAAGGTTGGCGCCTTACTGGAAAAAGAACTGCCGGGTACCAAGATCATTCAAACCCGAACCAGTGATATAACCCAGCCTGTGCGGGAAAAAGCGGCTTTTGCCAACGAAAATAAAGGTGATCTCTTTGTCTGTATACATGTAAATGCGGCACCCCCTATCCGGCACTCACAAGTTACGGGATACCGTACGCAAACCTACTATACCGGGAAAGGCAACAACAGAAAAAAGCATACTAAAAAAGTACCGGTATATAAAAAATGGACTACTCCCAACCCGCGTTACGGAACAGGCACTTATGTATGGGCTGCAGACAGGGATACTCACAAAGCGGATGCCGTATCCGAACGGTTTGAATCAGAAGGTGAGCTGACCGGTGTACCTGATCCCTCTACACCGGAAGGAGCTATCGCCAGCAGGTTGTGGGTACAAAAATATTTCAAGAACAGCGTTCGTCTCGCATCTATGATTGAAGCCGAGTTTGAAAGAAGCGGACGAAAAAGCGATGGTGTGCTGCAGCGCAATGAAAAAGGGATATGGGTGTTACAGGCAACCAATATGCCGGCGGTATTAATCGAAACAGGATTTATTACCAACAAAGAAGAAGAAGATTACCTGAATAGTGAAAAGGGACAGGATGAAATATCTGCAGCCATTGTAACGGCCATAGTAAACTTTAAAAATTTACAGGATAATCTTAGAAATGCCGCTGAAGTATCAAATGCAGAAGCAGGTAAAAAATAACAGCCTGGTTATCCTTACAGGTCAATCCATCCGGTAGTCCCCGGGCTTTCCCAAGCAATATGCCGGTGCTTTGATCGAATATCCTATTTTTGTAGCGAAAGTATTGATTTTGAATAATAAGTAAATAGCTACGATCGTTCATTTCATGCATCCGGACCAAAAATTAAAAATTAAAGGATGAAAATATCTAATGAAACCAAGGTAGGTGCTTTAACAGCTATTGCCATTACCTTGCTTATCCTGGGCTTTAATTTTTTAAAAGGGAAACCTATTTTTGAAAAAAGCTTTAAAGTATATACCATTTTCCAATCGGTTAAAGGGCTGTCGGTATCTAATGCCGTTATGATCAACGGGCTGCAGGTTGGTAAAGTATATAAAATGCAGGAAACAGATAAAAATCTTAGTGGTATTCTGGTTACATTAAATCTCAATAAAAATATAAATATCCCCAAAAATTCTTTTGTTTCCATTTCGGGCAGCTTATTGGGTAACACTACACTGGAGATAGAATTGGGCGATGCCGCTGATTACTTAAACAATGGAGATACCCTGCACACCAAAAATGCATTAGGTCTGCTGGATCAGGTTAAAGGCAGCCTCGATCCAACGATGATTAAAATAAACGCTTCTTTACAAACGCTGGATTCGGTATTAAAACTAATAGGGAACGTTTTTGACCCCCATACTCAAAATAATGTACAAGCTCTTTTTGCGAACCTGGCTGCATCCACAGCCCATCTCAATAGCTTATTGAATACACAAACCGGGGCTTTGGCCCAAACCCTGTCCAACGTCAGCTCCTTTACCGGAAATCTTAAAAAGAACAATGACACCATAACCGCAATTTTCACTAATCTTAAAAGCACTACCGAAAATCTTGCCGGATCGGATTTAAAGCAAACCTTATCTAAACTGGATGAAGCTGTTGCCGGGCTAAGCACCACCTTACATAAAATAAATAATAGCGAGGGTACTTTAGGATTGCTGGTAAACGATAAAAAATTATACACCAACTTAAATTCCACCGCTAATAGCCTGAACGTTTTACTGCAGGACTTCCGTATACATCCCCGCAGGTACACCGGCGGGCTGGTATTCGGGAAAAAAGACAAATCCCCTCCCCTGATGACCGCTTTACCCGATTCGCTTACCACAGTACCGGCTTCAGATAAACAAAAGAAATGAATACTCGAATAAGGACGGTATTATCCTTAATTTTTTTGCTGTTCTGCCATTGGGTGCAGGCACAGCAAAATCCGGGCAATGTGAATACCCCCTCTTCTCCTTCATCACGAGACAGTACGCGGGAGGTACATCTTATTCGCTCTGATATATTGAAGTTTGAGAAAAAAGACAGTGTTGAGCTACAGGTATTGGTGGGTAATGCGGTACTTCGACAGGGAAACACGTTATTCAACGGGGACAGCATTATTTTGAATAAGCAACAAAATATCATCGAGGTATTCGGTAATATTCATATTAATGATGCCGATAGCGTAAACGTGTATGCCCAATACCTGATATACTACGGAGATACAAGGATAGCCCATCTCCGGGACAACGTAAAGCTGGATGACGGGAAAGCAACGCTTACTACAGAAGAGCTGGGATATGACCTCAATGCGAAAACCGGCTCTTACCTCAAAGGAGGAAAAATTGTAACCTCCACATCAACACTCACCAGCGGAGAGGGCTATTACTATGCTGATACCAAAGATGCTTATTTTAGAAAAAATGTAAAGCTGGTAGATCCTGAATATACCATGGCCACCGATACGCTGTTGTATAATACGGATACCCAAATTGCCACTTTCGTATCTCCAACAACCATTAACGACGGAAAGTCTATAATACGAACTTCCGATGGCTTTTATGATATGAGTAAGGGGCTGGCCAACTTTGGTAAACGACCGGCTATTGAAGACAGCGCACAACATATAACCGCTGACCATATTACATTCAACAAAAATACAGGCGAAGGACAGGCGGAAGGTAATTTTGTATATATTGACACGGCACAGGGAGTAACTCTTTTTTCGGAGAAGAGCCATTTTAACCGGGATACTAAAACGGTATTAGCCACGGGGAAACCGGTAATGGTCTTTAAGCAGGATAATGATTCCATATTTATTACCGGCGATAGCCTGTATTCAGGTGTGAAAGCGGATACCATATTTGTAAAAGACAGCAGTGTATCAGCAGCAGATTCCCTCATTTTTCAACCTGTTACCCCACCTCAGGACAGTGTAGTAACAACCCGGGAAATACCTGCACGGGAGATTGAAAGAATAGACAGTGTGCGCTTTTTCCGGGCATACCATCATGTACGTATATTTTCTGATTCCCTGCAGGCGGTCAGTGACAGCATGTACTTTTCGGGAAGGGATTCTGTTTTCCGGTTGTATACCTACCCTATCGTGTGGGCAAAAGAAAGCCAGATTACTGGAGATACCATTTACCTCTATACAAAGAATAAGAAACCGGAGCACATCGAAGTACTTGAAAACGCTTTCAGTATAAGCCGGAGCAATGACAGCTTTTATAACCAGTTAAAGGGAAATGTGATCAACGGATTCTTTAAAGATGGTGAAATACACCACATCACGGCAAAAGGAAGCGCCGAAAGCTTATATTATCTGCAGGATGACGACAGTGCTTATACTGGTGCGAACTATGCCCAGGCCGACTTAATAAACCTTTATTTCAGCCAAAAGAAGCTGGACAAAATTACATGGCTGTACGAAGTAAAAGGCGGATTCTACCCGGTAACCCAGGTGCCGGAGGAAAGACGGCGATTCAGGAACTTTAAATGGCAGGAAGCCCGCAGACCTAAGACAAGGATGGAGCTGTTTGAGTGAGTACCTGCTGATACAGGCTATAAAACTGTTTTCCGATTACACTGTCATTATATTTATCCCCGGCATCTTTTGCTACTTCATGACGGTTAAATACCGCATAGCTGTCTATCATCCGGATCATCGTTTCCAGTAATGCTTCTTCGTTTTCAGATGGAATAAGCCACCCGTTTGAATCATTAACCGCTTCCGGGATCCCTCCGACATGCGTTGAAATTACCGGCAATCCACAGCACAATGCTTCAATAATTATGCAGGGGAAATTTTCATACCTGCTGAACATAACCAGGGCATGAGCAGATTGCATTTCTATAGCCACCTGCTCATGGGGCAGCACACCTGTCCATTTGATCACTTTATCAAGCCCGAGCGAGGCAGCCATTTGACTTAACCGGGGAGTTCCCCACCCGGTCAGGACACACTCCCAATTGCTGCGTTGAGCATTCAATTTAGCCAGAACACGTAAAATTCCTTCCATGTTTTTAGGATAGTCCATCGTTGACGCATGAAAGAACCGGAACACCGGGCTACGGTTTTCCCTAAGAAAGAAAACATCCGTATCAACCACATTATGAATAACAAAAAAAGAGGGCATCCGGAAAATTTCCTGCAACCGCTTACCCAGCACCCCTGATACTGTTGTAACCGCTGCTGCATGTTTAAATATTGCAAACACCGTGTGTCGGTAATAAGCGCTGCGGTTAAAATAATTGTCAGGAACTGATTTATAGTAAGCAGACGAATGTTCCGAAATGATATACGGTATCTTCCATTTCTTTTTGATCCACCTAGCAATCACCCCGGCTTTCATTGGAACATGAACGTGTACGAGATCAGGGATCCCCTCTTCTTTAAAGTAATTCCGGATAAACTTACAATACGTTAAATAATATTTCCCATTGTATATGATTTTATCAAGCAGCGGAATACCAATTCTTTTAAAAGGGAAATACAGGACATATTCTTTCAATCTTCCGGTTTCTTTTATTTCGGTCTTTTTCCGGTAAACCCCATTTTGGGGACCGTATTGTACTATATGTATAACCGTGATAGCTGAATACCGGGATGCTGCCTTAGCATGACGCTGGATGAAGTCACCGTCAAATGAATTAAATTCATTAGGATACCAGCTTGCAAGCCAGAGTACTTTCATGCTATTCCCGTTTTAAAACGCCTATAGTATAGTCTCCTGACAAAGGGGGATCTCCGTAAACAAAATATATCCTCTTCCGCAATATACTATTGCATCACAATTACCTGCTGACACCACTGATTTTCGCAGACAGGTAGTATTATTCCCTGTGTTTATCGAGAGATGATTGACAATGCAGGCGGGGTAGAATCCGCCTACTTCAGCGCCTCTATGATCTTTTCAAAATCCGATGCCACCAATGAAGCACCGCCTACCAGCCCGCCGTCTACATCAGGCTGGGAAAAAAGTTCCGTTGCATTATTGCCTTTTACACTACCCCCATATAAAACGGGAATTTGATCTGCAACCCCGCTGCCGTATCTCCCGGCAATTACTTTACGCAAATGGGCATGCATTTCCTGCGCCTGTGCTGCAGAAGCAGTTTTCCCGGTCCCTATTGCCCAGATCGGCTCATAGGCAATAACCAGCTTCAGGAACTGCTCTTCACTAAGATTAAACAAACTTTCCTTCAGCTGGTTCTCAACATACTCATTTTGAGTACCTGCTTCCCTGACCGGCAGGGATTCACCGCAACAGAATACAGGTGTTAATCCGTAAGTTAAAGCCATACCCACTTTTTCTTCGAGCACAGCATTCGATTCGCCAAAATACTCCCGTCTTTCCGAGTGTCCCAGTATCACGTATTCCACCCCAACAGAACGTAGCATTTCTGCCGATGTTTCACCGGTAAACGCACCGCTGCTTTGGGTATGACAATTTTGAGCGGCAACAAAAAAATTCGGTTTCCCCGACAATTTAGCTTTAGCTAAAGCCAGGTAAGGAAAGGGCACGGCAAGTATAACCTTTTGATGTGCCTGCAGATGATGGGGCGATGCCACTATCTCATCCAGCAAACGCGTTGCCTGATCCAGCGTCAGATTCATTTTCCAGTTGGCTGCGGCTATCTGTTGTCTCATAACATAATTTGTTTATAAAGGTGTTCAAGAATATGAATGTCGGTGGATGTTAAATCATGCGCCTTCAGTTTCTTCCAGTTAGCTATATGTTCAATAGCTTTTTCAAAGATATAGCGTTGAGAAAAACCCCAGGTGAAATCGGGCAGATATTTTGGAGCAAATCCCTGTCCGAATATATTAGCGGATACCCCGGCAAAAGTACCGGTATTAAACGAAGTATTAATAGCACTACGGCTATAATCTCCCATAAGCAGCCCGCATTTTAACCCGATAGCCACACGATCACTTTGCCCCTTATTCATATATACCATCCCGGCATCATTCCTGACATTTGAATTGGATGTACCCGCCCCAAGATTGCACCACTCCCCTATCACCGAATCACCCAGATAACCATCATGCGCTTTATTGCTATACCCCATTATAACCGCGTTTTTTATTTCCCCGCCTACCATACAACAGGGTCCGATGGTTGTTGCACCATATATGCGTGTTCCCATTTTTAACGTACTCCCCCTTCCCATAGCAAAAGGTCCGCGTATCATACATCCCTCCATGATGACCGTATCTGATGCCAAGTATACCGGTCCCCCGGAAGCATTGATAAAGCAATGTGAGAGGATTGCGCCATCCTCTATAAAAATATTCTCAGGAGCAACCCATCCGTAGGGAGCAACAACCGGTTGTTGTTCATGATTTTCCTTTACCCACTTAAAATCATGGTGGAGCATATCTCTGTTTAACAGAAAGATATCCCAGGGATATTTTATTCTCTTTAATTCAAGCGTACAGGGTATGCGGGTTTTGAATTTCTCCGCAATAATTGCCCCGAAACCCCACTCATCCGCAGTTGAAGAAACCCCGGCAATAACTTCTCCATCCTTTACCAAAGCTTCGTCTGCCCGTAAATTCATGATTTGGGATACTACGCTTTGCTCTCCGATTACAGATGCATTTACAAAAACCTTTTTCCCCGATGGGATAGCCGGATATTTGGTCTGCAAATAAGGTTCGGTAAGAATATACACCTGCTGACCGGTCAACTTTTCCCATCGTTCTTTAATGGTAAAAATTCCGGTGCGAATATCAGCTATTGCATGGGTGCTGGTAAAAGGATATAACAGCTTTCTCCCGGGTGTATCAAATAATATGAGTGTCATGCCAGCATATAGGATTCATATTTCCCTGTATAAAAAAAGACTGTCTCAAAAGAATTAGACTCAATCGCAAAGCTCAGGGAAATAATACAGATGAACGAAAGTCTGAAAATCTAAAAGCACTTTTTAGTGTGTCTTATAGAAATGCGATTAAAATCTCTTTTTGAGACAGCCCCTTTTAATTTGTCCGGATAAAGAAACTATTTCTTAGCGTATTTCTTTTTGAATTTATCAATACGTCCTGCAGTGTCAACCAATACCTTCTGCCCTGTAAAGAAGGGATGGGAAGTATTAGAAATTTCGAGCTTGATCAGCGGATATTCATTTCCGTCTTCCCATTTAACCGTTTCCTTGGATGCTGCTGTTGAACGGGTAAGAAATGACGTTCCGTTACTCATGTCTTTGAAAACTACAAATCTGTAATTCTGAGGATGGATACCTTGTTTCATGATTATCAATATTTTAAGGTTGTACGGATTTTGCCGTACCGTTTAAAAGAAGCGCAAAGGTAAAAGGAACAGGTTAAATGCAAAAATTATATTTGTTTACGCCTCTTAGCCGCTCTCAGGTTAAGTATTTCCACAAAAACGGAAAATGCCATGGCAAAATAAATATATCCCTTGGGAATATGCTGATCTAATCCTTCTGCTATGAGGGAAATGCCAATCAGCAGGAGAAAAGACAAGGCCAACATTTTTACCGTTGGATGGTCGTTTACAAAACCGCTGATCTTTTCTGCAGACACGAACATAATTAAAACCGCTATAACTACTGCCGCTATCATAATCTGGATATGATCTGCCATGCCTACGGCCGTAATTACGGAATCGAGAGAAAATACCACGTCCAGTAAAATTATTTCTATTATGACCCTGCTAAAAGAAACAACCCGGGGCGTCTTTTGAGCCTTATCTTCTCCATGGCCCTCTACCCTTTCATGAATTTCGGTAGTACTTTTATATATAAGAAACAGCCCGCCGGCAATCAATATAATATCCCTGCCGGATATTTTTAACTTCTCCAATAATGCCGGGTCTTCAACGCCCATCCAGTCACCTAAGCTAACCAGTGTATCGGTCAGGGTCATTATCCAGCTGATAGACAGCAATAACAATACCCTGGTGATCATGGCAAGCAACAACCCGGTTCTCCTGGCTTTTTTTTGCTGGTGGGCAGGTAGCTTCCCGGAGATGATAGAAATAAAAACGATATTATCTATACCTAAAACAATTTCCAGTACAGTTAGCGTCAGTAGCGAAACCCACGCTTCGGGATTAGTTAACCATTCCATATTTGTGAAAAAGTACCCAAAAATATATCTCGGGATAGTATTATCAAAATAAATATCCTGCCCCATTTAATCTGCCCGGAAAGCAGCGGCTTCCGCTTTAAAAAATAGCCCTACCGGCCGGCGCTACTTATCTATTTTCAACTTTTTCATGTAGGTTTGCCCGCAAATGAAGTTTTGCGGTTTTCTGCATAACACGGGGCGTATCCTCTTTCATCACATTTCAAACTTACTCGACAATGGATTTATCAGTGCTTACTGCCATCTCCCCTATAGATGGCAGATACAGAAACCAGGTTCGTCATTTAGCCCCGTATTTTTCTGAATATGCGCTGATCCGGTATCGTATCCTGATTGAAATTGAATATTTCATTGCATTAAGCCGAAAGAAATTCTTTTCCTTAACACCTCCGCAGGCTAAATCATTAAGAGCGCTTTACCAGCAGTTTACAACAGAGAAAGCGCTTGAAATAAAAAATATTGAAAAAACCACCAACCACGATGTAAAGGCGGTTGAATATTACATCAGGAAAGAGATGGATACGCTAAAGCTTGGCGAGCTTAAAGAATGGGTACACTTCGGGCTGACTTCGCAGGATGTAAATAATACTGCTATTCCGCTCTTGTGGAAAGAGGCCCTGGAAAATGAATATTACCCTGCGATAGCGACCCTTATTTTACAGCTGAAAAAATTAGCCGCCGGCTGGAAAAATATTCCCATGCTGGCCCGTACACATGGACAACCGGCTACACCAACACGCCTGGGAAAAGAGTTCATGGTATTTGTGGAGCGATTGGATCAGCAACTTCAATTGCTACAATCCATTCCGTATTCATGTAAGTTTGGAGGAGCAACCGGCAATTTTAATGCACATCATGTAGCTTATCCTAAAATGGACTGGATTAAGTTTGCCAATACTTTTTGCAGTAAATCACTGGGACTGCAGCGGCAACAATACACTACACAGATCGAACATTATGATCATATTGCCGCTCATTTTGACGGTTTAAAACGTATTAACACGATCCTGATTGATTTCAGCCGCGATATATGGACCTATATATCACTTGAATATTTCAAACAAAAAATAAAAAAGGGAGAAGTAGGTTCCTCTGCCATGCCGCACAAGGTAAACCCTATTGATTTTGAAAACGCAGAAGGTAATCTGGGCTTAGCCAATGCCCTGCTGGAACACCTTGCTGCAAAATTACCCGTATCACGTTTACAACGCGACCTTACCGATTCAACGGTGCTGAGAAACATAGGCGTACCCTTCGCCCACACTTTCCTGGCACTGAAATCTATTGAAAAAGGACTGGGGAAACTGTTATTAAATGAGCATAAAATAAAGCAGGACCTGGAAGAGCACTGGATGATCATAGCGGAAGCCATACAAACCGTATTGAGACGGGAGCACTATCCTAATCCCTATGACGCTTTAAAAGAGCTTACCCGGGGAGCTGCAGACATCAATCAAAAAACCATATACCGGTTTATTGATTCCCTGCAAATTTCAGCAGCGCTCAAAAAAGAACTGAAAGCGATAACGCCGCTTAACTATACGGGAGTATATACGGGTTTCTGATCCTTTTTACTCCCGGGACATTTCCATAATGACCTGCCATTCTTTTTCCGTAACCGGCTGTACCGAAAGTCTTCCTAAACGGACCAAGGCCATATTTTCTAATCGTTTATCCGACTTGATCCGGGATAAGCTAACGGGCCGGGGAAGCTTTTTAAAAGCCGCCAGATCAACCACCACCCAGGCATCATCATCTGTTGTCGGGTCCGGATAATGTTCCCTGACTACTTTTGCTATCCCGACTATTTCCAATCCTTCATTACTATGGTAAAACAACACCTCATCTCCCTTTTTCATGGCTTTAAGATTATTACGGGCCGCATAGTTGCGTACGCCGTCCCATAAAGTCCGTTTGTCTTTCACCAATTGATCCCAACTGTATTTAAAAGGTTCTGATTTTACAAGCCAGTATGCCATATTAAATTTTTATGCAAAAGATATGATGGTTACTTAAATGATCTTTTTAAAGAGATCATCTTCAACGCTGTAATAGCAGCTTCTTCTCCTTTATGTCCGTGTATTCCGCCCACTCTTTCCAATGCCTGTTCGTTGGTATCAACGGTTAATACACCAAAAACCGAAGGTACAGGCAGCGTAAGATTAAGCTGAACAATACCGTCCGTAATTCCTTTACATACATAGTCAAAATGCGGGGTATCGCCTCTTATTACACATGCCAGCGCAATGAATGCATCCGGGAGATTGCCCGGCTGCAAATGGGCATTCCAGTAACCGGATATTCCAAAAGGTACTTCAAATGCACCGGGCACCGTTATCACACGAAAATCTACCTTATTCTCCTCTAAGATACGCCTGCAGCCATCTTCAAGTTTATCTACTATTGCCGCATTCCATTCTGTACGCACAATAACAACACAGGCATCCTCCGGGAGAATGCCTGCAGCTGATTGATATAAATTACTATTCGTTATTTCAGCCATTGCCGGTATGAATTAGAAATCATAAGAAACAAATAAAACCCGGATATGCGGTCTGACCTTCGATGCCGACCGCAGGCAAATCGAAAAGGTTTAATTTTACTCGGTTGCCCCTAATTTACCTAAATATTTCTCTGCGCTAAATCCTCTTTCCGTTCTCGGGAATTTTTCTTTCAATTGTTGAAAAAGTTCGATCGCTTCTTTATTCCTGCCCATTACTTCGTACAGGCTGGCCGCCCTGAATAAATATTCAGAGGAAAGCGCTTCATTCTGTTCAAAAGTGGTACTTGCTTTTTTATAATTCTCCAATGCTTCCTCATTTTTCTTCAGTTCAGACAGCGCATCTCCCATCAGCCCGTAAACCAATGCCTGGGTTTGAACTGAGCCCCTGGCATCAAAGTCTTTCAGATATTTCAGCGCATTATTGTAATCACCTAATTGAAGATAGGCTTCCCCTGCATACAACTTGGCCAGGTTACCCGAGGGAGTTCCTCCATATTTGCTAATCACCTTTAAAAATCCTGCATTTCTACCATCCCCGTTCAATGCGAGCTGCATAGAATCCTGGGCAAAATACTGCTGTGCTTTTGCTATTGCTTCCACACCCTGCTTTGCTTCGGGAAGCTTATACAGGTATTTATATGCAAAATACCCGCCCGATAATAATATAATTGCTCCAAGAACAATAACTATACGTTTATTATTCTTCTCCCAGAATATCTGTGCGTCCATCAACCTGTCGGAATCTTTATGCGTTTCGTGTTTTTTTATTGCACTCATTGTTTTAATTGCTATGCTTTATTATATTAGAATGTGTACTTGTTTACTGCCTGATTAATCTGTAATAAAAGGATAATCTTCCTGTACATATACATCTTTGAGTAATTCACTGTCATCCGGCCAGGGGCTTTCTTCAGCAAATTTTACAGCTTCCGCTACTTCTTTACTTACCCTTTCATTAATCGCCTCAATTTCCTCTTCGGTAACCTTGAACGTCTTGATGAGTATGTTTTTGGAATATTCAATGGGGTCGCGTTCTTTATATTCTTCCACTTCCTCTTTGGTACGATATTTTGCAGGGTCGCTCATAGAATGACCTTTATACCTGTAGGTCTTTATTTCCAGTAAGGTAGGTCCACCGCCTTCTCTTGCTCTTTTTACGGCACGCTCCACCGCATTATGTACGGTTTCAGGGGTCATGCCGTCTACTGAATCTCCCGGCATATCATACGCATCGGCCAATTTGTAAATATCCATTACATTGGATGTTCGTTGAACCGATGTACCCATAGCATAGTTGTTATTCTCACAAATAAATACTACAGGCAGCTTCCATAGCATAGCCAGGTTAAATGTTTCGTGCAATATACCCTGGCGGGCAGCTCCGTCACCAAAAAAAGTAAGAGATACATGGTCTGTTCCCTTGTATTGTTCGGCAAAAGCCAGTCCGGCGCCCGTACCGATCTGTGCGCCGACAATGCCATGCCCCCCGAAAAACCGTTCTTTTACGCCAAAGAAGTGCATGCTCCCTCCTTTTCCTTTCGAGCACCCGGTAGCTTTTCCGTAAAGCTCTGCCATACAGGATTTGGCGCTAACCCCTTTAGCTATAGCCAGTCCGTGATCGCGATAAGAAGTGATGAACATATCTTCGGGCTTCGTAGCCGTCATACAACCTGCCGCTACAGCCTCCTGCCCAATATATAAATGACAAAAGCCACGAATCTTCTGCATACCATACAATTGCCCTGCTTTTTCTTCAAAACGGCGCAGCAACAGCATCAGCTCATACCAATACAGGTAGGTTTCTTTCGAAAATTTTGTCGTATCTTTTATTGTAGCACTCACGTTGCAAAATTGAGCAGCAAATATAGGCGTTAAATCTCAATTTCGGAATTCCAAATTCCAGGTCTTCCCTGATCAAAATTCTGATTTTCAGCTTTATTTTAAAGATTCCGTTTAGCTTTGCCTTTTGCTGAAATTAGAAGACATATCATTAGTTCAGTTCCGGAATTATCCTCATGCCCGTTTCTCCTTTCCCCGGAATGTCACCGGCTTTTGTGGTAACAATGGCAGCGGAAAGACCAACCTGCTGGATGCTATCTATTATATGTGTTTTACCAAAAGCTATTTCGGTAAAACTGACCTGCAAAATACCCAGCAGGGAAAGCAGGGGTTCCGGCTCGATGGAAATATTACATTAAACAATAACAACCACCACATAACCTGTGTGTTACGGGAGAACGGAAAAAAAGAATTTGGGGTAAACAATAACAATTACAGCCGATTTTCACAACATATCGGCAGGTTCCCTTGTGTTATGATCGCCCCTGATGATGTGGCTATCATAACGCAGAGCAGCGAGGAAAGAAGAAAATTTATAGACTATACCATTTCACAATTAGATGCCGCCTACCTGCAAAACTTAATGGACTACAATAAAATTCTTCAGCAGCGCAACAGCCTGCTGAAGCAATTTGCCGATAGCGGGTGTCTGGATGAAAACCTTCTGGAAGTGATCTCTGCCCAACTCGTTTCGGCAGGAAACGCAATTTATAGCCGCCGCCTGCATTTCCTGGAAACGTTCATACCCATCGTTCTGAAGCTCTATTATTCGATTGCCCGGCATGAAGAAAAATTAACAATAAGCTATGAAAGTCATTTAAAATCAGATAATTTTGAACACTTACTTATTAAAAATAGAGCAAAGGACATAGCGCTTCAGCGTACTACACAGGGGGTGCACCGGGATGATCTTGATTTTGAATTAGATGGTTATCCGTTTAAAGCCAGCGCTTCACAAGGGCAAAGGAAATGTTTATTGTTTGCCTTAAAGCTGGCTGAGTTTGAAGTATTGCTACAATACAATGGCTTTCCTCCCATTCTGCTCTTAGATGATATTTTTGAAAAATTAGACGAAGCCAGGATGAAAAACCTGTTTTATAAGGTCTGTGTTGAAAACCAGGGGCAGGTTTTTATTACCGATACCCATTGCAGCCGTTTAAAGGAAGCGTTGGAGCAACTGGATGTTCCCCATGATATCATTTCCCTTCGAGATCAATAGAATACGATAACCGGAAAAACCGGAACGGGTAAGTTACCTTATGCAAACAGGCTGCTGCTCAAATACCTGTCTCCCCGGTCGCAAACAATGAAAACAATTACACCCGAAGAAATTTCCGTACTCAGCCGTAAAGCGGCCGCACCTGCCCCTCCGCTACTCATACCGGCAAATATGCCTTCTGTTTTAGCCAACTGACGCGCTACGGCCACGGCTTCGTCCTGGGAAATATCCACAATGCGATCTACCCGCCGGGGCTCAAAAATCTTAGGCAGGTATTCTTTCGGCCACCTCCTGATGCCGGGAATACAAGAATTTTCTGTAGGCTGGCAGCCGATTATTTGTATATCCGGATTTTTTTCTTTCAGATACTTTGAACATCCCATAATGGTTCCCGTGGTACCCATAGCGCTGACAAAATGCGTAACCGTGCCCCCGGTATCGTTCCAAATTTCTGGTCCGGTTGTTTTATAATGCGCCGCAACATTATCCGGATTGGCAAACTGGTTAAGAAGATAATAATTTTCTTTTGCCGCCTTTCCTTCGGCATAATCCCTGCAGGCTTCAATGCTTTCAAGGAGCGTTACTTTGGCACCATACGCTTCCATCGTCAGAACCCGCTCCCGGGTTGAACTGGCAGGCATAGCCAGCTCCACTTCAAGATCAAACAGGTTGGCTGCTAATGCCATAGCAATACCGGTATTTCCACTGGTGGCTTCAATAAGCCGGGTATTTTTGCTAATCTCTCCCCTTTCAATTGCACTTCTGATCATCTCAAACACCGGCCGGTCCTTTACACTTCCCGCCGGGTTATCTCCTTCCAGCTTTGCATATACCTTTACATTTTTATTGGTGTTTAATCTCTGAAGTTCAACAATCGGGGTATTTCCAATTAAATCTGCAATGGTGGCCATTATATTTTATTTTTAATCTTTCGTTCCTCAACGATGATATGGGTATTGTGATATACAAACGAGCCCGGCGGAACACTATGGGTAAGCCATACGTTTCCACCTATTATACTATTGTGACCGATAACCGTATCTCCTCCCAGCACGGTTGCATTGGAGTAAAGAATTACATTGTCCTCAACCGTAGGGTGACGCTTCACGGAAGTCATGCTTTTATCAACACTCAGCGCTCCCAGGGTTACTCCCTGGTATAGCTTCACCTGGTTTCCAATAACAGCGGTTTCACCAATCACTATGCCCGTACCATGATCTACGTAACAGTATTCTCCTATTGCCGCACCCGGATGTATATCAATACCGGTTTGGGAATGGGCATATTCTGTAAGGATCCTGGGCAGTAAAGGTACATCAAGCAATAATAACTGATGTGCAATACGATAAAAGCATAAAGCATAAAAACCGGGATAAGCCCTGATCACTTCAAACTCGGATTTTGCCGCCGGATCGCCATTTAAAATAGCCTCCACATCTGTATTCAGTACCCGGTACAGCTCGGGAGCGCCATCAAAAAACTTACTCGATATCAATTCGTTATTGCAGTCGCAACAGGCTTTTGTTGCATTCAGCATGGAAGTAAGCTCAGCTTCCAGGTCTTTAAATGCCTGATCAATCTCCCCTGTCGAATTATAATCACAGACAGACATCTCGGGGAACAACAAATAAATCAGTTTAGAAGCCCAATGTGCAATCGTTTCATTCGGCGGCACATCTTCCAGCGTCTGTTGTTTGTTATATATAAGCTGGCTCAGTTTTTTTGTCATGGAGTGGGATAACTTAAAGTATAAATTTTACGGCTACAAGCAGGATAAAAAACGTAAGCCCAATTCCAATTCCGGCAATCGGAAATAGCTAATCTGTTATTATTTCCTTTTTCTTCAGCCATTCATTCCGTCCAAATCCTTCCAGTACATGTCTTTCGCTGTGATAAGAAGAACGCACCAATGGACCACTTTCCACATAATCAAATCCCATTTTATAGCCGGCTTCCCTGTAAGCGGCAAACTCATCGGGATGTACAAAGCGTAAAACAGGTAAATGCTTTGCCGAGGGCTGCAGGTACTGACCAATCGTAACCACGTCCACATTATTGGCACGAAGGTCTCTCATGGTCTGCAAAACCTCTTCCGGGGTTTCACCCAAACCAAGCATAATGCCCGACTTTGTTCGCATACCTTTTTCCTTCAGATACCGGAGCACTTCCATACTTCTCCAGTATTTAGCCTGTATGCGTACGAGTTTAGTCATCCGCTCAACCGTTTCTACGTTATGGGAAACTACTTCCGGTGCCGCGTCTATGATACGCTGTATGTTTTCCTTTTCTCCCTTAAAGTCAGGAATAAGCGTTTCCAGCGTGGTATCCGGATTTAAAGCTTTTACTGCTTTTATTGTATTGTGCCATATTATGCTTCCCCCGTCTTTCAGTTCATCCCGGTCTACAGATGTAATTACGGCATGCTTAACTTTCATCAGGTATATGGCTTCGGCTACCCGCTGCGGTTCATCCCAATCCACCGCCTCGGGCCTGCCCGTAGCTACCGCACAAAAACCACAGCTTCTTGTACAAATATTACCCAGGATCATAAAAGTTGCCGTTCCTGCTCCCCAGCACTCTCCCATATTGGGACAATTGCCACTCTCACATATCGTGTGCAGCTTATGCGTGTCAACTATATTTCTAACGGATTTATAACTTTCACCAATGGGCAATTTTACCCTTAGCCAGTCCGGTTTTTTAATGCGGGGCGGTGCTGAAACAGGAGAAGAACCACATACTCCACTCATAGCTTAAATTGTAAAATGTTTTCTGAAATGCAAAAATAGCCGACTTACTTCCGTTTGCCAAATAAGAAGGATACATACGCATTAACGAAAAGTTTCCGCGAGGGACTATACGCCATTTGTTCAATATCTTTAAAATAATATTCGGCATTTATCCCGCCTTCTATAGCGGAAATAACGGTATTGAAGCGGTTGTAATCAAACCGCAGCGCGGTTTTAGCATGTAAGCCGGGCATAAACTTCATTTCATTCCATCCTTTCGATAATCCTGCCCCTCCTATGATCCTGCCGTTAATGAACAACAAACTGTCAGGCGAATCGTATTTAATATACCGGGTTACATTTTGCAGCGGGTCTTCTACCTCTATATAATACGGACGTAAAACTCCCAAAGAGAGTCCCCCGGTGCCAATACCATATACCGACACCCCATTTTTATTACTTTTTCCTCCTATCAATACCTGCTGCCCGGCAGCAAGCTTTAACTGATAAAAAGCATTTCTTTTCCCATAGATAAAAGGATTGCCAAAAAATACGAAACTGCCTACTGTCTGTGAGAGGTTGGCTTTATATTCCTTCGCATGTTTCTTTTCATTAAATTCTAATTGATACAGGGTGGCACGGGTAACAGAACGGGCTCTTCCCAATTCATAGGAAAGCCCCCACCCGTCTGTATTTATTTTTATACCAAAAGCGCTTTGTTTATAAAATGAGGGTACACCTTCTTCTTCCAGGCGCATCAGCCGGTTAATTTTTTCCTTTTTTTGGTTGCGTTTAGTTTCTTTCCTTTGCTCCGTTGTTTTTTCCTGGCTGAAAACACCCAGGGTAACACCTAAACATATAATTACGACAATGATTCTTTTCACCTGAAATGATTTATTGTTCTTTAAACGTAAATTTAGACAAAAATAGCTAATGACCTCAATAGTTGTTTACGAAGAAAACCTGCGCACAGTTTGCACACATGTAAAATCAGATACCCGCATTGAAACCGATGCTCCTCCCGATAACCAGGGTAAAGGCGAACGTTTTTCACCTACCGATCTTGTTGCCACAGCATTAGCCAGTTGTATGCTTACCATTATGGGAATTAAAGCAAGAGATATGAATGTGAATTTAAAAGACGTAAAAGTGGAAGTGGAAAAGATAATGGAGAGTAATCCCAGGAGGATCGGGGGGATAAATTTAACATTTCATTTTCCTGATGAGTTTCAAGCCTCCGATAAGGAAAAGACAATACTTGAAAGAGCCGCCCTTAGCTGCCCGGTATTTTACAGCATTCATCCGGATATAAAAGTCAATGTATCTTTTAATCTTAAAAAGGAACAGGCATAACATCATATTGTGTACACATTGTTATACCGATCGCTTTAAGATAGCAGTGCCTACAGCACAGCTTAAACAATTTTTATAGCTGCAATAAGTTTTAAATAACCCCGTATATGCCTGGGAATCATAAGCCGAATGATTAGGCAAACCCAGTACCGTCCACTGGCGGGTGATCCGGTTTTGTTCTGCTGCTGTTTCTTCCAGCCACTGCAGTGCCTTATTTTTATATAATTGTTCCTGCTTTATATGGCCATATCCGAATACGACCGGGATAACTGTATTGATTATTATATTATCAGCCATTGCCCGGCCCAGCATTTTTTCTTTGTAAGGAGAAGCTTCATCAAAACGATAATGATAGTGCCAGTAATCATTCGCTGTCAGCATTAACATGTTCTTTATGTGCTGAAGTCCTGATGCCGATTTGATCTTGCAAAAAAGATGGGAAGACTGATGAATAAGCATTGCCAGCTGTGCAAGCCGGACCGTTGGAAAATTACCCGGGCGCATCCTTAAAAAATGCACCGGCTCATGTATAGCCTTCAGGTTATATTTTTTCCGGTAAAACCGGTACTCCTTTTGCAGCATCCGGGGATAATCTTCTTTAAAATTTGCTGCCAGCAAACCGGCCTGCCCCATTAAAAAAGATTCCAGTTGATGTATCTGGTTCTTATGCTTTGACAGCAGGTTCACCGGCAGGGTACGGGCAACAGCCTCAAAAGCATCGCTGTTAACTGTTATTCCAAAATTCCTGGCCAACATCCACCAGAATACTTCCTCCCAGTGCCCGTTCGTTTCCTTTAAATGTTCCTCAACGATCTGCACCTTACCCATTAGCCGCTCGGAAACCATCCTTGCCTTCCAGCTGCTCCATACCAATTCGGGAACCAGGCTAATACTACCGCTACAAGGTATAGCCGTTTGTGCAAGCATAAGCTCTTCATATCGCTGCAATACGATTTTCGATACCCGGTCCGCCAGCACAAGGGTGGGCATAGCATTACCCCATCTGTCCTCTACCGGAAAATCATTTTCCCATACCACATGCAGGATGATGTTGTTATAATTATTGTCTTCGTGATGACAATGCAGTTTCCAGCCGGATGCTTTAACATGCAATTCTATATTACCTACCCATGTTGTTTTATCAATGGTAATACAGGCTTCCCTGAAATCGGGACCCTGGTCAGTATTAAACCGGCCGGGATGAATAATATGGAGGAACTCATTATCGGTTGTACGCAGATCAGCTTTATTGAAATACTGCATCTGCCATATAAACTGAAGCAGGCGCTCTGTCATAGGTTATATTAATTATGGTGTTGATAGCAAGATACGAAAAATTAAATTCAAATCCGGAGCCTGAAGCTCGAAATCCGAAAGGGACGCAATCTCAAATCAATACGGGGACAGGGATGCATGGTACAAGGACCGGGGTTCCATTTCACATTTTCCATTCGGTCTGATGCTTCTTTCGTTGCGTACTGGCTACTTTCATTTTCACATTTCTCACATTTTCATATTTCCACATTTTCATTTGCGGTCTGACGCTTCTTTCATCGCGTACCGACCGCTTTTATTTTCAAACCTGCCTGCCGGCAGGCAGGTTTCCAAATTCCTTTATTACCCTGCTCACCGGCAAGCCCATTACATTATAAAAATCACCATTAATGCGCTCAATACCCACAACGCCTATCCATTCCTGTATAGCATAAGCGCCGGCTTTATCAAAGGGCTGATATTTTTCTACATAAAATACAATTTGCTCATGGGATAATTCGCGGAACCACACTTCCGTACTATCGGCAAAAGAAATTTCCTTATTATCATCTAAAATCACTACGCCCGTAATCACTTCGTGCTTTTTGCCGGACAGGATATGCAGAATACGTACAGCATCTTCTTTATCTTCAGGTTTACCGATAATTTTTTCTTCACATACCACTATAGTATCCGCTGCCAGAACCGGCAACTTTTGTTCATAACGCTTATATTGCCCGGAATCCCGGACAGCCAGCGCTTTCTGCCTCGCTATATATATGGCCGTTTCCGTAGTGGTTAAGCCTTGCGGAAATGTTTCATCCGTTGCCTCTACAATAATATCAAAATCCACTTCCGCCCGCTCAAGCAATTTTTTTCTACGCGGAGATCCCGAGGCGAGAACGATTTTTTTCATGACTGGTATAATTTAAAAAACACCATAGAAAGGATACCCGCGAGCATAACAAATTTAACAGCCCCACTCAGGTAATGATAATCGGCGGCAACAGTTGCCTTATACAATTTCTTAGTGATCCACAGCAGGGGAAGAATAATGAGCAGCGTACAATATATAATACTCCACCACCATCCTAAATACATGGCATAAACCTGAATCGTCAGCAGCGACCCGGTCAGCACCATCAACCAGGTTCCGGTAAATACTTTTGCTACGGGGATACCCCACGCTACCGGCATGGTTTTACAGCCATACCTGGCATCGCCTTCTATATCTTCCATATCTTTTATTACTTCGCGTATAAGCGAAATGACAAAAGCAAATCCCCCATACAAAAATGCCAGTCGCATCACCCTCCTGTGCGCCTCTTTGTCCATATTCGCAGGCATTGCCCAGCCGGGCAGGACTGCCGCAGAAAAATGATCGACAAAGAAGAAAACAACCAGTACTACCCAGGCTGTGAGCAAAGAAATGATAATGTTCCCCGAAAGCAGCTTTTTTTTGAAGGTGGTAGAATAAACCCATAACAGTAAAACGCACAATACATTGGAGAAACCAATAAGCCAGTTACGGGTGACAAAAGAGATATAAAAACCCATCACCACACCGGCTGTAGAGAATATCCAATGCCAGATGATAGCCCATCGCCGCTGAATATGCTTTTCCACCACAATACGTTCCGGCTTATTGACCTGGTCAATGCTCAAATCGAAATAATCATTAATCACGTAGCCTCCTGCAGCAATGCACACCGAAGAAATGACAAGCAAAAGAAGCAAACTGAATTCATCGGCAAAAAAAACACCCGGGTGCGCAACGGGATAAAGAATACAAAAATAAAAGAGAAACTGGGTAACAGCAATGAATATAAGATTAGGATACCTGATAAGCCTGAAAAATGCGCCTGCCGTTTTCATGGCGTGAAGATAAACGCCGTACTATGAAATCAGAAATTTAAAATTGAAAATATACTATCCGTCTTCCTTCCTGTCCCGGTAATAACGGGCAATACGATCAGACAGGTCGGCATATAACCCGGAAAATGCGGGATTATTCTGCAACAGGGATAAATGCTTTGATATGGTACCCTGGTCGTTTCGCATAGCCGGACCGGTTTGCATCTGCCGTGCGGGGTAATGCTCCAGCCGGTTAACGGTTTCATGTAGTAACGGCAGTAGTAAGGAAAAATCGGTATTCCCCTTTTCACAAAAGTCCTGTACCAGCATAAACAGGTAATTGGTGAAATTATTCACCGTTACCGCCCCGGCATGAAGTTTCATTCTCATCGTGTCATCTGCAAAAACTACTTTCGGGGAAAGAGAAGAGGCAAAGACCCTGATGTGCTGCAATGTACCGGGAGCATTTGCATCAATCAAAAAAGGTATTTCAGGAATTTCCCGGATGTCACTTCGCAGGCTTTGTAACGGGTAAAGTACGCCATAATTCTCTGCCACACTTTTTAAAACCATCTTACTAACGGATCCTGCTGTATGAACTACTATACCCGGTTGTATTTCCGGCAGCCATTCCCCGATATGTTCAAGGGCTGTATCAGAAACGGCAACAATATACAAATCAGCCTCATCCTGTATATCAGCAAGCTGCCCGGAGGGGGCGTGTAATACCGCACCCAGGGCTTCGGCATGCGCGGTGTTTCGCCCTACAACCTGCACAATTTCATGTCCCGACTGAATTATTTTCCGTCCTAATACATGGGCAACATTTCCCGTTCCTGCTATAACAACTTTCATTATCGCAAATTAGCGCTAAACTCCGTTATTTTTGTTTTTCATAAGAACATCCGGTAACCATGAAGCTGTCACAGAAAATTGCGGTAATCTATACCAGGGCTTATTTCTATTTTTTAGCCCTTGTTTCGCCCGAAAAGGCGGCTCGTCAGGCGCTCATCGTATTCTGCACGCCCCGGCGAAAGTACCGGCATGCTCCTTCAACTCTCGCAAAAGAAGCCGAATCGCTTTCTTTTAAAATGGATAACCTGAATATCCGCGGACACCGATGGAACCATCCATCACATCTAAAAGTGCTTATCATTCACGGGTTCGGATCGGCAGCAGCCAACTTTGAAGGATACGTTTTGCCGCTGGTTAATAAAGGATACGAAGTGGTTGCTTTTGATGCCCCGGGGCACGGCAAAAGCGATGGATCTGAGCTATATCTTCCGGTGTACGTGCAAATGCTTCAACACATTGTCAGTAAATACGGACCTTTTAACAGTTATATCGCACATTCCTTCGGCGGATTAGCCATCACCCATCTTTTAGAAACGATCGTGCATGATGAGCAAACTAAGCTGGTCCTTATAGCACCTGCTACAGAAACCACATCGGCCATAAACCATTTCTTTCAGCTCATCCCCTTACCCAAAAAGGCAAGAACAGCGTTTAACCGTTTGATCACGGAAAAAACCGGCTCCTCACCGGATTTTCTTTCGATACAACGATCGGTGCGCCACATCAGGGCCAGGCTATTATGGCTCCATGACAGACTGGATGATATAACGCCCTATTCTGATGCAGAAAAAGTAATGAATGACCACCATCCTAACATTCAATTCATTGTTTCAAGTGGCTTAGGACATCGTAAAATATACCGTAACAAAGAGTCACTTGATCATATCCTTCACTTTCTATAAATGATTGGTTTTTTTGTTTTTTAATGGTTTACTTTAATATTGCACCAGTTTAAGCAATATCATGAAAAAGAATTTATTGATCGTTGAGTCACCGGCAAAGGCAAAAACCATAGAAAAAATCCTTGGCGAAGAGTTTGAGGTAAAGAGCTGCTACGGGCATATCCGTGACCTGGAAAAGAATGATATGGGGATAGACATTGGTAATCAGTTTGAGCCCCGCTATATTGTTCCCGAGGATAAAGAAAAAGTAGTAAAAGAACTCAAAAGCCTGGCAAAAAAAAGCGGTGAAGTATGGCTCGCAACGGATGAGGACCGTGAGGGGGAAGCCATCAGCTGGCATTTGTGCGAGGTATTGGGATTAGATCCGTCCACTACCAAACGCATTGTTTTCCACGAAATAACCAAACCCGCTATCCGGGCAGCAGTAGAATCCCCGCGGGTGCTGGATATGAACTTAGTTAATGCACAGCAGGCCCGCCGGATATTAGACCGGATCGTTGGATTTGAGCTGTCTCCGGTATTATGGCGTAAAATGAGTATGCGCAATAACCTGAGTGCAGGACGGGTGCAGAGTGTAGCCGTCCGGTTGATTGCCGAGCGGGAAAGGGAGATCAATGCGTTTAACAGCGTCAGTACTTTTAAAACAGAAGCCTTATTTGCTGCACAGGATATCAGTAACAAACCGGTTACTTTTAAAGCGGAAGGGAGCCGTTTTACTACGGCGGATGACGCGGTAAGTTTTTTACAAACCTGTATCGGGGCAAAATATACCGTAAAAGACATACAGGTAAAACCAGCCAGGAAATCACCTGCCGCCCCTTTTACCACCTCGACACTGCAGCAGGAAGCGTCCCGTAAATTAGGATACTCAGTGAGCCGTACGATGCTACTCGCACAGAAATTATATGAAAACGGGGATATCAGTTACATGCGTACAGACAGTGTAAACCTCAGTGAAACAGCAATTAATGACATATCATCTAAAATTAAATCACAGTTTGGCGGTACGTACTTACAGGTACGAAAATTCAAAAACAAGAATGAATCTGCCCAGGAAGCCCATGAAGCTATCCGGCCTACAGCTATGGAAAGGCTGAATGTAGATGATGCTGATTGCCGTAAACTGTATGAGCTGATATGGAAACGTACCATGGCAAGCCAGATGGCGGATGCCGAGCTGGAAAAGACCATTGCGAAGATCAATATTTCCACCAATAATGAACACCTGACCGCCCAGGGCGAGGTATTGAAATTTGAAGGCTTCTTAAAAGTGTACCGGGAAGACAGGGATGAGGAAGACATAAATGAAGAGGAAACAACGGAAGGTATGCTCCCGCCTTTGGAAGTTAATCAGGAGCTTATTTTCAAAGAGATGAAGGCTATTGAAAGATTCTCCCGGCCGGCACCCCGCTTCACGGAAGCCTCCTTAGTAAAGAAATTAGAAGAATTAGGCATCGGCCGTCCATCTACCTACGCTCCTACCATTTCAACGATCCTGAAGCGCGGCTACGTGGAGAAAAGAGATAAAGAAGGTACGAAAAGAGATTACCGGATCATGCTGCTGAAAGCGGATAACATCACCAGGCTCAAAGAACAGGAAACAACAGGGGCAGAAAAGGCTAAACTTTTCCCCACTGATCTCGGTCTTGTTGTTACCGATTTCCTGAAGCAGCATTTTGACGATATCATGGACTATGGCTTTACCGCCAGCATTGAAGAAGAATTTGACGAGGTGGCACAAGGCAAGCTGACGTGGAACAAAATGCTGAAAGATTTTTATACTCCATTTAAGCAGGATGTTGACAATACCATAGAAACCGCTGAACGCATCAAGGGTGAAAGAGAACTGGGAACCGACCCGGCAACCGGGAAGCCGGTAGTTGCCCGCATGGGAAGATACGGACCTATGGTACAGATCGGCAGCACCGAAGATGACGAGAAGCCCAGATTTGCCAAATTAAAAGCCACGCAGAGTATAGAAACCATCTCCCTGGAAGAGGCAATGGATCTTTTCCGGCTGCCACGGACTATTGGTACGTTTGAAGATATGGACGTAACCGTAAGTATTGGGAAATTTGGACCGTATATTGCACACGATAAAAAATTCTATTCACTCAGTAAAGAATTTGACCCCTACACCATAACACTTGAGCAAGCCGTTCCCATCATCATTGAAAAACGGAAAGCCAAGGAGGAAAGAACGATCAGGGTATTTGAAAAAGAAAAGATACAGGTGCTGCGCGGCCCCTACGGTCCCTATTTGAAACAAGGATTACGCAATTATAAGCTCAGCAAGGAACAACAGGAAAGGGCGGCAGATATAACCCTGGAAGAGGCACTTAAGACCATAGAAGAAATTAAGGCCAATCCTCCCCAGAAAAAGGCAAGAAAAAAGAAAGGATCATAATACCTGCCGTTTATCCTTATTTTGTATCCGATTCGGGTTAATGTGATTATTTTTGACCGATGCGCAAAACACTCCAGATATTAGCAGCCAGTTTCCGGTTAGCCTGGCAGGAATTAAGGAATAATAAACTGCGCACTTTCCTTTCCTTATTCGGAGTAACCATCGGTATCTTTTGCATTATCGGCGTTTTAACTACAGTTGACAGTCTTGAGAGAAATATAAAAGATGGCATTAACAGCTTAGGCTCTAATACGATCTATATTGATAAGTGGGAATATACGGGGGGAGCAAATGGCGAATATCCCTGGTGGAAATATGTAAAACGTCCCAGTCCGACATTTAAAGAAATGCGATTCATCCGGGCCAAAACCGATGCCATAGCTCATATCGCATTTACACTCCAGGTACAGGGTCAAAATGTAATATATGAGAAAGATATGATCCAGAATGTTGCCCTGTATGGGGTAACAGAAGACTTTAATGTCATTCAGCCTTTTGAGATAGAATACGGCAGATATCTCACTTTGTCGGATATGGAACGAGGTTCGGCTAACGCGGTGATAGGCTACGAAAATGCCGTAAAGCTTTTTGGTTCGGCTGAAAGAGCAGTGGGTAAAACCATAACGGTAAAGAACAAAAGAATAATTCTTGTTGGTGTTATTAAAAAGCAGGGGAAAAGTTTGATGATAAGTGGCTGGAACTTTGATAACTGTCTCATTTTCCCCTACCGGTTCTTCAGAACTGTTTTCCTGGAACGGTCATCAGGGCCAACCATTATGGTACAGGGAAAGCCGAATGTAACTAC
The DNA here is from genome assembly GCA_023957155.1 of Chitinophagaceae bacterium. Taxonomy (GTDB): domain Bacteria; phylum Bacteroidota; class Bacteroidia; order Chitinophagales; family Chitinophagaceae; genus Agriterribacter. The sequence continues at coordinate 217,901 of JAMLHK010000002.1, read as the reverse complement.
AGACGCCTTTAAAGATGAGCTTCGGGGAGCCCTGCGGGCCATTCACCGCTTAAAGCCGGGCACGGAAGATGATTTCGCCTTAAACGCGGTAAGTGATTTCAATGACGCCATTACCGGGTTATTTTCCAGCATTAAGCTGGGAGGCTGGCTTATCGGGTTGCTCAGCCTGGTAGTGGGCGCCTTTGGCATTGCCAATATCATGTTTGTAACGGTAAGGGAAAGAACACCTATCATTGGATTAAAAAAAGCAGTAGGGGCAAAACGCAGAACGATCTTATCAGAGTTCCTGCTGGAGTCTGCTTTTATATGTATTATCGGGGGCTTAATAGGGCTGATATTGGTTTTCCTAATGGCTAAGATATTAAGCGGACCGCTAAATTTTAATGTCTATATCTCCTACAATATCCTGGTACTCGCCATAAGTATATGTATAGGCATTGGTCTTCTGGCAGGTATCATACCCGCTTCTATTGCCGCCCGTATGGATCCCGTTGTCGCCATCCGGTCTAAATAAAACCTTATCGTATTATCATATATCAATAATACCCGTCAGGGATCAGGCGAGGCAACCATTTTTCGTATACTAAACGTACACTTAATTCGTTATCAAAGCAGGACTACTTTAAAACTATCATAAAATTATCCTATGATAAAATTTTTATACGTAGTGTCCCTTGGCATTACTTCTTTTCTCCTCTTTATTTTTTCCAAGGAGAAAGAACATATAGTTTGCAACAACCAGGCTTCCGGCATGGTAACACTTATTACCGATGCAGGCATAAGCATAATAACAGATGAGGGTAAGGCATTGCACCCTTCTTCCATGAGCGATGATATCATTTTAGCTGTAGGGCAGAAGATCATCATTTGCTATACCATTGATTCTTCAAAGCTGGTTTCGGACGATGGCTCATTACCGGTACATATAAAGGGCGTCAGCTACCTCTCCGAATAGCTTCATTTTTTCATTTTTCATACACCGGCGTTTATCCGCTATTTTTGCAGATGCAAAAAGCTTCGGGCAGCATTTCCATCCTGGCTATAGAATCATCCTGTGATGAAACTTCAGCAAGTATATGTGTTGACGGCAGGATACTATCTAATCTGATCGCGTCACAAAAAATACACGAACAATACGGTGGTGTTGTACCAGAGCTGGCTTCAAGAGCGCACATGCAGAACATCGTACCGGTGGTGGACGGGGCTATCCAAAAGGCAGGATACGCCTTGCAGTCCGTTGATGCCATTGCATTTACCCAATCACCCGGACTGATCGGTTCACTGCTGGTGGGCGCCCAGTTTGCCAAATCCCTGGCGTTAGCATTAGGCAGGCCATTGATTACCGTCCATCACATGCAGGCACACGTACTTTCCAATTTAATTGACGATCCCAGACCTGCATTTCCCTTTTTATGCTTAACCGTCAGTGGCGGACATACACAAATCGTATTGTGCAAATCCCCATTGCAAATGGAAGTAATCGGTGAAACCATAGACGATGCAGCTGGGGAAGCCTTTGATAAATCGGCCAAGCTGTTGGGACTCCCCTACCCCGGAGGACCGTTAATTGATAAATACGCCCGAACGGGAGACCCAGCGAGATTTTCGTTTCCCGAACCACAGATACCCGGGCTGAATTTTAGCTTCAGCGGGGTTAAAACAGCCATCCTGTATTTTTTACAAAATGCCGGAAAGAGCTATGTTTTCAAAGACAATTTTCTTGCCAGCGAAGAAGAAAGAAAAGCATTTATAACCCACAACCTGGACGATATATGCGCTTCCATACAGGCCCGGATCGTTTCTATTCTGCTGAATAAGCTGAAAAAAGCAGCCATTTTAACCGGGGTAAAAAATATTTGCCTTGCCGGCGGAGTTTCCGCTAACAGCGGACTAAGAAAAGCATTTGAAGAAATGGGCGCCAAACAAAACTGGAATACCTATATACCTGCATTTGAATACTGCACAGATAATGCCGCTATGATTGCCATTACAGGCTATTATAAATTCCTGGAAGGAAATTTTGCCGATTTGTCAGTAACGGCGAATGCGAGAGCCGTATGGTAATTATGGACAATGGCCGCAACAGCCTGCTTTCCCTGCTATTACTTTTTTCTGAAAAATAACCGTACAGGCACTCCGGTAAAATTAAAATTTGCCCGGAGTTGATTTTCCAGGTAATTCTTGTATGGCTGCTTGATATCAGCCGGATAATTACAGAAAAAAGCAAAGCTGGGCACAACAGTAGGCAATTGCGTTACATATTTGATTTTAATCGGGTTACCCCGTACTACCGGCGCATGGTACGATGCCACTGCTTTGAGCATTACTTCATTAAGCCGGGAAGTTGCAATCTTACGCCGGCGGTTTTCATAAACCTGCAACGCTACTTCTATGACTTTATAAATACGCAGCTTATCTTTTACGGAAATAAACAATACCGGCACATCGGTAAAAGGAGCTAACCGGTTCTTTAATTCTTTTTCGTAATCCCTGGCGGTATGCGTTGCTTTCTCTACCAGATCCCATTTATTTACCAGCAACACAATTCCTTTTCCCTTCCGAACTGCTAATGAAAAAATATTGATATCCTGTGCGGTAATGCCTTTACCCGCATCCAGTAATAACAAACAGATATCCGCCTCATCCATAGCTTTTATAGCCCGGATCACAGAATAAAACTCCAGGTCTTCTTCCACCTTGGTCTTTTTCCGTATGCCGGCGGTATCAATCAGGATAAATTCTTTCTGAAATAAATTATAGTGGGTATGAATCGTATCTCTTGTGGTACCGGCAATATCACTGACAATCGTTCTTTCTTCTCCTATTAAAACATTCAGCAATGATGACTTTCCGACATTCGGCTGGCCAATGATAGCAAACTTCGGCAGCTCCCTGTTTTCCTCCGCTTCATTTGCAGTTGTATCGGGAATCAGCTTAACCAGTTCATCCAGCAGTTCGCCGGTACCACTGCCACTGATGCTGGAAACAAAGTAAATATGATCAAAACCCATACTGTAAAACTCCGTAGCGTCCAGCATCCGTTCAGGATTATCCACCTTATTCACTACCAGGAATACCGGCTTTTTGGACTGGCGTAAAATATCTGCCATCGCTTCATCCAGGGCAGTAATTCCCGTAGCGGCATCACACATAAATATAACAGCGTTAGCTTCCTGTATGGCAATGACCACCTGCTTACGGATCTCTGTTTCAAAAATATCCTCACTATCCGGAACAAAACCGCCCGTATCAATAAGATTGAAACTCTTGCCATTCCATTCCCCCACACCATATTGCCTGTCGCGGGTTACGCCGCTAACATTATCAACGATAGCCTTCCGTTCCTCAAGCATCCGGTTAAAGAAAGTGCTTTTGCCCACATTGGGTCTTCCTGTTATTGCTACTGTAAAACTCATAAAATTCACGTTTCAAGTTTCAGGTTACAGGGTCCTTGTTTCAGGAATATTCCCTGTAGCCTGCTATCATGCAACCTGCAACATACAGGCGCCGCCCCCGCACAGATCACAACTTGTACTTAATACCCGTATTCCTTCAAATGCACTTCATTATCTCTCCACTTCGGGCGCACTTTTACGAACAATTCGAGGAATACTTTACTATTTAAAAAATGTTCAATATCCTGCCGGGCAGCCATTCCGATCTGCCGGATCATCTTCCCTTTTTCACCTAAAATAATAGCTTTCTGAGATTCCCGGTGAACGATAATCTCCGCCGATATTTTTATTAAACTTGTCTTTTCTTTAAATTCTTTTACCATCACCGTAGCGTGATAAGGAATTTCATCCTCAAAGAGATCGAATATCTTTTCACGTATCATTTCACCTACAAAAAAACGGGTGGGCAGGTCCGTCAGATCATCGTCAGCGTAAAAAGGTTCTCCTTCGGGTAAAAATTCAAGTATGGCATCCAACAACCGGTCAATATTAATCTTTTTCAGCGCTGAAACAGCAATAACTTTTTTACAATAGGGCCTGGCGCTGAAAAAATCCGATACCTGTTTAACGCTGTCATGAGATGCCCGGTCTGTTTTATTCAACACCACAAAAGCAGGCACCTTCAAACGAAGACTGCTAAAAACAGCGTCCGCCTCTTCAGGATGTTCATTCACATCAACCAGCAGCAACGCAAGATCTGCATCTTCCAACCCGCTCTTAACCGCCCGCATCATCTTTTCATGAAGCTTATACCGGGGTTCTATAATACCGGGCGTATCGGAAAAAATAACCTGGTAATCTTTGCTGTTTAAAAAACCTTTAATGCGATGCCGGGTAGTCTGTACCTTGGGTGACACGATCGCCAACTTCTCTCCCACCAGGGCATTAAGCAAAGTACTCTTGCCCGCATTCGGTTTACCAAAGATATTTACGAATCCAACTTTCATCAGCGTTAAAGATTCCTGCAAAGGTAATAGAAACAAAAAATGTTTGGCTGATTAAATACAACATCCTACCTTTGCGCCTCCTCACTTCTAACTATTGAGTTAAAGAAATGAGGTTTCTTCAGCGGAAGAAAACACAAGTTCTACTTATATTATTAACTTTATATCGCGAGGTAGAGCAGCGGTAGCTCGTCGGGCTCATAACCCGAAGGTCGGAAGTTCGATCCTTCCCCTCGCAACTAAAGGGCCTCCTATCCGGAGGCTTTTTTATTTCCTACACAATTGGCAGGCTATCAGCTATGGGCAGTCAGATTCGGCAAAAGTCTGATTTCTGATTTCTGATTTCTGATTAGTTGATTTCTGGTTTTGGGAGTTTACGGTTTGCAGTTATATACTATGATTTCCTATACCATAGTAAATTAAGAGGAAATCATTAACAATTTTTATAAGTCAGGGACATACCTCGGAATCATTTCATACACTTCAAAATAAGATATATTTATAATATCAAATATATTTGCTACCTTGGTTTTCACATTTCAACTTATAAACCAACTAACAATGAAAAAGTCAAAAGCTATTCTTTTAAAAACGGTTATCTTCTCTCTACTTATACTATTCTCAGGGTGCAAAAAATTACAGGATTATATTTTAAAGCACCCCGGAGCCACACATCCGGATTGCAGAATTACAAAGTTCACTTCTACTTCAAACTATCCACAAAAAACAGGGACTATTTATTACAATAAGCTTGGAAATCCTGACAGCATAATATTTGACGAGACTTCTACCGGACAAGGCAATTTTTATTTTTTTTATGATAATAAAAACAGATTAACTGATTGCATTGACATGTATATTAGTGGAAATGTCGACACCTTTATAATTCCCAGGCCTCACATACCAAACGATTTAAGAATCACTCATGAATGGCGTAAATTCATTTACGATAATAATAACAGAGTGATAGGAGATACTGTTTTTACAGATAAAATATATAAGCCTGGTACTCTTAAACCTATGGAGTGGGATGGAAGCTTTCCAGATAACAGCCAGTATACGATAATTTCAATATACGATTATGACTCAAAAGACAGGATAGTTAAAACTACTAACTATTGGCATGAAAGTTATAACATGGATCCTTCCGTTGATATATATAATTATGATACAAAGGGAAACTTAGTTGCAGACGGAAGACAGTACGATGATCAGGTAAGCTTTCTAAGAACGCACAAATTATGGATGCTTCTAACAAAAGATTATAGTATCAATAATGCTTATCCCGCTGTCAAATATAACAGTAAGGGATTACCTTTGGAGTTTGATTATAGTTCTACTGTATATGACAGGTTTCTTTTCACAGATATGTCTCAATCAAAAATTGAATACAGTTGTAAATAAGATAAGAAATCAGTCCTGAATTTAAAAAATTCAGACTGATTTTTTTATTAAATACTATCAGCACACTGCTTACACACAATTCCACAGCGCTTTTTATGATTGTCAGGTTTTCCAGTCTGAGTACTTTTGGTTATGGCTAAGGTTAAATTTTAGAAATTCTATTCCGGACTCTGGTCCGCAGCAATAACTGCTTAGATCGTATTTATTGGATTGAGCTAAATACTTCTCGTTTTTGCAGTTTGCCGTTTTGACAGTAATTTTGCACATTCATTTCAGGCTGGCACTATGTACAATAATCTGCATGTTGCACCTGTTCATTCTTATAAAACCTGTAATCATTTATGGCATACGATGTAATTGTTTTAGGCAGCGGTCCGGGCGGATACCCGGCAGCGATCCGGGCTTCACAGTTGGGACTTAAGGTAGCAATTATTGAAAAAGAAAGCCTGGGCGGCATTTGTCTTAACTGGGGATGCATTCCCACCAAAGCATTACTCAAAAGTGCCCAGGTATACGAATCCCTGAAGCACAGCAAAGATTACGGGCTGGAAGCTACCGATGTTAAACATAATTTCGAGGCTGTTATTAAGCGCAGTCGCGGTGTAGCCGACAAAATGAGCAAGGGGGTACAATTCCTAATGAGGAAAAATAAGATTGACGTGATCATGGGATATGGAAAGCTGAAGACAAAGGGACAAATTGAGGTAACCGCTGCCGATGGAAAAACACAATTGGTGGAAGGCAAATATATCATCATCGCAACAGGCGCCCGTTCACGCCAATTACCCAGCCTGCCTATTGATGGCAAAAAAATAGTTGGATATCGTGAAGCCATGTCACTTCCGCAACAGCCCAAAAGTATGATCGTTGTAGGCAGCGGCGCTATAGGCGTGGAGTTCGCTTATTTTTACAACAGCATGGGTACCAAAGTAACGATCGTTGAATTTTTACCCAGGGTTGTGCCCGTAGAAGATGAAGAAATTTCAAAGGAACTGGAAAAGCAGTTTAAAAAACAGGGAATAACGATATATACCGGCAGCGAGGTAACGCATGCCGATACCAGCGGTAACGGCGTAAAAGCTAAGGTGAAAACCGCCAGCGGAGAAATAACACTTGAAGCAGATATACTGCTAAGCGCTGCCGGCATTGTGGCGAATATTGAAAATATCGGGTTAGAACAACTGGGTATCAAAACAGAAAAAGGAAAAATTACAGTAGATAAATACCAGCAAACCAATGTACCCGGGATTTATGCCATCGGCGATTGCAGCCCGGGACAGGCGCTGGCCCATGTTGCCGGAAAAGAAGGTATCAATGCTGCAGAGCATATCGGTTATAATGAAAAGAAATTCCCTCACCTGCCCGAACCACTCGATTACAATAACATTCCGGGTTGTACATACAGCACTCCCGAAATTGCTTCCATCGGCTATACCGAAAAAGCAGCGAAAGATGCCGGCTATGAGTTGAAGATCGGTAAGTTTCCGTTAATGGCATCGGGTAAGGCTACTGCTGCCGGTGCTACGGATGGTTTTATCAAAATCATATACGATGCAAAATACGGAGAGTTACTGGGCGCTCACATGATTGGCTACAATGTAACAGAGCTGATTGCTGAAGTATCCGTAGCCCGTAAATTAGAAACGACCTATCATGAAATATTAAATGCCGTTCATCCGCATCCTACCATAAGCGAAGGCGTTAAGGAAGCTACCGCTGCGGCGTATGGCGAAGCCATAGACATATAAAGATACAACAGTAAGTTACAAGTATATAGAGATGCGGCCGGTACCCGATGAGAGAAGGGTCAGACCGCATCTTTGCATTATGCTCCCCCCGGAATTAAATAACGTTGAACCAACAGGTCGTTGAACGTCAATTATATATTATAGTTTAACTTAACACTATATTTTCTGCATTAATGAGCCATACGATGAAAAAAATATTTCTCTTTATGTCCATCACGGGTATACTGAACTTCGCCGAAGCGCAGCAACTGAAACCGGTAGTCTACCATGACGGTTCGCAAAAGCTCAACGGACTGGTAACCTCAAACACCGGTAAAAAGCTGCCGGGCGTATTGATCCTTCCTGCCTGGAAAGGAATTGACGAGGAAGCAAAAGATGCGGCTGTTGCGCTGGAAAAGCAGGGCTATATTGCCTTTATTGCAGACATTTATGGTGAAGGGAATATTCCGGCAGACAATACTTCCGCCGCTAAAATAGCAGGGCAATACAAACAAGATTACGCTGCTTATCAACACCGGATATCCTTAGCTCTGGCACAATTGAAAAGATCCGGTGCAAACGCCGGTCAAATCGCAGTTATCGGCTACTGCTTCGGCGGTACAGGTGCGCTGGAAGCCGCAAGGGCCAATTTTTCCGTAAAGGGTGTCGTGTCCATTCATGGCGGACTTGGGAAAGACCCCGGCCGGGCTAACGGACCCATACACACGAAGGTACTCATTGAGCACCCTGCCGAAGACGGGAGTGTAACCCCGGAGAACATGAATGATCTGATTAAAGAAATGAACGAAGGTAAAGCCGACTGGCAAATCATTACCTATGCCCATTCAAAGCATACATTCACCAATCCGCAATCACCCGATTATAACGAAGTGATGGCCAAGCGGGCATGGAAGCATACCTTATTGTTCCTGGAAGAAGTACTGAAATAGATATAATAAGATAATGCCCAACCCCTATTTTAAGTTCAAACAATTTACCATCCTGCACGATCAGTGTGCTATGAAAGTATGCACTGATGCCTGTATATTCGGAGCCTATTTTTCAACAAGAATATCTCCGGGAAGCCGGGTCCTTGATATAGGTTCCGGGTCGGGGCTACTGACCCTGCTACTGGCACAAAAAGCCGAAGCACAATTTCATGCTATTGAGAAAGACATTCCTTCCTTTGAACAAATGCAATACAATGTTGAACAGAGCTTGTGGAAAAACAAAATAATCCTGCACCCCGGCGATGTAACACACTATACTTTTAATGCACCGAACGATTTTATTATTTGCAATCCACCCTTCTACGAGAATGACCTGAAGTCGGATGATGAAAAGAAAAACTTAGCTAAACACGATACCGGCTTAACACTGGAAAAACTAATACAGGTCATTGATGAAAACCTGGCTGAAACCGGTCGTTTCGGGCTCCTCTTACCCTATCGCCGAACCGGGGAATTAGAACAGCTTGCCTCCGACCAGGGATTTTATTTATTGGAAAAGCTGTTGATAAGACAAACACCCGATCATGATTTTTTCCGGAGTATTTTATATTTTACCCGGCAAAAGAAAGATACGGAACAAACAGGTGAATTGATCATTAAGCAAAAAGACGGCAACTATACTCCTGATTTTAACGCCCTGATGAAAGATTATTACCTGCATTTATGATGCACCCTGGTCATCTACAGCGCTGTATAACCTTTTAAATACCTATAGCGGGGGGTCAGCTTTCCTTTATCGGTAATGGTTGCCCGTTCAATTACCGGAGCACCTCCTTCCAGCAGACTTTCCAGCACATATTTGATTAACTGCTCACCAAAATAACGGGATGCATCACGCGGCAATTCATTGGGCAGGTTACCTACCGCAACAATATCAATCGAGTTTTCAAGATAGGGAGCCGTTTTCTTAAAGCTCATACGATCCACCCCATATACCGGGTCTTCAATAGGCTGGTCTCCGAGATTAACCGGAACAGAGCCATAAATATCATCTGTAATATCGGCAATGGTCTGAATGATAAACCGGTCGGACTGAATAGCCTCCTTTTCAAAAAGCCGGGGAATGGATGCTTCCCAATACAGCCCATTCAATAAAATATCCGTTTGCCCGGAATAGGGTAAAAAAACACAATCATACTGTTGCGGATCTTCATGAAAATCCATCCGGCTGTAACTTCCCGTTTGCTTGTGGCGATATAGCTGGGCGCCCTTTAATTGCGTATATACGGGATAAGCAAAACGGCGATCTAAGTATTCATCAGGCTCCACTTCATGAATACCTACCAGGTTCATGATTTCCAGAATACCGTGTGCCACACGTCCGGATCCGGTTACAGCGATCTTTACATTGGGAATCCGCAACCCGAAATAAGTATGTATCAGCTCCCGAAAGCTTCTCTGTTTATATACCCGTTCGAGATGAAACAACCCCGTTCTTTTACCGTAAGCCATTAAACCATTATGCGCCCCTACCACCCCCGCAAAAAAACCAAAACCAATGATCCGCTGCCCGTCTTCATGTTCCAGGCATTCAAAATCTATCAGTGTAATATGTTTTTCTAATATCGCCCGGAGTAATTTCTGGTTCTGGGGCTGCTGCTTTTTGGTGTGGGAAAAGAAAAGATAGGTTTTGTCCGGGATGAGCATATCAGGCGGCACTTCTTTAATGCCAAACAGCATATCACATTCGGATAGATCTTCTTTTACTTCAACACCGGCCGCCACATATTCCCTGTCACTGAAACACCGGTGCGGAGAAGACTGGGCAATAATTTTTATTTCCGGGTTCTGTTTCTGAATCCATTTGCATTGCGCAGGTGTAAGCGCAACCCGGTTGTCTGCCGGGATCTTTCCTTCCCGTATTAAGCCAATTCTTAACATCGTAACAAACGTACATGAAATTTTTCATGTGCAAATTACACAAGGGACGGATAATCCGCCATCGGCGGATCATGGGAGTTCCTCTTGTCCGATAAAAAACATTAATATTCAAGAGAAATGTAATGGATATTGACTTTAGTAGTATAACGGCAGGAAGCCCGATAGTAAAACACAGGTGGAAATTTCAGTACCCCGTTATAAAGAATAAAAAAATATGGCTGTTCACATCTTAATATGTAATATTGCAGCCCGATTTTAATGCCCGGATGGCGGAACTGGTAGACGCGCCAGACTCAAAATCTGGTATTCGCAAGGATGTGCAGGTTCGATTCCTGTTCCGGGCACAATTTACACCCTGTAGTCACTGACTTACAGGGTTTTTTATTCCTCTATTGAGCAAGAATAACCTACAGGTGCATTATCACTATTTACGAAAGCATCAATGAACGCATTATAAAGCAGGATGTTCAGGATATAATAGAAGCTGTACTGGAAGAGGTCTTAAACGACCCAGGTAAAGAGCAACTGTTAGTTAAAAAATAACGGCTATTATTGACTGTTACAAGTAGAATAGTAAAAACGAACAGAGGAAATGAGTGTTTTCATTTTTTCGATTTTGTGACTCATAATGAGAGAATTACCCTTCCAAGTCTTGAAGGGGAAGCTAAAATCATCAGCTTACAAAAATCGCTGAGAAGAAGCAAAATCTGGTGCAATAAAAAGCCCGGCAGGGCAGGGCTTATTATTTTAATCTTCTTCCCTTATTAACACCGGGCAACTATAAAGGCTCTCCCACTTCGGAGAGGTATCAAAGAAGCGTTGTTCTTGATACAAACTTCCATACCATTCATATTTTTTATTCAAAAGAGGCAATGAATAGTTTTTAAGCCCGGTTTGTTTAATTTTCTTAAACCATTTCCGATATTCTCTTATAACAGCATTGAGTTCTTTGCAGGTCGTACTAAACTCTTTCTTTCTCTTTTTATCATATAAAACCGGATAAGGTGAATAACCCACAGCATCACTAGAAAAAGCTACATAATTAATCACAATAAGAGCAGCAACTTGTGTATTATAATCAATGGATTGTGGACGCCTATTATACCTGCCTCTATATCTGTAGGATAATGGCTCTACGCTACCGAAGTAATAGGTTGTGTCATCAAGGATAGTAAATAGAGATTGTAGTAGTGATAACTTTATACTATCATTTAATTCGGTTATATCTTCAAACCCACAACCAGCACCATATCCTTTTGTATTTCCCTTTTCCCATTTAACCGTTATAAAAATGCTTTTCCTACTATCTCGTTCAGATAACTCTACCTTTGCAATTTGAGCAAACATTTTTGATTGAAAAGAAAACAGCACAAACAATAGTAAATATTTCATACTGTAGTATTTAATATACTGGCCAACCTAATTCCTCTAATATTTTTGCTGCCATTGTTGGTGTTGTGTATGGGCTATTGTGTTTTGGTACCACCAACAACATTCCACTGCGCCGACTATATTAATACCAGCTTCTTCGACTCCCTGTTGTTGGTACGCCATTCACATTAACCTCGCCGCATACCCAATATATCTGCCGAAGGTATGACAACGGAGGGGAATAAAGCCACCTATATAAGTAGTGGTGGGTATATTGCTGCTGTAGCTGCTGCCGTTATAGGGTACGCTTACACTGTTTTCCACTACCCTTCATGTTGTTGGTGATGCCTCCCGCATTATCTACTCACAAACACCAACAACGGAGAAAAAAAATATATCACGGGCTTATCTGCTACTATACAAACTGAACGGCAGCCAGTTCCCTGCCAACCTGCTGAACACCCTTTAAAATGCGTTTAGTTTGTGCAGGCGAAGGTTTTTTAATTCCCTTAATATATTGCGCTAACAGGCTTTGATTTATACCTATGCGCTCGGAAAGGGCCTTTGCATTAATTACTTTATAAAATTCAAAGAAGCTGGGCAATTCCAGTTCAAACTGTATTTCATCAATAGTGTATGAAAGCCCTTTCTCTCCTGCATATAGATTTACAGCATCCAGAACATTGATTTTAAGTTCTTCAAAATTGTTACCCTGCGTGCCTATAAAATCTTTCCCAATATTTACAAAAGCAGAATATCCGGTTTCTTCTTTCACTACCTGTATTTTTATTTTAGGCTTTCTCATCTTTTTGTCGTTTTAATATTTGCCTGTTTTAAAATTGCGGTAAGCAACCCTTTTTTCACTTCACCTGAAGCATGATAGGGAACAACCAGTTTGCCTTCCTTGCTTTGATGTTCCATAATCATGTGGCTGCCTGTTTGCCTTACCACAAACCAGCCATCTTTTTTAAGCAGCCGTACCAGTTCACTGGATTTCATTTAATACAAATGTAGTATTTTAACCACAAAGGTAATAAATATATTACTTTTCAGTATTAGGTTCTTTTCAGTAGAAAATTAAGCGTAATAACAAATCATGTACCTCTATTTGCTGCCGTTGTGGGTGTTGTGTATCGGCTATTGTGCTTAAGCACCACCAACAACATTCCACAGCACAGCCTATATTAATACGCCAACTTCTTCAACTGCCTGATCATCTCAATCTACTATATTGCGCCGAGTTCTGCCAGCCTGTCCAACATGAGCCAAAGCAGGATCTCGGCTGGGAAAGAACGGAACGCAATAACCATAAACTGAGCATCAACAGGTTTCTTTCAGGCTATAACGCGGTGATCTTTACGTTACTGATATAAACCCGGTTTTCTTTTCCGTTTGTTGTGTTTTTAAAATGAAAGGATGTGAATTGCGTACCCTGCGGCAGCTCGTTGTATCCGGGAATTTCCTTGCCATACTTATCCAGTACCGTAATTTCTTTTCCATCAACATAACCCCTTACCTGGTTGCCTTTTTTGCTAATAATGATATGCACTTTGTTTTTCTTTTCGGTAAGATCCATGTTGGGTTTTAATACACCTGCATAACGGATATTGCCGGGCATGCCTTTATAAGTGGCTAAAATACTACTACCGCCTGTGGGATTGGTAGTCCATTTGCTATGGCCTGCCTTGATATTGAAATCAATATCTGCCGGGTTGGGTGAATTGCCTTCATCACCGTAGGCAGTGAGTACCTTGTTATTAATGTTCAGCAGCAAAGCTCCGCCTGTATTGGTGGTAAAGTCGGAACAGGCCACATCAAATTCAAACTGAAAGTCTTTTGGCAAGGGTCTTTTAAAATTATTGGGAAGAATTTGATGGGTTCTTATATCTAACCATTTACCGCTTAACCCTTCCGGTGCAGCCACTACGCTGGGTTCACCAACACTACTATTGTACCAGCCCTGCGGTTTCTGTCCTGCATTGTTAGCGGAAAAATCTTCAAAATAATGAACCCCTGCCGGTGTGGGTGCAGCCGGAGCATTCATCCTGTTTTTTTCTTTTTTTATGCTGGCGATATTTTCTTTCTGGGCTTCAGGATTCAGCAGGGTATATGGCTGGCTTTTGTTCTTTTCCGGTGCAAAAAAATAGTTATAGACATAGTCAAAATTAAAATGCGTAACCATGCTGCGGTGAATTTCTCTTTCGTATGGACTGAATTGAATATCGGTAGGTTTCCAACTGATGCAAATCCAAAGCGGCTGATCCTGTTTGCTTTTTTGCAGCACATAGTCCTCATACGTATAAATTCCGATTGTACTGTAGTTCAATCTTTTTGCATCTTCGTTATCAAAAATATCATCACCGTTGAAAATGTCTGTCATATCAACGCTTTCGTTTCTCATTTCAGCGGGAACATTAAGGCTGTTCTGGTATTTTTTCCTAAGGGTTTGCAAATTGGATTTTACCCTTTCCACTGCTTTTTGTTTCTCGTTGGGCATAAGGCTTTCAATCTTTTTTGTTTCTTTAGGAATAGCCTGTTCTATCATATCCAGCATTTCACCTCGAGTTAATTGTCGGATAGGCAATTTGTTATTGGGTGTCAGATAAACGGCTGCCATTGGCTGGCAACCATCGCCACTACAGCCATAATATTTAATAATGTATTTGCCTATCTGCGGGTGCTCTTCCAGTTTAAGCTGCCTTAAAAATTGATTCCACCGTTTACTTCCTGCAAATGATTTTTCAATATCTGGAGAAAGCCATGTAAATACTGGTCGATTGGGAAGCGTAAGCATAGAAATAGGTTCGGCATCTTTAATATAATTAGTAATGATGATAATTCCATTTTCAGAATGCGGTTGTCTTATTACTTTAACACCTGCCTTGTCCCACATAGCACGCCACATGGCCGCATTGATGCCTGTTCCATAAGGTTGCACTTCCTCTTTTTTATTGGGTTCGGCTATAGCATAAGAAAAGTCCAAAGCGCCGATGGGAATATAGCTTTTGCGTATCCACTGCATGAAAATATCGGGCAGATTTTGCTGGTAGAGCGTAAATGCACGGGGATAAGCGGATGGTTTGAGGGGAGTATAAGTTCCCCAGGCAAATACGCTGTCCTCCAACGCCTGGTCTTTGCTCTGCTGTGCTACGGCGCTAAAAGTAAAGGCGGCAAACAAAAGGGTGAGAATGGTTTTCATGTGTGTATTTAAAAATTAGTGATCGTTATGCCTTTTAGCTCACCCGTACCGGAAACGCTGCCCTGCCCGCTTATGATGCTGATACTGGCTTCTATACCAGCTTCTATAGTCATATCCTGGACATCTTTTCCTGCTATGCTTCCATGTTCTTCCATTCCTTTATCATTTACATTAAAACCTGCTCCCACCTTTACTTCTCCTGTAAGTTTTATATCTTTCACTCCCCGGCAGTCCATTTCTATTTCTATTGCGGCGCCTATTTTGGCTTCTACTTTTACCGGGCCTTTCTCAATTTTATCGCCCAAACCTTTCTCGGCACTGATTTTTATAGTGCTGCTAATATAGGTATCGCCTTCGACCCGCTCAAAATCATCTTCACGGGTGTATTGCAAAAATTTTACATCAAATGTTGATGTCAAACGACTGCAATTGCTTTCAAATTTGATAACGTGCAGATCCATCATACTCCGATATTCACAATGCACATCATCAAAGTTCTGTAGCCTGGTTTGTTTGGGGTTCTCCGCCTTAGTATCGCACATATATTCTGTAATGGATATAAAAGGAAAATTGCCCCCCTGTCCTGCATTGGAAATGCCTTTTTTCAGTGTTTTTAACCAGTCTATCTGAAAATCTAATTTTGCCACTTCGAACATATCCGGCCACATCATGTACATGGTATAATAAGCCGATTCATTCAAAAATTCCTTTTTCAATTGCAAACCTTCCCTGTATAATTCCTGCATTTGGGCATTGACGGACTTCAGGTAATTGTCAGCAGCTTGTTTGTACCTGGGGCAATAGCTTTTATTTACCTTGCCTTCTCCAATCTGGTCATTCTCTTCCCTGCGTATCTTTTCTATCTCGGTATTGTAGGCCTTTTTTAAAGACAAGCCCTCACCCTGAATAAATGCTACATTCCTTTTGTTGTATGCATCCAGCTTTTGCTGATACAAATCTGTATAGGCTTTATATTTTTTAGCCGTCCTGTCGGCATACATCGGAACAGATACAAATTGCCCCGTTGTACCCGGGTTGGCCATTGCCACTTTTATCAGTGCCATATCCTCCTGCGTCCGTTTCTCCTGACCCTTTACGGCAGCATCATTGGCGTTTTTCTTCAGCTGTGTTAACAGGTTGATCTTATCATCAACCTGCTTAACAAAATCTACCCACTCCAATCCCAGGTTTACGCATCCATCAACGCTTAATGGAAAGTCCGGCGGACGAAAACCTCCAAGGTTCATGGGGTCCGTCTTACTGCGTGGCGGCAATCTGAAATCTTTGCCGGTCATCTTTTGTCCCAGCTTTGCCAGCTTTTCTTCTTTCTCCTGCGTATAGGCATGTTGAATGGATTTTTTTACCGCATCTTTTGCCTTTTCAATATTTCCTTTGCTTTCTGCAATGGCCGCTTTGGCCATATTAGCTTGCGGGTGAAAAGGATAAAACGCAATGGCGCTGTCTAAATATTTTTCAGCCTTTATCAGCTCACCCAGCCCCAGCCAGGCCTGCCCCAGGTTGTTGAGCAGGGTGCTGTTTTTGGGGAATTTTGCCTTGAGGTTGTCGAGAATGGGAATAGCAAGATGCTCCCCACCCTGCATGGAAAGCATGGCGGCATAGTTGCTGAGGTTGTCAATATTTGCAGGAACATCGGTACATACTTTTCCCAGCACATACAATGCCAGTTTGGGTTTGCCGGTCAGCCAAAAAGCCGTAGCCATATTGCCGGCTTTATCGCTGCTTTTAGTGTTGGATTGAATATAGCTGTATATTCTATCGCCCATTTTTACCAGCGCAGCATCAAGTGTTCCCATTATTCTTTTCTGGATAGCAGCAATATAGGTTTCCATACGGGTATCGGTAATCGCTTTGGGTATGGAAGCTATACGCGCCGCATCTTTTTTCGGCACAACACGGTTTTCATCCTCCCAGGCTTTAGCCAGTTGCCTGTCGGAAACTTTGGGCGGGTTTTTAAAGTCCGGCATTTTAATGCCGAGGCTGTCCATCATTTTCTTGTCCTCTTCGCTCAGCTCACCCACCATCTTCCGGGCTTCTTTCATCATCTCCTCCATTTCTTTTTGTGTAGGAGGCTTTTCGGTTTCTTTTTTTTGTCCAAATATTGCACTTGCGGCAAAAAGGATGATAATAATCAGTAATATTTTTTTCATAATTTTATCTTTTATCTCAGTATCTCCTGCTCATTACTTATTATAAAAAGGATTTCCACCAATAAAAACCAATTCGCTGGTGGCTGTCACCTTATTACTCAATACGCCGCTGAATGCTTTGGTAATTTTCCTGCCGTCTGCATAATTCAGTACCAGCGTAAAGTTTTTTATTTCGTAGGTGCCGTTTCCCGGAGCCCGTTCGGGGTATTGACCGGGCATTGTAAAATTGGTAACGAATGCACCCAAATCATTGAAAGTGCCGTTAGCCATAAACCCGATCATTGGCTGTGCCTGGTTAGGACTATAGGGATAATTCCCGCCGGTTGACCAACCCGGAATGCCATTCACATATTTACCGGAAAGCTTTATCCCATCCACTGAGGCCAGCTTGTATAAACGGTTGGTGTGGCCCACTTTTTCCAATTCAGTTTCGCTTATCTTTTTTACCTCGATGGTTTCATAGGGATTGGTAAAGGCTCCTGTATTGCCGTTCATGGTAAAAGTTCCCCAGGTGCCGCCGGTCTGATTTTTGGAAAAATTCAGGAACCCTTCTCCCGGAAGCTGGTTGAAATAATCGCCATTGGGCAGTACGATCTTCCAGTCTATATTAACCCAGTTACCGGTTGAACCGGTTTTAAGTCCCATCCATATCTCAAAAGCCGGTTTGCCGCCACCGGGATCATTATCGCCCGTTGCTTTTTCGCAGGAAGCGTTTATAAAAGTGAGCATTGTCAGCAAGAGTGTCATTACTTGTTTCGTGATATTCATAATAAGAGGCTTACGTAATAAAAGATTTTTTTTACGGTGTAAAATTGTTCTATTTTTCCCCCTGTCGCAATCCCCTGAAAGCTGGTTTTATGGGGTAAGAAAAATCCCCCGAAACAGGGATTGATCATACAACCTAACTAATTGTAATTTGCAGGATGAGAGTTTGGGGAGTTATTTTTATTTTTTGCCTTTTACAAACGGGTGTTGTGGCTTACACACAACATTCCGATGTGAAAGACAGTTTGCTGCATATGTTAAAAACAGCAAAGGATGACGAGAACAAAGTATTGCTGCTCATCCGGATCGGGCAGGAGTATGAAAATTCGGATCTGGAAAAATCAAAGTCTTTTTACCGGCAGGCCCGGGCTTTGGGTAAAAAGATCAATTACCCTTTAACAGAAGTTAAATTCATCAGCAATTATACCTTCACCCTGAATATGCAGGGAAAGTACGACTCTTCACTGTATTGGAATCTTCGCGGCATAGAAGAAGCAAAACTATTGAACGATGACGTGCATCTGGCGAAAGCCTATTTCAATACCGGGACTTCCTATAATTATATGTCTGACTACCAGTCGGCTGTGGAAAATTATCAGAACGGGCTGAAGCTGTTTGAAAAAATAGACGATAAATTCTTTACAGCTCAAGCCAACGATATTTTGCAGACGCTCTACATGTCGCTGAAGCAATACGATAGGGCAAAAGAACATGGGAAAAAGGCCGTTGCCGCATTTCGAAACCTCAACGATCCCAAAATGCTGGCCTATGCTTTAACCAATTCAGGTGTTACCTATGGCAGTAGCAATCAAAAAGATTCCTCATTAGTCTATCATATAGAAGCCGGAAAAATAGCCAGATCTATAAACGATGAAGTATTACTGGCTACCATTGAACTGAATATTGCTGATGTATACCTGTGGAAAAAACAATATGAGGAAAGTAAAAGAAACTATGAATCTGTTTTAAAAAGCGCCAGAAAAAACAACTTACCCGAAAGTGAAGCCACGGCATTGCGCGGGCTTGCCTATTACTATATGCACAAGGGCGATTATGAAAATTCGCTTCAGTTTGCCAGTGAAGCATTAGCCGTTTCTGAGAAAAACAAACTATGGGAAGAAAAAACTTTCAGCCTGGACCAATTAGCAACTTTGGCTTACATTTCAAAAGACATTGATAAAGCGCAGATCTACGAGACCCGATCCAAAGAATTGCGGGACAGTTTGCTGAACGAACAGATTCTTACCCATACCATCAATACCGAAAAGAAGTTTGAACTGGATAAAAAGAACACTCAACTCAAACTCCAGGAAGAAGAAATCAATCGCAAAAACCTGTTGAACGGGTTATTGATTGGTGGTTTGGGGTCGCTTTTACTGATTTCTGTTTTGGGTTACAGGAATTACAGCCATCGCAAGAAGATACAGGAGCAACGCATCAAAGAATTAGAAACCGAGAAACAATTATTAGCTACACAATCGCTGCTGAAAGGCCAGGAAGATGAGCGCAGCCGCATGGCCAAAGACCTGCACGACGGGCTGGGCGGTATGCTGAGCGGTGTAAAATTACAATTAGGAGCCATGAAAGGTAATCTGATATTAACGGGAGAGAACGGCATGCTGTTCAATAATGCCCTTCACAAGTTAGATGAATCCATATCGGAAATGCGCCGGGTGGCGCATAATATGAT
This sequence comes from Chitinophagaceae bacterium, assembly GCA_023957155.1. GTDB lineage: Bacteria > Bacteroidota > Bacteroidia > Chitinophagales > Chitinophagaceae > Agriterribacter. Next base: position 198,287 of record JAMLHK010000002.1, on the reverse strand, counting down.
GCCGGAAGCATTAATAAAATTAGGACTACAGCAGGCTTTGCAGGATTACTGCGACGGCATTAACGCATCGCGTAGCTTTACCGTAAATACCGGGTTTTACGGACTGGAGCAAAGAATGAATGCGGCCACGGAAGTAACGGTGTATCGTATTGTACAGGAGCTGGTGAACAATGTAGTGAAACATGCAGCTGCATCTACCCTGCTGGTACAGGTAATGCGGCAGGCCCAATCGCTGAATATTACGGTGGAAGATAACGGTCAGGGTTTTGATGCTACCCATTGGAAGGAAAAACATACAGCCGGTTTGCAGAACATACTTTCGAGGGTACATTACCTTGGAGGACGCATGGATATTCAGTCTCACCCCGGTAAGGGCACTTCGGTATATATTGAATGTACAATAGAAGACAATGGATAAAATAAAAATACTGGTAACAGACGACCACCCGATGGTGCTGGAAGGAATGCAGACCATGCTTTCACAAATAAGCTTTGTTGCCATTACCGGGCTTGCCCGGAATGCTTACGAGGCGATGGAGCTGATAAAAGCGAACTCACCGCATATTGTTATTACCGACATCAGTATGCCGGAAATAAGTGGTATAGAGCTTACTGAAAAAATCAGGAAAGAATATCCTGAAGTAAAGGTCATTGCCATGAGTACATTTAACGAACGCAGCTATATTTCCCGGATGGTGCAAAATGGCGCATCGGGCTATATACTAAAAAGTGCCGGCAGGGAGGAAATAGAAGAAGCCATACTTACCGTACAGGAAGGAAAGCTATACATGAGCATTGACCTGCAAATGAACCAGCAGGAACAGCAGGAAATAAGTAAAACGCCATTGCTTACCAGCCGCGAAAAAGAGGTATTATTATTGATAGCCGAGGGATATACCAATCCGCAGATCGCAGCAAAATTATTTGTAAGTCCTTATACGGTTGACAGTCACCGTAAAAACCTGCTGACGAAGTTTGATGTAAATAATACAGCAGGCCTGATTAAGCTGGCGGCAAAACACGGATTGGTGTAGCGTTCCAACGGCACTCATCTCCGGCAGTTATAAGCGTTGGGTATCGCTGCCATCCTTGTTTTCCGGGATCTTATCAAATTTATTCCATCCATGACTTTCCGTACTTTCTGCCGATGGTATGTTAAAAGATTCGGCTTCCGCCTGCGTTGGAAATTCTTTTTTGAATACCAGCACAGAGTTTTTCCGGATATCTTTTAAAAAAATAACAGCAAATACCCCTTTCTTCTCACCGTTTATTCCTTTTGCGATAATCTTATTGGTTTTACGATTATACGACAGAACAGACAGATCATAATTCCGGGTAAGCGCTTTGCCGGTCATATCCAGATTTATTACGCTATCGGTAAAAGAGTAAATAAGCGTTTGCTTCCCGGCACCCGGAACTTCAAATTCCCACCTGTATTTTCCATCTACCGGCAAGACAGATTTATTCAGTTCAGCTTTGCATATACACTCCGTTCCAAAAACAGCGGGAGCAGCCATAATAAAAGAAAGTACATAAGTTGACACAATAACGGGAAGCCTTTTCATTTTATAAATTGTTTGAAAATTAAAAAATTACAATTCAATATTCGTGATCGTATTGCTATTCAATAGCGCATCGAAAGTATTTGATATTTTAATATGCGCGATACCTGAATTGTAATATTTGTGTAATAAAAAACAAAAATGTCCTTTATTATAGTGTGCCGCTATATCTTCGCCGCATTCAATATCATTCATGAAGAAACTTAATAAAGTTTTATTCTTTTAATCTAAAAATTTTTACCAATGAGAGCATATAATACCCTATTTGCCGGCCTCGCTGTAGCATTTCTTTTATTTACCGGTTGCAGTAAGGATAATCCGGAAACACCTGATCCCAATATTCTGAAGCTGGAAGGTCAGTGGAAATTTGAAAAGCTGGACTTCCAGGATGAAAGTGTAAAATGGGACCCTGAAACTGATTTTACCACGGCTGCCAGCTTCGGCTATGCCCCTCTTATGTTTGAAGGAATGCAGGGATTTGACTTTACCACACAAAAAACAAAAGACAACGCCGGTAATAAATTTGATTTTGTCAGCGAGGGAAGCTATAACCAGGATCCCTCCAAAGAATACTGGTACTGGAATTATACCGATAACAATAAAGGTTTTGAGATCAGGCAGATCAATCCCCAATCGCCACCTTTTAATTTTTCCGTGATGAATATAACCAATATCCGGATAAGCAATAACGGGCAGAGCCTGGTGTTTAAAGCCTCACTGAACTCACGGAAACCGGGAGGCGCCATGACCGATATCATACAGGTGCCGGTAGAAATTACATTAAGTAAAGGCACACCCACAACAGAAGTAAAAATGTTTATTAAAGGTGCGGACTTTGAGATGCCCAAACCGCTGACTAACCGGCAAAAGCTGTTGAATACGCACTGGAAGCTTGCTCCCGGCTCTGAAGTATATGATCCGGGTTTCAACGACCAGGACCCCGAAAAAGAATATTTAAAATTAGTTGCTGTCAACCTTGTTGAGGATAATAAGGATAATAAGCTTAATTACCGCTACTCCTACCCGATGGGTATTGTATCAGCAAAATCTTTGATCCAGGACGCATTGGATAAAGATACGCTCAAAGTAAAGCAGGGCGGTTCTTTTGGCGCTGCAGAACAAATTATAGCCTGGAAAATAGAAAGTATAGACAAAGCAGCTAAACAAATGAAATTAAAAGAAGATAAAAGCGGTACCGTAAGGACTTTTGTACAGGTGGATGATATCAATAATGATGTAGATAAAACAGAATACACTATTACCGGTAACTAAAAGGTTCTATAGGAATTCACATTGAAAAACCTGTAAATAAGGACCTGCCGAAAATCCTTTATATAAGCGCACATTTCAATTGATCAATGAAACAAATTGCCTTATCCGGTATATTGTTTTTAGCATGGTACGCCTCAGCTCATGCCCAGTATGCAATATGCGGCAAAGTGATGATGAATGATGAGAACAGGAGTAACGCGTTAGTAACGATCCTGGAAACAAAAGATGCCGTACGGACAAATACTTCCGGCAACTTTTGCTTTGGCGGGTTACCGGCAGGAGAATATTCGCTACAGGCAGACTATAATGGCTTGTTGTCGCCGGTAATAAAATTGCTGGTGAAGGATGATGTCTCAAATGCAAACCTGGCTATACCAGCCGGCACTTTAGACACGGTAACCATTGCTGCATTGAGCAGGGCAACGCTCAGGCAAATTCATTCTATCCAAACCGGCGTGATTGAATTGAGCCGCGAAGCCCGTTCATCCGTATCGGTAGAGCAATTGCTGAACCGGGCCACCGGTATAAGGGTACGGAACTCCGGCGGACTGGGCGCCGAAGCAGATATTGTAGTGGGTGGCTTTAACGGCAAGTCCATCAAGTTTTTGATAGATGGCATACCGGTAGATTACCTCGGCTCCAGCATGGGCATTACAAAAATAAATACCAATATGGCCGATTACATAGAGGTATATAAAGGTGTAATGCCCACAGAAGTAGGTATAGATGCATTGGGTGGCGCCATCAATATCGTTTCCAAAAAGCCTGCGAAGACCAGCCATCATTTCAGTTATGAAACCGGCTCGTTTAATACACACAGGCTAAGCTTGAATTCGTTTATCAGGCGTTCACAAAAATTTTCTTTCGGTGTAAATGCTTTTGTAAATTATACGACCAACAATTTTAAGGTAGATAAATTACCGCTGGTAGATGAAGCAACGGGAAGGACCCGTTTTGTTACCGCACCGCTTTTTCACAATGCATACCGGCAATATACCGGTGAAGCCTATATGAATTTTGAAAAATTAAAATGGGCCGATCTTTTTAAGATCAAAGTGAACAGCTATGCCATAAAAAGAGATATTCAAAATGATTTCGCTACACGTAGCAGGCCTTTTGGCGGAGTATTCAGAAAAGAGCATGCCTATATAGTACCTTCGGTAGAATACCAGAAAAAGTTTTGGGATAATAAGCTTAAGCTGTCGCAGTTCATTGTATACAGCAGCATTGACAACCAACTGGCAGACACGGTAAAAAATGCCCGGTACGACTGGCTCGGCAACCGGCATGAGGCAGTATCCGGTTCAGAGATGGGAATGGATATGTCAAATCTTGAAAAGCCGGTCATTGAAACACGCCTGCATAATCTTACGTACCGGGGGCTGTTTTCTTACAAAATAACAACAACACAACAGTTGATACTGAATGTGGTAAACAATTACTTTACCCGTAAATCAGACAACCTGAATGAATACCGAACCAAAACCCATATCCACTATAACCGGTTCATTGCAGGACTCGGCTACCAGTACCGCCTGCCCGGTAACCGGCTGGAAGGTCTTTCACAGGTAAAATATTTAGGTTCGCAAACTAAGGGTACATTAAGCAATTACATTACCGGTGAAAAAGAAGCTCCGGTGCAAAACAGCGGGTGGAGCTTTGCGCAATCGTTAAAATACCGGTTTTACGATGGATGGCTCATTCGTGCATCGGTTGAAAACACATACCGTCTTCCCGACCAGGGAGAAATTTTTGGTGATAATACTTTCATCCTGCCCAATCTTACACTGCGCCCCGAAAGAAGCTTTAATGTAAATGCCGGCGCCCAGTATAAGCGAAACGACCTGTACAGTATTGAATTAAATACTTACCTGCGCAATGTAAAAGACCTGATCCGGCTAAAAGAGGTTACCCAGTTTCAGTCCGTTTTTTTGAATCTTGATAAAGTGCGCGGCTATGGCATTGAGCTGGAAGGCATGGTGCAGCCTGTAAAACGATTAGAGCTGTCGGGAAATCTTACCTATAATGAATTTCGCTTCAAAGGGTCTAATGCCGGCGTATCCAACAACGATCATTTTATTAATGCCAGGGTAAGCAACATGCCTTTCTATTTTGGCAATGCCATGGTCTCCTACCGGCTTGACCGGCTGTTCAATGAAAAAGACCGGATCCGGTTTTATGCGGCTTATACATACGTGCACCAATACTATCTTGATTTTATTGAAAAGCAATATGAGCCTGATGGGTTTTTAGGGCTTTTCGGAAAAAGCAAGATCTATACCAACCGGATCATCCCCGTACAGCAGATATATTCAGCAGGATTTGTATGGACCCTGAAATGGCAAAATGAAAAAGCTTTTTCATTATCAACCGAGCTGAACAATATTTTTGATACGCCGGTCTTTAACACGTTTAAAATGCAGAGCGCCGGGAGGAATATTTCGGCTAAAATAACTATTGAATTTTAAATGCCGATGAAATGAAAATGCCGCTTTCTTATATATTTCTTTTGCTGATCTGCCTGGCGGAAGCATCCTGCACTATTGAAAACCTTGAAGATATCCCGAACATTCCCAAGACAGATTTCAGCAGCTATAATTATGTGCTGGCAACAGAAGACGCCTCTGATGTGGACATCACTACTTTTTTTGCCTTCAATATGAAAGACATCTTTCCTGATCAGCAATACGATCCGGTAAATAATGGTGATCTTTTTATTAATTCAAACCCTTCCACTTCTTCAGGGCATCTTTCTTTCGGGCAATATATTTTTTCACTGGCAAAAGATAAAAAAGGGTATTCGTCTACGCCGGGGCTGTACCGCCTTACCCTCAACGATCAAAACAGGATGTATGTAGATGGTGAGCTCAATATTTCAAGGGACAATCTTTTTCCTGCGCGGCAGCTATGCATTGTAAATGATCACCTCGGCTATTTTTATGACGAAGGAAAAGAGGCTCAGAGCATACAAATATTTGACCCCCGGGAAATGAGGCTCACCGGCTCCATTAACCTGAAACCCGCTGTCAGCCAATATCGCCCCGCTGCAAAGTGGGTAGACGATGCAGGTAATAACCTCGTCCGGACCGGGTCGCTGGTACTGGAACAAAACCAGGGAAAACTATATGTAAGCATTGTTTTTTTAGAAACAGCCGGCTTTAACCTGATCGCGGAAAGTGAGAAAAATTTTTACCTCGCTGTAATTGATGTGTATACCAACGAGGTGGAAAAGATCATTGCTTATGAAGGCGTTAAAACGGTGGCATTTTTTGTTTCGGAAAATAAAGGCACTACGACAGACGAAGAAGGCAGCCTGTATTTTTGCTCCTGGGGATGGAATCAGTTCAATACGCATAACCCGTCAAAAATTTTCCGTATCCGCAGCGGTGAAACCGATTTCGACAGGGACTGGGTGATTGATATTGAAAAACATTTCGGCGCCCGTCACATCGCACAATCCATGATCTCCTATAACGGTCAGATTTACCTGCATGTTTCCGATGATCCTTATACGTTCGGGGATGACTCCTCGGATGATGATCCCGGCAATATTCGCATGTCTTATTATAGATTTGACCCCCTTTTTCCCGATGCTCCTGAAAAACTAAATATCCCATCATCCAATGTTTCATCCCGCATGAATGTGTTCTCCATTGCCGATGATAAGCTTTATATCTGCGTACCCAATCTGGAAAAGGGAAAATTTAACGGGCTTTACTCCATAAACAAAAGCGGTGAAGTAAAAAAAGAAATGACCATTGAGAATAAATACCGCCCTACCCGTCTGTATAAACTGCATCAATAACTAAAGGTTCTACCAACCTTTCAGTTTTTGAATTATTAGAATAGCACATAAAGCCACGCTGTACAATACGTAAGATGAGCCGGATAATATGAGTCAACGTAAAGTATACTATCAGGCCACCGCAACTCGTTCTGTCCGAACGATATTTCTTAATTCATCCTGCAAAAATCCTTTGAGGCTTAAATCCTCATCCAGAAGCGGCCAATAAACGCCTGTTCCTCTGCCCGTAAGCTCATATTGCTGCAGGGATGCTTTGTCTTTTTTTAAACGGGGATAGGCAGAAATGCGTTGACGTAATACCGCTTTCGTATTAAGCAAAATAAGCATCACATCAAGTTCAGGATGGAAGTCTATTGCTTCTATACGCAGTCCTTCTTCATATATCAGCTTCTCTATTGCATCGTAGTTATTTACCGAAGTATTCATCCCATTTCTTTTTAAATTGTTCACAATTATCCGCTACTATTTCCATAATATCACGTTCTTCCCGACTGTTAAATCCATGCAAATAACATATATTGATTTCTGGCACCAGCCATATTTTACCAACAGCATCACCTTTACTTACGTGTATGTGTACGAGTTCATTATTTTCATTGCTATAAAAGAAAAATCTGAACCCGTTGAGTAACAATATTGTTGGCATCCGTTTACAAATTTACTTTTAAAACAATATTTTTCAAACTATTTGTTCTCGCTTAACAATACATAGCCTGAAATGCTTAACCATTCAGTAACGCCACCCTGTCCCCGGAACTTCTTCTCCATATAAGACCTGCGCAGGGCATAACGTCCGCTCATACCGACCACTCCTTTTTTCGGATAGCCGGTAGCGGCTTCGTCCCTGGATACTGCAGCGCAGTAATGCCACGGGCAATATAACCGGGATCAGTATCATAGCCATCGCTATGATCAGGATGTCATTTACGAAATTGGATTTCTCTTATATGGGAAATGATCTTTTTTATATTAAATATGAAATAAAATTACCTTGTTGATAAATATTTTCTGTTGATGGCAGGTATTTCTACTCATCGAATTTCATTATGATAAAGTTTTCCTTATCGGGTAAATGTTTTTCCCAAGAGCGCACACTGCTAAATTTCCTTCGTGGTATCTTTTCAACTTACTTACCATAAAACAAATTATATACAACATGTGTGAGTTCAGAAAATTTACCGCTGCCCAGACGGGCTATGTGGCGCAATGCCCTTCCTGCCGCTCCATAGAGATCGTTTACGGAACCTCCGTAATCCACATAGGCTTTTCAGACTGGGAAAACTTTAATGAATATCTCGCTTCTGTACAGCAGAGCTATCGTCCTTCCGAGAACAGGGACATGAAAACGATTATGCTGCATTTCGGTGGAAACGGACCCTTACAAATGTTCTTAACAACAGATGAATTGCATGAATTTTGCAAACTGATAGACGAAGCAGACAGCGAAATACGTGCCTGGCACCTGATTGAACTATTTGAAAAAGGATAGTAGCTTTACGATGAATATACCCCCTACCTGAATACCCGGTATACAATATCTGCATCATAGTCGGTATAATGCAGGTATTTTCTGCACTGCATCCATAACAATACCGTAGGGTCGGATCTTTTCTTATAACGCGGTATAACCGGGCGTACATTATTCAACAGGGAGTTACGGGTGACGGGCGTTATATTCCAGCTTTTACCAAAGTTGCCGGTGGTTGCCTTTGACAATTCAAAAACACCATTGACCTGGTGGGAAAAATATACGGTTGACGGATCCTGCGGATCAAGGGTCATGCCACCTGAATAATTTTCCTCTCTCTGTTTTTTTCCTTCTTCATCTTCAGGAAACCAGGCTCCGGAATTGATAAGCCGGTTATCTTCCCATTTTCCTTTGTTATATACCGCATAGTAATACAAATGTTCCCGGTTGGTAGGATACCGTGTATAAGCCACTACCGGTTGTCCTTTTTTATCTATTGCTATATCAAATATCCAGGCCTTGCCCGTTTCCGGGGTAGCTTTATACACTACGGATGCATCTTCCGGGTGAAAAGGGAGGTGATCAACCGTGCATATCCGGGTACCATCTGCCCGCCAGAAAGCGTTGTTTTCATAATAACAGTAGTACACGGAGTTAAGCGGCTCATTGTTGGGATGACCATCAGTAAACAGCAGATGTATCTTTGATCTTCCATCGGAATAGTATTTAACGTAAGGGCGATTATTCACATCCAGTTGTTTGGAAGTGATCACCACTTTGGGTTCCGACCAGGTTTTTCCGTTATCTGTTGAAGTGATCAGGTTAGGCTTAAAACCGATCCAGCGGCCGAAGCTGTACAGCTTATTTTGTTCTGATCGTAACCTGAATGGGTTGGCGTAACTATACGTTTGCTTCCTGTATTTCCTGACGAGCGCTGAATCATAGGGTTGAAATACCACCGGAGGTCCAAAATGTGTTATGTCGTAAGGCTGGCCGGTGGTGTTTTGAATAACACCCATCCCGTTCACGGTACCGTTGTGCCAGGTGTACTGGCTCAGTATATTTCCATCGGCTAACTCTAAGAAAGCCGGGTTATCGTGATCGTCTTTCTCCAGCTCAGCATAAAGTTTTTTTGTTTCTATTTTTCCGGAGTGGGGATCCAACGATGCCGCATACACGTTACCCGTCTTATCAATCCATCCGGTAATGATCATCGCCTTTTTAGCGCTGGTATAAATGGCTCGTGGATCACTGAACCAGCACCAGGCCCCATCATTCGTGAGCACCTTCGGTTGCTGGGCATTCGCGTAAAAAGCAGTAAATAAAAAAAGGAACCATATTACAGTACGTATCATCGTGCCGGTTGAATTTTTAGTTTGAAGTGAATGTGCATATCAACACGGTTAAAGTGCTTAACCCAACCGCCATCCCGCTGCCGCCCCCTGTCACTTCCCACTTACTCTCCATACACTGTTAAGACACCGGTTGTGGTTAGCTTATTAACCGTTAGCTCTTTTCTCTGGTTATCGTATGTATATTCATTTTCGTTCAGTGAAGTTCCGTTCATGCTCACCGATGCCGGTTTAGCTGCCAGGTGCATCACTACCTTCCAGGTTTTTTCCTTAACCGCACCCTCAAAGTCGCCCACGCTTTTGCCAATCTCTACCGTGCTGGTATTGCCTGTTTTATTTGTTGCGATACGGGTTGTCATGGATCTTCCGTTTTCATAGTCAAAGCTTACACCATCATCTTCATACAGATCAAAGAAGCTCTCCTTTTTATCCGGGAATACATACAGGGTCATCTCATCCATCGGCTTTTCTCCCCGGTATTGCATCAGCGGCCCCATCGGGATAATAGCGCCTGACTTCACATACAACGAGCCGCCACGGTCTTTTGGCCAGGTCACTACTTTTAATTGTCCTCCCGCTATGGTCTCACCTGTCCAGTAGTCTTTCCATTGCCCTTCCGGGAAATAAATGCTGTCTTTATAGATCCCCACCATCAGCCCCGGGCCCAGCAGGTACTGGTGTAAGATATTCCTGTTTTTTTTGTCTTCGGGATATACCAGTGTCAGGGGCTGCAATACCGGCCAGCCGGTCTTCGTGGCTACATGGGCGGTTGAATACAAATAGGGGAACAGCTTTGACCGCAATTGCGCATAATAGCGGTGCATAGCCGTTAATTCCTTTCCCTGTATCCAGGGCATTTTAAAATAGGCCCAACTGCATATCTCGCTAATGGGTAACAGGTACCCGTAATGGATACCTTCCTTTTTATACACTTCCATGTCCACAGTAGACCAGCTATGCCCTACGATCGAGTTATTCATAACACCTCCCAGTGTGGTCAGCTCTCCGCCGGTATCACCCGTCCATACAGTAGAAAAAGCCTGGTATCCCACCCAGCCGGCGGGAGTAAGCGAAGCCGGACGCCTGTTGGTCTTTTTCTTGAAGCCGTCATACATCTGCTGGGAATACAGCAGGGGATACAGGTTATGCATTTCCTTATCCTTCATCCCGTTTCCCCATAACCTGTCAGGATGGAAATCCATTTGCGTGGAGCCATCCATTTTGAACATATCCACGCCCTGGTCCACAAACTTCTCAAGATGCTTAAACCAGGGTTCGTCAATGACTGTTACGGTATCTGCCCGCACTACCCTTCCGAGGTTGGGGTCAAAAAATACGGGAGATGTTGCATTGGCATTACCGGCAGGCGCCAAAGCTGCTAAGGTTGGATTATTACCCACCTGCCGCTCTGCTTCATAGCTGAGATCATAATTCATGCAAAGCCATAGCTTCAGCCTGAAGCCCATATTTTTTAAAGGTGGGACAAAGGCCGGCGGCCGGGTATCACCAAACCACCAGGGATGCGGAAAACGTTCGGGATGCCATTGCTTTTTGACAGAATAGTCATAATTCTTTGACATCCATCCCGGCTCCAGCCCGATCACATCACAGGGTATTTCTTCCCGGCGAAGATTGACAGCACAGTCTATTACTTCATAATCGTTTGCCTGTTCACGGCAGATAAACCACAGACCAAAAGCCCAGTGCGGCGGCAATTTCGGTCTGCCCGTCAGCGAAGTATACAGATCAAGGATCTGCCTGTAATCTTTACCTGCAAAAAGGTAGTAATCAATAGTGCCGCTTTCATTGATCCAGTTATAGGTATCGGGGATGGTTTTACACATATCGAAGATGGTACGATAGGTGGTATTTACCACCACACCCACTCCTTTGGTTGACATAAAGAAAGGAACCGGAATATAGGTAGATGTTTTGTAGCGGATATCGCAGTCTGCTATACGTCCCCGGTGATATAAATGCGTTCTGGCCTGGTCGCCGAAGCCGATCCAGTCTTCTTCCTTAGCAGCTTTGAACACGGCCTCGGTTACCCCGTCTTTAAAATTAGCAGCCACCTGGTCCAGCAACACGTTATCCGTATTTCCTTCCGTAACCCGGATGCTGCCTGTAGAATAATTGACCTTCAGCGCCAGCTTATCCGTTTTTATAGTTACGCCCTGGCTAGTTTTGGAAACCTGCGGTTTAGTAGTCTGCTGCACAACCGGTGTAATAAATCCATAGCGGTTCAATCCCGATTGTTGAAATACTGCGCTTTTTGGCACAATCGAAATTCTTATAATAGCATCGGATATGACTTCTACCCGTATCTGCGATGTTTTGTTGAATTCATGTTCAACGATTATGTTCTTACTCCTGTCCTGTGCCTGTGCAAATGCTACGGTTGAAAAGATCAGCCAGCATTGCATCCAATAACGAAGATTCCTTTTCATAAAGCCTTTGCATTTTTAACTTATACTAATGCTACAATATAGCGAATGTCACCTGGTTACTTTGTGAGCTTTTGCTTTTTCGTATTCTTAAAATCCAAGAACCACAAAGGCATCAGGGCACGAAGATGCACAATTATATTTCACAGCTCTCCTTTTCTTCTTTTTTCGAAAAAGTCTTCACGAAATTTTTCTTCACTTTCTTCAACCCCGGAAATACGCATGATTTCCCTGATAAGCAGTAAAAAGTCCGAGGGATTATCGTTGCATTCTGCATGGTACTCCACAAAATTATATTTGTGCTTTGTTGCAGCTTCAAAGATATAAGTGTCACCATCCATAGGAGCGGCCGGACAGCTTATAGACGGCCTCATTTTCCAGTAACCTGATTTATCAATTAAATTCACAAGATCGCTATACTGCTCTTTGGTCAGGGGTACTTTTCTTTTATTGTAGGCAAATATGTCGTCGAAAACAACCCTGTTGCTTTCGACCAGGTTTCTGTAATAGTTTACATCCAGTAATTCAGGAGATGCTTTTGCCAGGGAATCCAGGTAGTTTTTTGTCCATATTTTCCCCTCATACTTTTCTATCGGAAAATAACTTTCCAGGATATGCAAATGTTCTCTTTCCAATGAATCAAGGTTTTCAGTATCCACCCAGGGGGTCGGTCCCCCTTGTTTTATTTCCTTCACTTCCAGCATATGCTCGTGCAGTGTAATGATGGTCGTATTTCCTATAATACTCGGTATATAAACCATTCTGTACAACGGCTTTTCCGGAGGAGCCAGGCTGAGATTGGGCTCCTCAAACGAGCCGAACAGAAGCGTGGTATACATGGAAAGCTCAAAAGAATCTTTACTTGACATGGAATCTTTGAGCGGGTAGAAAAACACTAATGTATCCTTATCGGAAAAACTATCCGGGTAATAATAGCCTCCATCGGGTATATTGCCCTCGTTAGTATGACAGGAGGAAATACCAAACAAGACCAACAAAACTATCAACAATCGCATAATGATCTAATATGATGTTTGATACCATAGCTGCAATCGAAAATCAATACTGATCAAATATAAAATAAATAGCAATCAAACATAAGAGATTTGGTACATTTCAAGTTTTCACAATATCAAGGTTCTATAGCTGGATTTACAGTAGTGCAAAAGCTTAATCAGGGCGCACCGGGAAATTGCGGTAATTCCTGCCAACCGGCAGGCTGGATTCCCCGGCGGCTTTTTGCGCTACTTTTTTCCGCAAAAAGTAGCAAAGAAAAAGCGGAGGGTTTAGCGCTAAAAGGAAGACTGCCTGTCCCTGCCTGACCAGTAGGTTGCTTTCCACTAACCAACAAAAATTTGGAATATGCTATAGGAGGTTTGCAACACTGTAATGCTACCCGATATACACAGGATATCCACCATTTTATACACCGATTTCTACAATATATGCAGGTTTTCTACAAGGTATTCCACATGGAAAAGAAAACCTGGTTAATAACCCATCAGGTTTACCACATTGGGGTACCCCACATCAATACCATCATGACCTCATATTTTCATACTGAAGCGGTATCCCCAGTTCCCAGGATTTCGAAGCCTGGACTACGGCTTGCAAATCATCAATTTTCTTGGCCGTCACGCGTACCAGGTCATCATTAATAGCAGCCTGTACTTTTAAACCCGTATCCTTAATCAGCTTAACGATCTTTTTGGCATCGTCCTGCTTCAATCCGTTCCTTACCGATACTTCCTTCTTCCAGACCTTACCACTTTGAGCTCCTTCCTTCGACAAGTCAAAAGCCTCCGGCGCAATACCCTGCTTGTGTGCCCGGTTGATCAATACATCTATCAACTGGCGCATTTTCATTTCATCATCCGTTTCAACATTTAGCTTAAATTCCTTCTTATTAAGATCAATCACCACGTGGGCATTCTTAAAATCAAAACGATTCGTGATCTCTTTTTTCGTTACATTCACAGCATTATCCAATAGCTGCGCATCAACTTTGCTTACCATATCAAATGAGGGCATAACAATAAATTTTCAGGTACAAAGGTAAAGATAAGCCGTAATCTTAACCCGTTCGGGACATTTATTCATCAAACCGGATAAGAAAGATTTACCCGAAAACCGTTTTGTTGGGCAGACGCTTTGAAAAGCAGCGTCTCTATCAGGCGATCCAAATGTTTTCTCCGGTAAATTTCATTTACTTTTGAAAAAATGACCCGTATGGTTTTAAAAAGAAATCGCTTTCTGGGGATCGTTGTTTCAGGTATTATCTTTTTTAATCAGATAAACGCCCAATCTAAAAATATGAACCGTGAATTTTATGAAATAAAGCTATATCATTTCAATACAACTGCCCAGGAAGAAATACTCGACAGGTATTTATCCGAATCCTTTATACCGGCCATGCACAGGTCAGGCATTAAGCATATCGGCGTTTTTAAGCCCTTAGGAAACGATACCGCCACAGACAAAAGAATATATGTACTTACACCGCTCTCGTCATTAGACCAGTTGCTTACCCTGCCGCAGCAGCTGCAACAGGATGCCGGTTACATCAAATCCTCCGGATCATACAGCGATGCTCCATATCATACCGCTCCCTATACCCGGATAGAATCCATTATCTTACGTGCCTTTACATTTGCTCCCCACGCTAACCTGCCTGCTTTACAATCTGACAAAAAAGACAGGATATATGAGCTGCGCAGCTATGAAAGTCCTACAGAAAAATTATATTGGAATAAGGTTCACATGTTTAATGAAGGAGGTGAAATCCCTCTTTTCAAAAGGCTTAACTTCAATGCCATCTTTTATGGAGAAGTGATTGCCGGAAGCCGTATGCCCAACCTGATGTATATGACCAGCTTTGAAAACCTGGCCGACCGGGAAGCCCACTGGCAAACCTTCAGGGCAGATCCGGAATGGAAAGTACTTTCGGCAAAGCCGGAATACCAGAATAATGTGATCAAAAACGAGCAGATATTAACCCGTGCTACACCATATTCTGATTTTTAACCCGAATAAAACAACGAGGTCTTCAAGCCATGAAAAAAATAATCCTGGTATTCATCCATTTCGTATTTTTTAACCTGTCACTGTTTGCCCAGGAGTCCGGCGATGTTTCAGGAAGCTATTTTCTTGAAGGAGTAAAAGAAACGACCAGCGGCTTCAGGCTAAAGCCTAATTATACTTTTAGCTTCTTCTTCACCTACTCCGGACTGGATCGTTATGGCTCGGGAAGCTGGACCCCCGGAAAAAACACGATCGTTTTTAACAGCCGTACAAAACCTGCAAGAGACTTCAAGCTTTTATCGGCAAGGAGGGTCAATGATAATTTTGTGACGATACAATTTACAGACGACAACCCGGGATTAATCCGCAATATCGAATGTATTTTATACACGGCAAGAGGAAGACAGAAACTATTTACGGGAGATGACGGCAGGGTACAATTTCCCAAAAATGTAGTAGACTCCATCCAGGTATTTTCACCTCTTTTCCCGGACCATCCGTTTACCTATATCGTAACGAATAAAATACAAAACAGCTTTGAATTTGCATTTGAAAAATGGATCCGGGAAGTATTCTTCGATAATTTTACGCTGGTTTTAAAAGACAACGTGCTTACCGGGCAGCATCCCCTGCTGAAAGGGAACCAGTTCCGATACAAAAAAGAGGAATAACCGGTATAATCAAGATATAGTCCTCATTTGAAATACTGATCTGCTACCGTTCATAAGCGGCAAATTTATTTCTCATCTGCAGAAGGTCCGTACATCCCTGGTACCGGCACATTGAGCAGGCGAAGGTAAACCGATAGTTGTCCCCGGTGATGAACAATATGATTCAACACCATATTACGGATAGCCAGCGTACGGGGTAATTCAAAAGCCGTAACACCTCCCCTTTTAAAAGTCCAGCCTGAACTGAACTCTTCATCTTTTGTGTTTTCTAAGATTGCCGTAGTCTGCTTTATTATTGCATCAAAAGTTGCTATCAATTCACTTTTTGAAGTAACCGAAACCCGGTCAAAATGATCCTTCACTATATCAAATTCCGATTTGGATACGATCTGATCTGCCCATCGGGGTAATTCGGCAATATGACAAGCCAGCTTACCTAAGGTTGAGCTCTTATCGTGCGGCTTCCAGTTCCACTGATCTTCAGGTATCCTTTCTAATATCTTACGGGTATTAGCCGCTTCGTGACGGAGCTCATTTACAAATGCCGTGTGCAATGCCATTTCAAAAAAATTTTGGCAAAGGTACAATTGATTTTGTGAAACTTTTTTTCTTTACTACCTTTTGGGCATAAAATTATTTCATGAATAAAAAAATCATCTCCCTTCTTCTGACCGGTCTGACTTGTATGATTCTTAATCCCGGCGTTTTTGCCAGAGTACGCCTGCCGTCAGTTCTCTCCAGCAATATGGTATTACAGCAACAGTCAACGGTAACCCTTTGGGGATGGTCTGCTCCCGCTGAAAAAATTTATATCACTACTTCTTGGAATGCAATCACCGATTCCACAACGGGTTCGGGTGATGCCAAATGGAATATAAAGATCAAAACGCCTGCTGCGGGAGGACCTTATACCATCACTATTAAAGGGAGTAACCGCATAGTGCTTGAAAATGTAATGATAGGCGAAGTATGGGTTTGTTCCGGCCAGTCGAATATGGAGTGGAGTAGTCTGAACGGGCTGACTCAGGTAAAAGAGGAATTACCGAACAGTGCCAATACAAATCTCCGTTTCTTTCACATCCCCAAAACCACAGCGCTTGATCCGCAGGAAGATTGTGCGTCTACATGGACGGAATGCAATGCAGAAACATTAAAGGGGTTCAGCGCCGTAGCATACTATTTTGGCAAGCAATTACAACAACAGCTCAATGTACCCATAGGGCTCATTAATACCAGTTGGGGCGGAACAGCAGCAGAAGTCTGGGCGCCGGAAGATGTCGTAGAAAAAGATCCCGAATTGAAATCGGCAGCGGAAAAAATCGGGGCAACAAACTGGTGGCCTCATCTTCCCGGCAGGGCGTATAATGCCATGATTGCTCCTATCACGCCCTTTCATATCGCCGGAACCATCTGGTACCAGGGCGAGAGCAACACCGGAACGGCTTCTACATATAAAAAACTAATGACTTCGCTTATTGACAGCTGGCGTAAGGACTGGAATACGAATTTTCCTTTCTATTATGTGCAGATCGCACCCTTTGCCTACGGCAATAAGCATATGGGTGCTTTATTAAGGGAGGCTCAAACACAAACCCTCACTCATCCCAATACAGGCATGGTGGTTATAACCGACCTGGTGGATAATATAAAAGACGTTCATCCTCAAAATAAGAAAGATGTGGGCGCAAGACTTGCCGCATGGGCCCTGGCTGAAACCTATAATAAGGTCGGATTGGCTTACAAAAGTCCCATGTATAAAAACATGGTCATCAATAAAAATAAGGCTACCGTATACTTCGATAATGCACCCAATGGATTGATCTTAAAAGGAGATAAGAAAAAAGCCACTGAATTTTTTATTGCCGGTGAGGATAAAAATTTTTTACCTGCTGAAGTAAAGATAGAAGGTGATCATGTGGTGCTTACCCATAAGCAAATCAAAAACCCGGTGGCCGTCCGCTTTGCTTTCAGCAATACGGCAATAGCAAATATTTTCAGTAAAGAAGGTCTGCCGGTAAATCCATTCAGAACAGACGACTGGGAAGTAGATACAACAAAAGAGTAATCATTTTTCGCCTGCACTTTTAATCCAACTCCAACAGGTGGGTTCGGAAAAAAAAGTTTATGCCGCAAAATCTTTAACCTGGAAAATATATATGAAACGAGTATTAAATAATATAAGACAAATGGCATATAACAAAGAGCCTTACCAGTATAACTAATTCCCGCTTGTCATTGGTCTGACCGTATATATTATTATAAAAAAATTTTAAATAATAACGCAATGAGCAGACAAAAGCAAATCGTGGAAACATATATGGACGGATTCCGTTCAACCAACCACGAAAAGATATTATCCTGCTTAACGGACGATGTAATCTGGGAAATGCCCGGCTTTTACCTTCATTATGGCAAAGCAGCATTTGATAAAGAAATTGAAAACCCAAATGCCGATGGACATCCTGACATCAAAGTAACCCGGCTTGTAGAAGAAGGGAACATTGTAATTGCCGAAGGAGCAGTAAAAGCAAAAATGAAAGACGGAAATAAGCTGGATGCCGTTTTTTGTGATGTTTTCCATTTTACAAACGGGAAAATCAGCAAGCTGACGTCCTACTTAATGTTCAATAAAGCACCATGATGAAAGCACAGGCGGTGCAGATAAAATAGAATACCCGTTACGATCATGGCTATTCCTTTGTTGCCAGAAAATTATAATCCATAAGCAGCGTTTCCAGGAACTCGGATGCAGGCATGGCGGTTTCAATGCCTAATGCCTTTTTAACCCGGTCTGAAGTATTTTCTACCATCTGCTTCTGCCCCGTTTTCCGGCTGGTATCCAGGATACTTTTAATAATATTTACATCCCGGTCGCTCAGGCGCATTACCTGGTTAAAGACGGGAACATACGCTTCATTCATATCCATGAAGATGGTATCCTCCAGATTCCCTTTGGGATTGGCTTTAATAAGCAAGGTTCCGGCAGCGAGATCTCCCAGCCGCTTTGATTTCTTATTCAGGGCTACTAAAAGCAGATCGGTAATAAACATCAGCCCGGTAATTAATAAAGCCTTTAATGCCCCAAACCATCCAAAAACAACAGCTATAATAATAACAGGGATAGAAAGATCGGAAGAGCGAAGTAGCCACCGGATCATATACTGACCCGGTGAGGCTTTACCTCCATTATCATTAACCACCCTTATCCCTAACAATTTCTTACCGACACTCTGCCCGTTCCAAAACAGCTCACAGAAAAAATGATAGGTAAACACCGGGAGCAGGATAATGAGCTGCAACGCCCACATATCGTATCCCGAAATGTTGCCGGCATATATGCCTGCCGCCGCACCATATACCCGATAGACTATCATAATATAGAACACCTGTAGCATAAGGTCAATGATCCACGCAATCATCCGGGTGTGAAAAGGCGCGATTTCAAATTCAAGGTCAATATTAAAGCCGGTAGAAATTAAAATCTTCCCCATACCGTATACAATAATAAATTTTTGGAGCAGTTCTTAAACGATGTTAAGTATTTATTTAAATTGGAGCAAATTTAATTCACGTTGCGCGAGGCCTTATTCATAAAGAGAAACAAAGACAGATGGCTTAAAGATCAGCATACGCCCATTGAGGATGCCGATGAAACCGCATCAGAATTTACACAACTGGTAGATGACCTCTCCTACGCAAAAACTTTTTATCCTCACAGCAAAATAACCCGTTATCTGAATGCAAGGGCGTCAAAGGCCTATATGAACATCTATCAGAACAGGAAAGAAGAACACAGCAGAATTAAAGAATTCTGGACGTTTACCGTCCCCCTTACCGTCCGGAAACATCATGGTGTATTATTATTTTGTGCGGTATTTTTTATCTCTTTCTTTATCACCGGTTTTTACTCGGCACAACATGATGAAACTTTTGTTCGTGAAATGCTGGGCGACAGCTATGTAAATATGACAGAAGAAAATATTGAGAACGGGAAACCTTTCGGTGTATACGCTGAAGGTGGCGCCTTTCTGATGTGGATGGGAATTATGATCAACAACCTTTTTGTGGCATTCGGTTATTTTGCCCAGGGGCTTCTGCTTTGCATCCCGCTCCTCAGCTCCCTGCTTACAGAAGGCATCCGGCTGGGGGCCTTTGAACAAATGTTCTTTGCAAAAGGTCTGGGCATGCACTCCGTATTAACGGTTTTCATTCATGGCACCCTCGAAATATCTGCTATAATAATAGCGGGGGCCGCCGGTATTGTACTGGGTAAGAGCTGGCTGTTTCCGGGTACGGGAAAAAGATCAGCAGCATTTATGCACGGAGCAAAAGAGGGCGCTATCATATTAGCCAGTCTTATCCCGGTCTTTATCGTAGCTGCTTTTTTTGAAGGATTTATTACCCGGTACTACACAATGCCCTGGTGGCTAAGCAGCACGATCCTGCTGCTTTCCGCAGCGTATATTACCTGGTATTATATTATTTACCCGGTACGGCAGCATCGGCAAACTGAAAAAAAGGAAATAATGTGACCCGACATCTTATTATTTTTTACCTGCTGGTTTCCATTGCTATGGCTTTGCTAACCCCTGCCGCCTGCTTTGCACGTGAACCGAACGACAGTACCCTGTTGCCTGATATAGCCCCTCCCATCGCGGATACAACAGACAGCTTAGCAAACGATCTGCTGTACAAAGAAGATGAAGATATGGACCAGGATACGCTGCTTTTTTCCCAAAAAGCAAATCCTTCGTCTCTCTATGATTCTTCCGTTATCCGTAATTTGTATGTTCCCAATGGAGCTATACAAGATCAGCAAAGTGATAAATCATTCTGGTATGCCAATGAAGAAAAGCAGGTTCAAAAGAAGAACACGAACCAGCTTTCATTCCGGGATAAGATATGGTATAACCTGTTGAGCCTGCTCCAATCTCCCGTGTTCATCCGGTTGATCTGGATATTCGTTCTTATCCTGTTTTTTGTTACTATCGTCTGGTTTCTCCTGCAAAATAAAATGAGCCTCTTCAGCCGCCGTAAGGATACCAGCCTCCCGGCACAGCAGGAGGAAATAGAAGTGGAAAATATATTTACGGTTAATCTTCAGGCGGCATCTAACCAGGCTGCAGCAGAAGGAAACTATCGGCTTGCCATCCGTTTTTCTTACCTGCATTTATTAAAAATCTTTTCCCTGCACAACCTGATCAGCTATTCTGCCAGCACCACCAACAACGAATATCTTGCCAGCTTGTATACACAACCCTATTACCGCGATTTTTTCCAGGTTATGCGAAGCTATGAATATACATGGTATGGAAACCTGCCGGTAAGCAGGGAACAATACGAAAGCATCCGGGAGATGTTCTCTTTGCTTTATCAAAAATCAGGACTACCCGCGTGAAAAAAATATTACCATACCTGCTGGGCGGTCTCCTGCTCCTGTTGTTATTCTCCCTGTTAACAGGGGGAAGCAACAGGAATTTTGATCACCGGATTACCCTTAACAAAAAAGATAAGATCCCTTATGGTACTTTTATTGCTTATGAAAACCTTCATTACCTCTTTCCCAGGGCAAAGCTCTTCACTAATAAAAAAGAATCGGGCTATTGGGAGAAGACCGTAGCCGAATATGATCCCCGCAGCCGGGTGATGATCATTATTTGTAAAGAATTTAATGCAACTGATGACGAACTGGCCAACCTGTTCCATTTTGTAAGCATGGGTAATGATGTGCTGATCTCAGCATACGATTTAAGTAATGATGCGCAGCGCTTTTTTAACCTGGATTTAAGTTATGCAGATGCGGGGTTCCCGCTGTTCGATGATTTTGCTGCATTTGATACGCTCAGCCTTGAGCTCATACATCCCCCGTTTTCTAAAGAACGGGATACGTATGCCTACCCGGGAAGAAAATACAATTCATGGTTCAACCGGTTCGACTCATCCACCACCTACCTGCTGGGTACATCAGAACAAGGCAAACCTTCTTTTATCCGGTTGCGTGCCGGGGAAGGCAGCTTTTTCATTCACACCGCTCCACTCGCCTTCAGTAACTATTTCCTGCTCCATAAGCAGAATATAGGTTATTACAACCAGTTGCTTTCGGCTTTAAATACAGAGGCTACATCGGTGATATGGGATGAGTATTATCTCAAAAAACCTCAACAGAGCAGGGAATATAACCTCTCCCCGCTTCGGGTGCTCATGGATCAGCCGGCTTTTCGGATGGCTTTCCTTACGGCAATCGCAGGACTAATCGTTTACATTTTACTCGGTATAAAAAGAAACCAGCGCATGATACCGGTTATCACCTCGCCGGGAAATGAATCATTAGACTTCATAAAAACCATTGGACGCTTATATTTTCAGAAAAAAGACAATAAGAACCTTTGTCAGAAAATGAGTGTTCATTTTACGGAACACGTTTATCGCCGGTTTAATATACCTTCAGGTAATATGGACGATCATTTCATCTCCCGTCTTTCACAAAAATCGGGATGCAGTATGGATACCATTCAGCAAATAAGGGACTATATACACGTTATTCAGGAAGCACCTGCCGTCAACGACCGGCAGGTATTCGAGTTTTATCATTTATTGGATCGCTTTTATAAAACGACATAGCATGGATGAAAATATATTTAACAATCGTACAGACCTTTCCCCATTGCATGAAGCCGTTACCCGGATGCGTAACGAAATAGGTAAGGTAATTATCGGGCAGCAGGAAATGGTCAAATTGATCCTCACCGCCCTCCTGTCAGACGGGCATGTACTAATAGAAGGTGTTCCCGGTGTGGCAAAAACGCTAACCGCGAGGCTGCTGGCCAAATGTATTGCACTACAATTTTCGCGTATACAGTTTACACCGGATCTTATGCCTTCCGATGTATTGGGTACATCCGTTTTTAATCCCCGGGAAGGAAGCTTCCAGTTTAAGCATGGCCCGATTTTCGGTAATATTATACTGGCAGATGAAATCAACCGCGCTCCGGCAAAAACACAGGCGGCTTTGTTTGAGGTAATGGAAGAGAAACAGGTAACGGTTGACGGATTCTCACACCCTATGGAAAAACCCTTTATGGTACTGGCTACACAAAATCCTATAGAACAGGAAGGCACCTATCGTTTGCCGGAAGCCCAATTAGACCGGTTCCTGTTTAAGATCATTGTTCCATACCCCAGCGAAGAAGAAGAGTTGGCTATTCTGAACAGGTTCCATCAAACGCCAGGAGAAGAAATAACGGCAGGGCTCGATGCGATATTATCGGCCTCACAAATAAGTGAGCTCAGGCGCCTGGCAAGATCAGTACGGATTGAAGAAAAGCTGCTACAGTTCATTGCCAGGATCGTTACCGCTACCCGCTCACATAAAGCAATTTACCTGGGCGCCTCTCCCAGAGCCTCCTTAGCCATAATGACGTCAGCCAAAGCTACTGCGGCCATCCAGGGCCGTGATTTTGTAACCCCGGAAGATATCCTGGAAATGGCTGCCCCCGTATTACGTCACCGTATTATCTTAACTCCGGAAAAAGAAATGGAGGGGGTTACGGAAGATGATGTGATCAAAGAGATTATTCAAACCCTTGAAATTCCCCGGTAATCCTTGAAAAAGCTTTGGGTGTTATATCGCTCCTTTATGCTTACCCGCAACGCCTATGTATTACTGGCAGCGGTAGTATTGCTGTTTGTCCTTTCTTTCTTTATTCCCTTACTGTTTAGCATAACCCGTTTATTTTTATTTGTACTGGTCTTCCTGGTATGCACAGATGCTGTTGTATTGTATAGTAAACGGGCAGGCATAAAAGGCAGCCGCATCACTCCCGAACGTTTTAGCAACGGAGATGACAACAGCATACATCTGAACATTGAAAACCATTATACATTTACTACTGGTATAAAAATTATTGATGAACTGCCTTTCGCCTTTCAACAAAGAAGCTGGAAAAGAAAAGCCGTACTGAAAGGAGGGCAGGAATGCCGGATATCCTATACCCTCCGCCCTTTGCAAAGGGGGGAATATGCTTTCGGAAATATAAATGTTTTTGTTACCAGTCCCCTCGCTCTGGTGCAACGCAGGTATATTTTTGAACAACCGCAAACCATACCAGCCTATCCCTCATTCCTCCATTTAAAACAATACCAGCTAATGGCTGTCAGCAGCAGTCTGAATGAAACGGGCACCCGCCGTTTGCGAAAGACCGGCAGCAGTATGGAGTTTGAGCAAATTAAAGAATATGTAACCGGTGATGACCGGAGAAACGTGAACTGGAAGGCTACGGCACGAAGAAGCGACCTGATGGTAAATATCTTCACCGATGAAAAAAGCCAGCACGTCTATTGTCTTATTGATAAGGGACGGAATATGAAAATGCCCTTTGAAGGAATGACGTTGCTGGATTATGCAATCAATGCCTCGCTGGTCTTATCTAATGTTGCATTATTAAAGCATGATAAGATCGGGTTGCTCACTTTTGCCAAAGAGCCTGAGAGCTTTTTAGCGGCAGACAGCAGGAGCATACAAATGGAAAGGATCCTGGAGAATTTATACCGGCAGCAAACCCAATTTTCAGAAACGGATTTTGAAGCGTTGTACACACATGTCCGGGGTAAAGTAAAGAACAGGGCATTATTAATCCTCTTTACCAATTTTGAATCCATTCCCGGCTTTCAACGCCAGTTGCCTTATTTAAGGAGAATGGCCAGGCATCACTTATTGCTGGTTGTATTTTTTGAAAATACCGAGCTGAAAGCGCTCCGGGAAAGACCGGCTGAAAACCTGGAAGACATCTATATTAAAACCATCGCCAATAAATTTGCATTTGAAAAGAGACAGATGGTAAAAGCATTGCAACAGCATGGCATCCTTTCCATATTAACTACTCCCCAGCAGGTAAGCGTAAGCACAATAAATAAGTATATTGAATTAAAAACAAGACAGGCTTTGTAGGTTGCCCTGCGTCAGGCGATGGTCTGCGGTCCGACCTTCGGTACTGACCGCAGTTACAAACGGGAAACCGGTTTTACCCCCTAATCCCTTAATTTCGCCACCCGGATTATACCGGATTTATAAAATAAAGATCATCTCCATCTCCATGCTGTCTGAACAAACCAATCCATTTGCCGAGGGAAAACTTCTGCTGATCAATAAGCCCTTAAACTGGACCTCCTTTGATGTGGTAAAAAAGATCCGTTCCACCATAAAAATAAAAAAAGTAGGTCATGCCGGAACCCTTGATCCTTTAGCTACAGGACTTTTGATTGTATGTACGGGAAAGTTTACGAAGAAGATCAACGAATACATGGCCCGGGAAAAAGAATATACCGGTAGCTTTACCCTTGGCGCCACCACCCCCACCTACGACCTGGAAAGCGAGCCTGAAAACTTTAAAGACTATCAAAACATAACAGGAGAGAGATTACAGGAAGTTACGCAACAATTTACAGGACAGATCCAACAGGTTCCGCCCGCACATTCGGCTATCAAGCAGGACGGTAAGCCCGTATACGAAAAGGCACGCAGGGGAATAAAAGTAAAAATAGAGCCCAGAACAATTACCATAAATGAATTTACTATTACCGGTATTGAGCTGCCTAAAGTATACTTTACCGTAGTATGCTCTACCGGGACGTATATCCGCAGCCTGGCCAACGACTTTGGAGAAGCATTAGGATGCGGAGCCCACCTGAGCAGCTTATGCCGGACAAGAATAGGCGAATTTAAGCTGGAAGATGCCATGAGCATGGAAGATTTCCAACAAATGGCGAATACATTAAAGAACCCGGCCGGCCAATAGTTCATCCCGGTGAAATGACCAGAGTACCCTTTAGAAGGGATACCCGATACCAAACTGGAGCATCGGCCTCCTCATATTGGAACTAATGAACCAACCGCTACGCTGCGGGTTTATATATTCATCAGAAGCATACAACGGATCCTTTAGCCGCCAGCCAAAATCGAAACGCAATAAGAAATACTTAAAATCCAATCTTAGTCCGGCCCCGCCGGCCACTGCAATATCTTTATACAGCCGGTCCACATCAAATACGGCATATTTGGATTCCGGACCGGAGGATTTCCGAACCCATACGTTGCCGATATCGGTAAACAAAGCGCCCCGCAGCCAGTAACCATACACAGGAAAAATATCAAAGCGATATTCAATATTCCCCTCTAATTGTATATCGGCATACCGGTCATCGAATTTTTTTTCTATCACGCCGGGTGGATCAGTGGTGATAGTCCGGAACCGGAGCGTATCATAAAAGATGCTGGAACCCGGTCCCAGTTTACGCAATTGCCAGCCCCTCATACTATTAGGTCCGCCCGCAAAGAACTGCCGGAAAAAGGGAAGAGAAATATCCCCCTGCCGGCTCTCCGTTTGAAAACCAATCCCGTATCCCGCAAAAAACCTGTAGGCCCACATGGATTTGGGATGCGTCACATAGTGCCTGAAATCTGCGCTTAACTTCATAAAACGGTAGAGTTGTCCGAGCGGCTTGCCGCTAGCCGTTTGTTTTTTAAGCACTTCACCGAGAATTAATCCCGATTCTTCGCCATATAACTTTAAATAATTAAATATTCTCGGGTTGGCAGAGTTAAAACGGCGGCTATACATTCCGTTGATGCCTATGATAAGCCCGTTATTATAAGAATAGGATAAGAGCGGGTAATCGCGTATCAACTGTTCAAAGCCGAGGTCAATATCATAAATGCGGGTATATTCAATATTGGGGAACCGTACCAGCCAGTTACTATTCGATTTTTTCTGAAATTCATACCCGAGGTAGGCATTTACCGTATTGATCTTATAATACTTGTACCGGTCTATATACGCCCCGTCTAAGTTCACATAGGTCCGGGCATTTAAAAAATCAGCTTTATTTTTAAGTTTAAAAGGAATAAGTAAGTCAGGGAAAATCAACCGGTTACTTAAACCTATTTCCGTTGAAAGTATTTTACTGAAATCGGTAAATTCGATACCTGTCCGCAATACATTCTCTAATTGCAAGGCCTGGCGGGCAACATTCCTGTTCTTTAACTGGAAATTCAGTGCAAGCCCTTTATTACCGGCATTATACAACTGGTTTTGCGCAGAAAGTATACTTGATCCCTCAAAATCGGCACTGAAAAAATACTTCCTTGCCGGAACCATCCGGATAAAAAAATCAACCACCGGCTCAACAGAATCTGTAGGACGGGCATTGATGGTTACATTTTGCCACGCTTCAATCCGGTTAAAGTTAAGTAAGGTCTTATTGTAATCTGATGAACGGAACAGGTTTCCCGGCTTCAATTGAATTCTTTTCACCAGGAAGGATGGCTTAAACAGGTCAAAATAGCTGAGGATACTGTAATTACCATATTCGCTTCGCTGCAATCCCTGCCTCATCCCGGCAATTAACTCCGCAGGCTCATCGGGAAATACGAGTACCCTCCCCACTTTATACAACCGGGTAATAGAACTGTCTTTTAAAGGAACCTCTAAAATGGAAACACTTATGGTCGGATTTTCCTTTTTCCGTTGGGCTTCTACCTGCAGCCGGATCTGTTCAAACGGATCAGCCGATGCATCAATCAGCGATACGTTTACCGTATCCAGCTGGGCTTTCAGCATCTCCCGGTTGATCCGGTAAAAGCCATTATTGCGAAACAGGTCAATCAGCCGGTTCAGCTCTTCATCAATCTTTTGCTTGCTAAAAGGATCGGATTTTTTTAAAAGCGACTTATCCCTGTTTTCGCTTACCAGCCGTTGCAGCGTGGTATCCGCAAAATAATAGGATATAGAATCCATACGGAATACCCTTCCCGGGTTAACATGGTATTGCACCTTCATCCGGTACTGGTCGGGTTTTTTATCGCTCATGACCATTTTCCATTCTGCTTCAACCTTACCCCTGTAATATCCATTGTTATACAGCAGGTTATTCATATTTTCAACCGACCGCTTAACATAATTACTGTCAAATAACGCCGGCCGGGTTAATACATGCCGTATAAACAAAACACTTTTAAACACCGGCTTTACGCTATCCTCTATTTGTGTTTCTAACTTTTTTTCCAGCTCTTTCTTTTCAGATGTGCTTATTTTGCCTTTGACAGATATCTCATTTTCAAAAACAAAAGGCTTATTAGGCTGATATTTTTTTACAACCGTACATGAAGACGCCAATCCTAAAATGATTACAATAAAATAGAAACGACTGAAAAAAGAAGAATGTATTTTCGTTGGCGAATCAGGCATAAATAAAGATAAGAATGCTCAGCAAATCAAGGGTCAAATATATCCAAAGTTTGTACCATAAAAAATTAAGGGATGAAGAAGGCTGTTTTATTATCGAAGGACCTAAGATCACGGAAGAGTTCCTGTTGCAGGCGCCGGATGAAATACTTGCTTTATATGCCGTTAATAACTGGTTAAATAATAATGATATCCTCACCAGGCTGATCTCTCCTGCTGCAATTTTTCCTGTAGAATCTGCCGACCTGGAAAAAATTTCATATCAAAAGACGCCGAACCAGGTGCTCGCTATCGTACAAAAAAAGAAAACACTGCCGGCACATACCGTTCCTTCCGGTGTTTTTTTGATGCTGGATGGCATCCAGGACCCGGGAAATTTCGGTACTATTATACGTATAGCCGACTGGTTTGGCATTCATACCTTACTGTGCAGTCCGGAATGTGCCGATATGTACAATCCCAAAGTCGTGCAGTCAACCATGGGCAGCTTACTGAGGGTAAATGTGATATATGCTTCTCTTGAAAACTGGTGTAAAACAAATACCGGAACCGATATATTTGCCGCCACATTATACGGAAAATCAATATACCAGTGTTCTCCTATAACCCGCGGAGCTATCCTGATGGGTAACGAGTCAAAAGGCGTTCATCCCTCCTTGCTGCATTTTTGCAAGGATCAGATAACGATCCCCCGAACCGGGAAAGCAGAATCTTTAAATGCAGCTGTGGCAACGGGTATCATATTATCGCATGTATTGGCACATTAACACCCATACCATAAGCCTTAACCCTTCTATAAAAGTCGCGCGATCCCTATCTGCTACACAACCCGGCTACCTTCGTTCTTTTAACAATGAACTTATGCCGGAACAGGGAGTATGTTTTGATAGCATAACCTGACAGCAGTAATACGTGAAGCAAAACGGCGTGCATCAAAAATTTGAGGTGCTTCAAACCATTCCGTCCATCTGTAGCTGGCTAAAAAAGCGTAACTTGGCGCTTCAAAAAAAAATCAGGAATGAACGAAATAGAAATCATAATGGGAAACGCACAGGAAGCGTTTGACAGCTACAAGACCCTCAGCCCGACAAAACGCGCCGGTTTTCTACATGAAATAGCATCTGCTCTTGAAGCAGCAAGAGAACAGTTGGTACCGGTAGCTCATGAAGAATCTAATCTTCCTCTCCCCCGCTTAAACGGGGAACTGACACGTACTACCAACCAGTTAAAAATGTTTGCCCGCCTTATAGAAGAGGGCAGCTGGATAGAAGCAGTTATTGACACGGCAGATGAAAACAGAACCCCCAGGAAACCCGATACCCGGAAAATGTTACTTCCCGTAGGACCTGTGGTGGTTTTTGGCGCCAGCAATTTCCCGTTTGCATTTTCCACAGCCGGGGGAGATACCGCCAGCGCACTCGCTGCAGGTTCCTCCGTAATCATTAAGGGACATTCATCTCATGCCCGTACCTCCCAGCTCGTTTTCGAGGCCATGCAAAAAGCCATAGCAAAAACCGGTGTACATCCCTATACCGTGCAACACGTGCTGGGCTCAGGCAGCACCGTTGGTAAAGCATTAGTAGAACATCCCTATACCACTGCGGTAGGTTTTACCGGCTCTTTCAACGGCGGGAAAGCCTTATGGGAATATGCCAACCGGCGGGAAACGCCTATCCCGGTTTTTGCCGAAATGAGCAGCATTAACCCCGTAGTGTTTTTGCCGGATACCCTCCGGGCAAATGCGGCAGCGCTGGCCAAACAATATGCGGCATCCATCACGCTGGGAATGGGGCAGTTTTGTACCAATCCCGGACTGCTGATTGCCGTACAAAGTGAAGCCCTGGATCAATTTTTAGGCCTGCTGGGCGAAGAATTCACCAGGATTAACCCGGAAAAGATGCTCAACAGTAATATTCACAGCTCTTACTATACAGCGCTGAATAAAGCCCTGGAACAAAAAGGTATTGAGAAAGTCGGTGAAGCCGGGAAAAATGCAGGAGAGGGCGAAGCATTCCCTACCGTAGCTAAAGTAAAAGCCGGTATATTTTTGCAAAACCCGCATTTCCGGGAAGAGGTTTTCGGTCCCTATTCCTTAGCCGTATGCTGTGAAAATAAAGATGAGCTGAAAACAGTACTCAGGCAATTGAAAGGGCAGCTCACCACCACCATCATGGCTACCGATACCGACATTGCCGGTAACGGGGATATCATTGACCTGCAGACAACACTGGCCGGCAGGATCATTTTAAATGATGTACCTACCGGAGTGGAAGTATGCGCAAGCATGGTACATGGCGGTCCCTTCCCCGCTACAACGGATGGCCGGTTTACGTCTGTCGGAACCTCCGCTATCAAACGCTGGGTGCGCCCGGTCTGTTTCCAGGGTTTTAAAGACAGTATGCTTCCGGATGCATTGAAGAACAATAACCCGTTAAAAATATGGCGGATCGTGAACAATGAATGGACCAATGCCCCCATTTAAACGGGGTCACTGATCCCGGCACGGGCTCCTTGCTTACGGATGGCAGGTATGGCAAACCACTACTACAGTACCTTCTACCGGCTATATAGCCGGAGACGTATCTTTGTATGTACGTAACCGCATTAAAAAAATAGTTATGAGCTCAGGTTATTTCTGCTATCCTTTACCAGCCAATGAGCCCGTGCTGAATTACGGACCGGGAAGCCCCGAAAAAAAACTGTTAAAAAAAACGCTGGTTAAACTTAAAAAAGAAACTGCCGACATCCCCATGTATATTGGCAGTAAGGAGGTAAGAACGGGTAAAAAAGTGGCGATCCGCCCTCCGCATGAGATCAGCCATGTATTGGGGTATTTTCATGAGGGCAATGAAAAACACGTACAACAGGCGATAAACGCAGCTTTGGCTGCGAGGACTGCATGGACAGGGATGAGCTGGGAAAACAGGGCTAATATTTTTTTAAAAGCTGCAGAGCTCATAGCAACCAGGTACCGCTCTTATATGAACGGTACAACAATGCTCGGACAAAGCAAAAATGTTTACCAGGCAGAGATAGATGCTGCATGTGAACTGGTTGATTTTCTTAGGTTTAATGTGTATTATCTCAATGAAATATATAAGCAGCAGCCGCAGCACTCCGCAGGAACACACAACCGTATGGAATGGCGCGCACTGGAGGGTTTCGTCCTGGCTATTACCCCTTTCAACTTTACCGCAATCAGCGGTAACCTGCCTGCTTCAGCAGCAATATGCGGTAACGTAGTAGTATGGAAACCCGCCTACTCCCAGATTTTCGCTGCACAGATGTTCATGCGTATTCTAAAAGAAGCCGGGTTACCGGACGGCGTGATCAATCTGATTTATGTAGATGGACCGGCTCTGGGAAAGATCTGTTTTGCCCATCCCGATTTTTCCGGTATTCATTTCACCGGTTCTACAGCGGTATTCAACAACATCTGGAAGACCATAGGGGATCATATCCAGACGTATAAAAGCTACCCGCGTATTGTGGGAGAAACCGGCGGAAAAGACTTTGTGATTGCACATAAAAGCGCTGATCCGGATATTGTTGCTACCGCCCTGTTACGCGGTGCATTTGAATACCAGGGTCAAAAATGTTCAGCTGCTTCCCGTGCCTATATCCCCGATAACATAGCCGGGGAAGTAAAAAAGAAGTTAACAGAAGGGATAAAACGTTTTAAAATGGGAACGGTGGAGGATTTTTCCAACTTCATCAATGCCGTTATTGATGAAAAGGCTTTTCATAAAATAAAGGGATATATTGATAAAGCTAAAAAGGATAAAAATGCCAAAGTGCTGGCCGGTGGCAAATGCGACAACAGCCGGGGCTATTTTATCCAACCCACGGTAATTGAAGTTACCGATCCTGATCACGTTACCATGTGCGAAGAAATTTTCGGACCGGTGCTCTCTATTTATGTTTATGAAGCGGAAAAATTTGAAGATATCCTGCAACGGGTAGACGAAACCTCTCCCTACGGCTTAACCGGATCCATTATAGCCCGTGAAAGACGGGCAATAGCGCTGGCAACGGACAGGCTCCGCTATGCAGCCGGTAATTTTTATATCAATGACAAGCCTACCGGCGCTGTTGTCGGGCAGCAGCCTTTCGGCGGCGCAAGAGGCAGCGGTACAAATGACAAAGCAGGAAGTATGCTAAATCTGTATCGCTGGCTTAGTGCAAGAACCATTAAAGAAACGTATACCCCGCCAACAGATTACAGCTATCCGTTCCTGAGTGAAAAATAATTTATATTCACTGTTTAAATATTCATGCATTGAAAATTATTTTGGATCCCTACCAGTTAAACCTTACCATACAGCGGCTGTCATACGAGATCATAGAACGGCATAGCGAGCTGTCAGATACCGTATTGATCGGCATCCAGCCCCGGGGCGTGTTTTTATCCGACAGGATCGCTGCGCATATCCGGAAGCTCTATCCCGCCGCCGATCTGAAATACGGAAAGCTTGATATTACTTTTTACCGGGATGATGTACGGAATGAGCTGCATACCGCCAATGAAACGGATATCCCGTTTTCCATCGAGGACAAAAAAGTAGTACTCATTGATGATGTATTATACAAAGGCAGAACCATACGGGCAGCATTAGACGCTTTGCTCGCCTACGGACGCCCCCTGCAGGTTGAACTTTGCGTATTAATTGACCGGCGTTTCAGCCGTGAGCTGCCCATCCAGCCTGATTATTGCGGTAAAGCCATTGACTCCATCATTTCACAGAAAGTAACCGTGAAATGGGATGAGGAAGAAGTCGTTCTTTTTTAAACTCTTCCCCGATATCATGCCCGATGCGGTAAAACTATACTCAAAAGTCTTTAAAATTCCACGGGGCACGGAAGGGCCTTGAGATCATCTGGTTGGCAGATTCATCATCAAACCTTTCTTTTTTCGGATTCCATTTTAACGGACGCTGCAATTGATATGCAATATTAACGGCATTACATACCGTAGCCGTCCGGTGTCCTATTTCTACATCAGCAACAGGACGTGTTCTTTTCCTTATGGCGCTCACCCAGTCTTCATAATGATTATCACTATAATATAATCTCCTGTCGGATGATTTTAATTCCTGGCCGGTAATATGCACCGGGTTGGAGCGTAAAAAAGACCTGGATACTTCAATCCTGCCTTCTGTGCCTATAAACTGAATGGCATTCCCTTCACCCCATTGCTTATGATTAACTACCACTCCGTTGGCATAGGTAAAGGACAAGCCGGTTTCCGCCCCGGGAACTGAAGGTGGATCAAATGCTACCGGCCCCGAATCATCCATGCCTAATGCCCATTGCACGATATCAAACATGTGAGCGCCCCAATCGGTAATATAGCCACCGCCAAATCCTTTATAGCCGCGCCACCATGCCCAGGAGTTTTCTTCGATAGGAGGTGATAATACCGGGTTATAGCCCCTGTAAAAAGAAGGACCTATCCACATATCCCAGTCCAGATAATCCGGTACCGGTAAGGAAGGCAAATCACATTCCTTTACCGGTTCTCCAACTGAAACATTAATTTCTTTGATCTGACCGATATAGCCGTTACGGACCAGTTCGGCGGCCTGCCTGAAGTTTTTCTGAGAACGCTGCATGCTGCCGGTCTGCAATACCCTTTTGTATTTACGGACTGCCTCAACCATCGCCCGCCCTTCTGCTATGGTTAAAGCCAGGGGCTTTTCACAATAAATATCTTTACCTGCCTTTGCCGCATCAATGGATATTTGCGCATGCCAGTGGTCGGGTGTAGCTATTACCACCGCATCTATATCCTTCCGGTCCAACAATTCACGGTAATGGCCATACGATGCCACATCAGCGCCGGATTTTTTTGCATTAGCTTCCTGCGCCAGCTTTACAAAATAAGCCAGCTTCTTTTTATCTACATCACAGGCGGCAAGAACCATAGAATCTTTTACACCTGCAATCGCGTTTAAAAGCCCCCTGGACTGCTTGCCCGTACCGATATAACCCAGGTTAATACGGTCATTCGGCGCTATATAACCCTTTCCACCCAATACATGGCGGGGAACAATGGTAACTGCTGCGGCACCTAAGAGGCTGCTCCTTATAAATTCTTTCCTGTGCATCTTTCTTCGTGATTGAAATAAAATCTAAATATACACAGAACCCAACGCTTTGCCAACCAAAACAAAAAGGGTTATAATTAAGATGGAAAAATTTTTATCTTACCATCGCCGGTTTAGATTTGTCGGATAAATAAAATATTAAAGACATACCATGTACCGAATCGTGTTTTTTTTGGTCTGCCATTCTATTTTCACCTGTCGGACAGGAACCGCCCAGGTAAAGGAAAATTATTTTTTACAGGATATACAGCAACCTGTACCGCTGCCTGCAGGCAGCGCCGGGAATATACTGCGTTTGTTTGATACACCCGATGGCATTATTGCCGTTACACCCAAAGCCATAGCCGTATATGCAAATGGTAAATGGAATAGCCGTGTGCTCAACCGTGAATGTATAGTCGCCGTAGCGGATATGGAACATCGCGTATGGGTCATTTCAAAAGACAAGGCGTGGATACCCGGTACAAAAAAAGAAATAGCATTGCCGCCGCCTGCACAAAAGGATACGATATTATGTGCGCTGTGGGAGGATAATAAAACATTACACATCGGTACTTCCGGCGGTCTCTATACCTGGAACGGAAAGTGGAGCCGGCAAAATGAAATCAATACTACCCGTGTAAACGATATGGTTCCGGATGCACAACACCGCTTATATGTAGCCACGATGGATGGTTTATGGAGAAAGGAAAATAATAAATGGCAAAATCTTGACGATGTCGTAATGGCATCAGCGAATGAAAGAAAATATTTCGCCTTAGCCACGGGAAACGATGGTGCAGATGTCTTTTTCAGCGCCTTGCGATCCGTAGGTTGCATTGCCGGGAATGGCGATCATAAAGTATGGAGCAGCGTAAACGGGTTGCCTTATGGTCCTGCAAAAATGATCCGCTGGTCGGGCAATGATATGTGGCTGGGCACAGATAAGGGCGCTATAAAAAAAGATACGGCCTGGCACTATTACAACGGGAAACGCTGGCTGTCCGATAACCAGGTGAATGATATCCTGGCATTAAAAAACGGGGCGGTATGGATCGCTACCCCGGAAGGAATCAATGAAATAAAACAAACTTCAATAACCTTAAAACAAAAAGCGGATTCTTATGAGCAGACTATTGCACTGCGTCATAACCGCAGGGGATTGATTAACATCTCGCGACTGAGTATTCCGGGTGACCTCTCTTCCAGCAAAACACAAAACGAAGACAATGACGGGCTATGGACCGCCTGTTACCTCGCAGCATCGTGTTTCAGGTATGCTGTTACCAAAGAGTCTGCAGCATTGGAATCCGCCGTCCGTACTTTTGAAGCGCTGGAACGTCTCGAAACCGTATCCGGTATCCCGGGATACCCCGCCCGCTCCTATGCTTTAGCATCTGACCAGGTTGTGCAGTCCCGTTCTCCACATCCCAAGCACTGGCACTCTTCCCCGGATGGCAAATGGCAATGGCTTGACG
The DNA here is from genome assembly GCA_023957155.1 of Chitinophagaceae bacterium. Taxonomy (GTDB): domain Bacteria; phylum Bacteroidota; class Bacteroidia; order Chitinophagales; family Chitinophagaceae; genus Agriterribacter. Next base: position 162,889 of record JAMLHK010000002.1, on the reverse strand, counting down.
ACACCAGCTCTGATGAGATAACGGGGCACCTGTTTGCCCTCTCTTTATTTTACGAACTGGTTGCTGATGATACACAAAAACAACGCGTAACCGGGTTGATCAATCGTATAGTGACCCATATTGTTGATCATAATTTCCTTTTAATTGATTTTGACGGATTGCCTACACGCTGGGGAATATGGAACCCCGATTCTTTAAACCACTCTCCCCACCGGATGTATGAGCGTGGGTTAAATTCATTGCAGATCCTGTCCTTCCTGAAAACAGCTTTTCATTATACCGGCAACAAAAAATTTGAAGCGGCCTATCAAACGCTGACAGAACAACATGGCTATGCACAAAATGCGCTGTATGCAAAAATGTTCGGACCATTTGAGAACAGCCATTCCGATGACATTCTGAATTTCTTCCCCTATTACGGACTATTGCGATATGCTGAAGGCGACTCCTATCACCCTTTGTACGTGAGAAGCCTTGAACGGAGCTGGAATGCCGTTCGCAGTGACCGGATGCCCGTATGGAATATTATAGCAAGCGCTTTACTCGGAAAAAACTGCGACCTGGACATTGCGCTCCGGGAATTACAACAATACCCGCTTGATCTTATTGACTGGAGCATGGAAAACAGCCACCGGTGGGATCTGTTGCATGATCCTCTCCCTGACCGGCAGGGAAAAGCGCAATCGGTAATGCCTGTACCCAGCGCCGAAAGCAGCGTGTCGAGATGGAATACCAATCCCAAGCAATTAAATTCCGGCCAGGGCGGAAAAACGGAAGAAGCCGGAACTTACTTTCTTTTTGCCTACTGGATGGGAAGATACTACGGGTTTTTTGACTGAAGATAAAAGGGAAAATGGTCTTTATAAAACATCGTATCGGTAAAATATAGACGATGCCGGGCCTGAATTACATATCCTTTTTGTAAATTGCAGCTTGATGAAGCGGATCATCGGTATATCATTTATCTTTTTGTATTTACTGGCATATACGGAATGTCACCAGTTATTGCGTTTCCCCTACCTGTTACAGCATTTTCAGCAACACTGCGCAACTGACCCCGATATGGACTTCAGGAAGTTCATTAAAATCCATTATTTAAGTCCCCTGGTCATAACCGATGATTTTAAACAGGATCAGCAACTACCTTTTCGCAATGTGGATTGCCATACCGTAAATACGCTTATTTGCGTTTACGAGCCACCGCTCATCAAAATTGCTCCTACGGCAACCCCTCCTTTAATATTTTTCAGCTACAATGAGGTCAATAAACCTCAATTCTCCGACTTTGATATTTTTCAGCCCCCACGGCAGGCCGCACTGATATAGACCGCTTATTTTTTCCCAGGCCAAATCACATTGTATATGTTAAATGCTATTATTCGCTTTTCCGTAAGGAACAAGCTGATTATAGGTTTATTTACCCTTGCGCTCATTGTGTGGGGAACAATAGACCTGAAAAATTTACCGATAGACGCTTTGCCGGATATTACCAGCAATCAGATCCAGATCATAACGGCTTCTCCTTCATTAGCCGCACCGGAAGTAGAAAGGCTGATCACCTTTCCATTGGAGCAGGCAAACTCCAATATTCCCGGATTAAAGGAAATGCGTTCCATTTCCAGGTTTGGATTATCCGTTGTAACCATAGTTTTTGATGACAAAACCGATATTTACTGGGCACGTCAGCAGGTGAGCGAAAGGCTCAGCATGGTGCGTGAGCAAATTCCCTCGGGCACAGGCCATCCCGAACTGGCGCCGGTAACAACCGGTATCGGTGAAATATACCAGTACGTTCTTCGGCCGCAGAAAGGATACGAAGGGAAGTATGATCTGGCGGAACTCCGTTCCATACAAGACTGGATAGTACGTCGCCAGTTGTTAGGCACTCCGGGAGTAGCTGATGTAAGCAGCTTTGGCGGCTACCTGAAACAATATGAAATAGCCGTACAACCCGACCACCTCAAAAGCATGAATGTTACGGTTTCCGATATATTTACCGCATTAGAAAAAAACAATGAAAATTCCGGCGGCGCTTATATCGAAAAAGGACCTGAAGCGCTGTTCATCCGAACAGAAGGCTTGGCTGCTTCTACCGGAGAACTGGAAAACATATTTGTAAAACATACCAGCTCGGGAATCCCGGTACTTATAAAAGATGTGGCTGATGTTCGCACCGGGCATGCCATACGGTACGGGGCAATGACGTATAAAGACCAGGGTGAAGTAGCCGGTGCAGTAGTATTGATGCTAAAAGACGCCAATGCATCGCAGGTAATAGAAAATGTTAAGATCCGGATTGAACAAATCCGGAAAACACTACCGGAAGGCATTGTTCTTGAATCATTTTACGACCGTACCAAAATGGTAGACAGTGCTATTCAAACCGTAAAAACCAACCTGCTTGAAGGTGCGCTCATCGTCATTTTTGTGCTGGTGCTGTTCCTCGGTAATATAAGGGCAGGGCTGATTGTAGCATCCGTTATTCCCCTGTCCATGCTGTTTGCTATTATTTTAATGAACCTGTTTGGTGTGTCCGGCAACCTGATGAGCCTGGGCGCCCTGGATTTTGGATTGATCGTAGACGGAGCCGTCATTATTGTAGAAGCCGTACTTCACCGGCTCGGACATAGCAGGCAGTTCAGCGGGTTAACCCGCATCACACAAACCCGTTTAGATGAAGAAGTAACACATTCAGCCGGGAAGATGATGAACGCTGCCGTTTTTGGACAGATCATCATTCTTATCGTTTATTTACCTATTCTTACACTCACGGGTATTGAAGGGAAAATGTTCCGCCCTATGGCGCAAACCGTTTCCTTTGCCCTGATCGGCGCCTTCCTGCTCTCGTTTACCTATGTGCCGATGATGTCTTCGCTGGTACTGAGCAAAAAGCACAGGCACGAGGACAGTTGGGCCGACAAGATGATGCATCGCATACAAAAAGGATACAGCCCTGTTCTCAAAAAGGCATTGCATTTCCCTAAAGTAGTAATCGCACTGGCTGTACTCCTGTTTGCCATAGCGGTATTTATCATGAGCCGGTTAGGCGGTGAATTTATTCCCAAACTGGAAGAAGGCGACTTTGCCGTTGATGCCCGTTTACTTACCGGCAGCTCATTAACCGAAACCATCCGGCAAACACAGAAAGCGGTGTCTATCTTACAAAACCGGTTCCCGGAAGTAGAAAAAATCGTTACCCGTATCGGCGCCAGTGAAATACCTACCGATCCCATGCCCTTGGAAATGACGGATATTATGATCACCTTAAGACCCAAAAAAGAATGGACTTCCGCGTCAACATTTGACGAGCTTGCTAATAAAATGGGTAAAGCATTGGAAGAAATACCGGGTATGACGCACGGCTTCCAGTATCCGGTACAAATGCGGTTCAATGAACTGATATCCGGTGCGCGACAGGATGTGGTATGTAAAATTTTCGGAGAAGACCTGGACAGCCTTTCTGCCTACGCCCATGTTATGGGCAATATTGCATCAACCGTGAAAGGTGCAAAAGATATATATATAGAAACCGTAACCGGATTGCCGCAGGTGGTTATTCAATACAACCGCGAGGCTATGGCCCGTTTCCAGCTGCATATTACAGATGTAAACCGGCTTGTTCGCACAGCCTTTGCCGGTGAGGCGGCAGGGATCATTTACGAAAATGAAAAACGCTATGATCTCGTGGTGCGGTTAGAAGATGAAGGAAGGAAAGATCTTTCGGATGTACAGCAACTGCTGATCCCTACTCCTTCCGGTTTGCAGGTACCTCTATACCAGGTAGCATCGGTAAAAATACAGGTTGGCCCGAACCAGATCCAGCGTGAAAACGCACAACGCAGGATCATTGTAGGTTTTAATGTAAGAGGCAGAGACGTGGAGTCGGTGGTAGACGAGCTGAGTAAAAAAGCAGATCGCCAGCTAAAATTACCGTCAGGTTACCATATAAAGTACGGCGGTCAATTTGAAAACCTGGTGGAAGCCACACAGCGTTTATCCATAGCCGTACCCGTAGCCTTATTGCTTATTTTGGTGATGCTCTATTTTGCATTCGGCTCCTTAAAATACGGTCTACTCATCTTCTCTGCTATTCCCTTGTCGGCTATCGGGGGCATCCTGGCCTTATGGGTCAGGGATATGCCCTTCAGCATCTCCGCCGGTATAGGTTTTATAGCGCTGTTTGGAGTAGTGGTACTAAATGGTATTGTTTTAATCACCGAGTTTAACCGTTTAAAGCAAACCGGATTAGAAGACATTCAACAAATTATTATGGAAGGTACACGAATCAGGCTACGCCCGGTACTGATGACCGCCAGCGTAGCTTCCCTGGGTTTTTTACCGATGGCTTTAAGCCGGGGATCAGGCGCTGAGGTACAACGTCCCTTAGCCACAGTTGTTATTGGCGGGTTGATAACCGCTACCCTGCTCACCCTCGTTGTGCTGCCGGTTTTATACCGCTGGTTTGAAAGAGGAGAAATGAAAAAAATAAAGAGTAAACCCGTTGCCATACTTATATCATTCCTGTTGCTCTATCCTGCTGCCCGGGCCCAGCAAAGCATCAGACTGGATGAAATGTTGAAAATGGGCAGCATACAAAACCTGAACCTCCAGGCAATAAAAAAAGAAGCAGGTTACTGGCATCAGTTACAAACCCATGTTTTTGACCCCGGAAAAACACAGTTAGGCGCTGAGTATGGGGGGATTAACGGCATAAAAAACGATACCCGTTTTTTCCTCGGACAGGGCTTTAGTATGCCGGTGGTATATCACCGGCAGCAACAATTATATAAAAAAGAACAAAATGCCCGTGAGCAGTTAGCAGACTGGAAAGAAGCGGAACTGCACAGGGAGATCAAACAGGTATTTTATTCCCTGGTTGACCAACTGGAAAGGAAACAGCTACTCCGACACTTGGATTCGGTTTACGGCCGGTTTCATCAATCCGCCACACTTCGCTTCCGGGCGGGAGAAAGCAATATATTAGAAGAAACCACGGCTAAAGCACAGTTCCAGCAGTTACAATTACAACTACAACAATCAGACGCCGACATACTGATGCTACAGCAGCAACTACAATGGCTGCTGCAAACCGGTACACTTTTCCTCCCTGCGTATACCTCCTTAAAAATGGAAAACAATATGCCTGCAGACAGCTTCCGTATTAATGCACATCCGCAAATACAGTATAGCGAAACGCAGGAGCAAGTCGCAATAGCACAAACCGGCGTGGAAAAAGCAAAATTATCCCCCGAATTTTCCGTTGGTTACAGTAACCAGTCGGTCATCGGGTACCATAGCGCAGACGGTATCAGTCAAAAATATTACAGCGGCAGCAATCGCTTTCATATTGCCAGTATTACCGTAGGTATACCGCTGTTTAACGGCGCTGCCAAAGCAAGGATCAAAGCCGGCAGGATACAGGAAGAAGTAGCGGCAATCCGCACAGAAACTTCGATCGGATTGATGAAACACCAACTGCAACAACTGGCAACGGTCATCAGGAAAGAGCAGAATAACCTGCAATACTATGAAAGCACCGGATTGCAACAAGCGGAACTGATCATACAATCTGCAAATCTCAGCTTTGAAAAAGGAGAGATCAGCTACTTAGAATGGTCCGCCCTGATGAATAACGCAATTACTATCCGGATAAACTATTTAGATGCGGTACATCAGTATAACCAGGCGCTTATTGAATTAGAATACTTAAACAGAAAATAAAACGTATGCGTTACATAAATATATGGCTGCTGACAGGATTAATGATGGCATGTACTTCCAAAAACGAGCCAATAAAAGAACAAGATCACGTTTCTAAAGATGCGGTACAGCTCACTACCGAACAGGTTAAAAATTCAGGCATCGAAACAGCCCCTGTACAAAAGCAGGTGCTGAGCAGTGAGCTTAAAATACACGGTTTGGTAGATGTACCTCCGCAAAACATCGTCTCTGTCAGTTTTCCATCCGGCGGATATCTTAAAAGCACCAAGCTGATACCCGGCATGCATGTAAATAAAGGTGAAGTCATTGCCATAATGGAAGACGAGGGACTGATACAATTACAACAGGAGTACTTAGTTGCCAAAGCAAAACTGACCTATATTGAAAAGGATTATGAACGGCAGAAGCTACTGAACGAAAACAAAGTGAATGCCGATAAAATATTCCAGCAGGCTGAAGCCGATTTTATTTCGCAAAAAGTGCTGGTAAAAGGATACAATGAAAAGCTCCGGCTCTTTGGAATTCACCCTGACAGACTGGATGAAAATAATATTTCGAGAAGCGTCCCTGTTTATTCACCTATTAACGGGTTCGTTTCCCGGGTAAATATCAATACCGGGAAATATGTAAATGCATCTGATGTATTGTTTGAGCTGATCAACCCCAATGATATACACGCCGTGCTTACGGTATTTGAAAAAGACCTGGGTAAGATACGCCCCAAACAAAAGGTAATGATCACTTTCGTGGACGATCCTGCTACCGAATATGAATGTGAGGTGCTGCTGATCACTAAGAATGTGGATGATAACCGCAGCGCGCTGGTTCATTGTCATTTTGAAAAACAGCCCAAGCAATTACTACCCGGTATGTTTTTAAATGCCCGCATCAAAATACACAGCGCCGAAGTAACTGCCGTTCCCGAAGCAGCCGTAGTGCGCTATGGCAATAGCGAGTACCTGCTGGAAGAAAAAGAAAGCAACAATTTTCAGCTTATAGCCGTTCAAACCGGTATAAAAGAAAACGGAATAGTAGAAGTGAGCGGCAGTACCGAAGACCTGGAAGGGAAAAAAGTGATTGTGAAAAACGCTTATACCATACTGTCTCAAATAAAAAATACTGGAGAAGAGGATTGATCCATGTCAGATCCGTTAGTGTATAATATCGCCTTTTAAGCGCAACAGCTCCGTTTCAGACACTTTGGTATTATACCGCGCTGCGATCAGGCGGTCGTAAGCGTCTTCCAGACTTTTTTGTGCTTCCCGCAGCTCAAGGTAGGTAGATACGCCCTGCCTGAAACGCTCGAGGGCGATCATCACGTTTTCTTTTGCCAGCTCAATATTTTCTTCTTCAAGCAGGAGCGCACTTACCTGATACTGGTAGCTGTTAAATGCCACTTTCACCCAAACATCCACTAAGCTCTTCTGCTTGGATACCGCAATATGCTGATATTCTACGTCCAGCTTAGCTCTTTCAATATTTCGCTTAACACTTAAATTATTAAGTATCGGGATGGAAGCAGTAAGTCCCAGGTTATATCCCTGGTTACGACTAAAATAAGGTGCAAAAGGACTGATATTATTTTTGTTCGCATTACGCGTAAAACTATAGGCGGATACAAAACTAACCAACGGCCACCGCGAGGCCTTCGCTTCTTTCAGCGAGATCGCCGCAATATCCGCATTCTTGAGCGCCTGTAAAATGGTAGGATTAGAAGTTACAGCCTGGTTTTGAATATCTGAAATATTCAAATACAAATTTAAAGGAATAGAGTCAGCAACATCATATACTGCAGGCAATTGCATACCGGTAAGCTGGTTAAGCTGGTCACGCAGCTGGAGCATAGCGGTCTGCTGCTGCAGGTGAGCGGCTTTCTGGGCATTGAGATCCACCTTAGCCTGTAACAATTCGGGTTTTGAACCTAACCCCACTGAAAGTTTCCGGTCGGCTAATTTTACCCTCTCCTCGTTAATAGACATCTGCTCTTCTATGGCTTTGAGCAATTGCTTCTGCCGCACAATCAGGTAGTAGTTGTTAACAATCTCAGCCGTGGTATTCACTACCTGGTTTTTAAGATTAATTCCGGCCAGCCCGTGCAGCTCTTCTATCTTCCTTTTTGTTGCAAACATTTTTAACCCGTCAAACAAAGTCCAGTTCAGATTCAGCGCCGCATTAATATTATCGGTTTTTATACCTGATCCCTCCGCATCATCACGGGTTTGGTATTTTTGTTTTTGGGCAGAAGTGCTCCACAAAGTACCTACCGTTCCGTTGAGGTTAGGCAGGAAAGCACCATATACAAAACGTTGATCCGTAGCTGCGGCAACGGAATCGTTACTCAACAGTAATATATCATAATTGTTATGCAGCCCGGCAGCTATCGCTTCATGTAATGTAATGACCTGCTGCCCGGTTGCAGGGCCATGTAAGCAACCTGCTATGGTAATGATTCCGAAGATTCTTTTCCACTCCATATCTTTTCATTCGTTTTTACTTCTGTAAAATATTCATCAATATGACTTTCGCCCTTTTTTGCCGAAAGGAAACTATACATGGCAGGGATCACAAACAAAGTAAGCACAAGTGAAAATATGATCCCGCCGACAATTACAAGACCCAGCGGTATACGGCTTGTTGAAGCCGCACCAATGGACATGGCGATGGGCAATGCACCAAGCGCCATCGCCAGGCTCGTCATTAAGATAGGTCTTAAACGAGCAACGGCAGCTTCAATAACGGCCTGTGCTTTGGGCATCCCGGATCGCTGTTTCTGGTTTGCAAATTCTACGATAAGTATCCCGTTCTTGGTTACCAGCCCGATAAGCATGATCATACCGATCTGCGAAAAAATGTTGAGCGTCTGGTTAAATAACCACAAGGTCAATACGGCTCCGGCAATAGCCAACGGTACCGTAAACATAATAATGAACGGATCTATGAAGCTCTCAAACTGCGCAGCAAGTACCAGGAAGATCAGGAGAAGCGCCAGTACAAAAGCAAACATGGTATTTCCCGAACTTTCGGCAAAGTCGCGCGAAGTTCCGGATAATGAAGTAGCAAAGGTATCGTCAAGCAATTTGTCTGCTATACTCTCCATAGCTTTAATTCCATCTCCCAGAGCAACACCCGGCGCGAGACCGGCAGATATCGTAGCCGATTTATACCGGTTAAAATGATAAATCGTGGGAGGCGTTGTTCCCTCCTGCACCGTTACCAGGTTATCTAACGAGATGCTTTCTCCACGCTGGTTACGGATATATATGTTTTTCAGATCGGTAGGCTTGTTCCGGTCGTCCCGGGGCACCTGCCCGATTACTTCATATTGTTTTCCCTGTCTTGTAAAATAGCCCAAACGGCGGTTACTGTATGCCAGTTGCAGCGCTTCTGATATGGCATCAATGCTAACCCCGAGGTCACTTGCTTTCAGGCGGTCAACACCAACGGAAAGCTCCGGCTTATTAAATTTAAGATCAATATCCACCCCTTGAAAAGCAGGGTTTTTATTGGCTTCTTCCAGGAATTTAGGCACTACCTCAGTGAGCTTATCAAAATTATTATTTTGTATTACAAACTGAACCGGCAGCCCTCCCCTGCGGTTAACCGATATGGTCTGCTCCTGGATGGCAAAAACCCTTCCTTCAGAAAACCTGGGCAGGTTCCTGTTGATCATATCTACGATCTCCTGCTGGGAACGGGTACGCTGGTCGGGATCAATAAGCATCGTTCTTAAAAAGCCGGTATTAACAGAACCCGTCCCGGAAAAGCCCGGTGCGGTTACGGTAAGAACGGTCTTAAATTCGGGAACAGAGTCCATGATCAGGCTGGTAATATCACCTATGAACCGGTCAGTATATTCAAAAGAAGAACCTTCGGGTGTTGTTACCTGGAGACGGAACTGGCTTCTGTCTTCCATCGGGGCCAGCTCCGATTTCAATTTAGTACCGATTCCCCAAATCAGTCCGCCGCAAATTACCACAATGAGTAATGCCAGCCATTTTACTTTCATAAATCTGCCCAGCAAACCGTGATAGCCGTTTTCCATACCACTGAAGAAAGGTTCGGTTACCCGGTAAAACCAGCCATGCGTATGCTTTTTCCGTGCCAGCTTTACATTCAGTACAGCCGTAAGCGTTAAGGACACAAAAGCAGATACCAGCACAGCCCCTGCCACCACAATACCAAATTCCCGAAAAAGCCGGCCTACAAAGCCCTGAAGGAAAATGATCGGTAAAAAGATCACGGCAAGCGTGATAGAAGTAGAAATTACCGCAAAGTAGATTTCTTTGGAGCCCTCCTTCGCTGCCTGCCATTTATTCATTCCGGCTTCCATTTTCTTATAAATATTCTCCGTGACCACAATACCATCATCCACCACCAGACCGGTGGCCAGCACAATACCCAGCAGGCTCAATACATTTATGGTGAACCCGGAAAGGTACATGATAAAAAATGCAGCGATCAATGAAACCGGAATATCTATTAAAGGACGTATAGCCATCAGCCAGTCCCGGAAGAAAAGATAGATGATCAGGATAACCAGTACGATAGCAATGACCAATGTTTCTTCCACTTCTGAAATAGAACGCTTAATAAACACGCTCTGATCCAATACAATGTCAAGCTTAATGTCTTCAGGTACTTCCTTCTTTAGCTGCTCAAAGCGTTTATAGAACTCATCGGCTATGGCAACATAGTTAGATCCCGGCAGCGGCACAATAGCCAGGGCAATCATCGGTACACCGTTCAGCTTCAATATCGTTTCTTCATTTTCAGGTCCCAACACGGCTTCGCCGATATCTTTTAACCGGATAACACTGCCCCCAAAGTTTTTAATAATAATATTATTGAACTCTTCCTCTGTAGACAGGCGCCCAAATGTTCTTACGGTTAACTCCGTATTATACCCGGCAATTTTCCCGGAGGGTAATTCCACATTCTCTTTTAAGAGCGCCGCCTGTACATCCTGGAAAGTAAGCCCATAGGCATTCAGCTTGGAAGGCTCAAACCATATACGCATGGCGTATTTCTTTTCTCCCCATATATTCAGGCTGCTAACCCCGGGGATGGTTTGTAATCTTTCCTGTAATACATTGGTAGCGTATTCTGTTATTTCCAGCTGGTTGCGCGTATTACTTTGCACCGTCATGGAAATAATGGCATCAGAGCTGGCATCAGCCTTGGAAACCACAGGAGGCGCATCTAAATCCTGGGGCAGGCGGCGCTGTGCCTGTGAAGTTTTATCCCTTACATCATTGGCAGCAGCCTCCAGGTCCACTCCCAGGTCAAATTCAACAGAGATATTGCTGATACCCTGGCTGCTGGACGAAGTCATGTTTTTTATACCGGCAATACCATTGATTGACTTTTCGAGGGGTTCGGTGATCTGCGACTCAATAATATCCGCGTTAGCTCCCGCATAGTTTGTCCGCACATTAATGATAGGCGGATCAATAGCGGGGTAATCTCTTACGCCTAAGAAGGTAAAGCCAATTATACCAAACACCACTATCAGGATACTTGCAACAGTGGCCAGCACCGGGCGTCGAAGGCTTATTTCGGAAATATTCATTATTGTATCTTGGTGAGTTGTATGTGAGAATCGGGTTTAACGCTCATCAGGCCGGAAATCAAAACGGTATCCCCTATGTTCACACCGGTTATCACCTGCACATATACCGAATCCCTGATGCCTGTTGTAACGGGTAAAAACCGGGGTTGCCCGTCTTTATACGCAATCACCTGCTTACCCCGGCTAAGCGGTATTACCGCCTGGGTAGGTATGATAACGGCGTTATTGTCCTTTGCCAGCTCTAAGGCAACCTTTGCAAAAGCTCCCGGTATCAGCGAGGCATGCGTGTTATTCACCAATGCTTTTATATTCAGACTGCGGGTATTGGCATCTATGAAATATTCGCTGGCTATTACGGTTGCTTCAAACCGCTGCCGCACCCCGTCAATGGTGAAACTGATGTTTTTACCCGGAATAAAGTTAGTACCGTATTTTTCAGGTACGGTAAATTCCAGTTTTAAATGATCTACTTCTCTAATCGTTGCTATTACGTCATTGGGAGAAACATAGGCGCCTAAGCTGATCTTTCTTAACCCGAGCCGGCCATCAAACGGAGATCGGATCTCCGTTTTGGCAATAGATACTTTTACCAGTTCTATATCCGCCTTATTATTATTCACCTGAAGCTCACTAAGATCCACATCCTGCTGGCTAACCCCCTGGATTTTTAACAATTCTTTATACCGCTCAACTGTTTTTTCATTGATCGCCAATTGGACTTCCAGCTTTTTTAACTGCGCCTGCAGGTCTTCATCAAACAACTTGGCTAATAAGGTTCCCTTTTTTACAAAACTGCCTTCTTTAAAATTAATGCTTACGAGCCTGCCGCTGATTTCCGGACGGATATCCGTAGCTTCTGCCGGCAGCAGGGATCCCGCTACCTCAATGTTTTCACTTAAGGGGATGGTTTTAACAATAAAACCATCCGCAAGAACCGTACGGCTTCTCTCTCTGGGCTGAACAGTGCCTTCTTTCTTTTTCTCGGAACAGGCAAACAGGAAAAAAAAGGCTACCAGATATAAATGTAACTTTTCCATGGAATGCGAAGCTAATACAATTTGAAGTTGTAACATGCGACATTGATCAATTAGTGCACGTTAATTAATGTTAACAGGCGATTTCGATAATATCAAAATATAAGCAGCAGATCACAATGACATTATTACACATCATCATCCTGCGCTCCCGTCATGCCGGGAAGATCAGGATAAGAACCAGGAACCGGTTCTGCTGCACGGGACTGAGCCGGCGTAAGCGGCTGAACCCAGGAATGATCATAGGATTTAAAACAGTTACGGGCTAACAGGTCCTGCAAAGTTAATTTACCTTCTATATACCTGCACAATGCATTGAAGGCCGGCCTGTTTTCTTTTTTTAATATCATCAGCCCCGCATTGGTTCCGGCTTTAGCAGCAACCGGTACCCCTCCGCCCAACTCAGCCCAATGCCCTCCCAGTAAAAGGTGCTTTACCGGTGTTTGATAATGGGCAATTTTATTTTGCATATTTTTCCTGCCGGGCTTTGCCCCCATCATAGTACCATTCTTATTACCCGTATAACGGTAATGGGTAATGGGCGTTGCCACCTCATAAAACAAAATATGAGACCGCAGTCCCGGTGCCGCCAGCGCTTCTACTCTTGCAATGATCACCTCAGCCGTACGCTGCTTTAAGGCTTTATAGGCCGCTCCTCTTGTATACTCCCCGTGGCTATCTTTCACAGTACCCCAGTAATCATTACTGTCCATTAATGCCGGCATAAAAAAGACGAGCGAACCGCACTGCTCCGGCGTCACGGATTTATCCCGAACGGATGGAGCCAGGATACTGATTTCGGTAGTAGCAGGATCTCCGGTATGGTGACTTCCATAAGGCTGTCTTTCATCAGCAATATGAATCATCTCTTCACCAAAACCCAGCTCTTCCGCAGTACAATCCAGCCCGATAAAGATGGTAACGGAAGAAGAATATAATTCTGCCTGCCTCAGCTTCCTTTTCAATTTTTCGGGAACGGCCTCACGCGGTAACATTTTTTCATACAGGGTTTCTATATCGCAGGCGGCAATGACATATTTGCTGTTAACCTGCTGTAATTGACCTTTATGCTCAACTAATACTCCCGTAGCCGTATTGTTTTGTACTATGACTTCCTTCACGCTGCACCGGGTACATATCACGCTACCATAATATTCAACCACATACTTTAGCCAAAGCGGTATGACCCGTGCTCCTCCCTTTGGCGGACACTGAAAATCATCGGCATAGGACCAGCCAATGGGAACCATACAACCAATCATCTCCGTTTCAGAGGCAAAAATGTTATGCAGCTGTTCGTCTTTAAAAAAACACTTTAATCCCCTTTTTAAACCTTTATCACCACTATAAGAAATATAAGGCATAAATGGCAGGATCACTTTAAGCACTTTTAATTTATTGCGCAGCTTTTCCCAGACGGACATGGTCTCTTCCGAACGGAAGATATGGCTCAGGCTGTTCAGTGAATGACCTATTTTTCTTGCACGGAAGAAAAAACGCTCTATTCCTTTTCTCTCACCGGGAAACAAACTGATCAGCTGATCTTTCAGATCATCGGGATGGTTGGTAAGAAGATAATTATAGCTGTTGCCTAAATACCTGCGGGTACGCTGCAGGGTAACCGGCCGGGGATGATCCATACCCAGCATATCAAAAAGCCGGGTTACGACACCGTTGGGACCGCATTGATTCAGCCAGTGAATAGCCGTATCGAATATAAAACCTTTTCTCCTGAACCCCGCCAGGTAGCCTCCCACATGCGGTTCTTTTTCCAGCACACAAACAGAAAGCCCGGCTTTACTTAGTATGGCCGCAGCAGTTAATCCGCCTATGCCTGCCCCTATAACAACCACATCGTAATCCGACTCCGGTTTCTTCATTACAGAAAGTTAATAAACATACTTCACTTGTAAACTTTTTCAATGCCCTACTTTAGAGATATCGAAATTGCGGTATTAAAAGCGAAGAAGGAAGTACACCTTATACCCGTTTATTGCATAACCAGCACCACAGCCACCGCCATAGTCTTGATATGTGATAACGAAACCTGGATCTGCACGGTGCCAATCGTGTTTTCCGTTTCACCATGAATACGGAGTTCCGGCTTACCATTCTCCGCATGATATATTTCCACTTCATTAAAAGCCGTTCCGGTTTTCCAGCCCGTGCCTATTGCTTTAAAGAAAGCCTCCTTTGCTGCAAACCGCGCAGCATAGTGTTCATATTTATTCGCCCTGGATTCGCAATAGGCTATCTCATGCTTAGAAAAAACCAGTTCCCGGAAACCCTGCTCTTTTTCAATTGCTTTTGCAATCCGGTCGGTTTCAACAATATCTGTTCCAATACCCTTAATCATTTTGATTGAAGTTGTTTTTGAATACGGGCTATCTGCTGCCTGATATACGCTTCTTCCTGGCTGGTAGCAATTTCTTTAGTTAGCGCCTGCTCATAATAGGTGATGGCACGGCTGAAGTCCTTACGCTTAAAACAGTAATCTCCTGCCAGTACATAACTATGGTAAAATTGCGGATTACTGCTGACCAAGCTGTCTGTACTGATCTCTTTACCCTCAGATATCCGGCGCTTATATTCACTGAACTTTTCAAATTCATTATACTGCCGGCTAAGCAGAAAAGTGTCGGCAGGAATCGCCAGTGCCGGTTCCTGTATTTCCCGGTTTTCCTGTAACCTGCCGGAGGCAAAAACCTTATGCAGATCATAAGCTACATATTCGCCGAGCTGCCAGGGAGAAGTGGATACCCACACCAACAGCTTCTGGGGTTCAAAAATAACGGAGTGGTGGGCGATGAGCTGATTCAGCGCTTTTTCATTACCCATACCGATATCCGTATCGTGCAGCCCCTTCCTGTCTCTCAGAATACGCGCCGTGTTGAGCACGGTGTTTTTTTCTTTTTCTCCTAAAAGCTCCTGTAGCCGTTTATACCGGTAATCCGATGCGCTCTCGCTGATCTGCCGGATATTAGGTTCAGATCCTGCCAGGGCTTTACTTTGAAAATGATTGGCACAAAGAATATGATCCGAACCCGGATCATACACATCCAGGGTATCCGGTGTTTTTTCAATGATCACCGCCTTATTGTCCGCTGCCGATCCAACCAAAAAAGATTCAGACACAAACATGGTCCGTTTATGCGCAATAGCAACCGCCTCGTCAATCGTTGCCGCATATTGCAGGATCTCCCTTGCAACGAGCGACACCGGGGTGGCCGAACCGGCAGGGATGCTGCTTTTAGCTGCATTAAGGGTTACGGTAACACCTTTTTCATTCATGCCCGATACCACGCCGATAAAACCTCCCCAGGTAACACTCATGAAGGAATAACCCTGTGAAGGATTTTCAAACAGGATAATCTTGTTTTTGGCAAAATCATCACTTACATAGAAATCGAAGTTCCTTCCGATAATCAGGGTACTGTCTGACGATGCGCCTCCCCAGGTGCCAAAAGAGGTACATCCGACAAGCGCCATGTTCTGTAACGCATGACCAATATCGTGTGCAGCGTGATAATTCAATATCCGCTGGTAGTTTGTTCCGATATATCCGTACCTGTCAGAAGCAGATTCAGATATGCCGTATATTTCCTGCTTATATTCATCAATCACATACCTGTCCAGGTTGCGGTTAAACCAGCCGATCACGTATTTTAAAAAACGCAGGTAAAAAGAAGAAGGAATCATTTTGCGGATTTGCGCACTGAAATAGTCTTCCTGGGTTTCCAGCAATTCTTTGGAAAGCTTTCCATTCACCACTCCCCTTTCAAATGCATCACCTTCTACATACAGCTCATATAAGCCCGATTCGCTTTTCCTCAGCCAGTTGTTACCCAGCGTATAAAAACCATTCCCATGATCTTCACGCTGCCATTGTATACTATCCACCTGTGTAACAGCAGGTGGATCCGTTTTACTTACATAAACCACATAACCCAGCCCACACAGCAACAGCAGTATCAAAAAGCCAATGCCATACAACAGCCATTGCCCTATTTTCCATATCTTATGCATTCCTGATTTTTTCAACCACATTTTCGTTACCCAGTAATGTTACACAAGTTAACAAAGCGCTAATGGTAGATCCCAGCACACCATGTATATTAATATTTTGCCCGGTAAGATACAGATTCTGCAGCTTGGTACGGGGCGATATAAATGTTTTTAAAGGATCTTTATAATCTTTTGCTATACCATATAAAGAGCCGTCATAATTACCGATATAATCCCGGTAAGAAAGCGGCGTTGATGTGGTATAAGACCGGATACAATCACGCAGCCCCGGAAATCTTTCCTCTACACAATCCAACAATATTTTCGCTTTATGTTCTTTAAACGCTTCATAGTCTGCGCCCCGGTCGCTTTCGGCAGAAACCGTGTTAAAAGTATGCTCCCAGGGTTTCATCTCATCGTATCGCATATAGGAAAATATGCTCATCGTATCGGCGTATACCCCGGTTTTAGAGGAAAGAGGAAAAAACAACGCATAACCCAGCGGCCAATTGTCTTCGGTATAATCCGCCAGGTTCCATATTTCACCAGATTTATGATAATAAAAGTTATGCCCGTAATAACGAAAACAATTCTTCTTTAACACGATATGAATTAAAAAAGAAGAAATGGTATGTGGCAGACTACCGATACGCCTGCGGTAAACATTTTTTATCACGTTCGTATGGGTCATCTCCAGGGTTTTTGCCGGATGCATATTCGAGATAAACTGATCGGCATAATAGCGGGCGCCACTGGCAGCTTCTGCGTAAACTACCCTGCCCCCCTCCGTAACGATCCGGGTGACTTCACAATTCCTGATCACCTCGCCCCCGCTATCCCTGATATTGGCGGCAAGAACCTTTCCGATCTGCGAACCTCCGTTAATACATTTCCAGGAACTTTCAATATAGCTGTTGATGATCAGCGCGTGAACATAGAAAGGGGTTTCATCCGGCTTACCCACATACAGCGCATTGTTGCCAACGAGCACCGCCTGCAATATTTTGTTTTTTGTTAAAGACGAGATCACCGAGCAGGTATCTAATGTCAGCACATCTGCCTTTTCCTCATATAGCCCGTTTGTTCTTAAATTATATAAGGGAAACCGGCTACATACTTCTTTTACCTTGTCACAATAAAGGCGAATGGCGGCTTCCTCTTCAGGAAAATCAGCTACAAGATGCTTAATAAAATTATCATACCCCTGCGCCTGCCGGTAGATGTTGTGATCATCACTGATAATAATCTTATCAAAGACCTCATCCATCCGCTGTAGTTTCAGCTTGTCTATCACGTTCAGGTACTTAAATACCTGGTAAAGATTCTGCCCCTTATCTAATCCCCCTATATAGTGAACACCCGAATCGAATATTTCCTTCTCACGGGAAAAGGTTTGCAGGCTACCGCCGATCTGCCTGTTTTTTTCAAGTACACAAACGCGGTAACCTTCTTTGCTGAGTATAGCGCCGCATACTAACCCGCCAATACCGCTGCCGATGATCACGATGTCATACCTGTTCATTGTAGTCCTTTGCGGTTTTGAATGACAAAAATAACATTAGAGGTATATTTCGTTTCATCTATTTTACGCCAATCCATATTACAGGCTGCCGCAGTTTCAACAATCATGCTTCCTGATAAAAAAGATAACCCCGACCGGGTGGTTTTATTAAAACGGAACAGCCGGGTAGAAAAAAATTCGGTCAGCATCGTGCCTTTGTGTTTTTCTTTCAGTTCTTTATCTCCATCCCGGATCAGCAGTACGCCTTCTTCATTTAAACTTTCCATACATTGCCGGATGATTTGCTTTTGCTGTTCCGGGGTAAGATAATGCAGCATATCAGCAAGAATAATACCATCGTATTTTTGAAAAGGATAGTGCAATACATCTGCATGTTTAAAGCTGATCTGCTCATTCTTACTGAAACAATGATCGGCCACATCCGTTTTTGCTTCATCATAATCAATTCCCGTAATATTCCTGTCCCTTGCGGCAAAATGCAGCATATATGACATAAATCCATAGCCGCAACCAATATCCAGCAATTTTCCCTTCAGGGGTAAAAGCTCATGAAAAAGCGCATAATCCTTTTCCAGCCTTACTTTAACACGCATATACCATTCCAGCACCGGTCCTTTATAGATATAGTTATAAAACAATTGCTCCCTGAACCACGAAGGCGTTTCCACCGATGCCCGCAGCTTTTCATATTCAGCTCGGAAATAGCGTCCAACCTGTTTTGCCCGTTCGCGATACCCGTTGCCATAAGTCATATCATCAGGTGTGATCCGGGGTAAGATCTGAACCGTTATTTTTCCATCCTTTACCAGGATATCATGCTTGGTCATCGTGTAGCCGGTACCGTGAATAACCACAGGCAATATATCCATCTGAAGCTGTTCTGCAATATAAAATGCGCCCTTATGAAACCTGCTGATCTTCCCGTCTGACGACCGGGTTCCTTCAGGAAATATGACAATGGAATAGCCCTGCCTTACTTTCTCCTTCATCTCTTTTATACTACCCTCGGCCCCATCTGATGCCGGATAATAATCGGCCATACGTACCACCATACCCGAAACAGGAGCATGTCTTACCCTGTCGCTCGTAAGCAATATCAATTTCGGATACTGCATCATCATGACAAAGTTATCCAACCCCGACTGGTGATTACAGATAATAACCGCAGGCTTCAAAAAATCCTCACCTGCCGGATTAAGGATGGTTTTCCTCACATTAGCCATAACATAGATCAGCGATCTTGAAAACCGTGCAATAACAATATGAAAGAGTGCTTTCCCTTTTTCCCGGTTGAAAGGATTCCATTTTACCAGCAAAAAACCAACAATAACCAAAATAATGCTGCCTCCCATAAACCAGAGCTGGGCAAACAGGGATTTACATAATCCCCAAAACGTCCACGGGAATAATTTTTTGCGGGTTCTGTTCCTGATCAACACCGAAAACAGGAAGGGTATGCATACCTGGGCTACCAGCACGACACATAAAATACCAATAATGGAAATCATGGCAATAGACCGGAGCGCAGGATGTTTGGCAAATATCAGCACGCCAAGTCCCACCGTAGTGGTAATGGCAGAAAGCAGGATGGACGACTTAAAGGAAGAAAGGTTTTTCTTACCGGCTTTATATTCCTGCAGCAATCCATCCATGATGAATATGCTATAATCATCGCCAAGTCCGAATATCAGCGTGGACACAATAATATTGATAATATTGAATTTGATACCGGCCATACCCATTATGCCTAATATCCATATCCAGCTTATAAGCATGGGTAAAAAAGCCATCAGCGCCAGTTCTATTCTTCCGTAGGTAACCAGCAGCACGAGAAATACCAGCAGCGAGGTAATGAACGCTATATAAGTAAAATCGGCATTGATCAGCTCAACAAATTTGCCGGTGAGGTATTGCTTATCCAACACAGTTGCCGTTGCGCCGGGCCGGCTATCAAAGGCTTCGTAAACAGCCGCTTTATTTTGTGCCGGCACTTTTAAGAGGGTAACTATTGTTGCTTTCCCCGGTTCTTCAATAATATAATCACCGGGCAGGATATTTTTTACCGTACGTGTTGCCGTACTGTCAAGCGGGTAAAACGATTTGTTCAGCAACAATGCAAACACATCAAATGCCGTATTGCTATATCCAAGAGCTGCACCTTCCCGTTTTAATGCCGATAACAGCTGCTGCTTTTTTCCCGGGGTCCAGTACGTATTCCATTGCGCAATTCTTTGCCGTTGTAACGTATCGGATACCAGCAGTGAGGTTATTCCTGAATAGGTAGTGATGATCTCTTCCTTTTTAAATTTTTCTATTTCTTTCGTCAGCTCCTCATTATTCATTAATGCTTCATCAAGCGTTTCTCCTTCGGCAACCAGATAAACCGATTGCAATGCCGCCTCATTGATACGATTCAGCTTTGCTTCTGCCTGCTTCAAATGCTCCGGCATGTAGTTCATATTATTCAGCTCGGTTTCAAAACCAACCCGGCCGGAAGTATAGAAAAATACAACGGTAAGGATAACAATGCCAATGATAAAATACCGGTTCTGATCGGGACGGAGTGCCGCAACCCGGTCTATCCAGGAGTGCCGGGTTGCGGCTACCGCCTCTTCCTTCTTCCGGGAGGAAAGAAAATGAGGTAAGAAAACGAGAGAACAGATGGAAGCGCCTATAAGACTAAACCCGGCGAAAAGGCCCAGGTCTTTTAACATTTCAGAGGCGGCAAAGTTGAGACAAAAAAAACCGCCAATGGTAGTAATACCTCCAAGTGTAAGCGGGAAGGCAAGGTCGCCAATCACCTTCCGCATATCACCGGTATGACGATAATGATTGAATACATGGAGGGAATAATTTACAGCAATGCCTAATATTACCGAACCGGTACCCATAGCGATTACCGAAATACTACCCCGTATAAAATAGACCATCATTAATGCAAACAAAGCACCGAATACCACCGGGATCATAACCAGCAGCGGTGCAGCTACCCGTTTAAAATAAAACCCTATAAAGAGGATAAGAAAAATAACAGTAGCCGTCTGTGTAAATAAAGTATCTTTTTCTAATTGAGCAGCATTACCCGCCGATACTGCTGTAGCGCCAAAATAAGAAGCCGTGATCCCGGGGAAAGCCGATGAGGTCTGGGAAAGGATCAGGCTATCCAGCTCCTGTAAAAACAAAGCATTTTTACCCGTATTACCAGGTGGATATGCCGGCGTTATAAAGAGTAAAAGATTTTTATGATCTTTAGTTAATACCGCATTATCGTATAATTCAAACGTGTCATCATACTGAAGCTGCCGGAGTTTTTTCAACGCGATGAATGAAATCCCTACCGGATCATTACTGATCATCGTATTCAATGCCATCCCTGCGGGAGAGCTTAAAGTCCGGATATTCTGTTCCAGGGTTCGCCTTATTTCCTTCGGGGAAATAAGACTGTCAATAGTGCGGTAATCATCCGTGGTGAGATAAACCGGCAGGTGCGCATTGATCACATCAAACAACTCCATGAGGATATCGTCATCTACCTTATAACTGATCCCGCTGATATAAGGAGCGCATTTTTCCTGCAACTGTTCCGTAAAAGCATCTCCAAAAGCAATAAGGCTGTCGGGTACAGACTGCGTGGTATCCTTAAGGGATATCATAACTACCAGCTTATCCATAAACTTGGCATGCTGGAAGACATAGTTTAGCTTGTCAATTTTTTTATCCCTGGGGAGTATCTTGGTGATATCTTCTTCAAATTTTAACCGAAGGGCAAAAAAGGCTGCGCCTAACATAAATACAGAGAAGAGCAGGTACAATTGCCACTTGCGTTTTTTAAAATAGTGGTATATGCCTGCAAAAAGCTTCTCCATAAATGACTGTTTTAAACTGCGGTACTTGTTTTCTTTTTAAAAAATGCAAGCAATGCCCAGGTAAGCAACCCGCTAACAATGCCCGACACCAGCGCCAGTGTAATACCGCCATAAAGATATTGCCGGAAATTATTTTTAACGGATTCAAAAGAAAGACTGCCGGATAATGCCAGCTGGTCTCCCCCGTTTTCCATCCATATAGCACCGGCTTTATAGCTGAAAAAAATAACTAAGGGGATCATGGGGGGGATGCTAATATTAGCGGCTATAATAACCAGCGCCTTGTTTAATTTAAAAATGATGGATAGAAAAACAGCCGTAATCAATTGAAATCCCCAAACGGGCATAATACCCATGCAAACCCCCAAAGCAACAGAAAAAGCTTTGATATAATGAGGTTCATTTATATTTAATACCTGCTCACGGAAAAATGCTTCCCAGCTTTTTCGCTTAAAAAGCAACCTCAGGAAATTGCGTGGTTTGATATATAAAAAAGCAATCAGCACCAGCAGGGAATTCAACAGACTTATTCTCAGGAAATCTTTGAATGGACGAAAATGCGATACCCGTTTTTCTTTGGGGGCATAGTATACCGAAACCGGAACAGATTCAACAGGTATTCCTTTCCATGCAGCGCTTACCAGCACCTCGACCTCGAACTCATATCTGCGTGTAAAAAAACGCATCCCTTTCATTGCATCTACCGGGTAAAGCCTGTATCCGGACTGAGTATCGGGCACTTTTATCCCGGTTTCTACTTTAAACCAGAAATTTGAAAACCTGTTGCCGAAGCTGCTCTTTCCCGGAACAGAAGAGTGATCCATATTACGGGCGCCGATAATAATCGTGTCCTTAACTTCTGTGAGCCGGCCGATAAACCGCTCCAGGTCCCTGGCAAAATGTTGTCCATCAGAATCAATGGTTATAGCATACAGATAACCCGATTCCACCGCCCTTTTAAACCCTTTCCGCAATGCCATTCCCTTACCTTTGTTACCTCCATACCCGATAACATCAATATACGGTATAGAAGACAACAGGGAAGCCGTATCATCAGTAGAGCCATCGTTGACCACAATAATATTCCGGGTATACTCACTAACGGCTGCAATTACGGCCGGCAGGGTATCTGCATTATTGTAGGTGGGAATAATTACACAGGTACGGTACCGGTTGAAAAGGGTGGTCAGAGATAGAATATCGCTCATTAATAATCAGTAAGGTTTAGATAGCCCGCACAAAGATAAATATTTAATAGTAAGGGGTAATTTGCTGCTTATACGTCTTTAAGCATCGTTTACGATAATATAGCGGGAGATATACTATACCTTTACTTCTTCTGCCTGCAAGGCTTTCAAGAGGTCATATCCTTTGCCGGCTCCGGCGTTCCAGTTCTTTTTTAATACGTCTTAGCTCCCTGCCCGTTTGCCCGGCAATAGCGCTGTTTTCCTGTGCCCTGCGCATAAGGTAAGGCGCCACATCTTTAATTGGTCCGAAGGGAAGGTATTTACTTACCACGCAACCTGCCCGGGCAAGATTAAAAGTGATATTATCGCTCATACCATACAGCTGTGAAAAATGGATATGGGGATGATCAAAAGGCAGGTTTTGCTGTCGTAACAGCCGGGTGGTATAGAGATTGCTGGCTTCATTATGAGAAGCCACTATGACCGAGATACGATGGATATGCTCAATACAAAAACGTATTGCATCATCAAAATCTTGATCCGTAGCTGCTTTGTCGGGTTGTATGGGCGAAGGATATCCCATTGTAGCCGCACGCTCTCTTTCCTTTTCCATATAAGCACCCCGGACTAACTTTACCCCAAGAATAAAATGGCGAAGTTCGGCGGCTTCCAGGGCATCTTTCAAAAAACCTAACCGGTCATGACGGTAAAGCTGAACAGTATTATATACTACCGCCTTCTCCATGTTGAATTTCTCCATCATGAGGATGGTCATTACATCTACCGGATCCTGTATCCAGGTTTCTTCCGCATCTACAAGCACTCCCACCCCTTTCTCCGCTGCAACGCTGCAAATTCTTTCCATTCTTCTCCAAACCTGCTCCCATTCGGAACGCTCCTCATCATTAAGCGTTTCAAGCGCTTTGGTGTATCTCTTAATAAGCGGTCCCTGCTGATCGGAAACAGAAGAATCCAATTTTTCCAATAGCCCCACCCGTGCAAAGCCGGTAACCTTAACGCTTATGAACGGGATATTGGGGCGGGTAGCAGCATACCGGATAACCTCTATAAATTTTTCCATGGAATGTTCAAAGGCAGTTTCCTCTTTTTCTCCCCCCTCCACACCATAATCCAGGATAACACGTACATTATAATCGCCTAACTTTTTTGCTACCTGAGCTGTTTCTTCGAGTGTTTCGCCACCTACAAATTGCCTGAAAAGGGTATGGCGGATCAGTCCCGTAACCGGCAGCCTGTTCTTTAAAGCCCAGGGAATAATGCGAATACCCCATCGCACAATCGCCGGATATCCGATCATGGCGAACAGGAACCGGGCTTTTTTGAGCTCCCGGGTAGTTTTATAAGCAAAAGCGTTTTCGGTATTATCAAAGGAAACAGGCATATCCGTATCCATACCTGAAATATTTATATCAAATGTAAGTAAGGGAACCCTGCCAACCATATTTTCGGGCACATCCTATGCACTTCTGCCTTACGGAAGCCCCGCCCGTATCTAATTTGTTCCTACCTTTCCGTGATACAGCCCACGACATGAAAATTACCCATACCGATATTTATAAGTTCAGTATTCCCATGCATCCTTTTACCATTGCTACGGGAACCATGCATTATGCCCAGAATATTTTTATCAGGATCCATACCAGCGAAGGGTTTTACGGTGTGGGCGAATGTTCTGCCTTCCCGGTGATTACCGGTGAATCCCAGTCTACCTGTTATGCCATGGCCCATGACTTCGCCTCACTATGGAAAAATAAAGATCCTTTAGATATACCGGCACGCCTGTATGAATTACATGCGTTTACGGCCTTCAACAGCACAATTAAAAGCGCTTTTGATATGGCGCTGTACGATATAAACGCCCGGGTTGCCCGGATGCCGCTCTATGCCTTTTTAGGAGGAGAAAAAAAAGCCCTGGAATCGGATATCACCATTGGAATTGATACGCCGGAAGTGATGGCGAAAAAAGCGGGTGAATTTAAAGACAAAGGAGCAAGCATACTGAAAATAAAATTAGGCAGGAAGCCGGAAGAAGATACCGAGCGGGTCAGGCAGATCCGGGAAACCGTGGGAGATCAGATCCGCTTACGGATTGATGCTAACCAGGGATGGACTTTTGAAGAAGCGCTGCAGGCTTTAACCGCTATTGGTTCATATAACATTGAATTTTGCGAGCAGCCCATGAGAAGACACAATGATCCTCTTCTCCCCGAGCTTAATATCCGAACCGCTATTCCGATTATGGCAGATGAAAGCGTTTTTGACCACTATGATGCAGAAAGGATAATAAAGAGTAAAAGTTGCCGCTATGTAAACATTAAATTCGCAAAAAGCGGAGGTATTTACGAAGCCTTAAAAATACATGAAGTCTGCAGCCGGCATCATATTCCCTGCATGATGGGCGGCATGCTCGAAAGCCGGGTGGCACTTACGGCATTTGCTCATTTCGCCTCAGCAATGCCTAATATCAGATTCTATGACATGGATACCTGTATGCTCGGGCACCGGCTCGATCCGGTAAC
Source organism: Chitinophagaceae bacterium (assembly GCA_023957155.1). Taxonomy (GTDB): domain Bacteria; phylum Bacteroidota; class Bacteroidia; order Chitinophagales; family Chitinophagaceae; genus Agriterribacter. The sequence continues at coordinate 137,445 of JAMLHK010000002.1, read as the reverse complement.
GGGTGGCATAACATATAATAAATTTTTCCTGGAACTGCCGGAAGCAGATGGTATTGGTGCAGATGCAGAAAAAGGTTTTTTGCAAGCCTGTGAACATAGAGTAATTTGAATATCTGTCACTGGTACCCGTCACTTATGAAAAAATATCTTCCTGTTTAAACAGCAAACCCGCAGCAGGGTAAGAAAAATATTTATGCACCTGACTTGTCCACACAAAAAATACTTAAAGCATAAGTTATTTTAAACCAATAATTTAACTTTTATTCTTTCATGATTTGCTGACCTAATAAACGCTTTAACCCATTTGTTATCATTCTCTGAAGATGGGTAAGCCAATCTATATGAAACCTGATTTAATATTACAGTACTACGCACCTTTTCCTTGCTATACTGCATTTATCCGGCGCAGCGCGCCAAAATATTTGTAGCCGCAAGGGTTTCAACATATTTCTTTAAGCCGCAGCGCGGCGCAATATTAAATTGTTCGATAGATTAAAGCACCTTGCTATGGCTAATGACTACGTACAAAAAGGAATATCTATTTGATTTCTTTTATCAGGAATGGTAACCCACCTGTATAAAACCGGTTTTTAATATTACGGCGCCACGCGCCTTTTACCTTTTCTCTATTTATTTCCTACAAATATTATGGCTGCTCCGCAGCTTATGTCCCCGCTACCTTTGTTGTGTTGGCTGGTATGCAGGACAGATCATCCGGCAGACCGGGGTTTTACGTCTGATTTATGTACCCCTGAAATGCTTAAAGTGTAAATTATTGAAATCAGGTAATTCTGTTTTCATGATTTACTGATCTATATTGGACAAGTTGGAAAAAATATTTATGCACAGTCCGTAGCCAGGCAGATCATTGGAACGATATTTACTGTATATTGTAGTATCAAGAATGCCGGTCCTTATGAGATTAATCATTATTCTACTTATCGCTGCGATGCCTGCCACCTGCTTATGCCAGTCAAATAACAGGCAGATTATCAAAATATCCGGGATTAGTATGGAACAATTGATCAGCGGACTTTTAAATGCAGGTTACTCTATTGAAAAAAGTGAAGCTTCCATGAGCGTCATTATAACCCACTTAAAAGAAGTTCCGCAATTAAATGTAGCTACTCAAATAAAAGCAAAAATCAGGGACGGGATAATATTATTGTCCGGAGAATATACAGAACCCGGAAAGCCCCAGGCGCCCATTACCGATGATGGTACTGACGGAAGCCCCGGAAGGGAGTCCTGGAACTTACTATATGGTCTTGCCCGGTCTTTTAAAAAGCCATTGACCATAGAGTAGTGCGTTATATCAATCATGTCAATCGTAAAGCATCGTATCCCGGTTTCCTGTTGATCTTTGTTGGCAGGTACTGTTTTCTGTAGTTTCCGCGAGACACGGCGAAGTGTTCGCCCAGCATAAAAAACCGGTAAATCGGGCTTAACACTAATACCCTTTAACCATAAACACACAGGATTCAATCTTCTTAACCTGCTGGGTTCTGTCTAAATTTTTTATTACAGAAGCAGACGGGAGCCTGATGCTCAGGTTACTACTGTCTTTCTTCAACTGGTCTATCGCCTTAAAAATATTTCTTGACTTTATGGCAAAAACAACGCCCTCGGCACTGGTCTGACGTGTGCTCAATACGCCAATGATTTCCCCGTCTTTGTTAATAACCGGCCCGCCGCTGTTCCCGGGATTGGCGGAAACGGATATCTGGCAGGTAAGCGTATCGCCGTTAAACCCGGTTTTAGCGCTCAGGTAACCTTCTCCATATACGATCTCATCCCTGGGATAGCCTAAAGTAAATATCGGCTCCGCAAGATCAACGACCGACTTCCGGTTAATCAGGTACGGTAATACGTTAAAAGGCTTATACAGGTTATCATTAATCTTCAGTATCGCAATATCCAGACTGTCATCCGAAAAAACGGTCGTGGCATTGAGCTCTACACCTGAATTATTTTGTACGGTAACCTTTTCTGCTTTATTCACCACGTGAGCATTGGTTACCAGGTAGCCTTTCCCATCAATTAAAAAGCCCGTTCCTCCAAATTTTGCAGGAACACCCGGGATTTCAATTTTATTTTTTACAACGGTCAGCTCATGGCTGGTATGGTTCTGATTCTTTTCTAAAATATCAATTTTCCGGCCCAGGTTTTCTATCTGTGCCTTTTCCGGCTTAGGCGCCAGCGAGGTAATCACACCGCTGGTAATTAATGCCGTAACGCCGGCAATAGAAGCGGCAACAGCTATTGTTCTTTTATAGCGCGTCCACAGATAAACCAGCTTCTGACTTCCTTTGGGTTGCTGTATCTTTCCTTCAGCCGTTAATTGATCATGCACCTCATTTAATATGGCACGATATTGCCTGTCCTGCTCAAACTGCTCCATCCGGTTAACAAAGAAATGGTGCTCTACCACCATCTGATCAACTTCCGGATTCGTTCTGCGCAACTCCTCGAACAATACATTTTCATCCTCCGACAAACCTCCCCGGAGGTAACGCTCCACCATTTCCATTAAACGAACATCATTCATGGGTTACCATTTTTATATTGTGCAAAAAATATCTTCCTTAGTCGTACCAGGCACTTATATTTCTGGTTCTTGGCATTCTCAGGGTTAGTATATCCAAAATGGTCGGCAATCTCCTGCATACTTTCTTTCCGGATATAATAGGCTTCAAGAATACTTTTACAGGGCTCGCCGATGTGCGCCAGGGCATATTCCATCATCCCATACTCCATATTCCGCTTTTCATGCGCTCCTATATCTTCTTCCACATATATGGTTTCTTCAAATCCATTAGACTGCAACTCAACGCGGCTGTTTTTCTGTAACCGCTTCAGCCATAACCTCCGGCTTACCGCGTAGAGATAGGTTTTTATTCGGCAATTCAGCTCAAATTCCGGAGATTTTGACTTTTCATACAGTACCACCAGTGCTTCCTGAAAAATATCCTTTGCATCATCTTCCGATCCATTATTATTCAAAATGAAACTCTGAATAACACCATAATGCTCAAGGTATATGGCTTCAATAGCGCTTCTATCGCTGACAGACAGCCCTTTGATCAATGCTTGTTCCGTAAGGTTACTATTCACGAAGCGTATAATTAATACAATAATACCATAATTGGTAACCCAAAATTGCCTAAAAATATTTTTTTTAAAACCGGGTTACTTTTTTTTCACTGCTGTATTAAAGATATATTTCATTATCAAACTATTCAAAAACATTAAGAATGAAAAAGTTACTCGTTATTCTCGCTATAGGCGCTTTTGCTGCCTGCAACAATGCAAGTGAATCCACCGAAGCTACTGTAGACAGCCTGAAAACAGCCGCTGAAGCTACCGTAGACAGCATAAAAGCCGATGCCGGTGCTGCTATTGATTCGTTACAGAATGCAGCCGGTGCCGTAGTTGATTCTGCAAAAGCCGCTGTTAATGCTGCAAAAGAAGCAGTAAAACAATAAGCAGACAGAAGTTTTTTTTTATATGGCAAGCAATCGTTGAGGCCACTCCTGTTAAGGGGTGGCATTTTTTTCTTGAAAAAAAATAGAACCTAAATATTTGTTTTTTTATTTTTAGTCTTACATTTGCTTCACAATGAACACAACAAAGGCATACGGTTTCTTTTATTTTTATTTCTACTTTACCGGTAGACCGGGATTGCTTTTGTTGAAAAACAACTAAAACATAAAAAGTTCAACATAAACAGTCCCGGTTTAACACCGGGATTTTTTTATGACTTTTTTAAACGATATTATATAAATATCACATGAGTAGTACAGGAAATACATCGGAGATAAAAGACCAGGCTTACCCGGATAATACCCTCTCCCCCGAAACGGAAAAACAAAGCGGGCCACGAAATGGAACGGCTGTTGCTGTAGCCATACAGGGATATGAAGGAAGCTTTCACCAAATGGCTGCACAACATTTTTATGGCAAACAAACCCGGGTGATTTGTTGTTCCACCTTTAGCGAAGTAGTTAAAAAAGCATCTGACAAAAAAGAAAGTGATGGAGGTATAATGGCTATTGAGAATTCTATTGCCGGAAGTATCTTGCCCAATTATAACCTCTTACAAAAAAGTAAGCTTAAAGTTGTTGGTGAAATCTACCTGCAGATCAGGCAAAATTTATTAGCTAACCCCGGCGTACAGCCCGGAGATATAAAGGAAGTCCATTCGCATCCGATGGCCATCCAGCAATGCCTCAAATACCTCGAACAATTTAACTGGAAACTGGTTGAAACAGAGGATACGGCGCTAAGTGCAAAACATATTGCCCAGCATAAAAGTAAACATATCGCCGCTATTGCCGGTACACTGGCTGCCGACCTGTATAACCTGAACGTACTGGCCCCCGATATACATACCTTATCCAATAATTATACCCGCTTTCTCATATTGCAGCATGAAGACCTGGCGGAGGTAATTGAAAACGCCAACAAAGCATCGGTTAATTTTCATACCGATCACTCAAGAGGCAGCCTGGCTAAGGTACTGACTACTATTGCTGAGGGAGGAATAAACCTCAGTAAATTGCAAAGTTCTCCCATACCCGGATCCGACTTTAGATATTCTTTTCATGCCGACATGGAGTTTGACACCCTGCATCAATTTTACCAGGTAATAAAAGACATGAGAGCGCTTACTGAAGATTTAAAGATCTATGGCGTGTACCGTAAAGGAAAACACTATTCATAATATCAACTATATACCACACTATGACGATCTCAACAGCAAAACGATTAGAAGGTATTGGTGAATACTATTTCTCTCAGAAATTGAGAGCCATTGACGAATTGAACCGGCAGGGTAAGCAAATCATTAACCTGGGTATCGGCAGTCCGGATATGCCTCCTCACCCGGACGTAATCAAAACCCTGCAGGAAGAAAGCGCCAGGCCCGAAGTTCATGGTTATCAAAACTATAAAGGCTCTCCCGTATTGCGCCAGGCCATGGCAGCGTGGTATAAAACATGGTATGACACTACTTTAAATGCCGATACGGAGATCCTGCCGCTGATAGGCAGCAAAGAGGGCATTATGCATATATGCATGACGTATATTAATGAAGGGGACGATGTATTTGTTCCCAATCCCGGTTATCCTACCTACCGGAGTGTAGCCCAATTAGCCGGGGGCAACCTCGTGGAGTACAGCCTGGAAGAAAAGAACAACTGGCTGCCTGACCTGGAAGCGCTGGAAAAACAAATAAGCGGCTCTACAAAAAAACAGGCTGTCCGGTTACTATTTGTCAATTACCCGCACATGCCTACGGGGCAGTTGCCCGGTCTTTCGTTCTTCTCGTCTCTCATAGCCTTTGCAAAAAGAAATAAGGTTTTAATCGTTCACGATAATCCTTACAGCTTTATTTTAAACGATCATCCACAGAGTATTTTAAGCATAGCAGGCGCCAAAGAGGTAGCGATAGAATTAAATTCATTAAGCAAGTCACAGAACATGGCGGGATGGCGTGTGGGTATGCTATGTGGAGCCAAAGAAAGAATTGACGATGTGCTGCGCTTTAAAAGCAACATGGACAGCGGCATGTTTTTACCGCTTCAGTTAGCAGCCGCAAAAGCGCTTACCCTCGGAAAAGACTGGTACGAGGGTATCAATACACTTTACAGAAACCGTAGGGAGAAAGTATTCACACTTTTGCGACTGCTGGGATGTTCTTTTTCAGAACAGCAGGCGGGGATGTTTGTATGGGCTAAAACCCCGTCATCCTATGCAGATGGATATGCATTGAGCGATGAAGTACTGGACGAAGCCAGGGTATTTATTACACCCGGCGGGATTTTCGGAAGTGCAGGTAATCATTATGTAAGAGTAAGCCTTTGTTGCACGGAGCAAAAAATACAGCAAAGTATAGACAGGGTAAAAGCATCACGGAAAGAAAAAGAATAAGCCATGTTTAATACCATTACGATAGTAGGAGTTGGTTTGATAAGCGGTTCATTCAGCCTGATCTTAAAAGAAAAAGGATGGGTTAAAAAAGTAATCGGGGTGAGCCGCACATCACAGAGCATTGATAAAGCGCTTAAGTTAGGGATCATTGACGAGTCATTGCCCCTGGAGGAGGCGGTAAAGCAAAGTGAACTTATTTATATCGCCATACCCGTAGATGCCACTATACCGGTGGTACTGCAAGTCATGGATCTGGTAAATGAAAAACAAATTGTAGTGGATGCCGGCTCTACCAAGCAGGCGCTTTGCGAAGCGGTGGCTAACCACCCCATGCGCAGCCGTTTTGTTGCCACCCATCCGATGTGGGGAACCGAATACAGCGGGCCGGAAGCTGCAGTATCAGACGCTTTTGCCGGCCGCACCTGTGTGATCTGTGAAAAAGAAAAAAGTGATGCAGATGCCGTGCATACCGTTGAGACAATTTATAAAATGCTCGGCATGCATGTTACCTATATGAATCCCGAAGCACATGATATACATGCAGCTTACGTGAGCCATATTTCACATATCACTTCTTTTGCACTGGCCAATACGGTATTGGAAAAAGAAAAGGAAGAAAACGCCATTTTCGAATTAGCCGGCGGGGGGTTCGAAAGTACCGTGCGCCTGGCAAAAAGCAACCCGTCTATGTGGCTTCCCATTTTTAAACAAAACCGGGAGCATGTATTAGACGTCCTGAATGAGCACATCACCCAGTTAAGGAAATTTAAAAGTTGCCTGGAAAAGGAAAATTATACCTACTTACAGGAACTGATGGAAAACGCCAATAAAATTAACCGGATAATCAAATAGGTTATCCGCCGCTGATATCAACATCCGTTTGCTGCGTGACAGGGTAAATAATAAGGAGAATCAGCAAAATCGTATTTATCTTTGCAAAAATTTTTTTTAATTATATGATGACATTTGAAGCGTTAGGTTTAGAAGGGAAATTAATACAGGCTACCGATAGCTTAGGATTTAAAGAACCAACGCCTATCCAGGAAAAAGCCATTCCTGTTTTGTTAGGCGGAACCACAGATCTGATAGGATTGGCACAAACAGGCACGGGAAAAACAGCCGCATTTGGATTACCGTTACTCCAGTTAATACAGGCTAAGGATAAATTTCCACAGGCTTTGGTGGTTTGCCCAACCCGGGAGCTGTGTATGCAAATTGTAAATGAAATTGAGCTGTTTAAAAAATTCATCACCGGGATGCACGTAGTGGCGGTCTATGGAGGAGCCTCAATCGGCACGCAGATCCGGGAGCTCAAAAAAGGAATACAGATCGTTGTTGCCACTCCGGGCAGGCTGATAGATTTAATTGAACGTAAAGCCATAAACCTGGAACAAATTAAATATGTTATTCTTGACGAAGCGGATGAAATGCTGAATATGGGCTTCCAGGATGACATAGAATTCATTTTGCAAAACACACCCAAGCGGGAAAGCACCTGGCTGTTTAGCGCTACCATGCCCCCTGAGATACGGCGGGTAAGCAAAAAATACATGAAGGCGCCCGTTGAAATAACGGTGGGAAAAATGAATACCGCCAGTAAAAACGTAGACCATCAATACTATATCACCAGCGCCCAGCACCGGTATGAAACGCTGAAGCGGTTAATTGATTTCAATCCCGGGATCTATGGCATCATCTTTACACGCACTAAAGCCGATGCCCAGGATATTGCCGAGAAGCTGACAAGAGAAGGCTATGATATTGATGCATTGCATGGCGACCTGACCCAACAGCAGAGAGACAAGGTAATGGGTGCATTCAGGGATAAGACATTACAGCTTTTAATAGCTACGGACGTAGCCGCCAGGGGTATTGATGTGCAGGGAATTACCCACGTTATCAATTATGAGCTTCCCGATGATGTGGAGGTTTACACCCACCGGAGCGGGCGAACCGGGCGGGCAGGAAATACCGGGATATGCATGTCGGTTATACATAGCCGTGAAATAGGTAAGATCAGGCAAATTGAAAGAATCGTACAGGTGCCTTTTCGTAAGCTGGAGATCCCTGCCGGCAAGGATGTATGCCGCAAACAGTTTTTTCATTTTATGGATGGTCTGCTGCAATTGGATATTGATGATAAAAGCTATGAGCCCTATATACCTATGCTGGAAGAAAAGTTTGCCAGTATAAGTAAAGAAGAGATCCTCAGGCGGCTGGCGGCACACGAATTCAGCAGGTTCTTAAAATATTATGAACATGCGGAAGATCTCAACGTAAGAGAAAGAACACGCGAATACCGGGAAAGAAACACCAGAGGAAATACAGAAAAAAGAGAAACAACCTGGCGGGATACCAAAGGAAGAGAATTTGGAAGAACCGGAAGCAATGGCTTTACCAAATTATTTGTCAACCTGGGCACGAAAGACGGCTTTTACAAAGCCAGTTTCCTGCAGTTCATTTTAGATATGAGTGATCTAAGAAAAGAGGTCCTCGGAAAAATAGACATGAAGGAGATGAACAGTTGGATTGAAGTGGATAAAAAATCGGCCAAACAAATGATCCGGTCTATTGATGGTAAAAAATATAAAGGCAGAAGTCTGAGAATGAACGAAGCCGACCAGAGAAGATAAGATACAGTTTAATTAAAAAAACCTGATTAGTAACTATTAAAACATTTTATATGGAAGCGGTGGAAACCCATACAAAAGCTACAGTGTTGAATACGCTCAACAAAAAGCCATTGATCATTTCAGGACCTTGCAGTGCGGAAACTGAAGAGCAGGTACTGGAAACAGCACAACGCCTGGCTAAAACCGGCAAAGTAGACATGCTTCGCGCAGGTATCTGGAAACCCCGTACCCGCCCGGGAAGCTTTGAAGGAGTAGGCACAAAGGGATTGCCCTGGCTGCAACAGGCAAAAAAATTAACCGGGTTACCGACTACGGTTGAAGTGGCTACCGGAAAGCAGGCTGAAGACGCCCTGCATTTTGAAGTAGATATGCTATGGATAGGCGCACGTACTACCGTTAACCCTTTCAGCGTACAGGAAGTTGCGGATGCATTAAGAGGCGCCGATGTTCCGGTATTTATCAAAAACCCGATCAACCCGGACCTTGAGCTCTGGACAGGTGCGGTAGAACGTATTGCCAAAGCGGGTATCAAAACAATAGGACTGATCCATCGCGGCTTCAGCGCTTATGGCAATACGGAATTCAGGAACGCACCAATGTGGCACCTGGCTATAGAAATGAAAAGACGCAATCCCGAACTGAAAATAATAAACGACCCTTCTCATATTTGCGGCAGGAGGGATATTCTTTTAGAAGTAGCCCAGAAGGCCATAGACCTTGACTACGATGGACTAATGATAGAAAGCCATATTGACCCCGACAAAGCCTGGAGCGATGCCAAACAGCAGATAACACCTGAAAAACTGGCGGAGATGCTGGATGCAATTACCTGGAGAAAGGAAGATGCTGATTCAAAAGAATTTCACGCGGCATTAGAAAAACTACGTCAGCAGATCAATCACCTTGATGATGAAATGATGCAGATACTGAGTCAGCGCATGCATCTTGCTGAAAAAATAGGGCAATACAAAAAGGAAAACAATATTACCATTTTACAAACATCCCGCTGGAACGAAATCTTAGAAAGGGCTTATAAAAAAGGAGAAAAGATCGGGTTGAGCAATGAGTTTATTACTAAATATTTTGATGCGGTTCACATGGAATCTATCAACCATCAGAATAAAATAATGAACGCCTGATATTTTCCCGGGAAAAAGATATGCAGGGCAGCAATACCACTTTTATCTACATCCATGCAATATGGTGTACTGCCGGAAGACAGCCCGTGCTGACCGGCATCATACGAAAAGTATTCCTGCCTTTTATGAAAAGAAATGCGGAAGAAAAAGGTATCCAGGCTATTGCGGTAAACGGAGGAGAAGAACATATTCACTGCCTGTTTAAGCTGATGCCGGCACAATCCGTTTCAGCGATCGTCAGTCAGCTGAAGCAGGAATCGGAAAACTGGCTTAACCATAACAAGTTATTACCAGATCCGTTTGCATGGGAGGATACCTACTCCGCCTGGTCAGTGAGCCCTTCCACTGTTGACAAAGCGGTTGAATACATCAGCAGGCAGGAATCCTACCACCGGGAAAAAAAACTGGACGAAGAGCTCGCTGCCTTTGAACGTATGGTAATACATATCGGCGAAAGCTGACGATTTATATATCCAAAATCAGAACTATTCAGCATGGATCCAATACAATTTAAATTCAGCAATACTTCCACCCGATTCTATTTCGATCATAATTTTTCACAGCTAAAAAAAATAGCAGACCCCAAATCAGCGATCCTGATTACCGATGAAAATTTATTCAGCAGCCACACCGCTACATTCAGGAACTGGAATACCATTGTATTAAAACCCGGGGAAGCCTTTAAAGTACAGGCAACGGCAGACTCGGTAATTGAACAAATGATCGCATTTGCTGCCGATCGAAAAACCACGCTTATTGGTATTGGAGGAGGTGTAATTACAGATATTACAGGTTATGTAGCATCAATATATATGCGTGGTATCCCTTTTGGATTTGTACCCACATCCGTACTGGCCATGGTAGATGCCAGCATTGGAGGGAAAAACGGGATTGACATCGGCGTATATAAAAATATGGTGGGTACCATCCGGCAGCCCGGCTTCATTCTCCACGATTACAACCTGTTGCGCAGCCTTCCCCAAAATGAATGGGTAAACGGCTTTGCCGAAATCATCAAGCATGCCTGTATAAAGGATGCCGCCATGTTCAGAGAACTGGAGGCCGCTACGCTTAAAACGTACCAGCAAAAAAAAGCAGTCCTGCATGCCCTGGTTCGCCGTAATGCGATGATCAAAATAAAAGTAGTTCAGAAAGATGAATTTGAAAAAGGAGACCGGAGGCTGCTCAACTTCGGGCATACCCTTGGACACGCATTAGAAAACCAATACGAGCTGTCTCACGGGCAGGCTATCTCCATTGGCATGACGTATGCCGCTCATATATCTGCCCGGCTGAAAGGATTTAAGGATACCGACAGGGTAGTAAAATTATTGGAACGGTATGAATTACCTACTTATGCTTCTTTTAATAAGAAAAAGGTAATGGAAGTGCTGAAGATGGATAAGAAAAGAGAACGTAAGGAAATGAATTATGTATTACTGGAAAAAACAGGTAAGGCGGTGATGGAGTCCATATCTTTGTCTCAGCTGGAAAAAATAATAGAAGCACTTTAATCATGATAACAACCATTCAACCATCCACACTCGCCCGTACAATCCAGGCTCCCGCATCTAAAAGTGCTATGCAAAGAGCCTGCGCCGCAGCCCTGATATTGCGGGGAAGAAGTACCATTCACAATCCGGGGCACTCTAATGATGATAAAGCCGCCCTGGGAGTAATAGCCGCTCTGGGAGCTAAAATAACTACCCGTAGTGACAGCACGATAGAAATTGACAGCACGAATACCGACCTGTCTTCTCCTGCCACCGGTCATAATGCACTGTCCATAAATTGCGGAGAGAGCGGATTAGGTATCCGGATGTTTGCCCCCCTTATTGCCTTAAGCCGGCTGCCGGTTTCTATCAGCGGAGAAGGAAGCCTGCTTTCCCGTCCTATGGATTTCTTTGATGACATACTGCCTGGGTTAAATGTAACGATACGTTCCAATAATGGCAGACTGCCTATCCTGCTCTCCGGGCCGCTACAACCCCGGAACATTGAAATTGACGGCTCATTAAGTTCCCAGTTCTTAACCGGGTTGCTCATGGCCTATGCAGCGGCAAAAGCCCGTGATGTAACCATAAAGGTGAATAACTTAAAAAGCAGGCCGTATATAGACCTTACTTTTAAAGTCATGCAGGCGTTCGGATTAAAAACACCGGAAAATAAAAACTATAAAGCCTTTTACTTTGATCAGTCTCCTGCACCACTGCCGCCATCTGAAATTTCATATACGGTAGAAGGGGACTGGAGCGGCGGAGCATTCCTGTTGGTAGCCGGTGCTATTGCAGGTAAGATAGAAGTATATGGACTTGATCCCGATTCTGCACAGGCTGATAAAAAGATACTGGAAGCATTACGGGATGCCGGCGCAGGGATGGAAATCACAGACAATGGCATGGCAATAATTCCCGGAACATTAAAAGCCTTTAGCTTTGATGCCACTGACTGCCCTGATCTTTTTCCCCCTTTAGTGGCTTTAGCTGCATACTGTAGCGGGATAACCACCATCAAAGGCGTAAGCCGGTTGCGGCATAAAGAAAGCAACCGGGGATTAACACTGCAGGAGGAATTTGCTAAAATGGGATTACAGGTAGATCTGCAGGAGGATGATATGCACGTACATGGAGGGAAAGGACTGAAAGGAGCAACCGTACATTCCCGCCACGATCACCGGATCGCGATGGCCTGTGCCGTAGCTGCACTTCGTGCCGAAGGACCGACTACTATTGAAGAGGCAGATGCCATTAACAAATCCTACCCGGACTTTTATACTGATCTCATTAAGCTGGGAGCTATCATTAATATTAAACAAGCGGCTGCAGCAATTCAATAATCAATCATTAGCTTTAAGTAAATTCGTGTATGAATTCTTTTGGGAGACTATTTCGTGTACATATTTCCGGTGAGTCGCATGGCGAGAGCGTAGGCATTTGCATTGACGGCTGCCCGGCCGGTTTGCCTTTGAAAGTGGATGATTTCCTGGAGGATATTGAACGGCGAAAAGGCGGTAAACAAAAAGGAACCACCCCCCGGCAGGAATCCGATTTACCGATTTTTAAAAGCGGTATTTTTAATGATACCACAACAGGTGCCCCCCTTACCATCCTCTTTGAAAACAACAATACCCGTTCGGGAGACTACCAGAAACAAAGGGCTGTTCCCCGCCCCGGACACGCAGATTTCGTAGCTCACCAGAAATTTGGCGGCTTTGAGGATTACCGGGGTGGCGGACATTTCAGCGGGCGCCTTACCGTAGCTTTAGTAGCTGCAGGTGTGATCGCAAAAAAAATATTACGCAGATTCCCGGACTCCAATAGCAGCACCGTTGGAGGAATTTCCGTTACAGCAGCCCTGCTCGAAATCGGGGGAGAAAGGGATATAGAAAAAGGACTCCAAAAAGCCATTGATGCCAAAGACAGTATCGGCGGCGTAGTAGAATGTAGGGTAAACGGGTTACCTACAGGGCTTGGAGAACCGTTTTTTGATTCAGTCGAATCCCTGATCAGCCATGCTGTTTTTGCTATACCGGCCATACGGGGTATTGAATTCGGTACCGGCTTTGCCGCCACCCGGATGTTTGGCAGTGAACACAATGATGCTATTACCGGCCCGGATGGAAAAACCCGTACTAATCATGCGGGAGGTGTTGTAGGCGGAATAAGCAATGGAAACGAACTGGTGTTCCGCATTGCCGTTAAGCCCACCTCTTCCACTCCTAAAGTTCAGGAAACCCTGAATTGGGAAACCGGTGAGATCGAAGCCTTTTCCGTAAAAGGACGTCATGATCTTTGTATCGCTTTAAGAGTTCCTGTCGTACTCGAAGCCGTTACAGCTATTGTTTTGACCGACCTGATGCTGACAGCTCAATATACACCAAGGGTATTCTCCAATTAAATTCAGTTAAAGCAACCATTATGCCCGTTATTTATCATATTACCACCGCTTCCGAATGGGAGGATGCCAGACAAAAGGGATCTTACGAATCCATATCCCTTAAAAATGAAGGGCTTATTCACTGCTGCGAAGAACGGCAGATACCCGATGTCCTTACCAGGTATTTTAACGATAAAACCAGCTTGGTTAAACTGACCATCCAGACAGAAAAGCTCACCAGCCAGTTAATTTACGACTGGTCTAATGCGATAGAAGATACTTTTCCGCATATTTACGGTCCCATTAACTTGGATGCGGTTACAAATGTTGAGCATCTGTAGGCTTACCCTGTTGATATACATCAATGCTTCCGTTCTTTTTCCCTGCATATTGTTGCGATATGATAAATAAGGGATCATTCTCCTAAAACAATTCACGAATCATGCAGTTTTCTACACAAGGGTAAGTACTTTTACTAACCCGAACAGGGATAATACTATTCACAAGCTCTTTAAAAAAACAGGTATGAAAACTCTATTAATCGTTAGCAGTATTATCCTAATATCCTTTCAGATTGACCGCCTGCTGGTAAACCATTTTTCCGATACCGGCAATAACATGGAGATTTTAAGCAACTCGTACTCCTCCGTTAAAACAACAGCCAACCTGCCGGCCGCAAACCCGGATGGCACAGTCGTTTCACTGAATGTCGCTGCTCCTGAAACTGCCCTTTTGGAAAACGCCCCGAAAGAAGCAAAAAAAGAAGTAAAGAAGAAAGCTGTAGTAACTTCAGCAGCCGCTATCCCGGCTTCAGCAAAAAAGAACGAAAAGAACAGTACGCTGCACCACAGCCTGAAAGAATCCGGTAAGTATGTGGCATTAAATACATTGCAATTCGGCGTGAATCAATACAAAGAAGTAGACGCACAGGAGTTTAACGTTATCATGCAAATGGCCGATCAGCTCATGTTTAATGAGTCTTTAAAAATCAGCATAGCCGGTTTTACAGATAATACAGGAAACCTGGAATATAATGTGCATCTTTCCATGTTACGCGCTCAGAATATAAAACAATATTTGATCGAGCTGGGCGTAAATGAAAGCCGGATCATGGTGTCGGCTAACGGCGTGTCGAACCCGGCGGCATCCAACGATACATCTGAAGGCAGATCGGCAAACAGGAGAGTAGAAATGTTACTTATACCTTCTTAACAAAGGGAAGAAAGCTTTACAGGCTACATCATATTATTAGCAAGGGGTTAAAATAAAGGAAGTTTACCGGAAATGATTTCGGTAAACTTCCTTAAATAAATTACCGGTATACTTTGACTATAATAAATGAATGTCGTGTGCCTTACAGAGATGTACCATTTCTTCCGGCCATATCCCCGCACTGATTTCCCCGATATGTGCTTTACGCAGCAGGAACATCCCTATTCTCGACTGCCCCAGGCCTCCGCCCATACTCAGGGGAAGCTCGCCTTCCATCAGCCGCTGATGAAACAGCAGGCTCAGATTTTTTTCCTGTCCTCTCAGCTGAAGCTGGTGTAAAAGGGCTTTCTGGTCAACCCGTATACCCATGGAAGACAATTCAAAAGCCTTCCCCAATATAGGATTCCATACGATAATATCTCCATTAAGTCCGTAAAAGCCTTCTTCATTTGCCGTAGTCCAATCATCATAATCGGGTGCACGCCCGTCATGAGGCTTTCCATCCGACAAGATACCACCGATACCTATTATAAATACGGCCCCGTACTTTTTTACAATTTCATATTCCCGTTCCTGGGGAGAAAGCTGCGGATAAAGTTGCAATAATGATTCGGAGTGAATAAAATGAATTTTTTCGGGCAGGATGGGCGTAATATCCGGATGAAGCTGGTGTACAAAATCTTCCGCCTTTCTTAAAATATGATATAACGCTTCCACGGTCTGCTTTAAATAAGCCACTGTCCGGTCCGATTTAGTGATATGCTTTTCCCAGTCCCATTGATCCACAAAAAGAGAATGGGAGTTATCCGGGTATTCATCGGGACGAATGGCATACATACTGGTATATAACCCTTTTCCCTCCGGAATTTCATATTCGGCTAACGCTATACGTTTCCATTTGGCAAGCGACTGTACCACTTCGGCCCGGCTTTCATTTAACCCTTTCATAGGAAAAGTAACTGCACGTTCGGTTCCGTTCAGGCTATCATTGATACCGGTATTATGCCGGACAAATAAGGGAGCGCTCACCCGGTACAGGTCAAGGTCTTCTTCCAGCTGCGCTTCAATGAATGCTTTTATTTTCTGAAATGTTTTCGCGGTAGGTAACGGGGGCATCAATGGCTGGTAGCCTTTGGGCAGAATTAAATGCTGCAACTGGGCCGGCTTTTGTGTAGCTTCCATTATTTTTTACACATTTTAATATCTTAATATATTTATTGAATATTTTTTATGATTTACATAAAAAAATTGAATTTCATATAAATGCTTTTACAAATATAGAAAAAAGATGAAACCAAAAATTATTGCGTAAAAAACCCCTGCTCTACCCGGCTGAGACTTACTTATTTGCCGGAATGCAGGATCAATATGCCGCTAAATAAGTATGGGTACTTCTGCTATTGCGTCCCCCGGTACCGACCGCATTAAAGGAAATCATCCTATACAGGAAAAACAGAAATTATTAAATGACCAGCATGGCATCACCGTAGCTGAAAAACCGGTATTTATCTTTAATAGCTCTTTTATAAGCCTCCATGGCCAGGTCGTAACCCGCAAATGCACAGGTCATAATTAGCAGGCTGGTTTTAGGGAGGTGGAAATTGGTAATCAGCGAATCGGCTATAGAGAAGTCATACGGCGGATGTATAAACGTATTGGTCCATCCCTCGGAAGGCTTCAATAATTTATCAGAAGTAAAAGAAGATTCTAAAGCTCTCATCGTAGTGGTGCCAACAGAACAGATCCTTCTTCCATCGAGCCTTGCCTTATTAACAATACCACAGGCTTTCTCCTCAATCCGGTAGTACTCGGCATCCATTTTATGCTTGCTCAGGTCTTCTACTTCTATAGGCCGGAAGGTACCTAACCCGGTATGCAGCGTAATTTCGGCAAAACGAATGCCTTTAATTTCAAGGCGCTTGATAAGTTCTACACTAAAATGCAACCCGGCGGTAGGCGCAGCAACCGCACCTTCATGCTTGGCATAAACGGTTTGGTAACGTTCGCGGTCTTCTTCATCGGGCTTGCGTTTAATATACTTGGGTAATGGTGTTTCACCTAGGGTATTCAGCACCTGCTTAAACTCCTCGTTTGTTCCGTCAAACAGGAAACGAATAGTCCTGCCACGTGAAGTGGTATTATCTATTACTTCGGCTACCAGGTCTTCCGCTTCACCGAAATACAATTTATTTCCCACCCTGATCTTTCGCGCCGGATCAACAATAACATCCCACAATTTATTCTGATGATTCAGTTCCCGAAGGAGGAACACTTCAATTTTTGCCCCCGTTTTTTCCTTGCGTCCGTACATTCTGGCAGGAAATACCTTGGTATTATTAACTACAAATACATCCCTGTCATCAAAATAATCCAGCACATCCCGGAAATGCTTGTTTTCAATCTGGCCACTTTCACGGTGTACAACCATTAAACGGGCATCTTCTCTTTTTTTAGCGGGATGTTGTGCAATAAGATTAAGGGGGAGGTCAAAGCGGAATTGTGATAATTTCATCTGCGTTTTTATTATTTTAAGCAGTCACATGAAACTTACCCTTATCAACACGGCGAGGTATCTTTATTTTTCCTAAACCTGATCTTACGGTACCAGGTTTCATGTAAATAGCTAAATTTGAACAGCGTGCAAAGGTAAGGGAATAATGATTTGAATACAAAATCTAAATAAAACCGGGTATAGCCGCAATGAGTTTCCGGGTGTAGGTGCTTTGGGGATGCCGGTAAACCTCTTCTGCCGTACCGGATTCTACTATCCGGCCTTTGTGCATCACCATGATCCGGTCGCTGATATAACGAACTACCGAAAGATCGTGAGAGATAAAAAGAGCTGCAAACCCAAACTCCGCTTTTAAATCATTAAGTAAATTAAGTACCTGCGCCTGTACACTTACGTCCAGCGCTGAAACCGATTCATCACAGATAATAAACTCGGGAGATAAGGCCAATGCCCGGGCAATGCCTATCCGTTGGCGCTGCCCTCCGCTAAACTCGTGGGGATAGCGGTTATAGTGAGCAGTACTAAGGCTTACTTTTTCCAGTAGCTGCATGATCAGTTCCTTCCGGGCGTTGGCGTTTTCTCCCAGCCCGTGAACGGTCATCACTTCCTGTATGGCGCTTCCGATAGTAAGACGCGGATTGAGCGAAGAATAAGGATCCTGAAAAATAATCTGAATATTTTTCCGCATTCTCCGCAACTGTACGGAGGACAAACGCAGCAGATCCTGTCCCCGGAAATACACGGCTCCGAAATCCGGCTCGATCAAACGAAGCAGGCTTCTTCCCAGCGTGGTTTTTCCACAACCGGATTCTCCAACCAGCCCAACCGTTTCTCCTTTGAATATTTCAACGCTTACCTCATCCACGGCTTTTACATAATGTGTGCGGGCAACCTGCTTTTTTCGTGCCGAAGGAAACCATACACCCAGGTTTTCCACTTTCACCAATGGAGCGGCGCCTGCGGTAACCGGTTGTTCAGCCGCCATGGAAATATCTTTTACTAAAGGTTGACTGACCACCCTCTCCTCAGTCGGGCGTACGATCTCTATTACTCTGTCTTTCCATTTTATATTGCCTCTTTCGTCTGTTTCCATAAAATCATTGACCACCGGCAGCCGGTCTCCTTTAGCATGAAGCACAGGACGACAGGCCAGTAAAGCTTTTGTATAAGGATGCCGGGGGTTAGTTAACAATTCCCGGGTTGTATTTTGTTCAACGATATTTCCCCTGAACATAACTACAATACGGTCGGAAATCTCTGCTACAAGCCCGAGATCATGGCTGATAAAAACAACACCCATATTCTTCTCGGCCTGTAACTGCTTTATCAGTTGAAGAATGTTTTGCTGAACGGTTACATCCAGCGCAGTAGTAGGCTCATCAGCTATCAGAAGCGCCGGCTCACGGCTCATGGCCATGGCAATCATCACCCTTTGCTTCTGCCCGCCGCTTATTTCATGAGGATAGCGGCTGAACATGGCGACAGGATCAGGCAATTGGACTTTTTCAAACAACGCAATGGTTTTTTGCTTTGCATGGGTAACGCTAATGGCCTGGTGTAACCGGATCGCTTCCATAACCTGGTCACCACAGGTATACAGGGGATTAAGCGATGTCATAGGCTCCTGGAAAATCATGGCAATCTTATTTCCCCTCACTGCCTGCATTTCTTTTTGCGACAACCGCAACAGATCAATACCGGCTTCACCCTGCGGCGAAAATATAACCTCGCCGCTATGATATTCTGCTGGAGGAACAGGTAATAATTGAAGAATGGCAAGAGAAGTAACTGATTTTCCCGAACCCGACTCACCCACTACCGCTACGGTTTCGCCCCGGTTAACGGAAAAGGATATACCGTGTAATGCCGGTACGGGCTTTCCATGCTGACGGAAGCTTATACTCAGATTTTTTATGGATAACAGTGGAAGCATAAGGGGAGCAAGATCACAAATGCCGTTTTAAATGTCTAAATTAGCAAATCCATTTTTAAGCATGATTAAAATAGCATACCCGACATACCCTTATAAGATCAAAGCAGTGAATGGAAAGGAACGGATATTCGACAATATCCGTAAACAATGGGTAACGCTCACCCCGGAAGAATGGGTAAGGCAAAATTTTCTCCAATATCTCATACAGGTAAAAAAATACCCGGGCGCCTTAATCGCGGTGGAAAAGGAAATCCGGCTCGGCGGGTTGGTTAAGCGATGCGACATTATTGTTTATGACCCGTTGGCAAACCCGTTATTAATAACCGAGTGTAAAGCCATGGATATACCTATTGATTCCACCGTTGCAGAACAGATCATACGATATAATATGGCCCTCCCGGTAAGATACCTGGTACTTACCAACGGTTCCTATTGTTTTGCTTTTGAAAGAACCGGGAGCGATTTTCTGCCCCTGAAAGAAATACCGGACTGGGAAGGTCAGGGAGAAAAAGATCAGGGACTTTACTGATTTCGTATTTTATTTCGTCTTTAGACATGAATAGGAATAAAGATGAGAAACTGCAAAAAACAGGTATATTTCAAGTTTTTGCTTCATACGCGATATTCCGCCCGGTGAGATACCTACCGGTAGCAGAAAATTTTCTTATAAATCCAAAATTACTTTCAGGTTTTCTTTGAGGAAAACTATCTGTTCATTAGTTAGTTTACCCATTCTTTTTATAAAACGCTCGTTGTCTATCGCTCTTGGTTGGTCAACCAAAATATCGCTCAATTTCGGCAGTTGTGATTTTTTTAAATGAACCCGTAAAATTTCCACTTCGGCTTTGACGTTCGTTGTTATCGGACACACTATAGTTGATAAGTGTGTGTCATTGAGAAGGTCAGTTTGAATGATTACCACAGGTCTCGTTTTACCGGGCTCTGTTCCAACTGTTGGATTTAAGTCAGCAAGCCAGATATCATGCTGCTTATATTTCATCGGCTATTTTTTCAAATTCGGATAGTACTTCAAATGAACTTTGAGCTACCAGTTTACTTTCTTTGGCAAGTTTCTTTTTTAGAATTCGTCTTTTATTAAACTGATTGTAGAGATTAAGTGCTTCATTTATATAGCGGTTTCGTGCAAGGTTCAATTCTGAAACAACCTTTTCCGTTTCTTCAAAAACGTTATCGTCCAGTTTGAGTGAAAGAGTTTTCATGATTCTGTTTTTTTGCAAAAGTATATACAAATAGTATATACTACAAATTTTAATATGCTTTCATGCATCACATACAACGAACAGGGCTTTATGCAGGCTGGGAATTAATATTCCGTCTGCCGATAACCATTGCTGATTGAAGATATGTTGGTGAAGTTAAGTACAACAGCTGATAGTTATTCGTCAAGCTGGAACTGAAGCTGGGATTTATAATTAGCTGATGTTACAATGTCAAACCCAACTTGCATAAAATCCAATGTTGTTTGTTCGTGCCATTGTCAGGAAGCAACTGTCAAACGTAAATGTCCACCTAAACCTTGTTGAATGATACGCATAAGTGTCGAAAGTCTTATATCACTTGCATTGTTCTCAATTCTTGAAATATACGATTTTGTTGTTCCACATTTTGCAGCAAGTTGTTCCTGTGTCATGTTTTGCTTTTCACGCATTTCTTGAATCAACACACCCAATTTAAAGGCTTCAAATTCTTGCTCGTAAGCCTCACGGGATGCAGTGCCACGTTTCCCATAACGGTTGTCAAGATGGTCGCTGAACGAAGTCAGGTTATTTTGTTTTGCCTTTTTCATTAAAATATTCTTTTTGAATTTTCTTTGCTAATTCTATTTCATTTTTAGGTGTCTTTTGCGATTTTTTCTGAAAGCCGTTTGCAACAACGATTAGTTGTCCCTGGTCAAAAAAGGCAAAAGCTCTAAAAATATTGCTACCGGCCTCAACCCTAATTTCATAAAGTCCTGTCGTGCCTTCTATGTGTTTAAAATATTTTATAGGAATACGTTCTGTCGTTGCGATGAGTTCCAAAGTCCAATCAAACTTTCGTTGAACATCTTCAGTTAAGTTAGCGAAGAAGTCCAGAAAGTAATGCTTGTAGTAAAAAACGTTCCTGATAAAATTTTGTCCCACAGAACAAAGTTAGCTATTTAGGTAACTTTTTCAAAATCTATTTTGTCTAAATTTTTCGGACGGAGGCATCTAACAACCTGACAAACAACCACTTGCACTCATGCTATACCAACAAACACCCCACCAACCGCTGCCTTTCCGGTCGGTATGCAACGGCGTCAGACCGGAAAGCTTAACGGAATAAATAAACCGGTTAATACCAGGTGTTATTTTAAACCTGAGCATTTCCCGCGGTCTGACCTCCGGTACCGACCGCTGCCTTTCATCCCAAAGCTTCGGTACCACCACAAATGCTCAACCATTAGCAACGATTTTACGTAACATTCCTTCGGTTCAATCAGGGGAAATTATTATCTTTGAGTCATTCATGATGACACTCAATACTATATTAAAAGAACTTAAAAACGTTCCAGTTGACAGACTGGAAGATTTATATTCTATTATCCATTCTTTACGAGTAAGCACTAAGAAGTCGGATAATGCAAGTAAAAAAATTCTTTCTTTTGCAGGATCCCTGGCTGATATGTCCACCAAAGACTATAGGGAGTTTAAAAAACAAATCAAGCAGACCCGAAGTGATCTTTTTGAACGAGATATTAATGTATGAAACCTGCATTGGTAGACACTGATATACTTTCCGAGTTCTTGCGTGGGACACCCCAAGTAGTAAAGCAGGTGGAAAGATATTTAAAAGACTATGACGCAATTAATCTCAGTATCATTACCTATTATGAAATTTTAAACGGACTACTTTACAAAGATGCCAGGAAACAATTGAAAAAGTTCACGGAATTTTCCCAATTAAATAAAATTCTCCCTCTAACGATTAGTGCAACACACCAGGCTGCAGAGATATATGCTGAACTCAAAAAGATAGGTCAGCCAATCGGACATACAGATTGTTTAATAGCTGGAATTGCCTTGACCAACGACTTACAATTGGTAACAAACAATATTGACCATTTCAAAAGGATCAAGGGGCTTGAGCTTATGAATTGGCTAAAGTGACTTAACACCGTCATATTCATACTATACCAACAAACACCCCACCAACCGCTGCCTTTCCGGTCGGTACGCAACGGCGTCAGACCGGAAAGCTTAACGGAAGAACGGGAATGCAACTTTCCGCCCCCAGAAAATACGGGTGGGGGGCGGAGAGAAAAAGATCAGAAACTTTTATACATATACATACTAAAATTTAAAATATATTCGTTGATATAGGTTAAAAAATATATAAAGTGTTTTGAGTATCCCGGCTCAATACATCCTCTCTTAACCAAAAGAATGAAACCGGCCAGTTCATATTATAAAAATTTCACCGAAGAAGAATTTGCTGCTGACCAATATTTTCAGCAGTGGGTTTTGCTTCCTGATGACGAAAACCGCGCCTTTTGGGAGGACTATCAGTTCCGGCATCCCGGGCAGCAGATTACCATAAACAATGCATCCAAGCTGGTTCAACACTTAATTTTAACCGGGTTTCATACCCCCTTCCTGTCACCATCCGAAAAAGAAACTCTCAGGAAGAGTATTTTTGAACAGGTCAGCAAGCCTCCTGTTGATACCCATATCACCTATTCCCCTGTCAAAAATGTTAAGTGGTGGCTGATGGCAGCGGCTGTTCTTACCTTAGTTTTTGCTTTCCGGTTCATTTACATCTCCCCTGCCCCGGCAGATGCTGCGGTTTCCACACTCTCGGAAACAACGCAGATCGGGCAGATAAGAAAGATTTTGCTGCCCGACAGTTCCATCGTAGTACTTAACGGCAATTCTACCCTAAGCTATAACAGCGACTTTTCCACAGCTTCCGTAAGAGAAGTTTTTTTAGAAGGGAATGCCTATTTCCACGTAACACAGACCCCATCCCTTATTCCCTTTATTGTTCATGCCAACGAGGTGAAAATATATGTAACCGGAACCGAGTTTAATGTAAATGCACGATCCAAAGCAACCCACGTAGTATTAACCCGGGGAAAGGTAAATGTAACGCTGGAAAAAGATAAAAGAAAAACCGTATATATGCAGCCGGGTTACACGCTTGACGTGGATACCGTCAACAATGAGTTCATGATTGCCAAAACCAACACCGCGCTGTATACCGCAGCATGGAATGAAAACGAATGGCATTTTGAAGGTACTACGCTTCAAACCGTAGCCCGGCTGATCAAAGAATATTACGGGATAGATATGGTCTTCAGTTCTCCCGCACAGGCCAACCTGATGATCACCGCAGTAGTATCCGTCAATGATTTTACCACCCTGATAAAAGTTATCGAGAAAACCTTAAATATCAGCATACAAACACAAAACCAACAATTATTCATTATTAACCCTCAATCAAAACAGTTATGAAAAGAAAGCTATCTTTTTCTACACGCTGCTTAGGGACAATGTTGACTGCCGTCTTTTTCCTGATGGCTGCAACCGGGTCGTGGGCGCAGGACTCAAATGCCCTTACCCCCTTCCCTGTAACCGGCAACCCTGTCACGGAAAGCGATACCAGAACAGCTTCCCTGCAGGATTTTATGAATGACTTCAAAAAAACCTATCAGAACATCTATTACAGCTATGAATCAAACACCCTCAGATCAGTTAATGTGAACTACGATGTACTTGACGCGTCCAGGCATTCTAACCCGGATGTTGTGCTTAGCAAGGTACTCTCGTCTGCAGGACTGGTCTTTGAAAAAGTAAAAGATGTATATGTTATTAAACAAGGCGCCCGGCAGCACTTTGCCATTCCGGCGGCTGTAGTAACCTCTGCCGATGCAGATGCTGCTGACTTTACCGTAAGGGGAAGAATAAGCGATGAAAATGGCGCCGTAGCAGGAGCTACCGTAACTGAAAAAGGTACCTCTAACGTTACGACAACAAATGCTAATGGTGAGTTTACGTTAAACGTGAGCAATTCCAATGCTGTACTGGCCATAAGCCATATCAGCTACGATGCCATTGAGGTTGCCGTATCCGGTAGGTCGGTAGTGAACGCTACGCTTGTAGCATCCAGCCGGGAGTTAGAGCAGGTAGTAGTAACCTCTCTCGGTATGAAGAAAGAAAAAAGATCACTGGGCTATAATATTTCTTCCGTTGAGGCCAAGGATATGGAAACCGGTGGTGTTTCTAACGTACTGAAATCGGTAGAAGGTAAGGTTACCGGCGTTCAGATGAACAGTCTTACATCTTCCCCCACCTCTTCCGTAATGTTCAACATACGCGGAGCTACCTCCTTAGCCGGCATTATGGGAGCCAGCAATATCAATAATGTAACCCAGCCTCTGATCGTTTTGAACGGGATAGCGCTGGGCTCCAACACGGTAGGTACCGTAGCGAATATTGACGCAGGTAACTTCATTTCTACCCTCAACCCCAATGATATAGAAAGCATCTCCGTGCTGAAAGGTGCCAGTGCTGCCGCGCTCTACGGAGCTTCAGCGGGTAACGGTGTGATCCTGATCACCACCAAATCCGGTGCAGGTGCCAAAAGAGGATTAGGGGTTTCCGTAACCAGCTCTACTTCTTTCGACCAGGCCTATAGCGCTCCTCCCGTTCAGCGTACCTTTTTCCAGGGCGATGAAGACGGAAGTGCACTCACTGAAGATAAAAAAGGCCTTGGCTGGCATATCAACGACAACGTAAACAACAATGAGCCCGTATGGAGGTGGAACCTGCTCACCCAGGAGTGGGAAAAATCTGTACTCCAGGTTCGTGGCGACCAGAACCCGCTGCTGGCCTTCCTGAGAACAGGAGTGATGGCTGACAATAATGTGGCGGTAACCGGCAACTACGATCAGGGTAACTACCGGCTTAACATAGGCAACTTAGTACACAATGCTGTTGTACCCGGCAACAGAACTACCCGGAACAGCGTTTCTTTTGATTCTAAATACAATATCAACAAGAGACTGTCCGTAAGTTCCCAGGCATCCTGGTCACATACCTTTGTGCCTAACCAGTCGCACGTTCAGGATAAAAGGGAAGACAACCCGCTGGCCCACGCCATGTCTATGCCGATCAATATGCCCAAAATGTCAGAATGGCAACAGGCTGATCCCTGGATCGAAGGCTATGAAGGAAGATACCAGAACACACCTTACCTGAAGAACCCGGGAGAAGATCGCCTGAGCAGGCTAAACGCTGTTGGCAAGGATGGTGCAGTTGGTAAAAACGGACCTTATTTTGCCGCTCAAAACGTTATCCGGTCCTATACCAAAGACGTATTTTTTGGAAAAGTACAGTTAGATTATAAGATCATTGATCCCCTCCTGCTCACCCTGCGTTCGGGTATCAGCCATGATAACTTCGCATTTGAAAGAAAAACCCCCTGGGGGTCGGAAAGGCAGGAGTTAGGCGGATATGAGCAGGCCCAGAGCAACGGGCTGAGTGTAAGGAATGATGTGCTGCTGGCCTACAATAAGCGTTTTTTAGACAGTAAGTTGTCACTTGACGCATTGGGCGGCTTTTCCTATAACTATGGCGAAGGCAGCAATTCCGGTTTTGGCGGGGCTGAGTTGTCCAGACCAAATGACTTCAGTTTCGGCGCATTGCCCCCTAACGTAAAGCAGGGTGCGTATTTCAACAGGGGATACCCCAGCCGCAGCTATGGCGCCTATGCCACAGCCAGCATCGGGTGGCAGAACATGGTTTATGTAGAACTGTCGGGTCGTAACGACTGGGTGGGTATCCTGCCCCATGAAAAAGACCATCATTTCTACCCCGGCGCATCACTGAGTTGGATCGCATCGGAAACCTTTGATATGGGTAACGTATTTAACTTCCTCAAGCTGAGAGGAGGCTATGCAGAAACCGGCTATGGCATCGGCAGACCCATTAACCTGGATAGCTACGGGATAGGTACCCCCTGGGGACCTGTTACGAGAGGAACTGTTGGCGGCGTTCCCGTAGACCCGAATATCAACCCGGAACTGAACGTAACCAAAGAAGCAGGTATTGATTTCCGGGCGGCGAATAACCGCATATCGGGTGAATTTACCGTGTATTCCAAAGACCATATCAACCAGATCCAGTTTCTGCCGATGGTAACCTCTACCGGATATAACTCAATACAAACCAATATGGGTGCGGTAAAATCTACCGGTATTGAGGCATCCTTAACAGTAACACCCGTACGTACCAAAAACTGGTTAGTAAACCTTACCGGTAATATCAGCACGTTTAAATCAGTAATTGATGAGCTGGATCCCCGCTTTGCAGAAAGGTTTTACGGTTATCGCGGATCAGCGCAACTGCCGCTGTTCAAAGGCTCTCAGGTAGGAGATATGTATGCGGCAGACCCTATCGGCTATATCCAGACCGGGAAATATAAAGGTATGATGCTGACCGGTCCCGAAGGTATCATTGAAGAAGCGGTTACTACTACAGACTATATCAAGAAGAACGGCTACCTGGGTAATATGAACCCCAAGGCCATTTACGGGTTTGTAGCGGATGCGAAGTATAAAAACTTCCGGCTCAATATCGTTGCCAGCTACCGGCAAGGCGGTGTGTTCATTTCCGAAACCCAGAAGATCATGATTGACGATGGTATGGCAGATATCAAGGCGCTCTACGGCGATAAGTATAACCAGTACTGGACAGGTGGTCGCTTTGCCGGTGGTTTGCCCAGCATGCCGAACCCGGATGATATGTTCACTGAGCCCGGCTTTGAAAATTACAGGGAGCTGATGCAGGAACTGATGACCATGTACAATGGCGATCCCCGTTATTTCGGTTACTGGAATGCGGTATATATCAATCCCAACGTTGATATGTCCGGCAAGACTGCAGAAGAAAAGCTGAGCCTCGATGATGCGGATTATATCAGGAACGGGGATGATCTGACCAAAACGCTTATTTTGAATCCTTATAACATGGAAGGACAGGAATTATGGTCTGGTGCCCAGTTCAGAACGCACGATGCTACTACATTAAAGCTGAAGGAAATTAACCTGAGCTATACCTTCAACAGGTCGCTGGCGCAGAAATTACGTTGCCAGGATATATCCATTACCGTTTTCGCCAAGAACGTAATGTTCTGGGCAAAAAACAAAATGAATGAAGATCCGGAAACTGCTTTCTATAATGGCATAGAAGGTATGGGTGTGGCCGACTTTGGATTACCGCCAATCCGCACTATGGGTATAAAAATTGGCGTTAATTTTTAAGGCTAATCAAACAAAATCTATAAAATGAATGTTATGATAAAAAGATCAATATTGTATATTACATTGGGGACGCTGCTGGTAGCGGGCGTATCCTGTAGTAAGAGCCAATTGAGGTACGATGAACGGGAAACCTCTCTTGCAGTTAATTATTTCACGTATTCCCGGTACATGCTCACCACTTCGATTGTGTCGGTTACGCAGCAATATGGCAGGGCGGTACTCAATGAGCAGAAGAGTGAGGGTTCACTCTACTTTATGGACTGCTACAGAGGGAGTTCTGCGATGGCGGGACTCTACGGAACCACCGATCAGTATTGGAACTACGAGGGAAGCAATCCTTATACCGAACAGTTGCGGTACCTGGTATCGCTCAAAAACCTGGCTACCGAAGAGGGAAATCTGGCCAATGCAGCGGCTGCCAATATTTTAAGATGCGTGGTAGGCGGGTACCTTACCGAAAAATACGGGAATATCCCCTTCAGCGAAGCCAACCAGGGCAGGGAAGGGAATATGTTTCCCAAATTCGATACGCAGAAAGAAGTATATGAGCAGATGTTTGACCTGCTGAATGAAGCCGTTTCCATTTTGTCAGACGGCAGCAGCAAAGGGCTCCCCTCCGACCAGGACGTACTCTTTAAAGGCGACCGGACCAAATGGCTAAAATTTGCCAATTCCCTGAAATTCAGGCTGATGGCACACTCCTATGAGGCCTTTAAGAAAGCCGGAAGAGACCTGAGCGCTGATATGCAATCCATCGCCGGCAGCGGTAACTATATGTCGGCTGTGGGTGATAATGCCGGGCTTACCTTTGCCGGCTCCAACCAGGCGGAATCATGGTACCTGCAAAGAAACTTTGGAACCGGTAATGACTTTACCGAGCAGAAGCCTACCAAGTACCTGATAGACCAGATGGTAGCCCTTGATGACCCGCGTATGTACGTGCTCTTTGCCCCGGCGCTGTCGCCGATATCGGCCAAAGCCACAGCGTCCAGCGAAGACATCAAGATCAACGGGTTCACATATAAGATAGATTATTATCCCGCTTCTGAATATACTCCTGCGGATATGACCGCTGCGGGAAGAGATCTGAATGGTGGTATAATATCTGTACCTTATACACTGGATGCTATGTGGTTTGGCGCTCCTAACCCCATAAACATTAACACACAGTATGCCAGCTCTACCAGCCTGCCCGGTACCAACGGTTTTTATGATAACCGTCGTATCACCGGTTTTTCACAGCTGATTGCCAAAACCGCTGATCCCCGTCTTAAAGCGGTAATAATGGAGGCAAGCGAAATGGCATTCCTGCTTGCTGAAGCCCGCCAGAAAGGATGGATCTCTGCCGGAACGGTTCAGGGCTACTACGAAAACGGTATCCGGTTATCCTTTGAAAGGTGGCAGATCGAGAACGGCACCAAGCCGGCAAGTCATATCGGTTCAGACAAGATCGTGGATAATTTCAGCGACTACTATGCAAAGCCGGGTGTAGCCTTAGATGGCAGCACTGCCGACTTAGATAAAATCGCTCTCCAGAAATGGTTGTCTTTGCTGGTTACCGACCACAACGAGGCCTATACCGATTACAGGAGAACCGGTAAACCCGCATTCATTGGCAAGATAGTTGAATCATTCTCCACATACACCTACCCCTTCCGGTACATGTATCCGCTGGATGAATCGAGCAACAACAAAGATCAATATGATGCTGCCGTATCTTCAATAGGAGGCAAAGATCTGCCTTCTGTTAAGATGTGGATACTGCAATAAACTTAGCTTATCATTTTTAAACCTGTAAGGGTACTTTAACCGTACCCTTACAGGTTTTTTCAATTTAGCCGGTATGAAGAAATATATTGCACTCTTTCTTTATTTTGTTATTATACTGCTCCGGGCTAATGCCGGGCAAAGTCCCCCCGACTTTGTTATTCATCCCTATTTGCAATACACTACCCCAACCAGTATACGCATTCACTGGGAAACACCTGATTCTGCTACTACACAGGTATATTACGGCACCGCCAAGCTCCACACCGGTCAGCCGGTATGGGATGATCAATTCACGATCCCGGGCAAACGGATCATACATTATGCCCCACTCGTGAACCTGCAGCCGGAAACAATTTATTTCTACAAAACGGTATCTGTTTTACCGGGAGGAGATTCCTTGGTTTCTGCAACCCATACTTTCCAAACGGCAGTAAAAGACAGTAGCGCTTTTGCCTTTACCATTTTTAGTGATTCCCAGATTGATGCTGCCGATCCCGGGGCCTGGGGCCGCGTTGTTGGCGAGGCTTTGAAAGAACGTCCCAACTTTGCCCTGCATGCCGGCGACCTGGTAGACCTCGGATACCGCAAAAAAGACTGGGTAACTGATTTTTTTCTGCCTGCCCGTAATTTCATGAATACCATTCCCATCTATACCATACCGGGCAATCATGAACACGATGCCGCATGGTACTATCAATACCTGTATGTGCCTCAACCTTATTATTACAGCTTCCGTTACGGTAATGCGGAGGTATTTATGCTGGATACCAACCAGTACCAGGAAGAAGGAACAGACCTGTATGGCTGGTTAGAACAGGCGCTGGCTAAATCAACCGCTTACTGGAAATTTGTGGTTCATCACCATCCCCCGTTTTCCTCCGATGAGGATGATTTTGGAAATACACGCCTGGAAGCCGCAACATCCGGTGATGACGAGGTACAGTCCTTAACTGCATTGTATGATAAATATGACGTAGACATTGTCTTTTACGGGCACATCCATACGTATGAAAGGACATGGCCGATCCTGTCTAACAAAACCGTTAATGAAAACGGGGTGATCTATATCAATACAGGCGGTGCCGGTGGGCGGCTCGAAAACCCCGCTCCCATCCGCTCCTGGTTTACCAATAAGCTGCGAACAGTTCATCACTTCGGCTACGTACGCATTAACGGCAGCACATTAGAATACCAGGCTATAGATGAAAACGGGGTTTTATTTGACAGCTTTCTTTTAACGGAAAGCAGGAAGAATAAAATAGCCAAAAATCTTACCCCTGCTGCACCTGTTGCCACCGGTAAACGAAAAATATTTACAGACACCATACAGGTTGAATTGCAGCCCGCACTGCCGGGCGAAGTCACCAGGTATACCTTAAATAACAGCGAACCCGGTAAAAACTCGCCGGAGTATAAACAAAAAATCATATTAGATAAAAGCGCCACGGTAAAAGCGGCTTCTTTTAACCGGTACGGTAAAAGCCGTACGCATTCCATCCATTATATTAAAGAAAAAGCATACCCCGCCATTGTCTTACACCAACCGCATCCGGGTCTGCACTATCGCTATTTTACAGGAGAACTGAAAGATAACGACCTGGGTAAATTCCGTAACCTTTCTTTCAGCGTAGAAGGCACGGTGACCCATCCCGGTTTTACAGGAATCCCCCACAGCAAACAGTATTGGGGCGTGATCTATGAAGGATATATCCGGGTACCTGCCGATGGCTATTACCGTTTTTATGGTCATGCCGATCATATACTGCGATTAGATATACACGATAAAATGCTATTTGAAGAATTAGACCGGGAGATCAACTACGAAGGAGATATCTATTTAAAAGCAGGCTATCATCCCGTAAAACTTTATTATTATAACAGTCGTTCCGACAGGTATTTTTTAGAGCTGTACTATAGTGGGCCGGGGATTGAAAGACAAGCCATTCCCGTTGAATCATGGTGGAGAGCAGCAGGCGGCAGACCATAGACCGCGCCTTTCCGGTCGGTACGCAACGGCGTCAGACCGGAAAGCTTAACAGAATAAAGAAGCTGGCTAATACCAGATATTTTTTTAAGCCGACATTTTTCGCGGTCTGACCTTCGGTGCTGACCGCTGCCTTTCCGGTCGGCACGCAACGGCGTCAGACCGGAAAGCTTAACAGAATAAAGAGGCTGGCTAATACCGGGCATTTTTTTAAGCCGACATTTTTCGCGGTCTGACCTCCGGTACCGACCGCTGCCTTTCCGGTCAGTACGCAACGGCGTCAGACCGGAAAGCTTAACAGAATAAAGAGGCTGGCTAATACCAGATATTTTTTTAAGCCTACATTTTTCGCGGTCTGACCTTCGGTACCGACCGCTGCCTTTCCGGTCGGCACGCAACGGCGTCAGACCGGAAAGCTTAACAGAATAATATAGACTGGCTAATGCCGGGCATTTTTTTGTCTGCACATCCCAGCGGTCTGACCCTTCGGGTGCCGACCGCTGGCTTTAATTCACCGTTGCACCCAGCCAGGCCATCATGCCGGCGCCTAAGGATATTGCCTTTTCATCTATGTCGAAAGTAGGGGTATGAACACCCGAGGTAATTCCTTTCGCTACATTACCGGCTCCCAAGCGATAAAAACAGCCGGGTATCACTTGTGAATAAAAGCCGAAATCCTCGGCACCCATCCGTAATTCAGCTTCTTCAATATTTTCAGCTCCCGCATACTCAGCCGCTGCGGCAACGGCAGCAGCATTTAATCTTTCATTATTATATACTGTCGGATAACCCACATCAATCACCATATCAATTTCAGCCCCCATGCTATGTACCAGCTCGGCAGACATTTTACGTATCAGGTCGTGCGCCTTATACCTCCACACTTCATCCATCGCCCGGAAAGTACCCATCAGCTTTACTTCACCGGGAATAACGTTAGTAGTATGCCCTCCCTGGATGGAGGTAATAGATAATACCGAAGGAGAAAAAGGACTGCTATTGCGGCTTATGATTTGTTGTAAGGCTACGATAAGCTGAGCCGCCACCAGGATCGTATCCACCGTTTCCTGCGGAGCGGCCGCATGTCCTCCCCTGCCTTTAATCGTAAAATATAATTCGTCTGCGCTGGCCATGATCTTTCCTCCCCGGAAACGATATTTACCCGCCTCCAGCTGAGGATGCACATGCAGCCCTAATATTGCGGATGGACGCGGATGCTCCAGCACACCTTCTTTTATCAGGAGACTGGCGCCACCCGGGTTTTTCTCCTCGCCGGGCTGAAAGATCAGCTTGATAGTACCCTCCCACTCTTCTCTTAATTCGGATAATATACGGGTAGCGCCCAACAGGCAGGTAGTATGTACATCATGTCCGCAGGCATGCATAACGCCCGCATTCCGGGACTTATAAGGTACCTCATTTTCTTCGCTGATAGGAAGCGCATCCATATCAGCTCTTAATGCGATCACTCTCTTATCCGGATTTTTTCCTTTCAGCAAACCTACCACCCCGGTCGTTGCCATAATGGTATAGGGTATACCTAATGCGGCTAACTGCTCTTGTACAAATTTAGAAGTCTCAAATTCATGATAACTCAGCTCAGGATGAGCATGTAAATGATGCCGAATAGAAATTAAATCGGGGCTGTATTGAGAAGCAAGCTGCTTAATTTTATCTTTTAGCATATACCAAAGATACAGAGGAAATCAAAAGTTCTGTACCCGCTATTCATCCATTTGAAACTCAAACTGATCGTACGGGGCTGTACGCCACGCAAACTGCTGCGTTGTGGGTGAAATAGCGAAAAAAGGAGAAAAGGTCTTAACCTTAACGGTTCTTCCATCGGGTAAAAATTCAAGAATACGTAACCATCCGTCTCCCCCGTTGCCACTCCATCCGCCACCCATTGCCTGTGCATTAAATACCATCTGGTTTACCTTTTTCCCGGCCGCATTTTTATCTGTTCTGAACCCAACATGCTCTTTTGCATTATCAGGCGATCCGATATGACCGGAAAAAACCAACTGGATATTGGATGAAGGCCGTACCAGCTTTTGCCATATCGCAGCGCCGTAATTACCATCTGAAACAGGATAGTTCTCTTTCTCGATCTGTTGCCCTTTTGCATTTAGATAAGAATGGGTAAGTACTATACCGGTATGGTTTTTATATTGATCCCGTGCGGCTATGTTTTTTGCCCAGGCAATTACGGTATCACGTGGCGCAAACTCAAGATTAAACAACAGGAATTTCCTTCCCTGCGGGGAGACCAGCTCAAAGGCAGCATTTTCCATAGTCGGTATGCCCTCTGCATTAAGCGTCACTTCACGAAGGATCTCCTGCGTTTTTAAATTCTTATCTACGGGGAAATAGGTGTTGTAATTAGAGCGCCGTACACTGATATTATCATACCCATAATCGTGATTGCCTGCTGCAAGCACATAAGGCACTTTGCTATCCAGCCTGTTAAACGCATGTGCTATAGCAGCCCACTGCTGCTTGCTGGGCTGGTTTGCGTTTATCCCATCCGGGTTGATCATTTCATTATGCTGCACCAGATCACCGGTACAGATCACTAATTTTATATTCAGCGGATCAATATTTTCGCTTATCCACGCTGTCATTAATTCAAATAACGGCTGGTTTCGTTCATACCGCTGATAGGTTTGCGGGTCAGGCAATAGAATAACAGACCAGGAAGCCGCATCACTGAGCGCAGGAGGCGTATACTTTTGCTGCTGTGCCGCTGCGCTGGCAAAACATAAGAATACAAAGAGTGCGCAAATGAAGCGCCTTGAATCAGACCCTGACATAAAAACCGGTTTAATTTTTAATAGCTTACGACTATCTTTTTATTATTACCGGGTTACCCCCAGGTAATCAATATAACGATATTTCCCGAGCACTGTTTGCTCTAATTTGAGCCGGTAGCGCTGTTTTGAATTGGTTTTAACTTCTATAACCTGTTTTCGGGGCACTGCCGCCGGAATACGGTTATCCCGCAGCAACTCATACATAATCCTTCCCTGCATCTGTTGAGGCACTACCATCTTATTTAGAAACAATACCGTAGGTACAATATCAATATTAGAAGTAGGCAAATCACTTTCAAAAGACGCTTTGAATGAAGGTCCGTAAGCTATCAACGGAATATGTATTTCATAGGGACTCGAACCTCCATGCCCGGCAACTCCTGTAGCAAAATCTGTTCCGGCAAATCCTAAGCTGTTCGGGTTATCATTCCAGTTTACGGTAACCAGGATGTCTGCAGCACGTTGGGAATGGTTCCAGCGTATGGCATCAAAAGATAATGTTCCTTTCACCTGGCCCTTCACAGCGCCCGGTTTAGCCGCTTTCGTAAAAATTGCGCCAACCCATTCTTCCTGCTGTAACACCTCAACGATTTTTTTTATTTTCTCCTGGTTATGATCTTTCACATAGATCGCGCCACCTGCCAGTATTACATCATCAGAGTCCTTATCTTTTTTAAGTTGCTTTTCAATTAAGAAACCCGATAACCCCTGTTTCCCGATATGGGTTACAAAACCATGATCGGCAGTAACAATAACGTTAAAAACGTTTTCGAGACCTTTTGTCCGGATACTGTCTAATATCCTGCCAAATGCCGCATCTACAATTTGTAACGACCGGGTAGTTATGGGTACTCCCATGCCATATTCATGTGCCGTACCATCAGGATCTGATAACCAGATAGCGCTTACTAACGGTCCTTCCGGGCTTAGCGTATACCTGCACAGCGCATCAGTTACCCAACGATGCCTTTCCGTATTGGGAACGGCATCTGCGGGAGGAGCACCCACCGCCGCGATGAGTTCTTCCCGGAATGTTTCAGGTAATATCATTTGCGGATTAATAACCACGCCGTTAACCGTATGGTTTTGGAGGAATGCCTGCCCTGTTGAACCTGAGCTGTACACAAACAACTTTTCCCCGGCAGATCGTAATAGCTCGCCAAGCGATGGCGCCGTAAGCAATTTTCCGGAAGTGGCTTCCATAACCTGCTTAAGATCATCTGCATTTCCCGAATTCAGGATCTTTCGCGTATTCACTTCCGGTATATAAATACTATTGCCCATCAAGCCGTGTTCTGCAGGGTAGCTTCCGGTAATATAAGAAGCTGCATTAACACGGGTTACCGTAGGAAAAACACTATGATGATTTTTTCCATAGACGGCTTTGTTGCGGAAAGCATACAAATTGGGCATCCACTCAGGGCGTATATAATCGGGACGTAACCCATCAAAGACAATGATAAGGGTACGTATTTTCTGACCATCATCTCCAACCATTATATGCTCACGGCTATACCCTTCATTCATTAAAAAATGAAGAAGTACGGCAATAAAGAGAAAGCGGCTTTTATATTTCATTGTCTACAATAATTTAGACATTCATTACCCTAAAAAATGGCTTTTATCACTACAGGAAGGTGGTCTGAAGGATAGCGCAGATCTTTGGAATCACTAAGTACACCGTATTTAAGCACTCTTATTCCGGGGCTCACAAAAATATAATCAATCCTTGCTTTCAGCGGTGCATTGAACTTAAATGCATTAAACGTCCCCTCCGGTCCATAAGAAGGGGCTTCTGTTACTTTATAAGCGTCTCTCAGCAGGGTCTGCATCTCCTGTATCTGCTCAGTTTCAGGAGTAGAATTAAAATCACCTACACACACCACAGGCTTATTCCCCGCTATTTCTTTAATTTTCTTCACCATGAGTTTGCCGGACTCCTTTCGGGCAATAACCCCCTGGTGATCGAAATGCACGCAAAAGAAAAAGAATATTTTTTTAGTCTGCTTATCTTTAAATTTTCCCCAAGAACATATCCGGTTGCAACATGTCGCATCCCAGCCTTTTCCCGGCTTATCGGGTGTTTCGCTCAACCAGAAATCACCCGATTGCAGTAACTCAAACCTGCTTTTCCTGTAAAATATAGCAGAATGTTCTCCTGCTTCCCTCCCGTCATCGCGGCCTTTACCCGTATAGGCGAACTCCTCCAGTTCGGCAATGTCCTTCAACTGGTCTATCAGCCCTTCTTCTGTGCCGAATAAATCAAATTCATGAAAACGGATGAGCGCCTTTACATTTTCCTTTCGTTGTGGCCAGGCATTCGGTCCATCGTTTGGATTATTAAACCGAAGATTATACGTGGCAATGGTAACCGGAACATTTTTCTGGGCAAAAACAGATTGAAGCATCAAGCCGCTCACTAAGAGTAAAATAATTTTTTTCATTTCAATATATTAGAGTTACTGCGAAAAAAGCAACCGCTTAACGAACGGTCCATCATATTCCAAATTATCGCTGCTTATTTAATTGCCCTCACCCCTGTCTGCCGACAGGCTGGCTTTTATTCCCTCTCCGCACAGCTGAGAGGGAAAGTGGTGCAACAATTTGGAATACATCCCGAACAGGCGGTACCTTGTGCTAAGATATTCATTTTAATACATACCGTCCCTACTCCTGCTCTTATCATTTTACTGTTTTACGGTCTCACCTCCTTCTGCTCTCCTCCAATTCGTGCTTTAGATAGAACCCGGTATAACTCTCTTTACATTTTACCAACCCTTCCGGTGTTCCTTCAAACAATATTCTTCCTCCGCCATCCCCGCCTTCGGGTCCAATATCAATAACATGATCCGCCACTTTTATAACATCCATGTTGTGCTCAATTACCAATACGGTATTACCCCGGTCTACGAGCTTATTCAATACCGCAAGTAAGTGCCGTATATCTTCAAAATGCAATCCCGTGGTAGGCTCATCCAAAATATAGAAGGTTTTACCCGTGTCTTTTTTTGCCAGCTCGGTAGACAGCTTTACTCTTTGTGCCTCACCGCCGCTCAGTGTAACTGCATTCTGTCCTAAAGTGATATAGCCCAGTCCCACATCCTGCAATACCTTTATTTTCCGGTGCAGGTAAGGTATATGCTGGAAGAAAGCTACCGCTTCATCTACGGTCATATCCAGCACATCACTGATGGATTTTCCCTTATACCTGATCTCCAGTGTTTCCCGGTTATACCGCTTACCCTGGCATTTTTCACAAGGCACATACACGTCAGGTAAAAAGTTCATTTCAATAACCCGCATACCCCCGCCTTCACACACATCGCAGCGGCCGCTTTTCACGTTAAAAGAAAACCGACCTGCATTATACCCCCTGATTTTGGCTTCGGGAATAGCAGCAAACAATTGCCTGATCTCAGTGAAAAAGCCGCAATAGGTAGCCGGATTACTACGCGGTGTGCGGCCAATCGGCGACTGATCAATTTCAATCACCTTATCAATATGCTCTAATCCTTTTACTGATGAATACTCCAATGGCTGCATTCTTGATCCGTAAGCATGCTTCATCAGAACAGGATACAGGGTTTCGTTTACCAGGGTTGATTTACCACTCCCGCTCACACCTGTTACCACAATCAGCTTTCCAAGCGGGAATTTCACATCTACTTTTTTCAGGTTGTTCCCTTTAGCCCCTTTCAATTCAAACACCTTCCCGCTGCCTTTTCGTCTTTCCCCGGGAATTTCTATCTGCCGGTGACCATTAAGATAAGAAGAAGTGAGGGTGTCTAATTTCAACAATTCGGAGGGGATCCCTCCCGCAACAATCTCTCCGCCATAAAAACCTGCGCGGGGGCCAATATCTACCAGGTAATCGGCAGCCAGCATAATATCTTTATCATGTTCCACCACCAATACACTGTTTCCGATATCCCTTAAATTTTGAAGTGCTGTTATCAGTCGGTGATTGTCACGCTGATGCAACCCAATTGAAGGCTCATCAAGAATATAGGTAATGCCCTGCAACTGAGATCCGATTTGTGTTGCCAGTCGTATACGCTGAGACTCTCCCCCGCTTAATGTACGGGAAGGACGATCAAGGGTAAGATAGGTAAGTCCTACATCCAACAAAAAACGTAACCTTTCACGTATTTCCTTTATCACATCTTTGGCGATCGTATTTTGCCGTGAAGTCAATCGTTCTTCTATCCCGCTAAACCATTGCATGAACTGATCAAGGCTCATCCCGCTTAATGCCGCAATATTTTCTCCATCTACTTTAAACCACAGACTTTCCTTTTTAAGCCTCGCACCGCCGCAGGCTTCACAGGGTCTAAGCTCCATAAATTTTTCCGCCCATTGCTGTATATGCTCACTGGAGCCCCCGGCAAACCATCGCCTGAGCTGATTAATGATCCCTTCAAATTCCGTAGCATACACATGTCCGTTATTTTTTGCTTCGTCGAAGCCCATATCCACTTCAACCATGCCGGCCTCATCGCCATACAACAGCAGATTCAACATTTTCTCCGGCAGCTCTTTTAGCGGCTTATCAAGACTAAATTTATTTTTCTTAGCCAGTTGCTGCACCTGTCTGAATACAAAAGCCTCACGCTCCTCGCCCAACGGAACAATAGCACCCTGGTTAATACTTAAATCCGGGTTAGGTATTACTTCGTCCATGTTCACCTGGTATACCGAACCTAATCCTTTGCATACCGGACAGGCACCATAAGGCGAATTAAAAGAAAAGCTGTTGGGAGAAGGTTCTTCATAAGACAAACCGGTGTCCTCGCACATCAACATTTTAGAGTAAGCCGCTTCAGATATTGTCCCTTTTGCTCCTTCCTTATCTACAAGACTAACGAACAGCAGATCTTTTCCCAACCGCAATGCCTGCTGCACACTCTGGCTTATACGTACCTTAAACTCATCCTCCACTTTCAAACGATCAACCACTACTTCTATATCATGAATTTTATACCGGTCTACCTGCATTTTCGCAACCAGGTCTTTTATCTCCCCATCTATCCTGACTTTCACAAATCCCTTTTTCCGAATATCTTCAAATAACTCCCGGTAATGCCCTTTACGTCCCCGTACTAATGGAGCAAGGATAGAAATTTTTTTTCCTTTAAACCGCTTAAAAATATTTTCAACAATCTCCTCTTCACTCCATTTCACCATCCGTTTACCCGTGTTATAGGAATAGGCGTCTCCTGCACGGGCAAACAACAGGCGGAGAAAATCGTATACCTCCGTTACCGTACCGACAGTAGATCGCGGATTTTTATTCGTGGTTTTTTGCTCTATGGAAATAACCGGTGAAAGTCCGGTAATCTTATCTACATCAGGTCTTTCCATGTCCCCGATAAACTGGCGGGCATAAGCCCCGAAAGTTTCCATATATCGCCGCTGTCCCTCGGCATAAATCGTATCGAAGGCCAGGGATGATTTACCACTGCCGCTGATGCCGGTAATAACGACCAGCTTATGTTTGGGAATGTTGATATCAATATTCTTCAGGTTATGTACTCTTGTACCGTACACCTCGATATATTCCTGGTCACGCGCGGGTCTGTCAGCCCCTGCTGTCTTTTGCTTTGTTTTTACCATAAAAGGTGACGAAGATACTAAAAAAAGTAGCAAATGGGGTTCCTAAAGAAAGCCGAACTGCGGTCGGCACCATAGGTCAGACCGCAAAAAGCAAATTCAGTATAATACCAGCATTAACCAATTCTTCTATTCCGTTAAGTTGTACAGTCTGACGCTTTCGCGTGCCGACTGTATTGCGGTCGGCACCGAAGGTCAGACCGCAAAAGCAGGTTCAGTACAACGTTTAGCATTAACCGATTTTTCATTCTGTTAAGCAATACAGTCTGACGCTACGCGTACCGACTGTATTGCGGTCAGCACCATTGGCAGATTTCCCCATGCTATGTCCTGCATTAACTCACTTCACCATTTTAAATACCACTGCATATTTTCCTTTCCATTTACTCCTCACCAGAGCAGGAATTTCTATAATCGTATTGCCCTTCTCCGCTTTCCATTTCAGGTCAGCCTTGCTGCCCAGCAGGCTGATCTTCGTTTTGGGAGCCGCTTCAAAGCCTTTCAAAACGACCTGCGAAGGAAGGCTCACCTCTCCTTCATCTGACGAAAGATAAAATGCATATTTTGCCGCACCGTTACCGGATTGCGTAAAGAAAATATGACCTGATTCATAAGGCGCCAGCGGCTTTGATCCATGTATCGCTTCTCCGTTTATCCTCATCCATTCACCAATTTCCGCCAGCCGGGCATAGGCTACAGGATCCCAATCCCCGTCAGGACCCGGTCCGATATTAAGCAGCAGATTACCTCCGCGTGAAACAATCCGTATCAGCATCCGGACTATATCTTGTGCCGATTTGTATTGATCATTGGGCACATAACTCCAGGAGTTACCCATCGTAATACAACTTTCCCAGGGGTAAGGTAATAATTCATGGGGTACCTCCTGCTCCGGCGTAGTATAGTTTTCATAGGGGCCGGTAACCGTTCTGTCTACGATTAACAGCCCGGGCTGATAACTTCTGGCCATTGTCGCAATACGTTTCATATCTATATCCTGGTTGGTCTTTATTCCTCTCTGCCATTCTACGGTAGTATCCACCGTAGACAGGGGACGTACCCACCCGCCATCTAACCAGAGGATATCCACTTTACCATATTCACTCATCAGCTCTTTGATTTGATTATAGGTGAAATTTTTAAAAGATGCCCAGCGTTCAGGATATTTTTCGGGGTCATAGTTAACATTCCGGTCTTTAGGCGGAAAATAAGGCCACCAGTAGTCTTTGTTATGCCAGTCGGGCTTTGAAAAGTAAGCGCCAATAGCAAATCCCTGGTTTCTAAATGCACTGAAAACCTCCCGGGTTATATTGCTTTTAGGATGTTTAGAAAACGGAGTTTTAGAGTCGGTAATCTTATAATCTGTTTACCGGGTATCAAACATACAAAAGCCGTCATGATGCTTGGTGGTGAAGATCATATATTTCATTCCCGCCTGCTTTGCGGCATCCACCCATTTCTGCGGATTGAATTTCACCGGGTTGAACGTGGTTTGCAAATTTTCATAGGCTTTCACATATTCAAAATAGTTATTGGAATAAGGACCTTTTCTTTGCGTCCACCCCTCATCTTCCGGGCAAATACTCCAGCTTTCCACTATACCCCACTGGCTGTAGGTTCCCCAATGCATAAATAACCCGAATTTCATATCCTGCCAGCGGGCAATATTATTCAATACGGCCGTATCGGTAGGATGCTCATATTTTTTGTGCTGGGCAGAAGCAACAACCGAATGAGCTAATAAAATAACAACAGCTAAAAAGAATCTCATATCATAAAGGTTATCTGATGAACAAATTAGCACAATCAAAGATAAATTTTAAAAATCAAGATGAACAGGCTCCGCTATTCCGTTCGTCCTTTTGCCTGACTCATTTTCCCAAATAAAATTTTATATTGCAGACCTATTTAAATTTTTATCTCCGATGAGCAATCAGAAAAGAAGAACATTTCTTAAATTATCGGGTATGGCTGTTACCGCAAGCGCTTTACCGTTTAATATTATACATGCAGCCCCAACATATAAAAAAATAAATGCAGATACCCTTAAAGTGGGGCTTATCGGCTGTGGAGGCCGGGGCAGCGGGGCCGCCAGCCAGGCTTTATCTGCCGACCCTAATGTTGTGCTGCATGCTATGGGCGATATCTTTCATGATCAGTTGGAAAAATCATTACATAACCTTAAAGAACTGCATGCAGACAAAGTGAATGTAAGTCCGGAACACCAATACGTTGGGTTCGATGCCTATAAAAAAGTACTGGCATCGGGTGTAGATGTGGTTGTATTGGCAGCACCGCCGGGGTTCCGTCCCTTACACCTGGAAGCCGCCGTAGAAGCCGGGAAGCATATTTTTTGTGAGAAGCCTGCCGCGGTTGACGCACCGGGTATAAGAAGAGTGCTTGAAGCTGCGAAAAAAGCAAAAGAGAAAAACGTGAGTATCGTTTCAGGTTTCTGCTGGCGTTTTCACGAACCGAAAAGAGCCACTTTCAAAAGAGTGGTTGACGGTGCTATAGGCAATGTATCCGCCGTATATAATACATATAATACCGGGGCTACCTACCGGGGCTGGCAGCCGGAAAATCCGAGGATTAACGATACGGAATGGCAGCTGAGAAACTGGCCATTCTTCAACTGGCTTTCCGGTGATCATATCGTGGAGCAGGCCGTACACAGTGTGGACATGATGAGCTGGGCTTTTGGCGACATACTGCCGCTGAATGCTATCGGCACCGGGGGAAGACAGGTAAGAACAGAAACCCGGTACGGGCATATTTTCGATCATTTTGCTATAACGTATGAATATCCCGGTGATGCCCGGGGCTATCATTTCAGTCGCCAGCAGGCCGGTTGCCATGGAGGATACGCTGCTGAAATGTGGGGAACGAAAGGAAAGGCTATCGCCGATTGTTCCCGTAATTTCCATGAAATCAAATCCGGGAAAAAAGTATGGACATACAATGGTGTCCAAAATGATATGTACCAGACAGAGCACGATGAATTATTTGCTGCTATACGCAAAGGAAAAACGCTGAGCCAGGGTGAAGCTGTTGCCAACAGCTCCATGATTGCCATTATGGGAAGAATGGCAGCCTATACCGGTAAAAAAATCACCTGGGAAGAAGCATTAAACTCAACTGAAGAATTAGGACCACTGGCAGACAATTACAGGTTTGACCTGAGCATACCCGTCCGGGAAGTAGCTAAACCCGGCATCACCCCATTTATTTAACGAATTATGCAAAGAAGAGATTTTATTAAAAATACTGCGCTGGTAACCGCCGCATCAACCATTGGTATACCATCTTTTGCCGGGCAAAGATCCCTGAAACCTAAAATTAAAAAGAGCCTGAAAATTGAAATGGTGAAAGAAGGGGATACCATCATGGATAAGTTTAAAATGCTGAAAGCCTTGGGATTTGACGGGGTGGAATTCAGCTCTCCGCATCGTTATAATCATAAAGAAATATTAGATGCAAAAGAAAAAACCGGTCTGGAGATCCCCGGCGTGGTAAACTCTCAACACTGGAAGCTCCCTCTGTCGCATCCCGATCCTGCCATCAGAAAGCAATGCTCGGATTCGGTTATTGAATCCATGAACGACTGTAAAATGTACGGCGGTACAACGGTACTGCTCGTGGCAGGCGTGGTAAACGACCAGATCAGCTATGCGGATGCCTACAAACGTACCCAGGAAGAAATAAAAAAGCTGATCCCCCATGCAGAAAAAACGGGTATCAAAATAGCCATTGAAAATGTATGGAACAATTTCCTGATCAGCCCGATGGAAGCCGCAAGATATGTTGACGAAATTAATCACCCCTTAGTAGGCTGGTATTTTGATATTGGTAATATTCTCCGTTACGGCTGGCCGGAGCAATGGATTGAAATCCTGAACAAACGCATCATGAAATTAGATGTGAAGGAATTCAGCCGTAAGAAACAGAATGAGGAAGGTTTATGGAAAGGATTTGATGTGGAGCTGATGGAAGGAGATAACAATTGGCCGGTAATCATAAAATCACTTGAAAAAATCGGGTATCATGGCTGGGCTTCCGCCGAAGTGCCGGGAGGAGACCGCGAAAGACTGAAAGTGATCATTGACCGGATGAATACAATCTTTGATTAAGCCATAGGCTTTTTTGCGGTCTGACCTGCGGTACCGACCGCAGCCTTTACCGTCGGCACGCGGTAGCGTCAGACGGTAAACTTAACGCAAATGAAAGAATCGGTTAATGTTAAACGTTACATTGAACCTTTTTGCGGTCCGACCTGCGGTACCGACCGCAGCCTTTACCGTCGGCACGCGGTAGCGTCAGACGGTAAAGCTTAACAGAAGTGAAAGAACCAGTTAATACTATATACTATACATTGAATCTGCTTGGAGCGGTCTGACCTGCGGTGCCGACCGCGTACGTTTAATGAAAAAACAAATACCCCACGGCAATAGCGGTAATGACACCGGCAAGATCGGCTAATAACATCACCGGGATAGCATACCTGGTGTTTTTAATGGATACCGCTCCGAAATATACCGCCACTACATAAAAAGTGGTGTCGCTGGTACCCTGGAAGATACTTGATAGCCGCCCAACGAAAGAATCTGCCCCATAAGTATTCATCGCATCTACCATCATGCCCCTGGCTCCCGCGCCACTCAATGGTTTCATAAATGCGGTTGGCAATGCTTCCACAAAGTCGGTATTCATACCCAGCAGGGTAAACAGGTTCCGGAATCCTTCGGTAACATACCCGAATATGCCTGAATTACGCAATACGCTGATGGCCACCAGCATGGCAATAAGATAAGGAATAATGCGAACCGCTATTTCAAATCCGCTCTTAGCTCCTTCTACAAAAG
Organism: Chitinophagaceae bacterium; assembly: GCA_023957155.1. Classification (GTDB taxonomy): domain Bacteria; phylum Bacteroidota; class Bacteroidia; order Chitinophagales; family Chitinophagaceae; genus Agriterribacter. Next base: position 92,871 of record JAMLHK010000002.1, on the reverse strand, counting down.
CGTCAAACATATTCACTTTCTTTCTCCATCCACCCAATAAAAAAACAAGAAAAATAAGCAATATGATTCCGCTGCTGAGCGTGGAAGAAAAAATTTCCAGCCTGCCCTGGTCGAGCGTGGTAAGGTACCAGACCAATGCAGCGATCAAAACAGAAATGCCGCCTGTCCAGGCGATGATCACCGGCTGAAATAAACGGATTCTTTGCCTTAAAGACACCATTATCAATGCCGCCATAGTTGCAGCAAAGGTCACAATCATACAGGGAACAAAAATATCCGTAGGATTAGCTGCGGCAGGGGTAACGGATGCACGCATCGCCATCACGCTTACCGGTATCAGCGTAAGTCCGCTGGCATGTAAAACCAAAAACATAAGCTGGGCGTTGCTGGCCGTATCTTTATCCGGGTTCAGCTCCTGCAGGCTTTCCATAGCCTTTATCCCGAATGGTGTAGCCGCATTATCCAACCCCAGGAGATTGGCGGAAAAATTCATCATCATGTGTCCCGTAGCCGGGTGGTTTTTAGGTACCCCGGGGAAAAGCCTTGAGAAAAAAGGAGCTACGAGCCGCGACAGGAAATTAATGGCTCCCGCCTTTTCACCGATTTTCATAAAGCCGAGAAAAAGAGACATGATACCCACCAGCTTCAACGAAATATCAAAGCCGTCATTAGCCGCTTTAAAAATACCGTCTGTAAGCAGTTTAAAAATTTCCGCATCGCCTAAAAAAGCCCACTTCACCAGTGCAATGGCAAAGGCCAGCAGAAAAAAAGCCATCCATATATAATTCAAGGCCATAAGTGAAGATAAATGCAAAAACGTAAATATATTGGTTTTTATAATTCCCCGTGTAATGCTACCTTTGCCCGCTCAAAAAAGAGCAGCATATTCTGCTTCACGGATATTCAAATACACAACAAACATGGCATTACAGGCAGGCATCGTAGGATTGCCCAACGTGGGAAAATCAACTTTATTTAACGCATTAAGCAGCGCCAAAGCACAGGCAGCAAATTTTCCGTTTTGTACTATAGAACCCAATGTAGGTGTGATTACGGTACCCGATGAAAGGTTGATTGAACTGGAGAAACTGGTCAACCCGCAGCGGGTAGTGCCTACTACGGTTGAAATAGTGGACATCGCCGGCCTGGTAAAAGGCGCCAGTAAAGGAGAAGGACTGGGTAACCAGTTCCTGGGCAATATCAGGAATACCGATGCCATCATTCATGTGCTGCGCTGCTTCGATGATGATAATGTGATCCATGTAGACGGCAGCGTAAACCCGGTCAGAGATAAAGAAATAATTGATACGGAGCTGCAGTTAAAAGATTTAGACAGCATAGAGAAAAAAATCAGCCGTATTGAAAAAGTTTCCCGCACCAGCGGGGATAAAGAGCAGCTGAGAGGATTGGAAATTTTACAACAGCTGAAGCAGCACTTGGAGCAGGGAAAAAATGCCCGCTCCTTTCCCGTAAGTAAAGAAGATAAGGAGAAATTCATTGACGACACTTTTCTTCTCACCCTCAAGCCCGTTATTTACGTGTGCAATGTAGACGAGAAAAGTGTAATTACAGGCAATAAGCATACTGTGGCAGTACATGAAATGGTTAAAGATGAAAATGCCGAGATCCTGTATGTGAGCGCTGCTATTGAAAGCGAGATAGCCGTTATGGACAGTTTTGAAGACCGGCAAATGTTTCTTGAAGATATCGGATTAAAAGAGAGTGGCGTAACAAGGCTCATCCGTTCTACTTATCACCTGCTTAACCTGATCACCTATTTTACCGCCGGTGTGCAGGAAGTCAGAGCCTGGACCATTACCCGGGGAATGCTGGCACCCCAGGCTGCCGGTGTTATACACAGCGATTTTGAAAAAGGGTTCATCCGTGCGGAAGTGATCAAATACTCCGATTTTGTCCACTATAAATCGGAAGCTGCCTGCCGGGATGCAGGAAAATTAGCCGTACAGGGAAAAGACTATCTGGTAGAAGACGGGGATATAATGCACTTCAGATTTAATGTATAAAAAATAAACCCCGGAGCCTCATTTTGTTGCACCGGGGTTTTGTTTAATGTGTGTGTTTTAAAAAAAACGCAGTAAGCTAAAAAATATTGTAAGCAAAACTTACATAGTACAGCCCGCCTATTTCCGGGTTACCAAATGCATTCATATAATATTTATTCAGCACATTTGTAGCTCCCAGCTTAACCAACGAACTGATAGACGGGAAACGATACCCGACCATAGCATCCAGTGTAAAGAATGACGGAACCGTGCCGGTAGCAAAATCGGCCTCCCATAAAAATTCAGACTGCCAGCGACCGGTAACATTAAATACTACCCTCTTGCTTCCCCCAAAGCCGGCATGTCCCACACCAAAATTGATCCGGTGGTCAGGTGTATTAAACCCGGCAACAAAATCAGCAGGTACACGACCCAGCTCATCATGGAAATAATTGGCAAAAAGATTAAATCCGCTGCTCAAACGATAATCCAGACCCAATCCGTATCCTGAAGTATTCACTTTAATCGGGTCAATCTTTACACCACCGCTGCCGGAAGCCGACATCGTAGCGGCATTCTCAACAATAGAATAAATTTGATTTTGCTGTGGAGCAATCTGTTTCGCAATAAGTGTTCTGCCTATAAAATTGTCGTACTGACCGGTATAGTAATACACATCCAATAACAGCTTTTTTGCAATCAGTCCTTTATATCCTATTTCAAAAGAAGCTACACTTTCTGGTTTCAGCTCACGCGGAGTATAAGTTCCGAGAGGCTGTGTATTCTTATCCAGGCGGATTGAATTCTGCGATCCGAGATTGGGACCGGGTTTTCCTCCGGGTAATGTAGCGTCATGGATCCAGGGTAAGCCACCTACCAAAAACTGTCCGCCCCCGATTTCCAGGTTGATATATTGCTGCTGTGTGGAGGGAAAGCGGTAAGCGGTCTGGTAACTCAGGCGGACATTATGGTCTTGTGCCAGTTTTACCACTGCCGAAGCTCTCGGCGTGAATTGTCCTTTGAAATTATCATTTTTATCATACCGTGCAGATGCGCTTAATGTGAGGTGATCATTAACCAGCTTTTTAGTCAACTGGGCATAAGCGCCATATTCATTAATCTTAATAGGCCCGTCATAATCAATAAACAAAGTGCCTTTAGAATTTAAGACATATTGTTTCCAGGAAGAGCCTACCACTAATTCAATAAAAGGTATTATCTCCTTAAAATTATATTGTCCTTCCGCCATCCACAGGTCACTGCGATCTAAAAATAATCCTCCGGCAGGTATGGGCGTACCTCGTACGCGATCGAATAATTTAGCAAACTCGGGACTACCGGCAGCGGGGCGTCCCTGGTCTGCAAATGCTCTTGCCGCTTCATGGGCGGCCGTTTCACCAAGCCCTGCCGACCTGGCCTGCGCAAAAGCAGCCACATATTGGGGAAACCATACAGTACTGGGCTTCCAGGCTTCATTTAAGCGCCTTGCCGTAATGACTGCATTATAAGCTTCTCCGGCATTTTCCTGGGTGGTATAACCGCGCAGGAACCAGCTTTTGCTACGCAACTCCAGTTTATACTGCCCGATTTTAGCCCCGCTGAGGGAGTAACGGTCACTCCCGGTATATACCGTATTCCCTGTTCCGAAATTCCCGGAAAATAAGGCTTCCAGCCTGGATGTTAACTTATAGTGCAGACTTCCCGATAATTTAAAATTAACGGTATTGGGGTTTATCATGTCTTGCTCGGCATAGCCGGTGCGGGATGCGCTTGCCGCCGGAATGATATCATTTCTTAGCCCGAAATAAAAGGGAACCATATTGGTAACCGGCTCACGTAAAGCCTGTGGCAGTGCCCCGATAAAGCCCTGGATCTGAGCAGCAGAGGCATTGGCCGGCAAAGAAGCATCCAGCAACTGAACAATATCTACGGTACCTGCGGTGGCAGTAAGTATACCCTGCCGGGTTTGCCCCTGGACCAATTGAGCAATGCTCTGCATAGAAACCCCGTTATCACGCATGTTGGTTTCATCCCCATACACATTAATACCATCATAATTCGGATCCGTTTGCCGGGTTCCGGGTAAAACATTTCTGGTCAGACGATTATAATCCTGCGTACTGGTAGCAATCCAGTCCTTCGCCTGAATCAGTTGAAAACCGACTTTGACTGCGAACCTGTTATTATATGCTTTCGCCCAGCGTGCAGACCAGTCATTGTACCAGCCTGGTTTTGACCGCTGTCGTTTATCTACGTGATTTATGCCCGTTTTAATCTGGAAGCTCAGCCCCTGGTATTTGAACGGATCCTTACTATTGATCAGTAAAGTACCATTCACACCACCAGAGCCATACAAAGCAGATGACGCACCGGGCAACAATTCCATATTATCCACATCTAACTCCGTAAGCCCGGTAAAATTTCCCACCGGGAAGTTCAACCCCGGAGCCTGGTTATCCATTCCGTCAACCAGCTGGTTAAGCCGGGTATTACCGGAATAATTAAACCCACGGGTACTGGGTGTTTTAAAAGTAAGAGATGAAGTGGTAATATCAACTCCCTTTAGCTGGGCAACCATGTCATAATAACTGGTAGCAGGTGAACTGCGGATATTTGCCGCACTCACCCGTTCAATAGTTACCGGCGACTCCATAGCTTTTGTAGCCGTTCTGGTGGCGGCAACTACAATTTCTTCTCCTAATATGGAAGCAGGATGAATATCCACTTCAACAGGGTCGGCCCCGGTTACCTCTACTTCCCGGGTTTCAAAACCTATGGAAGAGAATACTAAGGTCAATGGAAGGGATTTACCGGTGACTAATTTAAAATTCCCCCGGGCATCGGTAAAAGTACCTTCGGTAGTGCCTTTAATGATCACGGAAACGGCACTTACCGATTCGCGGCTGGTGCTGTTCTTAACAGTACCCGACAGCGTTTTGCTCTGGGAAAACGCATGGAAGGAAAGAAACAGCAACGATAATACGAGCAGGTAAGGGTATGTTTTCTTCATAATAAGCAAATTAAGTTAGTGATGTTTGCAGCAAATTAACAATTGTTAGTATAGAATAAAAATTTTATCCGGACTTTTCCAAAAGCTTTTCTATTTATTGCACATACCCTTTTTCAAAACCGGCTTCCCTTTTCTTATGGAACAGATGGTATGACTTTGTCGTGATCTGAAATGAACAGGATGTATTTTAAAAGCTACGTCCAAACCTCTGATTTCAGCACCTGAAAATTGGACATGTGAAACCGGCAGTTTACATTCGTGTATGGAAAAGATGGTATTTCCACAGCAAACCGCCTTTTACAAAGGCAAGGTACGTGATGTATATACAATTGGCAACGACCTGCTGGTAATGATTGCCAGCAACCGTATTTCAGCCTTCGATGTTATTCTTCCCCGCCCGATTCCCTATAAAGGCCAGGTATTGAACCAGATTGCAGCCTATATGCTGAACGCAACCGCAGATATCTGTCCCAACTGGCTGTTGGAAACTCCTGCACCCCATGTTGCCATAGGAAAAAAATGTATTCCTTTTAAATTAGAGATGGTAATCAGGGGACATTTGGCGGGTCACGCCTGGCGCACCTATAGCAGCGGTAAAAGAACATTATGCGGTGTATCCCTCCCCGAAGGACTAAAAGAAAATGATCCGCTTCCCCACCCGATCATAACGCCGGCAACGAAAGCCGAACACGGGCATGACGAAGACATATCCGAATCCGAAATCCTTGCCCGGGGGCTGGTAACAGAACAGGAATGGGAAACCCTATCTTCTTATACTTTTCACTTGTTTGAAAGAGGAAAAGCCATTGCGGCAAAGCGGGGATTGATCCTTGCGGATACCAAATACGAATTTGGAAAGATCGTAGATACCGTTTACCTGATGGATGAAATACATACACCGGACTCTTCACGCTATTTTTATGCAGATGGTTTTGAAGAAAGACAACAAAAAGGTGAACATCAAAAGCAGCTCAGTAAAGAATTTGTGCGGGAATGGCTGATCGCAAACCACTTTATGGGCAAAGAAGGACAACAGGTTCCGGAAATGAGTGATGCATGGGTACAAACCATCAGTAACCGGTATATTGAACTGTATGAAAAGATCACCGGTAACGGGTTTAAACCGGAGCAGCTCTCTGATGAGGAAACCTACAGCCGGGTTATTACAGCGCTTAACCGACTTAATAAGTGATCCCCATGCATATAAAATCATCCGTCTTCATCCTGTTATTTTCCATTTTTTCAATCACCGGCATGACACAAACCCCTTATCTCCATTACCTGATCACCGGTACATATACCGATGGAAAAAGCGAAGGCATTTATGTATTTGAATTTAACAGTAAAGACGGAAGCCTCCGGGAAATCAGTCATATAAAAAGCTCCAACCCTTCTTTCCTCGCTGTTTCGCCCGATGAGAAATATATATATGCCGTAAACGAGAACGGGAACAACGACAACGGCGGAGCAGTAAGCGCTTTTTCTTTTGACAAGAAAACAGGTACGCTTACTGCTATCAATAAGCAACTGTCCGGAGGCGATGCGCCCTGTCATATACACACCAACAAAACCGGTCAATGGGTAGCCGTTGGCAATTACAGCAGCGGCACATTTTCCGTTCTGCCGGTAAATGCTTCCGGTCAGTTAGGCAAAGCACACACTACCATTAAACATGAGGGTACGGGAGTAAATAAGCAGAGACAGGAAAAGGCCCATGTACATTGTACCCTGTTTTCTGCTGATGATAAATGGCTGTTTGTATCCGACCTGGGAATTGACAAAGTCATGATCTATGCTTTTGACGCTGCTACGGGGAAACTGAAACCCGCACCTCAGTCCTTTGTTAAAATAGAAGACGGAGGAGGTCCGAGACATCTTACTTTTCATCCCGGCAATCAATATGCCTACCTGATTGAAGAAATGGGTGGTGCGGTTGATGTATTTCGCTACAAAGACGGAACGCTAAAGCCTGTGCAGCGTATTGCTTCCGTGCAGGATAATGATAAAGGGTTTATCGGCAGTGCAGACATCCACATCAGTGCAGATGGTAAATTTTTATATGCATCCAACCGCGGCGGGTTTAATACCATAGCGATGTATAAAATCAATTCCAAAAACGGTAAGCTGACCCTGATCGGTCACCAGCCGTCAGGCGGTGAAATTCCGCGGGGCTTTACCATTGACCCTTCAGGGAACTACGTATTAGTAGCCAATCAGCAAAGCGATAACATCGTGGTCTTTAAAAGAGATGGAGTAACCGGCAGACTTACGGATACGGGACAACGTGCTGAAGTAGGCAGACCTATATGCCTGAAATGGATCAGGAAAGACTGACGCGCAACCTGCTTTACAGGAAAAACATCGGTACCGCTACCCGGTAGTCAGCCTTGCGTTCCTTTTTCCATGATCCGCGGACGCAGCCTCGATTTGGCCTTATTAAAAATATGCTGGCCTTTGTTTATTCCTTTGCGTAATACCTTCTGCTCTTCGGGCGGCAGCTGATAGATGGTACAACACTCCTCGCTGCAACATCCCCGGTATTTCCGGGCACACTCTTCACATTGAATAAAAAGCAGGTGACACCCGTTGTTATTACAATTGGTATGGGTATCACAGGGTTTACCACATTGATGGCAGCGGGCAATAACATCTTCGGTTATACGCTCTCCGAGACGATCGTCAAACACAAAATTTTTTCCCATAAACCGGCTCTCTAAGCTCCGCTCTTTAATTTCCCTGGCATAATTGATGATACCCCCTTCCAGGTGAAATACTTTTTCAAAGCCATTATGCAACATATACGCGCTTGCCTTTTCACAACGTATCCCCCCGGTGCAATACATAATAATATTCTTATCCTTATAGGGTTGCATCATTTCAACCGCCATCGGCAGCTGCTCCCGGAAGGTATCACTGGGCAGCTCTATAGCATTCTTAAAATGCCCTACCTCATATTCATAATGATTGCGCATATCAATTATGATGGTATCGGGATCGGCTGCCAGGAGATTCATTTTTTCCGCATTTACATATTTCCCTTTTTTACTCATATCAAAAGACGGATCATGGATCCCGTCTGCAACAATCTTTTCCCTCACCTTTATTTTTAGTACCCAGAAGGATTTCCCGTCATCATCCACAGCCCTGTTCAAACGCATTCCTTTTAATCCGGGAAAGGAATATAAATAATTCCGGAACAGCTCAAGATGGGATTCCGGGACACTGACCTGGGCATTAATACCTTCCTGAGCTACATAAATACGACCAAACACTTTTAATGTATCTAATGTCCGGTATAGCTCATCCCTGAACTGATGCGGATCATGAATAGTAAAATACCGGTAAAATGAGATGGTAACTCTTGGTTCCGTTTCCTGGAGTAAGCGCTCTTTCAGCTCCTTTTGTGAAACACGATTGTGTAATACTGCCATAAATATTGAAATTTTATGTTCCGTAATCTTACGGAACGGATCGTTTGCATGACGAACAAAACTTCGTAAACGGCGCAAAGATAAGAGATGTTTTGGAGTTTGAAGCGGGTTCATGCCGCAGCCTTTCCGGTCGGCACGCGATAGCGTCAGACCGGGAAGGGCAATGAGCTAACATTTGCAATTAATGGTAGCAGTTATTTTTATCTTGTATTTTTAAGAACTGCGGTCTGACCTGTGGTGCCGACCGCAGCCTTTCCGGTCAGTACGCGATAGCGTCAGACCGGAAAGGGTAATAAAATAAAAATTGCAGTTAATCCTATCTGCTATTTTGAAATAGTGCTTTTGTTATATCAGACGAAGGAATGCGATCGGTATCGTTCCGCAGCACAGCCTATATTAATACACCAGCTTGTTCAACTCCCTGTCGTTGATACGCAACAACCGCATTACCGGCCCTGCATACCAATGGCGCTTGTTAACACCGGCTGACATAGCGGTCTGACCTGCGGTGCCGACCACTAAAACAGCCTCCTGAACAGAGAGCCGCTGAGCGCTGAAAATGCAGCTACTACCCCACCAATGAATGCCGTAACGGTAATCAGCAGCAACGGGGCATCTGCTTTTATGACCAGCATAGAAATTTTATGTGCCAGCAAATGATTGTTTGCGGTACTGATCAGTAAGGTAAGCCCACCCCAAAGTAAAAAAAGAGCAACAAAACCGGCTAAAAAAGCCATGAAGGGCTTTTGAATAATGACCAGGGGAATTACAAAAGAAACTACGGCTATACTCCACCAGGGAAGATATAAGCAGGCTAAAAAACTCAGTAATATCATGAGTAGAACGGAAACTACAAATTTCATATCGTTGATTGTTATTCGCTGATTTGTTGGTTGACCCGGTTGATTTTATTTACCAGCCACATTATCCGGCTACCTGTTCGCCTCCACTTACTATGCTCCTATTGGGCAGCAGGGTGGCTTTACCGATAAACCAAGATCCGATCCTCACTACTCTCTTCCTCCAAACTCCATTTTCCATACCAGCCGGTCTCCTTCCTGTTCTCCTCTTTTCAGAAACCAGGCTTTATAATATTCCCCTGCCGCCCATTTGTCTATATAGGCATCATAATACGGGCTGCCCGGATTTCCGGACTGGCCGCCGGGATATATCACATACGCATTGGTTTCCTGCGTCAGCTCAATCACCATACGCCAGCTCGGGCCATGAGACTGTTTCATGGCATTAATAATATGTGCTCCCCCTCCTACCGGCAAACCGGTCCGGGCAAAAGGCATCACCGTATTGCCCAGTAAATGATAAACCGATGTGTTTTTGTATCCTCCCCACGTGAGCTTATTTATTGCACTGAGAGAATCCGCAACAGCTACCGTCTGCTTATAAGCCTCCGTAATTACATCACTTATGGTTTCATGCCCTGGTGTATTGATATTATCAATGTAGGTAAACGCCGTATCGCGAAGCAAGGCCTCCGCTAAGGTTTGATCTGAGGGACGCAAACCGGGAACACCGGCTTTCTCAAATTCATCATCCCACACCTGTTTTTTAAGGTTTTCATACCAGATACTGAAAATAGTAGCACCCCGCTGATCAATATTATTGTAGAATGACCATCCTTTTACCAGGTCAAGGTATTTTTTTTCATTCTCCTGTAAGGCACTCTCATTGATATTGCGCAGCAACACGGGTATTACGGTTTCAGCAAACATGTTGTAATTATCGTTTTGCAGCTTCATCATATCATCGGGGGTAACATCATACATCTCTTTTAACCTGCGGTTGATCGCGATTCCCCTGTACAGGTCATAATAACCCGGAATAAAATAAGGATAGCTGCTGTCTGCCGGCCGTTGATTGGCGCTGCTCACAAATCCCCTTTCCGGATTCAGGGTATGCGGGTTCTCATCAGCCGGAATAAATCCCTGCCACATATAGCTGCTGTCTTCTCCCGGCATGATATACACGCCCTGCCGGTTCCAGAGCGCGGGGAAAATACCTTGCTGCCAAATGGCGATATCACCCGACTTAGATGCGAAAACAATATTCTGGGCGGGACTGGAAAAATACTGCAGGGCATGTATATAATCTTCGTAATTATCCGCACGGTCTAAATGATACCATAACAATAATTCATTAGAAGGATCATGCGCTTTCCAGCGTAAAGCCAGAGCAGCACCGGGTTCAGCGGATGAAGGGAAGCTCTCATCATACATTACCGGTCCAAAGACCGTATACGCCACCGTATCATAAACTACCGGCTTGTCCTTCACTTTAATCGCTTCAATTCTCAGCTCGCTTTTCTTCCATGCACTATCAAACCAGTACTGCGTCTTTGTTTTATCTTTAAACTGTATCCGGTAATAATCCATTACATCTCTTCCCGAATTGGTAAATCCGAAAGCAATGCTGTCGTTGAAGCCTATGATTACACCCGGTGCCCCCGGAAAACTAACGCCATAGGCATTCATCGTGGGTGTGGTCATTTGCATCTCATACCATATAGAAGGGAACGACAGCTCCAGGTGAGGATCATTACAGAGTATCGGGGCGCCACTCCGGGTACGCGAACCGCTTACAGCCCAGTTATTGCTTCCATTTGCCGGGTCAGGCTTTTCTGCTTCCTGCAGGGTTCCCGGCAAATCATTTATGTACACCGAATCTGCATGAGGCGGTGCAACCGGGATAACCGAAGGGGGAGCAAAAACGGTTCCTGGGGGAATAACCGGATCTAATGAATCCGCTACCTGGGGAAATAAAACCCGTAACGCTGCATCATCAAAAAAAGACCTCAGTTTTGTAAGAGGCAGATCGTCTGAGAAACCGGACAGGGTTTGAGCCATCTGCTTTACAAAAAGAGCCGTTTTCAAATTATTCCATTTTTCAGGCCGGTAGCCCAGCAGCTTATATTCTACCGGTAGCCGGCTTTCCGGCAGTGAAGTAATATACGCGTTTACCCCTGCCGTATAGTTATCTATCTGAACTTTCGAAATCGGGTCGGCTTCCATCTCTTTGAGCATATTCTCCGCCGCATATACCATTCCCAGTCTTCTTTTCCCCCTGTCATAGTTCACCGCCTTTTCTCCCACAATTTCACTGACCCTCCCGGCAGCCGCATAGGTTTGAAATTCCATTTGCCATAAACGAAAACGGGCATGCAGGTATCCCTGTAAAAAATAAGCATCCTCATCATGGTCTGCTACAATATGGGGAACTAAGCGATCGTCAAGATATACGGTGGATTTACTTTTAAGTCCGGGAAAATTCAGCCGCGTGTCAAAGCTCTGCTTAACGGGCTCTGCATTTTGCCAGATACCATGCTGGGGACTTAAAAAGCTACCCAGGGGCAGCGGTAGCAGGATGGAAGAACCCAGGCAAACCACTAACGCCAGGGTGATGAGGAGAGAAAGAAAAAAGAATACAACTCGCATGGTTTAAAATTAAAGGGTTATAACGAAAGTCGGTAAAATATTCAAATCCGGGGCATTATTGTCCGGATAAGAAAAAACCAGATACGGATCACCCGATACCATCCACCCGTCCGATGGGATTAATTCAAACAGATCCATCACAAACTGCAGGCTTAGCTGCCGATAGCCGGGATAGGGTAAAGTCTGTACAAAAAATTGTTTCCTATACCTATTTTATATACCTTTGCACCCCGCAAAAACGGGTTTACTTTGATATCTGCCCCGGCAGTACTCAAAGTACGGATTGCCCCAAAGGCTCAACAAGAGTTCCGTCTGTTCAGAACCGCCCCACGGGTATAACAATAATATATTCATTTATATGCCAAAGGTTAAAACCAATTCAAGTGCAAAGAAAAGGTTTAAAGTGACCGCTACCGGCAAGATCACCCACCAAAAGTCTTTTCGTCGTCACATTCTTACCAAAAAATCGAAAAAACGCAAAAGAGGTATGCGTATTGACGGACAGGTACACAAATCCAATCTTGACTTTGTGAAACGTCTGCTGCGTTTAAAGTAAACCGCATACTCCGTAAGGGAGACCAGGCAAGCCATTAAATCATATTTTAAAAAACAGCTGACCGTACGCGATATGCGTACCCGGCTTAAAACTAATAATTATGCCACGTTCAGTAAATGCCGTTGCATCTAAGGCACGCAGGAAAAGAATATTAAAATCCGCCAAAGGGTTTTACGGCAAACGTAAAAATGTATTAACCGTTGCCAAAAATGTTGTTGAGAAAGGTTTAACGTACAGCTATGTTGGCCGTAAACTGAAAAAAAGAGAATACCGGGCTTTGTGGATAGCACGTATCAATGCCGCCGTTCGTGAAGAAGGACTTACGTACTCGGAATTTATCCATAAGCTGCGCCTGAAGGATATCAATTTAGATCGTAAGGTTTTAGCCGACTTAGCCATGAACGAACCGGAAAGCTTTAAAAAGCTGGTTGCTTCTGTTAAATAACAATATAAACCAAGGGAAGAATTGAATCATTTTTCCGGATAATCGCCTTAACCGGTAGTGAAAAAAAATCACTACCGGTTTTTTATTGAATAATACAGCAAAAAATTACATTTGCATATTCTATTGCTCACTCCTAACAACAGCTCTACGGTAAAAAATGAATAAATCATACACCGACCTGGTGAAACAAACCTTCTATTTTCCACAGGAAGGCTTTGAAGTAACCGATGGCTACCTTCGCTTTAACGGATTAGACCTTAAAGCCCTTATTGATAAGTATGGCACCCCGTTAAAACTTACCTACCTGCCTAAAATCGGCATGCAGATCAACAAGGCAAAAAGGATGTTCAGCGAAGCGTTGAAAAAATACCGCTATGAAGGCAAATACTTTTACTGTTATTGCACCAAAAGCTCGCATTTTGCCTTTGTGGTGGAGGAAGCGCTGAAGCATGAAATACACCTGGAGACCTCTTATGCTTACGATATAGAGATCATTAACCGGCTGTATGAGAAAAGAAAGATCACTAAAGACATCCATATCATCTGCAATGGCTTTAAGCAGAAAGGTTATACCTCCCGTATTGCCCGCCTGCTGAATAACGGGTTTAAAAATGTAATTCCCGTACTGGATAATAAGGAAGAACTGGATGCCTATCGCCGGTCGGTAAAAGTACCGTTTAAACTGGGCATACGTGTTGCGGCAGAAGAAGAGCCTACTTTCCCGTTTTATACGTCCCGCTTAGGTATGAGGGCGCGGGATATCCTGGAATTTTACGTGGATAAGATAGAAGGAAATGAACACAAATTCCAGCTGAAGATGCTTCATATCTTTCTAAACAAAGGCATCAAGGATGACATTTATTACTGGAGTGAGCTCAATAAGATCATTCACCTGTATTGCCAGCTGAAAAAGATATGCCCCGAACTGGATTCCATTAATATCGGCGGCGGCTTTCCCATTAAACACTCCCTCGGGTTTGAGTACGACTATCAGTTCATGATCAATGAGATAGTACGCAATATCAAAAGCGTATGTAAAAAAGCCAAAGTACCCATGCCCAATATTTACAGTGAATTTGGCAGCTATACCGTAGGTGAAAGCATGGCCCATATTTACAGCGTACTGGGACAAAAGGTGCAAAACGACCGCGAAACCTGGTATATGATTGATTCCTCCTTTATAACCACATTACCGGACACCTGGGGTATCGGGGAAAGATTTTTATTGCTGCCCATTAATAAATGGGATGAGGAATACCAACGGGTGGTACTTGGCGGCATCACCTGCGATAGCCATGATTATTACGACTCTGAGGAACATATTAATGAAGTTTTTCTTCCTAAAATAATAAACGGGGAACCCTTATACCTGGGATTTTTTCATACCGGCGCATACCAGGATCAGATCAGCGGCTATGGCGGCATTAAACATTGCCTGATCCCCTCTCCCAAGCATGTGATTGTGGAACAGGATAAAAACGGGAAATTAGTTGACTGGCTGTATGCTAAAGAACAGTCATCACAAAGCATGTTGAAGATACTGGGGTATATTAAATAGGCATAATACTGAAAAATAGTTGGTAAAATCCTTTAAAAGCAAGAACAGTAAAGGATTTGATGGAAGTTTACAGAAACATGTTTCTGTAAACTTTTTGATTTATATAGAATGACAAAAAAAACGATGCTGGGCTTGCGGCTCTCTGGACGTAATTGGCTGGGGAAAACAGCAAAACAAGCAACGATTTAAGTGTAAAAGCTGTGGTATTTACTTCACCCGTAATCAACCAGACAAGAGGATTGATAATCGGTTTATTTGGTTCAAAAAATGGGTACTGGAACGACAGACTTATAAGACCTTAAGTCGGGATAGCGGTTACTCAAAGGATACATTACAAAGGACATTTTATAAGCTCTTAAATAAGGCTCCCCGGATTAAGATCATTAAAAGAGAGCATGTGCATTTACGAATGGATGCCACTTACTTTTCTCAGTTCTGTCTGGTTGCCTACCAGGATGATTATGATGGTTATACACAATTGATCCGTTTTTCGGATCGAGAACATTATTCAGAGATAAAAGAGGATTTAGACAACCTGATCCGCCTGGGTGTACAATTAGAGAGTATTACCACTGATGGTCATAAAAGTATCCTGAAAGCTATCAAAAAGTCACTACCTGACATCATCATTCAGCGTTGCCTGGTACATATCCAAAGAATGTGCCTGTTGTGGCTTACACGCTATCCTAAGCACATTGCCGGGCAAGAGTTAAGAAGGATTGTACTGATGCTCTTAAGGGTGAAGACAGAAAATGATCGATTATTCTGGACAAAGGATATTGAGCAATGGTATAAAACTCATAAAAAATTATATTAACGAAAAAACATATAACCCCCAAACCGGCAAATACTGGTACACACATAAACTGCTACGGCGTTCCTGTCAGACCATAAAAAGGGCGTTGCCCAATATGTTTCATTATCTCAAAAACCCCAATATTCCGCACACGACAAATGGCATTGAAGGCTTTTTCAGTCATCTCAAAAATCACTTGGATTTGCACCGGGGATTAACTATTAAAAACCGGATCAACTTCATTAAATGGTACATTCATTTTAGCAACCTAAAATGAGTTTTTTTAGCGATAAGCTCACAAAGAATGGATATAAAAAAGCCGCTCCGGGTTATTGGAGCGGCTCATTCTTCGTGGTAAACCCTATTGCTATCAAGTTGCTCTCCAGCATTGCTTGAGTCCTCTTCGGATTTACAAGAGTAAATAAAAGGAGGTTATCTCAATTTTCCACCAACTATTTTTCAGTACATTACCATTAAATAAGATGCAGGTTCTCAACCGGTTTTACAGCATTAGTTTGCCGTGATGAATATAAACCATGTCAGAGCTTAACGAACTTCAGCACATAGCTGTTTTTGCCGGAGGTTATTCTTATGATATAAGTTCCTGATGCCCACCTGCCGGTATGAATTGTTTTAGTAAGCAGCATCGTATTTATCTTTTCAACATACACGGATTTCATATCGCTGCCTATAATTTCAATAACGGCATGGGTAACCGGTTTTCCAAAATGAACCGTAATATTTTCCCGGGCAGGAACAGGATACAGGGAGGGTTCCGGGCTGGTACTCCCGGCAATAAATAGCTCAATTATCTTGCTGTACGTGCTCTTGCCGTCAAAATCTACCTGCCGTATCCGGTAATATATTTTCCCTCTTTGCGGGGTGGAGTGCGTATATGCATAATCGGTTACCGTACTGCTGTTGCCCCTGGAAGGCACTGTGCCGATGGTCGTATAATTGACGGCATCGAAACTTACCTGAACTTCAAAGCGGCTGTTATTAAATTCCATTGCAGTTGACCAGTGCAGCTGTACATTCCCTTCCCTGTTTACCGCTTCAAAATTAAGCCAGCTCACCGGTAAAACAGCATCTATACTCCCTATGGAAAAACCGGAAAAGCCCGTATTAAAAGCAGCTTTTACCGTATAATCGCCACCAAAGACACCATGCTCAACGGTTTCATTGATACTCACTTTATCCACCTCCGGCGTTGCCGGTGTAACGGATGCAACAGGAACTTCTGTTTTGATCATTTTCACCTGGCTCCAGCTGTTACCCGTTGCTGCTTCATAACTCATCTTCTCTTCCTTAGTATAATAAAGTGTTATCTCGTAATTCCCGAAAGCATTAATATGCTGTGGGGTGACAAAAAAAGTTTTACGGGTAAGCAACTGTGATGCCGCATTACTCCAGAACGGCGCTGCTCCCTCCCCGTCCCGGTCTATACGAACCGATGTACACCCGTAATTCCATGAGCTTAAGTTTTTAATTTTAGCTATGATTTTTTGCGGATGCAGCTTATCATAAAAATACAGCTCGTTATATGGACCCAGATATGCTTCCTTTGATTCCGCTATCGTATGGCTTACCGGGTTCCCCTGCCGTGTATAATCCAGCGTCATCAACGGTCTTATTCCATTTTGATAATAGTTCACCGATGCAAAACTTTGTGAGCAATTCACGGAGCCGTCCTCTATCATATTACCCTGCTCATCCGCGCTGCCATCGGTATACGCATGTATAATATCTGCTGCGCCGGCCGATGCCGCACCATTGTCAAAACAAATTTCCACGCCGATGCTGCTGTTTCCATCCCAGGTAAAAGATTCCGAAAATACAAACTGGTTCCAGCCGTTAACCGTGGTATATGACGGCAGGGATAATACCGTGGTCATATCTCCTACAACCTGAACACCGCCATTTTGCGCCAGGTGAACCTTATCGGTTTCTGCCAGCTTTATATTGAAATTATTTAAAGGGCGATTCGATTTCTTTTCAACAAAAAACCGTAACCCGGTAATTACGCTACCTGCAGTTAGCCCTGCTGCCGAAATTTCATCTGCGGTATATAACAGCTGAGTTTTTTGTTTATGAAGCGTTGCATTAAACATCCTGGCGTTGATGATCCGGTTGCTAAATGTACCCAGGGATGCTGTTGCAGCTTCACCCGGAACCACCGGGCTAAGGTCATGCGGCTGAATATAAATATCCATATCGGGTATGGCACTCCCCTTTTCCACAATACCTCCCCCGTTATCTACCGAAAAACCAAGCGTTAACAACTTGGTTTCGGACGTGCTGCCATTATCGTAAACACGCAGTATAAAAGACCGGCTGCTATTCGAACCTGCGGGGAAAGAAATACTTTTACCGGAAGGAAAATCAAAATCACTATGCTCTGTTGCCGTAGAGCCTTCCTTAACGAAAAGAACAGCCGAAGCATTTTGCAACGGATCTCCGCCTATGGTAAGATGAAATACATAATCACTGTATTTGATACACCCCGTTTCTGCTATAGCTGTTTTAGCGAGATCAGCCCGCTGGTATTCAAAATTAATTTTAGGGGTGCAGGCAGGAGCGGCATACGTAGGAATTGCACCTGCAGATACCGTAAGGCTGTTCCTGTTTTCCAGTAAAAGACTGGCCTGAACACGATCTCTTTGCCCGGGAGTAAACAGGGTATAGCAATTTGTATAGCTCATAAAATTGCTTTCCGTACGAATACGGTAAGGCGCATTGATACAGGGATTATTTCCTGTACGGCAGGTAAAATCAACCACTCCGGCAAGGGTACCATTAAAGCTTACCGGGTCGGTATCATCAACATGATCGCCAATACCTGTGGGACATTGATCCTTATGGAAGGAACCTTCAAACGGATGATACAGATTAAAAACATGCCCCATCTCATGCGAAAGAGTTTTAGACCCGGCTTTCATTTGTGTAGCGAGCATTACAATGCCATCTGCCTCACTGGAAGTAGGAAAATAAGCATACCCTGCAACAAACTGTCCGCTGGTTCCATCCTTTCCGTTTATTTTATTTACTACATAAATATTATAGTATGAAGAACGATCCCAGGCTATCGGAGCTTTCATGGCAATATCCCGGCTCACGTTTGTATTGCTGGCGCCATTAGCCACATAGTCTGCATTGGCAGACATATCCACCCGGTGAATACCTGTTGTGGGGTTGCAGTCGGGGTCTCTTTTTGCCAGGAGAAAACGTACCCCCATATCTCCGGCGGCATCAGTACCGGCAGGGGTAAGGGAAGGATGAGTACCATCATAAATAGCATTGAGATAGGCAATAGCATCAAGTATCTGCTCATCTGACGGATTAAAAGGCGTGCCTGCCGGCTCACCGGTATGCAGTACATGCACTACAACCGGGATATTGAAAATATGCGTCTGTTTTTTGCCGTAAGGCTTTGCACTTTTTCTCTGCCGGATATACAACCCTATTTTTTGCTCATTCAAATCAACCTGAAGCCGGTATGAGGGATCTGCCTGTTTCAACGCAAGGCTGGACTGGTCGAAACCGCACACAGGTTGAGCTAAGTTCTGACCATACAGGAGCAGCACACAACAAAAAGCCATCATTATGCCTCTCAAAGCAGCATTTTTATATTTCAAATGTAAAAAAATTAATACATCCCCGGCTTTTTTTTAACGTACTGCTTGTGCGTTTTTCCCTTATTTTTGTAACATGAATAATATCAGTGTATTGACAGATTTTGAAGCATTGACCAATACTCTTAATTTTAAAAAGCTACCCTCACCTCCCGGATTAGAATCTTATACGATTTACATCGGGGGCAATTTTATTTTTATATCGAATGACAAAAACCGTACAATCCGTTTCAGCCTTGCCAACTTCAATACCAACGACATTACTTCCGATGGAATACAGGAATGGATAGACCGCATCCATAAATTATACCCCAATTTCTAAGCTGCAGGAAATTATTATCACGATGCCTGCCGGAACGGTAGGCTAACATACTATACTCAACAAAAAAGACCCTGGCAGCGGGGTCTTTTTTATTTGGAGGTCCCGAGCGGATTCGAACCGCTGTACGAGCTTTTGCAGAGCTCTGCCTAGCCACTCGGCCACAGGACCTTTTATCTTTTTTCCGGGTTGCGAAAATAGGATATTTTTATGAACAACAACCATCTTCCTTATGCAATATATTGCCGAATCTGAATTAATTATCAATAAGCGGGGAGCGGTTTATCACTTAAACCTGCTTCCGGACGAACTGGCTGAAACCATCATAACCGTTGGCGACCCCGGCAGGGTAAAAGAGGTAAGCAAATATTTTGATGAAACAGAATGTAAGACCGGGCACCGTGAATTTGTTACGCATACCGGACGTATAGGTAAAAAACGGCTCTCTGTGATCTCTACCGGTATCGGAACCGATAATATTGATATTGTAATGAATGAGCTGGATGCGCTGGTAAATATTGACCTGGTTAACAGAACAGAAAAACCAAAGTTTACCGGCTTGCAAATAATACGGATCGGCACATCGGGGTCTTTGCAGGAAGACATCGCCGTTGACGAATATGTGGCCAACACACACGCGGTAGGCACAGACAATCTCCTGCATTTTTACCGTAATGAAAATAATGATGAAGAAAATCTCCTGCTCCAGTCTTTTATTACACAGATCCAACTGCCCAATCATAGCGTCTTACCCTATGTCGGCAGCGCCAGTGTTAGTCTTATTAAGCATTTTGTGGAAGGATTCCATCACGGTATTACCGTTACCTGTCCGGGATTTTACGGGCCGCAGGGAAGAGTGCTGCGACTGGGGTTAAACCATCCGGCTTTCATCAGCAGGTTGTCCGGCTTTCATTTCGGGGCACACCGGATATGCAATGTTGAAATGGAAACCGCAGCTATTTATGGTATGGGGAAACTGTTAGGACATCAATGCCTCAGCCTTAACGCGATTATTGCTAATCGCATCAATAAACAATTCAGCAAAGACCCCGGCGAAGCGGTTGACCGGCTCATTCAAAAAGCGCTTGATATTATTCCGCATATATAAACCAGTCCGTTGCAGCAATTTTATACCGGATATCTTAAACTTATTTCAGGTTTGAATATCATCAGCCAATAACTTTGTACAATAAATACCGGGCATGAATATACCTTTTTACAAATACCAGGGAACGGGGAACGACTTTATCATAATAGATAACCGGGACAGCCGCTATTCGTTCCTTACGGTAAACCAGGTAAATTTTTTATGCCACAGGAGATTCGGGATCGGAGCAGACGGGCTGATGCTATTGAATAAGCATGATGATTACGACTTCGAGATGGTATATTATAATGCCGATGGGAAAAAAGGAAGTATGTGCGGCAACGGGGGGCGATGCCTGGTAAAGTTTGCTTACGATTCCGGCATAAAAAAAAGCACCTATCATTTCACGGCTTCCGATGGACCTCACGAGGCGGAGATTGATCTTCAGGGTACCGTTCGCTTAAAGATGAAAGACGTTGAAGAAGCCGTTGACGGGAAAGACCATTTTATCCTGGATACCGGCTCCCCCCATTACGTGCAATTTGTACAAAACCTGCAGGAAGTAAATGTACCTGAAGAAGGCAGGAAGATCAGGTACAGCGATGAATTTGCAGCCGGGGGTATCAATGTTAATTTTGTGGAGCTGTTGGATAATGATACCATTTTTGTACGTACTTATGAACGGGGAGTTGAAAATGAAACGCTTAGCTGCGGAACCGGTGTTACTGCCGCTGCCTTAGTTTCTGCACACCATGAAAATGGCTTTAACGAGGTAGCTGTGGAAACCCGGGGAGGTAAGCTCAGTGTAGAGTTTAACCTGTCGGAAGATAAGGGTTACCGTAATATCTGGCTTTGCGGCCCTGCTGAACAGGTATATAAAGGCGAGACAACCATAGAAGAGATCTGAAAAATGTGGCAACCGGTCCGTATCGAATGAAGCATCAGAACACAGGTTAATATGGTAATCAAATTCGATCTCAAATCATAATACCCCTACCTTTGCGCCGCAATGATTCAATACTTCAAAAATATCAACGGAATAACTACCGCAATAGAAAAAGCGGACGATGAAACCTGGGTAAACATTTTACCTCCCCTGAAGCATGAAGAATTTGCAGAAGTATCGGAAGCGCTCGATATTCCTATTGAATTTCTCCAGGACTCGCTGGATATTGACGAACGTTCCAGGTTTGAACTGGAGGACAATGTAAAGCTGATCGTTATCAAAACCCCCACAGAGAACCATTCCTTCAGCGAAAGCGACTCTTTTTATATCACCATACCCATTTGTATTATCCTTACCCATAACCAAATCGTAACCGTTAATTCCTTTGAGAACGGTGCCATTAAGAAATTCCTGAATACATTTCAAAAAAGAAATGCCGGCAAAAAGAATATCATGGTGGTTAAGATTTTTGAGAAGATCACGCAAACCTATATGGAATACCTCAAGGAGATCAACCACCGCCGCAATATACTGGAGCAGAAGCTGTACATATCCAACCGGAATGAAGAGCTGCTGGACCTGATGCGCATACAAAAAAGCTTAGTATATTTCGTTACCGCTTTACGCTCTAATGAAATGCTGCTGATGAAATTGGCCAGAACAAATTTCCTTGGTCTTAACGAAGAGGAAACAGAAGAGCTGGATGACCTGATCGTTGATACTTCCCAGGCCCTGGAAATGGCTAATATCTATACCAATATCCTCAGCGCTACCTTAGATGCTTTTGCCAGCATCATTTCCAACAACCAGAATTTTGTACTGAAAAGGCTCACTTCCATCACCATTATACTGCAATTCCCGGTATTGATTGCCAGCATTTACGGTATGAATGTACCTATCCCCTACCAACATGAAGCCCACGCATTTTATATACCTATCATCCTGGCATTGTCTGTTTCCATCATTATGGGTGCTTACTTCCTGAGAAAAAAATGGTTCTGATCACAACCTGTATCATTAAAACCCGCCCCAACCGGTAAAAAACTTTTGGTCTCCTTTTCATATTCGGCTTAATTTGCGAAATAAAAAAGGAGGACTACCAGCGTGAAAACAAATCTAAGAGTCGGTATAGTTGGCTACGGCAATTTAGGGAAAGGCGTTGAAATGGCTATTAAACAAAATCCCGATATGGAATTGGTGGCTATCTTTTCAAGAAGAGCACCTGCCAGCATAGACAGCGGGGCAAAAGTAGTTGCCATAGATGAAATGGAAAATTTTAAAGACAAAATTGATGTCATGATCCTTTGCGGGGGATCATTAAAAGATCTGCCGGAGCAGGTAACCTTAGTTTCAAAAATGTTCCATACCGTAGATAGTTTTGATACCCATGCAAAGATCCCCGAATATTTTACACAGGCAGACGAAACAGCAAAGGCTAACAAAACACTCAGCCTGATCTCTACCGGGTGGGATCCGGGACTGTTTTCATTAGCCCGGCTGCTCGGTCAAAGTGTTTTACCGCAGGGCGAAGATTATACGTTTTGGGGTAAAGGTCTGAGCCAGGGACATTCAGATGCCATAAGGCGCGTTCCCGGTGTTAAGAACGGCGTTCAGTATACCCTGCCTAAAGAAGCGGCAATGGAGAAAGTACGTTCGGGCGAAAACCCGCAGCTCTCTACATCCGAAAAGCATGAGCGCATCTGCTATGTTGTTGCCCGGGAAGGAGCCGATCTGCATGAGATTGAAAATACCATCAAGCAAATGCCCCATTACTTCAGCGACTATGAAACCACGGTTCACTTTATCACGGAAGAGGAGCTGAAAGCAAACCATTCCGCTATGCCGCACGGAGGTGTGGTATTTCGTACAGGGTTTACCGGGCAGGGTTCCAGGCAAAGAATTGAATTCAGCCTGAGCTTAGAAAGTAACCCGGAGTTTACCGCCAGTGTTTTGGTGGCCTATACCCGGGCCATCGGGAAAATGGCAAAGGAAGGTCAGACCGGGGCAAGGACCGTATTTGATATTCCCCTGGGATACCTGTCTCCTAAATCACCGGAGGAGCTTCGGGAAACGCTATTATAATATCTGTATAAACCTGTTTTACTCTTGGCCTGTTATTTAGCTGCAATAATGAACAGAAGGAATCGTATTTGCTTTGTAAAGCAAGCGGTATATCAAATATCCCTCCCTTTGCTTTTATGTTTGGGGATTGCTTCTCCTGCACTGCAGGCACAAAAAAAATCAGGACTTACTATTACCGGTAATGTAAGAGAGGCGCAAAGTCATACCGCACTCGGCTATGCTACGGTACAGTTACGTCAGTCCGCCGACAGCGCCTTAGTGTCCACTGTTACCACCAATGAGTCAGGAAGCTTCACTATGGAAGCCGCAGCCGGCACCTACTATGCCCTGGTTGATTTTATCGGCTATCACCCGTTTAAAACCGGCGTGATCAGGCTCTCTGCAAATAATAGCCCTTTTGACCTCGGTACGATTTTGCTCACCTCTGCTTCGCAGACATTAGAAGAAGTATTTATCCAGGCAGAGAAGAGTACCATGGAAATAGCCTTAGATAAAAAGATCTTTAACGTAGGCAAAGACCTGGCCAATGCAGGGGCCACGGCAGCAGATGTTTTAAGCAATATCCCTTCCGTAGCTGTAGATGTTGAAGGTAATGTAAGCCTGAGGGGCAGCAGCAGTGTACGGATATTGATTGACGGCAAACCTTCTGGATTAGTCAGCATCAAAGGTGGAAGCGGGTTACAGCAACTCCAGGGGAGCATGATTGAGCGGGTTGAGATCATTACCAATCCGTCTGCACGTTACGAAGCGGAAGGGATGGGCGGTATCATAAATATTGTATTGAAAAAAGACCGAAAGCAGGGACTTAATGGCTCTTTTGATGTAGTGGCAGGTTATCCTGAAAATTTCGGACTGGCAGCGAATATGAATTATCGCCATAAGGACTTTAATTTCTTCGTTAATTACTCCGCATCTTATCGCAACACACCGGGTAAAAATAATTTGTACCAGGAACTGTACCGCGATAACAGCACCTTTATCTCCACCAAAAATATGGAGCATCATTTAAAAGGGATGTATAATAATGCAAGAGCGGGACTGGATTATTTCTTTGATGAAAAAAATATACTCACGGCCGCCTATACCTACCGGATCAGTAAAGGAAAACGGTATTCCGATATTTTCTTTCATGATTACGAATCCACGCTGAAAAACCTTACCGGATTTACACACCGCACACAGGATGAAACAGAAACCGAACCCAATTCGGAATATGCGCTTAGCTATAAGAGAACCTTTGCCCGGAAGGGGCAGGAATTTACCGCCGATGCACGATACTTAGATAACTGGGAAAACTCTGATCAATACTTTGGCCAGCAGGATTATCATCCCGATGGCAGCCATTCCGGCATCCCTTTTATCCTTCAGCGCGCTGTAAATTTTGAAACAGAAAAACAATATCTCTTCCAAACAGACTATGTACATCCCTTTGGAGAAAAAGGGAAGTTTGAAGCCGGCTTACGCAGCAGCTTTCGTAACATGACCAACAACTACACCGTAACGGAAGAAGATGCCAACGGCAACTGGTTTGAATTACCGGGACTAACCAATAATTTCCTGTATGAAGAGAACATCAACGCCGTTTATGCCATATTAGGAAATAAAGTAAAAAAGCTATCCTATCAATTGGGTGTCCGCGGCGAGCTCACACAGGTAACCACTACCCTGAAACAAACGCATGAAGTGAATCCCCGTAAATACCTGAACTTTTTTCCCAGCGCTCATGTATCCTACGATTTACCGCAGGGACATGCCATACAGGTAAGCTACAGCCGCAGGGTACGCCGTCCGCAATACAATGATCTCAGTCCGTTTATGACCTATAGCGATAACCGCAATTACTGGAGCGGCAATCCCGATCTTAACCCCGAGTTTACCCATGCGTTTGAAGTCGGGCATATCAAATATTTAGACAAAGCGTCCGTCAGCTCATCGTTATACTACAGAAATACCAAAGGAAAAATACTGCACATAAAAACAGTAGACGATCAGGGCAATTCCCTTACGTATCCCCGGAACCTGGCAACGGAGAACTCATTTGGACTGGAGCTCACCGGCTCCTACTCGGTGTTTAGCTGGTGGAAAACAGATGCCAGCTTTAATTTCTTTCGTGCTATCACCGATGGCAGTAACCTCAATGATGAGTTTAAAAGTGATACCTATAGCTGGCTGATGCGTTTACTGTCGAAAGCCACCGTATGGAAAAATATGGATATCCAGCTACGGGGCAATTACGAAGCTCCGCAACAAACGCCGCAGGGCAGGCGAAGATCTATTGCCACAATGGATTTAGCGGTAAGCAAGGATGTCCTTAAAGATAAAGCCACACTTACCCTGAATGTACTGGATGTGTTTAATTCACGCCGGTACCGTTCCATCACCGAAGGAGCGAATTTTTATATCGAAAGCATGTCGCAGGGAAGACTGCGGCAAATCAATCTCACCTTTAACTACCGGCTGCGGCAGGTAAAGAAAAAAGCGAAAGAAACACTCGACCAGGAATAGCAAAGTACACTACACTGTCTGGCGCTACCGCGTACTGATGGTAAAAACCGCGGTCGGCACCGAAGGTCAGACCGCAAGAAAGACGGCAGTCGGTACCCGTAGAGGTCAGACCGAAAAAGCAGGTACAGTGTAACGCGTAGCATTAACCAAATTTTTCTTCCCATTACGCTTTCCGGTCTGACGCTATCGCGTGCCGACCGGAAAGACCGCGAAAACAAAACGCACCACCTACTGCTCATTACCGGAACCGGAGCTGTCCCGGGGACATTTTTGCTGGGCATCCATCACGGCAATCAGCACCATATTTACGATGCTCCTTACCGAGCTGCCCAATTGTAACACATGCACAGGTTTGGCCAAACCGAGCAAAACAGGGCCTATCGTATCAAACCCACCCAGGGCCTGCAACAGGTTATACGCAATATTCCCGGCGCTTAAATTGGGAAAGATCAGCACATTCACATCCTTATCTACCAGCTCGCTAAAAGGATAATTTTCTTTGAGAATTTCCTTATCAAAAGCAAGGATACCCTGCATCTCCCCGTCTACAACCAGTTCAGGATCTTTTTGCTTCAATAGTTCCCTTGCCTTACGCACCATATTGGCTTCCGGGGTATTGCTGCTCCCAAAATTAGAATAGCTGAGCAATGCCACACGGGGTGTAATACCCAGGTTTTTTACCTCCCTGGCCACCAGCAGGGTGATATCCGCAAGCTCCTCCGACGTTGGATTGAAATTTACCGTTGCATCTGCAAGAAACACAGGCCCTTTCTTAGTAACCATAATATACATTCCCGCAATTTTTTTCACCCCCTCCTCAGTGCCGACAATTTCCAATGCCGGTCTTACGGTTTCGGGATAATTCCGGGTAAGCCCTCCGATAACGGCATCTGCATTACCGGTATTCAGCATCATGCAGGCAAAACGAATCCGGTCTTTCATGATCTTTGACGCTTCATAATGATTAACCCCACGGCGTTGTCGCTTCTTAAAATACAGGTCAGCAAAATCATAACGCATTTTATTCCACTTCTCTCTCCGGGGATCAATGACCGGGATACCTTTTAAATCAATACCATTCTCCAGTGCGATCCTTGATATCTTTTTTTCCTCACCCAGCAGGATGGGATGTGCGATCTCCTCGTCCAGCACGATCTGGGCAGCTTTCAGGATCTTCATATTATCTGCTTCCGCAAATACAACCCGGCGCGGGTCTTTCCGGGCTTTATTCCCGATGATCCTGAACAACTGGTTATCATTCCCCAGGCGGTCATCCAGCTCAATTGTATACTTTTCCCAGTCCGGTATGGCCTGCCTCGCCACCCCGCTTTCCATAGCAGCCCTGGCTACTGCAGGAGAAACGGTAGAGATGAGCCGGGGATCCAACGGCTTGGGTATGATGTAATGCGGACCGAATACTAAGTTTTTCTCGCCATAAGCCATCATTACCATATCCGGCACGGGTGTTTTGGCTAAATCTGCCAGCGCCTTTACCGCTGCCATTTTCATGGCTTCATTGATCCGGGTTGCCCGCACATCTAATGCCCCCCGGAAGATATAAGGAAAACCGAGGACATTATTGACCTGGTTGGGATAATCACTGCGGCCGGTAGCAATAATAATGTCCTTACGGGAAGCCGTAGCCGCCTCCCAGGTAATCTCCGGATCAGGATTTGCCAGTGCAAATACTACCGGTTTTTTGGCCATACTTTTGACCATCTCCGGGGTAACGGTATCCGCTGCGCTTAGTCCGATAAATACATCAGCGCCCTGCATAGCTTCCGGTAACGTAAGGTCTTTTTTGGATGTGGTGGCAAAATGCTGCTTCACCTCATCAAGTCCCGGCCGTCCCCGGTACAATACACCTTCTTTATCGAAAAGAATAAAATTTTTATTCTTAGCGCCCAGGGATTCATACAGCTGCACACAGGCTATAGCGGCTGCTCCTGCCCCGTTAACAACAAAACGTACTTCGCTCATCTTTTTTCCCTGCAGCTCCAGCGCATTGATCAAAGCCGCCGAGCTGATGATTGCCGTACCATGCTGATCATCATGCATCACCGGGATCTGCATGGATTCCTTTAATGCCCTTTCGATATAAAAACATTCAGGGGCTTTGATGTCTTCCAAGTTAATACCGCCGAAGGTTGGCTCAAGCGATTTCACGATCTGTACAAACTTTTCAGGATCTCTCTCATTGATCTCAATGTCAAACACATCAATATCAGCAAACACTTTAAACAGCACTCCCTTCCCTTCCATTACCGGCTTACCCGCTTCGGGACCGATATCACCCAATCCCAGTACCGCCGTGCCATTACTGATCACTGCCACAAGATTTCCTTTAGCCGTATAGGTATAAACAGATTCCTTATTCTTCAGGATCTCCTTACAGGGCTCCGCCACACCGGGTGAGTAGGCAAGAGAAAGATCCCGCTGGGTTTTAGCTTCCTTAGAAGGTACCACTTCAATTTTACCCGGCCTGCCCTGGGTATGGTATTCCAGCGCCTGTTGTTTTCTCAGTTCTTTTGACATATCAACCGAATTACCCTACAAATTAAGTAAAACATGGCATGTGTTCGCCGGTTTCAAAAAACAAACCGGTAGTATGCCACGAATGTACGAGTCGTTTTTTGCTGCCGGACTCAGCTTTCTGCCTGTAGAATTGGAAGGTGCCTGCCGCAGGTACCGATGGAGAGATCAGACGGAGAGTTGAAATATTCGAATCTGACCGCAGTCTTTCCGGTCTGACGCTGTCGCGTGCCGACCGGAAAGGGCTATGAAATGTTGTTGGTGATGCCCAAAGCACAATAGCCTATGCACAACACCAACAACACCAACCGATGTTAAATGCACCCAACAGCAAAGCACATAAGGGAAGGCTTATTGCTTAATAATTTTTACACTTTTGGTAAGCAGCCCGTCTCCATAAATATGAACGAGGTATAGTCCGGCTCTGTAAGCGGATATATTCAATTCATTGGTGGCGCTGTTTAACCTTCCGGTATGCATTAGCTTCCCCTCTGCATTGTAAATGCTGATATATGCATTATTTAATAACGGGGGCATTACAATGGTCAGCTTACTGCCTGCAGGGTTGGGATGAACGGAAATATTTTCCACAGATGCAGGCTCATTCTCCGCATCCGGTAATTGCTCAGCAGTTGTCCGGCTGGCAGCAGGAGGCTGAGACATCAGGCAGCGTCCCGGAGGCTGGGGTATAGAAAGGTTCTTTGATTGTACGGGACCTTTTCCACAGGCATTGCTTGTTCTGGCATATACCATTACACTCGTTGGCCCCAGGAATGAGCCAGAGCCGGCCCTAAACGTACTGCCGCTTTGCGTACCGGCAAACCAGTTTACATTATCAAAGCTAAACTCTACGATGGTGCCCGGTGCAGACAAGGTTACCGCAGGATCATAGTAGCAGGAACTACCAAACCGTTGTGCAAGAATTGGAGGACATGAAGGGGCGCCTACAGTTATTGTTTTTGTCATGACAACATTACTTTCTGAACAAGGTCTTGCAATAGTTGCAGTTAGAGTAATTGCACCACTTTGGGTGCCTTGTTGCGTTAAGGTTACAGGATTACCTGTTGCGGATACGGTAGCGATAGAAGGGTTAGAAGATTGCCAGGATATGCTTGAACCCGATGGCAGATTGTTGATCTGGAAAGTAGCATTTGTACATACCGGGTCAGCGCCGCCTGTTTGTACCAATGGATATAACACAGCATAATTTACGGAAGACATCTGCTTGTTTCCTGCTATTTCCTCTTTTATCCAGGCAACATTTTCTGCGGTTAACGTAATATGCTCCTGGTTCACTAATGGTGCGTAATAGGCATCAAATGGCGTTTCGCCCGTGCAGGTAAGATCCCTGTTATACAAATTTTCCGAAAGATCTTTATTGGTAATATTCATTCCTAATGCGCTAAAGGTGGGGATAAAGCAGTGATTGGGGTTTAATATTTGAGATTGCGTTTCAGTCCACATGCCAAAATAACCCGTTGTTGGTATAACAGAAGGTTTATAAAGTTTACCAAACAGAAAACTAAATTTAATATTAGACCCTCCTAATTGTGCCTGCGCATCATAATAGCCTCCAGGGGCTATATCATAACTTTTACTCGATGACGGTGCAGCCGCCGACTTTGAGTTGGAAATAAAAGGTGCCCCGGTCCATCCTTTAAATACCTCACAGGCGTTTCCATTATTCCCCGTAAACCAAATATTCCCTTCGGTAACTCTAATAATTTGCACAAAGAGAAGGAATACATTAGGAACATGAGCATTAACCTTTAATTTATATACATTCTGGCAGGCTGTTCCCTGGGTAGTGCCATTGATAGCGCCATTTATTAAAGCTACCTTTCTGAGGTTCTGGGGATACCCGAGGTTATCTAATTCCGTTTGCCAATTATTTCTAAGATCCGGTGCGCCGGCAGGAGTAGTGGAATTGGCCGTAAAATGGTGCAGCAACATTTGCCGGGCAGCCGGAGAATTCAAACTATTATCTCTAGCATCTTTTGCTGATTCACTTTTTAATTTCGAAGCATAAAAATCTATGAAATACTGATCTCCAATAGGAATGTTGGCTCCTTTATGAGGGGCATCAAACGATATCCAAAGTTTTGTGTTATGATCCTTTCCATTAAGCTCCATCCATCTAAGCGCGTATCGGCTTATTAAACCTCCCATACTTGGTCCAATAACAATTAGTTTTTCGGAGCTTCCATTTGCTGCTAACTGCTGATTTATCTTTTCAATAAGCGTTACTAATAAAAAGGCATTCCGCTGAATAAAATCCGCCCCTTGTACCCGGGTTTCTTCATGGCTTAGTGTTCCAATTCCAGGAATATAAACAGATTTTGTTTCTGGTTTGTTGGGGAAATTTACTACAATAACATCATATCCTAAATCAAGCATTTCCTTGCCAAAATTTGCTGATGAGGTATATTGAAGATAGACGCCATAAAGATCACGAATTTTCCGTGCTTCTAATGGATCAAATCCGTCAAGAATGATGATCGGTTTTTTAAGGATCATTTCTTTGGGACCACCAGGAGATGTTCTATGATAATAGATACCATACTCCCCACTATTGTATATTTTAGCGGCTTCCCCGTAACCCTTGTACCCATACGCTATATCATCAATATTTACCATTACATCGGGGTCAAAAGGCTCTCCAAACCTGCCGGAAACAGGCGGCGAACTTAAAAATATTTTTGAGTATACGGTTACCGTTTGTGCATTGCTATAGGTTATAGTGAATTTGATGGTTTTTTGTCCTGATGTGGGATAAAAAACGGTCACATTATTCCCGGAAGTTAAATTTTGATTTCCACTTCCAAAATCTGCATAAATTGAAGTTATGGTAACTGCTTTATTGGTTAGAAATAATTGACTGACATATTTAAATGTAATATTGCCTGTGCCATAGCTGAGCGTATCCTGTGACAGCGCAGCAGCCACTGTTATGGTTTTCAGCTTGAAAGGATTGCCCGTTCTTCCGGGAACATCATGCAGCAGCGAATCCGGTCCTTTATAGAAGAGGTTATTTGCAATGGCAAGGGTATCAATCAGGTTAAAATCATAATAGAGCACCCCCACCGGGATTACATTATTGGTATAATACATTGCATTGCTCAGGGTATCAATTTGCGCTGCATTCATCATTGACCCATTACTATAAGCTGCACTATATAGTTCTGAATATGCCTGAAAAAAATGCAAATAAGAAGAGGTATCCGTATTATTGAATGCATGAAGCCCGGCAAATGGCATCACCCTGTCATAAAGTATCCCTGTTGTAATTTGACTTTTACTGACAGGAAAAAGCAGTGAATCAGCCATTTTAGTATAGGTTATATTATCCTGTGCAAAAAGCATGACGCTTAGCAATAAGCTTGCTAAAAGGATGGTAGGTTTCTTTTTCATATCTGTTAATTTTGATTATGTTACTGGTATTTAATATCAAAACGCCCGGAAGTAATTTTAATAATTTTCCCCGGATCATTATTATCCGCTCCGTCAAATTCAAATGTGCCGGATAAAATTTTGTTTCTCCTGTCATCTCTCGTGATAATTACCCGGCCTGATTTTGTATTAAGTGAAGAATACACCCTTGTTGCATTATTGTCGTTAACAGTGTACTGTAACCGGTTAGACAAGTCAGACAGCAAATAAGTACCGGTACCGGTAAAGTTGCCTATTTCAATGTAAACATTCTTATCCCATGCCCGGGATTTATAACAGGACGCACTTATCCTTGCCGTCATTCCACTACCCGAAACAGACAGTCCTCCGTTAAGAGGAGGAATATAAGGAGGACTACCGACGATCCGGGGTTCGGAACAAGGCTTATAAACTTTGCCATCAATTAAGCAGGAAAAGGTATGGGCTCCCTTTTGGGTTTCTTTGGTGAGCCTGTCTTTTTTGCAGGAGGTGGCAGCAAAGAAAAAAAGCAGGAGGATAAATGGTGTGTACTTCATATTAATAAGGTTTATGGGCAGGAGGATAAAGTAATATACATCATTTTTCCAAAAGATCATAGCGGGTGCATTCCCGGCGGTCTGACCGCAGGCTTTCCGGTCGGCACGCGACAGCGTCAGACCGGAAAGATCAATGAATACATTGGCGCCACTACTGGTATCCGTGCGCCGGTTATGTGATTCAGCTCTGCCAACAACAGCAGATAAGGGTTGTTCAAATACTCATCGTTACCGGTGATGCCTGAACACATTGCCTTCGCCCGACAACAGCAATGACGACTAAGCCCCAGTGAGGCTCCGCGGCAAAACTTTGTACGGTAAGGCTAAGGTTAATTCTTTACTTTTATCCGGGGTACCGGTCTAAAGAGTTTTGAGCCAGTGTTCAAACCCCTCTTTATTATCAGATGAAAAAGCAAATCGTTTCATTTTGCATTTTGGTCAGCCTGCTTGTTTCATGTAATACAGGAAGACAACATGAACATACGGAACCGGGTGAGCCGCCTGTATCCGGGCTTTCGGCGAAAGCGCTGGCAACAGCACATTGCAGCCGGTGCCATGCTTTTGTCGGTCCGGAATTATTGCCAAAAAAAATATGGAAAAACGATGTGCTTCCCGCAATGGGTCACCGGATGGGCATATACAACAGCGGCGGCAGACCCGATAGTTTATTTGATCCCGGTGTTAGTGGTGAGATAGTGCGCAAGGCCGACATCTACCCGGAAAAGCCGGTTTTAGCAAAAGCTGACTGGGACAGTATCGTACAATATTTCATTGAGCATGCACCAGATAGCATACCAATTCCGGTTCGCAATCATCCTATTAAGATCGGGCTTAAGCATTTTAAATACAGGGAAGCTTCTTTTGCCCACCGCCCGGCTTTTACGAGTATGGTTAAGATCCTGCCGGATAACCGGGGTATCATATATAACGACTCCAAACGCGGTTTCAACAGGTTGACCTTCCTGACTCCCGACCTCCGGGAAAATTACAGCATACCTATGAAATCAACGCCCGTTCAGTTTGATGAAAGATCAAACGAGGCATACCTCACAATAGCCGGCAGAGGGATATTTCCGTCTGATGCGCCCTTTGGCGCCGTGCAGCAAATGGTACAAACCGGGTTGGAGAAAGCATATCAGCCCGGCAATACGGTTATCTCCAATTTACAGCGTCCTGTTTGTATGGCATACGGAGACCTGAATAATGACGGGCTGGAAGACATCGTGGCCTGCGAATTCGGCAACGAAACCGGCGAGCTGGCCTGGTATGAAAACAATGGCAAAAGCGGTTATAACAAAAACGTGTTACGGGCAAAACCGGGGGCGGTCACGGCGATAATCAGGGATGCCAATAACGATGGACTGCCGGATATTTATGTGCTCATGGCGCAGGGGGATGAAGGCATTTTTTTGTATGAGAACCTGGGAGCAGGTAAATTCCGGGAGAAACGGTTGTTGTCTTTTTCACCGCTCAATGGGTCCCAGTATATGGAGCTGGCGGACTTCAACAAGGATGGCTTTGATGACATAGTATATGTTTGTGGAGACAACGCCGACAAAACACCCATGCTTAAGGAGTATCATGGTATTTATATTTTCCTGAATGACGGGAAGGGCAATTTTGAGCAGGCATGGTTCTATCCCCTGAACGGCGCCTATAAAGCAATAGTACGGGATTATGACCTCGATGGAGATCCTGACATAGCCGCTATTTCCTATTTCCCCGACTATCGTCATTATCCCGAGGAAAGCTTTGTGTATTTAGAGAATAAAGGAAATTTAAAATTTGATGATTATTCATTTCCCCAAGCCTCCCGGGGAAGATGGATCGTAATGGATGCAGGCGATATGGACGGGGATGGAGATACAGATCTTGTATTGGGCTCTTTTGTATATTTTCTGCCGGATGGCGATACCACCGGGCTTGGTAAGAGATGGTTATCAGAAGGACCTTCTGTCATTGTTTTGGAAAACACTACCCGTTGAGTTTTAAAACCATAGTAAACAGGATTCCGAACCTTTCAAAGGTTGGAAACCCTTATCTGCAAGAGATATTGGAGCAACTTTACACTATTACCCCCCCGGCTGTGGAACGTTGTTGGTGAAGCTCAAATGCAATACGCTGTGCACAACACCAACGGTAGCAAACATTCTAATCCGAAAGCGGTCTGACCTGCGGTGCCGACCGCAGCCTTTCCGGTCGGCACGCGACAGCGTCAGACCGGGAAGGACTATGAAATGTTGCTGGTGATACCCAAACACATTGCCCACTGCTCAACACCAACCAGTGTTAAAGATTTAAAAAATAGCGCTATTTTTATCTAATCATACCAACCTTTCACTTATGAAATCTTCACTAACCACATTGTTTTTATATCTCATCTTTCAGGCGGGTTACAGCCAGGAAATAAACGGGTACTTTATCAATATTGAGGGCGATACTATACCAGCCTGTATAAAAGTTCCTAAGGGATTATTCGGGGACATTCACGAAGAACATTTGTTTACAAAAGTCAAAATTACAGACAGCTTGGGAGAAACACAATATAAGCCCGGTGAGATCAAGGCCTTTTCATTTACATACAAAAACAAGCAGTATGACTTCTATTCTAAGCCCGTCAGAAAATATAATTTTTCATGGAAGGCAACGAAAGACACCCTGTATAGGTTTATGACTATATTTTCAAAAGGGGAATATGCTACCGGTTATTCATGTTACTCGATTGTTCCCGGTGATAAAGTAAACAGCGTACATATCGTGTATACGCTTGAAAGAAGCACTGATAATGCTCATCTATACCTGCATAATTATGGAAAACTCAAAGAAATGCGTGCCGCCCTGGCTGATTTTTATAGTCATGTTCCTTCAGTAACCAGCGCTTTAAGCGATAAATTTATTGCGAGGAGAAAAGTACACAGGGATATCCCGGCCGCTATCGAAGCGCTTAATCAATAAGAAAACAATTTGGGTAAAAGCATCTCAATAATGAATAAAAAAATGCCCCGGCACAGTACAGTACCGGGGCATTCTCGATATCCATGAGGATACTATCTTAAAAACAACAGTTCACGATATTTAGGTAACAACCAATACTGGTCTTCCACCAGTAACTCCAGCTTATCTACATGATACCTGATCTTATCAAAATAGCTGTCCTTAACCTGGCTCTGGTAAGCCAGGGCTTTAGTGCGGGTATGCTCAATCTTGTTGGCAATTTTCCTGGCACCGATCATTTTTTCCACTCCATCGGCTACCGCTGCGATATGCTCTGATATCTTTTCAAGGATCCGCAACTGGTTAGCATAAGATGCTTCCGGCAATCCC
This sequence comes from Chitinophagaceae bacterium, assembly GCA_023957155.1. Lineage (GTDB taxonomy): Bacteria > Bacteroidota > Bacteroidia > Chitinophagales > Chitinophagaceae > Agriterribacter. Next base: position 57,231 of record JAMLHK010000002.1, on the reverse strand, counting down.
AGTTCCTTCATCCCTTTAATATTGCTGATCAGCACATTCTGGTACTTGATTGAGCTGGGTAAAATATGACTGGTACACAACTCGCCGAGTATACGGCTTTCGATCTGTACCTTTTTAATATATTTTTCCAGTTCAATTTCGTGTCTTGCCTCCAGTTCCGCAGGCTGGTAAATACCCAGATCCTCAAACATACGCTTTGCCTTATCGGTCACCATTGCATCCAATCCTAACGGGGTGGCTTTTACATTGGGCAACCCGCGGCGCTCGGCTTCCCGGTGCCATTCTTCACTATACCCGTCACCATCGAACAGTACTTTTTCGGAGCTGGTTATATATTCCCGGATGACCTGCATTATCGCCACGTCCTTTTTATCCCCCTTTTCAATCAGTGCATCCACTTCCTTTTTAAAATTCGTGAGGGTTTTAGCTACGATGGCATTGAGGGTTGTCATCGGAATACCACAGTTGGCCGTAGAACCCACGGCACGAAATTCAAACTTATTACCGGTAAAGGCAAAAGGAGAAGTACGGTTACGGTCAGTATTATCTAATAAAAGCTCGGGAATGTTTTTATGTATATCCAATTTCAGCAGGATTTCGTCCTGTTCGGAAAACTTATCCCCCACCCTTGTTTTAATTTCAGTTAAAACCTGGTTCAGGTATGTGCCGATAAATACGGATATAATAGCAGGAGGCGCTTCGTTGGCACCCAGCCGGTAATCATTACCCGCCGAAGCTACAGAGGCCCGAAGCAGCTCGGCATAATCATCTACGGCTTTAATTACATTCACAAAAAAGGTAAGGAACATCAGGTTGGTCTTCGGTGTTTTCCCCGGAGCCAGGAGGTTTACTCCCGTATCCGTTGACATGCTCCAGTTGTTGTGCTTACCGCTGCCATTGATACCGGCAAAGGGCTTTTCGTGCAAAAGGGTCATCAGGTTGTGCCGTCTTGCGATCCTCGTCATCACATCCATTAAAAGAATATTATGATCAACCGCCAGGTTGGCTTCTTCAAAAATCGGGGCACACTCAAATTGCGCGGGAGCTACTTCATTATGCCGTGTCCGCAAAGGAATACCCAGCCGGTAGGCCTCCTCTTCAAAATCTTTCATAAAAGCATAGATCCTCTCGGGAATAGAACCAAAATAATGGTCTTCCAACTGCTGTCCCTTTGCCGGAGAATGTCCAAAAACAGTACGGCCGGTCATGATGAGATCCGGGCGGGCATTGGCCAAACCGGCATCAATAACAAAATATTCCTGCTCCCAGCCTAAGGTGGCAATTACCTTGGTGATATTTTTATCGAAATAATTACATACATCCACCGCTGCCCGGTTCAATGCATCCAGTGAACGTAATAACGGTGTTTTGGTATCTAAGGATTCACCGGTATAAGAAACAAAGATGGTAGGAATACAAAGGGTATTGGCATCCCCTATATTCATAATAAAAACAGGTGAGGTCGGATCCCATGCCGTATACCCCCTTGCTTCAAAAGTGGCTCTCAGTCCCCCCGAAGGAAAAGAGGAAGCATCCGGCTCCTGCTGTATCAGCGAAGCACCATCAAATTCTTCAATAGGCATTCCATCGCCCTTGAGCGTAAAAAAAGAATCATGCTTCTCCGCAGTAGTACCGGTTAACGGCTGAAACCAATGCGTAAAATGAGTAACCCCCTTTGCTTCAGCCCAATGCCTTAATCCGGCCCCTATGTGATTACCCATAGTACGGTCTATTTTTTTACCTGTTTTGATAGCAGCAACTAAGCTCTTATAAGCTTCATCACTGAGGTATTCCCGTGCAGTTTTTAAGGTAAACACATTTTCCCCAAAAATGCTGGTGATCTTCTGGTTTCCTTCTACAATAATTTCTTTGCCTAAACCGGATAAATGATTGATAGCCTTAAAGCGAAGCGATTCCATTTAATACATTTATTTTTTTGTTATTTAATAAAATACGACACAAAACTATTATTTTTTTATATAAAATATCTTTTTTGAACAAATTATTTATAAATAAACACTAAAACACAGACTCATTAAGAAAAAATAAAAATATATTATTAATTTATATTTTATTTTTTCTCCATCGTAATAAATCAAAAAAGGGAATCAGCAAAAAAACAAGGTATAAGGCTTTGTATCGTACAATGGCTCCGGGAAAGGGTACGGTATACCCGATCAGCAACAAGCCGGTCAGTGCAATCATGATGAGGAACAGGTAGAAAGGAACAGCCAGATGATTATATATCTGCTGTCGGCCGGATACAACAGCAAGGACCAGCACGATCATCACCAATACGACCTCTGCAAAAGCCATGACATGAAAAACGCCTTTTAATTCCGTGATATAAGGACGTAAAAAAACATGATTAGCCGCCTGCGGCAGAATTTTTATATAGCTCTTCAGGTCAGGTTCTAATGAAGATAGCGGCAATACCGTATTTGCCTGTAATGACAGGAACTGGTGCTGTTTTTCTGCAAGTTTAAGCGGCAGGTTAAATGAGGAAGGAAGATGTGCCGAAAGAAAGAAGCATACAATACAGGAAGCATAAACAACCAGGAATGAACGATATGTTTTAATAGAAAACCGGGAGGACATCCACCAGGCGGCACCTGCAGGCAGCAGGATCAGCGCATTTACATTACGCAATAAAAAAACAGATATAAACCCTATACAGCAAACTACCAATTGCACCGGGGAGGGTCTTACGGTGATGCAGTAATGGAGCGCATATATCAATATCCCCGTAAAGTAAACGATCAGCCCGTCTTTATCTAATCCGCTGTTCCAGAAAAGACAGGAAGGAAGAAAAAAGATAAGGAAAAACACAAACAGCCTGTTATTTTTAATATACCGGGTGGTAACCACGTATATACAATAAAGCCCCCAGAAAGACAATGCATTAAACAGAATAACATTAATATAGTAATTCCCTCTGCTGAGTACATTAAAAACAGCAAGTAGCTTAATCAGTATATTTTCTCCTGCATTACTCCAGAAAGCATCATCAGCCGTAGAAAAAAAGTCGGCGGCATTATTAAAACGGAGACCTGTAGTAAAAAAAAGAACAGGATCGGATAGCAGCTTCCGGTATTCAACAAGCGATTCATTAAAATAGGTCCAACTGTCACTGGTATCAAAAACATGGGCATATAAATACCCGTATGCCATTCCGGCTATCACTTTCGCAGCAAACGCTCCCGCTACCAGCCATTTACCCGGTACGGGATTACCGCGTTTTTGATTAAGCCAAACAAAGAGCAGGCTCAACCCGGCAAGATAAAGCAACCCGGCAATGATATAAAGGATGAAAGACAAATCCGTTTATTAATGGTTATAAAGACAAGTCGCTAAAATAATCTATTCTACCCTGATTGAATAAATTTTCACGGTGTTACCACTAAGCCTTATTTTTAACTGCTTTTAATGTATTATGCCGAAAATTCTATTGGGTGTTTCCAGTTCATTTTGTGCTCATTTTCTAAAAGGGCAGGTAGCGTTTTTAGTGCAGCATGGCTTTGAAGTCGTTATTATCAGCGGCCCGGGAGAAGAGATCAGCATGTTAGCCCAAAAAGAAAACGCCCGGTTATATCCTATACCTTTTACTAAAAGGATCACGCCATTCACCGACTTCTTTCAGCTCCTCCGCATTATCCGGCTTATCCGGAAAGAAAAGCCGGACATTATTAATGCAGGCAATCCCAAATCAGGTTTTCTTATCATGCTCGCCTGTTGGATAACAAGGCACAACAAGCGTATATTTACCCTCCACGGACTATTATCAGACACGCAAAAAGGCATCATGCGTTGGCTGATTTCCGGCACGGAAAAAATATCATGTGCTATTGCGGGAAAAGTTATTGTGGTAAGTCCCAGCTTAAAAACGCACGCTGAAAAAAGAAAGATCCTTCCTCCCGGAAAAGGTATCATTACAGGCAGGGGAAGCGCCAATGGAATTGACCTCCGTTTATTTTCAAGAAATGAAGCGCTCCGGGTGCAGTCATTGCAATTACAAAAACAATTTGGGTTTGAAGGCAATGAGATCGTTATCGGCTATATCGGGCGACTCTCCGGGGACAAAGGAATTGCTATTCTACTTGATGCGTTTAATACGTTAAGAAAGAAATATCCCTTTTTACGCTGGGTATTGGCCGGGCCCGTAGTGGAAGAAGACCCGCTACCAGTGCAACTACTCCACCAGTTACACCATGACGAACATATTTTCTATATGGGTAACCTGTTTGATGTAACACCGGTTTATGATATCATTGATATCATGGTAGTGCCGTCTCTACGGGAAGGGTTTGGGAATGTGCTGATTGAAGCCGCTGCTATGGAAGTACCTGTTGTTGCTTCTGATATACCGGGATGCCGGGATGCCGTACAGCCGGGTATTAACGGGGAATTATTTGAAAAAGCTAATGTCCCGGCGCTTGTTGCCACACTTGAAAAACTGATCACCAACAGGGAGCTGAGAGCACAATACGGAAAGAACGGCAGAAAATTTGTTCAGGATAACTTCACCAATGAAAAAATATGGAGCGGACTATTAGAATTATATCAGCATCTCCTGCCGTAAGCAAAAAACGGCATGCTATGACGGTTTTTTATATAAACCACGCTGTTATTTTTTCTTCCCTCGTGGCAGGGACATTATCCCCTTTATTTTTTCTTTCTTGAAGCCCAGCCTGCAGCCTGCAGCAACACACGCCGGAAGCCATCGGAAGTATACGACTGGGCATTATGTCCCAATACTGTTTGAAAAACACGCCCGTTCCCATACTGGTAAGCCCATGCCAGCGGCTCATCTTTCCCGGTATCTTTTGACCGGGCAGACAACAGGGTATCTATAGGTTCTGAGCCCTTTTGATTATAATACAATTCATCTGTCGTTACAAAATCTTTTACCCCTTTGGTAATAGAATGGGAACGCGACCGGATATTTACCGTAAATATTCCATAAGCATCATGTGCACTATTGGCAGAATGATCCCATACCCGCCGGCATATTTTCCTGTACTCCGGCCAATCCGTGGCAGACGCATTGGGTAAGGAAGAATGAAAAGCACCGTTTGAAAAATGCAGGATCAGCAATCCTCCGCCGGAAGACAGGTAATCCGTAAAAGATTGTTTAGCCGGATCACTTAACGGTTGGGGATGATTCCAGTTGCAATAATTCAATATCAGCAGGTCATAATCGGAAAGACTGTATTGTCCCAGGTCTTCTATACCGGTTGAAATATCAATATGGAAAGGGGATTGATCTTCGAACAAATGCTGCAAAGCAGCAGTGGTTTTCGGCCATTCATGCGCTTCAATATTATCACCGGTAAGAATAAGCGCCTTCCTGCGCTTTCCGAACAACAATTCAGTTACAGTCCTGTCATCGTAAAATGGGGCATTCACACCGCCTGCAGGCACTTCTGATCCTGCAGCCCACACAATGCCATTTAAAACCAGCTTACGGAAATCATCATTTTCCCAGTTAGCAAAATGATGCCCCATCGTAGTTCCAAAACCCCGGGACCCGTCTTTCCTTTCTATCGCCCAGGCCACTACATTGCCATCAGGCTTATCACTGTTTAATGCCGGAACGGTCAGTACAGGGCTCCAGCCGGCCCTGTTATCCGGGAACCTGATATTGTAATAAAACTCCTCATTAATTTTAAACGGCTTTACACCCCGGCATACCGGGTGTGAAGGCGTAGCCGGGATCACTTCCGTATCGCTGTTCAAAATAGCCGAGTACCAGTTGCGCTGTCCCTTTTCATCCTGCCAGTCAAAATAACCACCGCTCCACTGCAGCACCTGATCACCATATATATCCGGCGCAAAAGTGGAAAAATGAAAAGTCACCAGCCCGCAGCCCCGTTTCATCTGCCTTGCAATCACGGGCACACGTTCAGGCACTAAAAAGGAGGCATCGCGAAATAAATGCCCGTCTCTTCCGTCAGAGATACACACTATGGCATCGGCATGATCCAGCGCAGTTTCATCATCCGGCCAATCATAAAAGATCTCAACTGCAAATTTCCCACGACCGTTTTTCTCCAGCATGGCCTTTACCAAACGGGCAGACTTGATATATTCATGAAAACCGGCAGGATGGCTTTTTGCACCGGCTAAGATGACAATTTTTTTTGCCTGTGGCTTTACTTCACCCCGTATACCGGTAAACACGGACATACTTAAGCAAAAAAACAGCAGGCATCTGTAAAAGTGGCTGATAAGCATATTATTTTACAGGCTACGTTGTTAGTGTGAGCAGAAACACCGATTCCTGTACTGCAGTTACACTGTGATGTAACCCTTTGTGTAAAGCCAATACCTCCCCCTGTTTCAATATTACCGATTTTTCATCCGTAGTAAACCTGATTTCACCTTCCCACACCTGTACCGTGATGATCCCAACTGCCTTATGTTTAGCCAGTACAGCGTCTTTATGGAGTGCAACCAGCACCATCCGCAGTCCATCCGTTTTGTATACGGTTATGGCATTACGATCACTGTTTTCCCAGGCCGCCTCCTTTTTGATTTGCCTTACAAACCCGGGGATATCTATACTTACCAAGGGTGCATCCAACACCCGGTCGCCCTCCGGTCTCTGCCCTGTTGATACATTGTATTTCTCTTCCATAATTACCGGTTCAATTACACATAAAGATAAGCATTCCTCTTCATGTTCCCATCCTTCTCTATACAGTCATGGACAGACCCGGGCGGCGGACACACGAATAAATATTAACCCTTTGTCCCCTATTTATTTTTTAGCTAAAAAGAAAACACAAAATATTTGTAAACAAGCGGGACACCTGCCCCTAACAGATATTTGCAGCAGAAATCACGGTGTTGTGGTAATGGTGCGCCCCCTCGCCACAAGGAAAATCTCAATATATTTAGTAACTTTGAATAGTGTTTAAACAGGCAAGATATCATATTGGGATTGAGATTGACAGACTTACAAATAGCATTGTAAATACTATTTCGGGAGACAGTTTTCCCGCTGGTATTTATCCACTTTCGAAGACTGGCTTGAAGTCTGTAACTAAGAAAAAGGGCTGGTAATTCAGTTGGACAAGCGAGTATAAGTTAACAGACAGAAATATTTATAAGTTGACCATCAGACACAATCCTGAAATTATTCAAGGTCTTGTGAGTATCAGTGATTATACTGACCACTTTTATTTACATCTTATCGAAAGTGCTGCATTTAATTTAGGTAGAAATAAGTTGTATGAAGGAGTTCCGGGTAATTTATTTGCATTTACGTGCAAGTCCTCGTGGGATAAAGGTTATCAAGGCTTTGTTTCATTTACTTCAAAGACAAAATTAATAAGCACACTATGAAAAAACTTTAGGTGCGACTCATATAGGTGGACACAAAATGGTTATCTTTCCTCAAGATGCACTCAAACTTATTAAAAAATATTTTTCAACTTAAAATCATTCAAACAATGGGACACATTAAAGAGCCTTTGGGTATTGACTTTGTAGTTGACTCAACTCCATTGACAAACGAAGAAAGAAAGCGTATTAGTGAAGTAATTGCTTACTATAAAGCAACGGGAAAAAAATGCCATTCAAAAGACCTGCAAATAAAAAACGATTAACAACATCCAATAAAAAGAAAACACCAGCATAATTCTACAACCTGCCATTTGAGACAAAACCTCTACTCCCAGGACGTACATTTGCATTATGCAGCTATACCTTATTTATTTGCGCAATAAGTGTTAACTTTCCTGAAACGATTTCACCGGGAAATAAAAATACAGGGTTTATGAAAAAAGTTTTAATAGCGCTTGATTACAGCACTACCGCACCTAAAATTGCCGAAGCGGGATATACGCTGGCTAAATCCATGAATGCCCAGGTTACTTTGCTGCATGTTACAACAGATGCTGTTTATTATGCATCCCGCAGCTATTCGCCCGTATTGGGACTGGATGCCTTCAGTGACCTTGATATTCTTGAAACCACCCCGGTTGAGGAAATAAAACAAGCGGCCAGGGATTACCTGGATCAGATGACACAACATTTAGGAGATGATACCATTCAAACGGCAGTAGAGGAAGGGGATACCGGCGAATGTATCCTGGAAACGGCCACAGCCATCCGTGCAGACATTATTGTTATGGGCACACACAGCAGGCGTGGAATAAATAAAATAATGCTGGGCAGTGTTACGCAAAAAGTATTACGTCACAGTACCGTACCGTTGTTTATCGTCCCGGTCAAAATATTTGAAGAGCATTAAGACTCCTGTTAAAAACATAGTATATGGCAAATTATCCTGACGAAGAACATATTGTACAGATCCTGGACACAGCATATATTACGCATGATGTAAAACGGTTTAAGCTAAGCCGGCCCGGGCAATATTCTTTCAAACCCGGACAGGCAACCGATATCGTTATTAACCAGCCGGACTGGCTGAAAGAAAGGAGATCATTTACTTTTACCGGTTTAAATGACTGGGATCATCTGGAGTTCACGATTAAAATATATCCTGATCACCAGGGCGTTACCCATAAGCTGGCAACACTGAAAGCAGGCGATGAGCTGATCCTTCACGATACCTGGGGTGCAATACATTACAAAGGAGCTGGCACTTTCATTGCCGGGGGCGCAGGAGTAACTCCCTTTATCGCTATTTTAAGGCAATTACAAAAAGAGGGCGCCTTAAGTAATAATCAACTGATCTTTTCTAACAAAACAACTAAAGATATTATCCTTAAGGAAGAGTTTGAAGACATGCTGGGGAACAACTTTATCAATACACTCACCCAGGAAAAGAATCCCCTGTATGATAACAGGAAAGCCGACTTAAACTATCTCAGGGAAAAAATAAAAAACCTTTCGCAATATTTTTATATCTGCGGCCCCGATGCTATGGTGGAAGATGTTGCTGAACACCTGCTGGAACTTGGCGCTGAGAAAAGTAAAATCGTTATTGAAGAATTTTAAACACAGAAAAATGAGATGACCCATGCAAAAGATATATATACTGCCATTCAGTTACCTTTTTTCTCCGTTATCATCACCTCACACAACAGGGCCAGCCTGTTAAAAAGAGCAGTAGATTCCCTGACCCTGCAAAAAGAAAACGACTGGGAAGCCATTATCATAGATGATGGCAGTACAGACAATACCCAAAAACAAATTGCCCCCTACCTGAAAAACAATACAATTACCTACCACAGGCAGGAAAAGAGCGGTTGTGTGGCATCGAAGAATACCGGCACCACACTGGCAAAAGGAAAATACATCACTTTCCTGGATTCAGATGACGAATATAGCCCGGATCATCTTGCCTGCAGAAAACTTATACTGACAGAAAACCCGGGGATTGATCTTCTGCACGGCGGAATACATGTGATGGGGAGCCCCTATGTACCCGACCGGTCAGACCATAAAAAAATGGTTCACCTGAACAATTGTGTAGTTGGCGGCACATTCTTTATCAAAAAGGAACTCATATCCAGGCTGAAAGGATTTAAAGAAATAACCTTAGGACATGACGCAGATTTCTTCGACAGAGCCGTAGCGTTGGGCGCAACCATAGTGAAAACAGATTTCCCCACCTATATTTATCATCGGGAGATACCCGACTCCATTACCAATAACCTGATGACAAAAGCTTCCCGGTGAATAACGATAAAACCATCTGGACCATTGGACATTCTACCCATACTTTTGAGCAGTACACCGCCATGCTTCAATCTTTCGGGATAGAACAGGTAGCAGATATCCGGAGTTTTCCGGGGTCACGTAAGTTCCCCTGGTTTAATAAGGAAAACCTGCAGATCGCCTTACCACAGGCGCATATCCGGTATATTCATATCAGACAGCTCGGCGGCAGGAGAAAAGTAAATGCCAACTCAACAAATACCGCATGGAGACATCCTGCCTTCCGCGGTTACGCAGATTATATGGAAACAGATGATTTTAAAGAAGGTATAGCCATACTCGAAAAGGCAGCTATGCAGTACCGTACGGCTTATATGTGCTCGGAAGCCTTGTGGTGGCGATGTCACAGAAGCATGGTGTCAGACTATTTAAAGGTAAACGGCTGGAAAGTATGGCACATTATGGGTATTGAAAAAGCAGAAGAACATACCTATACCGCACCCGCAAATATTGTAAATGGTAAGCTAAGCTATGCAGCAGACCAGAGCCAATAGCAATAAGGACATCAATGGACACACTTATAAAAAGGATACAACAATGTAAGGTTTGCAAAGACCATTTACCTCTCGGACCCCGCCCGGTAGTACAACTGAGCAGCCGGTCAAGAATTGTGATCATCGGGCAGGCGCCAGGCAGACGCGTTCATGAAACCGGGATCCCCTGGAATGATGCCAGCGGAAAAAAATTAAGGACCTGGCTGGGAGTGGATGATGCTACTTTTTATAACCCTGAGATCTTTTCTATAATGCCTGTGGGATTTTGCTACCCCGGCAAAGCCGTATCGGGCGATATGCCTCCCCGCCCGGAATGCGCTCCGCTGTGGCATCCGCAGATATTACAACATTTTAAGGTCATGCCCCTCCTGCTATTGATAGGACAATACGCCCAGCGATACTATTTGAGGAAAAACATCAAACCCGGTCTTACCGCAACCGTAAGAAGCTACGCCGAATATCTCCCCCGGTATTTTCCACTACCGCATCCTTCGCCCAGGAATCAATACTGGCTGAAAATCAATCCCTGGTTCATGGAAGAAACCATCCCCGAATTACAACGCCAGATCCGCAGGGCAATGAACAAAACTACTGAACAACACGAATAGATAACCCCCCGGTAGGATAATCACGAGGTAGTGATGAGGTGTTTCGGGAAGTCGCTTACTTTCTCACAGCAGATCTGTTCCATCACCTGCTGAAGCTGCGTTTTTAAGATTGCAATAGTGTGATTGCCGCCTTCTTTCCCTAACGCGGCCACGCCATACATAAAAGATCGGCCAAGAAAGGTAAACTGTGCCCCGGAAGCAAGTGCCCTTGCTACATCAGGACCTGATCGCAACCCACTGTCCATCATTACTTTTATCTTATCCCCGTATTTTGCGGCAATGGAAGTGAGCGGCTTTATGGTTGACTGCCCCGCATCCAATTGCCTTCCTCCATGGTTAGAAACAATAATCCCGTCAACGCCCAGCCGAATGGCTTTTTCGGTATCCGATTCGCCGGCTATCCCTTTCAATACCAGCTTCCCCTTCCACATATCGCGGATAGGCGCAATCCTTTCCTCATTAAGTCTCCCCGAAAAAGTTTGATCCATAAATGCACCAAGCCGTTTTAGATTCAGCCCTTTAGGCATATACGGCTCTAAAATTTCAAAAGCCGGCTGTCCATTTATCAGCGTTTTAATTGCCCATTCCGGCTTACCCATGATCTGAAGCATATTGGTAAGCGACATTTTAGGAGGCATGGCCAACCCGTTCCTGATGTCGCGCGGACGAAATCCAAAAGTGGGCACATCACTCAAAATAACAAGCACCGGGTATTGTGCTGCCGCTGCTCTTTGTATGATCTTATCCCTGAGCGTGTTTTCTGCAGGATGATACAGTTGGAACCATGCCCGGCCGTTAGTGATCTCACCGATCTTTTCTATAGAGCTCGTAGAAACCGTGCTTAACACAAAGGGAATATTATGTTCAAATGCTGCCCTCGCCAATATTTCAGGAGCTTTTGGCCACATCAGTCCCTGTAACCCCACAGGCGCAATCCCAAAAGGCGCATCATAAGTATGCCCGAACAATTCCGTACGCATGTCAGACCCTTTATGTGCATCAAGATAGTGCGGTAACAGCTGCACTTCCCGGATCTCCGCAGTGTTCCGGTGCAGATTGACATCTTCGTTACATCCGCCATCTAAATATTCAAATGCAAACCGGGGTATCTTTCTTTTTGCTTTATTTCTTAAATCTTCTATGGAAGGGTAACGGGGGTTATATTTAAGATTCATGATATCAGACCTTGAAGATAAGTGAAAGGATATTGCTGTAAAGTTAGCTAACGCTTTCCATACCGGGGTCAGAAAATATACTCCGGGTGTGCATAAAAAAGCAAAACGCCACCGGCACGGCATCACAGCAACAGCAAAGTATTACCTATCTCAAATCCCGTTATAACCCCGATACCAGCCGACAGGCAGCATTTTCTGCGATCATCCGCGGGATTTGCGGGAGAACCGGGACTGACACAACGATTTAAGAAGGAGCTTTTATATGATTCATCTTATGTTCAACAGTTCAAAAATAAAACAAGGATAAGATTCACCTATTTTTGCATAATGGCAACTCCACTGGCAGAACGGCTCCGCCCCCGGTCATTAGATGAGCTGGTAGGACAGGAACATCTTACCGGCGATGGAAGTGTGTTGCGTAAAGCCATTCAACAAGGCAGGATCCCTTCCATGATTTTATGGGGACCTCCCGGCGTAGGAAAAACAACCATTGCAAATGTTATCGCCCATACGCTTCATGTTCCGTTCTATACACTAAGCGCCATCAGTGCGGGAGTAAAAGAGATAAGGGAAATACTGGAAAAAGCAAAGCTTCAACAGGGAAGCATATTATTCATTGATGAGATTCACCGCTTTAACAAGGGACAGCAGGATGCCCTGCTGGGTGCAGTGGAAAAAGGAACGGTAACGCTCATCGGCGCCACAACCGAAAACCCGTCTTTTGAAGTAAATGCCGCCCTGCTAAGCCGGTGCCTGGTGTATGTGTTAAAGCCGCTTAATGAAACAGACCTGAAAAAATTACTGACCCTGGCCATCGAAAAAGACCCGGTAATCAATAGTCGCAAAATAACCCTGAAAGAAACCGCAGCCCTGATTAATATTTCGGGAGGAGACGCAAGAAAGCTCCTGAATCTCCTGGAAATAGTAACCGATGCCGTTCAGGGTGATGAAGTCATGATTACCGATTCGCTGGTAATGGACATCGCCCAAAAACGTATTGCCCTGTATGATAAAAGCGGAGAACAGCATTATGATATCATTTCCGCATTCATTAAATCCATCCGGGGCAGCGATCCCAATGCCGCCGTGTACTGGCTGGCGAGAATGATTGAAGGAGGAGAAGATGTCAAGTTCATTGCAAGACGGCTGGTTATCCTCGCGAGCGAAGATATCGGGAATGCCAATCCTAATGCCCTGTTATTAGCCAACGCCGCATTTGAAGCAGTGAACAAAATCGGGTATCCCGAATCAAGGATCATCCTTTCCCAATGTGCCACCTATCTCGCTTCATCACCCAAAAGCAATGCCGCTTATCTTGCTATTGACGGGGCAATAGCTGCCGTCAAACAACATGGCGATCTGCCGGTGCCCCTGCACATCCGCAACGCACCCACTAAATTGATGAAGAACCTGGATTATGGTAAGGGCTATCAATATGCGCACAATTACCAGCATAATTTTTCAGAACAGGAATACCTGCCCGAAAAAATAAAGGGAACTGCATTTTATAACCCGGGTAATAATGCAAGAGAAGAGGAATTAAGGAAATGGCTGAAAGGATTATGGAAAGATAAATATGGATACTGAGTGTGAAATTTTGTTAGCATACATCAAATTCTTATGCAGATACAATGGTCTCTTAAATCATTTAATGAGCTTTCGGTTAGCGAATTGTATAAAATACTCCGGCTGCGTATGGAAGTGTTCGTTATAGAACAACAGTGTAACTACCTCGACACAGATGATAATGATCAGAAAGCGTGGCACTTATGCGCGTGGGACCAGGATAATCTGGTTGCTTACTCCCGCATATTTGCACCCGGTACACTATATCAGGAAGCCGTGATCGGCAGGATTGTGAATAAGCAAAATATACGAAAAACCGGTATGGGTAAAGCATTGGTAAACCGTAGCATTGCTATTGTGTATCAGCAATTTGGGCATGTTCCTATACGGATTGGCGCCCAGTTATACCTCAAAAAATTTTATGAATCATTCGGATTTGTACAAAAAAGCGACATCTACCTGGAAGACAAGATAGAACATATTAAAATGATTCTTCCTTAAAAAATAACGTGCTTCTTTCCCTGCACTTCTTTACCTGTCACATCGAAAACCTGCCCTCCTTTTTTCTATACTATTTTTTAAGACAGGCCGTTAAATAAGTCAGTCCATTACTTTTTGAAAGCATAAATCCGCTCTCATGACTAAAAAACTACTCAACCGGGTTTTCCAGGCCCTTATTGTTACTACCGTAAGTTTTCTTTCCTCAAGATCATACGGGCAGTATATCTTCTTTAGCCGCCCCGTTTACGAGATCGGGGTAAGCGTAGGTCCTTCTAATTTGCTTGGCGACCTCGGTGGCACCTATGGTACCGGAAAAACTTTCATCAAGGATAACAATATCCAGATGACAAAGCTGATGAAAGGCGTTCACCTTACTGTTCGTCCGAGTGAATTCCTGGGTATAACGCTATCTGCAAACTTCACTACCCTCGAAGGAGCGGACAGCATTATTGCGAACAAAGGCGGTGCAGAAGTTGCCCGTAAAAACAGGAACCTTTCCGTGCGAACGCCCATACAGGAGCTGAGCCTGACAGGTGAGGTATACCCGTTGGTTTTCCTGGAGAATGATGAAAAAGACCTCTACCATAAATTCCGTCCTTACGGTATCATCGGTGTAGGTGTCTTTCATTTCAATCCCAAAGGAGAATATACGGCGCCTGACGGAACGAAGAGCTGGGTTGATCTGAAACCGCTGCGCACGGAAGGTCAGGGCATGCCTCAATATCCCGATAAAAAAGAATACAGCCTTACTCAAATCAATATTCCTTATGGTATAGGTATACGCTATTACTTTTCCGACAGGATAAGTGCGGCATTTGAAATCGTGAACAGGAAAACCTTTACCGATTATATTGATGATATCGGTACCCGCTTTATTGACGACAGCGATTTTGACAGCTTCTTCGGAGCCGGATCGCAAACAGCGGCTATTGCAAAACAAATGCACAACAAAGCACAGCAGGTAAGCCCGGGAGTACGGATCCCTTCTTATAATGCAGGGGATAAACGGGGTACCCCCACCCGTAATGATTCTTATTATTCCGGCACAATAAAAATAGCAGTACGCTTAGGAGATAGTGGCGGCAGATCGTCTGGTATTTTACGCTGTCCGATGGTTTTTTAATACCCTTTATCTGTTTAATCCATATTTCGAAAAACGATGAAAAGAATTATTGCTTCCCATATTATCACGATCAGAATTGCTTTAATAGCCCTGCTGGTCATTTATACCTTCATTGCAAATACATAACAGGGCTATCTGCCGGGCTTCTTATCTTTGTACAAATTTTTTTTAATGGAAGTCATTTCAAAGAAGGCAGGTGAATCCTTAATCATGATGACAGAGCTGGTATTACCGAACGATACCAACGTATTTGGAAATCTTATGGGAGGTCGGCTCATGTACTGGATGGATATTGCTGCGGCACTCGCTGCACAAAAGCATGCCAACGCACCCGTAGTAACGGCTTCTGTTGATAATATTTCTTTTGAAGCGCCTATCCTACTGGGAAACGCGGTATATATAGAAGCTAAAGTGAGCCGGGCATTCACCACTTCCATGGAGGTGCACCTGCACGTATGGGGAGAAGATCTGAAAAAACAACACAAATACAAAAGCAACGAGGCTTACTACACTTTTGTAGCGCTGAATAATGCAGGCGCTCCATCGCCCGTACCCCAAATCATCCCGGTATCGGAAGACGAACTGAAACTATATGATGGAGCGATGAGAAGAAGACAACTCCGGCTGGTATTAGGTGGAAAAATGAAGCCCGATGACGCGCTTGAACTGAAAGCGCTTTTTTCTAACGGAACAAAAACTACGTAGCACCCAATTTATACCGGTCGCTTTGCTCTATTGCATCCATCACCTGGTCCATTATCGTATCCAGGCTGTCTTCATAATTAATAGAAAGCGGCGGCTTAAAATTCACGGTCAGCACCTCTCCTCTCCGTAAAAGCCTGAGGCTCTTTTTATGAAAAGCCTTATTAAAACCATCTATTACGATAGGCACTACAATACATTGCCGTTGCCTGATAAGAAAAGCAGTGCCTTTACGTCCGGGAGCAAAGGGCGTAGTAGTACCCTGGGGAAAAGTAATCACCCAGCTTTTGCTTAAGGCTTCCAGTATCTTCCGGCTGTCCGTATAGTTCAATCCCTTCCGGACGGCCTTATCCTCTTCCACCCAGGTTCGTTTAACGGTTACGGAACCGGCTAAAGCCATCAGTTTACTCATAAAGCTTTTTTTCATCGTATCTTCTGCCGATACAAAATATACATTCGAAAAGGGATTGAGCAGGTAATAAGGAATGCCCAGCTTATTTTTTTTTCTCCATTTTACCGCGCAGAAAATATGTAAAAAAGCAATCACATCCATAAAATATGTTTGGTGATTGCTGACAAACAATACATTTTTCGAAGGTAAATTCCTCAGGTATTCCATACCCGTAATTTTTAAACGATTAATCATCGCCAGTCCCGGGTAAGTCAGGGACCCGATAATGACATATACGATCTTTCGCACCAGTTTTACATGTCGCAGTCTTTCTAAAAATGGAACCATTAATGCGTTTTTATAATCCTCGTTTATTTTGCAATATAGAACTATTTGCAAACACGCTTTAATTCCGGATAGTTTACCAATGTACGAATAAAGATGTCTGCCGGCAGTATACCGGCTGACCATAATACCTCACACCGATTCCTTTATATTTGCAACATGCAAACAGATACCGTAATTTTTGATATGGACGGGTTGCTTATAGACTCCGAACCCTTATGGGAAGAAGCAGCCGCAGAAGTTTTACAGGAATTTAATATCGTGCTGACCGGTGAACAATACCATACTACCCGTGGATTACGTACGGAAGAATGGATTACCTACTGGCTGCACTATGGAAAGATTAACCCTGCCCATATTCCCGGTGCGGTTGAATTAACCATCCGTAAAGCCATCGAAAAAATTGATGCAAGAGCCATCCCCATGCCCGGTGTACAGGAAATATTTGCCCTGTTTAAAGAACACCGGTATAAGATCGGGCTGGCCACTTCATCCCCGATGACAGTGGTTCATGTAGTAACCGATAAATTAAACATCCGGCATTACCTCCAGGCAATGACCTCTGCCCAGCACCTGCCTTTTGGTAAGCCTCACCCGGAAGTATATCTTACCTGTGCTGCCGAATTAAACTCCGTGCCTGTTAAATGTCTTTGCTTTGAAGATTCATTTCATGGTATGATAGCGGCAAAAGCGGCAAGGATGAAATGTGTGGTTGTACCCGACAGGCTTTTACAGCATGAGCCCAGGTGGAATGCGGCAGACCTCCGGCTGAACAGCTTAACCGAATTTAACGGGGAACTACTGAAAAACTTTCTTTAAAATAAATATTAATTTGCCGGCGTTTATTAAAACGGAAGAAGTCCTGAAAATTTTACGCATGAAGATATTCCTGAGTATATTGATGTTCCTGTTCACCGCAAGCCTGTCTGCACAAAATAATAAGAAAGCAGAATCGCCTGCTGCCTATCCTAAAATAGTTATCGCTCTCGGAGGGGCTAAAGGAGGGAATATCAGCCCGGAAACCCTGGGCAGGATCATTGACTCTACCCTCACGGCAAGTGATGAAAAAGGAAACCGCTTTACCGTTGTTCGTTTTCGCTCTATTTATAAATTCAAGAACAGCTATGAAGACCCGCAAACAGGCGAACGAAAAACAGCCGATGACATGAGAGTTAATGACTTCAGTAATACCAACCTGATGTCTGAACTATGGCGGCAAAGTATAAAAGACAACGCCGCAAAAGGCGACCAGATGCTCCTCGATAATATCATTGTACGGCTAAAAAACGGGAATAAAATCATGGCGCCCGCCATCACATTTAATGTAACGGGAGACTTATAACCAACAGGCGCCCGGCAACCCGGTTCCTCCCTGCAAAACACCGGGACAAGCGAAAGAAAGGTACGGGTATTAAAAAACAACATTCCGGCCGCGGAATATGGATTTGTTTTTAAAAAAGTAATTCTGTCTGTATCTTCACAAAACTTGTTACATCCCGGAGTTGCACATCTAATTTGTTTTACTTTTGGAATACGAAGTCTTTGGAACCCATCCGGCCACCATATAATGAACAGGAACTGCTATTGCAATTAGCCGCAGGCAGTGAAGCAGCTTTTACCGCTATTTTTCATCACTACCGGGGCAGACTTTATCATTATATTTTCAGCATCACCGCTTCACGCGAAACAGCAGAGGATACCGTCCATGATGTGTTTTTGAAAATATGGAACAACAGGGAAAAGATGGCCGGTATCGAAAACATAAACGCCTACCTGTTCAGGATATGTCATAACCAGGCCATCACCGGGTTGCGGCGTATGGCTAAAGAAACCCTGATCCTGTCTGAGCTGCAGCAGGAAAATATCCCTTTTCTCTCCCACGCCGATCCTGCCTGCCAGAAAGAGATCCGGGATTCCATACAACAAGCGGTAAACCGGCTCAGCCCCCAGCAACGCCAGGTATTCCTTCTCAGCCGCCAGGACGGACTAAAGCACAAACAGATTGCCGAGCAACTCGGCGTATCCATCAACACAGTAAAAACTCACTTAGGACAAGCCCTCAGGTTTTTACGGGAAGAGATCGGACAGCAATACGGGTTACAGGCAACGGCAATCTGGGTTATATACCAGTTTTCATAAAAAAGTTGCCCTGCCGCCTCATCCTCTTTCTCATCCTGTTCGTCATATACCCGTAAAAAAGCTGTATTATCTATTTATTATATAGTGCTATGTTAACCATAATATGCCGCATCATTTTGTGAATAGTGAGTGGTGAGCAGTGAATAAATTCACTACTGACAATTGCCTATTCACCCGAAAATACGATATGTTATAATTAACATAGCAATAGTTTAATTCAATAGCGCCATATATGAGCAATGAACGTTTACCCTACCTGTTTAGGCGCTACTGTGCCGGCACCTGTTCTCCCGAAGAAAGGAAGGAACTGGCTTTACTTTGTCTGCTGCCCGAAAACCAGCAGGCTCTTGAAAAACTAATGGAAACCCATTGGGAACAAACCCCGTTAGAAAAAGATATGCCTGCCGGGGAAGGCGACCTGATATTGCAGAATATTCTTCACCCGCCTGCCGGAGATCCGCCGTTCATCAGTCAACGCGGCTGGCAACGCTGGATGGCAGCAGCTTCTATTTTACTGATTATGGGGCTGGGCAGCTATTTCTTTTTACTTCGTAAAAAGGAAATACCGGAAAAAGTTGTACAAACTATTATTTCGAATGATATAACACCACCTGCGGCCAACAAAGCCGTCATTACACTGTCCGATGGAAGTAAGTTATATCTCGATAGCACCGGCAGCGGGCAGTTAGCCATGCAGGATAATGTAAAGCTGGTAAAATTAGCTAACGGGCAGATCCTCTATAAAACAGAAGACGGCAAACCGGCCCCGAAGCTACAGTATAACACCCTGTACAACCCCCGCGGCAGCAAAGTAGTGTACATAAAATTAGCCGATGGCTCACAGGTATGGCTTAATGCCGAATCCTCCATACAATACCCGGTAGCTTTTACCGGGAAGGAGCGAAAGGTTTCCATAACCGGTGAAGCATACTTCGAAGTGGCGCATAATTCCGCTATGCCTTTTAAGGTAATCAGCGGTAAAACAGAAGTAACTGTATTAGGAACCCATTTTAACGTAAACGCCTATACCGATGAGGCCAATACCAAAGTGACATTGCTGGAAGGAGCAATACAATTGAAGAACCCGGGGGCAAACAGAATTTTACGTCCGGGCGAACAGGCGCAGATCACGGATAAAATTGTTGTTACCGCGAATGTAGACCTGGAAGAAGTAATGGCATGGAAAACAGGAAAATTCATTTTTGGAGAAAAAGCAGATATCGAAACGGTTATGCGCCAGGTGTCAAGATGGTACGATGTGGATATTGAATACCAGGGAAAGGTTACTTCCCATTTTGGAGGGACCATATCAAGGCAGGTAAATATTTCCGAAGTGCTTAACATCCTGGAAGCCACGGGACGTGTAAAATGCAAGGTAGAAGGTAAAAAGATAATTATAACACCTTAACCCCGATAAGACCCTATTGTAACGGTTGAAAAACACATAATAAATGGCCAGAAGTGGTGGTACACTCTGGCCATGGCCTGGATTAACACCTAATACAATCAGCGAGATTATTTATTCATTAACCCAAACAAAACAAAGTTATGGTATTAAAGGCTTTTGGCCTCGCCCGTCCCATACCGGGAAGTTTTTTCCGCAGGAGTAATGCAAGCGCTGCGGAAGAAGCGCTTAAACGAAGCCGCTCAATCAAACAATTGCTGAATGCAATGAAACTAACTGCCATTTTTTTACTTCTGGCCTGCCTCACCGCAGGAGCAAAAGGCTTTTCCCAGATCACCCTGTCGGAAAAAAATGCCCCTTTGCAAAGAATATTTAAAGCCATTCAAAAGCAAAGCGGCTATGATTTTTTTTATACCTACGAGGTAATTGAAAAAGCCGGTAACGCAACGGTAAACCTGCGCCGGATGCCGCTGGGAAAAGCGATTGAAGAAGTATTGAAAGATAAACCCCTTACTTACATTATCACCGGGAAAACAGTAGTGATAAAAGAAAAGACGGTTCCCTTTTTGAATACGCCCGGAATACAGGAACAGCCCGAGGCGGCAAATAAGATCAGCGGGGTAGTAAAGGATGAAAAGGGAACACCCCTTGACGGTGCATCCGTGGTAGTACGCAATAGCGGTAAGGGTGTGAGCACGGATTCAAAAGGGCGATTTACAATAGAAGCCGATACAGGAGACATACTGGAATTTTCCCGGGTGGGATATAAAACAACAACTATAGTTGTCGGCTCAACTACTTTTTTAGAGATCAGCATGCAACCGGAAATTACCGCTTCTTCGGAAGTGATCGTAGTAGGCTACGGTACGCAAAAAAAGACCAATGTGACCGGCGCTGTGAATACCGTAAATATGAAAGAAGTAGCAGGCAGCAGGGCTACTACCAATATAGCGCAGTTGCTGCAGGGTGTTATACCCGATCTGCAGATCACCTATTCCTCAGGTGAACCGGGAGCTTCTACAGGACTGAACATAAGAGGTACTACAAGCATAGGCTCAGGCTCCAACGGGTCGCCACTGATCCTGCTTGACAATGTGCCGGTGGCATCGCTCTCTTTAATAAATCCAAATGATATTGAAACGGTAACGGTTTTAAAAGATGCAGGTTCTGCTGCAATATATGGCGCCAGGTCGGCATGGGGAGTGATCCTGCTTACCAGTAAAAACAAGGCAGGAGCCAAAAAAACAACCATTGACTATTCCAACAACCTGGTCTTCAGCCGCCCGCTGGAAGTGCCTAAGAAAGCTACCCCACTTCAAACCGTTCAATCATTCAAAGACATGAACTTCAGCCCGGGAACCGGTCAGAATGTAGACGACTGGTTAAGTTTATTGAATGATTATACTCAAAACTCGTCTCAATACGGATCGGGATATACCATCCAAAACGGCGTCATCTATCCCTTGCGGGAAAATGACGTCTGGAAGGAAATGGTTTCTACCAATGCATTTCAGCAAACACATAACCTGGCTATAAGCGGGGGAACGGAAAAAACATCTTACCGGATCGCAGGTGCTTTTACGGATGAAGACGGTATTCTGATCACCCATAAGGATAGCTATAAACGATACAACCTCACCGGCTTTATCAATTCCCAGGTTACCCCGTGGGCCAATGCCCAGCTAAGCACCATGTACTCTAATGCCAACAAGCAATTCCCATATACGGGAATTGGATTCGGCATATTCGGTTCAGCATCAGTATTGCCTTCCTATACTCTTGTTGGAGATTCTCTTATTGACGGCGTGTATGTGCCTTATGCCACGCCAAAGAATCTGATTGAGAATGCGGCGGTAAGCAACGATAGGTTAGATAATATACGACTGTCCGGTAAAGTAACCCTGAATATATTTAAAGGATTTAACGTGGTGGGTGAATACACCTATGATAAAACCAATAGTGTCAATACCAGCTATGACAAGCCGTTTGATATAATTACTTTAAGCAGTTTTGTTCCCACCCCTACCGTTACTGCAGATAAGGCAAAGTACTATAAATACAACGACTTTACCGACTACCACGCGCTGAACATCTATGGCAACTACGAAAGAAAACTGGACGACCACCTGTTTACCCTCGTTGCCGGCTTTAACCAGGAAAGCTCCTATTTTGAATTACTGAATGCGCAGATGTCGAACATGATCAATCCCAACCTTCCCTATTTAGATGGCGGTACGGGTGTTATCCAGCCGGACGCCAATGGTTTTGACGGATTTTCTGAATACGCGGTACAGGGATATTTTTACCGATTCAACTATGCATATAAAGGAAAATATTTGTTGGAAACCACGGGCAGATATGATGGTTCCTCCAAATTCCCTGATGGCAGAAGATGGGGATTTTTCCCTTCGGTATCTGCCGGTTGGAGAGTATCGGACGAGGCATTTATGAAGGTACTCAAACCCGTTCTGTCTGAGCTGAAATTCAGGGCAAGTTATGGTAATGTGGGCAACCAGTCTATAGGCAATTACCTGTATTATTCCGGAATGAAAACCCGGCCTACTTCCAACTGGGCAGATGTTTCCGGGGTAAGGTATCTTACATTAGATGCCCCGGGATTGATCAGTGGCGACTTTACCTGGGAAAAAGTAACCACCAGGAATTTCGGGATTGATCTCGGGCTGTTCAGCAACAGGTTTACCGGCAGCTTCGATCTGTTTAAGCGTACCACAACAGGCATGCTGATCCCCGGTGCACAACTGCCTGCTGTATTGGGCGCCAGCACACCCCTTCAAAATACGGCCGATCTGAAATCTACCGGATGGGGGTTACAGGCTGCATGGAAAGACCAGATAGGAAAAGTGAATTATCAATTCGGATTTACACTTTCCGATAATAAGGCCTTTATTACCAAATACGATATTAATGCAACCCGCCTGCTTACCCAATATTATGTGGGACAGCAAATAGGAGAAATATGGGGCTATGAAACAGACGGATTTTATACCGTGGCAGACTTTGAAGACGGTAGCCTGAACAGTAACCTGCTGGGAGGGAAATTGCGCGATGGTGTAATTAAATACCAGGGCGAAAATCCCAATCCCGGAGATATTAAATTCAAAGACCTTGATAAAGACGGGAAAATATTTACGGGAGACAATACAGTAGATAATCCCGGCGACAGAAGGATCATCGGCAACAACAACCGTCGCTACCAGTATGGCTTTTCAGCACGTGCCGCCTGGCATGGTTTTGATGTTTCTGTCTTTATACAGGGAGTAGGTAAAAGAGACCTGTTTGTTGTGAATGATCTTACATATCCTTATTCCTCCAACTATGGCACGTTGTATAGCAACCTGCTCGATTACTGGACCATTGACAATACCGATGCGTTTTATGGACGTATTTATAATTTGGGAGGTGGTAACAGCAGCTATAATAAGCTCGTACAAACACGGCTTTTGCAAAACGGAGCTTATATGAGGGTAAAAAATATCACGCTGGGTTACAGTCTTCCCCTGCAATGGCTGTCAAGGGCTAAAATAAATTCCCTAAGGCTTTTTGTGAGCGGGGACGACCTGCTTACCCAAAAGCATTTACCCGCAGGAGTAGATCCTGAGCTCAAAGACCAGGGGTATGGAGCGCAATATCCCATTATGCAGAAAATGAGCATCGGGCTCAACCTCAACTTTTGATTTTTTAAAGCTTAACATTATGCAACAAAACCGTTTTTATATATTATTGTTTGCTGTTGTGCTGATGGCATCCTGCAATAAAGATTTTTTGAATAAGGTGCCTTTAGATCAGCAAACAGAAGCCACATCCTTTAAAACGTATGAGAACTTCAAAACATACACCTGGGGGTTATATGATCTGTTTGATGGCTACGGGCAGGGACCTATCCTGAATACTGCCACTTTTCTTTTTGAAGAAGCCAATTCAGACAATCTTTGCTACAATGCTTCTCTCAATTCAAACCAATGGGCTTACCAGCTCGTAACCATACCCTCTTCTGGAGGAGACTGGGATTTTTCTTTTATAAGGCGGGTGAATATCATGCTCGACAACATAGACCAGTCTGCCATGTCGCAGGCGGAAAAAGACCACTGGAAAAGCGTGGGATATGTTTTCCGGAGCGCCAGGTATATGCAATTGCTTTCCAAATTCAGCGATGTGCCCTGGCTGGAGCATGTAGTAAAAGACAATGATAAAGATATATTATATGCATCGCGTACTCCGAGGGATGTAGTGGCTCAGAACATTCTTGATAATCTTTTATGGGCAGAAACAAATATTAATCCGAAGGGCGATGGCGCCAATACCGTTAATGTGAATGTAGTGAGAATGCTGATCTCTAGGTTTGGATTGTTTGAAGGCACCTGGAGAAAATATCATGGGCTGGGTAATGCGGAGTTGTACCTGCGGGCTTCTGTTACCGCATCTGCCAAACTTGCTTCGGATTTTCCAACGCTGTTGTCAGACTATGACCAGATTTTTAATTCGGAAGACCTTGCCGGAAAAGCCGGTATTATTTTGTACCGTTCGTATGCAGCAGGTCAAAATGTTCATGGAATACAACGTTATCTCCGTAGTTCAGAATGGTATTTTGATTTAACAAAGGATGCCGTTGAAAGCTATCTGTGCCGGGATGGTAAGCCTGTTAGCACGAGCGATGTATATGATGGAGACCATTCCATGCATGATGAATTCAGGCATCGCGACCGGAGGCTGTATCTTACCGTTTTGCCTCCCTACCGGGTCTATACTACTACCGATGCCACCGGTAATGTAGTCACTTCTCAAAACACCACTTTCTGGAAACATACCGGCATAGATGCAGACAGGGAATACATGGATACCATGACGGCTATCTCATCTCCCGGATATAAGAGACTTCCATATTTGCAAGCGGTCGGCAATGTATTGAGAGCAGCTCCTCACTTCAGGAAGTTCAATGAAGGGCAGGGATTTGTGGTATCTCAGTTGGGATATTATTTCTATAAATTTTATAATCCCACTACCGATGCTTCCGGATTTGTGAATACAACCGATGCCCCGATATTCCGGATAGAAGAGGCACTGCTTAACTACGCTGAAGCAAGCTATGAGCTGGGACAATTTGACCAGGCAATAGCCGACCAGACCATAAACAAACTTCGGCGGCGAGTGAAGATGCCGGACATGGTCATTGCCGATATAGATGGCGCTTTTGACCTGAACAGGGATACAGACATTCAGCCTGTTTTATGGGAAATACGCCGTGAACGCCGCGTAGAACTGATGGGAGAGGGATTTCGCTTTAATGATCTGCGCCGTTGGAAAAAAGGTAATTACCTGAATAAACAACAGACAGGTTTATGGGTAGATAATACCAAATATGGAAATGCACTAACAATAGCCGGGGGAGGCACAGAAGGATATGTGATATACAACACTATGCCGTTAGGATGGCTTGACTATTATTATCTGTATCCATTGCCGGCAGATCAACTTGTATTGAATAGCAGCCTGGTACAAAACACTGGCTGGAAATAGTTTTGTGAAAAGACGAATATGAATAGTGAGTAGTAAACAGTGAGTAGTGAGTGGTGAAACAACAAGCGAGAGAACTGAAATATGAAATCTCACTACTCACCACTGACCTCTCACATGGCATAGATAACATACCTCTGCATTTAATTTTTACCCCTTTATATTCAAACCACCTGTAATGAGATTGAACCTGCTGATAAGTTGTTTATTTTATCTGATAACTACTGCAAAGCTATATGCCGGCGCAGCAGACACCACACAAATACCTATTCTTGCCTGGGGCGGAGTACCGCCAGATGAGGCCAGTATAGCCCGTTATGAGGAAATGAAGAATGCCGGACTCTCTGTCAGCCTTACACGAAGCACTTCAACAGACTCTATGGCAAAGATGCTGGATATGGCAGCAAAAGCCGGTGTTACATTAATTGTACGTTGCCCCGAATTACAAACAGACCCCGAAAACACCGTAAGGCGCTTTATGCATCATCCGGCCACTGCAGGATATTATCTTAAAGATGAACCTTCCGCCAAAGATTTTTCCTACCTCGGTAAATGGATGAAACGTATACAAGCCATAGACAGCCAACATCTGTGTTACATCAACCTGTACCCCAACTATGCCTTACCGGATCAGTTGGGAACTGATACATATCAACAATATGTGGAAGAATATATGGCTATAGTAGAGCCCCCGGTATTGTCATTTGATCATTACCCTGTAATGGAAACAAAAGGAAAGCGATATTTACGCGAAGAGTGGTTTACTAACCTGGAAATGGTGGCTAAAACAGCTCAAAAAAACATTACACCCTTTTGGGCTTTTGCCATGAGCGTGGCGCGTGGCTTACACCCTGTTCCAACGCTGGCTGAAATAAGGTTGCAGGTATTTGCCAACCTTGCTTATGGAGCACAGGGAATACAATATTTCACCTACTGGACACCACGAATTAAAACTCAATACCCATACCATCATGGCCCTATAGATAGCAATAACAAAAGGACAGATGTGTATGAAATAATCAGGGCGGTGAACCAGGAAATTCAAAGTCTTTCTGGTATTTTCCTGTCTTCCAAAGTTATTTCAGTTGAGCATACGGGCGAAAATATTCCCGCCGGCACACAACGCCTTACTGAACCTCCCAAAGGGATAAAAAAAATAAGAACAACAGGAGAAGGCGCCATTGTATCCCTGATCGAAAACAACAAACAACAGTATGCCATCATTGTAAACCGGGATTTTAAACAGCCCATGAAACTATACATTAAAGGAAACGGGAAACTGGAAAACGTACGAAAAGACAGCGATCAGCCTGAATCGAAAAGCAAGACTTTTGCATTAGTAATAGCGCCTGGTGACATCGCTGTTTTCAGGATTAAACACTAAAACAAGAGCACAATGAATTTCTGGTTAAAAAATTCAAAAGACAGGTCTTTGAAAAAATTATTTAACTCTTTTATATTCAAACCACTAGTAATGAGATTGAACCTGCTGATAAGCTGTTCATTTTGTTTAATAACTAGCGTAAAGCTATATGCCGGTGCAGCGGATACCACACAAATACCCATTTTTGCCTGGGGAGGAGTGCCACCCCATGAGGCAAGTGTGGCCCGTTATGAAGAAATGAAGAACGCCGGGCTCACTATCAGCCTTACACGAAGCACTTCAACAGACTCTATGGCAAAGATGCTGGATATGGCAGCAAAAGCCGGTGTTCAATTGATTGTGCGTTGCCCCGAATTACAAACAGACCCTGAAAACACCGTAAGGCGTTTCATGAATCATCCCGCTACAGCAGGATATTTTCTAAAAGACGAACCCTCCGCTAAAGAATTCCCTTACCTCGGTAAGTGGATGAAAAAGATACATGCAGTAGACAGTCAGCATGCCTGTTACATCAACCTTTTTCCCAATTACGCAGTACCACAGCAACTGGGGGCAGATACTTATCAGCAATACCTGGATGATTATATGTCAACGGTTGATCCTCCCGTATTGTCATTCGACCACTATCCTGTAATTGAATCTGAAGGAGCGCGGCATTTGCGGGAGGAATGGTTTGCAAACCTGGAAATGGCGGCTACAACAGCTCAAAAAAACAATAAGCCTTTCTGGGCTTTTGCCATGAGCGTGGCGCATGGTCATTACCCGGTTCCAACGCTGGCAGAAATAAGGTTGCAGGTATTTACCAACCTGGCTTATGGTGCACAGAGCATACAATATTTTACCTACTGGACTCCCAGAAACAGATCTCAATACACATACTATCACGGCCCTATAGATAGCAATAACAAAAGGACAGATGTATATGAAATGATCAAAACAGTAAACCGGGAAATTCAAAGTCTTTCGGGTATTTTCCTGTCTGCTAAAGTTATCTCAGTTGGGCATACCGGTGAAAATATTCCTGCCGGCACACAACGCCTTATTGAACCTCCCAAAGGGATAAAAAAAATAAGAACGAAAGGAGAAGGCGCCATTGTATCCCTGATCGAAAACAACAAACAACAGTATGCCATCATTGTAAACCGGGACTTTAAACAGCCCATGAAACTATACATTAAAGGAAACGGGAAACTGGAAAGCGTATTTAAAGACATCTATAAACCAGGATCGGAAAGCAGGTCATTTGCATTGTTAATAGCTCCTGGCGATATCGCTGTTTTCAGGATTAAGCACTAAAAACAACAGCACAATGAATATATTTTCCCCGCTCAACCCTCTCTTTTTAGTAGTGGGAATTTTATTCGCACTCTTTCCGGAGGATTCTTCAAAAGAAGATATAAAGAAGCCGAACCTGCTTTTTATCTTCCCGGATCAATTTCGTGCCCAGGCAATGGGATTTATGAAAGAGGATCCCGTAAAAACACCCAATATAGACATGCTCGCAGGACAGGGTATCGTGTTTTCTAATGCGGTAAGCAACCGTCCGATTTGTTCTCCTTACAGGGCAATGCTGATGACCGGTAAGTATAGCTTTTCAAACAATGTGTTGACAAATTGTAATACAAGCACCCGTAAGTATCAAAATTTTTTGCATGAAGATGAAACCTGTTTTTCTGATGTTTTGAAAAGTAACGGATATTCCTGCGGCTATATCGGCAAATGGCACCTTGATGCTCCGAAAGGTCCGGATGTGGATGACTGGAGAAATAGTATATGGGATGCATACACTCCCCCCGGGAAAAAAAGGCATGGCTTTGACTTCTGGCATGCTTACGGATGTTACAACGAACATTTTAACCCTTATTACTGGGTAAACGATGCTCCGCTGAAAGACACTTTGTTCGCGGGAAAATGGTCGCCGGAGCACGAAGCTGATGTAGCTATAGACTTTATAGGAACCAACACCGATAAGCCATGGGCTTTGTTCATTTCGATGAACCCGCCTCACAACCCATACGATCAGGTGCCGGAAAAGTATAAAGAAATATACAGGGATATTCCCGTTAATAAGCTATTAAACCGGCCTAACGTTCCCCAAGGAGAACAAAGCAATACTGCCCGGCAGAGCGTAGCTGATTATTTTGCCTGTGTAACCGGTGTAGACGAACAGATCGGCAGGATCCTTAGCGCATTAGAGGAAAGCGGACAGGCAGAAAATACAATAGTGGTGTTCACTTCAGACCATGGCGAAATGATGGGAAGTCACGGACTGATGGCAAAAGTAGTTCCTTACGAAGAATCATTTCGTATCCCTTTAATAATCCGTTGGCCCGGAAAACTACAACCAGGAACCAACGATCTGCATATCAGCGTTCCGGATATGATGCCTTCCCTTCTTTCTCTTATCGGACTTGAGCGACAGATCCCCCCTGGCGTTGAAGGACAGGATCTGGCGGGATACTTCTCCGGCAAAAAGGCCGGAGCTCCCGAGTTTTCGCTTTACCTGGTTTGTAACCCCCAGAATGCATTGGGAGGCATGCGGGGATTGAGAAACGACCGTTACACATTTGTAATGCAGCGGAATAATAAGGGCGAAGAAACAGGAGCATTACTGTTCGATAACCAATCTGATCCGTTTCAACTGAAGAATATAGCAGACGACGAACCCACACTGGTTAAAAAATTTAAAAGACAGGTTTTTGATAAAATTAAAAATATAAACGATCCATGGGTCATTTATGGTAACTGAGAAGCGATTCAGTCTATAAGAATGATCTAATAGCAGATTAATGTATATGCTGCATCAGCATTTAAATACGATCAGCTAAAATGTATTAATGGAGATATCTGTAGCTCACCTGCTCAGCAGGTCTACCGGTAAAATAAATTCCCACACATGAGGGCTGGCCATGCCGGCATTTGCCTGATCCAGCAGGTGTGCGTACCGTATGCCCAACGTTACCGGCTGCTGGTTCCACCACCGGGTATCAAAAAACATCTCCGCTCCCGTACTCCGGAATGAAAACAGGTTCCCTGTACGCAAGCTTTTAACCTGGGCGTAATCAAAAAACAGGTTCGCTCTTATGCGCAGAAAATAAACAAGCTGTCCAAAACCCCAATCGGGATAAAACAACGGAAAATGATAATTAACACTTCCCTTTCCCATGCGCGGAGCATCAATACCGGTATAGCCCCGGGCAAAAGGAAAACTGTTGGAAAAATAATACTGGCCGGCGGTATCCCGCATTTGAAAAGCACCGCTAAGCACCAGGCTGTGATTGATACCTATACCCGGGAAATACAACGATGCCGACCCCAGCAGCTGATGGGCGGCATATTTATTAATAATAGTACGATACCGTAAAAATAAGGACTGGGCAAAACGGGGATTGATATGCTGTACGGCTTTCTGAACCTGGCTGTTCCAGTTCACCGAGAACTGTACATAGTCCACTAACTTTCCGGCAAGACTGTCTTTATCCCGCCCTCTTATATAGGACTGGTTAACATGAAAAGAAGAAGCCAGGGCAAGCGTCTTATACCAGCGTCCCCCGGTGAGATCAAATGGTGCTCTCAGTCCAACAGAAGCATTAAGCTCATTCCACTTAATCGTTCTATTCGTGTCCCGCACCTGCCTGTTTAAAGTATACGACACCCCGCCGGTCACCCAGGGAAACCGTCCGCCGTATAACCCGCTGAAACCGGTGCTATGGCTCTGCTCGTTTTCATTATAGGCATAATACAACTGCGACTGAAAAGTATTAAGCACGTTCTGCCCGTATACCGTAAAGCTCCACTCGGGCTGCTCATAATAAGGACGCCAGCTGTGAAAATTAAACAGCCCGGATAACGGGCGATATTTTGTAACCGGGTAATTCCCGGACGGGATCCGGCTTAAGATATTACCGCCGGTTTGCTGTAATGCACCCGGTACATACAGATCAGCAGCATTGGTCAATGTTGAAACCACCAGCGGCTGCAGGCTCGCCGTTTGTATCTGCTTTTCCTTTAACTGCAAGCCTAAGGCAGTATAGCTGCTCCATACCAACCGTCCTTTACTATTAACTGCCGGTTGATATGCGCCGAGGGGCTCATCCGTAAGCCGGAAGAGATTTTTCGTTTTGACATCTATAGCAAAAATATCATCATGGTAACCACTGTTCGCAGAGAAATAAATGGTATCCCCTTTTACCAAAGGAAATCCTTTTACTTCATAGCTCCATGGAAGAAGACTTTCCATTGCCCCCGTTTGCAGGTCAATCATTGCCAGCGACATTAAGCCTTCCGCATTTCTAACGCAGGAAACAATATGATCCTTATCATAAAACCGGGGATAGGTATAGATAGATGATGAACCGGCAGATAACGGAACCCGGTACAATACAACTCCGGTTGATGCATCCAGCAGATGCAGTTCCTGGCGCTGATCGGGCGTGAACTGTGTAGCAACGATCTCGTTGCCGTCCGGCGATATATCCGGCTGAAAATATTTACTCCTGTGCGTTAGCTGCACCACCCGCTTTGTCGTAATATCCAATACCCGGATTACATTGTAATCCCTCCCGCTCCACAAGGCATCAGGCTCATAAGCGGTATATACTATCTTTCCGTTGCGGCAGGTAAAATCATCTTCGCGGGTAATATCCTGGTCCCTGATCTTTTCCTCACCATCTTTTGTAATCAGCCACCAGGCAGGCAGATCACGGTACGTTTTTTTCAGCACCACCAGTGAATCCTCTCCGGAAAATACGGGGAACGAATAGCTGGATACAAATTTGTTATTCCCCTTAGTAATAAAGGAATTGCTCGTAGCCGGGACCGATTGCACTTTATAAAAATGCACCGCATGATCTACAAACGTTTTATAAGAAATGCCGGACTGTTTTTTTACTGCTTTCTGGAAAGGGTAAAACACGCCTTTGAACCTCGCCGCATCATCTGTAACGGCAGTCCAGAAACGGTCTCCGTACTTTTCCCTGCCATAAGCCGTAAGCAGGTACCCCAACGCATAATGATCGGGAATATAATGTCGTAACGACCCGTTACGCAATTTCATATAGCTGTACTGCTTACCCGCTTCCCAAAGCGACAGGTAACCATTAAAGAAAAGTGGTAGCCGTCCCCTCCCCTGCCCGCTAACTGCCGTTTCCTGGAAAACAGCATCTCCTTCAAAAAACCAGTTGGGTATGGCGGCATTATTGGCTACAGCCTGGCCCTCCTCACCAAAAAGAATATAGGCCAGCTTAGACACCCCTTTTCGGTAATTCATGTATTGCTGTACATGCCGGTATTCATGAATGGCTAATTTTTCCGCCCAGGGTAAGCTACCCAGCTGAAAGCTGTTAAACGGGGGAGTTAAAAACAATTCGCTACGCCAGGGTGCAAGACCCACATAGCCGTTTGATAAGGTAGTTTGATTCTGCAATACCATACTGATCTTACGCAAACCGGTACCCGCAGTTTCACCGGTATGCCGGTTAAGATAGTGTATAATACCGGCAACACGCTGTGCAGGAGAATCCAGTCCCCCGGGAAAAATAATCCGGGCCTCCGGTGTATTGATCTGCTGCCACTTTAAAGAGGGCGGGTTGGCGCCGAATTCCTGGGAAAAAACAGTCCCTCCCCATAAAAATACCGGCAATAGCAAAAGGCGTAAACGCATATCTGATTTTTGCAGCCTAAATATACGTTCAAAAAAAATAGCCCTGTATACTGTAAATTCTCCCGAACACATGACAGCACATGACAGCTTTAACGGGAGTATAGTATACTTTTGGATATCATATTATTTATTCTTACACAAAAGGCTGAGAAATGCAAGCTATTTTAGGAGTTATTTTTCATTTTTTGGGAGGATTTGCCTCCGGCAGCTTTTATATACCGTACAAGAAAGTTAAAGGATGGTCCTGGGAAAGTTACTGGATCGTAGGAGGTTTTTTTTCCTGGCTGATCGTACCTTTTATAGCCGCCTGGCTCACAGTGCCGGGTTTCATGGATATAATAAAGTCCACAGATGGTAATACGCTATTCTGGACTTATTTCCTCGGGGTTCTTTGGGGGATCGGCGGACTTACTTTCGGGTTGAGCATGCGCTACCTGGGTATGTCGCTCGGAATGGCTGTTGCCCTTGGGTTTTGCTCTGCTTTCGGAGCCCTGATCCCGCCGATATACAATGATATATTCAACGCCGGCTCGCCGGATACCTTTTCATCAATGCTGCAAACCAGCCGCGGCATGTTCGTGCTGCTGGGAGTGGTCGTTTGCCTCGTGGGGATCGCTATCTGCGGGTTAGCCGGAATGCGAAAAGAAAAAGAATTGACGAAAGAAGAAAAGCAGGCCAGCATTAAGGAATTTAACCTGAAAGTAGGATTGGTCGTTGCCATTTTTTCCGGTATTCTCAGCGCTTGCATGAGTTTTGCCATTTCTGCAGGAAAGGTAATGGGAGAAGCGGCCGAGGCAGCAGGAGCGAATCCCCTGTTCAGGAACAACGTAATTTTTGTAGTGATCATGCTCGGTGGACTAACAACGAATTTTATCTGGTGCATGTTCCTGAACGCGAAGAACAAATCGTTTGGCGATTATGCCAACCGGTCTACACCGCTTAAAGGGAATTATATTTTTTCAGCACTTGCCGGCACTACCTGGTTTCTCCAGTTTTTCTTTTATGGAATGGGAGAAAGCAAGTTGGGAAATGGCGCTAGCTCGTGGATACTGCACATGGCTTTTATCATCCTGATATCCAGCATGTGGGGGATTATATTGAAAGAATGGAAAGGAGTGAGCAAAAAAACGTATGCTACTATAATTGCAGGGATAGCCATTATTATACTTTCGGTAGTGTTGGTAGGATATGGCAATTCGCTTCCCTGATAAAACCGACAAATTAGTAAACCTTAACAGAAAATTTGATGAATATGCCTGTCACTGATTTTAAACATGTAAGCTATTTATGGAATGAAGAAGCTGCCGCTAAGCTGGCGGGAGACGAAGTAGCATTACTGATATACCGTTCTAATTTATTGGGCGCCGATCTGCGGCTCACCAACTATGGCGGAGGAAATACATCCTGCAAAGTGGTCGCCCCGGACCCCCTTACCGGTAAAGAAACAGAAGTAATGTGGATAAAAGGATCGGGAGGCGACCTGGGTACCTTAAAGAAAAGCGGGCTGGCAGCACTGTACGCAGATCGCCTGAGAAGCCTGACCAATGTATATCGTGGCATTGATCATGAGGATGAAATGGTGGAGCTGTTTAACCACTGCATTTTTGACCTGAGCTCCAAAGCACCTTCGATTGATACACCTTTGCATGGTTTTCTTCCCTTTAAACATATAGACCATCTGCACCCTGATGCAGCCATCGCCATTGCTGCTGCGAAAGACGGCAAACGTATTACGCAGGGATTATTTAACGGAACCATCGGCTGGGTAGAATGGCAGCGTCCCGGTTTTGATCTCGGCTTGAAATTAAAGCAATGCCTGGATGAAAATCCCGGGATAAGGGGTATCATGCTCGGCTCACACGGGTTGTTTACCTGGGGCGATACCGCCTTTGAAAGCTACATCAACACCCTGGAAGTCATTGAACGCTGTGCCGCTTATATTGAAGAAAACATCAAAAAGAAACCGGTATTCGGAGGAGCGAAAATATCCTCTTTACCTCAGGAAGAAAGACTGGCTAAAGCGGCCGGATTGGCTCCTATACTAAGGGGATTCTGCTCTTCAAACATAAAAATGATCGGGCATTTTACCGATGATGAAAGAGTGCTGGAATATATTAATTCAAATCACTTAGACCGGCTGGCGCCAATGGGTACCAGTTGCCCTGATCACTTTTTAAGAACCAAGATCAGCCCGCTGGTACTGAACCTCACACCGGAAGAAAGCATAGCCGATGTGGCTTCCGTAAAGGAAAAGCTGAAGCCGCAGTTTGAGGCTTACCGGAAAATGTATACCGACTACTACGAAAAATGCAAGCACCCCAACAGTCCTGCCATGCGCGATGCCAACCCGGTGGTGATACTGTATCCCGGCGTAGGCATGTTTACCTTTGCCAAAGACAAACAAACAGCACGGGTAGCCGCCGAATTTTATATTAATGCTATTAATGTAATGAAAGGGGCTGAGGCGATTTCCGAATATACTTCACTGCCCCGGCAGGAAGCGTTTAACATTGAATACTGGCTATTGGAGGAAGCAAAGCTACAGCGTATGCCCAAGCCTAAAGCGTTGTCGGGACGAATTGCCCTGGTAACCGGGAGCGCTGGCGGCATAGGCAAAGCCATTGCTAAAAAATTTGCTGATGAAGGCGCCGTTGTCATCGTTAATGATAACGATGCAGAAAGGCTGGCCAACGCAAAAAAGGATTTTAGCGCCCACTACAGCAAAGACAGCTTTACAACAGAGTTGCTCGATGTTACCAGCGCCGACAGCATCAACAAAGCCTTTGACACCGCAGCGCTATACTTTGGCGGTATAGACATCGTGGTCAACTGTGCCGGATTATCCATTTCCAAACCCATAGAAGAGCATACTGAAAAAGACTGGGACATCCTGTACGATGTATTGGTAAAAGGTCAGTTCCTGGTTACCCAATCGGGGGTAAACCAAATGCGTAAGCAGGATATGGGGGGAGACATTATAAATATTGTAAGTAAGAATGCCTTGGTGAGCGGTCCCAATAATGCAGGCTATGGATCGGCTAAAGCTGCACAGCTGCATTTAAGCCGCTTAAATGCAGCCGAGTTAGGTAAAGATCATATCCGGGTGAACGTGGTAAACCCGGATGCCGTTATTTCCGACAGCAAAATATGGGCAGGCGCCTGGGCTGAAGGACGTGCTAAGGCATACGGCATAACCGTAGAGGAGCTGCCTGCTTTTTATGCCAAACGTACTTTACTGAACCAGATCATCCTGCCGGAAGATATCGCCAATGCCTGTTTTGCTTTCACCGGGGGACTGCTAAACAAGGCTACCGGTAATGTACTCAACATTGACGGCGGCGTTGCAATGGCATTTGTGAGGTAATGTAGCCTGCGGTCGGCACCAATCTGAGGAAGGTCAGACCGCAGGCGGGAAAGAACCAAATCTCAGATCTCAAA
Organism: Chitinophagaceae bacterium; assembly: GCA_023957155.1. Classification (GTDB taxonomy): domain Bacteria; phylum Bacteroidota; class Bacteroidia; order Chitinophagales; family Chitinophagaceae; genus Agriterribacter. Next base: position 21,076 of record JAMLHK010000002.1, on the reverse strand, counting down.
TTTCAAACTTGCATGCACCGCCTGGCTTTCATCATGAAACTGCATAAAGGATTTGAAGCCGAATACCAGAAACGGCATGCAGCAATATGGCCGGAACTGAGTGCATTATTAAAAGACAATAATATCCGGGAATATTCTATATTTTTAGAAGAATCAACGGGAAATTTATTCGGGTATTTACAGGTAACTGATCCTGCTGTAATGGATCAGTTGCCACAGCAACCTGTCATGCAACGCTGGTGGCATTTTATGAAAGACATCATGGATGTAAATGACGATGAATCGCCGGTAAGCATCCCATTGAAAGAAGTATTTTATCTGCCATAAAAAATTTATACCATGCTATTAGAAAAATACAAGATTGACGGCCATAACGAAGCCCTACAGAAAGCGCACAGCAACAGGCTGGCGTATTGCAATACAAATATTGAAAATGCCGAAAGTATTATTGAAAAGCTGGTTGCCTTTCAGATAGCCATTCCCAGCTGGGCGTTGGGAACCGGCGGCACACGGTTCGGAAGATTCTCCGGCGGCGGTGAACCGCGCAGCCTGGAAGAAAAAATTGAGGACATCGGACTGTTGCATGCACTCAACAAATCCAGCGGCGCCATATCATTGCATATCCCCTGGGATATACCCGAAAATCCTGCACATATAAAAGCGCTTGCCGCCCAACACGGACTGAAGTTTGATGCCATGAATTCAAATACCTTCCAGGATCAGCCCGGTCAGCCGCTCAGCTATAAATTCGGTTCCTTACAAAATGTAAATAAAGCTATCCGCCGGCAGGCCATTGATCACAACATTGAAGTGATCCGTCACGGCGTGGAATTAGGCTCTAATTCCTTAACCGTATGGCTTTCTGACGGGTCATGCTTCCCCGGCCAGCTGAATTTCCGCGAAGCATTCCAGAACACCCTGAGCGGATTGCAGGAAATATACAAAGCATTGCCCGACAACTGGAAAATATTCGTGGAATACAAAGCATACGAACCTAATTTTTATTCCACTACCGTAGGCGACTGGGGTCAATCCTATTTGTATTCCAGCAAGCTGGGGGATAAAGCTTATACTCTTGTAGACCTGGGACATCACCTGCCCAATGCAAATATTGAGCAAATTGTATCCCTCCTGCTGATGGAAGGAAAATTAGGCGGCTTTCATTTCAACGACTCCAAATACGGAGATGATGATCTTACTACGGGAAGTATAAAACCCTACCAGCTTTACCTGATCTTTAATGAACTGGTAGAAGGTATGGATGCCCGGGGAATGGATCATGCCACAGACCTGGGCTGGATGATTGACGCGTCTCACAATGTAAAAGATCCGCTCGAAGACCTGATCCAGTCTGTTGAAGCCATACTCATTGCCTATACGCAGGCACTTATAACAGACCGTAAGGCATTACAGGAAGCCCGTCAGAATAATGACGTGGTTAAGGCACAGGAAATCCTGCAGCATGCTTTTCGTACAGATGTCCGTCCCTTAGTAGCGGAATCCAGGCTACGCGCAGGCGGAGCATTAGATCCTATTTCCCTGTTCCGCAAAGAGAAAGTACGGGAACAGCTCATTAAGAACAGGGGTACAAAGACGGTGGCTACCGGATTGTAAAAGACGGAACAGTGCGGCGGGGGAAGTGGGCTACACCAATAACCGGGAAATACGATGCACGACTTTTTTATGTCTGCATCTTCCCGGTGGTAAAACTTCAATACCTCATTAAACAGACTTCCGGGTATAATGAAAACAAACAGATCTGCAGGTATCCTTTTGTCTTTCTGTATCGCCGTTTCCGGTGTTTCATTTGGTCAAAGTACAGACCCCAGTTTACTTTCCTACATGGATGCTAAAGGTCTGTACCAGAGAGAGCAAAAGGAGTAAATTGCGGGATGAAAAACTATTCACTTAACAACTTTTCCACCTCTGTTTTCAAAACTGGGAGATGTTTAATGACAACTCCCCAAATTACTTCATCAGAAACAGAGTCATAGCCATGAATTATTCTGTTCCTTGTATCAACGATTTTTCTTGAGTTAGTAATAGAAAACGCCTCATCATGCTTTAAAATTCTGTTTAAGGCTTCTCCGACAATTTCAATGTTTCTTTCAATTGCCCGTCTTGTCCGTAAGTCATTTTGATAATTTGCAAAAGTTTTTGGTGTTTCTTCAAAAAAACTTTCAATTTCAATAATCGCATTTAAAATATCATAAAGCCATGTTTTTATTTCATTGCTCATACACAAGTTGTCTTTGTTGATTAAGCGCCTGTTTGAAATACGGATTTCTTATGGCCTTACTTTCCAATAAGTCAACCGGTCGTTTTAATATGTCTTGTAGTGAAAACTTAAAATCAAAATAGTTATCTGCATAATCCTCAACGTCCATATTGGCAAAATCAACAATCAAATCAATGTCACTGCTCTCATTAAACTTATCAGTGAGTACGGAACCAAAAGCATACAAGCTCTTTACCCTGTGATTTTTACAAAGTTCTGAGATATCATTAGTATATGCTGCAAGCCTGTTCATTATTGAATTTCATAGTCAAATTTACAAAAATTTATCGAACCGCTCTGCGTCTGTTCAAAATCAGCAGATGTTTGTCCACGCTACACAACACCCGGATGAAAGAAGCTTTGAATATACAAATACCTGCTGCAAGAAGCGGCAGTACATTATAAACAGATATAGTAAAGACCGGTAATGAGAAGTAATTACTATATGTTTATCCGGTTGACTGATACCTGAAAAATATTTTACCACTATAACCAAAAACGTATAAAAATACCTTACTCAATTCAAATACGGAATAAAAATTAATCCCCGCTGTGCCGGACATTGCTGATCCGAAATAAGTTTTTTTAACCTCTTTTTTGCTGTTCAAATACCACCTCCTATCTTTATGCCATGAGCAGTGGTCGTATACCTGTTATTGCCATTTATGATATTGGCAAAACAAATAAAAAGCTTTTTTTGTTTAATGAAGACTACGAAGTAGTATATGAAAAGAGTGTATCCCTTACCGAAACAACAGATGAGGACAACTATCCCTGTGAAAACCTGGAACTGCTGACAACGTGGATCCGGACATCGTTTAAGGAAATAGCCGAACTGGATACCTTTGATATTGTAGCCATTAATTTTACTTCCTACGGCGCCAGTTTTGTACATATAAACAGCGATGGTAATCCACTAACACCGTTATATAATTACCTGAAACCCTACCCGGAAGAATTAAAGAAAAAATTTTATGGCAGGTATGGCGGTGAGATCATGTTCTCCATGCATACGGCTTCCCCCGTATTAGGCAGTCTAAATTCGGGTATGCAGTTGTATCGCTTAAAGTACGAGCAAAAAGCAGTATTCGACCAAATCGCCTGCTCCCTGCATCTGCCGCAATATATCAGCTACCTGCTTACCGGTAAAACCTGCACTGATATTACGAGCATCGGCTGTCATACCAATCTCTGGAATTTTCCCCAAAACAATTACCATGAATGGGTATACCGGGAAGGCATTATAAATAAGCTCCCCCCCATCTTTGCTTCGGATGGCGTAACGGCGATAACCCAGTCAGGAAAAAAAATTAAAGTGGGCGTTGGCTTACACGACAGTTCGGCGGCACTCATCCCCTATCTCTCCCATTTCAGAGAACCTTTTATACTGATCTCCACCGGTACATGGTCTATCAGCTTTAACCCGTTTAACGATACCCCCCTTACCGTTGAAGAGCTACAGCAGGATTGCCTTTGCTATATGACCTACCAGAGAAAGCCGGTAAAAGCTTCCCGCCTGTTTGCAGGTTACGAACATGAACAGCAGGTAAAAAGATTGTCCGCTCATTTTAACAAACCCGCAGATTACTATACCAAAGTGCAGTACAACAGCCAGATCATTACTGCATTAGAGCAGCAACCGGATACACCGCCGAAAGCACCGGCATCAGTAACTGTCTTCCCCGAAAGAAACCTGGAAACTTTTAACAGCTACGAAGAGGCGTATCACCAGTTGATGTCAGACATCATGAACAGCCAGATCACGGCAACGGGATTGGTGCTGAAAGGCTCTGACGTAAAGCGGATATTCGTGGATGGCGGATTTGGAAAGAACCCGCTATATATGAACCTTCTTGCAAAAGCATTCCCGGGTGTTGAAGTATACGCCGCGTCCATAGCCCAGGCAACGGCGCTTGGCGCAGCGCTTGCCATACATACGCACTGGAACCGGAAACCCATACCCGCAGATATTATTAAATTAAAATACTACAACTTCATATCTTAAAAAAGAATTGCTGCAATACGCAGCTTTCCATACTTGTCCACCTGCTGTGGAAAAAAGAATAAGGTATATCCGTTTGCACACCCGAAATTTATCCCGATTCTCTAACAATAAACGAATGGGTTCATTCGTCTATACGATATCCAGGATTCAACATTTTGCATGGAAGAAACGAGTGAAATAAACGCATTATTGAACCTTATAGAAGACCCGGATCACGAGGTATTTGATACCATCAGCAACCGGATCGTAAGCTATGGAAGACCCATCATTCCAAACCTGGAGCAATTATGGGAAAGCACACCCGATAAAACCATCCAGCAAAAAATTGACCTGCTGATACACCGGCTCCGCTTTCACGAACTGCAATCCCGGTTTTCGGTATATGCAACGTCTTCCCAACCTGAGCTGCTGGAAGGTGCGCTGCTGGTGGCAAGATATCAATATCCCGAAATGGCAGAGATATCCGTTCTCCAGGAAATAGAAAAAATCAAGCGCAATATCTGGCTTGAGCTTAACAGCTATCTTACTTCCCTGGAGCAGGTAAATATCTTTAACCGTATTTTTTTCAGCTATTATAAATTCAAAGGAGTCGAAGTGTCTTACCAGCACCCTGATGAATTTCTCATCAACCGGGTACTGGAAACCCGGTGCGGTAACGCAATCATCAACGGCATCCTCTACCAGCTACTCTGCGGGCTGTTAGATATTCCCGTAAAAGCCATTAAAATACCACGCCAGTATCTTTTAGCTTACTTTGACAATTCATACGACTACTTCAATCCTAAAAAGGAGAATAAAGACAATATCCATTTTTATATAGACCCTATGAACGGTCATGTATACACGCATAAGGATGTGGAAAGCTATTTTAACAAAACGGGCATTCCGCTCATCCCGTCTTATTTTAAACCCCTGGATCAAAAAATGATCCTTCATTTTTTACTGGAAGAGTTAGCCAAATGCTTCGACACGGAAGATAAACTGCATAAACAAACAGAGCTGCTGATCCTGGCTGATCTTTTAAGTCATGATAACCCTGCCTTATGAAGCAGGGACGTATTACCGGCTATCTTATTGTATTGCTGACAGGTGCAATATTTTCCTGGCTCTATTTCAGCAACCGGGTAACACCGGACCATGCCGGAAAAGAGGAGTACTTTAACCGGGCACTTACTCCCCTCATCTATACCCGCCACGCCCGCTGCAGAATGGATTGCCGGCATATAGACGAAAGTGAAGTACAGGAAATACTGCAAAAAGGAAAGATCAACTACAACAAAAGCGACCCGGATGCAAAACCTGATCCTAAGTATGCTTTAGAAGGCATTACCCGCGACAACCAGCAGGTTCGTATTGTTTTTGCGCCTTCAAAGCGTGGCATGGTAGTGATCACCTGCATTGATATGGACGCAGAGTGGCAATGCCACTGCAATTGAACCTGTTATAAGATAATTTGATATATCATATAGATAACCCTTCATGAAATCCTTAACCGCTATATCCCGATGGCTCTATAATGTCTATGCCATGCTGCTGTTTGTATTGCTGATGCTTATGATCTTCCCCTTTGTAATCATAGCCTCTTTTCGCGGACCGCTGCAGGGAGGGAATATCATCTACCGCATTTGCATGATCTGGGGTGATATATGGTTCCCGCTGGCGGGCATTTTCCATAAAAACATATACGAAGTGCCCCATGATAAAAAGAAGTCCTACATTTTTGTAAGCAACCATATTTCCTTTCTTGATGCAGCCATCGTTGTTAAAACCTACCGGCAACCTATACGTGCTTTAGGAAAAGAAGAAACCGCAGGTATCCCGGTATTTGGCTATATCTATAAGAATGCCATAGTAACCGTTAATCGCAGCAGTCCTGACGACCGCTCCCGGAGCGTACTTAAGCTCAAGGCCGTTTTACAACAGGGAATTTCCATTTTAATATTTCCCGAAGGAACATTTAATGAAACGGGAAAGCCATTAAAATCATTTTTCGATGGCGCTTTTCGTATAGCCATTGAAACGGGCACTCCCGTTAAACCGGTACTTCTTCTCGACTCATTTAACAGGATGCCCTACGGCAAATTATTTACACTGACCCCGGGCAGAAGCAGGGCTGTTTTTATGGAAGAAATACCTGTACAGGGCTTAACGGTAGAAGATATACCATCGCTGAAACAAGAAGTGTATAAGCGAATGGAACAACGGCTGCTGCACTATGGAGCAAGCTGGGTGAAACAGGTGTGAGGGGCTGATAGCTTTCAGCTACCGGCAATCAGCTTTAGATTGAAATTTATGATTTGAAATTTGAGATTGCATTTCGTTTAGGATTTAGAGTTTCTGGCTTCGCACTTTATTTGTTATTTGTCTTTTGGTTCCTGATGCTTTACCTCAGGTATGATTTGTTGACCTGCCTGTCGGCAGACAGGTTTCTGTAAACTTCCATCAAATCCTTTACGGCTCTAGCTTTCAAAGGATTTTACCAACTATTTTTCAGTATTATGCCACTATAAACTATAAACTATAAACTCCCAAACTACAAACTGCAAACTTCCTGACACTAAACGAACTTTCAGCCACTCACTACTCACTACTCACCACTGACTACTGACCTTTTAACCTCTACCCTGCAACTTGCAACCTGAAACCTGAGACCTGAAATCCTCACTTATGCAGCTTCACCTCTTCAATACTGTGGTTCAGCCGGCTCCTCTCTGCGGCAAAAGCCATAAGATGGCTCACCACCGAAACATCACTATAACAAACCGGTCTGACCCTCGCACGTATCGACCGGTTTGCGGCTGACCCTCCTGCATCGGGTTGCCGATCGCAAACCTTAAACTAATTAGGCGTAACGTAGATAACCGTATTCAATGAAAAACCCTGGTCCATTGTAGGCTCATACAACCTGACACCATATTGCCTTCCCCCATGAGGAAACATCAGGGCAAGCGGAACAGAAGCCGTAACGCTTTTAGCTCCCAGACCTGCGCCCGTCACAGCTACGGTAAAATTCGGTCCGCCCGCTGTAATACTCCGGAACTGTATCTCCGTGGGGTAAAGGTTTTCTCCGGTAATCGTGAAGTCGGTAATATGATCGGTGTTGTTATACAAGCCCTTCAGGGTGTTTCCTGAGATAGTGATCAGCGGCATGGCATGTCCGCGCATTTTGCGGACGTAAGAACGCCCGTTCCTGCTATATTCAACCGTATAATCCTGTTGGCCCTGTACTCCCCCAGGTTGCGGTTTGGCCACCGCCAGCGGGAACGTAGCCATCATATTCGTGCTTCCTTCGCCAAATACCTGCGGTTCGTTTCCCCATACGGAATCAATAACAGCCTCCACCCCATTGATCTTGAGGATTCCTTCTGTCTTGGTGACACCGAACCCCTTGCCGATCACCTGGAATTTTTCGCCGGGCCAGATCATCGCTCCTGTGCCTCCTGTTTCGGGCCGGACGCCATTGCCGGCGTTAATGAACGGAACAGCCTTGTACTGGATATAGTGCTGTTCCGTGCTGTATTCAGTCTTGCCTTTTACTTTCACTACAATGGAGCTGGTTGCACTATTGGCAGTCGGATATTCATAACCGTCCCGTTGCTCTGTGTTGTACCGTGTTCTTACTTTCAATTTGGTGGGTGAAGCCTCGAGCACTTCCCCCTTAGCTTCATTGCCCTGGGTATACATTCCCGGGAACCAGACCTCTACGTCTTCCACTTTAGCGGCAAAGCTTTCACCGGTGATCTCTATTACATCGCCCCATATGGGCTTTTGGGGGGTGTATCCCGTGATCTTCACGGATGAGGCGCCACCGCCACCATTGCCACCGCCACTACCATCATCGTCCTGGGGATCGGTATCTTTTTTTACAACTGTTGAAGCCTGCTGCAAGGCAAAGCAGGAGGGTGCATATAACGGATGATCTCCAAAACTGCTGTTTCATAATATTATCGTTTGTATGGGTAAATGAAAATTATCTGCGGCTTTGCTGTTTGATAAGCAACTATCGCAATGCTAAATTCGCAAACCAACTGCAGCTATACAATACCGTAATGATGTGATAGGGATATGGCCGTGGCGAAACAAATAAATGACTCCACAAAAACAAACCCTGCCCGCAGGCAGGGCTGTACAGCACCCGTTGTTGATAAGAAATAAAATCCCGGTATTAGAATACGAAGCCAGGGGGTTTATGTATTTGCCATTTGGTGGCATTTTCAGCGGTTCGCTCCATAAGCCTTATCCGGTTATCGCCGTTTAAGGTGGGAGCGTTCATGATAAACCATCCCCGCTCGAAAGCGCTTTCTATAGCCACCACCGCGAAGTCGTTGTTCCTGGAGAGATCATGTATGATCCAATGGTTTTCTTTTTGTAACATACGTTGTTCTCCACCCATCTGTACATTATCGTCTGCGTGAAGCGCCCTGTGCGACTGGTCCTGGACATAATATCTGAAATAAATTCTCTTGTTGTCAACCTCTACATACAGCAGCCGCGCATGTTGACTGGACGATAGCGATGGTCCCGGAATAGGACCCGACCCCGGCGGCAAATTAGCAGTTTTAATAAATACCTTTCCTTTCGACTCGTTTACAACAAGGCGCATGTGTTCGGGGTCTAAAATATGACCGCTTTTCCGGCGGGCAAACCATCCATCGAACTCTATGTAACGATGCTCCGTTATCGAGGGGTTCAGGCGGGCATCCGGGTCAATATAAACGCCATTGAATTTTTGCACGTCCCGCGGCAGTCCTCCTGTATCCTGGTCTTCCTTTTTACAGGAGGCCGCCAGCATCAACTGGCAAATGAATACCGCCAGGAGTACCCGCAGTGTATTAGTTAATTTTTTCATCTTTTTCCTAAATTATTGTGACGCTAAATTGAGCAGATAACGGCATTTATGCAATACCGTAATGATGTGACTATCCCGGGAAATTGACGGCATACAATAGCTGGCTGCAAGGTTGCGTGAGGAAACACAACTGAACGGAAAGCAGCCGAAAGGCGTTATACCAGCTTTTCATTCAGCGCCTTACTTACTGCCTCAATCTGCGAGTTCACGTGCAGCTTTTCATAAATTCTTTTGATATGGGTGCGCACGGTATCAATGCTGATATAAAACTCTGCGGCTATCATCTTGTAGCTGTTACCCTGGGACAGAGACCGCAGTATCTCTGTTTCTCTTGCGGTGAGACTATAATCGGGGGGTGTACTGCCTGCAGACTCCTGCATGATGCCGATCACTTTCCGGGCGATAGCGGGTGTCATGGGGGCTCCGCCTTCCAGCACTTCTTTTATGGCCGGCACCAGCTTCTCGGAAACAGACTTTTTGAGCAGGTAGCCGTTGGCACCGGCGTAGATTGCATCAAATACATGGTTGTTATCATCAAAAATGGTAAGCATCAGCACCTGTACGGTGGTATTGAACTTCCGTATTCTTTTTACCGCTTCTATACCGGTCATTCCCGGCATGTCTATGTCCATCAGTATAACATCGGGCTGCAGGGTTTTTACCTGTTCCTCTGCCTGTATGCAGTTCCGGAACGCGCCGCATACCCTGTGATCTTCCACGAGCGTCAACATATAACACAAAGTCTCGCGCAGGTTATCGTTGTCTTCATATATCAGTATGTTTACCTGCATGGATATTTGTTTCCGCTTGAAAAATGCAATTTACTATCTGTATGTTTTCCCCGCTATACCCTTATGATGTGATGCGTTTCTCCAGTGTTACCACTGTTCCTTCCCCCGGTGCAGAGCGGATATCCAGCCGCGCCCCGATCGCTTTGGCACGGGATCGCATATTCGTCAACCCATTACCTCCACTAACGGAACCTGGATCAAAACCCACCCCGTTATCGGTAATGGTCATACGAAGAAATCCCCCGCTTTCGGCTATTGCAACATCAACAATGCCGGCCCTGCTGTATTTCACCGCATTGTTGAGCGCCTCTTTAAAAATAAGGTAGAGGAACTTTCTCTCTTCCGCTTGCAGCGCAGGGGCATTGTGTACTCCTTCAATGGAAAAATGACAGGTCATGCCTGCCGGCTCCAGTAATTCCACAGAGAACTCCTTCATTCGCAGCAGCAGTCTTTCCACGGTATCATGTTGCGGGTTCACTGCCCAGATGATATCGCTCATGGTCTCCATCATGTTACCTGTGTATTCCTTTATTTTTTCCAGGTAAGGCGTTTTCGTTTCTTTTTGCTGTGTGATGGCAAGGTTGCTCAGAACGTGGATGCTGGTGAGGGTAGAGCCCATTTCATCGTGAAGATCACGTGCAATAACACCTCTCAGCTTTTCCTCCGCCAGCAGTTTAACCAGGCGCTCCGAGCAGACAGCAGCAATTTTTTGCAATAAGACCAAATGCCTTTGTGTATAAAAATTCTTCTGAAAATGCTCTGAATCTATGACCCCAAAAATCTCTCCATCCACAAAAATGGGTATTGTTATTTCAGCAGCCCTGACTGCATCATCCGCAATATACCGTTCATCTTTACCTGTATCGGCAATAATTTCGGATTTTCCGGTAACCGCTACCGTACCCACAATTCCCTTACCCATCGGTATCTCAATGGGGTTGAATATCGCGCGGTTGTCTTCTATTCTTTTAGGACCTTCCGCCGCTGCCTGCACCAGCACCTTCCTTTCTTTATCCACTTTGTAAACTACACAATCTTCAAAATGCATTAACAGAAAACAGTTATGGGCAATATCCCACAATATATCATCTACCGTATTTCTACCATACAGTGATACGGCAAACAGGTTGAGTATACGTTCATCTTCCAGTTCATGCGTTATACGCTCCTGCTCCTTTATCTGTTCCTGCTTATTTTTCATCCTTATTCTGTACGCCAGCAGCCAGGCAATTGCCGCGGCCGCAATAAAAAGAAGAATAAATATATATTGCAGCAGAGTGGCTCTTGCGGCATGGGATTGAGTAAGCTCATGCTTTGTTTTTAATAGCGCCATCTCCCGTTCCTGCTTTTCCGATTTATAGACGGCTTTCAGCTCAGCGATTTTTGCCAGCTGTGCCGAAAGATCGAGTGAATCCTTTAATGTGTTGGCCTTCCGTAAATAGTAATGGGCGTTTTTCCAGTCGCCCCGATGTTCATACAATGAAGCAAGTTCGTGGGAGGCGTCATGCTGATAATTGATCATCATCAGGGATTCATTTATCGCATACGACTGTAGCAGGTAGGTCTCTGCCTCCGCATGCCGGTGTAAAGCAGCAAGTGTTTTACCAATGGACAATGCCTCATAACCCAGGTCTGCCTGGTTGCCTAATTGATGAAAGAAGCGGTAGGCTTTTTGAAAATGCAACAACGCCTTTGCAAATTGCTGTTTACTAAAATAGGTTTCTCCTATATTCTCTTCTATCATCGCTTCCTGGTATAATGTACCATTGTGCTTCTTTGCCAGCGCCAGGCTTCGTTCCAAAACAAACAGACTGCTATCGGGCAATGCCATCTTTCGGTAAAGGATACTCAGGCTGACAGAGGTATTGGTATAACGGAAATGATCACCCATTTGTTCAAAGCCCGCTAAGGCCTGCTGAAAATAGCGGGATGACTGCAAATCATCGCCCGACTCCCTGTATACGATCGCCAGTTGCCGCTTAATATCTGTCTGTAAAGGAATATCGTTCAAAGCCACACTTAAAGAATCACCTTCCAGCAGGTGATGAAGGGCTGCCACATACTGACTCTTTTTTGTAAACACTTCCCCCAGATTAATGCTGAGACGGACAATATCTTTATCAGACTGAATATCCCTGTATCCCTGCAGCGATTTTTGCAGGTATAGGATAGAAGAATCCAGGTGCCCTTTATGCATAAATGCCCAACCGATAGCATTGTATGCACCGGACACCGCTTCTTTACTGTTTTGTTCCTCCGCCTCCGTTAATATTTTACCAGCTAATAACATCGCAGAGTCGGCATTTTTGAAAGACAGGTTAAATGCATCCGCCGCCTCAGCCAATAGGATAAGCTCATTCTCCTTTTCCTGCGACAGAGCGGAGAAACAGCATAGCAAACAAAGTGATAAAAACAGCGGGAACCCAAAATACATAACCGTTAACTTGCTTTTTAAAAATACGACTTAATCTTTAAAAAGCAGGTGTATGTATAACGCATCCAACAAAAGAAAATAAGGAGGAGTGGGATATAATGTGGGATTTCTGATTGATTTCTGATCCTAACTATAAACTCCCAAACTACAAACTTCCTGACACTAAACGAACTTTCAGCCACTCACTACTCACCACTGACTACTGACCTTTTAACCTGTAACCTGCAACTTGCAACTTGCAACCTTCACTTATGCAGCTTCACCTCTTCAATGCTGTGGTTCAGCCGGCTCCGCTCCGCGGCAAAAGCCATGAGATGGCTCACCACCGAAACATCAATAGTAGAAGAAAGGATCTGTGCGTCCTGGTGACCAACCGCCTGCACCCAGTCTTGTACAAGACGATGATCCCCACCACCATGAAAATCGGTTTTCAGGCTCCAGGTAGTTTGTTGCCCCGTCCTGAAATCCGTGATGGTATAGGTTTCCATATCCCCGACGATATCTCCTTTCGTTCCCATTACCCGGGTACATCTGCCTTCATAAGAAGTAAGCCCCTCCATGGAAAACACCGCCGTGATATTTTTTGCGAAACGCATATTTACCGTAAGATGATCGGGCTGGTCGTTATCCATACGATATACACAACGCCCGTAATCGGTGGTCTTCAGCTTTTTCAAGATGATATAATCCCAGTTGCGGCGCTGTTCGGGCAGATCAAAAACATATAACCTTTTCCTGTCGCGGTAATAGATCTGCAGGGCGGAAAAAGGGCAGGTTCCTTCCACGGCACAATTGTCCGTACACCGATCTGTACTGCCTTCCGGAGCATTCTCCTTAGTAAACAAACGCAATCCGCCAAAACACTGCACGTCTTCTATAGGTTCATTAATGAGCCATCGCAGGATATCGGTATCATGACAGGATTTAGCCAGGATAATAGGTGAAGACCGGGTACTGTTATGCCAGTTGCCTCTTACATAAGAATGCGCCATGTGATCAAAACCTATCGGTTCCATGTGCTGCACGCTTACGATATCTCCGATGATCCCGGAAGTGATGATCTCTTTCAACTGCCTGAAGTAAGGAGAATACCGCAATACATGGCACACGCCTACGATCCGCCCGGTAGCCTTGGCCTTTTCGTGTATCTGCCTGCAATCTTCCTCGGTAAGTGCAATAGGTTTCTCCAACAATACATCATAGCCTGCATCCAGCGCCCGAAGGCAGGGAGCAGCATGTAACGCATCCGGGGTGGCTATGATCACGGCATCAGCAAATTTTTCTCTTGCAAAAACATCTTCCCATTTATAAAAACGATTGCCCGCCGCAATATGATGTTTACGTGCAAACCGGCCGTTACGCACCGCATTTTCATCTGCAACACCGGTTATTTTTAATTCATTGGGATGAATAAGCGCATAGTCTGCATATATATTTCCCCGGTTGCCTGCCCCGATCAGAATAGCCGTTACCGGTCTTTTAAGCGGACGATGCAGGGGGTTTTTATAAATATCCTGCTTCAGTCCCAGCAAAACCGCAATTTCTTTCCAGGTAAGAATAATGGATTCGGCTGCCTGATTAAACGTTTCCACTGCGATATTCCTGAAGGAGAAATTTCTTAACGGCATGGATATGATTTTATGTTTCTCTACTATACAAATCCTCCTGTAAATGTAAAGATCATAACCCAAACAACAAATCATACGCTTCTGTACACCGTATCCCGGCAAGCAACGCACACCTATGAACGGATAAAAAAAATTGCTTACCTTAAATCCCAAATTATAAAGCTAACAGATGTCATCAAGAAGAAAATTTATACAAACCTCTGCGCTGGCCTGGTCAGCCACCTGTTTACCTACACTTACCGGTACTACCGGGCCGGCACACCATACCCGTTTGCCTAAAAAGGAATTTTTGCAGATCGGGATGGCCGGCTATTCTTTTATTAATTACAGCATTGATCAAAGCATTGCGATCATGAACCGGGTAGGAATAAGCAACCTGTCGGTAAAGGATTTCCATCTTCCGCTAAACAGTCCGCAACAAACTATTAACGAAGTGCTGACCCAATTTAAGAATGGAGGCATACAGGTATATACGGTAGGTGTTATATACATGAAAACGGAAGCTGCCGTGGATCACGCGTTTGATTATGCCAAGCGCGTGGGAGTAAATATGATCGTTGGCGTTCCGGGTTATGACTTGCTCCAGTATACAGAAAAAAAAGTAAAAGAATACAATATCAGGATCGCTATTCATAACCACGGACCGGAAGACAAACTGTACCCCGGCCCTAAAGACGTGTATGACCGGATCAGCAAAATGGATCATCGTATGGGGCTGTGCTTAGATATAGGCCATGCTTTGCGGGCAGGGGTAAAGCCGGAAAAAGCGGTAACTGACTTTGCAGACAGGATATTTGACCTGCATATTAAAGATATTACGGCTGCCCAGGCAGACGGCAAAGCGATAGAAGCAGGACGGGGCGTTATTGATTTCCCGGCCCTGATAGCTGCTTTACGCAAAATAAAATATACCGGCGTATGCAGTATTGAATTTGAAAAAGATATGAAAGACGCCCTGCCGGGCATTGCTGAATCAGCAGGATATTTAAGGGGAGTGATGAGCTGACAGGAGAAAAGATCAGTTTCCTTTTAACCTGTTTACCAGGTCAATATACTCCTGCATGGCAGACGCTTTCGCTTTCCCCCGGATAGCGAGCCAGGCTTCGTACTTGGCTTTGGCAACAAAATCGAAAGGATTAGATGGTGCATCCCCCGTGTTGTCACCTTCAGTAGACTGCTTGTATAAAGCATACAATTGCAGCAGGGTTTCATTATCGGGCTTTTCAGCGAGGCGTTTGCTATCTGCGGCTGCCTGTTCAAACAATGCTTGCAATTCCATATATCCGTAATTTTATATGAAAATAATAAGTCTTTGCTACATAAAACACCTGGCCCGGATATTTAATTAACCATATATTGTTGTCGTATGAATTTTTTAGAAACATTATACCAGGAAGTGATCCGCTTCTTTAGCATGGGGCAGCTCATAGAAATGTTCAAATCGGGAGATTACAGCCGCTTACTTACCCTACAGGGTATCCTCGGCGCTATTTCACCTTTTATCCCCTTATTGCTGGTTATAGAAATAATACGGAGCGCTGCGTATAAAAAATTCAAGGTAGAAGACTACAAAGTGCCGTTCCTTATCTACGTCTTCAACCGCTTTGTATCCCGCTTTATTTCCATTGCAGCGGTAGCTTTTTGTATCGGGCTATTTGAAAAATATGCCCTTATTAAAACCAGCTTTACCTGGTACTGGTTTATTTACGGGTATATCATCTGGGAGTTTTCTCATTTTATTTACCATTTCCTGGCGCATAAGATAAGAATACTCTGGTGCCTTCATTCCACCCATCATGCTCCGCAAACCATGAATCTTTCGGTAACCTATACCCACTTTTTTCTTGAAGCGCCTTATGCAGATGTTATACGCACCTCAATCTGTATTCTTGCCGGAGTAAATCCTCCCCTGCTTTTCTTCATTATGTTCATTGACGGAACATGGGGCGCATTTATTCATGTGGGAGAGAACATCATGAAAGACGGGCGTATGGGATTCCTGAACAAAATCATCCTTACTCCTTCACATCACCGGGTACATCATGCCAGGAACCCGTTATACATGGATACCAATTTCTGTAACCTGTTAAATATATGGGACAAAGCTTTTGGAACTTTTGAAAATGAAAAGAAGGAAATACCCATCGAGTATGGCATTACCCGTCCCATGAACCCCAACAGCTTCATTGATGTAAATTTTGGAGAATTTGGCGCACTATGGAACGATATCCGTAAAGCACCCGGCATTAAAAATAAATTACTGTATTTAATTATGCCCCCGGGCTGGAGCCACACCGGAGATCATAAAACAGCAAAGGTGGCACGGCAGGAATTCCTGGATTCACAAAATCCGCTGAAAGCGTAGCGCCGGGCATTTTTCATGCGTTCACACCGTTCATTACGGCTTAAAATACCCTTTCAATTGATCTCCAAATCACTTACCTTTGCCCGTTCAAAAAAATCAGATAAGCAGACTCTCTTTCAGGAAACAGCGCATACATGAAGCAGATTCGGAATTTTTGTATAATAGCTCATATTGACCACGGGAAAAGTACTCTGGCTGACCGTTTATTACAGTTTACCAATACCATCAGCGAGCGGGATATGATGAACCAGGTACTGGATGATATGGACCTGGAGAGAGAAAAAGGCATTACGATTAAAAGCCATGCCATACAAATAGATTACCGCCATTCCGATGGTGAAACCTATACGCTTAACCTGATTGATACTCCCGGTCATGTGGATTTTAGCTATGAAGTAAGCCGCGCGCTGGCAGCCTGCGAAGGAGCATTGCTTCTTGTTGACGCAACCCAGGGTATACAGGCACAAACCATCAGCAATCTTTACCTCGCTATTGATAATGACCTGGAGATCATCCCGGTGATCAATAAGATAGATATGGATGGCGCCATGATTGAAGAAGTGAAAGACCAGATCATTGAGCTGATCGGCTGCAAGCCCGAAGAAATTTTATTGGCCAGCGGTCGTACCGGGATTGGTGTAGAGGGTATTCTCGATGCCATTGTAAACCGGATCCCCCCGCCAAAAGGTAATCCTGATGCCCCCTTACAGGCATTGATCTTCGACAGCGTGTTTAACAGCTTCCGGGGTATTATCGTATATTATCGTATCGTGAACGGCGCGATCAAAAAAGGAGATAAAGTAAAGTTCGTTTCAACAGGACAGGAATATGAAGCCGATGAGATCGGCATCCTGAAGCTGAAGATGACGGAAAAGCCGGAGGTGAAATGCGGCGATGTGGGCTATATCATTACCGGCATCAAGAATGCTAAGGAAGTAAAGGTTGGGGATACCATTACCATTTCAGGTAACCCCGCCCCGGAAATGATCAAAGGATTCCAGGAAGTAAAGCCTATGGTTTTTGCCGGTATCTTTCCTGTAAATACAGACGAGTTTGAAGAACTGCGCGACTGCATGGATAAGCTGCAGCTGAACGATGCTTCCCTGACCTTTGAACTGGAAACGTCGAAGGCTTTAGGTTTCGGCTTCCGTTGCGGATTCCTCGGGCTCCTGCATATGGAAATTATCCAGGAGCGCTTAGAAAGGGAATTTAATCAAACGGTTATCACCACCGTGCCTAACGTGAGCTTCATTGCTTATACCACCAGGAAAGAGAAGATCATTGTAAATAACCCTACCGAATTCCCCGACCCGGTAAAAACGGAACGGATCGAAGAACCCTATATCAAAGCACAGATCATCACCAAGCCGGAATATATAGGTAATATCATGACGCTTTGCCTCACCAAAAGAGGAATGCTTATTAACCAGAGCTACCTGACGACTACACGCGTAGAGCTGGTTTTTGAAATGCCGCTGACAGAGATCGTATTCGATTTCTATGATAAGTTGAAAAGCCAGACGCGTGGTTACGCCTCTTTTGATTACCATCCCATAGGTTATCGTGAAGCAGATATTGTGAAGATGGATATCCTGTTAAACGGGGATAAAGTGGATGCCCTCAGCGCCCTGATCCATCGCAGCAAAGGCCAGGATTTTGGAAGAAAGCTTTGTGAAAAGCTGAAGGAACTGGTACCCCGGCAGCAGTTCCAGATTGCCATACAGGCTGCGATCGGCGCCAAAATACTGGCCCGGGAAAATATTTCAGCCATGCGCAAAGATGTTACGGCCAAATGCTATGGGGGTGATATCAGCCGTAAACGTAAATTACTGGAGAAGCAAAAAGAAGGAAAGAAAAGAATGCGCCAGATTGGTAACGTAGAAATCCCGCAGGAAGCCTTCCTAGCAGTACTAAAGCTCGAAGACTAAGGGGTTTGAAATTTATAATGAAGAACTCCATCTCAAATCTCAAATTTCAAATCTTAAATTACAATGCTGAAACAGCAGCTATCCCCGGCAGGGTTTTCCCTTCAAAATATTCCAGCATAGCGCCGCCGCCGGTAGATACGTAGCTCACTTTATCCGCAAATCCAAACTGGTTAACCGCAGCTACGGAATCTCCGCCGCCCACTAAAGAATAGGCGCCATTCTGTGTAGCCGCAGCTACAGCTTCCGCTATCGCTTTTGTGCCCAACTGAAATTTTTCCATTTCAAATACTCCCATCGGTCCGTTCCACAAAATAGTTTTTGATTTCCTGATCACGTCTGCAAATTCACTCCTGGCCGCCTCACCAATGTCTAATCCTAACCAGCCATCGGGAATATCCCTGCTGGGAGCAGAAGAAACTGCTGCATTAATATCAAACTTATCAGCAATAACAGAATCCGAGGGCAAATGGATATTAACCCCCATATCTGCAGCTTTCTTTAACAATTCATCTGCCACATCCAGGCGGTCTTCTTCACAAAGCGAATTGCCTATTTTACCACCCTGCGACTTAATGAACGTGTAGGCCATACCGCCTCCGATAATAATATCATTGGCCTTCTTCAATAAATTTTCTATGATCAGTATTTTGTCAGACACCTTAGCCCCGCCGATTATTGCCGTAAACGGCTTTTTTGACTGGTGCAATACAATTTCGGCACTCTTCACCTCCCCTTCCATCAGCAACCCGAACATTCTTTTCTCCACCGGGAAAAACCGGGCAATCACCGCCGTGGAAGCATGCGCACGATGAGCCGTACCAAAAGCATCATTGACGTAAATATCCGCCAGTCCCGCCAGCTTTCTCGCAAAGGCTTCATCTCCCTGCTCCTCTTCTTTATAAAAACGCAAATTTTCCAGGAGTAATACTTCACCCGGTCTCATCATAGCTGCCGTGGTATATGCCTGCTCTCCTATACAATCATTGGCAAACAATACCGTTCTGCCTCCTAAAAGATCACTTAAATGCTTAATGAGGGGTTTTAAAGAGTACTTTTCCTGCGGCCCGCCTTTCGGACGCCCCAGGTGACTCATTAATATGACCATACCCCCATCATCCAGGATTTTATTAATCGTGGGTACAGCAGCACGCATACGGGTATCATCGGTAATTTCAAATCTTTCGTTGAGGGGAACATTAAAATCCACCCGGACTAATGCTTTCTGGTCTTTGAAATTACAGGAAGAGAATTTCGACATAATACAAACAATTTAAATAGACAGCACCGGAACCCTGCTGATACCCTGCTATACCCGTCCATCAGTCATATAACCTTTTACTTTACAGATATAACAGGAACATCCGGATCCGGAGGTCTGTTGTTTAGGGTGCAATCAGGAAAGGAATCCTTTTTGTTTAAAGCAAATTCCTGCCGAAACTAACCGGCGATACCGTTTATCAACTATCAGCTGATCAACTTGGCAAAATAATGAACCGTCCGTACCAGCTGGCTTACATAACTCATTTCATTATCATACCAACTTACGGTTCTAACCAACTGGGCATCTCCTACGGTCAGCACCTTGGTTTGGGTAGCGTCAAACAGGGAGCCATAGCTCATTCCTACGATATCGCTGCTTACAATTTCATCTTCAGTATAACCATACGATTCATTGGAAGCCGCTTTCATTGCCGCATTTATTTCCTCTACCGTTACTTTTTTGGCAAGAATGGTAGTTAACTCGGTTAAGGAGCCGGTAAGCACCGGAACACGCTGAGCAGTACCATCTAATTTTCCTTTCAGCTGCGGCAATACCAGGCCAATTGCCTTGGCAGCACCGGTGCTGTTGGGAACAATATTCTGGGCAGCAGCCCTTGCACGGCGAAGGTCCCCTTTAGGATGAGGCGCATCCTGGGTATTCTGATCGTTGGTGTACGCATGAATGGTTGTCATTAGCCCATTAACAATGCCGAATTTTTTATCTAAGGTATCAGCCATAGGTGCCAGGCAGTTAGTGGTGCATGACGCGCAACTGATAACAGTTTCACTTCCGTCTAATATTTCATGATTGACATTAAAGACAACCGTTTTAAGATCACCGGTAGCCGGTGCAGATATTACGACTTTTTTTGCGCCCGCTTTAAGATGTGCGGAAGCTTTATCTTTATCGGCAAAGAAACCGGTACATTCCAGCACTACATCTACCTGGTGTGTTCCCCAGGGGATCTGTGCCGGATCTTTTTGGGCATATATTTTGATCTCATCACCATTCACTATAATCGAATTGTCCGTTGCCTTAACATCAGCGTTAAAGCGGCCCTGTGCAGTATCATATTTTAATAAATGTGCCAGCACTTTAGGGCTGGTTAAATCGTTGACCGCCACTACATCAATGCCTTCCATATCATAAATCCGGCGATACACTAACCGCCCTATTCTCCCGAAACCATTGATTGCAACTTTTACTGTGCTCATTGTACAATTGTTTAGCTTTTTAAAATGAGATGCAAAGTTAGGACATCCGATCTATAAACAGGGAAGAAATGATTAAATAACCCTATATAATTATTGAAAAGAACGGGTAAACAGTACCGCGGTGGCGTTAAAACTATTTATAAAAAGTTTTGGAGGGTTATGACTGTAACTATATCTTTGCACTCCCAAAATTGACAATGGCCCGTTGGTCAAGGGGTTAAGACGCATCCCTTTCACGGATGAATCACGAGTTCGATTCTCGTACGGGCTACATTTCGGAGATTTTCAAGAAAAAATTGAGAATCTCCGTTTTTATTTAAACC
>JAMLHK010000019.1 GCA_023957155.1 Chitinophagaceae bacterium | reverse complement strand
TGTTTTTTTGCTTTTTCCAATCCAAATTCTTCTATTATTTTGATGATACGATTTGTAAAATTTCGGTTTTCTTCATTGTCAGCCATCGGAATTTCAGGTTTATAGTTCGGATTAAAAATGATTTTTGCTGTTTCAAAATTTAAGTTGTTGAAATTGCTGTGCGACTTGTTTGACAGCATTATCAACGTAACATTTTCGTCTGTAAACCGCAGAAAATCGGCATACAAAATCCGGTTTGTCCCGTTGTGCCAAACTTGTGTCGTATTTCTTTTGGTTTTTGAAACGTCCCAACCGTAAGCATAATACGAATTTTCGGTTTCTTCGGGTCTTAATTTGGGGTGATATAATTTTTGCTTTGCTTCTTCTGACAAAACGAGTTCGGTCATTAAGCACTTATGCCATTTATAAAGGTCTTCGGTTGTTGAAAGTATTCCGCCATTTCCTTTCAAATGCCAAGACGGTGCAAATTTATCCCATTCTTTATCGGTAGGCTTTCCCCAAATGCCGTTGTCGTTATGATAACCGACTGCTATAAGATTTGTGTCAAATTGAGGTCTTGTGTAACCTGTCGTTTTCATTTGTGCAGGTTTCCAAAGGTTTTCGTACAAATAGGTTTCATAGTCCTGATTTGAAACTTTTTCAACTATCATAGCCAGCAAACTATACCCGACATTTGAATACGAAAAATTTGCACCTGTTTCAAATCTTAGTTTTGACGAAAAAACTTTGTCCAAAAATTCCGCTTCGCTGATTTTTTCAAAATCGTCTCCGACATTGCTAATCAGCCCTGATTGATGACGAAGCAAATCGTGGATTGTGATTTTTTCTTTGTCTTTGGGTATGTTTTTAAAATAGGTTGAAATTTTGTCGTCAGTGGAGAGTTTACCCTGCATTTCTAATTTCAGGATTGCAGATGCAGTAAATTGTTTGGTAATAGAACCAATGTCAAATATTGTTGTTTCAGAATTTTTAACCTGCTTTTCTGTATCACTAAAACCGTAACCTTTTGAAATTATTTCTCCATTTTGTTCGACCAAAAGAGTACCATAAAAACCAACTTTCTCTAATTCTGAAAGGTAATTTTCAATTCGTATAGAAGTGTCGTTTTCTTTTATTTTCTGTCCACAGCTTATGAATAGGAATGTAGTAAGAATTATGATTGCGGTTAAAATTTGCTTCATTTTATTATCGTTTTACCCTGTCGTTCTTTTATATGTCCAAAGCCAAGCATCGCCAATTTCATCATCTTGCACAATTTCAGTAAATGTAAAATTATTTTTTTCTAAAATTTTTGTTGAAGCGTTATGTTCGGGTGCTGTCTTGGCTGTGATTGTTACATTCGGGTTTGGTTGCGGTGCTGTTGGTACGGTTGCAGCTAACGATCAAGTATTGCCGATGGTGGGGAAATAGTATTTCGTCCGCTGGGAACTGCTGCCTGGCTTTTTGATAAAGTTAAATATTAAGAACTAAAGCTTGGCTTTATTCGTCCAGCCACGAACTGAAGTACAGCAGAATTACCGCTGCTGATTGCTTCAATGTCCAGCCCCCTATTGGCAATACCAATGTTACAGGCAGTGCATTTGTCTTTAAGTTATCTCCCAGTCTTCAATGTCACCTTTGATAATTTTGAAAATAGGATGTTGGTCAATCTTTTTAAGTTTATTCAAGTTGTCAAATTTTTTCTTGTCACGAATTTTAAGTTTATTGAGCAAGTGTTCCGTTTCAAATTTAATTTGTCCAGTTGTTACGCGCATAATCGAAGGTTTAAAATTCCAATCTATTTTTTCTTTGTCAAAATTGTAATTTCTGGACAATGCTTCATTATAAATAGTCGTCAAATATTGGTTAATTCTGTCAATCGGTTTGTCCGTCAGTTTGAAACGGTCAAGTTGAGGATGATTGCGATAACCTTTAGTTTTGCCTTCAAGAACGTGTTTAGCAAGAAGTGTTTCACGCCACAAAGCTACAAGTCCTTTTGTGTCTAAATACTTTGGATGAATTGACCAAATTCTCATTTGTCTATATGTCGCAATATTTTTGTCAATGAGTTAAAAATCAAAATGTCTTTGGTAGTGTGTCGTCTGTTTGCATTGCCTGTAACAACCGGCTTTGTCAATGTCTCTCCGTTCATGATCTTTTATTCAGCAATGCGGCGGCGGCCTCATCAACGAACCAGTGCAGCCCGCCGGACGCCGGTTGTATAATTTGTGAAGGGTACCGGTCTATATCAGGTTTGCCTTCTATCACTTCGTATAATGCTTTGGCCTTATTGGCGCCAAAGGTGAGGAATACAACAGCTGATGCCCGGTTTACCACCGGTGCAGTAAGCGTGATCCGGTACATTTGCTGGGCATTTAGATAGAAGGCCTTCACCAGGGCTTTCTTTTCATGAATTACTTCTGTTCCGGGGAAAAGGGAGAGGGTATGCCCGTCATCTCCCATACCGGATAATACCAGGTCGAAACCGGCTTCTTCCGGATTAAAATATTGCTGCAGTATTTTTTCGTATTCCAGGGCTGATTGTTCAGGGCTGATATCAGTTCTCATAACATGAACCTGTTCCTGCACAACGGGAACCTTATCCAGCAGGTGGATATAGGCCATTCTGGCATTGTTGCGTTCATCAGTAAAAGGGACAGCTCTTTCATCGCCCCAGAAAATATGCAGCTTGTTCCATGCAATGCGTTCTTTATACGGACTGGAAGCTAAAAGTTCGTATAGCGCTTTAGGAGAGTTTCCTCCTGTAAGCACCCAGGTGAACCGGTCTTGCTTTTGTAAAACGGTTTCAATGGTATGGGTTATCCATTCTGCTAATGCAGCGGATACCGATGCGGGATCTTTTTCTATATGAAGCATGGAGCAGCTGTAGTTTGAGTTTTGTTATTCTTCATGCGGTGGCGGCAGGGTTACCCAGTTAAAGCCATCTCTTGCAATCAGCGCTTCTGCATCTTCCGGACCCCAGGAATCGGGTGCGTAATTAGGAAAGTCAACCGGCGAACGGGATTCCCACGTTTCCAATATGGGCATAATAACCTTCCAGGCCGCTTCTACCTGGTCTACCCGCATAAATAAAGTGGCGTTGCCCTCCATCACATCTAATAAAAGTGTTTCGTATGCTTCCGGCTCATGTTCGTCATAAGCCTCATCATAGTTGAATATCATGTCCACAGGACTCAGGGTCAGATCCTGCCCCGGCCGTTTGGCCTGGAAGCGGATACGGATATCCATTTCCGGCTGTATGCTGATGGTAAGCCGGTTGGGACGCCAGGTGTTGGCGGCTTCCGGCGGGAAGGCAAAATTGGGTGCCGGCCGAAATTGCAAAGTAATAATGGTGCTCTTGGCGTGCATGCGTTTACCCGTGCGCACATAAAAAGGCACATCCTGCCAGCGCCAGTTATCAATATAAAATTTTACGGCTGCAAAAGTTTCCACACCCGACTGCGGGTCTACATTTTTTTCCTGCCGGTAACCTGCTACCTTTTCCCCCTTCATCCATCCTTCACCATACTGGCCACGGGCAGCATAATCCTGCACGCTGGCATGATCTATCTTACGAATGGCATTGAGTACATCCACTTTTTTATTACGGATCTCATTGGCGTCAAACGATACCGGGGCTTCCATCGCTACCATGCACATCAGCTGCAGCATGTGGTTTTGCACCATATCGCGCAATGCGCCCGACTTTTCGTAATAGGCGCCCCTGCTTTCGGCGCCTACCGTTTCGGCAGCAGTGATCTGCACATTTTCAATATAGTTTCGGTTCCATATCGGTTCAAACAGGGCATTGGCAAAACGCAGGGCCAGTATATTTTGTACGGTTTCCTTACCCAGGTAATGATCAATACGGAATATCTGGTCTTCATCAAACATGGTGCTCAGCAAATGGTTCAATTCTCTGGCGCTTTGCAGGTCGTGACCAAAAGGCTTTTCGATAACAATACGGGTGCATTTGGTATCGGCACAAATATTCAGCGGACCCAGCTTTGCGGCAATATCGGGTACCAGCTGGGGTGCTACGGCCAAATAAAATATAACGTTGGGATGCTCGCCATAAGCGGCTTCCTTTTCTTTTACGATGTCTGATATTTTACTGTATGCCGCCGCATCCTCGGCATCCAGCTGCAGGTAACTGATATGTTGGGCAAAATTTTGCCAGTTCCCGTTTTCCTCTCCTTTGCGCCGGGAGAATTTTTTTATGCCGTCTAACAGGTGCGTCCTGTATTTGTCATCATTGTAATCACTTCTTCCGATGCCTACAATATGGAATTTTTCAGGCATCCAGTCATCTAAGAACAGGTTATATAATGCCGGTGTAAGCTTACGGAGATTAAGATCGCCGCTTCCGCCAAAAATAAAGATCAGGGAGGAAGGCGGGCGCTTATGATTTTGCGTACCTGAGGTAGTTGATTTCATGTAGTTGTAATATGAGTAACAGCTTTACGGTAAATAAAAGACACAGCATCCGCAATGCGGGGTCACTTTTTTCTTCCGGTGACTATTTATTGCCAGTTAGAATGAAATATTCCCTCTTCGTCAATGCGCTGATAAGTATGGGCACCAAAGAAATCACGTTGGGCCTGTATCAGGTTGGTGGGCATTACAGCACTGCGATAGGCATCAAAATAGCCCAAAGAGGCCGCTAATGCAGAAGCCGGAATCCCGGACAGTACCGCCGAACTGATAAACTTACGGGTATTGTCCGTTCTGCTTTTCACTAAAGCCGCAATATGACTGTCTAATAAAATATTAGAGAGCCTGGGATTGCCGGTATATGCCTGGTAAAAGATTTCTAAAAGGGTAGAACGGATGATGCAACCTCCTCTCCATATCTTCACTACCTGCGGAAGGGGAATCTCCATATCGTATTCTTTTGAAGCTACAAACAGCAGCGCCAGGCCCTGGGCATAGCTGATCATGGTTCCGAAAAACAGGGCTTCTCTCGCCTGTTGAATAATATCTTCTTTAGAAACACCGGTTATTTTGTTGATTGCAGGGTATACGCCGGCAGCATTTACTCTTTCCTGCTTAAGTGCGGAGAGATTACGCATGCTTACGGCAACGTCTATGGTAGGAATAGAGATCCCCAGGTCCATGGCGTCCTGTGAGGTCCACTTTCCTGTTCCTTTGGAGCCGGCCTTATCCAATATCATATCCACTAAGCGATTGCCGGATTTGTCATCCACTTTCAGGAAGATATCACGCGTAATTTCCACCAGGAAAGACTGCAGTTCGCCGTCATTCCATTGCCTGAATATTTCGTGCAATTCATCATTGTTTATTCCGTAGCCGCGGTGCAGCACATCATACACTTCACTGATCAGCTGCATAATACCGTATTCAATACCATTATGCACCATTTTTACATAATGGCCTGCTGCTCCCTTACCTAAGTGTGCCACACAGGGTTCGCCGTTCACTTTGGCAGAAACAGCTTCCAGCATGGGTTTTACATGATGGTAGGCTTCAGGATCGCCCCCGGGCATAATGCTGGGACCTCTCCTCGCTCCTTCTTCTCCCCCGGAAACGCCCATACCCATGAAGTGAAAACCTTTTTCCTGCATATATTGTACCCGGCGCAAGGTGTCGGTATAATGAGAATTACCGCCGTCAATAATAATATCGCCCTTATCTAACAGGGGAGTCAGTTCAGTAAGCACATCATCTACCGGTTTGCCGGCCTGTACCAGCAGGGTTATTTTCCGGGGTGTTTTAAGAGAATCTACCAGGGTTTTAAGATCGGAAGTGCCTTTAACCATCGTTCCCGGCACAATTTCATTTTCCAGTTCAGTAACTTTTTGCGGACTTCTGTTATATCCTATTACTGCAAAGCCGTGATCGGCCATATTTAACAACAGGTTGCGTCCCATAACGCCTAACCCGATCAATCCAAAATCGAATAGTTGGTTTGCCATTGTAGTGTGTATAAAATTGAAAAGGAGGGCAAATTTAGGTTATTTCTTCAAAATCTATGTATTCTCCTACCTGCGATTTACGGGGCGACTGTTGCGGAGGGGGTGGTGTACCGCCGGCCGGCTGTTGCATATTATCCTGCATACGTTGCTGCATTTCATCAAACTGTTTTTTGATTTGTTTACCCGTTTTGACAACAGGAAACAAAAATCCTGTAATAAAACGGTAAAGCACGTAGCCAAGCAGTATGTATACAATATATCTCATTTGATGATAGCGAAGTTAGTATTTTTCCGGTTGCCTGCATGGAGTAAGATGTTAAAGATGCTGCGGGTTTTATCTTGCGCGGCAAACGGGGTGTATTCCCAATTATCGCTGCTTATTTAATTGCCCTCACCCCTTTATTCCCTCTCCGCGCAGCAGCAAGGAAAAAGGGGTGCGATAATTTGGAATACGCCCCAAACGGGATCACCCGGAACATGAACCATTGAACAGCAGGTATAAACCGGGAGTGAATTGTTATTAATATTGTGGGGATAGCGGAAGCTACTTATATGATACCCGAATTGCTTTTTACCTCTATATTTGCCGAATAGAATTTTTCAGGTGACCTTATATAAGCATTTGAAACTGTGGAAGTTCCTGATCCGGCTTGAATATCGTCCCTGAATGCTATATCGCTATATCATATAGGGTTGGTTACCTTTCTGATGAGGGTGGCAGGCGCCGGTTGCAAAATTTTTTTGGGACTGAGGTGGCGAAGCTGTGTAGTGAATAGAAAGCACCCTAAGTTCCGTATCTATTTATCTCATTTATCAGCTATGGACAACAGTATAAAAAAATGGTATGCCGTATATACCAGGCCCCGGTGGGAAAAGAAAGTGTATGCTTTGTTCCAGGAACGGGGAATAACGGCATATTGCCCGTTGAATACGATCAGGAAAAAGTGGAGCGACCGGTACAAAATAGTACACGAACCGTTGTTTAAATCTTATGTATTTGTGCAGATAGAGGAAAATGAGCAGGCTAAAGTAAGAACGGTTGGAGGAGTAGTAAATTTTGTATACTGGAACGGGAAGCCCGCGATCATAAAAGAAGAAGAGATCGGTACAATTAAGCGCTTCCTGAATGAATATGAACATGTGGAAGCCGAACCTGTACAACTCTTACCCAACCAACGGGTGAAAATCATGAGTGGAGTATTGATGGATGAAGAAGGCGTAGTGGTTCATTCCGATAAGAACAAGGTACAGATTGTACTCGAAAGCCTCGGCTTTAAGCTTACGGCTAAGCTTAACCGAAATGAAATCCGGCCGGTGTGATTAATTAAATTTGGGGATCGTACATGGTAATAAGAGTGGTCGGTACCGTAGGTCAGACTGCAATTCGGAAAGCATCTAAGCGAGTCTGAACCTCTAACCACACCAAAACTTTTGAATGGTAATAAAACAAATATATATTGTTGTAGGAACGCGGCCTAATTTCATTAAAGTTACTCAGTTTAAAAAAGTTGCTGGAGCATATAGAGATATTGAAATAAAAATTATACATACGGGACAACACTATGATGCGAAAATGGCAGACGTGTTTTTTGATCAGTTTGAGCTTGTTCCTGACTATTTCCTGAATATACCGGCTGGTTCTCCTAACAGCCAGACGGCTGAAATCATGCTTCGCCTCGAAAAATTAATAAAAGAAAAGGGAACTCCCGATCTGTTAATGGTAGTGGGAGATGTTAACTCAACACTGGCAGCAGCACTCGCAGGTTATAAATTAAATATACCGGTTGTTCACCTGGAAAGCGGATTAAGGAGTTTCGACAGGACTATGCCAGAGGAGATCAACAGGATACTTACCGATGAGATCAGCAGCTATTTCTTTGTCACGGAGCAAAGCGGACTGGATAACCTGGCTAAAGAAGGCAAGCCAAAGAATGCTGTTTTTTTTGTTGGGAATACCATGATTGATACACTGGTTGCTTTCAGAGATAAAATAGATCAATGCACAATAACTGATGATCTGAGTATTACGGGTGAGAGCTTTGCCTTGATGACCATGCATCGGCCGGCTACTGTAGATAATAAAGAAGGCTTAACTAAACTGCTTTCTGTTATGGGAAATATAACCCGTCATTATAAGTTGGTGTTTCCAATTCATCCCAGAACATTAAAAAACCTGTCTGATTTTGGGCTGGCAGATACGTTTAATGCCAATAAAAATATTATTACCACCCCACCCTTAGATTATTTCTCGTTTCAAAAGCTTATTACTACTTCCGAATTTGTAATAACCGATAGCGGAGGTATACAGGAAGAAACTACTTTCATTAAGAAACCCTGTTTAACACTGCGCCCTAATACAGAGCGCCCGGTTACCTGTATAATGGGTACTAATACCCTGGTACCCTTTGATCCAGAATGTATTGATAAGTACACGGCGGCTATCCATAAAGGGCAATATAAATCGGGGGAAATCCCTGATTTATGGGATGGGAGATCATCTGAGCGGATCATAAAAATATTATCAGATATTCTGTACAGAAAGAGAGCTTAAAACAGCACTTTGAGATAGGAGGGTCGTTTTTTCTTTATAAAGAGCGATGGACAAATAAAATATATGAATTTCTATACGCATCCTACTGCGGTAATTGACGAAGGCTGTCTTATCGGGAATGGTACCCGGATATGGCATTTTACACATATTATGTCCGGCAGCCGTATCGGGGAAAACTGTACTATCGGGCAAAATGTATTTATTGCTGCCGGTGTAATCATAGGCAATAATGTAAAATTACAAAACAATGTATCAATATATACCGGCGTGATTTGTGAAGATGATGTTTTTATTGGCCCGTCTGCTGTATTTACCAATGTGGTGAATCCCAGAAGTATGGTTTCCCGTAAGCACCGGTATCAGCAAACGATCATCCGCAGAGGAGCTACCATTGGTGCAAATGCAACCATTATTTGTGGTAATGATATCGGAGAATATGCATTTATCGGCGCGGGGGCGGTGGTTACCCGGCCGGTAGCCCCGTATGCGCTTGTGGCCGGTAATCCTGGTAAACAGACCGGATGGGTGAGCGAATATGGAAATAAGCTGGTATTTGATCGTGAAGGGAAAGCTTTTTGCAATGAATCTGGTACAGCATACCGGCTTGATGATCGTAGTGTAACAAAAATAACAATATGATCAGTGATGATCAGATTGGGTTTGCGGTTGCAGGGTTAGGACGGATCGGGAAGCGCCATGCTGATATTCTCGCTGCTCATCCGGAATGCAGAATAGTGGCGGGTTGTGATGTTTTACCGGGACGTAAGCTTGAATTTCCGGAAAGCCTGCCTTTGTTTCATTCCGTTGAGGTTCTTTTATCATCCGGTATTCCTTTCGATGTGCTCAGTATCACTACGCCTAACGGCTTTCATGAAGTGCATGCGCTTCAGGCGCTGGATGCCGGTAAGCATGTGGTAATTGAAAAGCCGATGGCGCTTTCCAGCCTGGGGTGCCAAAATATCATCGCCAAAGCAAAGAAGCATTCCCTGGAAGTCTTTTGCGTAATGCAGAATCGTTTTTCACCACCTGTACGTTGGCTAAAAGATCTTTGGAGTAGCGGCAAGCTCGGCAGGTGTTATATGATCCAGGTGAACTGCTTTTGGAACCGCGATGGGCGCTACTATCAAAAAGGAGGCTGGCGGGGCAGCAAAGAGGTTGATGGGGGGATATTGTTTACGCAATTTTCACACTTTATTGATATGCTGGTGTGGTTATTTGGAGGGATCAATGTTATAGCGGCACAGCTTGGCAATTTTAACCACCCGGAGCTGCCGGGGTTTGAGGATTCCGGTCAGGTCGGCTTTAAGCTGCCGGATGGCGGGCTTGGGAGCCTTAATTACACCACTTCCTGCTGGGATAAAAATTTTGAAAGCAATATCAGCATCATAGCAGAAAAAGGCACGCTAAAAATAGCGGGGCAGTACCTGGATCGGATTGAATACAGCCATATACGGGACTACAGCATACCCCAATCGCGGGATTTCGATTCCCGCTACGGTGTTTTTAATGGTCCGGAAGCTAATCACCGTCTTTTTTATAATAGTGTTGTGAACAGGCTCAGGAACCGTTCAGCTGCTACGATTGACCCTGCCGATGGAGCCGGAACAATAGCAATTATAGAACAGATCATGAAAGCGGGAAATGTTACATCAGCATAATAGCAGGCTGCCTGCTGGAAATCGGGTTACAATACATCCCTCTATGACAGGTAATGGTTTGTGCATCTGAAAGTAATATCGGGGATTAACATACGTTAAATAAGGAAGTGCATACCATCATAATATTATGCGATAATGATTATATCTACATTATTAAATAGGACCTCTCTCTTTCTATTAATATCAGGGGTATTGCTTTTTTCGTGCCGTACCACCAAACCTGTACAATACTTGCAGGGTCCTATTGATACCGTTGCTCTCAGCCGGGTAAGCCTGCCTGAGCCCCTGATCCAGAAAGGTGACCTGGTAGGCATTACGGTATATAGCGACAACCCTGAAGCCACCGCTGTATTTAACCAGCAAATGAGTACCACGCTGGCTTCCGATGCAGCTTCTGGCGCAGGTACAGTTTCCGGTACAGCAGGAACTGCCTCGCAGAGCATGCCCGGCTACTTAGTAGACGCCAATGGCAGTATTCGTTTCCCGTTATTGGGAGAGCTGCATGTGGAGGGGCTCACCAAGTCAGGACTGGAAGCCCTGCTGAAAGAAAAGCTGGCGGGCAAATACCTGTCGAACCCCTATTTTAATATCCGCTTTTTAAATTACAAGTTCACCATATTGGGAGAAGTAACGAGGCAGGGCATTTATTCCATCCCCGGCGAAAGGATCAGCATCCTGGAGGGACTGGGCATGGCGGGTGATATTACCCTCTATGGCTTAAAGGATAGTATTATGGTGGTGAGGGAAATCAATGGCAAAAGGAGCTTCGGCTATTTGGATGTAAGTAAGCCTGATGTGTTTAGCTCTCCTTATTATTACCTGCAGCAAAATGATGTGGTAATAGTAAAAGCCAGTCCAAAAAAACCGAATGTTTCAGAACAAACGGCAAATCGTAATTTTTCACGGGCAGCAACCATTTCATCCATTCTGCTTTCGCTTACGTTGGTACTCGTTCAGATTTTTAAGTAAGCGCTCAAATATTATATAGTTCAAAAATAGTAAAGCAATAATCCAAAATCAATTGAACCACCTGCATGCAAGATCATTTTGACACGGCTTTTGAAACCGGCCAGCCTTCCAGGGAATTTAATTTAAAGGAATTCATCTTTAAATACCTGCGCTATTGGCCCTTACTGGTTGCCTGTATTTTAATAGCACTGACTATTGCTTTCATTAAGATACGATATGCCACTCCCATTTACCGGGTGAGCGGTAGCCTGTTCATTAATAAGGAGGGGGATAACAGGGGTAGCTGGGAAAGTTTGGAAAACATGTTTATGTTTTCCAATAATCTTAATCTTCAAAATGAGTTGGAGATACTAAAGTCTAAACCGCTTGTTAGCCGGGTAGTAAAAGCTTTGGGATTACAGGTAAGCTACTTTAACAAGGGTAATGTGCGCTCTTCCAATATCTACAGTGCTTCGCCCATATACCTGGAAATAGTCTCTCTTAAAGATTCAACCACCGCCTTTACTCTTGAAATAGAGGCTTCTGAAACAGGTTTTCATTTTTCAAATGCTAATGCAGCAAATATCGAATATAGTAAACTCTTTGAAACCCGGGACGGTGTCTTTCGTATCCATCGGGTACACACAGCCTCTTTTAGTAATTATAGTAGCGATAATTTCTCAATAATCTACCGGCCACTTCAAAAAGCTGCTTCTTCTCTGGCATCCGCTATTACCACCGCCCAGACTATTGACCAGGCCACTATTCTTGACCTGGCCATTGAAACGGATAATATTACCTTGGGCAAGGATGTGATCAACCAGCTGATGGAAGAATATGGCAAAATGAATATTGAGGACAAGCGCCGGATATCCCAGGTTACCGTACAGTTCATTGATG
The DNA here is from genome assembly GCA_023957155.1 of Chitinophagaceae bacterium. GTDB lineage: Bacteria > Bacteroidota > Bacteroidia > Chitinophagales > Chitinophagaceae > Agriterribacter. The sequence goes on along the minus strand of JAMLHK010000019.1, from coordinate 56,566 downwards.
AGCGTTTGGATACGATCAAAAATGAACTGAGCGGGGTAGAAAGCGGCATTCTCCGGTTCCGTGAAAAGAATGAAGTGATAGACCTCAGCCAGCAATCAGCCCAGCAGTTTGGTACTTTAGCAGAATCTAATAAACAATTAGCTGATCAGCAGGTGCAAGCTGGAGTTCTGGATTATCTAATACAATATATACAAAATCCGGCTAATCGAAATAGCTTAGTGCCTGCCAGCCTAGGTATCCAGGAGCCGGTACTGGGACCAATGTTCAGCCAGTACAATGCGCTGCAGTTGCAGCATAATAGTTTGCTACAAACCACCGGCCCTGCTAATCCGGCGATAGCTACGCTTGACCGGAGCATTGAAAAACTGCGGGAGCAGATATTAGAAGCGTTGAAAAACGTGCAGCAATCTTACCGTATAGCATCCAATACATTAAAGAAAGAAATATCTCGCTCCCGTTCTGCCATTCGTAAAGTACCTTCTCAAGCCATGGGACTATTGGATATTGAAAGGCAACAAAAGATCAAACAGGATCTTTATCTGTTTCTGTTACAGAAAAGAGAAGAGGCTGCCATTTCAGCAGCAGCTACGGTAGCCAATTCCAGTTCGCTGGAGGAAGCCACGAGTACGGGTTATCCGGTAAAGCCTAACAGGAGAAATATCTATTTATTAGCACTTTTTATAGGTATACTGATTCCGGTGGCTATTATTGCGGTAATAGAAATGTTAAATGATAAAATCAGGGAGCGGGAAGAAATTACCCGGCAAACCCAGGCGCCTATCATAGGGGAAATTGGTCATGCAGAGGAAGAAACTCTGGTGGTGCAGGCCGGTAGTCGTACGGTGGTGGCAGAGCAGTTTCGTATCATGCGTACCAATTTGCAGTATGTCGTGAATAAAGTAAGTACACCCGTGATGCTGGTAACTTCCTCTGTGAGTGGTGAAGGCAAGTCGTTCGTGGCCACTAATTATGGCGCGGCTCTAGCGCTCACGGGAAAGAGAACGGTAATACTCGAATTTGATATCCGTAAACCCCGGTTACTGAAGGGGTTGGATATGCAATCGGCAAAAGGGCTAAGTAACTTTATCATTGGGAATGCAGCTTTGGATGAGATTATTCGTCCGGTGCCGGAGTTTGATAACCTGTTTGTCATCGGTTGCGGTCCGGTTCCTCCCAATCCTTCGGAACTGTTGTTGGATCAACAGGTACCCCGGTTATTTGAAGAGCTGAAAACCCGGTTCGATCATATTATTATAGACAGCGCCCCTGTCGGACTGGTAAGTGATGCCTTTACGCTGAGTGTATTTGCTAATGCCTGTCTTTATATTGTACGCCAGGGCTATACCCTTAAAAGGCAGTTAAGCATGGTGGATGATCTGTATCGGAAAAAACGCCTGCCCAATATGGGATTGGTGATCAATGATATTCAAACCCAGGGAAGATATAAAGGCTATTATGGATATGGAGGAGGTAGTTATTATGGCTATGGCTATGGATATGGATACGGCTATGGAGGTGATTATTTCCAGAGTGAAAAGAAAAAAAAGCGTATAAGCTTATTTCGAAAATAATTGCTTTTACATAATTTCATCTTGAATTTTTTCTGGAAATATTTTATTTGAAACAGATATCTGTATTATACTTTTACCTAAGTAAGAACTAAGTTAAAATAGGTGAGGAAAGGCATAACATATATTTGTAAAACTCCTTTTAAAATCGTTCAGTTATTAATAAGTAGATTACCGTATTTTGCCTTTCTACGAACTAGAAATGAATCTCAGTATATAATCAAATTTAGCGATTGGTTCATTCAGAAGGTGTTGAATATTGGAGGAAATAAAAGGGCATATTGGCCAGTTCATTTTACCAGCACAGTAATTAATCCGAGAAATATTATTTTAGGTGTGGAGACATATCCAGGCCTTATGGGGGGATGTTACATACAAGGAATTGGGAAGGTATTTATAGGAGATTATACTTTATTAGCGGCAAATACTTGTATAATAAGCGCTCATACGGATCCGCATGATGCGCGAAAATATTTTCCTAAAGATGTTAGAATTGGAAAATATTGTTGGATTGGAGCTGGAGCAATAATTTTACCAGGAGTAGAATTAGGAGATTTTACTATAGTAGGAGCTGGAGCAGTAGTAACAAATTCGTTTCCAGAAGGGTATTGTGTAATTGCTGGAAATCCTGCTGCTAAGATTAAAGACATTGAAAAAAGCAAGTGTATCCCTTATAAAAATGCAAATGAATATATTGGGTATATACGTTCTGATAAATTTAAAGCTAACGTCAAAAAATATATAAACTTAGCCTAGCAACAATTGAAACATTTAAAATAATTGATGGTTTTAAAATGAAAAATTCTTGCTTCGATTTTATTAGAAATACTTATGGGAATAAAAGTCCCAATACTATTGGGAAATGGTTCTTGCAAAAAATACTGAATATTAATGGAAATAAAGGTGCCTATTGGTCGGTACACTTTACAAGTAAAATTTTAAGCATAAGAAATATCCATGTAGGAATTGATGCCAGTCCGGGAATATGGAGAGGTTGTTATATACAAGGAATTGGCAAAATAAATATCGGAGATCATACCCAAATCGGTCCTAACGTTACGATAGTTAGTGCCAATCATGATTTATATGATATCCGTAAACATATCCCTAAAGAAGTACATATAGGAAGTTACTGCCAGATTGAGGCGGGAGCTAAAATAATGCCCGGAATTAAATTAGGAGATTTTACTATTGTAGAAGCGGGCACTGTAGTTACTAAATCTTTTCCGGAGGGATACTGTGTGATTTCCGGAAATCCGGCAAAAGAAATTAGAAAATTAGACCAAGAGAAATGTATTAGGTATAGTAATAGATATGCTTATAACGGATATATCCCAAACAACCATTTTTTAGCTAATCCTGAAAAATATTTTAATGTATAAAGAGAATCTTTTTTACAATATTCATTTTAAAAACTATGGTTCTTCCATGGCATAATCAGTTTGTACGGATTATACCAAAATCTTTTTACAGGATTATTTTCTTCTTTATCTTTTGGGGATCAGATAATATAGCCTTTGCTCAGAAATTATCAGTAAAAACAAAGATCAATACAATTGAAATCAGCAATGGCTTACTGGGTATTGTAATACCCTCTGAAAATGCTTTTATAAAGGGACAGCGTTGCCCGGCACCGATACAATCTTTTGTTTATCGTAATGGAGTTTATTCTGATAACAGCTTTAATGAGCTAAAAAGCCCCACCCCCGTTGTTTCCATGGCTGTAAAAGTGATATCAAGTAGCAGTTCGGAAGTTACTGCTACAATATCATATATATTTCAAAAGAAGGAGTTTAGTTATGGTAAGAGAAAGTTTAGTGGTTCGGAGGCTGGGCCCGGATTTTATGTCTGTACAGTAATAGTGAAAAAAGGAGAAAAATCCATCGTTATAGAAGAGGATGCAGATTATGATATTAGTTATACGGTAAAAATAAGCAATGGGCTTTTGCCGGATCAGGCGAGGTACAGAGGTTGGGCGGCCGCCTCTGCAAAGCAGGGGTATGAAGCATCCGGAAAAGTATATCGTTCCGAGCTGGAGAGGGGGTATCCTCTCGATGCCATGGTAGATCTTGATTATTCAAAGTCTTTCAGTTACCCCCGCCTCGCATTGTGGGAACCTGCCGGAGGAGAATATAATTCCGGAAGGTATTGGCAGGTATTCAATAAGAAGCATGATGAACATGCAAACCTTTTTGGTTTTTTTCAGGGTAAACCAAGCCGGCTTTTAGGTGCCAGAGGAGTGGGTGTGCAATTACAGACAGACCCCGGAGATGAACATAAGGAAAAGGCGGCTTCTATAAAGATAAATATTGACCGGATTTACGCTGATCTCTCATGGTATCCACGTAAGCGTTTTCAATGGGCAGCATTTATCAGCACAAAGGCCGATTTGTTACCTCCCGAACAGAATCAGCCTATTGGCCGGGAAATGAACCGGGTTTCAGGATTAGGAATGGTAATAGATGATTATGCACAGAAACCGGTGAAAATTGTACCTTCTTTTTATAATGGGGCAGTTTATATGTCGGAAGAACAAATAGAGGGTATGCGTCTAAAAGTTAAAACTAATGACGCCTTTTATAAAGAAATATGTACCATTGATCCTCGTTTAAAACCGGTGTTCGATGCCTGGCGTTTTGCGGATTCTGCAAAATCTCTTCTTCAGGCTCTCTTAAAAATAAGAGAACAGCTTCTGGGCCAATATCGTAGCGGAGAGGGTACGTATGCCTTTAAATACAGGTACTGGATGGGTACCAATCTTTTTAAAGATTATGCTTTGCAGGTCGCCTGTCTTTTTGCAGATAAAACTATTATTATTTCTACAACCGATAAGAAAAAGTTAGAAGGGCTGATTGCAATGATGGCGAGGATTGTATGGGATGATAACAATGTACCTCTTATGGATAGCACCGGGGTAAATCTTGGTCCGGCCAATATGGCTTTTCAATATCGCAATAACGGGCGGGTATTTTTTGCCTTGCTTTTGGCTGATGATCCCGAATTTACAGGCAGGGCCCGGCAAATGGAGAAGATAATTAATACAAATATTGAAGAAGCGATTTATACTAATGGCTCGGCATTTGGATCTCCGCATTATATTCAGGCCACTATAGAGCCTGTTCTTTTTTCTATGCTACAGCTTAAAAATGCAGGTATTGCTGATCTTTTTCAGTCCAATAAAAAGATTCGTGATTTCGCCGGGTTTTACACTACACTGATAACGCCTCCATCTGTGCGGTTTCAATTGAATCGGAAAATAATTTCTTTCGGAGACGGGTCGGAGGAAAGTGCTCCTGCATTTGCCCTGCTGGCAAAGGGGTTTGCAAATATAGATCCCTTGCTTAGTGAACAATTGTTGTCCTTGTTCTTTTATGGACCTCCACGGGCTACACTTTTCGGACCGGTAAGTTTAGCTGTTGATTTATCGGCCCGCCCCCCCAATTTATTTGAGGCAACTACCGCTAACTATACCGGATATGTATCGCATTTTCGCTCTGGAGTAAACACTTCCAGTGAAACAGCCCTGTGGGCATTGAATGGAAATAGCTTTTATGATCACCGCAACGATGATGCGGGTGAAGTAGCAATATATGCTCTGAAAGCTCCGTTGTCTTTAAGCAGAAGTTCTTTCTATTACCCTTCCGCAACAGATGCCCGCATAAGGTCGGTTGTACTCCCGGAGAGTATTTTCCCTGAATGGAATAAGTCAGAACAGCCCATAGCCGAAAGATCTTTAACCAATCGTTCCTGGCCGTTCAGTGATAATATCGCTTTTGCCAGCCTGAACTACAGTAGTTCTACTACCATTAAAATGAATACGAAAGATGGTACACAGTGGTTTAGAAAAATAAATATGATCACTGTACAGAAAGAATTGCCCATTATTGTTTTTTATGACAGTGTTGTCGGAAAGGGAGCGAATATCTGGAGCATGCCTATGATGTCTGATGGGCCGGTAAATACGCCGGTGGGGTTAGTTACTCCTATAAAGAGAATATATAATAATGGCAGTAAAAAGCAATTGCCTCAGGCTACTGTACAAAAACGTTTAGTGCCCGGACTTGGCCGTTTTGTATTTACCGGACAAACCTGGGCCGCTCATCCTGCTCGGGGGATTAATTGGGAATTATATACTTATTCGCAGCATCCAATGGATTTTACAATTGCTGACTGGGGCACCACCTGGCAAAACACCCTGGAGGTAAATGAATTTCAGAAAACCAATAAACGAGACTATTCCGAAGAGCAACAAATCATCCGTTTGCAGAGTGATCAGCCTTTTTTTAATGTATTACTGCCCTACCCCAAAGGTCAAAATCCATACGGTAATAACATCAAGGTCCCTTCTGCCGGAGTGATGAGTATTAAACAGAATGGTCAGGATGTAATAATTTCCCCTGATTTTTATTACGTTAAAACAAAAGACGGGCTTTTAGCGGCCCTGCTTTCTGAAACTTCACAAATAACCTATGATGGTATTAGTATTTCGGGAGGCTATACAGAACTGGAATATGATACAGATACGGTTAAAGTGAGGGTGCATGGAAATTCAGGGAAAAGACAGATAATTCTTCCTTTTCCATTACAGGTGTTCTCTCCATCGCCCGCGATAGAACTACAGCAAATAGGGGAGTCTTCATTTATAACAATATCTTATCAGTCAGAAGGACTGGATTTCTTAAATAATAAAAAAGGGAATCAAGAATTTGTATTTAGCAGAAGATAATAGATTTTCAATTTAACTTTTTCCCATTTTATAAATGGAATCTTTATAGGATGGGAATCTTATAGAAACATTACCGGTTATTTCAAATTCCTGCTTCACACAAATCACGACTGAAATAAATTAGGGCTTGCGTATATGTTTATCAAACGATTCTTAGAAAAGTTCAGGCTTCAAAAATTCGTTTCAGCTTCTACGGTTAAGAATGTATCTACATTAATGACAGGGACATTTATTTCATCTATAATACCTGTTTTAACAGCTCCGGTAATGACAAGGATTTTTACAACCTCTGACTATGGTGTTCTGGGTTTATATTTCAGTATTACCACATTAGTCGGCGTATTGGCATATTCTCATTATTCACAAGCAATTATGCTTGAAAAAGAGCTGGCCGATGCAAAAAATGCCTTATGGTTTTCCTTGGTGATAAGTACTGTAGTATCATTCTTATTTTTTCTCGTATTGTGTAGTCTTTCAGTTTTCACAACCTATATCCAAAAATCTGAAATAGGGCTATGGCTCTTTTTAGCTCCGCTTTCTGTATTCCTAAATGGGATAACAGCTTCTCTTATGGTTTGGGCTAATAAAGTACAGTTATATAAGGTCTTGGCCAGAAATAGAATTATCCAGGCAATCATAACATTAATAGTTCAGCTATCTTTAGGTTTATGCATTAACGATGAGACAGGACTTATGGCGGGTCTTTTTGTCGGACAGTTAATGAGTGCAGTACTTTTATTAAGGGTTTTTCTAAAGAAAGATGGATCTGGCATTGGTGGCCCCGGGTATAAAGAATTTAGGAGAATAGCGGTTCAACATCGGGATTTATTTCTTTATAATACGCCAACCTCTTTTATTAATACTTTTATAAACCAGGCCCCAATATTTTTGTTACAAAAATTTGGTGGGATTTCATACGTAGGAAGTTACAACTTCACTCAACGCCTGCTTGGACTCCCACAGCAGTTTTTATCTTCAGCAATAGTGGAGGTTTTTAAAGAAAAAGCAAGTTCTCAATATAATAAGTATGGAAATTGTCAATCCATTTTTTTAAAAACATCTAAAACGCTGGCTCTTATTGCAATAGTTCCTTTTGCTATTTTCTTTTTGTTTGGCCCTTACTTATTCGAATTTATTTTTGGCGCTCAATGGAAGGATGCAGGTATCTTCGCCAGTTTCCTCTCCATTATGTTTTTTTTACGTTTCATTGTTAGCCCTCTTACGTATGTTTATTTTATCGTTAACAGGCTAAAGGAACATTTTTTATTACATATCGTATTTTTGGTTCTGACCTTTGCATCCTTTTTTATCGGAGACAAATACTTAGAAGATAAACGCTATTTAATTTTAGTTTATTCTTTAGTTTATTCATCAATATATATATTATACTATTTTAGATCATACAGGTTCAGTAAAATATATAAGGTGCTGCAATAGAAAATATATTATGCTAAAATTATTGCTTTTTGAATGATAAATATTCTTTTTATAGCATATGAATTCCCACCTAATAATTCCGGAGGTACTCAACGTCCGTTAAAATTTGCAAAGTATTTACGAGACTGGGGTGTCAACCCTGTCGTGCTCACATTACCTGAAGAATCTTATCCGCTGGTTTACAAAAAATATCATGTGGATCGTAAGACCCTCGATGAACTTCCCAATGAAATAGAGATTATCAGGATACCCAGTAAAAGTTTATTGCATAGATACAAATCCCAATTCAAAAATTTCCTCTCTATTTATTTCAGGATCTTAGGTCCCGAAGCAAAGGCCTGGAAAGGAAACTTATTTGAAAGGTTACCGGAAATTATCGAAAAACATAAGCCTGCTGCTTTATTTGTAACGGCCCCACCCTTTAGTATTATTTCATTGGCAATTAGTGTTTCTGAAAAATATAACCTGCCATTAATTTTAGACATGCGTGATGCCTGGTCTCAATGGTGTATTCACCCTTACGGGAGCTATTTACATTATTTATTAACCCAAAAATATGAGCAGTTTTTTTTGACAAAGGCAAGTGCTATTATAACCACTTCTGACCAAACTTTAAAAGACTTTCAAAAATTATACCCCCAAATATCGCCCAATAAATATCATTTGATTACTAACGGATATGATGAAAATATTAGTGATTGGGCTATAAATTATAATTTCAAAATAAAAGAAAAGATTGTGATTGGTTATGCTGGTAGCTTTTATTATATCCCTGAGGTCAGACGCCAGATATTCACTCCCTGGTGGAAGAAAAGATTTAATAGAATGATTCAGTATATTCCAAGAAAAGAAGACTGGCTTTACAGATCTCCTTATTTTTTTTTTAAGGCGCTAAAAAGTCTCTTTGTAAATGAACCTGAACTAAAAAGAAAAATCATTGTGAGATTTGCAGGGGACACCCCCGATTGGATAACAGAAATGGTAGAAGAGAACGGCTTACAGGATAATATAGAATTTTTAGGTAAAATAGATTTGGAACAGTCTATGCGTTTCCAGAAATCTTGCGATGCTTTGCTCATTACTTCTTCAAAAGTAGTAGGAGGTGAAGACTATAGTATTGCAGGAAAAACGTTTGAGTATTTCAGTATGAAAAAGCCAATAATTAGCTTTGTGACGGCTGGAGCCCAAAAGAGAATTTTGGAAAAAAGCGGCTATGCTTTGATTTGTGATCCGGATAATATAGCAGAGGCGGTTGAACATTTAACCCATCTATTAAAGAACGAAATACAATTTTCACCTAATATAACATTCCTTAATTCTTTACATCGAAAAAGACTCACCGGTAAGTTGGCAGATATTATCTATAAAAGAATTTAAATTTTGTGAAAAAGGCAGCCGCAATAACGATCAATAACTTTACCCTTATTCCTGTTTGCCGGTTTGTAATAGAACTTTTATCCACGCGGTTTAGCTTATCTGTTGCAGAATGTAAAATAAAAGGAGGTTACACATTTGAGCAATATGGAGACATAAGGTATCTTGCTTCTTTTAGAAGTAAATCTGCTTTTTTTAAGCAATCTTTATATAAAAAGTTATATAAATATGCTCACTTATATGGACATATTTTCTATTTGCTTTTTATTAAAAGGGTTCATGTTTTATATACTCCCGATATCCATGTGCTTTCTGTGGTATTTTTCTTACGCAGGTTTGTGAGTCGCCGGATTAGTGTTATCTATCATCAGTTTGAATTATTAGACCCTGCTCTAATTCAGAGTAAAAATCTGAAACTTTGGAATAAGCTGGCACGGCATGTAAATAAACTAGACCTGTGCATATTCCCGGAGATAAACCGGCTAATTTTTTTTTGTGATAAAACGGGGTTTGATCGAACAAAATGTATGGTATTTGCCAATAGCTGCAGGTTACAAAATGAGAGCAGGATTCGTCCTGAAAAACTAAAAAATATTCCTTCCGGCGATCTGATAATAGCACATGTCGGTAATGTAGGAGCAAATCATTATTTGAGTAGTTTCCTCAGCTTTGTAAACCAGATGAATGGACAAAACAATGTTCATTTTTTGATGATCGGAGGATTTTCGGCTGATGTGTTGAATATGTTGAATCGGGTACAGAATAGAAACTTTTACGTTATTGGAGAATTGTCTCACAGTGAATTAAGTAATTACTATTCTTTTATTGATATAGGATTCATATTATACAGAGGATTAGATCTTAACCTGGAATTTTGCGCACCCAATAAATTATATGAATACTGGAGTCACGGTATTTATGTTATTGCTCATCGGTTGAAAGGACTTGAAGAAGTGATAAAAGACGATGAAATGGGTATGCTGGTTAATTTGGAAAATACGAACGAGATAAAAGCGGTAGTGCAGGGTTTTACATCAATAGCCGGAGGGGAAATCCGGCAATATATCAGGATGGGCTTTGATAGCAAATATTCTATTGCTGATAGTATAGGAAGGTTAAATGGAAGACTTGATGAATTTGCATAAATTATTAATCATTATTGGAACCAGGCCGGAACTAATAAAGGTAGCACCGGTGATAATGGAATTGAAGAAGAGGAATATCTTTGATTATAAAATTGTAAATACCGGCCAGCATAAAGAGCTGCTTGATCCATATTGGAAGGTTTTTGATATAACACCTGATTATGATCTAAATATAATTAGTCCTAATCAGGATCTTGCAACACTAACATCCAGAGCGCTGCTGTCTATTAACGATTTAATTAAGGAGCTTCATAATAAGGGGGAAAAGCCGTTATATATTTTAGCCCAGGGAGATACAACAACGGTAATGGCATCATCCGTAGCTGCATTTTATAATGGTATTATGTTTCTTCATCTGGAAGCCGGGTTAAGAAGTTATAACCTTCAACATCCTTATCCTGAAGAATTTAACAGAAGGATTGCAGGCATAGTTGCGGATATTCATTTTTCTCCTACAAAAAGTGCTAAAAATAATTTAATTAGGGAAGGCGTTATTGAAAGTAAAATTGAAGTGGTAGGCAATACCGTTGTAGATGCACTAAATTATATAACCAACTCCGATAGCTTTACAAAGGTGATCTTTTCCGATCATCGGATTAATGATTGCATAAGTAAAGGTAAACAAGTGGTATTGGTTACCGTTCATAGAAGGGAAAACCAGAATAAAAACCTGGAGAATTTAATTTTTGCCCTTAAAAAGCTATGTACGGACAATCCGGATATCTGTTTTATTTGGCCGGTTCACTCCAATCCTAAGGTTAAGCTCCCGGTATTGAATTCTGATCTTTCGAAGTTAAGTAATGTGATACTTACAGATCCCTTGAGCTATCTTGAATTGCTTAAATTAATCAGCCTGAGTAAAATAATATTCACGGATTCGGGAGGGATCCAGGAAGAGGCTCCATCATTTAAAAAGCCTGTTTTGATTTTAAGAGAGGTAACGGAGCGCCCGGAAGCTGTTGAACTGGGTTTATCCAAACTTGTTGGTTGTGATCCTGATTTGATTATAAATGAATTTTACAATTTTCATCCTGATTATCGAAATGTTCCTAACCCGTATGGCGACGGATGTGCCGCAGAAAAGATTGTGAATGCTTATTTAAAGAAAGACAGCATATTGTTTAAAAGTTAACGGTTGAAAGTAGTTAATCCCGGCAAATAGATTATAGCAATATATAAAAGTATGAATACGTTCATTCCAATTTCCAAACCCTCTATTACTGAGAAAGAGATATCTTACGTAACAGATGCGGTAAGTTCAACCTGGATTTCTTCGCTCGGAAAGTATATTGATCGGTTTGAAGCAGATTTTGCCACCTTCTGTAACGTTAAATATGGTGTATCTACTGCAAACGGCACAGTTGCCCTTCATCTTGCACTTGTTGCGCTGGGAATCGGAAAAGGAGATGAAGTGATTATACCTGATCTTTCTTTTATTGCAACAGTGAATACCGTATTACAAACAGGAGCAGTTCCGGTTTTTGCGGATATTGATCCGTATAATTTATGTATTGATCCGAAGGCTATTGAAAAGGTGGTTACATCATCAACAAAAGCTATACTACCGGTTCATTTATATGGACATCCCGCAGATATGAAGGCAATAAATGAAATTGCCTTAAAATATAACCTGGTGGTTATAGAGGATGCGGCCGAAGCGCATGGGGCGACAATTAATGGACAAAAAGTTGGCAGTTTTGGTTCCTGTGGCTGTTTTAGTTTTTATGGTAATAAAAATATTACAACAGGAGAAGGAGGGATCATTACAACTAACGATGAAGCACTTTATCATAAGCTACGCTATTTGCGCGACCATGCCATGAGTAAAGAGAAAAGATACTGGCATACAGAGTGCGGCTATAACTATCGTATGACCAATATGCAGGCAGCACTCGGTTGTGCCCAGATGGACAGAGTGGATGAGTTGCTGGAACAAAAAAAGAAAATATTCAAAACCTATGAATCGTATTTAAGTGGTATTCCGGGAATAAGTCTTAACAGAACGTATGATTGGGCAACCAACGCGTATTGGCTGGTATGTCTTGAAATCGAAAACTATGATGAGGTGAAGCGGGATGCCTTCATGCAGCGCCTTAAAGAATCTGGTGTTGACAGCAGACCCTATTTTTATCCGATGTCGGCGATGCCATATTTAGAGCAGGCGGATACGCCCGTTACCTATGCCCTGTCTCAAAGGGGGCTTAATCTGCCCACTTATTTTGATTTGACAGAGGATGAAATAAAGTATATCTGCGATGTGGTAAAACAATCATTATAATACCCGAAATGCGAAAGATAGTTCATCTTATTTCATGCTTTGTTGAAGCTATGATACGGAATATCGGAGGAAGTGCTGGCAGGCGGATACGCTATTGGTATTACCATAAAAAGCTGGGGAGTTGTGGAAAAAAAGTATACATAGATATAAACGTAACTTTTTTGAATCCCCATTCTATCTTTCTGGGAGAAAAAGTGTGGATTGACAATGGGGCAATACTTATGGCAGGTAAACCGGCAAATGGCCGAAAAACAGATATCAGGGTTAATGAGCATTATCAATTTGAAAGAGGTGAATTACATGTTGGTAATGAGGTGCACATTGGACCACAGGTAATTATACAGGCACATGGCGGCTGTGAAATAGGAGATAAACTAACTATTGGAGCAGGCAGTAAACTATATACACTTTCTCATCATTACCGCAATACTATAGATAAGGCCGATACGACAAAATATTACTTTGGTTCCATGACACCAAATGAAGAACAATTTTTGATTGAGGCTCCGGTAGTCGTTAAAAGTAAATCCGCTGTCGGAATGAATTGTACAATTTTACCCGGGTCTACTATTCCCGAAGGCGCCTGGCTGGGGGTAGGGCTTACGATTAAAAGAAATAGCCTTAAACCGGATACTGTATATACCAATATGGATGAAGTAATCAAAGGATAGTTTGATGAGGCGAATTAACTACATTACCAATCTTGATGTAAATAAATATAGCGGGGGCTGGAGCGCAATGAACCACCACGTATATGAGCAATTGGAGAACACGGGCAATTATTCCATAAATCTTGTTCAGAATATAAATCCACCTGTCTCCTTATACAGGAAATTGGTTTCAAAAACGAAACGTATTTTAGGGTTAAAAGGAGAATTTTATTTTTATTCCATTTCTCGTCTTAATAAAATTAAGAGGGAGGTGGAAATGAAACTTGATAATTCTGCTGATTTTGATTTCTATCATGGCGTTACACCCTGGATAATGATGGAACAAGTTAGACCGTATGCTTTATATCTTGACGCCAGTTTTTCCACTTATATAGATGTATATCACAAAAAAGATATTTTTTCTGTAAAACACCTCCGGGATATTATTCACAGAGAAGCAATGTTCTTAAAAAATGCAGTCCGGGTCTTTTTCAGTTCATCCTGGTCGCTTGAACAGACAAAAAAGATGTACGACTTAACCGGAGAGAATTTTAGCGTTGCCGGATTAGGTGGCAGTATCCCGATACCGGATAATTGTAATACAAACTATAAAAAATATTTTCTTTTTGTAGGACTTGATTTTACAGGTAAAGGAGGTATGCTGGTTGCTGAAGCCTTTAACAGCATTAGTAAGAAACATAAGGATTTCAATTTGTATTTCGTAGGAGGAAAACCACCGGAAACAGTACTGAAGAACCCATTGGTTAAATATTTGGGTTATTTTAATAAATCCGATCATAACCAATTTATGGCTTTACGAAAAATTTTTGAAGAAGCCTATGCATTAGTACTTCCTACTAATAAAGATATAACCCCATTGGTAATAGTAGAGGCTGGCTATTTTGGGTGCCCCTCTATTGCCGTTCATAATTTTGGGATACCGGAAATGATTGAAGGTGGCGAAACGGGGATGCTGGTAGCATCTCCTCCTGATTCAGACTCATTAGCAAAAGCTATGGAAAAAATCTGTAGTGATACCTTTTTATACGAAAAACTAAGGTTGCAAACCCATACTCATTTTTGTAGTAATTATACCTGGGAACGGACCGGGAGGAAAATCAACGAAATATTACAGTCTTACTTAGTGAAAGAGGAATAGTCTGTATGCTTCTTCCAATGTTTTATTCAATTTGAATAAGTATTTTTTTAGATTATGAAATTTGTTATCCCTAATTATTGTGCTCCGGATTCATTTGTAGACAATGTTTCCTTTACCCTGAGGGCAATGGGACACGAGGTAGTTACACTGCCCACGATTGACAATAAGATATTAACGTCTCCATATAGTAGAGTTTTAAGAATAGCTTTTAATAAACTTACTGGTAATGAAATGCCCCGGCAGGAAAAATGGTTATTATCTAATTTCAAAATGCTAAAACCGGATGTCGTCCTTACGTTAACCCAACCACTATCAGGAGAAACACTTACTGAATTAAAAAAATATCATATTAGAACAGTTGTATGGTGGGGAGATACGGCTGCAAATATGAGAGGAAAGGGAATTCTGGACGAAGGATGGGATCTTATTTTTATTAAAGACAAATATGCTGCAGATAAACTCAAAACCACGGGGCTTCACAGCTGTCAGTTGTTTGAAGCGATGAATCCTGCATGGCATAAGCCCTTGGCTGAGCAGCAAACAAACAACCTCATCATTGCTGGCACCTTTTATGATTATAGACATTTTTTGACAAGAAAACTGTTAAAAGATAAAATTGCTCTTGAATTATATGGCGGTCGGTTACCTGCCTGGACGGATCCTGAAATTAGAGCGGTACATACTGGAAAGTATGTGGTACGGGAAAAGAAGAGTAAGGTCTTTGGTTCAGGTTTGGCGGTACTTAATTCTACTGCTATGAGTGAGTTTGATTCGGTAAACTGCCGTGCTTTTGAAATAACAGGTGCCGGGGCTCTGCAGATTATGGAATACAGACCTTCCATTGAACAATGTTTTGAACCTGGCAAAGAAATACTGGTTTATAAGAGTTATGATGAGCTCATTGAACTGATACAAAGGGCGATCCGATACCCTGATGAGATGAAGAAAATAAGGGAAGCGGGTTTGAAAAGAGCCGTTTATGAACATACTTATGAACACAGGCTGAAATTTATTATCAAAAAATTGAAGGAACTATAATGAAAGTTTTGTTCCTTACCCCTGGATGTTTTGATAAGGGGGGTATTAGTCGGTATAGTCGGTATCAAATAACAGCTTTGCGTGAGTTATTCGGAGCAAAGAATGTGCGTATATTATCGTTACTGGGATCAGAGCAGGATTCGTTTGAGGATCCGTTTGAAGTGACTTGGTGTGCGGGCAGTAATACTATTTGGCAACAGCTTCGTTTCGTATGGCAAACACTATGGCAAATATTAGTATGGAGACCGGGAGTTATTCATATTGCACACGTAAATCTTAGCGGATTTACTTATGTGTTGGCAAAATTATTTAACATTAAAACCGTTTTAAATGTATATGGGCTTGAGGTTTGGAGTGGATTATCGAAAGATGCCGCATTAGGGCTAAAAAAAGTTGATTTTGTTATTTCCGATTGCCATTACACAGCCGGTTATCTCGAACAAGAGCGTTATAGGAAGAGAGATTCCATAACGGTGATCTGGGATTGTGTTGATCTGGAACGTTTTTACCCGGCACAGGCAAATCAGGAAGTGAGGAAAAAATTTCAGATCCCTGATCAAAGCGGTCATTTTATTATTATGAGTCTTGGACGCCTGAGCAAAGCGGCTGCCCATAAAGGGTATGATCGCTTAATAAATGTTTTTCAGCGACTTGCCATTAAATATGAAAATACACGGTTAGTCATCGGAGGTAAAGGAGATAATAAAGAGACCTATGAAGAAATGGTTAGAAATTATAACTTAACAGATAAAGTAATATTTACCGGTATGGTAGAAGATAAGGATTTACCCGACTTATATCGTTGTGCGTCTGTTTTTTCGTTAGTGAGTGACCGGGGTATAGGAAGGGGTGAAGGTATACCTTTAACTCCATTAGAAGCGATGGCTTGTGGTATACCTGTTATTGTTGGTAACCAGGATGGGTCTCAGGAAGCGGTGATGGACAATCTGAACGGGAGTGTAATTGATCCGTTTAATCTGGAAGAGCATGTAGAAGTATTGGAGGCATTATTATGCTCTTCGGAACTTCTGAAAGAGAAAAGCAGGTTTGCGGCTAATATTGCCCGTACACACTTTTCGTACGTTAATTTTAAAAATAAGCATAGGGATTTTTATTCCCGTTTATCATGAGCCTCACTGCCACAGGATATTATATCAATAGCTTCCGTTTGCAGGATATCTATATCAGGTCAAAAAAGACGCTGTTACTGTGGACATTGGTTGTTGGATTGTTGCTGGCCTCTTTTACCAATTATCCGGCTGTTATTTTAATTAGTTTACTACTCACTTTATATACTTTTGGTGAACTGGTACTTGCTCTTGGAAAAATTGTACCCGTTAAAGAGATAACGGCACTTTTGATGGTAGTACAACTATTATTGGCTCCGTTTCTGGATTATGCAATACTGGCGCCTCAGGAAATGTCAGCAATGGCGGTGGATCAGAAAACTTATTTTTCATTTGCACTCCCTGCTGTTCTGGCCTTTTTAATTGGTATGAGGTTTAGGTTTAGAAGACCGAAAATCATTCAGGGAGAAATGGATTTCAGCGAAACAGACCGGAAACGGCATAATAAAATTGGTATTATTCTTATTGTTATAGGGTATGTGTTTCTTTTCTTACAAAATGTATTGGTCATTCCCGGCCTTGAGTTTGTTATTGTAGTATTATCATTGTTTCGGTTTGTAGGTATATTTTATCTGATGTATTCTAATAATCGTTTTTATCAAATTCTGATATTGGCTGTTGCCATTCCTGCAACTATCTCTACGGTAAGAGGGAGCGTGTTTATTGATTTGCTCATTTGGTTTTTTTTTATATATGCTTTTGCCGCTATCAAGTTTAGGATAAGAACACGTATTACTATGTTAATAGTGGCTTTATCCATTATTTTTTTTATGATCTTACAATCGGTAAAGGTAGATTATAGGAAAATAGAGTGGAGGAGCAACCGCGTAACACAAGAAACTACAGGAGTAAGTTTATTTGCTGATATTTTCTCGGCAAACCTGCAGTCTCTCAATAAAGCTAATTTATGGCTGATGCAGGCAAAGTTTATTACTCGTCTTAATCAGGGTTTTATTGTTTCCTACGTTTTGAAAAAGGATGTAGTAAAAACAACTAATAAAACTAATACTTATTTGGGCAGGGAACTTTTGGGAGTTGTTTTGCCCCGTTTTATTTATTCCGAAAAGGCTACGGTGGGGGATAATAAAAAATTTAGATATTTAACGGGTATTCCTTTAGCAACGTCAGTATCTATGAATGTAGGCATACTCGGTGACGGATATGGAAATTTTGGGTATGCAGGAGGAATCTTTTTCTGTTTCTGTTTTGGCTTTTTTCTAAACCTGGTTATGGGATATTGTTTTTCACTTTCAAGGAGAATTAAAACGATTTTGTTTTGGATGCCATTGATTCTTTTTTATGTAATGCGTGCAGGAAATGAATTTTATATTATTACCAACTGGACAGTAAAAGTTGCTTTTGTAGTTATAGCATACTATTTTATTTCGAAGAAATATTTTGGTAAGGCTATTTAATAAACTGTGGATATCTGAATAAGGAATTGGTGTCAATTGTTTTGTACAAGTGGATGACCATTCTTTATAAAAGATATCTTATGAAAACAGGTGCCTGATTTTAATGTCGGGGCATTGGCTGACAAAAATGATGTTGTTTAATAGTAGGAAAAAGGTACTCCTCTTCACCGATTGGTACGAGCCTGGCTTCAAAGCCGGAGGCCCCATCCGCTCCTGCGTGAACTTTGCGGAACAGATGAAGGAGGACTATGGTATTTATATCTTCACCAGCGACAGGGACCTGGACGATAAGCAACCTTATCCCCAAATTGAGCAGAACCATTGGATGGAACAGGATGGCGTTCGGGTATTTTATGCTTCCCCGGCATCTTTGAACTGGGAAAGCATACTGGTGCATATACGGCGGGTAAAGCCGGATTATGTGTATCTGAACAGTATGTATTCGCGCTATTTTACCATTTATCCCCTGATGATGAAATGGTTGGACATAATAAAAACACAGGTAGTGCTGGCACCGAGGGGAATGCTGAGATCAACGGCGGTGCAATATAAAACTGGTAAGAAAAAGATATTCTTTCAATTCTTGAAGCTGTTCAATATACACCAGAAAATTATTTTTCATGCAACAGATACCACAGAAACGGCAGACATAAAAAAGCTGTTTGGGGATACGGTTTATATCAGTCAGGTTGGCAATTTTCTTCCCAAACAAAAATCTTTTCAGCTAATCCGGAAAGAGAGCGGAACAATAAAGATAATTTTTACAGGCAGGGTGCATCCGATAAAAAACCTGGCTTTTTTATTACGTTGCCTGCAATCTGTTACCGGTAATATTATTTTCACTATCGTAGCTGCTATTGAAGATGGAGAATATTGGTTGGAGTGCCGGGAAATAATAAAAAACCTGCCGGAAGCCATAACGGTTGAATTACGACAGGATGTTCCGCACTCCGAGATCGAGCAATTGATCCATGCTCATCACCTTTTTGTGTTACCTACGCTGGGCGAAAATTTCGGTCATGCCATTTTTGAAGCTTTATCAGCGGGCCGGCCGGTGCTGATCAGCGACCAAACACCCTGGCGGAATTTACAGCAGTCGTGTGCCGGTTGGGATTTGCCCTTAAGCAACCCGGACGCTTTTGTTCAGATATTGCAGCAGGTGGCAGATATGAATGATGAAATGTTTCAGCAGTGGAGTGTTGGGGCATGGCAGTATGCGAAAGACTTTGCGGAAAATTCTAACCTGAAGGAAAAGTATAAGAAGTTATTCAGTTGAAGTCCCGCGTCCTTGCGAGGCGTGAACGGATGTTGGAGTTTTTAAGCAACTACGCACGCCGAAGCCTGCCTGCCGGCAGCCCTGTAGCGAAGCGGAGTAATGAGCCGGTTTATAAAATATAACCGGTCTACAAAAGGGGATTACTTCGACCCTGTAACATATCTGCACAGTACTTTAATTCGGTTAGGGTCTCGTAATGACGTTTGGGGGCTAAATACATCTCGTAATGGCGTTTGTAAAAGGCGGCTTCGCTTATATCATAACCAATAAACACCATACGGTACTGTATACAGGTGTTACAAGTAATTTAGTCGCAAGGACTCAGGAACACAAAGAAAAAAAATATCCGAAAAGCTTTTCAGCCAGATATAATACTGACAAATTGGTTTACTATGCTTTCTTTCCAACCATAATGGAAGCCATTGACGAAGAAAAACGGATCAAGGCCGGAAGCAGAGCGGCTAAAATTAAAATGATTGAAAGTATGAATCCTGAATGGAAGGATCTGTGGGAGGAGATAAAGGAATGGTGATCATAAGAGATCCGTCTTTGCGAGGCGTAAACGAACTGCTATCTTTGCACCATTTTTAGCGAGGCTTTCTGAAAGAAGTAATATGCGGCCTTCGCAATAATAAAATTATTTGAGTAAATGTACATTTTAGGAATTAATGCCTATCACGCCGATTCATCTGCTGCCATTTTTAAGGACGGTGAAATGATAGCAGCTACCGAAGAAGAACGTTTTACCAGGGTTAAGCACTGGGCTGGTTTTCCGGTGCAGGCTATTCAATTCTGCCTGCGCGAAGCGGATATTTCACTTAATGAAGTAGATTATATTACGATTGGCAGAGATACTAAAGCGAAGCTATTCAATAAGATGGCTTATTTATTCCGGAATCCTGCTCTCATTGCCGGTGCCTTTAGCCGGTATAAAAATGCACGGCAGGTAACAAGCCTCGAAGATGAATTTACAAAAATTGATCCTTCGGTTAACTATGCTATTCTTAAGCAAAAGATCAGAAATATTGAACATCATCGCAGTCACCTGGCTTCAGCCTTCTTTGCTTCACCATTTGAGGAGGCAGCGTTACTTTCCATAGATGGCTCTGGTGATTTCACCACTACGATGATCGGTATAGGCCGGGGAAATAAAATTGAAGTTTTAGATAGCGTTGATTTCCCTGTTTCCTGTGGGCTGTTCTATACTGCTTTTACCCAGTTCCTGGGCTTCCCGCACTATGGTGATGAATATAAAGTAATGGGCTTAGCTCCCTATGGGGAAGCTAAATACACAGACAAAGTAAAGAAAGTACTCCGTTTTTTACCCAATGGCTTATACACCTGGAATCAGGAATATTTTGTGCATCCCACCAAAGCCGGCTTTAAGTATGAAGATAATATGCCTTGTGTAGGTAATTTATTTTCTGAAAGTTTTATTGATGAGTTCGGTTTACCCCGTAAAAAAGAAGAACAACTCACACAATATCATAAAGACATTGCCACTTCTGTGCAACGGGTTACCGAAGAGCTGATTTTTCATATCCTTAAAAAACTAAAGGATCGTACAGGAATGAAAAATGTATGTATTGCCGGTGGCGTAGCTCAAAATTCGGTTGCCAATGGTAAAGTTGCAGAAGCAACCGGTTTTGAAAAGGTATATATCCCTTCCGCAGGACATGACGCTGGTATTGCGATGGGATCAGCTTTATATATGTATAATCACGTGTTAGATAAGCCGAGAGCAAAACCAATATGGTCTGCTTATACGGGAAGCCGGTTTACCAATAATGAAATTGAACAATTCCTTCAGACAAGAAACATCGCTTACCGGAAATTACCTGATGATGAACTATTTGATATGGTTACCGACAAACTGATTGAACCGGGGGTAGTGGGCTGGTTTAACGGAAGAGCGGAATTTGGTCCGAGAGCTTTGGGCGCACGGTCTATCATTGCCGATCCGAGAAATCCGAAAGCAAAAGACCTGCTGAACCTGAAGATCAAAAGACGGGAAAGTTTTCGGCCGTTTGCGCCTTCTATCCTGAAAGAATATACCGGCGAATATTTTACAAAGACAGATGAAGTACCTTTTATGGAAAAGGTATTCCCCATAAAAAAAGACAAGCAGGCAGAAATACCTGCAGTAACGCATGTAGACGGTACTGGCAGGTTACAAACAGTAGATAAAACTATTTCTCCCCGCTATTATGGTTTGATAGACGCATTCAGGAAGAAAACAGGCGTTCCTATTTTGCTGAATACGTCTTTCAATGAAAACGAGCCTATAGTTAATACACCTGCTGAAGCGCTGGATTGCTTTTTAAGAACGCAGATGGATATGCTGGTATTGGAAAATTGTGTGATAGAACGAAAAGTGCATTAGCATGAAAATCTCACTCATCACTGCCACCTATAACAGCGCCGATACGCTACGCGATACCCTGCAATGCATACAGGAGCAGGATCATCCGGATATTGAACATATTATAATTGATGGTGGGTCGGGAGACGGCACCTTACAAATTGCTGAGGGCTTTCCGCATATTGCAAAGATCAGCTCCGGAAAAGATAAAGGAATTTATGATGCAATGAACAAAGGGATTGCTGCAGCAACAGGTGATGTGATCGGTATACTTAACTCCGATGATGTGTATGCACACCGGGCCGTGATTTCTTCCATAGCGGCAACTTTTAAAGAGCCGGGGGTACAATGCAGCTATGCTGATCTGCAATTTGTACAGCGGGATAATCTGGATAAAGTGGTACGAACCTGGAAGGCCGGGCGATATACTAAAAAAAGTTTTTATTACGGCTGGATGCCCCCTCATCCCACTTTTTTTGTGCGCAGAGAAGTGTATCAGAAGGCAGGTATGTTTAATCTTGACCTGGGGTCTGCTGCAGACTATGAGCTGATGCTGCGTATATTACTTAAATATGAAATCCCGGCAACCTATATTCAACAGGTAATTACTAAAATGAGGGTGGGTGGTGTCAGTACGGTATCCCTTAAGAACAGGTTAAAAGCTAACTATCGCGACAGGCTGGCATGGAAAGTAAACGGATTGGATCCTTATTTCTTTACCTTGTATTTAAAGCCTTTGAGAAAACTAAGCCAGTTTCTGAAACGATCGTGAAAAAATGCGGAAGTGTGAAAACCTGCCGGCCGGCTGCTTCGGAAATCAATTTGGGATAGATCTACCCTGCAAGTTGTAACCTGTAACAAAGGTGTAAGGAATAGGGCGTAACTCAACTATAAACCATAAACTCACAAACTATAAACTAACTATATCGTATCATGAGTAAAACCGCTTTAATTACCGGTATTACCGGTCAGGACGGAGCTTATCTCGCTGAGCTGTTGCTATCGAAAGGGTATTTTGTTCACGGTATCAAAAGGCGCAGTTCTTTGTTTAACACGGAAAGAATAGATCACCTGTATCAGGATCCACACGAAAAAAACGTGCGTATGAAATTGCATTACGGTGATCTCACTGACTCCAGTAACCTGATTCGCATCATACAGGAAACCCAGCCGGATGAGATTTATAATCTGGCTGCCATGAGTCATGTTCATGTAAGTTTTGAAACGCCTGAGTATACGGCTAACGCGGATGGTATCGGTGCATTGCGCCTGTTGGAAGCCATTCGGTTTTTAGGGCTGATAAACAAAACGAAGCTATACCAGGCTTCAACCTCTGAATTATATGGTTTGATACAGGCCGTGCCTCAGTCGGAAACTACTCCGTTTTATCCCCGCTCTCCTTACGCTGTTGCGAAATTATATGCGTACTGGATTACAGTAAATTATCGTGAGGCATATAATATGTTTGCTGTCAATGGGATATTGTTCAATCATGAATCACCCCTACGCGGGGAAACTTTTGTGACCCGGAAGATCACACGCGGAGTGGCAAAGATTGCATTGGGTATGCAGGATAAGATATACCTGGGTAATCTGAATGCACAACGGGATTGGGGACATGCTAAAGACTATGTGCATGCTATGTGGATGATATTACAGCAGGATGAGCCCGAGGACTATGTTATTGCTACCGGGATCACAACACCTGTGAGGGAATTTGTTCGTATGGCATTTGCCGAAGTGGGTGTGGAAATTGCTTTTAAGGGAAAAGAGGAGAAGGAAGTTGGTATTGTTCAGTCCTGTACCAATCCACAATATTCCCTGGAAAAAGGTAAGGAGGTAGTAGCCGTAGACCCTAAATATTACCGGCCTACGGAAGTAGATCTGCTGATCGGAGATGCCTCAAAAGCGCATATTAATTTGGGCTGGAAGCCCACATACGACCTGCCGGCGCTGGTGAAAGAAATGGTAGCGGCTGATGTGGAACTCTTTAAAAGGGAAAAGCTGCTGGAAGACAGTGGCTTCACGATAAAAAATCAATATGAATAAATTTGAAATTTCAAATTTGATATTAAAACCTCAAACCGCCTGTTTTGAATAGAAGCGATAAAATATACGTAGCTGGCCACCGGGGAATGGTGGGATCGGCGATGGTAAGGAAGCTCCGGCAGGAGGGATTTGATCGTATTATTGTACGAACATCTTCGGAACTGGATCTGCGTTGTCAGCAGGCAGTAGAAACTTTCTTTGAGCAGGAGAAGCCTGATTATGTTTTTTTGTCAGCGGCAAAGGTTGGTGGCATTATGGCTAATAACAGCTACCGTGCTGAGTTTCTGTACGATAACCTGATGATCCAGGGCAATGTGATCCATGCGGCATATCGTAATAAAGTTAACAAACTGCTGTTTTTCGGTTCATCCTGCATTTATCCTAAGTTGGCGGCGCAGCCATTAAAGGAAGAATACCTGCTAACGGGGCTGCTGGAGCATACAAATGAACCGTATGCTATTGCTAAAATAGCAGGTATCAAGATGTGTGATGCATATCGTGATCAGTATGGGTGTAATTTTATATCAGTGATGCCGACTAACCTGTATGGACCGAATGATAATTATGATTTGAATAATTCACACGTGTTACCTGCATTGATCCGTAAGTTTCACGAGGCTAAGATTAACGATCTTCATCGGGTGGTTATCTGGGGGTCGGGTACACCGCGCCGTGAGTTTGTGCATGTGGATGATCTGGCGGATGCCTGTTATTTTTTGATGCAGGAATATAATGAGCCCGGATTGATTAATATAGGTGTTGGCGAAGATATTACTATAAAAGAACTGGCTTTGCTGATAAAAGAAATTGTAGGTTATGAAGGTGCCATTGAGCATGATTTGACAAAACCCGATGGTACGCCCAGGAAATTGCTGGATGTAAGTCGCCTGCATGCGTTGGGATGGAAAGCCAGGACGGGTCTAAAGGAAGGAATAACGGAAGTATATAAAATTTATGCCCGCAATTATGAGAAAATGGAAAAGAAAATGTGAGAATGTGGAGATGATGGGGTCGGTACCCGACGAAAGGAGGGTCAGACCCCAAATCTGAAGTGAGCAGTCGGCTATGAGTTATTATACCTGAAACCTTGCTGACCGCCATCTCAAATCTCAAATTTTAAATCTACCTGCCGGCAGGCAGTTTCAAATCCCCTGTCTCCTATGTTCTCTCTATTCAAGAAAAAGCAGCCCGTTTTTAACGGTAATCTCAGTATTCTGAAATGTGATATGCATTCGCATCTGATACCCGGTATAGATGACGGATCGCCGGATATGGATACTTCCATACAACTTATTGAAGGATTACGGGATTCGGGTTATGAAAAGCTGATCACTACTCCCCACCTTATGTCAGACCTCTATCCCAACAACCGCCAAACCATAACGCGGGGATATGAAAAGCTGAAAGCGGAACTCGAAAAAAGAAAGATCAATATGGAGCTGTGGGCAGCGGCAGAATATTTTTTAGATGATCATTTCGACAGTCTCCTGCAAAATAAAGAACCCTTACTTACCATAAAGGATAACCTGGTGCTGGTGGAGTTTTCCTTTGCCAGCGCACCTTTCGATTACAAAGAGAAGCTGTTTAATCTCCAGATGAAGGGATATAAACCTATTCTGGCGCATCCCGAACGATATGTTTATTTTCATAAGAAACCCGCAATTTATGAGGAGCTGAGGAATGCCGGTTGTTTGTTCCAGGTGAATATCCTTTCTTTAATCGGATACTATGGCAAAGGTGTTGCACAAATGGCCGCACATCTTTTTAAACATAAATTCATTGAGTTTTTGGGTACGGACCTGCATCATCACAGGCACCTGATGCACCTGCAAACTCCGGAAGTGTATGAAAAGGTAAATGAAATAGCGGCAGCACTTCCTTTGATGAATAAGCAATTGTGAGCAGGGAGGAAGACCGGTGCAAAAACCGTGTAACGCCCCGGTTTTACCATAAAAAAAGTCACCCTGTGACCAGGATGACTTGCGTTATTTTTCTACGTAATCTGCTTAAGCGATTTCTACTTCAGCTCCTGCTTCTTTCAGCTTAGCTGCAATATCATCAGCTTCTGCTTTAGCAACACCTTCTTTAACGGGTTTCGGAGCGCCGTCAACCAGGTCTTTTGCTTCTTTCAGTCCTAATCCGGTAAGGTCTTTAACAATCTTTACTACGCCTAACTTATTGGCTCCGGCTGCTTTCAGTATCACATTGAAGGATGTTTTTTCCTCAGCGGCTGGTGCACCACCGGCAGCAGGGCCGGCAGCTACGGCTACTGCAGCTGCAGCAGGCTCAATACCATACTCGTCTTTCAGGATTTTTGCTAATTCGTTTACTTCTTTTACTGATAAGCTTACTAACTGCTCAGCAAATGCTTTTAAATCTGCCATTGTTTTCAAATTTTTTCCGCCTTCATTGCCTGTGCTCCGGCGGAGTGATTAAAAAAATTTGTTTGTATATTATCCCCCAGGCCGGGGATAAGTAATGTGTAAATGTGTAAATGTGAGTAATGTGGCAAATGAATTTTCATATTTCCATACTTTCACATTTCTCACATTTTAATTCGCTCTTTCTTCCAGTGCTTTAATCAGTCCGGCTAATTTGTTTCCTGCGTTTAACGCGCTGATCACATTCTTGGCCGGTGATTGTAACAGTCCGATGATTTCACCGATAAGATCATTTTTGCTCTTCAGTGTGGTTAAAGCCTGGAGCTGATCATCGCCGGCAAACACATCACCATCAATGAAAGCTGCTTTCAGTTCGGGCTTTTTACCATTGGTTTCCTTGCGGAAGGAGCTGATGATTAAAGCCGGCTCCTTGGCATTTTCGGAGAACATCAAAGCCGTTACATTATTTAAAGAATCATATATGCCTGCAAATCTTTCCTTATCTAAAGACTCCAGCGCCTTTTTAATAAGGGTGTTCTTAGCCACTTTCATCTCCACCTGTTTATTATAGCAGGCACGGCGCAGGTTAACTACCTGTGCTACAGTTAATGATTCTGTATCGGTAACGTAAAAGTTATTATATTGAGAGAACTTG
Organism: Chitinophagaceae bacterium; assembly: GCA_023957155.1. GTDB lineage: Bacteria > Bacteroidota > Bacteroidia > Chitinophagales > Chitinophagaceae > Agriterribacter. Next base: position 29,926 of record JAMLHK010000019.1, on the reverse strand, counting down.
CCTTTCAGCAATTCAATCACTTCGTTTTTTTCCTGTTTGGTCATACAAATAGATTTTATGCCGTTAAAGCATTAGTTTACAAATGATTTGGTGTCAATAGCAATACCCGGGCTCATGGTGCTGGCTATATAAGCACTTTTAAGATAAGTGCCTTTAGCCGTTGCCGGTTTTGCTTTAATAATAGCATTGATAAATTCCTGGCTGTTTTCCACGATCTTCTCGGGAGGAAAACTTACCCGGCCGATGGAAGCGTGAATAATACCCGCTTTATCTACCTTAAATGCTATTTTACCACCTTTCACTTCATTTACTGCAGCAGCCACATCATTGGTAACAGTACCTGTTTTGGGATTGGGCATCAGGTTACGTGGGCCTAATATTTTACCCAGTTTACCAATTTTAGGCATTACGGCAGGGGTTGCTATTATTACATCTACATCAACCCATCCCCCTTCTATTTTCGTTACATATTCATCTAACCCTACGTGATCAGCGCCTGCGTTTTTTGCAGCTTCTTCTTTATCGGGAGTGCAGAGTACCAATACTCTTTTTGTTTTACCTGTTCCGTGAGGTAAGGTAACTGTACCCCGGATAGCCTGGTCGGCTTTTTTAGGATCAACGCCCAAACGGAGGTGAATATCAACAGAGCTGTCGAATTTGGTGGTATTCACTTCCTTAACAAGAGCGGAAGCCTCCTTTAGTGAATACGTTTTAGTTTTATCTATTTTAGCTTCGGAAGCTTTTCTTTTTTTACTGATTGCCATTTTCTTTCAGTTTTTGGAAAGTGAAGAGTTAATTTTCCCACGGGGCTTTACCATCAACAGTAATTCCCATGCTGCGTGCCGTGCCGGCAACCAGGCGCATTGCGCTTTCCGTAGTAAAGCAATTCAGATCAGACATTTTGTCTTTAGCGATTGCTTCAACTTGGCTCCAGGTTACTTTCCCTACTTTGTTGCGGTTGGGTTCTTTGGAACCCTTTTGTGCTTTAGCTGCTTCCAATAACTGAACGGATGCGGGGGGCGTTTTAATAATAAACTCGAAAGATTTGTCGGAATACACCGTAATCAATACGGGGAGTACTTTGCCCATTTTATCCTGCGTACGTGCATTAAACTGCTTACAGAATTCCATGATATTGATACCTTTGGAACCCAACGCTGGACCTACAGGCGGTGCAGGATTGGCCTGCCCTCCTTTTACCTGTAGCTTTACATAGCCGGTAATTTCTTTTGCCATTTTTTACGTTTTTTGGTGTTAACGTCACGCCACCGGCGTGACTCCCAAACAAAAAGAACTTTTTGGGGCGGCAAAGATAGCGAGATTATATTATCCGGCAAAATTAATTGAGATGATGGAAGCTGGCAGCAACGAGGCCTCACAGGTTTCAGGTCACAGGGTGCAGGGTGTGCAATAGGAAAGCGCCATAAGCTAAGATGTATCTGTCTTTCCCCCATTCTTACACCTGTCTGCCGGCAGGTTTTCAGACTTTCACCTCCATATCTTTCCATGCCCACAGGTGCAGACAGGCGTAGCTGCGGTAAGGTGCCCATTTTTGCGACAGGCTGAGTATTTGCTGCCTGAGGGCTTTTTTATCCGTATTGTTCAGCCTATACAAATGCCGCATGGCTGTTTGTATTCCCAGGTCATCCGCCGAAAAGATATCTTCCCGCCCAAGGGCAAATATCAGCAGCATTTCTGCCGTCCACCTGCCCACGCCTTTTATTTGCGTAATATAAGCAATCACTTCTTCGTCATTCATTGGGTTCAGCTTACGGGCCGTTAGTCTATGCTCTATGGCGAAAGCAGCTACGTTGAGCACATAGCTCGCTTTTGCTGCCGACAGGCCAACAGACCGTAAAACGTCCACGGGGGTCTGGCTTATCTGCAATGCGCTGGGGCGGGAGGATCCGTAGAGGTTAAGGAATCGCTTGTAGATAACATCGGCTACTTTAACCGAGAGCTGCTGGCTTATAATAGAAGCGCAGAGATATACATGAATATCCTTTCTTTTCTTTAGTTCAAAAACGGGTTGCCGCCGGAGCAGGTGCTTCAGTTGTTTATCCTTAGAAAGATGCGCTACATAATGCATTAACCGCTTTTTAGATAATATTCCAGCTCACGCTCCCGTCTTTCTCATCTTTTAATAAAATACCTTCCCGTTGCAGCTCGTTGCGTATTTTATCGGATGTTGCGAAATCTTTTCTCGCTCTTGCCTCTTTTCTTATTTGTATCAGTAACTGCAACACACTGTCTAAGCGCCCGCTATCTGCCACTTTTTCTTCTTTTAATCCGAAAATATCGGTTAAATAGGTGCTGAACTGTTTTTGCAGCAAGTCGAATGTTGCCCGGTTGATGTAGTTTAATGGGATCTGTCCGCCCTTAAACGAATTGATGATGGGAACCAGCTCAAACATATTGGCCAGTACTTTGGCTGTATTGAAATCATCGTTCATTGAAGTATCAAAACCCTCAATGAAAGCCCGGCAGCGCCGGTCTGTTTCTGTGTCTGATGCGGTATCGGAAAGCTCCTGGGCCTGCTGCTGCAGTTGTTCCAGGTTTTGATACGCTTCCCAGAGTCTTTTCAATCCTTTTTCTGCGGCCTGCAGCGCTTCATTACTGAAATCGAGCGTACTCCGGTAATGTGTTTGCAGCATGAAAAAGCGAACAGTCATAGGCGCATAAGCTTTTTCAAGCAGGGGATGGCTGCCCGTAAATAATTCGCCGGGTAAGAACCCGTTACCGGCAGTCTTGCTCATGCGGGCCCCGTTTACCGTAAGCATATTGGTATGTATCCAGTAATTGGCGGGATTAACATTATAACAGGCCTCAGACTGGGCAATTTCATTGGTATGATGGGTTGCTGCCAGGTCCATTCCACCGCCATGAATATCAAATTTCGTTCCCAGGTATTTTCCACTCATGGCCGAACATTCTATGTGCCATCCGGGAAAGCCCATACCCCAGGGAGAAGGCCATTGCATTAAATGCTCGGGCTTTGCTTTAACCCATAAGGCAAAATCCAGGCGGCCTTTTTTTTCATCCTGCCCGCTGAGGGTGCGTGTACCTTCTAATAATTCTTCCAGCTTCCGGTTAGTAAGAATACCGTAGGGCTTTTCTTTATCGTACTTTTCCACATCAAAGTAAACGGTGCCATCCACTTCATACGCATAGCCGTTCTGCAGGATATGCTTCACCATTTCAATTTGTTCGGAAATATGGCCGGTTGCCGTAGGCTCAATGGTAGGTGGAAGATTGTTGAATAACTCCATCACCTTATGAAACCCCAGGGTATATTTTTGAACGATTTCCATAGGTTCCAGCTGTTCTAACCGGGCTTTTTTTGAAAATTTATCATCTCCTTCATCCCGGTCTCCTTCCAGGTGTCCTGCATCGGTTATGTTACGCACATATCTTACCTTATATCCCAGGTATTTGAAATAACGATAAATAATATCAAAGGAAATAAAAGTACGGCAGTTACCTAAATGCACATCGCTGTATACGGTAGGTCCGCATACATACATACCTACATAGCCGGGTGTAATGGGTGTAAATACTTCTTTTTGCTTAGTCAGGGAATTATATATTTTCAGTTCTGCCATATCCTGATTTGATATTGTATATAATGATTGCAAATATAAACGGAATAATATTCCGGGTGATCATTACGCTTTTACCCGTTAGCAGAGATCATGGCCGGTTTAATTTAAGATCAGCCACAACAGGGATGTGATCCGACAGGACAACGGGGATCCGGGCACACTGTATTATGGTAAACCGGGGATCGGTAAAAATATAGTCAATCCTGAGCGTGGGAAGCCGCCGCATAAAATCAGAAGACAGGTTATAAAAAGTTTGCCCGAAGCCGAATCCTTTAGCGATAAAGGCATCTCTCTTATTGTTCTTTACAGAAAAGTAAGCGTACGAGTTGGGGACATCATTTAAATCGCCGCAAAAAATTTCCGGGTAGGTACTCTCATCTAACCGGTTGCGAATAATTTCCGTTTGTACTGCCCGTTTTTTAAAAGCGGTTCGCATTTTCCGGATAATACTTTTCGAAGCCTCCACTCTCTCCTCCGGGTCTCTCCTGATTTTTGAAAAATTGCTGTAATCCTCCGGCATAAACTGGTAAGATTGCAGGTGAGCGGTAAACAGGCTTACGGTATCTGTTTGGAATACGATATCGGCACTTAGCAGGCTTTCTACTTTATCTTCCGCATCCTGGGGCATCACTGTTTTTAAAGAATCAACAAGCGGGTATTTTGAGAAAATAGCGGTTCCGCTGCGATTGTCTTTATATCGTAAAAAGTCCCCCGGGAAAAAATAGTACCGGTATCCCATATTGCTAAGCGTGGTAGTATTATTAAACCAGCTTGAAGATTCAATGCTATAAAACTCCTGGATGGCAATAACATCGGGGTTATAGTCCCGGATAATGTTAAATATTTTATCAAGATGGGCTATCCTTGTTTTCTTATCTGCTTTTTCATGCGGAACAGGGGGGGCAAACCCCTTGAGGTTCCAGGTCATCACCCGTAAGGCACCGGCATCTTTCTTTTCTTTGTTAAACGAACTTAACGGGTGAAAGGCGAAGACAGAGGTAATATTCTTCCATCCCAATACTAAAGCAATTGCAGCTACCCAGCTCCAGCGGGATCTGGCCACAATCCATCCGGCTAAAAAGAGGACCAGCGAAATTAAAAGGTAGGGGAAAATCAAACCTAAAAACCCGAAATGCCACCAGTTTGCCGGGTTTAGCAAAGGGGAAAGGCATGCTATAAGGAAAACAAAAACAAGAATAAGGTAAGTAATTAAAAGAAAGCGCCTGAAGAATTTGCGAGCCATGTAGCAAAATTAAAGGTCTTCCTGGCTTGCCCGGTGTAAAATATCTTTTTCATCGTGTGAAAGACTGTCGTAGCCGGTACTGTTTATCTTATCTAATATTTCATCAATGCGCTCCTGGCTTAAAATGGACTTTTTATTATATGGCGGCTTGCCGTGGGTATCGTAAAACAGGCTGTGCCGGCTTATATCCGTATCCGGCATTTTATCCGGGTTAAATAAATCAAAGAACCAGTTATATAATCTGTTCATCCACCTCCCGGGATCATACCCGTTATTCAGGCGGTTAACAAACCAGAAGCCGGTTATTGCTGCTGCCAGTTGTGCGCTATATGCAGCAGGGTAGTTATAAGAAATACCGGCAAAGCTGACTACTGCATAGATAACCGTTAATACCCATAATGGAATACCCCCGTTAAGCATGGGAAAGATACGGTATAAAGGAGCGGCAACCGTTGCGGCAACTGCAACAGCCATGATGGGAGCATTAGCACCGGCCAGGGTCATCAGGGAATCACCGGCATCCGGTGGAGCAATCAGGTTGCTGTATAAAAGATAAAACAGGGCCCCGGCCAGCCCGCCATAAATATACAGGGGTACCAACCTTTTGCTGCCTAATAAGCTCTGGATAATGAATCCAAAAGCCCATAACCAAAGCATATTCGCAATAAGGCTCCATAGATCCGTATGGGAAAACATGAAGGTGATCAATGTCCACGGACGGGTTATTAAGGTATCAGCGTCAGACGGTAACACGAACCAGGCTGCTATGTCATGCTGAAACCGGGAAAGCTCAATACCCGAAAGCTGGTAAATAGACCGGATAAGAAAAAGAAGTGCAGTTATCAGGATATTAATTATGATAATCCGTATCAGTGCATCATTATCTGCACCGAAAAAAATTTTCTTTGTTTTTGTTTGTTCAAGCACGCCCATACAGAGTAATTTTTACTTCCGGTAAACAGGATAAAATTACTAATAAAATCTTCTGCGTTTTGTTTTATTCCAGTAGAGTACCAGCAAAAAACCGACCAGAGCGCCGCCCAGGTGTGCCCAGTGCGCTACATTATCTCCCGCCGAATTGCGCACCCCGAGGAAGAATTCCATAGCCGCATACATCATAACAAACCACTTTGCCTTGATGGGGATGAAAAAATACAGGTAGATAAGGCTGTTGGGAAACAGGTAACCAAAAGCAGCAAGACAGCCGAAAACTGCCCCTGAAGCTCCTACTGTGGCTTGATTTATCTGCTTGGATATTCTTATTGTTTCCCTTTCCTGTTGAATTTGATCCAACTGGGGTAGTATTGCATAAAGCCTGTTTAAATCTATAGTGTTTTCATAATATAAAACACCCATGTGTAAAAATGCAGCTCCCAAGCCGCATGCAAGATAAAATATGATAAACCTCTTAGGACCCCAATAATTTTCAAGAACACTGCCGAACATCCATAAAGCAAACATGTTAAAGAGTATATGATCAAAACCCCCATGTAAAAACATGTGTGTCAAAAACTGATGAGGTCTAAAAAATGGAGAACGAACATCGTGAAGCGCAAATAGATCGTACATTGAAACCAATCCCGCTTTTTCAAAAGTTATCTGTGCCAAAAAGACCAATCCATTGATGATGAGTAAGTTTTTTACCACAACCGGTAATACCTGAAAGCCGCCGGGACGAAATTCTGTCATAACAATACTATTGATTAAGTGCGAAAATAAACCATGCCGGATAATAAACCTTATCCGGGCACTTTTAAAAACCGGTATCCGGTAATGATCTCCGCTTTAATTGCACCACATTTTCAATATGATGCGTATGGGGAAACATATCTACGGGCTGTACCTGCGTTACTTCGTATTTTTCATATAACAGTTGCAGGTCCCGGGCCTGGGTGGCGCTGTTGCAGCTTACATATACCACCAGCGGCGCCTGTATTTCCAGTATTTTCCGGACTAATTTTTCATGCATACCGGCCCGCGGAGGATCGGTGATGATCACATCGGGGTTACCATTCTGCTCAAAAAAGTTATCCCGGCATATATCAATAACATCCCCCGTAAAAAAAGCGGTATGCCGGATATTATTGATCCGGGCATTTTCCTCTGCATCGGCGATAGCTTCAGGGATAAGCTCTACCCCGATTACCTTTTTTGCCTGCCGGCTTGTAAAAATTCCGATACTCCCGGTGCCGCAATACAGGTCGTACACCGTTTCATTACCGGTTAATTCACAAAAATTGCGGGTTACCTGGTAGAGTTTTTCCGCCTGCCGGGTATTGGTCTGGAAAAAAGATTTGGGACTTATTTTGAACTGCAGATCTTCCAGGCGTTCCGTAATATAACCCGGGCCGTAATAGGTTTGCGGTAACAGGTCAAACAGGCTGTCGTTTTTCTTGTTGTTAATGGTATATAACAGGGTAGTGATAGAAGGAACCTGCTTGAGGAGATGGTGCAGCAGCTTTTCTCTTTCTGTTTTTTCCTCGTATGCCAGGCAGATATTTACCATTACTTCACCGGTTGTGCTGATGCGAACGATGAGGTTGCGCAGCCATCCCGTATGCTGCCGGATATCATAAAAAGGGTAGCTCTGTTGTATGGAAAATTCACGTATGGTGTTTTTGATCAGGTTAACCGGCTCTTCCATCAGGTGGCAGGTGGTAATATCAATCACCTTATCAAAAAGCCGGGGTACATGAAATCCCAGCGCGGGATCGGACGGTGGTTGCTCCGCTAAAGGATGGAGCTGCATTTCTTCTCCTGTTTTGTACCGGCGGTTACTGAAGGTAAATTCTAATTTATTCCGATAGCGTTCTGTCTTATCACATCCTATGATGGGCATTATGGAAGGCAGGGGTATACGGCCTAAGCGGCGAAGGTTTTGCTCTACTTCGTTTTGCTTGTGTTCCAGTTGTTTTTTATAAGGCAGCATTTGCCACTTACAGCCGCCGCAAATACCGAAATGGCTGCAAAACGGCGCTGTCCTGTCTGCAGAAAAAGTATGGATACGGGAAACCTTACCCTCTGCCCAGTCTTTCTTACTTTTCCCCAATCGTACATCCACCACATCGCCGGGGACAGCACCTTCAATGAAAATGACCTTACCATCTACCCGGCTGAGGGATTTGCCCTCCGCCGCATAATCCTCCACCAGTACCTGCTCTAATATCCGGGGTTTATCTTTTTTCCTGCTCATGAACTGCAAAAGTACGTGGAGTTAAGCGGTTTGACGTGAATGAGCAATATAAACTAAACAGAATTGAAGGATAAAATGACCGAAGGGAAATGCTGCCGGAAAATAAAAGTTAATCAAAAGCTAAGTTTAGTATAAAAAATACTTTAGATTTGACCCTTAAATAAAAAAGGTCTTCTGTAGACACAGATGACCTCTAACGATTGCTTGCCATATGAAAATTCTTAATAAGTCTTGTTCTGTAAGTGATTGCAGCTTTCTGCTTTCATTGAGATGCCTCTAACACTTGCCTGATTTCTGCTTCACGATTGCTTGCTTTACCTTTTTTCTCACTTGCTGATACAAATGTAGGGCGGGGATTTTCGCCCTGCAAACCAACTTGTTCGTAATTTTATCATCCCAAAGGACGGTTTATATATAAAAAACCCCCTGTGGTATTGGATTTCAGCAAATAGTATTCATGATGCCCAACAGTTTTACGGATGCCTTATTTCAATTGGTTCAATCGCTGGAAAAGGCTGAAAAAAGACATTTTAAGCTTTATATAAAAAGAAGTTCAGGAAAAGAAGACCTGAAGATCATTCAATTGTTTGATGCGTTGGAGAAAATGCATGAATATGACGAAAAGCATCTGCTGGCGAAGCTGAAGGGCATTACCAAGCCTCAATTAGCCAATTTAAAAACACATTTATACAAACAGCTGTTGTCCAGCCTGCGTTTGCTTAAGGCAACGGAAAATACGGATCTTCAACTGAGTGAACATCTTGATCATGCCCGCCTGCTTTACAATAAGGGATTAAAAATTCAGAGCCTGAGGATTTTGGAAAAGGCTAAGGAACTGGCGAGAACGAATCAAAAATTTAATTTCCTCGCACAGGTAATTTCCTTAGAGAAGAAAATAGAAACCCTGCATATTACCCGCAGCACTATCGAAAAGGCAGAAGGGCTTACCCATGAGGCCACGGAGATCAGCCAGCATATTGACCGGGTTACCCGGCTGTCGAATCTTGCTCTTTTGCTGTACCGCTGGTATATTAAATTTGGTCATGCCCGCAATGAAGAAGACGAGAAGGATATCAAAGCCTTTTTTAAAAGCAATATTCCGCCTTCCCTGACGGCTATTCACGGCTTTTATGAAAACTTATATCTTTACCAGAGCTATTGCTGGTACGCTTTTATACGCCAGGATTTTTTAATGTATTACCGCTATGGTGAAAAATGGGTTGCATTATTTGAGGCACATCCCACGATGATTGCCGTGGAAACGGGCCACTATATAAAAGGGATGCACAATTTGCTGAACGCCCATTTTGATTTGCGCAATTACCGGAAATTCCAGGGTACATTGCGCCGGTTTGAAGCCTTTGCCCAAACTCCCGTTGGCAGGCAACACGATAATTTCCGCGTGCATACTTCTATTTACATAAACCTGGCAAGAGTGAACTGGCACCTGATGACGGGTACCTTTGCAGAGGGACTGGCGCTGATTCCTGCAATAGAAGCTAACCTTAAAGAATATGCGCTTTATGTAGACCGGCACCGGATACTGGTTTTTAACTATAAGATAGCTACCCTGTATTTTGGTGCAGAGCAATATGAAAAGTCTATAGATTACCTCCAACAAATCATTAACGGTCCCCTGGATCTGCGGCACGACCTGCAATGTTATGCCCGGCTGATGCACCTGATGGCACATTATGAGCTGGGTAATGATGAGATCATTGAATCGCTGATAAAATCGGTATACCGGTTTATGGCAAAAATGAAGAATTTAACTGTTGTAGAAGAAGAGATGTTCCGGTTTTTGCGCAGCTCATTTCATGTTGCTCCCCGCCAGCTGAAACCGGAGCTGGGAAAGTTCCTGTATAAAATCAAACACCTGGAAAAGAATCGTTTTGAGACCAGGGCTTTTGCCTATCTCGATGTCATTTCATGGGTAGAAAGTAAGGTGTATGGAAAATCGCTGGGCGCCATTATACATGAGAAACATGTACAAAGCCATCGTAATGCAGTTAAGGAGGATAAGCTTCTGCATAAGGCTTCCTGATGCGGATAAGGTTGCGATATCGTAGGTCTGGAGGGGATCCTCCGTGCCGGGAAGGGTTCTTTCCGTACATTTATCTCCGGTTTTTAAATAGATATACATTTGTTTTATGGAATTTATAGATTACTATAAGATACTGGGGTTAGAAAAAAATGCCACTGCAGATCAGATAAAAAAAGCGTACCGGAAATTAGCCCGCCAGTATCATCCTGATCTTAACCCGAATGATAACCAAGCCAATAAAAAATTTCAACAGATTAATGAGGCGAATGAAGTGCTGAGCGATCCCGAAAAAAGAAAAAAATACGATCAGTACGGGCAAAACTGGCAACACGCTGAAGCTTTTGAAAAAGCTAAGCAGTCGCAGCAGGCTGCCGGAGAAAGACGGTATGCTGCCGGGGGAGAAAATGAAGGATTTGGAGATGATTTTTCATCAGGCGATTTTTCTGATTTTTTCCATTCCATGTTTGGCGGAGGATTTAGCGAAGGTAGAAGCCGTGCTAAATTTAAAGGGCAGGATTATAATGCAGAGATGCAACTCAGTTTAAGAGATGCCTATACCACTCACCAGCGGGTATTTAAAGTAAATGATAAGAATATCCGCATTACCGTCCCTGCCGGTATTGCCAATGGTCAAACCATTAAACTGAAAGGTCATGGAGGAGCAGGAGCAAACGGCGGACCGCCCGGCGATTTGTATATAACATTCGCCATCGCTGAAGACCCTGTTTTTAAACGGCTTGGAGATGATCTGTATATTACTGTAGAGCTTGACTTATATACGGCTGTGCTGGGGGGTGAAAAAATGATAGATACCCTTGACGGTAAAGTAAAGCTGAAGGTGAATCCGGAAACGCAGAATGGCACTAAAACAAGACTGAAAGGAAAGGGTTTCCCGGTATATAAAAAGGAAGGCGTATATGGTGATTTGCTGATCACATGGCTTATCAAAATACCGGTTAATCTTACCGATAAACAAAAAGCCCTGTTTCGTGAATTGTCTCAATCTTAATAATTAAATTCATTCATGATGCTGAATACCGAAGAGCTGATTACTTCCGAAGCCTGCTGTGCTTACTACCATATAGAGCACTCGTTTATACAAACACTGAATGAGTATGGACTTATTGAAATCATCTCTGATGGAAGAACACAGTTCATACCTAATACGCAGTTGGGTGAGCTGGAAAAATTCATACGGCTGCATTATGAACTGGGAATTAACCCGGAGGGTATTGATGCCATCACACACCTGTTGCTTAAAATGAAGGATATGCAGGAGGAGATATCCCTGCTGAGAAACAGGTTGCAGCTATGGGATAGCGAAGGCTGACCAGTGGAAAACTGTATGATTTGCTATGACAAAAAATCGCTTTTCCGTTTCCTTCTCCGGGTTTTTGGGGTTGTCCGGTTAAAATATTTAGCATCTTAATTATCTGCTATGAAGAAATTATTTTCGTTTTTTATTCTGGTATTTTTAGCCCGGTTTGGATTTTCACAGTCGCCGGTAACGGAATCTGCATTAATCTTTCCCGGCCAGGAGAAGCATGTACATGGCAGTACGCTGGTTGCCCTGCCTAACGGGGATATGCTGGCCGCCTGGTTTTATGGAAGTGGTGAGCGGAGCGCTGATGATGTAAAGATCATGGGATCCAGGCTGAGAAAAGGACAAAAAAAATGGAGTGATCCATTTGTACTTGCCGATACGCCGGGACTGCCGGACTGTAATCCGGTATTGTTCCTTAACAAAAAAGGCGTGTTGTATCTGGTATGGATTGCGGTACAGGCCAATCGTTGGGAGTATTCCATCCTGAGGTATAAAACCACAAAGAACTACCTGAAGCCCGGGGCTCCCGTATGGAGCTGGCAGGATGATATTTTGCTAAAGCCCGGGGATGATTTTGCAAAAGAAACGGAGGCTAAATTCAAACAGTTGCCCCGTTTAGCACATGGATGGTCGGAGTACGCGCCAAAGTATGATGCCATGATCCTCGAAGCATCCAAAGATGTCCGTAAACGTAGTATAGGGTGGATGACCCGTATTAAACCATTGATTACCGGTAAGGGAAGAATATTACTCCCCCTGTATTCAGACGGCTTCAATATGTCGCTGGCCGCTATTTCCGATGATGATGGAGAAACCTGGCAGGCCAGCCTGCCAATCGTAGGCCGGGGGCCTATTCAGCCTGCATTTGCACAAAAGAAAGATGGTACTATCGTAGCGTTCATGCGGGATAGCGGTGATTCGCCCAACCGGGTACACTTCAGCAGCTCATCCGATGAAGGAGAAACCTGGACGGCAACGGTAAAAACCGACATACCCAATACGGCCAGTGTGGAGGTTTGTGTGCTTGCCAATGGCAAGTGGGCGTTCCTGGGAAATGATATTGATGACGGCAGGTATATCCTTAGTCTTTTTCTTTCTGATGATGAGGGAGAAACCTGGAAATGGAAAACAAGAATTGAAGATCATCCGAAAGATGACGGGAGATATTCTTATCCCTCACTCATTCAAACTAAGGACGGAAAATTACGAATGACTTATTCTTATCATAAAAATGACAGGGAAAAGTCTATTAAGTATGTGGTGGTTGACCCGGAAAAATTAATAAAATAAGATATATTAATGCGTATGTTAGATAAATTGAAAAGCGGTAAAAATGTTTACGGCACCTGTTATACTTCGCCGGCGCCGGGATGGGCTCAGGTTTTAAAAAGCGCCGGTCTTGATTTTGCATTTATTGATACGGAGCATACGGCGTTGGACCGGTCGGATATGTCAAAGATGTGCCAGGCGGCATCAACGTATGGTATAACGCCTATTGTGCGTATTCCTTCCCCCGATCCTTACTTAGCCTGCCAGTGTATTGACGCAGGTGCAAAGGGTGTTATCGCTCCTTACCTGGAATCGGTAGGGCAGATCAGGGAACTGGCGGGGGCTACCAAGTTTCGCCCGCTTAAAGGTGAAATATTACAGGAAGTGCTGCTCGGAGAGCGCGAATTGTCTGCTGAACTTAAAGCGTATTTAGAAAATTATAACCGGGGTAATCTGTGTATCGCCAATATCGAGAGTGTTCCGGCAATGGATAAGCTCGACGAGCTGTTAAGCGTTCCCGGGTTAGACGGCGTATTTATCGGGCCGCATGACCTGTCTATCAGTCTCGGTATACCCGAACAATATGATCATCCTGAATTTGAAAAAGCGGTAAAATATATCATTCATACCACCCGCAATAAAGGACTTTCTATCGCTATCCATTTTTCTCTTGAGGCGGAACGCCAGATAAAATGGGTTAAAGAAGGGGTGAACATGATCGTACACAGCGTAGATCGTACCTTATTCAGTCAAAAGCTTAATGCCGATATTAACGCTATTAAAAACGCGGTTGGTGATATTTCAGACCGGAACAGTGAGGGTCAGGAAGCACTTCCGGTAGTATAAACTGGTAACCTGATGTATGGCTAAACCGTTGTACATCAGGTTACCTCAGAGAGAAGTATAATTGTCGTTGCTCTAAAACCAATAGCCGAGTGATACAGAGAGTACACCGTTTTTTGGAGAATATTTCTTCAATTCCGGCTCCAGTTTGGTCAGCCCTAATCCGTAATCCAGCCCCACACTTATCTTGTCGTTTATGCGGTATCCGGCCTGAAATTTTGCCCCAAAATCTGCACGATTATATCCGTCATCATCTTTATCAAAAGCGTTGCCTGAATCCGAGTCAGACGGAGATTTCCATTTCCAGATACCTAATATTCCGTAACCCAAATAGGGTCCGGCACCGATATAGAAATTTTTATAATGATATACGGCGTTCAGCGGAATTTCAAGATAAAATAAGGAGTGACTGACCTTTACTTCCTCGGAACCACCTGATCCGGGAAGTCCACCCCAGGTGTCTGTAAATGTTTCTTTGTATCCCTTTCCGCTTATTGCAAGACCGCCCTGTAAAGAAAAGGACTCATTAAGGGAATAGTTGGCGTAGCCTCCGATATTAAACAGGATCTGCGGTTTGAATTTGGAATTGTATTCCTCTTTTTGTTCTTTTTTATATTCACTATTCCAGATATAGGATGCTATATTAATACCTCCTTTAATTCCGAAATTAAGCTGTTTTGTTCCTAATGACTGGCTATAAGACCTGCCGCCGTAAAATAGTAAGGACAGCGCTAAGAAGGGGAGTATTCGTTTCATGTTTTTTGTTTTTAAATGTTTTCGAATAATTATATATCGGGTTATTTCAAAAAGGTTATCACTATTTTTAATTTTTTTTTGATGGTGGCTGTATAAAATGAAAATAAGGGAAGTGTCGTATTCACCATAGCGTGTGGTATCCTGGTTCCCGGCTGATTTCGCTGACAGCCCGTATTTTCTGTGCGATCTGCCCTGTAAACTCCGGTTAACAGGATATAGGTGAGGGATATTGGTTATATTGTGACGATATATCGTAAGTATTGATAATATTGAATAGACTAATATGCAGGATATAAATTGGGGAATGATTGGCTGCGGAAACGTAACTGAAAAAAAGAGCGGAGCGCCGGCGATCAATAAAGTGCCTCACTCAAAGCTGGTTGCGGTAATGGCACGTAAAGGGGAAAAAGCAGCAGATTATGCGCGGCGGCATGGTGTTGCCAGGTGGTACGATGATGTGGATGCCCTCATCGGGGACCCTGAGGTAAATGCGGTATATATTGCTACTCCGCCCGATGTTCATCCTGAATATGCGATTAAGGCGATGAAGGCAGGTAAGCCGGTGTATGTTGAAAAGCCGATGGCACGGAATTTTACCGAATGTGAAGCGATGAACCGGGTAAGTCGTGAAACCGGTGTCCCTCTTTTTGTTGCATACTACCGGCGAACACTACCCTATTTTATAAAGCTTAAGGAACTGATAGATCAAAAGGTGATTGGAGATATCCGTATGGTAATGATCACATTGCATTGGCCGCCATACCAGGAAGAAGTGGGAGCAGATCCTCAGCCCCGCTGGCGGGTATTTCCGGGTATTTCGGGAGGCGGTCATTTTCATGACCTGGCATCACACCAGTTCGATTTCCTGGAGCATGCGCTCGGCCCGGTAAAATATGCAGGGGGTATTGCATGTAATCAGGCGGGGTTGTACCCTGCCGATGATGTGGTGGCTGCTGATTTCGAGTTTGAATCGGGTGTGGTAGGAACAGGAAGCTGGTGCTATACGGTTCATCCGTCCAGCCGGCTTGACCAGTCCTGGCTTATCGGGTCAAATGGCAGGATCGGCTTTTCATTTTTTGAAAGCAGTATAATTAAAGTGGAAACGCCTGAAGGAATAGCAGAGTATAATGTACCCTACCCTCCCCATGTGCAGCAGCCTTTACTGGAAACGATTGTAAAAGAGCTGAGGGGGGAAGGGATGTGCCCGAGCACCGGTGAAACCGGTGCAAGAGCAAACCTGATCATGGACTGGATTTGCACCAGATAGCGTATCTCCGGCCCGGTATTGTACAGGAGCGAGCCGTGTCTTCTTATTTTTTTATCAGCCAGATTTCAGTTACCTGTGATCCTCTTTGCCCTTCGCCGCAGGTCCAGGTAAAAATAACTTTTCCCCCGGCCGTGGCTTCCTTCGGAATGTCAAACTCATACATCGGCTTTTCTCCGGTTTGTATGAAATCATGGATAAGGATATGATCATTAGCCATAAGTTTTATCTTCGAGCGGAACCTGCCGGTATAGGTAATGCGCATTTTGTACGAAGCTGTGGTATCGAGGTTATCATAGCTGATCTTTAAAGGGGTATCGTATAATGTATTGATCTGGCTCATCCACGCGCCGGGTGTGGTTTGTCCGGAAAAACCCTGCGACCGCACTTCATGTACCCATTCCTCTCCAATCACGCCTACGCCAAAGCTGATGCGTGGTGATTGCAGGCTGCCGGGATCTTCCTGCCATGTTTTATCGGCTATTAATCTGTGCCTGCTTTGCGGCGATCCGAAATGGTCATAAAAACCTCCGGGACCGGGATCAGTACGATGCAGCATTTCTTTAATTTTATTCCATCGTTCCCCATCATCTTCCAGTTTTTCAAAAGCAGTAAGCTGATCCAGCAGCCAGGAACTATTGTTCAGCGGGATGTCAATATTATCAATAAAGTTTCCTCTTCCCGGCATCGCGCCATGCTTTTCAATGGTAAGCTGTGCGCCTATGCTGCTGTACAACGAATCGGCAAGTATGAGGCATTTTTCTTTCAAAGCCTGTCCTACAGGCTCTTCGGTAGCTTTTCCCAATATCATTTTAGCCTGGATAACAGCAAGGGATATCGTTTCAGGTGTTGCGGTCTCCAGTATTTCCCTTGCGCGTGCTTCCAGCGCCTTTTCGTGGATCAGCCTGCGCTGTATATACGCATCGTAGTATGCCCTGAGCAGGCACATCTGGAAGCGAAAGTTCTTCATCAGCGCGGGTGTTGCGTGTTTTTCAATATGCTGCCATTGCTGCAGGGTGCGCTCAACCTGCTCGTTGGTAAGCAGCGGGCCGCTGAAGTTAGCTTCAAGATTCATAATGCCCTGTGCTGCCGCTTCCGTAATACCGGCATCCATAAATAACCGGCTGTAATCGCGCAATGTTTCAATTACAGGAGTTTGCGGATCCCAGTCCTGGTCGCTCCAGATAAATTTATTTACATCATCGTTGGTCCCCTCCGAATAGCTGAGACTGCCGGAAGCATAGGGAGCAAGCAGGTTATGGATATGTTTTTCATCCTCCGGACGGGGGTTCACACACTCCCTTCCTAACGTCATAGCATAGGCGATATCCCAGTCGGGTACAGGGTACTGGCAGCTGAGACTATGCGTGATATCGGGGTACCGCCTGATGGGTATATTTTCCTTTACCCGTTTCCTGATTTCCGGAAGGGGGATTTTAACCCAGGGTCCGAAAACCACTCCGCCAAACCACGGGTAGCCGCTGTTTACGTGCCGGAAGAAATCGTCAAACCATTTTTGATTGGGACGAAATACCTGTGGGGAAACCCATATTTTGGCATTAGGGTGAAACTGGTTTAATGCTACGGCTACCTTGCCCAGCCAGCTGAACATGACATCCGGTTCCAGGTCTCCGGGATCTCCGCCCGGAACGAAGAGATGATCTAATTTCGGCAGCGCGGCAAATACTTCAATCCGCTCCTGCATTTCTTTTTTGATTGAATCGCGATCAGAATAATCGGGACCCATATTCGGATACCACATCCACACATCTAATCCGTACGATTTGGCAATCCTCGACTGTTCAACCATCATCTTTGCCGGAGTGAGCAGCATGTGCGCACTGCTGTCATCATCATCGGTGCGGGGAGGCATTATTTCAATACCATTGGCGCCAAACAGCGCCATATCCCGTATATACTGGTCAAATTGCTTTACGGAAAAAGCATCGTATGAATTGGTTTTGGCACGGTAACCCAGCTGATGTCCCCTGATGGGATATTTGGGGGCTGTTGACAGAACAAGATTATCCGGCAGCTGTAATATTCCCGGTTGCATATCAGCTTTCCGCAGCAGCCGGCCTACGCCATACAATACGCTACGGGCATCTCCTGCGGCTATCACTACGGCATGCTGTTCTTTCATGACTACCAGCCGGAATCCTTCATTACCCGGCTCGGGTACGGTATTTAATACGCCGCGTATCGCTTTGGGCAGCTTAGATTCCCGGTCATTGGTAAGTATATAAATAACGGGATTGCCATCGTCCTTCAGTTTGGCTGAAACCGGAAGCAACAATTGTGTTCTTTTCTCAATTTCCTCGCGTAAAACCTGTACGGGTTTGTCGAGGGATATTTTTTTATCGCTACTTACCCAGATCGTTGCTTTGGAAAGATCAATATGCTGGGAATAAGAAAAAAAAGGAACAAGAAAAAAAACAATGGCGATAAGAGATGTAATACGATTCATACCAGATGTACAGTTTTTGAGAAACAGGAAATAAATACAAGTATATTCAAAAATATGCGCATTCCGGTAACCGGACAATGAAAACTTATTCTTTAATTTTATCCCTTGTTATGCTTTAAAAAAGATCCGGCGTAAAAAACAGGTAATGAAAAAAGGGGTTACTTTAAAAGACTTGGCACTAAAACTGAATATGTCGGTGTCAACGGTTTCCAAATCCCTGAATAACGATCAGGCTATAAGTGCCGTTACAAAAGAACGGGTAAAAGAACTGGCCGACAGGTGGAATTATGTTGCCAATGAATCGGCCCGGCATTTTAAGCTGAGTAGAAGTTTTACGATCGGCCTCATCATCCCGGGTCTGCAGGATCATTTTTTTGTAGAGGCAGTCAACGGTATTGAAGATATTGCCGGTGCTGAAAATTATAACATCATTCTGGCACAGTCGCATGAAAATACCAGTAAGGAAGAGGGTATTGTACAAATGATGATCAGGAATCGGGTAGACGGACTGATTGTAGTGCTTACAAAATATACGACAGATACCAGGGTCTTTGAGCAATGCAACGCCGTGGGCATACCTGTGATATATATTGTACGGGAGCCTCCGAATGAATGTTACCACTATGTTTCGGTAAATAACCTGGAAGGAGCATTTAAAGCTACCTGCTACCTGGCAAATAAAGGGCATAAGCGGATAGCCTGTATTACGGGCCCGAAAACCATGCCGATATCCGTTACACGTCTTGAAGGGTATATGCAGGCATTACGTAAATCCGGTATTCCCCCTGATGCGGCGTTGATTAAAGAAGTGAATTTTACGGAGAGGGAAACCCATCATGCCATGCAAAGCCTGATGAAGTTAAAACAGCCGCCAACGGCGGTCTTCTGCTTTAAAAATGATATTACATTAGATGCCATTGTCTTTCTGAAAAAGAAATACCCGGACCGGTTACATACGATAGACTTTACGGACTTTGGTAATCTTCCTTTATTTAAGTACCTGGATCATAAGCCGGTGGCATCTGTTAAAGAAGATTTCTTTGAAGTGGGAAAACGGGCGGCCGGGTTGCTTTTTGAAATGATCCGGGGAAAAAAAGCGGACCATGATAAAAGGAAGATCAATGTGAAGATACCCTGCAAGCTCATCATTAATTAATCGCTCTGAAAACAATTTCAAACGTTGTAATAGGCATTCCACAGCACAGGTTGAAATAATATACCAGCTTCTTCAACTCCCTGTTGTTGGTACGCCAACTGCATTACCCGCCCTGCATACCAATTTATCTGCCGAAGGTATGACAACGGCGAGAAGCCTTTCCGGTCGGTACGCAATAGCGTCAGGCCGGATCATACTATATTGCGCCGAGTCTCCAACATGAGCCAAAGCAGAGATTCGGCTGGGAAAGAATACAACAGCCCTGGTCTGGCTTTTTACTCATTACCAGGCTACAAGACCAGAGCTAGTATGGAGGAGCTCATACGAAACGCTGCTTGGAAGTCAATTTTAATCTAATTCCCCATCTAAATAGTGATAATGTTCTTGACCAGCGGATGAAAAAGATCCTATAAAATCCGGTAGCTTTTCTTTCTCTTTTGATGGCGTAAAGTATCCTTTTCTTATAGCCCAATCATACGCTCCTTCATTTAAAGGATATAATGTCAGCACTCCTGTTAATTTATGCTTTCGAATCCAATCTTCAGCTACACTCTTGTCAATAAAAACACTTCCAGGAAATCTACCTCCTTGACCATTAAATATCCAAACCGATTGAAGAGAGTTGTCCATTTTATTTATTGTTTACTATAACTAACCCATTTCATAATTTGTCTTATAGATTTTCTTATTTCTGGCTTTAAGCCTTGAACGGCTTGAGCTTGTTTAGAAGTCAGTTCTGGGGAGCCCTTAATTGGCTTCCCATTTTGTTCTATCTTTGTTCCTAGCACCTTACATGAAGGTTAACGACAGACACTTACAAACCTGCGTTGGATGGATTTTTAACAACTGTTTGATAGGAAAGAAAGACTCTTCTGGCAAAAATTTCAAATTTATCTCCTTCCTCAAACTCAATATAAAAAAAACGTTCACCTGTTTCCAAATATTCCAAAAGGGTATTTTCTCTTTCAAATTTCCCTCTATAAAAGTTATTGATAGTAGTTGTATCTGCGGTTCGCTCAAAAACTAAGTTAAGATTCTCAATTTTGGCATTTTGAAAAAACAAATAAACTTGCATATCTATTATTCCTTTCTTAGTTGGGTTGAAAGTGAACTGAATTGAATCGTCCTTTGAATTATAAGCTATTTCTACGCAGTGATAATCGTTATGTAAATCAAAGCCGGCGTTATCAAACTGGATATATGTTAGGTCTTGAAAAAGACTAGTATCAGTTAAGTCGATCATTAATATGATTATTTCTTTAAACTCGTAAGATATTTCATTACAATTTTCCGACTCGGCGCAGGTCTGTAGCATTGCTTGTGCCTGGTTAGACCTGCTGCCGTGTTTTTACTTATCTTAGTTTCTTAAACCAACAAGACACTAAATAATAAAACCATAAACTTTCGCCTACTACTGTTGCAAAACAAGTAACGCGCAGGCAACAGGTCAGCTATCACACAATAGCAGCGCTACAGACCTGCACCAGAGGGGGTGTTGTTGGTGATGCCTCCCACATTATCTACTTACAAATACCAACAACGGCTGGAGTCTACGGCAGCAGAAACTCCGATTTCAAGCCGATTAAAACTAATCAAAGAAATCTAACCATTTTTGAGATTGCGAACTGTCTTGCCGAATTACTTCTTCAATACTTGAATAATACTTTAAATTCTCTATGGGAATTTTTCGAATACTTAAATCAGGCTCATCTAAATACTGCCCTTTTATAAGATACAAATCGGACACATGTTTTAGAAATTTATTTTTGATTCTTTCCTTAATATCATTGTATGTAGTGGGTTGAATATCATTTTTTATTTGCTTTGCCCAAGAATCTTCCACTTCAATTAATTGAAAAATTCTTTGATTGGTTTCCGGGTTAAAATAGACTATACTAGCTAAGTACCACTTTAAAGTACGAGACATCTTAGCCAACGCAACTATAGGTCCATCGTACCAATCAATTATAACTTCTTCCATGAATATCTTTGAGTCTCTATTATTAATTTCTTTTTCCATTTCCAATTTATTATCGAACTCGAAATACTGAATTAAAATAGTCAGCTACTTCTTGCGTAACTGGGCTGGGCAGCTCTACTGTATAATGATCCAGCTTCACCCGCCCAGGCGCAGGTTTGGTAGCATTGTCTTGTGCCTGGCCAGACCTGCTGCCTTGCTTTTACTTACCTTAATTTCTTAAACGGACAAGACGCCAATAATACAACCATAAAACTTACAAACGCTACCATTGCAAAAAAAGTAACACTCAGACAGCAGGTCGGCTATCACACAATATCTGCACTAGAGACATGCGCCAGTGTCAAGACCTGTACTAAAAACAGATACAGCATTATAATTTTACTACCTCAATAAAAATGTCTTTATCAAAAAGAAATAATTCTTGATTTGGATGTCCCATTTGTATCAATTGCCGTTGTTGTTGTAAATCTTTTTCAAAATCCAGTTTAGGATTTTTCAATACACCAATAAGCTCACTTAGACCAGGCGACAAGATAAGCAGATACCCGCATTTACTTGTGGTAATTATAAATTGCAGCAAGTAAGGTTCTGTGTAAATTATTAACTTTTGAAAGAATGTATCTATACCAATCAAATCATGCTGCTGGATATTAAGGGTTTGTAAAGCAATTTTATCCTTAAAAAGGGAAACTACATTCTGTGTTTCAAAAAGCCCCAACTGATGAAGTAAAACTCTGTCCTGCTTCATAGTATTATAACACTCTGCATTTATCTCTCCATCATGAATGGTTTCTTTGAGCAACGATAATAGTGTTTCAAATTCCTTTTGTTGCATAATAGTTCATTTATTAATACCCTGTCGGATTTCCCGGCCCAAGCGGTTGCATAGGAGTAGCTCCTATAACAGCTCCTGGTACAAGAAATTCGCCTTCGCTCGAAAAATAATTTAAGTTTGGTAGATACTGACCTAATACAAATACTTTTTTCAAGACTATCCCGCCAGGGCCATTTTTATTTGCATGATAGTCTGCCACAGTTCTAAACATGCTCCATGATGTATAATTGCTATTATAATTTCCTCCTGAATGTTGTTCAGGCGTAGCAGTTCCTCCTGCAGGAGTTGCTATGCCTAATAAAAAGAAGCCCGGCGTTGTGCTAGGCTTTATTTTTATTATTGCATTTTATCAAATAACGCTCAGCTATCAGATCACACTATGTTTAACAACTTTAATCTATCGCTTATCGTTGTATCATATTCAAAAGCCTTTATGTAATTTTTACAATCTTCTACACTGTTGTATAATGGTTTATATTCAACTGAGACTCCCCCTATAATATTAAATACATAAAATATTTCCTTGTTGATATCACATAATATAAAATTTGCACTATCTACCCAATAGTAGTTTTTGAAAAAAAGAAAGAAAATCAACAAATCAGGCTGACCTTTTAAGAACAGAATATTTTTAATTAATTCATTCTTTTTATTTAGAATTTGAACATGATAATTTGCAAATGATGGATATAAATCACAGAAAAAACATGCCTTTAACTGCCTATCTGGAGATAATAATGTTTTACCGTAAATAAACCAAGATTTATAATTTTCCTTTGCTATATCTGCAAATATATTATTGATCTCATCAAAATTCCAGCCATTAGAATCCCACAATTTTGTCAAACATTTATAGATAGCTGCATATACTTCTTTGATTATATTTTCTTCTCTCAAAAAAGGTATTATTTCACATGAGATGCCACATATTATTCTTGCAGTCTTGATATCATTCCAATCAATATCAACGTCATCATGCTGCCAATCAAAAATAATATCTACTCTTCTATACTTCGAGTATTTTAAGTTTACAACTCTTTTGGCCACATTATACTGTATGTGTTTAATTAGTAAAGAGCTGCTTTGATCTTCTTTAATCTTTAAATAAAACTCTTTCAATTTATTTTGTTTTAAGGATGCGGTAATATTTGTTCAGGTGGAGGACTCCCATTCATTGCAGCATATCTAGATACAAGAAGTTGTTCAAAGAAATGAGCTGTCGCTTTATTTGGTAAAGTCATTAAAGTCACTTGTCTGATAACTAAAGTCGGGTACTTTTTTCTCAATACTTCACCTAATGCCCCACCTAATTGTCCATCTGGCCTTCTATTTCCCACCCCTCCATAAGTATCATATGCAGTGCTTGCAACTCCATACTTTAATGTCTGCCATTTCAAGGTAAAAATATCATACCCACCTAACTCATATACTTTAGTAGGAGTTCCTGGATTATAGGGAACTGGTGTTGCAATTGGAAGTGTCACAGGAGGGCCTATCACAGTCGTACCAGGTATTGCTGTATTATCGCCGCTTGCAAATAAATTAGGAAGAACTACAGGTGTACCCCCTCGATTATTTATCATCATATCGAGAGTAATAACTCCTGCTGCCGCAATGCCTACCCATGGATTTCGAGTTGTAGCAGTGAGCGTTAAGGCAGCTGCAGAAACAGAATTATCATCCCGTCTATTTGTTGTAGTAGGTGCACTCGGAGGCGCATAGGCAGGAATAATATTAGGCTTCGGTAAATTATCGGAATATTGTACTATAGGTTTTTCAGGTTGTTCCCTACCAACAACAACAACTTTTGGAAGAGTAATTGTATCAAAACCAACTAATAAACCTAATGGGTCATTAAATAATATTGGATTATTAAAACTGAAAGTATAAGGACTCCAGCTATCAACAATGTCTGCTAACGGATCCACTTGGTGGAACCTTCCAATTTGTGCATCATACATTCTGAACATAGCATCATACAGCTCTAATCCACTACCTTCAGAAAACTCCTTATTCTGTAGTTCATTTCCTCCGTTAAATCTATACTTGTTCTCTACCGCATTATTTAATGCCTTCGATGATATCCCCGCCATAGTCAACCCAAACGGATAATAATGCGTTTCCTCCAGGATAGGTCCCCGGTCATGAAATACCTGTAAATTGTCAAAGAACACATTGTCGTTGCTCTCATTGCTTACATATACATAAAGATAACCATTTTTGGGTACAGGAATGTTTTGTAACACTGCATCATCAAAATGATTTTTTACCGTACCACTGCTGCCTACCCGACTGAAATTACCGCCCGCGAACTTAAACGCTTCATCGAAAAACATGTAGTTGATATATGCCTTGGGAGCACTGGAGGAAGAACCATCATTGCCGCGAATAAAACCGGCAGGTATCAGTCCTGCATTCATTCCCTCCATGGCCGGGGAGGTAATCCCTTTTGTAATAAAACCCGTATTATCCGGCGAGCCGATAAAAGCACTGATGATATTGGCTATGGTCAGTACCGTAGAATTTGTATTGTTATATGTAGTACTGCTCTGGTAATAAGACTTGCCAAAGATATCTATCCTGTCTCCGGCCATTACTTTTAAGGTGATGCCCAAACCGGTCACCCCTTTAGTAGAAGTAGCTTTCAGCCCGTATAATTTTTCACTGATGGTGGCGCTGAATATCGGGTCAACCGGGTTGTTGCCTATGCCGTTGTCGTTTTCATAATCAGTAATGCCGGTAGCAGCAGATTTCAGCGCAACATTGACTGTGTTGATGTCGTAATAATTTTGTTCGGTTGCAATCTTGCTATCTTCTAAACTGGCAACGGGATAAATATCCTGCTTTTGCTCCTCGGTAAGCACCATTTATTACACAGCGAGTCCGGCGGCTATCACACATAGCTATGCGCCGAGACTACGCCTGGGAAGATGAAAGGACACTCGGCAGCGAAAAAATGGCATCACTAACTCTGAAACATTACCGCGGTTTCCATGTCATTAGGGTAGTACAAATTTCTTTATCTCTGATTTGGATAAAGCTAAATCGCTTATCGTTAACACCAATGTATCCTTTTCCAAAGAATAACTATCTAAATGGTCAAACCGCTCATAGCTTTCCAAAACTTCTTCTACACCATTCTCTATTTTTCTTATTTGGATATACGATTGACTTGACGCATTTGAGGGTATATGATATATCTTAATAGTATAGCTTCTATCAGGTATTTTGATACTTTCAACCATCTTAAATTCATCATCAAAGAGAGTAAAGGTTGATAATTTGTAAATACCAAGAAGTAGTAAAATCAAAACCCCTACCCCCAATCCAAGTAATATTTTCTTTGTCTTCATTATTACTTGTTTTTAAAATATTGAAATCCTGATTTAATCCATTCTTGGTCTCTTGGATCATCGCCATATGGTGGTTGCATAACCTTGACTTTATAAGGTATAGGTGCTCCTGATTTTATATAATTATACCTTGTTTTTTCTTCGTACACTTGCCATTCAGGTTTTGATGTCCCAGATTTTATCTGATAAGCACCTGCTTGCTCTAAAATGAATTTTTCACTAGGGAACAACCCATAAGCTAAAGCAACAGCTCCAAAATGATGATTACCTATGTCTTGGGATTCCATTAATTTCCCATTGAATGAGAATTGTGTTTTACCATCATTAGCCAAACCGTAAATTGTATTCTTGTTATTTTTTAAATCCCACTTACCATTAGTCTTGACATAATTTTTAAAAATAAGTGGATTATATACGTTTTTAGCTTCTTCTATATTCTTATTCAGTGTGTTGGTATAAATCTCATTCACGTTCAACGTACCTCCAATCTCTCCAATCTTATCACCTCCAGCACTTGTATTTTCGGCACTATAGGTTTTATCAACATCTGCTTCCGTAGTTGCATTTTGATGAACGTAAACTCCATCATCCCCATCATCTACATTTTTAAGAACAATGCCATATTTATCTAAGTGTATTGATTCTGGCGATAGTCCTAGTGGGTCAATAAAACTCAAAGGATTATTGAATGTGAAGTTGTATGGCGACCATTCGGGCATTGCCTCCGCTAACAGGTCAACGGCATGCCATCTGCCAATCTGGTTATCATACATCCTCGCTCCATAATCATACCAGTCAAGTCCACTACCATCGCTAAACTCCTGCCTTTGTTCCTCTTTGCCGTTGTATTTGTATTTATTCTCCGCTACTCCATTGAGTGCCTTGGAGCTTATTCCTGCCATAGTAAGTCCGAACGGATAATAATGCGTCTCTTCCAGGATAGGTCCCCGGTCATGAAATACCTGTAAATTGTCAAAGAACACATTGTCGTTGCTCTCATTGCTTACATATACATAAAGATAACCATTTTTGGGTACAGGAATGTTTTGTAACACTGCATCATCAAAATGATTTTTTACCGTACCACTGCTGCCTACCCGACTGAAATTACCGCCCGCGAACTTAAACGCTTCATCGAAAAACATGTAGTTGATATATGCCTTGGAAGCACTGGAGGAAGAACCATCATTGCCGCGAATAAAACCGGCAGGTATCAGTCCTGCATTCATTCCCTCCATGGCCGGGGAGGTAATCCCTTTTGTAATAAAAATGAAAAAAAGGCCGTCTCTTACTTTTGAGACAGCCTCTTTGCTTTTTACTTATTTGGTACAAGCGAGATGCTTACACCTGTGTGGGGAAATGCCGAGCTTTTAATGATTACTATCCCTAATAACCCAATCTGATGAAATATTATTTCGATAAGCCTCCTTATTGTATGGTATATCAGAAACTTCTAAAATTGTAGGGTCTAGTTTTATTATTTCATCTAAGGAAACCAGCTTATAATCTTCGTCTGATAGTTCTTTTTCGCATCCTGAAAATTGCCAAAATCCATCTTCAAAATGAAACACAAATAATATAGGAGACTGCTCCTCCAAAACAAATCTCGTTGTAATAACTGCTGTATTTAAATCATCTTTAAATCTTTTCATACAATTACTTTACTCCGTTCTATTACCCTTTTTTAAATTTTCTTCTTTGGAAATAACTCTTTGGTTTGAATTGCTATTTGATCCACCTTTTGATCACGGATCTATATGATCCACTTCCGCTTGATTCATATCCGCCTTTTCTCCTTTCTTATTCGCTTTTGGAGGATTAAGAGGGCGCCCATCACCATCACTTGTAAGCTGTCCATTATTTTGCTTTTTATTTTCCTCTAAAATTCTTTTACGTTGAGCAGGAGTAGTTTTTGCTCCATCTTGTACATTTTTAGGTTCTTCTAGATGAGAATAGTCTCCTTTTTCTTTTGCTTGGGAATTTGTATTACCTTCTGTATAAAGTTTAATCATGTCCTTCCTCATACTTTCAGGCACCAGTGTCATAGAGTTATTCGAACCGCCAGCCTCTACTCCGGCTTGTACCAAATCAAAAAGCAATGCTGCCCCTGCGGCTATAGCCCCGCCGCCCAATATAGCTTTTCCATATGGTCCTGCCTGTTGTGCTGCCTGCTGGGTAGCTCGCCATACTTTTAAAGAAACGGCTTCCAACCCTTCTAACTCAATATGATTAGTTACTTTATTTTCAGAGAACGCATAAGGAGAGTTGTATACATACTTATCTGCCAGAGGATCTATTGCATGGAACCTGCCTATCTGTGGATCATGCATTCTGTATTTAAACTCATACCAGTCAAGCCCGCTACCATCAGAAAATTCTTTGCTCGCAAACTCCTGTCCCTGGAACTTAATTTTGTTTTCAGGATTTCCGAACGCCAGTGCTTTGGAGCTTATTCCCGCCATAGTAAGTCCGAACGGATAATAATGGATCTGCTATCACATATTCGATTGCTACGGATGTGAGCCAGATGCAATGGGGAAAAGATTTTTTTTATAAAATTGACCATCCAATGAATACCCCCAAATTGCTGACTCAGAAAATGCAAATGGATTAAAATTTGACGATGGTATGGGAGTCATATCCCAACTACTCAAATTTAAACCTTTAGAGTACAAAGAATATGTGACCCCAATAGAATTTCGTTCTCCGAGAATTAAATAAATACTATTATGACGTATTTCCATATGTACTAGAAATTTATCAACAGATCGCAACTTCGAAAACTCAATAAAATGGTTTCCGATTAATTTGAAAATAGAGATGTTTCCTTCAGAGCTTCCCACTACAAATAGATTATTTGCATAAGATGTGACAAAATAAGAATTGCTTATTTGACTAGGGAGTTGAACTTCTGATAGTGCCCCGGAAATCAAAGAAATTTTTTTAATCAAATTCTTATTCTTACTTCTTGTGAGATACAAAATGTCGTGATCAATTATTATTGGAGATTGCAAATCGTTTTCAAGATTTCCAATATCATTCCATGTTTTACCTCCATCAAAGCTGCCTTTTATCATCCAATAATTTACTTTACTTTGCTTACCAATTACATACATTTCACTTTCTGATCTCACAAATATATTTCTTATAAAGAAATCAATAAAAGAAGCACACTCTCTGAAAGTCCCCCCGTAATTATTAGAATAATAAATTACTGTAGAGTCCATTTTAACTCCTTCTCTTTTTAATTCCTTGCAAAGGAGGACATAATTATTCTTTGTAGCATAACTACTAAACTTTCCCTTTCCCAACCCTTTCTCGACCCAGTTCAGTCCGCCATCATTTGAGAAATAATAAATAGCATTAAAATCAGTAAATACTTTCTTTAATAAACTTTCATCTGAATAACTTGATCCAAACATTAGTCCGTAGCCCTTTTGGGGAAAGGATAGAAAATAAAATAACTTATTCGCTGGATCAATTCCTTTTCCTTTAACAATTTCCCATTTACCATCATTCACAACAGTAGAGTTTGAGCAAGAGAAAACAACCGCTATCAAGAATAAAAAAAAATTAATTTTCATACACAGCATTATAAGTTATTGGAAAATCCATTCCTGAACTAACATCCATACTTGTTTGGGATCAGCCCCTGTCTTAATACAATAATTTGCAACCAACTCACTGATATTAATAGAATTTGACAACGCTTGATAAGCCTGCTGTACAGCAAAAAATTTATGATTTTTATAGTATTCTGTTTGATCATTAGCTATTGGTTTTGCTTGCGTTATACCTCTAGGACTAAATAAATCAGAAGCATCTGGTGTTAACAATATTTTTACTTTATCCAATACGCCAAGTCTTAACACACCTGCACCTTCGTATGCTGGAACATGTGACTGAAAAGCAAAGTCAGTAAAGCGCTCATCGTTCTGTTCT
This sequence comes from Chitinophagaceae bacterium, assembly GCA_023957155.1. Lineage (GTDB taxonomy): Bacteria > Bacteroidota > Bacteroidia > Chitinophagales > Chitinophagaceae > Agriterribacter. Next base: position 654 of record JAMLHK010000019.1, on the reverse strand, counting down.
ATTGAAGGATCTATTTTTAGCCTGTCCTCTATAGTTATTTGAAGCAGAACCAACGTCTTTAAAAGCCAAAGCTGCCCATCATTACTTAAATTGTGATATAACTCGTTTCGGAATCTTTTTGCATACTTCCCACCATAATTAAGATAATAGCTTGGACTTGAGCCAGTCCTTCTCTTACTATCTGCATCTCTCCATTCATAATATTGAGTAGTACCTATAACATCATCAGGAGCTGGTGTGGGATTTTCACTTTCGCTACTTTTACTTCGAGAGTTTGAGTTGCTGTACAAATCTCTTATTATGCTAAATGCGATCGTTGCATGCTCTTCGGTAAATCGAACCCCTCCGTTAATATCCACAATATCCATCCCATCCGGATCAATAAATCTTAACGGGTTGTTCATAGCATAATTATACGGACTCCATCGTCTAGATATCTCGCTTAATGGATCCACAGCATGCCACCTCCCAATCTGGGCATCATACATCCTCGCCCCATAATCCAGCCACTCTAAGCCTGAGCCGTCACTAAATTCCTGCCTTTGTTCTTCCTTGCCATTGTACTTGAACTTATTCTCCGCTACTCCATTGAGTGCCTTGGAGCTTATTCCTGCCATAGTAAGTCCGAACGGATAATAATGCGTTTCCTCCAAT
>JAMLHK010000018.1 GCA_023957155.1 Chitinophagaceae bacterium | reverse complement strand
TGATGCGCTCCGGTGAGTAACCAATTTTATAATCCTCCACCATTTTCAGGCCTGAGATTTTTTCAATGATGGGCACACAATCTTCTTCCGTGCATCCGGGATACACGGTGCTTTCAAACACTACATAGTCGCCCTTCTTCAACACTTTTCCGATGGTTTCGCTGGCGCGTTGCACCGGAACCAAATCGGGTACATTGTGTTCATCTACCGGAGTAGGAACAGCTACAATATAAAAATTGGCCTTTTTCAGTACTTCCAGATCGTTGGTAAACTCAATATCACAACCTTCAAAGGCAGAAGCATCAAGCTCGTTACTCGGATCAACAGACTGCCTCATCATATCAATGCGCTTTGCATTGATATCAAAACCTATCACACTCACTTTTTTAGCAAATTCAAGCGCTATGGGCAATCCAACATAACCTAATCCGATCACAGCCAACTTTGCTTTTTTGTCAATAATATCCTGATAGATTAACATAAAACTTATTTTTAAAATTCTTTGGGTTGTTTATATAATTCTTCTTTAGGTAAAGATTTGAAATACTCGTATGTTATTTTCAAACCCTCCGTACGATTTACTTTGGGCTCCCAGTTCAACAACTGTTTTGCCCGGGTAATGTCCGGACGTCGCTGCTTTGGATCATCTACAGGTAACGATTTAAAAACAATTTTCTGATGTGTACCGGTAAGTTTTATTATTTCTTCTGCAAAATCCTTCAGACTTATTTCATCCGGATTACCAATATTCACAGGCTGAGGATAATCGCTGTATAGTAACCTGCAAATACCTTCTATCAGGTCATCTACGTAGCAGAAAGAACGGGTTTGCGATCCATCACCAAATACAGTAAGATATTCTCCTCGTAAAGCCTGTCCGATAAATGCCGGCAACGCTCTCCCGTCATTCAGGCGCATTCGCGGACCATAAGTATTAAAGATACGAACGATCCGGGTTTCAACTCCGTGAAAAGTGTGGTATGCCATTGTTATCGCTTCCTGGAACCGCTTGGCTTCATCATATACTCCCCGTGGGCCAACAGGATTTACATTTCCCCAGTAATCTTCATTTTGCGGGTGAATAAGAGGATCTCCATATATTTCAGAAGTTGAAGCCACCAGTATCCTCGCCCCCTTTGCCTTAGCCAGGCCAAGGCAGTTATGTGTACCCAGTGATCCTACTTTTAAGGTCTGGATGGGAATTTTCAGATAATCTATTGGGCTTGCCGGGGAAGCAAAATGAAGGATATAATCTATCGGGCCGGGAACATGAATAAACTTAGAAACATCATGGTGGTAAAATTCAAACTGTTCCAATGCAAATAAAGACTCAATATTTTTCAGGTCCCCTGTAATCAGGTTATCCATACCGATAACGTGATAGCCATCATTGATGAACCGGTAACAAAGATGTGATCCTAAAAACCCCGCAGCGCCCGTTATCAATACCCGTTTTCTCATTTTAATGATGTTTTATTGAGTAATTATCGGGCGACCTATGCTTTCATAATAAAATCCCAACTCCCGGATGGCATTCACATCGAATAGGTTTCTGCCATCAAAAATTACTTTTTGTTTCATGTTCGATACGATTTTCAGAAAGTCCGGTGTCCTGAATTCATTCCATTCTGTTGCAATGACTAAGGCATCGGTATCTTTTAAACAATCGTATTGATTGCCGGAAAAAGTAATTTTATCCCCTACCAATTGCCTGACATTGTTCATTGCTTCCGGATCATACACCGCTATTGATGCACCCTCATTCAGTAATGCATCAATAATTTCCAGTGCGGGGGCTTCCCTGATATCATCAGTATTAGGCTTAAAGGCCAGCCCCCATAATGCTATTTTCCTGCCCTTTAGATTATCATTAAAATATGCCTTCATTTTAGATACCAAATGCAGCTTCTGTTTTTTATTAACTTCCATTACCGCATTCAGTATTTTAAAGTCGTAGCTAACTTCTTCTGCACTTTTTACCAATGCCTGTACATCCTTGGGGAAGCAGCTTCCACCATACCCGATGCCGGGAAATAAAAATCGCTTACCAATCCTGTCATCGCTTCCTATGCCACGCCGTACCATATCTACATCTGCACCCAGCCTTTCACATAACTGGGCTATTTCATTCATAAAAGATATTTTAGTGGCAAGAAAAGAATTGGCAGCATATTTGGTGAGTTCAGCAGAACGTTTATCCATGAAAATAACCGGGTTACCCTGACGAACAAAAGGAGCGTATAAATCAATCATCTTCTTTTTTGCCTTTTCGGACGATGTTCCTATTACCACCCTGTCAGGCTTCATAAAATCATCAACCGCCACACCTTCTCTTAAAAACTCAGGATTAGAGACCACATCAAATACACCTGCCGCAGTATCTTTCTCACCCGTGGTAATTTTCCCACCGGAACTTTCAATTATAGCCTGTTCCACCTGTTCGGCCGTTCCAACAGGTACTGTACTTTTATCCACGATAACCTTATATTGGCCGGGTTTTATAATCTTTCCCAACTCCCTGGCAACGCCCAGTATGTATTTCAAATCTGCCGAGCCATCCTCTCCCGGAGGCGTAGGTAAAGCCAGGAACACCACTTCCGCATCCGCAACGCCTTCAGAAAGATTTGTTGTAAAATGCAGCCGTTGCTCTTTCAGATTACGGAGAAATATTTTCTCCAGCCCCGGCTCATATATTGTAATTTCCCCGGCCGATAATTTTTCTACTTTGGTTTTATCAATATCTATGCAGGTTACGGCATTACCGGTTTCGGCAAAGCAGGTTCCGGTCACCAGTCCAACATATCCTGTTCCTATTACAGCAATTTTCATCGTAGTAGTATTATTTATTTATATATTCAAGTACTTTTTGCGTAATGAAAGCAAGTTGTTCGTTATCTAATTCAGTATGTATAGGCAGCGAAATAACTCTTTGTGTTAGCCAGTCTGTCTGAGGCAGGTCATAAGCCCCTCCGCCAAAGGTCTCAAACATCTTCTGACGATGGGCAGGTACCGGATAATAAATCATGGAAGGTATCTGATGGTCTGCCAGGTATTTGTTAAGTCCATCTCTGCTTACATCATTTAAGATCAGCGTATACTGGTGAAAAACATGATTCGTATAGGGTGCTATAAACGGAGTGGTAATTTTTGAATATCCCGCAAACGCCTTATTATAGTATCCTGCTGCTTTTTGCCTGGCAGCAATGTATTCATCTAATTTTTTAAGCTTGATATTCAAAATAGCAGCCTGTATAGTATCCAGCCGGGAATTACAACCTACTATGTCATGATAATATCTAACCTTTTGGCCATGATTCGCAATTATTTTTAGCCGTTCAGCCAACTCATCATCATTAGTAAATATAGCGCCTCCGTCACCATAACAACCTAAGTTTTTGGAAGGGAAAAATGAAGTACAGCCAATAGTACCAATGGTACCTGTTTTCTTTTTCATTCCGTTGCTAAACGTATAATCACAGCCAATAGCCTGCGCATTATCTTCTACCACATACAGGTTATATTTTTCAGCTATATGCATGATTGCTTCCATATCTGCAGCCTGTCCATACAGATGAACCGGCACTATCACCCTGGTTTTAGGTGTAATTGCCTTTTCAATAGCTTCCGGAGATACACAAAAGGTACGTGTATCCACTTCAACAAAAACGGGTTTTAAGCGCAGTAAAGCAATCACTTCTGTAGTTGCAATATAAGTAAATGAAGGTGTAATGACTTCATCCCCCGGCTGAAGCCCCAGCGACATTAATGCAATCTGAAGCGCATCGGTACCATTAGCACAGGGTACTACATGTTTTGACCCGGTATAGGCAGAAAGGTGTGCAGCAAAATCAGAGACAGGCTTCCCGTTAATAAATGCGCAACTGTCCAATACACTATGAATCGCTGCATCTACCTCAGGCTTGATGTGCTCATATTGCTGCTTAAGGTCAACCATTTGAACAGGTCGCATATATTCTTTTTTTTAATGGGTGCAAAAATAGTAAAATATGCAGAGGATTAATAATAGGTATTAGTTTTGTAACATATTTCAATCTCACAACAACGTGATTATAATAACATACAATGTATTTATCCGGCTGTATGGCTTTGCGCTGAAACTTGCATCGCTATGGAATCCCAAGGCAAAACTATGGGTAAACGGACGGAAAAATTTCTTTGAAAAGCTGGAGAAAAAGCAAAAAAGTTTAACAAATAATAATCAACCCGTAATATGGATGCATTGTGCTTCTTTGGGTGAATTTGAACAAGGAAGGCCGGTTTTGGAGAAGATCAGGGAACAACAACCGCACTCAAACATTATCGTAACTTTCTTTTCACCTTCCGGTTACGAGATCAGAAAAGACTATCCGGGTGCGGACATTGTCCTGTATCTTCCTTTGGATACCCCGTCAAATGCCAGGAAATTCATACAAAAAATCAGTCCTACATTAGTGCTTTGGGTAAGATACGAATTCTGGTTACATTATCTGGGAGAAATAAAAAGGAAAGAAATCCCTCTCCTGCTATTATCAGGTACCATACAAAAAAGTAATTTCTTCTACAAACCTTACCTCAAAAGATCCCTGCGCTGTTTTACCCACCTTTTTGTACAAAGTCAGCTATCCGCCCAATTTCTGAGAAATGAGGGATTTGAACAAAATGTAGCCGTAGCAGGCGACACGCGGTTTGACAGAGTAATAGAAATAGCGGAATCATTTAAGCCTATTGCTGCTGTAGAAGCCTTTTGCCGGGGACACCGGGTGCTCGTTGCCGGAAGTACCTGGCTGGAAGATGAAGAAGAACTGATACACTATGTAAAGGTAAACCCGGAGATAAGATTCATTATAGCACCTCACGAAGTGGACAGGGAAAATATCCGATACCTCCAGAAAGAGTTTCCTCATTCTATCCTTTTTTCAGCCATACAATCCCGTTCTTCCGGTGATGATATCATTGATAACCCGAACAGGGATACTCCGGTAATCAACACGCTGATTATTGATAATATCGGTATGCTATCAAGCTTATATCAATATGCCGATATTGCATATATAGGCGGAGGATTCGGCGACACCGGACTGCATAATATCCTGGAAGCCGCCGTATATGGCAAGCCTGTCTTTTTCGGACCTGTATTTCAGCAAAACCTGGAAGCCGTAAATATGATAGATGCAGGAGGTGCTATCAGCATAGAAAATGCCCTGGAATTAGAGAATGAACTTAATCGTCTTTGGAATGACGAAGCGTTATTAAGAAAAAAAGGAGATTGCGCAAAGCAATTTGTATATGCACATACCGGCGCTACCCGCTATATATTAGATTATATTTATAAGAATCGTCTTTTAACTAAATGATCAAATTGCTTTACCGCCGGATGATCCTCATTCCAGCCTAATTTGAGCTTCAGTTCACGCTGTATCCAGAACTCAGCTTCAGGATAAATAGTAAACCGGTTAATAGTTTTAAGCGAACGTTCATACATATCCTCATCCCCGCGAAACAACTCACTGATAAAAATATACCGGTCGTTTACTCCCACCGCTTTTTTAATATCCTTCAGCGGTTCGTCTTTCAGCTTTTCAGCCAGTTCGGTTCTTTGCTCAAATAACTTCTCATTCAGGGAGGTTTCGGTCATTCCTATTACTTCATTAAGCTCTTTGACCTGGGGCTGATGAGCCAGCGTAGGTACTTCCTCCAATACGTTAAATTCCGGGGTAATACCCGGCTCTTTATGCTGTAGTCCATTTTTTACGGTCCGGTCAATTACCGGTATTTCTTCAGTTACCGGGGTCTTTAATTCCACACTCTCATCCGTAAAATCACTGTTTTCACTACCGGAAAGAAATTCGCTCATGGCAACTGATATCCCCCCCGGCATCATTACAGCAATCTTTTTCTTTTCAGGCATTTGCTGTTGCTTAAGCAGCAATAGTTCTGTCTGCAACATCTGCACAATATGAATGATCTGCTCTGCAGAAGCATTTTGCGTGTATAATTCCTGTAATTTATTTATTAAAACACCGATACGTTCCATTCGATTATGGTATTTTTGAATAGCTGTAATCCAAGAAAAATCATGAATTTCGGTAAAGTTACAAACACCTTGCCATAAAAAAATCACAAATGATAGCGGAAACGGGTATGCAGGAAGAAAGCGAAACTGGATACTCCTGATACGGTCAGTCATAATTGGAAAAAGCAATAATAACAGGCACGCTGATTATGATATTTCAATCCTGCCTGTTCCCAATAACGAAAAATAAAACCAGAATATAGAACCAGTGAACACGTCCCGGCATATTTTAACCCTGTTAAGAAAAGATCTCCTGCTGGAATTAAGACAGCAATACACTTTTTACGGTGTTTTGCTCTATGTAGCTTCTTCGATCTTTGTGTTATACTTAGCCCTGCAACAGCCTGAAAGCGAGGTATGGAACGGGTTATTCTGGATCATCCAACTATTTATTTGTGTAAACGCAGTAGCTAAAAGCTTTTTACAGGAAACCAAAGGAAGGATGCTGTATTTTTATGCTATTGCGGGAGCGCAGCATTTTATTATTGCCAAGCTGCTTTACAATACTTTCATCATGCTGCTGATGAGCCTGATCAGCCTGGCGCTTTTTCATATACTCCTGGGAAATCCGCTGGTAAACTTCTGGCAATTTACCGGTATCGTATGCATCGGGTCAATAAGCCTTAGCCTTGTATTTACCATGCTGGCTGCCATTGCGGCAAAAGCGCAGCAGCAGGCATCACTGATGGCCATCATGGGCTTTCCTATCATCATTCCGCAACTGCTGTTACTGATGCGTATTTCCAAAGCCGGGATGGGAGAAGCATTCCAGGCGGGAGCCTTATCAGACATGCTTTGGCTGCTGTGCGGACTGGATGCGCTTGTTATGATAATGGCCATTATCCTTTTCCCGTTTTTATGGAAAGATTAAACCCATTGTCTATTCATTAAATTGATGTAGGTTTGCTCTTTTAAAATAAACAAAGGGATGAAAATATCCTGGTGGAAGATACTCTGTGTTATTTTAGTTTTATATACACTCATTGGCGGGCTATTATTTGATGTGCCTCATAAAAAGATTCTGAACGAAAGCATCCGCAATATTTATTTTCATGTACCCATGTGGTTCGGTATGATGGTGCTGTTCAGCATTTCTGTTGTGTATTCGATAAAATATTTACGCAATCCCAGCTTATTATATGATATTCAGGCTTCTGCCTATGCCCGTACCGGTATTGTTTTTGGTATTTTAGGATTGATAACGGGTGCATTATGGGCTAATTATACCTGGGGAAAAGCATGGAGCAACGATATCAAGCAGCTCGGTGCAGCAATGGCCCTACTGGTTTACGCGGCTTACTTCGTTTTAAGAAATTCGATGATTGATATAGACAAACGGGCAAGAGTTGGTGCGGTGTATAATATTTTTGCATTCGCTATGCTTTTTCCCGCTCTCTGGATCGTTCCCCGGCTTGTAGAATCCCTTCATCCGGGGGGAGCAGGTAATCCCGGTGCAGACCCCAGGGATATGGATGCCCGTATGAGGTTCATTTTTTGGCTGGGTGCCGTTCCGGGATTTATTCTTTTAGGAATATGGATCAGTACAATCATTGTTCGTTTTCGTAAAATAGAAGACAAAAATCTGTTACATGCTTAATTCAAACCTAAAAAAACTGCTGTTCACTTTAATATTATCTGCTGCTGTACAATTTACTTACGCCCAGGAAAAAGTTGAAATGGCAGACGGATTACGCAGTAGCGGTAAAATATACGTAGTAGTAGGTGTTCTTTTAATCCTTTTTATCGGTTTGTTTCTCTTTCTGATAAGTATAGACCGAAAAGTAAGCCGCCTGGAAAAGGAAAACAGGAAGGATTAATTTCTAAAACTACCGGTCGTATTAACTCACAATTGATACTTTAAAACATTTTTGATATGGCTACTCATCATGAGTACAGTTTCTTTGATGCTGTTTTGGCAAGCTTTGATAAAGCAGCAAAATTTACCAGTTGGGATCCCGGCATATTAGAGCAGATCAAACTATGCAACTCGGTTTACCGTATGCATTTCCCGGTTAAAATAGGTAACAAGATTGAAGTGATAAAAGCCTACCGTGTACAACATTCACACCATAAGACTCCCTGTAAAGGAGGAATACGATTTTCCACTACCGTAAACCTCGATGAAGTGATGGCACTGGCCGCTTTAATGACTTATAAATGCGCTATTGTAAACGTTCCCTTCGGAGGTGCAAAAGGCGGTATTCATATTGATCCTAAAAAGTACACACCGTATGAGCTTGAAAAGATCACGCGGCGCTATACTCATGAGCTGATCAAAAAGAACTTTATAGGTCCCGGAACGGATGTTCCCGCACCGGATTATGGAACCGGTGAAAGGGAGATGTCGTGGATATTAGATACCTACACCAGCATGAAACCCGGTGAAATTGATGCTTTGGGCTGTGTAACCGGCAAGCCTGTCTCACAGGGTGGCGTAAGAGGCAGAAGAGAAGCTACAGGTCTGGGAGTTTTTTACGGTATACGGGAAATATGCTCCATGCCCGACCTGATGGAAAAGGCAGGACTCCCGGTAGGTATCGAAGGCAAAAAGATAGTGGTGCAGGGGTTGGGCAATGTGGGTTATCATGTTGCTAAATTCTTTCGGGAAGGAGGAGCAAAAGTAATTGCGCTGGCAGAATATGAAGGCGCTATTTTTAATGCTGAAGGATTAAACGAGGAAGCGGTACGAGAACACCGGACGAAAGAAGGCACGATCCTTAATTTTCCCGGCGCCACCAATATTCCCCGCTCATCCGATGCCTTAGAGCTGGAATGCGACATCTTAATACCTGCTGCATTAGAAAATGTAATTAATGGCGACAATGCTTCAAAAATAAAAGCTAAAATAATAGGAGAAGCGGCAAACGGACCGCTTACCCCCGAGGCCGATGAGGTTTTCATAAAAAAAGGAATACTGGTTGTTCCCGATATGTACCTCAATGCCGGCGGGGTAACCGTAAGTTATTTTGAGTGGCTTAAAAACCTGAGCCACGTAAGGTATGGAAGAATGGAGAAACGCTTTACGGAAAACCAAAACCGCAGTATCCTTGTCCAGATCGAAGATCTAACGGGAAAAAGCGTAAATGCCCGCGAAAGAGAAATCATCATGCACGGACCCGATGAGGCAGACCTGGTGTATAGCGGGCTGGAAGAAACCATGATAGGTGCTACCAGAGAAATTACAGATGTATGGAGAAGCCATCCTGACATCCCTGATTTACGTACGGCTGCTTATGTAGTAGCGATCAATAAGGTAGGAACCAGCTATGCGGAACTGGGAATATTTCCGTAAAACGGAGCCTGCAGATATTTTTAATTTTTAGTATCAGCAAAACGTAAAAAAATTTTGCAAAAACATTTGATCTCTTATCTTTGCACTCCCTTTCACAGAAAGGGGTAAAATAAAGTTCTAAAAATATCGGGAGCATAGCTCAGCTGGTTCAGAGCATCTGCCTTACAAGCAGAGGGTCCGCGGTTCGAACCCGTGTGCTCCCACACAGATTAAAATGCCGAAATTCTTTATCAATAAGTGTTTCGGCATTTTCTTGCCCCTACTCCAAGCCGAAGGCATTTTATAATAGTTACCCCAAATGCTACCATATACCCAACAATTGCCGTTCCGGCAGGTGTACTCCCAATCAGCTTAAAATACTAATATACTTTACCAATAAGTGTTTGGGCACTTTTGATATATCCTGAAGCCTTTCCTGTCAGATGGCCCATTCCGCAATCGTATTCACCAGTTCTTCCCGATAAGGTGTGATCACTTTAATATAATTGTCGGTATACCCTTCCATCATACCCTCTTTTTTCCGGCTTTCAAACAGCACTTCACGGGTCTGTCCTATATGTTGATTTGTGAAATCACGCATTTTCCGATAGGACAAATTGCGTAATATTTTATTACGCTCATGACGGGTGTGCACCGATACTACAGGCCGGATATCCAGCGCAGCGGTATTATCCCGTTCCGAATAAGTAAACACGTGGAAATAGGATACTTCTATATCATCCAAAAAATTATAGGTAGCTTCAAACTCTTCCTCCGTTTCTCCCGGGAATCCAACAATTACATCTACACCAATACAACAATGCGGTATGAGGGATTTAATCATAGCTACCCTGTCTGCATACCATTCCCGTTTATATCTGCGGCGCATCAATCCTAAAATATGGTTACTGCCACTTTGAAGAGGAATATGAAAATGCGGCATAAACTTTTTACTTCCCGCAACAAAGGCAATAATTTCATCGGTAAGCAGGTTTGGCTCAATAGAAGAAATCCGGTAACGCTCTATACCTTCTACTTTTTCTAATTCCTGTATTAATTCATAAAAAGTTTCGCCTCTCCGGCTACCGCGCGTATTTTCTGCTCCGTTTAAACCGAAATCACCAAGATTAACCCCGGTCAGCACCACTTCCTTAACTCCTTTTTCCGAAAGTTCCCTGGCATGCGTTACCACATTAGCTATGGTGTCACTCCGGCTCTTTCCACGGGCCATGGGAATGGTACAAAAAGAACAATTATAACTGCACCCATCCTGCACTTTTAAAAACGTCCGGGTGCGGTCGCTTATCGAAAAGGAGCTGTTGAATCCGGATATTTCTTCTATATCGCAACTGGAAATTTTGGTAGAATCACCTTTGGTTAATTCTTTTAAATGGGAGACAATATTAAACTTTTCGGCTGCACCCAGTACCAGGTCAACCCCTTTTATAGATGCGATTTCCTTCGGCTTTAGCTGGGCATAGCAACCGGTAATTACAACCAGGCTTTGAGGAGATTTGCGCTGAATACGGCGTACAAGTTGCCGACATTCCTTATCTGCATTATCGGTAACAGAACAGGTATTAATTACATAAACATCAGCAATATCATCAAAGGATTTTTTCTGAAATCCTTCATTTTCCAGCATCCGAGATAAAGTAGATGTTTCAGCATAATTGAGCTTACAGCCTAAGGTATGAAATGCTACTGTTCTTGAAATATCCATAAGGCTGCAAAGATACTTGAAAAGCAGAAAAAGCGCCTATTGCTTTACTTCAGCCCTTCTTTGGTTCCCTTACTAAGGAATGTATTGCCATGATATACTTCATCTATGGCCTGCATCAGGTCTTCCACAATGGCATACTTATAAACATAGCCGCGTGCACCGGCTTCAAACATTCTTTTTATATATACGGGGGAAGTATGGAAAGAAACGCCGATTACCTTAACATCCGGGTACTCTTCAGTCAGCCTCATCGTGGCTTCTATACCGGAAACCGGTTTCATATTAATATCCATGAGTACAATGTCAGGGCGTGCCTCCCGTACCTTATCAATCGCTTCCTGTCCATTGGTACATTCTCCAACGATCATGATATCAGGCTGGCTGCGCAAAAACAATGTCCAGGCATTCCTGATCTCAGGATGGTTATCAGCAATCACAATTCTTATCATGTCTGGTGTATTAGGGTAACTTTACTACAATAGTCGTATAAATACGTAGAAAAGTTCCCATCAGACAAAATAAATTTGGGGAAACCTATTATTATTTATCAAATATCAATCTGCTATACCAGGCTGATGTCCAAAACCTGGCTCATATTCTTTACATAATGGAATTTCAGTCCTTTAATAAAGTCAGAATTGATTTCCTGCACATCTTTTTCATTTTGCCAGCACATCACCACTTCCTTCATTCCGGCACGCTTTGCAGCCAGCACTTTTTCCTTTATACCGCCAACCGGCAGTACCTGCCCGCGGAGGGTTATTTCACCGGTCATGGCCAGGTAAGGCTTTACTTTCCTGCCGGTAAGCGCCGAAGCGATTGCAGTCATCATGGTTATACCGGCGCTGGGTCCGTCTTTAGGAACTGCTCCTTCAGGCACATGAATGTGAATGTTCTTTTTTTGAAACAATTCCGGGTCCAAGCTGTATTTCCGGGCATTTGCCTGCAGGTAGGTTAAAGCCGTGGCAGCGCTCTCTTTCATTACATTCCCCAGGTTACCCGTAAGCTTTAATTCTCCTTTTCCTTCTCCTTGGGTTGTTTCAATAAATAAGATATCACCACCTACATAGGTCCAGGCAAGGCCTACGGCAACCCCGGGCATATTGGCAATTTTATAGAGATCATTGCTATACCTCGGCTTTCCTAAAATTTTTTCAATGTCTTTACCCGTAAGAGTAGGCTTGAGCTTGCCTTTTAAAACATATTCCCTGGCCAGGGAACGCATGATGGAGGCTAATTGCCGGTCTAATTCACGCACCCCGCTCTCCCGGGTATAATCTTCAATAATCTTTTCCAGAACGACATCACTTACCTTGATGCCCATATTTTTTAACCCGTGAAGCTCCTTTTGCTTAGGAAGGAGATGTCTTTTCGCTATCTGAACCTTTTCTTCAACAGCATAGCCATTTAAATCAATAATTTCGAGCCGGTCTCTCAACGCCGGCTGAATGTGCTGTACATCATTGGCTGTAGCAATAAACAGCACCTTGCTCAAATCGTATTCCAGCTCAAGATAATTATCATAAAAAGTATGATTTTGCTCCGGATCAAGCACTTCCAGCAGTGCAGAGGAAGGATCACCACGGAAGTCATTGCCCATTTTATCTACTTCATCTAAAATAATTACCGGGTTACAGGATTTTGCTTTGCGTATAGACTGGATAATACGGCCGGGCATAGCCCCGATATATGTTTTCCGATGTCCTCTTATCTCGCTTTCATCGTGCATGCCCCCCAGGCTGAGTCTTACATATTTCCGGTTGAGCGCAGACGCTATACTTCTGCCTAATGATGTTTTACCGATGCCCGGAGGTCCGACAAAACACAATATCGGGCTTTTCATATCTCCTTTCAATTTCAATACGGCCAGGTATTCAAGTAAACGTTCCTTGATCTTATTCATCCCGTAATGATCGCGGTCAAGTATTTTTTTTGCTTTTACCAGATCGTATGAATCTACCGTACCTTCATCCCAGGGCAATTCCAGCATCAGGTCGAGGTGATTATACACAACCGAGTAGTCCGGGGTGGAAACATGCATCCGCTCTAACTTTTCTATCCCTTTTTTAAATGCTTCTTTTGCGGCTGCAGGCCATTTTTTGGCTTCTGCCTTTTTTTGCATTTCCCGTATCTCTCTTTCATTCGCATCCCCGCCGAGCTCTTCCTTAATGCTTTTAAGCTGCTGCTGTAAAAAGTATTCTTTCTGCTGCTTATCCAGTTCCGTTTTGGTACGGTTGGTGAGCTGGTTTTTTAGTTCGGCAAACTGAAGCTCCCGGTTAAGCAGGTGCATCAGCTTTTCGGCCCTTGCCTTTAGGTCGTTCATCTCAAGCAGCTCCTGTTTTTCTTTTAAATCGCTGCTGATATTGCTGCTCACAAAGTGAATAAGGAAAGAAGGGTTTTCAATATTCTTTAAAATCATCGAAGCTTCAGAAGGCATATTAGGCGAAAGCAGGATGATCTGTGATGCCATATCTTTTATAGAGCTGACGGTTGCTGCAAAATGCTGGTCATCATCAATATTTACCTTATCCTCCTCCAGTAAACGTATGCTTGCCCGGAAATAGGGATCTTCAGTAACAATCTTTTCTACCACAAATCTTTTCCTGCCCTGGATGATGATGGTCGTTCCTCCGTCAGGCATCTTAATCAGCTTGATTATTTTTGCCACGGTACCCGTTGCTTCCAGATCACTGACAGCCGGATCTTCAACCGAACTGTCTTTTTGTGCTATCACCCCTATCAGTTTGTCAGTCTTATATACATCATTTACCGCTTTTATAGACCGGTCTCTTCCAACAGTAATGGGTAAAACCACTCCCGGAAATAAAACCGTGTTTCGCAGAGGTAATAAAGGTATATCGGATGAAATGCTGATCTCGTCTGTATTTTCAGAATCATCTTCGTTAAGAGGAATAATGGGCATAAACTCCATTTCATCTTCCGGCCGTAAATAAATATCGCTTCTTTTCATAATCTTCCTTTCAAAAGTCAATATGGCATATTTTTAAGACCATACTACCCTTATTTTTTAGCTATTACCTTAGTCAAGTTTAATGCCAGTAAAAAAACAAAAAATCCGGATACTATGTTCCGGATGCTTAAAATATTTATTTTCTTTTCTTTATAGCGCTATTCCAATCCCTAACTGCATGGTTTGACTTCTCCAGTTATCCCGGTTATCAATATCGTTAATACTATACAATCCGATTCCATACCTTCCATATATTCTCAGTTTCAGGATATTGATTTGTGCACCCCCGGTCAACGAAAAATCTCCTTTTGTAAATGCATCTCCTCCATTCTCCAAAAATGTGTTATGCTTATTCATTAAAATACTGAACTGAGGACCAGCCTGAAGAGTAAAAAACGATACCGGCCGGTAAGATAACATCAGCGGTATACTCAGATAGTTCAATTGTACCGCCGTTAATTCCTTTAATGATACCCTGTAAATATCATTAAAATCGGTTGACGTAGTCGTGTTGGTCTGACTGAATAATATTTCCGGCTGGATACCCCATTTAGAGGAAAACATAATCTCAGGAGCCACACCCAAATGATAACCCAACTGGAATTCATCCTTAAATGATTTCCCATCCAGCTTACCGATATTGGCTCCTGCATGCACAGCCAGCTTAATGCCCTGTGCTGACACGGAGGTAGCGATAAAAATAAGACTTATACAGGCAGTAGTAAGAAGGAGACGTTTCATATAAGGAATATTGTTTCATAAAGCTAAACGAATAAAACGCCTCAGGCTCTCTCCAGTTCAAAGTAATATGTTAATCAAATGTAACAGAAATGTTATTTTTGCCCCCTTTTTGAGAAGCAGAACAAACTATATGAAGAAGCAGAAGAGCAAAAGGTTAACCATTTTTACATTAGGGCTGCTTTCAGCTATTGGTCCGTTTTCTATAGATATGTACCTTCCCGGTTTTCCGGAAATAGCTGCCAGCCTGAATACGACCATTGAGCACATTGCCCTGAGCCTGTCGAGTTTTTTCATTGGTATATCGGCAGGACAATTGATCTATGGACCACTCCTTGACCGGTTTGGAAGAAAGCTGCCGCTGTATATTGGTCTGGTAGTATACTTTGTTACTTCTATCGCCTGCGTATTTGTTAACCATGCCGACACCCTGATTGTTGCACGCTTTTTCCAGGCCTTAGGCAGTTGTGCAGGCATGGTATCCGCCCGGGCGCTGATAAGAGATATATTCCCGGTAAATGAAAATGCCCGGGTATTCTCCCTGCTTATGCTGGTTATTGCCATATCACCAATAATTGCACCTACTTTCGGAGGATATATCTCTGCACATTTCGGATGGCATGCCATCTTTATTTCACTGTCGGTAATTTCAGTGGTCACCATCCTGGCGGTTATCTTCTGGCTGCCACCGGGAAGAAAAGCCAACACGAGTATGTCTCTGATGCCACGCCCGATCATCAAAAGTTACATCACCGTATTAAAAGTACCTGAATTTTATACCTATGCATTGGCAGGATCACTCGCTTCATCCGGACTCTACTCCTATGTTGCCGGGTCGCCCTATGTATTCATGAAAATTTATCACGTTACCGAAAAACAATACGGGTGGATATTTGCCCTTATTTCGCTGGGATTGCTGCTTGCAAGCCAGTTAAATACACTCCTCCTCCGTAAATTCAGTAGTGAGCGCATTACCCTGGTTGCCTTAACCTGCCAGGTTACCACCGGGCTGACGATGATTGCACTTACGTATTCGGGCTGGATAAACCTTTACCTGCTTATTGCACTTATCTGGATATATCTCGGCACACAAGGCTTTATTTTCCCTAACGCTTCGGCATTAACCTTGTCGCCTTTTTCAACCAACGCCGGTACCGCCTCCGCCCTGATGGGCGCATTTCAATTGGGATTTGGTGCATTGGCTACTGTATTCGTAAGTATGCTAAATAATCATACCGCACTTCCCATGACGGGTGTAATGAGCCTCTGTGCATCATCGTCCTTAGTGGTATTATTAGCCGGGAGCCAGATAATCAAAAGAAAATCCCCTGGGAAGATAATACATGCGATACGCGGACCCGTGTTCAGAAAAGATTAAACTGACGGCTTTCCTCTTGCGTTATAGCACCAGGATATACGCATAAATAAGAAGCTGGTATCAGGGAATTCTCCTGACTTAAGTCAGTTCAATCAATGTAATTTCGGGAAGTATCCCTACCCTCCCGGGATAGCCGATGAAGCCAAATCCCCGGTTAATGTATAGTTTTTGATGGGCATCCTCGTACAATCCCGCCCATTGCTTATAAACGTATTGCACCGGGCTCCATTTAAACCCGGGTAATTCCACGCCAAACTGCATACCGTGTGTATGACCACTCAGGGTAAGATCAATATCACGGTATTCGGTTCTTACCTGCGCATCCCAGTGGCTGGGATCATGACTCATTAATATCTTAAAAGGATACTTTTCAGTTCCCGTATATGCTTCATCTAACTTTCCGTATTTAGGAAAATTAGCTTTGGCGCCCCAGTTCTCAATACCCAGCAGTGCAATTTGCTGCCCGTGCTTCTCCAGTACCACATGCTCGTTCATTAACAAACGCCAGCCCATTTCAGCCTGTAACTGTTTTAATCTTTCCAGGTTCTGTGCTTTTTCTTCAGCGCCTGACCATTGCCTGTAATCGCCATAATCATGGTTTCCCAATATGCTGAAGACACCTAACGGCGCCGCTAACCTTGCAAATATTTCCTTGTATTCATTCATTTCGCTGGCCCGGTCATTGACCAGGTCGCCGGTAAACAAAATAATATCCGCCTGCTGTTCCAAAATCATTTGTATACCCTGCTCCACGGCTTTTTTATCTGTAAAGCTCCCAGAATGTACATCGGAAATATGAATTATTTTCATCCCTTTAAACGCATCAGGAAGATTAGGAAAACTCAACTTTACTTTTTTCAGCTTATACCGGTATTTATTAGCAAAACCTGCTATCATGGTAGTCATCAAACCTCCTCCCACCGCCAGCCCGATCCAGCTTACAAAAACCGACCTTGAAACACCGGCAGCATGATACGGCTCTCCCTCCGTATACAGGTGAAACAACTTACCTCCTCCCCACTGTACTAACCTCCGCAGATCATCCGCCAGTAAAAAAACTACCGTAATAGACTTAGAAACCAATAAGCCCATAATACCAGCTATCCAGTAGGTACGAATACCCCTGTTCCATTTTTCCAGATTAGTATACGGAAGCATGGCAAGCGTGATAATAACCAGCGCACTTATAGCCCAGAACAGGCTATAGAGCAGCAGGGCAATTGCCGGGGACAGGGATTGAAATGTAAGCTGAACAGCCTGAAAAACATACAGGTCTATACCTATTACCACTACAATAGAAAGCCACGATATGATATGGGCATTGCGCATATTAATCTATATTTATAAAATCATCCGAATGAAGCCAACTACAAAATCAAAACCATTAAAACAGAATAAACTCATCTAACTGATCACTGATCACCTTTAGTGTTAACGGATCTTCTATACTATGTTCTCCATTCATTAATTTATTGACAACAGAGATGGGCAACTTATTATGATGCACGTTCATTTTAAGATAATGCAATACGCCGGTCAGGTGCTCCAGCCCTCTGAGGTTTCCTGCACGGCCTGTTGAAACACCCGTAAGCAAGGCTTTTTTACCCCACCATACCTTCTCAATATCGGTATGATCAATCATTGCTTTTAAAACACCGGGAAAACTACCGTTGTATTCCGGTACTACGAAAATGAATTTCCGCGAAGGAATAAGCACTTCTCTCTCCAACTCTTTTATCTGATCATTCCTATTATTGACATCCAGTCCTTCAAGCGAAACAAACCGCGCCGGTATTTCCTTTTTTTCAAGTAAATGAAGATATTGCTTTGCTACCTGCAGGGTATTACTTCCGGACCGGTTGGTGCCGGAAATGATGGTATATATATCGAGATGCATCTTAATATCAACTACTGTATATGAATTGTTCAATGAATTTTATACCGAAACTGTATTTTTGCCATTATGTCACGGTTGATCGGGATTATCCTGCAAAGATAACCCTGTTTTGACCAGGAAATAACATCATTAAACTTCATCATATATCATGCAGTTTACTTATTACGGACATTCCTGCTTTGCCGTACAAATTAGAGGTAAAAACATTCTTTTTGACCCTTTTATAACTCCTAATCCCCTGGCTGCCGGCATTGATATAAATCCTATCCGGGCAGATTACATTTTTCTGTCGCACGGGCATGAAGATCATATTGCCGATTGTATAAGCATTGCCAACCGAACCTGCGCCATCGTTGTATGTAGCTTTGAAATTCATACCTGGCTGAATAAGCAGGGCATAACCAATACCCACCCGATGAATACGGGCGGCAAATGGGTGTTCGATTTCGGTACGGTAAAATGTGTGGTGGCACAGCATTCCAGCGGGTTACCCGATGGCAGCTATGGCGGCAATCCGATGGGCTTTGTTTTTACTACAGAAGAAGGGAACTTCTATTATAGCGGCGATACCGCTTTGACTTTAGATATGCAACTGATACCTGAGTATACTTTGCTGGATTTTGCGGTATTGTGCATAGGAGATAATTTCACGATGGGTATTGAGGATGCCATTCAGGCAGCCCGCTTCATACAATGCAAAAAGATCATCGGGGTACATTACGATACTTTCGGGTATATCAAAATTGATCATAATAAAGCAAAAAAGGCTTTTTCGGAACAGGAAAAGGTATTGCTTTTATTAGAAGTGGGCGAAACTCAGGATATTTAATAAAACAGCGGAAATAATAAATTACATTTGCTATTTGGCATACAGGCACAGCAGCCTGAGGAAATATTCGAATCACAATTACTAAAATAATATGGCAAGAATTATAGGTATAGCCAATCAGAAAGGGGGTGTGGGAAAAACCACTACGGCCATTAATTTAGCCGCAAGCCTGGCTGTGTTGGAAAGGAAAACGCTGCTGGTAGATGCTGATCCCCAGGCAAACAGTACTACCGGGGTGGGGTTTGATTTGCATAATATTCAAAAAAGCCTGTACGATTGCATGGTGAACGAAACGCCGGCAAGAGAAACAATACTAAAGACGGAGATACCCAATTTAGATGTTATCCCTTCTCATATTGACCTGGTTGGTGCGGAAATAGAAATGATCAATTACCCCAACAGGGAGAATGTTTTGAAATACATCCTTGAACCGATAAGAGATGATTATGATTTCATTGTAATTGATTGCTCACCCTCTTTGGGACTCATTACGGTGAATGCATTAACCGCTGCAGACAGTGTAGTAGTACCTGTTCAGGCAGAATTTTTTGCACTGGAGGGATTGGGGAAGTTGCTGAATACCATAAAAATTGTGCAAAGCCGGCTTAACCCGGAGCTGGTTATAGAAGGCATACTGATGACTATGTATGATGGCCGGCTTCGCCTTTGCAACCAGGTAGTGAATGAAGTAAGACATCATTTTGAAGAAATGGTTTTTGATACCATTATTCACCGCAATACCCGCCTGAGTGAAGCTCCCAGCGTAGGAAAACCCGCTATTTTATATGACGCGGAAAGCAAAGGATCTATCAATTACCTTAACCTGGCCAAAGAAGTATTGCAGCACAACAACATGACCAAAATATCGCAGGAAGAAAGAACCTTAACTCTTGACAATGAGCAGCACACCTAATAAAAGTAAAAAAGAAGCGTTAGGCAAGGGAATAAGATCCCTGTTACAAAGTATAGATGCCGATTTAAAAACCACTGCCGGGGATCACCTGAAAAGCGGTATAGTGGAAAAAGCCACCACAACGATCCGCGTTCCTGTTGAACAAATTGAGATCAACCCCAAACAACCCCGTCACGATTTTGATGAGCAGGCGTTAAATGAACTGGCACACTCTATTAAGCTGCATGATATCATCCAGCCGCTAACCGTATCCCGATCGGAGGACAAATATCGCATTATAGCGGGTGAAAGAAGATGGAGGGCTGCAAAAATTGCCGGGTTAAAAGATGTCCCGGTATATATCAGGCAGGCCAACGATCAGCAACTCCTGGAACTTGCCCTGCTGGAGAATCTCCAGCGCGAAAATCTTAATGCCATTGAAATCGGGCTCAGCTATAAACGCATGATGGAAGAGCTGAACTTCACGCAGGAGCAGGTAGCGGAGCGCATGGGTAAGGAAAGAAGCACCGTAACGAATTATATCCGTTTATTAAAGCTTCCGCCCGATATCCAGATAGCTGTTCGCAATGGCGGCATCAGCATGGGACATGCCAGGGCCATCATCAATGTAGATACTGTTGATCAGCAACTGTATATTTTTAATGAAATTAAAAAGCAGGGGTTGTCGGTTCGCCAAACGGAAGACCTGGTTAGAAAACTATATAAAACCAGTACTGTTAAAAAACCGGTAAAAGCAGCCTTGCCGGCTACTTTCAGAAAAATAGAAGATAACTTGGCCTCTCATTATGGTACCCGTGTTAAGATGCAACATAGTAAAAAGGGACATGGTGCCATTACCATTGAATATTTTTCCATACAGGAGCTCAATGCCATACTGGAAAAAATGAATGTTCCGGCTGTTTAATGAAACCATAATTATGCGTAAGCGATATGTGCTATTGATTTTTTCCTTAGCATTTTGCGCAATAGAGGCAGATGCGCAAAGCGGTACCGTTTCTCCAAAAGCTGTTTCCGACAGTATTGCGGTGGCAACTGTACATCATATAACAGACAGCCTGTCCCAATCTCTTTCCACCGCATCCGATACTTCCAGAAAAAGAAATAAGATAAGGACTGCCGTAATTCTCTCTGCTGTTCTTCCCGGGGCAGGCCAGGTATACAATAAAAAATACTGGAAAGTACCTCTTGTATATGGGGCACTGGCTTTCCCGGCCTATACTTTTGCCGATAATCTTAAATGGTTTCAGCGTACACGATACGCTTTTAATGTGCTCTCGGCCAGAGATACCGCCAATTACGATAATGTATTTGTCCAGCTAAAACCGCTTGTTGATCGCGGAGACCGGTCCGGGTTACAAAATTACCGGGACGAGTTCAGAAGAAACGTAGACTATTCGGTGCTGGCTTTCTTATTGCTATGGGGACTAAATGTGGTAGATGCCACGGTGGACGCTCATTTGAAGGATTTCAACATCACTGATGATCTGAGCATTCAGATCAAACCCGGGTACCAGCCTGTTGCCAATACCACCGGGATCGGTCTTGTTTTACACATCGGTAAAAACCCTGCCAACCGGCTTTCTCCGGGCCGTTAATTCTGTTTATCTTTGCTGGCTGAAAATAAATAAAGCATAAAATGAAAATCGCATTGATCGGTTACGGTAAAATGGGGCATGCCATAGAAGAAATTGCTCTCCGGCGCAGGCATAGTGTCGTACTAAAAGTTTCCATAGATAATACGGAAGATAATACCCTTGAAAATCTACGTAATGCTGATGTAGCCATTGAATTTACCGGACCCGAGAGTGCTTATGACAATATAAATAAATGCTTTGAAGCAGGTATACCCGTAGTATCAGGCTCTACCGGATGGTTAAACCGGTATGAAGAAGCTGTATGGAATTGTAAAGCGCAAAACGGCGCTTTTTTATATGCCAGCAATTTCAGCATCGGAGTTAATATATTTTTCGAGGTCAATAAACGGTTAGCCCAGCTGATGGCTTCTCAAAAGGAATACGAGGTATCCATAGAAGAAACCCATCACACTCAAAAGATTGACGCGCCCAGCGGAACAGCAATTACGCTTGCAGAACAAATCCTGCAGGTTAACCCGTTTAAAAAACAATGGGTTAATAAGGAAAGCACCAATCCTTCAGACCTTTTGATTACCAGTAAAAGAATTGATCCGGCACCCGGTACGCACCGTATCCTTTATCATTCCGATACCGATGATGTAGAAATCATCCATACGGCGCATAACCGCTCCGGGTTTGCTTTAGGAGCGGTATTAGCCGCTGAGTTCGTATACGGCAGACGAGGAGTATTTACCATGACGGATGTGTTAGGGCTATAATCCGGATTTTACAAGTATATTGCTGTTTGTTTAAATGCTCCAGACATGCTTTCTAAAAAAACCCAGTATGCTTTTAAAGCGCTGATGTATATGGCCCAGGTGGAGAAAAACGGCCCCATCCTTATAGCTGAAATAGCCGACAAGGAAAAGATTCCTTTAAAGTTCCTGGAAAATATTCTTCTGGAATTGAAAAAAGACGGGCTGTTAGACAGTAAAAAAGGAAAAGGCGGTGGTTACTTTTTTAAAGTATCTCCCTCAAAAATCCACCTGGCAAAGGTAATGCGGCTGCTGGACGGTCCCATTGCACTGCTGCCCTGTGTGAGCCTGAATTTTTACCAGCGATGTGAGAGCTGTGATGAAAACAGCTGCAAACTGCGTGATACCCTGATACGCGTTAGAGATGCCACATTAAAGATACTGGAGAAAAAAACAGTTGCAGACCTGGTATAAGATCAATAAAAGAAATCCGGTATGATATGAAATTTTTAAAAACCGGTATAGCCCGACATTAATATCTCAACTCGCCTTCCTTCGTATATATAATCAGTTCCTTACGGTCTGCTTCCTCTACCCTGCCAATGATCCGGGCTTCAATGCCGTAATGCGCTGCTGTCTGCATAACCGCCCCGGCTTCTTTTTCAGAAGTATATACTTCTAACCGGCACCCCATATTAAACACCTGGTACATTTCTGTTGCCGGCGCCTGGGCAGCCTGTTGAATAATATTGAAAATAACCGGGGGCTCAAAAAGATTGTCTTTTACTATCCTTACATTTTCCGGCACGTACTTGAGGCATTTGGTTTGGCCGCCGCCACTGCAATGTATTAACCCATGGATAGATTCAAAATGCTCTTCCAGCAGGGTTTTCAGTACGGGGGCAAAAGTACGGGTAGGTGACAATAAAAGTTTTCCGATCGTCATAGTTCCCCCATTCACCCCAAGCTGATCTGTCATTTTATGAGCGCCGATATATACCACATCGCTGCTCAATGCCGGCTCAAAGGTTTCCGGATATTGTGTGGCATAATATTTACCCAGTACATCATGCCGGGCGCTGGTAAGTCCGTTACTGCCCAGTCCGCTGTTGTATTCCTTTTCATACGCACAGGTGCCAAAACCCGCCAGCCCGATAATGACATCACCTGCCTGTATTTTCTCGTTGGTGATCAGTTTTTTTCTTGGCCACCGGGAAGTCATGGTACCGTTAACCGCAATGGTTCTTACCACATCGCCCACATCCGCCGTTTCGCCGCCCAGGTAGTGGATATGTATGCCATAACCGGCCATTTGATCAAAAAACTCCTGTGATCCGTTTATCACCTGTTCCAGCACCTCGCCCGGGATTCTTTTTTTGTTCCGGTCAATGGTAGAATTGAATACCAGTTTATCATATACCCCTACGCAAAGCAGATCATCCAGGTTCATTACAATCGCATCCTGTGCAATACCCTTCCACACCGAAATATCACCGGTTTCCTTCCAGTACAGATAAGCCAGTATACTTTTGGTACCTGCTCCATCGGCGTGCATGATGTTTACATAATCTTCCGATCCACCTAAAAAGTCAGGATACACCTTACAAAATGCCTTAGGAAAAAGCCCAGCATCCAAATTCTTTACTGCAGCATGCACTTCTTCTTTTTGGGCCGAAACGCCTCTTTTATTATATAAACTCATGATATCTTTTTAAACCGCTGCAAATGTAAATATTCGCCGTTCAATTATCAATTATCTATTAGCTTTGCAACCCGGTAATCACAAGATACATCAACCATTACCGCACCAACCGGTGTATGTTTAACTAAATTACCAGTTACCCTGCAAATACATTATAACATAGCACAGCTCCCTGCTTTTAAAAACGCAGTAGTTACCATTGGCGCTTTTGACGGGGTACACAGCGGGCATAAACATATCCTTAACCAGCTAAAATCCGAAGCCGGCATAACAGGCGGGGAAACGGTTATCATTACCTTTCACCCTCATCCCCGTAAAATTATCGGGCATGCCCATCATATCCGGCTTTTAAATACCCTGGAAGAGAAGATAGAGCTCCTTTCGAATGAAGGGATAGATCATCTTGTAGTGGTGCCTTTTAATGAAAGCTTTGCCGCGCTTAGTGCTGAAGACTATATCAAAGACTTCCTGGTACAAAGAATTCACCCCCATACCATTATAATAGGCTATGATCACCGTTTTGGTAAAGGCCGTACCGGTGATTATGTTATGCTGGAACAATATGCCGGAATATATGGCTTTGCCGTAAAGGAAATTCCGGGTAAGGTGTTGAATGAAATTACCGTAAGCTCAACGGGCATCCGGCAGGCATTACAGGATGGCGATATAAAAACAGCCAACACCTTACTGGGATACGATTATTTTTTTGAAGGTAAAGTAATTGAAGGTAACCAGTTAGGCCGCCGGTTGGGTTATCCTACTGCCAACTTAGCAATAGAAAACCAGGAGAAGCTGATACCGGGCAATGGTATTTATGCCGTGGAAGTTGCTGTTGAAGAATTGCAGTATAAAGGGATGATGAGTATTGGATTTAATCCTACGGTTGATGGAACCAGGCTATCTGTTGAAGTGAACATCTTTAATTTCGACCGGAACATCTATCATAAAACAATCCGGGTGTATGTAAAGCATTTTTTAAGAGCTGAAGAAAAATTCAGCGGATTGGATGAGCTGAAAGCCCAATTAGCCCGTGACAAGGAAGAAACAACGAGGCTGCTATATTGATCAGTTTTTCTTCGGCAACGATCTATGCCGCATTCCCGGTTATATATTTTACCAGAGATCTTTTCGCCACCGGCAATAAAGTTTCCTCTAAGGGGAAGCTCAGGTCGGTTTCAATACAATAGACCGCGGGGTTCGGAATATCTTTTTTATTGCGGATCAGCTCTGTTTTGATCTGCTCATACGTGTTGACGATCGTTCTTCTCCATTCCGCGATAAAAGAAGTCTTAATACTGCGGTACCTCTCATCATGCTTTTCAAAAATGCTCAGCCTGTACTGGTACACATGGGTTTGATGCTGCGAACCGTTGCGCAGGAAGAAATAACCTTCATTATTATCCAGCGGAACAATTCCCACGGGTGCGATATTAAGTTTATCTTCTACAAATTCATAAATCTCCGTACCGTCTTTTATCGTTGAATTCATCAAACGAACAGCATAGGCGATAATATCCTCCAGCTCTTTCATCATCTCATCATCCTCTATAATCTTTTTGTACAGTAATTCCAGCTTATCCATATTCACCCCCGTAAAGCGTTTGGGAAACTGCTCCTGCAGCATTTCCTTATTATGTTTAAAAAGCAGGATATTATTGTGATGGAAGATGATATCAGCCAGCTGCGGATAAAGTTTATTCTGGGTAAACTCTTTGTGTATTTCCTGCAGATAAGCAAGCAGGGTATACTTTTTTAATTCAAAATCAATATAGCCTTCCGCGAACCAGGTTTGGGATAACGTTTTCATCATTGTAAGGGTTAGTTGATCGAATATAAGAAAAACTCAGTCACCTTCCAATCCATTATAAGTGAAAACCGGGCTGATGTAGCCAATTGATTTTTTTAGCTACGCATTTACCTTACTGTAATTCTTTACATCCTTTACCTTATGATAACGAGGTATTGATACAGTTATTTTAGAAAATAGTGTAAAATATCGGGCAGTACCGCTCCGGGCTAAACGATGAAGCTATAACTTAAAAACTCCTGTTCACATCAAAATTCTCCATTTCATTAGCCACAGCCGTGAGAAAGGACGCACCAAGTGATCCGTCAACTATCCTGTGATCATAAGAGAGGGAAAGATACATCATGTGCCGGATGGCAATGCTGTCGCCCTGCCGGGTTTCTATCACAACCGGGCGTTTTTTTATAGCCCCAATCGCCAATATGGCCACCTGGGGCTGGTTGATCATGGGAGTACCCATCAAACTGCCAAAAGTTCCCACATTGGTTATGGTAAAAGTCCCATTTTGGGTATCATCAGGACGAAGCCGGTTATTCCGGGCGGCATCAGCCAAACGGTTCACTTTTTTGGCTAACCCGGTAAGATTCAGCATATCCGCCTCCTGTATTACCGGTACAATCAGGTTACCATTGGGCAAAGCGGTAGCCATGCTGATATTAATGTCTTTGCGTACGATAATTTTATCGCCATCCACACTGGCATTCAGCCAGGGAAACTTTTTAATGCATTTAATGACCGCCTCAATAAATAACGGGGTGTAAGTAAGCTTATCACCTTCCTGCTTTTCGAAGTCTGCTTTCACCCGCTCTCTCCATAATACCATATTGGTTACATCACACTCTGTGAAGCTCGTAACGTGTGCACTGGTTTGCTGACTTTCCAGCATGTGTTTTGCGATAAGCTTGCGGGTTCGATCCATTTCAATCACTTCCACATTCCCGCCGTATTCCTGCTGCTGCGGAATATCTTCCTCTTTCGGGGATACAGCCGGTTGCTCAGCTATCTGTGCGGACACCGGCACAGGAGTACTTTCCGGCGATGCGGCCGTTGCGGTTTTCACCCCGGCACCCGACCCGGCTGCAATCCATTGGAGAATATCTTTTTTGGTAACACGCCCTCCGTTTCCCGTTCCGGGTATCTTTTCAAGATCAGATAAACTGACCCCTTCATTGGCGGCAATATTCAAAACAAGGGGAGAATAAAACCGTGCAGCTCCTGTTTTGGGAGAAAAGATCTTTGACGATTCAGGCTGGTAAGGTACCTCCTTTATTTCTTCTTCCCCGGGGAGATCCTTTATGTCGGGAGTAAATGCTTCGGAAGAAACCGGGGGTATTTCCTCCACACCATTATCCTGTCTTATTTTAGCGATCACAGCACCCACAGGCACAACGTCATTTTCAAGATATAACAATTCCTCTACTATCCCTTCTGTTGTGGAAGGTACCTCACTATCTACCTTATCCGTAGCGATTTCCAGCATGGTTTCATCCATCTTTACATGGTCACCCGGCTTTTTATTCCAGTGCAAAATGGTAGCTTCCATGACACTTTCGCCTAATTTAGGCATTATCAGGTCAACTATCGCCATAGTAGAATTTTAGTTATCGTTTGGGTTCAAAGGTAAGTATTGCTGTGCAATTAGAAATCAGCAGATACTGATGTGCATATTTTTATAATAACTCATCTCATACACTAATATTGCCCGTTATTTCATTCAGGATATCCCCTCTTCTACCATTAAAATCCGCAACAGGTTCAATGCGTTATGCGAGGTCATCTCAATATTCCGTTCCCTGTCGTAGCGGAAATGAAACTTCCTGGTCATCATTTTGCTATGGCTGCCTGCCGCAATCCATACGGTACCAACCGGCTTTTCCGCTGTGCCACCTTCCGGTCCCATAATACCTGACGTGGCTATAGCATAATCGGTATTCATTTTTGCCAGGGCGCCGTTAACCATTTCTTTTACCGTTTCCTCACTTACCGCTCCCTGCAACTGCAGCGTATTCTTTTGCACATCTAATATACTTTGTTTTATTTCATTGGCATAACTGACCACGCTTCCTTTAAACCAGGCAGACGAGCCGGGTACGGAAGTAATGAGATGGGCTATGTATCCCCCCGTACAACTCTCTGCTGTTGATACCGTTTTTTGATTTTGCAACAGCATCTTCCCCATCACCTCCGCTATTGAAACATCTTCATCTGCCACAAGCCACTCTGCCACAAGCAACTTTAACCGGGCAAACTCGGTGTGTAAGGACTCCTGTAACCGGGCAGCATTACTATCACTACCGGTTATCCGTAACCGTACCATGCCATAATTGGGAAGATAGGCTAATTTTAGCCGGCCGGGCAACTGCTCTTCCCAATCCCTGATGGTTTCCGCCAGAAAAGACTCTCCGATACCGAACGTGATCAGCGTCCGATGATCAATAAACGGGAAATCAAAGTACCGCTGCAGCCGGGGAATAACATCATCCGTCATCATTCCTTTCATTTCATGAGGGACACCCGGCATACTCACAAATATTTTACCTTCTTTTTCAAACCACATACCCGGTGCCGTACCGCGCTTATTGGAGATGACGATACAATTGTCGGGCACTTCAGCCTGCTTAAGATTACGTTCTATTAACGGGCGGTTTAGTTTTGCAAAGATCCGCTTTACATTTTCAAGCGCGCTTTCGTCCATCACTAATGTACCTCCAAAGTATGCACAAAGCACCGGTTTGGTGATATCATCCGCAGTCGGTCCCAATCCCCCGGTGATAAGAATGATTTCCACAGCCCGGCTTTCCTCATCAAGAGCCCGGAAGATTTCCTCCTTACGATCACCTACGGACACCCTGCGTTTCAGCCATATTCCGGTCTTGTTCAACTCACGGGCAATCCATGCACTATTCGTATCTACCACCTGCCCGATCAGCAGCTCATCACCGATAGTAATAATAGAAGCATTTATTGAGGGTCTATTCTCCAAAGTATCCGGTATCCGTGTCATCTTAAATTTTATCGCAAGGTAAGCATCCCGATAAATATAATGGAACTTTGGCGCAGGCGCTTTACCTTCATTTTCTATTCCCTGCCCGGCGATAAATAATTATTTATGATTCGAAAAAAAATACCCGGTTCCGGTAAGATATCAGCCATTGCTCTTCTGCTGCTCGTTTCCTGGTTCCCGGTATCCGGGACATATACCCAAACCCTGTCACAAAAATTGCAAAAGGCATTCCTTCGTTTCGAAGAAGACAGCCAGCTGGCACATGCCATCAGTTCCCTCTATGTTATAGAAGCGGCAACCGGGAAAGTTGTATTTGATAAAAATTCGGGGATAGGTCTTGCTCCGGCCTCCACACAAAAAATCATTACCAGCGCTACTGCTTTCGCATTACTGGGAAAGGATTTCAGGTACACTACCACATTTGCTGCCGGTAAGCAGGATGATATCCTTTATATATCACCTTCCGGAGACCCCACACTGGGCAGCGAAAGATGGCAGAACACAAAAGCCGATAACGTATTAAACCGTATATCCGGATGGCTGGAACAAAATAAAAGACCACTCAACAGCATAGCTATTGATGACAGCCGGTGGGCACCTGACTATATTCCCGATGGCTGGATATGGCAGGACATCGGCAACTATTATGGCGCAGGCTGTGAAAAATTAAACTGGCGGGAAAATCAATTTGACCTGCTGCTCCAGTCGGGTAAAAACATAGGCGACACGGTTCTCATAGTAGGCTCACATCCTAAATTGTATAACTATCATCTTCAGTCGGCGGTACTGTCTGCAGCAAGGGGAACGGGAGACAATGCCTATATCTATTTTCCTTTAAATGATACCGCCGGGTACGTAAAAGGTACAATACCCGTAAATGAAAAGGCGTATGTGATATCGGGCGCCCTGCCTTCCGGTACACGGCAATTTATATCCGAATTATCGGATCGCCTGGCAGAAAAAGGCATTATAAAAAAAGCACCCGAAATAAAATCATTTACCCGTACCGGCGCTGACGAACATACTATTGTACATACCGAAACCTCTCCCGGCTTAGACTCTATCATTTACTGGTTTAATAAAAAAAGCATAAACCTGTATGGAGAGGCATTGCTGAAAACTATCGGCTATAAAGAGAAAGGCTATGGCACAACCGATACCGGGGTAAGCGTGGTTAAAGCCTTCTGGAGGCAAAACGGAATAAATGACAAGGAAATAAATATAGTGGACGGATCGGGTCTGTCTCCCTTAAACCGGGTGACTACGCACGCCCAGGTGCAAGTTTTGCAATATGCACAAAAACAAGAATGGTTTTCCTCATTTATAAGATCATTACCCGACTATAACGGCATGAAAATGAAAAGCGGTACGATCAGGAATGTAAAGGGCTTTTCAGGATATCACACTGCAGCAAACGGCAATACCTATATTTTTTCATTTCTTGTGAACAACTACAACGGTTCGTCAACCGCATTAATACGCAAGATGTATACAGTGCTGGATATGCTGAAATAAGGTGTGAGCTGATGAAAGCCCCTTGTAACCTGCATCCCTGCAACTTGTATGTTGTTCCTGACTCCCGACATTCGTTTACTTTCCCATCATGGCGTCCACACTGGCTTTACCCGGTCCTACCAGCAGGATAACAAAAAATCCGGCTAAATATAGTGCAGCCTTTTCGCCGTCCCCGAATATCGCTGCATTATGCGCTTTAAATAAAGCCACGCTCATCCCGATAACAAGGGGAAGGACAGTAAAGCGGGTAAACAAACCAATGATAACGAATATGGCACAAAAAAATTCAGCAAAAAGACTGAGAGAAAGCGATAGGGTACTTCCCATGCCCAGGAAATTCATGAACTTATTTTTCATTGTAGAAAAATGTATCAGCTTATCATAACCATGGGAAAGCATCATCAGTCCCATACCTGCGCGAAGCACTAACAGCGCGATATTAAAAGCCCAGTCTGTATAATTGGTAGATAACAATTTTCTCATCTTAATTATTTTAAAGGAGCAAAAATAAGAGATACCAACCTTTTATCCACAAGTGTTTTGGAATGGTTATTGCAAAACCTGTTCAGTGTACCTTAGTGCTTGTTTTCACTTTAAGAAATTGATAACAAAAGAGCATTGAACTTCGTACAACCTGCAACACTGCAGCTATATTGTATGACAATTACCCATCGTATGCAAGGACGTTTTATATATATTGTAATAGCGCTGTTAAGTACTACCACCCTGTCTATAGCCCAGCAAACAAGTATTTATACCGATCCACAGGCTGGTTTTAATGAGGCTAAAGAATATTTTCAGAAGGAACAATACAGTTTAGCCTATCCTCTTTTTAAAGAGCTGAGAAACTCAATGCGCTCTACTGACCGGAGCAACAATAACATCACTTACGATGATGTGCAGTTTTACACCATAGCCTGCGGGTTACAGCAAAATGAAACTTTTTCCGCCGATGAAGCTAAAAATTTCATTGTATTGAATTACAACCCTTCGCTAACCCAAAAACTAAGCTTTCATCTTGGGGAATATTATTTTCGTAACAACAACATGAGGGAAGCGCTGGCTTATTACGAGCAAACCAGTACGGAAAACCTGAGCAACCGGCAAGTTGCCGATATGAAGTTTCACAAGGGATACGCCTATTTTACTCTGGAAGAATTTAAGAAAGCCGCTCCCCTGCTGGAATCCATTGCAAAATCCAGCTCCGACCCGAATTATAAAGCCGCTAATTATTATTACGGACTGATTGCCTACGCCAACAGGAACTATAAGGAAGGATTAGCTGCATTCCGGAAAGTAGAAAAAGATGATCCCTATACGAACGTGGTTCCTTTTTACGTAGCCAACATATATTATGTTCAGGGTCAAAAAGAAGAAGCCCTGGCCTATGGTGAAGCCGCCCTTGGGCAAAAAGGCGGATACTATGATACCCCGATGAAGGAACTGATCGGACATGCCTGGTTTGAAAAAGGCGATTATACCCGGGCATTGCCTTATCTGGAAGACTATGTAAATAAAACCCAAAAAGTAAGCCGGGAAACGCTTTACCAGCTCAGCTATTGCTATTACCAGACGAAGCAATTAAACAAGGCCGTAGAAGGTTTAAAACAGTTAAGCGGCGGAGAAGATTCCCTGAGCCAGAATGCGATGTATATTTTAGGAGACGCCTATCTTAAACTGGGCGATAAAGCCAATGCAAGAAACGCTTTTTCTTTTGGCGCCGCTAATAATACCAATCCCAAACAACGTGAAGTATCAAAGTTCAATTATTCCAAGCTTTCGTATGAGTTAGGATTCCAGGATATCGCGCTCAATGAGCTAAGAAAATTCCTGGACGAATATCCTAGTTCCACTTATCAAAAAGAAGCGGCAGAAATTACGGCATCGCTGTTAGCCAATACCAATAACTACCGGGAGGCGCTGAATATCCTTGAAAAAATACCCTCTCCGTCCGAATCAGTGAAAAGAATGCTCCCCAAAGTACTTTACGGGAGGGCAATGGAGCTTATCAATGACCAGAATCTTAACGAATCCAAAGTACTGTTAGATAAAGCACTAAGAGCGCCTTTCAATACACCGGTATTGCCCCTCATCAATTTCTGGGAGGGGGAAATTGCTTACCGCCAGAACCGGTTAGATGAAGCTATCCTGTTCTATAACGATTACCTCCGTAATCCATCGTATTCGAGCGGGGAAGTAAGCGTAATCAATGCGAAATATAACCTCGGCTATTGTTACTACCGGAAAGAAAATTATCGCCAGGCATTAGGCTTTTTTGAACAAATCGCTAAAAATCCCTCGTTAAATGTCCGGCCCGTTGAGCAGGATGCCTATTTGCGTTTGGCTGACTGCTATTATATGAATAAGGATTTTTCCAAAGCCAGAACAATATATAACGCCATCATTAATTACTCCTGGGCTTCAGGTGATTATGCCACTTTTCAGAATGCCATGATCGCCGGTATAAACAGCAGCAATGAGAAGATCAATCTCATGAAAACCATTGAACGAAAATACCCGTCTTCCCTGCTTATACCGGATGTGAACCTCGAAATTGCAAAGACCTTCCTGGCGGATGAAAAATACCGTGAAGCTATCCCCTATTTAAATAATGTAATCAGCGCCCCGGTAGCAGCCAACCTGAAGCCGGGCGCCCAGTTAAAATTAGGACTGGCTTATCTTAACCTCAATAACAACAGAGAAGCCTTAGGCCAATTTAAAAAACTGGTAACTGACTATCCCAATACTACGGAAGCCAACGAGGCCATAGAAAATATAAAAGCGATTTATACGGCTGAAGGCAAAGCGGAAGAATACATTGTATTCATGCAAAGCCAGGGGCGAGCGGTAACCATAAACGAAGAAGATAACCTTACTTACCACGCAGCAGAGAACCGGTATATAGATAAGGATTTCAATGGTGCCCTCACTGCGTTTAATAATTACCTCAGTAAATTTCCCGATGGACAAAATGCCCTGGATGCCTGGTTCTTGCGAAGTGAGATTTATAACCTGCAAAAAGACTGGAAAAATGCCGTTGCCGGCTATTCGGAAGTATCGGAGCGCGGACCCAGTAAATATGCCGAAAGATCCGCCCTCCAGGCCGGTCGTATTTATTTTTTTGAATTGCAGGACTACCCCAAAGCGGAGCAATACTTCTCCATACTCAAGACGCTGGCAGCCGGCGGTGAAAACCGGCTGGAAGCCATGCGCGGACTATTACGCAGCCAATACCAACAAAAAAAATGGGTTGAGGCAGCCGATAATGCACAGGAACTGCTGAAGGAAAAAAATATCAGTGTTGATGATAAAGTGCTGGCCTATATGATAACGGCAAGAGCAGACCAGGATAAAAGAGCATTTACCGAAGCCATCAGAAATTTCAGGAATGTGATCAGTGTCAACAACGCCTCGTTTGCAGCAGAGGCAAGATATGAAATTGCAAGCTGCTATTATGCGCTCAGCGACCTGAAAAATGCCGATAAAGCAGCTTTTGAAACCATCAATAAATCCGGCTCTTATGATTTCTGGATCACTAAGGCCTATATCCTGCTGGGAGATATCTATTTTAAACAAAAGGATTATTTCAATGCAAAAGCTACATTACAAAGCGTGGTGGACAACAGCAGGATAACCGAACTAAAAAACGAAGCTGCCGAAAAGCTGAATACCGTAATTGATGCGGAGAAGGCTTCAGGTAAAATTGCAGAATAAAAGCTAATCCGTCTTACACAAAATAAAGATGAAAATAATTATGTATAACAGCCGATATATCTATTCTCTTATCTTCCTGTTCCTGATGCCCGGATTTTTTATGCTGACACAAGCGCAGGATCCGCTGAAAAAGCAGACTATTGAAATTACCTCCAGCTTTAAGCCGGAAATAAAAGAATCTGCCAAGATCAATTTCGTGGCGGCGCCTCCCCTACCCGATTCCTCAAGACCAAAATTCAATTACAATATACCCGTTGCCAGCCTGTCATTGGTATACCAGCCGCTTGCCATCACACCCTTAGCGCTAAATATAGATTCTGCTCTCCCCCAATGGAATGCCACCAATTTTGTTAAGTTAGGCTATGGCAATTACCAGACGCCTTTTGCACAGGCGGGACTGAGCTTTAATAACAGCGATAATACCAGCCTCAGTATTCTGGCTCACTATGTTTCTTCAAAAGGGAAAGTACCGCAATACCAGGAATATGCCGATGCAGGAGCAAGTATTTATGCCAGTAAGATAACCGCCGGGAAGCAGGAATTGTATGGGAAGCTGTCATTTGACAATGATAAGTATTACCTGTACGGATATGACCACGATAATTTTCAATTCGACAAAGGGGATATCCTGCAACGGTTCCTTGGCTTTGATGCCAATATCGGCTACAGAAACACCACACCTACATCGTTCGGGTTAAAATATCATCCCGATATTAAATTGTCCTTCTTTAACGACAACCATAACGGAAAAGAGTTCGGTGCAAAAGCAGACCTGCCGGTAGAAAAAGCGATTGGTGACGCATTAAGCATTAAACTGGGAGTAAACGCAGATTTTACCCAATATTCATCCAACCAGACCGAGCGCACCATCAATAATACCGTAGTCACCATTCCCATTGCCTTGAAATTCAGGAACGAAGCCGTTATGATACAGGGCGGTTTTATTCCTTCATGGGATAATAGCGATTTTAAATTACTGCCGGATCTGTTGGCAGACTTTAAAGTTGGCGGGGAAGGGCTGATCGTTCAATTAGGTTGGCTGATGCATTATGATAAAGGTTCTTATAAACGTTTTGCCTCTATCAATCCCTACCTGAAGCAGCCGTCTCAATTGCTTAATACCCGTGTAAATGAAACTTTCGGAGGTATTAAAGGAACATTCCTCGAACATTTCTTTTACAATGCCAAGGCAGGTTTGGTACAGTTTTATAATATGCCTCTATTCGTTAATGAATATACAACAGCCGGCCCCGGAGGGGGCATAGTCGTTGCAGGCAATCGCTTTTTGGTACGTAATGAAGAAAAGCTCAATGCCTTTCAGATGCACGGGGAAATAGGCATGGTACAGGCTGAAGATTTTTCTTTAACAGGTCGCTTTAACTGGCTGCTTTTCAATAAACAAAAAACAGAGCCGCAGCCCTGGGGTATTATACCGAGAGAATTTAACGCGGTGCTGAGATGGCAGTTGTTAAAAGACCTCTGGCTAAAGAGTGATCTTTCCTTTTTTGAAGGTGCAAAACACATGGAAAGAAACGGCAGCGTAGCTTCCGGAAGGCATCCGGTTGATTTGAGTGCAGGTCTGGAGTTTAAGATCACCAGGCAGTTTAACCTGTGGGTACAGGCCAATAATGTATTTAACAATAAGTATCAACGCTGGTACCAGTATGATGTTTACGGCTTTAATATATTAGGCGGTATCATCTATAATTTCTCTAAATAATATAAAACAGATCCGGCATGCCCTTCCCTGCCGTGTACAATGGAAATTCCTGCTTTAGCTGTATCAAAAAATATTATCTTAGCAGCATTGGAACCCGTTTAATGCATATTCATGTTTCATATCCTGCATCAATACCTTATACAGCATAAATCCCTAAGCTTACCTGGTCTTGGCACGCTTGAATTACAAAACATTCCGGCAATCAGTAATTTTTCTGCCCGCCTGATTGAGCCGCCAATGCAGAAAATCATTTTTGATGACATGCACGATGCACCGGATAAAGACCTCTTTCAATTTGTAGCATCCCGGTTACATATAGAGGAATGGGAAGCCATAAAAAGAGTAAATGATTTTTCGTATGAAATAAAAAGCCGGCTGAAGCAGGACGGAGAAGTGGTTTGGGACAAAGTAGGCATATTACAAACAGAGCCCGGCGGAAGTATCATCCTTGAGGCTAAAACCATGACTTATGATTTCATGGAACCGGTACCGGCCGTGCGCATTATCAGAACAGATGCCAGTCATACGATCTTAAGAGGAGACACGGAAGTTAACGAGCGCTTTTTACGACAGCAGGAAGAATATGATGAAACTTTTCCTGAAAACGGGGCAAACGGACAAAGGCGCAGCTGGTGGGTGTGGGCATCTGTAATAGGTGTTGCAACGCTTTCATTGCTATTCCTGCATTTGTATAAAACAGGATTTACGCTTAATGACCTGCATAATATCCAGAAAACTACCGTAAGAGATGCACCCGCAACTTATCAGCAGGTAAGATAAGTTATCTAATAAGTTGAAGTAACTAATAAGTAGGCAACAGCAAGCAATGATGCAGCGCCGATTGCCAATACCACTACCTCCATTTTATTATTATCACCTAAAGAAAACAGGGTTTCCAGCAGATGAGATCTACGGTACCTTTGCCCTGTTGTATAAACAGGACGGAGTACGGTTGTAGCTGCAGGTAGCTGATCCCGGGTTTCATACACATACCCGGACAGGGTTGCCGCGGAACGGGGAATTCCTTCCTGCTCGCGTATTTCCACTTTAACCATGTTTGGAGAAGCCGTGGGTTTTATCGTTTTAACCCGAATATTTTCTACAGAAGGCCGTAAGGCTACAATATGGCTGAGTTGTTTTACAGGAGGCTCTTTTTTTATAACCGGCTCATCCTGCACAAAAAACCAGTCTTCTTTGTTTTCTTCACCGGGTTTATGGTTGTCAGCCTCATCTGCGTTACCGGGTAATGGCGGAGCAAATAAGGCCAGCTCATTAATTTCAGAGGGATACTTCCAGGAAAAACTTTTGTTTTCTATCCAGATCAGATCATAAGCCTTCAGCCCCATCTCCTTTAATTCATCAATCGAATAAGGTCCGGATTCGGCGTTGTTCCGCAATAATAAATATTCTTTCATGAACATATCATTTTATCAGAAGTCCAATTGTGAATATTTCAAAGGAACGGATAATCAGAATAATAACATGCCTGACGCACGGACATTCAAAGGAGAAGGATTTATAGAAACCGGGAGTACACGGTTTGGTCTTATTCAAAGTTATTCAAAAACTACACAGCTTGCCTGTTTTTAAAGGCAAACTGTGCGTTAAAAATACCTGTTTTATCATTTGTTATATAAAAACAGGGGTAATCGTTTATCAATTTTCTACATTTTAAGATGAAGCGCTATAGAGGCAAGAGTTATCAAACCCGCTATCATTGTATTTAACCTGATTTTTGCAAGCTGTAGTCTTTTCCTCCGCAGTGTTGTATCCCGATCCGATCCTTCCTCGCTGTCATTCATATCCCAAATCGTAGTAAACTGATCACTGTCTGCCTTATACCCGGGGATCATCATTTCCGGCACGTCATTGCTAACGGGAGATTGATTTAAGAAAGCCTGAACGGCATCTACCGCTTCCTGCATCGCAAGGGCATCGGCAGTCGTTTCATTTTCTAATTCCTCAACAGGCAGCCTGTAGTCCTGTGCCATTATCACATATTCAAAACCGGGAGCTACATCACACGATACTGCATCGGGCTCCTCTATATATTGGATGTTTACTTTTTTATAATCCATCTCCGCAATATGCGTATCAAAATAACGGATCTGCTTTTCTTTCCGGTTATTTACTACCGAAGCCGATGTAAGTTCAGCCTGCGGTACGTAAGCACTCAACTCTTCCAGTTCTGAAGGGTATTTCCAGGTTATACTTTCTCCTTCGATCCATAACAGGTCTAAAGGCTGAAGTCCGATCTGGAGTAAACAGGTCTTTGTGTAGTATCCCATCATTTGGTTGTTCCTGAGCAATTGATACGTTTTCATAATTTAGATTTTTTATACCGGCTTTACAAAGGCAATGGATATCTGTGGATTTGCTTAACTGATGTGAAGATACATACGGGATTTACAAGCATATAATCAAATCGGCCAAAGGGTGTCTTTTTTCGGCTAATGACGCAAAAAAGGCTTTTAATGATGAGCAATGGATTTGTTAAACAGGAAGACCTGGAGCAGCCATCCCATAACCATCACCACGATAGCACCAATGGCATTTAACCATAAGAAGCTGAGGCTGATTATGTTATGTTCATTTAGCAGAAACAGTGCAATTACTAATGCTTCTCCCAGAACAGCCCCCCAGAATACGGCATTACCCTTTACCGGCTTGCCGTAAAACGCCAGTAGAAACACCCCCAGGATCACGCCATAAAAGAGAGAGCCTAATATATTTACCGCTTCAATTAAGCTGTTGCCGAGATTAGAGGCAAACTGGGCTACCACAATACAAAATATACCCCAGGCTAAAGTATACCATTTTGAAACCCGGTAATCCCCGGATTCATCGAGGTTTTTATTAATGAATTTTTTATGAATATCAACTATTGTGCTGGAAGCCAGTGAATTAAGCGCGGCAGCAATGCTTCCCCAGGAAGAAATAAAAATAACGGCAATCAACAAACCGATCAATCCTTTAGGGAGGTAATCTACCACAAAGCGCAGGAAAATATAGTTGGCATCATTTGCATCCCCTCCTACCTCCGGCTTTACCACCAGTCCTTTAAAAGCTGTACGGAGACTATCTCTCTCTCGGTTAACCCGGCTCAGCTCTGTCCGGTTCTCTGCTGAAATACCGGATGTTCCATTTGCAGCGATAGCCTGTATTAATTGTTTTTTCCGCAGATCGGCTACCTGGTACTGATCCTGGATTACCGATAAATCAGGCGCGTATTTTGAATTACTGACTTTCTGAACCTGGGTCTGGTTGAAAAACAGCGGCGCATCATGAAACTGGTAAAAAGCGAAGATCAGCACACCGAGCATGAGTATCAAAAACTGCATGGGTACTTTAACTATACCGTTCATCAACAGTCCCATCCGGCTTTCTTTAATTGATTTTGCCGTCAGGTATCGCCCTACCTGGCTCTGATCGGTTCCAAAATACGAAAGCGCCAGAAAGAATCCCCCGATTATCCCGCTCCAGAGGTTATACTTGTCACTCCAGTTGAACCCGCCGCCTTCCTGCATGCCGGTAGTAATTACATTGGTTTTACCCATTACACCGCCAATCTTCAGCGCATCAAAAAGCCCTACCCCTTCAGGCAGGTATTTTACCACCAGCCATCCTGCAATAAACATACTGGCAAAAATGATTATGATCTGTAGTTGCTGTGTATACGCTACGGACCTCGCTCCCCCCGCTACGGTATAGATGATTAAGAGCCCTCCCATAAAAATATTGGTCCAATAAATATTCCATCCTAAAAGTGAAGAAAGAATAATTGCCGGTGCGTAAATACTTATTCCCGTAGATAACCCCCGCTGTAATAAAAAAAGAAAAGAAGTCAGCGTCCTGGTTTTTACATCAAACCGCTTTTCCAGGAACTGGTACGCGGTATATAGCCTGAAATTATGAAAGATAGGCACAAAAGTTACGCAGAGCATAATCATAGCTAAAGGCAGACCAAAATAATATTGTACAAAACGCATCCCGTCTGTATAGGCCTGGCCCGGAGCTGATAAAAAAGTGATGGCGCTGGCCTGCGTCCCCATGATGCTGAACAGCACAACATACCACGGCATTTCGCGGTTGCTTAAAAAATAACCATCCAGGTTGCGGGTAGTACGGCTCTTATATACGCCATACAAAATAATAACAGCCAGGGTTATAACCAGCACTAACCAGTCGGGATAACTCATGAAAAGAATTTGGTGAAATAATTAAATAACAGGATCTGTAATACCAATACCGCTACTACGATCAGGTACCAGACATTCCAGCTTTTAAACACCGGGGGACGTTCTTTAGATTGTTCCATATTACTTATTTAACGGAGCGGCGCAGCAGCAGTGCAACAACAATACCCATTAATATACCATATCCAACTTTTTTAAAGATCAGGGTTACCAATATGCCCAACGCTACACCTATCACCACACCCACTGCCGCTCCTTTGTTAACATTATTCTTTTTTTGCTGTTCCATTTGTTTTTTGAAGATTAGGATTAGCTACCAAATTAGCAAATAATCGGTAAGCGCCGCCAATACCGGCAGGCAATTGTCTGAAGAAAACCAGTCCCGTATAAATAAACCGTCCTTCTCCATACCTGCCCACAATCAGGCTGCCCTCCTGCGGCTCTTCGTCGGGGTCTTTCATAGCCAGTATTTTTTTATACACTTTGTCTGTTTTTCCGGCAAAATAGATCCCTCTTTCCTGTATCCAGCCTTCAAAATCTTTTGAGCTGATCTTATTGGGCCAGTTCAATACCGGGTCAGCGGGTTGCAGAAAGTGAACAACTGCATTCTCATCGGTTACCCTTCCCCTTGAAATCTCAAACGGGTAAGGGCCGATCTTTGCATTAAGCGGGCCAATAAAATTACTGGTATTATACTGCACCACCAGGTTGCCTCCTTTTTTTACATAATTCATCAGTGCATCATACGCCAGGTTAAGCCATTCATTTACATTATATGCACGCACACCAACCACAATAGCATCAAAAACATTCAAATTACCGGAAAGCACATCCTGCCGGGATAAAAAATTAACCTCATATCCCATTTCCTGCAGCGCTTCAGGTATCCTGTCGCCGGCACCCGCTATATAACCTACCTTTTTCCCTGCCGTTTTGATCTCCTCATCTATCACCTTTACGGTATTCTGATAAAAATAAGTAACAGCAGGTATATGGGCATATTCAATGTTCCTGACCGTATAGTTTTGATGCTGCTCTTTTTGCGGCGTTGAAATATCGGCATAAAAGCGAAACTCTTTCTCAGCGGTCCGCTTCAGAAGATCATTCGTTTTGAGGTTATAGCTGACCACTTCATTTTTTTGAAGTGATAAAGCCGAATCCGTCAATACCCTGTTCCTGATCATTTCCGTTCCTCTGTGGGCATATTGATAATATTCTATCCCGGCTTTTTTCAGCGAAGTCGCTAAGGAGGTTACCTGCAGCTTTACAGATGAAACCGGCTGCCGGTTTAACCGCGTAAAAACAAATGGTGGTGACTGATTCAGCGATAACACCGGTACAACAGGCAGCGGCTGGTATACTTCACCGCGAACAGGATCGGTATGCTTATAGCGAACGGGAGCAGCATAATGGAACACCTGGTCATTTATTTCAACCGATAGTGTCACTTCGTAGGAAGGAGGACTTTCCGGCAGTCCGATCAACAGCTGGTCATCCACTACAAAATGACCATCACTCAGTCCCTTTTCCAGCCAGTAAGGCTGCGATATCTGCCTGTCGGGAGAAACGAAAATACTGTGTGTAAGGCTGATCATCCGGTTTTCGGGTAAAGGCTCCGGCAGCGAGTAGGGAAATGGTGTATGTATCCTGCCTTTTATTTTTAATCTTCCCCTATTAATGATATTGACGCGGATACGTAAGGAGTCTCCTCCCGCAACATAAGGAACATCCGCGTTAGCTTCAAAAAACAAGCCTGAGCAGACCCGGATCAGCTCCGATAATTCCTTTAGCTTGAGGTTTTTCCAATAAGGAGAAAGTCCGTCAGCCGCCGCGAGGTTTTTATACAGGCTCACCAGGTCAGGTACGGATTTTTCCGGATGATCATAGGAAAACCCGCTAATTACCCGGTCTATCCTTTCGGCTGCCTGCAGGCGATCCAACACGCCAAAGCCGGCTGTCCTGTTCCAACCGGTTTCCACTCCGTCCATCAGGTCTTTCTCAGGCGCCTCACCGGCTACCGGTAAAAAATATTCCCAGGCCTCTCCCCGCTGGGCGGCTACACCGAATCCCTGGCTTTTATGCTGGCTGCGACTTTCGGCGGCGATCTCGCCATAGCTTTTCCCTAACAGGGTATTATACCCGCCTACATCTATTTTAAACTGGTCATCACTTTGCGTATTGTTTCCTCCAAAGTTGAACGTATTCCATACTATCCGCTTTGCCTGCCAGGATTGCACTCCTTTTTTTAGCTGACCGGGAAAACGGTTGGGATCGGCGGCCGCAACAAATGCTTCATGGGCAAGAACGGCTGAAGCGGAGTGGTGA
The DNA here is from genome assembly GCA_023957155.1 of Chitinophagaceae bacterium. Classification (GTDB taxonomy): domain Bacteria; phylum Bacteroidota; class Bacteroidia; order Chitinophagales; family Chitinophagaceae; genus Agriterribacter. The sequence continues at coordinate 29,360 of JAMLHK010000018.1, read as the reverse complement.
CCATGACCGGCGCGGCTATCTTCCGGGAAACGGGTAATAATAACATCAGGCTGAAATGTGCGTATCACCCAAACCACATCGCTCAGGATGAGATCCCTGTTCCATTTTTGAAGCGCTTCTTCCGTTCGCTTTGAAAAGCCGAAATCATAGGCCCGGGTAAAAAACTGTTCGGCACCGTCAATACGACGGGCAGACAGCAACTCCTGCGTACGGATTAGCCCCAATTCTATGCCCTGCTCATCACCAATTAAATTTTGTCCTCCATCGCCACGCGTAAGACTGAGATAACCGGTGCGGTATAATTTTTCATTAGCGAGATAAGCGAGCAGCCTGGTATTCTCATCGTCCGGATGTGCAGCAATATATAGCACACTCCCCAACACATTCAGCTTTTTTAATCGAAGTAAGATCTCTGAGCTGCTTACCGTTTCAGGAGGCTGGGCTTCCGAGATAAGAAATGTAAAAAACAATAAAAAAAATGCCAACATTATCTTCATGCTGTCTCCTGTTAATTATGATTCTCCTACGTTTTCTTCAACAGAAATGTAAATGTAATGATAACCGTTTAAGTCAGCCGGGTGAATTACTTAAGCGTTCCTATATACGCCAGCAGGTCTGCTACCTGCTTATCAGAATAATGATCTATCAATCCCTTAGTCATAAACGAACGTCCCGGTATAAAACCCTGGCTTTGTATGGCAGATGCTTCAACAAAAAGCTGACTTCCACCCATAAAAGCAATCGTTGTGCCCCGCTCGTTTTTATGAACCAGGTATCCCTCCACGGTAGTACCGTTTTTCTTAGTTACCCGGTAAAGCGCATAACCCGATTCCACTGCGGCATCGGGGTCAAGTATAGCGGTAAGCAGCGCCTCATGATCACGATTTGCGGAACCGTCTAACGCCGGGGCGATACGCTTTCCTTCATTGCCTACACTGTGACACATGAGGCAGGTTTGAAAAAGCACCTTACCCGCCCTGGCGTCTCCCGCTTTCTTTTCTGCAATAGCGGTATATCGTGCCAGCCTGGACTGCAACGCTTTTCTTTCCTCCTCATTTCTTTTTTTTACGGCTTCCCAAATGGCAGCCGCCCGGTTATCTTCTGTAAGACTATTGCGAATGCGCTCCGCTACGGATAAATCAAAAAGACTGAGATCCAGGCTCTTTTTTTCATAGAGGTCTGTCACTAATTCGGCTCCTTTCTTTGATGACGACAATAGCTTTACCAGTTCCGTCTTTTGTGATGTATTCAGCCGGGATATCCAATTCCCGGTAATACGGAGCGCGGCGGGCTTGTCTGCTATTGCCAGGCTGTTGAGCGCTCTTGTTCTAACGGAAAAAGGAAAATTTATATTCTCAGCAACGCCTTTAAATACATCCCGGTTAAGTTGCGGGTTGTTATCCAGCATCTTCAGGGCCAGTTGAATTGTTTTTTCCGATGACCGGGTATTCATCCTGGCAATAACGGCATCGCGTACCTGCTCAATATTAAACCGCCCGGCAGCGTCTAATGCCAGGTTGATATCCTTTTCCGCATGTTCCCTTAACAATTGTGCCACCGGGGCCTGTAACATTAAAGACAACCCGGAAGATTGCAGTTGTGTCTGGTTGTTTAATGCAAACCCGGTATATAAAGCTGCATTGTCCTTGTTATGTATCACCGGCTTTACCATTTCAAAAACAGCCTTATTGTCCAACATACCGGCAACAAATACAAAATCAGGCTCATTAAGCCTGGTCATATTCAAACGCGGCCACCACTTCAAAAAAGCAGCTTCTTTACGTCCGGAGGGCAAAGCCCGGATAGCCCACAGCAGGTTTTCACTGCTCATCCTTTCTGATACCGGGCTGTCAAGGAAGGCTTGTAATGCATCGGGGTATGCCTCCAAAGCTTTACAGGCAAGAAAGCGTTCAAAGTTCCTTTCATAAGCGCCGCCCATTGCATTTCCTTCAAGCGCCGGTTTAGAAGCACGAACCAATATTTCAATAGTTGCCTGATCCGCTGTTCCATATTCTTCAAGTGTTCGAATGACCTGTGAACGCACCATCGGGTTTTTATCCTCCACCATGTCTTTCAAAAATGCAGCTACCTGTGCCGTACCCGGCGAGAAGCTGGTTAAGGAACGTACCGCCTCACGGCGTAAATTGTCCAGCGGACTTTGTAACAGCATCTTCAATAATGCCGTATCATAATATTTAATGCCTTCCAGTGACCACAGGGCGTGAATACGGGTTATTTCATCGCGGCTGTCATCTGAAGCCAACTGTACAAGCGGGAGGGCAAGCTTTTGGGTTTCGGCAATCGGCCTGTCGGAGATCTGGTGCCATGCGGCCCGCTTTTCCCATAATGACGGGGATTGCAAACCTTTCACGAGATCTTCCGTTTTAACCCGGTAATAATCCGGAATAATTTTGGGTTGCCGGTTTTTATAACGAATGCGCCAGATGCGCCCGTGTGACTTATCCCGGTCAGGATGGCTGGTAGGAATTTCATTGTGTGAAATGATCTTATTATACCAGTCGGCTATGTATAAACATCCATCGGGGCCAAATTCCATATTTACCGGGCGAAACCATTTATCCTCCGAGGTAAGCAGGTCTGGAAGATGAGTTGCCGTTACGGTTCCATCGGCATTACGAACAATCCGAACCGCATTTATTGTACTGGTAATAGGATTGGCTATCAGCGCCACATCCTTCCATTCCGCAGGGAAAGAACCATTGGTATCATCAGCAAAAGCCAGTCCGGATATACCGGTGCCGCCTACCCTGAATTGATGCAGTTCGGGCATCCACGGCTGATAGGGTCGCAAACGCTCATTGCCTATACCGGGGTATCCTGTGCCCGGTTCCATAGGTACAACGGAATACCCGAGGTCATTGGCTTCACATCCATACCACTGACCATTATGCCGGAGCTGGTAGCCCCAAATGTTATTCAGTCCCGCGTTAACTAATTCAAGCTTTTTCGCATCCAGTGAAAACCGGGCGATCTTGCTGTAATCTATCCTCAGTTTCACCTCACTGGTAAAGGAAGATACTTCCCCTTTGTTGAGCGCTCCATGGCTGAAGTTGATCCAGCCGCCGGGCGCTCTTACCAGCACGTGCGTCATGGTATGGGAATCGGTAAAACCGAAACCGGTCAGCAGCGGAATGCGTTCATCAGCCTTGCCGTCCTGATCACGATCCCGCAGGAAAAAAAGTTCGGAACCCTGGGCCACATAAGCGCCGTCTTTATAAGGCATGATACTCATGGGAATAGCTAGTCCGTCAGCCCAAACGGCTGTTTTTACCGTGTCACTACCATACAGGCCCGAGAGTACAAGAACCTGGTCGCTGCCTTTCGTTTTACCCTGGTAAAGATCAAGAATACGTTTAAAGTTAGGATGGTTCCGCTGCGCATCCGGGTCGTCCATCAGCCTGATCAAATCATTCCACTGGATATCCGCAACAGGTTCCAGCGGATACATTCTCGCTGTCTGTGTCCATAGCCTTCCCGCATCATCAAAGGTGAGATCAACCGGTTTAATAATACCGTCTCTTTCGCTTGCCACTAACTCTACCGCAAATCCTTCCGGCACCTTAAAACCCGCAAGCTCCTCTTCCGGTGTATTGATCTGTCCGTCCGGTATTTTTTTCCCGTTGTCTGCTGCAGGTGAAAAAATAAACAAGCCGATAATAGCCAAAAAGAGAGCTGTCAACTTCATACCATGAAAATTATATATAAAAAAACTTAAACGATGTATGATGCACTCCCATAGCAGGAGATGATTAAGCCTGTTTTACCCTGTTTAAAGTTCAGTGATCGTAAGGTCGCGGAACTCTACCATAGCTGCTCCCCCACTGTGTATCTGAACGGCTATTATTCCTTTCGCCGGTATTGCAGGATCCTTTTCTGTGTATTCGCAGGTTTTTACGCCGTTAATATACAGCTCATGAAAATTACCTTTAACGCGGATAATATAGCTGTTCCATCCATCGGGCTTTAATATCCGTTGTAAGATACTAAGGTCTCCGCCCGCCAGCTTACCACGGCGGTGCTCATCATAAATATCGCCCCAGTAGCCATTCCCAATATCTGCCTGGTAACCTACTATTTCCCCGTTAACTATTTTTGAACGATACTGGATACCGCTGTTGATCATGCCTGTTGTTTCATCACCGGACAAACGAAACAGGCAGCGAAATTCAAAGTCGCCATATTCTTTTTCGGTATGCAGGTAGGTATTTGATTTAATCTTCTTTATTCCATCTCCACACCTGATGGTGCTGTCCTGAACATACCAGAGATGCTGATCGGCAGGATTCACCGTTTTCCAGCCATCCAGGTTTTCGCCATTAAAGAGAAACCGGGTCTTACCGGGTGATTGCTGCGCAGCTGAGCTGTTACTTAAAAGCAATAGCAGGATAATCATACCCATAGAAAAGTATGATGAAACAAGTTGCCCATTTTTTGTGCTATAACCGGATATCCTGTTCATGATGTAAAGCGGTTTGTTGTTTAAGGATTTGAACAAGTAACCGAAGATAAGTACAAATAAATAAACGTGGTGCAGAAGGGCGGATCCCAAATTGTCGCTGCTGCCTTCACCTTTTTTATTGGCTCTGGCAGGTCTGTAGCGATGGAGTTGTGCGATAGCCAACCTATAGCCTGCGCATTCCTTCTTTAAAGCTAAAGTTTGAGGTTAAAACAATAACTGTATTAGCAAACACCCAACAGGGGCGTAAAAAGCTTTAGTAACAGCAAGGCACAGGTTTGGCTAAACACAAAACCCCCGCAATTGCGGCGCTACCAAACCTATGCCAGAGAGAGTTGGAAAACTCGGCAATGTTTCAGAGTGAGTAATGCTACAATTTCGAACCGTTAAATAATTGAAAATCAATAAAGACCTGTAAAAGCAGGGGTAAAAGAGGTTGTTAGCGATGCTGATACACACAAAACCGCACGCTACACCGAGCCGGCTTAAATCTCATCTTGTTGAATTACAACAACTTACCTGGACATTCTAAAAATATAGTAAATTTGTACTGTAACCTGTTACGTAACATGTTATATTTGCAGTATGATTGTCAGCATTCAGCACAAAGGGCTAAAACGTCTTTGGACAAAAGGCGATGGCTCTAAGCTACCGCAGGATCAGGTTGAAAAGATTAAATTGATACTAACGTTACTACACAGTGCTGAAACGGTAAATGACATGAACTTTCCCGGATCAGCATTACACCCCTTAAAGGGGGATTTGGTAAATTATTGGGCAGTTACCGTTAAAGCCAATTGGAGAATCATATTCAAATTTGAGAACGGGAATGCTCACTTAGTTGATTACCTCGACTATCATTAAAAAGGAACATATTATGACAAAACAAGGAATGAAACCAATCCATCCGGGTCAAATCCTGAAGGAAATGTATCTGGAACCATTAAACCTCAATCAGGCAGATGCAGCTACCAATCTTGGCGTAGCTCGCAAAACATTGTCTATGCTCCTTAATGGACACCAGGGAGTGAGTGCTGAGATGGCTTTGCGCTTATCAAAAGCCTTTAACACAACTCCGGAGTTGTGGCTTAATATGCAACGTAACTATGACTTATGGAATGCGGGGCAGAGAGTGAAACTTTCACAGATTAAAGAATTTCGTAAGTACAGGAATATTTCGTCACGGACTCCACTTTCGCATACTTAGCTATTCAATATAAGAACAACAACCAAAGCAACTGCTACATAAAAAAAGATTAGCGGGCGCTTATTGCTTCCTGTTCTTGGAGCAGGGCATTTTTGGCTGCCCTGTTTTCAAGGATTTTTACATAACGCAGGGCCAGCTTATTATTATAATCTTCATAGGCTTTCTGAGCCCATTGCATTGCCTCCCCAAGATTGCCGTTTATTTCACTTATGATAGCCATATTATAACAGGCTCTTCCCGCTACCTTACTTTTATTATTGGCCGTTTCTGATTGCCACAACGCCGCAGCGCCATCCCAGTTACCCGCCTGTGCCTTACGTCTTGCTGTTCTGAAATTATCCGTTCCCCGAACATAATAATCCCGGGAAACCCGGAGCCAGAAAGGAATAATTCTCAACGCATAATCCTGTCCTGCCTTGTTGCTCACCTGCTTTAATGCTTCCTTTCGTCCGATTATAGCGCCGGCGGCCTTCACCGGGTTAATGCCCTTGCCGGAAAATGTCATTCTACCCACTACCGGAAATTCATCCAGAATATTTCTTTCTACCGGATCATATATCCGCCAGCCCATTTTAACGGTGGTAAGCATCGAAGCCTGGTGCTCCACACCGAGGACTTTGCCTAACGGCGTATTAACCGTAACCGGGTTAGCGGCATAACTGATCTTTGAATCGGTATCAAATAATTCGAGCGCAAAAAGAGCATCCGATTTATTTTTGCGGCATATTTTTTCCACCACGTCCCATGAAACCGGTGCCGGAAAAATTCCCGGAACATTGCTTTTAAGCGTACTGTCACGAATGATGGTGATCCTGTCAAATCGTTGATTTTTTATCAATTCATTCTCCAGCCCGGCTATTCCGGACTCTGCACCTTCCTTATCTAATTCAGCTCCTTCCATGGAAAACACTTTATCCACTACATCAACTACTTTGTTTTGTTCGGCAATTCCGCTCCGGTTAATGATGCCAATATTTTTTATATGACCGGGCAATGTTACCGGAGCCGGCTCCAATACGCTTAACCGTACCAACTCAGTAGATGCGCAGGAACAAAGAACTGCGGTAAAAACAAGAAAGGAAATCAGGTTTCGTATGGTCATGATCTGTGTGATATTAACGGTATGCTTCAAAAACGATGAATTAAACGGGATAGTATCCCGCAGGCGGGATATGGAAGAAATACCTGCCTTTTTAAATGAATAAGTGTACTTTAGACACATCGTTTTATTCTATCTGTTCATTATTTACCTTTGAAAAACATGGCTTCCATTGATGTATCAAATACCCATTTTCAACAGGCGCTCCGGTTTGTAAATCAAACCAACAGGCATATCTTTTTAACCGGTAAGGCCGGTACGGGTAAAACTACCTTCCTGCGCTATATACGTGAAAATTGTTTTAAGAAAATGGCTGTTGTGGCGCCAACAGGCGTGGCTGCCATCAATGCGGGAGGTACCACGCTTCATTCATTTTTTCAGCTGCCTCCGGGTCCTTATCTCCCTAACCGTCAAAGCAATGCAGGAGAAACCCGGGCAATCAATGAACATACCCTGTTCAAAAATCTCCGGCTAAGCAGCAGTAAACGCGAACTATTGCAGGAACTGGAATTATTGGTAATAGACGAAGTAAGCATGATGCGTGCAGATACGGTAGATGCCATAGATACCATCCTCCGTCATTTTCGCAGACAATTACTGGTGCCGTTTGGCGGAGTGCAGGTGGTATATATCGGCGATCTTTTTCAACTGCCCCCGGTAGTCCACCAGGAGGATTGGGAAATCCTGCAGTCCGTTTATAAGAGTCCTTTCTTTTTTGATGCGCTGGCGCTGCAACAAAATCCTCCTGTTTATCTTGAGCTGAAAAAAATTTACCGGCAAAATGAAGCTGATTTTATACAGATCCTGAATAATATCCGGAACAATAAGGCAACCACTTCCGATCTTGCTCGCCTGCACCATTATTATAAGCCCGGATTTGAGCCGCCTGAGGGAGAAAACTATATTGTACTAACCACCCATAACGCGCGTGCCGACCAGCTCAACAGGCAGGAGCTGGAAAAGCTGCCGGGGAAATCATCGGTTTTTGAAGGAGAACTGACAGGTGATTTTAATGAACGATCCCTTCCCGCCGAAAAAACATTAAAGCTGAAAACCGGGGGCCAGGTCATGTTCACCAAAAACGATAAGGGCGAAGTAAGAAGATATTTTAACGGGAAGATTGGTACAATAAGCCGCATTGACGGTAATAAGATCTATATAAAATTCCGGGATGACGATCATGAGCTATTGCTTGAAAAGGAAACCTGGAAAAACATCCGCTATAATTATAACAAAGAAAAAGATGAAATAGAAGAAGAAGAGTCAGGCACGTTTACTCAATACCCTGTTCGTTTAGCCTGGGCGATCACCATCCATAAAAGCCAGGGGCTTACCTTTTCCAAAGCCATCATAGATGCAGGTGCTTCCTTTGCTCCGGGGCAGGTATACGTGGCTTTGAGCCGGCTTACCTCATTAGAAGGACTGGTACTTTATTCGCGTATACATCCTCAAAGCATATACACCGATGGACGGGTACTGCACTTCGCTCAAACCGAAATAGACGATGATGATATTGAGGAGCAGTTGCTGCAGGAGCAAAAACGTTTTGCCGGCATATCATTAACCCGGGCATTTGATTGTACAAAGCTGGTACAAAGCATCAGCACCCACTATGAAGGCTATGCGCACCGCCAGGTGCCTGATAAAAATAAGGCTATTGAATGGGCGCAGCATATATTAACACAGGCACAAACCCTGCCGGATATAAGTGAAAAATTCAATAAGCAGCTTACCTTCCTGATTGCTGACGGCGAGACCGGCGGATATACCAAACTGCATGAACGTGTCAGCGCTGGCTCAGCTTATTTTACCGGGTCATTGGATCAGATGCTGGCTTCACTCAGGCAACACAGTAATGAGATGAAAGTAAAAAAGAAGGTGAAAAAATACCTGAAAGAACTGCATAACCTGGAACTGGATCTTGCCCGGAAAAAACAACAAATAGCCCAGGCTCTCCTGCTGTCGGCGGGATTAGTAAAAAGACTACCATTATCCGAACTGCTGCGACAGGCCGGGGAGAACAAAAATCCGGAAGCGGGAAATGAAATAGCAACCGCAGCAGATACAGCAAAACCCAAAAAAGGAGATACCTGTCATATAAGCCTTGAAATGTTCAGGGAAGGTAAAAGCATAGCAGAAATTGCCCGGGCCAGGGAGCTGACAACAGGTACAATTGAAAAGCACCTTATTCATTTTATCCCGGCAGGTGAAATTAAAATAACAGATATCGTTCCCGAAGAAAAAATAGGGATCATTCAGAAGGCCATTGAAGACACTGCGGCAACCGGCACCACACCGGTTAAAGAAAAATTAGGAAACGAATTTTCATATAATGAGATCCGGGCAGTTATTGCTTATTTAAACAGGGAAGAATAACCCGTTAAGCTTGCCGAAATCAATTACCTGCCCGGTCAACCCTGACCGGCAAGGCCGGGTTCATACCGTAATACGTTACTATTCAACCGCACTACACTTTGCACCGGGTGCCACCCGATAGCTTTCCTTAATGTAAAGCAGCCAGCGCTTTTTTGATCCGCTCCAGTGCCTTTTCAATATTAGACATGCTGTTGGCAAAGGAAATGCGGATACAGGTCGGCTCGCCAAAAGCGGTACCGGTTACGGTAGAAACATGCGCGGTATTCAATAAATACATGCACAGATCATCGGCATTGGCAATGGTTGTTTCTCCATCCTTTTTCCCGAAATACGCATCTACCTTCGGAAACACATAAAAAGCCCCGTCAGGCTCTGCACAGTCCACTCCGGGAATAGCGGCAAGCAATTCAAGTATACGCTTACGCCGATCCGTAAACGCCTTCAGCATATCCCGGGAAGCCGCCAGATCACCCGTCAGCGCATCTATGGCTGCACGTTGCGTAACAGAGCAGGTAGCACTGGTAATTTGTCCCTGTAATTTCTCACAACCTTTTACAATAGCAGGATCTGCCGCAATATACCCCAGGCGCCAGCCGGTCATGGCAAATCCTTTACTCAGCCCGTTTACGATAATTACACGATCTTTAAGATCAGGGAACCGGGCGATGCTCTCATGTTTCCCTTTATAGTTGATATACTCATAAATTTCATCGGAAATAATAAGAATATCCGGATGTTTTCTAAATACATCGGCCAGACCTTCTAATTCTTCCCGGCTATACACGGAACCCGATGGATTACAGGGCGATGAAAAAAGAAAAAGTTTAGTTTTAGGTGTAATGGCCTCCTCTAACTGGGCAGGGCTGATTTTATAATTGCTTTCTATTGACGACTGGATAAATACCGGTTTACCGTCTGCCAGCCGCACTAACTCTGAATAAGTAACCCAGTAAGGTGTGGGAATAATCACTTCATCGCCATTATCTACAACGGCAAGGATCACATTCGCCAGGCTTTGCTTGGCCCCGGTAGAAGCGATGATGTTTTCAGGCTTATAGTCTAAGTTATTATCCCGTTTTAATTTAACACATACTGCCTCGCGTAGATCCGCATAGCCGGCAACAGGAGTATAATGACTGTAATTATCATCTATTGCCTTTTTAGCCGATTGCTTAACATGCTCGGGGGTATCAAAATCCGGCTCACCCAGGCTGAGGTCTATCACGTCAATACCTTTAGCTCTTAATTCGCGGCCGAGCTTGGCCATCTTTAACGTTTCAGGTTCATTAAATTTCTGTAATCTGGAAGACAGTTTCATCCTTATATAGTTTTTAAAAAAGCGAGCAAACCTACGTTAAAATGACGATTCCGGGAACAGTTATTTTAAATATACCGGTTGATCATATTTTCGAGCCATTCCTGCCTGCCGCTCAGCTGCGCAGGCTCCCCGTTTTGCGCCGCAAAATTCCTCAGGTCTTCCAATTGCAGCTTCCCCTGTTCAAAGTCTTTCCCTGCACCGTTGTCAAAAGAGGCATAGCGTTCTTTCCTGAATTCCAGGTAAGCCGATTGCTGTAAAATATGATCAGCTATCACCAGTGATCTTGCAAAAGCATCCATGCCGCCTATATGAGCATGGAAGATATCTTCCATATCCGTAGAGTTCCGGCGGGTTTTGGCATCAAAGTTTATACCTCCTCCTGCAAATCCCCCGGCTTCAAGAATAATCAGCATCGCCTCGGTTAACTCGTTGAGATTGGTGGGAAACTGATCCGTATCCCACCCGTTCTGGTAATCACCGCGGTTGGCATCCATACTGCCTAACATACCACTGTCTGCCGCCACCTGCAATTCATGCTGAAAAGTATGCCCGGCTAAAGTAGCATGGTTGACCTCAATATTCAATTTAAAATCTTTATCAAGTCCATAATGGCGTAAAAAGCCGATGACCGTAGCACTATCGTAATCATACTGGTGCTTGGTTGGCTCGCAGGGCTTGGGCTCTATAAAGAAAGTGCCTTTAAAACCATTCCGGCGGGCATAGTCGCGGGCCATAGTTAAAAAACGGGCTAAATGATCCAGTTCCCGCTTCATATTGGTATTCAATAAGGTCATGTATCCTTCCCTGCCGCCCCAGAATACATAATTCTCCCCATTTAATGCAATCGTAGCATCCAGCGCATTCTTTACCTGTGCACCGGCGTATGCCACCGCATTAAAATCGGGGTTTGTAGAAGCACCGTTCATATAGCGGGGATTGGAAAACACGTTGGCTGTGCCCCACAGCAGCTTAACCCCGCTGACCTGCTGCTTAGACTTTGCATAATCCACAATAGCCTGCAGCCGGCTTTCATATTCAGCAAGTGAATGGCCTTCATCTACCAGGTCTATATCATGAAAGCAATAATAGGGTACGCCCAACTTGGTGATAAATTCAAAAGCCGCATCCATCTTATCTTTTGCACGCTGCACAGCATCCGTGTGGGCATCCCATGCAAAGCGCTTGGTACCCGGCCCAAAAGGGTCGGCACCGGTACCACAGAAGGTATGCCAGTAGGCCACGGCAAAACGAAGATGTTCCTTCATGGTTTTGCCTGCCACTACCCGGTTTTCATCATACCATTTATAAGAAAGCGGATTGTCCGACTGAGCACCTTCAAACCGGATCTTACCAATACCCGGAAAATATTCGCGGTTTCCTAAAATTACACTCATGGCTGTTTAATTCAATTTTTTAAATTTATGGACGCTAAAGATAATGGAAAAGAAAACGTGGAGATGAAGGAATCTGGAAAAGGGTGTATTTCATATTGTCGCAAGGTGGCTCAATCTTAGTAAGATCGTTTCAGGTTAAGCATACCTGTCTTGAATACCGTCAAAAATAAGACTGATTTTATAACAGGTTCACTCTTCTTTCTTTACCAACACTACCCTGCTTCTGTCTGCTTTATACAGTTGATCATAAAACTTTACCAGTTCGTTATAATCATCGGGCGGGAACCTGCCGCTGAATTTTTCAATACTCCGGTAATATATAATTTTACCTTCCTTTACCTTCGCTTCGGAAGTATAGTTGCCGAATTTACTTTCCACTTTCACCGGAGCGGGCATAGCCTCCACCCGGTAGCCCGCCGGTATCTCAATAATCGTAGTGTCTATATCGTGATATTCGAAATGCAGTACAACAGGATATTTTCTTTTATCATCCGGTTTGAGCTTTACAGATGACCGTGTAATAATATTAGGCGCAATAAATACCCGCTTACCGGTAACAGAAGCATAATTCGTGGCACTGATTTCAAGATGCTCATCTATGGCAGGAATAGCCGATTTTCTTTCCGTATATTCAAATTTCTCCACATCATAATGGGGCAGATCTATATTTTTTTTCAGGTATTCCAATTGCTTATCTTTCGATAAAAGATGGATCATACCATGCAGGTAATCCTGTTGTACGGCAGTGTAACGGGTATTGATCCTTACTTTTAATTCACCGGTCTCAGACAGCGTACCATAGGCATTCCTGACTTGCAGGTTTTCCCTTATTCCGTACTGTGGCGTTTTTACCAGCTTACCGCCTTGCTCATTAATCAGCAATACCGGTCTGCCGGCATTGCTGCCTCCCAGGTAACCGGGAGCTACCGTCTGACTTGTACATTCCAGCCAAATGGTATCTGCTTTAAGAGGAACGCATAAAATAATATGATTAAACTGGCTGCTCGGAAAATCCTGCAAAAAATGCGGTTGCCCGTTACCGTTCTTGATAAGGGTATAATGCGACCTGATCCCCGCCTCTTTCAATAGTGAAAACATGAAATTCGTTAACGCTTTACAATCGCCATACTTTCTTTGAGCCACATAAGCCGCGTCAAAGGTTTGCCACCCGCCAATACCCAGTTGCACACTGATATAACGCGTATTTTGCTGCAGATAATCATACAGCTTAAGTACCTTTTCCCTCTCTGTGGATAACGCATCAGTAAGCTGGTGAACCGTTTGCTTTACATCAGCGGGAAGCACATCGCGACCCTGGTTTAATTCGTAGATAAACTTTCCAAGACCTTCCCAGGATGACATATCCCCCCGGAACTTCTCAAATTCAAACTTAACCGGTCCCAGATATACTACAGGCATCATGTCGCTCCAGTCCGGAGAAGCATATTCCAACTGAATAGCCTCCAGGTTATTCAACTCCCACCGATAAACGTCTTTTCCTTTCTCCGTTTTCTTAACCGGTGCATCATGATAATTAAACGCCTTGTACCGAATGCCAAAATCACTAGGAACCACCAGTGTCATCCCGCTTTGCATGACCGACATATTTTCTCCATCCACCGGCGACCATGCAGGGAAAAACATATTGAAGTTAAATTGTAACTCGGTTTCATATTCTATGGTATAAGGATAAACCCGGTGAAAGAAACTGTGTACCTTAACCCGATTGTCATCCATCAGGCTGTTATCATCAGTAGCACTTAAATCCCTGATCTCATTCTTTTTCAGACTTCTTATTTTCTTTCCGTTACCATCATACAAATTCCCTTCCATACTTTTAAACGCTCTCAGCTTATCATAACCCATCACTTCCACTGCATAGCGATCTCCCTTCTCATCCAGTACTGTTAACGCATATTTATGATACAGACGGGATTTACCAGGATCCAGTACCTCAAACCGGGTTTCCTCCATCCGCTTAACGACATGTGCATCTTTTAATAAAGCTTCAGGTATCTTACTTACCGCATAATCGTCGTCAGCAGTGAACGCATAACTCAGATTATATAAAAAAAGAAAGAGAAAAGAGAAGTTCCGGATCATTGCTTAATTTTTCTTTTTAAAAACGATGGGTTCTGCATGCTTTTTTACTACGTAACTAAAAAACGTTCTCAGATCATTATACTCATCGGGGGCAAAAGTTGCCCGGTTCAGCTTAATCCGTGACCGGAACCTGATCATCTGGTCTGATTTATCAATCAGGTATTCAAAAAAACAATTGGCATCACCCAATTGCACTTTAGCCGATTTAGGTAATTCTTCAATCTGGTACCCGGCAGGTATTTCTACATTCATCACATAGGTTTCATCAAACGTATATGGCATCTCCACCGGGTAAAGCCGTTCAGCAGCTTTAAAATAATTGTCTTTATAGCCTTCCCACATCATCGGGTTAAAATAAATGATCTCATCCTCATGGCGTATGGTGAAATCATACTCCACTTTAACCGGCTGGTCCGGGTCTTTTAACTGCTCAATCTTTTTATCACCGAGTACGATATCGGCGGTATAAGCTGTTTGTATATTTTTAAAGAAAGATTCTTCTCCTTTTTCTTTTACCTGCTCTCTTACCCCAACGGATTCGTAATAACCCGAATAGGTGGTACTGTGCCCATTCCATTCACCCTCCTTCCCGTTATGGATAATGACGGAAGTCAGCTTTTTTTCAACGACGGAATCCGCCACGAGGTATACCGCCTCGGCTATATCCGGCATAATCCTTCTGGCATGCCCGTTATAACAAAGTGCGGGTAAATGATCGAAACCCAGAGAAGCAGAACTACCATCAAGATAATAGAACCGGTTATCGATCTTTACCGAGCAAATCACATAATTAAACCGGTCTATTAAAGGATAATATTCATGGGTGAACCCATGATCCCGGGTGCTTAATATAACCGGGTGGGCCTCAATTCCCTGTTGCTTCATCATGGCGGTAAGCAGCAAATTAATATCGGCAACATACCCGTTTTTGCTTTTGCTGATGTTTCGGAGCGATGTGGAAAGTCCGATCCCTCTCCTACCGGTTGACATATACCGGTCCCTGACATAAGCGTATATCTTTTTTGCTATATCCAGCTTATCCGTTACCCCCGATACTACGGGCTTAAGCTCCTCTTCCAGCCAGCTGTTGTTCTTTAGAAGACCAGCACCGAAATCTTCATCTTTCATCAGCTCCACGGCGAGACTCGACCAGTTACCCATGATATCCTTAACCGGGGAATCGGGGAAGCGGTATTGAGATAATTGAAATTCTATTTTTGCAATATGATTGCGAATGGTTGAGGTGAAGCTTTCCGTTTTAAGTGCGGGTACATTACGGGCAACCCATTTATGCAGGGTCGCTTTGGCCGTAAAACTATAACGGGATGAACTTGAAGCTCCCTTTGAATCCACTAAGGAGAAATTATCCCGGGTTGTTTCCCTGCTATGCTCCAGGGGAACACTTCCCTGTGATAAAAAAACATAATTTAAAAACTCAGGCAGCTTTACTTCATACTGACTCCACAAAACCGGGTATTCTCCCTGAAATTCCCAGGGCTGAAGGTTTCTCAAAAAGTCGGAAGTTACCGTATACATATATTCAATCACCGATCCTTCCTTTACTGCCGGCAGTGTAAACTTAACCGTGATGTGGTTCTTATCATACTTATCTTTAAATACAGATTTTTTGTCTAATGTAGTTTCTGTCACTTTCCCATTTTCCAGGTTGTAGGTAATCGCTTTGAGATTGGCCACTTTTTCTTCCATATTACCGCTGAAATACAACGGGATCTCCACATTTGCTGCATCCAACCCGTTTTTATTGAGGATTTTAATCCGCGTATGTTTCTTAAACGACAAGGAAAACCAGCCGTCATTATTTCCTTCAAAATCAGACCTCCCGACATCAGCAATAACAACGGCGCTGACACTGGTATCAAACTTACTTTGGGAGAGATCAAAATCGGACGAAGTTATTTTCCCGTATTTTATATCCGGCTTTTCCTGCGCAAAGAGATAATTTTGCAAAAAACCGAACACCATTACGGTGAGGAGAAGGGTTTTGTTTTTCATGATTTATTAACCGGGTTTATAAAGGTTGTAATACGAATGTACGCTTTACACTGTTAAAACCCTCATCCGCATATCTGTAGAACTTGAACACAAGTAACTATACCACTACCGTTAAAAATATAGCAACGCAGTGCGGCTTTGATTATTGTGGAATTGCAAAAGCCGTTCCTTTGGACGAGGATGCCCGCAGGCTGGAAACCTGGCTTAACCAGGGTATGAACGGTAATATGCGCTATATGGAAAATCATTTTGACCTTAGGGTAAATCCTCAAAAATTAGTTCCCGGCGCCGAATCGGTTATTACCCTGCTGCTGAATTACTTTCCCGATCAGTCCCCTCCTGCCGGTGCACCCAAAATATCCCGTTATGCCTGGGGCAACGATTACCACGAAGTGATCCGGGAGAGGCTGAATCTTTTTTTACAGCAAATGAGAGACAGGATCGGAGAAGTGCAGGGAAGAGGATTTGTAGACTCGGCACCGGTGCTTGAACGCACCTGGGCGCAGCGAAGCGGATTGGGCTGGGTGGGGAAAAACGGGAACCTCATTACCCGAAAATCAGGGTCATTCTTTTTTATCGCCACGCTGGTTGTAGATCTTAAACTGGAATACGATGCCCCCTTTGCTAAAGATTATTGCGGTACCTGTAGAAAATGTATTGATGCCTGTCCAACCGATGCCATCGGGGAAAACAAAGTGATCAACGGAAGTAAATGTATCTCGTATTTTACCATTGAGCTGAAAGATATGCTGATACCAGATGCAATGAAGGGTAAATTTGATGACTGGATGTTTGGCTGCGATATATGCCAGGAAGTATGCCCCTGGAATCGTTTTAGCTCGCCTACCCGAGAAACCACGTTTGAACCCATTCCCGAAATACTGAATTTCACGATACAGGACTGGGAAGCATTAACAGAAGAAAGTTTTAAAAAAATATTCCGGAGATCGCCGCTAAAGAGATCCAAATTCAACGGCATCAAGAGAAACCTGAAATTTATTCAATCCGGGGAAAACCGGATTTAAAATTCACGCCGCAGTCTGCGTACTACTTCCGATCCGCTCAAAACTGCCATCCCAGCTTTATCATCAGCCGGTTCAAACTATAGCTGAGGTTTTGTATCTCTGCTCTTTCACTTTCTGTTGTTCGTCCGAAAAATGTTGTTCTCCGCTCAGTAAAATACTTATGTGAAAAACCGGTACTTAGTAAAAAGGCATGTCCTCCCTTTACCTGCAGCGCATAACCCAAACCGGCATCCAGGTATATCCCTCCATTATAAGTATAGTCTGTGGTGGTTGGCCAGCTCCAGATAGAAAATAACGGCTCATTACGCGTAACCCAGGGCACATTATAACCGCCATCGGTATATATAAACAGTTGGTTGCCTTTCTTTATATTAAAAGATCTGCGAACATCAAGAAACAGGGGAATGGAACGATAACGGTAAAAATCAATCCCGGCCCCGATCCCTGCATACCAGTTACCCAGACTAAAGCCATTAACGACTTGCAGTGCACCCGATACCGTATGGTTACCATTTACCAGGGCGACCTGCCCCAGCGAATGAAAAACGGGCTTTGACGAGTTCTCTTCCTGGGCATGCAAGACCGGCGTCAGCATAAAAAGCACCAGGCAAATACCCACTGTTTTTCTTCTCATGATTATTTTATTTTTATTTTTCCGGGCAATCCGATACAACCCGGAATATGTTTTTAATGCATACTACGTCTGGCGAATTGCAGCAGGCGATGATGCAGCATGAAACCTATGAATTCTGTGAAACTGTCCAACCGCTTGGCACTATGCGTTTGTGAGCAGTTGTTTAATTCTTTTGTTGTTTAAATAACATGGTCAAAACGTATATGCCAGGGAAAAACTATACACTCTGTTTTTAAGCACTCCACCTTCTGTTTGTCCACCAGTTTCAGGTTGCAAATTGCTTATTCCCGTCTTATTATTAATCTGTAATTTAAACCGGTCAAAAAATTGATAGCCGACAAGGAGGTTTGAACCCAATTCCCAGGGCTTACCATACAGATATACCCCAAACTCGCCATCCATAGAATCTTCTTTAAAGTTTACATCACCATGATTTTCTATTCTGATATCTCCAATCAATACATCGGATTTTGATTTCCATTTCCCGCCTGTTCCATATCCAACATAAGGTCCGGCACCCACATATAATTTTCCCTTGTGAATTTTAAATTCATAAATAAAATTAACGGGTAGTTGGATGTAGGATGCCCTTACCTTCGTTTCATTATCAGAACCGAAAAAGTAATTATCATTTTGTTCAAAACCTTTTGTGATATATTCAAAAACCGGTTGAACATAAAAATTTTTGGCAACCGGAATGTCAACATTAAAGCCAATATGGAACCCGGAGATTGGTTTCGTAGGGTTTTTGTTCCCGTCTCTGTCTTCCATTAATACATCTGATATATTGTATCCTGCCTGGATACCAACTCTCGTTTGAGCATTTATTTTGTTTAAAGTGCCGGTAAAAGCCGTGATTAACAGAGGTATTAAAAAAGAGGTAAAGGATATTCTCATTTTAAAATCCATTCTCATAACAGTTAAGCGTTTAATTGTTTTTGGTAATAGCTGCTAACTTACGCGTAAGTGAACCGGGGTCTATCTTTTACCCAGCACCCACTCTGCTTTTAATCCAACAAATACAAGGTGCTGACCCAGGTTTAAGGAAGGCTTCAGTAAGTTCGTAATATTATACTGCATAACGGGACCTCCATATAACGGGTTACGACTCTTCGCAAAAAATTCAAAGGAAGCTCCTGCATAAATCCCGGTTTGTATTTTATTATACAATGCATTGTCTTTGTAATACGACCCGGTTTGCGGGTGATAATGTAATGCGGTTGTATTGACAAGATAAGACAGCGCTACTCCCCCGTTTATTAATAAAGGAAGCTTTGCCGATTTATTCAACTGCCATTCTACACCTGCAGGCATTTCAAAAAAATGATAGCGATTGGTATAATTTACATACTCATTGCCCATATAATAGCCTCCATAACTGGCATTTACCTGGTTCATGGTATTAAGGGATAAACCGTAGCTGCTGATATCGCGCCCCACCTCCCTGTTGGTTGAAGCGTAATGATATTGCAGTCCGCCGGTTACAGCAAGCCGTGCATTCATCTTTCTCTTAACAAATCCGCCGGCCTGCCATGCCATGTTATTCTTTACAGGTGAGGCAGGTGATGGCAGAACGGCACCTAAGGTATTCTGAGTAGTAAAGAAGCCGGAATTGGGCAACCTGTTAGGTGTGTTAGGCATATTATTCATATCCGGACTTGCTGCTGTATGACTCTTTTTCCCCAGTCCCGGGAAACCATCTGATACCATGGAAGTTCCTGCGCCTCCAACGATACCCCATTCCCAGCCTTTCTTTTTGGCTAATTGAACCGGTATATTTGTTTTTCCAATACCGGCATCCTGCCGGCTTTTAGAGAGATCAGCCGCTGATATACCCTCCACCCGCTTCCCATATACCATTTCCGGGAGTACCCATTTTTTTAAGGGAATGGTTTGCCGGACAGCAACAACAGGGGTTGTAACCGTGTTGTTGTTACCGGTATTTTCAGGCGCCGGTAATTGAACTGCCGGTTGGTACGGCCGTCTTACATTACGCAGCGCCTGAATTGTTACCGGCGACTTCCCGGAGGATTGTACGTTCTCTGAAGCCGGTGAATCAGAACCTGAACCGTCAGTATTTAATGCAATACCGGAAGAAACGGTATTGTCTGTATTTTGTTTATTGTCAGTAGTAACGGGGTTGTTCTGCTGAAGAGATTGCGCCTTTATAGCGCTTTCCTCATCGTTTGCCGAAGTCCCGGCCGGTTGTGGAAAATGACGCACTGAAGAATGACCACCATCAGAATGCAACAGCCAGTAACCACCCGAGCCTAATAATAAAAAGGCTAACGGGATCCAGATAAATCCTCTTCTGCGATTTTTTTCTTTCCGGATCCGGGCGCTCAGTTTGGGCCAAACTGCTGCAGACGGCTTTAGCTTCAGCTCATCAAAAAGCTGCTGCACCTGCTTTTCAAAATCATTTTCCGGCATATCGTCCCATTTTAGATTCAACAGAATGTTTTTCAATCCAATTGATCAGCAAATTTCTCGCCCTCATATACTGAGAACGGGAAGTGCCTTCATTGATCCCCAGTATTTGTCCTATCTCCACATGCGTATATCCTTCAATAGCATGCATATTAAACACGGTCTGGTATCCCGTAGGCAGTTGTCTCACCAAATTCGCCAGTTCTTTTGCCTGCATATATACCTGGGGGTTATCTTCGGATACGGGATGCAGCGTAATATCGGTAAACGAAAGATCGTACTGGTATTTGCTGCTTTGCTTAAGATAATTGATCGCTGTGTTTACCATAATCCGCCGTATCCATGCGCCTAATTCCCCGTCAAACCGGTACTGATGCAGATACTTAAATACTTTCACAAAGCCCTCCTGGAGTACATCTTCTGCATCTGCAAGAGATTTCGTATAGCGGTAGCATACACCCAGCATCTGCTCTGCATATTCATCGTAGAGCTTGCGCTGGGCCGTAGCCTTTCCTTTCAGGCAGTCTTTTATTAATTGTTGATTATCAACCATCCCGTTCGAACAATCTAACTGACAATGCTACTATATAAATCGTTGCACACCTAAAATTTTATTTAAGCAAAAACAAAATCCACTGGTCCCTTTCTGCATATCTTCGCAGCCATGGCCATATTTGCATTACAGCAGGAGCTTGTCTTCCCCCCGGTTCACCTGGCAGAGCCCGATGGGTTACTGGCCATGGGCGGAGATCTGTCTTCTGAAAGATTGCTCTTAGCCTACCGGAGCGGTATATTTCCCTGGTATTCGGGAAATGTTCCTATGTGGTGGTGCCCTGATCCACGGTTCGTGCTTTTTCACGACAAGCTGAAGATCAGCAAAACCATGGCCCGGCTCATTAAAAAAGAAACATTCCGGTTTAGTGTGAATACCAGCTTCAGGACAGTGATCCGGGCCTGCAAAACCAGCTCACGAAAAAACCAGGAAGGCACCTGGATAACCGATGAAGTAGAGAACGCTTATTGCCTGCTGCACGATAGAGGATATGCCCACAGCGCGGAAGCCTGGCTGGGTGATGAGCTGGCCGGCGGGCTGTACGGAATAAAAATGGGGAAAATATTTTTTGGGGAAAGCATGTTCAGCCGGGTAAGTAATGCCAGTAAATTTGCTTTTATTCAATATGTGCAGCAATTACAGCAGGAAGGAATTGAATTAACCGACTGCCAGGTATATACCCCGCATTTAGAAAGCTTAGGCGCTGAAATGATCCCCAGGGAAGTATTTATGGAAAAGCTGAAAGCGTTGTTAGATGAGATGCCGGGCAGGAGTTGACACCTAATTATTAACTGTAATAGTTAAAACTTAATCTGACAATTCTTAAATTAGTTAATTTAAAAACAGATTAAGATGACAACACAAAAAAAGTTAATTCAGCCGAAGTTGGGTGTTCTAAAGCTGGCCGAGAAACTGGGTAATGTTTCTGAAGCCTGTAAAGTAATGGGATACTCCCGCGACAGTTTTTATCGGTTCCAGAAATTATATGAAGAGGGCGGTGAGATGGCCTTGAAGGAGATTAGCCGTAGTAAGCCATTGTTGAAGAACCGTATTGAAAAAGCATTAGAAGATGTTGTAGTGGCCTATGCAACCGAG
This sequence comes from Chitinophagaceae bacterium, assembly GCA_023957155.1. Classification (GTDB taxonomy): domain Bacteria; phylum Bacteroidota; class Bacteroidia; order Chitinophagales; family Chitinophagaceae; genus Agriterribacter. The sequence continues at coordinate 7,639 of JAMLHK010000018.1, read as the reverse complement.
CAACCAGCTCACGGGCAACAGCGTGTGAGTAATGAGTTGCTTAAAAGGGGGCAGATGGTAGCACCATCGACTGTTAGAAGTGTCTGGCTACGTCATGACCTGGAGACCTTTCAAAAGCGTTTAAAAGCATTAGAAGCCAAAGTTCAACAAGACGGTCTTGTTCTTACCGATGCACAGGTGGCAGCACTGGAAAAGAAAAAAGAAGACGAACAAAGCAAAGGCGAAATTGAAACTCATCATCCAGGTTACCTGGGGTCGCAGGATACTTACTATGTTGGCTACATTAAAGGCGTAGGTAAAATATACCAGCAGACGTTTATAGATACCTATACACGGGTGGCTTTTGCAAAGGTCTATGATCGGAAAAATGCTTTGGTAGCAGCCGATATGCTCAATGACAAAGTACTTCCTTTTTATCAGGAACAGGATATAAAGTTGCTACGTATTCTTACCGATAGAGGAACCGAATATTGCGGGGCAAGAGAGCATCACGAATATCAGCTTTATCTCAATATTGAAGATATTGACCACACCAAGACCAAAGCAAAGAGCCCTCAAACTAATGGCATTTGCGAACGGTTCCACCGCACCATGCAGGAAGAATTTTACGCGATTGCTTTTAGAAAAAAGCTCTACAACACGCTGGAGGAACTTCAATCAGATATTGACCACTGGATCGATTTTTACAACAGCGAGCGTCCTCATAGTGGTCGTTATTGCTTTGGCAAGACACCGGCACAAACGTTTGCCGATAGTAAAAATTTAGCGCATGAAAAAGACCTCAACAACTTTTTCAGACAAAGCATTAACTTTAAATCGCCAGACGAAACGGAAACAGGCGCTGCTGAGGAGCAACCTGTCAGGGATAGTCTGACAGACGGAAATGAAAAAGCGGTTGAATCTACAGCCGCTTCTTCTTCAAAATCATTTTTGTCTCAAATGCCTTAAAAAACCTAAACTGTCAGATTAAGTGATGACGATTACATATTAACTGTAATGGATAGTGAATGTATTTTATGTTTTTGTGTAATTAAACATAGTCGCTTTGTAAACTCGTTAAAATCAGCAGGATATTGATTACTTCCGAAGCAGTGTAATTCCTTATTATCACTTTTAAAATCAAATTCCCATTGTGTACCATCCAGAATATCGTTATCGAAATATTTTTCTTTCCAATTCAGTGCTGTCATAAATTTTATTAAGGTCAGCCAATCTTCATCATCTTTTATCGAAACAATATAGTCCGGGAGTGTATCAGGCATTCTAACCATTGGGTGATCTGAGACAAAAAAATACAAGTCGTTCTTATGCAGCATAACTTCAAAATGTCCGCCCAAGTAACCTCCGATAAAGAATTTGAATTCCATTTACGTGTTATTCAGCTTTTTTATGTTTCCGATAAGTTCGGGTCGTAATCGCCAATACAGTTTTTTCTCGCTTATCCAGATTGAATCATTATCACCTATTGTCCAGCCAGCAAAGTCTGCCAATAATAAAGTCTATACAGTTCGGCTTGGCGAACAAAAGCCGAGAATATATTCGTTGCCCCGCCATATATTCAGGCTGCCTGTTAGCAGCAAGCATTCTCCTTCAACATTATGAAATTAAAAACATTAATATAATTGTTGTAACCCCTGTTATCAGTATTGTAGCTATCATTTTTTGTTTGTCAACCGAAAATACTCGTCTGATATTTTCCTTACACAAAACATAAATTGTCCCAAACTAAAAGAGCAGTTGAATAATATAAGTTATTAGTGGTGGTCTTGGGAACAAATTGTCTATACCTGCAAGTCCCGAAGGTTTCCAACTAAATGATTGAATCAATAACCAAGCGGCGCCAACAGCAGAAAAAGTCAAGAAAATAATTAAAAATACCCAACCAATATCTTTTCTTTTCCAAAATTTACGCCCCAGATGCTTTTACTCTTCTTTGAACTACTTTTATATTCTCTTGCTCTTCTTCTTTTTGTATTCGCTTAGCCAATATTTCTTGTTTTGCGGCTTGAATTTCTTGATCAGAGAGTTGTCGATTAAAGAGCTCTTGTGGGGCGATGACAGTTTTTTTAACTCCAAACTCCCAGCCTGCGTCTTTTATTTGCCCGATATTTTTTGCTTTTCCCATAGTTTAGCTGCACAATGTTTTGTTATGGTATTCTCACGTTCCTTTCTTTGTTTTTTAGTTGTGCTATCAGTTTGGCTATATTCTTCAACAAGGTTTCTTCTGTCTTTACATAGTTCAGATACTTCAGAATGTCTTTTTTTGGCGAAGCCGTTAAATTGTCAAACGCTGTTGTTAATTGATATTTCTTTAGTTGCTCCGTCAAAATTAACGGTGTCGGATATTTTTTAACCGCTTTCCCGGTGTCTTGTTCTATTTTGAAAGTAGCATCTTGTCCCAAAGCAGTTTTACCGCCTCTCATCATTGCCTGATTAACAAAAAGCCGGTGTGGTTTATTTTTTACAGGCATTAATGTTTTTGCAAAATCAAAACCGTTTATTTGTCCTTTGATATTGATACGTCCTTTTTCAGCCGTCAATAGTCCAGTAAATTCTGCCGGAACGTCTACGCACCAATTAATTCCTGTCTGATATATTTTTGCTTTAAAAGTGTGCTTCATTTACTGTTGTCAAAACGAAATAAAAAAAACCGGATCCAAAGCCATGCACGCAGTATAAAAATAAGCAGAGAATAGCAGGACTCAAAGGATTTCATCCTCACTCTTTTCCCTGCTCACCAGCAGATAATAGTCGTGTTCTATGGAAAGATAGCCGTACTCATAACAAAAGGAATAGGTTACCCCCTTTTGAGTGGTATAGGTGTGGGTAATAAACTGGAAATTAAACCCTTTTTCAGCAAGCTTTTGCCGGCGGGCTTTGGCAACTTCTTTTCCGTTGGGGATCAGCACAGCTAATATCTGCCTGTTCTTCCTGAGGATACGGTTAACATTGCGAACAAAGGAGGAGTTTTGACTGTACCGTTTATTGTTATGCGCATTGCGGCACCAGTCATCGCAGAATTTCTTATCAATCCTGCCCTTAACGGGCTTACCGCAATACAGGCAATAAACCTGGGGAGGGGTGTCTGTCATGGCTTTTCGTTTTAGAAAAGGGTGTATTTCATTTCCCAAACCAAGGGATCCGGTTAAAATTAAATCTTTATATGCAATTTCCACAGTAAAATTCAGCCTGATTATCCGTTTTTAAACGCTTATAAGCGACTAAAATCGGTTTTAAACGACTATATACCGGCTATTGCTCTTAAGCCATTGCATATTTGTATCGTAAAACAGGAAAGCGCTTTCATGTACAACCCGTAAAACCCGGAAAGGGAATACGCATTAAAAACAATTAAAACCCAGCATCATGAACACGTTACAAAACAAAGTACAGCTGATCGGTAACTTAGGCAACAACCCCGATATCCGCAATACGGAATCAGGAAAAAAAATGGCCCGCGTATCTATTGCCACCAATGAGAATTACCGCAATGCAAAAGGCGAAAATGTAAAAGAAACCCAGTGGCATAACGCTATTGCCTGGGGTAAGAATGCAGAGCTGATGGAAAAATATCTTTCCAAGGGTAGCCAGGTAGCTATAGAAGGAAAGCTCATTAACCGGAATTATACGGATAAGGACGGCGTCAAAAGATACGTTACCGAAGTACAGGTGAATGATATATTATTTCTTAGCGCTAAAAATAACGGGAAATAAGCAGAGGCTCCGAACAAACAAAAGGCTGCTGTTGCGGCAGCCTTTTGTTTACATAGGAATAATGATCTTTGACCCGCTTCCCTGCACCTGGCATACGGATGCCACCGGCACATGCAATTCGTCCCTACACCGAATCAGGCAACCTGTTCAACAAACCTTAAACACCCGCCCGTATAGCAAAAACAGCATCCATACAACAATTACAAAGCCGGTTAAAGCGTTAGTTACCAACAAACATACAAATGAGTATAAAATACTTTTTATCAATAACCCTGTTACTTGGCGCCTGCGAAATTACCTGTGCGCAACAAAGTAATGTACTGATTTCCCTTTCAGCCGGATTGGCGGGGGCAACAAATCAAAGTAAATCATTGAACACAGGCAATGGCTTTAATTTTAATGCCGACGGATATTTTCCTTTTTACAGGAAAGGAGTGGGTGGAAAAGGAGCTATCGCCGGAAATCCAACCAATTTTACCGCAGGTATTTTAGCCACTGTCGGGTACAGTCACTTTTCCGCACTGTCCCCGGACAATAACTCACTCGCTTCAAAATACCAGGTATATAATACATCCACCAGCGTTACATCCGCATCAAACAAAAATTCATCTAACGGCTATTCAGGATTTTTAGGGTTGCAGGGTATGCTCTCCGTAAACAAAATCTATTTTGCACCTTCAGTGAGTTTCGGCTACCTGCATACCGCCATGCCCGGCTATACGCAAAAACTAAACCTGTCTGTAAATGATAAACCCGAACAGGTAGTTTTAACAAACAGCGAAAATCAAGCCATCAATACGTTTTCCGTAAAACCACAATTAAAGATCGGGTACCATATCAGCCCGTCTGTTTCAATACTTATACAGGGGGCATCATTGATAGGCGGCGCTGTTTCCCATTCGTATGTTTACCTGGTACCACAAAGAGGGTTTAACGAAAAGAATATGTATGAATGGGCACAACTAAAAGAAGGAAAACCGGAAAGCCAGGTTGTCAAAAATAAATTAAGCAGCTATGAACTCAATATTGGTGTAAGCTTTACCATTGGGAAACGGCCGGCCGGAAAAGAAATTCAGGAAAATGGAATAAAAAGAGCGGAAGCGCAGGACTTTAACACTACCCGGAGCAACCGTGACAATCGTTTGACCGCCCGACCCGGCACACCTATTGGCGGTGTTATCATTAAAGGTGGTAAAAACCCCGGCGGCCAGATGCTTACGCTGACCACCAATGATAATGGAGAGTTTTCATTTGATGCAGCCGAGCCGGGAAATTATGACTTTCAGATTGCTGCACCTACCGGCAAAGGCATAAATGAAAACGGGATAAAAAGAGTAGCAGAGCCGGTCGTGTTAAGCCTGAAAGGGGGCATACACGAGATCATATCCCCAAGAGACCCTGCTTCCGGATTGCCTACCGGAAAACGTCAACATATCAAATTAAAAACACGCCATGAAACCGCTAAAAATTCGGTTTCCAATGTACGGCTTACAACGAACACCGGAGATGACGGGGTAGTTGTTGAAGATGGCCGGTTTTCAATGGAGATTGCCGAGCCGGGTAATTATACGTTTCAGGTTTCGGAACCGCAACCGCAAAATCAAAGCATTGTAAACACTACGAAAAGCAATACAAAAGATTGGAAAGTCGTAGAAATAGATAATTCTTCTAATCTGCAAGAGCCTACAAAAGCAAGCCTTGATAAAGTGGGCGATGCAGCAAAAGAAAACCTCGATAAAGCAGGCGATGCAGCGAAAGACAGAGTCGCCGGAGGACCGCTAAAAGGCATTGATGTGAAATTAGGCAAAAGCCCTAATAACGGTATACAGGCGAGGGCCAAGACCAATAAAAAAGGAGAAGTTGAGTTTAAAGGACTGCAACCTGGTATATATGAAATGGAGATAAACCTGCCTCAAAGACAGGAAGCGCAGGATTTCAACACCACAAGAAGTAACAGGGAAGGCAGTAATTTTAGAACCGATCCCATAACTGACGGCAGCACAGAGGGCGAAACTGAAGGAACAACAGTGAATGCCCGACCCGGCGGACCTATTGGTGGTATCATCGTCAAAGGCGGTAAAAATCCTGGCGGTGGCATGACCAACCTGACTGTTGATAACGATGGAAAGGTGCGATTTGAAGTATTGGAAGCCGGAGATTATACGTTTCAGGTTTCTGCACCACAACCGCAAAATCACATTGTAAACACTACGAAAAGTAATACAAAAGATTGGAAAGTCGTAGAAACAGATAATTCTTCCGCCCCCCAAAAGTCTGTACAACCAACTGCTACTTCTGTGCTGGGCAATTCTTTTGGAGGAGGAGGAGCCGGTGGAGTAATCAGTGCTGCTGTTAACGGTGCAAATGCCGTAGCATCCCCATCAGGAAGTGAAGGCGAACCGTCAAATCCCGCTTATAGGCCAGGACAGCCCATTGGCGGTATCACCGTAAAAGGCGGTAAAAATCCCGGTGGGCGGATGCTTACCCTGATAACAAACGATAACGGCGAGTTTTCCTTTGATGCTACCCAACCCGGAAATTATCTGTTCCAGGTTACTACCCCTGTACCCGCCGGAAAAGGAATACAGGAAGCCGGGGTAAAAAGAGCGGAAGCACAGGACTTTAATACCACCAGAAGCAACAGAGAGGGAAGCGGCCCGTATCAGTTAGGTACAAATCCCGGTTCTGGTTCTACACAAACAAATGCTCCACAAAGAGCGGAAGCACAAGACTTCAACACTACCCGGAGCAACCGCGATAATCGCTTGGCTGCCCGACCCGGAGGACCAATCGGAGGTATTATTGTAAAAGGAGGAAAAAATCCCGGCGGGCAGATGCTTACCCTGACCACTAATGAAAATGGCGAGTTTTCTTTTGATGCTACCGAACCGGGCAATTATAAATTTGAAATATCTGCTCCTGTACCCACCGGAAAAGGCATACAGGAAGCCGGGGTAAAAAGAACGGAGAAATAGGATTTGAACACTACCCGGAGCAACCGGGAAAGAAGATAGTTTTTAGCCGGTCCGGACAGCCCCTTTCACAGCATTGTAGTAAAAGGCGGTAAATATTCCGACAGGGATATGACCAATCTAACTGTTATGGACAAACTTAGAATACCACTCCGAAAAACATGACATTTTACATATTAACAACGACAGGAAGCAACCCGAATTTTTACAATGAATATAAATGCTAATTACACTTTCAGAAAATCGGTGCTCGAAAAACCCCAGCGCTGGGAACTTACAGCGCAGGAGCTGGTATGCACACAGGAAGCCGGGGCCAACTTCCGCATTCCCTATACCCGTGTGCAAAAGCTACGGCTGCTTTATCTTCCCAACAACCGGTACCGCCTCAATAACTATTGCTGCAAAATAACAATGACAAACAACAGGACTTTCGATATTAATTCCTGCACGTATGAAAGTTTTGCCACCTTTCCCGACCAGGCGGAAACCTACATCCCCTTTGTAAAAGAGCTGGTGCAAAACGTAAAAGCGGCCAACCCGGATTGTAAGATCCTTACAGGGCAAACCCCTTTTACCTATTATGGAAACATCGTGTTTGTGGTAGTTGCCGTATCATTCCTGTTTTTGCTTTTCTCCTGGCTGCCTGTTGATTACGGAAAGTTCTACATTATTATAAAACTTATCGTTATCGGTTATATGGGAATTTACCTGGCAAAATCCATCAGGGTAAACAAGCCCCGGCAGCTTACCGGAACCGAAATACCCGGTACTGTTTTACCGCAATTACCAAAGCCCGAAACGGAAAACACCTCATAAGCCCACAGGAAGGAATAAACTTGAATAACACCTGACAAATAAACAAATCAAAACCAATCATTCACTAAAAAACAAATATCATTATGAAACAACTTATTTTATGCTTCCTGCTGCTGGCAGGTTTTACCGCACAGGCC
>JAMLHK010000017.1 GCA_023957155.1 Chitinophagaceae bacterium | reverse complement strand
AGAAAATACAACAGTCTTAACGCTTTGCAAAAGTGCTACAACGAATTGTTATTTCTTTACAAATCACTGCTTACCAGTGTTGTAATGTGAATATTGGGAGGAGAATAATAAACGTCTTTTATACCCGCTGTTTCCCTTTTATTTTTTAAAACTGCAGTATCCTATACGTTAAATATATTTACAATCATAAAGCCCTTCAAATATGACAACATCTTCTTCTCCCCGCTTTTTAGCCCTTGATGTATTAAGGGGTATGACTATATGTTTCATGATCATTGTCAATAACCCCGGAAGTGGTGCCGAACCATTTTCCCCCCTTCTACATGCTTCCTGGGACGGGTTTACCCCTACCGACCTGGTATTTCCGACTTTCTTATTTGCCGTAGGTAACGCCATGAGCTTTTCCATGCCTAAATACCGGCATTCAGGCACCCCCGCTGTACTGGCAAAACTGTTTAAACGTACGGTTATTATTTTTTTACTGGGATACCTTTTGTATTGGTTTCCTTTTTTTAGTGAAACCCCGGATGGCAGCTACCGGTTTTCTCCTATCAGCGACACCCGTATCATGGGGGTATTGCAGCGTATAGCGCTTACCTACTGTGCAGCAGGGCTAATGATCCATTTTTTACGAAAAAAAATGGTTTGGACCTTAAGCGGGATCTTTTTAATAGGATACTGGTTTATTCTGTACGTTGGCGGTGATTACAGCATGCTGGGGAATGCCGGACACAAACTCGACTTACTGGTGTTTGGAGAAAGTCATTTATACCATGGTGAAGGTACAGCTTTTGACCCCGAAGGGCTATTGAGTACCTTTCCCTCCATTGTAAATGTAATTGCAGGCTATTATGCCGGTACGTATATCCAGCGTAAAGGGAAAACCTTTGAAACGGTAGCCAACCTTTTAGTCGGAGCGTTTGTCCTGCTTTGTATCGCCTATTTCTGGGACCTGGTATTTCCAATCAACAAAAAATTATGGACCAGCTCATTTGTATTATACACGGTAGGTCTGGACCTGTGTATATTAGGTGTTCTTATTTTTATCCTGGAAATTAAAGCCTTTACCAGGGGGGCGTATTTTTTCCAGGTATTCGGCAAAAATCCGCTTTTTATATATATCCTGTCGGAAATACTATATACCGTATTCTATTTAATCCAAACCCCTTCCGGCACTCCTCTTTACGATGCAGTCAGCATATCCTTTTTTCAAAAGATATTACCCGGGGCATCCGGCTCACTCGCCTTTGCCCTTAGTTACGTACTGCTATGCTGGCTGATCGGGTACTGGATGGACAGAAAAAAGATATATGTAAGGGTATAGCGGAACGGTATACGCTATACTTTATATAAGGAACATAAAAATATAACAGGAGTAATACCTTTGTATAAACTCCCCAGCTATGTCTTTCAGCTTTAGCGAACTGGTAACGGTTGTCTTTACGCTTTTTGCAGTAATTGATATTATCGGATCTGTGCCCATATTGATTTCTCTGAAACAAAAAATCGGGGGCATCCATGAGCTACGGGCCACGCTGATATCCGGAATATTAATGATCCTGTTCTTGTTTGCGGGAGACGGGTTTTTGCGTATCCTCGGATTGGATATCAAAACATTTGCCGTAGCGGGCTCGGTCGTGATTTTTATACTGGGACTGGAAATGGTATTGGGATTAGAATTTTTTAAAAGTGAAAAAGATATTAAAGCAGCGACCCTGGTTCCCATTGCTTTTCCCCTCATTGCCGGTTCGGGAACGCTCACCACAATCATGTCGCTCAAAGCCAATTTTTCCGACCTGATCATATTCCTGGGCATCTTTATCAACCTGGTTATCATTTACGTGGTATTACGATCTTTAAATCTGATTGCCCGGATATTAGGAAATGCCGGATTAATTGCTGTGCGTAAATTTTTTGGTGTAATTTTGCTCGCCATCGCCGTAAAGATATTTGCGGAGAACGCACATGGGTTGATTAAGTAATTTGAAAATTTGAAAGTGTGGTAATTTGAAAATGGCATTTTCAAATTGCTTCATTTTCAAATTATCCTGGCCTCGTAGTACAATGGATAGTATAATCCCGACCTTCGGTTGGGACGAAGCTCCAGATACAGGTTGATTCCTATGAAATGAAATTAATTAGGTGATATCCGAATGCTGACCCAGGATTTTCACCTTACAATGGCCTCGTAGTACAATGGATAGTATAATCCCGACCTTCGGTTGGGACGAAGCTCCAGATACAGGTTGATCCCTATGAAATGAAATTAATTAGGTGATATCCGAATGCTGACCCAGGATTTTCGCCTTACAATGGCCTCGTAGTACAATGGATAGTATAATCCCGACCTTCGGTTGGGACGAAGCTCCAGATATAGGTTGATTCCTATGAAATGAAATTAATTAGGTGATATCCGAATGCTGACCCAGGATTTTCGCCTTACATACAATGGCCTCGTAGTACAATGGATAGTATAATCCCGACCTTCGGTTGGGACGAAGCTCCAGATACAGGTTGATTCCTATGAAATGAAATTAATTAGGTGATATCCGAATGCTGACCCAGGATTTTCACCTTACAATGGCCTCGTAGTACAATGGATAGTATAATCCCGACCTTCGGTTGGGACGAAGCTCCAGATACAGGTTGATCCCTATGAAATGAAATTAATTAGGTGATATCCGAATGCTGACCCAGGATTTTCGCCTACAATGGCTCGTAGTACAATGGATAGTATAATCCCGACCTTCGGTTGGGACGAAGCTCCAGATATGAGTTGATTCCTATGAAATGAAATTAATTAGGTGATATCCGAATGCTGACCCAGGATTTTCGCCTTACATACAATGGCCTCGTAGTACAATGGATAGTATAATCCCACGACCTTCAGTTTGGGACGAAGCTCCAGATACAGGTTGATTCCTATGAAATGAAATTAATTAGGTGATATCCGAATGCTGACCCAGGATTTTCACCTTACAATGGCCTCGTAGTACAATGGATAGTATAAGAGTTTCCGAAGCTCCAGATACAGGTTCGATTCCTGTCGAGGCTACCAAACCGGAAGGGCATAAATTTCTGTGCTTTCCCGGTTTTTTATTTTCCGAAATGGCAAATTTTCAATCAGTTACCCTTTCTTTCCGTTTATACTGTTGTTTTTTGACTGATCCATCAGGTTGTTGGTGATGGTTCCCTTTGTTCTCCGAAGAATCTCCTGTGAATAGCTTGTATCCTGGGGAGGCAACGCCCCGGCAGGAAGCAATTGCTTTACAACCCGCCGGGAAGAAATGCTTGAGGTCGGGTAAAATTTGTACTATTGCCTTTTTTTAAATGGGCATACGTAAATTTTTACAGCGCATACTCACCAAACCGGTACTTGAACTGGCTAACAAATATTCTTCAAAACCTGATAAACAGCGGGTGCATGAGGCACTGTCAAAGCTATACCAGCACATAAAAACCAAGCCCGGCAAAAAAGGTTTAGTTATCAATATTAACGCAGCCCATCAAAAAATTATCATCTTCTCAGATCTCCATAAAGGCAACAAAAAAAGATCTGATGATTTTGCCCCCGCCGAACACAATTATCTTGCAGCACTGGATTACTATAATAGGGAAGGGTATATGCTGATTGTGTTGGGAGATAGTGAGGAGCTTTGGAAGTTTAACCTGTTTACCGTTCAAAAACACAACCATTCATCTTTTGATGCAGAAAAGAAATTTTTAGCGCGGAAGGCGTTGATCAAAGTATTCGGTAACCATGATATTTTTTGGAACAATGACCCTTTTGCCGGCGCTCAACTTTTAGCCACCTATGGCAAAGGGGTAAAAATTTATGAAGGAATAATATTAACTCATACAGAAAAGGGTAAGGCAATTGATATTTTTCTTACTCACGGACACCAGGGCGATGGGCAAAGCGATGGCAATAAATTCAGCGCATGGTTTGTAGCAAAGGTTTGGGCGCCGCTGCAATCATATCTCGAACTTAATATTAATACGCCGGCGTTCAATGATATTCATAAAACAGAGCATAACCAGTTTATGTATGAATGGAGCTCACAACAGGAAAATCTTTTACTGGTTACCGGGCATACGCATCAACCTGTTTTTGAATCCATGACGCACCTGGAGCGTTTATACAAACTATTGTTATTAGCCCGCCGGCAAAACGACACGGCTGCTATTGCCAAATTGCAGGAAGAGATTGCATTTCGGCGGCAGGAATATAACCATGTATCCGAAGATTACCTGCACCTGAAACCTACCTACTTTAATACCGGCTGCTGCTGTTTCAGCGATGGTGATATAACAGGCATAGAAATAGATAATGGCGAAATGAGATTGATTAAGTGGAAGCAAAACGATACGGCATCACAAAGAACTGTATTAGAAAAGTCCACCATAGATACTCTTTCAAAAAATCTTTAACACCACTCATTCGTTCCCCGAAGAGTCTGCCTGCGAATTGCTTGTGTGTTGGCAGGCGACTCTATGGTAGGCGGGGAGTAAGAATATGAATTGTAGAATATAAAACCCGGTGTTAGTAAATCTAATAAATGAAAGCTTATAGAACTCGCCTGCAACAACCCTCGCTTACGCACAAAGCTTTGCACAAGAAGACATTGCAGAGAAGCGAAGCAAAGAAGCTTTTACATAATATTTATTTGATAACTTGTACTTCTCCCCCCTTTACCAACAAGAATAAAAGCACCTATTTCCAGTAGATACTGCATATCCCGGGTTGCCGTTGCTTTGGACGTTTTGGTGATACCGACATACTTCCGGGCGTTCATGCCACCTTCAAATCCTTTCGTTCCTTCGTCCAGCATCCGTTTGATAACGATAAGCTGGCGCTCGTTCAACCGATCTTTGTACTTGTCGAAGAACATGGTTTTCTTCAAAGTAAAGTTGATCTGTTCTTCAGCTTCTATTTGCGCGTCCAGGGCTAATTTCACAAAATACGTTATCCAGCCTGTAACCTCACTGGAGCGCTGCGCTTTTTCCAGAGCGGCATAATAATCTTTTTTCTTTGCTTCAATTGTTCTGGACAAGCTCAGGATAACAGGTCTGCCGATTGTTTGCGACAAGGCTTTTTCTGCGAGGGCACGACCGATCCTTCCGTTGCCATCCTCGAATGGATGGATACTTTCAAAATAGAGATGCACAATGGCAGATCGTACCGGGGCAGATTTAATTTCCTGTATGCCACCGGGTGCTGTTTCATTGAACCACCGGATGAAAGTTTTCATTTCCCGCGGTACCTGTGTGGAAGGGGGAGCTTCAAAATGAATTTTCTCCTTACCCATCGCCCCGGAAATCACCTGCATAGGCTCTTCGTGCGTACGCCATTGACCCACTTCAAGGCGCTTGTTTTCTCTCAATAACAAGGTATGCCAGAAAAACAGCTTTTCTTTCGTCAGGGGTTCATTGAACGATTGGCGCAGATCAATCATCAGCTCTCCGAGGCCTGCGGCGGATTTATCCCTGATCTGACCCGGACTGACATGCAGACCAAGATTTTTGCGAATGGAGGAAAGTACGTCTCTGCGACTGAGATATTCACCCTCTATTTCTGAGGTCTTAAGTGCTTCGGCAAGGATGATATCAATAACAACGTCCTGCCTGGTTTCTTCAGGCAATCCTTCCAGCATGCCAGATACCCTGCCCGTTTTCTCAGAAAAGAGCAAGAGATCACTCTCTGCATTTTCCAGTGAAAACCGGAAGTTTGTCCAGTCCTTTTGTTGCCAGTTATACTCTTCCATGAGCCGATTATGTACTATATTCGGCTCAAATATATAAAATTATTGAGCCGAATAGGCGGTTTATTTGCATCATGAGGAAATGATGAACCGACCGCGGGAAATAAATCTTCTCTACAAAAACCTATGAGGTTTGCCGCATGGGTGCCAGCCCTGCAAACCTCATAGGTTTCTTTCCCCGAAGGGTCTGCCAGCGAATAGCTTGAGTGATGGCAGGTGATTCTTCGGCAGGCAGGAAGTAAGAATATGAATTGTAGAATATAAAACCCGGTGTTAGTAAATCTAATAAATGAAAGCTTATAGAACTCGCCCGCAATGTCCCTCGCTTACGCACAAAGCTTTGCACAAGAAGACATTGCAGAGAATCGAAAAATAATATGCTAAAACAGCGTTGCCTGCTCCGGTTTTCTATTCAGCTCCCCCTCATTAAAGAACCAGATCCGGCCATGCTCACCGTCATATCCCGGGGTGAAACGTTTTTCATCTTTGCGAAGCCGCTCTATGGCAATGGCAAGCGTGGGATGAAACCGGCGGATATCTTCAAGCGGTGTATGCATTAACAAATCGAACTCATTCCCGAAATAAGATATGGCCTGTGCATATTTCTTTTCAACCGCTTTACTGGTTTCACTAAAGCCCATAATCTCACCCAGTATTTCCGGTAACGGCAATACATACCGGAAAGATTGAAAATTGCCTTCTGTTTCCGGCTCTGTGCGATTGGAAAGCTGCTCTACCCTGTGCGCCACACCAATGGTCAAGGATCTGTGGCACACGGGGCAAATGCCCGCAGTTGTTTCTTTTGCACTTACCGAAATTTTGCAGTTCCTGTGCCCGTCATTATAATATTTACCCCGCTGCGGGTAATACTCCCAGGTGCCGGAAAAACCCTGTCTGGTTTTAATGGCATGGAATAGGGCATCATAACCCAATTCAGCATTAAACAGGTTTACCTCACGCCCAAGCTTAAACGCAGAATGAGCATCCGAATTAGAGACCAGTGTAAGATGGTCAAGCTCCGCATACCTGCGGCACATACGCGGATCGGCAGACAGGCTGGTTTCTACGGCAAACAATTCACCCGTAACATCCTTAAAGCAATCCTGCAGGGAATCGTGACCGTTCATGCCGCCCAGTGTTGAATACCAGGGAGTCCAGATATGTGCCGGGATAAAATGCACTCCGGGCGAAACCTCCAATATGATCTTCAATAATTCATGTGCCTGCAGGTGCAGGGTAGGTCTGCCATCCAGCGATAGATCACCATATCTACTCAAAGCTTTATTAACAAGACCCGCGGTTTCAAAATCAGGCGCGTAGATGAGGTGATGATTCTTGTATTGTTTGCTTTTGATAATGTATTCGCAATTCACCTCCGTAGACAAACAAAAATAAACCGTTCTGCCGGCCGGAGTGGCTCCCGGCAACTCCTTCAATTCAGGAATATGCTTTAAAGTGTAAAACCCGTTACCTGCCGGTTGCAGCTTTTCTTCTAATTCGCGTATCCATGCAGGATGGGTAAAATCACCTGTGCTCACCACATCAATCCCTTTTATTACAGCCCATTGATACATGGTCTCCAGGCAAAGAAATTTGCTGGTAGCCGCAGCGTAGTGAGAATGTGTATGAAGATCGGCGATATATAACATCGAACGAAATTACTAAAATTATTAGTCTTTAGCCGGTAAACCCAATGAGGTTTTCAAATAATTTGCCCTTAAGAACAACAGGGACAAAAAGATCCCCTCAACAATGCAACGGAATGCCTGCATTTGTGCTCAGAACTTTGCCGATCCGGCATAAAGAAATGATATATCATGAGAACCCCTATTTACATGCTACTACTGTTGACCGGCTTATTTGCTTCCTGCAAAAAACAAAATACCGTAAAGCTGCCGGCGTCGTACCTGGAATACCTGGATGAAAGGCAGATACTGGCTGTTACAGCTGTCGGCAACGAGGTATGGGTCTTATCATCCACCGTGTGCGAAACCTGCTCTGTGCCGGTCTATGTCAGCTCCCTTCCGCTGAGCTACCAGCTTACCAAAATAACCGGTGATGCCTACCAGGTAGATGAAAATCCCCGTGTAGGGAAGCCCGTAAGAGACCGGGATGGTCGTTTATATGCAAGGGGAAATGATCTGAAAGGTATTTACAGGATCAATGATATTGGTGATTATTCGCTGGTTGCGGAAACCGGCGATATAATGATCAATGATTTTGTTTTCGACCATAATAATCATATCTGGATATGGGGCACTAACGGTATCGGCCACTGGGACGGCAGCCGGCTGGAACTATACAACACCGAAACCGCCGGGCTGCCCACGAATATCATACACGGCATCACCGTTGACGCCCATAATATCGTATGGGCGCCCCTGGATTATGCGGGCCGGGGTATTTTGAAAATTGAGAACGGCAACCCGGAGATCGTGCCCATCACCAGCATACCCGGTCTCACCCAGAACAATTACCTCGCCAGTCCCATTGCCGATGATGAAGGCAATATATGGTTCCACACGGATGCGCTCCCCTCACCGAAGATCGTCAAATACGATGGCTCCAACTGGACAATATCACCTGCAAACGATACATACATCATTGGCAGAGATCAGAAAGGCGCCATCTGGCAGACCAGGCGCAACAGCAGCACATCCCCGGACCCGACATCGCTGTACTATCTTAAAAACAACGAATGGCTACAGGTCAACACCAGTCCGGCCAAAGGTTATATCTACAAGGTGGATGTAACGGATAACAATATTTTTATCGGCACTTCCAGGGGGTTGTTGGTGAGATAGGAAAACCTGAAACCTATGAGATTTGCAGGAAAGAAAAGCCGCAGGACGAACCATATAGGTTTTTCCCGCCGCTTCTGCTACTTTCCCCTATTGATTATCCGATAATATTTCGTCAAAACAACCTCCCCTGGCGTAAGAAGTATTTTTATATCTCTTATCAGGGACAGATAAAAGAATAATCATTACAGAAAATCAAACATAGTTGATCATTATTCCCACAATCTGGAAAACCTAAGTGTAGGCATTTATATATTTTTTTACTTTTATTCCATTAAGTATTACAGGAAATATTAACAATCCATGACAAAGCTGGGAATGTATCTGGCTCAGAAGTCAGTAAACAAATCTGAAGTAGCCCGCAAAACAGGCCTTTCGAGGGCCCGGATGAACGAGCTGACACTCAGCGAACGCAGCCATCTGAGAGCGGAAGAATTATATCTCATCGCCCTGGCTATTGATGTACCGCCTGCTGATCTGCTGGAATATATCTGCGGTAATCTTACACTTACCACGCATTTAACCATAGCCGCAGAAGATGCAGCACCGTTTAAAAAACAGGAGAAGAAAAAGAAACTGATACCTAAACGGCGATGAAGAAATAAAAACGCCGGAGGCCGGAAGCCTGTATTAACAGCAAACATCCTGCGGCTTTTACCTGCTTCTTTTGCCAACTAAATTTATCTCCCTATACATAATATTTATATCTTTGCGCCCGAGTCAGACCAAGTCTGACTTTTTTAAATTATATCGGCGTGTCGCAACTGGACAAAATTGATAAGGACCATCTTCCGTTACACATTGCCATTATTATGGACGGTAATGGGCGATGGGCGCAGGAAAAAGGGGAGGATCGTCTCTTTGGTCATTACCAGGGGGTTGAAAGCGTACGTCATATTGTAGAAGGATGTGCAGAGCTGGGTATTAAGTACCTTACCTTATATGCTTTTAGTACCGAAAACTGGGACCGTCCCGAACCGGAAGTTACCGGGTTGATGGAATTGCTGGCGGATACTATCCGGCAGGAGGTAGGAACGTTGAATAAAAATAATATTAAGCTGCAATTGATCGGTAATATTGAAATGCTGCCCGGTTATGCAAGGGCGGGCATTGAAGAAGCAATTGAGCTTACTAAAAACAACAGCGGTTTAACATTAATTATCGCGCTAAGCTATAGTTCCCGCTGGGAGCTGGTTGAAGCGGTAAAAACAATTGCGGCAGACGTGAAGGAAGGCATCCTATCCCCTGATCAGATCAGCCAGGATACCCTTCGTCACTACCTGGCAACCAGTGCGTTCCCTGACCCTGAGCTGATGATCAGAACCAGCGGGGAGTACCGGATAAGCAACTTTTTACTGTATCAACTGGCATACGCCGAACTTTACTTTACCGACACGAGGTGGCCTGATTTTAGGAAAGAACATTTGTATGAAGCCATCCTGAACTTTCAGCAAAGACAAAGACGGTTTGGTAAAACCGGTGAGCAGATCCAACGGGAATCCGCTACAGATACGCATTAGATAATAAAAAACTGTTATTCTTTTAACAAACCATTTCAATTAATCCCGTTAAATTGCCGGGCGAAACTTATAAAACGGATGCAAAGAATCTGCACGATTTTTACGATTTTACTTGGATTAAGTTTTTTTTCAACCAAAACTAACGCTCAGGTAACCGATACAGTACCCACTACTTCTGTGGACCCCGTGTTAATGGGATTATTTGACCAGACTATTCCCAGGAAATATACCATTGCAGAAATTAAAGTAACCGGTACCCAATATTTTGACCCCAACTTAGTAACGTCTATTTCCGGTCTGAATGTTGGAGATGAGGTTAGAATTCCCGGGGGGGACAATTTTGCCAAAGCCATTGAAAAGCTCTGGGGGCAAAACCTCTTTGCCGATATTGAAGTGTATATTACAAAGGTGGAAGAAAACCGGATATGGGTTGAAATTGCAGCCGTTGAACGCCCCCGCTTATCTAAGCTCATTTTCCGGGGTATAAAAAAATCGGAAGCAACAGATTTAAAAGAAAAAGTGGGTATAACCGCAAGCCAGGTGGTTACGGAAGCACGCAAGCAAAATGCCATTGAAGCCATTCAGAAATTCTATACCGAAAAAGGGTTTCAGGGCGCAAAGATAACCGTACAGGAACGGCCGGATACCGCTTATACCAACGGGGAAGACCTGATTTTCATTGTTGAAAAGGGCGGTAAAGTACGGGTTAATGATATCATGATCTTCGGTAATGAACAGCTCAGTGAACTGAAGCTCAAAAAGCAGCTAAAAGGAACTAAAGAGAAAAGCAGGTTTTCATTGTTCGCCGACAAAACAAGCAGCCCCTATGGTAATAAAGAGCCGATTTCTTTTAAAGACTATATCAAAAACTATGGCTTTCTTTCTCCAACCAAGACCTTAGATTACCTCGATCCTTATTTCCGTTTTAAGGTTTTCAGCTCTGCTAAATTTAATGAAAAGAAATACGCGGAAGACAAAATCAAGCTCATCGAATACTATAACGCCAACGGTTACCGCGATGCCGTTATTGAGGGAGATACGGTATATTATAATGCAAAAGGCAACCTGAATGTTGCCGTAAAAGTAAATGAAGGACACAAATATTATTTTGGAGATGTTACCTGGAGAGGGAATACAAAATATTCAGATTCCCTTTTAAGCGTTATTCTCGGTATCAAAAAGGGGGATGTGTATAACCTGGCTACTCTCAATAAGAGGCTGGGTAAAGAGCTTACCCAGGAAGGCGGTGATATCAGCGGACTTTACGCCGATAACGGGTACCTCTTTTTCCGGGTAGACCCTGTTGAAACTTCGGTATACAACGATACCATTGATCATGAAATACGGATCACGGAAGGTCCCCAGGCAACCATAAAAAGAGTAACCATTGCCGGTAACGATAAAACCAAAGAACATGTTGTCCGCAGGGAATTGCGTACCCTTCCGGGTGAAAAATTCAGCCGGCAGGAGCTGATCCGTTCCCAGCGTGAAATAGCCAACTTAGGTTATTTTAACCAGGAGAAGATCGGTATTAACCCGGTACCCAACCCCGATGATGGCACAGTGGACATCAATTATACCGTAGAAGAGAAATCATCTGACCAGTTAGAGCTGAGCGCCGG
This sequence comes from Chitinophagaceae bacterium, assembly GCA_023957155.1. Classification (GTDB taxonomy): domain Bacteria; phylum Bacteroidota; class Bacteroidia; order Chitinophagales; family Chitinophagaceae; genus Agriterribacter. The sequence goes on along the minus strand of JAMLHK010000017.1, from coordinate 64,489 downwards.
CTGGGGCGGAGGAATAGGACTGACCGGAACCGTAGGTGTGGTATTCAACAATTTTTCGCTGCGTAATATCCTCCAGAAATCATCATGGAGTCCCCTGCCTTCCGGGGACGGGCAAAAGCTCAGCCTGCGTTTCCAGTCTAACGGGCGATACTTCCGCTCCACAAATTTTTCATTTACCGAGCCCTGGCTGGGTGGTAAAAAGCGTAACTCGCTAACGCTGAGCTTATATGGCTCCAAATACGCTAATGCGTATGACCCATATACCGGTATGTATACCAATGCCCGGGCAGACTCATCTTATCTTAAGGCAATGGGTGCAACCATTTCTTTAGGCAAACAGCTTAAATGGCCGGATGATTATTTCACCCTTATCTATGCCGTAAACTTTACCCAGTATAAGCTGAAAAACTATCCCGGCTTTTTCCAGGGCTTATCCAATGCCACTTCTAATATTCTTAATCTGAAGCTGACGCTGTCCAGGTCGTCTGTTAATCAGCCCATTTTCCCGTCCGGGGGCTCCAGTTTCATGATCAGCGGTGCCTTTACTCCGCCTTACTCTGCATTTAAAAATCCCAACTCAATAAAATCGGAGGACAAATATAAATTAGTGGAGTACCACAAATGGCGGATGAACGGCGAATGGTATGTACCTTTAGGCAGACCTGCCGGGGAAGAAAAAAACAGGCAGTTTGTGTTAAAATTTGCAGCCAAATACGGTTTCATCGGCAAGTATAATAAAGACCTTGAAATTTCGCCTTTCGAGCGTTTCCAGGTGGGAGATGCCGGTCTGACCAATAATTTTGGTATCCTGGGTTATGATATTATTGCACACAGGGGTTACCCGGTATATGATAATTCAAATCCAAACATTAATCCCGACCAGCAATCCACTACCAAGTTCTTTACTATTTTTAATAAGTATACCATGGAGCTGCGGTATCCTTTTACAACCAATCCCAGCAGTACCATATATGGGCTGGCCTTTTTTGAAGCGGCCAATGGATGGTATGATTTTAAAAACTGGAATCCGTTCCAGCTTCGCCGGTCAGTTGGTCTGGGAGCCAGGTTCTTCCTGCCAATGTTTGGATTACTCGGCTTCGACTATGGTGTAGGATTAGACAGGTTATCGGTTCCGGGAACCACCTTCAAAGATGCAGCCCGGTTTACCTTTATGCTTGGATTTGAGCCGGAATAATGAAAAAGCAATTAATAATTAAAAATATACCGATGAAAAAAATATTGTTTATTGCCGGATTTTTATGCCTGGCAGTCTTTAGCGCAAGTGCACAGCGCTATGCCATCCTGGATACCAAATTCATCCTGGACAGACTTCCCGAATACAAAGAAGCACAAAAGCAGCTGGATCAGCTCAGTGAAGCCTGGCAAAAAGAGCTGGACGGACTACAAAACCGGTTAGACAAAATGTATCGCGATTTTGAAGCGGAACAGGTGATGTTAAGCAATGAACTGAAGAAAAAAAGGGAAGATGAGCTGTTTAATAAAGAAAAAGAATTAAGGGATTTGCAGCGCCAGCGTTTTGGTTATGAGGGAGATCTGTTCAAAAAACGGCAGGAGCTGATAAAACCCGTACAGGATAAGGTATATAATGCAGTAGAAAAATTAGCAGTAGAGAAAGGATATGACTTTATTTTGGATAAAAGTGAGGGAATTACCGTTATCTTTGCCGACCCTAAATTAGACCGGAGCGAGGATATACTGAAGATGCTGGGGGTAAATAAATAATTGTTAAACACGTGAAACCATCAAACTAACGCAACCATATTCTCATCTTTTAACACATAAAACAGAAACATTGACTTATATGAAAAAAGTTTTTTCTCTTGTCGCCATCACTTCAGCACTTTTAATATTGGGTAACACGGCCGGCGCCCAGCAAAAATTGGGACATGCCAGCCTTGAGGAAATCGTTTCCCATATGCCTGATATTAAAAAGGCAGACACCTTATTACAAAAGTTTCGTGTAGACTCACTGGAAGCGCAGTTGCCTTTTTTCATAAGCGAATATAAGCGCAAGGATTCTATAGCCAAATCACCTGCAACGCCGGCTGCTGTTAAGCAAACTGTTCAGCAGGAAGCGAACCAGTACCTGCAGATCATCCAGAACTGGGACCAGTATGCACAGCAGGAAATGCAACGTAAACAACAAGAGGTACTGAACCCTTATTTTATAAAAGCATTTGAACTGATTAATACCGTTGCTAAAGAAAACGGGTATACCTGGGTATTTAAGCAGGATGCATTATTAGTTGCTCCTCAAACCGATGATCTATTACCCCTCGTAGCTAAAAAATTAGGTGTAAAATTATCCCCGGCAGCAGGTGCGGGTGCAGCAGAACCGGCTAAACCGGCAGCAGGGAATAAAAAATAATAAGCATCGCTTCAACTCATTATAAAGCCGCTTTCTTTCGGGAAGTGGCTTTTTTAATGCAATTATCCTAACACGGTTATCTTTGTTTTATGAAAGATCAACCCATTGGTGTTTTTGATTCCGGATACGGCGGCTTAACCATTCTGAGGGAATTTATCCATTATCTTCCGCAATATGATTATTTATATTTAGGAGATAATGCCCGGGCTCCTTACGGTCCGCGCTCTTTTGAAACCGTTTATCGTTATACGCTTCAATGTGTTGAATGGCTGTTTTCTAAAGGCTGCCCCTTAGTCATCCTGGCCTGCAACACCGCTTCTGCTAAAGCCCTGCGTACGATACAACAAAATGATCTTCCGCATCTAAGTCCGCAAAACCGGGTGTTGGGGGTAATTCGGCCAACTACTGAAATGATTGGCACATTTACACGATCCAACGAAATAGGTATCCTGGCTACAGCCGGAACGGTTGAGTCGGAATCCTACCTTATAGAAACAAAAAAGTTCTATCCCCGGGTTAAAGTATACCAGGAAGCCTGCCCGATGTGGGTGCCCCTGGTAGAGAACAATGAACACGAAGGTGCCGGCGCAGACTATTTTGTTGAGAAGAATGTAAAAAACCTGCTGGAAAAAGGCCGGAATATAGATACCGTGCTACTCGCCTGCACCCATTACCCCTTACTGCAGGAGAAGATACAAAAATACCTCCCGGGCGGAGTCAAGCTGATTTCGCAAGGTGAAATAGTGGCTAACAGCCTGGGGGATTATTTAGAACGACACCCCGAAATGGATAGCCGGTGCAGCAAACAGCGTACCGTAAAATTTTTCACCACCGATTCAACAGAAGACTTTGATGCCCATGCTGCCGGGTTTTTCGGGAAAGCCGTTCATGCCGAACATATCGGTATTGAATAAAATATAGGACGTAAAAAGTCCGAAAATTCATTCCGAACACTTACCTTTGCCGTCCTTTCATCCGACCTTTACAGGGAGGGCGTGGTGGCCCCGCCTGGAAAAGGTAAATGATTTTGAAACCCGGTTCGCTTCTCCCGGACCTTTATTTCAAATAAGCGTAAAAGTAAAACACAATGAAACGTACATTTCAGCCGCATAAACGCCGTCGTAAATCAGTTCATGGCTTTCGCAAACGGATGCAAACCGCAAACGGACGTAAAGTTTTAGCCAGCCGTCGTAAAAAAGGACGCAAGAAACTGACCGTTTCCGATGAGAAAACTGCAAAATAATTGAGCCCGAACCGGAAGGTTCCGGCTCATAAAAATACTATAGCCCCTTTTTTGGGGCTATTTTTGTAACATCAGGTTTTTTAAGTCCCGGCATTTGAAAAAGTCTTTTACGCTAAGCAAGCAGGAGCGGCTCAAAAGCAGAAAACGCATTGAACAGCTATTCAGGGAAGGAAGAAGCATTTCGGTTTATCCCTTCCGGGTACTATATTTACCGGTTGCGGACGCCCGGCTACCCGATGCTTTGCAGGCGGGCATTGCCGTCAGCAGCAAAAATTTTAAAAAAGCCGTTCACCGGAATAAAATCAAAAGGCTTACCCGCGAGGCGTATCGCTTGTTGAAACCTGATCTTCAACAGAAGCTCGTATCAACAAACAGGCAGTTTTTGCTGATGTTTATCTATACCGGAAAGGACTTACCGGATTTTTTACTGCTAAAAGAAAAAGTACAGGTAATTTTGAATAAACTATTACAGGTTATTGATGAAGACCCTGCGATACATCCTTAGCCTCCCATTCATCTGGCTGATCAGGCTATATCAACTGTTTATTTCACCCATACTTGGGCCTAAATGCCGGTTTACGCCCACCTGTTCCCAATATACCCTGGAAGCACTTAAAAAATACGGGATATTTAAAGGAGGCTGGCTGGCGATAAAGCGTATCGGTCGCTGTCACCCCTGGGGCGGGCATGGACATGACCCGGTACCGTGAGAAAATTTGAAATTTCAAATTATATAAAAAGCCGTCTCTTTCGGGGGACGGCTTTTTATATATTCCTATGCTTTTTCAAACTTCTCTTCTACCTTTTTCCAGTTGATCACATTCCATATTGCAGCCAGGTAATCGGGACGTTTATTTTGATATTTGAGATAATACGCATGTTCCCAAACATCTACGCCAAGTATTGGCGTTCCCTTTATTTCGGCAACATCCATCAGCGGATTATCCTGGTTGGGGGTGCTGGTTACTTCCAGCTTACCGTCTTTTACAATCAGCCAGGCCCAGCCGCTTCCAAAACGTGTAGCACCTGCCGCACTGAATTTTGCTTTGAACTCATCAAAACTTCCAAAAGCGGCATCTATGGCTGCCGCTAATTTTCCGGAGGGTTTACCCCCTCCATTGGGAGACAGGATTTCCCAGAAAAAACTGTGATTCCAGTGTCCGCCACCATTATTACGAACAGCAGCACTGATGCTACCTGCGGCCTTTACTAATTCTTCCAGGGATTTATTTTCATTAGGTGTACCTGCAATTGCTTTATTCAGGTTGTCAACATAAGCCTGGTGGTGCTTACCATGATGAATCTGCATCGTTAACGTGTCAATATGAGGTTCGAGCGCGTTATGCGCATACGGCAAAGCCGGTAATGTAAATGACATAATACTATAATTTAAAATGTAAGAATAGATGAACTGATAAATGGATCACAAATTTACTGAAGTTATATGACTTCAGTTTTTCAAATTTACCACTCATATATTATACATGAACTATATCCACCCGCCTTAATGAAATAACACCGGTGTGTACACATGAAAAATCACCTGAAATAGTTTGTTTTATACAATCAAAAATCCCTATTTTTGCCGCCCTGATTCCTCCTTAGCTCAGCCGTAGTTTTTCAAAACGACGCAGGAGTTTTAGAAAAACAAGGTCCCGATGAGCGAAGCGATAGCGGGATAGGTTTACGCCGGATAAAAGATAAAGAAGGATTGAAGACAGGAAAAGATATTCCTCCTTAGCTCAGTTGGTTAGAGCATCTGACTGTTAATCAGAGGGTCTCAGGTTCAAGTCCTGAAGGGGGAGCTTAAAAATCAACAACTTACAAAGTCGCCATTGGCGACTTTTTCATTTTTGCCAGTAATTTGCCAGTAGCTAAGGCAACCTTGAAACAAAGAGCAGTTACGCCATAAAGTTACTTCAATTTATGCTGACTTATCTTCCTTCCCCGAAAAGTATCAGGGAATATAGATATGGCGCCTCCTACAATCCCCACATTTCATCTTTTATTTTGTTCCTTTAATATCTTGGCAAAGTCTTCCTTACATTCCTTTGAACAAAAGCCGTAAACTTTTCCATCTAACACGAGTGTATCTGCGGCTGTTTCGTTATTTACCGGCATGTGACAAATTGTATCTCTTTTAGATGCAAACCGGATGCCTTCAAATCCTCTTTTGGAAGTTTCTGTCGGCATTTGCATCACATGGGTTTCTTTGTTATGAATATCCCCTTTGTCGCCTACATTACAGGCTGTAAATATTGTTAATAAGAGAGTGTATGTTATTTTAGTTCTCCTGTTCATTGTTTTCCTTTTATTTATCTAAATCAGTTTATTTTTTAATGAACATCTTGTCGTTGAGGAAGAAAATATTTTACAGCTTCCTGATTACTTTCCAACAAATGAGCTGTCGCTTAACGTTTTCATAAAGGCGATAAGGTCTTCTTTTTCCTGTTCCGTTAGCGGTATTCTATTACCGTTCTCTTTTAAAACAGGATCAAGATTGTCAGCATCCAAAACACCATGATCAAAATAATCCAAAACAGATTTCAAAGTAGGAAACTGACCGAAGCTGCCGTAAGGCGCTGTATATTCAATATTTCTTAAAGAGGGAACCCGGAAGCTCATATAGTCCGCAGGAACCCCTGTTACCCTGGCCCGTCCCGCCTCATCGGTGTTAGGATTCAAAGGGAAACCGACATTTCTAAAGCTCTGGTCGGTAAACAATGCGGTGCTGTGACAGTTCCCGCATTTATGCTGAAAAGTCTGGTAACCCCTTGCCTCGCTTTCCGTGAATGTCTCGCCTTCGTTTCGTTGTACCTTGTCATATTTGCTGTTGGCAGAGATCAGTGTATATCCGAATTGTGCAATGCTTTTATATATCCTTTCCGGGCTTATATTTTCATCGCCAAATGCTTTTCTGAACAATTCTTTGTATTCCTTATCGTCATTTATTTTATCAATCACTTCCAAAATAGAAGAATTCATTTCTTCGTGAGTAATGATGGGAACCAACGGCTGCTTTTCCAACTGGAGGATCTTTCCGTCCCAGTTATAAAATTGCATGAATGCCATGTTTTGAATGGGCGGTGTGTTGCGCAGTCCCACCCGGCCGTAAATTCCTATTGCCAGGGCATTGTTATCAGCAAAAGCATTTGATTTATGGTGGCAACTGGCACAGGAAATAGTATTATCCGCGCTGAATCTTTTTTCATTAAAAAGCCTTTCGCCTAAATCAACTCCGTATTTTGTAGGCTTATTTGCATTTACGGCATTATTTAGCGCAGGAAAATCCGGGGGAATATTCAGCGACAGCTCCGGATTGTCATAAGGCTCCGGCTGAACAATATCATCCCTGTTGCAGGATAGCAACAGGAAAAAGATTGATATAATGCCGAATACTTTTTTCATCCTGAATGACACTGACTAAAAAATTGAAAAAGAGCCGCCACGTCTGTGAACTTCAGGCGGCTCTTAGCAGTATGTTAATTTTCTACACTGTCTATGGAAAACATGCCGGTAATATCGCCTGACCCGTCTCCGCCGAGGTTGTCAACAAACTTTGTCATTTGAACGGCGGTATGAATATTAGGCGTAGCATTGTCATTCATTCCTGTTCCCGATGTCAGCTTGATTGTATTGGTCTTTCCGCTCAACAGTTTGTCAAAATCTGCCTTGATGGTGATCTTAGGGACATTGCGGCCCACCACAGCATTGCTGGTAAGATTCAGGGTAATATCCCTGTAAGCGTCAACGCCTTGTGTATATGCTCCTTCTTCTCCCTCTACGGTGCTTCCGGTGTGGATGGACATTTCTTTATTGTCGTTGTCATAAAACCCTTCCAGCTTTGTGAAACGATACCCGGTTCCCCATTCCCACATCATTTCAGTTTCATTAGCTCCGGCAGTTGCATAAAACGTTGGAAACTTTGCCTGGTCTAAAGTGTTCAATTCCTGCTTAACGCCTAAGCCGAATTTTATTTGTTTGTATTCGCCTGAAGGTATATTGCTCAGGATATAATCCAAAGTTTCTGTCTTTGCCTGGTTTACAACCGTTGCGCCTTTATCCAGGTCGTTGATGTTATAAGGGATTTCAGTACCATCTGCTTTTATAAGCCGGATATTGCTTATCACGTACTTTAATTCCGAAAAGTGATGCACCTGTCCTTCGGCAGAAGTGTTTGCTGTAGCAGTAGTGGAGGTAGCACTGCCAAGCACAATGGTATTGCTTTTAAAAGTGTTGTTGAAATGCAATGTGATATTGTTGGCAACAGGATCCTTATCATCTTTACTACAGGATATCAATACAGATAAAATAAGGGATACTAATAAATATTTTTTTAAATTTTTCATTGCTGTTTTTTTAAGTATTCGAAAATTTATCACCTAATAATAATTTTGACTAAGTCATGATAGAAAGTCAACCGATAGGGGGAGGTACAAATATTTCCCTGTAAGGCGATGTATACAGGGTATCTTTTTGAATGGATGTTTTACTCTGTATATCAATTGTTGGATTTGTTACTTCCAACGCCGTGAATGAGACAGGGAATATGTCAATCTTTGGATAATTACTGATGGCAGATGACCCGGAGCTTTCCGTTTCCTGCAATTCTTTCTTCAAATGACATGTTCCATGACATTGCAGCTCAGGCTTGTTTTTATTGATACAGAATCTTTGTTCTATCGCATCCCGGTTCAGCTTAAAATGCATGATAATTATCGCCTGCTGAAAACCTATCAGCAAGGATAACACCATCAACAAAACACTATATACGATTTTCATTTTCTAGAAGCTGAATTTTAAAGAAGTGAAAATATTACGACCCATCCTGGGTATATTGCCCCAGTCTGCATAAGTGCTATAGTATTCATTCAATAAGTTTTCCGCACCTACCTGCAATACGGTTTTACAATTTTTGATGTTAAAGCTGTAGTTCGCAGAGATATTCAGGATCATATAAGCAGGCGTTTGGTCTTCGCCATATTCCGGGCTGTAATGGCTTTGTGTAAGATCTCCATTCAGCGAGGTTTGGATACCGAACTTTTTATACATAAAATGAAGGGAGGTTTGATAGCTCAGCGGGCGAATGAAGGGCAGGTTTCCATCCTTATCATCCGTTGCCCGTGCATAGGTGATTGTGCCCTTCCAGTGTAAATGCTGCAGGATATTATAGCGGGCATTCAACGCTATGTTGAAAATCCTAGCATGGTTCAGTGAAGTGTACCCCTTCACCCCGACCGATTGGTAATTCATCGGGCTTCCCAGGCTCAAAATTCTCCCGATGATATAGTTTTGGATATAGAAATAATTTACTTTGGCTTCTATACCCGTTTTTTCATTTTTAAACCCGGCGCTTGCATTGGCTTCGTAAGAGATTTCGTTTTTGAGATCAGGATTGCCAATATAATCGTAGCGGTCAAAACTATTGTAGATGTAATACCCATAGCCTTCCGAAACAGAAGGCGCTCTATGCCCGTATCCGCTTCCTGCAGAAAAGCTGAATTGCTTAACCTGCAACTCGTAGCTGGCATGCAAGCCCGGCAATATCCTGCTTTTTTCCTGTGGTGTTCCGGGATGGAAGATCCAGTTGAACTCCACATATTTGGAACGGTTGTAGTTATAGCCCAGCGAGCCGCCGAAGTTCACCCTGCTGTTCTCCGAAATATCCCATGAATTATTCATGGCAAGGCTTGTAAATTTTGTGGTAACCCAGGGCCAACTGTATGCAAACATGGTACGCTTGCTCCGGTCTTGCGGGTACATGCGCATTTCTGCAATGGAGAGGTTGTTGTACGCGTTCAGTTGAATTTCAGCGCTATAATCACCATGCTTCAGGTTAGCCCGGGAAACCAGGCCGTAAGTGGTGCTCCAGCCCGGCATATCCATGTGCACCAGGTTCTCCGGGCGCTTGGTATCGTCCATATAATGTTCTACCGCATTGTAGTATACCTTGGTGTCCCACACCCTTATCAGCCCGTGCTGAAATAATTGCTTGTAGGAAGCCGATGTAATAAGCGCCCGGGAAAGCCACAGATCCATAGGCAGCGCAGGGAACCCTACATTTTTTGCCTTATCAAAAATAGCGTCCACTCTTACCGCGGAGAACGGGCTTGTTTTATAAGCAAGACCTACGGAGGTATTGAATTTATTGTACTGTGAATGGTTTACCTCCTCATTATTTCCATCATAATAATTACCTGCTTTCCGGAAGGAAATGCTTCCGTCTGCCACGAATTTATCGCTCGAATAAGAGAGGTTTCCCAGGTTGAAAAACTGGTTGTTATTGAACTCGAAACCAGTTTGGTAAGCGCCGCTGTATTTCTTTCCGGGAGTAAATGGCGTGGTCTTTCTCTTCAGGTCAATGCTGCCGGCAACGGTTGCCCCGTGCAGGCTGCCTTCCTGGCCGGATTTAATGTCAATGGTAGAAAGATTGTTGCTTTCCACGTACGAAGTGATGGGATCCATTTTATCCGTGCATGCGCCAAAAACGTGCATGCCGTCAATGGTGATGGTGGAGCGCTCGGTGCTCATATTGTTGAGCAGGGGTTCCCAGGCATAAGCGCCCCGTTTTATAAAGCCGATATTGTCGGAAGATGCTAAAAACTCATCTATCGAAACCGCCATTTTCATTTCAGTCTGGATTTTCTTCCTGGCAAGAGCAATTACTTTTACTTCTTCAAGAATTTTGGCTGTGTCACCCTGCACTTGCGTATTTTGGGCATTTACATTCATTCCAAGAAAAAGAACCGGGAAAATAATATGTAGCTTCTTCATAAACCTTAGAATAAAATATCAATATATAGTTCACTTTTCACGCCTTCTACTCCCGGTGTAAAATCCGTTGGCACTTCGGTTCCTTTAAGGATCTTCCCGTTCTGGTTTAGCATAATGAAATTCAGTGTCCAGTTTCCCGTCATAGTGTAGTTAACCACTCCGTGATACAATCCATCGCTTTGCCGGGTCAGGTCTTTATTGTTGATCGAAGAATGATTGCCCATAGAAGGCTCGGGCATCCGCGGGTCCAACTGCAATGTATAATTGCTGACCTCCGTGTAGGAGAACTGCGAAGGATCAGGAAAGCTCCCGGATGGAGGAGTTGCTGGTTTGTTGAATTTATATATGCCGGCAACCAGTTCGTTTTCGGCAACTTTCGGCTTTTGCGGCGCCACCAGGGCGATGAAGTATTGCTCACCATCTTTCCCCGTAAACGTCGTCATGTTCAGGTTTTTGTTGGGTTGCTCCTGAACGGTAATGGTTTGCTTAACCGAATGGATTTGATTGTTAATGGTGAAACTGATATATAGTTCCCAAGTTTCGTTTGCACTACTTTCACTTGTAAATACCGCGTATCCCGGGAAATGTTCAGCATCCGCGTTGTAAACCAGGGCATACCGGTGAGGGCAGGAGGTCCTGCCGCCGTCGGCGCCCGTCATAACCGGTAAAAAGGTTACTGCAGATACATCTTCATTGGTATGATCGCCTGAAATCTTCAACCGGATCTCATTGTACCCTTTATAAAAAGTTCCGTTCAGCGCTTCAATGCTGATATCATAACCATCATTATTGATGGCAGCGGCTTCTTTAAACTCATAATGTTCCGTCACTACCGTATTTATCTCTGCTTCATAATCCGTTTTTTCTTTAGTGCACGACATCACCGATAAGCACAGGGTGGTGAAAAAAAATATCGCTTTTTTCATTATTGACGAAAGTCTGGTGAAAAATAACTGACAGGCAGCAGGTCACTGCAAGCGCGCAGGCGCTCCTTAGCCATATCAAATTATATACAGGAAAACTGGTAAGCAGAAAGAAAACAGCGTCATCAGCATATATGAATATGTTGATCATGCATGCAAGGCAACCCTTACACACTATAGTGCACAAAAGTTTTCACCGCTTAAAAACAAGATGATATTAGCTGTATTGCTAACCGAGTAATGTTGCCGGTGGCTTTATCAGCTTAGCAGTAAACAGGAAGGAATACAGTTGATTGTGGTAGGCTGGAAGCTGTGCTTTGCCGGTCACCAAAGAGCGGTCGTTATCTATCAAAGGCATTGATACAGGAGAAAAGTAAACGGTTTCAGACTGTAATTGCTTCAGGATATTGCCTGCGCTTTTTTCATTTTCTTCCTTCTGCATTTGAGCCAATTTGCAATGACCATTACATTTTAATTGAGGGCGATCCTTGTTGACGCAGAACAATTCAATAAAGAAGGCTTTGTCATACTCATAAACAGTATAAAGAATAGAGGTTTTCATTATGCTCAAAAGCATAATCAACATTACAAAAACACTCGCTATTTTAGATAACTGTTTCAAGCAAATAATACTTACGAGCTGTAATTTTTTGCAAAGGTATAAAAATACCGCTTTCATTACTCTGCCGGGTAAATAATATATTCTGCGGGTTAATACTACAGCTTCAAAAGCAAAAATAAACATACGCTATATGAAACAATATGACAAACGACAATGGTGGAGATGACATAAATAAGGTTTTTGGGCATGCGCCATCAGCATAGCATCCAAAGCAACAATCCGAGTTACTTTTTATGCTGCAGCATTTATTTTATAGCTATTAGAATAAAGAAAATTGTAAAGCTGGCTATGAAGGTCATTTTTAGCAACCACAATTTGGAGGGCATAAAATTTTTTTAAAGATTACCTTTGTCCATTTCGTATTTATACACCGATCATAAGCATGAGCCGTTCAAAAAAGTACCAGATTGACAAAGTTGTATATCCCATTCAAAAATTCATCCAGAATGAGAAGTCCGGCGGACTTGTACTGGGCATCAGTGTGATTGTTGCATTGATTTTAGCCAACTCTCCGTGGGCGCACGATTACCACCATTTTTTGGAGCACAGGTTCGGCTTTCAATGGGACGGGAAAACCTACCTGGAATATGACCTGCACCATTGGATCAACGATGGGCTGATGGCTGTTTTCTTTTTTGTGGTGGGGCTCGAGTTAAAACGGGAAATAGTAGCCGGGGAATTGTCAAACCCCAGGAAAGCGTTGCTGCCCATTGCGGCTGCCATAGGCGGTATGCTCGTGCCCGCCGCTATCTATGTTGCTTTTAATCCTTCCGGCGAAGTGCAGCATGGCTGGGGCATCCCGATGGCTACAGATATTGCTTTTGCCCTGGGGGTATTGTATTTGCTGGGTAAAAGAGTTCCCCTGGCTTTAAAAGTATTTCTTACCGCTTTAGCCATTGTAGATGATCTAGGAGCTGTTTTGGTGATCGCCTTTTTTTACACGTCAGATATTTCGGTATCGAACCTGCTGCTTGGATTCGGGTTCCTTGTGATCATGTATTTAGGCAATAAAGCTGGTATAAGGAGTATTCTTTTTTACGCCATTTTCGGTATCGGCGGTGTCTGGACGGCGTTCCTGTTATCGGGCGTTCATGCCACTATTGCGGCCGTCCTGGCTGCCTTTACCATTCCTGCCAATGTGAAGCTAAGCGAGGATGATTATATCCGGAAGATCAAAAATTATCTTGACCGGTTTCAAGAGGCGGATTCCAACAGCAAGATACCAACCCTCACCAATGAGCAGTTGCATATTCTCGATGAAGTGAAAAGCAATACCGATAAAGCTATTCCCCCATTACAAATACTGGAACACTCCATGCACCCGATGGTAACTTTTATTATCATTCCCATCTTTGCTTTGGCCAATGCAGGTGTTTCCTTATTGGACATTGATATAAAAGAGATCTTCAGTACAAATGTAGCGTTGGGTGTTGCGCTGGGTCTTTTAATTGGCAAAACAGTAGGGATATTTTTATTTACCTGGCTCTGTGTGAAGCTCAGGATTGCTTCCTTTCCCAAAGGAATGAATTTAAAAAGCCTTTTGGGGCTTGGGCTATTAGGTGCAATAGGATTCACTATGTCGTTATTTGTTACGCAACTGGCTTTTTCGCACGAAGTATATAAAGTGCAAGCGAAGATCGGCATCTTTGCTGCATCTATTATCGGCGGTATTTTGGGATATATGATCCTGAAAAGTCAGAGTAAGAACGGTAGTGAAAATTAAAAACAGAAAAAATATACTATACGAATGGAGACGCACCATCAACAAGCCAAAAGCAGGCTTAACCTGTTCCGGCAAAAAGTTTATATCATTATATATGGTGTAAATACGCCTGCGGGAAAGGCGTTTGATATTGGGTTGCTGATCGTTATCCTTCTGAGTGTGTTTACCATTATGCTGGAAACCGTGGAAGGCATTGACCTGATCTTCCACAAAGAGCTGATGTTGCTTGAATGGATATTTATGGTGCTTTTCGGGTTGGAATATGCATTACGGATCTTCGTAAGCAAAAGACCTCTAAAATATATTTTCAGCTTTTACGGTATAATAGACCTGCTTTCTATTTTACCAATGTTTTTATCGATTTTTATTTCTGGCAGTCATATATTCGGCAGCCTGAGGATACTCAGACTGCTCAGATTATTCCGGGTGCTAAAGCTGATGGAGTTTATGCAGGAATCTTCAAAGCTTAAAGTAGCGCTGATGGCAAGCAGGGCCAAAGTTGTGGTATTCCTGTATACGGTAATGATCATATCTATATTGATCGGAACGCTGATGTATTATATTGAAGGCCCGGGAAACGGCTTTACCAGCATTCCCAAAAGCGTATTTTATACCATTGTTACACTCACTACAGTAGGGTATGGAGATATGGTACCAGTAACCCCCATAGGGCAGTTTTTATCAATGGTGCTGATGGTTACAGGGTATGGCATCATTGCTGTTCCTACCGGTATTGTGGGTGTTGAAATTGCAAGGCAACTCACTAAGGCAACGGTTGAACGTCCACAAGATATACCTCCGGCACAACATGGCAGTTTAAATGGAATGGTATGTGCTCACTGCAATAGGGAAGGACATAGGGATGACGCTGAATATTGTTATCACTGCGGGCATTCTTTACATATTTAATATTGTAACACCAATATGAGCAGTAAAATAGTTGAGTTCATAAACTTACACAACGGGGAGGAAGATAAAAAGAAAGTGCTGGAAAATGTGTTTAACAACATTTCTTTCCGCGGCTCTAATCTTTGGATATTGGCCTGCGCCATTATCATTGCCTCCATTGGGCTGAATGTAAATTCCACGGCTGTTATCATCGGGGCGATGCTCATTTCCCCGCTGATGGGGCCAATCGTAGGCGCCGGTTTTGCATTGGGCACTTATGACTTCCCGCTGTTGAAGAAGTCCATGAAAAACCTTGTTATCGCTACCGGGGTAAGTTTGCTGGTATCTGCTTTGTACTTTTACTTCAGCCCGTTTAAAGATGTACAATCAGAGATATTAGCCAGGACTTCACCCAATATTTACGATGTGCTCATTGCTTTTTTTGGAGGACTGGTAGGCGTAATTGCCGTAACCCGGGTTGAAAAAGGAAACCCGATCCCGGGCGTGGCTATCGCTACTGCATTAATGCCTCCTCTGTGTACAGCAGGTTATGGCATTGCCACCTTTAACTTTCCTTACTTTGCCGGGGCATTTTATTTATATACCATCAATTGCTTCTTTATATGTATCGCTACTTTCTTCGTGGTGAAATACCTGAAATACCCGGCGGCAAGCTTTAAAAGCATACGGTATAGCAGGCAGATCAGAATAGGGATCACTTCCCTGATATTTATCATGATCATCCCAAGCTTTTACCTGGCGTACACCCTCTGGAATGAAAAAAAATATACCAAAACGGTAGAGCAGTTTATCAATACGGAATTTGTGAGCAATGGCAATATGGTTATCTACAAAAAAATTGATTACAAAAGCAATCCCAAAAAGGTAGAGCTTGCTTTACTGAACCGGAAGCTGAGCGAAAAAGAGATTGAGACGTATAACCGGATACTTTCCAATATGGGTGCAGCCAATACGGAGCTTACATTCAGGCAAAACGATGAAGATTTAAAGACCGAGATATTAAACGAGATCAACAAAAAAGAAAATGTGCTTTCCGAAAAAGATATTGCGATCAATAACCTGAAAAGCGAATTAAACAAGTACAAACTGGATGATCCTACGCTGACCAAAGAATTAAATATTCTTTTTCCTGCCATAAAAAATATATCGCTGGGCAAAATCGAGCAATTCCCGAACACAGACAGCGTTCAGATACAATGTATACTGCTTTATGGCGCTCCAGAAGATGTTGAAGAAGAAAAGCTGAAGCCCTGGCTGGCAGAAAGGCTGAAAACAAAAAATATAGTTTTGATCAGGCGGTAAAATAGACCTGCTGCTTTTTAAGCGACTACAATTAGCCGCGATGATCAGCTTTGGGACTCAAATAAATGGGTTATGGATACAACGGCTATATCAGATTCTTTAAGTATATACTCCGTATAGTTTTCTCCAAATATATCGTACCACTCTTTTTCTGATGTGGCATTGATAACAATAAGATCGTTTCCATTCTCTTTGGCGGCAGCGATCACTTGTGCAGGAATATTTTTTTTAGCGGTATCCTGCAGATCCTTCACGTTAAATTCAACCCCCTGGCTTTTCGCTATGCCGGTAATTTCATTGATCTTTCCTGTATCTATCTTACCAAAATTCACAATATAAAGCGCTGCCCCTTCTTTGTCAATAAATGGTTTTGTATATAAAATTTTATTTTCCACACCGGCAACATCCCTTACGGGAAACAAAATACTATGAAAATGATGCTGTTTAAAGCTTACGGGGACAGATAGCACAGGGCATTCAACTTTCATAATGATCTTATAGGCCTTAGTAGCAGCAAAATACTTTTTCACCCCCGTCTGCACCCCGATGATTAAAAGGTCTGTTTTATTTTCAATGCAATATTTATGCAGGAACACCTCTGCTTCACCCACCCTGGCAAATAGCTTTATTTCCAGCTCATGATTAGAAAGTATTTCTGCTTTTTGTTCTTTCAGCTTTTCATAAGCTGCACTTACAAATATTGCTTTTTTATTTTTTGATTCTGCCGGGGAAACCGCATGTATAATGTCCAGGCTGGCATTATACCTTTTGGCAAGTAACACGGCATATTGCAGTGCATGGTGGGCTTCCGGTGTAAAGTTTGTGGCAATGGCTATTTTACGGATATGATATTTTTTCATCTGGAAATGATTTAACGCTGCAATGCGATATACGTTCAAAATTATATTTTTTGTAAACATACGCATTCATAATACGAGATATCTGCGTTCAAAAACAGCAAAAGTGCGATGTTTTAATTAACTTTGCTGTTTCTGTATTACAAGTAATACACACCGAGTAAAATATAGCATGCCGTTTTAGCAAATGCATTAAGCGCTAACTATTCTTCCTGCCTGTTCATTATTCAGGAGTTTATCATAATCTCTTCAGAAACGCTGCAGGATACTACATTGCTGGAAGTATTTCACTATTATTTATTAACATTCAAAAACCAAACGTTATGAATGATTTTTGGGATAATATTTATTTAGGCAACTCATTACGTTCCTGGGCAATTACATTTGGAGGTATTGTGCTGGGGTTTATATTGATCAAGATTTTTAAAAGAATTGCGTTACAATGGCTTAAAAGGTGGTCGCTCAAAACCGCAACCTCAATAGATGATCTTATAGTAGCCGCCATTGAAAAAACCGTTATACCCATTTCCTATTTCCTGGTAATATACCTGCTGCTCCATAATCTTGATTTTCCGGAGAAGGTCGGCAATATTATCCGCATTGCATTACTGCTTATCGTAACCTTTTATGTGCTGCAGCTTATCACTAAAGTAATACAATACTTTGTGTTAAGCATTTTAAAAAAGCAGGAAGATGGCGACCTGAAACAAAAGCAGGCCAGGGGATTGCTGGTAATTGTTAAGGTGGCTGTATGGATACTGGGTATTGTGTTCCTGCTGAGCAATCTCGGGTACGATGTAACCTCAATTATTGCCGGGCTTGGTATTGGAGGTATTGCTATTGCGCTGGCAGCACAAACCATTCTGGGCGACCTTTTCAGCTATTTTGTTATCCTGTTCGACAGACCTTTTGAGATCGGCGACTTTATCATTATTGACGACAAAATGGGTGTGGTGGAATATATCGGTATAAAAACCACGCGGCTGAGAACATTATCCGGGGAGCAGCTTATCTGCTCCAATAAAGACCTTACGGACTCCCGTGTGCACAACTACAAGCGCATGCAAAAAAGAAGGGTAGTGTTCGGTATCGGCGTTACCTATCAAACCCCGGCAGATGCGCTGGAAAGCATACCTCAGCTTGTTAAAGAAATCATTGAAAAGAAAGACGATGTAATATACGACCGGGGACACTTTGCCAGCATGGGCGATTTCAGCCTGAACTTTGAATTTGTATATTATATACTCTCCTCCGATTACAATAAGTATATGAACACGCAACAGGAGATACTGCTGAACATTTACAGGTCTTTTGAAAATAAAAAAATAGACTTTGCTTATCCTACACAAACTATTTTCGTAGAAAAAAATAATATGGGAGGTGTAAGCCCGGTTTAATGCAAGGAGGGTAAAATTACAGGACTTAGAGAAAGCAAAATTTTGTGCCAGGAAATTGCGGGGATCAATTTATTTTTTTGAAAGCAGTAGGTTACAAATTTTCCGTTACAAACCGCTTACAATAGTCTTTTATTTGCTGCCGTACCTGTCGAAACTGTTGCATAACTTCTTCGCCAGTGCCCGTTGCTTTTGCCGGGTCTGGAAAATTTTGATGAAACTTTTTTGCAGTTGAGGGAAAGAAAGGACAGCGTTCCTTAGCGTTGTCGCAAACTGTAATGACAAAGTCAAAAGCAATGTTGCGATATTCATCAATATTGTTAGAAGTGTGATTTGAAATATCAATGTCATCTTCTTGCATCGTGGCAATGGCTTTGGGGTTTACGCCATGGGTTTCCACACCTGCACTATAAACCTTCGCTTTGTCGCCTGCAAAATATTGCAAATAACCTTGTGCAATCTGGCTTCTGCAACTGTTGCCCGTGCAAAGCACTAATATTTTTTTATGTGTCATATTTAAACAAAAAGACAAAAATATTGATAATGCAAAATTTTGGATCAAGCCCAAGCCCAAAAATAAGTTGCAACACAATTACAGAAGTAGCTATAACAATTGGGTTACAATATTTTGTCCAAAACCGATTAACTGCAACATTCTGTTCCACAACCGCAGGGTTTTGATTTTTCTGCATAAACGGTAATACTAAAAATTCCTGTGCTGCCCGATTTGAATTTTTGTAGTTCTTCTTCGTTCAGGTAATTTTTCAAAATATCGTCCGGAACGTTAATTGGTTTTTCCTTTTGAATAGTAATATTTGAAAATCCGTTTGTTTTTATGAGCTCCAAATAATCGTTTCTTTGAATTGCACCCGCAACGCAACCCGCATACATTTCAGCATCTTTACGTAGCGCTTCGGGAAGGTTACCAATTAAAACAACATCTGAAATACTAAAGTGGCCGCCTTGTTTTAACACTCGAAAGATATCTTTGAAAACTTTGTCTTTGTCGGGAACAAGATTTAAAACACAATTACTTACAATTACGTCCGCAACATTTGAAGAAACCGGGATATTTTCAATATCACCCTGCCTGAACTCAACATTTGCAAACCCTAATTGTTGGGCGTTGGCTTTTGCTTTGTCAATCATTGCAGGCGTAAAATCAATACCGATAACTCTGCCATCTTCACCTGTTTCGTTTCTCGCAATAAAGCAGTCGTTACCGGCACCGCTTCCCAAATCAATTACGGTGTCGCCCTTTTTTATTTTTGCAAATTGTGTCGGTAGCCCGCAGCCCAAGCCCAAATCTGCATCTGGATTGTACCCATCTAAAGTGCTGTAATCATCGCTCATAATGTTATACACCTCTGTTGAGCAACAGCCCGAACCGCAGCAGGATGATTGATTGATTTCTTTGTTTTGTAAAGCAATTTCGCTGTACTTCTGCTTTATCATTTCTTTGATTTCTTTATCTGTATTCATTTTATTTAATTGTTTTGTTTTATTCCAATTATGAAAAATAAAAAACGCTTAACAGCATTTTTTATCAGTTACAGTCAAAATAATTTTTGCAAAATATTCTTTCAGTACATTGAACGCTTTTTCATCAATGCAATAACAAATTGCATTGCCTTCAATGCTACCTTTTATCAGTCCTGCATTTTTAAGTTCTTTCAAATGCTGTGAAACAGTTGGTTGCGCCAATGGCAATTCGTTTACTATATCGCTACAAATACATTCATTCGCTTTTAACAGATACTCTATAATGGCAACTCTTGCCGGATGCCCCAATGCCTTTGCGATTATAGCTATTTGATTTTGTTTGTTTGTAAAATGATCTGCCTTGGTTGCTCCCATTTTAATTATATTTTAATATTGCAATATTACGATTAATATTTTATCTGCCAAACCCGATAATTCAAAAGTGATTTGTTTTTTTTCAGCTAATTGGTAGCTGTTCCCGAATTAAAAATCAAACAGAATGGATTGGTACAATTATCGAATAAAAATTAATACCGTATGAAAGCAAAACGGAATTACTACTCACACGTATAGGCTTAAGCCCCGATTTTGTATAATGGGGTAATGCGAATGTTTCCGAAATGGTGCAACACTGCTTATTACTATTCAGTGTGCAACTCCTTTACGGGATTTGTTGTTGCTGCCCTTAAGGTTTGGGAAACAATTGTGGTTAACCCAATGCAAAGCAAAAAAGCAAAACACAGGAATGCTGAGAGCAAGCTGTCAGTAGTTCTTTCCACAAAGTTTTGGAGGAAAAGATGCCCGGCCATAAAACCAATCGGAACAGCAATAAAGCCGGCAATAAAAATCAGTTTTATAAACCTTCCGGATAACATGCTTACAAGTTGCTTTTCAGTTGCTCCGATGATTTTCCGTATGCTGATTTCTTTACGTTTTACCTGTACCGTATAAGTAACCAGGCCCAGCAGGCCCAGCGTAGCGATGGCTGTTGCAATAAAAGCAATATAGCCCAACAGCGATATTGTTGCTGTTTGATCATTAGCACGTTTCAGATCTTCATCAAGCCAGGAGGTCAGTATAGGAGTGCCATGCAGAGATGTTTGCAATGTTGAAGCTACTTTCAGGGCAATCGCCCGCCTGTCTGCATTATTTTCAATTGAAATGTATACAAAATTATATGCATCCTGCAACGTCCTGAATGCAAGCGGGAATACAGGCAGGCCGGGGTTTTCATAATTAAAGTTTTTCAGAATACCGGTAATCCGCATTTGGGTGGTGTCGTTTATTCTTATAAGCTGGCCGATGGCTTTTTCATAATCTTTAAACCCCAGGCCAATAGCAGCCTGCTCATTGATAAGAATATTTTCAATTGCAGGTCGTGTGGCGCTTACCGGGAAATTATTGCCTGCCAGTACTTTTAATTGCATGGTAGGAATGATGCCGGGATCAGCAAAATAGTATTGCAGTTTTAATGCCTTTTGAGGGTCGTCTGTCCATGCCGGCATGCTCATTCCACTGAATTTTTTCGAGATTTCGGCAGACATTGCACCGGAGGAATGTATACCAGCAATGCTGTTGATTTCCCGGATAACGCGTTCAGCCTTTAAACCATTCAAGGGTACAACCATAATATTATCTTTAGCAAAGCCCCTGTCAGCTTTACCCATAAAAGAAAACTGCCGGTAGAAAGTCAGCAGAAAAATTATAATAAAAAGCGAAAGACTGTATTGAAAAACGATCAGCGCTTTCTGAATACTTATTTTACCCATGATCTTTGCTGTGGTCAGGTTTTTCATTACCCGCAAAGGTGTAAATGCAGAAAGCATCCATGCCGGTGCAATACCCGCAAGCAAGCCAGCAAATAATCCAAAGGCAATTGTGTACATCACAAACGGACTATTATACCGGAAAGCGGAAGGAATAAATTCATATTCATCATTGAAAGGAGCATACCTTATGATCAGGGACAAAAATATCCATGCAAGGCAAAGTGCTAACATTGATAACAGTATTGCTTCAATAACGTATTGAACAAAAACATGCACACGCCTTGCGCCGGCGATCTTCCTGATCCCTACTTCTTTAGCCCGGCTCAGCGCCCTGGCAACAGTAAGATTGGTATAATTGAAACAGGCTGCCAGCAAAATGACAGCGGCAATTATTATTTCAGCAATAATCTTCCCCCAGGGGCTCACACCGTTCATTTCATTTCCTAACATCTCACCCGATGGACTGATCTTATCAAACTCCTGGGCAGTAAATGTAACCTCACCGTCAGTATTGTTTTTATTTAATGTAGTGGCAAGATCTTTAAGCTGCAGATCCATCCCGCTCCTGTTTCCATGAGGGGTGGTTTTTACAAAAGTATATGCTGCATTCAAAGCAAACCAGTCTGGGGATTTCACAGCCAGTGTCTTTCTGTCTTCCATCTGCTTTACGCTGGCCCAGGAGGCAAATGCCTCATAATTAAAATGAGTTTTAGAGGGTGGGGCGTTCAGTACTCCTGTAACTATAAAATTCTCCCCGGTCTCAAGCATAAGTAATTTTCCAAGTGGATTTTCATTTCCAAAATATTTTTTTGCAGCCGTTTGGGATATGACTATGGTATTGGGTTCTTTTAGCGCTGTTGAGGGATTGCCGGAGTGAAATGTAAATCCAAATATGTCGAAAAAAGAAGGCTCTGTGAAAGCTCCGTTCAGGTAAAATTCTTTACCGCCCACTTTTATTTTGCCACTCAATGCGGGATAGACATTCACTACCGCCTCAACGTTTTTAAAATTACCTTCGATTTGTTGTCTGAGCGGCAAAGAAGTTGTAGCCATTCGCCACTGCTCCCCGGATTTTTTGTGATAAGCACTGATGATCCTTAAAATGCTCCCGGATTGCGGGTGAAAATTATCGTACGACATATCCTCCTGCATCCTGATCATTACCATCATTCCCACGGTCATAGCTAAACCAAGTCCAAAAACATTAATAAACGTGATCAGTCGGTTCCTGTTAAACACCCTGAAAGCTACCTTGAAATAATTTTTAAACATATATATTCAAATTCTCTGACGACTTCAGCCACATACTATGCCAATATGACAAGTAGTTAATAATCAATTATATATCTTTTATAACGATGCTGTGCATGTCCGTTTCCGTTACACCTTATGTTCTTTTGTGTAACAATATGACCGGATCTAACTTGTATCTTGAATGAACTAAACCGAAATTGGCAATTATTGAAAACTCCGGTTACCCATTAGGCCTATTGCTGAATATAGAGTGCTCTATTGATTTTATCTCAGGATAGCGAATGGAATAAATTACTGTATAGACAAGAATACTTGCCAATAGTTACCCTTTTACAATAAAAATTCAATCCTCAAAATCCAGCAGCTTTTTTGGGTGAATGCCTAAACCTTTAGCAAGTTCAAGTATGGTTGGCATTTGTGCATTGATTTGACCCTTTTCAATTTTAATAATATTAGAGATTTTCAATATCCTCCCTGTATATTTGTTTTTCTACCAGCATATTGGTTTATGAGTTATTTTTTTGTCACTGGCATTTCGATTGCATTATTTCTGATAGCAATCCTGTTAACGAAAAAAAGAAAGTATACTAATGATTTTATTCTTGCCGGACTATTATTTTTTGCCGCTCAAACTATTTTCCATACATTTTTAGTAGAAACGGGATTGTATTTAACTTGCCCAGACTTATTTGTTCTTGTCTTTCCCAGTCCAATAATAGTCACCATATTTTTATATTTATATACCAAGTATCAAACCCACAACATTCAGTTTCAATGGCGGGAGCTTTGGCATTTCGTGCCTGCTGCTGTTATCTTCCTGATCTATACCAATTTTTTCTTTTTAAGCCATTCTAAAAAACTGGCTGTTATCCAATCAGAAGGGGCAGATTATGAATTTGAAAATTTACTAAGAATAGCGGTAATTTATATCTCTGGTATTGTTTATTGCTTTTTGTCGCTCGGGATGTTATTTAAATACCGTAGAAATATCAAAAATGAGTTTTCGAATACAGAAAGGATTGAATTCAACTGGCTGGTTTTTCTGATAATCGGAATGCTGACAATTTGGTTGGTGGTTCTGTTCGTGCAAGAGAACAAAATAATTTCGATATCATCTACCATCTTTGTGATTTTGCTTGGTTATTTCGGTATCACACAGGTAAATGTTTTCGGGTCAAAAGCAGCTTCCATCCCCGCTGTGGATTTAATAAATGATGAAAAAAATCCCGATACACTATCCCGCCAGGTGAAATACCAATATTCCAATCTGCGCGATGACGAATCTTTGCAAATACATAATAAGCTATTGAAAATTCTGGAAAGTGAAAAGCCCTTTTTAAATCCAGAGCTGACCCTGGCAGAACTGGCAAAACTTATTCCTACCCATCCCAATAAATTATCCGAGGTTATCAACAAATACGAGCAAAAAAATTTTTATGATATCATCAATGAGCGGCGCATTCAGGAATTTTTCCGACTTCTAAATATGCCCGAAAACAAGCAATATACCCTTATGTCGCTTGCCTATGATTGCGGCTTCAATTCAAAAGCTTCGTTTAACCGGAATTTTAAAAAATATACCGGAAAAACACCAAGCGAATATCAGAACAGCTTAGGACAATAAAATATCAATAGTGTCAATCCTCACTTAAGGAGTATCAACGCTCACAGTATATTTATTATCAACACTTTGTAATAGGCAAATTATTTGTATTACAGCAACCAGTGAGACCTTGCATTGATCTTATTGGGTGATTTTTGCTTTCTTTTTTTTGGATCTTTTTTATGAAAAAGAAACATGAATACAAATAAAAATATAGCAAGGACTGCGGGTTTTATTTACCTGATTGTAATAATTACAGGAATGTTCAGCCTGGCCTATGTTCCTCAAAAACTTATTGACTGGAACAATAGTAAGGTGACATTCAATAATATTACTTCTTCACCTTCATTATTCCGGCTTGGTATTTACAGCAGCGTACTTTGCTATGTGGCCTTTACCTTTTTACCTGTTTTCTTATACAGGCTTTTAAAAAATGTTAATGAGTCTCACGCAAGAGCAATGGTGATATTGGCTTTATTAAGTGTGCCTTTATCGTTTAATAATTTGCAACATAAATATGCGGTATCAACGCTCACTGGAAAGGAATTCTTACTACAAAATATTTCTATAGAAGACTTACAAAGCAAACTAATGTTTTCTCTCCATCAGTATAATGATGGGATTTTGCTTACAACAGTGTTTTGGGGTCTTTGGCTTTTCCCGTTTGGGTTGCTGGTTTACAGGTCAGGCTTTATGCCGAAAATTTTAGGCGTTTTATTGATGCTTGGCTGCATTGGTTATTTAATAAATTTTACTGGCAACACTTTACTTGAAAATTACTCTCAAATCGGTATAGGAAAATATATGAGTATGCTGCCGGCAGTTGCAGAAATCGGAACATGTTTTTGGCTGCTGATTTTTGGTTTACAAAAAAAGAAAAATGGAAAGTAAAAAATATCAATACGAAGATTTCAAAATCAATATCAAACTGGTGCTGTCTGCACTTTGGGCTTCCGTAATGTTTCTTTATATCTATGGGGACTATTTTGAATTATATGTTCCGGAAAAAGTTGCAGGTCTCCTGAACGGACAAAACATACTGAATACGCCATATAAATTGCTTTTTGCAACAATTGTTTTGACACTTCCTTCACTGATGATTTTTCTTTCACTTTTGATGAAGTCAAAATGGAATAGAGTTTTAAATATTTCAATTGGCATATTTCTAACGCTGTTCACTTTGTTTGTGGGAGTTTCATCTTTTACTGAATGGAGAATATTTTATGTGATACTGTCATTTTTAGAAAGCATTATTACATCAATTATTGTATGGAAAGCTTGGTGCTGGCCGAAGAGTGATTATTCAGTTTGATAAAGAATACAGCTAAATACACTGAAGCAACTAATAAATTTAAATCAATTACTCTTTTATATAAAATATCTAAAATGAAAAAAATGAAACTACTTAAGACATCTCTTTTTGTTGGATTAATCATTTTACTTACAGCCTCTTGCAAAAAATCAGATTCAGGCACTGATAATACTTATCCTAAACAGGTAGGCATCACCTACCGAGTTAGCAGCACAACAACTAACAATCTGGTATCAATAACGTATGATAATGAAACCGGAGGGCAGACTACTGCTGATAACCCTGCATTACCATTCACGAAAACCATCACTAAAACTGTAAACAAAAATAACGTTGTAACGCTTGGATATTTCGTTAATCCTGCTCAAACTGTAACGCTGGAAATTTTAGTCAACAATGCGGTTGTTAAGTCTCAGGAATATACCTCACCCAACTCTACAATGTCATATACTTTTCAATAAAACAAGTTGGGTATAATAAAATAAAAATATACATAACATGAAAAATTTGTTCAGAATTTATTTAACCGTCATAACCCTGTCAGTATTCTCCTTTTCCTGTAGTAAAGAAAGAT
The DNA here is from genome assembly GCA_023957155.1 of Chitinophagaceae bacterium. Lineage (GTDB taxonomy): Bacteria > Bacteroidota > Bacteroidia > Chitinophagales > Chitinophagaceae > Agriterribacter. Next base: position 38,359 of record JAMLHK010000017.1, on the reverse strand, counting down.
ATATTGATGCGCCTGGAAACTTAGTACCTAAAACAGTTGTTCAGGATTCTACGCTATCTTCCATTTCAGTTAACGGTTCGTTGCTGCATTCCGAAGCTTTCGGGCCGGAAGACAGCACATTAATTATATGTATTCATGGCGGGCCTGGCGGTGACTACCGTTACATGCTTAATTGCAAAACCCTCGCAACAAAAGGTTATAGAGTCGTTTTTTACGACCAAAGAGGAGCCGGGCTCTCTCAAAGATTTCCCCAAAGTTGGTATAAATCCCAGGGCAGCGATGCCATCAATAAAATATTTTACGATGAATTAAGAGGCGTGATAGCTTATTATAAAACATCCACCTCGCAAAAAGTAATTCTATTAGGGCAGTCCTGGGGGGCGATGTTGGCTACAGGCTATAGTGGTAAATATCCTACCGATGTTGATGGCTTAATTGTAGCTGAACCGGGTGGTTTAAAATGGAATGATGTAATTGATTATATTTCCAAATCAAGGTCGTTCAAGTTGTGGGGAGAAACCTTAAATGATGCCACTTATATAGACCAGTTTATGACTGGCAAAGAAGACCAGCACGATATTTTAGATTACAAAGCAGGCTTGATTGGTTCTGTAAATACAATAGTTGGCGATGTTGGTTCTGATTTAGGCAATAATGCACCATCATATGTTGCGTCTCGAAGTGGTGCCGTTGTAAATGCTGTATCGTATGAATTGGGACAAGATATAAAGCCCGATTTTTCGGCTGGTATCAATAATTTTTCTACCAAAACACTTTTTATATATAGCTCTAACAATAAAGCTTATCCCGATAATTGGGCAGAAAAAATTTCATCTGCTTATCCCAGCAAAGAAATTTTTAAAGCACATGGGGTTGGTCATTCGGGTATGTTAGACCAATTGGGTTTCTGGACAACAACGATGGAGCCTAAAATTATTTCTTATATACAATCATTATAACAAAACACATGAAGGCTACTACTTTTAAATCTACTGTAATTGTTATTGCTTTTTTATTGTTTCACAATTCAACTGATGCACAGGTTATAAACTGGGAAAAAACGTCTAAACAAAACAAAAACCTGTTACATGCTAATATAGGAGCAGAATATGGCGTGACGGCTGGTTTGGGCTATCATCGCTTAATACCAGTTAAAAGGCTTCCTTTATGGATTGGGGGCGAATTTTCTGTGCCATCAGGAAGCCAGTTAGCAGTTGATGATTTTAAGGTTAGGATAGGTGCACAAATTAGGATTGCTGCATTCAATCATTTGCAATTTTCAGGGAGGGTTCATGCTATAGCAAGGCGTTATCACAATCAGTCGGTTACACTTTTCAATTTTGGAAGTGATTTAACCGGAACAATTGGCTATTATCGCAAAAATTGGTTTTGGGGGGCTGAAGTTGGTTTTGATAAAGCCATCGTTACAAACTTTAAGCATAGCGAATGGTACAAAAAAAATATCTACGACAATGTTCAGGACGGCTGGTATGAGCCTGCAACCGGAGGCAATTTTTATTATGGATTGCACGGTGGCTTTTCTATGAAAAAAATAGATATTACTCTTAAAGTTGGGAAAGCTCTGCAACAGGATTTTAAGTCACAATCATTGCTTCCTTTTTATGGGCAATTCGGAGTAAATTTTAGATTTTAAAATGACAAAAAGGAGCGGCGCTGCTCTCCGGGAATCTTTTTTTGATGGTTTATTCCAAACGCTTTTAAAGCGTTAGTAGTGTTTATTTATTTGAAGTTGTTTGCGTAACCATATACACCCCCCCGATGACCAACAATGTTGCCAGCACCTTATCCCAACTGAAAAAATCCTGCCCTATAATAATAGCGACTACTGATGCCACAATAGGTTGCAGGTTCATAAAAATACTGACCGTACTGGCTTTCAGTCTTCCTAATGCAACAGGCATCAGGAAAAAGGCGATAAGCGTTGAAAAAATCAGTGAGAATACCAATAAACCGATAGCCGGTATTTCTGTTTCAGCTCCGAAGATCGGTAGCTGAAATACACCGCCTGACCCGAAAGGAAGAATGATGAGAAAAGCAAAGAGGAACATCCATTTCACAACCGTTACCGGGCCGTATTTTACAGATACATTTCGGGTCAACATCATATAGGCAGCATAGGACAGCGCACAAATAAGCGCTATTGCAATACCCAAAAGGTCATTTCTACCTTGTGCGCTACTGCTGCCGTAAAGGATGATCAGCGCAGCCCTGAAACGCTCATCGAAATCCCCAACAATTTTTTCCACCCGATTTTTTCTTTCAGGAACAGAAACGACAGCACCAAAACAATAACAGGTGTGAGTGCCATCATCAGGGCAAAATTTACGGGCGTGGTATATTGCAGGGCAAGCGCAAAGGTGAACTGTGTAGCCACGAAGCCGAGAAACCCTCCGAGTGCCATGATCAGCATATCTTTTGAGGTCACCTTTTCGGATTTGCGCAACAAGCCGATGAACCAGAACACCAGTGACCCAAAGAGCATCCTGATCAGGGTATAACCGGTTGGTGTCATCCATCCCGAAATCAACGCTTTGGTAACAGGAATGTTCAACCCGAAAATAGTATTGGCGCATAAAATCGCCAATATGCCTTTTGTTTTGCTGTTCATTTACCTACTTCAAATAGTTACCGGGCATTATTTCGTCCAGAAAACAGGAAAATTGCTTGCTTCGCCGTAATCTTTTATTCGCTGTATATTTTTCAGCATTTTCATATCATCTGCTGATATTTTAAAGTCTACATCCGCATTGTTTTTCATATTTTTCGGATTAGCTGTTTTGGGTAATGGCAACAATCCCAATTCAAGGCAATAGCGGATAGCTAATTGCGGTACGCTCACACCATATTTTTCTGCCATCTTTACTACTTCCTTATTCTTCATCAATTCTCCGTGTGCTATGGGCGAATAGGCTTCTACAAGGATATTGTTTTGCTCACAATAGCCTATCAGTTCAAACGGAGTATTGCTGATATGGGCTAATATCTGGTTTACCATCGGCTTAACTGTACCGCCTGCCACTATATTTTCAATATCTGTTTTCTGGAAATTTGATACGCCGATGGCCCGCAGCTTTCCTGCTTTATAAGCATCTTCCAAAGCCTGCCATGCTTCCCTGTTGCCGTGAAAGTGGCGGTCTTCTTCGCCATATTCCGCCCAGGGTTTCGGACTGTGGATGATCATCAGGTCTATATAATCAACTCCCAATAATTTTAATGAGTTGTCAATGGAAGCAACCGCCTGTTCATACGATTTAACTTCTGCAGCCAGTTTTGTGGTTATAAATAGTTCTTCTCTTTTTACACCACAAGCCTTAATGCCCTCGCCGATACCTCTTTCATTGCCATAAGCCTGTGCGGTATCAATATGCCTGTACCCGATCTCCACGGCATCTTTTACTGCCTGTGCTACGGTTTCATCGCTGATAAACCAGGTTCCAAGTCCCAATTTCGGGATATCTGTCCCGTTTGACAGCGTGTATTTCTCTTTTAATATCATATTTCTTCTTTTTTGATTTTCGGTATTACTGTTTAGGAACAATCCTTACCGTTGCTTTTTGCGCACGGTTGCTTATCATTGGCGATAAATACGGACTGTTGCTGTATTTTGCTTTGTACGCTTCGTCAATTTTATTGTCAAGTGTTGCATCATTTTCCACAACTTCAAAAGCCACGTCCTTTACCATTCCTGCGGCGTGTATACGTCCTGCTTTTTGCAGAATAGCGGATTGATACCAACGCCCGCTTTTACCATTATAGGCACGTACATATAACTCTCCATCCACCACTACTTCCCAGATCCAGGTGGGCGTACCGTAAGAAACACCATCTGCACGAAATGGCGATATTTTTAAATCATCTGCCCCGTCAATATTTTGCAGTTCTTCTGTTGAAAATTTTGTGTTTCCTGTGCTCATTTTCAATTATTTTTTAGATACTGTTTTTGACAGTATGTTTTTTGCATCGCCTGCCTGCTTTTTGCCGATGTGTTTTTCTATCAGATCAAAAACCTGTATCAACTGGCTTTCCGTAAGGCCCGTATTCATTCCCATTCCGATATGTGCCTGTAATTGTCCTGCTGTTCCCGACATGGAGGCTAATGCGGCAATCGTTACTAATTCTCTTTGCTGAAAGGTAAGCACATCACTTGCGAAAATATTGGCAAACAAATGTTCTTTTAAAAAAGCATCAATGCGCGGAGCAAAGGCTCCGAAACCGGGTGCAGGCTTTGATTGCGGGGTTTTGGTCAATGTTTCCAACACTTTTCTTCCCTGTTCGTATTTGTCGGCAACATTGTTTTCAGCTACAATTTCTTTTCCCTCCTTATCTGTCATTCCTTTTGTTTTTCTTTCATTCAATACGGTCTGGAATGTACCGAGTGCATTCAGGCTTCTCGGAAAACCACAATAGGCATAGAGCTGTACCAACGCTTCCTTTATCTCGTTAATGGTAACTCCTGCATCCAATGCTGTGTTCAGTTCAGATTTGAGATTTTCCAGGTCGCCCGTTGCCGTCAATGCTGAAATAGCTGCTAAACTTTGTTGCTGCGTATTGAGGCTGTCGGCATTATTTTGTGCATTCATCGCATGTACGTTTAGGAGTAAGACAAAAAACAATTTCCATTTTACAAACTTGCTTTTACTCATGTCTGTAAGGTTTATTATTTATTCACTTCACTAAATTCTTCGTCCGTCACCGGCTTTAACCACGTTACATTTTGCTCTCCCTCGTAATTGGTAAGGGCAATATGTACCATTTTTGTATTGGCAGTGGCTCCGTGCCAATGCTCTACGTTTTCGGGAATATTTACCACATCACCTTTCTTAATGCGTTGTGCAGGTTTTCCTTTTTCCTGGTAGAAGCCCTCGCCCTCTGTGATAATTAAAACCTGTCCTTTGGGGTGGGTATGCCAGTGGGTTCTTGCTCCTGCCTCAAACGTTACGCTGCCCAAAGCAAAGTCGTTGTTTTTATCCCTTGCCAGTAATGTTTGTAAAAAGGCATTACCGCTAAACCAATCGTTCGATAGCTTTTCTCCTTTCGGAAAAAGAGAAGTGTTGTTCTCGTTCATTTTATTTTGATTTTTATTGTTATTACAGGATGTTGCTGCAATCGCGCCTGCTATAAGCATTACAAATGCCGTTGCTTTTATGGTTGTTTTTATTTCCATTTTCAATGTTATTTATCCAGTTCAAATTTTGCAATTATTGTACCGCTGACTTCAAAGGCTTCCAATCCCGACGTGATTTTTCCCAATGAGATCAATCCGTTGGAGTACCCGAAATCTTTATAAAATAAAGCGATGTTGTCCCACGGTTCATAATAGGTAATATCTCCGACTGACGGGTCAAAACCGCTTGGGGCATCTTTGGAAGAAAGTTTTTTGGGTAGCTGATTGATCTACCGGTCTCAACCCATCCTGGGAGTAGACATTCCCAAGAGCAATGGAAAAACCCGCCGGTTAGGTATTCCCACAGTAGTGGAGCGGTGGTTACAACAGGCGGTGGCGCAAGCCATCACCCCATTGTTTGAGTATGCGTTCAAAGCGCATAGTTATGGCTTTCGCCCCGGCAAAACGGCACAGCAATGCGTACAGCAATCATTGCAGTACATTAATGAAGGCAATCATCAAATAGTTGATATAGACCTTCAAAACTTCTTTGATGAAGTAGACCACTGCAAACTGTTGCAATTGCTGTACCGGAAAGTAAAATGCCGTGCTACGCTGCAACTGATCCGTCGCTGGCTGAGAGCGCCCATACAAATAAAGGGGCAGCTTGTAAAGCGGCGCAAAGGCGTACCGCAGGGCAGCCCGTTGAGCCCGCTGCTATCCAATATCATGCTGCATGAGCTGGATAAATATATGGAAGAGCAGGGCTTAAAGTATGTACGCTATGCCGATGACTTTAGCATCTACTGCGCAAGCAGGAGCAAAGCCAGGAAAGCGGAAAAGGAAGTACACGTGTTCTTAAAGAACAAGCTTCACTTACCGGTAAACGAGAGCAAAAGCGGCATACGGCGTCCTGTACAATTTACCATACTGGGTTATTGCTATGTACCCACCTATGAAAAGGGTGCAAAAGGCAAATACCAGCTGGTGGTAAGCGGTAAAGGTTGGGCGAACCTGAAACAGGAAGCCCGGCAAATCACCCGCAAAACCACGCCCGGCAGTATAGCGGAACGAATCATCCATCTGAAAGCATTGCAACGGGGCTGGCTGAATTACTTCCGTATGGCAAGTATATCAGGTAAGCTCCGGGATGTGGACAGCTGGATAAGAAACCGTTTGCGATATTGCATCTGGCACCAATGGAAAAAGCGTGAGAGGCGAAGAAAGAACCTGCTGCGGCTGGGTGTAGATGCTTATCACGCGTATGTATGGAGCAGGAGCAGAAAAGGAGGGTGGGCGATAGCGCAAAGCCCGATACTCACCACCACCATAACACTGGAAAGATTACAACAACGGGGCTATGAATCCATGCTCAACTACTACGAAAAAGTAAGCCCACAACTTAATGAACCGCTGTATACGAGGTCCGTACGTACAGTGGTGTGAGAGGTGCACCTCATCGCCTGCAAGCGGTGAGGCCGCCTACTCGATTAGCAGGATACCCTTTTGTCAACCGATTAGTCAAAGTAGAATATTTTCCAATGTCCTTGCGGTAGTTGCTGTACTTTATGATGTCCGTGAATGATATTGTCATAAGGTATTCTTAGCAAGTCTTGATTGTGTACCGTCATTTCCTGTTCATCTAACTTGTTATACATCACTATTTCTTCAGTACCCAACATATTTGATGTCTGTACAAAATACAAATTGTAAGCGTTTCCTTTGAGTTCATAGTGAAATTTTGGAATACCCGAAACCCCGGTGTGGTAGTCTTCAATGGTTGATAATAGCGAAGGCGGATAATGTCCATTTTTATCTTTATACGCTTCTATGTCCGCAATTAACTGGTCACTCTGTTTTATTACAAAGTCCGTGCTTTTTTCTTTTGTTTTTTCAAAATATGCCAAACGAATAGACACTACTGTCAGTGGAATAATAATGAGGTAATACGGAATAATATCGTTTGGAATAGGTTGCAAGTTTATTCTTTTGCGGATTAAAAAAATACATAAGCCTACTCCTAAAATGGCAATAGCTGAAAATCTGTTGTCTGATGCAAAAGCACCAAGTGCTGATGCCAAAGTAATAATTATTGCTGTAACAAAAAACGCTCTTCCAAGATATAACGGATATTTTACTGTCTGTTTATTTTGTCTATTGGCTATGTTGAGTATAAGCCAAATCAATCCTGTTGGAACGAGTAGTAATGATGTAAAAATTCCAAATTGAAAAATGTAGGAAAGTCCAACCGCAAAATAGTCATAGTCCCCGTGAATGAACGGAAGAAAAATTCCAATCAAGATGATAACTATTGTCAATAAGATAAGAAAAATATGTTTCATTCTAACTGCTCATTTTTAGTCGGACAGTCTGTTAGGGTTGCTGCTTACAATGCGGTTGGCGGTATTCCATACTCCCTCCTAAATGCGGTTGAAAAATGCGAGGGATTTTTAAAGCCTACTTCAATGTAAACTTCCTGTACTTTTTTGCCCTCTTTTAATTTCTGATATGCTACTTCCAAACGTTTTTTTGTAAGCCATTTTTGAGGAGATGAACTGCTAACTTTTTTAAAATCCCTTTTAAATGTTGCCAAACTCCGCCCTGTGTATGCTGCAATCTGGTCAATGGTAAGGTCGTCCATATAGTTTTTGTTCAGAAATTCCAATATATCAATTTTCCATGGGTCTGTAAAATCAAACAGCATAGGATAAAAATTATCGGATTGCTCCAGCATGGCATAAATAGCTTCCATCAGCTTCAGATAAACTACCTTATCTGTTGGCTTTACATTTTTATCGAAATAAGGCGTAAGCGAATGGAAAAGACTTGTAATATCGGGAGTGGTTCTTACTTTAATTACTTTCTCGTCTGAAACCGGAATATGGGTAGGCATTTCCGATCTGACCATTTTGCTGTAAATATCCCGTAGAACACCGCGGTTAAAGCTAAGGGTAATGCTTTTGTAAGGCTTCCTGCCTTTGCTGTACTTAAGCATTTCAATGCGGTGGTCGCGGCGGATGAAGGCGCACTCACCAGCTTTAACCTTTACCTTCTTATCCCTGTCAACAATAGTCTGCTCGCCGGAATACAGATAAAATAAAACGTGTTCAGGCATGGCATGAAAGCATCTTTCCTCCAAATCGGCAAAGCAGGTAAGAAAAACACCTGTATAGGTTATCATTCCGTATTTTTCCGGCTGTTGTTGCTCCATAATTTATCAATTAAACCGCTACAAAATTAATCAAAACCAATCGGTAACGCTTTACTATAAAGCTCATTTTGCTTTACTCAAACGTTCATTTTAAAAAAGGTATCGCTGAAACTAGGCAGTCTTGTTAAAGCAGTAATTCAAGAAGACAAAGTGAGATTAATTTGCAGGCTAGCTTACATAAATTTTCTTCTCTTAAATGCTTTAACGTCATTTTGATCTAATTCAAACCACTCTCCATTTTTTCTTTTGTTATTAAACCGGTTATGCCAATATGCCTCTATCCCAACAGGGTCGTCTGTATTAATTGAATGAATTACTTTAATGGTTTCGGGTAGCTGTATGGACATTTCGTATTGTCTCCGTGCAATTGAATTAGAACGCCCTATTTTGTAGAATTTTCCTGATTTAATTAAATAGACTGCACCAATAATTAAATCATTTTCTTTTTCTCTTTTCAGGATGTCTGGAAGTTGCAGTGCAGAACATATTTGAACTATATCGGAATATTCACATTTATTGTCACAAAATGCAATAAGTTTTTTAATGAGTGTCTGCTTATTTCCAACCCGGCTAAAAACGGTGTGAGCAGGAAAGCTTTTGTCTTCCCTCGCCTTTATTCGTATCTCACCAGTTACAGGATAATATCCTAATTCTCGAATTAATGATATCAGCTTTTCAATTACATATTCTTCAGGGTATGCTTTATTAAATTCATTTGCAGAAAGACCTGCTTCTCTAAGAGCGTCTGACCATCTAACCCAATACTTTCCATACCAGTCTGTTTTTTGAATACCTGACTTCTTTGAAAAGCGTGCGTGCCCAAGCGACTTTCCGTCTACAGCTCCTACTCGTTTAATTTCTGATAGTATGAGTTCTTTAGTCATGTGGTTGTATCTATTATTTATCCTCAATGTAATGCTCACGGAACAAATAATTGCTATCCTTATTTTTCAAAAATACTCTCGGGAGCCATCCTATGAAAAGCAGTAGCATCTAAGATACAAAATAGGGACGAGTCCTTACTGTTGGTTCTTTAGCAAATCAATTAAATACTTCATTAGGAAAAATCCATAAGTAGCGATAATGATATATAACACCCACCGCAAAACGGTTCCATAGTATTCCTTCACCTCATGTTCTGGAAAAAGTAAAATTCTCTTTTCCTGTTTTACCTCTGTAGGGCGGGCATGGATCAGGTCTTTTAATTCTTCAATACTTTCATTCAACTCTTGTATTTGCTGAATGCCTGGCGTCCCTGTATGTTCCGTTTTTGATTTTTCAAGGAGGTCGTTTACTTTGGCGGTGTATTCCTTTACATTTGCTGCAAGCATGCTTATGGCCTTAGCATTGACCTTGTATTCCTGCGAAAATTCATTGAGCACCATCAGTACATTTTCTTTTTCTTCTTTGTTCAATTTATTGACATTGGTCTCCATAGTCCGTTCATTATTCATAAAATAGTTTTATATTTTTGGCTTTCTCCGCTTCTTTCTCTTATGAGCTTCTTTCAATAGCTCGTAGTTAATAGCATTATCCTCCGGATATTCGGGTTTCAATAAGTCGGATATAATGCCACCGATACCTTTTTGTAATTCGTCAAGTGGTGATTGTTCCCGGAAAGGCGGGGGTTGTGTTTCCTTAATTTTTCGGCGAAGCCGGGCGTTAGCAGCAATGATTTGCTGATTGGGTGAGCGCCTTTCTATGTGGCGTTCCTGGATTTTACCAACGTCTTTTTGCTTCAATTCCTGCATTTGGCTGCTTTGGAGTAGCTTTTGTATTATCATTAGTGAGTATCCCAGCTCGCTACCTTTAACCCTCACTTTTTTGTCGTCTATAAAAGTAATGCCCCTACCTTTTATGACCTGGTAGCCCAATTGCTGCATTCCCTTTACAAACTCATCGTAGTTTTTTGCCTTCTTTAATATTTGCCCGATATCATACTTCATTTTCTCTTTCCGTCTGTCCTGGCGAGGAATCAGTCTCTGTTCCTTAGACAAAAAGCGCCTTGCACTAAGCACCTCCTGCAGTTTGTACTTTTTTTCCAACCGGCGGCAAAGCCTGTCCATTTTCAAATAATTGTTACTTGTGGTAGCGGCTTTACCCTGATAACCTACCCGGTTCGCCACCAAATGAATATGCTGCCTGTCGGTATCCTTGTGCTGGATAATGAGGTATTGGTTATCGGCTACACCAAATTCCTTTGCCAATTCCTGCCCTGCTTCAATTAACTGGTTCCGGTTTAATTGTTCTCCGGGAGGCAGGCTCAGGGATAGATGAAGCACCGGCTTTTCCACCCGCCTGCTCAATCGGGCGACTTCATTAAATTGTTCAGCCAGCTCATATTTGTTGCCGAAACATTTATTGTAAGCCAGCACTTCTGCCCGGTCTTTGTGCTGTAAGCCGTCTTGCAGTGACTTCTTTATTTTTTGCTCTTCCGTTAAGGTCGTCTTGTCTTCGAGGCAATAGCTGATACAATGGAAGAAAGATGCTCCTAACGATATATCACCAATCATTGTAAATACGTTTTGATAAGCCGCGCAACTTCTTTTACTTCCCGTGACAGAATTTCAAGGCTGGCACGCTCGGCGACATTGAGTTCATCCACTACGCTGTTTCGTTTTTTAGCGATCTGGTTAAGGTTTGCCGCCATGTGGTTGAGCGTACCGGTAAGCGCTAACACTTCCGTGGGTAATGCTTTTTCGGTGGTGACAACCTGTCCGTTCAGCCCCATCTCCCGGAGAAACTCCGATACAGAAAGTCCCGCTTTTTTAGCATTGGCACAGATCCTTGTCTGCTCGTAGCTGGCACATTTCAGCGTTACTACCTGGTTGCGCTTAATGCTTTTGGCGGGGCGTCCGCCTTTATTTTTTACCTGTCCATTTGTTTGTGTCATGATCTCTACCTCCTGATTTTTGAATGCGGTTAGCATGAAAAAATCGCTCTCCAAATCCCGCCCTTAAAAGCGGGATGAAGGAGCCGGCGTTTTGGTATTACCAAAACATAGCTGGCTACCTCAAGCGCGGGCATGCGGGAGTGTATTCATAGCTGTTTTAAAGTGCAACAGCTATTGCTTACGGCTCTTCAGCAGAGCCCCTTATGGATTTGCACCTTTGCTGCCAATGTCCTTTAAATCGCTTCCAAATGCGTTCTATCCTATAGGACTTTAGTACACCTTTCCAAATTCTTCTTCGCTCAATTCACCTGCTGATAAAAGGGAAAGGGATGTATAAAAATCCCGATTGCTTCATCTGAAAACCTGTCAGCCGGGGTATTTTCCGAAAAGATTTGTAGTCATTAAAAAGCTACTACAGCATTACATTTCCCGGTTAAAGATTCTTGGATTGCTAAGTCCGTGTCTCCGGATGTTATCTTTCAATTGCATCCATAATCCGATATTAAAATCCGCTATTTCTAAAATCTCCATCACCGTTAACCGGTGGGGATTTAAAACTGTTGCAGACGTTTTCAGTGCAGGTTTTGCTTTTGCAGGCTTGTCTTCAGATAGTGGGGCGGAGAGATTAGTACTTGCTTTTTCTTCCGGTTGCTGTTCAAAAAAGGAAAGAATATTGGGCGCCGCGCCTTCACCAACTTCTAAACTGCTACCGATGGCCATACTGTTGCCATACAATTTGATCTGCTTACCACTGCTAAGCGTCAGGGTTCTTCTTTTAAAGTCTGCCATATTATTTGTGTTTTATTGTTTTTGAATGTGATGGTTTGTTGGCATTGTACAAGCGTTGTTTTTGTTTAAGCTGATGTACATGCCAGTCGTTGAGATCATCAAAATCTTTATACAAACTGCTTTTGTCTTCGTAAGCAGGATGGGAATTAATGGCTTGTATGGTACATGCCTGTCCGGCGGTTCCCTGGTCTAACCAGAGCCGGATGCTGCTATGTGCCTCCATTGTTTGTTTCACCCTTTGAAAAAATGAAAGGGAATTAAGCACTAAAAAATTACTGGTAAGCCAAGCGTCTTTGAAATGTGAAAGCCAGGAGAGAAAGTCGAAAAAGCCCTCAAATACTTGCAATTTCTTTTTGCCATTGTCAAAAAAGCGAAATGTTTTGGGTGAAGAGCTTCCCTTAAAGTAAGGGTTGCGGAGTTCATAACCTCCCATGCCGTTGGGGAAACCAATGGCGGTATGCTGTTTTTTGTAAAGATGAAAATCAACTTCCCGGCAAAACTGGCTGGCAAGATCAGGGGCTATCCCCCTTTCATTCAGATAATGCAGCAAACGTACATTGCTTAATTGCCGGGTAGCTGTGATGATAATTTTGCTGTCAGTAATCTTTTCTTTTTCACCCGCAACCGGGCTAATACTACTTTCCTTTTTCAATTGCGGGTGAAAAGAAAAATCGCTCTGCCTGTAATCCCTGGTTAACAGTTCCAGAAAGCCCCGTACATCTACACGATGATACAGGATACCAAAATCTATAATATTGCCACCATCTCCGCTACCATGATCATACCAGATATTACTCCTGCGGTTAATTTTAAAAGAAGGTGTTTGCTCCTGGCGAAAAGGAGATAAGTACCAATAATCTTCCCCTCTTGTTTTTATAGCCTGAAAGCCCAGTGAAGAAAGATAATCTACCATGTCTATTTTCCGGGCTTCGGCAACGGTTAGTTTTCCCATTGGTCGGTGTTTAGGAAGTTAGAACGGCGGTTTTGCTTTACATAGGCTATTACCTCGGAGCGGAGAAAGTACACTCTTCCCCGTTGCTTATGGGAGGGCAGTCCCCGTTTCATCCAGTCGTGCAGGGTGACAAGGGAGATACGAAATATCCCGGCAATTTCCTTGCGGGTCAACAAGGGTTCCTCATCCGGATTTTCAGGGGAAGTGCTTTTTATGGGTGTATTTTCCAGGCATTCTTTCACAGCCTCCCTGATCCACCGGCGAAAATCATTTTCATTTGGAATAAATAAAGTATCCATAAAAAAGAGTTTTATGGACGCAAGATGGATTAGAGTCTATGCAAAGTCAATGATAGAAGGGTCGTGCATTTTTATAAACTGGATGTGAGGGAGTTATAACCAGTTAAGTGTTCATAAAGCAACTTCATTTCCCGTAAAAAAAGGTCTGCAGCGCTTCCACAAGTTTTTTAACCGGAGGATGGTTCATTTTCAGGCGTTCGTTTTGCTCTCCTACTTTCTTTTGAAGTGTGGGGATTTTATTATCGCGGAATGCCTCAAAATGCAGATGTAAAATGGTGGCAATATCCATCGCCGTGAATTTTTTGAACAGTTGCTCCGCTCTGGCAAGCTCCGGCGGAGCCTGCACCTGTTGCCACAAAATCAGGAGTTGGATAATTTTTTCTTCGTGGTTGCGGTTATTGAGTTCAATTCGTCCGGCGGGCAGGCGCTCTGTGATAGACGACATCCGTTCTTCCGTTTCTGCCATGAGTTTATCTATATAATCACCTAACTGTGCAGAAAGTTTTTGCATGAATTGTTCCACTTCGGCAGGGTTAGGAGCCGGCTGGTCGGTGAAAATTTCTCGTACTCCCTGCTCTATCTCCTGTTTGATAATACCTTTTTGTGATTCCTTCCATTCCTGCTGCTTTTCCTGTACCCATTCAAAAGCCGATTGTAGTTTTTTGAGCTTGGTCTCGGTTATTTTCATTTGCATCCGATCACTTAATTCATAGTGCAGGAACTGTAAAAAATCGTGCTGGTCGGGGTATGCGGAAAAATGAAATTCCAGGAAATGGATAATATCATACCCCTTGTATTCACATAGCTTATTAAAAAACTCGTTGTTATACCTTTCCCTGTAAGGTTCTTTTGGGAAATACAGGTAGTGATCCGGCCGGTAGTCGCCTATTTTATACTGGAAATACGATACAAAGTTTCCTGGCGTCCGGGAGTAAGCAGATCGCCCGAAAATATCGGCTGCCATATTGCGAAGCACCATATTACTTCTCCATTTATTAATCCATCCCATCCGAATTTATTTCATAGTTGAGCCAATAAATCTTTACTAAATTTAAGTAATTATAGAAAATTGGGATGAGGAGCTTGCCAATACATAACATCTGACGTTAAAAAAGCGTCTTTTTTAACGGGTTACAATAAATAAGCTAATTATTAGAGTAATGGGAAAATGAATTGCTGTCGCAGCAATTTTCGAACTATTTTTTTAATGTCCCCTTTCGCCAATGTATTTATTTGCTGCTTAGTATTATAATCTTTTACCTCTTTTTCTTTGCTGAATTGTAGTTGCTTTCTTTTGAGAAAGAACGTTTTTCTTTTGAAATATCTTCTGATCGTTAGTAACAGCATCATGTAGTCTATCTGCAATTTCCTTCCAGGGAATTTCCTGATCGATATAATCAATCCTCTGTTTCATATTTATATCATTGTGATAAAGAAGTGCGTTATGAGCCATTTGCCTGTTCACATCCGGATATTTTCGCACAAAACTTTCCGTTACTTTGTTTAACGGAAGATGCTCAAGCAGCGCATACATATCAACAAAGTCTTTCAAACGGGTACCGCTATTAAGAATAGCATTTAATTTCATCGCTCCAATATCTTCCAACGATAACATTCTTATACCTTCTTTGATTTCTACCTGGTTTAATATGGGGTATTGATGTGCCAATAAATCAATTTTCACATTGTTAATAAAGGCAAAAACGCCATTCGTTAGGCTACCGGAAAGGGCGGCGTTATACGTCTTCTCTAAATGATTGCCCAGGAAATGAGCATCAAAATTAGTGTCTGTAAAAAGATCAATATCTATTGATTTTCTATGACCCAGTTTTAAAGAAAGAGCAGTGCCGCCAACAAGATTAAACTTAAACAACTCTTCATCAAGCATCAACTTTTTTATCAGATCCAGTGTCCCGGTCTCGACTGTTTTCGTGTATAACATAACAGATTCTCCTTAGGGATAGAAAAATACACACAAACCTTCTCAATAGCATAGTCTGCCAGGAACTTTATCTCGTTTTTTACTGCATGAACCACCTGATCGTATCCGTAGAAACGTATCATCTCCTCCCATTCTTCTTTGCTGCCACGTTCAAATACCCTTTCCATTACAGTCAGATAGTCGCCCATCCAATCAATCTCGTCATATCTAAAGTCCCAAAAAAGACGTTTCGGTAATTGAGGTTTGTTTTGTATTTGTTTATCTATGCCCATATTTTAAAGTTACAAAAATTTTATTGTTCGCTGTTTTCAGGTAAACCCGTTAACGGCATCCCCGATTGACTTCTACGCCAATTCCGAAATCACCCGGGAAATGGCTATTTCATTAGAGGTATCTGAAAAATCATCAGGATTTATTTCCCGTCTCTTATTAAATGCAGTTAGTCTGCCGGCAAGTTCTTTCTTAGTGTCATTGCCAAAACTGTCCAGGTAGTTTTCAGTAGTTCGTATGTCTTCATGCCCCAGCGCCTCCTGTATTACTTCCGTACTGGCTCCGGAACGTTTAAGAACTGTGGCAAAGCTGTGCCTGGCAACATAGGTAGTTACCTTTTTATCAATGCCCAAATTTTCGCAAACCTTCGCCATCCAGTCGTTAATGAACCGGACAAAAAATTGTACCAGATCATATTGTCTTAACGGAGTTACTCCCTCATAAAGAATCGGGAATATATAATTTTCAGGTCTTTTATCCTTGTTACCTAATTCCTCAATGATAGCGGCGATTTCCTCCGTTATATAAACAACAATTGGCTTAGGGTCGGAACGGCTGGTTCGCTCTGTTTTGGCACGCTCAAAAACAATGTATTCTTCCTGTATATTTTTGTATTTAAGCAGTGCTACGTCTTTGGGATTAATACCATTGCTGAAGTAGCAGAACAGCCAGTATGCCTTTGCTTTCTTTTCGCTTTCACAAGATGGCTTATAGTAATATATCTGCTCAATATGATTCAACTCCAATGCCTTCTTCTTATTCCTGCTGGTAGGGACTTGATATTTGCGCCGTCCGAAAGGATAGCATTTATCCTTTCGGATAATTCCATTAGCATCTGCTTCATTAAAAATCGTTCTCAATGCACGGGTATATATGCCAATAGTGGTTTTTGACATTCCTCCCTGCTTTGCCCATTGTTCATACCTGTTAAGGTAGTTCACTGTCATATAACTAAGCGTAACGTTGCCACTGAACCGCTTAAAAGAATTGTAGGCGCAATGACAACTTAACGCAGTGCCGATCCTGCCTTCGGTAAGGAGTTTCTTTATGTAGGAATTGAATGTAAAAACAAAGGTTGTTGGGTCTGCAGGCGGTTCCATTAAGATTGGAAATTTTTTATGAAATGGAGTATAGTCAAAATCATCATTATTTAAGGCTGCAGTTATAACCTTACTTTTTAAATATTTTCGCTGCCGGAATAATGGATTATTGAAAACAAAATCTTTTTCAAAATCTTCAAAGCTGAAAGGCTCAAGGATGCTAATAATTTCCTCTGCTTTTCGCTTGATCTCTTTAAGGCTGTCTCTTACTTTTTGCATTTGATCTGATACCCTCGAAGCGGAAAGATTATTATATTCTTTCTCTGTAAGGTCATAAATTGTCTGGTATCGTTGAGGTTCTCCGTTGTAGGTAACGAGCAATTTGACCGGATATTTGCCTGTCTTTTGCTTGATTCTCCGGGTGTCTAATGTAATAACAACTGATGCTGACATAAACACTAATTTTTTCTGGTTCACAATAGCCCTCGCCTCAAAATTTGCCAGTAATTTGCCAGCAAAACATGGCTAAACGACCTTTAGAATGTCTATGTCGAAATTAATGAAATTCATATAAATTGTTGATAATTAAACGATTAAGTTAAAATAGCTTTATCCCCGTTCAGCCCGGTTAAGTTATAGAGAGGGCTGTTAATCAGAGGGTCTCAGGTTCAAGTCCTGAAGGGGGAGCTTAAAAGGTTGGCAGTATAGCCGACCTTTTTTAATCTATGTATTACATCTACATCATCTATTCTACTTCTGCGGGTAAATATTATACAGGTTACACTACTGATATTAAAGCAAGGCTGGAAAAGCACAATCACCAGGAATGCTTTAATACCTATACAAGAAAATACAGACCATGGGTACTGAAAGGGCTATTCCTGGTTGGAGAAAATGAAAAGGAAGCCATCCACATAGAGCGATTCATAAAAAAGCAAAAGAGCAGGACGATAATTGAAAAACTAATTGACCCCTCTTTTGTTCCCGGAGGAACCTTAGCTCAGTTGCCTGCCTGCCGGTTGGCATCACCTGGAAAAAGTATGAAGCATTTCTAATGCACTTACTTAAACAATCTGACAGTGAGGTAATAATCCAGAACTCTTTTCGTTGAATTGAAATAAGGTTAAAATTTAAACTTAACCAAAAGAGAAATAATAGTTTACACTAACCCGGTTTGTTTAAATACTTGAAAAAAAATCCTGATGTAATATACTTCGATGCGTACTTTCATATTCATTGCTTTCGCTATTAATTTCCGGATAGCTTCTGTAGCCCAGCACCTTCAACCCGATTTTGGGAATAATGGAGTTACATCTGTAAATTTTTTTGAGCGGACTAATGATAATTTTCACGGTCACGCAATCATGCTTGATACTGTTCAAAATATTCTTGTCGGCGGCGATATTAATTATGAGTCTGTTTTCCACAGAATGCAGGCCAACGGGGATGATGACATGCGTTTTGGCAAGAAAGCATTTTACTTTTTTGATTATGGGGCTACATTGAACAACAGAATTGAAGATATTTTAAAGGATAAAAGCGGCAGGATAATAGGTATCGGATATGCAACTCCAATTACAAGTCATATCCATCGTTATAATGCCACTTCGGGAGCTGCCTTAATAAGACTACTGCCGGATGGCACCCCTGATTTGTCTTTTGGAAATGCCGGCAAAACACTGTATGTACACCGGAATCTGTCACTCTGGGCGTTTAAAGGTGTTATACAGGAAGACGGAAAAATTGTAGTAGCGTGCAGAGCTCATACAGACCCCAGCGCCACACGTGTTTGGAACAGGATAGCGTTACTGCGGTTAACCGCAGACGGGAATATTGATAATAGTTTCGGAACAGACGGCGTTTTGGTAATCCCTGACTTTAGCACCTGGAGCCTGTTTTACGGAGGGCAAATAGGACTGGCATTGCAACCCGATGGGAAAATTATATTGGCTGATATTTGGTCCGAACCTATTTTTACCACAGGCTATACAACCAAGGCATCACCAGCCATATACAGAATCTCATCAAACGGCAGGCTGGACAGTTCTTTCGCCAGTAACGGACGTTTTTCCAGTCGCTTTGGCTTTGATAATATGGCTCTAAATTCCGTAGTGGTGCTTCCGGATGGAAAAATGGTGGCAGCAGGACATACAAAGTCTGAAACAAATGAAACGGCATGGATGGCGTTCAGGCTTTATAGTAACGGAAAAATAGATAGCAGTTTTGGCACTGGCGGGATGTTCAGATATACACAGGCAGGGTGGCGGGAACAAAGCATTGGGCAAATTGGCTTGCAGGATGATGGCAAGCTTATGGTTGCAGCTTTCCATAATGATAAAACGAATGGTTTTTTAGATGTTTTTCGCTTAAACAGCTCCGGAAATTTTGATTCTTCATTCGCAAACCACTCTGTGTTGAAAAGCCTGCCGATGATTAAAGACTATTTCTTTGCCAATGCTAAATTTTGTGTGGGGCCTGACAAAAGTATAACCGCTATGGCTTATACCAGCTATTATCCACTTCAAAATGTAGACTATAAAGGTCACCTCATTGCACACTTTACTAAAGATGGAGTGTTAACAACAAAGCTTAATGCAAACGGATATAAGCTCTATTACAATATGCGTGAAGTGCAAAACTCACCTGATTATAATTTCGGCAGTACAGACCGGTTGGCAGGCTTTGCTAAGCTACAGTCTGGAAAACTAATGGCAGTAGGCACCGTGTATCGCAACAGTAATGAGATAAAAGAGATCGGCATGGCGCGAATGCAGAATAACGGCAAGCTGGACAGCAGTTTTGGTCAGTTTGGAAAGAAGTTACTTGCTCCCTCACAATATTTCTATTTCACCCATGCTTTTCAAATTTTGAAGGATGACTGGATGCTGATTAGTACAGGTGACTATTCATGTATCAAAGTAGACAGTGCAGGTCGTCCTGACCTGGATTTTGGTGATAAGGGAAAAGTGGCCATTAATCTTCCTGAAATAAATGGTCATCGCCCAACGATAAGAGCATTTGCACAGCAACAAAACGGGAAAGTGCTGGTGCTTACAGAAAGCCAGATATTAAGACTGAACGAGAACGGGAGCATAGATAACAGTTTTGGAAATGCAGGAATTGTGCTTATGGTAAGACCATTTGGTGTACGCGCCAATAACATCAAAGTGCAACCGGATGGTAAGATTGTAGTCAGTGGTGCAGCAATCAAAAATTTCATATTCAGATGCAATCCGGATGGTACGCCGGATAATACCTTTGGTGCTGCGCTCGATGGCTATGCGGAAATAAATATACCCATCTCTGAAAGCTATGAACCTCCGTTTGCCTCTTCCATCACCGATTTCGAGTTTCAATCAGACGGCAGCATTGTTATCCTCGGTCTTAAGGATCGGGCATTCGGAATACCCGAGCTGGATCCCAAACCCAATTATCGTGATATTATATTGCACAGAATTACGGCCTCAGGCCTCATAGATTACACATTCGGCGGCTATCCCGATCCAACCGGCTATGCAGGTACCACTCACCTGGATCTGCCTTTCGAGGAAGAAATGCCCGGAGATCTACTCATAACACAGGATGATAAAATAATCGTTGGAGGCTATTTCAGTAATGGGGTGAGCTGGGATATTGGATTGGTTCAACTTAACCAAAATGGCAGGTACGATAATACATGTGTTCAAAACGCATATATATTAGCCGGAAGTGATAATATTGTTCAAAACAGGTTCTTTGGAAACAATCTCAGGATGCAATTGATTCGGAACGTGGATGATGATTCTTACCTGGTCGCATGTACAAACCTCGGACAGGGATCAGATTATGCAGTTTTTAAACTATTTTCTCCTTCCTCGCCCTATGCGGAATACAGTAGCTTTAACGCGGTAAAAGGAAACAACTGCTTTGAGGTGGAGTTGGATTGGGAAACAAATTACGAATGTGCGCTGGATTCTTTTTATGTTGAGTATAGCACCGATGGAACTACTTTTATCCCCATAGGCGGACAAAAAGCCATAAATGCTTCAGGGGCAGCTTACCATTTTATTCATGAATCTGCTCAAAAGGGCGACAATTATTACCGATTACGACTGGTAAACAACAGCCTGAGCTACACTGCAAGCGATATAAAAAAAGTTTCTATTGGCAAAAATCCATTAACTGCAATAACCTGGAGTAACACATCTATTACCCGGATAGACAGCACATTTGATATTTCGCTGAAATGGAACACAACATTCGAGGATGGCACTACAGATTTTATACTGCAAATGAGTACCGATTCCGTATTATTCAAAACAATTCATACGCTTGGCGGAAAAGGTATAGCAACATCGTTAACAGCATATTCAACTGCTGTGAGAGATATAATGAGCGGCATTTACTTTTTTAGAATCATTGCAACAGGCAGCGACTGCAGGGAATATATTTCAGAGGTTTTATCCATTCACCTTGAAAAAGGCTGTAATAAAGCCTTCACCGTTGCACCCAACCCTGTAAGCAACAAACTAACCGTAAACATCCCCTGCGAAAAGGGAGATATAAGAATTGTAAGCACCTGGGGACAAATATTGAGTATCATCAGAGACGTAGAGCAACCTTCCATTACCATCAACTGTACGGGTCTGGCGCCGGCAACCTATTATATACAATTTATCGGTAAAAAAGTCTACACCGCTAAGTTTATAAAATTGTAAAAGGACATAAAGAACGGATAAGTGTCCCTGAGCCAGAACCGGTGCTGAAAAAATCCTGCCTGGCAGTCTGGGAAACGATCAAAGCCTTTTTACGAATACCAATAATGTGCGACCCTTTGATTTCCGATTTTGTATCGTTCATTACCTGCGCATTATTGAATGGCATATAAATGAAAAAGCAACGATCCCTGTATTGTTCAGCAATTAACGGAACCTTGCATCTTACCGGTTACTGCACCAGCTTCATAAAGCTATTCCTGTATAATTTACCGATCGGTAATTCTTTATTACCGATCTCCACCAGCTCATTGGTAAATGATTTTATTTGGGTAACAGAAATAATAAACGAACGATGGATACGGATAAAGTCATTGCCGCTCAGCATAGCTTCAACAGATGAAATGGTTTGACGTGTGATATAGGATTTATCTTTTGTAAATACCCTTACATAATCCCTTGCACTTTCAATATAAAGCACTTCCGATAAAATTATTTTCACCAGCTTCCTGTCCACACGCAGGTAAATAAAATCCGTTCCTGCTTTCTTTTCCCGGCTGAGGAGCTCATCATCCTGCTCCTGGTTTTCCTTTGGAAACGCTTTGTTTACGGCTTTCAGGAAGCGCTCAAAGCGAACGGGCTTTAATAAATAATCCACCGCATCCAATTCAAAACCATCCAATGCATACTCCTTGAACGCTGTGGTAAAAATAATTTTCGGCGGATTGCACAAAGATTGTACAAATTCTGTTCCCAGCAATTCCGGCATCCGGATATCGAGAAAGATAAGATCAACCGGGTTGGTTTGCAGAAACAATAAAGCATCAATAGCATTGCTACATTCCCCTATCAGCTGCAGCACCGGTAGCTTTTCAACATAGCGGCGCAATATATCTCTTGCCATCGGCTCATCATCCACGACAAGACACTTGTATATTTTATTTTTTGCATCAGGCATATTTCTTTTCCGGGGTTGTTGTTTGTACAATGGCGGATGGCTGCATCCTTACCAGCTCTATCTTCAGGTTCACTACAAAAACTTCTTCATCTTCACTTATCTGTAAATCATATTTATCCTTGTATAGCAGGTCTAATCTTTGTTTTACATTTTCTATACCGGTTCCCTTGCGGCCGCCGGCTTTCTTTACGCCTTCCTTTTTCCCATTCATGATTTTCACAAATAAAGTCTCTCCGTTCAGTTCTGCCTTCAGGTTAATCCAGGGCTGTCGGAGCATTTTGCTGGTGCCGTGCTTAAAGCAGTTCTCTACAAACGGTAACAGCAGCAGGGGTGCTATATAAATATTTTGGGTATTAGACGGAAATGAGAAATGCAAATCGAGCGTATCATCATAGCGCATTTTTTCCAGGTTGATATAATCCTTTATCATCTGCAGCTCATTTTCCAGAGGAACCCGTGTTTGCCTGCCCTCATCCAGCACATAGCGAAGAATATGTGACAGCTCCATTATCATTTTAGCACTACCCGGTGATTCTGTTTGCGCCTTCGAGTAAATATTATTCAGGGTATTAAATAAAAAATGCGGGTGCACCTGTGCCGTAAGCAATTGCAGTTGCGTTTCCGTATTTTCCTTTTGCAGTTGCAGGTTGCGCAGGTTCTTCGCATAAAAATGCTTGAACAGCTTAAAGCTGGCCGCAAGCGCCGCCCCCGTTACCGCACCCTGCAGGCTGGCCAGGTAAGCCAGGAATAGCTTATAAGTAAAAGAGTTGTCACCTCCAAACAGCTTAATGCCCGGCGACCAGATGATCTTATACCAGGGGATATAGATAAAGACAAGTGCATTGGCGGTCAGCGTAAGCAGTAAAAATACCATAAACCAACCGATAGCTCTGATGTACTTCCCTGTAAAAACATAACGGGGTAATACAAAATACATCAGGGGATAGGCAAGCACCATTTGCGGTAAAAGCATCAGGACGGCCTCGAGCAAAGACTGAAGTGGATTAGGAAAATGACCTAAAGCAGCATACATGATCGGGCTGAAGTGGCGGACTGCGCCAAAATAGAAGCCCCAGAAAGCCCAGAACAATACATGCCGCTTAATACGGTCGCTTCTTTTTTCTGACAAAATGAAGTCCTGCAGGCGCATATAATAAGCTTCTGTCGCATTTAAAGTTACTCTTTTTATGCCGGAAGAAAGAGGGATTACAGGCTTTTACGATAATATATCAATGTCATAGACAAACAGCTTTTGCCGGCGATGAATAGATCAAATACGAGGCGGGGCGGCTTATCTCACCTCTGCTGTTTTATGCAGGATACGGGATAGCAGCTGTCGCATTTAGTAAAAACTGCTTTTCACAATAGTTAGCTTTAATACCGGAACAAACAATATCATTAAATGATTTTACTAATCATAAATTCAAAATGATGAAATCGTCCATTGCCTTACTTAGTATTTTCTTTTTGCTGATGCTAAGCGCTGGGTGCAAAAGGGAGCCGGCAACCTTCCATTTTCCTCCTTACCCCGGTCCTGTTCCTCCTCCCACAAAACCGCAACTACAAAAGAATACAGCGCCGAGTACTCATGCCGGACAGGACAGAACGTTAAAGCTGCTTCTTGGTGAAACCACCCTGCAGGGCTCCGGCCATGACGCGGAAGATAATATCCAAAGTTTTGAGTGGGAAAAAATCAGTGGACCCAATTCCTGTTTAATCGAAAACAAAAACGACTTAATTACAAAAATCAGCGGACTTGAAAAAGGTGTTTACCAGTTTGAGCTGACGGCTACCGATTCCAAAGGCCTTTTTAATAAAGATACCGTGAAGATCACCGTTGAAGCATTGAACGTAAATCCGCAGGAAATGGTCTTCAACAGCCTGGAGTGGATTTTCCCCTGGTATAACGCTATTGAGATAAGCAACTTTAGTCACCTGACACCTTCAGCTACCTCTTTTAATGTTTTTATTCAAAGAAATGGCAGCGCTGAATGGAAAAAAGTCAGCGCCTTTGATCCTCACCATGATGCCGGTATAAAATATGAATATTTTATAGAAACAAGGTCCGATGGGGGAGGTATATACCATTTCGGAAGCCTATATATTTTTTACTATGGAATGGATGTAAGTGATACCCCGTCTGTAAAAATCGAATACTAAATACCCGCACTTATTATCTGCAGGCAATGAGCCATTATACTATTGCCGGGTGTCTGCACCCGACAATTTAAGATATCGGGGCAATTGTTTTTATCCCAGATTACGCATTAGAAAAAGGGAAGTCAAAGTTTTGGGATTGATTCCAGAGCGAAGTGAACCACTTTCGTCGTTTTTTGACGAGTGCTATTTTGAGTACGATTTGGTCTTTAATTTTTTCAAAATATGCTCCTATAGCAAAAGTTCTGTACCGTAAGGTAGAAAGTCGTTTTTGCGTTTTTTCTTGTAAAATAAATTGCCTGAACAAGGACATTAAATTGTAAGCAATCATTGCAAATGTCAGTGCTGCTTCTGTTGCATAAAAACCTTTTAAATTAAAGCTGTCAAATCCGAAATCATACTTGAGTTCTTTGATATAATTCTCCGCATTAGCCCTACCTCTGTAAAGCCTCCACACTTCTGCGGCACTTAGATTCAGGCTTGTAACATAAGCACTGTAACGGTAATTTCTATGAGCCTCTTCTTCGGGAAAAAGGCTCAACATTTTGCCAGTTGCTTGTGGTCTTTCTTTGATTTTTTGCCTTACAATTACCAGTCTTCTGGCTTTGGTCCAGCTATCGCTTTGATAATATTGTTCGCAAATTTCAATGCCATCATCTAGACGTATCCAAGCCTTATGGTCTGCTATCAAACACTGAATGGGGTGTGTAAACTTGGCTGCAATGATATAATCTGTGTTTCGAGCCTCCAAATGATCCAAAATATCGGATTGAAAAAACCCACTATCAAGCCTTATCAATCCTACTGTTTTGTGTTGTAGCTTCTGTAATGTGTCTTCCAAAAAGGAAAGAAAATTATTGGCAGAAGAAGTATCACCACTTCGCAGCCACATATTAGCTACAAGGTTTACATCCGATACAAATGCAATAAGCGGATGGTGTGAGTTTCTGCCTTTTTTCTTAGGATTATAACCTTTTTTTGCACCTTCTACATCATTGCCATAGCGGGTAAGTATGGAAGAGTCTATATCGAGGGTGAAATGGTCAAAATGAAAATTGTCAAATATCCACGAGTAAAAATGTTGACTGACTGCTAAGTTTGTTACCTGATTGAACTTGGAAAAATAGCGTTTGAAAACATCCTGTGCAGGTACATTTTTCCAACCAAAAATACGAGCAAGTGCAGGATCTAATCGGGTCAATTCCGTATGCATAAATCGGTTAGCTCCGCACCAAATACTGGTAAAAAAACTTTCTAAAATCACTTCGGGAGCATATCCACGGTTTGAACCCGAAACAGGAAGATGTTCACAATGGGAAACAACCTGCGAAAACTGCATTTTGTCCAACATTTGCTTCAAAAATGCCATTCCACCCCAAGGTGTAATCTCTTTGCTAGTAAAGCTTACAGGGAAATCTATCATAAAAATGTGCTAATGCTAAGCGTTAGAAAATTACACCTTTTTTTTTAATCAAAAAAATCCTATTGCGTAATCTGGGTTAAAACCTATTCCTGACAAAAACGGGTTTTTCTTGCCAAATACACATATTCTTGCTATTTCTTACCATCGCCTACCCAACGTTCACTAATTTTGACACAGCAATATTTGCTAAGAATAATACGGCAATATTTGCTAATTTTGCCACAACAACGTTTACTAAAATCGTCACAGAAGGATTGTATTTGAGTTGCGACAAATGAGGTGACAATCAGCTCGTAATATTTAAAATACATTGTTATGGCAACACCAAGAGAAAGACTGGCAGAAGCGTTAAAAATACTAAAAGACCTGCAGGATCAGGGTATTGTAGGCATTTATACGGATAAGATACCTAACAGGGTATACCGGGAAATACTAGTGAAAAACGGTTTTCTGAAAGAAGTAACCAAAGGCTGGTATATTGCTTCAGACCCGGCGGAAAAAGATGGGGAAACCACTTCCTGGTACAGTTCTTATTGGGAGTTTTGTGCCAAATTTTTACACCACAAATATGGGGATGACTGGTGCCTGTCAGCAGATCAATCCCTGCTGTTTCATGCCGGAAATCGCTCCGTTCCCCCGCAGTTGACGGTACGCTCCCCCAAAGGAAATAACAAACCCACGCCATTGCCGTATAACACATCATTATTCAATCTGAAAACAAGTATCCCGCCGGGCGGACAAACCACCGTGGAACAGGGAATCAGGATGTACAACCTGCAGGCTGCGTTGGTGTACAGCACTCCCGGCATTTTCACCAGCAATGCCATTGATGTCCGAACTGTTCTTTCATTAATAAGGGACGCTTCGGAAATACTGCCCATCCTGCTGGAGAATGGCCACAGCACTATCACCGGGAGAATGGCAGGAGCTTTTCGTAACATCGGACGGGACAAAATAGCTGACCAGTTGGTGGAAACCGTAAAGCAAGCCGGATATGATGTACGGGAAGAAGATCCTTTTGAAAACAAGCTGCAGTTTAGTCTCCCGCCTCGTGAGCGGTCGCCTTACGTCAACCGGCTCCGCCTGATGTGGCAGCAAATGCGGGAAGTGATTTTATCGATCTTCCCCGAAGCACCGGGCATACCGGGCAATCATGCGGCATATATGAAAGAAGTAGATGAAATTTATGTAACAGATGCTTATCACTCGCTTTCCATAGAACGTTATAAGGTAACGCCGGAGCTGATAGCCGGGGTGAGCAGCGGTGAATGGGACAGCAAGGAAAATGAGGAAGATCGCAAACAAAGGGATGCGATGGCGGCAAGAGGTTATTTCTTGGCTTTTCAAAGGGTGAAAGAAAGTATTACCGCCATATTGGATGGCACCAATGCCGGCGCACAGGTGGATAAAGACCACTCCAAATGGTACAGGCAACTCTTTGATCCCAGCGTTGCAGCCGGTTTGCTGAAAGCTGCCGACCTGTCCGGCTACCGCAGCCATCAGGTGTATATCAGCAACTCCATGCATGTGCCCCTGAATGTGGATGCAATGCGTGATGCCATGCCGGTGCTGTTTGAATTGCTGGAGCAGGAAACCGAACCTGCGGTAAGAGCGGTTTTAGGGCATTTTATTTTTGTGTTCATCCACCCTTATATGGACGGCAACGGAAGAATGGGGCGCTTCCTGATGAATGTAATGCTGGCTTCAGGAGGCTATCCGTGGACAGTGATACCTGTAGAAAGCCGCAAAAAATATATGCAAGCGCTGGAACAAGCCAGCGTACAGCAGAATATAAAACCATTCGCCACTTTCATCGCCCGCTTGGTAAATGACAGGTTACACGGAAAGGCTACAGCCGAACTGCCCGAATAATATCACATCTTCCTAAACAGAAACACGCAGTCGTTTAGCGCACTCTTTAAAGGCTTCCTCGCCGCCTTCAAGTATTGCACATACAAACTGTCGAATGTGCGGATTCTCCAAACCTCCGCTCTCATAAGTGATTTCAGGAAGCTGATTTGGTCTATGAGGTCCACAATTCGCAACAATGACCTGATCTGCGTCTGTATTGTATCCCATTGAGCAACCCCATATTACCGGAGAGGGAACGCGCTAAGATCTTTGCCTGATGAAAAGATACGATCAGGCAAAATCAGGACAAATACGTATGCATATAGAAGTATGCAATAAAAGCAGGTTAACAGTTAGAAAAACACTATATTTACAAAAAAGGCTACCTTTTTCCCGATTGTTGTTAATAAAATGCATCTTATGCAACCTAAGCTTGAGAAAATTCCGTCCGCTTATACCTCTTCAATTACAGTAAAAAGAGAAATAACTCCTTACATGGATTACCCATGGCATTATCATCCGGAGCATGAAATCATCTTTGTGGAAAAAAGTTATGGTATCCGGTTTATGGGGAACCACATCGGGAACTTTAATGATGGGGATTTAATGTTTATCAGCTCAAATTTACCTCATGTATGGAAGAATGATAATGATTTTTACCAGGGAAATAAAAGCCTTTTTGTGGATGTGTATGTGATCCATTTCCTCGAAAACGCCCTGAAAGAGGGGTTTTTTGAGTTACCTGAACTATCGTCAATTAAACAACTTTTTGCACGTGGCAGGCAGGGCGTACTGATCCGGGGAAGAGATCATAAAAAAATATCAACTTTAGTAAAAGATGTGGTTAATGCAGAAGGCATTGACAGATTAATCCTGTTCCTGAAAACACTTGATGCCATTGCAAAAACAGAGGAATATGAGCTGTTATCCGGTAGCGGATTTGTTAATACTTTTAGTTCTCTGGATGCGGAAAGGCTAAACAAAGTCATGAATTTTATTACAGAAAATTATTCCAGTGAAATTAAAATTGAAGAAATAGCCGCTTTCTCAAATCTTTCCAAATCATCTTTCTGCCGCTATTTTAAAAGCCGGACACATAAAACTTTCTCCCAATTTTTAAATGAGGTCAGAATTTCAAATGCTTGTAAACTCCTGGTTACAAGCGACAAAACCATCAGTCAAATAGCATACAGTACGGGTTATAACAATATTTCACATTTTAACAGGCAATTCAGGCTTATTACAGGACTGACAGCAAAAGCGTATCAAAAGAAGTATTTAAATTTAAAAGAGGCTATTTGATGACTTTAAAGAAGGGGTGTTCGCACCCCTTCTTACGAGATTGCTTATGGCTTTTCAAAAACTGTTAAATATTAATACCCCGTATTTTGCGGATAATTAGGACCCAGTAAATTCATTTCTGCCCGGGGTATGGGCCAATTAACCATATGTGATTGCATAGCCCTCCTTGCATCAGTCCTATAGGGTAATGGCTTTCCCGGCGTATTATCGGCACCTCCTGCTGTTGAATTTTCGGGGCTGAGATCTCCGGGCATGCCGTATCCCGAGTGATCAACAATGTAGTTGTAGAGTAAACCCAAACGCTTTAGCATATATAACCGTTTGCCTTCAAAGGCCAATTCTCTTGCCTGCTCATTTAAAACGGAATCTATAGTAATTGCTGTTGCCCGTTCGGTACCTGCTCTTACCCGTACGGCATTTAGCTGACCCAGGGCAGTTCCTGCTGTTGCACCATCTGTTGACGTTCCGATATTGCCCAGCATTAAATTAGCCTCTGCTGCAAACAGCATGGTTTCTGCCAAACGAAAAACGGCAATGTTTTTTGTCTGGTTATCTTCTGTTGGTATTCCATCATCAGGGAAATATTTTTTACACCCGGCATTCATGCGTATGAAAAAACCGTTGCGGTTTGCGGCCGATTCATCAAACTCTTTCCATGGTGTAGTTGGCGCAAAATTCAGAACAGCTCCCAATACCTGCCCGGTTGGTAAAGTAGCGGCATCGTTGAATACATAATCCTTTATATAGTAAGCGCCTTTTATCCTGGTATCATTCGGATCTGCCGCAAGCAGGTCGCGCAGGTAGTTATTTAATGTAAGCCATCCAAATCCTCTTCCTCCCTGCTCAATGGAATATTTTGAACCTGGAGTTAGTTCAGCATAGTTCGGCATAAGATTAAAATTTATTTTATGCGCCTTACCATTCTCGTTTCTTTTCCATTGCAATACCCACAGGTTTTCAGTATTCTTTAAATCCCCGCGAAAAACCAGCCCGGTTTGAGCAACCAGGCTATGAGTTCCGGTTTGCGCAATTACGGCCTCAGCCTGTGATTTGGCTTCCTGCCAGTTCTGCTGCCACAAGGCCACATCGGCCTTTACGTGCCTTGCTGCTGCTTGTGTTATTCTTCCAAACTCATTGGTTGTCCAGGGAAGATTTTCAATTGAGTAGGTAAGATCTTCATTTATTTGCTTATATATATCGGCTACGGGGGTTTTGTCCTGAATTATAGTTAATGCGTTTTCAGGTGTGGTAGGTTCCGTTGTTACATAAATATTATTAAAGAGCCTGTATAAAATAAATATGGAATTAGCCCTGAAGAATTTCGCTTCGCCCACCAGCCTTTTCTTTGTTGATTCATCCATGGTGATTGCATCGGCCGCTTTTATCAGTGCATTGGCTCTGTCAATAATCTTGTAATATGTTCGCCAGTAATTGCTATATACTCCTCCACAATCATTATCAGGAGTGGTGCCACAAAACATTCTTCCATAATTTGCCACTTCTGCATTTCGGTTTATGGTAAGATCATCTTTTGCGTCTATTACAATAGGATTGGAGCCGTTATTGGCGCCATTTTCCCAAAACTCCCGTTGAAAACTGTACAGGGCATTTACTCCTGCCTCAAGACCCTCGGGCGTATTAAATACAAAGTCTGCTGTGAACTGGGTGGTAGGCTTTTCTTCCAGGTATTTTTTACAGGAAGAAGTTAGAGCAATTGCAAGCAAGGCAATTCCCCATATATTATAAAAATTATTTCGTTTCATTTTGTTCCTTTTTTCATTGATGAATTAAAGACCTATATTCACACCAAAGGTGAAGCCTTTGGTATCGGGAAAGTCATTGGGGTTATTCTCGGGACTGTACGATTTATAGTCTGTAATGGTAACCAGGTTGTTAGCCGTAATGTAAGCCCTCAGGCTGCTCATCTTTAACCTGCCCAAAACAGATTGCGGTACATTGTATCCCAGCGAAAGCGTTCGCAACCTTGTATAAGAAGCGTCGGCTATAGTAAGCAAACCGGTATGGGGCGGAGCCTGCCCGCTTGCATAATTGGGACGGGGATGTGTAGTGGAAGGGTTTTCGGGTGTCCAGTAATCAACTTTTATCCCGTTGCGATATGATTGCAAAGTGCCTCCCTGGTTAAAATCGCCTAAGTAGGGGTTCCGCTTTGTTGCACCCTGTACGATATAAAAATCAGCAAGCAGTTCAAAATTTTTGTAAGTGAGGGTCGTAGACACAGACCCGAACCAGTCGGGGTTTTGGCTGATGATCACATTATCTGCATCTGTAATCCTGCCGTCTCCATCTACGTCTTTTATTCGGATCGAACCTGCTTTTAAAACAGTTAATGGCGTGAATGGCGTAACTGTACCGCCTAATGTGCCTTGTGCAGAAGCAATGGCTTCGTCATCCGTTTGGAAGATGCCATCAAACATCATGGTACGGATCACATCTATTGGCTGTCCTACAAACCTGTTACGGGCTATATCATCCTTCGGATCTCCATTGATATCCACTATTCCTGTTTTAAGAACTTTGTTTTTATTTGAGGTAAATGCAGTAGTAATACTCCAGTCCCAGTTGGTATTGCGAAGAATATGACCCGTAAGCAAAATTTCAATTCCTCTGTTCTGCGACTTTCCGCCATTGGTGATCATTGAACTAAAACCGGAAGCGCCGCCCAGTGTAATGTCCGTAAGCAAATCGGTTGTTTGGGTATTGTAGTATTCGATTGTACCTGTAAGACGATTATTAAGCAGCCCGAAATCAAGCCCGGCGTTAAAGGTAGTTGATGTTTCCCATGTGAGGGTGGGGTTAGGTAATACCGTGCCTGGCAATGCTCCTGCCACAATAGCTGAACCAAAAACATAAGGCGTGTTACCTACTACGCCCAGCGTGGAATAAGGATCAAGCGACTGGTTACCCACCGAACCATAGCTTAGCCTCCATTTTAACTGATTAATGGCTTTGATATTTTGAAGAAATCTTTCCTTATGCATTTGCCATGCAAAAGATGCTGCCGGGAAGAATCCCCATTTTTTGCTTTTCGCGAATACAGATGCACCATCTTTTCTGGCTGTAAAGCTCAGGAGGTATTTGTCCATCAGGTTATACCGCAGCCGTCCCAGAAAGGAAGCAAGCCGGTACTGCTCCTCAACCCTGTTTGTTTTAAAAATGAGGGCGTTGGAAATACCGTCATATCCCAGTACATCGCTTCCAAAACCTGTACCGGTTGATGTGGTTTTAGAGGTATTGCGCTGGTTTACAGACTGCACCAGCGTAATATCAATTTTATTATTGTTGTTTATTTGTCCGTTGTAGTTAAGAATATTTTCTATAAGATATTCTTCCCGCAATGTATTGGCAACTGATGCGCTGCCATTCAACGGCAAACCAACAGAATGCTGTTTTGTTAAGTAAATTCCTTCATCCACATTGCGGCGGCTAAGCAATGTATTGAGCTTATATGAAAAATTTTTACTCAGTTCATAATTGAGTACCAGGTTTAAGTTCAGCAGGTTTGTTTTTGTATCATTGTCAGATTCTCTTATATCCCATAGCGGGTTTAAAGTGCTGCTGCTGGCATTGGCGCCGGCTACCAGCTTTATCAGGGAACCTGTAGAATCATAAGGCCCTGTAAACGGAGAAATCGTAATAAAGTCAAGATTATTGGTTTCCTTTCTTTGTTTATCAGTTGCGAAGCTCAGGTTAGCTTCAATGCTTGCCCTGTTGTTTATTTTCTGATCGAGATTAATACGGAAAGAGCCTCTTTTGTAATCGGCTGTCGGGATCAGCCCTCTTTGAGTAAAGTAATTTGCACTGGTAAAGAGCTTGGTGCTTTCTGTTCCCCCCATAACACTTACCGTATTGCTGCTGATAAGACCGGTCTGCAGCACTTCATCTTCCCAGTTTACAAATCGTCCCTTTGAGAAGTTATTACCCTCCAGTCCCTGAAAATTTACATCGTCAGTCTGGTAGGAGCCAAATTGAGTTCTTACGGCTTCTCTTCTCAACTCGGCAAATTCCTCTGCTGTATATAAATCAAAGTTTTTTGTGAGCTTATGAGTGGTAAGGTAGGAATTTACCCTAACACGCATTTTACCCGCTTTTCCTTTTTGGGTGGTAATAAGTATTACGCCATTAGAAGCTCTTGCACCGTATATGGCCTGAGCTGAAGCATCCTTTAGAATTTCTATCGAAGCGATATCATCAGGATTTACATCATTGATATTTTCTATGGGGAAGCCGTCCAGTACAATTAACGGGTCGTTTAATCCGCGAATGGATTTCTTACCCCTGATTAATATGTTGGAGTTGCCACCCGGTCTTGCAGAAAGTAAAGTTACCTGCACGCCTGCTGCCTGTCCCCTTATCATTTCCGCAATATTAGTAGTAGGTATGGCCTTGGCTTTGTCCATGTCTACTTTTGAAACAGCACCGGTAATGTCACTCTTTCTCTGGCTGCCGTAACCCACCACCACAATCTGTTCGGATGTGCTGATGGAGGCTTTTAATTGAATTGAAATGGTACGGCCTGATGCCTTCACTTCTGTAGTCTCAAAACCAACATAGGAAATTACCAATGTAGCATTAGGCGCTGCCTCAAGGATAAAGCTCCCATTCGCATCGGTTTTGGTTCCGTTATTTGTTCCCTTCACTAATACCGTTGCACCTTCCAGTGGCTGCCCCTTTTCGTCTGTTACCTTTCCACTTATCTGGATGTCCGATGGCGGAGGAGCCGGCAACGTTGTTTCGGAAGGAACGGGGGCTGCAAGGGGTTTTCTTTTTACAACAATGGTATTTTCAGAGATGCCAAAGGTGAGGGGCTGATTTTCGAATATTATATTCAAAGCCCGTTCTAAAGGTACTCTTTTCAGATTCAGCGAAACCGTTTTGGCAGATTTGATGGTTCTGTCTGCGTAAAAAAACTGATAGCCGGTTTGTTTTTTTATTTCCTCGAATACTTTTTGTAGTGAAATGTTTTTGCCACTGAGTGTTATTCTTTGTGAATAAACCCTAGCACTTACCTGGAGACAGGCAGCGATTATAAAAACTGTGGTAAGTTTCATAATCCGGATTGCTTTGGTTAATAAACCGCCGGCATCTGCTGCGGATTTACAATAAGCAGTTAAATACATATATTTGTATTGTTTGTCCGCCGGTTATGAATTTTCATACTGGCGGTGATGATGAATAAGCAAGTCGTTGCAGATTGGTTTATGTCAGCATTTCAAACAACTGCCGGGGGCTGTAGCACCAGTTCCCGGTTTTTATTTGAAATCGTTTTACCCTTATCCATCCCGTACAAAAAAGCAGTTGGGCATTTTTATTATTTTAAGGTGTAACAATGATTTTCCTTCCTTCAATCCTGAAATGTACTTCGCCTGTCATCTCCAGTTTCTCAAACACTTTTGATACGGTTGCGCTACGGGGCAGTTGACCGGTAAAGTCAAGATTTACATCCCCGCGATATTCAATATCAACATTGTACCAGCGGGAAATTTGCCTGAGTATCGATTTTAAATCGACGGATGTATATTGAAAGCGCCCGTTTTTCCAGGCTATAACGTCTTCTGTGTTCACATCTCCAGTCACTGAAATTTTTCCTTCTTTGTTTACTGACGATTGCTGGCCAGGTGCCAGCAGGTGAGGAATCTCGTTCTTACCAGAAACCGTTACTTTTCCTTCCAGCAGCGTGGTCTTTACCGATGCCTCATCGTCATAGGCGTTTATGTTAAAATGAGTGCCCAGCACTTCCACAGCTGATGAAGTCGTTAATACCTTAAAGGGTTTTGTTTCGTCCTTCACCACTTCAAAGTAAGCCTCACCGGTTATGTCCACCTTTCTTTCATTGCCTGTAAAAGCCACGGGGAAATGTATGGAAGACCCGGAATTAAGCCACACTTTAGTGCCATCAGAGAGTGTTACCTGGTACTGACCGCCGCGGGGCGTGGCAATGGTATTATAAAGTTCAGCATTGCCTCCTGTTATATCCTTACTATTAATGCTGTAAGAAAGCAACCCATTAGCCGTTTTATTTACGTCAATGTTTCCCTGTTTTGAAATTATACCATTAGAAATACTGTCGAGAGGAATAGATGAGCCATTGGCAAGTATCAATACCGCTTTATTGCCACCCGGTGCTATATCATTGTTGGGTGAAGTAGTATTGGTTATTCTGGTTGGGGCAAACCCGGGCTTCCCCGAGTTGAAGAAGAAAAAATAGGATAAACCCAAAATAATGAGTGCTGCAGCAGCGGCAGGTATATACCGGCGCCGCCTGGGCTTTATAACCTGTAACGCCTGCTTTTGCAGGATATCTTCCAAAAGCCTTTTGTGAATACGGTTCTTTATCACTTCCTCATTAAGATTATCCGTTGCAGTAATTTCAACTTCATGATCATTAAAAGAATGATACCATTCGTCAAGAATGGCTGATTCTTCCCTGCTGATCTCCCCTGCAAGGTATTTCCCGATGAGACGTTGTATATGCTGTGGTATAGGCATAGATATACTAAGGGATATACCAGGTAAGTGTACGAGACCTAATATTTCCCCTATTCGTTTTAGAAAAAAACTTATGCTGTAATCAAAATGGTAAAAATTGCGGGTATAGTACTGATGGTGAATGATCTGGCAACCGCCTTAATAGACTTAATAGCCTTCGTAAGCTGGTTTTCGACGGTTTTAGGAGATATATTGAGTTTTTGGGCAATCTCCTTTGTTGACAAGCCTTCGTTACGGCTGTAAATAAAGATCAGTCTGCATCTTTCCGGCAGGTTATCCACTTGCCGTTTTACAATCTCTAAAATGCGTTTGTAGTGTAAAGAGGATTCGGGAGAAATATCCGGTTCCGGCGCTACATAAAGGTTATTGTACCTTTTTACTCTCTCCAGCTTACGAAATCGGCCAAGTACCATATACTTTGTTGCAGCGGCAAGATAACTTTCGAGCGTGTCAATCTGAATAATATGCCTGTTGTCCCATAAAGCCGTAAATACGTCATGTACAATATCTTCAGCGGTCTCTATTTCTTTTAACCTGTTATAGGCAATAGCAAACAGTTGTTTCCAGTATCTGAGATAGATTTGGGTAAAGGCTGACGAACTATCCTGTTTTAGTAGAGCCAGGAGTTCTTTAGATCCATATTGTGATAAGTTTTCCAAGTTGAACGACAAGCGATTGGAAAGGTAGGAAAAAAAGTCCATTTCCATGGTGAAGATTTTGAGTATCCATTACTGTTCGGGTTTAATCCACCTATTGTAGTACCATCATAGCGATTTATATTATTTTACTGCTTAAAATGAGCGGCTAATCCTTGAAATACCTGCATCGGGATTGGCCTGATACCAGACATTTCCATATTCCAGCAAATACAATATTCCATCAGGACCAAGTTGCATATCAATAATCCGTGAAACATGTTCCCCCGGCATAAAATCTTCCATTGCCGTGTAATTCCCATTAGCATCCATCCGGACTACTTTAATCCAATTCCTAATCCAGTCATAAATGAATAGACCTCCATTATAATATTCAGGTAGTCTTTGACCAGACAGCGAAGAATCATTACTATAATAATATACAGGCCCCGCCATTGCAGTCCTACCTCCTGAACCAATCCACGGAAACTCCTGTGATGCTGCATAAGGGTACCATATAAATGCTTTTTGTGCAGGAGGAAGTATTTTCACACCGGTATTTCGCGGACTATTATTTTGCGGGGCTTCAAAATCAAATAAGTTCCCCGTTTTTTCTTTTCTAAAATCAACTTCTGCATAGGGTTTATTATTGGCAATAAAGAAAGGCCATCCAAAATTACCTGCTCTTCTTGCCTGGTTTACTTCATCATAACCTCTTGGTCCTTCTACACTGTCTTTACGAGCATCCGGACCTACATCTCCCCAATACAGGAAATTGGTTCGGGGATCTATTGAAATGCTAAATGGGTTTCTGCATCCCATAATATATATCTCCGGTCTGGTCTTGACCATTCCCCGGGGAAAAAGATTGCCTTCAGGGATACTATAGGAACCATCCGGTTCGGGATGGATGCGAAGAATTTTTCCCCGTAAATCATTTGTATTTCCCGAGCTCCTTGCTGCATCATACTCCGTTCTGTCTGCCCGCTGATCAATGGGAGCATAGCCCTTAGAAGCAAAAGGGATGGTATTATCTCCCACAGTGATAAACAGGTTTCCCTGTTTATCAAAGCAAAGACGACCTCCCGTGTGATTACTATATGCGTGTTCCTGATGGATCTTTAAAATAACGATCTCAGTAGTGTCAATCAGGTGATTAGTTTCGGGATCATATCTAAACCGTGAAAGATGATAATTAAACTGATTGCTGGGAGCAGAATAAAATAAATATATCCACTGGTTTTGACTGAACCCGGGATCAAGAGCAATACCCAACAACCCGTCTTCATGTTCAGAATAAACCGGCACAGTGCCAATAATGCTCGTTTGTTTTCTATCTATATCGTATACTCTTACATTCCCTCTTCTTTCAATATAAAAAATTCTTCCGTCATCCGAAACAGACATTCCCATAGGCTCCTGGACAGAAGCATTATCTACTAACATTTCCTTTCTGAAAGCATTTTGTTCAGGGGGAGCCGGAGTCTTAACATGGGAATAGTCTAACCCTGTATCATTACAAACATAATTTATCCCGTCATGAACCAGCCCAATGAATTTCGGGTTGGAATACGATTCCGTAGTATGTCCTAATGCCATGTAAAAAGACTTTCCCCCATCATATTCATGATACCATACCAACGGATGTATTTTGCCATATTCACCTCCGCGATAAGATGCTTCGTCTACGCTTACCAATACGTTAACGTTCTCAGGTACGGCCTCCCAATTATACCATTCATCTTCAAAAATCCAGGGTGTCTGAAGTGAGTCGGTAACCGGGAACTTTTTATCTTTATGTACAATTAGCCTGGCTTTCTGTATCGTTGAATGATTTTTGAAATAAGTCCCTACGAGCCCTCTGTACCAATCCGAATGAGATAAAGATGCACTGGATCCATGAATCCCCATAAATCCTCCTCCTGCTTCAATATATCTCTTAAAACACAATTGCTGCCTGTAATCCAGGATCTCCCCGGTTGTACTTAAAAATACAACAGCGTTAAATTGCTTAAGGCTATCATCGTTGAATATTGAAGGATCTTCAGATACAATAAAAGACAGGTTATTTTCGTGTCCGAGTTTTTCAAACATCTTAATTCCACCCTCAATAGATTTATGGTGAAACTCCACCGTCTTTGTAAATAGTAGTACTTTCCTGGAATTTGGGGTAGAAGTGGTATTACAGCTAATGACCAAAGAGCTCAGCCAGAGTAAAAAAAATATTTTAATAATGTGCGTAGTCATGAGCGTATTTATTTTAGGTTGTCAAAATCAATTGTTTTATTGTTTCTGGAATGTTTAAATCCCC
>JAMLHK010000016.1 GCA_023957155.1 Chitinophagaceae bacterium | reverse complement strand
ATCGTAGGCTTGGTGGGCCGTTACTCCGCCAACTACCTAATCAGCCGTACGCCCATCTTCAAGTGCCGGAGCTTTAATAATAAAGAGATGCCTCTTCATCATATTATGGGGTATTAATCCAAGTTTCCCTGGGCTATTCCCCGCTCGAAGGGAGGTTGCGTACGTATTGCGCACCCGTTTGCCGGTCGCCGCCCATGTATTGCTACACTGCGCTGCCCCACGACTTGCATGTATTAAGCCTGCCGCTAGCGTTCATCCTGAGCCAGGATCAAACTCTCCATTGTAAATAATGTTGAGATTTGAAGATTGCTCTTGAAATCAAATTTTGTGGCTGGTTTACCTTACCCTGATTTCTAAAAAGAAATCAAGTGCTGTTGCTTCCAAACTTTCAAAGATCTTAATGCTCGTATTTCTACTACCGTTTTGAAACGGGTTGCAAAAGTATGAGATTTATAATTTCTACCCAATTTTTTTTGCTGATTTTTTTTCAGCTATCGGGTTGATAAAATACTATTAATCACAGAACTACATTCAAAAAAAAGAACTCACTGTAAAACTTATAAACTCAACACGGTCAGGCAAAATTCTTATCGTTTATCTTCTACATTATTCCGATAAATAAACAGGAGGATATCTGATGCTTTTTGAACGGGGTGCAAAGGTATGATGTTTTACGAAACCACCAAATCTTTTTTCCCTTTTTTCTATCTGTAATCGTTGATTACTTTTTAAAGAACTGCTGCTTTTTCAAAAGCGGAGCGCAAAGATAGTCAGGTTTTACTTGCCGCCAAATCTTTTTTGAAAAAGAAGCTCTTTTTTTTGAAAGTTTTATCCTTTCCCTAACAGGAAATAACCTGTTATAGAAAGCTGTAACCCTTATAAACAGGGACTTTACACAATGTTAAAAACCGGAGGAGATCAACCCGTATATGCCGTAAAAAATATTGCGATACATTATACAACGTATCGCAATAGTTATTTTTAAAACAGGTTATCTGTCCTATTTTTTCTTTTTCACCTTTGCAGGCGCCGCCGCCGGCCGGCTTAAATCTTTTATCCTGATATTACGGAAGAAAAGAACGTCTCCATGCCCTAAGAATCCAATATGCCCGGAGGTTCTTTTCAACCCCGGATGATCCCGATGATCAAGCGTACCGTTCTTACTGGCTTCCGCAATATCACCATCCAGTATAACCGTGCCGTTAAGCGTAACCCTGACCTTATTCCCTTTCACATAAATTTCCTCTTCATTCCATTCCCCAACCGGTTTTAAATAACCACGCTTGGCCGGTATTACCCCGTAAACCGATCCGTGATACTGGTAAGGCTTGAGATCTTTATAAATATCGGCTTCATTGTCCAGCACCTGTATCTCCATACCTTCATAAGCGCCATCACCCGTAAGCGGAGCGCGGATACCAATGCCGTTATTGGCACCGGGAGTGAGCTTGAACTCAAAACGATAAATAAAATCGCTGTACTCATCCTTTGTATACAAATTCCCGTTTCCTCCTCTTTTGGGATAAACAGCAATATTGCCATCTTCAATAATATAAGATGTTTTATTACCGACCCACTCGTGAAGAGCCGTTCCATCAAATAGTATTTTATACCCTTCTTTTTTCTCCTCAGGCGTAAGCACATAAGGCTTCGGGCGGGGAATTTCCCTCAGGTAAATATCCCGGTATGCCACATAAGTTCCATGCGCCTGCAGCTCTATCTGCTCTTCAGGGAAAATAGGGAGACTGCGGTCCCAGTAATTTTCTAACGGCACCTTGTCTACCACCAATTGCCCGTTCAGGTATACCGTAACCTGGTCGCCCACCATCGTAATATGAAACGTATTCCAGTCGCCTATCGCATTATCGGCCAGCTTCAGCGGCTTGCTTTCATTTTTCTGGTTATTATACAAACCACCGGAGCCCACCTGTGCGCCAACATCCACTCGTGAAGTATCCCATATCTGCACCTGCGGCGTTCCTCTCAGGTATATGCCGGCATCTCCGTCTTCGGTGATTTTCCAGTCTACATACATTTCAAAATCACCGTACTTCTTTTCGGTACATAAATTATCTCCCTTTCCGGTAAAGATGAGTAAACCATCCTGCACTTTCCATCCGGTACGCATCACCTCATCGGCTTTCTGCTGTTCTTTTGCCAGGGTGGTTGCATCCATTTTTGCGCGCTTAACAGGATCGGCAACCAGTCCTTTCCATCCGGAAAGATCCTGCCCGTTGAACAGGGGAACAAACCCTTCTCCTGCGGGCATCGCAGCAAGGTGCTTTTGAACGGCTTCTTTTAAGTACTGGCTTTCATTTCCATTGCCCATCAGCTGCATGGTTTTTCTGAGTAATGCCCTCACATTATCACCATAAATAGATTTATTCTCCAAAGCGATATCTACTATGGCATTCCCTGCCCGGCGCTGCAATGCGGGATCATCCAAAAACTTACCGGCATATAGTAAAGCCGGCAATGTACCGCATTGTCCTACCTGGGCTAATATTTTGTTTTTTTGATCTGCCGTTACGGCATAGTCCATAGCATTGCGAAGTAAAATCAGCTTCTGATCACTGGTATGGTCCGAAATGCGGATCTGTGTAATAAACCCTTCCACTACATCGGGATCAGCAGATCCTTTATTCTCCTGCTGAAGGATCTGGTACAGCTGTGAAGTAGCCTGACCGCCCTTCCAATTGGAAAGTGCAGCTACTACCGCTTTACGGGATTGTTCATTGCTTCCGGAATACGCATTCAAAACAGTATTAAGTCCTCTTTTACCACCAATACCGGCCAATACATTATAAAAAAGAAATTTCTTTTCCGCCGGGGCGCTTTTTTCGCGGGACATAATCACAGCGCTTGCCTGATCCGGATTTCTTATGGTACTCAATGCTGAAACCAGTAAGCCCTGTATATCTTTAATGTCATCATCAGTTTTTGCCGACAACAATAATGTGGTTAGCTGGGGCATCTGAGCCGGGGAGACCATGCTTCTTAATGCCGTACGAGCCGATTGCCTTAACGCAGGATTGGAGTCATTAACAAATGTCAGCACTTCTTTTGCCTTTCCACGTGATCCTCTTTCTCCTAATATCCCTATCAGGGCAGCTTTACCGGCAGGTGTTGCCGTTTCCAGCGCATCCCCGATGTATTGGACCAGTTTATCTCCTTTTACAGATAACAGGGCATTTTTAACTGCCGAAATTTCACCGTCATTGCCATTTTTCAACAGATTCAATAAAGCGGGTACCGCTTCCTGCTGGCCAATTTTAGCCGCAGCAGCAATAGCAGCCAGTCGTACACCTGCCGCATTGCTCTGCAGGGATTGAAGAGCCAGTGGCAAAGCCGCTGTAATCCCTTTATCACCAAACATATTCAATATACCCGCTTTTGTATCATTACCGGCTTTATTAAATACGTCTATCCACTGCGCGGCATTCCCCTCAGAAAGATACGGACGGGCATATTTTAACGCCGCCTCGCGATATGCAGCATTGTTGTCCTTCACTGCTTTGGTTAATAAGCCCAGGCTGTTTTGTCCCTGGATATCCGTTAATATCTTTAATGCTGCCGTGCGGGTATGGACCTGCCCTGAAGCTTTTTTCAGCAATGTGTTTGCCGCGTTCCCGGCAATTTGAGTTTGTCCGTTCGCAACCAGTTGGTTAAGATATAACAGGTAAGCGTAGGTGGCATCTGTAACATCATATTGGTAACCGCTTTTTGCCGCAGCCGAATTAAGTGTTTTTAATGAAGACGGATCTGCAATGCGGGCTAATGCATACAAGGCTACTTTGGTTAAATTGGGATCATTACGCTTTACCAGGGCGGTAATTGCCGGTACGGCTGAAGCTACCCTGGCATCACCCAGTGCCTG
This sequence comes from Chitinophagaceae bacterium, assembly GCA_023957155.1. Classification (GTDB taxonomy): domain Bacteria; phylum Bacteroidota; class Bacteroidia; order Chitinophagales; family Chitinophagaceae; genus Agriterribacter. Next base: position 78,516 of record JAMLHK010000016.1, on the reverse strand, counting down.
CACCAGCGATAGTTCTGCTTTTCCGGCAGCGCCCGGTAAGGCTTGTAATAAAGCATTATTAGCGTTCGAAGTATGTATAGCAACTAAGGCCCGTGATGCCGCATCGGAAAGCTGTTCATCCTGCAGGTAGCTTTTCAGGTATTCTACTGCATCATCTTTACCTACATGCTCAAGCTGGGATATAATAAATTGCCGGGAGGCATTATCTGACAGCTTTCCCAGCGCCTGTCCATAAGCTTTTACAGCAAGCTGACGCCAGTTTTCTTTACCCGGCTGACTGGCAGAAAAAGAAAAACCATTAATAGCAAAATGCAGCCGGCTGTGATCACCGGGCGTATTTAAACGGGTAACCAGTTCTACCAGTCCGTTTTCTCCCAGCCGGGCGGTTGCCTCGGCATTTGCGTTTAGCTGAGCTGCGTCATCGGCCGGTGTTTTAGCCAGCAGATCGGCAATTTTTGTGGCAACCGTACGGTTATCATCAGTTTGTGCGGCAGCCATTTGCAGCACGGCAAAGAAAAAAAGAAAGGCGGTCAATATTTGTTTCATGTAAATGAAAATTGTCTTGTTTAAGATTATTTGTAAAACCTGCTATGCCCGTGTATTGTGCAGGCAAAGCATATTTTTATCTTTATTACATCCTGAGTTTGTATTTTCCCTTTACGCTCCCGGAATTTACATAAACCAGGGCGATCTCAGCGGGGGATTAAGTAAACGGTTGGCTCCTTCATCATTAATAAATTCCTGCTTTACCGGGTCAAATTTCAAAGAACGACCCAATTGCAGGGCAATTTTTCCCATATTTACTATGGTAGCAGAACGATGCCCGTTTTCTTCATTTAATGCAAATTTTTTCCTGTTCTTCACCGCATCAACAAAATCAGTTACCTGTGGTAAAGGATCGGGAAATGCGGCTAATTTCATTTCCAGATTCGGGATATCGGAACGAAAGCCGGGATAAAGTTTCCCTTTGGGACCTTCAATATAAGCTGCATTTTCTTCCGTACCGGCTCCATCCAGGATGATCTGGCAGCCATCATCATACGTATAAGTAATTTTTCGCCAAGTTCCCACGGCATCATCATGCTGCTGCGGGGCATCTATTTCAACCGAAACCGGACTGGTTTCATCCTTACCCAGAAAATACTGGATGGGGTCTATATAATGCTGTCCCATATCGCCCAATCCACCACCGTCATAATCCCAATAACCCCGGAAGGTAGTATGTACGCGATGCGCATTATAGGGCTTATAGGGAGCGGGGCCAAGCCACATGTCATAATCCAGTTCTTTAGGTACAGACTCCGGTTCAAGATGTGTTTTACCAACCCAGTAAAACTTCCAGTTGAAGCCGGTATGTTTGCTGACGGTAACTTTTAAAGGCCAGCCCAGCAAACCGCTCTCCACTAATTTTTTAATGGGTTTGACCGTAGTGCCCATTCCATAAAAGTTATCCGAAAAACGGAACCAGGTATTCAGCCTGAAAATACGGCCATGCTGCTGTACCGCTTCTACTAAACGTTTTCCTTCCCCGATGGTACGGGTCATGGGCTTTTCACACCAGATATCTTTCCCGGCACGGGCTGCATCAGCAGCGATAATGCCGTGCCAATGCGGAGGCGTAGCCACGTGCACGATATCTACTTCCGGCAGTGTGATCAACTCCCGGTAATCCCTGAAAGTTTTTACGCCTTTACCGCCACCAAGGGCATCCAATGCCAATTGAATATGCCTCGTATCTACATCACAAACAGCCACCGTTTTAGTACCCGCGTATTCAAAATGTCCACGCCCCATACCGCCTACACCTACTACAGCCTTCGTAAGGGTATCACTGGGGGCCAGGTAACCGCTTCCTCCCAATACATGGCGGGGCACTATTGTAAATGCTGCCAAGGCGCCTACTGAATTTTTCAGAAACAGGCGCCTTGAGTTTTTTTGTTTTACATTCATATTCTTGAAGAAAAGTTTTACTAAGAAAAGTTCTAAAGTACAAAGAATTACGTAAAAACGATCTCCTAAACATTTGCCCTGAGCTATACAATTGCTTTCAAAGCCGCATCCGTATAATTCTGAATAAAAAACAAAATATTGTTATATGCAGAAAAATCGGATTGGTTATGCATGGTAGTCAGGGCTACCGCCTGCATACCTGCACGCAAAGCCGCTTCCACGCCTTTAGGCGCATCCTCAAAAACCAGGCAACGATCCGGTTCTACGTTCAACAATGCTGCAGCTTTTAAATAGGTTTCAGGGTGGGGCTTGCTCATAAAAACATCATCAGCACTTACGATAGCCGAAAAATAATGCCGGAGATGGAGGTTATCTAAAACGAAGTTGATATTAAAAGGGATGGCTGCAGAACCGATTGCCATTGCAATATGCTTACCCCGGGCCATCTCCAGAAAATGGCCTAACCCTTCTATAAGCCTAAGATGCGGGCGGTAGACCCGCTGATAATTTTTTTCTTTTTCAAGCGATAACCGGTCTGCTTCTTCCACCGAAAAACGCCCTTTACCCAGTACCCGTTCCATCACTTCGCTGTTCTTTCCATACATCTCCGCCTTTACCGCTTCTTCACTTATACGCGCTCCCAATTCATCATTGAATAATTGATGCCAGGCTTTTACATGATACGCCATATCATCAATCATCGTACCATTCAGGTCAAATATAAATGCTTTATAGCTGCTGTTGTTCACCATCATTGTCTTAATAAGCATTAAATGTAAAATCACATTTTCATTCTGCAAAAATGTTATTTTCATGCCGCCGCATTGTTCTTTACCATACCCGAATCAGGGAAATTATTGAGCACCGATAATATATGTGTTTATTTTTAAATATATAATCCTCCTCATTCACGGTAACAAATCCTTCATGATTTAAAATATACACCCAGCAGGCTTTTTAAGATTTTGATGCCATGTATTTCCATTATATTTGTACTATCGAACTGGTCATTTACCTGTGAAACTCCTGATATCTAATGATAAACCGGTTCTTCTAACCCCATTACTTTTCGGCGTACTACAATCTCATTAGTAATTCTTACGAACCCGTTAATTCTGTATTGATCAGATTTTAAATTTGAACTGTTATGTATTCGTATGCTTTGCTGGAAAAAGGATGTTATTATCTTATTGAGGAAAAGGAAGGATCTGCAGTTGTGTTGATCAGGGTTATACTCGAATCCGATCACTGCCTGTTTGTAACCCGTTATGGTGAAACAGAAACAACGGAATGGAAACGAAAATCAGATCCGATTTTTGAGATCATTGAGCTGCTGGATGATAAAGCGGTGAAAGAGTGGGAGTCGTCATACTACAGCAATGAAGATGCTTATTATGAAGATGAAGATTAATGTTTAGTGGAACCGGTCTTTTTCAGCTACACTAAAAGACAGGTACGATCACCGCATCCCTTTAAGAAAACATCTACAAGTTTGTAAACAAAACAATAACTTGAGCCATTGTAATATCATCATACAATGGCTTTTCCTTTTTTACAACTTGAACAAGTTACTATACAACGGAACGGACGAAAGCTACTCGACCGGGTCAGCCTTCATATAGAAAGTAACGAACAATGGGCCATTACCGGACCTTCCGGAAGCGGGAAAACAGTACTGGCACAGGTTATTGCAGGGCGGCAGCACTATTCCGGGCAAATCATTTTTAACGGAACAGCCGGGTATCATCCGCATATTGTAGTAGTGGAACAACAGCACCGGTTTAAAAACCTTTCCAACATATCGGATTTTTATTACCAGCAACGCTATAACGCTTCTGATGCGGACAACGCGTTAACCGTTGCCGAAGTATTAGACCTGGATAACCCAAACCACCCGAAGCGCTCATCCGGAATCGCTTTAAAAGAAATCCCCGAACTGCTACACATCAGCCATGTACTGCAGGAGCCCCTGATCCAACTGTCAAACGGTGAAAACAAAAGACTACAGATCGCCAAAGCCATTCTGAATGACCCCCAGCTGCTCATCTTAGATAATCCTTTTATCGGGTTAGATACGGCAGGCAGAACGACCCTTTCGCACATTATTAATACACTTTCCGATGCCGGTATAAAAATTATTTTGATCACCTCCGTACCCGATTTACCGGACTGCATAACACATGTTGCCACATTAGAAAACGGCAGGTTAATTTCTGCTGTACCCAAAACAGCATTTACGCCTCCCGCGCATCATCCGGAACCGGGCTTCAGCATTAGCGACACGCTGGCAAGCGCATTACAACGATCATCAGGTTACGATTTTACATACGCCATAAAAATGGTGAATGTTAATATACAATACGGACAAAGAGCTATTCTGAAGGATATCAGCTGGGAGGTAAGACGGGGAGAACGATGGAGCATATCGGGACCTAACGGGGCGGGAAAATCTACCTTACTGAGCCTGATCACAGGGGATAATACACAGGCCTATGCTAACGAGATATATCTTTTTGACCAACGCAGGGGCAGTGGTGAAAGTATTTGGGATATAAAAAGAAAAATCGGTTATGTATCCCCCGAAATGCACGTGTATTTCGACTACACGTCAACCTGTTTTGAAACCATTGCTTCGGGATTATTTGATACGATCGGGCTATTCAAAACCTTAACGGACGCTGAACGTACCCGGGTTAACCAATGGATGGCGATATTTAAACTGGAGCCGGTTCAGCACAAACTATTATCGCTGCTTTCCGCGGGAGAGCAACGGCTTGTTTTGTTAGCCCGGGCGTTAGTTAAAAATCCGCCGCTCTTAATATTAGATGAACCATGCCAGGGCTTAGACCGGGTGCATGTAGAACGCTTCAAAGAAATGATCAATTACATTTGCGGTAAATCTGACACCACGCTGTTATATGTGAGTCACTATAAAGAGGATATTCCCGAATGTGTTACGCATTTTATGCAGATAGAAGAAGGGAAAGCTTCTTTTACAGAGGCCGCCCCGCCAATGCCGTCCCTTCATAAATAGCAGATAAAGGAATATGTTCCTGTATGGTGGATAGCAGCAGGGAATCATCTAATAATTTGTATTCTTCCAGCTCCCAATGCCCCTTTTCATTGAGCCGGAATGCTTCCACGCCAATAGATTCGGAATCCACTACAATATATTCTTTTAGTGTAGCGATATCGCGGTATAATCTGAACTTATCTCCCTTATCATAATTCCTGGTAGAAGCCGATAAAACTTCAATCAAAGCTACCGGATTCAATACATTAACGTTATCATCATTTAATGTTATGATCTCCCCACAAACAATAGCAATGTCAGGGTAAGTGAAAAGGGAGTTTCCCGGTATGTGGATGCGCTGATCACTATTAAAAGGCTTACACGGTTTACCCAACAACTTTTTCCTCAACTCAAAGTAAAGATTACCACTAATCATATTATCCGACACTTTAGCTCCTGACATCGCAAATACTTCACCCCCGTAATACTCATATTTTTCGGATGAAAGATCTTCCATTTCAAGGTACTCCTCAATCGTAACCTTGTTTCCATAAGCGGCTATCGGTTCCCGTACTTCCATATATTATAAATGTACGAGTATTATTCATGGAATAAAAGCGTAAACGGGAAATCCCTGTGGCCTATTTAAACGCTTCCATTACCGGCTGACCTCTCCAGCTCTGCGGCATGTTAAGCCCGAGAAGTTTTGCAATAGTAGCCGCGGTATCAAAAGTGATGATGGTACTGTTTAATTGGTGCCCCTTTTTGATGCCTTTCCCATATATAACCCAGGGGATCTGCACCTCATCCAACGACTTGCCGCCGTGACCTTTACCTTTACCGCCATGATCTGCCGATACCAGTATTACCGTATGCTCAGCTATACCGGCTTCCTGTACCGCACGAACTATTTTGCCTATCCGTGCATCTACTTTTTTCAGCTCATTAAAATACTCAGGCGTATGATGGCCAATGTTATGACCCACACCATCCGGCTGGTCAAGATGGATAAACGTTAATACCGGCTTTTGTTCCCTGATAATAAGCGCCGCCGTATCAGCACAAAAATCATCATTATCACCGGAGGACACCCGGATGGCAGTGGCTTCCTTTTCTACTAAAGGATCAATGCCCGACCAGCTATAGATCAAGGCAGACACCGCAGCAGGTTGCTGCTCTTTCAATAAACTAAAAACAGTGGGGAACATGCCATACCGGTTGATATCAACTGAAGGTATTTCGGGAACGGCACTACCCCACTCGGTATACCCGTGCATAGTAGGCCCGGAACCCATTAGCATAGACGCCCAGTTTACCGCACTGGAAGAAGGCAATACCGACCGGGCCTTTAACGACCAGGCGCCCTCATTCATCATCTTCTTTAAATTAGGCATATCGGCGTCAGGCAGGGCATAAGCACCCAAGCCATCACAGCCTATCAATACAACATGCTTCACCTTTTTTGACTGGGAAAAGGCAGAAACAGTAATCAATAACACGGCGAACAATACAATAAGAAATCTTTCTGCTTTCATTGATATCCATTTTAATTTACAGTCTGTAGTATATTAAGTACCCCCAATAAAAATGCCCGATACCATTACCGGTTACCGTCCTTATTCAGCGTTGGAGTAACAAAGATTTTCCATCCAGCTTCCATGCGGCATAGTCTACCGGAAGCCCCATCCATTCTGCTATTGTGGGCATTATATCTACCATAGTAATCCTGTTCAGCGCAATATCCTCATTACAGAAACCCTTTTGTAATACCTGCCAGGCGGGTGGAGCGCTGAGCCGGAAATCATAGCCACCGCCGGCACGGTCTTTAAACACATTTCCCTGCCCATCAAAGCCTGTCCACCACCCCAATAGTTTATCTTTATATGGATCATCCTCTTTTATTACCGTATCACAAAGGTTTGCTGCAATATAACTATCACTCAATTTTGCATCCCATATTTTTATATTAGCCATGGTGAAATTACTCCTGCCGTATTCTTCGGTAATATCCTCGTTCATAACAAGCTTAACGCGCGTATCGTCCGGCGGCCGGATCGTTGTCAGTCCCGAAATATTTGCTGAGCCGCATGATATCCCGTCCTGAAAAATAGTAAGATTCCCGCTACGATCAATCACCGTAGTCAGCGTATGCCAGCGACCATCATTCAGGTTTGGTACGTTTAACGCATCAACATCTACCCTCCGGCTGCCATCCCCGATATTGACTTTCCAGCTTTGTGATCTTATATTAATTACAAAGCCCCGGTTCATTCCGCTGACCCAATTTTTATTGGTAATAAAAGGTATATCGCCCGATAAGCCGGAAGCTTTTACCTGGAACTGGATGGTTAGTACCGCATAAGCATCCACATCATAAAAATCGGTTAAGTACGCGTATTGCCCGTCCCCACCGTCAGACAATTCTTCTGTCTTTAACGCATCAGGCCCGGGAAGCACTTCCTTAGATGAAAAACCCTTGCTATGAAAAACAGCAAAAATATTCTTCTCGGTATATGAATCTCCTCCGTGCGAGGTACCCCTGCCGCCATGATCAGTGGAAACAACGATCAGCCAGTCTTCTTTTTCAAAATCTTTTCGTAGCCGGAGGGCAGATAAAATCTCACCTACATAGGCATCTGTTTTACTGATGGCACCCATATACCGCGGATCCTCCAGGGTATAGCCATAGGAATGACCGGCTGCATCTACATCATCAAAATGAACAAAAAGGATATCAGGATCGGAATTTTTCAGGCGCGCTACAGCGCTGTCTTTTACTGCTGCATCATTTGCTGCGTTTATCCGCACTCCTGCGTCAACAGCCAGATATTGGTTAATGGGCCACCAGGCACACACAGAAACCGACTGAACAGCCGGCTGCAGTGTTTTCAGGTAGTGATAAAGCGATGGATAAGCCGTATAGTTTGCGCTGGAAAAATCATTATTACGTACCCCGTGTTTGTCACTCCATACACCGGTAAGCATAGATGACCATCCCGGGCCGCTGATTGTTGGCGCACGAGTTACGGCATCAAAGCTATAGATAGCATTGGGTAACAGTCCATGAATATTTGGCGCGTCTGCGATCTTCATTGCATCTCCCCTGCAACCGTCAATACCTATGATCAGCACTTTTTTTTCTTCTTTCGGATCCGGCGGAGGAGGTGTATCGTCTGTATTCTCTTCGGGAGGTTCAACAACTATCGCATTCTTTTTAAAGCAGGAGGTTTGCAGCACGAGCAGAACAGTCATTACCATATATAATATCCGTAAGCGCTGGCTCATACTGTATAATTTTAAAACCCGGGAGTGCGGTTTCAGACCATTAATCCCCGTTCAGGAATATCAGTCCTCTCCATGACCCTATTGATTGTTGCAGTTTATAAATAATAAACTTTTGTTTACTACCATAATACAAAGGCAACTTCCCAAGTTAAGCATATTTACCTGAAAATAAAAATCATTCCCGGGTTCTTCCCGGATTACAGCTCCCGTACCAGGCTAATGGATGATTCAAATCTTATATCCCCGCAGGAATACTTCTACCGACATTCGTTTCTTTCCTTCCAACTGTAACTCCGATATCTCAATGTATCCGTCAATGCCCGCATAACGCAACAACTGCTTTCCGTCCGATTCGTAGCTGCCGGGAGGGATGAGAGGCGGGGTGATATTCTTTTTTGCGCGGAAGATCTTGATTATTTTGTCGCCAAGGAGCGTAAATGCACCGGGGTAGGGCGACAATCCCCGTATTAAATTATAAATTTCACTGACCGGTTTATGCCAATTGATCCGGCAGGTTTCCGTAAAAATTTTGGGCGCCGTACTAAATATAGTCTTATCCCCGGCAATGAGCGACTGTGCAGTTTCCTCAATCGTTCCTGCTTCCATTTTTTCCAGGGTATCCACCAGGAGTTGCGCACCTATCTCTTTCATCCGGTCGTGAACTTCTCCGGCTGTTTCTTCATCCCCTATTGCCAATTTCTGTTGTAGTAAAATGTTGCCGGTATCTATTTCATGCTGCAATTTAAAAGTAGTAACACCCGTTTCCTTTTCCCCGTTTATTACCGCCCAGTTAACAGGCGCCGCGCCGCGATAACGCGGAAGCAGGGAGCCATGAACATTAATAGTGCCCATAGGAGGCATATTCCATACCACTTCAGGCAACATGCGAAAAGCAACTACGATCTGGATATCGGCTTTCAACGATCTTAATTCCTCAATAAACGAGGGATCTTTCAGCTTTACCGGCTGCAGAATTTTCAGTCCTTTTTCTGATGCATATTTTTTCACTGCGCTTTCAGTGAGCTTCATGCCCCTGCCCGCAGGTTTATCGGGCATTGTAACAACCGCAACTACTAAATAACCCGCCCGCAATAAGGCATCCAACGATGCCACCGCAAACTCGGGAGTACCCATAAATACAATGCGCAAATCTTTCCTGCGGAATAGAGAGGACTGCTGTTGTGCCGACATAGGCGCAAAATTAACAGGTATTTCAGGGAGCCGGTGTAAAATCTTCGTACAGGAGGTATTTCTTCCGTATTTTTTTAAATGCTGTTAAGCCCGGCTCCCAGCTTTTCCGGATATCCTGCTCCGGAACACCATCCTTGATCTGTTTCCACAATTCATTGTTGCCGGCTAATTTATTGAAGAACGAGTCTTCCATTTTCTTCGATTTAGGAAGAACAAAAAAATTCTCCTTATCGGGGAAGAGCCGGTATGCCTGAATCAGCCATTGTAATTGCAGCTTATTATCTATCTTTTTCAATACATCTTCCGGTGATCCGCTCAAATCCCATCCGTAGCAAACCTGCCCATACCACTTTGATTGCTTAGCCCCTTCTGTTGGATTCGGAGTAAATGAGAATAAATTTTTGGGCAGGGCAGGATGTCCGAAAACCTGGAAGGGCTTTGTTGTTCCCCTGCCTTCGCTTAAAACAGTTCCTTCAAAAAAGCAGGTGGAAGGATACCAATAGACCGATTGAATATCGGGTAAATTGGGAGAAGGACGTACAGGAAGCACGTATTTACTATCATGTGAATAATTACTGCATTTAATAACGGTAAGACTGAACGATGATGCTGTAAGATTTTTACCGGATACAGGATCAATATAAATAGCAGGCGTCGTCTTATTTTTTTCGGAAAGCCAGTTTTCTTTCAGGAGCATACAGGCGTATTCTCCTATTGTCATTCCATATACTACGGGTATCGGCTGCATACCAACAAAGGATCTGTACTGCATATCCAATATGGGACCGTCTACATAAAATCCATTGGGATTCGGCCTGTCCAGAATGAGCAGCGGCTTATTAAACGCAATGGCGGCTTCCATAAATTCCTGCAGAGAAGAAATGTAGGTATAGAACCGCACACCGACATCCTGGATATCAAAAAGAAGTACATCTACACCAGTCATATCTTCTTTTGCCGGCTTTCTCTTATTTCCGTATAAAGAAATAACCGGTATGCCGGTTCGCGCATCGGTATAGTTACCCACTTTTTCACCGGCATCGGCGGTACCCCGAAACCCATGCTCGGGGGAAAATATTTTTTTGATGATCACACCCTGCTTTTGCAGTGTATCAATAAGATGCGTATTATCCACTACAGAAGTCTGATTGGCAAAAACGGCAACCGATTTTCCTTTTAGTAACTGCACATACTTATCAAAGCGATAAGCCCCTGGGATAACACGATCATTTTTTTCAGGGATGACTCCCGGGCGGACGCTCACTGGTTCGCTTTTACCAGACCTGACCGGTGAACAATAACAGGCTATCCCGGTTATTATCAAAGCGGATATACGAATAATGAAAGGGTTTGCCGGCATATTTTATCAATTAACAGAATATAACATTCAAATATCTTTAAACTTTTGCAGAAAGGAGCGGAATCATTTACCTTTCCGGATTTTAAATACTCAAAAATTATAAGTTTATGCAACAGGCAAAAAAAGGAGATGTGGTACGTGTGCATTATACAGGGCGTTTAACTGATGGGGAACAGTTTGATTCCTCCGCCGGTCGTGAACCACTGGAATTTACCGTGGGTGCCGGACAAATGATCAAAGGCTTCGACACCGGCGTTGAAGGGATGGCTGTAGGAGAGAAGAAAAGCATTTCTGTTGCTCCCGAAGAGGGCTATGGCGTAAGGAATGAAGAAGCTGTCATTGAGTTTCCCGTTGAGCAGATCCCTGCCGATATGAAATTAGAGCCGGGGATGCAGCTTACCCTTCAAAACCAGGACGGGCAGCCGGTTCCCGTAGTCGTTACCGAAATAAGGGAAAAGGTAGTGATATTAGATGCCAATCATTTCCTGGCCGGCAAAGAAATGATATTCGAAGTAGAGCTGGTGGAGATACGATAAAAAACAAATCTCATGTATATACCCAAAGCAGGCTTTGGAAACTTATAGCGTAGCAGAGCTACGGGGTACCTGCCTGCCGGACAGACAATTTTAATCCTCCGCATTCGGTCCTAATCCCGCCGAATGCGGGATTATTCGACCTAAGAATAAAAAGCCGGACGCCTACTCGCTTTATTGCCATTCAAAATTTTCGGCACGCGGAATTTTATCAAATATTTCGGCAAAAAACAACGGAGGGGTAGCCAGGCGTCTTCTCTCCATATCTATCCATGCGCCATCCACTGTAATCACAGCCGCCAGCACATCGTTATTGATATGAATATGATGCTGCATAGTCCACCGGGATCCGTCTTTTCTCGCTTTAAGCATAACCAGGCTGATTTCAACCTTATCACCAAATTTGATCTCTCTTTTAAATACCGCTTCTTCCCTGAACAGTATAGGTCCCATATTATGTTCCTGCATAACCCCGGGTGTTAACCCGTGTTCGGTTAAAAAACACATACGCACATAGGCTCCCAAATCATAATACCTGGAATGAAGCATGTGAAAATTGGGGTCAAGATCAGCCCATCTTACTTCCGGATTTTTTTTATATGCTTCCATGATATCAGGCATTGTACAATAACCTGTAATATTCATCTGCCATCCTTCCCGAATCAAATCGGAAACGGGTATCATTCATTCCATTTTTCATTACCTGCCGCCACAGATCCGGAGTATCATAATACAGGGGAAGAATTTCTTTCTCCAATATTTCGTATATTTTTTCGAGGTCATACGTATCCTGTTCCTGAACCGTCATGTGAGCATAATCCGCTTTGGGCACAACAAAACCATTGTGTCCATGATGGATAAATTCAGGGATCCAGCCATCATCCGTTGAAAAGTTTACCGCGCCGTTCATGGCTGCGGTCATACCACTGGTACCCGAGGCCTCGCGGGGAACGCGGGGGTTATTCAGCCACAAATCCGCCGCCTGCTTCAGGCGCTTGCTCAGGGTCAGCTCATAACCAATACATACGGCTATATTTTTATAGGACTTACTCAGGTTCACCAGATAATTAAAATCACTGATTGCAGGATAATCAACCGGGTAAGGCTTTCCTGCCCATACAATCTGCACAGGATACCGGGTATTGCTCAGCAATGCATCAAAACGAGACTTATCGCGGGTAATTAATTCAGCCCTTTTATATCCGGCAAAACGCCTGGCCCACACGATGGTAAATACATTGGGATCCAGCAATTTTCCCGTTTGATCGGCAACGGTATCAAAAGCTCTTTTTTTCAAAAACCATTTCCGGTCAATAAAGTTGTCTTCACTATTTTCCTCAGCCGCATAATACAACTGCTTATCTGCCCAATAGCGCCAGTTTTGTGAATTGGTAATATGAATAATAGGACAAATATCCGGGTACTTACTCCACATCGCCCGGCTTACATGTCCGTGCAGCTCACTCACCCCATTCGATAAGCGGGCAAATCGCAAAGCTGCCAGGGAGTGATCAAACTGGTCACCTGTTATCCCGGTAAGCCGGCGCACTTCATCAAGCGGCACACCACAGAAATAATTCATCTTTTCACAAAGATGGATCTCATGCTTTTCATTCCCTGCTTCTTCCGGTGTATGGGTTGTAAATACCAGGTGCTTTTTTACCTCTTCTTTATTGCCAAATTTCCGGTACAGATAAAATGCGGCAGAAAGTCCGTGCGCTTCATTTAAATGATATACTTCCGGTTTAAAACCTATGACATCCATAAGCTTGGCGCCGCCAACGCCCAACAAAATAAACTGGGCTACTTTAGTAGCTACATTGGCGTCATACAAACGATGGGTAATGGTTTGTGATATATAATCATTCTCCGGTAAATCAGTGCTCAGTAAAAACAACGGGGCACTCTTGAAGGTTTCCGGATTCAGGTAATAGGCTTTTACCCAAACCGGGTGATCATGTATATTGATCTGGAATTTTATATTATGATCTTCCAAGAAGTTGTAAATTTTCTCATTCCACTGTACCTGCAGGGTCTGATCCGGATTACGCGCCTGATCATAATATCCATATTTCCATAAAATACCTATACCCACCAGGTTCTGCCGGAGCTCGTACGCACTTCTCATGTGAGACCCCGCTAAAAAGCCAAGCCCGCCACTATAGATCTTCAGCGGCTGATGCACGGCAAACTCCATTGAAAAATAAGCAACGCGTTTAGTATACTTTTGATCCGGAGAAGCGTAGGGTACTTTAAAATTAGTAAACGATGTCATAGTGTGAATCTTTCCTTAAAATTCGGCGCAATATAAATGGATTTTTTTAAAGCGGATAATTTATCCCGGATACAGCAAGGAAGCAGGATGCCTGAAAATGCAGCATTCCCCATATCTTACCGCGAACAAAACATAAAAGACTAAAATATTTAACCGCTTAATATTTAGTACGCGCATTGCTCTTCTATATATGGTTTATTGAAGCGTATCAGTAACCCTATGCGGATGATTTACTATTTCTTTTGTCCTTGACTTTTATATCGGGTAAAAGTGAAGCAGCCAGCATAATAACAGACCCGATCAGCACTATATACAATCCATATTTTCTTTCCGGACAAGTGCCCATTTCACAACGGGCATAGATTAAAAAGTTACGTAGCGCCCATGCCAGTCCGAATGCACAGAACAGCCAGTTTATTCTCTTTGCCCAAATAAAGGGCAGCAAAAACAAGATGGATGCAATCACACCAAAAAAGATATGTAATATCCCAGGTCTGCCCAGGTTGGTGCCTTTTCCATCCATACCGGTAAGTATACCCGTGTGAGACTCCACTTCCATCCAGGGTAAATAGCAGGCAATAATTACAATTATAGCAAAGACCAGCCCTATCGGTTGAGAATATTTCATGTATGCCGTGTATTTAATAACTACTAAATAATGTCCGGGTTTATAAAAGCGTATCTCCTGTCCCGGAAAACCCGGCTGCAATTATACAATAATTAATGCAGGTTGAGCAGGAATAACACAGATGACCTCCTGCCGGTGTATTTTTAACCGGGGCCCGGTACCGGAAGGCATCACCTGTCCTGTATTATTCCGCTTCCCGCCCGTTCCAGGTGAAACGAGGTCCATATACGATACCGCTTCCATCCCATCGGGATAAATACGGCCAAAAATTTTTGATTTCATATAAATCTAAAAGCGTAATATATTTTTATTATATTGCCCTAATGTTTGCCTGACTTTTAAAATTCCATAACACACTAAACCATCAATTAATGAACGAGAACATTAACAGAAGTGCGCTGTTTAACGGGAGTTGCTTTGCACTGATCACAACGGCATTTACCTTCAGTATCCGGGCCGGTATTTTAGCCCAGCTCGGAGAAGAATTTAAGCTCACGGCCGAACAGCTCGGCTTTATTAATCTCATGTTTTTCCTGGGATTCCCTATCTCCATGATCCTGGGCGGGCTATTTTATTATGTGGTTGGCCCGAAAACAATTATGCGGGTAGCTTTTATCGCGCACACACTGGGGATAATATTTACCATCTATGCCGGCGGCTATTCGCTCCTGCTGATTTCCACACTTTTCATCGGCTTCGGGAACGGGTGTACGGAAGCAGCCTGTAACCCCATGATCGCGGACATGTACTCCGGCGACAAAATGAGTAAAATGCTTAACCGGTTCCACATGTGGTTCCCCGGCGGTATTGTACTCGGAAGCCTTATCTCCAAGTTCATGACTGATTTTGGAATGAGCTGGCAGTCCCAGATGTGGGTAACGATGATCCCCACTATTATTTATGCTATTCTATTCTACGGAAAAGCTTTTCCCAAACCCAAAGTGGAAGGGTCTACCGACCTCGGTAAAAACTTCAAGGCCATGCTTACTCCCACTTATATCTTCCTGTTTTGCTGCATGGCGCTTACGGCAATATCCGAATTTGGCCCGCAGCAATGGGTAGGTTTGATCTTAAGTAAAAGCGGAGCTGATCCCATGCTGATCCTGGCGTTGGTTACCGGATTGATGGCTGTGGGAAGGTTCTTCGGCGGACCGGTTACTCATTCTTTAGGTCAGACAGGTGTATTATTAGGCGGCGCTATTTTTACTGCGATCGGAATATATATGTTCAGTACCGTTACCGGACCTATGGCCTACCTGGCAGCCATATTCTTTGCCATAGGCGTATGTTTCTTCTGGCCTACCATGGTAGGAGCCGTAGCACAAAGAGTTCCGCTAAGCGGGGCTTTAGGTATGTCTATCATCGGCGGAATAGGTATGTTTTCCACCGCGATCTTCCAGCCGGTTATCGGATCATGGATTGATAAAGCAAAAGAAATACATACCGCTGCAGGACTTACGGGCACCGAGCTTGAACTTGTTTCCGGTCAGGAAACATTAGCCAAAATGGTTGCTTTCCCTGCCATTCTGGTGGTGCTGTTTTTGATCTTCTTCTTCTGGCAAAAGAAGGCGAATCCCCGCTCTGCAGCAACAGCAGCAGTAGCCCATTAACGGGAAAGAGAAAATAATCTGATCACCCGCAACAGGGAATATAAAGAAGGAGGCTGTCTCAAAAGGGCAGCTTCTTTTTTTAGAAAGGAGATAAGGAAATGTAAAATTGAAGCAACTTCACTTATTCATAGTAAATACCTTACTACAAAAAGAACCCCTACTTAAGTTAGATCTTACTATTTCCCATATTTTGACTGCAGCAGATCAATAGTTGATTTAATCATTTTTTTAAGCACCTCCTGGTTGATGTCGGATAGTTTTTTGATATAGATGCAGGATTTTCCCATTTTGAATTTCCCCAATTCCTTCAACAAGGCATCCTGTGCAGGGCATGCGGTATAAACATACAGGGAAATAGCAGCCTTGCGGGGTGAAAATCCGACAAGTGGCCAATCGCCTTCCTGGCGACTTTTATCAGATTTATAATGATAACTTCCAAATCCGATAATAGATGCTCCCCACATTTTGGGTTCAAAACCCGTAGCATCCTGCATCAGCTTTAAAAGTGCAAAACTGTCTTTTCGCTTTTGTTCCGTATCTGCGAACGAATGGATCCACTCGTGAACACCGGTATCGTTTTGTTTGGTTTTCGGCTCTGCCATATATAAAAATATTAGGTCAGCTTTTATTTTCTTAAAATCTTTTCCATTGCCCTTCCTTTCGCCAGCTCACCAATCAGCTTATCTAAATAACGGATTTGTTGCATTAGCTTCTCTTCAATTTCTTCCACACGATAACCACAAATAACACCTGTAATTTTTGAAACATTGGGATTGATTTGCGGCGCCTGTGCAAAAAAAATTTCCAGGTCCGTTTTACGATCAAGAATCTCCTGCAAGTCTTTTTCATTATATCCCGTAAGCCAAAAAATAATTTCATCCACTTCGGCTTTTGTCCGTCCTTTCTTCTCCGCTTTGGCAATATAGAGCGGATACACACTTGCAAAAGACATTTTGTACACCCTCTCGTTATGCTTCATACCCGTTAATTTTTTAGTGTTTGCCTACCCAAGTACAGGAAGTGGGAAGTTCGTGAATAGTAAGCAGGTTTTTATTGTTATTTTTTGGCTGTTCGCATTGCCTTCACCTTTTTTATTTTCGGGTCTGTTTTAAATCGTTCATATTGCCCGGTTTCCATTCCAAACAGGGCAACTTTCCCGTTGCTGTCAGCATGAATACCAAAGCCGTAGGTCTTTGTTAAAGGTGAACACCGGAGACAAGCCTGTCCTTTTGAAAAAAACTGCTCCCTGGCTTGTTTGTATTCTGCTTTAGTCAGGTCGTTTCTGTCGGCAAATACCTGGAACAAGACATCATCGGAAGTATATTTATACGGATTTTCTGCAATCAAATCATACTGCATTTCGGCAATGGTTCTCTTATCACCTTTCGACGGCGGTTGTACTCCACTTGTTGCTTTTATATCTTCTGCCACTTCAATAAAAGTGTCAAAATAGTTGGTTGTGTGTATTTTCGCTTTTGCCATATCTACTGTCATTATATGTTTCCCGAAAACGATTCGCGGCGTTTATTGCTTTTTAGTTTATGACCGCATTGATCCTTGTCCAAAGTTCGTTATCAAATCCCGAAACGGCAAAATCGGGATTTGAGGGGTCGGAGGCATTTCCCATTCTTACGATAACCATTTTTTTGCCGGGTATTACGTAGAGTCGCTGGTCAAATGCTCCCATGGCAGCGTACATATCTGCCGGTGCATTGGGAATCAGGACTCCATCATAAACAGTTTGCTCATTGGGTAGCATATATTTTGATTTTCCATTAAGCCACCACAAGTATCCATAAGCAGGATTTATGTTTTGAGATGTACTCGTGCTTTCAGTGAAAAATGACGTATTGACTATTTGTTCACTTTTCCATTTTCCCCCATTTAACGCCAATAGTCCAAACCTTGCCATACTTCTTGTTGTACTGTGATATATAGTAAAAACCGGTCCAAAATTCCAATATCCGTCCATTCCAATTTTATTTTTCAGTTTCTCGCTGAAATAATCCTCAAAATCTTTACCGGCTGCTTCGGCAACTATATCCGTCAGCTTTTGGAAAACATTTCCGTATGCCCATCTTGTACCGGCATCGGCAACATAAGTCAGGTTAGGCTTAATTACCAACTGCCTGGAGTCATCAATACCCGATGTCATGGTGAGGAGATGCTTTATGGTTATCAGGTTTTCTTTTTCCAGTGGCATATTTGTCCATCCGGTACCTAAATAATCTGATGACTTATCACTGATATTAAGCAACCCTTCCTGCCAGGCAATCCCTGTTGTTGTAGCCACTAATGTTTTACCTGCGCTGTTCCATTCCCATTCGGTACCGGAAGTATGCCCGTTAAAATATTCCTCCATAACTACCCTGCCATTTACCAGGATCATAAACGACTTCGTGTTTTTCCTGATCAGAAAATCTTTTAACGATTGAATTGCGTCCTGGTTCCAGCCTAATTCCGAAACAGAAATTGTTTCCCATGCAGTACCCGAATTTTCAGGAAAATACATATCCCTCTTCGGGTTAGCCGGCGTTGAACCATCCTCTTTACTACAACTTATAAATGATAACAGCACGAGTAACAATATGCTTATATATTTCATCTGTCTGTTTTTTTTATTTTCCCCGCCACGGCGGATGATCTAATTTGTTTTCACTCCGACAGGAAAATGTTCTGTAGCCATTCCCCTTCGTAAAACGCCCTGCTCCTGTTTTTCATAACTATTAAAGCTTTACGATTATTGCTTAGACTTTTGCTTTTTATAAAGGTTAAATCTTATCTCCGGCTTTGTCCGTTCAATCACCATAACTACTTACGTTTCAGGGCTTAGTACTGCCGGAAAGTTCTTATTTCCCCTGTTGTGGCCTGATGATATTAAGGAAACAACAATACAGAAATCAGGCTCAGCCAGCTCAGTACGGTGCCCGGAACACATTTGTATAATAATCAGTAACTTTTGGCTTTAAAATCTGATATGGTAACGTACATGAAAAAAATGAGACTACTATTTACCTTACTGATTGCCCTGCTGACTCAGGTCACTAATGCACAGAACCTCCTTATAGAAGCTGAAAGTTTTGAAGAAAAAGGCGGCTGGCTGGTAGACCCGCAGTTTGTGCAGCAGATGGGATCGCCTTACCTGCTGGCGCACGGATTGGGAGAGCCGGTGGAAAATGCGTATACGAGAGTTAACTTTCCGGAAACAGGGAAATACCACCTGTGGGTACGTACTAAAAACTGGGTACCGGGCAACTGGACTCCTCCCGGGCGTTTTCAACTCCGGATCCAGGATGAATTACTGCCGGTTGTATATGGTAAAGAACCGGTATGGAGCTGGGAATATGGCGGTGAAGTAACGGTCAGCAACAAATCACAGAAAATAGAACTGGTTGACCTTACCGGTTTTGCAGGCAGATGCGATGCCATATACTTTGATAAGAAAAAGCAGTCCCCTCCATCGGATGTGGAAGCGCTGAACAAGTGGCGCCTGAAAGTAGCTAAAAGACCTGCAGACCCGGAAAAAACGGTACAGTTTGACTATGTAGTAGTAGGCGGCGGTATTGCCGGCTGTGCCAGTGCCATAGCAGCAGCAGAGCAGGGACTGAAAGTAGCGCTTATACATGACCGCCCGGTTCTGGGAGGTAATGCCAGCAGTGAAATACGCGTACACACACTCGGTATCTACGGGCACTTTGAAAGAATACTGCGGATGCTGGATACCAAACACTATCCCAATGGCTCACCCGAAGCTTACGCGGAAGATAAAAAAAGACACCGCAACATAGAACGATACAAAAACATCCACATCTTCCTAAACTGGAGGGCAAACGGCGCCAACACCACGGAAAATACCATTCAGTCAGTAGATGCAGCAAATACCATTACGGGGGAAAGGCTTCGTTTCAAAGCACCTTACTTTGCAGACTGTACCGGCGATGGCTGGATTGGCTTCTGGGCCGGAGCAGCATATATGTATGGCCGGGAGAGCGCTGATCAATTTAACGAAAGCTGGCCGGAGTTCGGTGAACTCTGGAGCCCCGAAGTAGCCGACAATGCAGTGATGGGCGCTTCTGTATTATGGAGAACCTACTCCGATAATTATGATCACCAGTTCCCGGACGTACCCTGGGCAATGGAAGTAGCAGGATCCTATGCTGCCAGGGGTGGTGAATGGCAATGGGAATATTCCAACACCGATGTACACCAGATAGATGATGCGGAACAAATAAGAGACCACATGTTCCGGGCGATATATGGTTCATTTGCCAACGTCAAAAAACAGCCCAACACAAATAAACTGAAGCTGGAATGGGTTTCTTACCTGGTAGGCAAAAGAGAATCGCGCCGCCTGGTGGGCGATCATATTTTCACTTTCAATGATGCCAGAAATCTCACACAGTTTCCCGACTCCGTAGTAATGGAAAGACGGGAAGTAGACGTTCACTACCAGGAAAACCTGGTGGACGCGAACAGACCAGATTTTCTTTCAAAGGCGATGTTTTATAAAACGGGAAAATACATTATTCCCTATCGCAGCTTATATTCCAAAAACATCAGCAACCTGTTTATGGCAGGCCGCTGTTTCAGTGCATCGCATATAGGGCTTGGCGGACCACGGGTAATGCTGACAACAGGGCAAATGGGGGCCGCTGTCGGCTTTGCCGCATCGGTATGTTTCAAACATAAAGTGCAACCCAGGGACGTGTATCAAAAATACCTGAAGGAATATATGGAGCTGATTGAAAAACAAAAGTCTTACCAAAAGCCATAAAGGAGTCAGTGGCTGGTAAATCATAATATGGGAACAGCTCAATACATATTGATACAAAAGATTTCGTTATTACTGATCACCCTATTTCCACTTGTCAGCGCAGCCACTACCTGCGATACGATCCCATTGAAAGTAAACGGGAACTGGACAGATAAAAACATCAGGCATTCCGAACACACCATACTATTTGAAGACACGCTGGGCATTGTACATCATATATCACTGATGGTAGATAACGACAATATTCCGGAGCTGTTTACCAGCCATATTGAAACACCGGTTTGCAGCGACAGCCTCTGTAATCTCATGAATATTCGTATCTACTGGACATTATCCGGCAACTATCTCGGCTTTGACACTATTCCCGGGAAGCCATTAACCAAAAATGACCATCTGAATTTTAATGGGGAAGATTTTCAGCAACTGCATCGGCTGCTATGTGATGAGCAGTCTATCCTCAGAAGACGACATAAGGACGATCTCTTTGATAAAGAAGCTACCCGGGTATCACAGGTAGTAGATGCCGTAACGGGGGCCACATCCAAAGAAGTAAAGGAAGTAACGGTGGATGGTGCGGTTTATTCTTCCTATACCATCTATCACCTCGTACACAGCCAGCTTTCCGGCGTCATTAAACGCTATGTAACAGACAGCCTGCTAACACTGCTGGACAAACGACTCAGCACTTCAGACCGGGTGGATGAGAGAATATTTTTCTGGCAACAAATTCCGGCGGCAAGATTTCCCCAATATCAAAAGGAAATAACAGAGACCATTGAAATGGCTTCCCCTAAAGACCGGCTCTTTGTGATGAAAAAGACACCCGGTGAAATGTGGGCCAACCCCGATTTCATAGTTCGGATAGCCGGCATCGGGGAACAGCTTGATGTTTACAGCCTTTCCCATTTCCTCTCTCAATTGAAGTCCACTCCCACGATACCGGCAGCATGCCTGAGCCTCCTGGGTAATCAGATGAAATCATTTAGCCAGAACCAGCTAAATACCTATTTGTCGCTGATAGAAAAAACACCGGCTTCATTGCAACATAAAACGCTTTTGGAGATTTTGCAAAACGCCGAGGCAGACACGCAATACAAATACAGAACGATTATAGGTGCTTTCTTAAAAAACCATCGCTGATCTCTAAATCAAAAAGGAAATACAGCATTGATTTGCGGGAACATAAAAAGGTTAAGCCGCTGGACGATCCGCGTACAAAGGCAATACAAAACAGCCACGAATTCACCAACAAACAATATAGATATTCGTGCATTCGTGGCTATTCTGTCCGCCAGATCTTATTATACGGATTCATCACCGGTACTAAAACTTATACCCCAGTGACGCACCAAAGCCGATATTATTCCATTTGCTTTTATCAGCAGCAATATCTTCAACGGCCGGGTTTATTTTTGACAACCCTAACTGTCCGTTTAACTGCAAGCTAAGTCCGCTATTGAGCTCATAGCCAACTAAAATATTACCTCCAAAATCCCAGGGTTTTACAAAGTACCCGGCACTTAAAAGAGCCGTTGCATATTCCGCAGCGCTGATCTTACTTTTAAATTTAGCATCAAGTTCTATTGCCGTAATGCCATTTTTTATTTTGCTCTTTCCCGAAATACCATACGCCGCATAGGGGCCTGCGCCAAGCAACAACCTTCCGCTTCCCACAGTGGGCTTAAACAATACATTCACCGGCAACTCTATATATGAAAGCTCCTGGGTACTTTTAACATCGCCGCTGGTTTTCTGAGCTCCTTTAACAGAATATATCAACCCGGGTTGCAGGTAAAATCCTTCCGAAACGAAAAGATCAGTAGTCACTCCTGCATGAAAGCCTGTGGCAAAATCACCTTCCAGCTTCTTGCCCATGACATCATTACCATAAATATTCTGAAGATTTACACCGGCCCTTATTCCAAAAGTAGCCAGCTTATCTTCTCCTTTCTGTGCATACGATGCCATACCAAACCATACTAAGGCTGCCGTTAATACAATAATTTGTTTTTGCATAATGGGTAAGTTTTTAATGGCAGCAAAGATATAGCCTGCATACACATCAGGTGGGTCTGTAACGTCTTCTTTTATTAAAGACTTCTTAAAGTTGGAACAGCAGGAAACACCGGCAGTGACCACACCGGCAGGCAGCGTTTGAAAAAATATAGTCAGACTTCGGCATACGCTTCTATACTGCCAGCGAAACTAAGGAAGCGTCCTTGGTTTCCAACAGCGAGCTGCCCATCAAAAATTCATCTACCTTCCGGGCACATTCACGGCCTTCACTAATAGCCCATACCACCAGCGATTGCCCGCGTCGCATATCACCGGCTGCAAACACTTTGGGTATATTGGTTTTATATTCTTTTTCCGAAGCCCGTACATTTCCCCGCTCGTCATATTCTACGGCCAGTTCCTCCAGCAGTCCCTGATGCTGGGGATGAATAAAACCCATAGCAAGCAACGCAAGATCACAGGGAATTTCCCGTTCCGTTCCCGGCCGTTCTTCAAACCGGGCGGGTCTCTGATCATCCGAAAACTTCCATTCCAGGTCAACAATCTTTAACGCTCGTAAATTACCCTTCTCA
Organism: Chitinophagaceae bacterium; assembly: GCA_023957155.1. GTDB lineage: Bacteria > Bacteroidota > Bacteroidia > Chitinophagales > Chitinophagaceae > Agriterribacter. The sequence goes on along the minus strand of JAMLHK010000016.1, from coordinate 55,309 downwards.
TCAGACAAAAATTCTTTAGTAGCAACAGCCCATTTTCTCTCACAGCCTTCTTCATGAGATGAAGATGTTTTTAAGATCATCGGATAGGTGGGCCATGGCATGAATGGTGTACGTGCTGCCGGAGGTTGAGGCATCAGCTCAAACTGGGTAACAGTGACCGCTCCCTGGCGATTGGATGTTCCCACGCAATCACTTCCGGTATCGCCGCCCCCGATAACCACCACGTGCTTACCGGAAGCCCGCACTTCTTCTTTCAGTATATTGCTTTCAATTGCCGCATTAGCCAGCGGATCTTTATTCGCGTTACGCTTGTTTTGCTGTTTTAAAAACTGCATGGCAAAATACACGCCCTTCAGGTCACTGCCCGGTATGGGTAGTCCACGGGGCTCGGTAGAACCACCGGTCAGCACAATAGCATGGTATTCCCTAAGCAAATCATTAATGCTTACATTTACTCCTACATTCGCGTTATATCTGAACACCACACCTTCCTGCTCCATCAATTCGATACGGCGGTCAATGACCCATTTTTCCAATTTAAAATCGGGTATGCCATACCGTAATAACCCGCCTGCCGCATCATCTCTTTCAAAAACGGTAACCAGATGCCCGGCATAATTTAATTGCGTTGCGGCAGCAAGACCTGAAGGCCCGGAACCGATAACGGCCACTTTTTTACCCGAACGGATATTGGGCTTTTTAGGCTGAACAAAACCCTTTTCAAAAGCAATTTCGATAATATGTTTTTCAATCTCTTCAATCGTAATTGCCGGCTGGTTGATCCCCAATACACAGGCCGTTTCACAGGGAGCAGGACAGATCCGCCCGGTAAACTCAGGAAAATTATTGGTGGAAGTTAAAATATCATAAGCCTCACGCCAGCTCCTGCGATATACCGCATCATTAAATTCCGGGATAAGGTTACCCAGCGGACAACCATTATGGCTGTGGCAAAAAGGTACTCCGCAATTCATACATCGTGAAGCCTGCCGGACTAACTTTTGCTCAGAAAAGCGTTCAACAAACTCATCGTAATTTTTTAAACGGTCTGCTACCGGTTTTTTCCCGGGGAGTTCACGCGTAAATTCTAAAAAACCGGTTGGTTTTCCCATTGTGCTGATTTCTTCATTAATGAATAAAAAATTATAGTATTCCTCAACTTCTTACTGCCTGCATGGCTGCTTTCTGAACGGCTTTTTTATAATCCTTAGGATATACTTTTATGAAATTCTTCAACTGGTTACTAAAATCATCTATAATAAATTTCGCCACCGTACTTCCGGTAAGCGAATAATGCCTGCTGACCATTTCATACAACTCATCCGATTCATCACTGATCACCGGGTCAAGATCAATCATTTCGGTGTTACAGTTTTCAGCTAACTGTCCTTTTACATCATATACATAGGCAATACCCCCGCTCATACCCGCGGCAAAATTTCTTCCGGTATCTCCGAGTATTACCACACGCCCCCCGGTCATATATTCACATCCATGATCACCTACACCTTCTACTACCGCGTAAGCGCCCGAATTTCTGACACAAAACCGTTCGCCTGCTTTCCCCCGGATAAACGCTTCACCGGAAGTAGCACCATAAAAAGCCACATTCCCGATTATGATATTTTCTTCAGGAAGAAACCCGGCATTTTTAGAAGGATAAGCAATAAGCCTGGCTCCGCTTAATCCTTTACCAAAATAATCATTGGCATCTCCTTCCAGCTCTAACGTCATCCCTTTAGTGTTAAAAGCCCCAAAGCTCTGGCCTGCTGTTCCGGTAAACTTTAAATGTATCGTATCATCCGGCAGGCCGACGGCGCGGTAACGCTTAGTGATTTCATTAGAAAGCAGGGTACCAGTAGTACGGTCAATATTCCGGATAGGAAACTCAGCATATACCCTTTCCTGTTGTTGTAATGCAGGTTGGGCTTTCTCAAGCAACTGCCAGTCTAACAAGGTGTCCAGCCCGTGATCCTGTTGCTCCCGGTTATATAAACCCACCTCATCCGGGGCAGGTTCTTTGTATAATACAGGTGATACATCCAGCTTTTTATATTTCCAGTGGTCAATCTCTTCTCTTCTTTCCAGGCAATCTGCCTGACCTACCATTTCATTAATGGTCCTGAAACCCAGTTCAGCCATCAGTTCCCGGAGTTCCTGGGTAATAAACCTGAAAAAATTAACCACATGATCCGCATTACCCGTAAATCGTTTTCTCAATTCAGGATCCTGCGTAGCTACCCCGACAGGGCAGGTATTCAGATGACATTTCCGCATCATAATACATCCCTCCACTACTAAGGCGGCAGTTGCCACGCCCCACTCTTCCGCTCCAAGCAGGGTTGCAATGGCAATATCACGCCCTGTTTTCATCTGTCCGTCAGCCTGCAACACGATGCGACTTCTAAGCCGGTTTTTTACCAGGGTTTGATGTGCTTCTGCAAGTCCCAACTCCCAGGGTAGCCCGGCATGTTTGATAGAGCTTACAGGAGAGGCACCCGTACCACCATCAAATCCCGATATAAGTACAACATCAGCCTTTGCTTTGGCCACACCGGCAGCAATAGTGCCCACGCCTGCTTTTGATACTAACTTTACGTTGATACGGGCTGAGCGATTGGCATTTTTAAGATCAAATATCAGTTGGGCAAGATCCTCAATGGAATAAATATCATGATGTGGCGGAGGAGAGATCAATCCCACACCGGGCGTGGAATGTCGAACCCTGCCTATCCAGTCATCTACTTTATGCCCCGGCAGCTGTCCTCCTTCTCCCGGCTTTGCACCCTGTGCCATTTTAATCTGTAACTCATCGGCTTCCGTGAGGTACAGGCTGGTAACACCAAAACGGGCAGACGCAACCTGCTTGATCGCAGAGCGCATAGAATCGCCGTTAGACAGCCGGTCGTAACGGCTTTCATCTTCCCCGCCTTCGCCGGTATTACTTTTGCCTCCGAGGCGATTCATTGCTATTGCCAGCGTGGTATGGGCTTCCCAGGAAATAGACCCAAAGGACATGGCGCCGGTAGCAAAACGTTTATACATATTTTCCGCCGGCTCTACTTCGTCAATAGGAACAGGAGGCCGGTTATGCTTAAAACGGAACATGCTGCGTAAAGTACAGGCTTTTTCACCCTGCTCATTTACCGCCTTCGTGTATTTCTTAAAAATATTATAATCATTCATCCGTGTTGAATACTGCAACAGGTGAATGGTTGTAGGATTAAAGAGATGAACCTCCCCTTTACGTTTCCACTGGTATATCCCTCCCACCGGCAAACGATCAACAGGAATATTCTTAAGATTAAATGCAAGGATATGTTTAGCCAGCGCTTCCCGGGCAATCTCATCCAATCCTATACCTCCAATACGGCTGACCGCCCCCGTAAAATACAGGCTAACCACTTCCTGGTTCAATCCTAATATTTCAAATATCTGGGCGCCCTGGTAGGATTGCATGGTGGAGATGCCCATTTTAGAGAATACTTTCAACAGCCCCTGGCATACCGCTTTTACATAGTTTTTACGGAGGTATTCCCAGTCATGATCCGTTTCCAACCTGCCCGTAGATTTCATGGTTCGTATAGTAGCAAGCGCCAGGTAGGGATTGATGGCTGTTGCGCCAAAGCCTATCAGGCAGGCAAAGTGATGCACTTCCCATACATCGCCGGCTTCCACTACAATACCTACCTTACCACGATGACCTTTTCGAATAAGATGATGATGTACCGCTGAAACAGCCAGCAGGGAAGGAATAGCCGCGTGATCGGAATCTATGGCCCTGTCTGAAAGAATGATTACTTCAAAACCATCTTCAGCAGCATCTACCGCATAACGGCACAGCCTGTCCAGTCCGGCTTTTAATGATCCGGGCTTACCATCGGCCCGAAAATAACACTGTAATGTTTTAGCCTGGAAGATACCCGTATCAATGCTTCGCAGCTTTTCAAGTTCGGTACTGGTAAGGATCGGATGCTTTAATGCAACGCCATGGCAGTGTTGCGGCTCCTCTACCAGGAGGTTACCGTTATTCCCTACATACGAAGCCAGACTCATTACCAAGCGCTCACGAATGGGATCAATAGGCGGATTCGTTACCTGTGCAAACAGCTGTTTAAAATAGCTGCTGAGGTGCTGGGGCTGGTCTGATAATATAGCCAGTGGTACATCAGTACCCATTGACCCTACCGGCTCCTTTCCTTCAATGGCCATCGGCTTTACCAGGAAATCTATGTCTTCGGTGCTATAGCCAAATGCTTTCTGGTATTTAAAAACGGAGCCCTCCGATAAGTGACTGAAAGTTACCCGTGGCGGAGCCAGTTCTTCCATCCGGATCTTATACTGGTTCAGCCAGTCGCTATATGGTTTTTGCGAACAAATATGTTGTTTCAATTCTTCATCGCTGATGATACGTCCCTGCTCCATATCCACTACGAACATTTTTCCGGGCTGAAGTCTTCCGTAATTTTTCACTAACCGCGGATCTACCGGAAGAGCGCCGGTCTCGGACGCCATAATCACCCGGTCATCGTGTGTAACACAAAAACGGGAAGGACGAAGCCCGTTGCGGTCTAAAGTTGCACCGATAATTTTGCCATCGGTAAATGAAATGGATGCCGGTCCGTCCCAGGGCTCCATAACCGCCGCATGATACTCATAAAAAGCTCTTTTTACCGGGTCCATTTTATCATTATCGTCCCAGGCCTCCGGGATCAGCATCATCATTACATGGGGTAAAGAGCGACCCGACAGGGTAAGCAGTTCTACCATATTATCCAGGCAGGCAGAATCAGACTGATCTCCTGTTATAATAGGCAACAACATGTCCATCTCTTCCTTACTGAAATAAGGAGAAGAAAATCCTTGCTCGCTGGCTTTTAACCAGTTCAGGTTACCCTGTAAGGTATTAATCTCCCCGTTATGCGCGATAAAGCGGAAGGGTTGAGCCAGCTTCCACGAAGGGAAAGTATTGGTTGCAAAACGGGAATGTATCAGTCCAAATGCGCTTACCACCTGTTTATTACTGAGATCGGGGAAATACGTACGAACCTGCATACTGGTAAGCTGCCCTTTATAGGTTACTGTTTTATAAGAAAGGGACGCAATATAAAAACCGATATTGTCTTTTTTAACGGTATTACTGATGGTATGGGTAGCATAGTTGCGCAAGACAAACAATTTGCGCTCAAAGTCTTCCGGGTTCTGAATATGATCGGGACAGGAGATAAACACCTGTTCCATCTCAGGTTCTACGGAAAGTGCAGTCTGACCGATATCGGTAGTATTTACCGGTACTTTACGATAGGTAAGAATCTCCAGTCCGAGCTTTTCCGTAGCCCTGGCAAATATCTCCCGGCATTCCTCCCTGACTTTAATTTCTTTGGGAAAGAAAATAACCCCAACACCATAGTGTCCGAAAGCGGGCAAATGCACGCCGAGCTTCACACATTCGGCAAAAAAGAATTCATGCGGAACCTGGATCATAATACCGGCGCCATCACCGGTATTGTTTTCGCAGCCACAGGCGCCCCTGTGCTCCATATTCTCAAGCAGGGTGAGCGCATCAGATATGATCTGATGAGATTTATTGCCTTTAATATTCGCCACAAATCCTACACCACAGGCATCGCGCTCAAATTCCGCTCTATATAAACTTCTTATACTCATAGACCGGTAGATATTATATAAAATTCAAAAAATAAGAAAATTCTTAAAATATTATTCAATCATACGACAGGCAGGGGCATAAATATACTAAAAAAAACACAATAATAGTGCTTTTTATCAAAAAATACAAACAGATGTTCACTTCTGTTTTACACAAGATATCCAAACAACTTATCGTCCTTATTGATTTCGAAAAAGTTAACCTGGCAGTCCTGCATACGCTGGATAAGCTTTTCGTAGTCATTTTTGTTGTGTAATTCAATACCCACCAGGGCGGGGCCGGCTTCTTTATTGGTTTTTTGCATATACTCAAAGCGGGTAATATCATCCGTTGGACCCAGAACATTATTTACAAATTCTTTTAAGGCACCGGGGCGCTGGGCAAAATTGATGAGGAAATAATGTTTCAGCCCTTCATACTGGAGCGATCTTTCCTTAATTTCGGGCATACGGTCAATGTCATTATTGCTGCCGCTGATAATACAAACCACCTTTTTCCCTGCAATCTTATCGGCATAGCTATCCAGCACGGCAATTGACAATGCACCCGCCGGCTCAACAACAATAGCATCTTCATTATAAAGGCTCAATATCGTAGTACACACTTTTCCCTCCGCCACAGTCCGGATATCGTCCAGCACATCCCGGCAGATATCAAAACAAATGTCTCCAACGCGTTTTACGGCTGCACCGTCAACAAAGTTGTCAATATGCTCCAGTGTTACGGGATGACCGGCATGGAGCGCCGACTTCATGGAAGCTGCACCTGCAGGTTCCACCCCGATGATTTTTGTATGGGGGCTAACCGATTTAAAATAAGCACCCACCCCCGCAGCCAGCCCGCCACCACCGATGGGCACAAATACATAATCAATATCCTGCTGATCTTCTACAATCTCTACCGCAACCGTACCCTGCCCTTCTATAATGCTATAATCATCAAAGGGAGGAATAAAAACCATATTATGCTCACGGGTAAAAGCCTTCGCCGCAGCAGCGCAATCATCGAAAGTGTCTCCCGTCAGCTTTATTTCTATATTCTCACCACCAAACATTTTTGTCTGGCTGATCTTTTGCCGGGGCGTAATAACAGGCATAAATATTACGCCTTTAATATGGAGCTTCCTGCAGCTATAGGCAAATCCCTGGGCATGATTTCCGGCGCTGGCACAAACCACGCCCCTTAACTGCTGTTCCTTATCAAGCGTGCACATCATATTATAAGCACCCCGTAATTTGTAGGATCGGACCACCTGGAGATCCTCTCTTTTTAAATACACATCACAAGCGTATTTACGGGAGAGATTGCTGCTATACATGAGCGGTGTGCGAACAACAGTATCTTTTAAGCGTTCTGCTGCCTGCTGAAAAAAAAGCCTTCCTGACCAAACAGGAAGGCTTCCGCTGATTTGAGTATTTTTTTCCGCCACTTTGATCTTATCCTCCATACTCTTTCTTTATTTCATTAAGATTTATTTTTGATTCTCAGGCCGTAAACTCCTTACCGTTTTACCTGCCTGCCATAATTCACTTTCTCTCAATTCTTTTAATTCAATTTCGAGCTTCTCACGGTAATCAGGTTTACTGTTGCTGTCTATAGACCGCTGTGACTCTTTGCCTGATGCTACACTTTCATATAATTCTTTAAATACAGGAGCCGTGGCGTCCCTGAATTTCTTCCACCAGTCTAATGCACCCCGTTGTGCTGTAGTAGAGCAGTTTGCATACATCCAGTCCATACCGTTTTCCGCAACTAACGGCATCAGGGACTGGGTGAGCTCTTCAACGGTTTCATTAAACGCTTCGGAGGGGGTATGCCCCTTATCGCGTAACACCTGGTATTGTGCAGCAAAAATACCCTGGATAGCGCCCATTAAGGTACCGCGCTCGCCGGTAAGATCACTGTATACTTCTCTCTTGAAATCAGTTTCAAACAGGTAGCCGCTGCCTACCGCAATACCCAGGGCAACAACCCGGTCTTTGGCTTTGCCGGTAGCATCCTGGTAAATGGCATAACTACTGTTTAACCCGCGTCCCTGAAGAAACATCCTGCGCAGAGAAGTACCCGATCCTTTGGGAGCCACTAAAAATACATCTACATCTTTGGGAGGCACAATGCCGGTTTGTTCATTGAATGTAATACCAAAACCGTGGGAGAAATACAGCGCTTTACCCGGGGTCAGATGCTTTTTAACGGTTGGCCACAATTCAATCTGTGCCGCATCACTAAGCAGATAACATATAATGGTACCCCTTTTTAATGCTTCCTCTATTTCAAACAGTGTTTCTCCCGGTACAAAGCCGTCTTTCACCGCTTTATCCCATGTTTTTGAATTCTTACGCTGCCCTATAATAACATTAATGCCGTTATCACGCTGGTTTAATGCCTGTCCGGGACCCTGAACGCCATATCCTATAACAGCAATGGTTTCATTCTTTAGTATTTCCTGGGCCTTACTTAGTGGAAACTCTTCCCGAGTTACTACGTTTTCTTCCACACCGCCGAAATTTAATTTTGCCATTTTTTTAATTTAAAAATTGATGATTTAGTGAGTAAAATTATAGATGTATAAGTTGTTAGACAAAAATTTCATTTCGCTACATACTGAATACTTCGTCCTGTTTATCAAGAAATTCATTCTCCACTATTTCTTCGCCGGGCTTCTCTGCTTCAAATTCCTGAAGCTTCTCATAAAATCCGCTGCTTGCATTGATAATGGCAACCCTCGCACTGCGCACAAATTCTATCAGTCCTAAAGAACCCAGCACTTCCGTAAGCTTATCTATTTCTTCCCGGTGCCCGGTAGTTTCAAATACCGTATAGTCTTTCCGGATTACCACTGCCCTTGCGCCGTATTTACGCAACAGCCTTTCTACCTTTACATCGGCTATTACTTTGTCTGTTGACATTTTATACAAAGCCAGCTGCTGCCATACGATCTCATCATTGGTATTATAGTATGCCTTTAATACTTCAACCTGCTTTTCTATCTGGCGTACCAACTTTTTCACTACATCTTCCGCCTCGTTGATTACAATAGTAAACCGGTGTATCCCCTCTATTTCCGAAGGGGAAGTATTTAAGCTTTCAATGTTGATCTTACGCCGGGAAAACATGATGGCAATGCGGTTCAGCAAGCCGATATGATTTTCCGTATAAACCGTAATGGTATATTCCTGTTTCATTGTCGTTTAAATTTCTTTAGTTAATGTTTTATTTTATTCCGCCAAAAGCTGCAAAGCACATGTTTTTATGCAAAATGTCAACGGAGCGAAACCCTGCTTTTTTCATGAGCTCCAACTGATAGGTCACGGGCCTCGGGCTGTCTTCCTTTTTAATGTATTCCATTACCTTTTGCCGGTATGCCTTTCCATTTACTTCCTCAAGATAATCGCCGTAGCGTTCCCATGTATAATCACTGATCGCCTCCGTTTCCTGTATCACCAGGTCTGATATCATCAGGCAGCCTCCCGTTTTCAGCAGCCTGTATAATTTGCTGAATAAAACTTCCCAGTCCTTATCATCGCGCAAGTGATGCAATACGGCACCGGCAAGTATGATGTCAAAACTGTTTTCCGGTAAGTTCACTTCCCTGATATCACCCTGAAGTGTTTTTACCACCCCGGTTGTTTTTTCAGATACTCTTTCCAAAGCCCTGTCCAGCATGGGCTTGCTCAGGTCTACCAGGGTACAGTTAAGCCCCGGCAGTTTTTGCAGCATCATCAACGTGTAGTTGCCGGCGCCACAACCTATATCCAGCAATTGTGTGGCTGCAGGTACGATCCTTTTTGCCGCTTCAGTGATCAGTTCTAATGATACGGTAGCGTCAATGGTGGATACCTGACCCGTATCTAAGTTAGAGAAGCGATCTACGTCATTATCAAAGCGCGACCTTATCTCTTCTATGGTTGATTTTTGATGCACACCGACAGTTTATTATTTCAATCTTATTTCCGCTACACCGCAGCCCTGGGGTACCATAGGAAATACATTGTTCTCTTTACCAACAATAACTTCCAGCAAATAAGCGCCATCATGGTTCATCATGGTTTCAATGGCGGCTTTCAGATGTTCCCGCTTTGAAATGCTTGTTGCCTCAATATCGTATGCTTTTGCCAACGTTACAAAATCGGGACTGGTAATATTTACGAACGAGTATCTTCTGTCGTTAAATAACTGCTGCCACTGGCGCACCATTCCCAGGAAGTTATTATTCAGGATAATAATCTTTACTTTGATGCCCGTTTGCATAATAGTTCCTAATTCCTGCAGGGTCATCTGGAATCCGCCGTCACCGATGATGGCAACCACTTCCCGGTCGGGAGCGCCAAATTTAGCGCCTATTGCCGCAGGGAGCGCAAAGCCCATCGTTCCTAATCCCCCTGAAGTTACATTGCTCTTACTGTGATTAAATTTAGCATAGCGGCAGGTTACCATCTGGTGCTGTCCTACGTCTGTAACGATAACGGCATCACCTCCGCAAATTTCATTCAGCACCCGGATCACTTCACCCATAGTCATTATTTCCCCCTGGGGATTAAGCTCGTCATTAATAACCACTTCTTCTTCCTGCTTTCTCATCTCCTTAAACCTTTGCAGCCATTCGGTATGTTGTTTTTGCCAAATCAGGGCAGTCAATAGAGGCAGGGTTTCTTTACAATCACCCCATACCGGTACAGTGCTTTGCACATTCTTATCAATTTCCGCCGGGTCAATATCCAGGTGGATCACTTTTGCCTGACGGGCATATTTATCCAAGCGGCCGGTAACACGGTCATCAAACCGCATACCCACTGCAATCAACACATCGCACTCATTGGTTAAAACATTGGGTCCGTAATTTCCATGCATTCCCAGCATGCCCACATTCAGCTCATGATCAGTAGGCAATGCACTCAGCCCCAGCACCGTCCATGCCGCAGGCAAACCACCTTTTTCAATAAAATGCTGAAACTCTTTTTCCGCCTTTCCCAGGATAACACCCTGTCCAAAAATTACAAAAGGACGTTCAGCAGCATTAATTAAATCTGCCGCCTCTTTAATATATTCCTCGCGGATATTGGGTTTGGGACGGTAGCTGCGGATATGATTACACAGCTTATACCCCGGATAGGTGAATTTTTGAACCTGCGCATTTTTCGTAATATCCACAAGCACCGGCCCCGGTCTGCCCGAGCGGGCTATATAAAAAGCCTTGGCCAGCACAGCCGGTATTTCCGTAGCATCCGTTATCTGATAGTTCCACTTAGTTATCGGCGCGGTAATATTAATAACATCGGTTTCCTGGAAAGCATCTGTACCCAGGAGGCTGGCGAATACCTGCCCGGTAATACAAACTACCGGTGTGCTGTCTATCTGGGCATCGGCTAATCCCGTTACCAGATTGGTAGCTCCCGGTCCGCTGGTGGCAAACACCACTCCAACTTCTCCCGATGTACGGGCATAACCCTGTGCGGCATGTATAGAACCCTGTTCATGACGTACAAGAACGTGATTCAACGTATCCATATAATCATACAGGGCATCATATATAGGCATGATGGCTCCTCCGGGGTAACCAAAGAAATCGGTAACATTTTCAGCAATCAATGCTTCCACCACGGCCTGTGCACCGGTTATTTCAGCACCTTTTGCATATTTGCCTCTCTTTGCTGCAGGTTTTTCTTTCCCTGTGTTTTTTTTATCTTTTTCGATCAGTATTGTATTACTCATCACTATTCAATTTTTATAACATGACTTAATAAAAGCGGCGGAAACCCGGTAATAATCCCGATTTTTCCCTGCGCCTGTTGTTGTATTAAAACTCATCGGTCACACATCCCTCGCTCGCATCTTTTACCGTGTGGGCATATTTGAGCAGCACCCCTTTTGTTACTTTCAGCTCCGGTTTTTTCCATGCTGCTCTTCTTCTTGCAATTTCCTCCTCACTTACCTTTAAAGAAAGCAGGTTTTTCGTTGCGTCAATTTCAATGATATCATCATCCTGCACCAACCCAATCAATCCGCCTTCGTACGCTTCCGGGGTGATATGTCCGACGACAAAGCCATGCGTACCACCGCTAAACCGGCCATCCGTGATCAATGCAACCGACTTACCTAAACCGGCCCCGATGATGGCTCCTGTGGGCTTCAGCATTTCGGGCATACCCGGGGCGCCTTTCGGTCCCTCGTTCTTGATGACGACGACATCACCGGGTTTCACCCTTCCGTCAGCAAGTCCCGCAATGAGGTTCTTTTCACCATCAAATACCCGTGCCGGTCCTTCAAAACGTTCGCCTTCCTTACCGCTGATCTTGGCTACGCTGCCTTTTTCCGCAAGGTTGCCGTATAATATTTGCAGATGGCCCGTTTTTTTAATGGGCTTCTCCAGCGGATAGATAATATCCTGTGAGGTAAAATCAATACTTTTAATACCTGCCAGGTTTTCCTCCACCGTTTTACCGGTAACCGTAAGGCAATCGCCATGCAACAACCCTTTTTCAAGCAGGTATTTCATTACAGCAGGGATACCGCCATGTTCATGTAAATCCTGCATTAAATATTTTCCGGATGGCTTAAAGTCGGCTAACACCGGGGTCTGGTCACTCATACGCTGAAAATCATCCTGGGTGATATCTATACCCACGCTTTTTGCAATGGCGATAAAATGCAGTACGGCATTGGTGCTGCCCCCCGTTATGACGATTACTCTAAGCGCATTTTCAAACGCTTTGCGGGTCATAATATCCTTGGGCAAAATATTTTTTTCGAGCAAGAGGCGGATAGCTTTACCCGCAGCAAGACATTCTGCTTTCTTTTCAGGACTAAGCGCCGGGTTGGAGGAAGAATAAGGCAGGCTCATGCCTAATGCTTCAATAGCCGATGCCATAGTATTTGCCGTATACATACCCCCACAGGCGCCGGCGCCGGGGCAGCTGTTCATTACAATGCCTTTAAAATCTCCTTCGCTCAGTTTACCGGCTATTTTTTGTCCAAGCGCTTCAAAGGAAGAAACGATATTAAGATCCTGTCCTTTATAATGTCCCGGAGCAATAGTACCACCATATACCATGATCGCCGGGCGATTTAAACGCCCCATAGCCATTATACTTCCGGGCATATTCTTATCGCAACCGGGCAGGGCAATTAAGGCATCATAATACTGTGCTCCACAAACGGTTTCAATACTATCTGCTATCACATCGCGGCTCACCAGGGAATAGCGCATGCCATCCGTACCATTACTGATCCCATCGCTAACACCAATGGTGTTAAAGATCAGCCCTACCATATCACTTTCCCATACCCCCTGCTTCACCAGCTTTGCCAGGTCGTTGAGGTGCATATTGCAGGTATTGCCATCCCATCCCATACTTACAACACCTACCTGTGCTTTTTTCAGATCATCATCGGTAAGACCAATACCATATAGCATAGCCTGTGCGGCAGGTTGCGTAGGATCCTGCGTTATCGTTTTCGAGTACCTGTTTAATTCCATGGTTCTATTCGTTATATTTTATTTTGAGTATGATATTTGAAATACGAGATGTGCCATAAACACCCATTATATAATGGTTGACCCTCTCAGCCCCGTATCCTGTTCATCGGTTTGCCCCGGCACTTTATTTCCAATATATTCACAAATCAGTTCCCCAACGGTCGTGGTTAAATAAAAATTGACCGGATCTATATCCCGGGTTACAAAATTGTGCTTCAGCGTCCAGGCTACCGCTTCACGAATAACTTCTGCTTCGGTCCCTAAACCCAGATGATCCAGCATCATGGCTGCTGAAAGCACAGACCCTATGGGATTAGCAATATCTTTTCCGGCGGCCTGCGGATAAGAGCCGTGAATGGGTTCAAATAAAGCCACTCCGTCACCCACGGAAGCAGAAGGCAATAATCCAAGCGAACCTGCAATAACACTGGCTTCATCACTGAGGATATCGCCAAACATATTCTCCGTCAATATCACGTCAAACTGTTTGGGATTTACAATAAGCTGCATAGCAGCATTATCCACAAACATATAATCCACTTCCACATCCGGGTAGCCGTCTGCCATCTCCTGCACCACCTTACGCCATAACCTTGATGTTTCCAGCACATTGGCCTTATCTACCAACGTAAGCTTTTTCCTGCGTTGCTGTGCCTGCTGAAAAGCAAGATGACCTATCCGCTCAATTTCACTCCGGGTATATACACATTCGTCAGATGCCCGGGTTTGCTCTTCATCCCTCTCCTTCTTGCCGAAATAAATGCCCCCGGTGAGTTCCCTGAAAATAACAAAGTCAACACCTTCCGTTTGCATGGCTTTTAAGGGCGACAAGCGCTGTAATGCGGGATAGGTAGTTACCGGGCGGATATTAGCATAAAGCTGCAAAGACCTTCTTAGCTGTAACAAACCCTGCTCCGGCCGTACGCCCGCCCGGGGATCATGGTCATATTTAGGATGACCTATGGCGCCCAACAATACTGCATCACTATTCCGGCAGGCTGTTATGGTTTCATCCGGCAACGGGTTTCCTGTTTTATCTATTGCCTCGGCTCCCATCAGGCAATACACAAATTCAAACTCATGCAGGTATACACGGGCAACTGTATTCAGAATATTTACAGATTGCCGGGTTACCTCCGGTCCAATGCCATCACCAAAAATTACCGCTATCTTTTTTTTCATTCTTATATTTTATGTCCTTCACGGGCCGCAGGTTTTTCTACCTGTATTTAACTATACTCGTTGTTCTTCAAACGCTTCAATTTCCTGTTTCATGTTAAGCAGGTAATCAATATCATCATACCCATTCAATAAACAGGTTTTTTTATAGCTGTTAATATCAAAGGATTCGGTTGCTCCTGTAGCAGCTATTTTTATATACTGATCCTCAAGACTCACTTCAATTTCAGCAGCCGGGTTTTTATGTACTTCATCAAACAACTGCTGAAGGAACGGATCCGACACCAATACAGGCAACAGGAAATTATTTAAAGCATTATTCTTAAAGATATCTGCAAAAAAGCTGCTCACTACCACATCAAACCCGTAATCTTTAATAGCCCATGCCGCATGTTCGCGGCTGGAGCCACATCCGAAATTTTTCCCGGCAATTAATATCTTACCGCTATAGGTGATATCATTTAAGGGAAAATCTATCTTAGGTCTGTGCTCATCGCCATCCTCATAGCGCCAGTCACGGAATAAATTTTTACCAAATCCTTCTCTTGTGGTTGCTTTCAGGAAGCGGGCAGGAATAATCTGATCGGTATCAATATTTTCTATAGGGATAGGAACAGCCCTGCTTTTTACTATATTGATTGAATTACCCATACGACCACTGTTTGAGATTTACGATCTATTATTTATGTATTGAGATTTACCATCCGGGATTTTAAATCAGCTCTCTGACATCCGTTATCTCCCCGGTTATGGCAGCTGCGGCTGCCGTTAACGGGCTGGCGAGCATCGTTCTTGCACCTGGTCCCTGTCTTCCTTCAAAATTCCGGTTCGATGTAGAGATGCAGTATTTGCCTGCCGGTATCTTATCTTCATTCATGCCGAGGCACGCAGAGCATCCCGGCTGTCTTAAAAAAAATCCGGCATCTTCAAATATTTTATTGATCCCTTCGTCAACCGCCTGTTTTTCCACCTGCCTGCTTCCCGGTACCACCCATACTTCCACATGATCTGCTTTCTTTTTCCCCTTCACAAAGGAAGCCACCATCCTCAGGTCTTCTATACGGCTGTTGGTACAGCTTCCGATAAACACATAATCCACTTTTTTACCTTTCATGTATTCACCCGGATTAAGTCCCATATAGTGAAGTGACTTTTCAAAAGAAGGCTTCTCTCTTTCTTCAATCTCTCCCAGCTCAGGTATATGACCGGTAACGCCTATTCCCATTCCGGGGTTGGTGCCATAAGTAATCATGGGTTCGATATCTTCGGCCCGGATATGCAGTTCGCGATCAAACACCGCATCGGCATCACTATATAATGTTCTCCAGTCTGCCTCTGCTTTTTGCCATGCCTCGCCCTGCGGTGCAAATTTTCTTCCTTTGATATAAGCAAATGTGGTATCATCGGGGGCTATCATGCCACAACGTGCCCCCATCTCAATACTCATATTACAAATCGTCATACGGGCCTCCATAGATAAATTGCGGATGGCCGAGCCGGCATATTCTACCGCATACCCTGTAGCCCCGCTTGCTGATATCTGTGATATGATATACAAAATGATGTCTTTTGAAAACACGCCTTTATTCAGGCTGCCTTCCACGTTTATACGCATCAGTTTCGGCTTAGCCTGCATCAGGCACTGCGTTGCCAATACCATTTCCACTTCGCTGGTGCCAATCCCGAAGGCTATCGTACCAAAAGCTCCATGTGTGGAAGTATGGCTGTCGCCACAAACGATCGTCATACCGGGCCGGGTAATGCCCAGCTCAGGACCAATTACGTGTACTATCCCCTGGAAAGGATGACCCAGACCATACAGCTCTATACCAAAATCAGCACAATTCTTTTTCAACTGCTCTACCTGCCTGCGTGAAAGCTCTTCTTTTATGGGAAGATGCTGGTCTATGGTAGGTACATTATGATCGGCCGTAGCCACTACCTGCTGCGGACGGGAAACCTGAAGCCCTCTCTGCTGCAATCCTTTAAACGCCTGGGGGCTGGTTACCTCGTGAATAAAATGCTTATCTATATAAAATACGGAGGGCCCTCCGGGAATGGTTTTCACCACATGCCTATCCCAAATCTTATCAAATAAAGTCTTGCCCATTGTTCTTCTTTTAGGAAGCGTGACGCCTAAGCGCCACGCCAATCAGAGTGCTTAACGCAACATGAGAAAACATCTGCTTATTATGCAAGTGCTACTTCCGGAAAATGACTGACCGCCAATGCCTTCAAATCCTCATCACTCACTTCTTTTTTTATATCGGCGACCTTAAGAAAAGCCCGGTACAGGACATCAATTTCATTACGATTGAAATTGTATCCTAATTTCTGAAACCGGTGTGCCAGCGCAGAACGCCCGCTTCTTGCCGTTAATACAATCTTTGAGCTGTCGGCACCGACATCTTCGGGACGGATAATTTCATAATTTTCTGCATTTTTCAAAAATCCATCCTGGTGTATACCGGAAGAATGTGCAAAGGCATTGCTGCCTACAATTGCCTTATTAGGTTGTACGGGCATACGCATGGTTTCCGATACCAGCCGGCTGATGGGATTCAGCAATTCAGCCTTGATATCAGTATATAAACCTAAAGATTCGTGTTGTTTTATAATCATTACCACTTCCTCCAGGGAAGTATTACCGGCTCTTTCTCCCAACCCGTTAATGGTACACTCAATTTGCCTTGCTCCATTCATTACACCGGCAATAGAATTAGCCGTAGCCAGGCCCAGGTCATTATGACAATGACAGGAGATTATGGCCTTATCAATATTGGGCACATTATTAAACAGGTAAGCGATTTTTTCTCCATACTGATGAGGAAGGCAGTAGCCTGTAGTGTCCGGGATGTTAACTACTGTTGCACCCGCATTAATCACCGCTTCCACCATGCTTGCCAGGAAACTCAAATCGGCGCGGCCGGCATCTTCACCATAAAATTCAACGTCATCTACAAAATTCCGGGCATACGCAACCGCTTCTATAGCCCGGGCCCGGATATCGTCCCTGTTGGAATTAAACTTGGTAGTGATATGCAGATCCGATACGCCTATACCGGTATGTATCCTGGGACGCTTTGCCCCCTTCAGGGCATCGGCAGCCACCTCAATGTCTTTTTTTACCGCACGGGTTAAACCGCAAACCGTAGCGTTCTTAATAACGGCAGAGATATTACGGACCGACTCAAAATCCCCGGGGCTGGAAATAGGGAAACCCGCTTCAATGATATCTACCCCAAGATTTTCAAGCGCAAGAGCAAGCTCTATCTTTTCATCTGCATTTAATTTACAGCCAGGAACCTGTTCTCCATCGCGGAGGGTAGTATCAAATATATATATCTTACTTTGAGACATAGACGGATTTTATACGTTAAAAACCGGAAATTTGTAATCCGGTACGAATGTACCGGTTGATCCCTAACATACAAAACCAAATTAAATATTATATTACGGTGTGCAAAGCCCTGTTTTTTTATTAAAACCCTTTATGGATAAGGATTTAAAAGGAGATTGAATACGATGCCCAAACGGTCAACAGATGAATTATTCCAGTTGGTGAAGTCGCTTGAAAAAGCAGAAAAGAGGAATTTTAAGCTTTTTGTACAGCGAAATGCTACTTCCGCCGATATGAAAACGGTGCAGTTGTTCGATGCATTAGACAAACTGGAGGATTACGATGAAGATACCTTGCTGAAACGAAATACAGACATCAAAAAACAGCAACTTTCCAATCTTAAAGCACATCTTTATAAACAGATATTAGCCAGCTTACGCATATTAAAAGATGATAATAATATCCAATTGCAGCTACATGAGCTTATGGATTATTCCCGGATTTTATACGATAAGGGGCTTTATCTCCAAAGCCTTAAAACCCTGGAAAAAGTGAAAGAATATGCGCGGGAACAGCACCAGGTTACATATTTGCTCCAAACCCTCATCTTTGAAAAGAAAATAGAGGCGCTGTATATTACCAGAAGTATGGAAAACCGGGCAGAAATACTGGCCAAAGAAGTTGAAGACGCCGATAACAGGCTCACCATGATGAACAAGCTGTCTAACCTTTCACTCCAGTTATACAGTTGGTATATTAACCTGGGACATGCCCGTGGAGATAAAGACAGGATGGCAATCAAAGCATTTTTTGAGTCTAACCTGCCTACCACAGCAGCACATTACAACGGGTTTTATGAAAGGCACTACCTGTATGAAAGCTACTGCTGGTACGGGTTTATCCTGCAGGATCTGCTGATGTATTACCGGTATTGCCAGAAATGGGTAGATGCTTTTGAGCAGGAATCCCTGATGAAGAAAGTGGATACCCCGTTATATATTAAAGGCGTGCACAACTTGCTCAATGCACATTTTGTGCTGCAGAACTACGACAAATTCAATATAACACTGAATGCATTTGAACAGTTTTGCCATTCTAAACAGGCCGATAGTAACGATAATATCCGGGTACAGTCATTTATTTATCTCTACACCGCCAAGCTCAACAAGCATTTCCTGGAAGGCAGCTTCACCGCAGGCTTAAAGCTCGTTCCGGAAATTGAAAGCAGGATTGCAAAATTCAGGCTGAAAATGGACCGGCACCGTATTCTGGTGTTTTATTATAAAATTGCCTGCCTTTATTTCGGAAGCGGGGACAATGAAAAAGCCATTGAATACCTGAACCGGATCATCAACTGGAAAGTGGACCTGCGCACGGATCTTCAATGTTACTCCAGGCTACTGCACCTTATTGCTCATTATGAACTGGGGAATTATACTTTACTGGAATATTTAGTGAAATCCGTATATCGCTTTATGGCTAAAATGCAGAACCTGAGTATAGTTGAGGAAGAGATATTCCGCTTTTTGAGAAAATCTTTTCATATAGACCAGCGACAGATGAAGACTGCATTCGTTGCCCTGAAAGGAAAGTTGGAAAAGTATAAAGACAACCCTCTCGAAAGTCGCTCTTTCATGTATTTAGATATTATTTCATGGTTAGAAAGCAAGATCCAATACGTACCCGTGCAGGAAGTTATACAGCAGAAGTATAAGCAGGCAACGGCTTCTAAAAAAGGGAACAGGAATACCAGGTAGCCTTCTGTTTCAATCCCCTTTATGTGC
Organism: Chitinophagaceae bacterium; assembly: GCA_023957155.1. Taxonomy (GTDB): domain Bacteria; phylum Bacteroidota; class Bacteroidia; order Chitinophagales; family Chitinophagaceae; genus Agriterribacter. The sequence goes on along the minus strand of JAMLHK010000016.1, from coordinate 35,861 downwards.
TCCTCCCGCTGATCTCATCGCTTTCTTCACACTCCCGTACTTCACCAGCAAGGCCCTGGCCTCAGCATAATCAATACCCGGAAGATTATCCATCAGCATTTTAACGCCCCGGTCTAATAATTTCTGATTGCTTAACTGCATATTCACCATCTTATTATCTTCCACCCTGCCCAACCGGATCATAATAGCCGTAGAGATCATATTCAGTACCAGCTTTTGCGAAGTACCACTTTTCATACGGGTGCTGCCGGTTACAAATTCAGGGCCTACCGCCAGCGCTATGGGATAATCGGCTTCTTTTGTTAAAGGCGATCCCGGGTTGTTGGTTATACATCCTGTAATAATTCCATTTTCACGGCATTTTTTTAATGCAGCTATCACATAAGGAGTTGTACCGCTTGCGGCAATACCTATTACTATGTCTTTATCATTTACATGATCCCGCTGCAGGTCTTCCCATCCCTGCGTTAAGCTGTCTTCTGCAAATTCTACCGGCTGGGTCATTGCTTTTTCCCCACCGGCAATAATACCAATAACCCGGTTGGGCGCTATCCCATAGGTGGGCGGACATTCACTGGCATCCACTATGGCAAGCCTTCCGCTGGTACCGGCACCGATATAAAATAATCTCCCGCCCGCCAGCATCTTATCTACAGCCGCCAGGATCAGCTTTTCAATTTCAGGAATTACTTTTTCTATTACAAAAGGAACGGTTTTGTCTTCATTATTGATATGGGTAAGAATTTCAGCTACCGGCATTTTTTCAAGATGACGATAAGCAGAAGGTTGTTCGGTAATTTTAATAAATGCATCCATAAGGATTGATATTGCAACAATATGTATCGTTAAACCCCGAATTTATTTTTTCTCCTATCACTATTGATGAAAGGCAACCAGGCCTTCCATGGGATTTTTTAATATTTTCCCGGGAGTAAATTCATACGACCGGCAGAGGTCTTTTATCACATCCCGGAAATGATAGGAAATCCCTCCAACAAAGCTAACCGGCATGGTCCAGCTTTCTTTGAATTTGCATATATGATGAAAGAAAAAATCGTTCAGACCATCCTCAATAATATTTTCAATCATATAATGCCCCCTGTTTTCAGATAAAAAAGGAGTAAAAGAAGCCAGGTAACGGTTAGCCAGGGGTTTCTTATATACCTGCTCCAATATCTCCGTACCACTGATATGGTACTTATGATCAAACCGGCCCATCAGCTCTTCATCAAATGTATTGTACAAATAATACTGCAACACTTTTTTTCCCAGGTAGGCACCGCTGCCTTCATCGCCCAGCACATAGCCCAACCCGGGTTTATTAACGGCTATTTTTTTGCCGTTATAGTAGCAGGAACTGGACCCGGTTCCCAGGATGCAGGCCACTCCTTTATCTTTACCATACAATGCCCTGGCTGCCGCCATTACATCGTGAGTGACTTCAACCGTGGTTACCTCTTTAAAAACATGCTTTACCGACCGTCTTACGATAAGGTTATTATTGGGATTAATACATCCTGTTCCATAATAATACACCTCATCAACTTTTATCCCTTTAAGAGAAGGCAGCAGCTCTTTCTCCAATATTTCCGTAATCTGGGCGGTATCGAAAAAATAAGGGCTGATGCCCTGGGTAAAAATAGTTTTGTTTTTTTTGCCCTGCAATAAACACCACTCCGCCTTGGTGGCTCCGCTGTCGGCTATCAATTTTACAGATGACATTATTAATTGAACTTAATTCGTGAAATTCGTGCTCTGAAAGTCAAAGATAATATACAAATACAGACTGATGGGTAATAATAAATTAAAGCTCTGGCTGCCGCTGATCTTTTCTATAGTAATGATTGCCGGAATGTTTTTAGGATACAAGATGAAAGAAAAGATGCCGGTTTCCACCCGTTTCTTCTCTCCCGAACGAAAGGGAACTTTACAGGAGGTACTTGATCTGATTTCAAAGAGATATGTAGATCCGGTTACAACCGATACGCTTACCTATGCCGCTATTGAGGAGATATTAGGCCACCTGGACCCACATTCCATCTATATTCCTTCCAGTGATTTAAAAGAAATAAATGAAGACCTGGCAGGTAAATTTGAAGGGATCGGTATTGAATTTAATATTTTTAACGATACCATTCATGTAATCACCGTACTGAAAGGCGGTCCATCGGCAAAAGCAGGAGTATTGCCGGGCGACAAATTCCTGGCCATAAACGATTCTACCGTAACCGGCCGCCAGATAGATGCCAGCCAGGTAAAACAGTTGTTGCGCGGCCTGCGCGGATCAACGGTACAGGCCACTTTACTCCGGAACGGAGAAATAAAAAAGATCAGTATTACACGTGATATCATCCCGCTTTATTCTTTAGATGCCGGGTATATGATCGCTCCTGCAACCGGCTATATCCGTCTTAATAAATTTTCAGAAACCACCTATGAAGAGTTTATGGAAGCCATGCAAAAGCTGAAGGAAGACGGTGTTCAAAAGCTGATCCTCGATCTGAGAGGTAACGGCGGTGGTATTTTACAGGAATCCGTAGAAATAGCGGATGAATTTTTAGATGCTGATAAGCTCATCGTATACACACAGGGTAACCATATAAAAAAACAGGAATACCGCGCAAGACGAGAGGGTATTTTTGAAAAAGGAGATTTAATTATCCTGGTGGATGAAAGCTCTGCCTCTGCCAGTGAAGTACTTACAGGGGCCTTACAGGATTGGGACAGGGCCGTAGTACTTGGCCGGCGAACTTTTGGAAAAGGACTGGTACAGGAACAGTATAACCTGAATGACGGGTCTGCCCTGCGGTTAACGATAGCCCGTTACTATACACCGCTGGGCCGGTCTATTCAAAAACCCTACGACAAGGGCATAGAAAGCTATAACGAAGAGCTTTATGACCGCTATCATAACGGTGCAATGCTGAAAGCCGACAGCAATATCATTACAACCGGAACTGCATATCATACGCCCAATGGCAAATTAGTATATGGCGGGGGTGGGATAACACCAGATATTTTTGTGGCTATAGATACAACAGGATATCATCATACCATAACCCGGTTGTACGCTAAAAACACCATGGGTAATTTTGTATCCCGGTATTATATAAATAACCTGGATGACTTTAAGCAATTCGAAGATCCTGCCGGTTTTGAAAAAACGTTCAGCATTAACAACAACATCTGGGAAGCGTTTTCTTCGTTTGCTTTAGAAGACAGCGTCCGGCTCAATTCCGTTAGTGCAGCAGACAGGCAGTTTATATCCCGGCGACTAAAGAGCTTGTTTGCACGCCAGCTCTGGAGGAATGAAGGATATTACGAAGTAAATAATACGAACGATCCCATGATCATAAAAGCACTGGAAGTATTGGAAAAATAGAAGTTCAGGAACCACCGGTTACCACGAGTAAAAATCGCCTGTGGCAGAAACCGGCACCCGATTTACGATTAACTTAACACTTCTCATTTCTACATTTCGATATTTTCAAATTCTTATAGCATGGATATAAAAAATAACATACTGGAAACCATCGGCAACACCCCCCTGATCCGGTTAAATAAAATAACCCGGGGATTACCCTGCCTGGTGACGGCAAAAGTAGAATATTTTAATCCCGGCAATTCCATCAAGGACAGGATGGCACTGAAGATGATAGAAGTGGCAGAGAAAGAAGGGAAACTAAAGCCCGGTGGAACTATTATTGAATGTACCTCGGGTAATACCGGTATGGGGCTGGCACTTGCGGCAATTGTAAAAGGATACAGATGTATTTTTACTTCTACTGATAAGCAATCTAAAGAAAAATTTGACATTTTAAAAGCTGTAGGAGCAGAAGTCATTGTGTGTCCAACCAATGTAGAGCCCGATGACCCCAGGAGTTATTACTCGGTGGCTAAAAGATTAGCCAAAGAAATTCCCAACGCTTTTTTATGCAACCAGTATGACAATCTTGCCAACCGGGTTGCGCATTACGAAACGACAGGTCCTGAGATATGGAAACAAACGGATGGCAAGATCACCCACCTGGTATGCACGGCGGGTACGGGGGGTACCATCACCGGTACGGCACAATACCTGAAAGAGAAAAATCCTGATATCAAAATATGGGCTATTGACGCATACGGATCTTTACTTACCAAATATTTCCAAACCGGGGAAGTTGATATGAAAGAAGTACATCCTTACCTGTCAGAAGGGTTTGGAGAGGATTTTGTTCCTGCAAACTTCGACATGACGGTGATAGATCATTTTGAGCAGGTTACGGATAAAGACGGCGCTTTAATGACGCGCCGCCTGGCGAAAGAAGAAGGACTTTTTTGCGGGTATAGTGCAGGCAGCTGCCTTCAGGGACTATTGCAATTAAAGGATAGTTTACGTAAAGACGACCTGGTGGTGTGCATTCTTCATGATCATGGCAGCAGATATGTAGGCAAGGTATATAACGATCAATGGATGCGCGAGAGAGGTTTTCTTGAAGTAAAAACCATTAAGGATATTATCAGCAACAGAGGTAACCGGCCCCTTGTTACCCTTAACCCCGGTCAAACTGTTGCAGAGGCTTTTGAGCTGATGAAAAAATTCGATATCGAAAATATTCCTGTCATTAAAGATGGCGTACCCGAAGGATCCGTTTCGGAAAACGGTATGTTCAGTAAAATGTTTGGCTACCCTGATATGATAAACCAACCCATATCAGCCATATTGGAGCCTGCCTATCCCTTAGTACCCATTGATACGCCCGTTGAACGGTTAGGTAAATTGATCAACAAAGACAACGGCGCCGTACTCAGCAGGAGTGAAACAGGAGATTTACACATTATAACAAAATACGATATAATACAATCCCTTACATTATATTAAGATGCCCTTGCTTCCCGATACAATGGGGAAATATGTGTACTATTCAATACCATAGCCTGTTTCAGGATTTTCTAACCCCTGTTTTTTACTTCATTTATTGCTATATACCTGCCGGGATATCGTATTTATACGAAAGAGATCGCAGGTTATTTTACGCACAATGCCGTAAAAAACATAAACAAAAAATTGAGGAAAACCGCTCTTGCACGGTGGATAACTCGTTAGTATTTTTGTTTTGAAGTTGATTGATAAGGAAGCTATGCTTCAACCGTCCAATAAAATCCAGAAAACCGTCCTAAAAAAATTGAATTCCAAATCCTTTGAAAAAAGTATACTGAAATCCAATGTCAATCAACTTTCGTTTTATCATTAGCCTATGTATATAGAAACCCAAATCCATTGAAAAACCAGGGAACCTTTATCTTAAGAAAAAAACCTTCCCGTGAAAGGGAATAACCAGATCAAAATCCAATACCTGCTATCCGAAGAACCACCCCGATTCAAATCCAATATCGCTAATCTGAAAATCACGCCCCTGGACAACCTAATCGTATTGATTGTTTATCACATCAAAGTCCAATCCTAAGAAGCCCATCTATTCTTAGTAGGCTGTTAAAAAAATTCCTCCACCTGTTTCAGGTGGAGGTTTTTAATGTATAACACTTACCACACGGCATCCTTGCGTACCAGTCGCTTACTTTTCCCAGCCATCCTGTCATTTGATTAAAACTTGTACATATTTTGATAGGATAAATCTTTTCCGGTCGCAATCTCTTATTACTTTTAAGTATGAAAATTCTCATTACCTACCTGAAACCGTTTAAATGGCTGGTATTCTTAGTGCTGCTTTTAACGGCCATGAATATCGGCTTCTCCCTTCTTGACCCTATCATCTTTGGGAATTTAGTAAACCTGGCCAATGATTACGCCCAAAATAGCGGGCATTACAGCCAGTCAGACTTTTTCTTCAAACCCTATAACAGCGTGGTATGGCTATTGCTTGCCTCAATAGGCGTTGCCATGGTAAGCCGCTTTGCAAAAAATCTACAGGACTATTTTTTAAATATCGTCATTCAGAAATTTGGAGCAAAAGTATTTACCGATGGACTACAGCATGCCATGAAGCTTCCTTACCAGGAATTTGAAGATCAGCGCAGCGGTGAAACACTCAGCATCTTACAAAAGGTAAGAACCGATACGGAAAGATTCATGTCGTATTTAGTGAATGTGCTCTTTACCGTAATGATCGGTATCTTTTTCGTAGGCACATTTGCATTCAGCATTCACTGGTCTCTCCCTCCCATCTATTTCGGGGGTATTTTTTTATTGGTGATCATCACCAACCTGTTAAGTAAAAAAGTAAAAGCCATCCAGAAAAATATAGTTGCTCAAACCAATGCACTCGCAGGAGCTACTACTGAATCGCTGCGCAATATTGAGCTTGTTAAAAGCCTGGGGCTAACCCAGCAGGAAGTAACCCGCCTGAATACCAACACCTATAAAATTTTAGGACTGGAGATCACCAAGGTGAAACGAATACGCAGCATCAGCTTTATCCAGGGTACCTTTGTGAATACCTTACGCCAGGTCATTTTGTTTATGCTGTTGTGGCTGATATTTAAAGACAAGATGAATGCAGGGCAATTGGTAACGATGCAAATTTTTTCATTTTTTGTTTTTGGTCCCCTGCAGGAAATAGGAAATATTATCCTTTCCTACCGTGAGGCGGAAGCCTCGCTTCAGAATTTCAAAGCATTAATGCAAAAGAAACCCGAACAGCAGCCGGAAAATCCGGTGCATCTGGGAGAAATCAATACCCTTCAATTCAGTAATGTTGCATTCCGGCATCAAAGCGCCCGACAAAAAGCGATAGCCGGTATCAGCTTTACCGCAAAACAGGGAGAAACCATTGCTTTTGTAGGACCTTCCGGAGCGGGAAAATCCACACTCATGAAGCTATTAGTCGGACTGTACCGTCCGCAGGAAGGAAAAATATTATACAACGGTACAGATGAAACCGCTATTAACTATGAAGACCTGCGCAACCAGATCGGGTTTGTAACACAGGACACCCAGCTGTTTTCCGGGACCATTAAAGAAAACCTGCTTTTTGTAAACCCTGCGGCAAATCAGGACGACCTGCTGGATGCCCTAAATAAAGCTGCTTGTACCGAACTGTTAAACAGGGCAGAAAAAGGCATCGAAACAATGATAGGAGAAGGAGGGTTAAAATTATCTGGAGGCGAAAAACAACGGCTGTCCATTGCCAGGGCATTACTGCGAAAGCCCAGGCTGCTTATATTTGATGAAGCTACCTCGGCTTTGGATTCATTAACCGAAGAAGAAGTTACGGAAACGATCAGACAGGTATCCTCCCGCCATAACCAAATCACTATCCTCATCGCCCACCGGCTTTCTACGATCATGCATGCCGACAGCATATATGTATTAGAAAAAGGAGAAATTGTGGAAAAAGGAACTCATGAAACTTTACTATCCGAAAAAGGTCTTTATTATGCCATGTGGCGGCAACAAATCGGCGAAAGAAAAAAGACAACTATATTACCCAATCCTTCGGAAACACCTGCCGAGACCGCTTAAGAAGCTAACATTCACCAATCATATTCCGGTACGGGATAACTGGCTATACCAACCCCGTCTACTTTTGAAGTATTACCGTAAACAGGCTACCCTTTCCGGGCTCACTTTTACAGTTCACACTGCCATTAAGCTCTTCAACCAACCTTTTTACAATAGACAGCCCCAGCCCTGTTGAATACTCACCTTCTGTGGGCATTGAGGATATTTTCCGGTATTTGGAAAAAAGATAGGGAATATCCTCTGCAACTATCCCCACTCCTTCATCTTCTACTTTAATATGAACGCTATCCGGCATATCCGCTAAGCTGACCCATACATTTCTTCCACGAGGGGTAAACTTAATGGCATTACTCAGCAAATTTTCACATATACGGCTTACAATATGCCGGTCACTCATAAGCAATACGCTTTTTTCCCCCGGCTGATAATGTATGCTGATCTCTTTCTGCTGTGCCCGGAGCTTATACATTTGAATAACGTCTTCTAAAAAAGCATTCACATCCAGCTCTTCCAGGTTCAATGCATGATGTTTGATCTCTTCCTTTTCTATGTAAAGAATATCTCTTATTAAAAGCTCCCCGTTATCGGCTGAGGACTGAATCCGGTACAACGCTTTTTTCTGGTCGGCTGTTAAATTAGAAACATCTGATAATAATATCTGGCTCCACATTTTTACACTTGTAAAAGGCCCGTTCAGATCATGAGACACTACGCTGATCAGGGAATTTTTTTCAGCATTTAACTGCGCAAGTTTATTGTTTTGCTTTTGGATCAGCTCATTTTGCTTCTTCAGCAACGTATTTTTACGCCTGATCAGCAACAGGCTTACAAAAGCTGAAACAGCCAATGCCGCTATACCCAATGCGAGCAACAGTATATTTCTCTTTTCCAACCTTTGCCGATCTATCTTAAGCCCCAGCATACTATTCAGCTGTTCCTGCTGCTTCAAGTTAAACTTTTCCTGGAGCCGGGCTACGGTTTGCAAGGTATGCTGGCTAACAAGAACGGTATCTAAATTACGCCAGCTTTCAACATGCCGGTACGCATATTTATAATCTCCTTTTGCAGCAAAAAATTTAGCGTATAATAAGTGTGTATCGGCTTCCTTACGTTTTGATCCGAGTGATTTTGCCAAATCAAAAGAACGGTCAATATATTTACGAGCCGAATCAAAGACTTTTTTCTCAGTAAACACATCCCCTAAATTCAGGCAGTCGTACCAAAGCATTTCGTCATCCCCATAGCTGAGATTATGATCATAATTGATCTTAAAGAAATGAAGCGCCTTATCCCATTCCTGTTTGTGAAACCAGGCATTCCCTATGTTATTGTATAAAGAATGGATGTCTATGGAGAGGTTGTGTTTTTTGGCTACCTCCTCCGCCTGCTCAAGAAAAAGCAACGCGCTATCAGGATAGCCTAACCGGTTGTAAATAGCGCCCAGGTTAGAACCGTTTGTAAAAATGGACATCATCTCCTTTCGCTCACGGGACACCCGTAATGCTTCGATAAAGAAATCCCTGGCTTTTTGAGGCTGATTAATACTATTGTAAGCCATCGCCAGATCACCCAGGGCCGAAGATTCGTATTCGTTTGTCTTTAACAGCCTGGACTGCTCTAACGACTGATAATAATAATTTATAGCGGAATCATATTCTTCCCTGAATTCCTGGTGTATTCCTTTAAGCCTTAAGGATAGCACGGCACCCTTATCAAAGCCAAGCTTTTTCGCCTGTTCTTCTATAAAGCGGGCATAATACAAAACAGAGTCCGATTTAGAACTATTAAAATCAAGTACCCGGTCGTATAATTTTTTTAAATACGTGGTGTCATACTGTGCATAGGTTTTCTGGAAAATAAAAGGAAGGAACAGCACAGATAATATCAGGATGAGACTTCTCATATTTTACCGAAAATTCAATTGAATATACCGCCGGAAAACCAATACCTCCCCTGAAATAACAAGACACACTCCCTTACAAGTACTTTCATACCCCGTAAAGATAAGGGAAAACAAATAATGACAGGGATGAGAAGAAGGCTACTCCCAATTGTCGCTGCTTATTTTACTTTCAGTATCGGCCTCACCTGCTGCAATGGTCCATTCTGTAATCGCAGGTAATATACCCCGGTAGCTAAACCGGTACTATCAAAAGAAATGGTGTACGTACTGCCATCCTGCACCTGGTCAACCAATACTTTCACTACCCGTCCCATACAGTCTATAACCTGTATCAGAACATGCCCCGGCTGTGTTATATATTTTATATTGGTGCGGGTTGTAAAAGGATTAGGATAATTAGAGATGAGGCTCAGATCATTCTTCTTATTGATATCATCCATACCGGCACAGGAGCCGTTTTGAATAAGCGGAAGCGACTGGAAGTTTTTTAACAATACCGTTTGTAACGCAACCGTATCGGCACAAAACCATTGCTCTAAAACAGAAGCATACACACTGCGAAAATCATATTGATGAGGGATATTGTCATTAACAGAAAGACCTGCAGGAATATCAGGATTTTTTCCTACAATACCGTTTTGCACTTTACTGCCAAAGACAAGCATAGGAGCAGCCACCCCATGGTCCGTACCTATACTAAAATTAGATTTTATCCTTCGCCCGAATTCAGAAAACGTAAATGAAATCACCCGGTCTTCAATTCCCAGGAATGCAAGATCATCCTGGAATGCTTTTACACTATCGGAAAGTTCTTTGAGAAGCTCAGCGTGCTTACCGATAGTAGGATCTGCCGGATCCGTTTGCATAGAATGTGTATCAAATCCATTATAGCTAACCATATATACCCGCGTTTTAAGTCCTCCCTTAATCAGGCGGGCTACTATTTTCAGTTGGTCGGCCAAACCATTATTTTCCGGATAAGGGAGCTGCTGTACGGTATTGGAGGCCGCTCTTTTAACAGAATTGGCAAAAAGTTCGGTTTGGCGGGCAATTTCGCGTATATAGGTCAGCTCCTTTCCTGCACGTGTTGGCGGTGCGGGATCCTGAACATCATCTACGATCCGGTAAAAAGAAGTAGGATTGGTTATACTCATAGACATCCCTATAGACGGCCCGTGAAAAGTTAATGACGATACCGCCCCGATTTGTATAGCCGGCGGATCCGGCATAGACGTATTGGGATAGCCATTAGGGAAACCGGGAAACTCATAATTCAGATAACGCCCAACCCAGCCCGTATCCACCACTTCATTACTATCGGAACCACTCATCCATATATCTGTTGATCTGAAATGAGAGAGGTTCGGCTGTGGATATCCTACAGACTGCACAATGGCCGCCTTACCATCATCATATAGCTGCTGAATACCGGTCATTGCAGGATGAAGCCCTGTTTTTTCATTCCCCTGCAGTGCCAGTATCTTACTTTCCGGAATGGCAATATTACTCCGGGCGTTAAAATACCCTGAATAATTATCCCTGGGGATTACCATATTTAATCCGTCATTTCCACCATTCATCTGAATGATTACCAATACATGATCGGTATCGGTAGTAAAGTTCGTCAGCGCATCCAGCAAGGGTGATGGTGACAAAGCCGTTATAGTATGCCCGTTAACAAAAGCAGGTAAGATAGCAGCAGGTACGGTGTGTCTCAAAAAGTCTCTTCTTTTCATCCGTAAAGCATTTTATTTATAATTAGTTTGCGGCAAGACCGGTTGAACTTATCAGGACAGCTGAAATTCAGGTAATGCCAGCAGGTACCGGTATAACTCATTTAATCTTGAATAAACCGTTTGATACGCCATCATATCACCCGGATTGGCGATATAAGCATTCCAGGCATTCGTCCAGTAATAATCACTGGTTTGTCCTGTCAGCAAAATATCTCTTTTCAATTGCTCTCTTGCCGTATCCGACAATGCGATACGGTACAGGATCTCCAGAGAATCATCTACCAGCGCTTTAGGATCACCCGGATTGCTCAGGGAGGCGGCAAATGCGATGGTATTTATTTTTAATTCAAAACCCAGCCGGGTAAATCCGTTATACACCATAATATCGGTAAACTGGGTACGCCGCGGATAAGTATCATTATTGATCCACAGTTCATGAAAAGAGGGTATCTGGTAATAAGCCGGCCAACCGGATACACTGGGCGGATCCCCGGGCGATTGCTGCAATATTTCAAGCTGACCCAATAATCCATCAAGGGTTGAATACCAGGTTGCATAATCACTGCTGTCGGGAAGCATAACATCACACTCACGACATAAACCAACAATAAAATCTACGGGGTTTTTTATAATACAGCCCTGGTTCAGCGGGTCAAAAAAATGCTCGCTTTTCAGCATAGCGGCAAGAACCGGTTTTATTTCCCAGTTGTAATTCCGAAGCATTAAAGCAAGCGGCTCAATCACATTAACTCTTGCCGCATCATCAATTTCATAATATACAAACCAGCGATATAATTCCTTTACAATATATTCCGATGCCTCCCGGCCTTTACTGAATATCATATCAATCAGCTCATTCAGCTCTTCCTCTCCGGCCGCATTTCCGCTTCTGCCTGTTATCGTTTTATGATTATAGAAAGAAGAAAAAGTCTTATTGCCTTCATCATGCCGCTGGGGATCAAAATAGGAGTCATTGGCTTCCGGATCATTTCTCCAGCCGGTCAGCACTCTTGCGGCTGCTTTTACATCCTCTTCCGTGTAATTGGGATTATTCTCTTTTCCCAGGGTAAAAAGCTCCTGCAGCTCCCGCGCAAAATTTTCATCCGGCGCTCCTTTCCGGTTGTGCTCCCCATTCTGGTATACCAACATCAGCGGATCTATTGTTATTGCCCGGGCCAGACTTTTAAAATTCCCCAGTGCATTTGCACGTAACAGGGTATGATGCCTGTATGCATAGCCCGCATTATTAGTCGAAGCCATTTCCGTAGCAAAATGATTATGCCAGAACAATGCCATTTTTTCACGGATATTCCGTGGTTGGTTCAGCATAACACCTACCCACCATTTTTTCAGGGATTGCTTACGCAACCATGCGATCTTACTGTCTTCGTTAACATCATTTATCCAGGTAGTGCCCTTAGGTATATTATTGTCCGGAACCTCGGCATCTCCGGTATCATAATCTTTAAGCGGGGGGCCAGGCAAAGGAGAGGTAATATTCAGCAACTCATCCACCGCTTCCTCCATCGTTTTCCCTTCAAAATATTGTATATCATCGGGCTTTGCACCGAACATGGTACGCTTCAGCAAATGGATAACTTCATTCCTTGTCCACGCACCGGTATAAGGAACAATGCCACTGCTTGTCCGTCCTGTAACAACCGGACGGGAAGGTCTATTTTTCTTTTTTACACCAGAGGCGGTCAAAAATGCTCTTCTGTTCATAGGACATGCGTATTGGATTTTAGAATAACGCGCAAAGACTATAACAAACTTTTTGCCGAATTTCTTTTCAGCACTTTTTTTCTTTCTTCAATGGGTAAACTACTTAGTAATAATACTAATGAGGTACGGACATAAAAAAACCGGGAGAACTTCTCCCGGAGTAGAACATAAAACCCTGCCGGTTTATTATCTGCGGCAGCAATATTTGGTAAAAATTTCCTTTAGTTAATATTTTCAATTATTCCGGCTATTCCCTGACCTCCTCCTACACAGGCGGTAACAATACCGTATTTTTTATTCAGCCGCTTCATGTCATGAGTAATTTGTATCGTAAGCTTGCAGCCTGTACAACCCAGAGGATGACCTAAAGCAATGGCTCCTCCATTTATATTAACTATATCGGGATCAAGCTCCAGCTTACGGATCACGGCAAGCGATTGGGAAGCAAAGGCCTCATTCAACTCTATCAGATCTATGTTTTGCAATGACATACCGGCCTGCTTCAATACCTTGGGTACGGCCGCGATCGGCCCAACACCCATAATACGGGGATGAACACCCGCCGATGTACAGGCTACCAGGCGTGCCCATGGTTTCAGCCCCAACTCTTTTACCATTTTCTCTCCCATCACAATAACAAAAGCAGCACCATCACTGGTTTGAGAAGAATTGCCGGCCGTAACAGAGCCCCCGGCTGCAAAAACGGGTTTTAATTTTGACAGCACTTCAACAGAAGTATCCTTGCGTGGTCCTTCATCCGTATCCATAACATAGCTCTTGCTCTGCTTTTTACCCCTGGCGTCCAGATAGACCTCTTCAACGGTAACAGGCAATATACCCGATTTAAAATAGCCGTTTTCTATCGCATGGATTGCTTTTTGGTGTGAGTGATAGGAAAAGAGGTCCTGATCTTCGCGGCTCACTTTATATTCGTTAGCTACAGCTTCTGCGGTCAGGCCCATGCTCAGGTAATAGTCCGGCTCATCTTTAGCAATAGAATAAGCAGGTACTGTTTTCCATCCTGCTGTTGGCACTAAGCTCATACTTTCGGTTCCGCCAGCTACAATGCATTCAGCCATACCCGTACGGATTTTAGCAGTTGCTATTGCAATGGCTTCCAATCCTGAAGCGCAGTAACGGTTAATTGTCATGCCGGGTACTTCAATTCCCAAAGCTCTTGCTGCTATAATCCTGCCAACCTGCAACCCCTGTTCAGCCTCGGGAACAGCATTCCCGACAATAACATCATCCACCCGTTTAGCCTCCAGCTGGGGCACAGATGCCAATACATTTTTTATCACTTCAACAGCCAGGTCATCAGACCGGGTAAAGCGAAAGCCACCCCGTTTGGATTTTCCCACCGCCGTACGAAAACCTGCTACTATATACGCGTCCTGCATAATATTAAATTTAGTTGTTTATGCAACTTTGTGATTCAAAGGTAATTGTTCCTCACTTACCAACCAAGCTTATGTGTGTGGTGTCGTCTGTCACGGTTGTACGGCTTCAGCCACAAAAGTTCAACAGAACGGTCAATGTTTTCTTCGCTAAGTTTACATTTGTTATATATCTGTCGTAATGGCTTGCCTCCCCGGAAGAACTGAAATGGAATAAGAATCTCAATCGTACCTGCCGTGAGGTTAGCGGATCTGCGAAACTGTTGCAAGGCTTTGGCAGAAGTATGTTATGTCTGAGCCTCTTTAATTTTGAACCTATGTAACGTTAAAAAAGCAAGTTTCTTTTTTGTTAGTTTTCAATAATTCGTTCAATTAAATTACTCAAATCATCTTCTAATGTGGGATTTACTGAATAAAAGCTGTCCGTTTCTGCCCATTTTTTTTCTATTTCAAAATAATCTGCTATAAAATTTTCTCCATTTATTTTTGCCAACATTTCTTTTTTGAATAATTGCCAACGCTGCAAATACAATGAGGACAATAATCCTGCCCATTCTTTATGTGCATAATCGTGTAAATCTGTTTGCGAATTATTGCTACCCCAATAAGTAATTTGTGTTTTGGCATTGAGTAATGCCATTTTTTTATCGGCACTGTTTTTCACAAATTTTTGCGATTGTAGCAACCATGTATTGAGTGAAAAATATTTACTGCTACTTAATAATAAATCTTGCTGCAATAGCATTTTTTCAAATAAATCGTATGCTTGCAAAAAAGAGGCTTTATTTTTTTGCGTAACAGCATCGCACATTTGTTGGTAAACTTCATCTGCTTTATTAGCTTGTAACTGGCGAACAAAATCTATTTTATCAATATTATATGTTGATGAAGAAATATTTTTTCCTGCCTGTACGAATAATTTCACAGCATCCTCAAATAATTGCAAATTGTAATTTCTTTTTCTTGTTCCCCATGTTGAAACACCTGTTATATTCAATGCAGGTCTTGCACAAAATATAGACTCTGGTGAACCTTCCTGTTTTTCATCAGGGCTGCTATAAACTGTTTGTAGCAATAAATCCCATGCTTTTTGCAATGTATCATTTGTAAATCCGTAACGATAGTGTACATAATTTCTAATCCATTGTTTTGCATCAACACTATCTTTTGTCCATGCAAGATGTGCCATAAAATCGTAAGCAACAGGATTGTTATTTATACCTTCGGGAATAATGCCAATGCCTTTCAACAAAGAAGAATACGAACTTTTTTTTGCGTAATAAATTTCATTGGCAAAGCGTTGCAGTTTACCATACAAGCCGTTTTTCTCTCCAAAATTGCTTACGTTGCTCCAAATAAAGTTCGTGTTTTCATATCCTTTTCTTTGTTCCCAATTTCTTGTGTTTTCGCCAAATAATTCAATGATCAATGTGTGTTCTTTATCTAAATTTCTTAAAAAATCTTTTGAAGGATTATTCTGCCAACCTTGCAATACCCAAGTGCTTTTGGGGAAATGTTGTTGCATTTGTTGTTGCACCAAATTGGTTGCTTCACTTACATTAATACCATCTGCTTTACCACCTTCATGAAAAGGTTCTCCACAAAAAAAATGTATATCGCTGCCGTATAGTGTTTTTATTTCATTGTAATAAACGGCAGCCATTTTTTTATACAATATATCGTTTGGCAATAGAATATCGGGTCTTGTAAAACCTCCTGCCCAATTGCCCTGAGGTATTATTGCCGCATCAGGAAATTTATTTTTTAACGATGTTGGAATCATTCCATAAAAACTTTGTATAACAGGTTGAATATTTAATTCTTTCATTCTTGCAATAATTTTTTTTGCAAGCAAGGCTTGTTGGTCAATTATTGTTTGTGATACAGCACCTCCCCAACCTTCCAAATTACCCATAAGCCACCAAGCTGTGAATGCAGCACCCGGAATAAATTCTTTTATTTCTTTATCGCTATAATCAAATTGCTTCAAAGTGTTTTGCCAAATTTTTTCAACACCCACAGGCATTAGCACCAAATTAAAACCATGCAATGCCAACCAATCTAATTCCCGTTCCCAATCTTTCCATGTATAAAAACTCATCGTATAGTTGATGGTACAATAATTAAGCGCATAACGATATTGAAAAGGCGAAACATTTTTTACTGTGGTTTTTATTTGCGGTATTTTTTTTAGTGGTGAAAGATTATCACCCAAGTGACTCATACTGCGGTGGCAATATCGGGTTAAATAAAAATTTAATGCCACAGCAGCAGCATTTGCATTGGTAGCAGCAATTACGATCTTATTGTTTTGAGATGAAAGCTCATACGCATCTTCGCCATTTTGCTTTGGAATTATTTTAAATTCTAAATGCTTTGAAAGCCAGGGTACACGGCGGTTTGCTATTTGCTGTACGGAGGAAAAGGTTTGTGCCTGTAATGATAAAATTAATAGAGAGCAGGCGAACAACAGATATATTTTTTTCAATGATTTATTGTTTTGCCAACCATAATTAATATTTATTAGTACTCTGTATAAATATTCGATTCGTTTTCTAATCATAATTAATGAAAACTTTAAGGGCTTTGCCGATTCGTTTGTCCAATATAAAGGGTTGTTTAATATTACTGCCAGCGGTATGGCTTTGCGCAGGTGTGGAATTTGAAATCCGTCTGCTGAAATACCGTAATGTCAATTTAATGTAAAAAATATTGTGTTCAGATAATTTTTGTTAGACTGTCGTCAGCCGATAACCAAAGCCCGGAAACAAACAAAAAGCCGGGGATATATTCGTCCAGTCGCCATATTGCCAAACCGAATGTTGTGCGTTTGTATATCATTCTAAGATGTACTTTACACTTACTTCTACTTCAAATTTCACTTTTTGAAATTCAGTGTAAATTGGGTCAGCTGCTCTTGAGCCATACAAACTACTTATTCCACGAATTCTAACTCCTGGTGTCTGACCTTGAAGTGCGTTGGAAATAGTATTCCCATCAGAAATGTAAATAGCCCTCCCAATTTTTTGACCTAAAGGTCTAGCAAGGCTCTCAGCTGTTATTTGTGATTTCTTAACGGCTCTTTCTTTTAAGTCTAAAATTAACGTCTCAGATTTAGAGTACTCCGTTCGTTCAATATTTACATTTGATATTCCAACATTTTCAAGTTCGGCTAAAACCTTTCCCGCAGTTACAGCGTCTCCTACTACTAAAGAATATATTTTGCTTTTAATAACATTTTGTCCTTTCATAAAATATTTTTTGAAATCACTTGAAAAGTCAAGAAGTGATAAATCTTTTTCTGTATCTAAGTTGAGGTTTTTTAATGTAGTTTCTAACGTCACTTCAAGTTCTTCTACAGATTTTTTATTTTTACTATCAGCTTCATTCAAAAGGATTGAAATATAGATTCTGTCTGGTACAACTAAAGTATCAACCTTAGCCGAAGTCTCAATATAGGGTTGGTCAATAAAATTATTTTGAGCATAAGTTAGAATGCTAAAAAGGAATAATAAAAGGATAAATGTCAGTTTTTTCATAATAGTCATTTTTATATAACGCACAACGATCGGGGCTTTCTGCTGTGCTGATATTCTGTGATTCATCCAGCCCGAACTAAAGCCCAATATTGTTACTAAAGTTAAAGATATATTCTTTTGCTGATCAGAGTACATTAAGCCGGAACCGAAGCAGATTAGTAATATAGTATTGATGATTTATTATTCAGCCAGCATGGCTGAAAGCCACATGTTGTGCGTTCGGCAATTATTATTTCGTATTCGCACATCTTACAATCTCAAAAGTTTTACTGCATTTTTATACAGAATATTTTCTTTTTCGGTTTCGTTAAAATCAAGTTTGTAAAAAGCGTTTAATGCTTCCGATAAAGAAGTAACAGGATTATCGGTTCCAAACAACACTCTATCTATTCCAATATTTCTGATTACCCATTCTAACTGGGATTTATAAGGTGAATCGGCATAAATTTTAACAGTAGCCGAAAGGTCATACCATACATTGCTCAATAATCCGGGATTTAGTGTTTGAACTAAGTTCAGACCTCCCAATTTATAAAAATCCGTACCTCCCATGTGTGCAATGATGAATTTTGTTCGAGGGTTGGACATTGCCAATTTTAAGAGGTGTTCTACATAATTCGGAATAACAAAGCCGTATCCGTCAATCAAAATAATCAAACCCAATTCCCCTGCAACTCTTGCTACATTAAACACTTCGTTGCTTAGGATAGGGAAATTTTGAGTAATGGGATGCAATTTAATGATTTTACCACCAAAATCTTTGATCCTACGCAATTCTTCAATTGCAGCATCGCCATCATTAGGATGAACAGAGCAAACAGGGATAAATCGTGAATCACGACGAGCCATCGAAAACAGAGAATCATTCCGAACTTTCATTTCCTCAAGATTGCCTTGTCTTTGCACAAAAGATATTCCAAACAAATATTTTATGTTTATTGACTTATTTTCAGCAAAATACTCTTCCATTGTCATAAATATATCATCTGTGAGATGGGTTTTTATGTGACAATGCGAATCAACAATCGGGTATGATGGAGTTTGAGCCATCAAATTACTGTAAATAAAACATAATGTGCATATTGCCAAAATGCGAATACTTCTTTTCATTATAAAATCATTTCATTATTTAACATTCTATTATCTCTATTCATTGCCTTTTCCTCAATATTGTCGAGTTGCATTCAAATTTAGGTACAGAATGTCTTGTCGACAACGCTTTCTTAGCTGACGCACAACGGTTCGGGGGTCAAGTAGGCAAAAGCATTTCAGCTTAAGCCTCTCACAGAACCGTACGTGAACCTCTCGGCTCATACGGCTCTTGACATACAATCTTAGATTTTGCTCAACGACCAATGGACAAATGTATTTGGATAGCTTGTCTTAATGACCCTTAGCCAATCATAAGCCTTTTGGTAGCTGTTTAATTTCTTAAACTTGTTCTTTACCCACTTTGCTATCCGGTAGTCCAAATGTCGGAATAATCTTTCTGGTGAAAAGGTATTTACCTTGCCAAAATAATTAATAATTCCTCTTGTCTTAGCGTTCAGTAAGGCGGCTATGTCCTGTATTGTACATGTACTTTCCCGCTGGAAATTCATTCGTTTCCAGTCCGATAGGATACGTGTCCTTGACTTCATGCTCATCTCGCAATCAAAGCCGAGAAAAACGCCTTTGTCCCTATTACTTTTCTTCGTCATAGGCTTGAATGTGTGTCCCAGGAAATCGAATTTTCCGGGATAGTCTTTTCTTGCCTGTCGCCGATAGTCCTGGCAATAGGTAATTTTGGTCTTCTCTTCGCTTAATCGCAATTGGCATTCCTGTAGCCTTCGCCTGATGCCCGCTAATACATAATGACTTTGCTTTTCGCTGATGCAATGAACCACTACATCGTCTGCATAGCGTACAAATCTTACTGTCGGAAATGTTTTCACCAACCATTTGTCTAACACGTAATGCAAGAATAAATTGGCTAACAAGGGACTGATAACACCTCCTTGTGGTGTGCCCTGCCCTTGTTTGTGAACAAGTCCTTCCTGAGTTTGTACAGGCGCTTCCAGCCATCTGCGTATGTATATTTTCACCCACTTTTCCGGCACATGCCTGTCTATGGCTTTCATCAATAACTCATGATTGACTTCGTCAAAGAAGCTCTTGATGTCCATATCAATGACCCATGCAAATTGGCGTACATTTTCCCGTACCTGCTCTAATGCCTGGTGTGCGTTCTTGTGGGGGCGATAGCCATACGATTGTGGCAGAAACTCTGCTGCCATGCGTGGTTCGAGGTAGGCTTTTACTACTTCCTGAGCTATCCTGTCGCTGATGGATGGGATCTCCAGTTTTCGCTTTCCTCCATTGCTCTTGGGGATGATAACCTCTTTCACGGGCTTAGGAAAATAACTGCCACTGGCCATTCTGTTCCAAAGTTTGTACAGGTTTTTGGATAAGTTCTTCTCAAATTCCTGAAGCGATACTTCATCCACCCCTGCACTTTCTTTGTTGCTCCTGACCTTGCGGTAGGCTTCCCTCACCATGTCTTTGGTTACCGGAACCGGTTTTGATTTTGTCTCGAATAAGTCTGTCATCCTTAATTGTCCTAAGTTGTTTACCTGTTCAAGACTGTATGTCTGTCGTCCTTCGCTCCATGTTCATTACAAACACTTCTTTGCTATTACAACGACATCCGTCATCCTTACAAACTTCGATACTATAAGCCTTGAGGGTGTTGCCCTTTTGTGCCGTTCTCTTTGCATTTTGTAAGGACTTCCTGAGTTCCGTATAAAAGCCTGAATTAAGTTCACACCTGCTCAGTTGCGTTTGCCCTGTAACCAATAGTCAAGCTCCCGTTACAGCTTTTCACTTGCAGCCAAGAATGCAAGCTTTTGACAAAATGTAGCCACTTCACACAACTTCTTCACAGGTTCACTTTCGTTTGTCTCCTTAATTCGTACCTGACTATTATTGATAGCCTTTTCTTCCTACCGTTTAATACCTGTTTGTTACCACCCAGGCATCGGGAAGTGGTTTGATGCCTGCTCTTGAAAGCCGACACCGATGGGTCGTCCATCATCTTTTATACAGCATTGACTAACTCTTTGCTGTTAGCCTTTCACAGCACACCTTGGCGATGTGGCGGTATTCCGTGATTCGTCTGCCCGTAACCGCTGTTAAATTTATAAATAAATGTTCATTGTTTATTCTATTGCCCGGCGTTATTCGTCAGCCGGGACTGAAGCTGAATAGCGAACAAAAATTGAGTATACGCTCGTCCTGCCGCCATATAGCCAAGCCGCTTGTTAGCAGCATGTGCTATCTTCACTGCGTTGTGTCCATTTTAGTGTGTTTTGTTGTGTCTTGAAAAATAGGTTGTGTATTTTTCAAACTGTCATAGCTTGTCCTTATTCTTTCGTTTTGTTCTTGTAATTGTTTGTTACTATTTCTCAAGTCAAAAAGCTCATTGTTTGCGCTGGTCCTTTCGTAAAGTGTCCCCAACGTAAATGCACCAATCAAGAGGGCCAAAAAGGTTGAAAAGACCGCTATTAATTGTCCTGTTGGCAAGTTAAATAAAGCGGCCCAAAGTTTTTTGAAGGAAACATTGTCAAGCTGAATGGTTTCATTTTTTATGCGCTCAATTTCGTGGTCTTTAAGGTCAATAGTTTCTAACAATCCTTCCGCAGACGTCAGTTGCTCATCATATTTTTTGACCAAATCATTGTAACCTGGAACTAACTCATTCCATTCTTTAAGCAAGTCGTAATACTTTTGTTCAAAATCCTTTTCCTTAATTATCTGTTTCTGTTCCGCAATTTTAGAATATTGCTTTATGAAATCTATATACGAAGTAATTAATTGTCTGGCGGTCTCTTTTCCTTCCGCTAAAACTTTAGCCTTTTCCAAAGTTACAAATGTGTCAAATTGAAGATTGCTTACTTGTAACCATTGCATTGAACCTAATGGAAAGATTTCACGTAAGTCGTTTTCAGTCTTATTCTTCCATGCCTTAGGATTGAAGTTATAAGCGTCAATTTCCTTTAATCTGTCTTGAAGTATTTGAATAGCTTGTCCAGCAGGAATTTTTAGTTGCATCTATATTTGGTCTTATCAAGCAATTTACAATTTTGAAATGTCATAAGGCATTGCTGCTAACGGGTCGGGGCTTTGCGATGGTGCGGTAATGGCATTCCGTCAGTTGAGTTTTGCACCAAAGTTAGATAGAATTACTGATGTTGAGCCTATATTCGTCAGCCGCACTATTGCAAAACCGCTTGTTGCCTGCTGGCTTTTGTCAATTTGGATTTATTGTCCACTTATTTACAGCCCAACGCTTTTAAACAATTCTTCCAATTTCTCTTTTTCACTAGGCATAGGTGCATTGTAGTCTATTATACAACTGTTAGTGTCTAAGAAAATATACCGTGGTATGCCACTAACAGCATACGTTGTAAAAAAATCGTCCTCCCTGTTAGCAAGTAACTGTACGCCGCTTAAACTATATTTTTGTATAGCTTCTTTCCATTCGTTTTCAAATCTGTCCCACGACAGGCTTAAAAAAACTATGTTTTTATTGGCATATTCTTCCTCCATTTTTTTTAAATAAGGAAGTTCACGCCAACAGTTGCCGCACCATGTAGCCCAAATATCTATATAAACAAATTTGCCTTTAAAATCTTTTAGCGATTTACTACCTCCTTTATACTCGGGATAATTAAAAAATTCGGGCGATGGCGTTCCTTTCCTTAGCCTTGTAAAACGCAGATAAGCATCATACATGCTTTGCTTCAACTCCTCGTCATCTCCTGTATAATACTTTACAAAATCATTGTAATAAGCCTCCTTGTTTTCCGCACGGGTTAACTGGCTTCTGGCATACTGTTTTATTAGGTCATTCTTAATGTATTTGTTTGCAACCAGCGAATCAATTAACTTAATTACGTGTTGAGAATTGGAATAGGCAGAGTCTTTCTCTTTATTCTTTTTGTTAGCACAATTCATTTTTTCATCGTAATAAATAGATACAAGTTTAGAATAGTACGGCTGTCTTTTATATTCTTCCTCGTTGTTGTAATTGATATTTAGCTCATTTTTTGAAATCAGTGAGGGTTTAAAATCCGGATAGGATTCTTGCTTTGCGACAAGGAAGTAATACAATTCAGAAAGCCACTCGTACTTGATATATTTGGCTTCCTCTTCCTTTAAATATTGCGGTAGTTTACTTTCTGTAAGCCGTTGTAATTGTCCGTGCCTTATTTTCCCGATTAATTCCCGAAACTCTTCTTCGCTTCTTTGAACATTCAGTCGGTCAACAAAGACCCTGTTTTGGTCTTTTTCAATAAAATAACGATTAATGGATGTATCGGCACCTAAAAGATTTACTACTCCTTTACGGTAGTTGGAGCTATTGTAAGTTATCGTGTAAGTTTTGGATTTATCCAGATAAATAGGAACTACATTGGTTTGGTCAAAAATATAGTACAGTCCTTTTCCTGTCATTACCGTGTCTGTAAAAGAGCCGTCATCACCTAAATAAATTATCTTTTCCTTATCCGATTTTAAATAATATGGCGGCACAAGTTCAATTGTTTTTTTACCGTTGGTTTGTGTCGCAACATTTTCAATTTTACCAGTGAGAATGATATAGCTGGTTTTGCCGTTTTTCTGCGAATAGGAGGTCAACGAAAATAAAAATAAAATAAGTGTCAAAACGGTTTGTAAGATTATCCTCATGTTTGTTTATAGTTGATTAATAAGTCATGCAATTTATTTTATAATGTGTCTGCGTAAGCTTGCAGGCAACGGTACAGGTTGGCGAAGTGCGGATAATAGCATTCCGTCGCGCCCGGCTACCGAAGTTGATTATTTATTAAAAGTACAAACTATAGAATTTTGCCGATTGCTTTCCGTCAGCCGGAACAAAAGCTAAAACAAAGAACCAAAAGTTGACGAACGTTTTCCGTCTGCCCGCATTTATGCCAACCTGCCTGTTGTGCGATGTTTTATTGTCAAATTTATATGGTTCTTCTTGTTTTAGGTTTAACTATGTAATCTTTAATAGTTTGACTAAAATTTGTCTCTTGCAATAGTAAGTCCAAACGAATACGATAAAAGTCTGCCACACAATTATACCCCATATCTATTGCTTTTTTATTTTTTTCTTCATTTTCTACAGATGGGATTTCTGAAAGCAAAATTGCTTTTTCGTTATCACTAATGGCCTCCTTATATAATCCAATTTGTTTTAACGATAGAGAACGAAGAAAGTAGTTGTTTGGATCATATGGAAGTAATTGAATCGCAAATGTAAAATCGTCAATAGCGTCAAGATGAAAATCAAGACTTTGCAAGCAAATCCCTCTATCTGTATAAGCTTCCTTATCAAAAAGTCCCGATTTTACTGCAAGATCAAATTTTAATAATGCTTCAGAATATTTCTTTTCATCACAAAGCCTATTTGCTTCTGCTAATGAATAAAGCATTTCATGAGTTAGTTCGGAAGAATTTGGTTCTATCTCAATTTTCTTATTAGAAATATTAAATAATCGCCTAAAAAAGTTAATCATATAGACTCTAATATATTGTCAATTTATCTCGGTTGGCTTAGAAATATCGCATGACGGAATGGATTGGCGCAGGTAGGATATTTGAAATCCGTCTGCTGAAATACCGTATGACCATTTAATGTAAAAAATATTGTATCTATATAATTTCTGTTGTGCTGTCGTCTGGCGGTAACTGGAGCCCGGACTGCAATTAGCCGATTATACTATGTCTTGTCTGACTTGAGTCCCCGTGTTGTGCGCTGTCTATTATAATTCTTAGTTTTTTAATTGTCTCGTCTTTAAAAGCTGACGCGGCTGCAATTTCATTTTCTCTTAGATATTTAATAGTTTTTATTCCTATGTCACAGAATTTTGGAAGTACCAATAAGCTGTCATCATGCTTTTTATTTATAAAACTGATACCATTTTTAGTAATTGTTTCATGAAGTGGCCACAATACTTTTGAATAGAATAGCAAATAAATTCGTGTTACATATATTTTTTTGTCTGATTCAGAAACTATTTTATTCTGAGAAACATAATTGAGGTAGGTTGCAAAGGATGTAACAACAACATTTAAATTGTCAAGAATAACGTTTTTAGTTTGAGTATTCATATCGTAAGCCAAATAAGCGTCAGTACCTTTTTCCCCTTCAAATGATGCATCATTAATTTCTGAGTTTAAATTTTGGTAGAACGTCTCAATCTTCGTTAATTCATTGCCTTGTATTGAATAAAAATATGTTATCAACAAAAGATAGATAGATAAACTTCCAAAGAGTCCACCAATGAAACTTCCATAGTCATTGAATTTATTTGTGTCAATAGGATAACTTAAATCTGTGTGCTGCCCTTTTAAAAAAAGATATGTAGATACAGACAAAAAAGCTGTCAACAATATAAATGTCAATATTTTCCAATGTTTAAGATGCATAATCTAATAGCGCACAACGGTTCGGGGCTTGCTTTCGTGCCGGAATTCGAAGCTGTTTCAGCCCGATCATCAGCCCAATAGTGAACCCAAAGCCGAAGATAATTACAAATGTTGATCGGTGTTCTTTCAGCCCGAACAAATGCTCAATAGAATTACAAATGCTGAGGTTTTATTCCGTCAGCCGGCATGGAAGCAAGCCCAATGTTATGTGGCGTTCAGTCTTTCAGTATGTCCCATATATAATATGACGGTGTAATAGCCGCAAGCTTCCCACCTGTGTTGTCTCCTTGTGTGCCATGTACAACTCCTAAGAATATTGTTTTATTTCCTCCAATAAACATTGCTTTTTTTACGGAATAATATACACCGGAACCACTGCAGCCTTGCATGCTTGGAAGGTCCAAGTAGAAAAAAGTACATTTTGTCTTCGTATCCGCCCTCGTCTGTGTTATTAGTCCGCTTGCTAAATGACTGGTAAAAATCAATGGGGAAAAGTGTTCTAATTGTAAGTCTAATAAGGGATAACCAAGAAAAGTTATATCAACGTCTTTCGGTGCTGCATCTTTACCGCCATAAATCAAATACGAAGGGAATGACCATTCTTTTAACCTTTTTTCAATGTCTTTATTAGTTGTTGATAGTTCCATTAAGGACAAATCAGCAATAGGGTGGGTTGTCCAATTTAATGAATGGGTTTTACTCAAAAGAAGCAGGTCAACAATGCCTGGCTTGTCTCCACTTATACGAAAAACAACCTTAGCGTCATTACGCATTTCTTTAGCAACATGGTTTGCAGTGAGTAAAAAATATTTTCCCCCATGACTAATAATCGTTCCGGAACCTGATTGTGAACTTGTATCAGAGGTCTTTTGATAAAGAAAGACAGTCACGTTTGAAATATCGTCTTGGCTCCAGAGAGAGTCTCGTTGGCCGTAAGAAGTAGCGGAAACTGCAATGCTTCCAAATAAGAATATCAAAAGTTTTCGCATGTTAATTTGTCGTTGTTTTGAAATGCCACATAACGGACAGGGCTTGATGCTGTGCTGGGATTTGAAAAACGTCCAGCCTGGAACTGAAGCCCAATAGAATTACTGATGTTGAAGTTAAGAACAAAAGCCGAATAGAAATCCGTCTGCCCGAACCGCTGCTGAACAGGGAACTGAAAAGATGAAGATTTATTCGTCAGCCAGCATAGCAGCAAACCCAATGTTATGCGTTCGCCCTTCTTCTCGGTCTGTCAAGTTTTGTTCTGTGTCCAACGAAGCAGAGTGTGTCTATGAAGCATAGGCACAAGGCAGGCACTTTTGCAAGGTTAGGTTATGTGTATCGGCTTTGTGTGCCTTGCAAATGTGCCTGACTTGGTGCGTTGGTTTATCGTGGCCCCATAAAACGGTCGCCATTAAAGTGTATCATGTGTTCTGCAAAATCTACAACCCAAACTTCTGTCTCCCATGCAATGTTTGTCGAATGTTTTTTAAATTCTGCAAAGTCGGGAAATGCTGAAACATAAACTTTGCCTGCTTTGCAATCTTTCAATAGTTCTTCCAATTCAACAATTCGTTTTGGAGAAACAGGTCCATGAGAAGTAACGGCTTCAATTAAGTATAGCCAATTTTTCTTTCTGTCAAATAAAACTACGTCTGGCAATTTGCTATGTTCTGTAATCGGTATGCCTATTTCTTTTAAAACGGTTTTGTCAACATACAGGTCTTTATTTGCTGTGTCGCCTAAATAAAGAACTTCACTACCATTTGCAAAACGAGCAGCAAAGTCTTGAACGATAGCAGCTTGCACAACATTATGTTTTCCTGCGGAAAGTTTAAGTGTTTTCCCATTACTTAATTTTACAGGGATTAAATTTTGCTTTCTCGCTTTTAAGTATTTCTTTGAAAGTTCGCCAACTTCGGACTTAAATCTTTCCGATGCTTCCTTCCATGCTTTAGTCCCAAACGTTTTAATAGCCTCAAGTGCCTCATTTGTGATTGCATAGTGAGCATTGGGGCTATTGACTGGCAAAGTAGGGTTGTCGGGATTGTAGTCAACTATTCTTGCTTGAACAAATTGATGCAACACTTGTCTCCGAAACGTTTCTCTTGTATTGGGAGCATATTCTTTTTTGTAAACGTCTTTACAAAATGCCATAATGCCTTTTGAAACTTTCAGACTTGCTTTAGTGGCTTTGCTCCAATTCCCACGGGGTTTAATATCACAAAGGGCAAGCAATGTGTAGGCTGAAATTTCATTTTGTTGTGCTGCTGGTAATCCTAATTCTTTAAGAATTTCTTTTGCTTCGTCAATTTTGCTCATAAGAGAATATATGTTCTATATCAAAGTAGTTGGTTATGATTTCATCAACCTTTGATTGTGAAAAGTCGTTTAGTAGTATTATTTGATTGCCAATTTGTTTTATATCTTCTAAAGGGGGTAAAGGCATTTCTCTTAATTCGGTTGCACTTACATTTATATTGCCGTTGAATGTTCTGAAATATATATCAAACAAATTACTATTTAACAAGGCAGCAAGTCCTAATATTTCATTTCTTTCGAGATGCCCTTTAGGTCGGTAAATGTAATTGAGATGATTTTCCACACCGATATATTCTGCTTGGGTAATGTCAACAAAATAAGGTGTTGCAACTAACCTGCTCTTGTCGTCCTTTGCACTAAAACGGCGTAGGAAAACATAATTCTTATTTGGAAGCAAAAGCGATTTGGTTTCTTCGCACAGTTGAATGTACTGAGGTTTATTCCTTTTAATAACAGGCCATTCAAATTGCATTTTGGCTGTATTGATAAGCTGATAAAGTGGAACTAAAAAAACTGTTCCATTTTGATACTGCTCAAACAAATATTGAGTTGCTCTGAATGAAACAACAGGACCTGTTGAAATTTGAATATCATACTGACGTAAACTACCTGACCATGATTTAAACAGTTTGATTACTTTATCATCTGTTTCATTTGTCGGCAGGTGAATAATTTTTTCTTTTGACTTTAAGTCAATCAGTTCACCAGTTTTATAAACCTTTTCAGTGAAATTTTCAATGTCTCTTATGCCATTAGAGTGAGTTACAAGTATTGAAGGCAAGCGTCCGTTTAGTTTTTGTTTTTTACCTTTCAAGATTAAAGTTTCTTGCAGAACGCTATCACGGTCAAATGTGTCAGTTCTTGAACCGAATAAATGAATATGTTCTATTTCAATTTCCTGAAAGAAGGCCTCACGAAAAGCTCTGAAATAATTACCCGATGCAAAACTTCTTGGCGTAATAAATATGAGTTCGCCTTCTTCTTTTAATAGCTTTGCTGCAACCATCATAAAGATTGAATAAATATTTGGTTGCCCCCAAACAATAGATTTTGCTACAGTTGCCCGTTTATCTTCTTTAGGTATTTTGAAATATGGCGGATTGGAAATTACAATGTCATAAATGGCATTTTGGGGTTCCGAAAAAAGTGTTGCAGATACTTGAAAGCAATCTTTATTTTCAAGTACAAAATCGTTTGTTTCAAGTGTTGATTTAAACTTGATTTTATATTTCGTTAGCCACGTGGTTAAATAGTCAAGTGTCGCTTGTGTATATGGCAAAATATCCTGGTCGGTCTCGTAAACAAGAAGTTCGATTTCTTTTAGGGTGTCATTCTTTTTTGCAAGTGTCTCAATAAGTGAACATGAAAGAATTGCCGTGCCACAACCAGGGTCAAGTATTTTGAATTTGTCTTTTGTTTGTTTGGAAAGTCCTGCCATGAAATGAGCAATTTCTGTCGGAGTAAAAAATTGTCCATTGTCCTTCTTGTGCTGTGTCGTAACAGTTTTAGCATAAAACTGTCCAACTCTGTCGGCAAAGTGGCTGGGTAACTCATTAGTGAGTGGTTTTATGTCTATCGCTGCTGTCAATCTACTAAATTTAATGTCTATTTGAATTATTTAATGTTGTCGTTATCTTCAAAAACACTAAGCTGGAAAGGTACTCCGTATTGTCGTGCATATTTTACTCTGAACTCATACCATGTACTTGAAGATTGCATTACTTCAATTGCTTCTGCAATAAATTCTTGTAATTGATTCTTTCCTTCAGGGGTTAGCCACTGAAAATGTTTGTATAGCCTGATACCAAAACCTATGTATGGATTAAGTTGCTCAAGTACGGGTAATACTTCTTTTGGAAATCGTCCATAGATTATTTGTTTTGTCCACCTGCCAACGATTGGAGGTTTTTCATGCTGCTTTTCTTTCGGACGCTGCCAATTATTTAATCTGTCTATTTCTGAGTAAAAGACTGGTGGAAATTGTGGCACATATTCCTGTTCACACTTTGCAATGATGTCTTTGATTTGTCGTATGGTAACTTGACGACCTCCGAGAAGTTCAATTATTTCATTTTCTCTGTCAAGGTTTCTGTCAGAATATTTTTGCTGAACTCTGTTTTCGGGACCCTGTAAAAGCAATTCAATTAATTGCTGTTTTCCTTGTTCGGCAGCTTGCCGTTTCTCTACTAACTTTATTGAAAGTTGTTTTTGATTTTTTTTGTCTTTCATAGTTATTAATTATAGATTTCTAATTTTTTATTTTTTACAATTTCATTAATTGGCATTGAGTTGCTCCATGGGTTTTCTAAGTGAGAGATACACTTCGACAATTCTGCTGGTTCATTTTTTCTTGCTCTTGCCCACGGCATTCTGTTCGTTTTACTGCTGTCAAAAGCATTAAACACATAGATAATGCTTGGATGCACCTGGTTGTTCTTTGCAAACTCACTGACAAAATATGGATTGTTTAAATTGTGTTTTATTTGCTTCATTTTCTCTTGTGGGAACAAATACTCACGGGCAAATTGATTTGCTTCATTTTCTTTCTCCTGTACTATCAACTCATTATCTTCGTCATCAGATAAGTGATACATATTTGTTCGTATCTCTTCCCAATCGAAGAGAACATGAAAAAGTTCGTGAATTAAAGCAAACCATAAAGTGCCATAGAAACCAACATAGTTTGTCAATACAATACAAGGTTTGTCGTTTACAGCAAATGTTGCTCCTCGAAGATGTAAAGACGGTAATGGAGATTGATAAATTATTGTAACACCAAGTTTGAATAAGTCTTTTATTATAGTAAGTAAACCAAATTCAACATTTGTAGAATGCCACCTTATATTAGGGAAGTATTCAATTAATGCTTTCCTATTATATTCGTATGGATTATCTATATCTTCGAAGTAAGTTATTGCAGATTGAATCCATAAAGAACGTGTCAATTCGTTTTTTGGCTTCACTAATCCTGCACTAAACGCAGGTTTAATATTTGGTCTCTTATATTCATAAATAGACTTTAGCCCAAGGAATGAAGTGATTTTTGAATCAATCTTTTCAAAGTCTGTCAAAGAATCAATAAACCCTGCTTTTTTCAATGCAGCCAAGTCAAAATTTTCTTGTATGAACTTTATCTTTTCAGGTGGTACAATGCTTTCTGTATAGTTTTTTTCTAAAGAGTCAATGTACATTTTAATTACGTCTTCCTTTGGCAGTTGAAGGAAGTTTGCAATCTTAATGAGGTTAGTAACATCAACAACCTTTTGTGTACCATCTAATATTCCTTTTAAAGTCCGATGCTGAATATTGAGAATCTCTAAAACGCTTGTTGAAGTAATTTTTAATTCAGAAATCTTTTTATCAAAAAGTTCTTTTAGTCCTGGTTTGTCAGGTCTTAAAATATCGTTTAGCAACGAATTAATATCTTGATGTTTGCTGTTCTTTTCAGGCATAAACAAAAAAAATGTATTCTTACAATGAAAGAATTAAGCAAATATCGAGTATTTTATGTTGAATAAACAAAAAAAATGTAAGGATACAATAAAAATGTTAATAACTCGTCTTTAAGGAGGCGGGCTGTTTGTGCGTTGGCAAAATTTTAGCTCTTTTCCAAGGTTGGCTTGGTATCAAGGTTTGTGTGCCTGCAAATGTGCTAAAATGTGTGTCGGCAAAGAAGCAGAGCTATTAAAACAAATTTGAAATACTGTCGCCCAAAATGTCAACTGTCCGCCGATTAAAGGACTGTCGCAGGGTGACGCATAACGGTCCGCGTATTGGCGATGGGCGGGATTTTTAGCACTAACGCTGATACGAAGCACAAATGTTGAATTTTGCACTTCCGTTGGTACGACGCCGTTCAGCCCGCCTATTGCCAATACGATGTTAGCGGTTTGTGGCATTCTTATCATTGTTTTAGTTGTCCAATTTTGTTTAGCGTTTCAGTCAGTTCGTCTGGTTTGTTCGTCCCGATGAGCAATTTTTTGTTGTTCGTAAATTCAAGTTGTAGTCCTTTGTCGCCCGAAACATTAAATGCAGTCCCTTTTCCAAAAAGTCCAAGTCGTAAACCCCAACCACCGTATTCTGTCAGCGGTGAATATTGTCTAACGAATGATTTTGTCAAACTGTCCCAAGTGTAATGTTTCGTCTTTAAATGAAATGGGAAAAAGCGAACATAAATTCCATCTTTCTTGATTGTTGTGTCAAGACGAAAGTTTACAAACAAAATTGTCAAGATAATTGTAAATCCTGTCACTATTAATAGTCCTACGTTACTCATTGGTTTGTCGCCAAATTGTTGTCCACCTACCACTTGTTTGAAAACGCCAAACAAAAAAAGTCCGTTAATACCTAACAATATTAACCATAACCACCATTGTTTGAATTTCTGTCTTTCAGTAAATAATATTTCGTTGCTCATTGTCTTGTCGTTTACTGTTTTTACTTTCGGTCTGTGCGTTGTCCGACCATAACCGCTAACGAATAGGGCTTGCTGCTGTGCCGGAATTCCGTGATCCGTCTGCCCGGAACGTCTGCACAATAGCGAACCCAAGCCGAAGATAAATACAAAAGCTGAACCGCGAACGTCCGGCCGGGGCTACGGCCCAACAGCGAACCCAATGTTGACTTTTTTTCGTCCAGCCGGCATAGCTGCAAACCCAATGTTAGCAGCATACACTTGTCTGTCAGTTTTCTTTCTTCATTAGGTCTATAATTTCAAAAAAGTCATCCTGTTTTTTATAAGATTTAATCTTTTCAATTATTTGAGGATAGTCCTTGAAGAATGTGTATAGGTTGTCCTTGGCTTTCTCATATTTTTTTTCCTTCATTCTCATAGCAAACGGATAAGCTGCTGATACATAATTATTGCCAACCTTTTTTTCAAAGTAAAAATTCGGATATGGTTGAATTGCGCCGCTTATTGCATCAACACCTGTTATTAAAACAAAATAGATGTTGAAGCTGCCACTGTCAAGCAATTGTCCAAATGTGTGTTTGATTTTTGATGTCTTGCCCAACAATGCGTAGTTGTCTGAATATACTTCAAGGTCAAAGAGTGAAACAAATTTTAACGTGTCGGTTGTAAAACTAATTAAGTCCTCTGGTGAGTATTTTTTTATTTCGGCATTTTCGCTTACTCTAAATTTTAATTTCTCATTTTGGTGAGGATACCATTTCAGTTGTCCTTTAAGTTGAGTTGAGTCCTTTAAAATAATAGTTCCGTCAATGAATGTCTTAGCAAACGGATAGTCCTGTCCATAAACAGAAATTGTCCAAAAGGTAAGTAGTGTGATTGCGAGTTGCCTCATAGTGTTGCTGCTAACGGTTTGGGGCTTTGCGAAGTGGCGGAAAATCGAAGACGGAAGTTTCGATTTAGACGACACGTAGCAAAAGCCAATTTCTATTTGCTAAATTATGAAAAAAAGCCAATAAAATTGGCTTTTGCGGTTTACGAAGACGGAATTTTCAACTTAGACGAAACTCCGCCATTTTGCAAAACCCTTGTTACAGGCAGTATTTTTTCAGAGTTCAATCGTTCGTTCTATATTTATCTGCTCCAAAAATGTTTCATCGTGCGATACAACAATTAGTGTTCCTTGATATTCATTTATGGCTGTTGTCAAAATCTCAACATTCTGAATATCCAAATTGTTAGTTGGTTCGTCAAGGATAATAATGTCGGGCGATTTGCTGTTAATAGTCAAGCAACACAATAACAAACGCATTCTTTCTCCACCACTCAATGAGATGCAAGGTTTATCCCAATCGTCTTTGGCAAACAAAAAACGATTTAATCGAATTTTGACTTCGTGTTCTTGCAATGCCGAAGTGTTAAATTGTTGGGCTTGTTCGTAAACTTTCAACGTGTTGTCGAGCAAAGAATAATCTTGGTCAATATAAACCGATTTATTGTTTGCTCGGTAAATTGTTCCTGATTGCGGTTCTAAATTTCCTAAAATCAAGTTAATTAAAGTTGTTTTTCCTGAACCGTTTTTTCCTTTCAAAACAATGCGTTCCCCACTTGTAATTTGAAAATTTAGTTTGTCTTTCCAAAGTGGCTTGTTGCCATAGCCAAAGTTGATGTCTGTTGCTGTGAACAGAATTTTCCCTTTATGCAAATCTGAATTATCAAAGCCAAATTTCATTTTATCAATGTCGGGTAGAGAAGAACGAAGTTCTTGTAAGTCTTGCGAAAGTCCTCCGATTTTTTCTGCGTGAACACTTTTCAATTTTGAAGTGCTGTTTTCCGCATTATTTCGCAAAGTGTTCATCATTATTCGAGCAACGCCCGATTTTTCTTGTTTGCCTTTGCCACGACTGTCCAATTTTTGTTGTCGCTCCAAAGTTTCTCTTTCTTTTTCTTTCGCTTTTCGCAACGCTTTTTCTTTGCTTTGAATGTCTTGGCTCAAAGCGTTGTTTTCTATTTGCTTTTGTTCTTTATAAAAGTCGTAATTACCACCATAAACTTTAATTCCGTATTTGCTCAATTCGCAAACGTTATTCATAATATTAAGTAATTTTCTGTCGTGGCTCACGATTATTAAAGTGCTTTTTGTGGTTTGAACAAAGTCATACAAAAGTTGTCGGCTGACAATATCTAAATGATTGCTTGGCTCGTCCAATAAAACCAATTCGGGTTGATGAATGGAAATTCCTGCAAGAAAAACTTTTGTTTTTTGTCCGCCACTCAACGCTTCCATTTTTTGCGATAAGTCAAAATTGTTGAGTTGCCAATAGTTTAACGCTTCGTTGCAACGGTCTTCGATAGCCCAATCGTCATTGAGCAAATTGAAATTTTCTTCGCTTGTATTTCCGTTCAAAATCTCTTGCAAAGCGTTCAATTTGTCTTCAATTTGCAACGCTTGTGCAATGGTCAAATGATTGAATTGTCCGAAAATCTGCGGAACATAATATGGTTCGTTATCAACGCTTATTTGTCCGTTTGTTGGTTGAAGTTCGTTTGCGATAATTTTGAGCAAAGTAGATTTTCCAACTCCGTTGTTACCGATTAACGCAGTTTTTTCGTGATTGTTTACTGTCAGATTGATGTCGCTAAACAGTAAATCTTTGTTTGTATGTGTATATGAAATGTTTTGTAAAGTAAGCATAATTCCTTTCTTTAAAAGATGAAACAATACAGCGACCGCTTTGCGGTTGTTGTTCTGATTTGTCTGAAAGAAATTATATTTTACATTTCGAGTTGTTTAAGTTTTTGTGTTTTGCAAATATACGAACTTTTTCTTTTAGTACGGTCGGTCGTAATATTGCCTGTAACGAGCCGCGTATTGGCGATGGGCGGGATTTTTAGCACTAACGCTGATACGAAGAACAAATGTTGAATTTTGCACTTCCGTTGATACGAAGCCGTCAGCCCGCCTATTGCAAATACGATGTTGTGCGTTCGTACATTCATTCTAAACGTTTTATAACAGTAGTTTTATAGTCTGTTTTGTTAATGTCGTATTTATTTATAGAAAACTGTTTACTGTCAAGATATTTTTCAATAAAAGGTAAATCCGGAGCATAATGAAATTGCCCTCCTACTTTTAAGGAGCGTAAAATTTTCATATATATTTCCGCATATTCAATATACTTTCCGTCAATTCTTAAATTATGATGTTGAAAGTGATTTGTAAAACCTAAGTTACTGATAATTGTCCCCCATTTTTTTTCACCATAATCATATTCAAGCCAATCAGAAGTGATTAAATTAAAAGAGGTAAATTTGAATCTATCGATTCCAAAGACATCAATGCCTTTTTCTGCGAGATAATTAACTAAAAAGCTGTCTTTTCCACAGCCAATGTCTAAAATAGGTTGGTTTAAGGTAGTTAGATTTATTTTCAAAAGTTTTATTTGTAAGGCAGGATTGTATTGCGAGCAAGTAACTATATCAACTTGCTGTTTTTTGCCTTTATAAATTCTCTCAGCAAAAGGATTATTGTTTATAATCCATTGTTTTAATTTCCTGTAATGAGTTTTTGAAATCTCTTCACTTGAATTTGATTTTGTTTGAATACATTCCAAAAGTTCAGCATATATTTTTCTTAACTCATTTCTTGATTTAGAATCGAACGAATAATATTGATTTACTCTACAAAATTCTTCAATAGCTTTATTGGTCGTATAATCAATGAGGAATTGTTCCACACTTGGTGACAGTATATTAATATGTGAAATAGCATTAACTGTTTCGTTAGTAAATTGAAGTGCATCAAGATCTTTATAGAAAAAATTTTTACCTTGGTTAAATTCGATTTGTTGATTTATTGTTACTGTTAAATCGTTCATTTGTTTGATGATTTATAATGTCTTTGT
>JAMLHK010000015.1 GCA_023957155.1 Chitinophagaceae bacterium | reverse complement strand
TGTCAGACATGGTTGTAAAATTTGGTTAATACTGGGTGCAAAAATATAGTTTTTGAGATAAAAACAATATCTATTTAAGTTTGTCTGTAAAAGATAATTATTTTCTTCCTTTGGCAAGTCCCAAAATATTCCCGTCCGGTGTAATATCAGCTTCCTTTCTGCATTAAAATCAGGCTTTTGCACGATGGATTTATATCCTATTTTTTGTATTTTTAAGAAAATCCATTGTAAATCAGCAGTATGCCTTTAAAAATTATTGAGCATAACTCAAAGGAATACCACCAGATGATCAACCTGCGGGATGAAATATTGCGCAAGCCGCTGGGGCTTTATTTTGATCCTGAAGAGCTTATTCGTGAAAAAGATGATATTCTCATCGGTGCATTTGAGGAAGACAGGCTAATTGGCTGTTGCCTGCTGACCCGGTCGGGCAATGGCTCCTGCCGGCTTCGCCAGATGGCGGTCAGCCGGCAGCTTCAAAAAAAGGGTATCGGTGCAACACTTATGAATTTTGCAGAAAATATAGCCCGGGATAAAGGTTATCATACCCTGATAATGCATGCCCGTAAACCGGCAGTAGGGTTTTATCAGAAATTCGGGTATGTCATATCCGGCGATGAGTTTTACGAAGTAACCATTCCCCACTATGTGATGGTAAAGAAGCTGAGGTAGGGTTTCAGGTTTCAGGTATGAGGCCGGGATTGCTGACTGCCGATAGACTGATCGCTATAAGGTACCAGGAACCTTTGGATAAAATCCGAAAAGAAGAACCAAACCTGTCCGCCGGGGCGGATAAATCTCAAATCCGAAGAGCAAAGCCTATCCTTATATTCCTTCTTTTCATTTTCAAATTTTCAAATTCACACATTTTCAAATTCCCAATTTATCCACGGTCCGACGCTCCACCCGTTGCGTACCGACCACTTTCATTTTCACATTTTCACACTTTCAAATTTTCAAATTGCCTCTCACCTCACTTCCTGCATTTCAACCAGCTTCCGGTAAATACCATTCATTTCCATCAACTGATCATGCGTCCCTCTTTCTGCGATTTCCCCTTTTTGCAACACTAAGATCTCATCGGCATGTCTAACCGTAGACAGCCGGTGGGCAATCACTATCGAAGTACGCTCAACCATCAGGTTATTGATTGCATCCTGCACCAATCTTTCACTTTCCGTATCTAAGGAAGAAGTAGCCTCATCCAATATAAGAATCGGCGGATTTTTAAGCACCGCTCTTGCAATGGTCAGCCGCTGCCTTTCCCCTCCGCTGAGCTTGGTGCCCCTGTCGCCGATATTGCTGTTATACCCTCCCTCTTTAGTAATAATAAAATCATGGGCATTGGCAATTTTTGCTGCCTGAACAATGGCTTCAGGCGTAGAATCCGGGCAACCCAAAGCTATATTATTGGCAATGGTATCATTAAACAATATCGGCTCCTGTGTTACAATGCTCATCAGGCTGCGCACCGAATGCAGGGAATACGCTTTAATATTGGTACCGTCAATCAGCACCTCTCCGGTGGTAACATCATGAAATCGCGGTACCAGGTCGGCCAGGGTAGATTTACCTGCTCCGGATGCCCCCACCAGTGCTATTGTTTTCCCCTTCTCAATAACGAGATTAATATTTTTGAGTATTACCGCATCATCATAAGCAAAGCCTGCATTACGGAACTCAATACTGTTGCTGAAAGAAAGCAATTGTTTCCCGTTAGGATTATCATCAACCGTTACCTCTGTTTTTAATATCTCTTCAATCCGGACAATAGCAGAAGATCCTTTTTGCATATTACTAAAAGAAGTAGACAATGTTTTTACCGGGTTAATGATATTATAGAACATAGCGAGATAGGCTAAGAACATCGAGGGAGGAAGGGAAAGCTGTTTACCTAACACCAATTGCCCTCCAAACCATAATATGCCCACAAAAACCAATACCCCTAAAAACTCCGACATGGGAGAAGCCATATCACGGCGGCGGCTGATCTTATTCTTTGCATCCAACAACTCGTCATTTATCCTGTTAAACCTCCCCTGGAGTATCTTTTCAACATTAAAGGCTTTAATTACCCGCAGCCCGTTGAGTGTTTCATCTAATACCGAAAGGGATTCACCGAGCTTAATGGCAGCCTCGTTAGACTGTCTTTTTAAGGACCGGGAAATACGTCCCAGGATAAAACCCACTACCGGGATACAAACGAGGATCGCCAGGGTGAGCTCAGGACTGATGTAAAACAAAACGGCAAAATTGATCAGAATCGTTAAAGGATCACGAATCCAGCCCTCAAGAGCACCGACCAGCGAAACCTCTACTTCCGAAACATCATTTGTGATACGGCTGATGAGGTCGCCCTTCCTTTTTTCCGTAAAAAAACCAATAGGCAATCCCAGGATTTTATTATACAATTCGGAGCGAAGCGTATTAACGATCCTGTTTTTTATGGGGTTGAGGATATTGAATGACAAATAAAGAAACAGGTTTTTCAGAAAAATAGAGAGTACAATAATAATACAAATAAAGGCCAACGCTCCTACAGGATTCAGATCAGACACCCAGTATACTAAAAGCTCACGGATATACGCGGTTAGCGGGCTGTCTGCTTTGGGAACCCCGCCTACATTATCTCCCATAAATATAAGATCAAAAAAGGGTGCAAGCATCCCCAGAGAGACAACGGAAAAAACAATGGATAATACGATGCAAATAAAGTAAAGAACAATCTGTGACCGGTAATGCTTCAGGTAATTAAAAATCCTCGAATATTTCTTCATTATGCTTGCTGATCAAATTGAAAGGCAAAGTAAGTAAATTACCATCAATAGCCGTTTATCTAATTTCTCAATTCAAAGGGCTGTCCGGCCGCCCGTTTGGAAGGAAACCAGGAGGCAGCAACAGCAATAATAAAAACGGTGGCGGCCACGATAACAAAATCGGTAAATACCAGCTTAACAGGATAATAGTCAATAACAAAAGAAGTACCCTCCAGCGGAATAAGCTTATACTGCAACTGTAAAAAGCAGAGCAGCAGGGCAAGGGATATACCTATTCCGGCTCCTATAGCTGCCAGTAAAATACCTTCCGTTAAAAATATTCTTTGAATCCAGCCCCGGGTTGCCCCCATAGACTGCAAGATCTGGATATCTTTTTGTTTTTCGAGCACCAGCATAGTCAATGCACCGATCATATTAAAAGCGGCCACGATCAATACCAAAATAAAAATGCCGTATATGGCATATTTTTCTAACCGCATTACATTATATAAGCTGCTGTTCTGCTCAAACCGCGTTTGTACCTTATATGCCGGGCCTAACAATTGCCGGATATTTTTTTTCGTTACCTCTTCCCTGTCTGTGCTGATAAGCGCTATCTCCAAAGCGGAATACTCGTCCGGTTTAAATCCCATGTTTTGTTTAACAAAATCGAGATTTGTAAGTACATATTTATTATCAAAATCCTGCTGAATGGCAAAAGCACCGTTAGGTATGATCTTCCCTTCATTGAATGATGACAGGGGGTTACTGATATCATCGGCTCCTTTTTTGGGCAAATAAACGGTAAGCGCACCGATAGCCCTGTCACTTAAAACAGCTATGGCATTTTCAATACCTACACCCATTACCGCCCCCGGTTGCCCGGCATCGCCTAATAAAAATTTACCTCTTACCAGGCTTTGTTCAACCGTAGTTACCTGCGTATAATTGCTATCCACTCCTTTTAGCTCGATGATAGCCTGGTAGTCCTGGTTTTGCAGAAGCGCCTTTTCCTCCGCCACCAGCGAAACACTTCTTATATTATCCAGTGCAGACAGCTGAGCGATTTGCGAAGGCGTGAGTATAATGGTCTTACCGGAAGAAGCCGATATCTTAAGATCGGTATAAAATGTTGCATACAGTGATTTCACCAATCCTTCAAACCCGTTAAAAGCGCTCCATAGTACCAATAAAGCTGCAGTGGCAAAGGCAATTGCCGTTACACTTACCCATGCAATGATGTTAATGGCATTGGTAGATTTTTTGGCTTTAAAATATCTCCAGGCAAAGATCAGGTACAATATAAATCGTTTAAGCTAAAAGAATGAAGTATAATAAAACACAGCAACAGGATGAAGGCGACTTAGTGACTATGTATTCTTTTCCTCTCTTTCCGCATTGATCTTTTTAAAGAGTTCCTCCATTTTGAATACATGGTCGAGCGTATCATCAATATAAAACTTTAATTCAGGGATACGGCGCAACTGGTGCTTAACCCTTGCCGTTAACTCTTTTTTAATTTCCCAGGCTTTAGCTTCTATTTTCTTCAGACCTTCTTTTGGATCTTTTAACTGAAAAAAACTCAGGTATATCCTCGCTTCCAGCAGATCCGGTGTAACCTTAACCGATGATATGGAAACCATGCCGCCTTCAAGCATGGTTAATCCCAGTCGTTGGAATATTTCATTAAACTCCTCGTACAATAAACCGGCTACCTGTTTTTGACGTTTCCCTTCCTGCATCTCATTCATGTTTTATGGCTGTAAATTTAGCCTAAAGAAAGAGATTCAATAAATTTTATTTGAAAACAGTATCCCGTGAGTTTACCATAAATTTCTTAATATGCATATCCGTTAATTTAACCTGATCGTTTTATTATATGTACACCCTGTTACGGGAAAATATAGAAAAAACACTGGGATATACTATTCCCGATGCCTCATTCAGGGCATTTGAAGATTGTGTGTTTCCTAAATCTTTCGATAAGAAAATATTACTGGCAGAAGAGGGTCAATCCTGCAGGTATGTATATTTTCTTGAACAGGGCGCCTGTTATTCTTACCTCACCGATCCAAAAGGTGAAAAGCATGCCATCCAGTTTGCTCTTGAGGGATACTGGATATCCGATCTCTACAGTTTTTTTTCTGACCGGAAAGGTATCTATACCATAGAAACCCTTGAGCCTACCCATGCCCTGCTGCTAAACAGGCAAAACTTTAAGAAAGCATGTGATTTATGCCCGGAGATTGACCGTTTTTTTCGCCTGCTGATCCAGAACGCTTTTGTGGCATTGCAATACCGCCTTGCTAAAACCAACAGCGAGGACGCAGAATCGCGTTACCTGGAATTTGCACGGCAGTTCCCCAATTTTAATCAACGTATTCCCCAATACCTGATCGCTTCTTACCTGGGAATCAAACCCCAGTCACTCAGCCGGATAAGAAAAGAAATAGCACTCAAAAAATAGCCTTACCCGCATCTTTTACCCTATTTATTAACACAGGTGAATGATTGTTAAAAAATCATGCCCCAACTTTGTTCTATTCTTTTTCTTTTAACACAAATAAAGACAGCAACATGACAAACCAAACCAAATGGGCATTAGACCCCGCACATAGCGAAATCCGTTTTAAGGTAAGACACATGATGATCACCAATGTACAGGGTGAGTTCACGAAATTCAGCGCTCATGTTTTAACAGAGGGTGATGACTTCAGCAAAGGCACGGTTGAAGTAAATATTGAATCCGATTCTATATTGACGAACAACCCCGATCGCGATACACATTTAAAAAATGCTGACTTTTTTGATGTTGAGAATCACAAAGCAATAAAGTTTAAAAGCACTTCCTTAAAACAACTTGACGATAACAATTACCTGCTGAAAGGCATGCTGAACATAAAAGGTGTTGAAAAAGAAATCAGCCTTGATGTGGAATTTGGCGGCACTAATAAAGACCCGTGGGGAAATACAAAAGCGGGTTTTTCAGTGAACGGAAAGATCAACAGAAAAGACTGGGGGCTGACCTGGAATGCCGCCCTTGAATCCGGCGGGGTATTGGTAAGCGA
The DNA here is from genome assembly GCA_023957155.1 of Chitinophagaceae bacterium. Lineage (GTDB taxonomy): Bacteria > Bacteroidota > Bacteroidia > Chitinophagales > Chitinophagaceae > Agriterribacter. The sequence goes on along the minus strand of JAMLHK010000015.1, from coordinate 83,809 downwards.
TGAAGTGAAAATTAACGCCGAAATACAGTTGATAAAAGAACCCGCATAACAGAGCCGAACAGGACAAGTTAACTTATAGATCCACGTTTTTGTATTAATGAGAAAAATGGACGAGAGGGTATGCCATAAGCCGGGTATACCCTCTTTCTATTTACCCCGGATCACAAGACCATTTCTACACTTCAAAACGCATCCCCATAAAAACAGTCCGTTTTCCGGCAGATGGACAAACCTTCGTACCTTTGGCTGTTATGAAGTACCAGATTGGCGACACCGTTTTGCTGCTCCATTCCGATGAGGAAGGGAAGATTATTGATATCATCAACGAAAAAATGGTGATGGTAGATGTGAATGGAGTAAAATTTCCCGTATACCTCGACCAGATTGATTTCCCTTATTTCAAAAGATTTTCCCAGAAGAAAGCTGTAGTAAAAAAAACAAAGCAGTACGCAGATGAGATAAAAAAGGAAAAGCATAATGCAAAATACAAGGTAGGTGAAGGTCTGTGGCTTGCCCTGCTTCCCGTATTTGACAAAGATGTATTCGATGATGATATTGTAGAGAAGCTGAGGCTTTATATTGTTAACCAGACGGAGCATATTTTCTCTTTCTCTTACCAGCTATCTCTTGCCGGTGAACCGGAATTTGAATTGAAAAACGAAGTACTACCCCTCAGTGATTTTTACCTGCATGATATCCCGTTTGAAAACCTGAATGATAACCCTAAGTTCTGGTTTGAGTTTTCATTAGCAAAGCCGGACAAAAACAAAGCGGAATTTTATGAAACCTTTTTAAAGCTCCGGGCAAAACAGGTATTTCATAAAGTTGAGGAAATGAAACTAAAACAGGAAGCCAGCTTTTCATATCTTTTATTTGAAGCGTATCCCGACCGGGTAAAGGAAGAAAAACCCAACCTGGAAAAATTATCTGCTGCCGGATATAAAATATATGAAGCTGCGAAAACTAAAACGTCAAATCCCCCCCGTACGGTGGTGGACCTGCATATAGAAAAGCTCACCGATTTGGGACAAAAGATGAGCAATGCCGAAAAATTAGACCTGCAATTAAAGACCTTTGAAAAATATTATGACCTTGCCCTGCAACATCACCAATCCATGCTGATTATTGTTCATGGTGTAGGCAATGGTAAACTTCGGAATGAAATTCATGCCCTGCTACGCCATAAAAAAGAGGTAAAATCTTTTGTTAACCAGTTTCATCCTTCCTTTGGCTACGGTGCTACTGAAGTCTATTTTTAAGTTTGCTGTAGTGATACCGTCCGATATTATCCCAGCTCAGTAATAAGCCCGGCCGGGTCTTCGCTCATTAAACGCCTGAGATCATTTTGTACGGTTTGTACAAATAGAGGTAGCAGGGAAAGATCAGCTCCCCATAAAGCGTCATCGCTCAACACCTGCTGTACGAGCTCATCCGCCTCATATTTTTTCCACTGTTCAAAAAAGTATTCCGCCTTATCATCATTTACGGGATAAGGCTTCCCCTTCCATTCGCCGGCAAACCCGTTACTATCTTTCTTCTCCACTTTCATAAACAGCAAATACGCGGCAAAGCCCAACGCAATATGTTGAGGCACTTTTTTATATGCTTCAACATACCGGAGCAGAACGGGTACCACCCGCATTTTTACTTTAGAGGTATATTGCAGGGTAATATTGATCCACTGGTGCTTGATATAAGGATTCCGGAACCTGTCCAGCACCTGCATACCAAAACGCTCCGCTTCTACCTCATCCACAGGAGAAGGAATTGCAGGAGCAATATCGTTGAGCATTAAATCATGTATAAATTTTCCAAACACCGCATCTTCCATTGCATCTTTTACCGTATCGAACCCGGAAAGAAATACCAACCCGCAACTGAGAGTATGCGTTCCATTGAGTAACCGAAGTTTCAGCTCCCGGTATATTTCGATATCCGGCGCAATGATCACCCCGCGATCTGCCCCTGCAAACGATATGATCTTTTTCACTTTATCATTTCCTTCAATAGCCCATAGCCGGTATACCTCGCAGATGATCATTAACTCATCTTCAAAACCAAGCGATTCTTCTATCTGCTGCTTTACCTCCGGGGCAGGCCGTCCGGGAACAATCCGGTCTACCAGCGAGTTGCAAAAAGTATTATGCTCCTTCAGCCATGTCATGAAACGATCATCCAGCTTATTGTACCGGCAAAGATCCAGTACAATTTCGTAAAGCCGGTCGGCATTACCCACAATAAGTTCGGTAGGAATTATAACCATGCCCCCGTCTGCACTACCATTGCAGGCTTGATACCGCTCATATAAAAATGCCAGGAGCTTTGCAGGAAATGAAACAGGAGGTTCCTGCCGGATATCTTCTTCCACCAGCGCGATCCCTACTTCCGTAGTGTTAGAAATAATAATCTGCAGCTGAGGATTGTGCGCACATTTTAAAACTTCATCCCATTGGCTTTTGGCGGACAGTACCCGGCTTATGGCCGAGCAGACCCGGTTTTCTTCTACTTTTACTCCCTGGTCAATTCCACGTACACATAAAGTATACAGGTCATCCTGCTCACCAAAGGCATCTGTTCCGCCAGACCCTGTTGACTTTACCACCACTACCCTGCCGTTAAATATGCCCTGCTGGTTGGCTTTATCAATAAAATAATCAGGTAAGCCGCGAAGCAATACCCCCGTACCAAATTGCAGTACCTTTTCAGGCAGTTCAAACACCTCCACTCCCGGTATTTGAACTGCCGGGGATGTAATAGCGGAAAGATTAGTTTTGTTGAGTCGCATATATAAAAAGTTCAAGGATTAAAAATCGAATCCGAAAAGGTCAACAGGATGCAAGGCGCAGGTTACAAGGAACGGAATCCTACCCACAGTCTGACGCGTCTTTCATCGCGTACCGACCACTCACATTCCCATTTTCAAATTACCTCACCTGCCCATTCCCTCTCACCACCCATTTCTCCGTTACCAGCTTTTCCAGCGCAAAAGGCCCCCGGGCATGCAGCTTTTGGGTAGAGATACCTATTTCTGCACCCAGTCCGAACTCCTCCCCATCTGTAAACCGGGTAGAAGCGTTATGGTAAACGGCAGCAGCATCTACCTCATGCAAAAAATATTCGGCCTGCTTTTTATCTTCGGTTACAATGGCCTCAGAGTGTTTGGTCGAGTACTTACGGATATGACTAACCGCTTCCGTAGCATCCTTAACCACCTTAACCGCACATTTCAGATCGAGAAACTCTCTCCCAAAATCAGCCTGTTGCGCTTTTCGCAGGTAAGGGTACCCTTTTAAAAGTTTATAAGAAACAGGATCAGCAAATATTTCAACCTTGTACTGCCCAAGCGCCGGTTGTAACTTCGCCAGGAAGGCCGGGGCAACAGACTGATCTACCAGTAAGGCATCCATTGCATTACATACCGAGGGACGCGAAACTTTAGCGTTTACGGTAATATTAACGGCTTTATTGATATCCGCCTTTTTTTCCACATAAACATGACACACTCCCGCGCCGGTTTCAATTACCGGTACCTGGCTGTTCTGACGTACATAACGGATAAGACCATCCGAACCGCGGGGAATCAGCACATCCACATACGATGTGGCAGTGAAAAGATCCTGCACAACTTCTCTTTCGGAAGGCAGTAACGTAACTATAGCCGCAGGCAGCCCGTTCTTTTTCAGCACCTGGTGGATGATCCGGACAGCTGCACGGTTGGAGTGCTCTGCTTCCCCGCTGCCCTTAAGCACACACGCATTACCACTGCGAATACACAAGGCTGCAATATCAAATGTTACATTGGGTCTGGATTCATATATCGCTCCTACCACACCTAACGGCACAGCTACTTTTTCGAGCAAAAGCCCGTTTTTCAATTTACGTTTTTCCAGGACTTTCCCTGCCGGGTTGGGCAAGCGGCTTACCTTACGGATACTTTGCGCTATGGCTTTGATCCGCTTTTCATCTAACCGTAAACGATCGGTACGCGGATTAGCAGCATCCTGCTTCACCACATCGGCCCGGTTTGCCTTTAATAAAAGGGGCTGCTGCTTTTCTAGCTCATCAGCCAGTGCCAGCAATATTTTCTTCAACTGCTTATCGCTCACTGCTCTCAAACGGGGAGCCGCATCATAAGCTTTCCTGATTTGTACAATGGTAGTAGACATCATTATTTTATTAAAACATCACAATATCATCGGCATGTGCCGCTATCCTGTTTTTTTGCGCAATCTGTTTACTGGTTTCGTTGCTGCTCAGCTTTGCTTTAGCTACGCCTACAATGGCTTCCTCCTCATCCATCAACCGGATCACCTCACCTGCCAAAAAATTCCCCTTTACTTTTTTTATCCCTACCGTAAGCAAGCTCTTCCGGGCATATAGTGCTTTTAGCGCGCCTTTATCAATATATACCCCCCCGATGGCAACAGAACCGCTGGCCAGCCATTTCTGCCTGGCTTTCAGATTAGAAGGCTTTGCTGCAAAAGTGGTACCGTTCTTACCCTGTAAAGCGGAAATTAAAGTATCCTTCTTATTTAAGCCGCAGATAATAACCCTGATCCCCAGGGACGTGGCCAACCGGGTGGAAGTGAGCTTTGAAAGCATACCACCCAATCCCAGGCTGGATTTTGTTTGGGTTACATAGCCCAGTACAGCAGCATCAATCTTCTGTACCGCAGGTATAATATTCTTTTCGGTGTCCATCAATCCTCCGGCAGAAGTGCAGAGCATAAGCGTATCTGCATCAAAACCAACAGCGATCAGCGTTGCCAGTTCATCGTTATCGGAAAACTTCAGCTCAATATTACTCACCAGGTCATTTTCATTTACCACAGGCAAAATATTATTTTGCCAGAACTCATAAAAGGTTTCCTTAAGCTGCAGGAATTGTTTGCGGTTGGAGAAATGATGTCTTTCACACAAAGCCTGGGCTACCGGTATATGATACGCCGAAAAATACTGATGATACAGCTGGATCAATATGGGGTTGCCCACGGCAGCAGCAGCCTTCCGTTCTGTTAAGGTCCCTTTGTATTGCCTGATAAACGACTTACCGCTTCCCACTGCCCCACTGGATACCAGTACAATATTATATTCTTTACTAAGCGTGGCAATTTGCCCGGCAATTTTTTTTATAACGGACTCATCAACCCTCCCTTCCTCATCTGTAATTACAGCCGTACCTAACTTAATAACCAATACCTTTTTCTGCATGATAATACTTCCGTTGTAAAAAGTACACAAAAATACGGATAAAGGCGATTGGTTTGTATGAAATGGCGGGCATCCCCCTTCTTTACCTGCCGGTTACATTAACTATAAAACCCGGGATGAAGCCATTACACACATTAATATTTCAATGCATATTATCCGATACAACAGAAACCAAACACAAATCAGCTTTCCGGCTAATCAGGATCATAAAATAAAAAACCGTAAAACCGGATTTTAGGACAGCTTTCCCCGGAAAGAAAAATAAATCCAACAGATCAACAATGGCCATCACCCGCTACGATTGTATTACCTGCAAAGTCAGGAACTGCTCCATCCTGGATAACTGCGACAGAGAGACGCTCACGTCCATCAGCACCTATAAACTTTCCAAATCGCTGCAAAAGGGTGAGAAGCTCTTTTCCGAGGGCGATCCCATACAGGGCGTTTGCTTTATCAAAAAAGGATTTCTCAAAGTAGAGCTAAACGGAAAGCAGGGCCGCCCGCTGATTCTGCGGATTGCCGGCAGGGGTACCATTTTCGGTCACAGGCTCAATACCCGGCATCCTTCTTACTCCTGCTCGGCAACAGCCGTATCGGATGTATTGTACTGTTATATTCCCTTCGACCTGTTTGGCGACATTGCGGAAAAAAGTCCAACCCTGAAAGAGCAAATCATAAACCAGTTCCTGGACGAACTGGAACTCATAGAAAAAAAGGCCGTCCACCTGGCGCACAAATCGGTACGGGAAAAAGTAGCAGAAGCACTTCTGATGATAGCTGAAGCTTATCAATACGAAGAAAAAAAGCAAAGCTTCCGGATCAGCCTTTGCCGGCAGGATATTGCCGACCTTGCCGGCACCACCAAAGAGCAGGTTTCCAAAATCCTGAAAGACTTTGAAAAAGAAGGGCTGATCAAATGCGCCGCCAAGAAGTTCAGCTATCTCAATACCACCAGGCTCTGGAGCATCTCCAACCATCCTTCACTACCCAAAGAAGAGAAAAGTAATACAACACGCTGGTAACATACGATGATGACATCAATCTGCAGAAAAATCAAAAAATAAACTTCATGCTCCTTGATTCCCCTATCGGTGTGTGTCTTCACACATCGAAATACTCACTCCTCATAATGTGTCAAAAAACAAAACTCATCAATACCTTTTAAATAGAATCTTGCACTACTCCACCTGTAATCTTCAGGCAGGTTACATAAAGCCCATTTTTCAACCGCAGGATTATTATGTATATATTCCAGTTTTTGTTCTAATATTTTTATAGTACTTAATGGGATAGCCAGCGGGTCACGCTTCCAGAACTGATACCGGCGATCATTTTTGTTTGATAAATAATTTAATAATTGCAGAGGGTTATTTGTTTGCAGATATTTTTTTATTTGATGTGCGGTGTATTTGGCAAAACTACCTGCCGGGCTTTCTTTCCCATTTAATGCAAGGCGCGTCCATATAAGGTGTATGTGGTTAGGCATGATTACATAACCAAAAATCCTGACCAGTTTATGCTCTACCAGATAACAGAGAGATTTAATTATGATAAGCTTTATGTTATCATCTTCTAACAAATGCTTAAAGTCAACAATAGTATCAGTATAAAAATAAATATCCTGCAATTCCATTTGGCCTTGCCTTTTGTGCTGTATATTCACAGGTGCAATGTTTATAGAAGTATCCTGACAAATATAGGTGAAAATTCATGCTGGTGTGTGAAGACACACACCAGTAGGAGAAACATACGATGATGACATCAATCTGCAGAAAAATCAAAAAATAAACTTCACACCCCTTGATTTATTATCCTTGTTTTCAGCATTGGCTTTTCCCCCGGCATTTTGAGCAGCCTGCTGCATTTCCTGTTTCATCCTGCTGATCGAAGTTTTTATAAAGAAAGAGGAAATCACATTCAGGTCATTGTGCTTATGCGAGAATTTCAGGATATCAATATATTCCGGTTTTTGCTTTGCTTCAATAATGATAAGCGGCTCACCCGCTTTAGCCAGGATAAAATTGGATATCAATCTTCCTATCCGTCCATTACCATCCGGAAAGGGATGCAGATAGATAAAATACTTATGGAATTTAGCTGATATTTCAATAGGGTGCACCGCCTTCTTATTCATTGCCTGTTGTGTTTGCTCCATCAATGCCGGCACACTTGCAATACTGGCTTCATGATCAGGAAAGATGGTATCACCTGTTGCCATGCGCGACCTGGTATATTCTCCGGGCAAATAACCCTTCGTATATTGAATGGTGTTAGCCGTAAGTAATTTATGTGTATCAATAAGAAGTTTTTCATTGAGCAGCAGCTCCAGGTTATTAAACAAATACTCAAAAGCCTTAAAGTGGTCAAGAATTTCAAAAGCTTCAAGCATGGATTTATCCCGGAGTTTGAGGTTCAGTCCGTGTTCTTTAAGTTCGCGGGTATCATTTACGGTAAAGCTATTACCTTCGATAGCACAGGAGTGAGCAGAGAGCAAAATCTCATTGTATTCAAAGAGGTTCTGCTTTGAAAAGGTTGAAGTCACCTGTTTAATATAATCCTCAAGTGTTATTTTATATTCAGCCAGGAGCTTTTCTATAGTAGAATCAATACCCATTTGTTTAATATGTTCAGCTATCCGCTATATTATATATTAATATACGAATAAATAGGTGTAATTGTTATTTAGAGCATATAATAAAAGAGAAAATAAGCTGAATAGCCTTTAAGGACAAATTCAGCGCTTTAATAAGGTAAAAATTTATGCTGGTGTGTACTTTCACGCACCAGCAGGGGAAAAATAAAAAAGTACGAAATCGTATTTTCTGCTATATTAATTCTTCATAATACGCTATCCTCAACGATATCGCTGTTAGTTTTATATTAAATAAACAATAGTTTATTAATGTTAAAACAATCAGCATGGAAAATAATCAGCAACAGGAAAAAGAAAACATTCCATTCTCCAGGATGATTATGGATGACTTCATGTTATTGCTATTCCTTGGCGTAACAATTTATGCTATTTTTTATCTCTTATGGGGAGTAATGGAGCTTTCCAATTTACCGGCAATCCCGGAAGAGATCAAACAAACCCTGATTAAATAAATTCTTTATCTAAAACCTCACTTTATGAGTTTATTCAGTCCGGCCGAAGGTTGGTATAACAAGAAAGTATCCAAAGATGAAAAAATGTGGATGGTCATAGCCCTTATCCTCTGCATTGCCATGTTTATATGGATGATTATGTGGCATGTTTATGGAAAACAAAATCCTTCCAGTATTACTTACCGTACCAGCACCGCAGAGTTTGCCAAACTGGGAGAAGCATACACTAAGCAAAATATGATCGGAACGGATAACGGCATCCCCGTAGTAAGGCCCCAGCCCAACAGCGATGTTTTTGTGGTAGCCGAAATGTGGAGATGGAGCCCGGCGCTGATCCTGCAGAAAGACCAGTCATACCGATTTCATATTTCCTCCAAAGATGTGGTACACGGACTTTCTATTCAGCCGGTAAACATGAACTTCCAGGTTTACCCGCAATATGATTATGTACTGGAATTTAAACCAACGGAAGCCGGCGAATACAAGGTGATCTGCAATGAATTTTGCGGCATCGGGCATCATGCCATGATCGGAAAGATTGTAGTAATAGAAAAGGAAGAAGACCTGAAATTGTATGGATACGAGAATCTCAAGAAAGCGCCTGATCCGCTACCGGAAAAGAAAAATGAGCCCCTGTCGGAAACAGAGATGGCTTTATTAGGCGAGCAGGTATACACCCTGAAAGGTTGCGGCGCCTGTCATAAAACAGACGGAACCAGCCAAATTGCTCCTGCCTGGAATGGTTTATTCGGGAAGGAAGAAGCTGTAATAGAAAACGGGAAAAAGGTCAATGTTAAAGTAGATGAAGCGTATATAAGAGAATCCATAAAAAATCCGCAGCAAAAAATAACGGTTGGATTTGAAAATACCCCCATGCCGGTTTTCCCGGTTACCGATGAGGAGGTTGAACAGCTGATCGCCTTTATCAAAACATTAAAAAACTAATCCCTAAAACAAAACCTTATGTTTCGTACTTGCGATATAACAGGATTTAAAGTAGACCTTCAGTCGGAAAAGCTCATCCGCTACAACGCAGTATTTGCCGTTATTTCCCTGTTACTTGCCGTAACTGCTGCTTTATTGCTGGTGTTTACCCGTTACCAGCCCGTGCACCTGCTGGGCGCCGAATGGTATTACCGACTGGTTACCTTTCACGGACTGAACGCACTTATTTTCTGGATCATCTTTTTCGAAATTGCCGGGTTGTATTTTGGCTCCACCGTAGTGCTGAATACCCGGTTTTGTGCTCCGAAGCTGGGCTGGGTGGCTTTTGCGCTGATGGTTGCCGGATTGGTGCTATCCAATATCATTATCCTGATGGGAAAAGCGGATGTAATGCTTACCTCCTATACGCCGCTCAAGGCGCATCCGTTGTATTACTTAGGTATCATCCTCTTTGCCGTAGGCGCATTGCTGGCAGTGATCCTGTTTTTTGGCAACCTGATGATCGCCAGGAGAGAAAAGGCTTATGGAGAAACCATGCCGCTATTTACTTACGGACTGATGACTGCGGCCATCATTGCCGTTATTACCCTGGCTTCCGGGGCACTTATTTATATCCCTACTTTTTTATGGTCGCTTGGACTGATAGACAATATTGACCCGGCAATGTACAAGCTGATCTGGTGGGGACTGGGGCACTCCTCCCAGCAGATCAACGTGGCTGCTATGGTGTCTATATGGTATATGACTTCTTTCCTGGCCGTAGGAGGCACTTCTATTAATGAAAGAGTTTCACGGACCGCCTTTGTACTCTATATCCTTTTTATCTGCCTGGCATCCGCCCATCACCTGCTGACCGACCCCGGAGTGAGCAGCGCCTGGAAGGTATGGAACACCAGCTATGCCATGTATCTTGCCGTTCTGGCTTCCATGATACACGCATTTGCCGTTCCTTCTTCATTTGAATCGGCCCAGCGGAGATGGGGATATAATAAAGGCTTATTCCAATGGCTGTCAAAAGCACCATGGGGAAACCCGGCTTTCTCCGCCATTATCTTAGCCATTATCGGTTTTGGCTTTATTGGCGGTACTACAGGTGTGATCTTCGGGATGGAACAAACCAATATCATTGTACATAATACAATAGCCATCCCGGGACATTTTAAGGGAACTGTGGTCATTGGTACTACACTCACCTTCATGGGTATAACCTATTACCTGATCCCCCTGATCTTCAGAAGAAAAATTGTAGGCTATGGCTGGGCAAAATGGCAACCCTGGATGTTTTTTATAGGCATAGCCCTGTTATCCATATCCATGATCGTATTAGGACAATTGGGAGTTCCCCGCCGGCACTGGGATTCTACTTTCTCCGGTGGCGTTTTTACCCATAATTTCAATCCTGCTGTTGACTTTTTCTGGGCACTGATGATGCTCGGCGGCACGCTGGCTTTTATTGCTACGTTGATATGGATCCTGATTGTGGTGATATCGGTATTTTGGGGACCCAAAGTAAACGGGCCGGAAGATATGCAGCTTACCATCTCGCCGTTAGCACCACCGGCTAAAGCACATAAGGGATTTGAAGCACCGGGCACTTTAGTGCTTACGTTTATATTCCTGCTGGTATTCCTGGCGCTCTTTTTCCTGAACTGGAAATGGCTGGCAGCTACCTGGAATGTAAATTAATAATACTATAATACCCACGGAAAACCCTGTTATACAGAGAACAAGATACCGGGGCCTACCCCGGTATCTTTAACCCGGCTGATATGAAATACGCATTTATATGGATATTACCGGCATGGCTTTTATTAAGCGGGTTCAATTTCCCCAACGAAAAAAGATTCCTTGCTCAACAGGCTGCTAATATTGAAGTATTTGATGCTGCCGGTAATCATTTTGAATTATATACGCTATTGAATCAAAAGCCATTAGTCATTTCACCGGTGTATACCCGGTGTCATTCATTATGTGGTGTGATCAGCAACGGGGTACAGCAGGTAATTACAGAGCTGGGAAGCCTGGGAAAAGATTTTACGATGGTCAGTTTTTCATTCGACAGCAGCGACCGGCGAATGAACCTGGCAACCTATGAAAACAGGTGGAAAATGGACGGTAAAAACTGGAAGACCATTTCCGCTTCGGGAGAGAACATTCAACGATTCCTGTCTTCTATTGACTACCAATATGATTATGACCCGTCAACAAAGGAGTTTAATCATCCGTCCATACTCATCGTATTAACCCCTGCCGGAAAGATATCAAGATATATCTATGGCATAAACCCTTCAAAGAAAGATATTAAGCTTGCCGTTATGGAAGCTATGGCCGAAAAAACAAGGCCGGGCATCATCAAAGGCTTTTACCTGCGTTGCTTCGGGTATGATCCTGTGTTAAAAACGTATAAGATGGACTGGCGGTTTATCATTTCTACCTCAGCAGGACTCCTGATGATCACCCTGGTAAGCGGGCTTTTTATAAAATCCTTTATCATTACAAAAGATCAGCATGGATAAGCACTCTGAAAAATCAAATGTTATTGAAGAACGTACCCGTGGACACCAGTTGTATCAAAAGTTTTCTTCTTACCTGAGCAGGATTTATGCTACAGAACTGAACCCGCTTTATCACCTTGGCGGCATTGCGGTATTGCTGTTTGTTGTAGCCTGCATTTCCGGTACCTATATCTTTATTTTTTACAACATCAATCCGCGCCATGCATGGGACTCGGTAGAAGCATTATCGGCCAATATTTTTAACGGCTGGATGCGCACCATTCACCGGTATTCATCAGACCTGCTGGTCATTTTCATCCTGATGCACCTGCTGCACACGTTGCTTACATCCAAATTTAAAAGGCTGATCTCCTGGATCAGCGGCATTATTTCGTTCCTGATCGTCATTATGATAGGCGTAACAGGATATATCCTGGTATGGGATCAAAAAGCAAAGCTTACCGGCTATCTTACGGCAAAGCTGTTTTCCACCCTGCCTATCTTCGATCCTGCTATAGCCGGCGCTTTCCTGATGAACGATCTGACCACCGTAGGCGGTTTTTTTAAAGTAGCCCTGTTTGGTCATATTGTTTTTTCACTGATCACGGTAATCATTATATGGATACACCTGCTTCGCATATCTAAGCCTAAAATATTTCCTCCCAAGAAGCTGATGCTCTATGCTGTCATTGCACTGAGTATTATATCTCTTCTCTTCCCTGTAAAAAGTGATCCCCCTGCAGAGCTCTCTAATCTGCCGGTACAAACTACTTTCGACTGGTATTATTATTTTGGCTACTATCTCATGAAGCTGTTCAGCGTGAACCAAAACTGGATGATCTTAATCGGCTCGGGGGTCTTACTATCCGTCATCCCTTACCTTATTAAGAGAAAAAACAATCCTCCTGTTCATATTGACCTGGACAAATGTGATGCCTGCAATCTCTGCTCATACGATTGTCCCTATGAAGCTATTGACATGCTCATGAAAAACGGGAAAAGAAAAGCTATTCTTTCACCGGATAAATGTGTAGGGTGTGCCATCTGCATTGGCTCCTGTGATGAGCATGCCATCACCCATCCCCTGTTCCCGGAAGTGGCATTGCAACCTCAAAGTAAAGCTGATCTTACCTTGTTCAGTTGCAGCTATTTCCCTGAACCGGAACTACCCGGGCAGCTGAATACCGTTCACTACCGGGTTCCCTGTATCGGAAGCGTAATGCCTAAAGACGTTCAGCACATCCTGGAAAACAACAGCAACAAAGTAGCCCTGCTGAGTTGTGAGGACTGCTATTACCGCTTAGGGAAAACATGGGCGCTGCACAGGTTCCTGAGAAAAAGAGCGCCCTTATTTTCAAAAAAGTATGATGCCTCTAAAGTAAAGTTGTTTACCCTGACCCAATATAGCAAAGAAAAACTGCTCAACTTTTTTCATCAAAAAGTTGAAGATGATAAGAACCCCGGGCAAATGGCCGTTGCTGACCATGAAAAAACCAAACCTATTCCTGCAGTACTCATCCTCACCGTTTTCTTTGCCCTGATGATCCCACTAAGCAGCACCACCGTACAATTCTTTAGTCCTACGGAAAAAACCCTGTTTGTAAACTTCAAATATATCTCCACTCCTATGGAATATGAGCAGGGGAGTTCCGGTGCTGCACACATGCAGGCAAAAGTTCCGGTAGTAAAAAAGAGAAGCCCCGTTATCTTAAAAATAACATCATCGAAAGACCAGTCCCTGATTTATGAAAAGGAATTTACGCCAAGAGGATTACGTCAGGATATTGCTATGTTCATTTATACGCAGTTAAACATCAGGGAGGATAAGGTAAATATTGAATTTTCGGAAACCGCTTTCCCCGATAAACAATTTCATCTTCACAATGTAGCATTAAAGAAAGGTGATGGCACCTTTATTATATTTAAAGACAACAAACTGGAGATCGCAGGTACCGAATAACCATTTTTACCCGGAATTAAATACATTTGCCGCGTCATATTTTGGAGAGATGCCAGAGTGGTTGAATGGGACGGTCTCGAAAACCGTTGTACGGGCAACTGTACCCAGGGTTCGAATCCCTGTCTCTCCGCTTTCACCAGCCGGAGCTTTAGCGAAGGCTGGCTTTCTTTTTTTAATATAGCATTCTTTCCTCGTTCGGCTGGTTTCAGCGGGCGAAGTCTGCTCGGGCTGCTACAAAGCATAGGCGGGCTTTTTTATGCAATAACTTCACCTTTGGTTATATCTGTAGCGGGCTTCGGACGCTTGCGCCGGAGCTTCAGCACCGACACACGCACAATGTCCGGTTTTCCCAAACTTCTACTTATATTGTATTGCAATGTGGTATTATGTTTATATCCTTGAACTTAGCAATAAAAAGCACTATGTTGGTTGTACAATCAATATAAAAGAACGTTTGTCCCGCCATTTAAAAGGCTATGTTCCTGCTACTAAACCATATCGCCCACTCAAATTAGTATAGTGTTGTTCTTATACTGACAGATATAAAGCCTACCAATTTGAAAAATATTTAAAGAGCGGATCTGGCAGGGCTTTTATAATGAAGCATCTTCTTTAAGGAAATTAGTTGGCTATAGTATTTGCAGATTATTCAAAAATGCCAAAAGCATTCGCCCTGCCGGGGTCTTCACAGCCTGGCAACAGCGCAAAGAGTAAGATCCCGGCAAATTATTAAATTGTTTCTCATGGCTGCTCCACAATAGCCTTGAATGAAGACCACGGTGTGGCAGTAGTAGGATAGCTATGAAAGCCCAACACTGAACTCTGTCCGCCGGGGTCCCACCCGTATGCTCAAGAGCCATGCTGCGGAGACCCCGTCGGGAAATAATCAACACCCACAATTACGAAGCCTATTTTATTGAATAGTTTATAGATTTACTTTTCTGAATACCAAGGTAGTTTACCGGTTCTTGAAAAATCATTATACATGCTGTCCAGTTCTTTTTTTGAATAACAAATTTTACTATATAGTTTTAGATTTTTAAGTTTTTCCTGATATTTAACAGAGTCTACAGATATATACTCAGTGTTATTATCAAAATCTACTATAAAATAAGTAAACAGATCCTTTACTGGTTCTTCATATATTGAATAAGTTGTACCAAATTTTCCATAACCCCACATATAGCCCTTATCTAAGCAAAACCTATCAACATTACTTGAAGATAATTCGCTACTTATAAAGTTTATTTCCCAAGGCTCATTAAAAATGGCATTTAGATAATAGGGCTTTCGAATCGGCAAAATTCTATGTTCATCTTCACGCATTCGATTATAGAATTTATCATTATAAACCTCTGGATGATATTTACAGCCTATGAGTATAAGAATATATAACCCTGGTTTATACAGCTCTATTCTAAATCTCTTATTCATGTTATTATTTTTACCGCCCACTCTTTATCACGTGCCGTTGGTGTTGATGAACAGGTTCGTGATTTAGCTCACCAACAACAGTAGGGAGGGAAAGAAAAGTGTTATGACTTATAGTGTGTAATAAATCCAAAATCATCTTCCCTGTTAGCATGAGATTGCAAGTGTAGTCCAATATATGAAATATTGTTCATATACTAATAACCGGAGTTACCACCCTGCCTGTTGCACCATTCAGAATAATAAGGGATTTACGAATTTGGTAAAATTTATAATTTCCGTTTTACATAAGCATGACAATACAGGTTATTCTATTTTTGACATCAACTTGAAATAAGCATAAAATTTTTAATACAAAAAGATCAACATGATGAACCTGACAAAAATTATTGTTTCCTGCTTAACCTGTATTTTGATGAGTTTTTCAGCTCAGGCTCAGAAAACAGGAGTAATGATCATGGCTCACGGTGGTAGTCCGAAGTGGAACAACCTGGTAATGGAAGCAGCTCAGCCCCTTACCAAACAATATGCGGTTTCCCATGCCTGGGGAATGGCTGACCCGATAACCCTGCAAAAATCTATTGATGAACTGGAAGCCCAGGGTGTAACTAAAATCATCGCCGTCCCGCTGTTTATTTCCAGTCATAGCATGGTCATACGGCAGACAGAATTTTTATTGGGACTTCGCGATAAACTTGCTGATCCACCGATGCCTTCCATGGACCATTCAGGAGGGCACTCGGGAGGGCATCAAATGGGAAGCGGAAACGCTATGGCTATGCACCATGCGCACGATACGAAGGAAGTAGAATTGAAGCCTTTAAAAATAAAGGCCAAATTAGTGGTAACCCCTGCCCTTGATGATAATGCAGTGGTAGCTGAAATACTTCGCGACCGGATCGCCGAACTCAGTACCAATCCGCCTAATGAAACCGTAATTCTGGTAGCCCATGGACCAAATGGAGAAGAGGATAACCAGAAATGGCTCGCCGGCCTGGAATCCTTATCTGTGAAAATTGAGAAAATTCAAAGTACCAGGGGAAAAGGATTCAAACAAATTTTTGCCACAACCGTCCGGGATGATGCCAACAAAGAAATATTCGACCAGGCAAAGGAACAATTAAGAGCTATAGTACGCCAGGCGGGTAAATTCGGAAACGTTATTGTTGTCCCGGTATTCCTTTCTTCAGGAGGCAGAGAGCACGCCGTAGCTGAAAGATTGGACGGACTGAATTATAAGTGGAACGGGAAAGCGTTGTTACCCGACAGTCGTCTAACTGCTTTTCTAAATAATTCTGTAAACCAGGCTCTTGGTAAATGAACCCATTGAAAATAAAATGAGCACAATGAATCATCATTTTAATTACAGATCCGGGTTTTTATACAATACAAACCTTACCGGCCATCCACCAAACTTTTCTACAGGTATCCATTCATTTTTCAAAGCATATAACTGCTGATCTGTAAAATCATTGGAGATATTGGAGTAAAGCACATAAGGTGATCTTTCCATAGGGAGTGAGGAGAATGGAGTAGTATCATGGTTCAAATCAATACATTTCCCGGTTAAATTATACGGGAAACCTCCACTCACCTCTCCCGGTGGAATGTTTTTCTCTTTCATATAATGTAATGCCTCCTTCCGTAAATGATAATAAGGCAAATGTGCCAGGGTAGCATCCCAGCCCTTAGCGACCGGATCAGGATAAACCCACAAATTGCCCGACAATAAACCCACAAAAGAAAGCAGCCACAGTTTTTTGAATGATTTAAACGATAAATGCTCATCGGCAAAAGAGCAAAAAATAAATACGGTAATCGTTATCAGTGGCAACAAATAACGATGTAACAAGGAATGCCGGTAAAAAAACTGAAGCAATACGGAAACCAGGAAACACAGTATCCACAACAACAAAAATTCCTTTGTCCGTTTACTTAAGGAAAGACCAGATCTCATTTCCCCGATGACAGCAAGCCCCATAAAGATCCAGATAAAAATCATTCCCATATCGGCCATCCTGAATACAAACACAATGATATTTCGGAGAAAGCCTTTTATACCTGTTCTTTCAAACGACTCAGCCCAGGGAGAACCCGTATGGTATCCTATCCATCCCGTATGTATATAATGCAAAGCCAGAAAAATAACAACTATCAAAATGCCCGGGGAGAAAATAAGCAGGTAATGAATAACCAATCTAAAGGAAATCTTCTGCCTGAGTACGGCAAACAGGAATAAATAAGCAACACACATCATCCCTCTCATGCTAACAGCACCAAGAACTAATGCTCCAACCGCTACTTTCAGTTTATGATTACTCCAGATTCCATTCAACGTAAAAAAGAAGAAGGCGAATAATACCACATCGGGGCTTACTAATGTTGCCTGTCCTAAAATAACCGGGTTAAAAAGTATAAGGGCAGCGATATACGGGTATTTATCTTTAAAATAGTAGCGGCACAACACCAGCACTTCACGGATCAGCAGAATCATAAACGGCAACATCAAAATATGCCCTACTACAATCCGCACACCAAAGATCTTCCACATCAACGCCAGCAACATGGCAAAGAAAGAAGGATGCCCACTGTCAATTTCATTCGGTAAAAAGAAAAAACGGAAATCATGATCATAATACCACCATGCCTGGAGTGAAGCTAAATGGGTAGTATCCCAGAAAAAACCATTGTTGAATGATACAAGAAACAGGATCAGGTAAGCCAACAGGAATACCAGGAACGGGTTGATCTTATACATTGTACGTTCAAGCTTCATCTCAATTAAATAGAAATATCTCTGATTATTCAACCACGCGGTCTTTACCAACAAGCCTTCTTAATATCCATGTATCCTGTTCGGGTAACTTTTGATTTTCCCTTCCCGGAATACATTCGACAATTTCAAATTTATCCTTCACCAGCGATTCAATGAATGGCCGGGGATGAAAAGCAGAAAATAAACGATTTCCTTCCTTTACCCTGTCCCTCACAACCAGCTTCGCTTCCCTGAACCGGATCTTTTCACCTGCTGACAACTTGCATTGATATGCATTACCCTGGGTAGTTATAAACAATATCCCACCGGGCTTAATGAACCGATGCAACTCGTCCATCCATGTATAATGATTTAAAGCGGAAAGATGGGTAAAGACAGACAGTCCCATTACAAAGTCAAAAAAAGCAGCCGGATATAAGGTAGGAGGAGCAATGTTTACCTGTTCAAACCGGATCCCTTTTATTTTTGATCTACACCAATGGATATACTTCTCGTTATAATCAGCGGCATGCAATTCAGCTTCAGGTAATAAGTCAGGCCAATGCCGTGTTATTCTTGCCGGGCCACAACCCCAATCTAAACACCGGCTACCCGGCTGGCTAATGTTCAAATGTTTTTTCACCAGGTCTACTACCTCCCGGGCTGTTTCACAACCATCCTTAAAATAATATTCATAATTCAGCAGGTAGGTTTCATACAAAAAAAAGTCGGGAGGCATCTCAATCCCCGGATGTTCGCTCAAAAACTTTTTGTTCGTATTTCTGTACCCTATCCGGTACAAAAAGAAACGGGCATTTTCCATCCAGGCTAAAAGCCCAAGCCTTCTCAATAATCCCGCTATATATGGTTTGATCACCTGCTCCTTTTTATATCTGTAGCAGACAAAGTAAATAGAATTTGCCTGAAAAAGAGCGAATATCCATAATTTTTATACCCTTAAAACACCTGCTTATCTCATCAGGTACATTTTACCATAGCCTTTATTAAAATACTGATCGGTTTGATCCCCTTCCGCTTTGTATTTATCCAGCGGTTTTCCGTTCTGGCTTGTAATTACCCTGTACAGATAAATGCCATTCGCCAGTTTTTGTCCGTACTGGTCTGTCCCATCCCATTTAAATGAAGTAATATTTCTGCCTATTTTAAGCGGACCAAGTTCTTCTTTGGTTATTTCCCGAACTATTTTACCGGTTATGGTTAACACCTGGATACGAATATTTTGCGGTAACTCACTACCCGTTAGCGTAAATACGAAAGCCGTTGATGTAGTAAAAGGATTGGGATAATTGAACATATTAGAGATCATGGGCTTATTAATTATCTTAAAGCTGACACGGTATTCAGATTGCCCGCTTTTATTGCCGCTTCTGTCCCGGCCGGAAACAATCAGTTCATACTCTCCGTCTTCCAGGAATGCCGGGTTAAAATCAATGGTAGCGCTATTATCTTCCACCCTGCCGGAATGAATACTTGCCGGCGTAAATCGCAAGGTATCACTGGTAAAGGAGAATACCTTCAATTGTCCATCGGGATATTTAACCTGTACTTTCAGCAAGGAGGTATCATCAAGCGCCAGGAACTTATTTTCATCTTTTAATGTAATTAAAATATGCGGCTTTGCAGAAACAATATCATTGTTGAGGATATGAATCCCATCGAAGGTTACATCCAGTAAAGGATTGGCATTATCCGGCCGCACATAAAAATTATGTATCGCATAATTATTAAAGTGGTATTGTTCGGGCTGATCCTCATCCGGGTTAACCTCTACAAATAATGAATTAGAGCCCGGGAATGCCTTTGTATCAATTTCATAAGAAAAGATAAGGGTATCACCCGCTACTAACGGTTTCTTTTTAGGCAAATCAATAATATGCTGTACATTTTTACTATCCGTTATCCTCACACTAAGTTTAACACTGTCGAAAGCAATCTCACTAATATTCTTAAACGCTATAGCAAAAACAAATTGCTCTCCCAGCTCCAACGTATCTCTCCCCTTCAGATATAAATTGGGCGCAATAGATCCTTCAGGAGGCAGCTTACCGTTGATCCGCCAATACCCCAACTGGTAAGGCGTAGCATTAACCGTATCATTCGTTAGCATCCGCAGTCTCAGGTAAGGGTACTCTTTACTATCAATAAATGCTAAAGTGGTATCACGTGCATTACGAACCGTAGCTAACCGCTCCACATCACCATTAACCTTTTTGCCAAACACTTCTACTTCCGACCTGTCTGCCAGGGGAACAGGATCAAGACTGGAGCCATCCCAGTGCAGTTCATTCCATTCTAAAGCCGGGCCAAACCACGGAGATTCAACCCACCCTTTTTCCATAGACTCCTGGAGTGTAAAATATTCAACCAGATAATCATCCGGTGTAGCCCCCGTTTTTTGAAAAATCGGGGCAGTTGCATCTCCTTTCTTAAAAAAGAAAAGGAAAGGAATGTTACGGGTAAAACTATCAATTTTGTTCAAACCCAGGCTCTTGAGCTTGTGGTAGAGCGATTGATTTGACCCTAACAAGGTGGTATCTGCCATCCAGTCGCTTATAAATGATTGATTAGCCGGGGTAAACGTATTCACGGATACTCCTGCCCAGTAGATCATAACCATATTATTATCAGGAATGGAATCCAGCAACTGCATCGCTTTTTTCCGCTGGTCAGGATCGGCTAACAGATAAGAGAAAGAGAAGGGCTTGAGATGGCATATCGGCCGGCTGCCAAACCTGCCTTCCGAAGGGCTTACATTAAAGTTTTCCCAGGGCCGGCTTGTGTTCCCGTCAAACACTACTATCTGCAATACGTTAAAATCACACATCCAGTCGGCAATCACCTCATCATCCCTGCTAATAGCAATCTGTCCACCGGAGAATGCAGGGTATAATCCAACTTTTGCGTAAACATCCACCGGTTTCTTATCAAAATAAAACCGCCTGTCCGGGTTTAACGTGATCGAATCATAACCACTGTAAGTATGTTGAAAGTAATGAGACTGGTTATACCCGGGAGTGCTATTGGAATTAAACAGGAAAGAAGAATTATTCCATACTGCGTTATCTCCTGAAGTAGTAGTACGCCAATAATATACCGTATTATTAACCATACTAATGCCCGGGTGAAATTCAATGATCCCACCCGTCCCGTTCTGTGATACGGTCTGCTTTAGGGGTGAATTGAATAACTGGGTTGTATCAATTTCCATAATATACTGATTGCTTCCTTTACCCAATTGGGGAGCATAAGCAAAAAAGCCGGTTGACGACTGGGTAACTATAGAGAAATTATATGGATAAATGGGGCGTATCTCATCTTCTAAAATATAAAAAGACTTTATCAGCGTATTATTTGCTTCGGTTATTTCTTCCACCTCATCATCAGCGTCAATTTTTATAATAAACTTATTCTCTCCTTTTTCAATTGCGCCGTTTACGGGGATCACCATTTCTATACTATCAGCATACCTGGGCCCCTCAATTCTTTTTCTGAGTAGCGTAATGATGCTGCCATCCGGCAGTTGCCGTTTTACATCAATGGTAACGGAATCATCAACAGCCTTGCCGATGTTAAGGAATTTTATATTCAATGTAAATGTTCTGTCGGCTACGGATATGATGGATGGTATTCTTACCAGTTGATCTTCCACTACATAATCCGGCTTGGGCTGGGTATAAAAATGAATAACCGGGTCGCCATGTAAAGTAATTTCCTCCGCATGTGCCCTGGCAAAGAAATCGGCTCCCCAGACATTTTGGAGATGCCGGAGGGCCTCTTCCATGATTTCACCGACAGGATGTCCAAACTCTTTCTGCGATAAGCTGTTGTACAATCCTACCAGGTAAGAGTTCAAATAGTTTTCAACACCGAAATGCGAACTGGCAATAAACCCGATACTACCCCGCTGCTCTGCCAGCATATACTTTTCGGACAAGGTGGTGATGACATTAAAGCGGTTTAGATCGAACATAAAAATATCTCCTGCCAGGCATCCGTTCACTAAAAAGAAGGGGTACTTCCCCTGGTTTTCATAAACAAAGGGGTCGTCAATATTAAACTCCAGGGTACTTGCTGAAGAATGTCCGAAATAATTAATGATACCAATACCTTCCGCAAACAATTGTTTTAGCGCCTCAGAAGAAAGATCACTGGTAACTGCCGTAGATTTGGTAAAGCTTTTAACATTACCACCATATAAAGTATCTTCTATCCTGGCTTTCAGCTGATTCATATACCCCCCGATCTTGGCAGAGAGTATAGCATCTCCTCCCCCTATAGCATGTACAATATTCTTCATCCACGCCCTTCCTGCAGCAGTCTGAGGAGCATTGGCCCCGGCGGCTTCATATTCTTTTACCTTCTGGAGATATATTTCAATCTCCTCTGCCCGAACCACGGACAGCCTGCCAACGGGAATACTCGAAATGATTTCACCATCCCTGGCCACCAGCAAATTGTCTGAAGCAGGATGACCGAACGGAGGAACGAGATTTAAGGACTCCAGCAATGGATTATTCTGGTTAGTTCTTGCATCTATGTAATTAACCCCTTTGCCTATGATAAAAACAGCCCTGGGCTTCGCCTGAAAAACAGACTCCGCATATTGTACAAAATTCTTTACCGCTGAGGGATGCCGTTTGATGCCAAAAGCAAACTGGTCGGTTAGCTGGTCAATGTCGTATACTTTTGCATTATAACCACCCCCTATATCTGAATTGCGATATTGCGCATACGCCTGTACCGGGTTGCCGTTCGGACCATTATATAATAACCGGTTACTTATGATAAGATAATCCCCCTGATGATCCGGCTGACGATAGTCTATAAAATTACGTTGGGTCAATGTATTGACTAATGTCCTGTTTGACGCCAGCGCATTCATGAGCACCAATTTCCTTTTCTTCGCAGAAGGAGGAAGAGCAAATTTTATCACTCCCGATTCGGTAATATTACCAATATACCTTTTATAATTAGAAAGATCGTACAGGATGGGCGCTTCGCTACCTCTGTTGAAGTTTGTAATCCTTAGATAGTTGCCGGTATCTGAAGCCGGTAATTCAAAGATAAAATTGGTACTATTTCCGAAATTAAACTGCCGCGGATAAGTAAGTTCATACTTTGCAATAACCATCCTGTCATTGGGGTTATCGGAAGTATTGGTGATCTTAACCACCGGGGCACCCGGGTTAATTAAACTCACCGGCAGGGTTGCCTGTTGGCGGGTATCATTAAACATATTCATCACCGCATCTATCACCTGGGTATTATTAATGCTTACCTGGAGCCTCCGGTTATACAACGCATTACCCGCTCCTGCAATATAAAAAGAAGCATTGGGTCCATTCGGGTATACAAATAAATTGCTGATCGTTTCACTACGGGGAGATGCCGGACGGATATCCCCGCTGGTATAACCCTCACCTTTATCGTAAGACGAAGAATATATATACTCCACTACCAAACCGGCATAACCCGGGTTGATCCTGTTTTTATAATACTGACCATAAGTATACATAAAAAAAGCCTCCGGGGCTAATGTATTGCCTGCAATATCATTGGCTTCATTAACCAGCCTTAAATTATTACCGGAAGGATTAACGGTTAAAAAATAGGAAGCCGTGTCTGTTTCCAGGCTCCATTTATCATTCAGCTGGTCATTGATATTCCGGTATAGTTTGGTATCCGGCTTACCATCATTCATTTCTCCCCAAAACTCCAAATATCCTGCTCCGTCTAAAACACCGGAAGGAACGGAGGTATATAAAGGGATCTGGGTCCCGTTACGCCATAGCTGGAAATGCTCCACAGGTGTATTGTCCAGACCTGCTCCCTGTAAAACAGATTGGGTAATCCGGTGTAACCCGTCTTTTGCAACCGGGAATTTATAATATACCTTACCGTAATCTATCCACTCATTGTTGTACTGCCCCCTCACCCAAAAAGAGGTTAACGTAAATAGTATCAGCAGTAACTGTTTCATCATACATTATTTTGTTTTTACGCTTTTATTCTTTTCCGTCTTCACTAAATCTAACTTAACGGAAAAGATATGCGTATATAATGGGCTGGACTGGTTAGCAAGATTCGTAAATGCATAATCTATGGCCACATGTTTAAGCTTAAACCCTGCTCCTAATCCCGGCTGGTAAATCCATACTTTTTTCTGGTTAAGGACATCCCCGTCCGCCAGTGCCCGCTGGAAATTATAAATACCGCTTCTCACAAAGATCACCTCCTTATATCCTAACTCGATACCCATCCTGGGATCAATACTTACCGGATCAGCACTAATGATCACATTTCGCTTTCCGTCAAATGTCAGGTCTGCATTAACTTCAGCCAATAGATTGAATTTTTTCCCTAAAGCAAAATCATAAGCTACGCCTAATACCAGTCGTGGGGCAGTTAGCTCGGTTGATTTAACGGGAATTTCATTATTGGTCAGATAAAGTACTTCTTTCTCCTCTTCGGCAAAGCTAAAATTCCAGGCATTAAATGTAGTGGTAACATCCCTGGCGGAAAGTCCTAACTTCCATTGTTTGGTTTGCATCTGCAGCCCGGCATCTATGCCAAAGCCCCAGGCTTTTGCGAATGTACCCACATTACGATGAATGACTTTGGCATTCACACCAAAGCTGAACAGCTTATTGCCCTTTTGTTTCAGTCTTTGTGCATAAGAAAAAAGAAAAGCATAATCAGCTGAAGAAAAAGAACGGATATTATTGTAATTAATAGATCCGTCCGGCTCTACGAGATAGAGGGTATTAGGAATATCGTCCACGCCAAACCGGAGTAAAGACAATGCAATGGTTCTTTTTTTATCCTGTAAAGGGATGGCTATACTACCATAATCATACTTACCGATACCCGAAAAATACTCCGCGTGCATAAAGTTGATCACCGGATAATCCTGAATATGTACAAGTCCCGCAGGATTCCAGTACCCGGCATTCCCATCCCTTACTGATGCGATCTGTGCGCCTCCCATCCCCAATCCACGGGCCCCGGCTCCGATATTCAGGAACTCATTCGAGTATTTACGAAACTGAGCATGGACATGCATACCACTACTTAACACCATCACCCATATTATTCTCAGAAGTGTTTCTTTCATTAAGATCGTTTACGCGTAAATAATGTACTGATTTTACCGTTGTCATATTGCCGGCCGTAACACAAATATACACAGGAACATTTGCAGGAATAAGCATTAAAACACAAGCTTTTATAACGATTTTATCCCACCTATTATTGCTTTTTGAAACGGACTTCGCAAACTAACACTATTTTTGCCCGAAAAGACGTAAAAATGACGCTCATAGAAGAATTGAAATGGCGGGGCATGCTTCAGGATATTATACCCGGAACGGAAGATCAGCTAAATAAGGAAATGACTACGGCTTATATTGGTTTTGATCCTACTGCCGACAGTTTACACATCGGCAGCCTGGTACCTATATTATTATTGGTTCATTTGCAAAAAAGAGGGCATAAACCCATTGCACTTATCGGCGGTGCAACCGGTATGATCGGCGATCCGAGCGGTAAAAGCGAAGAAAGGAACCTGCTGAGCGAGGATCAATTAGAAGTGAATATTGGCGGTATAAGAAAACAACTTGAAAAGCATCTTGATTTCAATCCTGCGCTGAAAAACAGCGCTGAACTGGTAAACAACTACGACTGGTTCGGCAAAATTGGATTCATTGAATTTTTAAGAGACGCCGGGAAACATATTACGGTTAACTATATGATGGCCAAGGATAGTGTAAAAAAACGCATTGAAGGTGACACCGGCATCAGCTATACAGAATTTGCCTACCAGTTGATGCAGGGCTATGATTTCTACTGGCTTTACAAAAATAAGGGCTGTAAGCTCCAGATGGGCGGAAGCGACCAGTGGGGAAATATTACTACCGGAACGGAATTTATACGGCGTAAGGCAGGCGGAGAAGCTTTTGCCTTTACCTGCCCGCTTATTACAAAAGCAGACGGGGGCAAATTCGGTAAAACAGAAAAGGGGAATATCTGGTTGGATGAAGAAAAAACATCTCCTTACCAGTTCTACCAGTTCTGGCTCAATGCATCAGATGAAGATGCCGGAAAGTGGATAAAAATTTTCACCTTTTTATCCCCGGAGGAAATAGCTATGCTGCTTGAGCAACACCACAAAAACCCGGCTGGCCGCCTGTTACAAAAAAGCTTAGCAAAAGAAGTAACCCTTTTTATTCATGGAGAGGAGCAGTACCAAAAGGCTGTAGAAACAACAGAAAAATTATTTGCAGGACAAAACGCACCTGTTGAAACACTAAGCGCCGAAGACCTGGAAAACATGGAAGGCGTTATAAAATTTGAATATCCCATACAAAAGATACAGGAAGGTATTGACATCGTGTCCTTCTTAGCAGAAACTGGCACTTTTCCAAGTAAAGGAGAGGCCCGGAAAATGATTCAGAACGGAGGAGTCAGCATAAACCGTAGTAAAATAGATAGCATTGCAAAAAAAATGAATACGGACGACCTTTTACATGATCAATATATATTAATTCAAAAAGGCAGAAAAAATTACTACCTCGTCAGGACCCATTAATTATCCCTAATGAAATTTGGTTTACATGCAGGGGAAATTTACCTTTGCAGCCCTCAAGTTCTTATAAAGATTGGCCTATAGTATAATGGTAGTACAACAGATTTTGGTTCTGTCTGTCTTGGTTCGAATCCAGGTAGGCCAACTCTAAATGAAAGCATATTGCACATTTGTAGCCTTATTCATTGTTATCGCTTTTGAGAGGGTAAACGCCCAGGAACTTCCTGACCTGTCGTCTATCCCTATGGATATTGTTGTGCCTGCTATGTCTTTCAATTACCCCATCGCCGGTCGGCGTGTAAAACAAACTACCCCGGGATGGGAAAATACAGACGTTTATCATGCACTTTATTTACCTGAAAATTGGAAGCCAGGATATAAATTTCCTGTTATAGTAGAATATCCCGGAAATGGTTTGTTTAGAAACAGGTATGGTGATGTTTGTAACGGCACAGTGGAGGAGTGCTCTCTTGGCTATGGACTGAGTGGAGGATTAGATTTTATATGGGTTTGCTTGCCCTTTATAAATGTTAATGACGGGGCAAAATCCAATGCTATCAAATGGTGGGGAGATGTAGCTGAAACTAAACGATATGTAGTAGCCACACTTGATTATCTCGCTAAGGCTTTTGGCGCAGATACCGGCTGTATTATCCTTTCGGGTTTTTCTCGTGGTGCAATTGCCTGTAATTATATCGGATTAAACGATGACAAGATCGCTGCAATATGGACAGCCTTTTTTTGTCATTCACATTATGATGGCGTTTATGAAGACTGGCCGTATCCGGATGCTGACCGAGTTTCTGCTCTTCAACGATTGAAGCGTTTGAACAAAAGACCACAGTGGATATCCCATGAAGGGGGTATCAAAGACATCCAAAACTATCTGTTGGGAACTGAAGTTAAAAGTAACCTTACTTTTCAGTCCATCCCTTTCCGTAATCATTCCGATCGCTGGATATTAAGAGATATTCCGGTAAGAAGGGCTGCACGATCCTGGCTGCATCAGATAGTTAAGAATAGAGCTGATTTAAAACACCATACCTCCATTCCTACAAATACCGGTACAACATTGCAAAGGGAAGAATGAAACGCATTATTTCGATACCTGGAACTTACCCGATTCTATGACCTTCCCGGTCTTATCACGAAGCTGAAAAATATACACTCCCCGGGTAAAGTCGGAAAGTATTACGTGATTAGTGAGACTTACACTACTTATCTCAAGTGTCTTTTTTCCCAAAAAATTATATATCACTAAGCTGTATGATCTGTCGTAATTTTTCTGAAAGTCAAAATTGATAAAAGTGGTAGCCGGGTTGGGATAAAACTTAAGGATCTTTACGGCAGGTTCTTTTGCTGCATAGCGATAATCTTCCTGGCCGAAACCGGAAAAATGCAACATTACTCCCATAAAAAATATCAACGTAAAGGTCTTCACACTATAAAAGTAGGATTTATATGTAAAACATAACGTGAAAGTTGTCTTTTAAAGTATAGGAAAAAATTGAAAAATGTGAAAATAAAAGCGGTCGGCATGTGACAAAAGGAGCGTCAGACCGCGGACTGATAAGGAAAGGTCGAATATGGGAATGAAATTTAGCAAGTCGCTGAAACAGTACGGCTTATGCCAATCCTGCAGGATGATCAGAACCGCGGACAACGAATTACATCTTTGGTGCTGCCGCCGGTATTAAGAAACCCGGTATAACCGAACGAAATTTCAAAACCACCTCTTCCCTGGCTTGAGGTACGCAGTTGTGATATATTCATATCATAACTAAATGCTATAGAAAAGGGTTGATAATCGAGCTTCACCACAGGAATAATCGCATCTTCCCATCTCAGGTATGCCCCCATGTGTACGATATAGGCCGGATTTTCAATATCGTCAATTTTCCGCGAATACATGGCTCCTCCGATCAGCTCTTTATAAGGACCCTGTACACTCACATCTGCACTGATGGTAATATATGAAAAATCACCCATCGTTGTTCTCAGCCCGCCTGAAGCAACCCACTTCGGCAGATGCTGAAGCTTTTGGTAGAAAGAATTGACCGGCCGGTTAAAATGATGATATGCCAGTCCTACAAAAAAATTATTTTCTTTTATCTCACCTATTGATGAATTGTAGCTCACTCCTACCCCCGCATCAAAATAGGAATAGTTAGAAGCGAAGCGTTCCCCATCGGGTAATGAGCCGTTATAACCAAACCCGTCATACTGGTTATTGGTAGTTACTTTCGACCGGTCTAAGCTCCGTGAAACTAATCCGCCGATAAAGCCAACCGAAACATACCTGTTTTTATCGGCATTCATGGATTTGTGGTAATTTACTACAGGCATCAGGTGGGTTGTATTAAGCGCCACCGTTCCGGCCTTATCCCATAACACCTGCACTCCTGCTGTCATAAAATCATCTCCGCGGCCTATAGCAAACTTATACTCACTATTAAGCGAACCTGTCTGATAAGGAGTGGTGACGCTTCCCCACTGGTTGCGATATACCAATTGAGCCCTGACATCCCCTTCAAACAAACCTGCCAATGCCGGATTACGTGCGAGGGGCGCTTCATAAAATTGCGAGAAGTGCAGATCCTGCGCTTTCGTTACAACAGAAAAAATTAATAATAAGGTCAGCTGCAGGAGCCTCCTTACGGGTATGCACGGCAATGTGTAATATGTGCTGTTTTTTATGAGCATCCATTATCGTATTAAAGTTACGTTCCCCGTCATTGGTACGATCTGTGCATTTTCACAAACAAATTCTATCATATATACATATACGTCCGGCGGTAAATGCTGCCCTCCCAATTTTCCATTCCAGCCGTTTGCCGGATCATTTGCCGAAAAATCCCGTTTCTCAAAAACCAATTGCCCCCAGCGGTTGTATATTTTCATAGCCTGTACTCTTGCGAGTCCCCTGCCCCGGGGATAAAACACATCATTCATCCCATCGCCGTTGGGTGAAAAAGTGTTGGGCACAAAATAATTTTCCTCCCGGCACACCACTTCTACTGTAATATCGGCAGCGTTTGAACAGGTATTGTCATCGGTTACCTGTACATGATAGGTAGTAGTAATCTTCGGCTTAGCCAGCGGCGTTGGGCAATCAGTACAGTTCAATCCATCGGGGGGAGTCCAGATATAACTACTAACTCCATTACTATAGCTTACCGGCATCACAATTGAGCTCCCAACCGGGATGACTACATTTTGTACCGAAATTACGGGCAAAGGCGCTACCGTTAAAGCATGTGTTGCTATATCCCTGCAACCAAAGCGATTGGCAGCAGTAAGGGTTACCTGATAATTACCGGGATTGGCATAAGTAATGATATTGTTTCTTTCGACAGATGTTCTTCCATCCCCAAAATTCCAGTTCCACGATATGCCGGTATCGGGCTGGGCAAGCAGACCGTTAAAAGCGAGGGACCGGTTGATACAGGTAATATCATCTAATGCAATCACCGGGGCGGGTGTGCGATATACCCTTACCGTGTCGGTAAATGTTCTTTGACAGCCACTTTGTGTGGTGGCAGTAAGCGAAACAGGGTATAAGCCCGGCTGCGAAAAAACATGAGCAGGAGGATTCCTGTCCGGCGAAGTTTGTGCATCGCCAAAGTCCCAGACATAGGAATCAACCGGTTCGTTACTAATGGTATAATTCGTAACGAATATGGTACCGGAATCACAAAACTGCTTCTTGTCTATATTAAATGCAGGTACAGCACCCCTTACATTAATCGCTACCAAACCGGGAACACTTACGCGGCAATCCTGCGAATCAACAAGCGCCACAGAAGGCCGATAGGTGTTTGGATAATCATACACATGATGTAATACCGTTTGTCCTGAAGAATCAATCTTCCCGTCTCCAAAAGCAAACTGGAACCGGGTGCCGGGTGGCGTTGCTATATTAAACTCCACGGCTATTTCATTACAAACCGAAGAGGGTACGGTATAATCAATCCTGGTAAAGGCTGTAGGATCATACACATTCACCTGCCCCACAGCCGAATCCACACAGCCTCCATATCCCTTTACAAAAAGCTTCACCGTATAGTTTCCATATACATCATAAAAATGTTTAGGATCTGAAAGAGTAGAATTGGTACCATCACCAAAATCCCAGTAGAAGGATTCATAATCCTGCGACCGGTTAAAGAACTTGGCTTCCAGCAACTGACAGGTAGAGGAGGTATCCCGGGCATCAAAGGCCGGTACAGGTGTTCTTACATCTATATAGTCTGTTTTTATTAGTGAATCCTTACAACCCTCGCTGTCGGTTACCACTAATTTTACCGTATACCTTCCGGCATCATACACCGTAGACGGGTTTTGTGCTGTTGACGTTTTTCCGTCACCAAAATCCCATACATACGTAAGCCCTACACCACGGGAAGAATCTGTAAATGCCAGTGATGCACCCGGGCAGAACAAGGTTTGGGCAGTACCAAAAAGAGCTTTTGGAGCAGATACTTTTATGGGGTCAGCAAGAGAAAATGTATCTATGCAACCATCCATATCTTTTACGGTAAGCTTTACCCGGTAGGTTCCGGTATCGGCATACTGGTGTGCAAACGGCGGTGCTGAAAATGTTTGTGTTACATTATCTCCAAAATCCCACAACCACCCGGCAATGGATGAAGTAGAAGTAGATGCATCGGTAAAACTCACTGCATCAGATCCGCAGGTTGCAGCAGCCGATGAAGTAAATTGTGCGATAGCACCTTTCACCTGCAGCGTTTTAGTTTCCGTTGCCGAACACCCGTTTTTATCCATTACCGTTAATTCCAGTACCCTGTCGCCGGCCGACCGGAAAACCGTATCAAAAGAGGGCAGATCGCCGACTGCCACGCCGTCAACCACCCAGGAATAGGACGCGATCCTTGATGTATCTTCCACCGGGTTGAACATCATCTGCGTGTTTCTGCATAAAGCGCCAGACGGCAACGTAAAGTCGGCATTAACGGAAAAAAGGTCTACCCGGCGTATATATACCGCTGTACAGGAGCCGTTGGTAACCGTAAGCTGTACATTATATTGCCCGGAAGACGTGAAAGTATGCTCGGGGGGATTTTGATCGGAGGACGTCTGCCCATCTCCAAAATCCCAGGCATAGGAAATATTACCTAAAACGGGCTCTACGATAGAGCTGTCGGTGAATTTCACCCGCAGCGGGTTGGAACAGTCAACATCAAAGCCAAAGTTAGCTACCGGTGCGTCTTTATGAAACAAATTCGTTTTGGTTACTGCGGGGCCGGGGCAGCCGTTATGAATTGGCGTTAATCTTACTGTAACCATCCCCGTATCCCGGTACAAATGAACGGGATTCTGCTCTATGGAAGATTCTCCGTCACCAAAATCCCATAACCATTCATTAGCCCCATTTGCAGTTCCATAAAATCTTACACTATCTGATACGCAGTTGCCTGTATTATCAAAAGTAAAATCCGCACCCGAAGGAGGTGTGCCCACCCTCACTGTATGGGTAGCCGTAACCGTACAGCCATCGGCCGTGGTAACGGTAACCTTCATCGGGAATACGCCGGTAGTAGTATAGGTATGTGTCGGATTTTCCAAAGGAGATGTGCTTCCATCGCCAAAATCCCACAGGTAGGAAGCGATAGCATCCACCGTACGGATCTCCGTTGCAGGGTGAACCGTAACGGCATTTACACAACCTCCATCTATATCGGTAATGATCTTTACGGTAGTAGGAATCACCCGTACAAAGCGGGGCTTGGTAACAGTATTACCGCAGCCGTTGGCAGTGGCTACGGTAAGCTTCACATCATACGATGCGACAGCAGTATACGTATGTACAGGATTTTGTTGGTCGGATGTTGTTCCATCACCAAAATCCCACAGCCAGCTTACCGCACCGGGGGTATTGTTCTGAAAATGTACTTCAAGCGGGGTACCGCAACCCAGGTTATTCGTTGCCGTAAAATCTACCGGCGCTTTGGGAGTGATCTTGATGGGTTTGCTTACCGTATCGCTACAGTGCGCGTAGTTGCTGATCAAATTTACAGTATAGGTGCCGGCTGCCGCATAGGTCTTTACCGGGTTAGTCTCTGACGATTGTGTACCATCGCCAAAGTCCCATAACAAAGACCCTGCACCGGGAACAGAAATATTCTGGAAATTGACAGGTTCAACCAAACAACTGCTGTCGGGGCTGTTAAAGTCTGCTGCATAGGTGGTAACCGTAACCGTTTTTTTAACCGTATCCTTACAGCCATAAATACTTTGAGCGATCAACTGAACCGTATAATCACCATCCGCAGCGAAGTTAACTACCGGGTTATCAGAACCTGACGTAGCGCCGTTCCCAAAATCCCATGTATAAGTAAGTTGTCCCGGCCCACTTGACTCATTGGTAAAAGCAATACCAAAAGGAGGTCTGCACTCGGCAGGCGATGTATTTACAAAGTCAGCCACGATACCCGATACCATCCGGATGTATCTTCCCCGGCTTACCCGGCGGCTACAGCCATTGCTGCTGGTTGCAGTGAGCGCCACATTATAATACCCCGTTTCCGTATAAGTATGTTGTGGATTCTGCTGGTTAGATGTTGCCCCGTCACCAAAATCCCAGGACCATTCATTGATCGTTCCCACCGTGGTGGATGCCGTACCCGTAAACTGAATAGATGCCGGTAAACAAGCCGTGGTAATATCAGCGGAAAGAGAAACGGTTGGCGAAGGATACACGGTGATATAACCTGTTTTGGTAACGGCATTAACACCATTCTGATTGCGTACAACGAGCGTTACGGTGTAAGTACCGGGCTGATTGAACGTAATACCGGGATTCTGCAGGTTGGATAACTGGCCAAAACCGCCACTATCGGTAAATTCCCAATCCCAGTACTTGGGATCACCCGTAGACAGGTCCTTAAAATTAACACGAAGTGGTGCACAGCCTGCCAATACGGACCCGCTAAAATCAGCCACCGGGGTTTGTGCTTTCACAGCCTGAATAAGTAATAAGATTAAAATAATATTCAGTATTCCTTTTTTCAAGCTGAGATAAATTTATACAGGGTCCGGTTTAACTTTAGCAATAATACCAATATGCCGGCAAACGGCGCAAAACTATAACATTTTTTCACATAGCTCAAAGCCTTAATCTAACCCTTTCCGGAGTATAGCTCCGGGAAACCGGGAACTAACAAAACATACGTCTCTTTTGCCTGGCAAGTTGGGTTATACGGGCATAGCTATACTTTTTTGACCAGTTTAAGATAAGCCGTACGACCCATATTAAAAGGCTTTGCTTCAACGAGTTCCATGGTGTTGTTGGTAATTTTCCAGGTATCATTAAGCTTTAGCAGCGGTTCTCCCGCTCCGGGAAAATTTGAATATATGGTGAGGTTATCTACATTACCTTCCCACGAACCGGTGAACTGTTCTGATGTTGCCGCTTTAATAGCAATTACTTTTCCGTCTTTTTTAAATTGAAATTCATAACTGCTGAACTCAGCAGTTATATCAACATTTTCATTCGAAAAGGTCTGCACGATCCACAACCCGCTCGTCATGGCATTTATGATAAATTTCCTACCGATGTCTTCCTTTATTTTCTTGCACTGAAATCCGCTCAATGAAAAAATAAGTAAAAAGAATATACGCCAACAGGCACCCGTACTTTTCATAAAATCGCTGTTTAATCTAAAAATGATATACCGCTTTATATTTATCGGTCAGATACTGCAGAAAATACTTCAATTGCAACGGTTCCCCGGTTATTTTATTGCATAATTCATTGCTGGTATATGTTCTCCCATACTGATATACATTGGTTTTCAACCAAAGATGAACAGCAGAATAATCACCCCGGGCAATTTGTTGTGCCAATCCGGGAGTTTGTTTTTGCACAGCGGTAAAAAACTGTGCCGCATAAAGACTCCCCAGACTATATGTCGGAAAATATCCGAAGCTCCCGTGACTCCAGTGAATATCCTGCAGGCACCCTTTCCTGTCATCCGGCACATCAACACCCAAAAGGTTCTTGTATGCCTCATTCCAAAATGACGGGATGTCTTTCACATCTAAACTCCCTTCTATTAATTTTTTTTCTAAGGAATAGCGAATCATTACATGAAAATGATAGGTCAGCTCATCGGCTTCCGTACGGACCAGAGAAGGCTGTACTTTATTTACCGCGCCAAACAACGGCTTCGCCCCCACCTCTTTTAATTGCGGGAAAAAACGGGTGATCAGCGGGATATTATACTCAATAAAAGCCTGATCTCTGCCAATACAGTTTTCCCAAAACCGGCTTTGGGATTCGTGTATTCCCAAAGAGCAGTATTCACCCAGTGGTAACCCGTATTGGTCTGAGGGCAATCCCTGCTCATACAGTGCATGCCCTCCTTCGTGCAAACAACTCCAGGTCATTGAAGTAAAGTCATGTTCATCTATACGGGTAGTAACCCGTACATCACCGGTATTAAAACTGGTTGTAAAAGGATGGGGCGAAAGATCCTGCCGTCCCGCTTCAAAATCAAAGCCGATCTGTTTAAGCATCTCAAGTCCGAAACGCCATTGGCTGTCTTTGTCAAAATGCTGTTTCAGAAAACGATCATCAGGTTGAGGACATTTCATAATTGCTGAAAGCAACTGCTTTAAGGGCTGCTGCAATTCATCAAATAAAGTATCTAACCAGGCAACCGTAGCTCCTTTTTCAAATTCATTTAAAAGCGCATCATAAGGATGTTGCTCAAATTCAAGTACCCGGGCTTCTTCTTTTTTAAGCCGGATAAGCTCACCCAGGCTACTTTCAAAAACACGAAAGTCGTTTTGTTTTCGCGCCTCAATCCATGTATGGTAACACCGGCTTGTAACTTCAGCAAGCTCACGTACAAATACAGGGGTATATCTTTTATTCTTCTGATAGTCTTCCAGGGTTAATGCCACGTTACGTTGCTGCTTCTCTGTTAATTCATCTGCTCCTGACAGCTCCTGCAGTAATACGCCTAATTTTTCATCTGCAAAAAGCTGGTGAGCTATTTCACTAAGTGTGGCCATTTGCTGCCCGCGGGCCGCTGCTCCCCCCGAAGGCAGGTAGGTTTCCTGGTCCCATTGCAATACCGCCTGCGCATATTTTACATCAGCGATCTTTCGCATTTGAGCGGTATACTGCTCATATAATTGTTGAGATGTCATACATTTTTCTGCAGTCTGATCTATGCTTCGCAGCAAACCAATTTAATCCGCGGTCTGACGCACGCTTCGCTGCGTACCGACCGCTTTTCTTTATTCTCCTACCTCACCACAAAAGTTTCCCACCCGTCATATTTTCCCGAATAGCGTAATGCCAGTTCCCATAAATATAAGCTTACCCGATCAATGCTGTTGGCATCCACCTTGTCGGCCCTCGAAATATGCAGGCTATAAGGGCGATCTTTCACCCCCATTTCTTTCCCTCCATTCTCTATTACAAAACCATTATCCTGTATAACTGTTGCGAAATTCTTCCGGTCAGCAGCCGTCTTAAAAAAAAGAAAATGCTCTACCTTCCGGGGCGCCGTAAGCAGGTCTCCTTTGGCATGCAGAACATCCACCATACGCCTGTTCTTAATGCGTTCCATTTCTTTCGAAGTGGGATATAATACATTGAAATAATTACTCAGATCGGCATCCCACTTTACAATAACTGACCAGGAATATACCGGGAACTGTTGAAAAACAGCAGCAAGATGTTGCCGGCAATGTGAAGTATCATTACTATAAAAATAAAAATCCCTTCTCCCCTCGCTGGTATAGCGCCCGGTGTATTGTGCATTTAATGCACTGACTAACGTATTGTGCAACCCGTTTTCTATACTGTCTAACATTATGATCTCCTCTCTTGCCGGCATCCCGTCCGGCTGCACCTGCTTCAAATTAAGCTGTACAATAATTACGTTCTTTTTTTCTTTAGCCCCGGGAGAATAGCCAAAATCAAGATCAACAACAACCGATACCGGCTTTGGGGTGGTCTGTATCACATACGTATCCCAGTTACCGCTGAATTGCTGTGCCTTTATTTTAAATAACACTGAGCAGCAAAATACAAGAAGAAGCGTTTTTTTCATTCCCTGGTAAAGACAAATCCTCTAAAAATAATTTCGCAGCAAAGTAATGGCTATTTTTATATTCCTTTTTGAAGAGTTATGAAAATTAAGGACATCATTAACGTTTTAGAAACGCAGGCGCCTCCCTCACTACAGGAATCTTATGACAATGCAGGCTTAATTACCGGTGATGAATTGCAGGACTGCACCGGTGTACTTTGTTCATTAGATGTAACTGAAGAAGTGGTTGAGGAAGCCCTTAAACTTAAATGTAACCTCATCGTAGCGCATCATCCGGTCATATTTAAGGGATTAAAACGTATTACAGGCAGAAATTATGTGGAACGCGTAGTAATAAAAGCTATCAAACATGATATCGCCATATATGCTATTCATACTAACCTCGACAATGTCATATCCGGGGTTAACGGCAGAATGGCGGACAAACTGGGGCTGATTAACCGTACCGTTCTACAACCCGGGGCGTCCACGCTTAAAAAGCTATACACTTTTGTACCCGCTAAACAGGCAGATGAGCTGAGAGCCGCCCTGTTCAATGCCGGGGCAGGACATATCGGTAATTACAGCCAATGTAGTTTTAACGCTGAAGGAACGGGAACTTTTAAAGGGGAAGCAGGAACACATCCTTTTGCCGGTGTGGCGGGAGCGTTCCACACCGAGCAGGAAATAAAAATTGAAGTTATCTTCCCGGCATGGATCGAGCATAAATTAATACAGGCGCTTAAAGCGGCTCACCCGTATGAGGAAGTTGCTTATGATGTGTTACAGCTTGAAAACAGGCACCCCGGTACAGGATCAGGACTTATCGGGTTACTACCCGAACCTATGGAAGAAAAGGCTTTTTTAGCCTTCTTAAAAGAAAGTTTCCGGCTTAATATCATACGCCATACCCGTTTTCCGGGAAGACCCATACAAAAAGTAGCGCTCTGTGGAGGTGCGG
The DNA here is from genome assembly GCA_023957155.1 of Chitinophagaceae bacterium. Lineage (GTDB taxonomy): Bacteria > Bacteroidota > Bacteroidia > Chitinophagales > Chitinophagaceae > Agriterribacter. Next base: position 46,274 of record JAMLHK010000015.1, on the reverse strand, counting down.
GCAGCTTCCTGATTTTCAATGCATTACAGGATAATGCCGATATTTTCATCAGCTCGGATATCAAATATCACGAGTTTTTTGATGCAGACGGCAGGATGATGATCGCAGACATCGGTCACTTTGAAAGCGAACAATATACAGTTGACCTTTTACATGATATTTTGCTGGAAAAATTCCCTACCTTTGCCGTCCTAAAAACGGCGGTAAATACCAATCCGGTCTTTTATTACGCTTAATACAAAAATCGTACAGATCATATGGCCAACGTAAAAGAGTTCTCTGTAGAAGAAAAACTTATTTCGCTCGTTTCCCTGCAAAAAGCCGATTCCAAATTAGATGAGATCAAAATACTGAAAGGAGAACTTCCCATGGAAGTACACGACCTTGAAGATGAGATCCAGGGGCTGCACGCACGCCAAACCCGCGTAGAGGAGGAAATCAACGGTATCCAGGAATTTATTGAGCAGAAGAAGAATGTAATCAAGGATGCGCAGGCCCTCGTGAAAAAGTATGAAAAGCAAAGTGAGAATGTAAAAAACAACCGCGAATTTGAGGCTATTAACAAGGAAATGGAATTGCAAAGCCTGGAAATTAAATTAGCCGAAAAGCATATCAAAGACGCTACGGAAGAAATCGGGGAGAAAGCCCGCCTGCTGGAAAGTGCAAAAAAAGCGGTGGCTGCAAAAGAAAGCGTTTTGAAGCACAAGAAAGGAGAGCTTGAAAAAATAATAAACGATACGGAAAAAGAAGAAGCTGAGTTTAACAAAATATCTGTTCAGGCCCGTGAAAAAGTAGAATCGCGCCTGCTAACATCCTATGAAAGGATACGTAACAGCTACCGCAACGGGCTGGCTATTGTACCCGTACAAAGAGATGCCTGCGGAGGTTGTTTTAATGCTATCCCTCCTCAAAGACAAAGCGAGATCCGTCAGCACAAAAAAATCATCGTTTGCGAAAACTGTGGCCGTATCCTGATAGATGAGGACCTGTACCACAGTACAGATGCACAATAAAAAACAAAATATTCAAATAGAAAATCACCGCTGCCTGGGCGGTGATTTTTTTTATCCCGGATCTTCCTTTGGAAGTACTATACCCTGGATCACAATCCCAAAGCTTCCATCCCCTGTTCAAAAACAATATCTACCGGTATACCTTTTTGCTGTAATGCATCCAGGTCTGATTGCAGATCAGCCTTTATAATGCTTTTTTCTTTTTGCAGCGTTTCCACACCCGCCTTATCGCCATTTCCCTGCAGCGTTAAGATCAGCGCCCCGAGATCATTTATCGCCTGCCGGAATGGCTGGTGGTTTACTTTATATCGGCCTTCGGCTGTTTTCACAAAAGCCCCTTTTTCCTGAAAAAAATTAAAGTTTAACATATTGGCCTTGCCATGCGCACTGGCGGCACCAAATCGCACGGAGCGTAATATACCAGCCATATAGGTAATATAATAGCTTTCTAATTCGCCTTCCAGCTCTCCTTTTTCCAGCAGCTTAGTTACCATGTATAAGCCCAATATATCTGCCTTGGCTTCTTCAAGCCAGGAGTGCTGCTCCTGCAATGCAGACCGTACGGTTCCTTTACCGTTTACGGTTTGTTTAATTCCCAGCCCATGCGCCACTTCATGAAACATCACATTAGCAAAAAATGCATCGAAAGCTATTTTTGATAACTGGCCGGTATCTATAAGCTCACCTGCTACAGGCATTAAAATTTTATCAAACTTGGCCTGCATGGTGTTTTTAAGCTGGGAGCGGCGGGTTCCTTTGGTCTGTTGTATCGTTTCGTCATTAGGCAGGTTCACTGCAATCGTCTTGGAGCCTGCATTGCAATCACCTGCATAATAAATTACATCATACGCATTCAGCTCCGAATCGGTTCCGGGACTTTCCGATCTATATTTTCCTTCCACCGGGAGCCCTTCCTGCAATTCGGGAAGCAGGGAAACATACTTCGCCAGCCGTTTGCTCCATTCCTTATCCTTTACCAGCAAATAAGCTTCAAAAGAAGCACGATAATTGAACAATTTATCTTCATAATTTTCAATGGGACCGATAATAAAATCAATACCATTGGTTTTCATATCCATCCAGGCCATGTCGGAGGCATGATACTTACCGGTAACCAGCGCCTGAGCACGTAATGTCAAATACTTTTTTAGCCCCGCATCTTCCGCAAGCGCTGACGCTGCATTAAGCAATGAAGCCGCACGTGCTAACGGAGCCTTATACTCTTCATGGTAAGGCACCGTGTACAGCTTTCCGGAAGCATCGCGCCTGACTACCGAATATAACCCCTCTTTGTCTTTCAGATCAGCCTGCTCAAACTCCTCCTTAGTCATATCCTTTGGGTAAAAATTAGCACCAGGCGGTCTTATACCTGCACCGGCAACAAAAGGCGTATCATTATTCAGCCTGTCCCACGGGCCATAATTCACCCCGATCAGTTGCCTTGTGGACTCATCCTTTACCACATTCAGCAGGCTGTCTTTATTGCCATAAGCCTGCAACCAGAAGAGGTCATCCATAATACGGGCAGCCTCAATAAGCAGGGGAAGCATTTCTTTTTCCTTTGCCGTAAGCTGATTTAAATCGGTTGTTAATTTCACTTTTTCATAAGAGGCCAGCCTTTGCTGTATATAATTCATTGAAGTATTTTTGGGTGACCCGTTCGTTGCGGTTGCACTATTATTGCCATTGCATGATAATAATATACCTGCTGTAATACTAAATGCAAGAAATGCGCATTGTTTCATAGCGATCCTGTTTAAGAAGATAAATGTAGCGATTAAGGGAGGAATACAAAGCGCCACATCAGAAATAACAAAAAACAAATAAATCAAAAATCCGCAAGGAGCTGTCGGCAACAATTTCAAATATCAAATCTCAAATTTCAAATCTTAATTACATTTGCACAAACAACGCTCATGGCAGACCAACAACCGAACCAGCTCAACATAGAAATTTCTGAAGAAATCGCGGAAGGCATATATGCTAATCTTGCTATTATTACACACAGCCATGCCGAATTTGTAGTAGACTTTGTAAACGTGATGCCCGGTACACCTAAAAGCAAGGTAAAATCAAGAATTATTCTTACCCCACAGCACGCAAAACGCTTTATGAAAGCCCTGGTAGATAATGTAAAACGTTTTGAAGCGGCAAACGGTCCAATCCAGGATATTGAAGAAATACAGATCCCCATGAATTTTGGAGGACCCGCTGCGCAGGCTTAATGAAAAAAGCCAGGCATTACTAACCGTAAGCCCCTCTTTTCTTATACCCGGCTATTATACGCTTCAAGTGCTTTCTCCAGGCAATCCATAGCGCTATGTATTGCCTCTACATTCAGAACATAAGCAAAACGCACTTCCTGCCTGCCTGATCCTTCCGTTCCATAAAAGCCGCTTGCCGGCGCCATCATTACCGTTTGTCCTTCATAGGAAAAAGATTCCAGTATCCACTGACAGAACTTTTCCGAATCATCCACCGGAAGGCTTGCCATGGCATAGAATGCGCCACCGGGATTAGGACAAAATACACCCGGGATCTTATTCAGCCGGCTTACCAATGTATCTCTTCTTAACCGGTACTCCGCTTTGGTTGCTTTAAAGTAATCATTGGGCAGATCCAGTGCGGCTTCACCGGCAATCTGACCGAAGGCCGGGGGACTAAGCCTGGCTTGTCCGAATTTCAGCGCCGTTTCTAACACCTGCCTGTTTTTGGTAATCAACGCACCGATCCTTGCCCCGCATGAGCTATACCGTTTAGAAATGGTATCTAACAATATTACATGATCATCTACACCTTCCAGCTGCATAGCGCTAAAATGCGTGCCGGTATAACAAAATTCCCGGTAGGCTTCGTCAGAAAAAAGAAACAAACCATGTTTTTTAACAATGGTCTTTAAGGTTTCCAGCTCTTCCCTGCTATACAAATACCCCGTTGGATTATTCGGGTTACAAATAAGGATCGCTTTGGTACGGTTAGTGATTTTCTCCTCCAGGGCTGCAATAGGCGGCAGGGCAAAGCCGTCTTTTATATAAGAAGCTACCGGTATTATTTTGACGCCGGCAGCAACAGCAAATCCATTATAGTTGGCATAAAAAGGTTCCGGAACAATGATCTCGTCCCCGGCATCAAGGCAGCTCATCATAGCAAATAAAATAGCTTCCGAGCCTCCGGTAGTGATCACAATATCTGTGTGTTGAATATTTATCCCGGCCGCTTTGTAATACCGTACCAGCTTACGGCGGTAACTTTCATTACCCGCACTGTGACTATATTCCAGGATTTTAAAATCTGAATGTCGAACGGCATCCAAGACCGACTGGGGAGTTTCAATATCAGGTTGCCCGATATTAAGATGATATACCGTGATGCCCTTTTCCTTTGCTGCTTCTGCAAAAGGGACCAGTTTCCGGATGGGAGATGCAGGCATAAGCTGCCCACGGCTGCTGATAGATAACATACAACAAAGATAGAGAACACATTAGAACTAATAAAAATAAGGAATAGCGTTTCCTTTTTTACTCCTTTAAATATTTAATCGCAACAAACAGATTTCACTTTTGCCTTTTCAATTTTCGCTTCTACCTTTGCACCATGCAAATATTAGATGGAAAGCTGGTAGCACAGGCCGTAAAAGACAGCTTAAAGCAAAAGGTGGATGCGCTTAAAAAAGAAGGTAAAAAAGCACCTCACCTGGCGGCTATTCTAATAGGTCACAACGGCGCCAGCGAAACCTATGTTGCCTCAAAGGTAAAAACCTGCGAAGAGTTGGGATACCAGTCAACGTTGATCCGTTTTGAAGATACTGTTGAAGAGCAGGTGCTGCTTCAACAGATCAACGAGCTAAACGCAGATAACAATATTCACGGGATACTGGTTCAACTGCCCCTGCCTAAACAGATCAGCGAAGAGAAAGTGATCAATACCATTGCTGCGGAAAAAGATGTGGATGGTTTCCATCCTTCCAATATGGGTAAAATGATCCAGGGCCAGCCGGCCTATATCCCCGCTACCCCTTATGGTATCCTGCTGCTGCTGGAACATTATAAAATTGAAACCAAAGGAAAGCATGCGGTAATCATCGGACGCAGTAATATCGTAGGCCGCCCGATCAGCATTCTCCTGAGTCAAAATACGCCCACCGGGAACTGCACCGTAACCCTGTGTCATTCACATACCCGTAACCTGAAAGAGATTTGCCTGCAGGCAGACCTTATCGTGGCGGCACTGGGCAAACCGGAATTTCTTACTGCCGATATGGTGAAGGACGGGGCCGTTGTAATTGATGTAGGTATTACACGTGTAGAAGATAAAACCAAAAAGAAAGGATACGCTATTAAGGGCGATGTGCATTATGATACCGTAGCACCAAAGTGCAGCTATATTACCCCTGTTCCCGGAGGGGTAGGTGCAATGACTATCGCAGCCCTGATGCAAAACACCTACCTTGCGGCTACAAAAAAACAATAGCGGCAGGCCGGGACTTCCCGGTCGGCAGCGCTACACCTTATCTGTAAATTTTAACCTGATATTGAAATCAACAACCGTCATTCCTGTAACAACGCTTCCCGTTATGGAAGCATTCTACACTCTCCAGGGAGAAGGTATGCACCAGGGTAAAGCAGCCTGGTTTATCCGCCTGGGAGGATGTGATGTGGGCTGCGTGTGGTGTGACGTTAAAGAGAGCTGGGATATCAATGCTCATCCGCAAAAGACTATAGATGATATCGTTTCCTCGGCGCTCAGGTTTGTTCCGGTACAGCACCATAAAGAAACAGATAACCGGGGAATTGTCGTAATTACCGGTGGTGAGCCACTCTTGCACAACCTCGATGCACTTACGTCTGCCTTAAAAAAGGCCGGGTTCCGGACCCATATTGAAACTTCCGGCAGCAGTAAAATAAGCGGATCATGGGACTGGATATGTCTTTCCCCCAAAAAATTCAAAGCACCCCTGCCGGAAGTCATTTCACGTGCAGATGAACTGAAGATCATCGTCTATAATACATCTGATTTTGCATGGGGCGAAAAATATGCAGCCGGGGTAAAAACAGATTGTAAGCTATACCTTCAACCCGAATGGAGCAAAGCCGATACGATTACGCCCCTGATTATTGACTATATTAAGGCAAACCCTCAATGGCAGCTTAGTCTGCAGGTGCATAAGCATATTAATATTCCCTAGAAGGATCTATGATTTACCCGGGTATTCACCTTTTTCCTTTCTCAGCACATCTTTCATAATAACGGTAGCATGCACTCTCGAGTTTTCAATGAACCAGCTATGTGTATCCATACCGCCACATACTACCCCTGCCAGGTAGATATTCTTTTTATTGGTTTCCATTGTTTCAGCGTTGTAGTCGGGTCGTAATTTTTCATCATCAGACAAATGAATACCGGTTGCCCGGAGAAAATCAAACTGCGGCTGATAACCCGTTGCTGCAATTACATAATCATTGGGTAAGGTAACTATACCATCACCTGTTTGTATATCTACCCTGTCTTCATAAATAGCCGCCAGGTGAGCATGGAAAAAAGCCTTTATGCTTCCTTCAGCAATACGATTTTCTATATCCGGCTTAACCCAGTATTTCACGCGTTTCCCGATTTCGCCTTCCCTTATAACCATCGTCACTTCGGCTCCTTTTCTATAGGTTTCCAATGCAGCATCCACAGCCGAATTATTAGCGCCCACTACAATCACTTTTTGCATGGCATAGAAATGCGGTTCCCGGTAGTAATGAGTAACCTTGGGCAGATTTTCTCCCGGTATATGCAATAATACCGGGCTATCATAGAATCCCGTTGCCAGGATGATATAGCGGGTAAGATAAGTGGCCCTGGAAGAAGTTACTTCATATACTCCATCTTTACCGGTAACAGATTCAACCTGCTCCCGGAGATGTACATCGAGACGATTGGATAACGTAACACGGCGATAATATTCCAGCGCTTCATTCCGGGTAGGCTTAACCGATATGGAAACAAAGGGGATACCTCCTATTTCCAGGCGCTCGGAAGTAGAAAAGAAAGTCATGTTATACGGATAATGATACAGGGAATTGACTAAGCAGCCTTTTTCCAGAATACAATATTTCAATCCGGCTTTTTGTGCTTCAAGTGCGCAGGCAAGTCCTATGGGGCCGCCTCCGACTATAATAATATCTAACATGTATTTGAACAGGTTTAATCCATCCTTAACGGCAGGCAAACGATAGGCAAAGGTAGGAACAGATCCTGATATTGCTTAGGCACATTCCAAATTGTCGCACCACGAACAGGAGGTTAATGTTTACCTTCATTAATGAGGATCAGTGCAAAAACAGCATAGTTAATAATGTCGTAGTAGTTGGCATCAATACCTTCACTGATCAGGGTCTGCTCTTTATTAGCTAAAATTTGTTTAATACGCAGCAGCTTGGATAATATCAGGTCGGTAAAACTTTCCTGGCTCATCTCGCGCCAGGCTTCACCGTAATCGTGGTTTTTATTTTCCATCAGCGCCCTGGCCCCGGCTATCACCTTATCATATAACGGCTGTACAGTATGTATATCCAGTTCTTCAGCCTCCTCAGCCTTCAGCTCTAACTGCATAAGACCCACCACCCCGTAATTCAAAATACCCTTAAATTCCGATGCAATATCATCATCAATTTTCTGCGACTTATTTTCCTGGATGGTACGGATGCGTTTTGCTTTAATGAAGATCTGGTCAACAATGGAAATCGTTCTCAAAACCCGCCAGGATGTACCATAATCCGAAGTTTTTTTTAAGAAAATATCCCTGCACTGGCTTACCGCATTATCATACTGTTGAAGAGTAGTCATTATATAGCCGCTGATTTAAAATCCGATCCCCTATTTTTGTTCCCGGACCCGGGTTTCAAAAATAAGTCAAAAACAAATAATGTACACATTAAACTGTAGAGGCCGTTTGCTTGTATTGGATAAGCCCCGGGTTATGGGCATTATCAATATTACCCCTGATTCTTTTTATACCGGAAGCAGGAAACAACACACGGACGAAGTGATGCAGCTTACGGAAAGAATGATTGCCGAAGGAGCAGACATTATAGATATCGGGGGGCAAAGCACCCGCCCCGGCAGCAAAAGAATCAGTATACAGGAAGAAACAGACCGGACCGCCCCGGCAATAGAACGTATTGTTCAGCATTTCCCGAACACGCTTATATCCATTGACACCTATTCATCCGAAGTAGCCAAAAGTGCCGTACAAGCCGGAGCTTCCATCATTAACGATATCAGCAGCGGGGATATGGATCCCGCTATGCTGCCTGTGGTTGCATCATTGCAAACTCCATATATCTGTATGCACATGCAGGGTACTCCCGATACCATGCAAAAAGACCCGCACTATGACAACGTTACCTTAACCGTATTAGATTATCTTATCCATAAAGCAGATGAATGCAGGAAAGCGGGCATCAATGATATCATTGTAGACCCGGGATTCGGTTTCGGGAAAACCATAGCGCATAATTTTACGCTGCTTAAATCACTCCCTGCCCTGCAAATCATTCAACGCCCTGTTATGGTCGGACTTTCACGCAAATCAACCATATACAAAACATTGCACAGCACCCCTGAAGCGGCTTTGAACGGAACGACGGCACTTCATACTATTGCCCTGCTAAACGGGGCAAATATCTTGCGGGTACATGATGTAAAAGAAGCGAAAGAAGCTATTGACCTTTTTACAGCGTACAAAAACGCTTAAAATTTTACCATTACAGGATTGAGGTAAGGCGCTATAAGCCTGCTTCCAAAATAAACTCAACGGGCGGGTAAAACCCGCCCGGATAAGTATTTAGTTTAATAAATATAAGCGTGGATAAAACAGTTGCTACACCTACACTAAACATTCTCTATTTATCATGAGGGCCGACTCAATGTCAGCGCCCCGTTTAACGATCATAAGAAACACTGTTCTTCCATTATTTTTTGGGAGCAACAGGAGCGGGTTTTGCCGTCTCAGGATCTTTTATGTCCAGCACTTCTATCTCAAATATAAGGTTGGTATTCGGCTTTATTTTACCCGATCCCTGCGATCCGTAGGCCAGCACAGAGGGAATAAATAACCTGCCTTTTGCACCCTTACCTAACTGCTTCAAACCATCATCGAACCCTTTGATAGCACCACCTGCACCGAGGGTTAAGCTAAACGGCTCCGTATGATGAAAAGAAGAATCCACATTACTGTCGAATGCTTCGCCATCCAGGAATCGGCCCGTATATTTAACGGATATGGTTTGCCCGTCCTTAGCCGGATCACCGCCCGCCTGCTGGATCTCAACATAAGTTCCCTGGTCGGTTTTTGTTGCTTTTATATTATTGGAAGCAATATAATCCTGCAGGATCTTATCATCTTTTTCTTTTTGTGCGATGGCATGTATAGAATCCTGTTCACGGAATTTCTGTATTTCCTTAGTAAAATCGGCCTGTGCGCTATCGGATTTCAGGATATCCAGCACTTTAAAAGTAGTCAGCAGGTATTCTCCTTTTTTAAACTCCGGAGGCATCATGGTCATCCCGCCTTTAAATACGCTATCCGTAAGAATACGGGTCACAATACTATCCCCTTTTCTTACTTCCTTAAATATGCCGTAATATTCAGGCGGCAACTGGGTACTGTCAACGGGCTGGTATTGCGGGGGCTGACCGTACGTGTTTTTCATCACAGAATCCTTGTATCGCTGCTCAAAATGAAATTTCATTACCTCACCATGAGCAACGATATCCCCTTTACCGCTGGTGATGATCTTATATTCCATCCCACTTGCCGTTTTTTTATAGGTTCCATCCCCACCTGTGCAGGAACTTAATCCAAAAGCCAATGTTACGATGGAGGCTATCCAAGTTATTGTTTTCATGTTTTTTTATTGTAATTGTGATGCGTTTTCTTTTATCGCTTTTTTAAATAATTGCACTGTGGTTTGAAGCGAATCGGCGCTCCTTCCTCCCGAAGCATTAAAATGCCCGCCCCCGTTAAAATATTTACGGGCAAACGTATTAACGTCAACATTACCCTTGCTTCTAAATGACCATTTCCGTTCTTCGTCCCTGTCTATCACTAATCCGGCAAGCTTTATACCCTGTATCGTCAACGGGTAGTTCACCAATCCTTCCGTATCGCCGGTCTTAATATTGAACTTAATAAGATCGCTTTTGGGTATGGCAATAAGAGCGGTATTGTATTCGTAAAATATTTCCATGCGGTTCAACAGCACATGCCCAATAAACCGTAGCCGGTCTTCCAGAAAATTGTCATACAAATTTTCGTGAACAATAGCATGGTCCAGTCCTTTACGTTTCAGATCCGCTACCATCTCATGCACATGAGGAGAAGTGGACGGAAACCGGAATGACCCGGTATCCCCGATAATCCCGGCATAGAGGCAGGCTGCCACCTCCTTATTAATAAGCGCCTCATTACCCGAACCCGTAATAAAATCATATACCATCTCGGAAGTGGAGCTTTTTGACGTAAGGCTGATACCGTAATCAAAAGCCTGCGTTTCCGGTTGTTCATGATGATCTATCAAAACCTTAACACATGACAATGCAGCCAGTTTTGCGGCCATGTGCTTAGTACGGTATAACGCATTAAAATCAAGACAAAATACCCATTCCGCCAACTCCAGTGCCGCGTTACCTTTCTCCCGGGCTGCCTCATAATCAATTACTTTCTTTGAACCGGGCATCCATTTCAGGAAATCCGGCCAATTGGTGGGCGAAATAACGGTAACGTCATGCCCCAGTTGTACCAATACACCGGCAAGCGCAAGAGAAGATCCCATAGCATCCGGATCAGGTTTCTGATGCATGGTGACAACTACTTTCCGCGGCGTACGTAATAATGGATAGATCTCCTCGATGGGTTTCATACAAAGCGGCAAAAATCAATTATAATATGCATTCAGTCAAATCTTTTTTGCGGAAAGGCAGCTCATTATTAACAAATGTTGAGGCATTCCCTGTTTTTTTGAACAGACCAAACCGTTACCTTTGCGACCCTAAAGGAAAAATATGAGCAACATTACTTTTACCATGATTAAGCCGGATGCATTTGCAAACGGACATACAGGCGCTATTTTAGATAAAATCATCAAAGCCGGGTTTCGCGTTGTAGCCCTCAAGCTCACTTCTCTCTCGGCCGAAAAAGCGGGAGAATTTTACGCCGTTCATAAAGAACGTCCTTTTTATGGAGAACTGGTGGAATTTATGAGCAGTGGTCCCCTTGTTGCTGCCATACTTGAAAAAAATAATGCAGTTGAAGATTTCCGGAAACTGATTGGCGCCACCGATCCTGCAAAAGCAGAGCAAGGAACGATCCGCCAGCTTTTTGCCGAAAATGTGGGGAGAAATGCCATCCACGGAAGCGACAGCAATGAAAATGCGCAGATAGAAGGTAGTTTCTTCTTTAGTAATCTTGAAAAATTCTAAAGAGCAGTACCTTACCGGGCAGTTATACATTTAAGCATAAAAAATTAAAAAACTGCCTTTTCGCAAAACTGGCATAATATTAGTTATATCAACAGTATCTTTCTCAAGGGTTTAGGGTTGAAACTAAAGGGGGCTCATTTCTATGAGCCTCAATCTTTTATACCCGTCCCACCGCAGTTTATTTGTACCGTACGCGGAAGATCATTTTTTACCTGATACAGAGAAGATCAGGCTTTAGAAACCGTTGCTCCCTCTGCTCTCTTTTTTAACCAGAAGAACAATACCACACCGGTTATGATAAGTGCAGAAGAGATAATTTCCGCCTGGGTGGGATGAAATCCAAAAAGATCATATTTCGTATTGACCCGGATCTTTTCGATAAAGAATCTTTCCAGCCCGTTGAGGATCAAATAAATGGCAAACATTTGCCCCGGAATACGGATTTTCTTCCGTAAAGCCAGTAATACCAAAAATAAAACCAGGCAGGCGATGATCTCATACAACGGCGTAGGAAAAACCGGTACGGGCAGGGCATTACAGTGATCGCCTGTACAATGGTCCATTTTAAATCCCTGCTCATTTACGTTATGGGGATAAGCGTACGCCACCACCCAGGCAGGCAAAGAAGCCGGCGCTTTTACGGCTATACGCGGTATGCTATCTGCTCCAAATTCACTCAGGTAATACGTTTTATGGGTTTCAAGCGCTTTTTCAAAATCACCCGGTCCGGCCTCTACCGCCTTACCTGAAGCATCCGTAACATAGGCGCTGTTTAAAATTCCCCAATCGCCATCTCCGCTTACCTGGCAACCTATTCTTCCCAATGCATAGGCCAGCATCAAAACAGGGGCCGCAGCGTCTACCAGGTGCCGGATGCTGATCTTCTTTTTACGGGCATACCATAAAATGGCAATGGTGGCACAAATTAAGCCGCCATAAAAAGTAAGTCCGCTCGGAGACAGCAGGTTCTCTATGGGATTTTGAATAAACCTGTCCCAGTTTTCAAAATTATCAAACAACTTAGCCCCTATAAAACCAAAAATTGCCGCATAAATAGTGATATCCCCCACCCTTTCATGAGGCCATATCCTTATTTTCCGTTTCTCGGGTTTTGCCAGCTTTTGCTTTGCTTTTTCCCGGTATTTTAACCCTGCAAAAACCAATGCCAGTATAAGACCGCCACCCCAGCTACCCTTAGATGAAAAGATATATTCCTGCGGAGGAATCTGGTCACTATTAAGAAAAATACCCAGCGCTTTATACCCTACCAGAAACCCCAGCAACGCATTGATCAATAATTCCTGCAGGGATGCCGGCTTACCGGTTATCATCGTTTCTTCAACCGGGAACAATAATCCTTCCCGCTCTTTCCGCTTCAATTCTTTCACCAACACCATAGCAGAAAGAATAAATGCAATGGCAACGAAAAAACCAAAGGAATTTACAAACTTCGTCCAGCCCCACGGCTCCATTCCAAAAGTATCTTTAAGGAAAAAATAGAGATTAGGATACATACTTTACAAATAGTTAGAAAGCACAATGTTACTTTAAATATATGGATCGGAAATAAAAAATCCCGCTCTTACCGAACGGGATGATACCACTAAACAAATCATTTAATTACAATGTTCATCAAATGCCGCCATCAGGTTACCGGCAATTACCTGGGCCGGCTTACCTTCAATTTGGTGACGTTCTATAAAATGCACCAACTGCCCGTCTTTAAAAAGTGCTATGGAAGGAGATGATGGCGGGTAAGGCAACAGGTGCTCTCTTAATTTTTTTACCGCATCAACATCAAAGCCTGCAAAGCTGGTGGCAAGCTGATCAGGCTTTTTTGCCGCATTGGCTACAGCCATTAATACCGCCGGGCGTGCACTGCCCGCAGAGCAACCGCAAACGGAGTTGATCATGACTAAGGTTGTGCCTTTAAGCTGCAAAGCCGCTTCTACTTCTGCTGGTGTTAACAGCTCATTAAAACCATTTTCGGTTAATTCCTCCTTCATGGGGATAACTATTTCTTCAGGATACATTGCTTAAATATTTTTGGTTTATTGAATTTTCTTCACTGCGAAATTAGGCAAATCTTTCTTCATTCAACAAAAGCGACACAATGACACCATAAAAAACAAATAAACGACATAATGTCCTGATTTATTCAGTCCTAATTCACCCTTCCTGATAATAATTCATTTTTTAGGGGCTGGAATAGTGTTTGATCAGTTCCTGCTAAACAAACAAAAATTAATAACCAATAAAATTTACAACCATGACACTCGTAAAAGTAAACGGCGCTCCGGCAAAAAAAACCTACAACCATTTTTTTGATGAATGGCTGAATGAATGGGCAAATTTTGGCAAAGATGGCGATACGGTTAAAAACTATAGTGTTCCCGTAAACATTCATGAAACCAATGAAGCATTCCATCTGGAGCTGAATGCGCCCGGACTGAAAAAAGAAGACATCAAAATCACCGTTGAGCAGGGCTTGCTGACTGTTTCCTATGAACAAAAAGAAGAAACCCAAACCGAGGATTATAAAACAATTCGCCGGGAGTTTAAATTCAACAGCTTTAAACGGAGTTTTACCCTGAGTGATAAAATTGATCCCAATAATATCCAGGGCAAATATGAAGAAGGAATATTAAAAGTATATATTCCGAAGAAAGCAGAAGCACAGGCTGCCGCTAAACAAATAGAAGTTCAGTAAGCAACAGTTACCTGTTTTTCATACAAGAAGCACACGTTGGTTTTGGTTTTGATGAAGGCTGGCTGTTTTCGGCCAGCCTTTTTTGATAATCTTAACATTCGCAATGAATTATGCTCCCGTACTTTGCAATTAGATCTATACTTTTAGCGTCATGTAAAGTTTAAGCATTAAATTTGCGCTTATTCAAATTTTTAACCCTTTTAAAGATCGGCAAATTGATCAGCAACAAGTTTATATTTACCTTAGTTCTGTTTGCAGGTTTTGCGCTGCCATCGTTTTCACAGGTCGCAGATTCATTAAAAGTTGCAGACCCATTGAAAACAGACTCCGTTAAAGTTGCGGATACAACAATTTTCAATACGATCCCGCAGCAGGATTCGATTCTGAGAATAAGAAACCTGGATCCGTATATTACCCTTCATGTTGATTCTACCCTGCAATACAAATTAGACATAAACAAAGACCAGTCACAATATTACTGGTTCCTGAAAAATTCCCCGGTAGGATTACAAATTGACCGGAATACCGGGTTACTGACATTTAAAGCCGATAAGGCATTTTTTCTTTCCGGCAGATTAAAATACGACATTGATTATAAAGTGGATCTGGGGGTGCAAAACTTAGATGATCCCAAAGACAGGATAGACACCTCTTTTACCCTGCTGTTCTTTAGTACAGAGATCATCCCTTCCAAAATAAAGCCCGCTGTTAATAACATAATATATGTTGATGAGGGAGATAGTATCAGCTTTAAAGTGCTATGTGAAGACGGTAATTTTCCTATCCAGAATATTACCATGACCAGCAACTTCCCCATTAAAACGATGAGAACGGTAACCAAATGCGGAGATGATTTTATGTGGTCTCCACCGTTCGGCTTTGTCAAGCCTACTGATCCTAACAAACAACGGGAAGTGATCGTTAATTTCGTAGGCGCTACGAAATTTAATGTACGGGATACCGCTACCATACGTATTCTCGTAAAAGAAAACATCAATTATCCTCAAAAAGTACTGGAATACCATGAATTGGTAAAAACTATTCAAAATTATTCTAACCGTTTGAAAGCCACTTTTATGGAGCTGGATCAGAAGGTTAAATCCACACGGGGTACACGCACAAGCTTTGACCTGACATCTGCCGCTTCTTCATTAGGCGGAACCGTGTTTTCATCTTTACCAACAGACGGTCAGAAAACAGCGGGTAAAATATTACCCAGCGTTGGTGTTGCTATGGTACCCGTTAAAGAATCAGTAGCTCCTGTTAAACCGGAACAACAAAATTCAGCTACCCTTGTACGCAATAGCATTAAACGCTTAGACTACATGCTCCAGAATAACACGCTGACAGGCGAAAAGGATCCTGAATTACTTAATAAAACCCAAAAACTGAGGGATGAGCTCAAACAAATCCAGGCGCAGCTGATAGAAGTGCCTATAGTAGAATTTGGCGACTCCCCCGAAGAGCTTGATAAATACTTCAACAATCCTAAAGTGGCGAAGAAATACCGGATGAAAAAATCATGACCGGTACGTTTATGTAACAGCCGGGCCGGGAAGACTGCGGTCTGACCGGCGGTGCTAACCGCAGTTCTTAATCCGGTACAAAAAAGTACAAGTGTGATATAACTGCTACCATTAACCGAAAATTTTTATCTCATTACCCTTTCCGGTCTGACGCTGTCGCGTACCGACCGGAAAGACCAACTAAATCTGCTACAGGTCTGTAGCGCAGCTGTTGTGTAATAGCTGACCTGCTGCCTGAGCATTACTTTTTTTGCACTGGTAGCCTTTGTAAGTTTTATGGTTGTATTATTGGCGTCTTGTCCGTTTAAGAAATTAAGATAAGTAAAATCAAGGGAGACAGGTAATATACCGCATCACTTTGTGAATAGTGAATAAGTTCACTACTGACAATTGCCTATTCTCACGAACAATACAACAATGCTATAATTAACATAGCATTAGTTCAGTTTCACTTCCAGTAATTTAGGCCATAGCTTCCCGGTCACAAACATCCGGCTACCAGCTGCATCCCAGGCCACGCCATTCAGCACCGCACCTTTTTGCACGGCTTCTTTATCATAATTAATGTTCGCAAATCTTTTCAGCGCATCTGTAAAATCAAGAAACCCTGCCACTCTTCCCGAAGCAGGATCTATTTTCAGGATATAATTGGTTTCCCACTGGTTTGCATATACATAACCGTCAATATATTCCAGCTCATTAAGATTATTTACCGGTCCCAGGTGATTATATACCGATACGATTTTCATCAACTTAAAATCGCCCGGGCGAACAAAATACAACTTGTCTGTTCCGTCACTTATAATCAGGTTCGTACTGTCGTGGGTAATTCCCCAGCCTTCCCGGCTCCAATATATTGTATTTACCTTCTTTAAATCTTTAAGGGTATATACCAGCACGATATGATCCTGCCAGGTTAGCTGGTAAAGGGTGTCATTTAAAATGGTTATTCCTTCACCGAACAGTCCGGGATCAATATCCACTTTCTTCTGTATGGCTCCTGTTTTGTAATCTAACTTACGAACCGTTGATTCTTTTTTCTGTCCCGTTCCTTCGTACAGCGTATTATCATAAAATACAAGCCCCTGGGTAAACGCGGTAGTATCATGGGGATAAATATTCAGCAAGGTATAGTTTACCGCGGAAGGCGGCGGGATGCTATTGACCTCCGCCTGCGTATCCGAACCGGAAGGGGCCCCATTGTTACATGACAAGAGCAAAGCCATACAAAAACTAAAAAGGGATATTTTTTTTATCATATCATAACCAATTGCCACAAAAATAAAGTTTTGAACATGACGAATGATGACTAAATTATTTTTTAACCGTCAATTATAAGCAGACTATCGAAAACCGGTACCGTTTAGTTGTATATCCCGTAAATATTAGATTACTTTGTCTTTCAGGCGTACTTCACGAATGATACAACCTGCTCCAATTCCTGTTGATTTCCCTTCATCTTTATATCCTCTGTAAAAACGGAAAATGCAGTTCAATGAATCCTGATATCACCCGGTTTCATTGCAGCCTTTAAATTTAGTATCACCATGAAAAGCTGATCATTAAATATCAGCTCATGAAATTTTTCCTGTTTGCCGTTATCACCTGTTGTAGCTTCCTGCAGCTTAATGCCCAGCGTAGTTGTGCAACACATGCCTACTGGCAAACCCAGCTAAATAATGACCCCGCATTACGATTACGGTACAACGAAATAGAGCAGTCCGCAAAAACACGACCGTTGATTTCAAAAAAAGAACAGGGTACAGGCGTGGCGGAAATGCCGGTTATCACTATTCCCGTTGTAGTACACATACTATATAATACTCCCGGGGAGAACATCAGCGATGCCCGGGTACATTCGCAGCTTGGCATACTAAATAAAGATTTCCGGAAGCAGAATGATGATACGGCTTTTATCCCGTCTGCATTTGCCCCTTTTGCTGCCGATTGCGGGATTCAGTTTGAGCTGGCAAAAACAGATCCCGAAGGACGTCCCACATCGGGGATCGTTCGTAAAAAAACAGACCGGTCTTCCTGGCAGCAGGATGATAAAATGAAATTTTCCGCATCAGGCGGAAATGATACCTGGGACAGCCGGTACTATCTTAATATATGGGTTTGTAATCTTACCAAAAGCTTATTGGGCTATGCTACCTTCCCCGGGGCCTCTCCCGAAAAAGACGGTGTGGTTATACGCACCGATATATTCGGTATTTCGCCCGATAATGCTACGGCATACAATAAGGGCAGAACCACGACCCATGAAGTGGGGCACTGGCTTAACCTGAAGCATCTCTGGGGTGATACAGACTGCGGCGATGACGGTGTAGAGGATACCCCTCCACAAAAAACATACAACAGCGGCTGCCCTTCTTTCCCCCGGATTATGGCAAACAGCTGTAACCCGCTTCCTTCGGGGGATATGTTTATGAATTTTATGGATTTTTCGGACGATGCCTGCCTGCACATGTTCACTACCGGTCAGAAACAAAGAATGCAGTCCTTATTTGAAACATTTGCCCCCCGGGAAAGCCTGCTACATTCTATGGGATTAAAAGAACCCTGGAATACCGCCACTCCACCCGAACACCTGCAAGACAGCAGTAGTCTTCATGTAAACCTGTTCCCCAATCCCGCTTCAACAAGCCTTACCCTCCGGGTCAATAAAAAGGAGCTGACGATGCCGGCAACATACCATATTTACGATGCTATGGGAAGGAGCGTTCTTGAAGGGAACTATACGGCAGGAAGAATCATCCAGGTCCATACCTTAAGGACCGGGATATATCTTATACAATTACAGTGGGGCGGACAGACCCTTACCGCAAAATTTGTAAAGCAATAATCTTTTCATTGCTGGTCTTGTCACTCTTTTTATATCATTCCGGGTATGCAGGAATTGATCTTTATTTAACCGCAGGTATAAAAATACGGATCGTGTCCTTCTGCCCATTGCTATCTTCATCAACATCTATCAGGTCAACACCTTCCCGTCCTTTACGTTCCAGTGTTTTCTTAACAACAGACAGTCTTGTTTTGTTTTCTCCCCCGGCAGGTTTCCCGTTTTGAACAGTTGGAGATTCCGTAACCCCTGTTGCCGCACCGGCCTTTCCCGCTCTTTTCTTTCCGGGTACCACATCTAATGATTTATTATTGGCAGCTACCTCCTTTTGCCCTGCTTTTTCACCTGGTCTTATTTCAAAGGGCAGGAATTTAGCTTCTTCTCCGGCAACTTTATCTTTTTTAGTCACGCCAGTCTTCCTCGCGGGTTCATTATCCTCCGAACCGGATAATACTTCTTTTATTACAAAAGGCTCTTCGTTTTTCACCTCCGGCGTTACTGAACCCGCTTTATTTTCTTCCAATGCTGCAACCGGCTTATCCCTTTTCCCCGATTTCTTATCCGCAGGTGCAACAGCTACCGTTTCTTTTACTACAAAAGGCTCTTCACTTTTCACTTCCGGCGTTACTGAACCCGCTTTATTTTCTTCCAATGCTGCAACCGGCTTATCCTTTTTCCCCGATTTCTTATCCGCAGGCGCAGCGGCTATCGTTTCTTTTACTACAAAAGGCTCTTCGTTTTTCACCTCCGGTGTTACTGAACCTGCTTTATTTTCTTCTAACGCCGCAACCGGCTTATCCTTTTTCCCCGATTTCTTATCCGCAGGTGCAGCGGCTACCGCTTCTTTTATTTCGGGTACCGATGCTGTCACCGTATCTTTTATCGCAGGTACTTCTTTGTCCTGCACAGGTACCTCCGGCACCACAGCAGCAACCGGGTCTTCTACCACGGGAACAGCCGATGGCACTTTTTTATCAATAATAACTAACTGCTGCCGTATAGAAGGATCGTTCACCACATTAGCAAGCAGGGTAGAAAAAGGATCATTACTTACTACGCCGGAAAGAGGAACAACTTCCGCTGTTTTTTCGGTATGCGGTTTCATTAGAGTCCCTGTCAGCTCATTTTGCTGATCAAGCTGAAGCAACTGCATCCCGCCTGCACTTTTTTCTTTCAATATAAACCCAAGATCTGTGTCATCAACGGTACAGCTAAATTTCCATTCAGCCGTTTTTTCTCCCGGAAGACCGATGATCAGCTCGTAAGTATTTTTCCCAAGTCCGGGAACCAGCAAATAACCATCGCCTGAAGAATTGAATATCGCAGACCCTACCCGGGCATAAAAAGACTGGCGATTTTGAGATTGTATATAGACATAATACTGCTCCTGGCAAAATCCATCTTTAACCAGGGCCGAAAACAAAAAAATGAAAACCAGTTTCCTCAATACATTCATGTAACCTATAGATTTTCTTATGCCAGTATGTTTTCGTTGTGATAAACCCAGACAAAACTACTGCAAAAGATGAAACAGCCGCCACTTATGTAAAAAAACAATATCTCTCATATCAATCGAAAATTTACGATTTTTATAAATCGTAATAAATGTTAGTATTATTGTGTTATAGTACATACATTATCACATACAGATATCATAATCCGGTACTGCCAGGCTAACGATAGCATTACGTACCGGTATACATATTAAAAGACAGGTTATTAAAAATCATTTTCAGTATTAAATTGTATATAACGTGAAAAGAATAACAGGCTTATTGCTTATTGCCACATTCCCTGTATTCCTGTATGCACAGGTTAGCGGTAATACTGCCTCAACCCGTACGTACAGGGCTGTGCCGGAAAAGATGAATAACCTGGTGCACACCAAGTTAGAAGCCAGGTTCGATTATCAAAAAAGCTACCTGTATGGTAAAGTATGGATAACCCTGGAGCCTCACTTTTACAGCACCGATTCTGTTGTACTGGATGCCAAAGGAATGGAGATCAAAGCCGTGGGATTGACAACAAAAACAGTTACCCGCCCCTTACATTATACATATAATGGCAGGCAGATCAATATCCGGCTTGATAAGACTTACCGTAAGGGAGAGCAATACAAAATTTATATTGATTATACTTCAAAACCCAATGAATTAGATAAAGGTGGCAGCCAGGCTATAAAAGAGGACAAAGGGCTTTATTTTATCAATCCCCTGGGCAAAGAAAAAAACAAGCCTACTCAAATATGGACCCAGGGCGAAACGGAAAGTACATCCGTTTGGTGCCCCACTATAGATAAGCCGAATCAGAAGAGTACACAGGAATTTTTTCTTATCGTTCCTTCGCAATACGTAACGCTCAGTAATGGTAAACTATTACAGCAGCAAAAAAATGCAGATGGCACAAGAACAGACTACTGGAAGATGGATCTCCCCCACGCTCCCTACCTCTTTTTTATAGGTATCGGTGATTACGCCATTATTAAAGACAGTTATAAAGGGAAAGAAGTTAGTTATTATGTAGAGAAAGAATATGCCGATGTGGCAAAAAAGATATTCGGCAACACACCGGAAATGATGGATTTTTTTGAAAAGCTAACCGGGATATCTTACCCCTGGCCGAAATATGCACAAATGACTGCCAGGGATTATGTGAGCGGAGCTATGGAAAATACAACAGCCACCTTGCACCAGGAAAGTGCACAACAGGATTCCAGGCAGCTACTCGATGGTAACGCATGGGAAAATACCATAGCACATGAACTTTTTCATCACTGGTTCGGCGACTATGTAACTGCTAAAAGCTGGAGTAACCTGACGGTTAATGAATCCTTTGCCAACTTCAGTCAGCAATTGTGGAATGAATACAAATACGGAAAGGATGCAGGAGACGCTGAAAATTATAAAAATATGCAGCAGTATCTCAACAGTCCGGAAGATGCCAGGAAACCGCTGGTCCGCTTTTACTATAACGACAAAGAAGATATGTTTGACCTGGTAAGCTACCAGAAAGGAGGGAGAATACTGAATATGCTGAGAAATTACCTCGGTAATGATGCTTTCTATAAAGGGATGAATCTATACCTCACTACCCATAAATTCAACAGCGCGGAAGCTCACCAGCTGCGGCTGGCTATGGAAGAAATAAGCGGACGGGATTTGAACTGGTTCTTTAACCAGTGGTATTTTGGCAGCGGTCACCCCAAGCTCACGATTGATCATTCATACAACGAGAATAACCAAACGGTTACCCTACATGTAAAACAGACACAGTCCGAGTCCGCTTTTATTTTCCCGGTGGCTATAGATATCTATCACGGGAAAGAAAAAAAACGTCACAACGTCTGGGTAGATCAGAAAGATCAGCTATTTTCTTTTGCCGTTGCTGCCCAGCCCGACCTCGTCAATTTTGACGGAGACAAAGTACTGCTATGTGAGAAAAAAGAAACCGGGAAAACATTAGCCAATTATATACACCAGTATACTACAGCAGGATCGTACCTTGACAGAAGAGAAGCCATTAGCGGATGCAGTGCTTTACAGGACAGCACGTCTGCGATAGATCTCCTTAAAACAGCTTTACGGGATAAATACTCCGAGTTAAGGATATTCGCGCTTCATTCGGCAGATCTGACAAAAGAAAACGTAAAACAGGTACTTGAATCTACCATCTTTAACGTTGCCAAAGGAGATCCTGAGCCTACCGTAAGAGCGGAAGCCTTAATGGCGCTGAGCCTGTACGATAAACCGATATACAAAGAACTGATACAGAGAAGCGTGAACGACTCTTCTTACAGCGTAGCAGGTGCAGCCATACTATCGCTGAACCAGTTAGACAAGCCCAATGCGTATACAGAAGCAAAAAGATTATCACTGACAAAAACAAAAGGGAAAATGGCCGAAGCCATCAGTAATGTATTTGCAGAAAACCGTAAAGTAGAAGACCTGGATTATGTATTAGACTGGTATAACGCATTACCATTAGGACAGGCTAAGGTTGAAAATGCTAATATTATAGCTTATTATTCCATACAGCTTCAGCAAACCGAAGCGGTAAAAAAAGCCATAGATGCGCTCGTGCTGTTTCGGGACCAGATACCACCGGCCTACCAGGATGATCTGTTCCCATTTGTCAATAACGTGTTACTTAAAACTATTTCCACGCAGAAAGCAGCTGCGAAAAACATGGCTGCTGATGCAGCAGCCATACAGGAGCAGATTGATTATATCAACAGCAAAATCAAATAACCGTAAAACATATTGCAGCTATGCAGGTTATCATGCCGGTTAATACTATGTTGCCGGCATGGTGACCGTATACACCAGGAAACAAACAACCTAATTTCGCGGAAGAAAATAAAAATACCCGTCTTCGGCACCGATTAAAAGTCCCTGCAATTGATTACCGGTACCCCAGTTTACCATAGTAGGACTTGTGGTATGACCTGCCAGAACCTTATTGTTCACTGCACCGGTATCCTCAAAATATACCTTACCTTCTTTTTCTCCCTGGTTGATCAGAATGGTAGCATTCAGGCTGTTTACAATAAGGTCGGGTCTGCCATCCTTATTCCAGTCGGTGATCGTAAGCTTTCTTCTTCCGCTGGATCCATTCTCCTTCGCATTTAATCTCAGCAAACCGGGCTCATTCACTAAAACACGGTGTTGTGCATCATAAGTCGCTGATGAAATGCCGTAGAATATCCTTTGCCCCGGCCTTAATAACAGGTTACCCTTTGCATCGGCAAACCGTTCAAAATATGCCAGGTATCCTTCATGATCCAGCATCACCAGGTCCATCAATCCATCACCGTTCCAGTCGTAGGCATAAGGTGTTGTCCGCCATTGGGTAGCCAGCTGACCCTTCCCCGGATTCCACCAGGTCCATTTGGGCTTTGGAGCAGGCAATCCCTGCCAGTCTACTTTCATCTCCCGGATGGCACCCAGTTGCGGACGCCCTTTTTCACCTGTATTTTTAAACCATTGTACTTTCCCCCAAATGGAATTGATAATAATATCCTTCAACCCGTCACCATCCCAGTCGGCAACAGACAGGGTAGTATATCCCCATTTGGCTTCAACAGGGCCCTGTATAGAACCGTTATACCCTGCCTGGATACGAATGGTTTTATCGTTTGCCTTCAACAACACCGGTGCAGCCCAGCGTGGTTTACCATCAAAGACGCCCAGGTTTTCAATAAACCCGATATAGCCGGCCGTATTACCGGCAATGATATCTTCATCTCCATCATCATCCCAGTCAACACTAACCGGCGTAACCAATGCTCCAAACTTCAGATGATCCGCTACCTGTTTAAAATAAGCGGGCGAATCAAAAACAGGCATTCCCTTTTTTACTTTCCCCGTATTCCTGATCAATGCAACACGGCCATCTTCATCACCCACCACTAAATCTACATGTCCGTCACCGTCAAAATCAACCGCAACCGGAATGATCATTTCCAGGTCCATTTTAATCACACCGGAAGGATTACTTAAAACTCTGCCCTTTGCATAGACCGGCTTTTCTCTTGTCCCGATGTTTTCAAACCAGGTGAGCTTATCCAGAAACTCACCACAAATCAGATCAAGATCACCATCCCCGTCAAAATCGGCTATATTCGGCGTAGGCGCTCCATACATATCTATTTCTTTTCCACCCGCGCTGATCCTTCCCCGGTTCACATAACTGCCATCTACGTTTTCTATTAAGTACACATAACCATGAAGGGGACCATTCACCCATTTCCCTTTGCTGTTAAACGCGTTGTCCCATCCATACTCACTCCAGTCATCTATCCCTACTACAATATCAGCATCCCCGTCATTATCATAATCCACCATCTTCCATTGGTTAAAACGGGGTGAACCTTTAATATCCTTTGTAATTTCATCAACAGGAAACAGCATATCCCGCACAACACCATAGGATTCCCTGAACTGGACCACCTCGCTTCCCGGAACCAATATCCTGGGCTGGCCATTGATAAAGGAAACCTGCACATTCGCCAACGCATCCGCCAACCGGCGTGCCGGAGCAAACAAAGGCGCCGCTCCTCCCGTAAGATTCTCGAAAAAATAGATGCCGTTATGAGGCTTATCCGGGCAGGAAACCAGCAGATCCATATCACCATCCCCATCAAAATCCATAGGAAGCGGCCAAGCCCATAATCCAACCCCCAGATCAACGGTGAGCCCGGGGTTATTATACTCCAGCATAATAAGATTATCGGCTGCATTGGTCTGCGCTGTAGCCGTGCCAGAGAACAGCATCCCTGTGAAAACTGCTCCTAAGATAAAAAAGTACTTCATCATTATTGAATATTGTTTGGTTAATGTGGTCTGCAGAGACCGTGTATTTTTTGTTACCGGACCTGGTATTTCATAGTACCTGCTGCTGTTCGGACGGGTTTTCAAAATTACCTTATCAGGGTCTTTTCAAAAACTTAAACAGTTCGCTGTCGGTGGTCACTATTACACTCGTTTGACTGTCTAACGATTTTTCCAGCGTTTCCATAGACTTCATGAAATTATACAACTCTCTCGACTGTGCATTTTTATTATACGCAGCCGCATAAATAGCCGTAGCACCTGCATCCGCTTTTCCCCTGATCACCTGGGCATCCTTTATGGCAGAAGACTGAATTTCGGCCAGATCCAGTTCTTTATTCCCCCGTATCTTGAGGGCTTCACCCTGACCTTCGGACCTAAACTGTTCGGCTATCCTGTTCCTTTCGCTGATCATCCTGTCGTACACCCTGTTTCTTACTTCTTCCACATAATTTACCCGCCGGAACCGAAAATCTAATATCCTGATCCCCAAATCAGCGGTTCTTTCATTTACCTTTCTGAGAATCATGGCTTCTATTTTGTCCCGTCCAACAGAAATAGAATCCAGGTTTTCCAACTGCTCCAGGAATTCTTCCCCTACCTCGGGTTTCCGGTTGGAGGAACGCACAATATCAAGCAGCTCATGTGCCGCCACCGCATTGCGGGTCTCGCCATCAAGAATATCATCCAGCCTTGACTTGGCAGACCTTTCATCCCTCAAACGGATAAAAAACTGCAGCGAGTTGGTGATCTGCCACCGGGCATACGTATCTACATAAATAAATTTCTTGTCTTTCGTAGGCACCTGGTTCGGATGACCATCCCAGGCCAGGTAACGCTTATCAAAAAACTGTACTTTTTGTATAAAGGGCACTTTCATATTTACACCCGGCTTAATACGCGGCTCTCCTACCGGCTTCCCGAACTGGGTAACGATGGCTTGTTCCGTTTCATTCAAAATAAATACAGAACCTGAAACAGCAAGTACCGCCACTATAATTAAAACACTTATTATAATTTGTCTGGATTTGATCATTGCACATTTATTTGCACGAAATACGGCTATACCGCTTCATTCGCTTATGAGTTATTTTGAGGGAGCTATTGTGTTGCCGAGATTCAGTAAAGGCAAAACATTGTTTCCTTTTTCATCCACCACGATCTTGTTGCCGATTTTAGGTAATATCCGTTCCATGGTCTCGAGATAGATCCTTTTTTTGGTAACCTCCGGCGCCTTAATATATTCTGCATATAACGCTTCAAACCTGGCGGCATCTCCTGTAGCGCCATTTACCCTGTTCAGTGCATACGCTTCGGCTAATTGAATGGTTTCTTTTGCTTCACCTCTTGCCCGGGGTATCACACTATTGTATTCTGATTCAGCCTGGTTGATAAGAGTTTCCCTCTCCTGCTGCGCCTGGTTCACACCATTAAAAGAAGGTTTCACCAATGCGGGTGGGTTAACATCCTGCAATACCACCTGGTCTATACGGATCCCGTTTTCATACTCATCGCACAATTTCTGCAGCAATACTTCCATATTGGTGGCCACTTCCTGGCGACCAACCGTAAGCACTTCATTCACCGTTCTGTCCCCTACGGATTTGCGCATAGCCGATTCGGCCATATCCCGCAGTGAGCGCTCCGGGTCTTTAACTCTGAAAAGATATTGAAAGGAGTTTTCGATCCTGTACTGAACTACCCATTCCACATCGGCCATATTCAGGTCGCCGCTTAACATAGATGATTCTATGCCGAAGTCGCTGTCTGAATACTGGGAGCGGCTGCCGATACCCGTTGTTCTGAAACCAAATTCATGCTTGAGCTGTCGCTGTACCGGTATCTTATACATTTTTTCAATACCAAAGGGCAGAATGAAGTTAAGCCCGGGATTAACCGTTCTGCTATATTGCCCCAGGTTGAGCACCACACCTTCTTCTTCGGGTCCCACCGTCCTGACGGATGTGAATAACAGGATCAATATAAATACCCCAAGTAGTATCTTTCTACCATGTTTCTTTGCTAAATACCGGTAGTAGGCAAATTGCCGGTCGAAATCTGTCATGCATCATAATTTAAAAATGGGCGAACCATTATAGTGACTAAAGTGCTGAAAATACAAAAGAATACTGTAAAAGCGAAGCAAGCTGCTGATCTTAGCTGCACGGAACAGAAAAAGGCCTTTCTAACGGTGCTTTCACAGCGCAATGACGATATTAAAAAGATGCAAAATCCCTGCAATCAGTCAGGATCTATTTATTTTTTCAGTATATTGTAAGAAATAATTGTTATGCAAAACTGGCTTAGAACATTACTGGCAGGTGGCGCCGCCTATAAATGGGGTGGAGGCTGCATGGGTTCCGTACTGGTTTTTATATTGGTATACTGGTTGCTGGGAAATTGTAATTAAAGCGCCTCCCGGGTGGATGAGCAGCAGGGTAATTATGGGTTACCTGATATGGTTTCTCCTTTTACTAAAGTGAAAGCGGGTCTTTCACCGGGGGCTGGTCAATAAACAGTACGAGCCGGATAGCTGCCTCTTTTGAAGATTATTCTTTACCCGGGGCAGGCGGATTCCATATTGTTGCACCGATATATCTTTCACGCCCTGTTTTTTCATCCATAAAATAATATACCGCTACGATTTTACCATCGGGCCGCTGCACTACCCGTGGATAGCCGATATCCTGGCCTGACCCATCGCTGCGAAGCACATAGTCTTTGCTCCAGGTCTTACCCTTGTCGCTGCTGATCCGGGCCCTTATATCGCTCGTTTTGATTTTATCCCTGATACTTTCCGCATCGGCCCGGTAACCATAAACCAGGCAAATCCTTCCATCCTTCATCTTCACCATAGCCGGCGGATTACCGATACCGGTATCATCCACCGCATTGGCTAACTGCGTCCAGCTATGCCCGTTATCGGCCGACAGCCAGGAAGTAACAGGACTGCTATTACCTTCTTTTTGACGAACGGTAACGAGTATCTCCCGGGCTGATATCCGTACGGAAGCAGGCATGATCGCATATCCTTCCGGCTCTTCACCTATCCATGACAGGAATGACCAGCTTTTACCTCCATCTGTTGTTTTTACACATAATATCCTACCTTCTTTTCCATTGGACTTGGCAGCCGTAATAAAGAATATGCATTCATCTTTACCGTCAATAATATAATCCGTTCTGGCTGCTGTGCCCGGTGTACCAAAATCGGGCAAAGCAAAAGGTCCCTTCCATTGATGACCTTTATCGTAAGAATACCAGTAACGGGATTGCCCCGCATCGCTGTTGGAACGCACCGTTAAAGCAAAACCCGGGTGCAGGAAATTGATCGGCTCTTTTTGCTCCGTTACCGCCTGCTGCGGTACATCTGTACGGGGCTTTGCAATAAAATGACCGTGGGGTACCAGTCCCCCTGTTTTACCGGGGTCTTCAACAGACCAGGTATCACCCCCGTCTTTACTACGGGCAAGCATGTGTACCTCAGGCTTATTGCGATCTATATTATGTTTAGACCCCAGGTCTTTATAAAATCCTTTTGAGAAGCCTGCCACAATTTCATTTCCCCATATCCAAATTCCGTTATTAGCAGGCCATCCCCCATACATCCCGGGCTCATAATACACTTTCACGTGCTTAACATCATTCGTCAATACCTGCGCAAACGTATTATAATGCCCGGCAAGCAGGAAGAAACAGCAGCATATTAACGGATAACTTCTCTTATACATAATAGGTATGATTTTTATGCACGATATCATAATGAAATGCTTCCAAAAAGAACAACGAATTACAAATTATCCACTAAAACTACGGATTGTATTTTGCATTGAAGCTTTTCTGTATAAAACAGGATTGAAGTAACAATCCCATACCCGAAATAGTAAGGAGCAAAACGAATAAATTTATTTTACGTACCCTGTTCCTTTACCCGATCTTTTTCTATATTCGGTACCGCATTTTCTACCTAAACACAATCTTGCAGACATGAAAGTATTTTACCTGCGTCAATGCGCTATTCTTATTCTTATCGTATTACTTATTACGCATTGTACATCCCCTACACCGAAAGGAAGTACGATGAAACCAGACCGGGTTTATACTTTAAACGCTAAGATGACAGGATATACCGGTGTAGGAGGAGAGATAGACGGGATAAGGAACCCGGCGCTGAGAGCCAGGGCAGGAGAAAAGGTACAGGTCATATTGATCAATGGAGAATTGATGTCGCACGATGTAGTATTTGAAAAATCGGGAATAAAAAGCAACCCGGTGTTACAAAAAGGGGATACCACAACCGTAGTGATAGAAGCAAAGGAAGACGATGTCTATTTTTGCAGCATACCGGGGCACAGGCAAATGATGAATGGCCGCCTGGAAATAGTGGAAAGCTTTGAAGGAACAACAAAAGATGAAGGTATTACGCCACGTAAAAACGGAAGACCGCTGAACCTTGGCTTCGAAAGGGGAAACCTGCAGGATTGGAAAGCAGATGGCGAAGCATTTTCTGCCCGCTCCGTTGCTTATGATCCCATGCCGTTGTATCCCGACTCACTGATGCTGAACCAGGATGGAGATTATTATATAAGCAGCGGCGGTACGAATCATTACCAGTTAAAGGGAACACTCACTTCAGAAACCTTCGAGATCACTCATCCCTGGGCTACCTTTAAAGTAGCCGGGGGCGCATTAGAAGGAACCCGTGTAGAGCTGTTCCTGGAAGACTCATCTACACCTTTCTTTAAAATTTCAGGCACGGTATCCGAAGGAGAGATCACAGGAACCCGGCAGGCTGTTTTTCGCCCGGTAGTAGTTAACCTGCGTCCCTATCTCGGAAAGAAAATGTATATCCGCTTAGTTGACGAAGACGATGGAAGGGTACCTGAAATATTCTACATCGGCGATAATGTATGGTCTCACATCTCCTTTGATAATTTCCGCTTTCATAACGAAAAACCTCAATTTTTCAATGAGCTAAAGCCGGACGATATCGTAATATTACCCGCACGGGATATAGTACCGCATGCCGGACTCTCAGGAGCCGATGCCGTAAAAGCCATGACCGTTCCCGATGGTTTTTCCGTTCAGCTGGCTGCGGCTGAACCGGAAATCGTTAAACCTATTGCGTTTACATTAGATGACAGGGGAAGGCTCTGGGTAGTGGAATCGCAAACCTACCCGGTGCGGGCAGAAGAAGGAAAAGGAAAAGACCGCATCCTGATTTTTGAAGATACGGATGGTAACGGAACACTGGACAGCAAGAAGGTCTTTACAGAAGGATTAAACCTGGTAAGTGGTATTGAATGGGGCTTTGGCGGCGTGTGGGTAGGCGCTGCCCCCTATTTAATGTTTATTCCCATTGATGAAACCGGCAACAAACCGGCAGGGAAACCACAAATTTTATTAGACGGATGGGGCTATGAAGACACGCATGAAACATTAAACTCTTTTCGATGGGGACCTGATGGATGGCTATACGGCACGCACGGTGTTTTTACCAATTCCAATGTAGGAAAGCCCGGCACATCAAAAGAAGAACGTATCCCTATCAACGGGGGAGTATGGAGATATCATCCTGTTAAACATTTGTTTGAGGTATTTGCACATGGTACAAGCAATCCCTGGGGACTTGATTTTAATGATTACGGTCACGCCTTTATAACCGCCTGTGTAATCCCGCACCTTTATCATATCACACAGGGTGGGAGGTATTTCCGCCAGGCCAGGGAACATTTTAACCCGTACACGTACGATGATATTAAAACCATTGCCGACCATGTACACTGGATTGGAAATGCCGGTCCACATGCAGGAAATTTCCGCTCCGGTTCCGTAGGCGGCGGACATGCACACGCAGGAGCCATGTTTTATCTCGGTAACAAAAAATGGGGATTAGACCGGAATGCCATCTTTATGAATAACCTGCACGGTCACCGTGTAAATACCGATAACCTCGCCCGGAGCGGATCGGGTTATACAGCCAGCCATGGAAAAGACTTTATCCTGCGTAATGATTCCTGGTCATTATGGCTAAATTTCCAGATTGCGCCTAACGGTTCTGTTTTTGTAATAGACTGGTACGACCAGAACCAATGTCATAATCCTAACCCGGATGTGCATAATAAAACACTCGGGCGCATATTCCGGATCTCGCATAAAGGAGATCTATGGGAACCGGTTGATCTTTCTAAAAAAACAAATGCAGAACTGGTGGCATTGCAATTACATGAAAACGAATTTTACGTTCGCCATGCCCGGCGTTTACTGCAGGAAAGAAAAGCAGGCGCAGACGTGCATCCCGCGCTGTGGAAAATACTGAACGATAACCCTGACATTACCCGTAAGCTGCGGGCGCTGTGGGCGCTACATGCTACCGGCGGCATCAGCGAAAAACAATGGACCGGCTTACTGGAGCACAACAATGAATATGTCAGAGCCTGGGCAGTACAGCTCCTGGCAGAAGAGAAACAGGTACCCGCCGGTATACAGCACCGTTTCGAAGCAATGGCAGCTAAGGATCCCTCGGCATTAGTGCGGTTATATATTGCCTCAGCGCTTCAAAGAATGGAGCTGAACCAACGCTGGGATATTTTAAAAAACCTCCTTGCCAGGGAAGAAGATGGCAAAGATGCAAATATTCCCCTGCTGATCTGGTATGCTATGGAACCGCTAACAGAGGCAGATCCCGGCAGGACCATGGAATTAGCCGTGAATACTAAGCTGCCCGATATACTGGTATATACAATTCAGCGTATCGGCGCATTAACCGACAGAAAGAAAGGCATGGACCTGCTGGCAAAAACCAAAGAAATCTTACAAAAACAAAACCCAACCGAAAGACAACAAATAGCTTTATCAAAACTTGAAGAGATACTGTCTGCACAACAATAAATCTCTTTCAAAAAACCAAGAGGTTAAGACAACATTGCCCTGGAGCTTCATTAAAAGAATTAGCTTATCGGCAAGGCAAAAGATATTTTGTAGAAAAATCATTCAGGGAAGGCAAAAAGGAATTAGGTCTTAATGAATACCCAACCCGAAGTGAAGAAAGCTGGCATAAGCATATCTCTATGATCATGCCGGATCAGTTATTTTTAAATGAAGAAAAAATTGTTTTTTACGAACAGGGAAAAATATGGATAATAACGCGGGATGTGATTCAAACACTTAAATCCGTCACGGAATTTGTAAAAAGAAGGATTGAAGATTTACTGGACTACATCCTCACCAGACAGCTGACAGATAAGCGGTTGATCAAAAAGCATTATTATTAAGAATTTGACAAAGTAGAGTTAACTTTTCATTTTTCATAAGTTTGATGACCTATATGAAACCCGATTTAATATTACAGTACTGCCCGCCCTTCCCCTGCTATACTGCATTTACCGGGCGCAGCGCGCCAAAATATTTGTAGTCATAGAAGTTTCAACACATTTTCTCTAAGCCGCAGCGCGGCGTAATATTAAATTGCTAAATAAATTTCTTGAATATCTATTTGACTTTTTTGACCGGCAATGATAGCCCACCTGAATGAAGCAGGTTTTAATATTACATCGCTACGCACCTTTTTACTTTTTCTCTATTCCTTTCCTACAAATATTAAGGCTGCTCTGCAGCTTATCTATCGGTTACCTTTGTTGTGTTGTAAAGCTTTGCTGTTATGTGTACAGACCATCCGGCAGACCGGGATTTTACGCCTGACTTATCACACCCTGAAATGCTTAAAGTATAAACTATTGAAATCAGATAGTTTCATGATTTGCTGACCTAAGTTGAACAAGTTGGGAAAACCTGAAGAGATACTGTCTGCACACCAATAAAATCCCGTTATTTCAAAAACCCAACGGGTTAGCTTTCCGGTCTTAAGCGGTTAAGGCAACGGGAACATTTTTTGAATACCTTCCCTGAAACCTACCGGACTGTAGCCCAGTTCTTTTTCCGCTTTATCAATAATAAAACCTGTCTTTAACGGGCGGCGGGCCGGCTGGCTGAATATAGCTGCATTCACTTTCTTCATCAGTTGCTTATCTAAGCCAAAATAATCTGCCACCTGAACAGCCATATCATAAGGCGTAAGTATTTCCCTGCCGGAAATATGATATATACCTCCGGCTTTTTTTTCAATGACCAGCTGTATCCCTCGCACAAGGTCTTCAATATAAGTAGGAGTTCGTACCTGGTCGCTGACCACCTGTATAGGATTTCCTTTTTCCAGGTTTTCTTTCACCCAGGTAACCACATTGCTCCTTGTACCCGCTAAAATGTTACCGTATACGAGTACCGTTCTTACAATAGCCCAACCGGCTTCGCTTTGCTGAACAACCTGTTCAGCCTCCCATTTGGTTTGCCCGTAATAATTAACCGGTGAGGGAATATCTGTTTCGCGGTAGGGTCCGTGATCACCGCTGAATACAAAATCGGTAGAGATATAGACCAGCTTTGCTTTTACAGATGCTGCCGCTGCCGTAACGTAGCGGGTTGCATTTGTATTACAATCATAACAGGCCTCCGGGTTTAACTCACAGGCATCAGGCTGGGACATAGCCGCAGCATGAATAATCACTTCGGGACGAATAGCGGTAACGGCCGATACAACCCGCTGCCGATCAGTTAGATCCATTTCCGTATAATCAAAAGACATTCCTGCATCCGGCAACCGGCATGCTCCCCTGCCGGTAGCGATTATCTGATGCCCGGCGGCAGCAAGCTGCCTTACTGCATTCTGCCCTAAAAGACCATTAGCCCCGGTAATTAAAATTTTCATTTTTAAGCAAATAAGTCCCGAAAGTACAAAATCATTAAACCTGCAATCTAAAATTGGGAAATGATTGCAGGGATTTCGCTTTTAAAGTTTGAGGACTAATTCCCTGTAGGCATCGTTGTGAGCCGCCCTAAGTCTTTTGAGGGGTTTGGTTTTAATTACGGTCTTCTCATTTTCAATGAGTCCTAAAGCAACCTTATTAATAATATTGGAGTTTTGAGCTGAGTTGCCTATTTTTTTCAATTGTCCGTCCTCATTGTAGAGTACATCCAGTTCCCAGTGAAGATTGTTTTCAATTGACCAATGCGACCTGACAGCATCGTTTAACAGCGTTGCATCAGGCTTTAGTGATGATATATAATAGCGATATTCCTGCGACCGAACGCCTGTTTTCTTAATGGTGCGAAAAGATTGGATGCGCACTAAAGTGTTGAGTTTTGCCCACTGCTCCCTATCCTGAAAGTACACATCTTTAACAGCAATGGTTTCGCATATTCTTTTCTCTATCCTGCCATGACCCATAGCGCTTTTTTCAGATACACATCTTAGTGAGGTCCCGTTAAAAATGTCTTCTATCTGGTCTTTTAAATACTTCTGATTATCCTTCACCTGAAGTATGTAGTCAGCTTTCTTCTCTACTATCTTTTTAGCGATTTCTTTCTGACAGCCCATAGCATCAATGGTAACAATGCTGCCTTCCAGAAAAAGAATATCCAGCAGGGCGGGTATGGCTGTAATCTCATTTTCTTTTTCTGATACCTCTACCTGACCTATGCACAGCCTGTTGCCCGCACAAAAGGCGCTGACAATGTGTTGAGGGTACTTACCTCCCAAAGACGCCGCCCCCCTTATCGTTTTGCCGTCAATAGGCACTACTTTACCCTTTGCCCTCTCTGTCACAGCCTGCACCCATTCAAAAAAGCATTTGGAAAATGCCTGGGGCGCTAATGCACTAAAAAAATCACTGATGGCATCATGAGAGGGTATTTTCTTAAACGGATAGAATTTGCGCAGCCAGTCTGTTTTTAAATTGCCAAACTCTTCTATTGTTGTCCATGCTGTACAACCGCATACAGAGGCTGAAATAGTTAAAAATATTATCTCTTCAAGACTGTAAAGGATATTGCCTTTGCTAAGGCGACGGGGATCTTTCAATGATTGAAAACTTTCTTTGAATACAATTAGTGGACTGTACTCCTCCTGGGTAGTAGTGGTCATTTTTTTTTATATGGCTGACCTTAGCCGTTATCACACAAATATACTATTGGTCTCTTTATCTAAAAAATCTTAAAAGCGAAATCCCTGGAAATGATTGTAATTGTGTACTTTTGGCGCTTCTATAAGGAATATATAGAAAAAAAACAATAATTGTACTTGCCTTTTGAATGATCATAATCATCACGGACAAGTTTTAAACGAATGGAAAAGAAAGTTTCTAAAATCGGGGTACTGACTTCAGGAGGAGACGCCCCGGGAATGAATGCAGCCATACGAGCGGTTGTACGTACCGGCTTATACTATGGATTAGAGGTATTCGGTATAATGCGGGGATATGCGGGAATGATAGAGAACGATATTTTTAAAATGGAATCCCGGAGCGTTGCCAATATCATCCAGCGAGGAGGCACCATTCTTAAAACGGCAAGATGTAAGGAATTTCTGGACCCTGCGGGAAGAAAAAAAGCATACGAAAATCTAAAAAAGCTGGGCATCAACGGCCTGGTAATAATCGGGGGTGATGGCTCTTTCAGAGGCGCACAAATTTTTTCCAGTGAATTTGATATTCCCTGTATCGGGTTACCCGGCACCATTGATAAAGACATTGCCGGAACCGACTTTACCATAGGCTTTGATACAGCAGTTAATACGGCGGTAGAAGCTATTGATAAGATCCGCGATACAGCCGATGCCCATGACCGCTTATTTATTATAGAAGTGATGGGCAGAGACTCCGGGTACATTGCCCTGCACAGCGGAATTGCCACCGGTGCTGAAAATATCCTCATCCCAGAACGGTCTACAGACATCAGCGAAGTAATCAATTCCCTGCAGGAAAAAGAAAAGAGAAAAAAATTAGTGAACCTGCTGGTTGTAGCGGAAGGGAGTGAACTGGGAGGAGCGAATGAAATTGCCAAAGTACTTAAAGGAAAAATGCCTAACGCAGATATTAAAGTATGTATCCTCGGGCATATCCAGCGGGGCGGATCGCCTTCCTGCCTCGACAGGCTGATTGCCAGCCGCATGGGTTATGCCGCAGTAGAATGTCTCACCACAGGAAAAGATGTCAACACCATGATCGGGATAATAAACAACCAGTTGCATTTTACTCCTTTGGAGCAGGCAGTAAAAGCGGAACAAACAATAGATTACGAATGGCTTAAAATTGTGAAGATATTAGCTTCTTAGCGAACCCGTACAGGAGGATACACGCCCGTATCTTCACCTGTAAAAGCCCCGGGGTCTTTTAGATTAAATAAAATCATTACGATACTATGTCAAAAGATATTAGCAAATACCTGTACGAGCAAATGGACAAACAGGCTGGTATTGAACACACTTTTCATCGCACAAAAATTGTTGCTACCGTTGGGCCGGCATGTGATACGTATGAAAAATTGCTCGAGCTGGTAAAGGCAGGGGTCAATGTATTCCGGCTGAATTTTTCACACGGCTCTCATGAGGACAAACTGGCCATCATTAATCATATTCGCAGGATCAACCTGGAAGAGCCGTATAACATTTGTATCCTGGGTGATCTGCAGGGACCCAAGCTCAGGGTGGGCGAAATAGAAAACGGTTCCATGCCGGTAAATGTTGGCGATATACTTACTTTCACCAATGAAAAATGTATCGGCAATAAAGAAAAGATTTATGTTTCTTACCCGAACCTTGCCGATGATGTGGAAACCGGTAACAAAATTTTGATTGATGACGGCAAATTAGAAGTTCAGGTAACCGAAATTACGAAAGAGAAAGAGGTGAAGGTAGTGGTTACCATGCCCGGTATTTTATCTTCCAAAAAAGGAGTTAACCTGCCCGATACCAAAATTTCCCTGCCGGCGCTTACCGAAAAGGATCTTGCCGACCTGGATTTTATGATTGAACACGCGGTAGACTGGATCGCGCTTTCCTTTGTAAGAAAAGTAGATGACCTTAAGATATTAAAAAATATCCTGCAAAAAAGTAACAGTAACTGTAAGGTGATGGCGAAAATCGAGATGCCTGAAGCCATTGTTAACCTGCGGGAGATCATTCTCGAATCGGACGGCATTATGATCGCCCGTGGCGACCTGGGTGTTGAGATGCCGGTTGAACAGGTTCCGATCATCCAGAAAGACATCATCCGCAAATGCCTTCACCGCGGCAAACCGGTTATTGTAGCCACACAAATGATGGAAAGTATGATGGATCGCATTAAGCCCAATCGCAGCGAGGCAACCGATGTAGCCAATGCCGTGCTGGAAGGAGCTGATGCCGTAATGCTGAGCGGGGAAACCGCTATGGGGCAGCACCCGGTGCTGGTAGTGCAGACCATGCGTAAAATTATCCTCGAAGTAGAAAAACGCGAATACCGCTATAATCGTGAAGAAGATCTGAAGCCACAGCCCCATTCGCCGTCTTTTCACAGCGATGCCATCTGTTACAACGCCTGTAAAATTGCGAAAGATGTTAATGCAGATGCGCTGATCGCAATGACCCAAAGCGGGTATACTGCCTTTGTGGTGAGCAGTTACCGGCCCAAATCACCCCTGTATATCTTCACCAAAGAAAAAACACTGCTTAACCAGCTTAGCCTGAGCTGGGGAGTAAGACCATTTTTCTATGATGAGGAAGATAACATTGATCAGATCATATTCGACCAGATTGAAATCCTGAAACGAAGAGGCTTCTTAAAATCCGGAGATACGGTAGTCAATACCGGCAGCCTGCCTGTTCACCTTCATTTGCCGACTAACCTGCTCAAGATTACAAAAGTAGATTAGGTCCCCCGGACAGGTACAGAGACAAACAGGAAGAGGCTGACCATATCTGAACGATCGCTGACCCGGGTTTTGGAGTTATGCTAACTACTGCAAACCAACACTACTTGCCCATCTATAAGCACTCCATATATGCGCACTATAGCATTGCTGCTGTTCTCTAACATCTTTATGACCGTTGCCTGGTATGGTCATCTACGGCATCAGGACGTACCTTTATGGAAAGCCATTGTAATAAGCTGGGGGATCGCATTTTTTGAATATTGCCTGCAGGTGCCGGCAAATCGTATCGGATACACGGGCGGGTTCACCGCATTCCAGCTGAAGATCATACAGGAAGCCATTACGCTGATGGTATTCGTGGCATTTGCCGTACTATACCTGCATGAGCCCATGCACTGGAAATACCTGCTCAGCTTTATATGCCTTATGGGCGCCGTGTATTTTGCATTTATGAAATGACGGTGTAGAGTGTCAGGTTGCAAGTTTCAGGTTGCAGGGATGAGGTCCTTATAAGGATGATTATCTTCCTTAAGCCTCACCATTTTCACATTTTATCCTGCTGCGGTCTGACACTCCTTCGTCGTGTACCGACCGCCACATTTCCACACTTTCAAATTTTCAAATTCCTCACCGCTCCCTTAAACCGCTTCACATCCAATACATCATTCCCGCTTTCCAGTCTGGTATCCTGCTGCACACGGGGTGATATACGCGAAAAAGCCCCATGACCGATATAATACAAAGCGCTTGCCAGGCAGTTCTCATTCACATCTCCCCAGGGTCTGTCCAACCCATCATCTACGATAGCGTCGGGTTGCAGCCCATTGAAGTAGTTACCTTCCCCGTTTTTATTTACACTTCTGAAAGATACAGGAAAGATATACCAGTCGCCCACCCCGATATTGAAATAACCTACCGGCTTTCCGTGGCTTGCCCTGCCGATCAGTTTTACCTCCATGTAGGGCTTAAGGCTGTTGATCAGCAGCTCACTTGCAGAGGCCGTATTTTTTGTTATTATAAAAAAGATACGGTTAAGGTTAAGGGTGCCTTTTTTCTGGTAGTTGATCGTGGTATCAAAAAAAGCGCTGTAATGATCATTAAATTTTTCCTCCAGCATCACACCGCTATTGCCTGCAGAAGGCACTAAATAATTAGCCAGCTCATTCTGCAGCTCTACATATCCGCCTCCGTTATAACGCAGATCTACTATCATATCGTTTATACCTGCGCTTGCAAACTTATCGAAGATATTGCCCAGCCGGGTTTTAATGTTATCCACGTTACCCAAAAAAGAATTAAATACGAAGTATCCTGTTTTGCTTCCGCCATCACTGTATATGGTATCCAATATGATGGGCTCATCCTGGTAAGTTGCCGCCACAAGTGTAATATCTACGGCTGTTCCATCAGGCTTTTCAAAAGTAAAGCCAGCAGAAGTACTGTTAAACAGGGCAGTGGAAATACGCGATACGACTGCATCGCTGGTATTAATGGTGGTATTCCCATTTACGGATAATATGCGCCAGCTCCTTTCTATGCCGGCCGCGGCGGCGGGCGAAGCAGGCTCTACATAAGAAACACGCAGGTCATTCTCCGACATAAAAAATATGCCCAGCCCAAGATCACCGCTGATCCCTGCGCTCACATCATCCCATTCCGACTTTTTTATCGCAAAGCTCCAGCGGTCTACCGGATCCGCAAAACCTGGCTCAATGCTATAGGGGCGAAGCGCCTTCATGATAGCATCAGGATCGGCATAGGATCTTGCATTAAAGGTAAAGGGAAGATGATCATCCCAGAGATAAAGATCTTTTGCATAACTCCATGCCGTATCCTTTACCCTGTCTTCAACGGCAGTTGTATTACCGGAACCGTTACTTTCCTTCTTACAGCCAAAAACCGACAATACTACTGCTGAAAGAAAGAACAAGGCAATGTTTTTCAATTTCATATTCCTGTTATTGAGGTTTGGAATACCGGAACTATAGCAGTACAGCACCACGCAAACTGAAATTACGCATTTACTATGCTCATGGTTGCCCGGATCTGTACCCTTAACATTTATTTCCCAAAAATTAACATTGGCTAACATCAGAGATCAACGTTGCAGTTTATCCATCCTGCATCAAACGTTGCATTATATTTTTTATAGAACGCTATGGCCGGCGCGTTCCAGTCTAATACCTGCCACATCACGCCGGTAAACTGCTTAGCTTTCGCCTCTTCCAATACATGGTCCATCAATAGTCCTCCGATCCCCCTGCCCCGCCAGGCTTTGGTTACTATAATATCTTCAAGGTACATGCGCTGTCCCTTCCAGGTGGAGTAACGTATATAATATAACGCAAAGGCCACAATCTCCCTCGTGCCGCTCTGCCCGGGAGACACTTCCGCCACAAATGCCCACCATACCGGGTTTTTCCCGAAACCGCTTTCCACAAAATGGTCAAAACTGACCGTTACTTCCTGTGGTGCTTTTTCAAATTCCGCCAGTTCATGCACCAGCTCCATTATCCGTGCACAATCTTCTTTTGCAGCCGGTCTTATTGTTATGTTCATTGCCTGGTTGGTAGTTATTTGAGGGTATGAGGTTGCAGGTTACAAGGTGCAGGTTACACCGCGAGGTTTGAACCTAACCTATCTGAAAAAGAGAGACGGCAAACTTCCAATCTCTCTCGTCTCACGATTCACCATTCACGATTCACTTTTCACCTCACCACCGTATCATAAAAATGCAAATGGAAATCATTTCAATGCCTGGTCCAGGTCGTTAAGGATATCTGCTATGTTTTCCATGCCCACACTCATGCGGATCAAACCGTCGGTTATGCCATACCGTTCCCTTTGTTCTTTAGGCACACTGTAATGTGTCATGGAAGCCGGATGCGATAACAGGGTATCGCAGGTGCCGAGCGATACGGTGCGGGTGCACAATTGCAGCCTGTTCATAAAATTGATGCCGGCCTGCAACCCTCCTTTCAGCTCAAAGCTCATCATGGCGCCAGGGTGACGCATCTGTTTTTTAGCTACCGCATAATCCGGATGAGTGGTCAGCCCGTTATAATTCACTGAAGCCACTGCCTGATGTGTGTTCAGCAGCGCTGCCACTTTTTCTGCATTACTGCAATGCCTTTCCATCCGCACCTCTAAAGTTTTCATGCCATTGATCAATAAAAATGCATCAAAAGGACTACTGCTTCCTCCTAATGCTTTATATATTTTATAGGTCCGTCCCTTCATAAAATCAACATCCCGTCCTATAAATATACCTCCTATAGCAGTGCCATGGCCGTTGAGGAATTTGGTAGTGGAATGAACAACAAAATCAACCCCATGCTTAAAAGGCTGCTGCAGGTAAGGCGTGGCAAAGCTGTTGTCGCAGGCCACCAGCTTTCCATATTGCTTGCCCAATTTAGTCAGGGCTTCAATATCCACACACTGAATGGTGGGATTGGCCGGCGTTTCCAGGTAAATCAATTTTATATCGGGATGCTGCTTCAGCATATCTTCGGCAACATTCAGGTCGCGCAGATCGGCAATAACAGCATCTACACCAAAGGTAGGCAGCAGGTTGTTCAGGTATTCCTGGGTACCGCCATACAGCGAGTAATGCGACAACACCTTATCACCTGCCTGTAAGGTAGTCATCATTAAAGAGCTCACAGCAGCCATCCCCGACGCCTGCAGATAGGCTTTCAAAGCAAGCGAATTACCCTGCTCATCCGTAAACCCGAAGGTTTCCATTGCAATGATCTTTTCTTCCGCTTCACGAAAAGTGGGGTTGCCCCAGCGGGTATAAATATATCCTTCTTCCTGGCCACTAAACCGGCGCATGCCCTGCTCGGCATCATCATAAACAAAAGTGGAAGTGGCATAGATGGGACTAAGATGAGCATAGTTAGGATCCTGGCGATGACCTCCATGTATGGCTAATGAGCTAAAACCTGAATAAGGGAACTGTTGATCTGACATAAAATAGAATTATAAAAAAACGAAGTGTAGACCTGACGGGTCTCAAAGTTACAGGAAAAGAAGCTGCCAACCATTCCATTGCCTTCTTTAAACACAAAACCCACTGTATATACCAGTGGGTTTGTGCGATCCCGGCGTGACCGGGCATTGTTAAATCTTATTCCACAATAAAATCACCTTTCATAAACCCGTAATGACCGGGGAAACTGCAAATAAAAGGATAGGTACCTGCTTCGGGAGCAGTAAACTCAATGGTGGTGCTTTCGCCACCGCCAACCAGTTTGGTATGCGCGATCACATTTGCCGCTTCCGATTCAGGGAAATAATCATTGGCTTTTGCTTCAACAGCCTTCGCCGCAAATGCTGCAACATCAGTACCGGATTTTAATATTACCACATTATGTCCCATTGCTTCTTTGGCCAGTTTCCCGGAATGATGCAGGGTAAGGGTAACCTTCTGACCCGCTTTGGCCCTGAGTTCGGCTTTATCGAATTTCATTACATCGTCACCTGTAATTTCAAGCGTTACGCCTTCGGAAACAGCAGGGGTTGTTGCCTTTTGTTCTTCTGCAGCCGGCTGATCCGTAGCTTTCGAGGAATCGTTTCCACCGCCGCAAGCTGCCAAACCAACAACACCGGCGAAAAGTGCATACTTAATAATTTTCATGATGTTTAAATTTTTTGCAAAGGTACATTGCAAATCCCAACAAAAAGCAAAATATCGTGAAAACAATGGAATGCACGAACGGATATGAAAGCATTGGTGCAAATTCGTGCCTTCGCGGCTATCTCTTTCTAAAAGTTCACGAGTTATTGCATCACCTTCGGAATAATTTTTAACCAGAAACACTCTGTTGTATAGATTCCAACGTCCCCGCAACCGGGATGGCTTACGAATACAATATAAAACAGCCACCAATGCACGAATCGGTACGAAAGCATCACTACAAATTCGTGTCTTCGTGGCTCTCTTTCTACAATATCACTACCGCTTATGCTTAATGGATATTAAATGCTTTTTCAACTGCCTGTATATCTCTCAGGTTTACGTCCCTGCGCAATGCAAGCCTTGCAGCATCAATCAGAATAATTTTTGCGGAAACAGTCTGCGCCGGCGGATTAATGGGATTGCCGGACAGGGCGCTTATATCAATGCTTACATACCCGTTACCGTGGATAGCACCATACGTAATACCGTCAAATACCTGTGGAAGGGCTTCATAATAAGAAGTGCCGGAAAAAGAAAGATAAACCAATACGGCTCCGTCCTGGTAAATGATATTATCCAGCTCGGGAATATCCAGCTCCGCAGAATAGCTTAAACCACCATTGGAAGTAGTCCAGCCGCCGGGAGCTATATCATATACGGCCGAGAAGGCCTGGTTAACCTGTTCTGTAACTTCTTTTTTACAGGATGAAAAAATAAAAAGCGGCAGCGCTGATAGTAAAAATAATCGCTTCATAAACAAATTTTTAAAGTGAACGAACAAATGCTGTTATTTGTTACATTGATTACTAAGACAAATATTATTCCCCGGAGTTTAAATGATCCGTTAAATGAATGAAAAAGGAGACCAGGAGTGAGTAATACCGGCGAAATGTCTTCCTGGCTGAGGGTAAAAAAGCTAAATTACACACTGTTATGAACAACGATCACGTTAACCCCCTTATGGTCACTTCCGAGATCGGCGCACTGCGCAGGGTGCTGGTGCATACGCCCGACAGCGGATTGGGGAAAGTGGTGCCTTCCAAAGCGCAGGACTGGCTTTTTGAAGATATCGTGCATTTAGACACCATACGCCGTAAAGAATACGATTATTATACAAAGCTGCTTTTGTATTTCCTTGACCCCGCAAAGCTCAAAGGGAAATTAAAGCAGGCGGATGATCCCCGGAGCAACAGGAGCTTTTACAAGCCCGGGCATCCTGAGTTTTTCCGTTCAGACAAAGTAGTGGAACTGCAAAACCTGCTGGCAGATATACTCGATGATGCCGGCATTAAAGAAATACTAACGGCATCGGTATGCGCAGTTGAAAGCTGCTCTTACATTACACAGCAAGCGCTGGTACAGCTCCCTTCATCTGCATTAGCCAAAGTATTCATCACGGGTAGTCTGCCCGATAAAACCATGATCTTTCCCCCTATCCCGAATTTTATTTTTACGAGGGATATCGGCATTGTGATCAAGGATCATATCCTGCTGAACAAGCCGGCCAAAAAGGCCAGGATACGTGAAGCGCTGCTCGCGAAATATGTATTTTACAACCATCCGCTTTTTTCAGCCTGCCGGCACAATATCATCGAGCTGGCCGATACCCGCCGCCATTTTCTTATGCCCCGCAACGGCGAGGAAAAAAAAGTGACCTTAGAAGGCGGTGATGTAATGGTAGTATGCCCCCATCACCTGCTGATAGGAGTTAGTGAACGTACCAGCATGGAAGCGGCGCACCAGGTGATCAATATCCTGTTTGCAAAGAAACTGATGGAAAAAATAAGCGTGATAAAGATC
This sequence comes from Chitinophagaceae bacterium, assembly GCA_023957155.1. GTDB lineage: Bacteria > Bacteroidota > Bacteroidia > Chitinophagales > Chitinophagaceae > Agriterribacter. The sequence goes on along the minus strand of JAMLHK010000015.1, from coordinate 2,162 downwards.
CCCCGTAAAAGGGACTACATGCACATTGACACAATATTTACCCAGGTGAAAAGAAATGTGTGGGTAATGCTTGGTAACTTTTCGAAGTCTGCTATACACCAGGAAGCTGCCGATCCCGTGCAAAAGATCCTTGATGCGCCTAAAAAAGATGACTCGTTACGGATCATACAATTTCATCACAACAATACCGGCAGCCCGGTGTATATAGACAATCTCGAAGACTTATTGACCGACATCAGCACCAACGACCTGAAAAGCAAGGATAAAGTACAGTTCATTTATTCCGGCAATAATGAATTCCCCTACGACAGCCGTGAACAATGGACCGATTCCTGTAACCTGCTGGCGCTTAAAGAGGGAGTGGTATTGGGTTACGACCGCAACGATAAAACTACCGAAGCTTTCCGCAGCCACGGCTTTACCGTTACAGAAGCGGGAGAGATGATAAACAACTTAGAAAATGGCACCATAAAACCCGATGAAGTAAAAGACACCCTCATCCTGATCCCATCGGCAGAATTATCAAGGGCAAGAGGAGGATTTCATTGCATGAGCATGCCGCTGCTGAGGGAGGAGGTGTGAGGGGTACAGGTTTCAGGGAGTTTGTAGTTTGGAAGTTTATGGTTTGGGGTAGGAGGTGGAAGGTATAGGGCGTAAGGTGGAAGGTATAAAGTGTCGGAAAAGATATCAGCGTCACCGCTAAAATCCCGAAAATAGATGAATTAGTATCATAGAAAGGATATGCCTGACCGTTATTAATTAGCTTTTACAAAGCAACAGCAAAATGCAAACGGCATCACATTTATTAATGATCAAACCGGTTAATTTCAGCTTTAACCCCGAAACGGCGGTGAACAATAACTTTCAGGTTGCCGGGGGAAACGATGATGTACAGGAAAAGGCCCTGAAGGAATTTGAATATTTTGTACGATTGCTGACTACTTACAACATCGACGTTACCGTTATAGACGACACGCCCCTGCCCTATACGCCGGATTCCATCTTCCCCAATAACTGGGTTTCCTTTCATGAAGGACGAGTGATGTGCCTTTACCCCATGTTTGCACCCAACCGCCGGATGGAAAGAAAGCCGGAACTGGTGGCAACCCTGCAAAAGAAATTCCACATTACTACCGTCATTGATCTTACACGCCACGAAGAGCACAACCGCTTCCTGGAAGGCACTGGCAGTATGGTATTAGACCGCCAGTTCAAAATTGCCTATGCCTGTATTTCACCAAGAACATCTATAGATCTGTTGGATGAATTCTGCAGTTCTATGCATTTTCTGCCAGTGGCTTTTAATGCATTCGATGATAAAGGCGGTGCTATTTACCATACCAATGTAATGATGTGCGTGACTAAACAGCATGTTATTATTTGCCTCGAAAGTATAACGGATGCCAAACAAAGGGAGAACGTAATATCAGCTATTAAAATGTCGGGAAAAAAAACCATACCCATTACCATGGAGCAAATGAAGCATTTTGCAGGTAATATGCTGCAGGTAACCAACAAAAAGGGCAAACCATTTTTACTCATGTCGGCGCAGGCATACAAATCCTTATCTCCACGGCAGATAAAAGTGCTTGAGCAATACAATCACATATTGCCTGCTCCGTTAGACACCATTGAAACCAACGGCGGCGGAAGCGCGCGATGCATGATAGCCGAAGTATTTGTATAGCACGTCAGGCATCCAACAGCCGCTTACCCGATCCTTGCATCAATAATCGCTTTGTCGAGGGCTTCTTCCTGTGCTGATTGTTCCTTTAATTTTTTGAGCTTCCTTCCGTAAGCGAACTTAGTGATCAGCACAAACAATACCGGCACCACAAATATAGCCAGTGTGGTGGCCGCGATCATCCCGCCAAATACCGTCCACCCGATGGTTTTACGGCTTTCTGCTGCTGCACCGGTGGCAAAAGCCAGCGGCAGCACACCCAGGATAAACGCCAGCGAAGTCATAACGATGGGGCGTAAGCGCAAACGGACAGCCTGCAAAGTGGCATGTATCACATCTATCCCGCTATCTACCCTTTCTTTGGCAAACTCCACGATCAGTATCGCATTCTTGGCCGCAAGCCCGATCAGCGTTATTAAGCCGATCTGCGCATAAATATTGTTAGACAGGGAGGGGATGAAGGTTAAGGTAAGTATAG
>JAMLHK010000014.1 GCA_023957155.1 Chitinophagaceae bacterium | reverse complement strand
TCCGGTCGGTTACAACAAAGCCGCCCACAACATTCAGAGTTCCCAGGATAACAGCCAAAAAACCCAGTATCAATGCCGGATAGTTTTCCTTAGCCGCCTGTCCCATCACAATAATGGCTCCAATAATTACCACACCATGTATAGCATTGGCGCCACTCATCAGCGGAGTATGCAGTATGGCAGGCACTCTTCCTATTACTTCAATTCCCAGGAATGCCATCAGGATAACTATGTAGATCATCTGCTGATATTGCGAAATAAAAGAGAGTACTGTTTCCATGATCATCATCTTATTTTTTTATTCTTTCATTCATCATTTCCCCACGATACACCACGCATGTTCCTTTCACAAGATCATCGGTAAGATCAATATTCAGATTTCCTTCTTTATCAATAAGCAGGTTTAAAAAATTGAGTACATTCTTACCATACAGCTTACTGGCATCACAGGGCATGGATGAAGGCAGGTCGGCATTACCGATAATACTCACTCCGTTATATTGTACAATTTCCCTGTTTTTAGTAAAGGGCGTATTACCGCCTGTTGCAGCAGCAATATCAACAACAACCGAGCCTTTACGCATCGTTTTCAGCATGTCTTCCGTAATGAGCAGCGGCGCCTTTTTTCCGGGGATCTGCGCAGTAGTAATTACAATATCCGCTTTGGCAATATGATCTGCAATTTTCTGTTGTTGCTTTAACCGGTATTCTGCTGATTGTTCAACCGCGTAACCGCCGGACTGTACGGCATCGGCAATGCCTTCCACTTCAATAAATTTAGCACCCAGACTCCTCACTTCTTCCTTAACGGACGGACGGGTGTCGAAAACCTCTACAACAGCACCCAGTCGCCTGGCCGTGGCTATAGCCTGCAACCCGGCTACCCCCGCACCCAAAATCAGCACCTTTGCCGGCGCTATAGTACCGGCTGCCGTCATCAGCATGGGAAAATATCTTCCAAAATAATTAGCAGCAGACAACACTGCTTTATATCCCGCAATATTAGACTGGCTACTCAATACATCCATGCTTTGGGCACGGGTAGTACGGGGCAGCATATCCAAGCTGAAAACCGTAATGCCGGCTGCTGCGTACTGCTGCATTAACGATTCATTGTAAAGCGGATGCAAAACACCCAGTATAACGGCTCCTCTTTTCAGGGAAACAATTTCTTCATTCCGAATTCCGTGAATGGAAAGCAACATATCGCTCCGGGAAAGCAATTCATTTCTTGGATATGAAAATACTCCTTTATTGCGATAGTCCCGTGCATCAGCAAAAGCAGCATCCCCGGCTCCTTCCTCCACCCACACTTCCACATTTTTCCTCCCCAGTACTTCCGCCTCTCCGGGTAGTAATGACACCCTGTTTTCCCCAACAGGTTCTCTGAGTATGCCTGCGATCATGAAATGAATATAAAAAAAATCAGGCAAATAAAACAGCTTATCTTAATACCGGATCTTAAAATGCTGCTTCACCTTTATGTCGGGGGTAAAAAAAACAATCCCGACAAAAAAAAGATCAATACTGCAGGTAACCCGGGGATTAGTATGGATAAGCTGCCAGGCTTCTTCCATCTCTGCACTCCAGTGGATATCATCAAACACCATAACAGAACCGGGATGAATATAAGGTAAAAGCCAGCTGAAATAGCGTAAAGTAGGCTCCCGGCGATGATTACCATCAATAAAAGCAAAATCTGCTTTTTGAATACCAGACAACAAAGGCAGCAGGGTATCGTCAAATTTGCCTTCCGTTAAACGGATATTGGAAAGACCAAGCTGTGCAAAATGCCGCTTTGCGATGCCGGCTATTGCCGGAGCACCTTCGAGCGTATATACCGCAGCAGATGTATTTGCAGACGCAAGATAGGACGTGGTAACGCCCAACGCTGTACCCAGCTCTATAATATTCCCCGGCTGATAATGATTTACCATGCGGAAAAGCAGCCGGGCATATTTAGGTGATTTAAGGGACCGGCGGGCAATCTCCCTAACCTTCCTGTTACGGCTACTGATACCTGCAGAACCTGCACCGTAATCCTGTACTTCAACCTCCCTGTTATCAGCCAGCGCCTGTCTCCTCAACCGTTCTATCCGGTCATACGCATAAAAAAAACGCTTGTCGTTCAAGACACTTGTAATAAAATCAAACACAAAGGGAGAGTGCACACCATGCCCGCTGCCGTTGGATGCGGTGAGATAGTACCGGAGATATTTAAAAGCAAGCTGAAATTTGTTATACATCCCTGCAAAAGCTATAGGTGCTGTTCAAAAAAATTATAATGATTTCCTAACCCAGGTTTGAAACGAATAGGTATAAGCATGACGGTCATCAGCAGGGAAATCCAGGTTATAGACCTGCTCCCACTGTTCTTCATCTATCGCAGGAAAAAAGGTATCCCCCTCCAATACAGTATGCACCCGCGTCATATAAATTTTATGTGCAAGCGGCAGAAAAAGCCGGTATATCTGTCCGCCTCCCGCTATAAACGCCTCCCCGCAATCTGTTTCTGCCACTTTTGCCAGCGCCTCTTCTACCGAGCTTACCACCCACACATCCTTATGCGTTATTCCATGATCGGGCCGGCGGGTAATAACAATATTATATCTCCCCGGTAAAGGCTCAGCTGACAAAGACAGGAAAGTTTTGCTTCCCATGATCACCGGTAGCCCCCAGGTAGTGTTCTTAAAGAACTTCATATCATTGGGTAAATGCCATAGCAACCGGTTATTGTTGCCGATCGCATTATTTTCCGAGGCAGCCACGATAAGTGATATGGTCATAACTGTAAATTCAATAAAAAAATAAAGTAAACTACAACATCCGAAAAGAGCTGTGAACCATTAGCCATGAACAGATGCCCCGCATCCTGAAACCTGCAACTTCCCAACTATAAACTACAAACTTCCCAACGCTACACCGCTACCGGCGCCTTTATGGCCGGATGGTGCTGGTAATTTTCGAGTATAAAATCTTCGTATGTAAAGTCAAAAATATTCCTGATATCCGGGTTCAGCTTCATTTTGGGCAAAGGATAAGGAGTACGTGATAATTGCAGCTTTGCCTGCTCAATATGGTTATTGTACAAATGCACATCGCCGAATGTATGGATAAATTCTCCCGCATCGAGATCACAAACCTGCGCAATCATGAGTGTAAGCAGCGCATAGGAAGCGATATTAAAGGGAACGCCCAAAAATACATCGGCAGACCGCTGATACAACTGACAGGAAAGAGCAGGTTTTCCCCCGTCTTTCGGCTCCGCCACATAAAACTGGAACATATTATGACAGGGCATCAGCGCCATCCTGGGAAGATCAGCTACATTCCAGGCGCTCACAATAAGCCGGCGGCTGTCCGGATTTTTCCTGATCTGCTCAATCACTTCCGTGATCTGGTCAATGGTTTCCCCGTTAGCTCCTTCCCAACTGCGCCATTGCTTGCCATATACCGGTCCTAATTCGCCGTTGCTGTCGGCCCACTCATTCCAGATGCTTACATTATGCTCTGTAAGATACTTAATATTGGTGTCCCCCTTTAAAAACCAGAGCAGCTCGTATATAATACTTTTAAGGTGCAGCTTTTTAGTGGTCACCAGCGGAAATCCTTTCCTCAGATCAAACCGGGCCTGGTAACCGAAACAACTGATGGTGCCTGTACCCGTACGGTCGTGCTTTTGCACGCCGGTATCCATAATATGCTGAAGTAACTGCAGGTATTGTTGCATGGGTGCAAGTTATTTGAAAATGGGGAAATGTAAAAATGTGAGTAAGATGGGGTCGGCACCTGACGCAAGGAAGGTCAGACCACAGCAGGATAAATTTAAAAAGTGGAAATACAAACCCTTTCGGATCAATTGCCTTTCAGTCTACTTACCTTTTAATAAATTTTCCTAATTTTACTCTGATATGCAATTACAGGTAGACATAGGATTTGATCAGTTGGTACAGTTGGCTAAGAAACTGCCCGGTAACCAGTGGGCTAAACTTAAACAGGAGGTTGATAAACAACATGCTACTGACAGATCTGTTAGTGAACTTGAATGTTTTCTCCTGAACGCCCCTACTTTTTCTAAAAAACAACTTGACGAAGTTGCTAAAACCAGAAAAGCTATCAATCAATGGCGGACAAAATAGTTTTGGTTGACACTTTTGAATAAAAAGCATTTTGACCGTATAGACGCACTGGACATTATAATAAAGCAATCACAAAATGAAAAAGATATTCTTACTTCCTGTTATATTTTTCCTGTTCGCATCAAACGGGTGTATGCATACCAAAAAAGCAGCTGCTTCACTGTCATTCGCTCCCAATATTGTTGTAGCCCATCGCGGCGCCTGGAAAAAGCAGGGGCTTCCCCAGAATTCTATTGCCTCGCTAAAAGAAGCAGTAAGAATAGGCTGCACCGGGTCAGAATTTGACGTCCATCTTACGGCAGACGACAGCCTGGTGGTCAACCACGACCCGCATTATGCCGGTCTTACTATTGAAAAAAGCACCTATGCCGAGCTATCTGCAACAAAATTATCCAACGGGGAAACAATCCCTACCGTGCACCAATACCTCAGGGCAGGTATGCAACAAACAAAAACCATGTTGGTACTGGAACTCAAACCTTCAACCATCAGCAAAGAACGGGGACAATACCTTGCAGAAAAAGTAATTGCCCTGGTGAAGCAGTTAAAAGCCGAGCCCTGGATGATGTATATCAGCTTTGATTATGATATAGTAAAAAAAGTGCTCGAATTACAGCCTGATGCAAAAATCGCTTACCTCAGGGGAGAGATATCTCCCGGCCAACTATCAGCAGATAAAATATGGGGCGCAGATTACCACTATTCTGTTTTCAAAAAGAATGAAAGCTGGATCCAGGAAGCAAAACAACGCGGAGTAAACCTCAACGTCTGGACGGTAAACAACAGGGACGACATGCAGTGGTTTATCAACAACAAATTCGATTATATTACCACCGATGAACCGGAGCTGCTGTTTGATATCATCAATAAAAAAAGTCAGTAACAATTAAGCGCATGAATGCGCATTACATTATCCACGAAATGAAACATCCCCTATATTTTGAACGGGAATTTTATATACTGTTAGCCTGAATATAACTGTAAATCACCGGGTCCAGTCTACATGACAGATATCATTTGTACACCTTTATAATATCCCCGGAATATGAGAAAATATTTGCTGTGTTTCTCACTGGTGTTTCTATCCTTTCCACTCACTGCACAGGTCAGCTTTTTCGTATCTCCCAATGGCAATGACAGGAATAACGGTTCGGTCAACAAGCCTTTTAAAACCCTGCACCACGCGCTGGAAGCAGCATCGCAAATAAAGTCGAAAGAGGTAACCATCGCGTTGCGGAAAGGCATTTATTATACTGATAAAACCATTACTATCAATGCCTCCCGTTTCCAGCCTGCCTCTTTACAAATAACCGCATACAACAACGAAGCGGTAACCATCAGCGCCGGCAAACGGCTGCAACTACGGTGGAAACCCTGGAAGAACGGGATATACAGGGCCGATGTTCCTGCCGGTATATCTTTTGAAAGAATGTATGTCAACAATGCGCTGCAACCCCTGGCACGATATCCCAACTACGATTCCACAGCCAGGATATTTCATGGCACCGCCCCGGACGCTATTGCGCCTGAAAGAGTAAAAAAGTGGAAAGACCCGGCAGGAGGGTATGTTCACGCGCTGCATGCCTATGAGTGGGGCGGCTTCCATTATCGCATAACTGGAACCGATAGTAAAGGTAACCTGCAAATGGAAGGAGGCTGGCAGAACAACCGTCCTAACAAAATGCATGAAAAATACCGCTTTGTTGAAAACATTTTTGAAGAGCTGGACTCCCCCGGAGAATGGTGGCTGGACAAAAGCAAAAACGTTCTTTATTATTATCCCCCACAGGAGATTGATATAACCAAAGCAACCATTGAAGTAGCCCAACTGAAGAATACCATTGAATTAAAGGGAACCGAAGCCTTACCGCTCAAACATATACAGATCACAGGCATACGCTTCGCGCATAATGAAAGAAGCTTCATGAATACCCAAGAGCCGTTGCTGCGCAGCGACTGGACTATTTACCGGGGTGGCACTATTTTACTGGACGGAACTGAAAATTGTAAGATAGCCGATTGTATATTTGAAGGCATTGGCGGAAACGCCATTATGGTAAGCAACTATAATAAATACGATACCATCACCGGCTGTCACATTTACAATACCGGGGCGAACGCGGTTTGCTTTATCGGCGATACAAAGGCGGTACGTTCTCCATCGTTCGGCTACGAAAATTTCGTCCCTTACCCCCGGTTGGATAAAACGCCCGGACCGCTCACCCATAACTTTCCGCAAAACTGCATCGTATCCGATAATCTTTTGCATGATCTTGGCGACATTGAAAAACAAGCCACAGGTGTACAGATACAGGTAGCGTCTGAAATTACAGTTAGTCACAACAGCATTTATCAAACCTCCCGCGCAGGAATTAACATTGGCGATGGCGCATTCGGCGGCCATATTATCGAGTTCAATGACGTTTTTAATACGGTGAGAGAAACGGGAGATCATGGCTCATTTAATTCCTGGGGACGCGACCGGTTTTGGGCGCCCGGCAGGAAATATATGGACAGTCTTACGGCAGCACATCCTGAGCTGATCCTGCTGGACGCGCAAAAACAAACCATTATACGCAACAACCGTTTCCGTTGCGATCATGGCTGGGACATAGACCTGGACGATGGTTCTTCCAACTACCATATTTACAACAATTTGTGTCTTAACGGAGGCATAAAATTGCGCGAGGGATTTTACCGTATTGTAGAAAACAACATCATGATCAACAATTCTTTTCATCCGCACGTATGGTTCAGGAACAGCGGTGATATTTTTGAGCGGAATATTGTAATGAAAAAATACGCACCGATACAGGTAAACGACTGGGGAAGCAGGATCAACAATAATTTATTTCCGGATACGACTGCTTTGCACGATGCACAATCAAGAGGAACAGATCCGAACAGCATTGCGGGGGATCCTCTGTTTGTAAACCCTGCGAATGGAGACTATACTGTAGCGTCCAACTCGCCCGCACTTACATTGGGCTTTAAAAACTTCCCGATGAACGAGTTCGGGGTACAGAAGCCTTCCCTCAAAAATATCGCCCGGCAACCTCAAATACCGGTATTGATCACCGATGCGGGGCTGGCGGACAAATCGGTTGCTGTCAGCTTTTTAGGAGGAATGATAAAGTCCGTAGATGGTTTGGGCGATCGTTCGGCGTACGGGCTGCCTGATGAAACAGGTGTTATTATATTATCCATAGAAAACAACAGCCTGCTCGCCCGGTCGGGGCTGCAAAGCAAAGATGTGATCCGGTCTGCCGGCGGAAAACCTGTAAAGGATGTAAAACAACTGATAGATACCTACCAGGCATTGAACTGGACCGGACATATGCCCCTTACCGTGATCCGTAACCAGCAACTGCTGAACATTGAACTGAAGACGAAATAGCCGGTAACCCGTGGACGGCAGCTTAAAAGAATATATAAATACTGCACACTTATTCTGTAAATCCCTGTAACTTTGTAATGCTATTTGCACAAAAGATCTGTTCATATTAACACGGAACTGAAATTGGAATATTTTTTAACCCATTTGTATAATATTGTAAAGCACGCTATTCTTATAAACGAAGGCACGCTTTTGAAGGTTATCCCCACCCGGCATTTCCCCCGACGACCGCAATGCTGATATACGCCTGTTACGTATATCTTTACGCCCCCTCATTATTAAAACACTTTTTTACTTTTTATTCTCCAGGCTTTGGAACATCAACAAAAATGTATTGTGCGGATGGCAACATCCGGAGATCATTCATACGCTGCAGAAATTGCAAATGAAATGGCTTATTCATCTGCCAGGCGCGGTACGGGCATCGCTCATCGTACCCCGGAATACGTAATGAAAAAGATGGATGAAGGTATTGCCGCTATTGCTGTCAACGCGGACAATGGCGCATGGGCAGGATTTTGCTACCTCGAAGTATGGCAGCATCAAAAATATGTGGCCAATTCGGGATTGATCGTTGCTCCCGGTTACCGCGGCACCGGAATATCAAAAGAGATTAAGATCACCTTATTCAATCACTGCAGAGCTGGCTTTCCGGAAGCAAAGCTGTTCAGCCTGTCAACAAGCCCTGCTGTAATACACGTGAACGAATCACTGGGATACAAGGCGGTATCCTTTGCGGAACTGATGAATGACGAGCTATTTTTAACAGGCTGTCAAAGCTGGGTCAATTACAACGATCTCATGGACAGGGAACAAACCCACCTGCCTTATGTGGCAATGGTATATGATCCTAAAGCGGAACCTGTTAAACCGGCGCGTTCTCATTCCTCCCGATACGCTTTAGAAAAAGATTCCCTGTTATTATGAAGATAACAGCGCTTTGATCGTTTGTATCTGGCTGGCATTGATCAGCGGGTCGCGTTTCAAATTTAATACATGGAAGGATCAACAATTACAAAACAACGCGAATCCCTGCCTGCCATATACACCAGGCCATCTCTCGCTGCAATACCATATCCCTTTTTCAATTTCCAGGAAGGGACGATATAATCTATGACCGGTTTTTCGGGAGATGAAATATCTATCCGGGCAAGACTATTATAGGTAGAGTTGATGGTATACGCTTTGTTTCCCATAACCGCCACCCTGTTGGGATTCCCGATCAGGTCCGATTTCAGGTAACCAACTTCAACCGGGGAAGCAGGATTGGAAATATCCAATACAGAAAGAGAATTGGAGAGCCAGCCAACGTTCACCAGATATTTATCTCCCCTTGCCTGAAAATTGCAGATACAACCATACCGTGCCGAATCAATGAGGCTTGTAACCAATTTTGGATTTTTTTTATCAGAAATATTGACAACCCGTATAGACCTGCCTGCGGGACCATCAGCGGGGAAGCAACCTCCGGTATAAGCATAATTTCCTTTTACTAACACGGCAAACACACCGTCATTTCCGGTTGTAACACTACTGATCACCTTCGGTCGTGCCGGGTTACGTGCATCTGCAATATAAAGCCTGCTCTCATCATCACGGGTTAAGTATAAATATCTGTCATGGTAAACTACTTTTCTTAACTGTCCCGCTCCCGCCCCGCCTGGTCCCACTACAAAAGAATACAGCTTTTTTAATTTTTTCGGATCACTGGCATCAACAACAATACAGGTACGGTTGGAGAATGAAGCGACATATACATATTTACCGTACTTCGACACTCCCATCGCATCAATAAGCTCCGGATCCCTGAAGCTTGAAGCCAGCACCGGTTTACGCGGATCGGAAATATCTATTACAGCCAGGTTGTTGCTTCCCCTGCAGGGCACGTAGGCAAAGTTGCCGTCAATCAGCACATCTTCCGGTTCATCCAGTTCTTTAGCGTCATACAAAGCGCCCAACAATCCTTTTTCCAGGTCTCTTTTGAGCGCAGCAGGGATCTTATCTTTTCCCGGGTCAGAAGTTTTGGCAAAAAGATCAGCACGTGCAAAAGCGGCTCTTGCAATAAATCCTTTACAGGTGCCTCCTATCGCTATCACGGAATCTTCCTGCTCTATCGTGATCACATGATCCAGCCAGTCGCCTTTAGCCCCGGTAGGTACCGGTCCGTCATCAATCCAGCTTTTCCCCTCATCGTAGGAAATAAAAACTTTTTTGTCGCGTGTATACGTTGTATAAACAAGCGTTCGATATCCCAGGTATACAAAATCATCTGCGGCCGCACCATTGCCGGGGTTACCAAGAAGAACAGAACTGCCACTCGTCCCGTCATCACGGGATTGATATACATCACCCTTTTCACTGGCCTGTACAATAGTGCCCGGACGAATGTATTCGGTAGCATAAAGTGCGGTGGTCGTATCCATCCTGCTCCATAATTTCCAGCTTTGCCCGTCATCTTCCGACTTATATATACAGCCGGACCAACCGTTTACAATGATCCCATTGCGCACAGGCTCGAACCGGTAAAGCGCTGCGGAAGATACGGGACCGATAGCAGCAAACGTTTCGCCATTATCCGTACTTCTAAAAACATAGCCGCCATTTTCATTGGTATCGCTGATTAAAAGTGTGCCCTGCTTAGTAATGCACAGCCCGTAAGACAAAGCCTGGCTATATTTTTGGTTATGCAGGCGCGGGTTGGAAGATATTTTACGTAGCCTTATCCATGTTTTACCGTAATCGTCTGACCGGAATAATTCCGAGCTTTCATTAATGGCAAAACACAACCCGTCTTTTGCACTGGCAATACAGGTAATTCCGGTAAGCGGTTCAGTAGCATTAAGATGTTGCCCTTTCTGCCAGGTGAAGCCGTTATCCGTGCTGTAAAATATCCATCCCGGGTTGGGATTTCTTGTGCCGCAGATCACAACATTATTACCCGCATAAGCTATCGCGTCTATCCTGCCGCCGGGTATTATTTCAGTTACCCGCCAGGGTATCTCCCCTGCCGATGCGCAAACTGAAATAAGAAGCGCCAGGTAAAGCATAAAAAAAAGTCTGTAACTGGAAGATCGTACCATGATTGCTGTTTTATCATTTTACAATAATCAGTTCAAACTTATTATATAATTTGTTCCGGGTGAACTTATTCTTTCAACAGCCACATGGTTTCATTGATCCGGTTGTTGTATCTAAAGCATACATAAAATACCAACCCGAATCAAATCTCAAATTACACCTCCCATTCTACCTGCCGCCAATAACATAGCGAGCCGCTATACCAAAATTAGAAGCATGGAAAGAATCGTAATAATCCGGACGGGTAAAGAATATAGTGGGACGATAATCTGCCGTCAGATTTAACGGAATAGAAGGAAATTTATAATCTATACCCCCGGTAGGATAAAATCCAAAACCGAAGCCTTTATAGCGGCTTTTCCCTGAAAAAGCATTATAGCCGGTCAAGCCTCCTCCAATAAACCACTTCAGTCCGGTTACGGGTATATCAAAATGATGCTGGTAGCCGGCCGATATGGAAAGAGCGAACGGACGATACCTGTTATCTTCAAAATAATACCCTTTTGTTCCCCCGCCGGCATTCAGTTCAAGAGCACCCGCATCAGTAATAAAGGTTTTATAGGAAAATGCAAAAAGATCATAATAAGATTCCGGCGCCAGGCGTATTCCTATCGAACTTTTATAATCTCCCTGTGCTGTAGCAACAAAACTGATACCTGTTAAAATCAGGGTAATGCTTAATAGTCTTTTTATCATAACAATTTTTAATTTGATAGTGCAAAGATAGGTTCTAAAGGCTGATGTTTAGAAATACAAAGCTATATGTTAATCTTTTTAAACAGTTGTTAACATAGCTGTTCTGACTTATATACCCACCTGCTCAAAGCTTTCGTTAAAATTGCATACAACCTGAAAATATTATTCTTGCTATATTTGACGCTGTATGTTTATCGCAAAGAAAACCACATCGGTACCGCTGTTATTTACAATAATAGGATTATTGTTAACAGTAGAACTATTGTCCGCCCAAAGCAGTAAGGCTCATTTTAACCGTAAGGCTTATTATGCTGCTTTTTCCAGTGATAATATCAATGCCATTCAAAAGCAGTTAGATATCCTAAGCCAAAGCCCGTCTGATGAAAAAGACGCTTTTGAAGGTGCATTGATGATGAAAAAAGCAGGACTGCTGAAAGGCGCCCCTCATAAGCTGAAAGAATTTAAAGCGGGGAGAGAAAAATTAGATAGCATGATCGCACGACATACGGAAAATGTGGAATTCAGGTTTCTCCGGCTGATGATACAGGAAAAATCTCCCAAAATGTTGGGATATGACAAGCAACTGGAAGAAGATCATCAATACCTCGTCGAACATTTCAATTCCGTTCCGGCAAGCCTGCAAACCGCTATTGTTGATTACAGCAGGTTATCAAAAGTTCTGTCACCCCAAGATTTCTAACCCCTGGTAAGTATGAGCAAAAAAGTTTTAGCCGTTTATTTCACCCAAACCGGTCAAATGGAAAGTATCATCAGCCATTTTACCCTTCCGTTAGAATCTTCGCCGGATATTTCAGTGGAAAAACTGCGTATTTATCCCATACACTCCTTTCCTTTTCCATGGACATCGCCTGCATTTTTTGATGCGATGCCCGAAAGTGTGAACAGTACTCCGGTGGAGTTACAGGCCTTTACCTTTAAAGAATCACATTACGATCTGATCATTATCGGATACCAGCCCTGGTTTTTATCACCGAGTATTCCTGCCAGCTCATTATTACAGCACCCGTCTTTTAAAGAAATCAGTAAAAACACACCGGTGATCACCATCAGCGGGTGCAGGAACATGTGGATCAATGCACAGGAAAAAGTAAAAAAGATGCTGAAAAATGCCAATGCAAACCTCATAGGTAATATTGCACTGGTAGATCGTCATAATAACTATGCCAGTCTTGTAACCATTTTATACTGGATGCTTACCGGCAGGAAAGACCGGAAATGGGGTATCTTTCCCAAACCCGGCGTATCGGACGAAGACATTGCCGGCAGCGCTTTGTTTGGGGAAACCGTAAAGGATCACCTGCAGAAAAACGAATGGAATAGCCTGCAGGAAAACCTGCTCCGCCAGGGTGCCGTGAATATAAAATACAACCTGATGTTCATTGAGCGAAAAGCAGGACGTATATTTTTAATATGGTCTAAATTGATCAACGGCAGCAAAAAAAGACGCACCTTACTTGTTGCATTCAAATATTATCTTTTAATTGCCCTTTGTGTAGCGGCCCCTGTTATTTTATTAGTAGACGCCTTATTTTTTAAACCCTTTTTGGGCAGGCGTATAAAACAACAAAAAGAATATTATGCCGGTGTGTCACTGAAGCAGTGAACAGGCAACGGACTGCCTGTTTCATTGTATCTGATAATATTCTATTTTTGAACCTTCTATACATGAAGCAAATGGAATTGAACGAAGTTTATATAACAAGAACAGCCAGCTTTTTCCCCAATGATCCCGTTTCTAATGAAGAGATGGAGGAATACCTGGGCTATATCAATAACAAGCCATCCAAATCAAAACGGATCGTACTACGCAACAACGGCATTGTTAACCGGTATTATGCTTTGGAAAAAGGCGGAAAAATTACGCATACCAATGCGCAAATGACAGCTTTGTCGGTAAAAGAGCTGTTCAAAGATCACCCGGAGGAAATAAAATCCGTTCAGCTCCTGTCCTGCGGTACTTCATCACCCGACCAGATCATGCCCTCACACGGGGTAATGGTACATGGGTGGCTGCCGGAAAGCGGCGCTATAGAAGTGGTTTCCCCTTCGGGCGTTTGCTGTGCCGGTATGCATGCGCTCAAGTATGCCTATATGGCTATCAAAACAGGGGAAATTTCCACTGCCGTAGCTACCGGGTCGGAAAGAATGTCGGCGCCATTACGTTCCAACCAGTTTGAAGACGAAGTGCAGAAGCTGATCGAGCTGGAAGAAAACCCTTATATCGGGTTTGAAAAAGAATTTTTAAGATGGATGTTATCGGATGGCGCATCCGCATTCCTGTTATCCAACAAAAAAAACGATACCGGCTTAACACTCCGCATTGAATGGCTGGAAGGTGTTTCCTATGCGCAGGAAATGGAAGCCTGTATGTACATGGGTAGTGAAAAGATGGAAGACGGAACCCTGAAAGGATTCCTGGAATATACGCCGGATGAAATAAATGAACAGTCGGTCATGAGCATCAAGCAGGATGTAAAGCTGCTGAGCGAGTACATTGTCCCCTTAGGCGGTATTAAACTGAAAGCTTTGTTTGAACAAAAAGGGCTGACGCCTGCCGATATAGATTATTTTTTACCGCACATGTCCAGCAATTTCTTCAAGAGCAAAATATATGAACGGCTGGAATACAACGGCATTGGCATCCCCTATGAAAAATGGTTCGTTAACTTAAGCACAGTAGGTAATGTAGGCGCTGCATCGGTATATATGATGATTGATGAATTATTCCATAGCGGCAAACTTCAAAAGGGAAATAAAATTCTTTTGCTGGTTCCAGAAAGCTCCCGGTTTTCCTATATGTATGGCTTACTGACGGTATGCTGATGTAATGTGGAAATGTGAAAATGGAGCGGTCGGTACGCGACGAAGGAGCGTCAGACCGCGAACAGGGTGCAGATTACAGGGTGCAGGTCGCATGTTACAAGGTAGCGAGTGAAAGAAAAGAGCTGTTCCGAAGAACCCCTGAAACCTGAGACTTGTGACCTGGAACTTGACCACCTCAAACAATTATTCAATGAAACAAGAAGACATCCCACAGGATCCCGGCGCTTTGCAAAATTTCACGAAAGAGGTTTCGTATGCCGTTGATAAGGACGGAAAATATGTAACGGAACTGAGTACCGGATGGGAAGTAAAGATAAAAGCATTAGACGTTGCCTGGAATGACATTGAAAAAAAAGTGGCCGATGCCAGGCAAAAAGTATTGAATAATGAAGCAAGCCCGCTGTTATATTTTATGGAATTAAAATTGATGAATATAGATATCCTGTCAGCCTATACCGGGTTTTGGAAGTGGCAGGTAAAACGTCATTTAAAGCCCCGTATTTTTGAAAAATTATCTGATCAAAAATTACAGCGATACGCTACCGCATTTGATGTAACCGTTGAGGATTTAAAAAACAGGCACTGGCATGAAAGCGGAGTATAAGCACCTGCAGGCAGCGCATTGCGAAAACGGGGTAACAGCAAGCCTGCTGCAGCATTACGGGGTACATCAGATAACAGAACCGCTGGCTTTTGGTATCGGCTCGGGTTTATTCTTTATCTATATCCCCTTCATGAAAGTGAATGACGGGCCTGCCATTTCCTTTCGCACCATGCCAGGACTGATCTTTAAACGGACCTGCCGGTCGCTGAACATCTCTATCCTGCGGCAAAAATTTTTATCTAAAGAAAAAGCCCGGCAGGCATTAGATAACAGGCTGCTGTCCGGCCATCCCGCTGCCTGCCAGGTAGGCGTATTCTATCTTCCTTACTTCCCCAAAGAATACCGTTTTCATTTTAACGCACATAATTTAATTGTGGTAGGAAAAGAGGGCGACAACTACCTGATCAGCGATCCCATTATGGAAACCTTCGCTACCATGACCAGCTATGAACTGGAGCGGGTGAGGTTTGCCCGGGGACCGCTTGCCCCGCACGGACAATTGTATTACCCGAAAGAAGCACGGGAAGTAACGGATGAGCAAATAAAACGTGCGATCGTTACCGGCATTAAAAGAAACGTACGCCACATGCTATATGTGCCCGGTAATATTGCCGGTATCAGTGGCATACGGTATACTGCAAAAAAGATAAAAAAATGGCGTGATACGCTGGGATTAGACAAATCACGGAGCTACCTGGCACAATTGGTACGGATGCAGGAAGAAATTGGTACCGGTGGTGGCGGGTTCCGCTTTATTTATGCCGCTTTTTTACAGCAGGCTTATGCATATCACCCCGTTGATGAGCTGATGGATGTATCCCAAAAGTTTACCCGGGCCGGCGACCTGTGGAGAGATGCCGCCATACAGGCCTCCGGCATATATAAAGGCCGGCTTACGGAACAGCAGGATTATAATGTAATGGGCGATCAGCTTTTGGCAATAGCCGCACTCGAAAAAGAAGCATTCCGCGAACTGGGTACCATAGTAAAAAGATTACGTTAATGGAGATAAGGAATAATACAGGAAGGGACAGGGTACAGGGTACAAGTTGCAGGTCGCAGGTTGCAGGGTACACAACAGGCTTCACCCCATATCTTACACCCTCTACCTTATACCTTATACCTTACACCTCACACCTTACACCTCACATCTTATACCTCACACCTTACACCCCACACCCTATACCTCATACCTAACCATGTCTTCCGCTATCCATATAGAAAACCTGAGCTTTGGCTACAAGGGCAATACCCAAAAAGTCATCAGCAGGGTTAATCTGCAGGTAGAGCAGGGCAACCGGTTCGGGATCTTCGGTCCTAATGGCGCCGGTAAAACCACCCTGATGAACCTGATGACGGGGCTGCTCCCCTACACCGATGGCTCTGTTCAATTGCTGGGACATGAAGTACGAAAAAATAAGAAGCTCAGTAATACCTTATTCGGCTTTGTACCGCAGGATTTTTCTTTTTATCACGAGCTGAGCCCGGTAGAAAATATGGAGTTCTTTGGAGCCTGGGCCGGACTGGGCAAAAAACAAATACAGCAAAGGACAGATGATCTGTTAAACATTATGTCGCTACAGGAGGTACGCAATAAACCGGTAAATAAATTTTCAGGCGGTATGAAACGCCGGGTAAACCTGGCTATCGCGGTTATGCACGAACCCCGGATACTGTTTCTTGACGAGCCTACGGTGGGTGTGGACGTACAAACACGGCATGCCATTATTCACTACCTGAAAGCACTGAACGAAAAAGGTACTACGCTGGTCTATACCTCGCATCAGCTGAAAGAAGCGGAGGATCTTTGTAATAAGATCGCCCTGATAGATGAAGGAAAGATCATTGCCAATAATACATTAAGCGGGTTATTAAAAGAACACCAGCAGGAAGGACTGGAAGGATTGTTCCTGGCTCTTACGGGAAGGGAATACAGGGATTAGGGATTTGAGGCTGGATATTTGAAATTTGGTGATTATAAAATCCATATCAATAAAAAAGAAATACATTAATTATCAATGATGAAACATAAAATTGATTCGCAAAATTTATAAACCTTATGCTCTCAGACCCTCTCCTGCAGGACAGTAAGGCCTGAAATCTAAAATTTCAAATCTCTAATCTCAAATTTCAAATCTCCTTGTTCAAACTCTGGTCAACCATAGTAAAAGATTGTAGAATTTTAACCCGGGATAAAATGGGACTTACGCTCATGTTTGTAATGCCCGTTATACTGGCTATTGTAATTGCCTCAGTACAAAACAGCACTTTTGAACTGGTAAATGAAAACAAAATACCTGTTCTGCTATTGAACCGGGATACGCACGAACCGGCAAAAGAACTGGAAGCAGCGCTTTCCGAAGTGGGTATGTTTGATATAAAAAAGGCAACAGGTACACCCAATGAAGAAACGCTTAAAGATCGTATTAATACTAAAGATGCGTTAGTAGCTATTGTTATCCCGGACAACTATTCGGAAGACGTTTTAAAGAAGGCAAAACATATTACATCGGAAGCCTTAAAGAATATCGAATTACCGCAAGACTCCATAGAGCAAACCCCGCATGAAGCCACTCCTGTACAGGTGTATTATCATCCCGTATTGCAGCAATCTTTCCGTAAAAGCATTGACGGCATGCTGCGCAGCAGCTTACAGTTTATTCAAACCAAATATATTGTAAAAGATGTGTACCATGCGGTAAACGAAGAAGATATTCCCCTTGCTTTAGAAAACCAGATCGTTACCAATCAGACGCCCGTGGCAGAAGTGCCGGTTTTTAAAAACAACACCCGGCAAATTCCCAATGCCACACAACATAATATTCCTGCCTGGACGATCTTTGCTATGTTTTTCATTGTTATTTCACTGGGCAGCAGTGTGGTAAGGGAAAAATTAAATGGCAGCATTATCAGGCTGCGTACTTTACCTACGCATTTTGGATTAGCCATTATTTCAAAACAAATCACTTATGTGGCCGTAACGATCCTGCAGGCAACCGTTATTTTTTCTATAGGCATCTGGCTGTTCCCGCAAATGGGATTACCTGCACTGAACCTGCCATCTGACATTGCCGCCTTATCACTGGTAACGTTCATTTGCGGCTGGTGTGCCGCCAGCTTCGCCATTTGCATTGGTGTTTTTTCCAATACACAGGAGCAGGCAAACGGTTTTGGAGCCGTATCCGTTGTATTGCTCGCAGCTATTGGCGGACTATTGGTACCTTCCTTTGTAATGCCCCCATCCTTCCAGCTTATTATGCGGCTATCCCCGCTACACTGGTGCCTTGAGGCGTATTACGGGCTGTTTTTAGAAGGAGGTAAACTCCAGGATATTGTTATGAATATTATACCTTTACTGGCTATTACATTATTATTGCAGATAATTGCGTTTTACGGGCTAAGACATAAACGCCTGATCTGAAAATTTAACTAATGGAAAAAGAACAACTGAAGCAACAGCTAAAACAACAAATCGTACAGTTTTTAAACCTTACCTCCATACAACCCGGTGATATCAAAGACGATGAGCCCTTATTTGGCGAAGGACTTGGTCTTGACTCCATAGATTCCATTGAGCTGATCGTTTTGCTTTCCCGCGAATACGGTGTTACTATACAGGATCCCAAAGAAGGCAGAAAAGTGCTGGTAGACATCAATACCATGGCAGATTATATTATAGCACACAAAACAAAATAAATTTTTACTGTTGAGCAGGGTCGTTATCACAGGATTAGGAATTATAAGTGCTATAGGGGATAATGTAAACCAAAACCGGGAAATGCTCATACAGGGAGTAAGCGGTATCTCCTCCCTTCAGTTTTGCGATACCCGGTATAGTGGCCTGCGGCCCTGCGGGGAAATAAAACACACCATACCCTCACTTAAAGAAAAATTACAGGCAACCGAACCGGGTGTTACCCGCACTTCCCTGTTAGCCCTGCATGCCTTTCAGGAAGCCTGCGGGAATGCAAAACTCCAACTATCCGATATCGCTTCGCCGGATACGGCGCTTATCGGTGCCAGCACGGTGGGCGGCATGTGCCTTACAGACGAATTATACCACGATGCCAATACAAAAGAAGAGGGCTCCCCGTATTTGTCTTCATACGACTGCGCCTCGGTAAATCTCTATCTCCAGCAGCGATACGGCATGAAGGGTATTATTAACACCATTAATACCGCCTGCTCCTCCTCTGCCAATGCTATCATGTACGGAGCGAGGCTCCTGCAACAGGGACTTGCCAAAAGAGCCATAGTGGGCGGCGCAGACAGCTTAGCAAAGTTTACGATCAACGGGTTTAATGCCCTCCATATCCTTTCTCCCGAAATCTGTACACCTTTTGACCAGGACAGGAAAGGTCTGAACCTGGGCGAAGGCGCTGCCTTCCTGGTGCTGGAACGGGAAGAAGAGGTGAAAGATAAAACAGTATATGCGATATTGTCCGGCTATGGCAACAGCAATGACGCTTACCACCCTTCCTCACTTTCAGATAATGGTGACGGACCACAGTTGTCTATGCAACGGGCACTGGAAACAGCGGATCTTTCCCCTTTGCAGATCAGCTTCATCAATGCGCATGGCACCGGAACCGAAAACAACGATCTTTCCGAAAGTACCGCCATGATACGATTGTTTGGCGCTCCCCCACCCTTTGTATCTTCCAAGGCAAATACCGGTCACACGCTCGGGGCTGCAGGCGCTATTGAGGCCGTATTCAGCATCCTGAATCTCTATCACCAGGAAATATACCCTTCGCTGCAATTTAAAACCCCTATTGAAACCACGCTGCTGACTCCCGTACAGGAATACCGGCCGGCTTCATTACAGCACGTAATGTCCAACTCATTTGGTTTCGGAGGCAACTGCAGTTCGCTGATCTTTTCAAGATTAATTTGAAAGTGTGAAAGTGTGAAAATTTGAAAATGTAGGGAACAATGATCGAGGCCCTTGTACCCTGAAACCTAAACCCACCTTCCACCCTACACCTTTCACCTCTAACCCTCTTACGTTGCGTCTTTGCTCCGTTGCGCGCTTTGCGCGAAACCGGTATTTTAATTGGTTTTTGGGATCGGGTTCCTGAAATTTGCAGTCATGTATATTCATCAGCACACCTGCATCTCCGCACAAGAGACTTTTGAAAATATAAATCTTGATATAATCCATCCCCCTGTTGGTAACAAGCTGGTGGCAAAAGAACCTGTGTATAAAGGTATACCGCCGGGCATACTCCGCCGCATGGGTAAAGCGGTTCGTATGGGTGCGGGAGCAGGATTACCGATCATTGAAAACTATCGGAACATTAACGGCATTATTATAGGAACAGCAAACGGCGGCATGGAAGACTGCATCAAATTTCTTAACCAGATCATTGACTATGAAGAAGGAATGCTTACCCCGGGCAATTTTGTTCAGAGCACTCCCAACGCCATAGCTGCACAAATAGGACTGATGGCTACCAATAAAGGCTATAATATCACGCATGTGCACAGAGGACTTTCATTTGAAAATGCCCTGCTGGATGCTTTCATGATGCTGAAGACCAACCCGGAAGCCAGCTACCTCGTTGGGACGGTGGACGAAATATCTGCTTACAACTACAATATTGATTATCTTGACGGATGGTATAAAAGCGAACTACACCCGGGTCTCAGTCTATACGATACCGGTAGCCCGGGCAGCATCGCCGGCGAAGGAGCAGCCATGTTTTTAGTGAGCAGTAACCGTAAAAACGCCATAGCTCAAATACGGGATATTCAAACCATACATACTACCGACCATGCAGTACTGAAGGAGATGTTAAGGGAGATGCTGCACAAAAACGCACTCCATACCGGGGATATAGACCTTCTTATATCAGGAGAAAACGGGGATATCAGGCTTTTACCATACTATACTGAAGTGACAAGGATTTTCAACAACACTACTGCTGTAGTACGCTATAAGCATTTGTCGGGAGAGTTCCCTACCTCTTCAGCTATTGCCACCTGGCTGGCCTGCGGCAGCAGCCTTCCTGCACACCTGTTTCAATCAGGCTACACCGGGGCTGCAGCAAAGAATATAATGATATATAACAATTACAAAGGTTTACAGCATAGCTTTATCCTGATCGGCAAATCATTCGGAAGCTGACCAATAATAAAATATTCCCCATAGCGTTTGAGTGAAACCCAAACTTTTACAGATATTCATACATTCAATTCATTTCCTCCATTTACTTAAACAACCATCCACAATGAAATATTTAAAAGCACTGGCAGTTATTATTGCACTCAGCATCCCGGCAGGCAGCTTTGCACAAAAAATTAAACTTATTGAAGGTAAAATTCCTGCTGACCTTAAAAAAGAAAAATCAGTTAATATAGAGTTCAGCTATGAAAATATGGGTGTGGGAAAATTTGATAAAGAAGAAGAGTATGTAGCTACCAAAAGGGAGGAATACAATAATAAAGAAGCAGGAAGAGGAGATAAATGGGCCGACAACTGGGTTTATGACAGAGAAAACAGATTCGAACCAAGATTCATTACTTTATTTAAAGATTACAGCAAGCTGAATGTAGAAAAAGATTCCAGGTATACTATCATTTTCCATACAGTTTTTACTGAACCGGGCTTCAATGTAGGTATTTATTTCGCCAATAAAAGTGCATACATAGACGGAGAAGCGCTGATTGTAGAAACTGCCGACAAGAACCGTGTACTGGCAAAACTTGCTGTAACCAAAGCTCCCGGCAGGGCCGCCTTCGGGATGGATTTCGATACCGGATTAAGAATTGGTGAATCCTATGCTACAGCAGGCCGGGCAGTTGGAAAATTTATAAAGAAATAGCCTCCTCAGGGGTTGCCAATCCCGATAAGATCAGCAGCCCTCACCCCCTAAAACTTAAACCCAATGGTAAGTAATATATTACCGATGGTATAATTAAGTTTCGAAGCATTAAACACACCCTCATCCAAACGATAGGGATAATAGGCATCTTTAACGATCTGGTGAATATAAGCGAGATCAACAAACATACCCTTATTGCGCCAGCCCAGTCCGCCGCTGATATTCATACGACTGGCATTGGTGATATCTCCCGCCCGGTTACCGAAATAATCATTAGTATAGGGATTGCCATAATACCCGAACCCGGCTCTGACCATCAGCGTTTCAAATTTCAGCTCCCCACCCAGGCGAAAATTTATGGCAGACTTAAATACCTGATCCATGGTACGATTCAGATCATTAAAGTAATCCTTATCTCCCTGGTTAGTATTATCCTGTGTATTAAAAGCATTATTCTTATAGCTTACATATTCCACATCGGCTGTAACAAAACCTTTCTGCGCGCTTACATCCGCCTGGGTACCAAAAATATAGGCTAATCCCGCACCTATACGCAGGGGTGTTTTGTACCGGTATGTATATTCACCGGCGTAGCCGTCATTCAAATCTGAATCCAATGAACTCCGTGACTGAACACCTGCATAGGTTTCGGTATCGGTAGTAAGCGAAGCATAATAGGTATCTTTAAAGGAATACCATGTAGGGCTGCGAAAATTTAATCCTACCCGCAACGCCTCTACTGGCTTTAGTATTATACCGAGATTAATGCTTACCCCTGTTCCGTCTGTTTTTAAATAATCATCAGCCACAAAATAATTAAAATAATTGCCCGGATTATTTTGTGAATCTGTTTCCTTAAAACTGCTTTCACGGATATATTTTAATGTACTGATGTTGATTGAACCACCGATATAAAAGACATCATTATAATTTCCTCCCATTCCTATATTAAAATCTGTTATACCACCCTTGGTAGAGATAATTTGTTGTTGCTTTAAGGGACCTCCAGTTCTTAAAATATCTGAAGCACTACTAAAATATCCAAATTCGTCATTCGCATATGTTATAGTGTCAATAAGATAAGTTAGAAATGCAATAGTAGGGCCATAACTATAGCGGAGGTCTTTTAATACATTTTCTACATCATCACGCCCCTCCATTCCATCTCCATATATCTGATCTATATATTTTTCAGAGTAGGAACTTTCATTATTCTCGCCACTGACATAGGTATTGCCGTTAAAATTGGCAGTTTTACTGATCGCCAGTCCTACACTCATGCCTTTCCATTTGCTGTTGGCTTTATAGGAAGGAATACCCCATACCACGCCGAGCGGTCCATAATTAAAGCTGGTTTTATCATCTGTTCCGGCCGTCCCCCTGTATGTTGATTTGACATTATTAAAAGTAATCCCCGGCGTTAATACCAGCTCACTGGTTTTATATATCCCGATCCCGGCAGGATTGGTATATAAAGCGGTAATATCCCCACCCAATGCACTAACCGCACCACCTAAAGCCTGTGCTCTTGCCGTTCCCTGTGGAGATAACCAGGAATAGCGCACCGCATCCAAAGGTTCCTGGGCAAATAAAAAATTCATTGAAACAATACATCCTGCTGTAAATAATGCTTTCCTCATATTTTTCTATGATTTAAAATCAAAGGATCTGCAACCTTGTTATACTAAAAAGAGCGGCATTCCGCTCTTTTTATTTACACTGTAATATTTTAGATAACCGGCAATTACTCACCATTATCTGCCTCCCCGTCCCGGTGCACGTGAAGGCGTGCTGCTGCCTCCGCTACTACCACTGCTTCTGCTGCCGGAATTTGAACTGGGAGTGAACCGCGATTCTGAAGATCTGCTGTTATTATTATTATTTTCAAAAGTCCTGGCAGGGCGGCTGTTACTGCTCCTGTCTACCGAACGACGGGGGCTGGTATTACCCGAAGAAGAGCTGCCGGGATTTACATAATTATTATCATTGTTCCTGAATACCCTCACCGGTGCGTTCCGGTTATTATCATTATTCAGTCCGGGATTACTGCTGCGGTTACCATAGCTGCCCAGGTTAGCTCTCCTAGGTGCATACGAACCTGCAGGTCGCACATTAACACCCTTGGGAGATATCATACCCGGGTAATAATGCCCGTAACCATACCCATAATACGGATCATAAAAAGGACTATAAAAAGAGTAGGGATTATAGAAAGAATAAGGATTATAAAATCCATTATATAAGCCTCCTCCCCATCCATAGCTCATGCTGAAATAGGAATACGGGGAATAAAATGAATACGGGCTATACCCAAATCCTAATCCTAACCGGCTACCGTAATACGGCGAAAACGGAGAATACATCCCGCCCATATAACCGTAATATCCATAATCATCTATGGAAGACCACAATCCCGGGTTCCTCACCTTCATACGAAGATAGTTGTCTTCACCTCTATACGCTGTACGATCCTGCTCGGTTTGAACATCAACATATTCATCTCCGCCACCACGGTTATCATAATGATCATCGTCTCCTTTATCCGCATAGGCTACGCGCTGTTGCGGCGCCGGAGAATAATACACATCATCAGGTGTTTGCCCTGATTTATACAGGGTGGAGCAGCTACTGAAACCAACAACCACTGCAGCCAGAAGTAAAATTCTCTTATTCATATTAGAGAGGGTTTTAAAATTACAATGTGAAGTTACTACATTTGCCAGAATTTGTACTGTTAATCTATTCTAAATAGTTGGATATATATTAAAAGATATCCTATATGAATAACTGGATTTCAACAGGTATTGTACAAGGACATATTTAAAACTATGAGCAAAGAAATTACTTCCCGGTTGCAGGATTACGCACAGTGGTATAATGACCTGATTATCAAAGGTGGATTAGCAGACTATTCTGCCGTACGGGGTTGCATGGTCATTAAACCTTATGGATTTACCTTATGGGAAAATATGCGCGACCAGTTGGATAAGATGTTTAAAGATACGGGGCATGTAAATGCATATTTTCCGTTGTTTGTTCCCAAAAGCCTGTTTGAAGCGGAAGAAAAAAATGCGGAAGGCTTTGCCAAAGAATGTGCTATCGTAACGCATTACCGGCTAAAGACAGATCCCGATAATACGGGCAAACTGATGGTGGATCCTGATGCCAGGCTTGAAGAAGAACTTGTAGTACGTCCAACCAGCGAGGCCATTATATGGAGTACGTACAAAACCTGGATCCAGTCTTATCGCGATCTGCCCATTTTAATAAACCAATGGGCAAACGTGGTACGCTGGGAAATGCGTACCCGGCTTTTTTTGCGCACTACGGAGTTCTTATGGCAGGAAGGACATACCGCCCATGCTACGGCGCAGGAAGCCGTGGAAGAAACCACCCGTATGCTGGATGTGTATGCCGATTTTGTAGAAAACTGGATGGCGCTGCCGGTGATCAAAGGAGTAAAAACACCTAACGAACGATTTGCCGGCGCCGTTGACACGTATTGCATTGAGGCCTTGATGCAGGATGGAAAAGCCCTGCAGGCTGGTACTTCTCATTTCTTAGGTCAAAATTTTGCAAAAGCTTTTGATGTGCAGTTCCTGAACAAAGAAAACAAACAGGAATATGTATGGGCCAGCTCCTGGGGAGTTTCTACCCGCCTGATCGGTGCCTTAGTAATGGCACACAGCGATGACGATGGGTTGATCATTCCGCCCAAGATCGCACCGTTACAGGTAGTTATGGTACCGATCTATAAGGGAGATGAACAGAAAGTGATCATTGATGAAAAAGTAAATAGCCTCGTTCATGAATTGAAGCTATCCGGAATACGGGTTAAATACGATGACAATGACAATAACCGCCCGGGATGGAAATTTGCCGAATATGAGAAGAAAGGAGTTCCTGTTCGTATCGCCATCGGTGCAAGGGATATTGAAAACAACACCGTAGAAATTGCCCGCCGGGATACCAAAGAAAAAATGAGCGTAAGTATGGATGATTTATCCGTACGTATCATTAACCTGCTGCAACAGATACAGGCAGATCTATTTGATAAAGCGAAAGCATACCGCGATGAGCATATTACACGAGCCGATACATGGGATGGCTTTGTACGGCTGCTGGAAGAAAAGGGTGGTTTTATTGCCGCTCACTGGGACGGCACGGCAGAAACAGAAGAAAAGATCAAGGAACAAACCAAAGCTACTATACGTTGTATTCCGTTAGATGCGGAAGAAGAAGAAGGGAAATGTATTTTAACCGGAAAGCCAAGCAAAAAAAGAGTATTGTTTGCACAGGCCTATTAAAACCATTACCTTTTATTTCATTTCCGTATCTATAATCCTTTGCCCGTGTTTGCCGAGGTAATGTTTGATCAGGATTTCATATACATTTCCACCCGTATCGGAGTTAGTGAAAATCAACAGCCCCTGTTTTGTTTTAGGAAGAATGAATACAATAGCCCTGACCCCTACATCTGCTCCTCCATGTGCCAATGCATATTCTCCATTTTCTAAATCATAGATTTCAAAACCCAAACCAAAATGCTTGCCTTTTACGCTGGCTACCTGCGGGGTTGTCATCTCCTTAAAAAGCTTTTCAGAAAGCAGATCTCCTTTCAGCAGACTTACAAGAAAACGCCCGTAATCTTCAATGGTTGTCAGTAAATCATCTGCCGCATTGGGCGTGGCATTTTTTTGGATTTTGTAAGCATTCCCGTTTTCATCATAGCCCGTTGCATACCTTGAGATCTCTATATTTTTATCCCAGGTGTACCGGGTATCATTCATTTTTAGCGGACGGAAAATCAACTCTTCCGCAAGCTGCTGCAATGATTTCTTACACTTATTTTCCAATGCTTTCCGCAAATATTCATATCCTTCTCCCGAGTATTGATACCCTTTCCCGGGATCAAAATCAAAGCGGAGCTTTTCATCCTTATTCAGCCAGCGCCAGTTTGCGAACCCGGTCTGGTGACTCAGGATCAGTCGTGCAGTGAGTTTTTTATTTCTCGGGTCTTTGGCAATATCCGGATCTGTCCAGTAGGCATAGAGCGGTTCATCCAAACCGAATTTTCCCTGCTCCGCCAGTTTCAGCGCAACCACAGCCGTTACGGGCTTGGTCAGTGAAGCCACATTAAAAATGGTATTATAGGAAGCGGAAGTCCCGTTTGCTGATTTTCCGAAAATCTTAACCTGGCTGAGTTTCCCCTCTTCAATAACGCCTATTCCAAGTGTGGGTATTTTATTTTCTTTCAGCCATTCATTAATTTCCCGGTCATTATCAAACAACGGAGAGGCGGTTGCCATCTTATCCACATGTTCATAGCTGTAAGACTTAACCAGTTTCCATTCGCCATTTTCTATAAGCCAGACGTGTGTAAATCTTGCCGAACTGCCAAAACGTTCAGCCTGTCCGGCCTGCGTTTCAAAAAACTGATGCGTTCCTTCCTGGATAGCTCCGTAAATTTTCCCCTTATCATGGAGTGCAAATATTTTAGTGCCCTGCTTCAATAATTCCCGCCTCGCCTGGTAGCTTCCGGGATTGCTGCACAATCCGTTTTTCAGATCGCGAAGAAATTTCGCTTTATCGGAAATACCGTCTTTATCGTGGTAAAATTCAAAATGCTCACTTATTAATTCTTCAAACTGGCCGATAGCACAAGTATTAAAGCCCACATCAAAAAGTAAGCTGTCTTTAGCAATGATTGTCCGGTATAGCTCGGAATCTTTTTCAACCTGTGCAAAGGGGAGATACCCGGTCAGGCAAAAGCCGAGAATCAGTAAATAATTTTTCATTTCAATAAAATTCAAATCAGCGGGATATTCCCCCTATGCCACCCGGGTGAATACAGCATAGATGACATAAAGGAGGCAAATATAGCCTGTCCGGCTATAAGAAACCCGGTATTGATCTTCCGTAATTATCCACCGGGTTACCGCTATTTTAACCTTTCCAGCCGTCCCTTTCTTTTTACTATATTTTTATAGTCCCACTGAATTGCCACGGACTTTTTTAACCAGCGTTTCAAATCTGTTGTATTGATCTCCGACACCTCATTATAGAAAACAGAGGCGTCTTTAAATTTTTCTCCTTTTACGGTCAATCTCTCTTCATCAAAACCTGCACCGCTCCAAAACATCAGCCGTATCCCCCGTTTTTCCTTACTGTATCCTACGATGGGGTTACCGTCTAAAAACCAGACGGGATGCCTGTGCCAGACTTTATTTTCGGCTTTATGGAGACGCTTGCTGATCTCTTTTGTCAATACCTCACAAATGGCTTTGTCGCTCAGGGAAAGGCTATTATTATAGGCGGCGACACCTGCCATTACTTTTGATTTTGCATCACCTCTTGCTGTCCCGTATCGCTCTCGCTCCTTGTCTTCCAACACCCTAAAACGCACTATTTTCTTTATCAACGGCAATGGCAGTGGTTTGTTTATGGGGAACCGGATCGCTCCTTTCGAAATGTTATATTCAGCGAGTGCGTCTTTAAAATGAACAATAGGACCGGGTGTAGGGTAAAACCCGATATGCGCTTTGTTAACCGCATAATATACCAGCATTTTATTCTGCCGGAAAGCCGGCATATTATAGCTGATGGTTTCCGTTGCCTGTGGCGCTGCCTGCTTTATCGCCTGTCGCAGTTGTCCGAGCATCTTCTGCACACCGGCGGGGAATGAAGCGTGATAGGCGCCAATGTCTTTAAATTTCAGGTTGCTTTTTATAGCGGTCATATTTTATTTCCGGAAGATCCCGTTTTCGTATACACCCATTAAATCACAAATCCATCCGGCAGTACCGCTCCTTTTTTCACCACTACAATACCATCTTTAACCGTATATAAAGAATGATCGGCATCCGGTATATGGCTTCCGCCATTGATGCGCACATCATTACCAATCCGGCAGTTTTTGTCTATAATGGCATTACGGATATAACATCTTTCACCAATACCCATCTTAGGCAGTCCGCGTTGTGCCGCATTGTTCATCTCATCTAAGGTTTCATAATAATCGCTACCCATAATATACGCGTTCACAATCGTGGATCCATGGCCAATACGGGTACGTATACCCGTAACGCTATGCTCTATACGCGAAGCATTGATAATACACCCTTCCGCGATCAGTGTCTTTTCCAGTGTTGTACCACTGATCTTAGCCGGGGGCAGCATACGGGGGCGGGTATATATTGCTTTCTGATTATCAAAAAGATTGAAGAGCGGTATATCTTCCGTCAAAGCCAGGTTGGCTTCAAAGAAAGAATAAATGTTACCGATATCCGTCCAGTAACCGTCATACTGGTAGCTCACTACTTTATGTGTACTGATGGAATCGGGTATGATTTCTTTACCAAAATCCGTAGCATCCTTGTGTACATCCAGCAGCAAATCAAATAACAGCTTCCGGTTAAATATGTATATCCCCATAGAGGCCAGGTATATTCTTCCGGCTTTCTGCATCTCCGCACCGGTATCGCTTATCCATTCCGGTAACAGGTCTTTCTTCGGCTTCTCAATGAATGAAGTAATATACTGCTCCTCATCGGACTTAAGAATACCAAATTCCGGCGCCTCCCTTTCTCCTACCGGTATGGTGGCAATAGAAATATCCGCACCTTTACTAATATGGTTTTCTAACATCTCACTAAAATCCATCTGGTACAGCTGATCGCCGGATAAGATGAGCACCTGCTCAAAATCCTGCTGCTGCAAATGGCGCAAAGACTGGCGTACTGCATCTGCTGTTCCCTGGAACCAGCCGTGATTATCGGGAGTTTGTTCCGCAGCCAGGATATCCACAAATGCCTTGCTGAAAATACTAAAGTGATACGTGTTTTTGATATGCTTGTTCAGCGAAGCAGAATTGAACTGGGTAAGTACATACATCCTGCCGATATCAGAGTTCAGACAATTGGAAATAGGAATATCCACTAAGCGATATTTACCGGCAATAGGAACTGCCGGTTTACTACGGGTAGCCGTGAGCGGAGAAAGACGCGTACCGGCGCCACCGCCTAATATAATGGCAATCACACTCTTTTTCATATTCGAAACAATTAAAAATATTAAAGAGATAAATTATTAACTACTTTTTGCCCGCTTTACCCCGGCTCCGGGGATTTCTTTTTTCTCCGGCAGGAGGCTTTCATACAGGTGAAGGTATTGCTTCACACTATGCTGCCAGCTAAAATCCAGCTGCATCATTTTCTCCCTGACCTCAAACACTTTTTCGGGGTCTTTAAATAATTCAACTGCCCGCCAGATACCCTGGGTAATATCTCCGGCAGAAGCCCAGTTATATACAATACCATACCCCTCTTTTTCTCCATAATCTATGACCGTATCTTTAAGCCCGCCTGTTTTCCGGACCATAGGTATCGTTCCGTAACGCATGGCATACATCTGGTTTAATCCACAGGGTTCCACTCTCGATGGCATCAGTAAAAAATCCGCGCCCGCATACATCAGATGACTTAAGGATTCGTTGTACCCGATATAAACATTATAGTCCTGCTGGGCCAGCTTCTGCAAGGAGCTTAATTGCGCTTCCACCTCCGGAAATCCGCTGCCCAATATCAGGAAATTCATTTTCCGCCCGATATAATAAAAACTATCGCTGATCACAGCAGGTAACAGATCCGCACCCTTCTCTCCCACCAACCTTCCGATGAAGACAATTAATGGTTTATCAAAATCCAGGTTAAAGGTTTCACAAAGCCTTCGCTTACTCTTCTCTTTACCTTCGGTAACGGTATCCACCGAATAATGCTCCTGGAGATAAGTATCATTTTGGGGGTTCCATACTTCCGTATCAATACCATTTAAGATGCCGGTACATTTCCCTCTTTCATATTCAAAGAGCGCTTCCAGCCCATTGGCAGACTGGCGCAGTTCCTCTAAATAACTCATACTTACCGTAGTAACCTTCCATGCACATTTAATGCCCGAAGCCAGGGGATTGATATTATTCTGCCAGTCCAGCATGCCCCATTTCCAGCTATCCCACGGCGGAAGCAAATAACTTTTATCCCACCCCATAGCACCCTGGTACTGCGCATTGTGTATGGTAAGCACCGTAGGAATATCCCCCAGGTGCTGGTATTTATAACAATGCTTAATGATAAAAGGGATCAGCCCGGTATGATGGTCATGCACATGAATGATATCGGGATGATGTACCCAAACCGATATCCAGTCTACCACAGCTACCTGAAAACCCGTAAACCGGTCAATATCATCATCATATCCATATACCTTTTCCCTGTCTAACAATCCATTGATATCCACTAAGTACAAATCAAAACCCAGCTTATTGGTCTGCTCTTTTATGATGGTATAATCAAACCAGTAATCGCCGATATTCGTTCTGCCCTTATGCACAACTTCCCAGGCATTGTCCATCAGGAACTTTGTTCTGTACATAGGCATCACCACTTTGGCAATATGCCCAAGCTCATTCTGGTATTTAGGCAGGGCTCCTACTACATCGCCCAGTCCGCCAGCCTTTGCCACCGGATAACATTCGGCACTTACGTGTATTATTTCCATGCTGCTTAAATTCGATAATTGGGTTCCTTAATTGAATATAGGAAGGTTTTTGATTAATACAAGCGTGAAATAAAAAATATTATTCAGATACAACAGTGCTCATGCCTCTTACAGCATGAGCACTATATGATGAAGATGGATTAAAACTAATGACCCGGCTTAACCGTCTTACCCATTTTATGCCCGGATATAGCAAAATAATAAATAAACAGGTAACAGGGAACCATGATCCAGAAGGCCTGCTGAAGCCCTATACTTTCACCTAAGGAAGCCCATACTCTTGGAAGTATAGCGCCGCCGGCAATACCCACAATTAACAAAGCCGAACCGGTTTTGGTAAACTTACCCAGTCCATCTATAGCCAACGGCCATATTGCCGGCCAAATAAGTGCATTGGCTAAACCCAATAAAGCAATGAAGAATATCGAAGAATAACCGGAAGTAAAAATAGCGCCCAACGTAAACAGCAAGCCCAACCCTGCAGACAACTTCAATGCCGTATTTTGTGAAATATATTTGGGTATGGTAACGATGCCGATAATATATCCGACCAGCATACCAATCATCGTATACGTGGTAAAGTGTTTGGCAACGTCTAAGCTGATACCGATAGAGCTGCCGTATATCTGGATGATATCACCGGCCATAACTTCCACTCCCACATATAAAAAGATAGAGATAAAGCCCAGCCAGAGATAAGGATAATTAAAGATGCTTTTACGCTGTACAAAGGAATCAGACGGCGTGGTATCACCTTCCTCTCCTTCCGCTTTTACTTCCGGAAGATGAGAAATATAAATAAACACCCCCAGCAATACCAGCACAATGGCAATGATTACGTAAGGCATTACAACACGTGAAGCCAGCATATCCAGCTCCGCTGCTTTTTGTGCAGCATCCATTGTCAGCAGCTTTGCCTCCAGGGCCGAAGAATCCTTGAGTACAATAGCACCCAAAATCAATGGCGCCAGGGCCCCGGCCGTTTTATTACAAATACCCATGATGCTGATCCGCTTTGCTGCACTTTCTATAGGTCCGAGTATGGTAATATAGGGATTGGAAGCCGTTTGCAACAAAGCCAGCCCGGTTCCGATCACAAACAAAGCAAATAAGAAAACAGAGAAATTACGGCTGTTCGCCGCAGGGATGAACATTAACGCACCCAGCGCCATAATGAGCAGCCCGACCATCATACCGTTTTTAAACCCGGTTTTTTTCAATACCCACGAAGATGGAAAAGCCATTACGGCATAAGATATATAAAAAGCAAATGTTACGAGAACAGCTTCGGAAGTGGTCAGCTCACAAGCTATACCCAGGTAAGGGATCAGCGTGCTGTTCGCCCATGTAACAAATCCGAAGATGAAAAACAATGCCCCGATGATCACGATAGGGGAAAGAAAATTTTTACGCGCAACGGGTTGAGTGATTTCTGCTGTAGCCATATTTGATAATTAAAATTTCCCGAACTTAACAAACATATCGGGAATTGCCATCTCATTTCCGATTTTTTTTACCACAAACGATTGTTATGCTTTAATTTCACTACCAGTACTTATATTTACTTCTGAATATCTAACCTTTAATTTTTCATGAAACAGCAATACGCAGTCGGCATTGATATAGGAGGAACAAATACCGTTTTTGGCATTGTAGATCACCGGGGCGATACGTTATACCGGGGTGCTATATCCAGCAGAAAACATCCCCGGGTGGAAGATTATATCGGGGAGTTATATGAAGCCCTTCTGCCGGCTATTGAGCAGGTAGGGGGAATAGACAGTATTAAAGGTATTGGCATTGGCGCCCCCAATGGCAATTTTTACAGCGGAACCATAGAATATGCACCTAACCTGATCTGGAAAGGCATTATCCCGCTTGCCAGCATGGTGACCGAAAAATTTGGCGTTCCGGCGG
Source organism: Chitinophagaceae bacterium (assembly GCA_023957155.1). GTDB lineage: Bacteria > Bacteroidota > Bacteroidia > Chitinophagales > Chitinophagaceae > Agriterribacter. Next base: position 75,293 of record JAMLHK010000014.1, on the reverse strand, counting down.
CTTTAACCAATGATGCCAATGCCGCAGCCGTAGGCGAAATGATGTATGGCGCAGCCAAAGGCATGAAGGACTTTATCATGATTACCCTGGGTACAGGAGTAGGAAGCGGTATTGTTGCCAACGGGCACCTGATCTATGGTCATGACGGTTTTGCCGGAGAACTGGGGCATATCACCATCATCCCCAACGGAAGGTTACACCCCGGAACCGGTATGCATGGTTCCCTGGAAAGCTATGCTTCAGCAACTGGCGTGGCTTTTACGGCAAGAGAATTTCTTGAGCAAAGACCGGAACAGGATAGCCTGCTCCGGGGTTATGCTGCCGATGAAATTGATTCGAGAGTGGTGTACGATTGCGCAATGCAGGGTGATGCCATCGCTAAGGAAGTATATGAGTATACCGGAATGATACTGGGATTAGCGCTTGCCAATTTTGTGATGTTTTCTTCGCCGGAAGCTATTATCCTGTTTGGCGGCATGACCAAAGCAGGCGACCTGATCCTCAAGCCTACCAAAGAACACATGGAAAAGAACCTGCTCCCCATCTTTCAAAATAAAGTAAAGCTCATTTTTAGTGAACTGAAAGAAGCGGATGCAGCCATCCTGGGAGCCAGCGCATTGGTGTGGGATATGAAAGGATGAGATCATCTGCATTGCTGCGGCTTACCCGGCACGGTCTTTATTGAACAGCCCGGACTACCTTCTTTTCAGCGGATCAGCAACAGCCTGCTCAAACTCGCGGATCATATTGTTTACAATTCCGGCAGCAGGAAGTATCTCCCTGATCAACGCACTCACCTGCCCGATCTCCAGTTCACCCTCCTGTAATTCACCTTCGAACATCCCTCTTTTGGCTCTTCTGTTTCCCAGCAATTCCCGTAAGGCTTCCCTGTCTGCGCCACCATCTTCCGCCTGTTGAACCTGTTCGAAAAAATTATTTTTCAGCAGCCTTACGGGAACCAGCTTCTTCATTAGCAGCATGGTATCTCCCTCCGATGCCCGTATAACTGCATTTTTAAAATCAGGATGCGAGGATGCCTCTTCGCTGGCTACAAAACGGCTACCCACCTGTACGCCTTCTGCTCCCAATACCATCGCGGCCAGCATTTGCCGGCCGGTGGCAATACCGCCAGCCGCAATAACAGGAATGGTTACCGCATCACAAACCGCCGGGATCAATACCATACTGGTGGTTTCTTCCTTTCCGTTATGTCCCCCGGCTTCAAATCCTTCGGCAACTACGGCATCACAACCTGCTGCCGCTGCCTTTAAGGCAAATTTGCTGCTGCTTACCACATGAACTACCAAAATGCCTTTCTCTTTTAATTTACCGGTCCAGGTTGCCGGGTTACCCGCAGAGGTAAATACTACCGGTACCTGCTCTTCAATAATTACCTGTATATGCTTTTCTATCTCCGGGTAAAGCAACGGGATATTTACACCAAATGTTCGGGAAGTTGCCGCTTTGCATTTCCGGATATGCTCCCGTAAGGTATCCGGATACATGCTGCCGCTGCCTATTAAACCCAGCCCTCCCGCATTACTTACCGCCGATGCCAGTCTCCACCCGCTTGCCCACACCATACCGGCCTGTATAATGGGATAGCTAATATTAAAAAGGCGCGTGATGCGGTTGGAGAAGGAAGACATGGTTGATGATCGTTTAATGTGGAAATATGAAAAGGAGAAAAGGATATAAATACTGATTTCTGATTTGTTGATTTCTGATTGCTGCTCACCGCTGATCGCTTACAGCCCCTTCCGCATTTGAAATTTGAGATTACTGATCGCCCTTTCAGATTTTATTTGTGATTTGTCATTTAGCTTTTCAGCACTCCCGTCTTCATCCCAGGTCAATCTGCGTATTATCTCCAATATTCAGGGTACGGATCTCACCCTTAATTTCCGTATCGCTCCCTACTAAGGAATTATGCAAAACCACATTACTTAAGTTTGCAAAATCACCAATGATTGAATCTTTTACAACCGAATAGGCAATTTTTGCCTGCTCGCCGATGGCCACGTTAGGTCCTATAATGGTATTACTAATCTTACATCCTTTGCCAATGCTTACGGGCGGTACAATAATGACATTCTCAAAAGTATGCTCGGGAGAAATGCTCCCTCCTATTTTTTTCATTAACGTGGCATTGCTCTCAAGCAGGGTATCTATCTTTCCGCAATCGAACCAGTTCTGTACTTTAAATGACCGAAATACCACACCCTGCTTAATCATACATTGTAAAGCATCCGTAAGACTATACTCATTACTTCCCGGGATCCCTTCCCGGATATTGCTTTCGAGGCAGGAGAAAAGATGTCCCGTATCTTTTATTTTATAGATGCCCACCAGCGCCATATTGGATTTCGGGATCTGTGGTTTTTCAATTACCCGGGTAATTATTGCATCTTCATCAATTTCTGCTACTCCAAAGCCCCGGGGGTCATCCACCTTTTTTACCCCCAGCATAGAACTATCGCTTCGTAAAATATCCTGAATATCATATTCACAGATCGTATCACCCAACACAATAAAAACTTCATCTTCTCCTACTATTCTCTTGGCAAGATAAATGGCATGTCCCAGCCCGTGCCTTTCATTTTGTAATATAAAATGACATTCCAGGTGAGGATAATTTTGCTTTACATAATCCTGTATTTTATCCCCGAGATATCCAATAATAAAAACGAACTCCCTGATACCGGCATCGGCTAACTGGTCTACGATAATACGAAGAATGGTTTTCCCGGCAAGCGGGATCAGGGCTTTGGGCTGGGTATTGGTATGCGGACGGAGCCGGGTGCCTGCGCCCGCCACAGGAATAATCGCTTTCATGAAAACAACACATTAATACTTTGAAAAGGTGAAAATAGTGAAATTCGGGATTGTTGCGCTATTTTTGCGCCATGCAAAAAGATACCCTGATATTCGATCTCATTCATAAAGAGCTGGAACGCCAGCGTAACGGCATAGAATTAATCGCATCCGAAAATTTTACTTCCCTGCAGGTTATGCAGGCTATGGGCACGGTAGCCACCAATAAGTATGCCGAGGGCTATCCCGGCAAACGTTTTTACGGCGGCTGCGAAGTTATTGATGAAATAGAGACCATAGCCATTAACCGCCTGAAACAGATCTTTAATGCTACATGGGCGAATGTGCAGCCCCACAGCGGCGCCCAGGCAAATACCGCTGTATTTTTAGCCTGCCTGAAGCCCGATGATAAAATATTAGGGCTCAACCTGAGCATGGGCGGACATCTTACCCACGGCAGTCCTGCTAACTTTAGCGGTAAAAACTACCAGGCATTGTTTTACGGCGTAAAAAAAGACACCGGAACGATTGATTATGACCAGTTGGAAGCCACCGCGCTGACCGAAAAGCCTAAAATGATCATTTGCGGCGCTTCGGCCTACAGCCGTGACTGGGACTATAAACGCATCCGCGAAGTAGCCGACAAGATCGGCGCTTTAGTACTGGCTGATATTGCCCATCCTGCAGGCCTGATTGCCAAGCAATTATTAAATGACCCCTTTGAGCATTGTCATATTGTTAGCTCTACAACACATAAAACTTTACGGGGCCCGAGGGGAGGTATTATTATGATGCGCCACGACTTTGATAACCCTTTTGGCATAAAAGATCCTAAAGGCAATATACGCCCGATGAGCGCTTTATTAGACCTCGCCGTTTTCCCCGGCACCCAGGGCGGACCTTTAGAGCATATCATTGCTGCCAAAGCCGTTGCATTTGGAGAAATTCTTACCGATGAATATACCCACTATGCCAGGCAAATCATCAGTAACGCCCAGTCCATGTCGAAGGCATTTGTAAAGCGGGGATACAACCTGATCAGTAATGGTACGGATAACCATTTAATGCTGATTGATCTGAGGAACAAGAACTTAACCGGGAAGAAGGCGCAGGAAACGCTGGATAAAGCCCATATCACCCTCAATAAAAACGCCGTACCTTTTGATGATAAAAGTCCGTTTGTAACTTCCGGGATACGGGTAGGCGTACCTGCCGTAACCACGCGCGGACTAAAAGAAGAACACATGGAACCCATTGTGGAAATGATAGACACGGTACTCGGAGATACAGAAAATGAAAAGAAGATCAAAGATGTGCAACAGCAGGTGAACCGATTCATGCAGCAGTTTCCGCTGTATCCCGAATTAGGATAGACAAATGTTGGTTATTCATTAAAATAATACTGATCCCGTATGTTACAACGTATACAAACACTCTGGTTGCTCCTGGCGGCAGCTTTTTCTTTCTTTACCCTTCGTTTTTCCTTATACAACGGGAATAAGCTGGTAAACGGGATAAGCGAATACAATATGCTTAGTGCTACCAGCAGCCTGTTCCTGATCATACTTGCCGTTGCGGCAGGATTGGTTGCGCTGATCACGGTGTTTATGTATAAAAACAGGTCTACACAGCAAAAACTCTGCATCTCGGGGCTGGTACTGTTTATCATTTCGGGGCTGCTGTATTATACGCAGATCAAATCTTTTACCGAAGGAAGCTTTACGCTGTGGTCTGTTTTCTATTTTTTTATCCCCGTGTCTTTTATTCTGGCTATGCGGGGAATATACCGGGATCAGAAATTAGTAAAAAGCATTGACCGGCTACGCTAAAAAAGAAGCAGAGTGTTTGATCAACACGTTTTGATATAAAACACCATCAGTTTCCTTTTAATCCTTTACTTTCCTGGTAAGTCAGTTCGCGGTATCCGCTAACAGGTATGCTGAATTTTTGAACCGGAACAGGATCAAACGTAATTTTGGAGGCCGTATACTTCACCTTCAGGTTACCGACAGAAGATTCATACTCAAGGGCAAGACCAGGTAAACTTTTGAACTGATAGTCGTAATCTTTATTTTCCGTAACCAGCTCCCTGGTATAAAAAACAGTAAAGCTGCTCCCGTCTTTTAATTTAGCTATGGCTTTTTCACAGGTGTAGCCTGCGATATTTTTGGTTTCGTTTTGATACGTAAAAGTTATGCCTGCATATTTCTTATTCAGGTCTGTCCAGTCTTCTTTTGCCATCTGAATCAGTAATTTCTGGTTACCGTATTCCTTAAGTACTACGCCGGTATTATTTTTAGCGTCATGCAGGGTAATGGTAGAACCTAAAGGACTGATCATTTCAATACGGCTTTGGCTTCCCTTTAAAAAAAGAGTTGTGGTAACGCCATCAAACATATCGGCCAACTGGGGTTCCTTACTGCCCGTTTGAACCGTTATATCATATACAATAGTACCTTCGGAAAGTATTTTCTGGGACTGTACCTCATTATTTATCATCAGGATCGTTGCTATCCAAAGCAGGTATCTGAGCATATTCCAATTAATTAAAGGTTCTTAAGTAAAGATAGGAAAATACGGGGCAAGGTTGTATTGTCCCGCTAAAAAGCAGATATGGTAAAAAACCAGGGATTGCACAATACATACCATTCTACTTTACCGAACAGCGCTGCTAACTTTTCCTGCCGCCTCCCGATGTCTTATTCTTTTCCTGTTGTACTCTTTTTTGCGTTTCCTGCATCTGCTCAAGCCGCTCCTGCCACTTGCTCTTTACTTTAGGCTTCTTCTTGTTCAGCTCCAACTGGGCAACGATCTTATCATGATTTATGATAAAATTCTGGATAACATACTGAAGCACAAGCGTAATTACATTGGATACCGTATAATACCAGGTAAGGGCAGACGGCAGACTGTTAAAAATTCCCAGCAACATGATCGGGAAAAAATACGGCATATACTTCATCATAGGATTATCCATATTAGGTGTCTGCGACATGCTGTATATGGATATTAAAAGACTGGTTACCGTTGCTAAAATGGTAAACAGGCTGACATGGCTTCCATAGAACGGAATATTGAAGCCAAACGAGATAATAGAATCATACGATGAAAGATCATCGGCCCATAGAAAGTTTTGTCCTCTCAGCTCAATGGTAGCATTAAAAAAACTATACAATGAAAAGAATATGGGGATCTGCAGTAAGGCCGGTATACACCCTCCAAGCGGGTTAACCCCCGCACTCCGGTATACCTTCATCTGCTCCATTGCATAAGCCTGCTGATCGTCTTTTAACCTGGCTTTTAAAACCTCCAGCTCAGGACGCAGGGCTCTCATCTTAGCCCCGCTAAGGTAGCTGGTATATACTAATGGAGAGGTAAGCAGGCGGATAAAGATGGTAAGTAATGCAATGACCAGCCCATAGCTTCCCAGGAAACTTTTGAAAAAGTCAAAAACCGGCATCACCAGCCACTTATTGATATACTTAACAAAAGCATAAACCCCCTGCCCGAGATTGATCACATCCTGGAGCCCGATATTATAGCTCTTGAGAATTTTGTAATCATTAGGACCATAATATATCTGCAACGGCACAACAGCCGTACTGTTCCCCGCCGGCAACTGGAGCTTTAAATTGGCGGTGGATGCGGTTATTATCCCGGTAGAATCATGACTTTCAGAACAATGAATTTTCCCGGAGTTAAAATTATTTTTTGCAATAAGCGTGGTATTAAAAAACTTCTGCTTCACGCTAAGCCAATACACCGGGTCTTCAAACTGTTTTTCCGATGAGCGTCCCAGGGTAAAATAGTCGTACTCATTTTTTGTCCAGAATCCTACCTGGGTTTCTCTCTTCTCTGTGGTAATATCTTTTTCATGCTGCCGGACTTCATTTTGCCATATCAGGTTAATGCTGTTTTGGGTGAGCAGGCTGTTCACCCCTTGTATTTCAATAACCCAGTCAATCATGTATTGATCCTTGGGTAAGGTAAACCGGTGAATGATCCCCTGCCCCATAGAGTCTTTCAACTGGTATATAATAGTCTGGCTGCCATCTTCGTTACCGGTTACTTCTCCCCCGTCAAAATATAAATCGCTGGTTTGTATAGAACGGTTAGCTTCCGTATTTACCGCATACGTAAGCTTATCAAAATCTCCCTGAACCAGCTTAACCGCCTGGCTGTCTATAGATTTATACCGTTTGAGCTGAACCAATTTAGGTTGCGCCCCTTTATTGGTAAAGACTATTTTAAGCCATTCATTTTCCAGCGTGGTTTCTTTTTCCGTACTGTTTACCGCCGCTACAAACTGTCCTGCAGCTGCAATAGTAGTCTGGGTTGCCCGTTGAACAGAATCTACACGAACTAAGGTGCTGTCAACCTGGGGCTGCAGCATGGCCAAAGAATCCCGGATATGCTTTTGCTGTTTTTCAACCTCCAGTTGTCCCTGGCGGGTAAAGTAGAAAAAGCCGAGAAACATCAAAGCCAGCAAAACAAAGCCTAAAATTGCATTTTTATCAAACAGCATATTACCTTAAAATTAGAGTGGGCAAAGGTAACACCTTTGAATAAACTTTAAGGAGGTAAATCAAATTGTTTCGATAAGGGGCTTAATCAGACCGGTTAGATCATTTCGCCCTGCAAAGTATGTTTTTTACTGGCATTCTTATCTTCTGCAAAGTCTTTTGCCGCTTTAACAAAGCTTACAAACAAAGGGTGAGGGGTTTCAACCGTACTTTTTAACTCGGGATGATACTGTACGCCTATAAAAAAGGGATGATTCGCCAGTTCAATTATTTCAACCAGCCCGCTCCCCGGGTTCCTGCCGCTGGCAATCATACCATTCTCTTCAAAAGAAGACAGGTACGCATTATTAAATTCCCAGCGGTGGCGGTGGCGTTCACTGATGGAAGTGGTACCATAAACCTGGTATGCCCGGCTTCCCTCCTTCACATCGCAGGGATAAGCACCCAGCCGCATAGTACCTCCTTTAGAGGTGATTTTCTTTTGCTCTTCCATCAAATCAATGACGGCATGGGTAGTATTCGAATCCATTTCGGTGGAGTGCGCATCTTTAAGATGCAACACATTTCTGGCAAATTCAATTACAGACATTTGCATGCCGAGACAGATACCTAAAAACGGAAGCCCGTTCTCCCTTGCATATTTCACCGCCAGTATTTTTCCTTCTGTACCCCGTAAGCCGAAGCCCGGAGCAACCAGTAATCCATCCAGGGTACCCAGCTTATCATTCACATTTTCTGCGCTGATAAACTCACTGTGGATATTGATTACATTTACATTACATTCATTTACCGCTCCGGCATGTACAAAAGATTCCAGGATAGACTTATATGCATCCTGCAGCTCTATGTATTTACCGATCAGGCCAATATTCACCTTACTCTTAGGATATTTCAACTTATCCAGAAATTCCTTCCACCTGCCTAAATCGGGTTCATTATAATTTTGAATAGCGAGCTTTTTAATACATATCTGGTCAAGCTTTTCCCGCATCATGTTTAAGGGTACTTCATATATGGTTGATGCATCGGCTGATTCGATAACTGCATCTGTTTTTACATTACAGAACAGGGCAATTTTTCTGCGGATCTCCGGTGTTAAAGGTCTTTCCGTACGACAAACAATCACATCGGGGTTCACGCCTTCCTGGCTCAGCAGCTTTACGCTATGCTGCGTAGGTTTTGTTTTTAATTCCTTAGCTGCTTTGAGGTAAGGAACTAAGGTAAGATGCACGACAAGGCAGTCTTCATCCGGCAATTCCCACTGCAACTGGCGTACCGCTTCAATAAAGGGAAGGCTTTCAATATCACCTACGGTTCCCCCCAATTCTGTTATTACGATATCAAACCCTTCTTTTCCCAGCAACAACATTCTGCGCTTAATTTCGTCAGTGATATGCGGAATAACCTGAACCGTTTTTCCGAGATACGCGCCTTCCCGCTCTTTATTAATTACAGTTTGGTATATGCGACCGGTAGTAACATTATTAGCCTGTGAGGTAAAAATATTTAAAAAACGTTCGTAATGCCCCAGATCCAGGTCCGTTTCAGCCCCGTCTTCAGTTACATAGCATTCTCCATGTTCATAAGGATTTAAAGTACCCGGGTCAATGTTTATATAGGGATCAAATTTTTGAATAGTCACTTTTAATCCACGCGCCTGTAGCAACTTTGCTAAAGAGGCAGAAATAATACCTTTACCCAATGAAGAAGTTACACCACCGGTAACAAAAATGTACTTGGCCATGAGTTAAAATCAGTTTAAATAATGTAAGCCTGTTTTTGAATACGATTGTCCTAAATCAAAAATCCGTCTTTAGTGACCGGCAAAATGGAAGAAAATATATTCAGCGGTCATGCAAAGTTACAGTTTTTTATGGGGAGATGTAAGACCGTTGAACTCCAATTGTGGAAAAATAAATATTCCGGTGTATAATTAAAAAGCCCCGGAAAGAGCTTCCGGAAAAACAAAAGCCTGCCGGTTAAGGCAGGCTATATATATTAAAAATATTCAATAATCGTTAGGCCAGCTTTTCCACCTGCATATAATTCAATTCCACAGGTGTTGCCCGTCCAAAAATCTTCACATTCACTTTTAATTTTTTCTTTTCATCATTCACTTCTTCAATAACGCCATTAAAGTCATTGAAAGGTCCGTCAATAATTTTGATCGTTTCACCAACAATAAAAGGTTCACTCATGGTTACCCCGCCGCCACTCATTTCATCTACCTTGCCGAGCATTTTATTAACTTCCGCTTTACGCAGGGCTATAGGATTTTCCTTTCCCAGGAAATGAATAACGTTGTTGGTATTTTTTATGGTAGAGATAATCTCATCATTGAGCTTACCCGGTTCTACCTCAATCATCACGTAACCCGGGTAAAAATTCCTTTCCCGCATTACCTTTTTCCCGTTCTGTACCTTATATACTTTTTCTACAGGAAGAAAAATCTGCTTCACTACTTTTCCCCAGCCGCTGCGTGCAATTTCCTTATCAAGGTATTCTTTTACCTTTCTTTCCTTACCACTCACTACGCGCAAGACGTACCATTTGGATTCCTGTTCGTTAATAACTTCTTCCATTATTTATTATTTAAATAAGGAGTAAACAAATTTTAATACCGAATTACTGAAAAAATCCATAAGCCACACTAAGGCGGTGATAATTACAGTAGCTACCAAAACAATGGCGGTAGACTGCTGTAATTGTAACCAGGTGGGCCAGGTTACCTTTTCCATTAACTCATGATATGAATCCTTAAAGTAAGCACTTATTTTATTCATAATTAATTTTTCAAGCACGGGCACAAGGATTCGAACCCTGATCAAAGGTTTTGGAGACCTCTATTCTACCATTGAACTATGCCCGTATATAAACAATATAACCCTAATAAAAGAACTTTCGAACCCTGATGAAAGGTTTTGCCCCGATGACTACCGGGGTATTCTACCATTGAACCATGCCCGTAAGAAAGCTAAAAGCTATTAGCAGTGAGCTAACAGCTTTTAGTTTATTTGTTCAAAGATAACTAATATCTTTTACAAGAGAGCCACTTTTGGCTAACAGCTAAAAGCTATCGGCTAAAAGCTTATTTTATAATTTCAGTAACCTGACCGGCACCCACGGTACGTCCACCTTCGCGGATAGCGAACTTAAGTCCTTTTTCCATTGCGATCGGCTGGATCAGCTTAACCGTAAGAGAGGTATTATCACCAGGCATAACCATTTCAGTTCCTGCCGGAAGTTCTACTTCACCGGTTACATCGGTAGTACGGAAATAAAACTGAGGGCGGTATTTATTAAAGAAAGGAGTATGACGTCCGCCTTCTTCCTTACTCAATACATACACTTCTCCTTTAAATTCGGTATGAGGAGTGATAGAACCGGGTTTGCAGATTACCATACCCCTGCGGATCTGGTTCTTTTCTATACCGCGGAGCAGCAAGCCTGCATTATCACCTGCTTCACCTTCATCCAATAATTTACGGAACATTTCCACACCGGTAACGGTAGAAGTTAAAGGTTTTTCGATTAAACCTACAATTTCAACCGCTTCCTGTATTCTCACACGGCCTCTTTCAATACGACCCGTAGCTACTGTGCCACGACCGGTAATAGAGAACACGTCTTCAACGCTCATCAGGAAAGGTAAATCAACAGGACGGGGAGGTAACGGGATATAATCATCCACAGCCTGCATTAATTCGTTGATAGCACCCTCCCATTTTTGATCGCCAGCCAGCGCACCGGTAGCAGACCCCTTAATGATGGGGGTATTATCTCCATCGAACCCGTTTTTAGTTAACAGCTCGCGGATTTCCATTTCTACCAGTTCCAGTAATTCGGGATCATCCACAAGGTCAACCTTATTCATGAATACCACCATACGGGGTACACCTACCTGGCGGGCCAACAGGATATGCTCCCTTGTTTGGGGCATCGGACCATCTGTAGATGCTACAACCAGGATGGCGCCATCCATCTGTGCAGCACCGGTAATCATATTTTTTACATAGTCAGCGTGACCAGGACAGTCTACGTGCGCATAGTGCCTGTTAGCTGTTTGATACTCAACGTGCGCAGTATTAATGGTGATACCCCTTTCTTTTTCTTCAGGAGCACCATCAATCTCGTCGTATTTTCTTGCTTGCGCCATTCCCTGTTTAGAAAGTACTTCCGTAATGGCGGCAGTAAGCGTTGTTTTACCATGGTCAACGTGACCAATAGTTCCAACGTTAACGTGAGGTTTGTCCCTCTTGAAGGTCTCTTTTGACATCTGTTATCTGTTTTAAAGTTGCGGTTTAAAATTGTAGCTGCATCCCGCAAACATTATTATTACAGGGTGCAAACTGGTTTGCTTTACACTATTTTTATATACCCCGGTCAGGGAGTATTCATTGTTAACATTTTTGAGCCGTTGATGAGAGTTGAACTCACGACCTCTTCCTTACCAAGGAAGTGCTCTACCACTGAGCTACAACGGCATGTATAGCCAATGTGAGAGCCACTTTCACTTCTCACTTCGCATTAAAAAGAACTCACGATCTTCCCGCTTAACAGCGGGATGCTCTACCACTGAGCTACAACGGCATGTATAGCCAATGTGAGAGCCACTTTCACTTCTCACTTCGCATTAAAAGAACTCTCAACCTTCCCGCCTAACAGCGGGATGCGCTGCCACTGAACTGCAACGATGACCTCAGCTTAAGCGTTTACAGCTTGTAGTTTCCAGTTGGCCCAACTTCAAAAACTACAAACGCCAAACCTAAGAGCGGGAGACCGGGCTCGAACCGGCCACCTATAGCTTGGAAGGCTATCGCTCTACCAAATGAGCTACTCCCGCTTACTAATTTGAAAATTTGAAAATGAGTTAATTTGAAAATTGCACCCCATCATCAATATCAAACCTGTAAAGAACTTCGTCTATAGAAAACGTATCATTTTCAAATCTTCAAATTGATACATTTTCAAATTATTCCGTGGGCAAGGATGGATTCGAACCACCGAACTCCGAAGAGGACAGATTTACAGTCTGTTGCCGTTGGCCACTTGGCTACTTGCCCAAATTGTCTAAAAGCCTGCTATGTAAAATATATGAAAGATGGCGGCAACTACCGTCTTGCCAACTCACACGATATAACACAGTAAAGCACTGAGCCAGTAGAGGGATTCGAACCCCCGACCCGCTGATTACAAATCAGCTGCTCTGGCCAACTGAGCTACACTGGCATTTTGCTGAAATTCAATCCTATAAAGAACTTTACACCCAACAGGCGTACTACCCCTTTTTTTGGGAAGGCAAAGGTAATGGAAATCTTCAAATGCAAAAATTTATGGTAACAATTTTTTAAGAAGGAGAGAACCGGAACATATAATAGGGAGAATAAGCAACGGGAAAGCCAAAGAAAGGAAATAAAAAAGCCCCTTCCGGGGCCTTCTTTACGCAGCTTGTACTTGTTTATCTTTTTTTCGTTTAATCTGCTCTATGATAGAATCTAAAGCAGCATCAAACGATTCTTCGAAAGATTTGGAGGATTCTTTGGAGAAAAAAGCGTAACGCGGCACCTTCACTTTAATCTCTGCAATCTTGTCTTTGATCTGGTGCGACACATTATCCAGTTTCAGGTACACATCAATAGCGACAATCCTGTCGTGGAAATTGTTCAGTTTTTTGATCTTTTTGTTAACATGCTCAAGCAAACTTGATGCGGCGTCAAAATGCACAGTTTGAATGTTTACATTCATGATAATCCGGTTTAATTTCTGTGAACAATTAAGAATAATTAAATAAAGAACTTATGCTGTAACTGCAAAGCTGCAACAACCTCAAGTTAAGCCATTATATATAAGATTTCAAATAATTTTTTATTGTAAATAACACCTTCTTTTTTTAAAAAAAGGAGCTATTAATCAGGCTTTGGGGTGGGCCTTCCGGTATACTTCTTTCAGCTTTTCGATCGTATTATGGGTGTAGATCTGGGTGGCGGCAAGACTGGAGTGACCAAGCAGCTCCTTAACGGCATTCAGGTCTGCTCCACGATTGGTAAGATGTGTGGCAAAAGTGTGCCTCAGGACATGCGGACTTTTTTTACTGACCGTGGTAACCTGTGTAAGGTATTTTTTCACAACAAGGTATACATATTTCGGATACAGCTTCTTTCCCTTACCGTTAACCAGCAGGTACTCTTTATCGAACGATCCGGGCAGCGCATGCTTTTCTTTTATATAGGCTTCAATACGGGTGGCTATATCCCCGCTAAGAGGCAGTACTCTTTCCTTGTTCCCCTTCCCCAGCACTTTAAGCCGCCGTTGCGGTATATCCACCTGGTTTTCCCTGATATGGATCAGCTCACTCAGCCGCATCCCCGTAGTGTATAACAGCTCCAGGATCAGCCTTTCGGTTCTGCCTTCCAGGCTATCTTTAAACGCTACGTGATTAAATAACGTTTCGGTATGCCGCGGCTCGATAAAAACCGGTAACCGCTTTGTTATTTTAGGTGAGATAATGGTGGTCATGGGCGAAGTCTGAAGCGAACCGGTTCTCAAATGATATTTAAAAAATGCCTTAAGTGTTGAGATCTTCCGGTTTACCGTTTTACCGGTACACTTCTCCTCTTTCATGAGTCCAGCCAGCCAGGAACGTATATAATCTGTTGTAATGTCAGCTAAGGGACTGACAGGATATTCTTTTTTCTTAAGAAATTCAAAAAACTGTTCCAGATCCTTGCTGTATGCGATTACCGTGTGGGGGGAATACCTTTTTTCAAAACTGAGATAGTTTATAAATGACTGTACCGGGGAGATATGGAGCGCATCAGGCATAAAAAAAGTAGCCATAAAGTTATATACTCTACGGCTACCTGACCAATATTATTTAAAAAAGACCGGTTTATTTGGGCTCAATCTTTCCAACAGCGATATTCTGCTTATATATCGCTTTCAGCACTTCTCCCCTGCGCCTGATGGAAGGCTTGGTGAAAGACTGGCGGCCCCTCAATTGCAGAAGGATCTTTGCTTTTTCAAATTTCTTCTTGTACTTTTTGAGTGCCTTGTCTATATTTTCGCAATCTTTGGAATCAATAATCAGCATATTGTAATTTACCTCCTTTGTCGCTTTTTAGGAGCGCAAAGATAATACAAGAAATCAAAAATCCAAAGCAAATTTAAAATTTCAGCAGGGTGTACTAATTTGCAGGTATGTTCACAGGTATTATTGAATCGGTTGGTCACGTTGTTTCGGTACAGCCTGACGGTACAAACAGGCAATTCCGGATTAGCTCTCCCCTGAGTGCAGGATTTAAAACAGACCAAAGCATCGCCCATAACGGCGTCTGTCTTACGGTTGAAGCGGTTAACGATACAACCTACCAGGTAACGGCTATACTGGAAACATTACAGAAAACCAACGCCGGACAATGGAAAGCCGGTGATTTAATCAACCTGGAACAATGTGTAACGCTAAACAGCCGTTTAGACGGTCATATTGTACAGGGACATGCAGATACCACAGCCACCTGTTCAGCAAAGGAATCGCTGGACGGAAGCTGGAAGTACAGCTTTCTTTTTCCCGAAAAATTTGCTCCCCTGATCATAGAAAAAGGTTCCATCTGTGTAAACGGCATCAGCCTCACTGCTTTTGATGTAACGTTAAACAGTTTTTCCGTGGCCATTATCCCCTATACCTATGCCCATACCAATATGCACCGGGTGAATAAAGGAGATACGGTGAATATTGAATTTGATATGGTGGGAAAATATGTAGTGAGGAATATGGAATTGAAAAAAGAGAAATAATACCTTTATTTTTCGGAAACCTGGCCGGGTTTAGGGTTTGTGCCTGAGTAAAAAGAGGCTATAACGAACAACACAGATCTACTGCAATTTATCCGTACTATCTTTGCCCATGACCATTTACGAAGCCCGCTGCTTTATCACTGGCAGATTACAGGATATTTATGATCAGCGCGAATCGGGAAATATTGCCGCTATGGTAATGGAAAAAATCACCGGGCTGGGAAGATCCGACCGCCTGCTGATTAAAGATCAGCCCTTATCTGAAGAGCAAGATACTTTACTTACCGGCTATGCTACACAATTGCTACAACATCGCCCTGTTCAATACGTATTGGGTGAAGCCTGGTTTTATGGTATGCCGTTTTACGTTGACGAAAATGTGCTGATCCCGCGGCCGGAAACGGAAGAACTGGCAGAATGGGTCATAAAGGATGCAGACTACAAGTTACAGGTTACAGGTTACAGGGCACAGGGTACAGGTTACAGGGCACAGGGTACAGGGTACAGGGTACAGGGTGCAGGAGGCGGACCCGCTATATTAGACATAGGTACGGGAAGCGGCTGCATTGCAATAGCCCTGAAAAAAAATATTCCCGAAAGTGAGGTATATGCCATAGATATCAGTGACAAAGCCCTCGCTGTTGCTCAAAAGAATGCACTTATCCTGGAATGCCCGGTGCAGTTTTTACAGATGAACTTCCTGCACACCGGGGAACACAACACTCTACCTTTGTTAGATATTATAGTAAGCAATCCGCCCTATATTCCTTTAAAAGACAAAGCAGAGATGCACAAAAATGTACTCGGCTTTGAGCCTCACACTGCCTTATTTGTAGAAGACAGCGATCCCCTTGTATTCTATTCGGCTATTGCGGCCTTCGCAATGCATCATCTACAACCGGATGGATACATCTACACGGAAATTCATGAAGCAATGGGTGAAGCGGTAAAAGAAGTGTTTATTCACCACGGATTTATACATACTACCATTCAAAAAGATATGCAGGGGAAAGACCGGATGATAAAGGCGGGGAAAATTAATTAGCGCTGACGGAAGCCACGGCTGTAGCACCCAACTTTTTTGCAGTCTGCAAAACCTTGTATACATCGCCCCAATGTCCTGCCGTATCCGCATTTACGACCACAGAAGGTTTTTCAGATGATTTGGATAATACCAACTGAAGCTCACTTTCCAGGTTATCTATTGAAATCTTTTTCTGCCCGATATAAGCTTCATTGTTTTTATCTATGGATATCACTACCGTCTGCTTTGACTTAGTATCGCTTTTTCCTTTGGGAGCCGATACTTTAATCACGTTCGGATTAGCCAGGGTAGACACTATAAGAAAAAACAGCAATAAGATAAACAATATATCATTGAGCGCATCCGTATGCACTTTGGCACTATCCCTTAATTTTTTTCTCAGATTCATTACGGTCTTATTCGTTATCGAAGAATGTCTTTAGACTACCCGGCGGACTGACCTTCCTTTACCAGGAGCCGGGCACCTCATTTTCCACGTTATCTTGTCGGTTCCTGCAGCACATCTATAAATTCGGCGCTGGCAGATTCCATCTGGTTCACATTTTTGTCAATCTGGGCATTCAGATAATTATATCCCACATAAGCCAGCAACCCGATAATCAACCCGCTTGCCGATGTGATCATCTTGGTATAAATACCTCCTGCAATCGTATTAAGCGTATACTCACCCGTAGCTGAAATACCATAAAATAATTGTACCATCCCCACAATAGTTCCCAAAAAACCGAACATGGGAGCTATTCCCGCTATTAATGAAAGTACAGAGAGGTTACGTTCCATTTTATAAATTTCCAGCTTACCCACATTTTCCATACTTTTTTCAATAGCATCAATGGGTTTCCCTATACGCTGAAGTCCTTTATCAATCATCCGGGCTACAGGATTAAAGGTGTTCCTGGCAAGAGATCTTGCAGCCGTTACATTACCGGATACGATATGATCCCGGATAATACTCATGAAATTATAATCTACTTTGCCGGCATTACGAATGGCGATCAGCCGCTCAAAAAAGAAAAATACGGCGACCACAAATAATAAGGCCAACGGCAGCATAATCCAGCCACCGGATAATAACAAATCCCATAAGTTCATTTTAGTACCGGGTTCGGGAATACCATGCTGACTGGCTAAAGCTCTATTAACAGAATCAGGATTAAGCTGCAGGAAGAACAATCTCATATTATATTATTATTGAACATTCGACAAATGTAATGACAAATAAACAAATATATCGGTCAGTTTGCCGAACGTGAAAATAGTGTGATTATTTTCTTTAGAAAAAGCCCCTACTTTCTATTAACAATTTATATAGAAAGCACCCGTACTATGCCCCGGTCATTACCTTCCGCGCTTCATAGCGCAACGCGTCCAGCACAATACCGTGCAGGGATGTTTTAGGGTCTGCATCCAGCAGCTCCAGGATGCGTTTACTCAGATCCATACCCGTTGCCTTTTCGGGTAAAGTAGCTGCCAGCTGATGTAAAATAAAAATATTCTGTTCTTTGAGATTGGTAACGGCCTGCCAGGCCTGCGCGGAAACATATAACTGCTGCGACAGGTTATATTCATATTCCTGGCGGATGCTCTCCACCAGCAGCAGATGATAAGCAGAGGCTTCCATTTGTGCCGGCGAAAGCCTGGATATCAGGCTTTTCAGCGATATCCGCTCGGCCAGTATAGTGAGCCGTTCGTAAGCCTGTAGCTGCAGTCCCGCAGGATGTGCCGGTTTTATTTCGGGCTTTTTAGCTCCCTTCATTTCACGGAAATAGAATAAAAAATATACGCCTAAAACTCCCAGAATAATTACGATGGCAAAAATTATAGCGTTGTCGTTGTTCATGCCACAAATTTATACTGCTTATATAACAAAAATACCCGCATTGTGTTGTGTAAGGAAAATCAGAAAGTACATATTTTTTCTGATTTCGGAGCTAATATATGTAGTTTTGCAGCTTTAGACAATTCAGGGACCAAACTTATTTACACATCTAATAATTAATTCCATTCAACATGTCTGCTGTTTCTCCATCTATTGATTTTTCACTGTCCAATAAGGTTAAAGATATCAGCCTCGCCGCCTGGGGCCGTAAAGAAATTAAATTAGCCGAAGCTGAAATGCCCGGGCTTATGGCCATCCGCGAAGAGTATAGAGCACAGCAGCCTTTAAAGGGTGCCCGGATAGCCGGATGTCTTCACATGACGATCCAAACTGCCGTTTTGATAGAAACTCTAATTGAACTGGGTGCAGAAGTGAAATGGAGCTCCTGTAATATATTTTCAACACAGGATCATGCCGCGGCTGCCATAGCGGCAGCAGGTATTGGAGTGTATGCCTGGAAAGGCCAGACCAATGAAGAAGCAGAATGGTGCATTGAACAGACCCTGTTTTTCGGCAGCGCCGATCGCCCGCTGAATATGATCCTGGATGACGGCGGCGACCTCACGAATATCGTATTCGACAAATATCCGGAGCTGATCCGGCATGTCAGGGGATTGAGCGAAGAAACAACTACCGGTGTACATCGCCTGTATGAAAGGATGCAAAAAGGCACCCTGCCTGTTCCGGCCATTAATGTAAATGATTCAGTTACCAAGTCGAAGTTTGATAATAAATACGGATGTAAGGAAAGCCTGGTTGATGCTATACGCCGCGCAACAGATGTGATGCTCGCCGGTAAAGTAGCCGTTGTGGGTGGTTATGGCGATGTGGGTAAAGGATCCGCTGCTTCTTTATCCGGAGCAGGTTGCCGGGTGATCGTTACAGAAATTGATCCGATCTGCGCATTGCAGGCTGCCATGGACGGATATGAAGTGAAAAAAATGATTGATGCCGTTAAAGAAGCGGATATTATTGTTACGGCCAGCGGTTGCCGTGACCTGATTACCGGGGAGCACTTTAAGCAGATGAAAGATAAAGCCATTGTATGTAATATTGGTCACTTCGATATTGAAATTGATGTTGCCTGGCTGAATACGCATTACGGGCATACCAAAGACACCATCAAGCCGCAGGTAGACCTGTATACGATAGATGGAAAAGACATTATCTTATTAGCCGAAGGACGCTTAGTGAACCTCGGATGTGCTACCGGTCATCCCAGCTTTGTCATGAGCAACTCTTTTACCAACCAAACGCTTGCACAGATTGAGCTGTGGAATAATCACAAAAATTACGAGAACAAAGTATACGTGCTGCCCAAGCATCTTGACGAGAAAGTTGCCCGTTTACACCTGAAAAAGATTGGTGTTGAATTAGACGAGCTTACCGATACCCAGGCAACATACCTCGGACTACCTAAAAACGGACCATTTAAGCCGGATCATTACCGGTACTAAACTCTTTTTTCAATTCAATGGATTATGCCCCATGTTGTACATCACAGCATGGGGCATCTTACTAATACAAAGAACAGGAATATCAGGTGTGCTGACACTGCTTTTCAATCTCTTCCATAAAAATGGCATAGTGACTTTCATCATATATGCACTTGCCATCCCGTATAAGCAAGACCTGGGGCGATTCATGGCTCACGTTCAACTCATTTGCTATTTTATTGGAAAGCGGCCGGTAGGCAATCAAATCCAAAAAATGGAAATCAATATCCGGTGAAGCTTCCGACCGTTCCAGCCTGTTTTTGATCATCGAACTGGTGCTGCAGCGTGTAGAATGTTTAAAAACCAGCTGATGTTTTATATAAGATTTTTCGAGCAGTTCTTTAACCTGGGCTTCCGTGGTAAGTATATTCCAATGCATAACAACTCAATCAAATTATACTGCAAGTTGCAAAAAAAACGGCACAGGCAGGCCATGAACCTAACATTACAGGCGGATGTTGCCACCCGCCTGTAAAAAAATCAGTTATATCCTCCTATCTAATAGCCGTCATTCTGCTCCAGATAACCGGGAAGGTTTGAAGCGCCATCAATCGCATTCTGCGGGATCGGGAATATCCTTTTCTTGGGATCTGAATTACTTTTTTCTGTCCAGGTACCTTCATATTTCCCAAAACGGATCATATCGGTACGGCGAACGTTTTCCCAATATAGTTCAAAGCCTCTTTCCCTGAAGAGGATATCCAGGCTGATGGCAGATAACGCCGGCGGAACGACCCTGGCGGTTCTTGAAGCACGAACCGTATTTACATCTGCCAGGGCAGCCGCTTCATTACCCGCCCCCTTACGCAATTTAGCTTCAGCACGCATCAGATAAATATCTGCCAGACGCAGGATCACAATATCATGCTCTCCGAAATTTCTTCCGCTTACAGACCCACGGCTAAATTCATATTTTTCTACGCGGTAGCCATTGTTGTAATTGCTGTAGTCCGAAAAGTCAATCTCTTCCGTAAAATAAACCGGCAGATCGGGGCGGTTACGGGTATTGTTATATAATGGTCCCACCTTAAAATCCCCGTTAGGACATTTCTCGAAAACGCCTCCTGTTCTAATCAGCCCATATTGCTGCCCTCTGAGAATACCCCGGTCAATATTAAAATCATTACCCTTTATACAGGTCGTTGCAATATCAATATTCTTCTTAAAAAACCGCCCATCCATGTCTGCAGGGTCATTGGGTGCATAAGCCTGCGCCCATGACTGATAAAAATCGGAAGTAATTCCGGGTCCATCCGTACCATTGGCGCCGGGATAGGCAGCCAGCGGAAACTGGTCGCCCGAAAGAGAGAAATAGGCCATACGGTTATGCCCGTTGAGGTCAGCCCTCTGGTCTACTGCAAAAATCAATTCTTTATTGGTATGATTGGCATCATCAAATAATGCAAAATATTCGGGTGATAAAGCAAATTTTGAGGAACTGATAATCCTGTCACAGTAATCAATCACTTTGTCCATGTCCTCCGTGGTAAAACTGAATGAAGAAGCATAGATATCCCGATAAACAGCAGCCTGTAAATGCAGCCGGGCCAATAAACCCCATACTGCCGCTTTAGTGATCCGGCCGGGGCCCGTATCATCTCTCAGCAAAGGCTCAACAGCCAGCAATTCAGATTTGATATACTCCACCGCATCATTACCGCGTAAAATAACGGAGTTAACCTTGGGATCTTCTTTTTGAAACGCTATGCCAAACAAATCAAGGCTCAACAGGTTATAATAAGCCCTCATTCCCCTTGCCTCGGCAAGGAAAAGGGGAGCATTAGGATCTTTGCTGTTGGGCAGGGTATTGATGGCGGTTATGGCACGCGACATTCCCTGGGTAATATTATTCCAAACGTTCTTTACATTGGGATCCGAGCTGGTAGTTTCGTGCCTGTGCAGGGATATATAAATACCGTTATCTCCCCAATCGGTTCCTCCCCGGTAAGGAAGAATGGCCTCATCAGTAGAAATTTGCTGTAAAGCAAAGTATTGCGTATGTTGAAACAGTCCGGGTAAAATGCCATATACCGGCGCAATAATACCTTCGGCAATATCCTTATCGGTAGCGCCGACACTGGAGGTTTCATCCAGTACCTGTTCATTCAACTTGCTGCAGCCTTCTAATACAAATGCTGCTGTAAAAATCGAAAGTATATATAATATTTTCTTGGTCATAACAATTAAATTTTAGAATGACAGGTTTAAACCAAAAATGATCGAGCGTGCTTTAGGATAATTGAGGTAATCAATCCCATAAGAAATGGCTCTATCTATAGATCTGTCTTTATTGATTTCCGGATCAAAACCATCATACTTGGTAATTACAAACAGGTTTTGTGCCGTTACGGACAAACGCAGACCGGTAATCCATTTTTGCACTCCCAGGCGATCCGTATTAAAATTATAAGCCAGCGACATGTTATTAAGCCTCAGGTAGCCGCCGTCTTTTAAATAGCGGGTACTCACGCTTGCAGGATTATTGATAGACTCTTCAGGATATGCAATCGCTTCTTTTGTTGTATTGCTGTTCTTGGCAATCTTGGCTTTATAAAAATTTGCAGTAGCCGTATTATCATAGATCTTATTTCCTCCCAAACCATTAAAATTCACTGCAAAATCAAGCCCTTTATAAGAAAAGTTACCAAAGAAATTATACAGGTACTTAGGCACAGCCGAACCGGCAACTACCCGGTCTTTCGGTGTAATGATACCATCCTTATCCGTATCCGCGTATTTACTCCGTCCGTCAGTGTCAATTCCAATAAACTCCAGCAGGTAAAAAGAACCGATCGGGTGTCCATTGATATAGCCGTTCAACGTAGCGCTTGTTAACCCGGAGCCTGTAGCCGAACCCGAGAAGATCACCTGGTAAGGAGACCCGGTTACATTATTTTTCATGAAGCTCGCATTACCACCAATACCAAAACTCAGGTTAGTGGTAATTCTTTTGCGATATTCCAGGTCAATTTCAATACCGGTATTCCTGATCTCCATGCCGGGGATATTTGCATAAAGCTGTCCCTCAGGCTGCACAGGATCCTGGGGTGGAATGTATAAAAGAATATTGTTTGTTGTTTTGCTAAACCAGTCTATTGAACCGCTTAATTCGCCATTCAACACGCCAAACTCCAAACCGATATTGGTCTGCTGGGTAGCTTCCCATTGCAGATCCGGGTTGGCAAGGCGTACAAACCGGGTACCGCCGGGATAAGATCCGGTGGGGTACAAAGGATAGCTGGTACTGGAAGTTACTTCCGTGGAAAAGAGCGGTTGAGTTGACTTAGGTGCAATTTCCTGGTTACCGGTCATACCCCAGCCTCCTCTTAATTTCAACGCGCTGAATACCGAATTATCCATGAACTCTTCTTCCATGATATTCCATCCCAAAGAGAACGATGGGAAGTAACCGTACCTGTTGTTTTCTCCAAATTTAGTAGACCCATCCATCCTAAAGTTTACCGTCAACAGGTACTTATTGTCAAATCCGTAATTAATACGGGCAAAGTAAGACTGCAGCTCACTGATATTGGCATTACCGGTAGGACGATTGTTAGCCATGGTCAGCTCCTGCCCGATGCCCGGGTTATACGTAGGATCGAGATCATTGAGCGGTAGTTTATTTATACTGAAGCTCCGGTATTGATAGAGGATATTCTGGTAAGAATGACCTGCCATTGCAGAAAAGCTATGCTTATCAATATTCGTTGTATAGGTAAGATAATTTTCTATCAGCCGGTTTCTAAGCAGGATATCCTGTGTTTCAAACCTGCCGTCACGTTGGGGAACCGCGTTAGCAAAATCAACAATATCACGGGTGGTAGTTGCATTATCAATACCAAAATTCAGCTTATAAGTAAGCCCCCTGATGATGCGCAATGTGGGTGAAATATTTCCAAGTACCCGGTTTACCGATGCAATGTCTTTATATAGCTCCAGGTCTAACAGGGGATTACTGGCATTTTCAAATTTTGCCGGGCTGCCATCTGCATCACGTGCCGGCAGGGTGGGGTTATTCGATATCGCCGTTCCTATCATACCATCTATTGGCGGGCGCCGGTTATTGGTATTGGAAGCGGTAAGATTAACATCAACAGATAAACGGTCATCCCAGAATTTCTGCGTGGCATTGAAACGCCCCGTATACCGCTTCATATTGCTCCCCTTCAAAATACCGTTTTGGTTTTGGGCATTCAGCGACGCATAATATACCAGCTTACCGGATCCGCCACTCAGGGTTAAATTGTTTTCAAACGTATTGCCTGTTCTGAAAATTTCATCCTGCCAGTCGGTAGACGCACTAAAATCCTCCAGGGTACCGCCTGCAGCTACTACCTGCTTTTTAAATTCACTGGTTGAAAATACCGGCAGCTTACGGGCAACATTGGAGATCCCGGCGCTGGTAGTAAAGTTTAACGTTGATGTACCCGCTTTCCCTCTTTTTGTTGTTACAATAATTACGCCATTCGCTCCACGCGACCCGTAAATGGCAGTAGCGGAAGCATCTTTAAGCACATCCATGGATTCAATATCCTGTGGATTCAGGAAGTTGAGCGCATCACCGGTGCCGGTACCGGCATTATCCAAGGGAACGCCATCCACCACAAACAATGGTGCACTGCTGTTCCTGATACTGGCTGCCCCGCGTATTACGATATTTACGGGTGCTCCCGGCTCGCCACTGGATGAAGTAACATTCATACCGGCAACCTTACCCTGTAACAGTTGCTGGGGATTATTTACAATACCCCGGTTAAAAGACTCGGCTTTAACCGATTTTACTGCACCTGTTACGTCTTTCTTGCGCTGGGTACCATAACCTACCACCACGATGTCTTCGAGGTTTTGCGCAGCAATTTTCAGTACAACAGCCAGCTCTAACCCGGCATCACTCACCGTACCGGTAAGTTTTTCCACGTCATATCCAACAGAACTAACCGTAAAAGCATAGCTGCCTTTGGCAAGTCCCGAAAAGACAAATACCCCATCGGCATCCGAGGTTACCGTAGTTTTTGATTTGTTAGAGGAATTTTCGGCCGTAACAGTAGCACCCGCAACAGGATCACCGGTCTCCGTTTTAACGGTTCCGGTAACGCTTTTCTGAGCCTGTGCCGAAAAAAGCAGCGAGGATGGTAATAACCATACCATCAACCAGAGCAATCGTTGTTTCATGAGCTGAGTTAATTTGGATTTTACAAAATATATTGTAAGTAAACATAGCAATATAAATCCACTAATAACATCCCCGGAGCTATGCAAACGTTTGAAATTTTTTTGTGCTATTCCACCCGTTTACCCTTTATTGCTCTTTTTCTGAAAAACGATCCCGTATGGCGTATTTACTTTCCCAAAGCATCCATTGCTTTTTTTACACTGCCATGTTGTAACAGTATGGCTTTAGCATTGGTGTAATCGGCGATGCCGGCTTTATCCATCAATATTTTTACCGCCCGGTCGGTAATCTTATCATTGATCAGCAATACATTGACCATGCTGTTGTCTTCTACACGTCCCAACTGTATCATGGTAGTAGTGCTGATCATATCGAAGAGCATCTTTTGCGCCGTACCACATTTCATCCGTGTACTGCCCGTAACAAACTCCGGACCCGTGATCACTTCCACCGGCATATCCGCCACAGCCGCAATCGGAGATTCGGAGTTACTTACAATACAACCGGTAGCAATGCCGGCCGCACGGCATGCTTTTAATGCTGACAGTACAAAGGGGGTCGTTCCGCTGGCGGAAATACCCACCACGATATCTTTATTTGAAACAGCGTAAGATTGCAATGTATTCCAGCCTGCCTCCGTATCGTCTTCCTTTTCTTCGGGCGCCTCAATAAGATGTTCAACCCCGCCGGCTAATACTACGTTTACTATACCTTTTGAAATACCATAGGTAGTAGGCAGCTCAATAGCATCCAGCACAGAAAGGCGTCCGCCGCTGCCTGCACCAAGATAAAACATTCTTCCGCCCGCCTGCAGCTTGTTCACAATAGCAGCGATCAGCGTATTGATCTGCGGCAGGGCTTTTTCTATTGCAACAGCTACCTTTTTATCTTCATTGTTGATATTTGCGGTCAACTCCGCTATTGTCATTTTTTCGAGGTGCCTGTACAGGGAAGGCTGTTCGGTTATTCTTGTCATATTTAATTATTAATAGAAATGCATCAATGATAATTCCGTTCTCCGGGAGATACTTACGGCACAGGCATACTGAATAAAACAATATACTTATTGAAATAATTCAGGCTGGGCATTATTATCCGGCTTGGTTTTCTCCCATTCCAGCTGGGTGCTTTTGGTAAAATCGGCCAGCTTTGCTCCTACGGCTTTCCATCCCATCACCTCTACTACTTTATTCACTTTAATTTTAGCCTTTCTTACCTGTGTACCCCTCCCGCTTTGCATTACCAGCACCGGCGTTTCATCGGTAGAAACGGCTTCCAGGCGGTTCCCCTCTCCTTCTTTAATAAAGGAAAACTTATTACGGAGCGTTGTCGTTTCAATTTTAAACCTTTTAATATTGAACTGGAGCTTCTCCATATCCGTATATACGGCCGTTATTATTTTTTCCGGATCAAACTTTTCAATCAGCAATACTTTTTCCCCATCGAATCGCTGACTCAGTTCCGTATCGGAAATTTCATAGCTGCCATTATTGTAAATGATAAGCAGGCAGTCTTCACTTTCAAACATACCCAGGTACGTTCCCTTTTCCTCTATACTAAGCCGGCCGAACACATCATCAAACCACAACTTCCTTCCGCTTAATGTAGAACGCCCGGCCTCTTTGAATTTTACCGACTTCACAGGATATTTGGTTACCTGGTTACCCATACTGCCCCGTCCTTTAATCTCCATCTCCTCAAAATAAAACTCCAATTCCTTATTCCGTGCCGAGGAGCTGGGGCTCAAAACAATTTTAACCACTTCAGCCTCGCCATTGGGGTTAACCGAAAAATAATGCACCCGGCTTTTGTCTGCCCCTTTGGTTAAATCATATTCTTTATCGCGGGTAACGCCGGTAACATTAAACCGTTTGGCATAACTGACCCCGGTCTTACCATCCACATATATCATATTATAGGTAGTGCGGTCATCCCCCTTCTTAAAAACCGCTACATGTATAATATCTTTCCCGATAAACGCCTTATCCGATACTTTCACCACTTTCATTTTACCCCATTTGGTAAAAGCGATGATATCATCTAAGTCTGAGCAGTCTTCCACAAATTCATCCTTCTTTAAGCCTGTACCGATAAACCCGTCCTGCCGGTTTACATATAATTTGGCATTAGCAATAGCCACTTCTTTAGCCTGTATAGATTCAAATAACCGGATCTCGGTTTTACGCTCTCTTCCCCTGCCGTATTTTTTTAGGAGGGTTTCATAATAAGTAACGGCAAAGTCCGTAAGATGCTCCAGGTCATATAATACCTGACTGATCTCCTTATCAATATTTTTTATCTGTTCATTCAGCTCATCAATATCCAACTTATAAATACGGCGCACAGGCTTCTCCGTTAGCTTTAGAATATCCTGCCCGGATATTTCTTTTTTCAATTGTTTCTTAAATGGAACAAATGCCTTATCAATAGCCAGTAATACCTTTTCCCAGGTTTCATGCTTTTTTTCTAATTCCTTATAGATTTTCTCTTCAAAGAATATTTTTTCAAGGGAAGTATAATGCCATTTCTCCTGCAACTCCGCCAGCTTGATTTCCAGCTCGGTTTTCAGCAGCTCTTTCGTACGGTCGGCCGATGAACGAAGCAGATCGTGTACCGTTATAAAACGAGGCTTTTGGTCTACGATCACACAGGCATTAGGCGAAATACTGACCTCACAATCTGTAAAAGCATATAAGGCATCAATGGTAATATCGGTGGAAATGCCCGGAGACAAGTCAACGTGAATTTCAACATCAGCAGCCGTATTATCCGTAACTTTTTTTATTTTGATCTTTCCCTGGTCATTTGCCTTAACAATGGAATCCATCAATTGCGTGGTGGTAACCCCGTAAGGCACATCACGTATAACCAGCGTTTTTTTATCTATCTCTTCTATATGTGCGCGTACTTTTACCTTTCCTCCTCTCCTGCCCTCATTATAATTGGTTACATCAATCATCCCCCCCGTTTGAAAATCGGGATATAATTCAAATTTTTTGCCCCGCAAATGTTTGATCGCGGCTTCTATGATCTCGCAAAAATTATGGGGTAATATTTTAGTTGATAACCCGACAGCAATACCTTCTGCTCCCTGGGCCAGCAACAAAGGAAATTTCATCGGCAGTGTTACCGGTTCATTTTTTCTTCCGTCATAGCTTAGCTGCCATTCGGTGGTTTTGACATTAAAAGCCACATCCAGCGCAAATTTGCTCAGCCGGGCTTCAATGTACCGGGCAGCAGCAGCCTCATCCCCCGTACGCACATCCCCCCAGTTTCCCTGTGTTTCAATGAGGAGATCTTTTTGCCCCATGTTCACTAAGGCATCACCGATAGATGCATCACCGTGCGGATGGTATTGCATGGACTGCCCTATAATATTGGCTACCTTATTAAAACGGCCGTCATCCATTTCCTTCATGGCATGAAGAATACGGCGCTGTACCGGCTTTAAACCGTCTTCTATCGCGGGAACGGCTCTTTCTAAAATAACATAAGAAGCATAATCAAGAAACCAGCTTTTATACTGTCCCTGAATGCCCGATTCGCTACTCCAAAGATTCTCTTTACTCATAATATATTCAGATATCCTCAACTTTATGTTATGGAATAATACCTTGTTTTTAGATCATATTGTCCCGGTAACCGACTGATCATCCTGCTTTCCTATACAACCAAGATGCGTAAACTTAAAGCCTGTAAAATACTTTAGTCCGTAGCCCAATGCTCTGTCCATACAGGAATGACCGAACAATACCATCCCGGCTACCTGCAAAACCTGGCTGCCGGATAAAGAGCCTGCAATAAATAAGGCAGCAGCAATACCCTTATGATGAAAGAGATTATAGGAAATGGCGCCGGCCCGGTTGCCCGCAAGATATCCCATCATACCGATATCCGGTCCCAACAACAGCAAAAGGTATACCCACCACTGCACCTGCATATTATATAAGCCGTAAATGCTTAGCGCAAATAAAGCCAGCTCTTCCCATTTTAAAACTATTTTCATCTTACCCGTTTACCTGTTCTGCAACACCGGCTTTACGCTTGACTTCAAAATCCTTCATATTTTTCACTT
This sequence comes from Chitinophagaceae bacterium, assembly GCA_023957155.1. Taxonomy (GTDB): domain Bacteria; phylum Bacteroidota; class Bacteroidia; order Chitinophagales; family Chitinophagaceae; genus Agriterribacter. The sequence goes on along the minus strand of JAMLHK010000014.1, from coordinate 46,494 downwards.
CTCCCTGTACATCAAATTCACCGTCATTTATCATAAGCTTCAGTCTCCACAATACGTAGGCATCGCCGGTAGTATGCTTATTCTTTGATAAAAACTGGCTGATGATCTTCCCTGCCTTTTGCCAGTCTTTGGTAATAAAATGCTTCAGATCCGCATCATAAAAATCATACCCGTATTGAACTAATTTCTTCCCTCCCTCTAAAATGCGCACGCCTTTTTCTTCATTGCAAAGTCTTATCCATTCATCGGGATCCACTTCAAATTCACTAAGGGTAATAGGCCGGGCCAGTTTTTTTGCCTTTAAAAACTCTCTGGGTGGAATAGTATGCAGCCAGACCGGATAAAACAGGCTTCCTTTTTCGTTAAAAAAAGGAAGGTTATTCAGGTAGAGAATGAATATTCTGCCCTGGAATTCTTTAAGAAAATGAAGCAGCCAGTAATAACCGCTCACATCATGCTTATTCTGGGCTGCCCATATCCATATTATCTCCTCCGGGTTGCGGCGCAATTTACCCACCAGCTCTGCCACAACTTTATAATCATCCACTGAACCGTCTTCTGCCCGGCCATCATAATCTCCGCCTGCCAGTACCTGCGCCCACCATGACCTTCGTGCCGCTATTCCTTCACCAATATAAATATTAGCCAGGGGACCAACCGCATAATCATCCCGGATCTGCACTACCTCACCTTCCAGCGTTTCATCCAGTTCAATGGCTTTTTTTAAAACCGCAATATCCGCTTCATTAAAAACGATATGTATCATGCAATACTGTTGATATCTGTAATATGAATTTCCTCCGTTATACACCGGAACAGCCTGTAACCGCTAAACCCGCGTCTCTTCTGCCATGTCAATCTCTACCCTCAAATTATCAATAATAAATTCCTGTCTTTCCTGGGTATTTTTGCCCATATAATACTCTAGCAAATGCTGCAAATGCGTTTCGGGCATTACCATTACGGGTTGTTTGCGCATATCAGAACCAATAAAACGCCCAAACTCATCCGGTGAAATTTCACCCAATCCCTTAAACCGGGTAATCTCCGGTTTGGCGCCTAACTTTTTAATCGCTGCCTGTTTTTCGCTTTCATCGTAGCAGTATATGGTTTCCTGCTTATTGCGTACCCGGAACAGCGGCGTTTCAAGAATATAAACATGCCCGTTCTTTACTAAGTCGGGGAAAAACTGTAAAAAGAAAGTAAGCAGGAGCAACCTGATGTGCATACCGTCCACGTCAGCATCTGTGGCAACCACGATATTGTTATACCGTAATCCTTCGATGCCCTCTTCTATATTTAAAGCATGCTGTAATAAATTAAACTCTTCATTTTCATACACTACTTTTTTAGTAAGTCCGAAACAGTTCAACGGTTTACCCCTCAGGCTGAATACCGCCTGTGTTTCCACATCACGCGCCTTGGTTATAGAACCGCTGGCCGAATCCCCTTCCGTAATAAAAATGGTACTTTCTAACTGGCGCTCATGAAAAGCCTGCCTGTCTTTATTGTTCGGCGGATCATCATTTAAATGAATACGGCAATCACGGAGCTTGCGATTGTGCAGGTTGGCTTTTTTTGCTCTCTCGTTAGCCAGTTTTTTTATACCTGCCAGCTCCTTGCGTTCTCTTTCGCTTTGTTCTATCCGTTTTTTTAGCGCCTCAGCAACTGCCGGGTTTTTATGTAAAAAATTATCCAGCTCCCTGGAGAGAAATTCATGCATAAAGTTTTTCATACTCATGCCGCCTTCCTCCATGTATTGCGAGCCCAGCTTGGTTTTGGTCTGGCTTTCGAATACCGGCTCAATTACCCTCACCGCAACGGCAGCCACAATGCTTTGCCGGATATCCGTTACATCATAATCCTTCTTATAAAAATCCCTGACCACTTTTACAAAAGCCTCACGAAATGCCTGCTGGTGGGTTCCACCCTGCGTGGTATACTGCCCGTTTACAAAACTAAATATCTCCTCGCCATAATCATTATTATGCGTTATCGCCAGCTCAATATCCTCTCCCTTGAGATGAATAATGGGATACCGGATCTCATCGGTATTGGTTTTTCGCTCCAGCAGATCAAGTAACCCATTTTTACTGATATATTTTTTACCATTAAATGTGATGATCAACCCGGCATTCAAATAACAGTAGTTCCATAACAGGTTATCTATATATTCAGACTGAAAACGGAAATTCCGGAATACGATATCATCAGGAATAAACGTCACCAGCGTTCCATTGGCTTCGTCTGTCTTCGACTCCTTATACTCTTTTATCAATATGCCTCTCTCAAACTCTGCGGTTTTCTGCCGCCCCTCTCTGACTGCCATAACTTTAAAATAGTTACTCAGCGCATTTACCGCCTTGGTACCCACGCCGTTCAATCCCACCGACTTTTGAAAAGCCTTGCTGTCATATTTAGCGCCGGTATTGATTTTGCTCACTACATCCACAACCTTCCCCAACGGAATCCCTCTCCCAAAATCACGTACGGTAACGGTTTTCCCCTCCACCACAATATCTATCTGCTTTCCATAGCCCATCATGTGTTCATCAATACAATTATCTAACACTTCTTTAAGTAGTACATATATGCCGTCATCAGGACTGCTGCCATCTCCCAGCTTACCGATATACATACCGGGACGCAGGCGGATATGTTCGCGCCAGTCTAACGACTTAATGGAATCTTCTGTATAATCAAACAGGCTTTGTTTTGTATCGGACATAAGCGATTTCTGTATGCTGCTTTTTAAAAACAGGCAAAGGTATACTAATTATTTTAGTAATTAAAAGATGTGGCAAATATAGTAAAACGAAAGAAGAGCAACCGGCCGGGATATACACGCTTGTGTATAAGTACCCCGGGCTAATTTGAAAATGTATTTTAACAAATCCCGGTTATCCTTTTGGCATAGTACTTGCCTTTGATAGGTTATCCCACCTGATCCTGCTTCCCCGAAGAATGATAACGCACCCGCCCGGAAGAATGATAAAGTAATTTATTACATAATCAATAAAAATTCCAGCGTTATGAAAAAGACAAAGCTTACATTGACGGCATTAAGTATTATCGCCGCAGGATTATTTGCATTTAATGTAATCACCAACGGTTCGTTAAAAGGCACCGTCAGTCCCACGGATGCAGCGGTCAGAGCCTGGGCTATTTCCGATACGGATACACTTAAAACAGACATTGCCGATGGCGCATTTGAAATAACAGATGCCAAACCGGGAATCTATAAAGTGATCATCGAAGCAAACCCTCCTTACAAAAATGCAGCTAAAGAAGGAGTGGAAGTAAAGGACGGTGAAACAACAGATTTAGGACAAATCACATTGGAACAATAGCAGGAAACCCATTTCATTCTAAGGCTTTACTTAACGGTATGCAGAAGCGGTATGTACATGTACGTATCGCTTTCTGTATTATAATACGATCCGGGCTATTCATTTCTTTGGTATCACGCTTCGTTTCCGGCAGAAAAAGAAAACAGGCAAAAAGCGCGGGACCCGTTGGAAAGTGTAATCCATAAGATTATATTTGACCGGTATTTGATCTTTACTTTACATACTATACTTAAAACCCGGATGAAATGAAAAAATTAATTACTATCATCGCTGTCTGCATACTTGCAGGCACCATTATTTCAGCCAATAACAAAGAGAAAAAAATGCTCAGACACGTTGTTTTATTCAAGTTTAAGGAAGAATCTACCGCCCTGCAGGTAAAAGAAGTGGAAGATGCATTCAGAGCGCTTCCTTCAAAAATCAAAGAAATTAAGGCATTTGAATGGGGCACGAACAACAGCCCGGAAAACCTGGCACAGGGATATACCCATTGTTTTTTTGTTAGTTTTACCAGTGAAAAAGACAGGGCGATATACCTTCCGCATCCGGCTCATAAAGCCTTTGTGGATGTGTTAAGTCCCCATTTAGATAAGGTACTGGTGGTAGACTACTGGGCAAAGGATTAGCCCGCTACTTAATACGCTGCTGACATGAATATGGAACATAATAAAAATGAAGATGCGCTGAAACTGGTCTTAAGCTTAGTAAAGCAGGAGCGTGAGATCATATACTCAGGTGGTGGCAGAAAAGCAATACTAAAGCAAAAAGAAAGGAATAAGCTGCTGGCACGGGAGCGTATTACCTATTTAACCGATGCCAATAAGCCCTTTATAGAGATCGGGGTATTTGCGGGTTATGAGATGTATGAAGAATTTGGAGAATGTCCCGCAGGGGGAACCGTTGCCGGTATCGGATACGTAAGCGGGAAGCAATGTGTTATAATTGCTAACGACCAGACCGTGAAAGCGGGGGCCTGGTTTCCGGTAACCGGTAAAAAAAACCTGCGTATGCAGGAGATTGCTATGGAAAATAATCTGCCGGTCATCTACTTAGTAGACAGTGCAGGCGTTTTTTTACCCATGCAGGATGAGATCTTCCCGGACAAGGAACACTTTGGGCGGATCTTTCGCAACAATGCGCGGATGAGCGCAATGGGCATCACCCAGATCGCTGCCGTTATGGGCGCCTGCGTGGCAGGAGGAGCTTATCTTCCCATCATGAGCGATGAAACGCTAATGGTAAAAAACAACGGTTCTATTTTTCTTGCCGGGCCATACCTCGTGAAAGCAGCAATAGGAGAAGAAACTGATGCCGAAAGCCTGGGAGGAGCCATAACGCATACCGAAATAAGCGGTATTGCCGACTATAAATTCGATACGGAAGAGCAATGCCTGGACCAGATCAAAAAGATCATGGCCAAACTGGGAGCAAAAGAAACCGCAGGATTCGACAGGATCAAAAGCGCCCCGCCTAAAAAAGATCCCTCGGAAATATATGGTATCCTGCCATCAGATGCTACCCGGCCATACGATATGCTGGATATTATAGAAAGAATAACCGATAATTCGGAATTTGATCAGTACAAACGCGATTACGGACAAACCATTTTATGCGGTTATGCCCGCGTTGAAGGATGGGCTGTGGGTATTGTAGCCAACCAGCGTAAAATCATCAAAACAAAGCGCGGTGAAATGCAAATGGGAGGTGTTATTTATAACGACAGCGCGGACAAGGCTGCCCGTTTTATTATGAATTGTAACCAGAAAAATATACCGTTAGTTTTTTTGCAGGATGTAACCGGGTTTATGGTAGGCAGCCGAAGCGAACACTCAGGCATTATAAAAGACGGGGCAAAAATGGTGAATGCCGTAGCTAATTCCGTGGTTCCCAAGATCACGTTTATCATTGGCAACTCCTACGGCGCCGGTAATTATGCAATGTGCGGCAAAGCCTACGATCCGCGGTTTATTTATGCGTGGCCTTCTGCAAAAATAGCCGTAATGGGTGGAGACCAGGCAGCGCAAACCTTAATGCAAATACAGATCAATGCACTGAAAGCAAAAGGAGAAAGCATTAACCCCGCGGCAGAGAAAAAGATACTGGATGATATCAAAAGCCGCTACGAAAAACAAACTACTCCTTTCTACGCAGCCGCACGGCTATGGGTAGACGATATTATTGACCCGGCGGACACCCGTAAATTGATTGCAGAAGGCATAGCGGCGGCTAATCACAAAAAAATAACCGACACATTCAGCCTGGGAGTTTTCCAGGTATAAAGGGAAGCACCAGATAAGAAATAACAAGAAACAAAAAATCGAGATTGTGACCGGTACACGGAAAGTCAGAACGAAAAAGGCTAAATCACAAGTCAAATACCCGCATTGGCGGTCATTGTAACAGACACCACTACAAATAACAAACAGACAGACAGGTTGTGTGACAGATCAAATTAACGTCTTCGTATCATAGAAATGAACAACAGGAAACAACAGGTAGACGACTTTTTTAACCAGTACAGGGATATATTTAATAATGCGATAAGCGTAGATGCTCACGATATTGAACAAACCGCAGGGTTGTATTCGGACTGCTTTATTGGAGCTAATCCGTTAGGGGTTCAATGTGGCAGGAATGACAAAGAATTACGAGATTTTTTACTGAAGGGCTATATTTTTTACAAAAAAATTGGAACTACTTCCATGGACATTGTTTCAAAGGAAATAGTCATCTTGGACGAATTTCACACAATGACTAAAGTGCTTTGGAAGTCAAATTTCATTAAACCGGACAATTCAAAAGTAAGTATTGAATTTGAGAATATTTACTTTACTCAAACAAAGGAGAATCAACATAAAATATTTGCCTGGATAACTGGCAATGAGCAGGCCGCGTTAAAAGAGCATGGACTCATATAACACGAAAAGAAGACAGGCTTAATCAAGACAGACGACAACAACGAACCGCTAACAATTGGTTTCATGCAAGGATGGCCGGTCCCTGTATTATCAGCTAAGTGCTACTATCATCTGTGGTTCCGATGGGACGAATATCTATCGGCTTTTGTGCTTATCTTCAACAAAAAATTATTAATCAACAGCAGTTACGGGCAGGCGCAATACTATTGTCACGCCTGCACAAAACTGCAGGACGCTTGTAGCAATAACTATGTCTCACCCAACACTCATCATTTATACAGACGGAGCGGCAAGGGGTAACCCCGGGCCGGGAGGTTACGGTGCCATTTTAAAATGGGGCGCTGCAGAAAAGGAACTATCAAAGGGCTACCGGCTCACTACCAATAACCGCATGGAACTGATGGCCGTAATTGCTGCCCTGGAAGCATTAACCAAGCATAACCTGTCCGTTACCATCTACTCCGACAGCCAGTACGTGGTTAAAGCCGTAAAAGAAGGATGGTTGAAAAAATGGATCAACACTGACTTTAAAGGGGGCAAAAAAAATAAGGATCTCTGGAAACGTTTCCATCAGCTTTCACAAAAGCACAACCTACAGTTTGTATGGGTGAAAGGACATGCAGATAATCCATACAACAACCGTTGTGATGAACTTGCCACAACAGCGGCAGATGGCAAAAACCTGCTGATTGACGAGGTCTATGAGCAGGAACGGGAGCAAGCATAAAAATCAGGCGATGTATAAACTTAAAGGGAAAGTACAACACTATGCATGGGGAGGTACCGGATTTATTCCCGGATTGTTAGGTATAGAAAACAAAGACCAGCAGCCTTTTGCAGAATACTGGCTGGGTGTACACGCCAACGGACCTGCCGTTGCAGAATATAAAGACGATCATTACCTCTCTTTACAAGAGCTTATTAATAATAATGCCATTGGTATATTAGGTGAGAATGTTTTAGCACAGTTTGGCAACCTGCCCTACCTGTTTAAAGTATTAGACGTAAAAGATATGCTGTCTATACAGGTACACCCCTCCAAACCGGAAGCTCAAAAAGGCTTTGCAAGGGAGAATGAGATGGGTATACCCGTTCATGCCGCTCACCGGAACTATAAAGACGATAATCATAAGCCGGAAGTGATGGTGGCACTAAGTGAATTTTGGCTGTTGCACGGTTTCAAAGAGAAAAAAAAATTATTACAAACCCTGCAGCAAACGGAAGCGCTGCAACCTTTTTTACCGGTATTTGAAAAAGAAGGTTATTACGGTTTATACAGGCAGGTCATGGAAATGCCACAGTCGCAGGTCAATGCGCTATGGAAACCGGTACTTCAAAAAGCTGCATCGCTATATAAAAATAACCGGCTTCAAAAATCCGACCCGGCATATTGGGCATGTAAAGCAACGAATAACGGGAACTCCGAAAATACCGACCGGGGAATATTCTCCATTTACTTTTTTAATATTGTCCGCCTGCTTCCGGGACAAGCTATATTCCAGGAAGCCGGTGTTCCCCACGCCTACCTCGAAGGACAGAATATTGAATTAATGTCTAACTCCGATAATGTATTACGGGGCGGGTTAACATCCAAACATATTGATGTACCGGAACTTTTGAAGCATACCTTGTTTGAGGGTATTGTTCCCCGTATCCTGGACGGAGAAAAAAAAGGATCCGAAACGATATACCACTGCCCCGTGCCCGATTTTGAAATAAGTAAAATTATATCCGATAGCAAATCGCTGTATAGGCATACCGCCTATTCAGCAGAAATATTGCTGGTCACCACAGGAGAAGCCGATATAGCTTCCGACAGCAAAAGCCTGCATGTAAAAAAGGGAGATGCCGTATTGATCACAGCTGCGGAAAACTATACGATAAGTACAATTACCGGAGCCGTACTATATAAAGCAGCCGTACCGGGAATCAATCAAAATCCCCGGGCAAGCTGAAGATCATATTTAAAATTTTAACACTATCTCATTTTTCATCCCCCTACTACGGGATATGAAGCAGGGTATATATGCTAAAAAAACAAAATATTTATCATCCGGGATAAACGCATTGTAGAAAAACTTTCCCCAACAGCCAAAAGATTTCTTTACCTTTAAATGCACTTTTGTAAAGCACCTGCTTTTCCCGGGGACGGCATTAATAAACAATCGGGATATAAAATTCCCCAAACAGGTGCAACAGTAAACAACTTAAAATCCAGGTTGTTAAACTTGCCATATGAAAAGAAAATACGTAATTGCCCTTGGAGCATTGGCCATTATTACTATACTACTCACTTTCCTCTATTTAGGCGGAGAAGAGATGAATGACAGCCCCGGTTCGGAAACCATCAGCTATAATTTCCAGGTACGCCCTATCCTCTCCGACAAATGTTATGCCTGTCATGGCCCCGATGCCAATAAACGGGAGGCGGATCTAAGATTAGATATCCGGGAAGAAGCATATAAAGCATTAAAAGAAAACCCGGGATCGCATGCCATTGTACCGGGTAAACCCAACCTGTCTGAAGTATTTCTCCGCGTTTCCTCTACCGATACCAGTTACCGGATGCCTCCTGCTTCCGGCAATCTTCCTGCGCTTACCAAAGAAGAGGTAGCCATCATAAAAAAATGGATTGAAGAAGGAGCAAAGTACGAGCCGCACTGGGCTTTTGTTCCCCCACAAAAAGCCGGGCTGCCCAAAATCAAAAACAAAACCTGGCCCAAAAATGAAATAGACCATTTTATTTTAAATAAGATGGAAGAACACGGGCTTTCCCCCAATGAGGAAGCCGATAAAGAAAAATTACTCCGGCGGATAGCCCTGGATATTACCGGTCTGCCGCCAACACCCGGTATGATAGACAGCTTTATACAAAGCACGGATCCTGATATCTATGAAAAGACGATTGACGCGCTGTTACAAAAGCCTGCCTACGGGGAACGTATGGCGATCCCGTGGTTAGATGTAGCCCGCTACGCCGATTCACACGGGTACCAGGACGACAATTACCGGTCGCAATGGCCCTGGAGGGACTGGGTCATACATGCGTTTAATAACAATATGCCTTACGATGAGTTTGTCTCCTGGCAGTTAGCCGGTGATTTAATCCCTGATGCTACAAAAGAACAGATCCTCGCAACAGGCTTTAACCGCAATCATAAGATCACCGAAGAAGGTGGCGTAATTGATGAAGAATACCGGGTAGAATATGTAGTGGACAGAACCAATACCCTGGGTACCGCCCTGCTGGGTATGACGATTGAATGTTCTAAATGTCATGATCATAAATACGACCCCATCTCACAAAAGGAATACTTTGAGCTTTCCGCATTCTTCAACAGCATTAACGAAGTAGGCTTAGAATCATCCGTAGGCGGGCATGAAACTTTTGCCAAAAACCCCCGCATGGATATTACGCAGGAAGACCTGAAAGGCGTGCTGAACTTTATCACCAGTTCCGACACAATAGGATTACAGGTATCTGTGATGAAGGATATGGATACCGCGAGAAAAACGTATGTTCTTACCCGGGGAGAATATGACCAGCATGCTGAGGAAGTGCAACCGGCTACTCCCCACGCAATTATGGCATTCTCTCCCGAACTTTCTAAAAACCGGCTCGGACTTTCAAAATGGCTTTTTGATGAAAAGAATCCACTTCCTGCCCGGGTTTTTGTCAACCGGATATGGCAGGAAATATTTGGGCGGGGAATAGTAAAATCGTCAAATGATTTCGGTATGCAGGGCGATCTGCCCACCCATCCTAAATTATTAGACTGGCTGGCCGTTGATTTCCGGGAACATGGATGGGATATTAAAAGATTAGTAAAGCAAATTTACATGTCGGCAACTTACCGGCAGTCATCCGTAATTACCCCGGAAAAATTAAAAGCCGATCCGCAGAATATTTATTTATCGTATGCACCCCGCATTCGTATGAATGCAGAGATGGTACGTGATATGGTATTGGCAAGCAGCGGGCTATTGCGTCCCATTATCGGCGGCCCCAGCGTTAAACCTTATCAACCGCCGGGACTCTGGGAATTAGCCACATCCGGCAGGGGATTGCTTTCCACCTATAAACAGGATCATGGCGACAAGTTGTACCGGAGAGGAATGTATACTTTTATTAAGCGAACCGTTCCCCCTCCTTCCATGATCATCTTTGATGCCAGTAACCGGGATCAGTGTGAAGTGAAAAGGTCAAGAACCAATACCCCGTTGCAGGCACTGATCATGATGAATGATCCTACTATACTGGAGGCCTCGGTTGCCTTAGCCGACCGGTTGGTACAAAAGCAGGATAAACCTGAGGCAGCCGTTACCGATGCTTTTTTACGTATCATTAACCGGCGCCCGGCTAAACAGGAGCAGGATATTTTACTGGAATACCTTCATGAGCAGCAGGACTATTTCAAGTCCAACCCGGCAACCATAGACCAGGTGATCAAAGTGGGAGAATATAAGATCAAAAGTACCCCTGCCCCGGAAGTAGCCGCCCTTGTACGTATGGTGCAGGTAATATATAATATGGATGAAGCCATTACAAAAACCTGAACAGGTTAAAAAATATACGGATGAATAAAGAACTATTACAATACGGGCTGAATATCAACCGCCGCAAGTTTTTATCCCGCATGAGCATCGGGCTGGGCAGTGCCGCTCTCGGCTCGCTGCTTATTCCCGGACTTTTTGATGGAACTGCCGAAGAAGATGCGGGTTTTATTCCCGGTATCCCTCATTTTGCGCCTAAAGCCAAAAGAGTGATCTACCTGTTTCAGAACGGGGCCCCTTCCCAGTTAGAAACATTTGATTATAAACCTACCCTCAATACCATGATGGGGCAGGATCTTCCTGAGTCCATCCGGCAGGGGCAACGCCTCACCGGCATGACATCCGGGCAAAAGTCTTTCCCGCTGATAGGCTCTTATTATAAATTCAGCCAGCACGGGCAATCGGGGGCGTGGGTAAGCGAAGTATTTCCACACATGGCCAAAGTGGTAGATGAGCTGTGTATCATCAGGTCGCTGCACACCGAAGCCATCAACCACGATCCGGCATTGACGTTTTTTCAAACCGGGGCCCAGCAGGGAAACCGTCCCAGTATGGGTTCGTGGGTGAGCTACGGGCTGGGCACAGAAAATAAAAACCTTCCGGCATTTTGTGTATTGCTGTCGCGTGGTAAAGGAAACGGCCAGGGAGTATACTCCAAACTGTGGTCAAACGGATTTTTAGATTCCGTTCACCAGGGAGTACAGTTCAGCAGCGGGGAAAATCCTATTTTGTATTTGCAGGATCCTGATGGTATGGACCGGACATCGCGGCGTAAAATGTTAGACCAGGTTGCGGCGCTCAATGAAATTCAGCTCAAAAAATTCGGGGATCCTGAAATTGCCGCTAAAATTCAACAATACGAAATGGCTTACCGGATGCAGACTGCTGTTCCGGAAATCATGGATGTGTCTAAAGAATCAGACGACATTGTAAAACTGTATGGCTCTGAATGCCTTATTCCGGGAACCTATGCTGCGAATTGCCTCCTGGCACGAAAACTTTCGGAAAACGGGGTGCGGTTTATCCAGCTATACCACCAGGGATGGGATCAGCATGGCAATCTCCCCAATGAAATGAGAGGACAGGCAAAAGATGTAGATCAGCCCTCTGCCGCATTGATCACCGATCTTAAACAAAGAGGATTATTAGATGAAACTTTAGTGATATGGGGTGGTGAATTTGGCAGAACCAACTATTGCCAGGGGGCCATGAGCGTAGACAATTACGGCAGGGACCATCATCCCCGCTGCTTCAGTATATGGATGGCCGGTGGTGGTATAAAGCCCGGTATAGTATATGGAGAGACCGATGAGTTTGGATATAACATTGTAAAAAATCCCGTACACATCAACGATTTTCACGCTACTATTTTAAATCAGCTGGGCTTCAATCATGAAAAGCTCACTTACCGCTTCCAGGGCAGGAGGTACAGATTAACCGATGTATCCGGCACGGTAGTACGGGATATTATTTCCTGATTTTTTATTATTATTTTATATACACGCTATAACAATTATGAACAGAAGGAAATTCTTAAAAAACGCCGGGTTTGCGGCAGGTACTATGGCAATTACCCACGATCTTTTTGCGGGGAAAAATGATCCCGTATACGGACATAACGATATGCGCTACCGGATGAATATAAAATGGGGTGTCCTGAACCCCGAAAAACACCCGGTAAATGATTGTCACGAGATGATACAGGACAAAAAAGGACGCATTGTATTACTTACGAATGAAACAAAAAACAACATTCTGGTATACAGTAAATCGGGGAAGCTGAAAGCAAGCTGGGGACATGAATTTCCCGGTGCGCACGGGTTGACCCTGCAACGCGCGGGCGGTGAAGAATACCTGTTCATTACCGATACCAATAAGCACGAGGTATACAAAACCACCATAGACGGGAAACTGTTGCTGACCATTGATTACCCGGCTGAAACAGGTGTGTATAAAAATAAAGAAGCTTTTGTACCTACAGAAACTACCGTGCTGGATAATGGCGACTTCTATATTGCAGATGGTTATGGCGCCCAGTATATTATGCACTATGACGAAAAAGGAAAATTGAAAAACTTTTTCGGGGGCAAAGGCGATACCACCGCTCATCTTGATAATGCCCACGGGATAACGGTTGACCGCAGGCAGGGAACCCCCACGCTGCTGATTACTGACCGTACCCGAAATTGTTTCAAACGGTTTTCACTGGAAGGAAAACTAATAGAAGTAATTTCCTTACCCGGGGCATGTGTTTGCCGCCCGGTAATACATGGCGATCACCTGTATGCAGCCGTATTACGTTCTCCGGATTTAAAAACTGCCGGAAGCGGCTTTGTAACCATCCTGGATAAAAATAATAAAGTAGTTTCTAATATTGGCGGAACGGCACCGGTATATAAAGATGGAAAACTACAACCCATGTCGCAGGCAGAGAAGATCTTTATCCATCCGCATGATGTATGTGTAGATGACGAAGGAAGTATCTACGTGGCTCAATGGGCATCTAACAAGGTATATCCGTATAAATTCAGCAGGGTGTAAAAGCAGCAAACGACAAAAATAAAAAAGAGAGAAAATAAACTGCATCTCACAATATGCTCATATTGTACTGTCGCTTTAAACGGGCGAAGCAGGTTGATATAGACAACGATTAAAATATAGCGGCATACATGCAAACAGTAAAAAAAATCGGCGATGGGATATTATTCGGCTGCATGGTCTTTCTCCTTTTTTTAGTGGTCTTTGAAAGCTTCCTGCATATCCCATCCTGGCTGGCCATAGCCGGGAGATTGCATCCCCTGTTCCTTCACTTTCCAATTGTTTTGCTGCTGATCGCTTTTTTTACCTTATGGATCCCGGCAATTAATAAAGGCACAGATAATGAATGGCTTGATCTGTTGCGGCTTATAGCAGCGATATCGGCCGTTATTACCGCCATCGCGGGTATGTTATTATCCCTTGAAGACGCGGATGAAGGCAACGTATTACTCCTGCACAAAATCGGTGGTATCGTAACGGCAATACTGGCCTTTCTTTTTTATTCGTACTACCCGCTTTTAGCGAAACACACTGCGTTCACCAAACCGTTTACCCTTGTAGCGGCTATAGCCATTATAGCCACAGGACACTGGGGGGCCAGTCTTACCCACGGAGAGAATTATGTGCTGGCGCCTGTGCTAAACCTGCAAAGGGATTTACCTCCGCCCGACAAAGCCATCGTGTTTACAGATATTATACAGCCCATCCTGGAAAACAAATGTGCGAGCTGTCATAACCCGTCAAAACTCAAGGGAGAGTTGCTGCTTACAGATACAGAAGGCGTACTGGCAGGTGGCAAATCCGGACCATTGTTTATTCCCGGACAGCCTGATACCAGCCTGCTGATCCAGCGCCTGCACCTCCCCATGAATGATAAAAAGCACATGCCCCCGGCTTCCAAACCACAGTTAACGGAAACGGAAACTGCATTGCTATATGCCTGGATCAGGTCTGGCGCCGTAATGGAAGAACCATTATTCAGCCTCCCCGAACAAGACACTTTCCGCATTCTGTCTACCGGTTATTTACTCCCCTCCGGACCTGCACTACCGGCTTACGATTTTAAAGCGGCAGATGAAAAAAAGATAATAGCCTTAAATAATAATTACCGCGTTATCGTTCCCCTGGGAAAAAATTCACCGGCGCTCTCTGTTAATTTATATGGACGTAACACGTTTTCCTCCAAAACGCTGGAAGAACTGCTGCCCCTTAAACAACAAATTGTAGAACTAAACCTTGCTCATCTCCCGGTAAAGGATGAAGATATAAAAACAATCAGGCAGTTTCCCAACCTGGAGAAGCTGAACCTGAATTATACAGAAGTTACCCCGGCGGGAGTGGAACAGTTAGCATCTCTTACCAGGTTACGTGAACTGATGCTATCCGGCACCGCCGTAACCGCTCCTTCTTTAGAAAAAGCATTAACCACACCCGACCTGAGATCCGTTTTTATCTGGGATACAAAGATAGACAGCGGGCAGCTTCAACCACTAACATCAAAGTACCCTCACGTATTGTTTGAAACGGGATTTGCCGATAAAGAAGGATCGGTAATGCAGCTAAGTCCTCCCATAATCAAAACAGCCCAGGGCATTTTTAGTAATGCAATAAATATTGAAATCCGTCATCCGTTCCCGGGGGTAGAGATCAGGTATACCTTAGACGGGAGTGAACCCGATAGTGTAAGCGGCCAGGTTTATACGGAACCGATATCCATTAACCGGTCACTTACCCTGAAAGCCACCGCTCATAAAAAAGGATGGTACGGTAGTGCCCCGGCACAGTCTACCTACATTAAACAGGGATTTGTACCGGATTCCGTAAGCTTAATCACAGCACCCGATCCTAAATTCCGGGCGGAGTTTCCCGGGGTAATTACCGATGGCGCATTAGGCAACTACACAAATCTCGGTAACGGGGAATGGCTGGGTTACCAAAAAAATGAAGCGGCATTCTACCTGTTTTTCAACAATAAGATTTCGCCGGGCGAGGTCATGATACAGATGGTGAAAAATACGGGAGGAGATATTTTCCCTGCCACACGGATTGAAGTGTGGGGTGGATTAGATGAAGGACATTTACAACTGCTGGGTAAACGCATTAACCCTTTACCCGAAAAAAGCGAACCCAGGAACTCCTTACAGGAAACGATCGCATTAACCTCATCAGAAGTGCAGTGCCTCAAGATCGTCCTGTATCCCGTTCATACACTCCCGTCATGGAACAGAAGGAAGGGAGAGCCGGGATGGGTATTCCTAAGTGAGATTGTAGTCAACTGAGGATTGAATATCATAATTCCATAAAATGGAAAATCCATTTTGGCAATTTGACACAGGTTACTGGTTTCAGCAACTGAACAGCTCGGAAAAAGGATTATCACAGGATACCGTTAACCGGTTATTACTTCAAAAAGGTAATCAGCCCATATATAAGCCCCATCTCAAAAAAGAGATCATTCTTTTTTTAAGTCAATTCAGGAGCCCGCTCATGTTACTCCTTATCGGGGCGGTGATTATCTCTGCATTTGTCGGTGATCCGTCAGATGTATTTATCATTCTGTTCATCCTGTTATCAACCGGAACACTAAGTTTTTTCCAGGAAAAAAATGCAGGAAAAGTAGTCAAAAAATTGCAATCCATGCTCTCCATCAAAGCAACCACTTTGCGTGACGGGCAAATTAGTGAAACAGACCAGGAGCAAATCGTAAAAGGTGATGTTATTCTTCTGCGTGCCGGGAACATGCTGCCTGCAGACTGTCTCATTATCGAAGCCAATGAGCTTTATGTAAATGAAGCCAGCTTAACGGGAGAATCTTACCCTGCAAAAAAGGAACCGGGTATAACAACTGCGCAAACGCCGCTTGCCCAAAGAAGTAACTGTCTCTGGCAGGGAACAAATATTATAAGCGGCAATGCCAAAGCCTTAGTTATCCGGGCGGGTAAGGACACCCTGTTCGGACATATTATAAGCAGCGCCTCCCAAACGGTTGAAACAAGCTTTGAAAAAGGAATAAAAGACTTTGGTTATTTCCTGATGAGAATAACCTTAGCCCTTGCCATCTTTATCCTGCTGGTTAATTTAATAGGACATAAAGGGGTGATAGAATCCGCTCTCTTTGCCTTAGCATTAGCTGTTGGCATGGCGCCGGAGCTATTGCCGGCTATTACCACCATATCCATGAGCAAAGGTGCCAAACGGCTTCTGGATGAAAAAGTGATCGTAAAAAAGCTGAATTCCATCCAAAACCTGGGAGAAGTAAATCTATTATGCACAGACAAAACCGGAACCATAACAGAAGGTACCATACGGGTTACCGGGCTAACCAACGGGTGGGGCATGGAGAGCGAATGGGTAAAACAGTTAGCCTACTGGAATGCTTCCCTGGAATCCGGATATAGCAACCCCATAGATGAAGCTTTAAAACAATTGACATTCAATACAAAGCTCAGTGTACAAAAGATCGGCGAAATACCATACGGGTTTATCCGAAAAAGGCTAAGTATTGCCATCCGCACGGAAAAGGAGAAAATACTGATCAGTAAAGGTGCATTCGGGCAGCTACTCGGTATTTGTACAAAGATCAACTTACCTGGCGGTAACATTGAAGATATCGCAACATATAGGGAAGATCTGAAAAAAAGATTCGTGCAATTTGGTACGGATGGGTTACGTGCTATCAGCATCTGTTATAAGCCTATTGAAACAGACATTATCTCAAAGGAGCTGGAGTCGGATATGATATTTGCAGGTTTTATCCTCATGAATGATCCGGTTAAACCCGGCATCATTGAAACCATCAGTGAATTACAACAGCTCAAAGTGGCTTTAAAAGTTATTACAGGAGACAATGAGAATATAGCCAAATCCATAGGAGTACAAATCGGGCTAAAGCAGCCTGTAGTGATGACGGGAAAAGAAATTTCCGTCACCAGTCCCGAAGCGCTGGTACAGAAAGTAAAGAAAGCACATATTTTTGCCGAGGTTGAGCCACAGCAAAAAGAGCGTATTATCCTGGCGCTGAAACGCAGCTATACCGTAGCCTATATGGGTGACGGCATCAATGATGTGTCTGCCATCAATGCGGCCGATGTAGGCATATCGGTAGAAAATGCTGTTGATGCAGCAAGAGAAGCAGCCGATTTCGTGCTAATGCAAAAGGATTTAATGGTACTGAAGAAAGGAATACAAGAAGGAAGGAAAACATTTGCCAATACCATGAAATACCTGTATATCAGCACGGGGTCAACCTTTGGGAACATGTCCAGCATGGTCGCCGCTTCCTTCCTGTTACCTTTTTTACCTCTGCTTCCCAAGCAGATCTTACTCATCAATTTTCTGACTGACTTTCCATTCCTGTCCGTTTCTGCAGACAATGTAGACGAAGAACAAATAAAGCGTCCGGGCAAATGGGACCTGAAGCTGATCCGCAACTATATGATGATATTCGGGATCCACAGCTCCATATTCGACATCCTTACTTTTTGCACGCTCTATCTGATACTCAAGACAAAGGAGTCCGCATTTCAAACAGGCTGGTTTGTAGAGTCGGTCCTCACAGAACTTCTCATCGTTTTCATCATTCGGACACATAAGAGCTTTCACAAGAGCAAACCCGGCAGGTATCTTTTCATCCTCAGCATCATAGCCGTCATAGTTACCATAGCACTACCCTACCTGCCATTCGCACATGAAATAGGGTTTACTCCTTTACCCATCGTTAGCCTTGCAGCCGTATTAACCATAGTAGTCGTTTACTGCATTACAGCCGACATATTGAAAGTATGGTTCTTCAAAAGATTTCATACGGCATAATCCCGGGAAGAGAACCCCGATCTTGTCTCTGCAGAAATAAGGCAATAATATAACGCCTGCCCTGACCTCCAAAACAATAATGCTGATTATATATAAGCTCATACCTGGTATAATAATTCGATAGACCCACGGAATACCCTATACGTTGATACAGCACAACGGTTCAGGGCTCGATGCCGTGCTGGAATTCGTAGCTGTTTCAGTCCGAACGTCAGATGAGTAGCGAATCCAATGCCGAAGGTAAATATAAATGTTCGTAGGTGATTCCTCAGCTGGAACAAATGTTCAATACAACTCCAAGTATTGAGATTTTATTCCGTCAGCCAGCATGGAAGCAAGCCCCATGTAATGCGGCGTTTCTCTTTCTATTTTATGTAAATAGTCTTGGTTTTAAGGAAGCGCTTTTCTTCTGGTATATGGTTTTCTTGAGCAACAGAATAAGGGGTGTATAAAGTTATTTCAAGTTTGCTTGTATCGCAAAATGCTGGAATCAATAAGCTGTCCCTCACTAATACTGGCGGTGAATTGTCGATTGACAAATAGTATAAGTCGTTGTTTTTTTGGTTATAGGATACCAGAAAAAAGTACACTCTACTCTTTTTGAATGGCAGGCTTGGGCTAAAGAAAAAATCCGGTTGTTCAAGGCTGCCTGTCACATTTATCTTTACCACTGTGTCCGGATTAATATTTGGATAAGTCGGGTAACTCTTTCCGTCTTTGGGGAACCAGTATAATTTCTTATTGTCGGCTAAACTGTCAAAATAGGAATTGCATTCACTTATTGGTTTTATTGAAATCATAAGGCTTTTTAAAGAGTATAAAAGTTCTTGCTTCGTATCATACTCCGCAAATAATCTGGATTTTGTGTCAAGCAAAAACCATTTTGAACTTCCTTTGCCATAAATGAAGTTATTGGAAACCCCAAATCTTATAACATCAAAACTACTGACTACTTCAGGCCTGTTTATGGACCATGTAATGCCTTTGTCTAAACTCGTTGCTCTATACGGCTCTATGATTGGAATATAACTAATGTCCCAGCCAGAGATGGTATTATAAAATGTTTTCGGTTCATCGCGGTTTGAGGTAAACTTGCAGCTATAGGTAAAGAAAATCAAAAGTGCAATTAGTATTTGTAGTCTCACGTGCATTTTTACGGAACCTTATGAAATGTCGTCTTACTTACCATATTTTCACTCTTATACTATCTGCCCGGTACATTTTATCACCGGGCTGTACAGCAAATGCCTCATAAAATTCCGGCATACAGGAAACAGAGCCATTAGCCCTGAACCTTTCAGGAGAGTGAGGATCAGTCAGCAGCCGTTCTTTTATGGTTTCATCTCTGAATTTGGAACGCCAGCAAACAGCATAGGATAAAAAGAAGCGCTGATCCGGCGTATACCCGTCAATCTTTTTATCACTCCGGCCCTGCGGGGTATTTTTAAACGCCTCATAAGCGATCATTAAACCACCGATATCAGCAATATTCTCTCCCAGGGTTAATGCACCGTTAACATGCAGGCTATCCAGCACAGTGTATGCATTATACTGATCAATAACCACTTTTGCCCTTTGTTTAAATTGTTCGGCATCCTGTGCCGTCCACCAATCACGCAGATTCCCATCGGCATCATACTGTCTTCCCTGGTCATCAAAACCGTGCGTCATCTCATGTCCTATAATCGCACCTATAGCACCGTAGTTTACCGCGTCATCAGCAGCCGGATCAAAAAACGGTGGCTGAAGAATGCCGGCGGGAAAAACAATTTCATTAAAAGACGGATTATAATACGCATTTACTTCTGCGGCATTCATAAACCACTCCGTCTTGTCAACGGGCTTATCCACCTTAGCCAGCTCCTGCCTGAACTTATATATTTTTAGCTGCCTTACATTATTAAAGTGATTGTTCCTTACAATCTGTACCCCCGCATAATCTTTCCACTTATCCGGATAGCCTATTTTTTTTTCAAAACTTTTCAGCTTAAGCAATGCTTTTTGTCTCGTGCTGTCGCCCATCCAGTCCAACTTATGTATCCTGCTTTCATATACCTGCTGCAGATTATTCACCAGGACAAGCATTTTCTTTTTAGCGTCTTCCGGAAAATATTTTTTCACGTATAACCTACCCAGCAGGTCTCCGGCCAGGTCGTTTACCATGCGGGTTGCCTTTTTCCAACGCGCGGGTCTTTCCTGTATTCCTCTCAGCATTTTAGAATAAAAGGAAAATTTCAGTTCTTCAAAAGGATCGCCCAGCGGAGCTTGCTCAACCAGCTTTAGCTTTAACTTGTTTTTCCATACCCGAACCGGTGTTGCTTTTAACTGGCGGCTCAGCTCTTTAAAATAGCCGGGCTGACCCACCAAAACAGAATCCGTAGTAACGCCATATCCTGTAATAAATGCTGTCCAGTTAATCTCCGGAGCGAGTACAGCGAGATCTTTCAGAGCGAATTTATTATAGTTTTTCACCGGGTCTCTTAATTCAACCTGTGAAACATGCGCCTTTGCCAGCTTAGTTTCAAGTTCAAGAATAGCTGAAGCATCTGTCAATGCAGATATGCTATCTGCTCCGATAGCTTTAAACATACCTGCCACATATTGTACAAATTCATTCCGGATATTCACGCTTGCGCTATCCTCATACAAATAATAATCCCTGGTAGGAAGCGACAAACCATCCTGGAAAAACTGTAGCTTATTCACGGTAGCATCTCTGTCATCCGGGGCGACAAAAACACCAAAAATATTTTCGTCACCCACAGTATATTCATAAGCACACTCTTTAACCAAACCCTCAACTGAAGTAATTTGTTCAATGCGATTTAAATCATCGGCAAGCGGTGCATACCCATTCCTGTCAATTGCTGCAGAATCCATAGCTCCCGCATATAAATCACCCATCATCTGCTCGGGTGTGCCCTGTGCGTAGGTCTGGCCGGCAGCAAGCTCATCGAGCATGCTGTGTAATTTTTTCCTGTTGTCTTCAAATAAAACATGCACTGTACTCCAGCCGGCCTGATCAGACGGAATTACCGTTTGCCGGTACCAGTTTCCGTTTGCATAGGAGAAAAAATCCTCTCCGGGCTTTATCGTGGTATCCATGCTCGAGAAATCAAGAAAGGACCTGTTGTCTGAAGATGATGTACTGTCTTTACAAGAGAATGGAGCTATTACAACCGTTAGCGAAAGTATACCCCATACCCATAGCTTAGGAATATGCATAATGAATGTTTATCTATTAAGGAGCCCCTGTTTTCATCATTGCGGAAAGAGGCAGCAGAACCCTATCAATAACTCTCTATACCACTCTTTTTACATTACCTGTCTTTTAGATATCCGGACTATATATTTGTTAAGCTCTTGCACCAAACAGTAAACTCCCGATCCTGACCATGTTGCTCCCTTCCGCGATGGCAATAGGATAATCGCTGCTCATGCCCATAGAAAGCATACTAAGCGGGAGGTGCGGCACAGAAGGTAAACAGTCTTCCGGTTCCTTTCCTTTGCCGGTTAATGACAGGCGATCATACCATGCTTTCAGATAAGCAAATTCCTGTCTGATCAAATCCCTGTTACCGGTAAATGATGCCATACCCATCATGCCTTTTACGGCTATATGATTTAATTCCGGCAGATGGCTCACAACCTCTTTCAGCTCCGCTTCGTCCAGTCCGAATTTTGTTTCCTCGCGGGCAATGTGCATCTGCAACAGCACAGGAATGACCCTATTGCATTTAAGCGCCTGTTTGTTGATCTCCGATAATAGTTTCAGGCTGTCTGCTCCATGGATCAGATGAACAAACGAAGCAATCTCTTTTACCTTATTACGTTGCAGGTGACCGATAAAATGCCAGCGGATATCCGCAGGGAGTTGTTTCTGTTTTTCTACAAGCTCCTGCACATAGTTTTCTCCAAAATCACGATGTCCCAGGTCATACAATACCTGTATATCACTCACGGGCCTGGTTTTAGATACCGCAACCAATACGATATTTTTACCGGCCAGCTCCTGCTGTATATTTTTATATGCTTCAATATTTACTGCCATGAATTACTTATCCCTGCAACCTGTACCCTGTAACCTGCAACTCGCACCCTCACTTCAATATTCCTCTCCCTATCACTATTCGCTGCACTTCGCTTGTGCCTTCATATATCTGCGTAATTTTTGCATCCCGCATCAGGCGTTCTACATGATATTCTTTCACATATCCATACCCGCCATGAATCTGTACAGCCTCTGTTGTAGTCCACATAGCCGTTTCAGATGCAAATACCTTAGCCATGGAGCTGCTCATGGTATAATCTTCACCGGTATCTTTTTCCCACGCCGCCCGTAAACATAACAAGCGTGCGGCCTCGATCCGGGTTGCCATATCAGCCAGCTTAAACTGGATCGCCTGATGTTGCGCTATTTCTTTTCCAAAAGCCTTTCGCTGCCTGGCATACCCAACCGCTCTTTCATAAGCGCCTGAGGCTATGCCGAGCGCCTGGGCAGCTATACCTATACGACCACCGGCAAGGGTTTTCATGGCAAAGCTAAATCCAAAACCATCACTGCCTATACGATTCTCTTTAGGCACTTTTACATCCTGGAACATGATACTGTGCGTATCGCTGCCCCGGATACCTAATTTATTTTCTTTAGCGCCAACCGTTATTCCGGACGTATTTCTTTCAACAATGAATACATCAATCCCCTTGCTGCCTTTTGAAGGATCCGTTTGCGCCATAACAAGATACACACTCGCCGTACCCCCGTTGGTTATCCAGTTTTTAGTTCCATTGATGATATAATGATCTCCTTTGTCTTCAGCCATAGTATGTTGCGAAGTGGCATCACTGCCTGCTTCCGGTTCACTCAGCAAAAAAGCGCCGATATATAATGCCCCGTCTTTACGACCCCGGGCCAACGGAACAAGATATTGTTGCTTCTGTTTTTCCGTGCCGTACTTTTCCAGACCCCAGCAAACCAGGCTGTTATTTACACTCATGCACACGCTAACACTTGCATCTACTTTACTGATCTCTTCCATCGCTAAAACATAGCTGATCGTATCCATACCCGCACCGCCGTATTCGGGAGCAACCATCATCCCCATAAAACCCAGCTCGGCGAGCTTCAAAACCTGCTCCCGTGGAAACTGCTGTTTTTCATCCCTTTCAATTACGCCCGGTAAACATTCATTTTGCGCAAAATCACGCGCAGCCTGCTGAATCATTAAATGTTCTTCGTTCAACTGAAATTGCATAATACCTGTTTTAAAAGAAAACAAAAGTAAGCCAAATAGAAGCACCAAACTAACAACTGTTAACTTTTTGAATTAAAAGAAATATTGACCACAACTTTCTTTTATTTCTTTCCCCTGTATAGCTGTTGTAAATCAATAGTTAATATAAGCTCATTAACAACCGGTTATCACATTTCCCGGCTTTTTGAAACTAACTATGCAGTACACTTTACTACAAAAAATACAATTATGAAAAAGATTATTCTCGCCTGCCTTCTCGTCTTGTTTTCAGGGAGCTTTTTATTTGCACAGCAAACACAATCCACCCGTCCGGCACAGGAAAAAACGAAAACAGTTAAGAAGGATGTTGCACATGCAAAAACCCATGCGGTAAAAACGGCCAATCACCAAAACCAGGCGGCAGCCACGGCTAATGATTCCCACACAACGGCAACCGCTACTCATTTAAAAAAAGACGGCACGCCGGATAAGAGGTACAAGACACAGGACCGGCATATAAAAAAAGACGGTACGCCGGACAAAAGATTTAAAGAAAACAAGCAATAGACGGGTAAGGGATAGCATAGCAAGGTAAGGCTCGCTGAATATATCATATCAGCGGGCCTTTTTTATAAAACCAGGTCCGCATAAGGCGGTTATCCGTCAACCTTATCTTTACAATAATACTATTTTCCAGTTCTCCGCATAAAAAATACCTTTACCGGCAAATATTCACTATTGCATACCGCACGGGCTAATTTACAGCTGCAAAAAACAGTAGCTGTCATTGCAGTGGCTTTGTTTATGATCAAAGTCATTGCCTGGTATCTTACCAGATCGGTACTGGTGCTTACCGATGCCCTGGAAAGTACGGTAAATGTAGTGGCAGGCTTTATCGGGCTGTTCAGCCTGTATATTGCCGCCCGTCCGCGCGATGCCAACCATCCTTACGGTCATGGGAAAGCGGAGTTCCTTTCTGCTGCCATTGAAGGCAGCTTAATTACCATCGCCGGTTTCGTGATCATTTATGAAGCCGTTTACAGCCTCATCTACCCGCACCGCTTAAAGCAATTAGACTATGGCATCATTCTTATCAGCGTTACGGCTGTTATCAATTATATCACCGGCTATTACTGTATCAAAACGGGTAAAAAAAACAATTCGCTGGCACTGATCGCGGGCGGAAAACATCTGCAAACCGACACCTGGTCTACGTTAGGTATTATTATAGGGCTGGTGTTAATACAGCTTACCGGCCTGCAATGGATAGACAGCGCCATAGCCATCGGGCTGGCGGGCTTTATTATTTATACCGGTTACCGGATAGCAAGAAGCTCCGTTGCCGGCATCATGGATGAAGCAGATAAAGCCCTTTTGCAAAAAATGGTAGAGCTACTGAACGCCAACAGGCAGCCCAACTGGATTGACCTGCACAACCTGCGCATCATCAAATACGGTAATGTACTGCACATGGACTGCCATCTTACCGTACCCTGGTATCTTAACGTGAAAGAAGCACACGCTGAAATTGACAGTCTTTCCGCATTAATAAAAAAAGCATTTGGAGAATCGGTTGAACTTTTCGTACATGCCGATGCCTGTCTTGCATCTTCCTGTACAATATGCAATAAGCCGGATTGCAGGGTTCGCCTGCATGCTTTTGAAAAAAGAGTGGAATGGACAATAGATAATATATCCCGCAACACGCGCCATACAAACGAATACTAAAAATATTATTTTACATTAGCACAAAAATTTAATTCATGGCAGCACAAAAAAAGGGAATAGCTATTACGGAAGACTGGACCGTGGTGATACTGGGTTTTGCACTTATTTTCCTGGCTATTGCAGGATTATATTTCCCTGTACCCGCCTTCAAATGGAGCAGTACAGAACAATTATTCAACAGTGTTTTCTCTGCGCATAATCTCTCGGAAATCGGTCTGCAATTCCTGATTACGTTTACCATAGCGCTGGCGGGTGCGTGGCTGACGGGCCGGTCTATACGAAATCTCCTGATCGTATTTCCCGTGGTTTTCCTGCTTACGATCATTGCGCTGGTCATAACCGGGAACAAAACGATGCATGAGCTGAACCTGGAATCGGTGATCTTCAGCCTTGCTATCGGGTTACTGATCGGCAATACGATGAAGTTGCCCAAATGGTTCCGGGAAACGCTGACAACTGAACTATTTGTAAAGATCGGGCTGGTGCTGCTGGGAACTTCCATTATCTTTTCTGATGTGCTGAAAGCCGGTTCAAAGGGACTGCTGCAGGCCGTGCTGGTGGTATTGGCCGTATGGTATTTTGCTTATTGGGTTTGTAAGAAGATGAGGATTGACGATGATCTGGGGATGATGCTCTCCAGCGCTGTGTCTATCTGCGGTGTATCAGCTGCTATTGCTACTTCCGGCGCTATAAAAGGCGACCCTAAAAAATTATCGTATGTCGTTTCACTGGTATTGATCACCGCTATCCCCATGATGATATTCATGCCCTATATTGCACTTTACTTTGGCTTTTCCGAAACAGTAACCGGCGCATGGCTGGGCGGAACCATTGATACAACCGGCGCTGTAGTAGCATCCGGGTCGCTGGTAGGAGAAGAAGCACTGAAGATCAGTACCATTGTAAAATTTTCGCAGAATGTATTATTAGGACTGGCTGCATTTGCTATATCGGTATACTGGACCTATGCTAAAAAAAGTGATATACCCGGCGTTGATCAGAAACCCACCCTGGGCCTGATATGGGAACGCTTCCCCAAGTTTGTAGTGGGATTCGTAGCCGCTTCGCTGCTCTTTTCCTTTTTCCTGAACGATGCCACCATATCCGAAGTAAAAGCGCCTTTAAAAAATATACAAAACCTCTGGTTTTCCCTGGCTTTTACCAGTATAGGACTTGAAACGAATTTCAGGGATCTCTTTCAAACCAATAACCGCAAACCGCTCTATGCATTCCTGATCGCACAATTCTTCAACATTATTTTTACTTTAATTATTGCTATGATATTGTTTGGATAGCGGTGAGCCTTTTAGGGTGCAGGATGCAGGTTACAGGGTACAGGTTGCAGGACTTTTAGCGATCAATTGCTGATTACCGATAGCTGACAGCCGGATCTGGCGACCATTTATTTGCATCCCCTGCTTCTCACTTGATGCTTCCCTCTGTATTTCCTATATTTATCCTTCAATTTTAAACCCTTCAGATCATGGATACAAGAAGAGATTTTATTAAGAAAGCAGCTTTATTAACCGGCGGTACCGGCGTTTTTAGCGGCTTACCCCCTTCTATACAAAAAGCATTTGCCATCAATCCCGACAAAGGGACAACATATCTTGACGCCGAGCATGTTGTATTTTTAATGCAGGAAAATCGTTCCTTCGATCATTGCTATGGAACACTGCAGGGCGTTCGCGGATTTAACGATCCACGGGCTGTTTCCCTGCCTAATAAAAACAAGGTCTGGCTTCAAACCAATGCGGCCGGCGAGACCTTTGCCCCTTTTCGCTTAGACTTAAAAGAAAGCAATATTACATGGCAGGGATCACTGCCGCATAGCTGGAGCGATATGAACGATGCCAAGAATGAGGGGAAACATGACAAATGGCTCGAATCAAAAAAATCGGGACATAAAGAAGTAAGACACATGCCCATTACTATGGGACATTTTACCCGTAAAGACATTCCCTTCTATTATGCGCTTGCCGATGCATTTACTGTTTGCGATCAGCACTTCTGCTCTTCACTAACCGGTACCACTCCCAACAGGGTATATTTTTGGACGGGCACAATCAGGGAAAAGCACGATGAAAATGTAAAAGCTCATGTATTCAATTCGGATATCACTTACGGAAGAGAAGCCGCATGGAAAACCTTCCCGGAATACCTTGAAGAAAATAATATTCCCTGGAGAATTTACCAGAATGAATTAAGCATAGAAACCGGGTTTGAAGGTGATGAAGAAGACTGGCTGGCAAATTTCACCAATAATCCCATTGAATGGTTCAGCCAGTTTAATGTGAAGTTTTCGCACGGGCACATGCTTTACCTTGAGAAAATGGAGAAAGAACTTCCCGGCATCATCAGCGAAATGGAGAAAAAGCTGAAAGCATTAGCTGACGGAAGCAAGGAAAAAACAGAGCTGCAAAAGGAGCTTACGAAGAAACAGGGATTATTTACAGCAGTAAAAAAAGACAGGGAGCGGTATAACCTGGAAGAATACAACAAGCTGTCGCAATGGCATAAAAACCTCCATGAAAAAGCATTTACGGATAACAGAACGGACCCGGATTACCGCAAGCTCACTACGATTACTTACGATGATGGAGGTATTGAACGTAAAATGGAAATACCCAAAAGCGATGTGCTACACCAGTTCAGGCAGGACGTACAATCCGGTAAATTGCCTACGGTATCATGGGTAGTTGCACCCTGTAATTTTTCAGACCATCCCGGGGCACCCTGGTATGGCGCCTGGTTTTTAAGCGAAGTGATTGATATCCTTACTCAAAATCCCGAGGTATGGAAAAAAACCATTTTCATCCTGAACTATGATGAAAACGATGGATACTATGATCATATTCCTCCATTCTCTGCACCCAATCCTTACAGGGAAAACAGCGGCATGGTATCGGAAGGCATAGACCCCAAAACAGAATATGTAAACTTCAACCAGTCGTGGATGAAAAACGCAGCAAGGGGTAAAAGTGACCGGGAAGGCTCTATCGGCTTAGGCTTCCGTGTGCCTATGGTAGTAGCTTCTCCCTGGAGCAGGGGAGGGTTCGTTAATTCCCAGGTATTTGATCTTACTTCTCCCATCCAGTTCCTGGAACATTTCCTGACGCATAAAACCGGCAAAAAGATAGAGTCCAGCAACCTTACCCGGTGGAGGCGTACCGTAAGCGGAAATATCACTTCGGTATTCAGACCCTATAACGGGGAAGACATACCCGCACCCCAACCAGTTGACAGGATCCCTTTCCTGGAAAGTATTCATAAAGCACAATTTAAATCACTCCCTTCAGGCTATAAAAACCTGAACGCTTCAGAAATTGAGCAGATCAATAAAGACCCCTACAATTCACCCTTGATGCCCCGGCAGGAAAAAGGAACCCGCCCCGCTTCTCCCCTGCCCTACCAGTTATATGCAGACGGAAAACTCAGTGAAGACAGGAAATCTTTTAAAATAAAGTTCGAAGCCCGAAACGAAGTGTTTGGTAATTTGGCTGCAGGATCACCATTTTACGTATACACACCCGGCAAAGAACCCATACCCCGCAATTACGCGGTAAAAGCCGGCGATCATCTCATTGACTCATGGGATGCCTCCTCCAATGAAGACTATCACCTTCAGGTATACGGTCCCAACGGCTTTTTCCGCGAGTTTAAGGGCAATGGTAACGACCCCGGGTTAGATGTTGCTTTTGAATACCAGCACACTGCCATCGGTAAGAAATCACTGACGGGCAATGCCGAAATAAAGCTTCGCAATACAGGCAAACAAAAGCTAACGGTAGAGATAACCGACAACGCTTACCACGGTAAAACTCAAACCAAAGTAATCAGTCCCGGCGCCCAGGCAAGCATCATTACAGACCTTTCTAAAAGTTCCGGCTGGTATGACCTGAGTGTAAAAATAAAAGGACAAAAAAGTTTTGAAAAAAGATACGCCGGCAAGGTGGAAACCGGGAAAGTAGGCATTACAGACCCGCTTATGGGAAGAGAAATATAAGCCCCGCCCGGCACACAATAAAACAAAGCCGCTTAAGCCATAGCTTGGCGGCTTTGCTGTTTTAAAACGGCGATAAAAAATCTATTTGACCGTAAGCTCAAACAACCTTTCGTCTTCTATAAATCCTTCCAGTTCATCCCCTACCACACATTCACTTACACCGGCAGGCGTACCTGTAAAGATAAAATCGCCTATATTAAGAGAGAAATAAATGGAAATATGAGCTATAAGCCGGTCGAAATTAAAAAGCATATTACCGGAGTTCCCCTGCTGTATTAATTCCTTGTTTTTATACAAGCTAAAGTTGATATTATCCTTTTTTATTTCAGGTGTAATATCTACCCACTTG
Source organism: Chitinophagaceae bacterium (assembly GCA_023957155.1). Lineage (GTDB taxonomy): Bacteria > Bacteroidota > Bacteroidia > Chitinophagales > Chitinophagaceae > Agriterribacter. The sequence continues at coordinate 17,005 of JAMLHK010000014.1, read as the reverse complement.
CCAATAACAGCAGAATTATCCCAGGCTTTTGCTTTTTCCCAGGGCAACCCTTTAGATTTCAGCTCATTCTGAATATCACGGGCAGTAAAATCAACACCTACGGATACCCCGTTATAATACTTGGAGGCATGTTTTTCCGGAATATATTTCCCGTTTTTACAGATCCGGAGCACCAGTTCTGCTTCAGCATGTAACTCATTGGTAAATTCGGGGTAATAAAACGGGGCATGTAACTGAAGCAACGCACTTTTCGGTTTCATGAAAATCACAGGCTCTTCCGGGATTTCATTATCCAGCTCTTTTGCATGTTCAGCATAGTTACGGCCAATACAAAATATCTTCATAAATCTTTAAAGTTCAATAAGGTTTACAAAAAAACTACTAAACGATATGAACACGTGTTTTTAAGTAGATTGAGGGTTTAATTCACGGAAGATATTGGGGAGTAAAGAACATCGTGAGGTGCTAATTTAAGGCAAACAAATTGAAACTTATACACTTGCCTGTATTTTTTAGCTAATATCATTTAATCAGCTTGCTCCGAGGAATCAAATTCCAGGTTATTTACCGTACTCATCGTACGTTCAAACCCGATAAACGCAACATTTTCAATTACTTCGATACATTTTTCGATTTTCTTCCTAACCACAGGCACTTCTTCCCGGAACCATTTGCCCAGCACATACTCCACCTGCATTCCCCTGGGAAAATTGCTCCCGATCCCAAACCTCAGCTTGGGATATTTATCCGTACCTAAAACCTGCTGGATATCAAACAGCCCGTTATGTCCCCCATGGCTGCCACCGGTTCTCAGTCTTAATTTACTTAAAGGAAGTGCCAGGTCGTCAACAATCGTTAAGGTATGATCCAGCGCTGTCTTTTCCTTATCCATCCAGTAACGAAAAGCCTTTCCACTCAGGTTCATATAAGTAGAAGGCTTTATGCATATAAACTGTTTCCCTTTCCACTTCACCTCGGCCACTTCTGCAAGACGGTCAATCCGGAATGTGCTGTTATGCTTTTGCACAAAGGCATCCAGCACGTCAAAACCAATATTATGACGGGTATGCCGGTACTCGGAGCCGGGATTTCCTAATCCTGCAATTAAAAACTTAGACATTATCGAATAAACATACAAATACCCAATCCTTTTACGGATTGGGTATATCAGAAAAAAAGATCCTTTTTATTTTTTTGCTGCGGCAGGTGCTTTAGCCGGGGCAGCCTTTGCTCCACCAGCCGGTGCTGCTGCATCTTCCTGTTGTTTCAACTGACGGGTCATTACCACAGAAGCAATAGGAATACGGGGTGAATTCAATATCTCCAGGTTTTCTTCTTTAACATCTTCCACCCTGATATTACCATTAATTTCCAGGTTAGTCAGGTCCACCTCAATGTTTTCTTTCAGGTGCTGGGGAAGTGTTTTTATCTTAAGCACTTTCATTTTTGTGATCAGCTTACCACCTGCTTTCACCCCGGCAGAAGAGCCGGTAAATTTCAGCGGAATATTGGCTATCACTTTTTTATTGTCTATCAATTGCAGGAAGTCGGCATGATTTAACCGATCGCTTACCGTATCGAGTTGTACATCTTTTAAAATACAACGATACGATTGACCATCTACCTGAATATCGGCCAACTGAAATTCTGAGGTGTATACTAAAGGCTTAAAAGCTAAAGCAGGTGCCTGAAAATTCACCTCTTTATCGCCACCGTAAATTACACCAGGTACGAGCCCCTGAGAGCGGAGTTGCCGGGTGGCTTTCTTTCCGGTTCCGGTCCTCAGTTGTCCTTCGATTGTAACTGTTTTCATTTTTTATCTGAGTTTTAATAATGACTATTTATTTCTTAGCTGACTATGGATAAAAAGACTGGTTATGCTTTGATTTTCATAGGCGTTACGGATAGCCGTTGCAAACAGTCCCGCAACACTCAGCGTTTTTATCTTTTCAGTATGTTCCCTCAAGGGCAGGGTATCACAAACCACTAATTCCTCCAGTACGCTATTTTCAATATTCCTGTACGCATTACCACTCAAAACCGGGTGTGTACATAAAGCGCGTATGCTGGTAGCGCCATTATCAACAAGCAAACCGGCTGCTTTTGCGAGGGTACCGCCGGTATCACATATATCATCAATAAGCACCACATTCCGGTTGGTCACATCCCCTATCACTACCATGCTGGATATCTCGTTAGCCCGCTTCCTGTGCTTATCACAGATCACCATTTCGGCGTTGAAATAGCTGGCAATTTCACGTATCCGGTTAGCGCTTCCCACATCGGGGGCGGCAAAGGTAAGGTTTTCCAGGTTAAGTTTTTCAATATAAGGAATGAAAATGGCGGAACTATCCAGGTGATCCACCGGGATATCGAAATAACCCTGGATCTGCGGAGCATGCAGGTCCATGGTAATCACCCTGTCGGCGCCGGCGGCCGTCAGCAGGTTGGCAACCAGCTTACTACCAATAGCCACCCGGGGCTTATCTTTCCTGTCCTGGCGGGCATAGCCGTAATAAGGTAAAACGGCTATGATCTTATCTGCGGAAGCCCTCCGGGCTGCATCAATCATCAGCAACAGCTCCATGATATTGTCGGAAGGCGAAAAAGTACTCTGAATCAGAAAAACATAGTCACCCCGGATACTTTCAAGAAAAGTAGGCTGAATTTCCCCATCGCTGAAACGCTGGATACTGATCTTTCCAAGGGGCTGCCCAAACTGTTGTGCAATTTTTTCTGCCAGATACCGGGAACCGGTACCTGAAAATAACTTCGCCTTCGGTTGCATATATAAGAAGATATGCGGCGAAGATAAAAAGAAGGAACATACTAATGTGTAGGTATTTTAAAAAAGGTTCAAAATCCCCCGGGTATTAAGCACAAAAATCATCATTACACAATGCCTGTAAAAGAAATTGCATAATAACAAGACCAAAGCATTAGCTTTCTTGCAGCGGACGATTTACCCGTTCAGATATTTACCTGCTGAATGATGTGGCGGCTTTTGCATTAACGGAAGCCACCGGCATGGTTTTAACCTCGGTAGTAGCTGCTTTTTTATTACTCTTTATCGCATGATAAATGGAAGAGCATACAAATACAGAAAAAATGAGGATAACAAAATACATGCCTATGCAAAATAAAAGCGGTTGAAGGGAGCCAATAACAAGCCGGCGGTTAGACATTTTCATAAGGAATAGATTTTTATGATTTTAAAAGGATTTGGAATATCTTAGAGAACACAATAACGCGTCAAAAACACAAAAATTATGCTAACCGTTGAAAAAACATCCATCAGATTCTGGTCGGAAGATGACCGCCCCCGGGAAAAACTTCGCACCAAGGGCGCAGAGAGCTTAAGTAATTCCGAATTGATAGCCATTCTGTTACACCATGGAACCCGTCAAAAATCAGCCGTTGATTTAGCCAAAGAAATCCTTCAGGTCGGGAGCAATAACCTGAACCAGTTAGGGAAGATTTCCATTAAAGAATTGATGAAGATCAAAGGCATTGGAGAAACCAAAGCCATTACTATTGCAGCCGCCCTTGAATTGGGCAGAAGACGGCAATCCAGCGATCTGTTAGACAAACCCGTTATAACCGATAGCAGCAGTGTTGCCCGGTGCCTGCAGGCCATGCTGAAAGACTACAATAAAGAAGTATTCATGGTGATGTACTTAAACCAGGCTAATAAAATCAACCATACCGAAATAATCAGCAGTGGCGGGATAACAGGTACCGTAGCCGATCCCAGGGTTATTTTAAAGAGAGCGCTGGAAGAGAATGCGGTGAGTATTATTCTTTGTCACAACCATCCTTCCGGAAGCCTTAAACCCAGCCGGGCAGATGAAATACTGACTCAAAAAATCAGGGAAGCCGCCCGGTATTTTGATATCCGGGTAGTTGATCATATTATAGTAAGTGAAGCCGGTTTTTTCAGCTTCGCGGATGAAGGATATTTATAAACTATGAGAAAAAATATTCCGTATTTTACCGGACTTCTATTTACTATCATTATAGTGGGCTCCGGCCTATCTGCACAGCATGCCAATACAGGAAAAGGCTGTTTTAATGCATCCCCGGTATTCAAAAAGATACAATCCGCTTCATACCTCAGCCGGTGGAAGCGCATATCTTCCACTCCCCTCCTTTTTACCACCTACCATACCCAGGGTATTACCAAAGTAAATGAGTTCTTTTTTATGACTGCCGTAAAAGTGAATCGCTGGCCGAAACACTACGGCAGCACGATCAATGGCTTTGACCGGGACAATGGAGATGGTAAAGGCTATTTGTTCAGATTCGATAGCAACGGGAAACTAACAGACAGCCTTCTGTTAGGTGAAGGCGTAATCTATCACCCCGGCGGCATAGATTACGATGGAAAATACCTATGGATCCCTGTATGCGAATACCGGCCCAATGGAAAATCCTTTATTTACAGGATTGATCCGGCCAATATGCAAAAAACCAAAATGGCTGAATGTAACGATGCGCTGGGCGCTGTAGCTTATAACAGGGATAACCATACTCTTGTAGGCATGAACTGGGGCAGCAGAATATTTTATGAGTGGAAGGTAATTGAACATAATAAAAACACGCTGCTGCAACCCGTTTCTTCCGGAGGTATCAAAAACCCGCACTTTTATATTGACTACCAGGATTGTAATTATATTGGTGACGGGCTTATGCTTTGTTCCGGCTTAAAAACATACAGGAACCCTGTTGACAGTACTGTTTTTCGTTTAGGAGGAATAGAAGTAATAAACACCCGGAACTATTCATCCGTGTTTCAATTCCCGGTAAATGAATGGTCTGACCGGGGGACAGTAATGACCAACAATCCTTGTTTTGCAGAGATCACAGACGGGAAACTCCGGTTCTATTTTGTTCCGGATGATGACCGGTCAGTATTGTATACTTATGAATTAGAATGAAGTGCATGAACTTACCGGGTAGCGCTTATACAGGACAAACGTTTTTATTTCAGATCAACATTCACTTTGAAAATATGGAAAAGTTCCATCCAAAGCTGAACGCAATGGGAACGATATCCTGTTTTATGGTTCCGTTTTGACGAATGAGGTTATACTCTCTGAAAAAATCAGCATTTCTGAAAGGCACCAGGAGGTTAACATTAATCTTGCTCCGCTGACTACGACCTAACTTAAAATCAGCTCCGGCCCCGATCGTAAGCCCATTGTAAACCCCATAGTCGGTACCATTCAGGTATTTCACTTTCATCACCGCATTATACCCATACATGGCAGTAATTACAGGTGTTACCCGTTTGTCGGGGAGCATATTATAAATAACCCCGCCATTAGCACCCACAGTGGCCAGGTTATATCCCACACCGGCGAATATGCCCACATATTTCACAGGCTGGTATTCGCCTTTTACCCCGATACCACCATGATCAAAACCAAAACCCGGACCAACAAACAGAGACTGACTACTTTGTGCAGAAACAGAAACAAAAAAGAAAAGGATAGCTGCTAAACTGGCTGTGAATTTCATACGAAGGGCTTCAGGTACATTAATTATTTAGATAAGCGAAGGTATTGCTTGTTATTTAATTCTAAAAACTTTGCTTATCCACTTATCAGGACAAACGCATCCCATATTCTTTATGCTCCGGCTATCAGCCCTCTCTGCCGGATGATAACGGATAAGCATTTAAAAAATGGAGACAGATAAATGAGCGCAGATCAGTTTAGATACCTTTGCCTCAGTCCGGCAATAATAATTTCTTTATCAAAGAGATTATTGTTTTATATTTCGGGAAATAAATGTTCATGAAACAACTTCTTGCATACATTTTATTGCTTTTTTTACTTATTCCTGGCGGTTACACCCAGGATAAACCCATAGAAATGCCCTTATATCCCGATAACCAGGTTCCCGGTAATCTGCCCGGACCGGATGAAGAGCAATCTGCATCCGATGGCGGTATTTTTCGTATCAGCAGAATAAAAACACCTACCCTGACCGCCTATCTGCCATCACCCGAAAAGGCCAACGGCACTGCCGTGGTGATCTGCCCCGGCGGGGGATATACTATTGTCGCTATTGATCATGAAGGCTATAAAGTTGCTGAAAGATTTAATGAAATGGGGGTAGCCGCTTTTGTATTGAAATATAGAATTCCCAATAAAAAGAACCAGAAAGACCCGGCTGTTGCTCCGCTGCAGGATGTGCAGCAGGCTTTACTAACAGTAAGAACCCGGGCAAAGCAATGGAATATCAACCCGGAAAGAGTGGGTATAATGGGCTTTTCAGCCGGTGGTCACCTTGCGTCAACCGCAGCAACGCATTTTGAACATTCACTCATCAACAATCCCAAACATATTAGTCTCCGTCCGGATTTCGCTATTCTTATCTATCCTGTTATCAGTGCGGATCCATCTATCACCCATAGCGGGTCCTTTAAAAATCTTCTGGGAGAAAATCCATCTCAGGAACAACTCAATCTTTATTCAAATGAAAAACAGGTAACAGACAAGACTCCTCCGGCTTTCCTCGTTCATGCCTCCGATGACAAAGGAGTTAATCCCAACAACAGTATTGTATTCTACCAGGCATTACTAAAGCATAACATAGCGGCCGAGATTCATATCTATCAAAAGGGAGGTCACGGATTCGGTATGAATAATCCCACTACAAAAGACCAATGGATGGACCGGTGTAAAAACTGGATGGATGCCAACGGCTGGTTAAAAAAATAAGCCGTTAGCAAACCGGAAAGGCGCCAGACCTGTAGCTTACCGACAGGATTCGTATACTAAGGCCAATATTGAGCCATTTTCCTTCTCAGAAAAGCTACACTTCTTTCTAACTGCTCCATTCCGTCAACGCCATCTTCAATACTGATCCAGCTATCGAAGCCTACTCTTTTCAGCTCAGTGAAAATGGCATCGTAATCATTCAATCCTTTCCCGATCTCACCATGACTCAGTCTTTTGGCATAACCAAGCGCTCCGCCTTCTTCTTTTCTGAGATCTTCGATGGTACCTTCTTTCAGGTAACGATCGCTGGCATGCATCGTCACCACACGATCAGATACTTTATACAATAAATCAAGCGGGTCTTCCCCGGCCAGGTAGGTATTACTTGGATCATAGTTTACCCCAAAATTAGCATGATGAATCCGGTCTACCAGCATACAAAACACATCCATCTTCTGAGCAAACTCGGGATACTCCCAAAAATCATCTTTGTAGTGATTTTCCAAAATAAGCGTTATTCCTCTTTCCTCAGCATAAGGAAGGCAGGCATATATACAATCTGCAGCGAGCTTCACACCTTCCTCTACGGATAGTTCAGGGCGGCGCTGACCTGACAACACCCGGCAATAAGAACCGCCCAGGGTATACGTCATATCAATCCAGCCTTTTTGTTTGGCGATCTCGTTTTCACGGAATTTTACATCCGGATGGGTAAAATCAGGAGAACAGCACATCATCGGTATTACCTTCCCATGATCTTCTACTTCTTTCCTGAAACGCACCCAGTTTTTCTTATCCGCCATCTCCAAAAAACCGGCGTACCATTCCAGTCCGTCTATATCAAGTTTTGCAGCAAGTGAAATCCATTCGGAAACTGTCATCGTTCCATCCTTACAAAGCGCCTGCATAAAGGCTTTGGGAAAAGCAGCTAATCTGGGCATAATTTAATTTGAGATTTGAGATTTAAGACCTGCCTGCCGGCAGGTTTGAAATTGGGGCAATTTACAAAATTCGGGATGTATAAGAGGAAAATATTGCTTTTTTATACCTACCCTTAAAGGATTTATATAAAAAACCACCAGGCACATACATGCTATGCACCTGGTGATAATACATACCGATCATTTTTAGAATACTGCAACGGATAACCGAAGTGAACAGATAAAAGTATTGCTATTTCGGGTAGAACTTACCGGATTTGGCTACCTCAGCAAAAATAACATTGCTGGTGAGCTCCCAGTTGTTGGATGTTCCATGCATAATGCTGAAGCTATACAGTGTGCCATACGTTTTACCGTTTTCATCGTAAAAGAAATATACATTGAGTGCCGACTTATCAAGTTCGATCTCACCGGTTGAGCCACCTTGCTGCAATGTACCTGCCACCTTTAATAATTTCGTACCGCCCTGTCATGTTTATACTGCTATATCAACCTGGTGGTGGCGGGGTGAACAGCAAAAGACAGTTTTCCTGAAAAAAATCAGCGCTTCTTCCGGGAAAGAAAATACCAGGACAGCACGGTAAGCAGCAGCCCTCCCAAAACCCATAGCCATCTGCCTGTTAAAGAAGAGGTATACACGGGCTCTTCACTCCCCATAAGTGTCATACCGGCCCAAAAATAGGGATGAGATGAGATGCTCTCATCGGCCTGTATATGCTGGAGCTTGGCTAACCGCAGCGCTTCGCTTTTGGTTTTGCCGGCAGATAAATATTTATAGAATGCGGCAATAATGTCTGCGCTGGCTTTTTCATCAATTTTCCACAAACTCATAACAACAGAAGGACAACCGGCATACATAAAGCTATGCGCCAGAGACATCACCCCTTCACCCTCACTCCAGTTACCGGCACCGGTTTCACAGGCTGTAAGCACTGCCAGGTCGGACTGCAGCTGCATGGCATAGATCTCATACGCATGCAGGTAACCATCATCGTTACCTGCCGTTGAGTCGTCCGACAGTTGCTTTGCCAGGAAGAAGCGCGACTGAAGGGGCGCTGCATTATTTACCTCGGCATGTGTGCCTAAATGAAGAACATCGTATCGCTCCGCCGTTTGTCTGAATACGCTTTCCACAGCAGCCTGTTCGGCAAACAGGTCATTCTGAATATATTTCCCGATCTGTTTTGCCGCCCTGATGGCAAAAGGCTGACGCAATAAGCTGAAGTACTGGCGGTCGGCCAGCGAAGAATCTCCTATTGATTCTAAGTAGGCTTTTTTCATCGCATCGGTGAATACAGGGGTCATCAGCATAGCTTTTTTATCCCTGTTCCGCCCCGGTTTACCCTGTACCGTAGCCATCAGCTGGTACGATATTTCATAGCGATGAAGAAGGTATTTCATTTTACTGAAACGCTTCTCTGTACTGTCAGAAAGTAATATTTCAAAATTGAGGTAAAACAATTCCCCATCAGGTATAATAACCAGCTTATCGGAAGCAATATACTGTTCAACCGGACGGATAAGCGATTCGTATAACCGTGAAGCGGCTGTGCTGAATTTTTCCGGGTCAATATTATACAGGTGTTTTAAGCCATCTATTTCCTGCAGTACACCGGCAGGTATCCGGTGTACAATAAACCGGTCGCCATTTAACACAAAAGCAAAAATATATCCGTCCGTCACGGCATATTGAATTAATGTCTGATGGTGTTTACGTAACCTTTTCTGTATATCCGATATCCCTGCCGGATCAAGACTATACTTTTTCTTTACCGCCTCTCCACCCGAACGAAGCACACTGTCCTGAAAATGATAGTAGGCTTCCATGGAAGTGGTAAGAAGCGTCAGCAGCGAATCGCTTTTCTTATCGCTATCAAGATATTGGGTATTCAGCGAACTGATCCGCTTTCTCCAATACATATCCTCTATTTCTGTGGTATCCCGGCTGGTACGGCTGGCATCAATCATGATATTATTAGCAGAAAGCCGCAGCAACAAAGCCCTGCTTCTTTCCGCAAACTCAAAAGCTTTTTCGAGGTAAGCTTCCCGGTTGGTTTGCTCATATAGTTTCCAGCAGGATTCAATGGCATTATTGTAAATTTCCCTGTGTTGCTTTGCCAGTTGAATAAGCGTAGCCTGTGTTCTCAATGCCGGCAAACTTCTCTGAAGGAAATGGCCGTACTGGCCGGCAATGATAATATTATTCTCTAATGCTGATAATTTACCCGTTTTTTTATATAAGGCCGACTCAATATCCGAACGATGCCGGAGATAGAGTATAATATGATGATCGTAAGGTAACTGCTGTATCCATTGGCTATCCGGGAGCACCGGTACCTGCAGCAATTCAAGAAAAACGCTATCAGAGTAACGCAGTGCCGGCTCCGGCTGGTTGTTTAGCAAATAAGCCTGGCTTATTTTATTAAATTGCCCGGCAATTACAATATTACCCCGGGGAAACATGGCTTTATACCTGCCCAGTACATTATTCAGCAACAGCAAAGCCTCATCAGTACGACCCGAACGGGCATAGGTTTCACCCAGGGTAGTCCAGGTTTGGTCTACAATGCTGGTATGGGTAATCCCTGCTTTTTGATTATTTGCAAGCGCTTTTTTATAAAAGATCTCTGCCTCATGATAATTCTTTTTGGCAAAAAAAAGATCTCCAAACTGACTTTCCACATAGGCCATATTACGCCAGTCTGTGGGCGCCACTTCCTGTTGTAAGCGATATGCACGTGCATACAACTGTGCTGATCCATCATAATCGGCAAGCTCCCGCTTTGCATTGGCAAGATGTACTAATGGCCGTACAAAACCGGCTCCCGAAGAACCGTAATTGATCTCATGCAGCTGCATCGCTTTTTTGAAATATTCTTCTGCCAGTTGCAGCTCTCCCATTGTACTATACAGGTTCCCCATATTATTATACGCTATGGCCAGCAACTGGGGATTTTTGTGTTTCATATAGTCGCGCTGAATGATATCCACCATTCGTTGCCGGTGAAAAATAGCTTCATCCATCCGGTGCATACTTTCATATAAAGTACCCAGGTCATTATGCGCCAATCCCTTATTGGGGTGATCGGGTGGGAGATTAAGATTGGCGAGACGCAACATTTCCATTCCATATTCCTCCGACTGGGCAAACCAGCCTGCATCGTGTGCAATCAGCATTAGCGTCTGGTATACCCCGATCAACTGCCGTGCATCCTTTCCATACAGGTACTCATTGATGCGCCTGGACTCCCCGGCATACTGCAAGGCAGGAGTAAAATCCTGCAGCTCTAAATACAACCAGGAAACATTGTTATATAAATTTCCGTAAACAGCGTTGGGCGTTGCATTTGCCGGTATATGCGCCAGGGCCTGTAAAAAATATTTTTTACCTGTTTCCACTTCCGCATTATGTACATGTATCTGCGCTTTTTTGTTTAATACAGCTACTCTTGCAATACTGTTAGGAGGCAAATCTGCAGCCGTCTTTAGTATATGATCGAGCAGGCGGAGGGCAGGCTGGATACCTTTTTGAGACCAGATCATATCTGCCTTATGCACAGAGGCAAATACCAGGCTGTCTTTGTTTTGTTGCTTCTCAAAATAACGGATGGCATCATCAATATAAATCAGTGCGCTGTCATATTGCAGGTTGCGGTAGGCTTCTACCGACTTTGAGTAACTGCTATACTGGGCAAAATTACTTTTTCCCATTAACAGGATACCTATTATCAGCAACCAGCGTATCAGCATAATTTAAGGTAACAGATTTTCAATATCCTTTATCAGCATCGTTGCCTGCTCATCATCTTTAATCTTCCGAAGCCAGATCACAGCATCTTCCTTTCTGTCAAATTTTAAATAAGCAAGAGCCAGATACCATATTGCTTTGGGCTTCCACCGGCTATTTTCATTTTCCGCAACCGGTAATAAATAAGCAATCGCATCCGGGTTATTGTCATTCAGACAGGCTATCCCTATAAAATACCGGAGGGTATCATTAGGCGTATTTTCATCATACAGTCCCTTCCATATTTCTATCGCTTTAGCATATTCCCCTTCTTTGTAGCTGACCATCCCGTTATAGAAATCATAATTATCTTCTACCCCGCTCATTACTACAGGTAACCCGGCATCAGGAATAAAATACCGGGCAAAAAGCTTATCCGGAGTGTTAGTATTGCCGGTATAAAACCAGATAACTGCAAGAAAAACAGCTGCTGCCGCATACCATATCCAATACCTCATTTTTTTTACCGGAGCGGAGCGTAAGTGCCCGGCTTTTTCCACACTTTCATCAGTATGAGAAAAAGTTTCTGCTGCGGCTATTAAACGGCGCTGCAGTACCACTTCATTCCTGAGCATTTCATCGGCGTCCATCTCCCGCTCAAACGCCGCGCGTTCAACGATATCCATGGTTTGATCGAGGTAGGACTCTATCCGTTCAAAAAGTGCTTTATCAATATGGTCTTTATAATGTGTCATTCCCTTTCATTTCTTCTAAAAAATATTTTCTCAGCTGAACCATACAGCGATATTTGATGGTTTTTATACTTTCTTCCGTATTCCCCATAGCGTTGGCAATTTCACTCAATGACGTACGCCTGTAGTAAAATAACCGCAATACCTGTCTGCATTTTTCACCCAGCTTTGCAAAGCCCTTTTGCAGGAGACCGGCACGATATAGCTGCTCTTTAACTATATCAAAATCATCCGCTGCCATTTCTGCCTGAAGCAATGCATCATCATACACAATCTTATTCCGGCCACCCGACCGCAACTGGTTTATCCATTTAAACTTACATATCTGTCGTAAGTATGCGTTAAACTGTGCAGCATCTCCCTTAAACCGTCCTTCCTTCAGGTTTATCCAAGCCGCAGCAACGCTTTCCTGAAAAATATCCCGGGCATCGGACTCATTGCCGGAATACCGGCGAATATAATTCTCCAGCCACGGGAGATTATCGGCATATACTCTCTTTAACAAGTATTCAGGAGTTTCGGTTGTCAGGTCTGTAATCGGTTCCAAAACGTTAGTATCTTTTTTAATGAAGATACTATTTTTAGTTATATGTGCCTGTACAAAGACAACGGTTTTGCAGGGTAACGATTCTGCTTATATATCGGGGTTATAGCAACAAGGTGAACAGCTTTTTATCCCGGTAAACGAATATTTTATACTAAGGGGAGAAAAAATTCCGGAAAGGCGAGGATCAGGAAGAGAGGAGACATATTACAAAATGAGAGAAGCTATATTAATCATCTATTTTCCCCAGCCCTAATTTGTCTACGGCAATCTGGCTGGCAATCTGGCTGGCATCTTTTTTATTATATGCTTTTCCTTCGGCTAATAATTCTCCATTCACTACGGCGCCTACCGTAAATAAGCGCCTACCATTTTCAAAACGTTCTTCCAGGGTTTCAAATTCCAGGTTCTTCCCGTTTTTATTTGCCCAGCCGTACAGTTTATTCTTATGATTGATTTCCAGGGTTTCCAGGTCTTCAATAAACATATAGGGTATGATCATGCGGTTTAAAACCCATTGTTTCGTTTGCTCAAATCCCTTGTCGGTATATATGGCTCCTACCAGGGCTTCCAGCGTGTTGCCAAATATCTGGCTCACTTTTAATGAACCATCGCTTTTATTATAGATGGTGATTTTTTTCAGCCCCATTTTAACGGCTATCTCATTAAGCGTTTGACGGTTTACCATCTTGCTTCTCATTTCCGTTAAAAAACCTTCCCCTTTATAGGGATATCTTCTAAAAAGATAGTCTGCCACAATACCACTGAGAATTGCATCGCCAAGGTATTCGAGGCGTTCATTATTTTCGTCTGTACTTTCTTTTATGGAACGATGGCTTAAGGCGGTTTTATACAGAGAAAGCGTACCGGGGGCAAAACCGAGTACATTACATAATTGTTTGTAGAAGTACCGGCTGGTTTTGTCTAATCTAAGATATTGAATAAAATACCGCACCTATTCTAAAAGAATAATTTTAGGACTAATGTACCACAAAAGTAAGGCAACACCGTAAAAAAGTTTGCCCCACGCATTGATCTAACGCCAAAATCAGGAAGAATATTTCTTAATAATTACAGAAGCATTATGTCCACCGAAGCCAAAAGTATTGCTCAACGCTGCCCGGACAGTGCGTTTCTGGGATTTCCAAAATGTAAAATTAAGCTTGGGATCCAGTCCCTCATCATCCGTAAAATGATTGATGGTTGGCGGAACAATGTCATTTTTTACAGCCATCACGCAGGCAATAGCTTCAATAACACCGGCTGCGCCGAGCAGGTGTCCCGTCATTGACTTTGTGGAGCTGATATTGAGATTATAGGCATGATCACCAAAAACAGCCTGGATAGCTTTAACTTCGGAGATATCGCCTAAGGGAGTTGACGTGCCGTGAACATTGATATAATCAATATCTTCCGGTTTCATACCGGCATCATTCAGGGTAGCCAGCATAACGTTTTTAGCCCCCAGCCCTTCCGGGTGCGGGGCGGTAATATGATGGGCATCGGCCGTAGCACCTGCACCGGCTATCTCGCCAAAGATCTGCGCACCGCGGGCAATCGCGTGATCCAGATTTTCAAGCACCAGCATACCGGCGCCCTCTCCAATCACAAAACCATCCCTGTCTTTATCAAACGGGCGTGATGCCGTTTGCGGATCATCATTCCTTTCGCTAAGCGCCTTCATGGCATTAAATCCTCCCACACCGGCTTCTTTAATCACGCTTTCGCTTCCACCTGCCAGTATAATATCAGCCTTACCTAAACGGATCAGGTTAAAAGCATCCATAATAGCATGGGTAGAGGAGGCGCAAGCCGATACCACGGCATAATTAGGGCCGCGGAAGCCATGACGCATAGATATTTGCCCTGCAGCAATATCCAGGATCATCTTGGGTATAAAAAAAGGGTTAAACCGGGGAGTGCCATCACCTTTCGCAAATTCGGTTACTTCCTGCTGAAAAGTAATTAAGCCGCCTATGCCGCTTGAAAAGATAACCCCTACCCTGTCCGGGTTAACCGTTTCCTTGCTGATACCGGCATTTTTCACCGCCTCATCACTGCAAACCAAAGCGGTTTGAGTAAAGCGGTCTATTTTACGGGCTTCTTTTTTATCTAAAAAGTCTGTAGGTTCAAAATGCTTTAATTCGCAGGCAAACCTTGTTTTGAACTTTGAAGCGTCAAATAAGGTAATAGGATTAGCGCCTGAAACACCATTAATAAGTCCATGCCAATATTCGGACACAGAATTTCCCAAAGGGGTCAGGGCGCCAATGCCGGTTACAACAACTCTTTTTAAATCCATAAGCAAGTTTGCCTGCGATCAGTGGAAATGGGGAGAAAATTACTTTGCGTGTTCTTCGAGATAAGCAATAGACTGACCTACCGTAGTGATCGTTTCAGCCTGCTCATCAGGAATGGAAATATTGAATTCTTTTTCGAATTCCATGATCAGTTCTACGGTGTCTAATGAATCAGCACCCAGATCATTGGTGAAAGATGCTTCAGGGGTTACCTCAGCTTCATCAACACCGAGTTTGTCAACAATAATCTTCTTAACTCTTGTTGCAATGTCAGACATGGTTGTAAAATTTGGTTAATACTGGGTGCAAAAATATAGTTTTTGGGATAAAAACAATATCTATTTGAGTTTGTGGGTAAAAGATAGTCATTTGCTTCTTCCCGCCGGGAGTAGTATCCCGTACAACAGTGCGGCAGCAGCCTTCTTTTCATGACATTACACGCCGCTGTTTCTCCGGCTTTTTTTGTATTTTTAGATCATACCCCTGTAAATCAATAGTATGCCTTTAAAAATCATTGACCACGATTCAAAAGAATACCACCAGATGATCCGGCTGCGGGATGAGATACTGCGCAAACCCCTGGGGCTGTATTTTGATCCGGAAGAACTGGATCGTGAAAAAGATGATGTGCTGATCGGCGCTTTTGAAGACGATAAGCTGATCGGTTGCTGCCTGCTTACCCGTACCGGTGCCAACACCTGCAGGCTGCGCCAGATGGCCGTGAGCAGCAACCTTCAGAAAAAAGGCATAGGCGCCACACTCATGAACTTCGCGGAAAACGTGGCAAGAGACAGGGGCTATCAAACCATAATCATGCATGCCCGCAAATCGGCAGTGGGGTTTTATCAAAAATTCGGGTATTCCATTTCAGGCAACGAGTTTTATGAAGTAACGGTTCCTCACTATGTAATGGAAAAGAAGCTTAGATAAGGGATGAGGTGGAGGGTGTAAGGCAGAAGGTCTGCCTGCCGACAGCTAAAAACCATAAACTTCCAAACTTATAAAGCACGAAGTCCCAAGCCCTAAATCCGAAGAGAAGAACCAAATAACAAAAGACAAGAACCAAAATCAATATCAAATCGGGAATCTCGAAATCCGAAGCGCAAAGCCCGGCCTTATATTCCTTCTTTTCATTTTCAAATTTTCAAATTCCCACATTTTCATATTTCCACACTTTCACACTTTCACACTTTCAAATTTTCAAATTTTCAAATTGCCTCTCACCTCACTTCCTGCATTTCCACCAGCCGCCGGTAAATACCGTTAAGCGCAAGCAATTCGTCGTGTGTTCCCCTTTCTACTATTTCCCCCTTCTGCAGTACCAGTATCTCGTCGGCATGCCTGACGGTAGACAGGCGGTGGGCAATAACAATGGAAGTACGGTCGGCCATAAGATTATTGATCGCATCCTGCACCAGCCTTTCACTTTCCGTATCGAGGGAAGAAGTGGCTTCGTCTAATATAAGAATAGGGGGGTTTTTGAGCACGGCCCTTGCAATGGTGAGCCGCTGTCTTTCACCACCGCTGAGCTTTGTGCCCCTGTCGCCAATATTGCTGTTATACCCACCTTCTTTTTTAATAATGAAATCGTGCGCATTGGCAATCTTTGCCGCACGAATAATGGCTTCGGGAGTAGCGCCAGGCTGCCCGAGCGCTATATTATTGCCAATGGTATCGTTAAAAAGAATCGGCTCCTGGGTAACAATGCTCATCAGGCTGCGAACATCATACAGGGAATAATCTTTAATATTGATGCCATCTATAAGCACTTCTCCCCCGGTTACATCATGAAAGCGGGGCACCAGGTCGGCCAGGGTAGATTTGCCTGCACCGGAAGAACCCACCAGGGCAACCGTTTTTCCCTTCCCGATCACCAGGTTGATATTCCTGAGGATAATCGCGTCATCATACGAAAAATATACATTGCGGAATTCAATATTGCTGTTAAAGGAAAGCAGCTGCCTGCCATCCGGATTATCATCTACCGTAACTTTTGTTTTTAAGATCTCTTCT
>JAMLHK010000013.1 GCA_023957155.1 Chitinophagaceae bacterium | reverse complement strand
TGGGGGTGCTCTTTACCAGTATTCTTACAGAAAATGGCTTGTCTGTTCCTGTTAAATTCTCAATAGTATAATTCCCTGCACGTCGCAGGGAACCGCCTTCCCGTAACGACAGCTCCGGTGCTGAAAAAGGATCTTTTGTTGCATTACTATATTGAGCGGTCATCTCTTTTATATTGATCTGGAGTTTACAATCTTTTTCATTCTGCCCGGAGGAAAGAAAGGAGACAGCCAGTTTACCGTCTTTTTTCTTTGTGGGATAAACATCAAAACTGAGCATAAAAGATTTGTTTTTAACCGGGAAGGAAATTACGCTGTCTATCCGTTTGGCCACCAATACCGTATCCCTGGTATCGGGTATCAATTCTTTCATCCATTTGGTGCGGATCCTTCCATCAGGATACTGGATCAGCTCATGCACTACAAAAGGACCTCCCCAGCCATTGTGAATCGGGAACCAACCGGCCATTAAAAAACGCCCGTCATGAATTTGTGTAATGGCAGGTACATTAATCCCATTGTAAAAGTCGCGTCCTTCTTTAACCATATCAACCCATCCTTCATTACCCGTTTTTACCGGCTTACTCCATAAATTCACAAACCCACCGATGATGTAGTCGAATTTACCCCAACGGAAATAAAATGTGCAGTCACCACCAGGCGGAAAATCAGGACTGATGCTATGCCAATTGCTGTCTATGCTTTCTGACTCCCATATTCCTTTTGCCCCGGCGTTGGCGATCATTTTTAATTTCCCTTCGGGATCAATGTAAACACTTGGATTCTCGCTGTAGTGAAACAGCATTTTCGATTTTTTAAAGTTGTCTGTTCCATTTTGGCTAACTGAATAACTTGCTCCCGAAGGATATCCTTTGGAGAGATCAAATGAGAAGGCTCCGGTCTTGCCATGCTTTTCATAGTACTCTTTTAATATAGGCGTCATGGTCATCTCATACGGATAAATGCGTGCTGTATGCAGTCCATAAGAGATATACAGTTTATTGTTAAGCACGAAAGGAGTTCCCGTACCAATAGTTTCCCATTGCTCTTCTATTGGCACTGCTGCTTCATGTTCGGCCCACGTCTTAAAGTCTGTAGTGGAAAAATGCTCAAAATAATGTCCCCCCATACCCAGCTTGCTGGCATGATGTCTCCTGTCAAAGAGGTAAAAAACATGATAACGTCCATTATGATAAAGAGTGGTAACATCTCCCACCCATGCATTATGTCCCTGCGGAGTCCAGTATTGCACATAAGGCGTAAAATCATTTTTCCTTAAGGTGTCTCTCACTGCTACCATTGCCGGAAAGAAGATACTTGCCTGGCTTACATAAGCGGGATCAATTTGCCATGCATTTTTTTCTCCAAACTGTGGATATCCAATCGCAAAATCATTATCCATGACCTGGCCATCTATATACATGGTCCATTGTATACCGGTAAAATTTAAAACCAACTCATGCTGGCCCCATGGATTTTTCAGTGCGGCAATGGGAAACCCAATCGTCATTTCACGTTTAAAAACCTTTTCAACAGGCGCCGTCAACATAATGCTTGCTTCCAAAACAGGAACAGAACCATCATGCATGGTAAAAGCAGGATAGTTTTGTTTATCCCGAACAGAGGGGCTTGCCTGTTTGAGATTTACGGATACAAGCCCGGGTATCTCTAAAAGGGTTTGTTCCCGGGTGAATTCCTTAAAGTTCACCAATGCTTTTATCGTAAAGCCCTCTTCTCTTTTTCCCGAGGAAAAGCTGCCTTTCGTTTCCCTGCCAGGAATGCTTTGGGGAGCAACTTTTGTTTCAAATAAAAAATAGGGACTTAACAGGTGCATTTTGGCAGAGGTATTTGCAGAAGCATGATTTTGAGACTGCGCATTTCCAAATTGGAAATGGAAAAGGCCGGCAAATACAAGCAGGGTTATTTTCTTCATGTTCGTTGGGATAATATTATACATTAAGTTTAAAGTGCAGGCTGGCTTTAAGCCTTGTAAGAAGTAGGAAAATAAACATAATGGCTATCCTTCTCTTCTTTCCAAAATGTAAATACAAGCATACCGTTAGGTTTTAATTTGTAAACAATAAGATAAATATATGTATATCAAATATACTAAAATCATATTCATATCCAACATATAAAGTAAATATTATTTTATATAACTAATCTTTTTTGAAGAAGAATTATCTAAAGAATTACAAGATAAAGCTCAGGATACAATCACATATTACACTCATTATTATATAAGTAAATAAAATTATTTTTATAATATATTCATATAACTCCTCATTCCGGAGATTTATAAAGAACCAAAATATAAAAGTTTACATTTTGTTATCATTTACAATTAAACAAAACTAATTAATTATCTTTGCCCTTTCTGGAAAAACAATAAATCCTAATCACATATAGGAAGTAATTTCTATAAGAATAAAAGACTAATTCAATTGCGCAAACAACAGTTCAGTATTTTTGAGTCCTTAAAGGAAGATATTGTCAGGGGGGTCTACAAAAATGGAACATTGTTACCTTCGGAAAATACGCTTGCAAAACAATATTCCGTATCACGTCCCACCATTGCCAAAGTATATAACCGGTTACAGAGCAACGGGTATATTAAAAAAACCAGAGGATACGGATCCCAGGTCATTCATAATAATGCGCGATTAACCTACAACATCGGCCTGTTATTGCCAGGCTCCGGAGAGTCGGAGATATTTACAACCATCAATGATCAGCTATTAAACCTGTCACAAAAAAACGGGTTGAATTTTTTGTGGGGAGGCGCTACGGCAAGCAATGCAGAAATCAGGAGATCGCAGACGGAACATTATTGTAACGAGTATATATCACAAAAAGTTGATGCTATTCTGTTTTCTCCGCTCGAGCGCCTGCCGGACGCAAATGAAATCAACCTTAGCATATTCAATAAAATCATCAGTGCGAATATCCCCCTTATCTTAATTGATCGCGGCTTAACGATTCAACCGGAAGCAGGAGGATATGATATCATTTGGTTAGATAATTTTTTTGCAGGAGCCACAATGGCACAACATCTCATAAAAAAGGGTTGTGAAACCATACATTTTTTCTATCGGACAAATTCAGCTAATTCTGTAGACCTCCGGTTATCCGGCATCCGGGATGCTGTATTAAAAAATCACCTGCCATTTACTGATGAAAACATCCACTGCGGAGATCCTGCTGATATTGACTTTATAAAAACAATGAAGATGGTGACCGGCAAAACCGGTATTATATGTGCAAACGATTCCACCGCTGCCGTTTTGCTCTCTTCACTGGAAAAGATTAATGTAAAGGTCACTTCAGACTGCTTAATCTGTGGCTATGATAATATGAAATATGCTCAATACCTTAAATATCCGCTGACCAGTTACCTTCAACCCTGTGAAGAAATGGCAAATATCAGTATTGAATTAGCGTTAAGGCGTATAAAAAACAATCATCACATCCCAATGATGGTAAACCTTAATGGAAAAATAATCGAACGGAAATCCACCATATTCAATCTATAGGTATTCCTCACAGGAGGAAGATCATCGCAAAAGCCCTTTAAAGAAGAATATCCTGGTTCCTTAGACAAATATGGTGTAGAATAGAAGGAAATCTGTTTAACTTTTTGACCAGGAATGATAACCTACCTGTATAAGACCCATCTTAATATTACGGCGCTATGCACCTTTTTACATGATCTGCTCAAAAGGAAACAGGGGTATACGCCTGTTCCTGTAAGTGAAGCGCGTCATGTCGGCTTGTGTAACACCCGGGGTATCCAGTTTTACGATGGTATTACATACGCCGGCATACGCGGCAATGGGAGCATTTACCCCTTTTGCAACGATCAGGTCATAATCTGAAGGAATGATGTTAAAGTCTACCAGTTGCTGCAGGCTAAAGGGCGGTACTCTCAGGGAAGTCAGCAAAACCGTATTCCCGTTTTCAGTTTGAACAATGGCAATGGGTCCCATATCAAAGTTCACCTGCCCGCCATGCCGGGGTTCTCTTTCCCGGAATTTGCCATCACCCAGCTTCCGGATCAATACCGTTCTTTCTACAGTACTGTCTCCCATCCGGGCGGGCAACCTGTCCCCAACATGCTTTTTCGAAAGCTGCTTAACAGAAACGGGGTCGTGGATACAAATAACGAAACGGCCCGCCTGAGCTGCTTCAAGGATATCTAACAAAAAGCTGCTGTTGCCCGGGGCCCCACCACCTACATTATCTCCCATATCCAATAGTAATACCGGCTTTGATAATGCCTGCAGTTGCGTAAGCAGTGTATCAATTTTAATTTTTTCACCATTAAACCTTGTGTGGATACCCAGCACAAAATCCTTTATCAACATTCCGGTACTTTCTGCCAGGGCCCGGTTGTTATCTGCAACCACGATGATTGAGCTTCCCATCTCTTCCACGTCTGCATAAGGAAAGCCCAGTAAGATGCTTACAAATAAAATGCCCGGTTGTTTAGATAACTGGTCTGCATACCGGTAAAGCCCCAGGCAGGGTTCTTCGCTTGTAAACTGCTGTTCTATGCTGATGGCAATCGGCAAATCTGTTTTTACCTGGATGGGAGTAACCTTTTTAAGGAGTTTTTTCACCATCAGCGTGGCCGCTTCTCTGCCGGTTTGACGTTGATCTATATGTGGGTTCGTATGGTAAGCAACAAGCGCATCTGTTGCCGCTGTCATTTTATCGCTGCAATTCGCATGGGGATCCAATGTTCCGATAATGGGTATCTCCGGTCCCAGCTTTTTTCTCAGCAGAGAAAGCCAATGACCATCCATATCAGGCTCATCTTCAGCAACCCCGGCACCGTGAACCGCTACCAGGCAACCGTCTACAGGCAGCCTGTTATTTAATTCACTGATCATTTTCTCTAATAATACATGGTATGTTTCCGCTGAAAGCGGTGCGCCGGGAACCGCTTCTGCAAACATAACCGGTACTACCTCTATATTATTTTCTTCTAATACCTCTATCATCCCACCGATCTCGTGATGTGCTGCCGAATACTCCCGGCAGATCGCCTCTCCTGTTAACCAATGCGAATAGGTAAAGTCATTGATTGTTGTATAACCTTCAATGAACGTATTCGACTCATGATAAATCCCTAACAGAGCAACCCGAAGCATACGCTATATTTTTTTATATGCCATTGAATATTTTTAGCTACAATTACATTTCCCTAAAGACCTGCCCTGCTACCTGGATGGCATGATCAATTTCTTCTTTCATGTGTACAACGCTGATACACAATCCTCTTCCAATGATGCGGATCCCGTGATCGTGCATTTTACTGGTAAAGGCATTCAGCTTTTGCCTGTCTGTAGTTAAAAATTCTCTGTAATCTGTAATTTTCCTCAATGATGTGAAAGATATATTGAACATAGGACCGGGGCCCTGAACAAGCACTTCATGCCCCGAATCCCTGGCCGCTTTCCTGAGTCCTTCCATTAAGCGTGTTCCGTAATCAAACATGCGCTCATAGGGAGCTTCCTTTTCAAGCGTGGTCAACGTTGCTAAAGCAGCCGCTACGGTAGCATTTCCCGTATTCATCGTGCCGGCGTGTATCACCGA
This sequence comes from Chitinophagaceae bacterium, assembly GCA_023957155.1. Taxonomy (GTDB): domain Bacteria; phylum Bacteroidota; class Bacteroidia; order Chitinophagales; family Chitinophagaceae; genus Agriterribacter. Next base: position 106,002 of record JAMLHK010000013.1, on the reverse strand, counting down.
GCCGTTCTCCAGTACATCCAGCCACTTCCTGCTACCGGTTACCACACTTATTGGGTAACCGCTTGCCATAGCTTTGGCAAAAACGGAAATATCCGGTTTTATATTGAAATATTGCTGTGCTCCGCCCAGTGACAACCTGAAACCTGTTATAACTTCATCAAAAATAAGCGCGATGCCATAGGTATCGCAAAGTTTCCGGAGTCCTTCGAGAAAACCGGGTTCCGGAGGGATACATCCATTATTGCACATCACCGGTTCGGTAATAATAGCTGCAATTTCTGCATGCCTTTCCGCAAGTGTTTTTTCCACCAATGGCAGATCGTTCCAGGGCAATACCACAGATTCATCTTTTGAGAGCTTGTACATGCCTTTTGACCAGGGGCTTACTACCGGCTGCGTTCTGCTACCCATTGCTTCAGCAGATGCCGCAGCATTTCCCCAGCATACATTGTCTAACCACCCATGGTAATGTCCCTCGAATCGTAAAAATTTATCTTTCCCTGTCTTTGCCCTGGCTATGCGAAAAGCCGTTTGTACGGCAGTCGAGCCGTCCAGGCAAAACCGCATTACTTCAGCAGATGGAACCATACGGCTGATCGTTTCTGCCAGTTCCACTTCTTTGATATGCTGCCCGGCAAAAAGCTGCCCGGTGGAAGCATATTCAGCAACTGACCTGATGATATCCGGGTGTGAGTGTCCTAAAATAAGCGGACCCTGACTTAAGGTAAAATCCAGGTATTCATTGCCATCCACATCGTAGATACGGCTTCCTTTTCCGTGAGTGTAGAAAAGGGCATGCGGATGATTGTATTTCCTGAATTCTGAAGATACTCCTCCCGCTAATACTTTCTTTGCTCTTTCCAATAATGCTGCAGATTGTGAATAATTCATATTTTCTTTTAAAAATTTATTTAGTTAATTCAAGTTCATTAAAAATATCACGATCATAAAAAGACAGCGCCGCAAAGGCCTGCTTCAATTGCTCCGTAGAGCGCCCGCCAACAAGAACAGAAGTGGTATAGGGTTGGTGCAATGCCCATACAAGTGCCAGGTGCGATGTTGAATAACCTGTAAGGGCTGAGATCTTTTGAAGCTGAGTAAGCCGTTGAAATGAAGATTCATTAAAATAAATATCCTGGTGCCCCCTGATCAGTGAAAAGCGGGTATTGTCTTCTACCCCGTTTTTATATTTACCGGTAAGAAATCCTGCTCCAAGCGGGCTATACGTTACGATTTTAATATCGTGATCAACAGATATTTTTATGATCTCTTTATTAATGTCCCTTACTGCAAAGTTGTTATTGTTTTGAATGGTTCGGAATACATCAAACCCGTTGTCTTTCTGTAGCTGAATGGCTCTTCCCAATTGCCCGGCATTAAAATTACTTACCCCGGGTATTTTTATTTTTCCAACTTTTATAAGATCATTAAGTGTATATAATGCATCAATATCCTCAATAGTAGTATCCCAACGATGTAAATAAAGCAAATCTATAGCCTCTGTTCCCAAACGCTCCAGGCTTTGATCTACGGATTCTATAATTTTTTTTGGGGTATAAGGAGGAAGAATCTTGGTTGCTATAAGCAGGGAGCCGGATACCGAACAGCGGTCGGCTATCCAGGATCCAATGATCTTTTCAGATGCCCCATCACCATAGGCAGCAGCGGTATCAAAAAAAGAGACCCCGTTTTCCACCGCATAATCCATTAATGAAAAAGAAGCCTGCCGGTCTATCTCCCTTCCAAAAGTAACGCATCCCAGGCCGATAGCACTAAAGGATTTATTAGTAAGCGAGGTAAGTGTTCTTTCCATTTTCAATGCTGATTATAAAAAACTCAAGTGCATTCCTACTCCGGTTCAATATATTTAGGCTTAACGGCAATCAGGAAAACAATACTGATGATCATTGTTAAAGCGGCAATTTGATAAACAGCGCTCAGATTAATATGTAAGTCACGCAAAACACCGCCGGCATAAAGCCCTATTCCACCAATAACAGTGGCCACTAAATTTAATATGCCATACCCCGTTGCCCGATAGCGCGAATAAGTTATAAGGCAAAGGATAGGCATCATATTCGTATCAATAAAAGACTTGGTAAGTGAGTAGAGCATAAAACATAGTACAGCAACAGGAAGAATGCTGGTGTAGCTTGCAATAAAAATACTTGGCGCAGCAATACATAAACCAATAGCCGGTACAAGAATCCTTGCACGGGGATTCGAGCGGCTCCACCGGTCTGCCCAATATCCTCCTAATAATAATCCAACAATAGCAGCAGGATATAAATACCCCGTGGCATATAAGCCCGCCATTGCCTGGGTAAGGTTAAAATGTTCCTGGAAATAGGTAGGAAGCCAGCCTACTACCAGCCATGCTACGGTTCCGAGTAAGCCCCATGCAATAAGTACAAAAATATATGACCTCAGCTTAAACAGCACTTTGACAGAATGAAAGAAATTGACTTTATCCCCGGTTTTTTCCGGAGCAATAATAACTTCGTTCTTTGGCGCATCTTTCAACATAAAGGAAAGCATAACTGCATAAATGATCCCAAAGACTCCGAGAATAATAAAAATCGTATTCCAATGATGATTCTCTGCCACCCAGCCTCCAACGAAGCCCAGGCCTGACCCTATCATAATTCCAACCATGTGAATGCCTACGGCTAATGAACGGGTAGCATTCCGGTGATACTCCACGATTAACGAAAGCGCCGCAGGAATATAACAGGCTTCGCTTATCCCCATTAATGCACGTGTTATCAGCAGGTGGTTGAAGGTGGTTGAATAAGCGGTCAACCAGGTAACCAATGACCACAGGAACAGGCTTGCAATAATTACCACGCTACGATTAAACCGGTCTGCAAGAAACCCGGCAAAAGGACTGGCGATACCATATACCCATAAAAACACGGAAGTAAGCAGACCAAATTGGGCATCAGACATGGGAATAGCCTCAACTATGGATACCCGCATGGTAGTGATCATGATGCGATCCAGGTAATTCAAACATCCCACAATAGCCAGTAGCACCACCACTAACCATGCTCGTTTGGGTAACTTTGATCCGGAAGCGATAGCAGCCAATTCCATAAAAAATTATTTTTGTTTTGAAGCAGTATCCAACGTATTAATACCAGCCTTCAATGCTGATGATATGATGCTAAAGCCATTAGTCCTGTCCCGTTTATTGCCTTCGTTAGAAATACCATAATCCATTCCAAGCACTACTGTTCCTAAGGTAAGCTTTGATATATCGTACCCATGTAACTTTGAATACTCCATATAATTTTTTTATGCTTTAATACCATTACCGGGTTAATTGTGAGTTATCAGTAACGTAACACTCACTCACAACTGACAACTCGCTACTCACGATTCATTACTCACAAAAAGACCCTGAATAAGCCTCCGGGCCCCGGCTCACTGTATCCGCCTGTAACTACTATCGTTCCCTGATCATAAAAAAATAAATTGCTGGTAAGCCGCATATTCGTATCAATCGAAGCCAATAAACTTCCTTCAGGTGATAACTTATGTATAGCCTGCATACCATAATGTGCTACCCATAGATTTCCCTCATGGTCCAGGGTCAATCCATCGGGTAAATTATCCGTTTCCATACCTGATGAATGCGCCGGTAATTCAGCAAAAATTTCAATATCATCTTTTGTCCTGCCGGGACTTTCCAAATCAATTTTTAAAATCCTGTTCTTATAGCTTTCCGCTACATACAGTGTTTTTTGATCAAAAGACAGGGCAAGTCCATTAGGATAATCTAAATCTTTAGCCAGGATACTTTGCTCACCATTTGTTCCTACAAAACAGATTTTCCCTTGGTGTCTTACAGAATCTGTAAAATAAATATTCTCATTACTATCAGTTATCAAATCGTTGGGGCAATAAACTTCGATGCCCGCACAATATTTTTCTATTTCACTCTTTACAAAGCAGCCCTTACTATCAAATCTTCTTACAGCAGCGAGTTTAACATCGCAAATCAAATGGTCATCACCAGGTAAAACAATTTGCCCGTTAGGACAATCTGAGTAAGCCCATTCGGTTATTTTATTTTCAGCATCAATTTTTAATATAGTTCCACCTGAAAGTGTGGTGCAGTAAATATTCCCTTTGCTATCCATTGCAGGACCTTCTGTATAGAAGGGCAGATCACTTATTTTTTTGATTCCCATCACTGGATGATTTACATCTATATTATCTCGCTTCAAATGGGAATACCCGGCTCATGATAAATTCACGATAATGGTATTCTAAATAGCATAAATAATGTATTAGCAGGCAGCAATTGCATCTACTTCAAATTTCAGCAGGTTGCCTAAGCAACCTATAAGTGTTGTCCGCGCCGGGTAAGGTTCATTAAAAAATTCTTTATAAATAGTATTGAATGATGCGAGGTATTCCTGCTTACCGACATAATTCCGCACCTGGATAACATCTTTAAAGCCAAGACCCGAGGCCTCCAATATGGCTTTCAGATTTTCAAATGACCTCCTGCATTCTTCTTCAAAAGTTCCTGAAACAATTTTTCCCTCCTTATCTGTGGATGCCTGCCCCGAAATAAAAACATAATTTCCTGATTGAATGGCAGGCGAAAACGGCAAGTGGCTTTGCGGTACATTAGCACCTGTAATTATTTTCTTTTTCTCAGTTGTCATCTTGAAAATATTAATGGCTGATAATAGATTGGGGAATGGAGTCTATCCTTTCCAGTATTCGTCTTACCTGGTCATCCGGCCATTCTTTTTGAACATTTCCTAATGGTTCTTTCGTTTGACCGATATCAATACGGTATTTTAATAACATCGCTTTTCTGAGAAACGTCCAGGCGTTGGGTAAAACCAACTCAATGATTTCCTGAAAGGCAAGCATAAACTCCTTGCCAAGTGTATAATTTCCATTTACAAACTCTGCCATTACATGCTTACAGGCCTCTCCCCAAACGTTATAAAACGTACCGATAGCTCCTACTGTTCCACAAAGCGTAGCGTGACAAAATAATTCATCAGAACCGCTGAATAATTTCAGTTTGTCACCTGCCTGGTTATGAATACTACTGATATTCAATAATTGATTCGTAGTTAACTTCATCCCGGTCACATTGGGAATTTCGAGCAGCTTTTCTATGAAAGCATGTACATTACCGGGAATGGAATTATCTCCCAACTGGTAGGGGAAAAAGGGCAGATTAGTAGATTCTGCAATCTTGTTGTAATGCGCCAATGCTGTGTCTGCATTTCCTGTATAATAAATAGGCGGTACGGAAGAAATTCCATCAACACCGCATTTTTCAGCATGCTGTGCTAACCGGATGGATTCTGCTGTAGTAAGCGAGCCCACATGAACAATAACAGGGATTCTTCCGGCTGATATTTTACTCACTACTTCGGTTGCTTTTTTTCGTTGCTCCTCTGTGAAGAGTAAGCCCTGCCCGGTAGATCCCAGGATATACAAACCATCCATCTGCTGGGAAATCAATAATTCAACCAATTTCTCCATTTCTTCATAAGCCGGCTCCCCGTTATCAAGAACGGGAGTAAACATTGCAGGCCACAAGCCTTTAAATTTTTCTTTCATTTGAAAATTCTATTTTAATTGTTATTTTTTATTTGAGATTTTATGTATTCAAAAGTTTCATTTGCACTATTGAAATAGTAGTCTCCGGATTTTTTCGCGATCCTTCCTGCTGAGGCGGGGTCTTTAAAACCATGGCCGGTAACTAAACAAACCACATGATCATTTTTATTTATTTCCCCGTTTTCTGCAGCTTTTAAAGCTCCTGCAAGTGCAACGGCTCCTGCAGGTTCACAATAGATCCCTTCCATTTTGGCTAAGTTTTCCTGGCATTCATATACCATACTGTCAGTTACTGTATAACCAACCCCACCCGTTTCTCTGCATGCGCCTAACACTTCATTACCATCCATTACATTGGGAACCTGCAATCCACTTATAGAAGTTTGGCTTTTAGAAACCGGCTGTGCTTTAGTTAATCCGTTCCTAAGCGGGCCGGATATCGTATCGTTCCCTTCCGGTTGTACACAGTGTACTTTAGGTATTTTAAAGCCAGGATCTACTTCTTTCCATTTGTTGAATCCTTTTACCATGGCTAACGTTAGGCCGCCTCCGCCTGCAGGTGAAAATATATGCCCGCTGAATGACGGAATTTCTTCAGCAATTTCATAAGCAATGGTCTGAACGCCGGTCATGGCCAAAGAACTGTATTGATAAGCGCTTATCTGAACAGGACCACCTAAATTTTCAGCGATTATATGTAGTCCCTTCATGACTTCATTGGTAACGTCAGGGTCTATCCCAAAACCCTTTATCATTAAGGTTTGAGCGCCATATACCTGCATCTGTTGCATCTTTCCTGCAGGCGCTCCATCTACGATAGCGATATAACATTTTATTCCTGCCACCGCACAATACGCAGATAAGGCCGCGCCGGTATTACCACTTGAGGTAGCGATACAGAAGTTGATATTTTTCTGCACCAGGTCAGATATGGCGAAAGCAGCAAACCGGTCTTTATAAGAACCCGAAGGATTAACAATTTCGAGTTTGAAATATAAATGATCCATACCTAATTGCCTTCCCAATTGTCTGGACTTTACCAATGGTGTATTTCCTTCGCCTAAAGTTAATTTAGCGTTCTCGTCCATGTAAGGCAGCAGATGGCTGTATTTCCATATTCCTCTCATTCTAAAATTCATTTGGGAATTGAAGCTTTTTCATTTTATACGCGTTAAAGTTGTGCAGGAAACCTCCATCCACGAGTATGGAAGTACCCGTTATAAATGAGGCTTCATCAGATGAAAGCCAATAGCAAACATTAGCTATTTCCCCCGGATTGCCTGCTCTCTGAAGAGGTGTGCTATCACTCATGTGATCCTTTAGCTGTTCACTGATATTGTTACCTGATCCATCTTTATAATCGTTACTCAGGTTGGTTACAATACTACCCGGGTTAACAGCTACAACCCTTATACCTTTTGGGCCATATAAAGCCGCCAGCTCATACGTAAGACTTTCGATCCCGCCTTTGCAGGAAATATAGGCGGGGCTATAGCCGGCAGCATTTTGTGACATCACACTGGAAATATTGATGATGGCACCCGCTACTCTTTTTTCTTCCATTGCTGCAGCAGCATATTTTGCCAGGAATGCCGGGGCAGTTAAATTGACCCGAAGTGTTTTTTCCCAGTTTTCTATGGAAATGGTACGCATCGTTTCTATGGTACGCCATGCCGCATTATTGATCAGAACATCTATGCGACCCCATTTTGCAATGGTTTGCTTAACTATGTTTTCTATATAATGGATATCTTCTAAATTTCCATGACAGATGAAGCAATCCGCCTCGTATTTCTTTTCCAGGATTTCCACAGCCCGGATCAGCCCATCCTGGTCAATATCCGACAGGGCTATGCAAAAATTATTTTCTGCAAATTTTTTAGCCGTAGCCAATCCAATTCCTCCTGCGGCACCTGTGATAATGACTACTTTTTTATTTTCCATTTATCTCTAATTTATAATGACTTTCCCCGGCTCAACGATGGGCAATATTGATCCTAAGGCATCTCCTTTTTTTACATGAACAGCCACTCTTACCGACAACACTATTCCCTCTATGTCTGCAAGTATAGCCGTGGAGCTGCCTGTAAAAGGATCTATTATTTTCCCAAATAGCTCTTCCCTTTTAATTGGTTCGCCGGGTGTTTTTTCACATACAAATATTCCATCGGAAGGAGCCGGCATTTTACCCTGGAAATAGCCGCTGTCAGGCATGGAATCCTCAACCCAAAATCTTTTTTCCGGGGCAATGATTTCCGCCTCACCTTCTGCCATCTTCAAATATTTCAATACGTTTATACAACTGTCTTTATACGTTTTAACTACTTCTTTTCTAATTCCCGAACCACCTCCATATTCAAGATAAATAGCGGGGATATACTCATCACGCGCTACCGAAAGCGTTCTGCCGTTCGGGCGATGATCCGTTCCCCAAATTACAGGCAGGTTACAGGCCAGCGCCAACGCTCTTTGTTTTTCCAGCACTTCCCCGGAAGGATGCAGCATAAATCCGGCCATAGGATAAATATGATGTGCGAGCCCGCCCGTATGCATATCTACCAGGTAATCCGATGCTTTGATCAGTGTGCTTATTTCGAAAGCATTTTTTTCTGACGCGGAGCCATCCGGTTTCCCCGGGCATATCCGGGCAAGGTCCAGTCCATCTTCTCCATAACGGCTGCTCATGCGATAAGCGGTAACGTTTACTATCGGAACAATTGTCACACTCCCTGAGATCAATAGCTGAGGCAATTCATTAATTAATTCTATTGCCGTTAACACAGGTTCATATTCATCTCCATGCACCCCTGCTGCCAGCAATACATGTGGCCCGGGAGTTTTCCCTTCAATGCGGAAGCTTTTAATATGGTTAATGCTCTCCTTCATAGTATTTTAACAGCAAAATTTTAGCAGAGATCTAATGTAAAAGAGACTATTCCGATTGAAAAACAAACCTGCCATATTGAGCTTGTTGAAATATACAATCTCTGATATTTTGAGACACTCTCGGTTTTGACTGTATCCCGTTATAGGTGATAAATGTCTATAGATTAAATTTAAATAGCTTCTGCCATTAAATCTCTCACTTTTACAATTTGTTTTTCTTGGACCACAAAACACGGGCATTCCAAATAGTACCATTGGCTCCCAAAGGATGAGGTTTGTCTTCTATCATAAATTCTGCATCCGTAACCCAGGATTCATGTTGCGTAATTGCCGAAGCCCCAAAATTTCCAAGCATGGCACCCCGCTCAGGTATTAATATTTGTTCAGTTGATCGAATTACATTTAACTTCAAAGGATCAACCTGGGCAAGGAATATGGGAGCCCGGTTACGAGGAATGTGATCATTATTGGCTCCTCTCCTGGTATATGACAGGAACAATCCATCACTGTGTACCAGCCAATGAGCTTGTGTATTGTAGCTTCCAAGATCACTTCCATCGTCAAAAGTCCACGGCTTCGGCGAAGTCCATTGTAGCCCATCTTTACTTGTAGCTACATAAGCCTTAAAGTCATTTCTCATAGTGAGATAATAAGTCCCTTTAAACAGCACTATTGACGGTTCAACAAGGCCACGCCCACCTTCAACGGTCATTTCATCGCCATTTCGCAGATAGGACAAAGTACTGCCATCAAATAAGCATTCTAATACTGTAACTGAAGATTCACCTAATTCAGATCCGCTAAAGTAAATAGGAAGGAGAATCTTTCCATCAGGTTTCACAATCCACTGTACACATCCAGGATTAACCAGGTAAAACTTAGAGTTCAGTTCTGGTATATTTTTTATCATTTTCCATCGAGTCCATGAATTAGTAACCGGGTCAAAAATTGTGTAGGCAGCATCATGCGAACGGGGCTTGTCGAATACCTGTTTTCCCGCTTTATTATACCTCACTTTTATTCCAATCGCGATTAGCTTGCCTGTCTTTTCATGCCAGCCTGGTGTAACATCAGCAACACTAACAGTAGTACTGTCTCCTTCATATTGCCACGCCAGTTCAGGTATTTCAATAGGATGAGACCATGTTTTTCCAAGGTCATCGGTTCTCATGTAATACAAGCCTGAATAATAATCACTCACAACAAGATGTTTTTGAAGCGTCATGATAACAGCAGGGTTCCCTTTCTTTCCTAATCCCGGTATGGCAGCAGCTCTGGGATGAGACCAAACAAATTTCTTACTGAGTTCCTGGTAAGCCACATCAGATTGTACTTTGAATTTAAGATACCTGGCTTGCTTTCGGTAAAAACCAGAACCGATAAAAAGGAATATAACCAAAATAGAGATCAATAATTTCGGCTTGTACAGGAGATACTTTTTCATTGGCGTTATTCGTTATCCATTAATCAACGCATTTTTGACTATACTTTTATTTGATTGCAATTCTTGTTGTCACCCATTCTCTTGATTTATAAGCATTATAATAGCGTGGATATATTAATATAATTTCTCCTGTTTTTCTGTCTTCAATAAGTGAGATATGAGATATGTCCAGTCGCCCACGTGATTGATCCTCCATTTGACGTGTATCTACAACTAAAAGACTGGACTTAATCAATTTTAAATTATTAGTATCAAGTTCAGCAATTACCAATGGCCAACGTGGAAGATTGCCATCGCTGTTTTCTTCTGTCATGTTTCCAACCCAAAAACATCGTCCGCTGGAATGTTTAAACAGAGTTGACATTGACGAGGGGGAATAAAAAGCCTTCCCATCCTGGAATGTAAATGCTTCGGGAATAGACCAGGTTTTCCCACCATTTTCTGAAATAGAAAACCATTTATAGCTGGGTAACTGATAATTATTACTTCCTCTTTTTTCATTGCTACCACGCATCACTACTAATAATAGCCCATCTCTTATTTCCAAAAGCGTAGGTTCAATCATACCTCTGGTGGAGCGTTTAGGGTCAGCTTCTATACGCCCTAACATTTTCCAGTCAATTTTACCATCATCCCGCCAAGTACCTTCAAGAATAACCGCATCCGTGTAAGATTCTCCTCCTCCCGGATTCCACAATCCACTACTATCATGGTTTACGAGAGTAGCTTGTGCCGGTACTAAAATTTTCCTCTTTTGAGTAACAATAGGAATAGAGCCTATATCACCTATATAGATCGAATTTTTTCCAATGAAGATATCCGGAAGCGGGTGTTGTATTGTAAAATTGCCGCATTGCACAATGGGTTCATCGTATGACCAGGTTTTTCCCTGATCTTCCGATACTCTATATCGAAGATAATATGTTTCTTGTGCAATTGGAGGTTCATTGATTGTCGGGTCCAGGTCTTTAACGTCTAAAGCATTCACAATAGTTACAATCTTTTCATTGTTAGTATCCAGAACTGAAGTAACCGGATCCCAACGGTACCCATAAGGCAGCCCTGAAGTTAAGTCCGGTTTCATGGGGTTATTATCCCATGTCTTGCCGTTATCTTCGGAAATAAAATCATTAGATCGTAATCTGACACCTTCTCTTCCCAGATAAATACTACCATAGAACCCTGGTCGGTTAGAAGATACTTCACGACTTACTATTTTTAGTAAAGGGATTTTACCAGCATCCGCTTGTGCCAGCAAATCTGTAATGCCAATAAAACAGCATGCCAGGGAATAGATAAAATAGTGGAAAGATAATAATCCCTTTCTACAGTCACTCGTCTTTTGCATGGTTACAGGGTTTATCATTATAAGAAATTATCACTTAGTGCACTTCTTGAAAAAATGTCAATTCCCCAACCGTAAAAAGATTTTGTGCTCCATCCCAGGAATCTTCAACAACATATCTTATATAGCGTACAGGAGGTGCGTTAGGATCAATAGTAAAATTATCTCCCTGAGTAGCGTATGCTATATCTTCATCAGTTTCCTGCCCCCAAGGTAATCCGGAAGGTTTATACACTTCAAAATCACCCAACTTTATCCATTCAGAAAAATCATCTGTTACATCAGATGTGGCAGAGCCCCATAGTTGAAACTTTTTAACATTCTGTATTCGATATACCACACCCCTGTCAATCCTCTGCCAGTGTTTAAATCTTTTTAGCTTAACGGTTTGCCCCAGATCAAAAGTAAAACTGTATGGAAATCCGGACGGCGTGAATGTCAGGTATTGAGTTGCGGGTGTATTGTCCCATAACTTGTCAATTGTACTAGTCCAATCATAATATGTATACGGAATTTGAGGTGGGTTCCATTGTTTGAACAATGTTTTATCCAACTCCAACTCCGATAAAGGTTCTATATTTATTGACTTGAATGGCGTATTAAAAGTGTCAATGGCCGTCTTTTCAGGTAAAAATACAGTTCTCATTTCAAGCTCTCCTTCAAAATCTTCAATCTGTGTGAGATTCTCAGCCATTGGCACAAATCTCGTGGCGCGGTTACCATCTATATTATCATACAGAAGCTCACACCCTACTCCCTTTTCAATAGCTCCTCTCCACTTTATTTCTAATTTATTACGGTCAAGCCAACGATACGATTCCATTGCTCTGTCCAGTAAATGTGACCTAAATTGATCACCGTATGAACTGGCATTTACATTTAACGACAATGATCTGTTCTCCATCTTCGAGTTCATTGTTACTAATTCAAATAAATAGTTATATTCTGATAGATTTGGAATAATAATTTCTATTGAATCTTTAGGAGCATGGACAGGGATATCAAATACCATAGAATCTGTGCGTGATAGCCAGTAAACTACTAATTTAACTGATTTAGGATCCGACTCCCAATAACGAATTTTGACACGCTCTTTACCCGCAAAGGCAAAGACCGAATCAGGCTTTGCAACATAAATGGTCTCTCCGCGTTTCAAATATTTATCGTGTAAGTCGTTCATTTTAGAACAGGAGTTAAAAAGCGTAAAGAGTGCTAAACAAAGGCACAGCACTTTATTACTGCTACCGGTTAATTTCATTTCAAAGTAATTAATAGTTAATATTATTGTTCTGTATAACTAATAAGCAGGCCCATTACTGGACAGAGCCAAAAAAGTGGAGTTCTGCAATTGCCCAAGCCATACTTCCTGACCAAGTATCAACTACCACATAACGTATATAACGAATTGGAGGAACAGAAGGATCTACATAAAAATCCTCCCCTTCCTTAGCGAAAGCCAGATCTGCCGATGTATTTACGCCCTGAGGCCCACCTGATGGTTTTGTAGATTCGAAGCTGCCCACTTTCGTCCACCCCGAAAAATCATCAGTGACATTAGGTGTAGCTGATCCCCAAATCTCAAATTTTTGCACATTTTGAGAAGTATAGAGAAGCGATACTTCCTGGCGTTGTAACTGATGAAAACGGCTCAATTTCACGGTCTTTCCTAAATCAAATGTAAAACTCCAGGGAAACCCTCTTGCTATTTCAAGATGATAAGTCAAAGGGTTATAATCCCAGAGATATTCAAGAACTACGGTATAATCATATTCGTTGTATGGAATTCCGGGAGGATTCCATCTTACATAACCTTTGATTTCCTCCTCAAATAAAGGAAGGAACGTCCCCTTAATGGTATCTGTTATATTACCCCATCTGTCACGGAGATACCATCCAAATTTGCGTTCTTCATTAGAATAACCTCGTAAGGTACCTTTTCCATCCTTCGCATTAGTATAAAAACTATGAACAACTTCCCATTCCCCTGCATCATTAGTCGAAAGCATATCAAGAACCACATCTGCCTCTTCGGGATTTGACCAATTAATAAGAATACCACCAAAATCATTTTCGACTTTCACAGATTGTAAAATAGAAAATATAGGTGCTTCCAGAGGATGTGCTTTCACGATAACGGGCTTGGATTCATTTTTGCTACGATCTCCTGCAATTAATTTCACATCAATTTCACGTGATCTTCCAAATCCTTCAATCTTCAAACGATTAGTATATGCTGAGGCTTTCTGTTCCATTACTTTTCCGTTATCAAGGGTATAGACAGCTTTGACATACAACAAATCTTCATCATCTGGTATTATATAAGAAATAATTGCACCACCTGGAACATTTTTTACTTCGGGTGATTTGATTTCACCAGGAGGTATATGATCTGTAGGATATTGTCCTATTTCATCCTGTACGCAAGAATTAAAGATGAAAATAGACATTCCCAAAAGGATATAATATAGCTTCATATTTTTCGGTTTAGTTATTATTATAATTAATGTTATACAGGATCCTATTTTTCTGCAATTACCAGCCGGGGTTTTGTAATAAATTTATATTTGCGGAAATATCGCTTTGCTTTATCGGCCAAAATATATCCCTGGGATTATATATCATCGTCTTCAAAACAGTTGGCTGATAAAAATCTTCGGGCGCTGAGCCGCCTATATTCCAACCCATGACCGGCTGACTGAAACTGTACAAAGCCTCTTTCCAACGCCGCATATCATAAAACCGCTGATCCTCAAAAGCTAATTCAATATTTCGCTCTTTATGAATAATGGTGCGCATACCTTCCTTAGTCAAATATTTTTGAGGAAATACTGAATAATTGCTCCAGGATTCTGCAACACTTTTCAGCCCCGCACGTTCACGTATTATATCCACATATTTGTAAACCTCTGCTGTAGGGGCATCCAAAGTCTCATTCAATGCTTCCGCGTATAATAAATACAAATCAGCTAAACGGATAATCGGAAAATTCCATTGTTTCTCTATGTAAACGGTTCCATTATACACGGATTGATAATTGTAAAGTTTTTTAAGATAAAACGATGTTGGGCTTAACCGCTCAATACCCTGCCGGCCTGATACTTGCCCCAGCCTGCTCTGTATTGGCCATTGAGACTTGTCATTAAGCCGCCCGACACCATACCACCAGCCTCCATCAACCCCTATATTTCCATAAAATCTCGGCTCACGATCCATGTGCAGTTTTGCAGTTGTATAGCCGGGTTGCAAGTAGTAATTATATCCGGTTGCCGGCACTGTTGCTAAAGCATAGCGATTACTGTAGTCATAATTTATATCTTCATCAATAGGTACTCCATTCTTTGAGTAAAACATTTCAGCAGCCTTCATTGTTGGTGCCCATGTACCACCACCATTAAAAGCTCTATGGTCGGCATGTAAAGGAGCCATCGTAAACTCCTCTGTATACCGGCTGGCGTAGTATTGTTTATTAGATGCCCATCCCCAGACAGTTTCTACATTCCATTTGTCTGTAATAATCTGGCTTACCTGTAGAATCTTACTCGTAGAGTCAGATAAATTTAAAGATGGATTGCTAAAATAATATAAGCCTATTCCTACAGAGTGACACGCTTCAATGGCTTCACTGCATGCTTTCAATGCTCTATCCCATTTAGTTTTATCTGCCGTCTGACTGAATAAATGTATATCTCTCTTATCTACCATTGTAGCATAATCAGGATTGCCGTTGAAAAGGGGACTTGCAGCATCTATCAATACCTTTGCTTTTACCGATAAGGCAATGGGTTTAGTAATTCTACCTAACTCTGAAATTCTCTTATCAATAACTGAAGGTAAATCAGACGCAGCTTCGTCTAGTAACCGCACCACGTAATTGACTACTGAATCTACCGGTTCCCGATATACTCTAACATCTTCAGGCGACACATTAATAGGAAGATTTTCATGCACGATTGGTATTGGCCCGTATAGCCGGAATAAATAAAAATGATAATAAGCCTTTAAAAATTTTACTTCAGCAGCCCAACGTTTCTTATCAAACTCTTCCAGCCCTCTAACCTTATCTACATTTTCCAGAAAAATATTACAATCACGAATACCTTTCCATAATGCAGTACCACCTATCTCCCCATCCCAATAGTTTAATATAGGATTGGTTACATTATTACCGTTATACATGATATCAAAGCCTCTGTTAGGGAAATTACCGCTTCTTCCCAGATTGGACCAGATTTCATCCGCTGCCAGGCCAGGATCATCTCCGGAACCATGCTTGGGCATATAAGAATAGCATGTATATAAATAATGTTCAGCTCTTACACGATCTCTAAACGCATAGTCAAGTGTAGCAATGTTATCCGGAACAACATCAAGGTATTTTTTACATGATGGCAGTGCTATAATACACACTATTGCTATATATACAGTTTTTATTTTCATAACAAATAGTTTTTAAAATGAGACTTGAAGACCTAAATTCACTACCTTCTGAACAGGGTACCCTAAACCCTCCCCGGCCATTTCGGGGTCCCACAATTTGAATGAGCTAAAAGTCATCAGATTAGTCCCACTTGCATACCAACGGGCTTTAGTTACACCAATTTTTTTAATTAACCTTTCAGGCATACTATATCCAAACTCTACGGCCTTAAGCCTCAAAAAAGCTCCATTACGCATAAACCAGGTACTGGTAGCATTATTGTTTACATTTAAATTACTAGATAAACGTGGCCATAAAGCGTAAAGATTGCGATCGTTTTCCGACCAATGACTGTCTTCGTATACTTTTAACAGCGCAGCTTCATTTATGAAAGGAGCAGTATTAGCATAGTCAATCCAGAATGATTCTCTTCCCAACCCTTGAAAGAAACAAGAAAAATCAAACGCTTTGAAGCCGGCAGAGAAGCCAAAGCCATAAATAATTTCAGGTGTTGTCGGAAATCCTATAGGAACCTGGTCCAACTCATTGATCTGACCATCACCATTAATGTCTTTATATTTAATATCACCAGCCATTGCATCAGCAGCCTGCCTTGGCGAATTCCTTACTTCATATTCATCCACAAACAAACGTTCAGCAACATAGCCCCAGTTTTGTCCTAAAGATTGACCTATACGGGATTTCCATGGAGCGTTACTATAGTCTGGTTCTTCATAAACCTGATATTTACTGGTAGCATATGTAAAGTTTGCATGACCGACAAGCCACCACCCATTGTAAAAACTCTTATGATAGTCCAAAGAGAGATCAATCCCTTTACCTTTAGCTTCGCCTACGTTAGCTCTGGGTATGGATTGCAAGCCCATTGTTGTTGGTACATAAGCACGATTCATCAAGATATTCGTACGATGTTCATTATAAACATCCGCGTTTATATCCAGTACTTGAAATAAATTAACTTCAAGACCAATATTCGTTTTATTAGCAGTTTCCCAGGTAATATTCGGGTTTGCGTAACGTAGTACCGTAATACCATTTTGCGTATTATTAAACTCTGAACCAAAAGTATAATCTTTGGATCCATCATTCATATTCACTTCAGACAATTGGAAGAAGCGATCTGTAGAACTGCCTATAGCATCGTTTCCAACCAACCCTGTTGTTGCCTTCAGTTTTAGTTTAGGTACAATCGTCTTCAAGCTATTATTCCAAAACGATTCATTTGATATAATCCATCCGGCTCCGATTGATGGGAAAAACCCAAAACGGTGCTGCACTGAAAAACGTTCAGAGCCATTATATCCAAAGTTCCCTTCAACGAAATAACGGTCTTTATACCCATAGGTAGCTCTTCCTGCCAATCCCATATTTCTGAAAGCAAGTGAATTTTGCAAAGAACCTGCATTCCCAACTAATTCATTACGCATATTGAAAACCAATAAGGCTCCCACAGTATGATCTGTAGCAAATACTTTGTTATAGCTCAAGGCAGTTTCAACATAACTGGTTGCCGTAACTACTTTAGTTCCTTCAGAATAATCAAGATATTCTGTTCCTGATTCCGGATTTAGGGGAAACAGACTGTAACTCCCTGTTTTTTTATCAAAATTGATTAAGCTATAATAAAATGGATTGTAAAACCGCTGTACGTCAAAATATGTATAGCGTTCAGTATTGTATAATCCCCGTATTTTCAAACCATCAAGAATAAATTTCAGATCCTGTTTAGCTTCAAATTGTGCCATCATAACTGACGTAGTGTAATCTTTGTACCCTCTCATCAGGTCTGCATAAGGATTTAAATAGCCACCTGTGCCATAATTGCCAAATAGAATATGTTGGGTTAACTCATTAGCTTCATCCGGCGGATAATATGGTGGGAAAAAAGTAGGATTGGTATGCATGACCTTTTCAAACAAATCTGCACCGCCATCAAGTGGGCCGTTATAATCATCAAAGGTAGAATGCAGACGCACTATCAGTTCCGTCGTTTTGGTTACATTAATATTTACATTGGAATGCAACAGATATCTTTTTAAATCTATATTGCTGTTAAAATTATTTTTTCTATCAACTTTCAGCATACCATTATCCTGATTGTAAGTTGCTGCTACATAATAGCGAGCTATTTTACCGCCACCACTTACATTCAAATTAAGTCGTCCGTTAGATGTAGTTCTTTTGAATAACATATCATACCAGTCAGTTGCAGGATAAAGTAACGGATACAAGCCTGCTTCTGTACCTTCAATTTTTTCCTGGCTATAAGGAAGTTCACCCAACGGATTACGGGTAAGTATAGATTCATTGTATAATTTCATGTAGTTTACCGGATTTGAAAACTGCAACCGCCTGGTAGGAGATGAAACCGACCTTTCATAGCGGATCGAAACCTGAGTTTTTCCTTCCTTCCCTTCTTTTGTAGTAACTAATATGACACCATTAGCCCCCCTGGCACCATAAAGAGAGGTTGCAGAGGCATCCTTCATGATAGAAAAGCTCGCAATATCATCTGGTTGAATGCGGGCTAAATCTTCTGAGCTCATTTCTACGCCATCAATTAAAATAAGTGGACTGGATGTATATCCAAAACTGGTTACCCCACGTATAAAAAAATCCGCATTGTCTTTACCGGGTTCACCACTTCTTTGATAAGCAACGATACCGGCTAAGCGGCCTGCCAATGCTGTAGTTAAATTACTGGAAGGAACACGCAGATCCTTTACATTAATCGTAGTGATAGACGACACCACACTTTCCTTTTTTTGGGTTCCAAAAGCCACTACAGTTACTCCTTCCAAAGCATCTGTTTTTGCAATTAGTTTAACATTGATCTCAGTTTGATTATTAACAGCAACTGTCTGTGATTCCATCCCAACGAATGAAAATAAAAGATTATCTGTCGGATTGGCCTCAATTACAAAAAGCCCCTCCTTGTCGGTTGTAACAGCTTTAGTATCACCTATTACAGAAATAGAAGCACCCGAAAGGGGCCCTTTATCATCAGTCACCTTACCTCTTATTATGTTTTGTGCGTAAGCACCCAAAAACAAAAACTGGCATAAGAATAAAGAGCAGATTAGTTTTCTTTTAGAAAAGACCATTTTTATTACCCCTGATAAATAAGCTAGTAATTTTCTCATAAAGCATGTTTTATATGTATGACATACTTCAAATATACTTATTAAATTAATAAAACCAAATTTATTATAAAAGACTTATTACTTATGAAAAATAGAATTCTATAAGTATCTTTGCATTTTAAAATAATAAATAGGTAGCCAGTTTTTTAAAATGAAAGCATTAACATTAGAAAAGTTACAACCGATTGAAAATCAAACACAGGTAGATAAAATTGAAAATAGTTTACAAGAATATTTTCGTAATGGAAATTTTCAACCAGGAGACTCTATTCCTAAGGAAATTGAATTGTCAAAAGCTCTTAATGTTAGCAGAACTTCAATAAGAGAGGCTCTATCAAGATTCAAGACTCTGGGGATTATTGAATCTAAAAAAAATAGAGGCATGCTGATTAAACGCACTGATCTATTATATAACATGCAGAAAATTGTAGATTTAAATCTATTAGACAATGCAACATGGAAAGATATTTTTGAATTGCGGCTTGTGCTTGAGATTGGGATCTCAGATCTACTTTTCTTGAGAAAAACGAATATGGATTTAGAAAAACTTGAAAAAATTGTTATGAAAGATGAACAATCAAAGAGCAAAATTGAACAGAAGAAATATGATGTTGAATTTCATTCCTTATTATATGAAATTTCAGGCAATGATTTTATTCAACGGTTTCAAAAAATGTTATTTCCCTTTTTTAACTTTGATAATGATTCTTTAGATGTAGTAGGAACCGATAATAACATATCACATAGAGATTTATTAAATGCATTAAAAAATGGGACTCCGGAAGAATTCAGAAATAAGATGCGGGGGCATTTGAACCAATATTTCAATAAATTGTAGCGCTAACGCTTATATAGCAACGGGTTTAATAAAGAGATACAAAGAAAGTATATGTAGCTATTATACATTATACTTTCCCTGAACCACCATTCAGGTTATCCGGATTTACTTTAATCGTTCTCTGTTATTTACACTTTTCCGAGAGCCAATATCCTGTTCTTTACCTGCAGGCTTTCGATTTTAGAATAGTGATAGACGGTCGAAACTTCCTTTTTATCCTCTATAACCGGGGTGGGAGCTTCTATAACAAAATCGGCAAAATGATCCACATTGAAGGCTATATATGCAAGGTTCAGGCAATTGATCTGTACATCATACCTCTTTGACAGGTCGGGGAAAGCAATAGGACCGGTATCCACCTGGTACATTTTTTTAGGGTGGCTTATATTCATCGTCTTGCAGGGGGCCTCTATTACTGCGCGTAACCCGGTTTCATTATTTTGAAATTCAGTTTGCGTAACGATAGGGATTCCGGCGGCGGTTGCATCGCGGATTTTCTCAAATGAATCTAACACGGTAACCACCTTTGGGGCAGGCATCCGTAATACAGGATTTGCACCCCACATCTCTTCCATTTTTTTCACAGACCGGTACCCGTCCCCGCGTTTGTTGGAATGACGCCGGAAAACCAATACTTTACCCTCTCCAAAAATGGGAAGGAAATCATAATTATCTTTATAGAACAGGTCTCTTTCACCAAAGGTATTCTCACTTTTGCAGGAAGCCCCCTGGTAATAAACAGTACTTTCACCGGATCGGGTATCCGTAATGATTGTCCGGCTTTCTATCCACATTCTTACGGAATTAAACTCAGCCGTATTGCATAAAAAGGATCTGCCATAGTCAATACACCTCAGCTGGTCCCGGCTTTGCACCGGGGTAGTCGGTTCATTCACAGCAGCAATAGAAACAGATGCTCCTAATACACCGGAGGCTGCTAACAGCCCGTTTTTAATAAAAGTCCGGCGTGATCTTTCTTCAGAAGGTAAGGGCGCTTCATCATTCCTGCCCTGTATATTACTTTGTTTCATCCTGGAGGTCATATATATCGTTTTAGCTTGAAAAATATTTTTTGCCCCATTTTAATACTGAATTCACCGGCAAATCCGGCAGACACAATTGTTATTCATATTTCCGGGGGTCTCGCTTCAAACATACCCACGGACAGGCAACATTTATTGATAGAACCATTCCACAGGTAATTTTTTAATCTTCAGCGATAAGCCACCTTTATAGTTAAAGTAAGTGATAAGCGCATCGGTTCCTGCCCATGTAACTGCAGGATAGGCCCAGGCATCATCCGGCGCATCTTCTATATTATTTATGTGAGTCCAGGTTTCACCTTCATCTTTTGATACAGCAGAGCTGAGCGGATTACGTTTGTTTACCCCCGGGTTATTGTTCCATATAGCAAGCAAGTCGCCTGTTTCAGGAATGCGGCTTATGGATACAGGTGCAGCAGAGCCTGTAAACTGAGTTAATTCCGGGTCGCTCCATGTTTCACCTCCATCGGCAGAAATACTTTTATACTGCCCTCCCAGCTCCGTACGCATCAGCATCAGCACCCTGCCATCCTTTAGCTCAATACAGGCCGGCTCATAACTCGGTCCGCCGGAAGGTTTAATATGCTGGCTATCACGCCAGGTTTTTCCATCATCATCTGAAATAACACAATAACTGTATCCTCCTTCCCATGCCTCAAGCAGGATGCGACCCGACCGGAGCCGTATAGCCCTTCCGTTCGTCAGACCGGTATATTTACCTGAGGGACTCAATTGTTTGGGATTGCGCCATGTTTTTCCTTCATCGGATGAAGTACGCATCATCACACGGCAGTCTGTTGACTCGGTATTTTTCTGGCAATAAAAGAGTGCAAGATCACCATTCAGCAATCTCAAAAAATTAACCTCCATTACATTACAGCCTCCGTCATTTTTTACCAGGGTATATTTTCTGCCCCATGAACGGCCTCCGTCTGTTGATATTTTCCCCGAGAGGCGGGCAGGTCCATGGTCATCTCCTTTACCTGCATAGAACTCCGTCCATCCCAATAGCAGTGAACCATTTTTTAAAGGGATAATGGCCGCCTCACTGTTGCGGGGGTTTTTCGGACCAACGGGGGCAACGAAATATTCGAAGGTATCGCTATGTCTGGTGTCTATCGCGCCTTTGCTTTGTGAACTAACCACAACAGGAAAACATCCTGAGACCATTAAACCGAAAACCCATATTTTTTTCATGGCAAATCATTAATTTATCATTCTGTTTTCCGAAAGATGTTTTGAAAACGCTTAACTTTTCTTTCATTCATATATCCAATCTAAGCTTAGCCGTTTAATATCCGTTTGGTTAAGTCTGCCCTTTGAGAGACTTCCAGCACAATAACTCAATAACACATTTTTTTCTATGAAATGAATGGCGATGTAGCAATATCCTCTGTCCGGATTGTCTTCAAGCGTTTTTATATATGCCCAGGTTTTGCCTTCATCTTTGGAAACGGCAATATTCAAAGGCGTGCGTTTTTCATTCACCGTATTATTCCAAACCATCAGCAAATTCCGGGTAGAAGGTATTCTGGCAATGGAAGCGGGGGAAGTGGGAGACGTGATATTGCTTCGTTCAATTTCACTCCAGGTAACACCTTTATCCTTAGAGTAGGAGAAATACTGGGCGCCCGCATTGGTACGTATGAACATTAAGATATGACGGTTCTTTAATTCTACCATTCCCGGCTCCTGGGTTACAATGCCGGATAGATTAGGTACCTCGTTACCAGCTTTCCAGGTTCTGCCGTTATCATCCGAAAAATAGCTCCAAAGACGACCTGCCTCGGAAAACTTTGTTTGACCGGGGCTCTGGTGCAGCGCTACCGCTAAAAGAAGACGGCCATTTCGCAGTTGAATGACCCGATTGTTATTGAGTACAAAATATCCTTTTTTATCGGTAATACACGGACGGGGATCACTCCAGGTTTTCGCTTCATCATTAGATATCCGGATATATGGAATACAATCGGTATGTGAATTCTTTCTCAGATAAAACAAGGCGATTTCACCATTCTTTAATCTTAATAAGGAAACCGACATCACATTCATATCCCCTTCCTGATCCACTATTTTTACATCTTCCTGTGTCCATGTTTTTCCTTTATCGGAAGAATATCTTCCGGCAAGAAAGGCATTGCCGTGATCCGAACCTGAGGTGCCGGTGTAATGGGAATACACAAAAAGAATACGGCCGTCTTTTAAGGTTATAAAGTCTCCCTCACTGTTCCGCGGATTATTGGGACCGGGAAGTAATTGAGCCACGGTACGGTTTCCTTCGCTCACCCCGGTACTTTGAGAAAAAGCACTGGTTACAGTACTAAAAAGAAATAGCAGACAGAGGGCTGATATGCCGAAACGGCTAAGGGTCTGGGGAATATTTATTATTTTTTTTTTCATCAATACAGCGTTATATGTATTACATACGGCTAATATACTTATTTATAACATAAAACTCACTGTTGTAAAAAATAATCTTAACCGATAGGATAAAAATCCGCAGGGTTATCTTTACTACACCATAGAATTAATAAAGATTATAAAATAAATTCAGCAATAAGATGCGGGTTACCTGAGCCAGTATTTCAATAAATTATAGCGCCAAGGCCTGTATAACAACAACGATCTCATTGGCATGATACTATTTGACAGCTTCAACTTCAAAATGGGTTCAATTAATTCGACTACTTTCGACCATGGCAAAATATAAACCATTTGACATTAAAATTGACAAGCTGACACGTTCAATTGAAAATGCAACAACAGGCGACAGTTTTAAAACACAAGTTCTTGAGTTAACTCCAACAGATATTAAATCATTAAAGAAAGCAGATTGGCTTTTTGATTGGAAAACAGAAGCAAAACAATTAGATAAAAAAGTTTATAAACTTGTCATCATTGACAATCCATCAATCATTCAGGGAATTATCAGTTTGCAAGACCGAGGCGACCATATCTTCGTGCCACTAATTGAAAGCAACAAGTTTAATAAAGGTGCAAAGAAAGTATATCTTGGAGTGCCAGGAAATCTTGTAGCTTTTGCTTGTAAACTTTCGTTTGACAAAGGTTATGGTGGTTATGTTTCATTTGAAAGTAAAACAAAATTAATTGAGCATTATCAAAAGTCTTTAGGTGCTCATGCTCTTTTCGGTAACATTATGGCTATTGACACAAGGGCTGCGAACAAACTAATTGAACAGTATTTTCCTGAAAAGTTGTAACTTACAATCATGATTAAAGAAGAAAAAAATATAGACTTTTATACTACAGGCAGACAACTTTCTGAACAAGAGTTCACCAAAATCAGTGAATGGATTAAAAAAGATAAGGCAAAAACAAAAAGAGGTCTTGGTAAGACACGAACGCTCCGAAAAAGAAGTAGCACACCCAATAAAAGTATTGCTGCAAGCGGGGGTGACACAGTGCAGCACCAGCAATAGTAACGTTTTTCTGCTTTAAATTATAGCGCCAATGCCTGTATGGCAACAACGATCTCATTCTATGTGGGCAGGGGGATGCCAGAGTACCATCGGGTCGGGGCCTAACCCGGATTTTATGATAGTGGTTACGGAAAGGGTTTTCATATCTATAACGTGTATCCCGTGAGAATCGTCCTTACCTGGCTTCATTTTTTCAGTACCGTCTGGCAGCACCTGTGCATCCATAGCATCTTCACATCCTACAAAAGCAAACTTTTCATCCGGCGCCAGCTCAACACCAATTGCATAATCTCCTACTCTTATCCGTTTCAGCTCTTTACGGGTGGCAACATCAATTACCGTAAGCGTGCCCTCTTTTACCCAACCCGCCACCAAAGCAAGCTTGCCGTCTGAAGTGAAACGAATACGTACAGGCATGCCTTTACATTCAAAAGTTTCTACCGGCTTGTAACCGGCAATATCAACAATAGTGATCGTACCTGCGGTTTGATTGGCAACCCATATATATTTTCCGTCCGGGGTAAATGCCATTCCTTCGCAACCCGGGCCGCATGGAATCTGGGTAATGAGCTTACCCGTAATACGGTCAATGACAGAAATATTTTCAGAAACAATATTAGCGGTGTATAAATATTTCCCGTCCGGGGAAACATATACCATGTGGGATATTTTTCCATGGGTCGGAATAGCCCTCGTAACTTCGTTGGTTTTGGTATCTATTTCTACCACAAAGCCGCTTTGCCCGGCGGTAAAATAAGCATGCTTTCCATCTAAGGCCATTGCTGCTCCATGTATACGCCCATACGTTCCGGTACTAATCTGTTTGATTTGTTTTCTCTTTACAAGATCTATAACCGAAATGGTATTACCCGGCGGTTCATAACTGCTGAGGTAGGCAAACCGCTGGTCGGGCGTTACCGTTATTTCATGCGGGTTAGGCCCTGTCGGAATGGTTTCTATAACCCTAAAAGCTACCGGGTCAATATAAGATAACGTATTGGAGTGTTTATTGGCAACCAGGAGTACGGGCTGCGTTCCAATAATGCTGCTATCCTTTCCGAAAGAATCACAGATCCTGTTTTCACCCTGACTTACAGGTGAGGATGATAGCGATCTTACCCCTTTGTCTCTCTGAACGCTTAATACAGCGAACGGAAAGAAGATAACGGTAGCCAGGACAATAAAAACCGATAGTTTTTTCTTCATAAAAATATATGGTACGAGCCGGTATAAAAATAGGCGGTTAAAGGTTTTCCAGCAACTCCACCACCTTCTCCGTTTTTAAGATGAAATAACCCAACCGGTCATTGCTTATGCCGTCTTTCAACTGATAGCTGAATACCAGCCTGTCATTTTGTATCCCGGTTTCAAAATATTTGAATGAAATGGTCGGGTATGCTTTTATTTCATCTCCTATTTCATACAGGTGTGTAGAGAGGATCAACAAGGAGCCTTTAATGCGGATCAGTCCTTTGATTACAGCCAGGGAACAACGCATCGCATCCTGGATATTGGTTCCTTTAAATAATTCATCAATCAGCACCAGCCATTTCTTTCCGTTGCTGATGGTTAATATTGTTTTTTTGATCCGCTGTACCTCATTAAAGAAAAAGCTTTCCCCCTTTACAATATTATCCTCCACATTAATATTGCTTAAAATACCGTCAAACAGGGAAAGCTGTAATTTTTCGGCAGGAACACCCATACCCAAATGAGCTAAGTAAACGGCCACACCCAGCGATTTGATGAATGTGCTTTTCCCGGCCATATTAGCGCCGGTAAGAAATAAAAAATTACTTCGGGGAGACAGGGAAATATTATAGGAAACCGGCTGCGGTAACAGAATATGACAGATCTTATCTGCTTTTATAAAAGGCTCATCCGAAACAATAAATTCAGGAAAAGACAGCTTGTAGCGTTCAACTGCCGTAGCCATAGCATACCAGGCATCCAACTGATAAAACACCTCCGTTAGCTCGGTATAATGTGATTTAAACGCCGTTCGCAGGAAATGCCCGTAATACAGGTTCTCCCCGGCAGAAAATTTTTCTCCCGTCTTTTTTTTTAAAAGATCCTGCGGCTGCCGGTGCAACAATAACATCCGGATGCGGGATGCGAGCGTCTGCAGCCGGGCTGGCGCCTGCGGCGTATCAATCAACAGCGCCAGTTGCTGCATTCCGGCAATAAAATCACGGAAATGGATAACCGAATACCGGATCAGCCCGTAATCCGGACTGTGCAGTAACTTATACAGCAGGGTATTGAAAAAACCAGTTGAACGGGGGATGGGATCAATCGGCGTATCATAAAAACGCTCCATCATGATCATCGTGCCGTTGGTTACGGAAAGCGGCCATTTATCCAGGCAGGATAGAATATGCCGGATTATATGCTGGTTTTCCTGTATCTTATCTAACGTATCAAAAGGTTCTCCCATAATATGGCGCAGCCATTGTTTGCCGCCACCCGTCCGGGTAAAATTGAGCTTATGAAAAACGGAAAAGGTCTCTTCCGCATTGAAGATAGAAAGATCGTTATATGTGGTTTTATCTATTTGCATATACTACAATAAACCGGTAAGTTGCTTAAACCGGTCCCCTTTACCTGGATTATCGCTCAAACAGGAGTCGCATACCTTTATAGGATTCATCCCATACTGCTTTTCCATAATTTTCATATACCAGGTTACCATTTACGAAGGTATGAGTAATGGTTGAAGGGAAAGTAAAGCCTTCCAGCGGGCTCCATCCGCAATGATATAAAACATTTTCCGGCGTAACCTTTTGCGGCTTGTCCAGGTCGGCAATTACTAAGTCCGCCCAATATCCTTCACGGATGTATCCCCTGTTGGATACCCGGTAACAATCGGCTACGGCATGGCTCATCTTTTGAACAATAGTCTCCAATGAAATTTTTCCCTGCTTATAATAATGCAACATCAGTTGCAGCGGATGTTGCACTAAAGGCAGCCCGGCATGTGCCTGCTCATATTGCAGCTTTTCTACCGGCATCAGGTTACCCGAATCGTCCCTGTAATACCCTTTTTCCTGCAAAGTGTGCGGAGCATGATCCGTAGCAATAATATCTATCCGGTCGTCTAATAAAGCTTTCCACAAGGCATCCCGGTTATCAGCCGCTTTAATGGCCGGGTTACATTTAATGAGATAGCCCAGCCGTTTATAATCATCCGCGGTAAAATGAAGATGATGTACACAAACCTCGCAGGTAATATGTTTTTCCTTTAATGGCCTCAGGTTGCCGAATAATTGTAGTTCTTTAGCGGTAGAAATATGCAGGATATGCAGGCGGCTGTTATATTTTCCCGCAAATTGTATGGCAGCGAGCGATGATTCAAAACAGGCCTCCTCATTGCGGATAAGCGGATGATCTTCCGGTCTTAAATCAGGGTGATCCCTTTTTATTCTTTCGTAATTGCTTTTAATGATCTTTTCTTCCTCACAATGCGTGGCAATCAGCACTTCACTCTCCCTGAACAGCTTATCAAGAGTGAGATAATTATCTACGAGCATATTACCGGTGCTGGAGCCCATAAAAATTTTAATACCGCAGATGCTGTCACGATGCCGGTTCACTTTCAGCGCTTCATCCGGATTCGTATTGGAAGTCCCCATAAAAAAGGAATAATTCGCTAAGGCCGTCTGCCGGGCAATTTCATATTTATCTTCCAGCAAATCAAGCGTCAGCGCATTGGGTATGGTGTTGGGCATTTCCATAAATGAGGTTACCCCTCCGGCCACCGCAGCTCTGGACTCGGAATAGATGTTAGCCTTGTGCGTGAGGCCCGGTTCCCTGAAATGCACCTGGTCATCTATAACACCCGGAAACAGGTACTTACCTTCCCCGTTAATTTCCCTGACAGCCGGCCGGTTGCTAATGGATTTATCTATCTTTTCAATCCGGCCCCGGCTGACCAATACATCCGATACAACAATAGCGTTTTCGTTAACGATACGTATATTTTTTATAAGATAATTCGTCATGATGATCAAAATTTGGAATACGAACCCCGTAATATCATGCAATTTAAATGAATACCGTTATTTTTACCCTTCAATGTCTGTGCTATATGGCAGCATTACCACGATCCGTGCTTAGATTTTTTTATCCAACAAAGCTGATGATGAAAAAGCTGTTTGTTTCTCTATTCATTATTTTTACTTCTCCTGTTCTTTATGCCCAGCAGCAGGGAAAGGCAGATATGGACCTGCAGCAGATATGGAGCGGCCATTTTGATGAGCGAAAGTACGTGGTACACCTCATGAACCAGTCGCCTCACTTTGCATGGATACAGACAGACACCGGTTCGGGTCCGCAGGTAATCTTATCTCTTGACTTTAATACTACCCGTATTGTAGATACGCTTTTTTCAAACCAGGTTAAGGGAGAAACAGATTCATTACCCACTACGTTTACTTATTTCCAGGATTTCAGCTTTTCCCCCGATGACAGCAAGATACTCGTCCATACGCAAATAGAACCCTTTTATACGATCTCCGAAAAGGCTTTCAATTACGTGTGGGACATTAATAAGAAAATTTTAAGGGTGGTTTCAGCCAACGGGAAACAATTATACCCATCCTTTTCGCCTGACAGCAAACAATTGGCCTATATCTTTAGTGGCAATCTTTATATCCTGGATATTGAAAAGAATACCACTGTGCCGGTTACGGTTGACGGGGTGCCGGGGCAGTTTCTATATGGTATGGCGGATGCATTATATGAGAATGGCTTTGGGATGACGAAAGCCTACGAATGGAGCCCTGACGGCAATTATATTGCCATGCTTCGCTTCAATGAAAATGCCGTAAAAACATATCCGCTAACCCTCTATGAAAGACCTTATGCGGAAGTAAGGGATCAGCGCTATCCGCTGGCTGGTGAAATGGTACCCGATGTAAAGGTTTTTGTATACGATGTTGCCAATAAAATATTTATTCCTGTAGACGTGGGTATAAACCCGGATCAGTATATTACCGGAATACGCTGGAGCCCCGATAATAAAACCCTGTATGTGCAACGGCTCTCAAGAAATCAGAAAAAATTAGAGCTGCTGAAGGCAGATGTCATTACCGGAAAAACAACGGTGGTATATACCGAGGAAAAGCCGGATAATTATGTTCGTACTTACCCGGATAATATTTCTTTTATCAAAGAGGGAAAATCTTTTCTGTGGAAGAGTGAAAAAGATGGATATACCCACTTGTATGAGATCAGCGCAGATGTGGCAAAGGTTACGCCAATAACCGGCGGCAAATGGGAAGTGCTTGAAATAAAAGCAGTGGATGATACCCGTAATGAACTGTATTACACGTCAAACGAACCCGGTTCAAGGCAGAAGCAGTTGTATAAAATAAATTATGATGGCAGCGGGAAAACGAAACTGACTACGGGCACCGGATATCATGATATCTGGATAAGCAATGACAAAAGATTCTTTTTTGATGAATATTCTTCCTTAAATAAACCGCCGGTTTACCAGGTTATTTCCACCGTGGATAAAGGCCAGAAAAAACTCATTGAAAACAAAGAACTGAATGACCGGCTCCGGGATTTTAAAATACCCAACGCCTATTTCTTTACGGTAGCGGCTAACGACAGCACGACAATGAACGGCTGGATCATCCGCCCATATAACCATACCAGGGGGAAGCTGCCCTTAATACTATATGTTTACGGAGGCTCAACCCACCAGGAGGTACTGGATAAATGGAGCGACAAATTTACGCTGACCATGCGATGGCTTGCCAACCAGGGCTATGCGGTAGCCTGTATAGACCCACGGGGTACACCGGGTAAAGGGGAAGCATTCCGGAAAATGAACTACAATGCACCGGGCGATATTGAAATAGAAGATATCCTCAAAGTAAAAGCCTACCTGGCAAGGAATTACCGTGTTGATTCATCGAATGTTGCAGTTATGGGCTGGAGTTATGGCGGTTACCTGGCGGCACTGGCGCAGACAAAATATGCCGGTCGCTTTAAAGCCGCTGTGGCCATAGCGCCGGTCACCAATTGGCGGTTTTACGAAAGCGTATATGCCGAACGCCTCCTTTCCATGCCCAGCGAAAATGCCGAACGATATAAAAACGCCTCACCGGTAAGCTTTGCGGATAACTATAAAAGCGGGCTATTCCTGGTACACGGAACAGCGGATGATAATGTGCATTTGCAGAACAGCATGGAATTGAGCAAGCAGTTAACCAACGCAATGAAGTCAAACTTTGAACAGCATTTCTATACCGACAAAACCCATAACCTCAGTGACGGAACGCCCAATATCCTGAGAATGACCCTTTATACGAGGATCAGTGAATTTTTAAAGCGTGAACTGAAATAGAAGAAATTTTATATTTTTTGTGTCTTTTTCACTTCCTCAACATGCGGCTTTGTGTACTGGTGCATCTTAAACAAAAAATGATATAACTGCTCCATCCCGCCTATATCTTCGTGAATAAGCAGGAAGTTTCTACCCGTTTGTTTTAACCGGGCTTTATGTGTAAGGGTTTGTACAAACTGCAATATCTTATTAAAAGTATCCGATTCAAAATAGGGAGAATCAGGGTTATTTATAAAATAACACCTCAGCGCTTCTTCCTTCAGCACCATTTTTTCAAACCCAAGCTCCACTGCCAGGCGCCGGCAGCGCACGGTAGTGAAAAGGTCTTCCACCTGCGGCGGGACGGGACCAAACCGGTCGGTCATTTCAGTGTGAAAATGCTCCAGTTCGGCTTCATCATCACAATTGTCTAACCGGGTGTATAACGATAACCTTTCATTAATGCTTTCTACGTAAGCATCCGGTATCAGTATTTCAAGGTCGGTATCAATGGTACAATCCTGTACAAAATCCTCCTGTTTTTGAATTTCTTCCCGGAATACTTCCCGGAAGGAGGTTCGTTTCAGCTCCCTGATGGCTTCATCCAGTATCTTCTGGTACATTTCAAAGCCGATCTCGGCCATAAAACCGCTTTGCTCACCACCCAGCAAATTACCGGCGCCACGGATATCCAGATCACGCATGGCAATCTGGAAGCCGCTACCCAGCTCACTATGCTGCTCTAATGTCTGCAGCCGCTTCCGCGAGTCATCAGGCAATGTGCTCATGGGCGGAGCCAGCAGATAACAAAATGCCTTTTTATTGCTTCTGCCCACGCGG
Source organism: Chitinophagaceae bacterium (assembly GCA_023957155.1). Lineage (GTDB taxonomy): Bacteria > Bacteroidota > Bacteroidia > Chitinophagales > Chitinophagaceae > Agriterribacter. Next base: position 74,650 of record JAMLHK010000013.1, on the reverse strand, counting down.
CCGCGTAACTGGTGCAGATCGCTTAATCCAAACTGATGTGCATTGTTAACAATAATGGTATTCACATTCGGTATATCCACTCCGCTCTCCACAATATTGGTAGATATCAGCACATCGTATCTGTGCTCAATGAAATCCAGGATTCTTTCTTCCAGTACATGACCTTCTAACTGCCCGTGCGCCACACCAATACTCAGATCAGGACACAGGCCCTGTATCATGTTCGCTATTTCGCTCAACCCCAGTACGCGGTTGTGTATAAAAAAAACCTGTCCGCCTCTTTCGGTTTCGTAATAGATCGCATCACGGATATGATCTTCATTAAATACCTGCACTTCCGTTTGTATAGGCTGCCGGTTAGGAGGAGGTGTATTAATGATACTCAGATCGCGCGCCCCCATCAGTGAGAACTGCAGCGTTCTCGGAATAGGCGTTGCCGTCAGCGTAAGACAGTCTACATTCGTTTTAAGCGTTTTAATTTTTTCTTTATGCCCTACGCCAAATTTCTGTTCCTCATCTATTACCAGTAAACCCAGTTCCCTGAATTTTACTTCTTTCCCTACAAGAGCATGGGTGCCGATAATAATATCAATTTTACCCTCCTTCAGCTTTTCAAGCGTTTCTTTTTTCTCTTTGGACGATTTAAAACGATTAATATAATCCACCGTTACGGGAAAATCTTTCAGCCGGTCTTTAAATGTTTTATAATGCTGGAAGGCAAGAATCGTTGTGGGCACCAGCACCGCAGCCTGCTTATTGTCACAACAGGTTTTAAAAGCGGCGCGAACTGCTATCTCCGTTTTGCCAAAGCCCACATCGCCACAGATCAGCCTGTCCATAGGGTATGGCGCTTCCATATCTTTCTTCACATCGGCCGATGATTTGCTCTGGTCGGGCGTGTCTTCATATATAAAGGAAGCCTCCAGCTCGGTTTGCATATAATTGTCCGGGCTATGCGCAAACCCGGACTCAGTCTTTCGTTGGGCATATAACCGGATAAGATCAAAAGCAATTTCCTTAACCTTTGCCTTTGTTTTTTCTTTCAGCTTATTCCATACATCGCTGCCTAATTTATTCACTTTAGGCGCTGTACCTTCTTTACCGGTATACTTGGCTATCTTATGAAGCGAGTTGATGTTGACATACAGGATATCGGTATCCTTATAAATGATCCGCACCGCCTCCTGCAACCTGCCATTCACTTCAATTTTTTGCAGTCCGCTGTAAATACCTACACCATGATCTATATGCGTTACATAATCGCCGGGCTGTAGTTCGCGCAGGGCGCGGAGCGTAAGCGCTTTATTTTTATTATAGGCCTGCCTGACCCGGTATTTATGATAGCGTTGAAATATCTGGTGGTCGGTATAACAAACCGCTTTAAGATCATGGGAAATGAAGCCTTCGTGAATGGAAACCGGAACTGGCGTAAACGGTATCTCTGCCTTCATGTCTGCCAGGATGCTGTGTACTCTTTCTAACTGTCTGGGGTTTTCGGCAAACAGGTAAATACTGTATTTTTTCGCTTCCCAGCTTTTCAGGTCTTTGATCAGAAAATCAAACTGGCGGTTAAAAGAAGGTTGTTCTTTGGTATCAAAGGTTAATTCAATACCTCCGAAATGAGGAGCATGGCCAAATTCAACAATATGGCGTAAAGGTATCTGCTCTTCAATAACGGCTGCCGGAACAAAATCATCACCGCTTACCTCCCGCTTCACCGTATTATCATACTCTTCTGCCTGGGGCTTTACTGCCGTTTCCTGCACCCTGAAAAATATGGCAAGGTCTTCCTCCTGCACCTGTAGCTTCTCTTTTACCACATCCCAATCCTGAACCCACACCACCGTATTTTGAGGAAGAAATTCCAGTAAAGAAACTTTTTCTCCCGAATCAAACCGGATATCCACATTGGGGATGATGGTTACCTGCAACAGCTTCCTTTCGCTCAATTGTGTTTCCGGGTCAAAAATGCGTATGGAATCTACATCATTGCCAAACAATTCAACCCGGTAAGGCTTTTCATTACCAAAAGAATAAATATCAAGTATACCGCCACGTAAAGCAAACTGTCCGGGTTCATATACAAAATCAGTACGTTCAAAACCATAATCCACGAACTGCGACAAGAGTTCGTTAACCTGAATACGGTCTCCGGCTTTAATGCTGATCATATTGCCGGAAAGCGTATCCGGCAATACTACTTTTTCAAACAGCGCCTCGGGGTAAGTAACAATTACACCCACCCTGTTGCCCGCTGCGGTAGAAAACCGGGTAAGCATCTCCGTTCGCAACATAACATGCGAAGCATTGAGCTGCCGGTAGTTTTTCCTTGTTTTAAAAGAAGAAGGGAAATAATAGACGTTGAGCGCCGAAGTAAGATTTTCTAACGTATTGTGGAAATAAGCCGCTTCTTCCGCATCATTTAAAATAACCAGGTGATTGAGCTGCGAAGCCAGATCGTGGCGGAATACAGATCCGAAAACAAACTGGGAGGCGCTTCCATGGAGGTTTCTTAAAAAAATACGTTGGGGTTTAGACAATACGATCCTGTCCGCAATCTGAAAAATGCGGGGGTCTTTTAGATACTCATCCAGCAACACATTCAAATTCATCTTATATCATATCCGCCCTTTACAGTTAACCTGCGTTGTATGGGCTATTGGTAAGAGGCTGCAAAGATACGGTGTAAATTTTGTTAAAAGGTTGTCATACAACCCACCAGGGTAAAATAATCTGCTGCCCCGATCCGTTACACCCAAAATCCTGATTTTGGAACCCGGCACACTAAAAAAAATACTTCTTCCCGTTATTATTTCCTTATCCGCCCGGCAGGCTGTTTCCCAGATGATCACCGGGGTATGGCATGGAAAGATCAACCGGCAAAAAGTGGAGCTAAAGATCATACAAAAAGGAGACAGCCTGACCGGTACATCTTACTACTACCAGTCTGCCAGTCATTACCAACGTTACAGTATAAAAGGATTTTTTGACGAGCCTAATAATGTAGCCGTATGGTGGGACGATGAACTGTTGGAAGATAAAAACGGCAAAACAATACCCGGACGATCGGGTAAAGCATCCTTATTGCTACAGGCTGATTTTAACTGTCCCGGCGGAGATATCATGCAATTAGAGGGAACTGCCAGCCTGAAAAACGAGGAACGTCAACCCAAAGGCCGGGTACAGTTGGATAAGACCAACCAGCCTTCTTTTTACGATGAGTGGGATTTCGTGATCGAAAATTTTACTGCCGGCGCCAATGATCCTTATATTATTGATAGTGTGGAACTGATCGCAAAACAGCCGGCACCTGTTCCGGCAGAAAAGTCTGTAGCCATTGCGCCACCCGTTATAAAAGAAAAAGAAGCCGCGCCTGCAGTTGCAACGCCATCCAGGGTTCCACCGGTAAGTATAGCAACGCCACTTACCATCGAAGAGAAATTTACACAAAGACAAAAAGTACCGGTACTGGAAATACCTCTTGCGGGAGATTCGGTTGAGCTGCATTTTTATGATAACGCCGAAATAGACGGCGATTCCATTTCGCTTTTCTTAAACAACAGGCTCATTTTTGAACATATTTATCTTACCGACAAACCTTTTATCGTAAAGATTTCCGTAAACGAGCTACATCAAAGTAATGAGCTGGTAATGGTAGCTGAAAACCTGGGTTCTATTCCACCCAATACTTCTTTTATGGTAGCTTATATAGGAGAAAAACGTTACGAGGCACGGCTCGAAAGCAGCGAAGGAAGCAGCGCAATGATCCGGTTTATGAAGAAAGAGGAGTGAGTAGTTCGATGCAGGCAGGGGACAAGTCGCAAGGTACATGTCGCAGGGGGCAAGATATAAGTCACAAGACACAAGGAATTTCCACCCTGTAACATGAAACCTGCGACCTGCACCCTACTCACACCACCACATTAATCATCCGGTTTTTTACGTAAATAACCTTTTTTGGCGTCTTACCCTCCAGCCATTTCTGTACTATTTCATTCGCTATCACCAGCTCTTCCACCTGCTGCGGTGTGGCATCCAGCGCAATATGAATTTCTGTACGGGTTTTGCCATTGATCGCTACGGGATATAATTTTGAAGATTCGGTTACATATTTTTCTTCAAATACCGGGTAAGCGGTATCGAGTACACTGCCACTGTTGCCCAGCAGGTGCCACAGCTCTTCGGCAACATGAGGCGCATAGGGGGTTAACAGCACCAGTATGTTTTCGAGGATTGCCTTTTTATGGCATTGCAGATCGGTCAGCTCATTCACCGCGATCATAAATGCGCTCACCGCCGTGTTAAAGGAAAAATGCTCAGTATCTTCCTCAATCTTCTTAATGGTACGATGCAATACTTTTAATTCTTCTGCAGACGGGTTTTCTTCAGTCCATAGCTTTCCTTTTTGCTCATCATAAAACAAACGCCATAGCTTTTTCAAAAAGCGGTGTACACCCTCAATCCCTTTGGTATCCCAGGGTTTGCTTTGCTCTACCGGGCCAAGAAACATCTCGTACATGCGGAAAGTATCGGCGCCATACCTGTCCACCAGGTCATCAGGGTTAACCGTATTAAATTTCGATTTGGACATTTTTTCAACTTCCACTCCGCAGATGTACCTGTCACCTTCTAAAATAAATTCCGCATTGGCATATTCCGCGTTCCGCCATTTTCTAAACGCCTCAATATCTAATTCCACTCCATCTACTATGTTTACATCTACATGAATCTTATCCGTTTCATAATTTTCAATAAGTCCGAAAGATACAAATGAATTGGTCCCTCTCACCCTGTACACAAACCGGCTGCTCCCCTGTATCATTCCCTGGTTCAGCAGCCTTTTAAACGGTTCATTGAAGCCGATATGCCCCAGGTCATACAATACCTTCGTCCACATGCGGCTGTACAACAGGTGTCCTACGGCATGCTCGGTACCTCCGATGTATAAGTCTACCTGGTTCCAGTAATCGGAAACTTTTCGGTCGCAAAAAGTCTTGTCATTATGGGGATCCATATAGCGCAAAAAATACCAGCTGCTGCCGGCATAGCCGGGCATGGTATTGGTTTCGAGATGTTGCTCCGTCCACGCTTTTATATTTGCCAGCGGGCCTTCTCCTTCCGGGCCGGGCTTATAGGAATCTACGTGGGGTAATTCAAGCGGAAGCGCTGATTCTTCCAGCGGATACGCTATCCCGTCTTTCCATACGATCGGGAAAGGCTCACCCCAATAGCGTTGCCGGCTAAACGCCGCATCACGCATTTTATAATTGATCTTACGTTCTCCTACACCCTCATCTCCCAGCCACTCAATCACTTTTTCTGCAGCTTCGCTCACTTTAAGCCCGGTAATAAACCCGCTGTTATAAACAGTAACATGTTTACCGGTAATCGCTTCTTCGCCTGTATACAAATCACCAAAAATATTGGTAATGGGAATATTAAAATGTTTTGCGAATCTGTGATCACGCTCATCACCGCAGGGTACCGCCATGATGGCGCCGGTTCCATAGCCGGCGAGTACATACTCACTAATCCATACAGGTATTTCTTTTGCATTCACGGGGTTTATTACATACGCCCCGGTAAAACAGCCTGAAATTTTCTTTTCCGCCATGCGCTCCCGCTCGCTGCGACTTTTTACATAGGCCACATATTCCTCCACTGCTGCTTTTTGTTCTGCGGTGGTTATATGATCTACTAATTCATGTTCCGGAGCCAGCACCATAAAGTCAACACCAAAGATGGTGTCGGGGCGGGTGGTGTATGCTACAATTTGAAATTTCAAATTTGAAATTTCAAATTTGATCTCCGCCCCGCTGCTCTTACCGATCCAGTTGGTCTGCATTTCCTTCATGGCATCACTCCATTCCAATACATCCAGATCATGCTGAAGACGATCGGCATATTCGGTGATCCGTAAATACCACTGCCTTAATTTTTTCTTTACAACAGGGAAACCGCCGCGCTCACTCACCCCGTTTATTACTTCATCATTGGCCAATACGGTTCCCAAAGCCTCGCACCAGTTTACCTCACCGTAGCCGCAATACGCCAGGCGGTATTCCATCAGGATCGCCTGCTGTGTGGCCTCATCAAACCCGTTCCAGCCGGAAGCTGAAAAAATTTGAGATTTGATCCCGCCATCGGCGGGAGAAATTTCAGATTTGAAATTGGGGATAGGATGGTTCACATTCCCTTCCTTTTCAAAAAAAGCAACGAGCCGGTCAATAGGCTCCGCCCTGTTGGTCTTTCTGTTGTACCAGCTCTTAAACAATTGCAGAAATATCCATTGGGTCCACCTGTAGTACGAAGTATCGCAGGTACGGATCTCCCGGCTCCAGTCGTAACAAAACCCGATATTATCCAACTGCTTTCTGAACGTGTTAATATTATTCGCTGTGGATACGGCCGGATGAATACCATGATCAATCGCATACTGCTCAGCCGGCAGTCCAAACGCATCATACCCCATCGGATGCAATACATTGAAGCCCTTCAGCCGTTTGTAACGGGCAAAAATATCACTGGCAATATAGCCCAAAGGATGACCCACATGTAAGCCGGAGCCGCTCGGGTATGGAAACATATCCAAAACATAGTATTTGGGTTTACGGGTATCATTACTCACCTTGTATGCACCCTCTGTTTTCCATCGCTCCTGCCAGCGTTGCTCTATTGCCCTGAAATTGTATTCCATAATGTTAAAAATCCCTTACCGGACAAAGTAAATGAGCATAAAAAAAATATTCAACCCAATAGTCCGTTAAGTGGGGGGCAAAATTACGGAAAGCAGCCGTAAAACCGTTAATTTTGCGCAACACTAACCACCCGTTCACCGCGTTAGCAGGAAAGGAAATGAAAAACCGCATGATGTCTCTTTTAAGTGAAAACATTTTTCTCTTTTTAGCGGAATGTCATCATTATAAAACTCATATAATCCCGTTTCAATGCTTGAAATCAGTAAAACTTCCATGAGAAGAAGTAAGCCTTCTTATTTTTTTAGCATCCTTGGTGTAGCATCCCTGCTGGTTCTCGTTGGTATTTTAGGCTGGTTTGTTATTAATGGAAGCAAACTTGAACGATATTTTCGCGGAAGCGTTCAGGTACAGGTTTACCTGCGTGAAAATGCTCCCCAGGCTGACATTGACAGCCTGATCTCTTATATCAGATCCAAACCGTATGCCTCGGCTGCCGAGCATGTTACCAAGGAGATGGCCAAGGACAAGTTTATAAAAGACGGCAATGAAGACTGGAATAAAGTGCTGGATTACAACCCCCTTCCCGCAAGCATTGACTTTAAGCTAAAGTCGGAATACGTTAATAAAGACACGCTCAGCAATATAACGGCAGACCTGTCACAAAACATTATTGTAAGTGATATCAGGTATCCTGATGAAGTGGTCAGTAACCTGAACAACGTAGTCCGCAAGGTAGGATGGGTACTGCTGGGTGCGGTAACTTTGCTAGGGATCCTCGTGCTTGTTCTTATTGACAATACCATCAGGCTGGCTATGTTCAGCAATCGCTTTTTAATAAAAACCATGCAAATGGTTGGAGCCACCCGCTGGTTTATCTGTAAGCCTTTTGATATAAAAGCGGTGGCAAACGGCTTCATAAGTGCGCTCATAGCCATCGGGGTAGTGCTCATCTTCATTTTCAGCGCGGAAAAATGGCTCCCTGAAATCCAGGCGCTACGCGATAATGTCCTTCTGGCCTTATTATTCCTGGGACTTATTATTATCGGCATCGTTATCACCTTTATCAGCACCCACCGAAGCGTAACTAAATATCTGAAGATGAAGCTGGATGATCTGTATTAAAGATTTTCCTTTTCATATCTTCGCGCCATGGAAGCTTTTTTACAGAAAATTGAGTCTTACCGACAGGAAATAAACGATTATCCGGCCGCAGGCGCCGAAGCTGCAGAACAGTTCCGGATCGCATACTTAGGCTCCAAAGGCCTGGTAAAAACCCTGATGGGTGAAATGAAGCATATCCCTGCAGAGCAGAAAAGGGAGTTTGGACAGATCCTGAATGATTTCAAACAATTTACCGAAGCAAAATATAATGCACTGAAAGAAGCCGGCTCAGGCGGGCAGCCTTCCGCTGTTGCCGCTATTGATCTGAGTCTGCCGGGCGACTCCATTCCGGTGGGCAGCCGCCATCCTATCAGTATAATGCGCAACCGGATCATCTCCATCTTCCAACGCCTGGGATTTTCAGTTGCAGAAGGCCCGGAAATAGAAGACGACTGGCACAATTTTACCGCGCTTAACCTGCCCGAATATCATCCTGCCCGGGATATGCAGGACACTTTTTATATCTCAACCGACCCTGCCTGGCTGTTACGCACGCACACCAGTAACATCCAGATCAGGGAAATGGAAAAAGGGATATTGCCCTTACGTATTGTATGCCCGGGAAGAGTATACCGCAACGAAACCATCAGCGCCCGAAGCCATTGTTTTTTTCACCAGGTAGAAGGGCTGTATATTGACGAAAATGTTTCATTTGCCGACCTGAAACAAACCCTCTACTTTTTTGTAAAAGAAATGTACGGCAATGACGTGAGTGTCCGCTTCCGTCCAAGTTATTTTCCATTTACCGAACCCAGCGCCGAGATGGATATAAGCTGCCAGCTATGTAAAGGCAAGGGCTGTAACGTTTGTAAATATACCGGCTGGCTCGAAATATTAGGCTGCGGTATGGTACATCCGAAAGTGCTGCAAAACTGCAATATTGATCCCGAAAAATATACCGGGTTTGCTTTCGGCATGGGCGTGGAGCGGCCGACGATGTTAAAATACGGTATCAATGATATCCGCCTGTTCAGCGAAAATGATGTACGGTTCCTGAAACAGTTTACAAGTGTGGTATAGAGGTTAATGGGGGAAAATCAAATCTCAAATTTCTCCCGCCGATGGCGGGATCAAATCTCAAATCGGATGGTTTTTGTTACGGGCGGTACAGGGTTATTGGGAAGCTATCTTCTGCGTGAGTTAACTGCCCGCGGAAAACAGGTTATTGCGCTCTACCGGAAAGAAATCCCCCCGCAAAGCTATCCCGGACAGGTGCAATGGATAAACGGTGATATTCATGATGCAGTATTGCTGGAGGAAATTATGCAGCAGGTCCGGCAGGTTTATCACTGCGCCGCTATCGTATCTTTCAATCCGAAAAAAAAATACGAGCTCCTAAAAGTAAATGCGGAAGGCACCGCCAATATCGTAAACGCCGCCTTAAAAACAGGCGTTCAAAAACTATTGCATGTAAGTTCTGTTTCAGCCCTTGGACGCAAACGCGATGATATGCTGGTAACAGAAGCTGCCCGGTGGGAGGAAGACAGTAACAACTCGGAATACGGTCGCAGTAAATATTATGCCGAACTGGAAGTATGGAGAGGTATCAGCGAAGGACTGAACGCTGTTATTGTAAACCCCACACTGATTTTAGGATCAGGAAACTGGGATACCGGGTCTTCGGCTATTTTTAAAAAAGCATGGAATCAATTTCCCTGGTATACCGAAGGCGTTAGTGGTATGGTAGATGCAGCCGATGTTGCCCGCGCGATGGTCATGCTCATGGAAAGTGATATCACTAATGAGCGATTTATTATCAGTGCGGAAAACTGGTCATTTAAAAAATTGTTTACCGAAATGGCAATAGCTTTTGGTAAAAAACCGCCTTATAAAAAAGCCTCTCCCTTTTTGACGGGTTTGTTATGGCGTATAGAAAAGATACGGGGATGGTTTACAGGAGCAGAGCCCCTGCTGACCCGGGAAACAGCAGATACGGCCGCAAGAAAGGTTCATTTTGACAATACCAGGCTCTTAAAAGCATTGCCCTCATTTGTTTATAAGCCTTTGCAACAAACGATAGAAGAATACTGTAATGAATACAGATCCATGCAATAATTCCGCCCCCTGCGTGTTATTATTACAAATGCATAACCATCAGATAATGAGGAGAACCATTCAATTATTATCTCTTTTAGTATTCCCCTTCTTTGGAATGACCCAGGGTAATTTTCGTATTGCCGGAAAAATAACGGATGCGCTTACACAACAGCCCCTACAGGGCGCTTCCGTATTTTGTCAAAATACAACGATAGGCACTGTAAGTAATGCCGAAGGGGAATTTGGACTCACTTTAAGCAATGGGGGTTATGACCTGGTGATTTCATTTACGGGGTACGAAACACAATCTGTGCGGATCAGTAATACCATGCCGGAAGTGGCCAACTTAACCATAACACTCCAGGCAAAAGAGAAAAACCTGGAAGAAATTGCTATTATCGCTACCAATGAGGTAGCCAACGGGTGGGAAAAATACGGGTCGTTTCTGATGGATAACTTTATCGGCAGAACCGACAACAGCAAGGCATGTGAAATTACAAATCCCGAAGTTCTGCATTTTTTTTACAGTAAAAAGAGAAAACGGCTAAAGGTAACCGGTGATTCCGTTTTAGTAATCAATAATAAGGCTTTAGGCTATGTGATCAAATACCAACTGGATTCTTTTGTGCATGAATACGATAATGGCAAAACACTGTATTCCGGCTATCCGTTTTACGAGCAGATGGAGGGCAGCGATGAAGAAATGCAGGTATGGAAAGAAAAAAGGGAAACCGCATATAACGGTTCGGTATTACAATTTTTGAGAGCATACCACGATAGTACATTACACGGCGATGGCTTCCGGATCGAACTTATTGGTGATGGCAACAGTAAGCCCTCTCCCATCTATAACCCGTATGAAGCCCCTTATTATGATACCCTTGATTTTAAACGGGTGGAGCTTTTCTTTCCCGGCAAACTCCGGGTGGTATACTCAAAAGAAAAACCAGGGCCGGAATATCTTGCTGCAAATAAATTACCCGCAGGTACACCGGTGCAAATATCCATTCTCGATCTTGCAAATGGTATTATAGTTGAAGAAAACGGCTACTATTTCGATCAGAAGGATGTACTTACCCTGGGATACTGGGCCTGGGAAAAGATGGCGGACTTTTTACCCTATGATTACCACCCCGATAAAGATACCATTGATAATATGAAAGCCGGTATACACAGGGAAGCCCAAAAAGAAAACGGGACAGAGGAAAGCGTTCCTGCAGAAGAAACCCCGAACAGGGAGTGAGGGGCGAGATGAATCGTTTACCATTTTACCCTGAAACCAGAAATCCGGACTCTCCTTTGACCAATGATACATCACATTATATGTAATCGTCATCACTTAATCTGACAGTTTAGGTTTTTTAAGGCATTTGAGACAAAAATGATTTTGAAGAAGAAGCGGCTGTAGATTCAACCGCTTTTTCATTTCCGTCTGTCAGACTATCCCTGACAGGTTGCTCCTCAGCAGCGCCTGTTTCCGTTTCGTCTGGCGATTTAAAGTTAATGCTTTGTCTGAAAAAGTTGTTGAGGTCTTTTTCATGCGCTAAATTTTTACTATCGGCAAACGTTTGTGCCGGTGTCTTGCCAAAGCAATAACGACCACTATGAGGACGCTCGCTGTTGTAAAAATCGATCCAGTGGTCAATATCTGATTGAAGTTCCTCCAGCGTGTTGTAGAGCTTTTTTCTAAAAGCAATCGCGTAAAATTCTTCCTGCATGGTGCGGTGGAACCGTTCGCAAATGCCATTAGTTTGAGGGCTCTTTGCTTTGGTCTTGGTGTGGTCAATATCTTCAATATTGAGATAAAGCTGATATTCGTGATGCTCTCTTGCCCCGCAATATTCGGTTCCTCTATCGGTAAGAATACGTAGCAACTTTATATCCTGTTCCTGATAAAAAGGAAGTACTTTGTCATTGAGCATATCGGCTGCTACCAAAGCATTTTTCCGATCATAGACCTTTGCAAAAGCCACCCGTGTATAGGTATCTATAAACGTCTGCTGGTATATTTTACCTACGCCTTTAATGTAGCCAACATAGTAAGTATCCTGCGACCCCAGGTAACCTGGATGATGAGTTTCAATTTCGCCTTTGCTTTGTTCGTCTTCTTTTTTCTTTTCCAGTGCTGCCACCTGTGCATCGGTAAGAACAAGACCGTCTTGTTGAACTTTGGCTTCTAATGCTTTTAAACGCTTTTGAAAGGTCTCCAGGTCATGACGTAGCCAGACACTTCTAACAGTCGATGGTGCTACCATCTGCCCCCTTTTAAGCAACTCATTACTCACACGCTGTTGCCCGTGAGCTGGTTGCTCGGTTGCATAGGCCACTACAACATCTTCTAATGCTTTTTCAATACGGTTCTTCAACAATGGCTTACTACGGCTAATCTCCTTCAAGGCCATCTCACCGCCCTCTTCATATAATTTCTGGAACCGATAAAAACTGTCGCGGGAGTATCCCATTACTTTACAGGCTTCAGAAACATTACCCAGTTTCTCGGCCAGCTTTAGAACACCCAACTTCGGCTGAATTAACTTTTTTTGTGTTGTCATCTTAATCTGTTTTTAAATTAACTAATTTAAGAATTGTCAGATTAAGTTTTAACTATTACACATTATAGCAAACAACGCTACGCATCATTATGCATCACCTTCTTCCAGATTTCCGGTATTCGTTTAATCCAAACCAGCTCACGTTTTTTTAAACCCGCATCTTCCGCCGGGTAACCGAAATATACCTTATCTTTTTCCAGCGAGTTTTTAATACCGCTTTGCGCAAGTACGGTTACATTATCTCCTATCGTTATTGTTTTGCTTACGCCTACCTGTCCCCATAATGTTACCCCATCACCAATTTCAACCCCACCGGCTATACCTACCTGGGCAGCCAGTAAACAATTCTTACCGACAAGGGTGTCATGCCCGATATGTATCATATTATCCATCTTCGTACCGCTGCCGATCACAGTATCATTCGTAACCCCCCGGTCAATCGTACAGCCGGCGCCAATTTCAACATCATCTTCAATAACCGCCCGTCCGCAGCTTTCCATTCTTTTATACCATACTTCCCGGTCCTTCCTGCTGTTATAGTAAAATGCATCCGATCCGATCACCGTGCCGGACTGAATAACAACATTATTGCCGATAACAGAATGATCAAGAATAGTAACATTGGGATAGATAACACAATTGCGCCCAATGGTCACTTCATTTCCGATAAACACGCCCGGCATTATTGTTGTTCCCTCTCCGATAACAGCTGTATCACTGATCTCTTTAACAGCCGGGATAAAAGGTTTGAAATGACGAACAATAGTAAGATACGCCTCAAAAGGGTTGTCCGTAATCAACAGGGTCTTTCCTTCAGGAACAGTTACCGTATTATTAATAATGATGCATGTTGCTGCGGAATGAATACACTTGTCATAATACTTCGGATGATCTACAAATACGATATCTCCGGATTCCACCCGGTGAATTTCATTTATCCCTGTTACGGAACCGTTAATATTGCCTGCTACGTCGGCACCAATCAATTCTGCTATCCATTGAACAGAAACGGGAGAGGGAAATTTCATACGTGAAGTTTTGGCAAAAATAAAGCAGCTTACACAACTTCTCCGCACTTATTATTAATGATCGCTGTATTACTTTTCAACCATACCGTTTAATAAACACCATATCGCAAATACCGCATGGACAAAGATTACAGTAAAAATAAAAACACATGTTGGTACAGTATCGTTTTTTAAAAACACAGGAAGGCATTTTTTAAAGCTGTTCTTTTTTTACCTGCGAAAAACAAAAAACGGCAACTGCTGCTCACCGATTTTCAGCAGCTTCATTTTAAACCCTGTTGATATCCACAAGCCGGTGAAAAAAAATGTGTATAAAATTTAATCGAAAATTTTTCTTGGTAGAAAAAATTATTTTTAATATTGTGATGGGAAATAAAATTCCCGGTACTTACTAACCCATCCATATAATGAAGTCTCCCGCAAAACGGGAGGCTTTTTTATTTGCCATGCAGTATAAATACTACATTATTTACAAACCATACCAGGTGTTATCACAGTTCACTTCTGCAGATAATAAACCATGCCTGAAAGATATTTTCTCCGTTGAAAAAGATGTTTACCCCGTTGGAAGGCTGGACTATGATAGCGAAGGACTTCTTATTTTAACGAACGATACTTCTTTAAACCATCGTTTACTGCATCCGAAATTTATACACGAACGGGAATACCTGGCACAATGCGAAGGACTGATAACCGATAAGACCATACAGGAGCTTATAACGGGTGTGCCCATCCAGGTCAACAGGAAACCGTATCACACGCGGCCCTGCCGGGCCCGGATTTGGAATGAACCTTCCGGGATACCCGATCGCAACCCGCCGATACGCTTCCGTAAAAATATTCCTACATCATGGATAAAACTTATTCTTACAGAAGGAAAGAACCGGCAGGTACGAAAGATGCTGGCTTACACCGGCTTCCCCGTACTCCGGTTAATTCGTTATCGTATTGAAGGCACAGACATAAAAGGTATGCAGCCCGGAGATATCAAATCTTTGTCGCACCAAACGATCTATCATCAACTCTTCGGAAAATAAATTACCTTGCCTTCCAAACTTATCGGAGATATGCTAAAGTCAATGACCGGATTTGGACGCGCTGAACAAACCATCGGGAAAAATGCTTTTTTAGTAGAGATCAAGTCCCTGAACGGGAAACAGCTTGAGCTTTCGCTTAAAATGCCTTCTTTACTTCGCCCCTATGAATTTGATATAAGAAATATGCTCTCCGAGCACCTGCTCAGGGGAAGTGTTGACTGTTCCATTACGCTAAAACAAAATGGCGCAGCCAAACCCGTTGTCATCAACTCCGAACTGGCAAAAGCGTATTACCAGTCGCTGGCTGAACTGGCTAACGACCTGAATCTCGATACCGGTTCTATCCTGAGCTCCCTGCTCAAATTGCCTGAAGTGGTGGTACCCTCTACGGAAGTACTGGAGGAAGAAGACTGGAGAGGCTTCCGGGAAATCCTGCTTAATGCTATTCAGCATATCAATGCGCACCGGGTAAATGAAGGTGATGTGCTGGAAAAAGACCTTACCCTGCGTATTGATAATATCAGGACACTTCAAAAAGAAGTGATTGCGCTGGAACCGTTGCGGCAGCAAAAGATCCGGGAAGGGCTGAAAAAGCTGCTGGAAGATAATGTGGGAAAAGATAATTTCGACAGTAACCGCCTGGAGCAGGAAATGATCTATTATATTGAAAAGATTGATATCAGCGAAGAACAGGTACGATTGAAAAATCACTGTGATTATTTTCAGGCTTTACTGCAGGAAAAAGGCGAAGCCAAAGGAAAAAAACTTTCTTTTATTTTACAGGAGATAGGAAGGGAGATCAATACTACGGGAGCCAAAGCGTACGATGCCACTATACAAAAATGCGTGGTGCTTATGAAAGATGAACTGGAAAAGGCAAAAGAACAGGTTCTAAATGTTTTGTAAGTAAAAAATATATGCACTTGAAAAGAAAAACGGGTTCGGCAGTTCTCTTTGCCATACTGACCGGCGGTATGATACTGGGAGGTATAGCGTGTAAAACCGTTGATGTTTTTGAAAAGAACGTTACTATCCCCCAACAGGAATGGGACCGCTCTTTTCAGCCTGCTATCGCATTTAATATCAGCGACACGGCTGCGCTTTATAATATCTATGTAACGCTCCGGCATACCCACGCTTATAATTATAATAATATCTGGCTAAACGTTAACTTTACGCTTCCCGGCGACACCGCCAGGCGGCAAAGGGTAGACATCCTGCTTGCAGACAACAATAAAGGGTGGATAGGTACAGGTATGGACGACATTTACGAAGTAAGAAAACTGATCACACCACAACCCTACCGGTTTAAAAACCCGGGACAATGTACCTTTACGCTTGAACAGATCATGCGCGAAAACCCGTTGAAGCATATTATGAATGCAGGTATCCGTGTTGAAAAAGCGAACCGGTAATGGCCAGCCTCTACAAAAGAAAAAGACTCACCGTAATCACCATCGTTTACTGGTTCCTGCTTACCTATATTACTACCGCCCTGATATTCTGGTTTCTTTCCTTAGTGAGGCAAAGCACACAGATGTCGGAATACAAGCTGCTGCAGCTGAAAAAAGACACGCCTGACTACCATCTCAAAGTAGCAGAAATTCAGAATGAAGAGAAAAGGAAAATCGCCCAATACACCGGTGAAGGGTCCACGTTTATGCTGCTGATCCTGATCGGGGCAGTATTCGTTTACCGGGCAACCCGGCGACAGATAAGGCTTAACATACAGCAGCAGAACTTTATGATGGCTATTACACACGAGTTAAAAACACCCATTGCCGTTACAAAGCTGAATATCGAAACCCTGCTTAAAAGAAAGCTGGAGGAAGCGCAACAGGAAAAGCTCCTGCACAATACTCTCCAGGAAACAAACCGGCTTAATGACCTTTGCAATAACATTCTGCTGGCCTCCCAGATAGATGCGGGGAATTATAAGCCCGGCAAAGAGTTGATCAACCTGGGTGAACTGGCCGGGACAAGCGCCGCTTATTTTAAAACACGATTCCCTCACCAGCTCATTGAAGAAGTTATTGAACCGGGTATCTATATAAAAGGAGACGGTCTGCTGCTCCAGTTAGCAATTAATAACCTCATTGAAAACGCTATAAAATATTCAGGTAAGCAGCAGGCTGTTGTTATTCACCTGCGCCAGGCCGATGGTGTAGCCGTATTACGGGTAAAAGACCAGGGAAAAGGGATAGCCAATGATGAGAAGAAAAAAATATTTGAAAAATTTTACCGGGCAGGCGATGAAAATACCCGTAAAACGAAAGGTACCGGGATCGGGCTATACCTCACCAAAAAAATTATTAAAGATCACAATGGAAGCATAACCGTGAAGGATAATATCCCTTCCGGGTGTATTTTTGCCATATCATTACCCATAACGGAAGATGCCTCATGAGCAAAGCCACAGAACAGGGATATATTTTACTGGTTGAAGATGAAGAAAATCTCCAGGAAGCCCTTAAGCTTAATTTAGCGATGGAAGGGTACGAAGTGACCTGCGCCGGAGACGGCGCCCAGGCGTTGAAATGTATAAGCGAAGAATATTTTGACCTCATCATCATGGATGTGATGCTGCCTGAAATTGACGGCATCAGCGTTACTGAGCATGTACGGCTCAATAATAACGATACGCCGATTTTGATTGTAAGCGCAAAAAGCAGCAGCGCGGAAAAAGTGCTGGGACTCAAAAAAGGAGCCGATGATTATATTACCAAGCCCTTTAACCTGGAAGAGCTTTTATTACGAATAAAAAAACTGATCAATAAAAACAAACGTATCCAGGAAAAAGAATCTATCGGGGATCAATACCGGTTTGGGAAAAACAGCATAGACTTTAAAGCCCAGACCGCCGTTAATTACCGCGGGGAAAACATAGAGCTAAGCCGGAAAGAAACCATGCTGCTGAAATTGCTGATAGAAAATAAAAATGATGTGGTTACCCGGGAAAAGATATTACAGGCCGTTTGGGGTTATAATGTATATCCCACTACCCGCACCGTAGACAATTTTATACTGAGCTTCAGAAAATACTTTGAAGAAGACAGCCGTAACCCACGCTATATCCACTCTATCAGGGGTGTAGGGTATAAGTTTACCATCTGAGGAATCCTTCCGGAAGGTAATCATATTATTAGCCTCCTTTCCGTATCGCTTCTCCTGCTTTAACCTACTTTTACACCAGAAAAGTTCACCATGTACAACAAAGAACAAACGCAACATTTACAGCAGCAAACCCTGTCTTTTTTAAACGATTCCGATGAGCATATTGAAGCAGCCCCCGTTAACCTGCTTCGCCAGGTATTGCGTTTTCACGAGTACCGGTATTATATATTAAATGACCCGTTAATCGCTGACGCCGAATATGACCGGCTGTATAAGGCGCTGGAAAAGATAGAACAGCAGCAACCCGGGCTTATAACCGCCGACTCTCCCACCCAACGGGTAAGTAAAGGACTTATAAAAGACTTTCCGAAAGTACAGCACCTTGTCCCGATGCTCTCCCTGGATAATTCTTATAATGCACCCGACCTGGCCGACTTCGACCGTAAGGCTAAGGAACTGAGCGGACTCCCGGTGATTGCATATTGTGTTGAGCCTAAGTTTGATGGCGCCAGTATTTCACTGATATACGAAAACGACCTGCTGGTTCGTGGCGCCACTCGTGGTGACGGAGTGGTAGGAGATGATATCACCACCAATATCCGGCAGATCAGGTCGGTGCCCCTGTCGGCAAATTTTTCAGCCTACGGCATACAGCAAATTGAAATACGCGGAGAAGTGCTGATGAACAAAGATCATTTTAAAGCCTATAACGACTTGCTGGAGGAAAAAGGTGAAAACAGGCTGGCCAACCCGCGCAATGCTGCTGCAGGATCACTTCGCATAAAAGATCCGCGGGAGGTAAACCGTAGGAACCTGGAGGCATTCCTGTATCATATCAGTGACATAACGCTTTTACCGGGTCATCACGCTTCTCCTGCATTGGAAACACATAGCGGGTCACTGAAAATGCTGTGGGAACTTGGTTTCAGAAGTCCTGAAAACGAAAAAAAAGTACTTACCGGCATAGACGAGGTTATTGCCTATTGCGAAGCATTCGAAAAACAGCGGGATACCCTGCCCTATGAAATTGACGGGATGGTAATTAAAGTAAACGAAGTAGCAGTACAGGAAAAGCTGGGTATGACCACACACCATCCCCGTTGGGCAATTGCGTATAAATTTAAGGCCCGGCAGGGAACCAGTAAACTGAGAGCTGTAGAATTTCAGGTGGGCAGAACAGGGGCAGTTACTCCTGTTGCAAAAATTGACCCGGTACTGGTGGGTGGCGTTACCGTAGGTAGTATTTCACTGCATAATGAAGAATACATCAGGGAAAAGAACCTGCGGATAGGCGATCATATTCTGATCGAACGATCGGGTGATGTAATCCCGCAAGTGGTTAAATCATTCCCGGAGCTTAGAACCGGGGAAGAAACCCCTATTCTTTTCCCCGTTTCCTGCCCTGTGTGCGGCTACCCGCTGGAAAAGCCTGAAGAAGAAGCGATATGGCGATGTAACAACAGCAATCACTGCCCGGCACAGATTGTAGAACGGATCATTCATTTCAACAGTAAAGATGCAATGGATATCCGGGGACTTGGCGATGCCATCGTAAGGAAATTTTATACCCTCGGCTACCTGAAGGATATCCCCGGCATTTATCATCTCCCATACGATATAATCCGGGAAATGGAAGGTTTCGGAAACAAGAGTGTAACCAATTTACAGCTGGCAATTGAAGCATCCAAAAAGCAGCCGCTCCACCGGTTGATTTACGCATTAGGGATCCGGTATATAGGTGAAGCTACGGCTAAGGCACTGGCGCAACGGGTAGAGCATCTCCTGGATTTTACCACCCTCACCATAGAAGAGCTCCAGGAAACGGAAGATGTTGGTCCTAAAGTTGCGGAGAGCGTGTACCAGTTTTTCCATAATGCAGAAAATATACAAATGCTGAAGCAACTGGAGGATATCGGATTACAGCTTAAAAATAAAAAGAAAGAGCTGCATAGCAGTAACAACCTGTCGGGGCAAACTTTTCTTTTTACCGGAACACTCAACCAGCTAAAAAGAAATGTAGCCGAATCTATAGTAGAAGAAAACGGGGGCGCCATACTCAGCGGTGTAAGCAGTAAGCTGAATTACTTAGTGGTAGGAGACGATGCAGGTTCAAAGCTGGAAAAAGCAAAAAAAATTGCTACAATTAAAATCATTAATGAAGAGGAGTTTTTGAAGATGGTTGGCGAACCGGAAAAATAAAAGATCATACAGGGGCGACCACAACAGAAGGAATGGCAATAAAAATAAATATGCCAAGCCATTCTAATTTATTACATTTATAACACCTAAAAACATCTCCTTATGATAAAAAAAACGCCCGGAGAAGCATGGAAGCCATTACAGTTTCCCGGATGGAAGCAGCTTCGGAAAAAATATGCTGTTTCAAACCATGGCAGAATAGCCAGCTATACCGATGATCTTCACGCCGACGGACAATTGCTCAGCGGGTCGCTGACTACAGGCTACAGGAGCCTGAACCTGCACCGGCCAAACAACAAAGGCACACTCTATATACACCGGGAAATTGCACGCCTGTTCTGTAAAAAGCCATCTCCCAGGCACCGCTTTGTTATTCACCTCAATCACAACAAAACAGACAATAAAGCCGCCAACCTGAAGTGGGTGGTATCAGATGAAGTTAGCCGGCATCAGCAAAACAGCCCGGCTAAAATCGCCTACAAAAAAATCCAGGCCAACAGGTCTTCCGGACTAAAGCTCAATGCAAACCAGGTAAGCGCTATTAAAAAAATAATAGCGGATCCCAAACGCAGGCTTACCTATAAGCAGCTCGCCAAAAAATATGCGGTAAGTGAAATGACACTATACAGAATTAAAAGCGGTGAAAACTGGCGAAGAGTAAAATAATAAAGCAAATGATACAACCTGATACTGTACGGTTCCTTAAAGACCTGGCAAAAAATAACCATAAGACCTGGTTTGACCTGCACAGGAAAGATTATGAAACTGCCCGTAAAGATTTTGAAGATTTCATACAGCATGTAATTGACTCTTTTGGAAAATACGATTCCTCCATTGCTCCCTTAACGGCAAAGTCATGTTTATTCCGCATCAACCGGGACATCCGGTTCAGTAAAAATAAAACGCCCTACAAAAAAAACTTTGCGGCCAGCATTAACCGCGGAGGAAAAAAATCCATTTTTGCCGGTTACTATTTTCACCTCGAACCCGGTAACAGCTTTGTGGGCGGTGGTATCTGGATGCCCGGACCGGCAGAGACACAAAAGATCCGGCAGGAAATTGATTATAGTTTACCCGAGTTCAACAAAATACTGACAGCAAAAAAATTTAAAACCATATACGGCTGCCTGGATAATGATCCGGAAATCTCGCTGGTTAACGTACCTAAAGGATACACAAAAGATAACCCTGCAGCTCCCTACCTCAGGCTAAAAAGCTGGATCGCCATGCAGGCAATTGGTGACACGGACCTGCATAAAAAAAGCCTGCTACAACAAACGGTGCAGGCTTTTCACACACTTCATCCCCTGATCCTGTTTCTTAACCGGGCAATAGAAGATTAAACCGGGTTATAATACAACCTACAATAAATTTTCTGCAGCAAGGTATTCTGCAATCTGTACGGCATTGGTTGCCGCACCTTTACGAAGATTATCGCTAACAATCCACATATTAAGGGTATTGGGTTGCGATTCATCTCTTCTTAATCTTCCCACAAACACTTCATCCTTTTCGTGCGCATCCTTAGGCATAGGATACAACGCATTGGCAGGATCATCCACAACCACAACTCCCGGCGCATTGCCCAGTATTTCTTTTATCTCATTCAAATCAAAATCCTGCTCAAACTCTATATTCACACTTTCACTGTGCCCGCCCATCACCGGGATACGGACCGTAGTAGCCGTTACCCGGATGTTATCGTCCCTTAATATTTTACGGGTTTCATTCACCATCTTCATCTCTTCTTTGGTATATCCGTTATCCAGGAATACATCAATCTGGGGTATAACATTCAAATCAATCGGGTACTTATATGCCATCGGGTATTCCTCGTTTTCTCCTTTAACCGCCTGTTCTCTTTCACCCATCATTTGTTGCACCGCCTTTACACCTGTTCCGGTAACACTCTGGTAAGTGCTTACGATAATCCTTTTAATTCCGTACCTTTTATGTAACGGGTTAAGCGCTACCACCATCTGTATGGTTGAGCAATTGGGATTGGCAATAATCTTGTCTTCCTTTGTTAAGACATCAGCATTAATTTCAGGTACAACTAATTTTTTAGAGGCATCCATCCTCCAGGCAGAAGAGTTATCTATAACGGTAATACCCGCTGCAGCAAATTGCGGAGCTAACGCCAGTGAAGTACTTCCGCCGGCCGAAAACAAAGCCACATCCGGTTTAGCTGCGATAGCATCCGCGGCGCTTACTACCTTGAATTTTCTGCCCTTAAATTCAACTTCTTTTCCAACAGACTTTTCCGAAGCAACAGGTAATAATTCTGTTACCGGGAAATTCCTTTCCGAAAGAACCTGTAACATTTTGGTGCCTACTAATCCGGTAGCTCCAACTACTGCAACTTTCATTTTGATTTGTTTTATGGTTTTTGTTTAAATATATCACACTAAAAAAGCCTTCCCTGTTCCGGAAAGGCCTTGAATATATTCGATCATACTATACACTCTTTAACCTTTCCTTTGGAGGAACTGTTTCTTTGTGCGTTTTGTATGCTTCGTTATGATCAACATAATGGCGGCAAAGGTAATTGCCCGTCCGGATTCCGCCAAAAATAAATAAACGATTTCGATACATTTGCTGAAATCTAATTGGGAAACATGAGAAGAACATTTATTATCACCTCTTTTTTCAGTTTGCTGGTTACCGGATTATTATCCTACGCAGTAAGCCCGTGGTGGCTGGTCACTTTTATCATTGTGGTACTGCTCGTTATAATGGGTATTTATGATATGCTTCAAACCCGGCATTCCATTATGCGCACCTACCCCGTAGTAGGCCGCATCCGGTATTGGATGGAAGACATCCGGCCTAAAATGTACCAGTATTTTATTGAATCGGATATTGACGGCAGTCCCATTAACCGGATTGACCGCTCAACCATATACCAGCGGGCTAAACGTGAAATGGATACGATGCCTTTCGGAACACAATTAAATGTATACCAGGAAGGATATGAATGGGTGAGCCATTCCATATCGCCAAAGGATTTCAATACATTGAACCACGATCCGAGAATAACGATCGGTAATAAAGACTGTACGCAACCTTATTCATCCAGCATCTTAAATGTATCGGCAATGAGCTTCGGGGCATTAAGCTCCAATGCCATTGAGGCATTGAACGGAGGTGCAAAAATCGGGGGCTTTGCGCATAATACCGGCGAAGGCGGCATAAGCGCTTACCATCTTAAACACGGAGGTGATCTTATATGGCAGATAGGAACAGGATATTTCGGCTGCCGGGACGAGGAAGGTAATTTTTCAGCGGAAGTGTTTAAAAAAAATGTAAGTCGCCCACAGATCAAAATGATAGAGATCAAGCTTTCACAGGGCGCCAAACCCGGGCACGGCGGCATATTACCCGCTAAAAAGAATACGCTTGAAATTGCAACGATCCGGCATGTAAAGCCTTTTACAACAGTGGCATCACCTCCTTTCCATACCGCATTCAACTCTCCTGAAGGGTTGATACGATTTATTCAGCAATTAAGAGCGCTGAGTGATGGCAGACCGGTAGGGTTTAAGCTCTGCGTGGGTAAAAAAAGCGAATTTGCAGGAATCTGTAAGGCAATGGCAGCGCTGGATACCTATCCTGATTTTATAACAGTAGATGGCGGCGAAGGAGGCACCGGCGCCGCACCCCAGGAGTTTTCCAATTATGTGGGCGCCCCGATGATGGACGGGCTGGCTTTTGTACACAACATGCTTGTGGGTTTTGGGATCAGGCAGCATATTAAAGTAATTGCTTCCGGAAAAATTTTATCCGGCTTTCATATTCTCCGCGCCATAGCGCTGGGAGCAGACGGCTGTAACAGCGCCAGGGCGATGATGATGGCTATCGGCTGTATCCAGGCATTGCTATGTAATACCAACAGGTGCCCTACCGGTGTTGCCACGCAGGATCCTAAATTAACCGTGGGTTTGGTAGTGAAAGACAAAAAGCAGCGCGTAGCCAACTACCACGAAGAAGTGGTTAAATCTTTTGTTGAGCTTTGCAGTGCAGCAGGAGTAAGCGAAAAAGAACAGCTAAACCGTTCTCATATCTATCGCCGGGTGTTTATGAATGAAGTAAGAACGTTTGAAGATATCTTTCCATCCCTGCAACCGGGCTGTATTATCCGGGGCCAAATTCCCGAAAAATATAAGCAGGATGTAGAAGCTGCGCATACAGACCGGTGGTGATGGAGAGGGGACAAGGTGCAGGTCACAGGGTACAGGGAGGAAGGTTTCATTTTTCGCATCGGCACCCGGCTTATCCGTTGTTGCCTGTTCATCCTGTACAATAGAATGTCTGCTCACTTCAACCGCTTCATCTTAACCATTTCGATACGGGTATCACTTACGTTAATGATATCAAATTCAAAGTTGTCAATGATAATTCTTTCTTTGATCTTGGGGATCATTTCGTGATACCGGATGATATATCCCGAAAGTGTTTCCGATTCCGTTTCACCAAAATCGAGATGGTATTTTTTATTTAAATAATCCAGCTCTAACCGGCCTGAAAAAATAAATTCATTTTCAGCAATCTGCTTTTCAACAAATTTGTCCGTATCATACTCATCACGGATCTCACCGAAAATCTCTTCCAGCAGATCCTCCATGGTAATGATGCCCGCCGTGCCTCCAAACTCATCAACAACCCAGGCAATACTTTTTTGTTCCTTATTGAATTTACTGATCAGGTCCATCACGCTCATGCTTTCGGGCACTGCCGGTATAGGCAACAGGATAGATGAGATACCGGATGGATTTTTAAAAAGTTCAATCTGGTGAATATATCCCCGGATATTGTCTATGCTGTTTTCATATACCACAAGCCGGCTGAGCTTAGTATCAATAAATTTTTGTTTCACCTCATCTATTGACATATTGATCTCCACAGATTCAATCTCCTTCCGGGGGATAAGGCACTGGCGTATCTTAACCGAAGGAAGCTGCAGCGCATTCTCAAACAGCTGGGCGTTCAGATCCTGTCCTCCCTCGGACTGGTTCTTATGCTGCTGAATAAAATGTTCAAGATCCACCGGAGAGATCGCCGCTCTTTTCTGATCAGATATCCGGATATTAAACAAATAAGTCAGCACCCATTCAGAAATGCCAATAAAAAAAGAGGCAATGGGATAGAGTATCCCATGGAAAAACTCCAATATGCCCAATTGGGCAAAAATAGAAAGTACGGAATCATTTTTTGCCCGGAATACAGCACGGAAAGAAAACTGAACAATTAGCAGGATCAGGGCAGAAATAAGCGTTTCAAAAATAAGCCGCAGGTATTTTACATAATCCGAAAAGGACGCTGCAAGATGCACCTCGATCCAGTCCCACAAAGGAGAAAGAACCTCTCCCACCAGTAGTCCGTATACCACCACCACTAAGCTCAGTCCAACTAAAGTAGTTCCTATAAATTTTACCGGCTGATCCAGTAGCTGGGATAATATTCTGCCGCTGCGTAAGCCCTGTTTTCTTTTCAGTTCAAAGGAAAACTTATTTGCGGATACAAATGCCGCTTCAATACCGGCAAAAAACCCCACCAGCAGCAGGGTTAAAATAATACCGATTAATTTTAATATATCTACATCCGTCATATATCTTCAAATATAATAAAAACGCTGCGATGGTATTTTATATTATGATTACCTAATGGTTATAATAAGTCCGTAATAAGCAATCACCTGTTGCTGCGCTATTTAAACGATCAGCCAACCGCTAAAAAAGACCCGTTATGATTTCCTCCGCTTCCCGGCACGCTGTTGCCAGGTTATTATTTACAATGATATGATCAAAATGATTCCTGAAAGACAATTCATAGGAGGCCTTATTAACTCTTGCCTGCAGCGATTCAGGAGTTTCTGTTCCACGGCTTTCTAATCGCTTCCTTAATTCCTCAACCGAAGGAGGCTCAATGAAAAGAGAAACGGAAGATCCCGGAAAACGGCGTTGTATATGCAGTGCTCCTTTAACATCAATATCCAGTACGGGGATCCTTCCTGTTTCCCGGATACGTTCCAGCTCCGACTGTAATGTGCCGTAATATTTTCCTTCGTATACCATCTCCCATTCTACAAATTCGTTCTGTTGTATTTTTTGCCTGAATGTCTCCTCGCTCAAAAAATAATAATCCCGGCCATCGGTTTCGCCTTCCCTGGGCTGGCGCGTGGTAGCAGATATGGAAAAGGCAAGTTTTTCCGGGTATTGTTGCAGCAGGTAGTGTACAATAGTTGTTTTCCCTGCCCCCGAAGGAGCCGTTATGATAATGATGTTATTTTGATTCATATTGTAATCAGCTGCTTTTAACCCCGGGAAATCGCAGCATCCGGTAAAGAAAACACTTTAAATACGCTGTATCTGGGCGCCTAACTGTTGTAATCTTTTATCAATGTACTGATATCCCCTGTCTATCTGTTCTATATTTTGTATGATGCTTTTACCTTCCGCGCTGAGGGCCGCAATAAGCAGGGCAACACCGGCTCTTATATCCGGGCTGCTCATGGTAATACCACGCAGGGGATGCTGCCGGCCCAGCCCGATCACGGCGGCCCGGTGCGGATCGCAAAGGATGATCTGCGCACCCATATCAATAATCTTATCTACAAAAAACAGCCGGCTTTCAAACATTTTCTGATGTACCAGCACGGAACCCTTAGCCTGTGTAGCCACCACCAGCACTATACTCAGCAAATCGGGTGTAAAACCCGGCCAGGGATGATCATAAATCGTCATCACCGAGCCATCTAAGAAAGTCTGGATTTCATAATGCTCCTGCTCAGGAATATAAATATCATCTCCTCTATATTCCATTCCAATGCCCAGCTGGCGAAATTTATCGGGTATCTGTCCCAGGTGGGCAATACCGGCATTTTTTATAGTGATCTCACTCCGGGTCATAGCTGCCAGCCCGATAAAAGAGCCTACTTCAATCATATCAGGCAGGAGGGTATGGGTTGTGCCGCTTAAATGATCCACCCCTTCAATGGTAAGCAGGTTAGAGCTTATACCGCTTATCCGCGCACCCATACGGTTTAACATATTGCATAGCTGCTGTACGTAAGGCTCACAGGCCGCATTATAAATGATGGTTTTCCCTTCAGCCAAAACCGCTGCCATCAGGATATTGGCCGTCCCGGTCACCGAAGGCTCATCCAGCAGCATTTCCACACCTTTTAAAACCGGGGCTTTAAGATGAAAGAAACCGTCTTCATGCTGATAATCGAACTGTACGCCTAATTTTTCAAACCCGATGATATGCGTATCCAAGCGTCTTCTCCCAATCTTATCTCCGCCGGGCCGGGGTATAAACGCTTTTTTATAACGGGCAAGCAACGGCCCGGCCAACATAACAGAGCCACGCAGCCTCCCGCTTTTTTTATGATAATCTTTGCTGTGGAGGTAATCAATGTTAACATCATCTGCGGTAAACGAGCAGGAATGACGGCTATGGCGATCAACCTTAACGCCCATTTCTTCAAGAAGCTCTATCAGCAGGTTTACATCTACAATATCCGGTATGTTATGAACAGTTACCTTTTCCGGAGTGAGCAATACGGCGCTAATGATTTGCAGCGCTTCGTTTTTTGCCCCCTGTGGTATAATTTCACCCTTCAGCTTTTTGCCTCCGGTTACTTCAAATGAATGCATATACAATGTAATGAATGCAAATATAAAACCCCGGGCATGGCGAACATACTACCGGGGTTGGTTATTTTCAGAATTACCCGTTATTTAAACCTTTTCTTGTAATGTTTGCCGCCGCTTTTACCATTACGTCCGCTGCCGCCGCCATTGCTCCGTTGCTGGTAGTTACCGCCTTTATTACCGCCGCCACGCTGAAAACGATTGCCATCCCGGCTGTCTCTTTCCCGGTAGGCTTTTACGAACGGCGTAGTGGTAAACTCCAGCTGCCCGCTGGTAATGGCATTTAATTCGCTGCGGATAGCATCATCATGTACCAGCTCCTTATGCCATGTATTATAAGCCAGCTTCATATAGTAGGCAATGGCATTGGCAAACCCGGAGCGTTTATCCGGATTTTCTTCTTTCAATGCCTTCTGGATAACGTGTTCGATATTTTTTCCAAGATGCGAGTACCGGGGATATCTTTTCGGATAAGGCATCGGCTCCGGCTTAGCCTTTAAGGTTTCCCTTGTAGGAATAGGATACGGACTGTCAACATCCAGCTTAAAGTCGGAAATTAAAA
Source organism: Chitinophagaceae bacterium (assembly GCA_023957155.1). Lineage (GTDB taxonomy): Bacteria > Bacteroidota > Bacteroidia > Chitinophagales > Chitinophagaceae > Agriterribacter. The sequence goes on along the minus strand of JAMLHK010000013.1, from coordinate 46,607 downwards.
AAAGATGATCCCATAATTTATGCCTGAAATCTTCTACATTTTTCAAATGAGGATTTAGAAAACCCATCAGCTCAATAAGCGCCTGGGCATTTTTTTGCCTCCTTTCCCTGTCCTCAATCGTAATTACATAATCAATCATTTTTTGAATATGGCGGCCATATTCGCGCATAATGAGATGGTTTCTCGTGGTATTATATTCCATGTATGAGTTAAAATATCAGTAAAAGTACAAAAGAGTTGGCAACTTTTAAGGTATGCCAACTCTTTTATGAAGAATCAGATGTGGTCTGACCCTCTTTTATCGGGTGCCGGACGCATGTACAGGTTACCTGATCATTAACCGGCTCGTATACTGGGTTTTACTTACCGGGTTGGTTACCCGGATAAAATACATACCTGCCGGGTGCTTTTTAGTAAAGCTCATTACATATTGCCGGGTACCGTTAGAAACAAGCCGGTTCCTTTCTACCACCTGGCCGGCGCTATTGAGCAGGTCGGCCTGAAGATTGTGTTTCTGGACAGTACTAAATTGCAGGTTAATCTCCTTTTCTGCCGGGTTGGGATAGACCATCAGAGTCAGCTCAGGCAAATTTTCTACGGAAACCGATGTGATAGCCGAATATTCTACCCTGCCCTGTGCATTGGTTTGTTTTAAGCGGAAATACAATTTGCCGCTTGCAGATTTTGGAACCGTATAATCCATTTCGTATTTCACCACGGTAGAAGATTGCTCCGGCTCCTGGCTTTGCATAACACCTACACTGCTAAACTGGTAACCGTCATAGCTAACTTCGGGCATATAGGTTATACCATTTTCCTCTCTTTCCTTTACCCAGCTTAACTGAATATTACCAGCATCGGTTTTACGTGCCGAGAAGGTCAGCTTTCCTTCCGGCAATACGGCCATTGGGCAGTAGGTATAGGTGATGCTGATGTTTACCTCGGTGTTGAGGGTAACGATCCGCTGGGTATAGCGTCCGCCGATTCCCTGCGCCAAAAGAGAGGCGATCACATCATAGTAATAAACCAACGGTCCCGAACCGGTAAATAAGCCAAAATCCCCTGGAGCAATACTCGTGTTGAAAACACGCGGATGGTCACCATCCATATCGCTATATACCGGCGCGGCCTGTATAGCGCCCCAGTAATTGGAATAGTCTGCATTAGGACCGTTACTCATCCATGGCGGCGTACTGGTTGCAACTGCCGGGTTATCACTGGCGCCAATATTAATACCATTAAAAACAACCGTTGTGTCAAGTATAATTCCGGCTCCGAGTCCGGGACCATTGATATAATCGGTTCTATAATACGTGATTTTGTAGGTTATGGCAGCACCCACATCATTAATTACTTCCAGCAGGGCATAACCGAGGGTGGAAATGCTCATATCTACTCCCATTAAGGTCCCCATTGACGGGTCAAATTTATGCGGGAAATAAATGGAGTCCGTTAAGCTACCCAGGTAGTTTGTAGTGCTATATGTTACCGTTTGCAGGGGTTTGCCGCCGGGGCACTGGGCAAAAGATACCTTATTCCAGTTCAGCAATGCATATACTAAAACAAAGCAAATGCGTAGAGTTCTAAGCCTCATAGGTATGGATTTTAGTTTACAATAGGTTGGATAGCATAAAGAAAGTTGCCCGATTTTATACCCGGTATACCGATGGTTTCAATAACATCGTACCGGAAATGAACAAGCAGGTTATCTTTACAATATTCCAATATTAATAACGATGACGATATACCTTAAGTACATGAAAAACGGGCGGGATAACAGATTCAAAAATATGTTTCTTTTAAACTATTGTAAATCATGAAGCTGATCATAAACGGGGGGGTGGGGTTTTTACCAAAAGAGAAAAGCTTTGAAGGATTCATTTACCACCTGTTGTACAGCCTCTGCCGGCTGAAACATACAGATACTTTTGTTTTTTTATCTTACGATAACCGTATCCCGCTGCCGGGCAACGGAATACCTGCTGAAGTTAAAATTCCATTCTTTGCCCAACCCATAAGCACAGCCTGGTATAACCGGAAACTAAGCGCTCTTATTAAGAAAGAAGAACCCGGTATATACATCTCACTCAACGGTAGGCCTATATCTGCTGACATAACTCAGATGCTTATTATATCTGAGGATACAGGAAACAGGGTAATAAAATCAGTTCATCAACATATACAAATCCACCAGTGGCATAAGATCATCACGTCTTCCGGTCTTATGAAGCAAAAGCTGGAAGAACAGGGTATCGCCGAGACCAATATCCTGGTGCTACCTCATGCACCGAATGTACACTATCAACCGGTTGACTGGGAAAAAAAAGAAACAGTTAAAAATAAATATACCGGGGGAAAGGAATTCTTTTTTATGCCTGCAACGCAGGTACCTGCTCAAAATATAATCAATACGTTAAAGGCTTTTTCTCAATTCAAAAAATGGCAGCAAAGCAACATGCAGTTAGTGATCGGAGGTAACCCGGTAATGAATAAACAAACACAGCAACTGTTAGATACTTACCGGTACCGCAAAGACGTACTCATCATGGAGAAAAATACAGACGAAAAAACATATACGGAAATACTGGCATCGGCTATGGCAATAATCTATCTGCCTGCCGGTGAAGAAAAGAGCATACTGATAGCTGAAGCCATGCAATGCGGCATACCGGTTATTACCGCTCCTTCTGCTCTTCTCAGAGAAGCAGGCGGCGATGCCGTATTGTATAGTGACCCCGGAGATATACCCCATCTTGCCGGCGAAATGGTAAAACTATATAAGGATGAAAAATTCAGGCAAACCCTCGTCCTTAAAGGAAAAGAACGGATCATGCCGGTAAAGGAAGAAATTATAATGGAAAAATTCTGGAATTATATACAACAGGTGGTTACCCGATAAATCCGCTTACCTTTGCAGCATTTTATTATAAAGGCGTTATGGAAAAATCAACAATTACAATAGACGTTATGCTCGATCAGGGGAAAATCCCTAACCAGATTTCATGGAAGGCAAGCAGCAAAAATACGGAAGAGCCGGAGCAGGCAAAGGCTATGATGCTGGCTTTTTGGGATAGCCGGGAAAAAAGCGCCCTGCGTATAGACCTGTGGACTAAGGAAATGATGATAGATGAAATGGGTGATTTTTTTTACCAGACCCTGATGACTATGGCGGATACATATCGCAGGTCTACCGGGCAGGCTGAACTGGAGGAGGCCATTAAGCTGTTTGCCGCTGATTTTTATAAAAAATCAAAAGAACTCCTGGAAAAAAGTTAAATTGAACATAGAAGTACGCCTGTCTTTTAATACTATCTCCGTTCACTCCATTTAAAATACATGCATTATGGCATTAGAGCAAACAATAAATGATCAGATTAAACATGCTATGCTGGCGAAAGATGCAAAAAAACTGCGTGGACTCAGAGCCATAAAAGCCGCCATTATTCTTGCCAAAACATCAGAAGGGGCCGGCGGACAATTAGCCGAAGCTGATGAAACAAAACTGCTGCAAAAATTAGTGAAGCAGCGCAAAGATTCGCTCGAGATTTACCAAAAGCAAAACCGCACAGACCTTGCACAAACGGAACAGGAAGAAATTGATGTGATAGAAGCGTTTTTACCTAAGCAGTTAAGCGAAGAAGAATTAAAAGAAGCGCTTACCGGGATCATTGCGGATACCGGCGCAGCCTCCCCTGCCGATATGGGCAAAGTAATGGCTGCCGCAACAAAACAATTAGCCGGAAAAGCTGATGGAAAAACCATCAGCGCTTTAGTAAAGAGCTTACTCTCAAAGTAGTCTTTCTCCTTACTCTATTTTTTGTGATGTGGATTGATCTTATTTTCCTGGGGTTGCTCATAGCCGGTTTTATCAAAGGAGTCATGCAGGGAATTATAATGGCTTTATTTTCATTTGCCGGATGGATCATCGGCCTGGCTGCCGCGTTAAAACTCTCTGCAACGGTGGCGGTATACCTCCGGGATCACACCCGTATTAACCACCAATGGTTACCCCTGGCGGCGTTCCTGCTTGTATTTACCATTGCAGCCTTACTGGTACGCTGGGCAGGTAAATTATTGGAACATATATTTAATCTTACCCTGTTAGGCTGCGTCAATCGTTTAGGCGGTGCTTTACTGTATGCCGGGATGTATATACTGCTCGGCAGCATCCTGTTGTTTTATGCCGAAAAGATGCGGCTGGTCAGCCCGGAAACTTTATCCGCCAGCCGTGCATATTCACTTACAGCAGGACTGGCGCCAGCCGTAACGGAAGGTTTGGGCACCCTCATACCTACATTTAAAAATACGTTCGGGGAGCTGCAAACTTTTTTTGATGAGGCAGGCAAAACATTTTCAGGAAATGAATAGCAGGTGGATTCAATCCCCCTAATGAAACAACATAATAAAAATCCTTATCTTGAACCCTAATCACCAACAAATCCTCTAATTTATTCCTATATGCAAAGCACATTCAACCGGAGAGAATGGAGCAAACTGATGCTGACCGGGGTTGCCGGCGCCATGATCCCTTCCGCACTATCAGCCAAATCCACGCTTTATAGGCCGTCTTTTGTACTCGGAATACAAACCTACAGCCTGCGCGACCGGTCCAGGGAAGACGCTATACAAATGATGAAAGAATTGGGTATAAAAAGCTGTGAAATATGGCAGGGACATATTGAACCCCGGGAATTTCAATCGGTGCGGAACTTAACCCCTGAGCAGTTACGGGTACGCCAGGAATCGCTTATAAAATGGAGGCAGCAGGCAGATATGAAAGATATAGCAGCCATGCGGAAACAATTTAAAGATGCCGGCATCCATATACAGGCCTATGCCAGCAATATGAACGATGCCACTTCCGATCATGATATGGAACTGGCTTTCAGGATCGCAAAAGCGCTGAAAACAGATACCCTTACCACTTCCGCTACCATTACATCTATGAAAAGGATTGACGCCTTCGCCCAAAAATATAAGATCAGGGTAGGAATGCACAATCATTCCAATGTTGACCGGCCGAATGATTTTTCATCACCGGAAAGCTTTACCCGTGCCATGGAGGGCTGCTCATCCTATACCCGTATTAACCTGGATATCGGCCATTTTGTTGCAGCTAATTTCGACCCGGTTGATTTTATTAAAAACAACCATCAAAAAATCGTATGCCTGCATATAAAAGACAGGAAAAAGAACCAGGGTATAAATGTGCCTTTTGGTGAAGGCGATACGCCTATTAAAGAAGTACTGGAATTGGTACGCGACAACCAATGGCCAATCCCGGCCAATATTGAGTATGAATACAACGGTCCGGATACCAAAACTGAATTAAATAAATGCATGCAATATTGCCGGGATATCATCAATAATAAAAAACAGGCAACCCGGACACCGTAAATTTCCAATTTAATCAGGCTTTACCTGTGCAGAAGAATCCGTAACAGGAAACGGCCTGCTCTTAGGACGGCTGCTATCCGGAACAACAGTGCTGTCGGGTACGGGAGCACCCGTAAATTCCGATTCGGGTACCGGCAGAATGCCCTGCGATGGATTAATGATCTTAATATTCCTGAAATCCTGCGAAGCTTCCAACCCCTTGCCCGGCAGAACAGTTCCGTCTTTTTTTGTGATCTTCACCGGCTTATCGGTATAAAAGATCTCTTTATTCTGGTCCCACCACAGCTCTTCGCAGCGAAGTGTATCCTGGTTGAACCGCTGGATTACCACCACACTGTCTTTCAGGAACATTTTTTTCTGCCCTTCCAGATACCGGCCATACAAGGCATCAAGTATACTTTCTACCTGCAGCGAATCATTATAAAAATCAACATGCAATGCATTGGGAAATTCCACTCTCGGCAACGTATCCTGGTAACGAAACATTAATGGTGAAGTAAGCCTGGCCCGCATTTTACCGGCCTGGCTGAAATAAGTGTCAATCATCCTGGCCTCATCAACCCCTATTTTTTTTTCCGTAAACGCTTTTATTTCCTGCTCACTGTTTTCACAGCCGGAAATACAGAAACACAGCATACACAGCAGGACACAGGTTAAATAAGTTGAAGCTTTGCCGGCAGGTATTACTGGTATGTACGTTTTATAAACCATATATCACTCAAAGATAAGCCTATGGAAATCCGGTAAAAGGTTTCCCGGAGTGAATTGCTTTTATTTCCGCGGGCGCCGATCTCAAAGGCGGTATTAATGCTGGTGTATTGGCCGGAGTATAAGTTGTATCCATACTTACGAACAGGGAAGGACGCACCGAGGGTAACAGCGTATGCAGGAAGCTTTTTATTCACTGTAATATAGTCGGGACCTATATAAAACCCGGCACGATATTGCACCAGTGCCCAGTAGTTGGTACTTTTAAAATTCGGTATCACCGTTCCGCCCAGCCTGAACTGCCAGTTGTTGCTCACTTCATCCGGCTGATCGTAGTAACGGTAATCCGCCCACTGCGATAAGCTGTACTCCGCACTTACAGACCAGGTATAATCTTTTTCAATAGTAATGCCTGCTCCATAGGTAGCCGGTATAATAATTTTACCCTCATTGTTTTTTGAAAGATAAATGCTGTCTTTCTGAATTTCTCCTACTGAAGGATTGTATTCAAAAGTTTCCCGGACAATACTCCTGGAAGCATGAAGTGAATTTTTAAGCTGGGCAAATGCCCCCAGCTTCAACATATAGTTTTTGCTGATACGGGTGGAATACTGTGCGCCGGCATGCAGAAATAACCCGCCAAAAAAGGTACTGTCTGCCCATCTGCCTTTTTCATACAACACACTGTCATTGATAAATAATCTTTCCGTAGCATAATTCTTACTGCCAAAAGCATAGCCGGCATTAACGCCCACCGTAAAATTTTTACTACCTATACCGGTACCCATATATACCTGGTAAGAACCTCCCTCCCCGATAAAAGAGGTATACACACTGTCTATGCCGGGTAAGCGGGTGGTTTGCTGTAAGTTGTAATTAATCCGGGTTAAAGGGCGCAGACCAAGATTCATACCCCAGTTGTTCTTTTTCGATAACGGAAAGCCCACCTGAACATAAGAGGGTATCAGGTAACCGGAATTCAGGGTACGAACAGGATCAGAGGCTTTAAGCGTACGTACAGTATAATCAAGTCCCACATCGAACGTGGTATATTTTAACCGGGCATACGATGCAGGGTTCGTAAAATTTACAGTTACCGCATCATAGTAAGAAGCGGTAACTCCTCCCATTGCACGGTTTACGATATTCTGACCAGGCATTAAATCACCCAGTCCATACCTGGAATAAGGAGAATTTTCCTGTGCCAAAGCATTATTTTTTATCGAAAAAATAACAAGGAACAAAAAGAATATTCTGCAGTTAGTTATTGTACTCACTGATCGCATACAAGCCTTTATAAATTAGATGAGGGTCTGCAAATATCTTATTTTTCAGCACTTGAGCAAAATAGGGTGCATCTCCCCCGGTTAAAAGCACGTTAAAGTTGTTGTATCTCTCTGAATATGCGTCAATTATACCATCAATTTCTTTTGCCATTCCCAGGATTACACCGCTGGTGATATTGGTTCTGGTATCATATCCTATTAACGGAAAGTTCCAGTCCGGCTTTACCAGGGGCAATTTAGCCGTATAATCCTTTAAGGATTTAAGCCTCATTTCCATTCCGGGCGAGATGCCTCCCCCTAAAAACTGGTTGTATTTATTGATAAAATTATAGGTAATACAGGTCCCTAAGCCGATCACCAGGTTGTGCTTGCCCGGGAAAAAAGTAACCGCAGCGGCACACAAAGCCAACCGGTCGGCGCCAATGGTTTCCGGCTTTGTAACCGGTGCGGTAAAAGGCAGCTTAGACCGGTTGGAGAGTAAATGAAATTCTGAATGGGCTGCCAAAATATCATCCATGGCGCTGTTATGACTGATGACAGAAGATAAGATAGTTTTTTGAGGACGGATCTGCTGTACTATCCGGGCAATGGTTTCCGGCTCCGCATCATCTAAAACCTCTACCGATTGCAGATCGCGTTCTTTAAATACGGCATATTTAAGCCTTGTATTTCCGAAATCAAAACAAAGTGTTACCATGTATGTTCTGGATTAACAGGATTAAGAGGTATCAAAAGTCTGATAAAAAACAATACACATTCAAACTATTGTTGAGGAGGAGGGTGCAGGTTTCAGGGTGCAGGGTACAAGGTTCAGGGAAAAACGACAAGCCATTAGCCTCTCTCTTCTCCCGTTTCTCCTCTTACTTTGGAGCCATCGGCTGGCGATTCACTATTGACTATTCACTATTCACCTAATAGACGTGAAACGATAAACTATTCCCGTCTTTCCTCTCACCCATCACCTTCTACCCCCCTTTACCCCTTCACCATTTCCCCCTTAACAGTTAATTTCGTGCTTTATATATAATTACAGCTATGACGGCAGAACATCAACGGCTTTCTGTTAATGCGCAAAAGCCGGTCCCGCTTGAGCAATGGGGACCTTATTTAAGCGAGCGTCAGTGGGGCACTGTTCGGGAAGATTACAGTACAAACGGCGATGCATGGAACTATTTCCCTTTCAGTCATTCTCATTGCCGCGCCTACCGCTGGGGAGAAGACGGGCTGGCAGGCATTTGTGATTATTTCGGTAATCTTTGCTTCGGCATTGCACTCTGGAATGGCAAAGACAGGATATTAAAAGAGCGGTTGTTTGGACTCGGCAATAGCGAGGGCAATCATGGGGAGGATGTAAAAGAGCTGTATTATCATCTTGATAATTTGCCTACGCATTACTACATGGAATATTTGTACAAATATTCCCAGCAGGCTTTTCCTTACGAAGACCTGTTGCAGCAAAACCGCAAACGGTCAAAGCAGGACCCTGAATATGAGATCCTGGATACCGGCATATTTGATAATAACGAATACTTTGATGTTAAGGTTACTTATGCAAAGCAGGATCCCAAGGACATATTTATTAAAATTGAGGTTACGAACCGGGCGCTGAAACCCGCTCCAATAACGATATTGCCAACATTGTGGTTTTACAACCGCTGGGCTTATGCAGGACTGGATGTAAAGCCGGAGATAACGCTGCTGAATAAAAACGCGGTACGGGCCTCACATTACAAGCTGGGTAACTATTACCTGTATTTTCAGAATGCGGATGATTGCCTGTTTACCGAAAACGAAACCAATACGGAAAAGGTCAGCCAAACGCCCAATACCACAGTTTTTGTAAAAGATGCTTTTCATGATGCCATTATTGAAGGAAAGAACCGGCAAGCGTTACGTGATAAAAAATCAGGGACAAAATTTTCTCCTGTATATCAATTAAAGGTCTCTGCCGGCGCTACAAAAACAATATACTGCAGGTTCACCAACCGGCTTACAGACAAGCCTTTTGACCGGGACTTTGAGCAGATGTTTGTGACCCGTAAAAAGGAAGCCGATGATTTTTATGCCGCCATACTGCCCGAGGAAATGGATGAGGAAATGGCCAAGATACAACGCCAGGCACTGGCAGGTTTGCTGTGGAGCAAGCAGTATTATCATTTCGATGTGGAGCGCTGGCTTACTACCAGTGATGGCATTACACCCGTAAACGAGGGTAAGCAGAATGGCCGCAACCACGACTGGAAGCACCTTAAAAACCAGGATGTGATTTCCATGCCCGATAAATGGGAATATCCCTGGTACGCAGCCTGGGACCTTGCCTTTCATTGTATATCAATGGCGGTAGCAGACCCCTGTTTTGCGAAAAACCAGTTATTGCTCATCATGCGTGAATGGTATATGAAGCCCGATGGGCAACTGCCCGCCTACGAATGGAATTTTGGCGACGTTAACCCTCCCGTACAGGGATGGGCTGCCATGCAGGTATATTATATCGAAAAGAAAAGGGAAGGAAAAGGCGATGTGGAGTTTTTGAAGAAAGTTTTTCAAAAGCTGCTGATCAATTTTACCTGGTGGATGAACCGGAAAGACCTGAGCGGTAATAATCTTTTCGAGGGGGGCTTCCTGGGATTAGACAATATAGGTGTATTTAACCGGAGTTCCCAGTTAGGTAGCAATATACAATTAGAGCAGGCCGATGGTACCAGCTGGATGGGCATGTATGCGCTGAACATGCTGGATATGGCGCTGGAAATTGCCGTGCATGATCTGGCTTTTGAAGACACCGCCACCAAGTTTTTTGAACAGTTTGTGCTGATCGCTGAAGCCATTAATGAGCACGGGCTATGGAATGAAGAAGATAAATTCTTTTATGACACGTTGTCCATTGCAGGCTCCGGGCCATTGCAGCTGCGCATACAATCTATAGTCGGACTTACCACCTTATTTGCGGTATCTACCATTGAGAAAAAAGTGTTTGATAAATTAAGCGATTTTAAAAAGCGGATCGGCTGGTTTGAAAACTACCGTAAGAAGAACGGGAAATTCTGGCCGAATGAAGAGCGCAGCGATGGGGAGGCGATGTTGCTGTCGCTCGTGCCGAGGGAACGTCTCGTTTACCTGCTGGAGCATTTGCTGAATGAAAATGAGTTTCTTTCTCCCGGTGGTATCCGGGCCCTGTCGAAGCATCATGAGCAAAATCCTTACAGCGTTACCATCAATGGCACTCAGTATACCGCGCAGTATGATCCGGGAGACGCTACTTCCGATTTCTATGGCGGCAATTCCAACTGGCGCGGGCCGGTATGGATGCCTATCAATTACCTGATCATACAGTCTATCCGAAAATACGGCGCCTTTTACGGAAATGATGTAAAGGTAGAATGTCCGGCAGGCTCAGGCAGGCAGATGCCTTTGGGCGAAGTGGCAGATGAGCTTACCAAAAGGGTAATCAGCCTTTTCAAGAAGGACGATACCGGGAAGCGAAAATTATTCGGAAGTCACAACTGGTTTTATCAAAGAGCCGGCAATGAAGACCTGGTATTGTTTTATGAATATTTTCATGGCGATGATGGCAACGGGTTGGGCGCTTCGCATCAAACCGGATGGACATCGCTGGTGGCCGAGCTGATCAATGAGCTGCACCACAGCAGCGGAAAACATAAGACCGACCTGGCATCTGAGGCAGCTACCGCCGAAAGGCAGGCAGCTTCTTAGCCAGGGAATGAAATGAACATAAGCTACCGGCGATCATTCAGCGCCTGGGTCTCATGGCTGTTCTGTAACCCTCTTGATAAAGACCCCGGCGCGACTTAAAGGTGAATGGGCAATTGTGAATAATGAATAAATTCACTATTCACAAAATGATGTGGTATATTACGGTTAACATAACACTACTTTAATCTTTCTAATTACAGCGTATCATGCAAACTATTTTAGGTGCCGGGGGTTCGATAGGCGTTGAGCTTGCCAAAGCGCTTCCCGCCTTTACCGATCGTATTCGCTTAGTAAGCCGGACACCACAGAAAGTGAATGCCGGCGATGAATTATTTGCCGCCGATTTAACGGATGCAGCTGCCGTGGATAAAGCAGTGAGCGGCTCTGAAGTAGTGTATCTTACTGTTGGATTTCCCTATCGCACAAAGATATGGGAACAACGTTGGCCGGTTACCATGCACAATGTAATAAATGCCTGCAAACGGCATAACGCCCGCCTGGTTTTTTTTGATAATATCTATATGTACGACCGCGATCACCTGCAGCAGATGACGGAAGAAACACCCATCCGCCCAACCAGTAAGAAAGGAACAGTGCGCAGGCAGATAGCAGATATGCTGATGAGTGAAGTAAAAGAAGGAAATCTTACTGCACTTATTGCGCGGTCAGCAGATTTCTCCGGTGGCAAGTCCAGCCTGTTGCATCAATTGGTTACCGATAACCTGTTAAAAGGAAAAAAGGCCAACTGGCTCACAGATGCCGGTAAAATACACAGCTTCACCTTTGTGCCCGATGCGGCAAAAGGAACCGCTATTTTAGGCAATACGCCGGACGCCTTTAACCAGGTGTGGCATCTGCCAACAGACAGCAGCAGGCTCACCGGAAAGCAATGGATCGAATTGGTGGCCGATGCGCTCAATGCCAGCCCCCGCTATAGTATTTTATCTCCCTTTATGCTCGGGCTACTAGGGATATTTATACCCGTACTAAAGGAGGTCAAAGAAATGGCTTACCAGTACGATCGCGATTATTTTTTTGACAGCAGCAAATTCAACCGGCGCTTTTCCTATACGCCTGCTACTCCCCAAGAAGCAGTGGAACACCTGCTCGCGGAGCTGCAGCGCTAAAATCTTTGCCGGCTTCCGTGTATCCAGTACCTTTGTTCCACTTTTTTGAAAAATAAAATGCAATGAGCACATCACATTTATCCGAACAGGAGAGCATCAGGAGAGCAAAAAGGCAGGAGCTGGAGAAGCTGGGAATTGATCCTTATCCTGCGGAAGCATTTCCTGTTACCCATACGGCGTTGGATATAAAAAATAACTTCTCAGAAGAAAATAAAGCACATTTTGCGGATATCAGCTTTGCCGGGCGTATCATGGGCATACGGGATATGGGCAAGGCTTCTTTTGCCGTACTCCAGGATCATTCGGGCAGGATACAGATCTACGTGAAGCGCGATGATATATGCACAGGAGAGGATAAAACACTATATAATACCGTTTGGAAGAAATTATTAGATATTGGTGATATCATTGGTGTAAAAGGATACGGTTTTATTACCAAAACCGGCGAAACCTCCATTCATGTTACTTCCTTTACGCTGCTTTCCAAATCGCTCAAGCCATTGCCGGTGGTAAAAGAAGCCGAAGGAGAAAGCTTCGATGCCGTTACTGATCCGGAATTCAAATACCGCCAGCGCTATGCCGATATGATCATCAACCCGCAGGTAAGAAAAACCTTTGCCAAACGTACGCTGATGATCAATACCATCCGCGATTTTTTAAATGAGCACGGGGCGCTTGAAGTAGATACGCCTGTATTGCAAAGCATTCCCGGCGGTGCAGCTGCCCGGCCTTTTATTACGCATCACAACGCACTGGATATTCCCCTGTACCTGCGTATTGCCAACGAGCTGTACCTGAAAAGACTGATCGTTGGCGGCTTTGACTGGGTATACGAGTTCAGTCGTAATTTCCGGAATGAAGGGATGGACCGTACGCACAACCCGGAATTTACTATTCTCGAATTTTATGTGGCCTATAAGGATTATTTCTGGATGATGAACACCACGGAAAACCTGCTGGAACAGGTTGCCGTTGCTTTACATCATACCACAGATGTACCTGTGGGAGATAAAGTGATCAGCTTTAAAGCCCCTTTTAAGCGGGTTTCTATCTACGATGCGATAAAGGAACACACGGGTATTGATATCAGTGCAATGGATGAAGCGGCTTTAAGAGAAACCTGTAAGAAGCTGCACATAGATACCACACCGGGCATGGGCCGCGGAAAGCTTATTGACTGCATCTTTGGCGAAAAATGTGAGCAGCATTATATAGAGCCCACCTTTATTATTGACTATCCCGTAGAGATGAGTCCCCTCACCAAGAAACACCGCAGTAAGCCGGGACTGGTAGAACGTTTTGAGCTGATGATCAATGGTAAGGAAATAGCCAACGCTTATAGTGAGCTGAATGATCCCATTGACCAGCGTGAACGTTTTGAGGAGCAGGTACGACTGATGGAACGGGGAGATGAAGAAGCCATGTTCATTGATCACGATTTTTTAAGAGCGCTGGAATACGGCATGCCGCCTACCGCAGGTATCGGTATCGGTATTGACCGCTTATGCATGCTGCTCACCAATCAACCTTCTATACAGGATGTCCTTTTCTTTCCACAGATGCGGCCGGAGAAAAGGGAAGGGGATGACCGTAAATTGGAGATCTGAAATTTGGTGATCATTGCTCCAAGCTGATGGCTGACCGCCGGCAGCCCGGCTGATAATTTACATTTACCGGCTATAACCATCCGGAAGCATTAGAAGATTCAGCAGGCTACAGGTGGAAATAATCACAACAAATACAGCATGATTTTATTAAAAGTTTCAGCGATCAGTAAGCGGCAGGGGCATGATGTAATGGTACGTAACATCCATTTTGAGCAGCAGCATCTTCAAAAAATTGCTATTGCAGGGGCATCCGGTTCAGGTAAAACCACCCTGCTTAAAATCCTGGCAGGACTGATACAGCCGGATGAAGGGGAGGTAATACTGGAAAATAAAAGGGTAAAAGGCCCGCATGAAAAGCTGGTGCCGGGACATCCGCAAATAGCTTATTTATCCCAGCATTTTGAATTACGCAATAACTACAGGATAGCAGAAATACTGGAGTACGCAAATACATTATTGCCCGGTAAAGCGGAAGCTTTATACGAGGTTTGCAGGATAAGCCACCTGCTGCAACGAAAAACAGACGCATTATCAGGGGGAGAAAAACAACGCATTGCCCTGGCGAGGCTGCTCACTACATCACCCAAACTCTTATTATTAGATGAGCCCTTTTCCAATCTTGACCTGATCCACAAAAAAATACTAAAGGCTGTTATCCGCGATATCAGTGAGATTCTCCAAATCACCTGCACACTGGCTTCGCATGACCCCGGTGATATTCTTCCCTGGGCGGATACTATTTTAATCATGAAAGAAGGACAGATCATCCAGCAGGGATCGCCTGAAGAAATTTATCAATCTCCCCTTAATGCCTATGCAGCCGAATTATTCGGCACCTGCAACGTTATCCGTGATGCACAGATTAAATCTATGTTAGGCATACAGGATAATACAACGGACAACAAGCCGGTATTTATACGGCCGGAAGCATTAACAATCGGAGATAACAATAACGCACATACGCTTAAAGGAAAAGTAAATGCAGTATATTTTGGGGGAAGCTATTATGAAGTAGACCTGCTATATTCCGACAGCAAAATTACCGTCCGAACAGAAAAGGCTCCCCCCGCTGTTGGTGATATCGCATACCTGTCGCTGAAGACAGGGAAAAGCAGCCGGTATTAACCTGTATTTAAAATGATCAGCAGGTTATTTAGCCCGGTCGGGTACCCTCCAGGGCACAGGTATATTATTTCAGTTCATACGCCGAAGGACGCACACCTTTTTTAAACAGGTTATAGCCAAACATCGTGGGATGGTATTCACCGATTACATCCACATCCGCTTTTTCAGGAATTTTATTTTCAAGACCTGTACACCAGAAAGCGGCATTCACCAGCAACCTGCGGAGATCTTCACTTTTAAGATCAATAGAAGCGCCGATGGTACTGGCAAAAACACGCCCGGTTGCTCCATTTTCTCCCTGGTAGCTCCTGATCCACGCAACGGGCATGACGGATTTGCTGAGGTTTACGCTGCTGTCCGGTGATAACCCACGGGTTGACTGCCCGTATACCAGCACTCTTGTATCGGCCGGCAGCTCCCTGACGGTATACACATCTGTGGGCCCCCATATATCAGAAACACCGTTGAGGATAGGATTTTTTTCATCTTTTATTATCCCGTTGATCAATCCACGTGTGCCCTCACTTCCATGCTTTCCATGATGATTGACCCAGGTTTCACCCAATATTCTTCTTCCAAAGCCATCCTCCCATTCTTTTATCTTGCTGCCAAAATGATACTTCGCGTATTTGTTACCGGGATCTTTCTTATAGTTAAATGCATGGGTGGCGGTACGCAGTCCAATTACCGGTTTGCCCTTGCGGATATAATCGTCAATATATTTCATCTGGTGGTCCGGTAATTCCCTGAAGCGGGTAAAAACGATCATGAGGTCTGCCGTTTGCAAATGCTCAAGTCCCGGTATATTATCAAGTGTTTCTACGTTGATATAACCGGTCTTAGGATCAACAGCAAACAATACCGTGCACTTAAATCCGTATTTCACCGCCAATATTTTACCAAGCATAGGCAGGGCTTCTTCGGAACGATATTCTTCATCGCCGCTGATCAGAACAATATGTTTACCCTTACCCGGACCCTCGCCGCCGGTATAGGTAACCCACTGCTTTGACGGCTGGCTCATGGAACAGGAGGTGCTAAAAATAATAATCACTAAAACGCGCAAAACGCGGCTGTATAAAGCAGGAATTTGTTTCATGTTACAGGTTTATTCTACTTCAGCAAATTACACGTTTATTTTCTATTTCAGAACATACCGGGCGCTGCATATCGTTTCCTTCATTTGCCACAGGCTCCGCCTGCAGCGGGGATCGTATTCCTGTTGTCTCCTGCATGCATCCTTTACATTCTTTTATGGGGTGGTTTTCCAGCGGGCTGTCTGCAAGATAGTCAGACGAAAACCTCTATTTTTCTATTTTTTAAGATGTTCAAAAAGAGAAGTCAGATTGCCGTTTGGTGTTATTTCATAAATTGATTCCGATATAATTTTCTGCATATTTTCTTTGCGTTCCTTCGTCAATGGGTGTGTACTAATAATTTGGGGGACAGAAAATTTATTCTCTTTTTCTAATTGCTCAAATAGTTTTACTATTCCGTTTGGATTAACATTGTTGTTCATTAAAATTTTCAAACCCTGTTCATCAGCTTCTTGTTCAAATTTGCGTGAATAAGAAAGTGAGTGAAGTTCTTGTGCATTGCCTGCTATTACAGCCATAATTCCGTTCACATCACTAAACAATAAGGAAACTATCATATAACCCGCAAGGTTTCTACAAAGCATCTTTGTTGAATGCCGGTTATTAACGTGCGATGCTTCGTGTCCGAGCAAAGCAACAAGTTCGTCAGAATTTTCCATATTGTTTAAAATTGCAGTATAAACTACAATTTGTCCGTTGGGTAATGCGAAAGCATTCACTTCGTCCGATTTTACAACAGTAAAATGAAGTGGTTTGGTGTTCCCTAAGTTAAGTTCTGATGCAAACTGTTCTATATATTTAGTTTTTTCATTATCTACCTCGCTTTCGTTAAGAAATGCTTCCATAAACGTATTTCCAATTTCGTTATCAAAACTTTCAGGTAATAGCTCGGCAGATTTCTCGGCAAGTGGTGGCAAAACATAGAAATATGCCAGCACAATCAATCCAAGCAAACAGGCTGCAATGGCTATGATTTTTGAAAAGCCAAGATTTAATAAGCGTGTATGAATATCAACACGCTTGTTTTGCTTCATTGATTCGTAAAATTTTTGAGAAAAGTCTTTGTTGTCAATTTTTAATATTGCACCTGAATAGTTTTTGTTTCTTATTTCTAGCAAACTATCATACTGTTCAAATTGTAAATCTTCCGACTGCCAAATAAACGAAACTCCGTCTAAGGTTTGGAGACAGAGTTCGTTTATTGTTTCATCGTATACAATCGAAATTTGTTGTGAGGCAGATGATTGCCCGTCAAAATATTTCGCCTCAATTATGTTCTTCATCTTACGCCAGATCTATTTCAAAGAAATCCATCGCGTCTTCGCCAAAAGCGTTGGTGTATTCTTCTTCGGTTTGGTGAATTTCTTCCAGGTTGATATTGCCTTCCATTTTTACATTATCACAAATAAATTTTTGTGTCCGCATATCCGCCCATGCTTTTCCAAAGCCAAGAGTGAAAACTATAATCAGTAAATTACCCATTAAGAGAGCGAAAAAGCCACCGCCTGTTGCTGTTGAATAGCAGGCAATTTCTTGTTCGCCTTTTGTCATTTCCATATTATTGATGTAATAATTAAAAATATCGCGTTGCCACCAAAAAATATAAATACCAAGCGTAATTAAGGTAAGGAAATATCCTTTCAGGTTTAGGATAAACCATTCACCTCCGCTACAGTTGTTGGAAAACTCAACATCCCCATAACGAATATTTGTGTGTGTGTAACGCCGAATATTCATTTGTAGCCACGCACTATAAATACCCAAAGTAAGAATAGTGAACAAAACCCATTTAAAGAAGTTTTTTACAAATTCATTGCGGTTGCCACGATAACCAAACCGTATTCCACGATATGAAGTCCGGCTCATTCTGTAACGAAACGAACCGTGAATGGCAAATGGGATAATAGCAAAAATCGCAAGGTATAAAAAGAGTATCGCAAGCGCAGGCGATTTAACTACCTTAAGAAGTAGTATATACAGTGCTATTACAGCTATGTAGAAAAGAATGATTTTAATAAACCCGCGAAACATTTCTTTTCCTGTTCCTGCAAAATGGAAACGCTCATTATTTAGAGCGGTTTGTCCGTAAACGTAGCGTAGTCTTTTAGCTCTCGCCCAGGGATAGTAAAATCCGAATGTAATAAGTGTCAATAGCCAATTGACAATCATAATAGCAAAATACTCAGACCCTTTTCCAAAAAATTCAAGGTGGTAGTTTTCCGTCTGGTTTATGTTTTGTGTCATTGATGTTTCCATGATGTTCTCATATTATTTATTAAAAATGTTTACCTCCGTTTTCAACTTTCAGCTACTCCGTAAGCCCCTGTTGTCTTAAGCTTGCCCAAGACTTACCTATATAAGTAAAGCCATCCTGATAGCGGATGGCTTTACCATAATAACACGTCTAAAGTAATTTATTTGTTGGTTTCAAGAAGCTTAAAGAACTGATCCAATTGCGGAAGCACAACAATTCTTGTTCTGCGGTTAGCGGCTCTTCCTGCTGCAGTATTGTTATCAGCAACCGGCACATATTCACTACGTCCTGCTGCGGTAAGCTGGGCAGGAGCGATACCGTATTGCTTTTGCAGCACTCTTACTACTGAGGTGGCACGTTTAACACTCAGATCCCAGTTGTCTAACAATACACCTTTGCTGAAGGCTACATCATCCGTATGTCCTTCAACCATATATTCAAGATCAGGCTGATTTTTCAACACCTGCGCTACTTTACCCAGCACTTCTTTTGCTTTGTCGGTAATAACATAGCTACCGCTTCTGAACAACAGTTTATCGGAGATGTCAATGAATACAACACCTTTATCCACTTTAATATTGATATCCTGATCGTCTAAGTTACCAATGGCTCCCTTAAGGTTCATTACCAATGCCATATTCAATGAGTCTTTACGGGCCATAGCTGCCTGCAGATCCTGGATATAAGCATCTTTTGCACCGATATTTTCAAGCGATTTTTTTATACTTTGCGCCTGCGCACTGGAAATAACGGAAAGGTCTTCCAGTTGCTTTAATGTAGTGGTGTTGTTTTCTTTAAGAAATGCGAGCTGCTTATTCAGCGCCTCGATCTCGCTTTGATAAGCCGCAATTCTACGGGCATTCTCAGCTTTATCGTCTTCGCAAATTTTAAAGTCACCCTGTAGCTTGGTGTGAGCCTGATTCAGAGAATCTAACTTAGCCTGGGCAGCTTTAAATTTCTTACTGCTTACACAAGAAAACAGAAAAGCCGGTGCAAGGGCCAAGAGTAAAAAATACTTCAATTTCATTTTGACTTGTTTTTTGAGATGTTATTGGTAAAGATATGGTATGAAAATGAATTAAAATCGTTTCAGGGATTGAAAATATGGCACAAAGCTATTATTTTTAAATAAAAAGAGAAAGAATATTACTACATTCTTTCCCTTTTTATGGACTATCGCCCGTTTACTATGAAATTCACCCTTTCCGGACCTTCATTTCACCTGTTACCGGCACCCCGGCTACTATTTCTGCTTTCATTCCCGAAGGAAGAAATGCGGTTAGCAGGCCTGTCTGCTCTTTGAGAAGCGGAAGGACGTGCCTGCTCTATATTTCTACTAACCGATGGTGTTTTTCTTTCACTAATTATATTGGACCCTTTTCTTTCCGATAACAAATTTCGTTGCTGCTCCTGGGGACGAACAATCTCTCTTCTGATCGGAGGTTCCGGAGCCTTGCGGCTTTCTTCCCTGCGTTGGAGCAGTTGCTGGTTGGCAGGAGCGTTATTGGTATTACCGGATACCCGGGGTTGCGGAGTAACACGTTCCGTATTACCGGTTACAGGGACCTGAAAATTCCTGGACGGCCGGGGTGTATTGGCATCAGGCGTGGTAACGGTTCCGCCTGTGCGCACATCCGAACTGCGGGGGGAAGTTCGCGGTGCAGTGCTCCGGGGATTGCCCGCTCTTCCTTCGCCGGGACGCACCCTGCCATTACCATTCTGACCGGTTATCCTTTCTCCGGAACGGGGATTATCAAATCTTCTGACCGGCGCGGACTGTGCACTCCTGCTATTGGATGCAACCGGTCTGCGATTGTCCCTGGTTACCACATCCCGGCGGTTATTATATATGTTATTGTTGTGATAAACATTAATATTGTTTATAATAACGGTGTTATTTCTGCCGCGGTAATTCCCTTGCCCATAATAGCCGTGCCGGTACCCGGCATAATAGGGGGTTAAGCAATATACAGGACGATATATTGCAGGTCCCCACCATCCGCCCCATCCCCACGGGCTGTAATTTCCAATACTCATACCAAACCATCCCACATTATAATTGAATCCAAAGCCCCAGCCTGTCCATGGATTATAGTGCATACTAAAGCCCCACGTATACGGGCGGGCGTAATAATACCTGCCAAACCACGGGCGATAATAATATCCCGTACCATACACTACGGTTGGTCCATATACGAATGCATTCAGGTAACCCCGGGTATAGCCCATATAAATAAAATCCGGGGTAACGTCATATATATATACATACTTCATGGCGTATACAGGATAGCGTGGGGGGATAAGCGAAACAGCATAAGGACGCACCGTACTCACTATCCAGGGTCCGTTGGGATAATATGACTGAAACCATACGCCATTGTCTACGGCATAGTATATCCCCCTCCAGCGTATTACATAATCCGGGGTATTAACGGCATAAGCCATATCGGTGCCATCAATATCTTCAAACTGAGGATTACCGTCATATTGAATATCGGCATTCGCTTTTTTACGATCCACCTTAGCTGTTTGAGGCACCTGGGCATCCATCACGGCATCATGGGCTGCAAGCGTACCTGCCACGCTGGATAGTACATTGTCTTTGGGTGAACCTTCCGGGATCTTTGCAAAATCGGCAGGCAGTTTATCCGATGCCACATAGTTCCATTTACCACTTAAAGCGGTTGATTTGTACCAGCGGCCGGAAAGCAGTATATAATATTGCTGGCTGGCCACATCCATAAAAATATCATTACCCGAATTTCTTACATACAACAGGTTTGTTTGTGGTATCGGCACAAAATTGGGCTCCCCGTCAGACTGCAACAATTCGGCAGGCTCGGTAGTTACAATAATGTTGGAAATAACATACTCGTTTTCTTCCTGCCGGGCATTGTTGTCTTTGTTTGCCTGTGCAATTTCCGCCTGTATCTCCCTGAGCCGGGAAGGAACACTGGTTGTAATGGCATAAGGACCGGTAGCTGCCGGGGCAGAATACCAGTGCTTACCCCCATACAGATAAAACTGCTTATCGTTTTTAATAATAATAAAAGGTGTGTTGATCACCGTTTCCAGTCCCCAGTTGCTGTTTTTTTGTAACCGGGGCGCCCCGTCAATAACAATAAGAAGTGATGGCGTATTGGTATAGATGATGTTAGGTGGCGTATTATTCAATTCACCGGAAACACTTTGTTGTTCCCGGGTGGTTTGTAACGCCGTATTTATTTCATTTGCAGCAATAGAAATATTGCGGTTAGACAGTCCGTTAGCAATACTGCTTTGGAGGGCTGCCAGCTTATTTTCATCATTCTCATTCGGAAGCCGGATGGCATTGACCTGAACAGACCGAATACCAACCTGCTGACCGTTAGAGCTTGTAGAAGCGGTAAGCCAGATCACTCCAAATTCAGGATCTTCCTTTCCATTTTTGCTTACCGATATTGCAGCATTGGCCTCCAGCGTTTCGTTTGAAAAGGACTCTGGCTGCCATTGATACACTTTTACGAGCTGACCATCCGGTGTGTTTATGATCTTCGGCCATTCACTTTGAGCTGTAATGGCAGCCGGCAGGATGCTGCTGAAAAGCGCAGCGATTATGATGGTAGAAAAAGCTTTCATATTGTAAACATTTAATCGTGTAACAGTATGACGAAACGTATACGTGTTAGTTTAATTTAAAATTACCAAATCAGGGGTTGCTTTTCCAACGGGTTTTGTTAATGTTTTGCCATACCTGAACAACTGCTTCTTCATAGCGATACAGCAGCCTGTACAACAGAAATCTTTTCTATTGATCTATAATAAATAAAGGCGACATTCTCCTCTTAAGATGTCGCCTTTATACTGACCGGAAATGATGTTCTTTATGGCTTTTGCCCCAGGTACTTCATAAACCGGTAATGAGATGCTACCGCTGCTCCAAGCGTGGGATAGTAAATGTATTGCAAACCGAACTGCTCGCAGGTCTGCTGTACAATTTTACTGATGGCAGGATAGTGTACATGGCTGATGCGGGGAAACAGGTGGTGCTCAATCTGAAAATTCAACCCCCCCACAATCCAGGAAAGAATTTTACTGTTTGCGGCAAAATTGGCTGTAGTTTTTACCTGGTGGATAGCCCACTCGTTATCAATTTTTTTAGGCTCGATACCCGCTACATCAAATTCAGCATGCTCTACCACGTGTGCCAGCTGGAATACTACTGCAAGAGTCAATCCCAGAACAAAATGCATAACTGCAAATCCCAGCAGCCAGGCCTGCCAGCCTACCACAAGTATGGGAATAACAATAGTAATAGCGATATAAAGCAGCTTCGATATCCAGAAAACAAGATGCTCTGTAATGTCCATCGGCTTTAAGGGCGTTGTATATACCTTGCGGGTTACATATTTAATATAATCCGTAATAAACAACAGGAAAATCGAAGTAAATCCGTAAAGGAAAAACATATAATAATGCTGATAGCGGTGGATAGGTTTCCAGGGTTGCGTGGAACATTCGCGCATAAAAGGCATATTATTGATATCATCATCCACTCCGTCTATGTTCGTATAGGTATGATGCACAATATTATGTTTCAGCTTCCATAAGAAAGCATTTCCTCCCAGCGCATTCATGCTCAGCCCGAATAAATCATTAACCCACTTACGTGTGGAGAAACTACCATGGCAGGCATCATGCATGATGTTAAAGCCTATGCTGGCAAGGGTAAACCCGAATAAGCCGCTGAGTATTACACCGGTAAAAATGTTCAGCGGTAAAAGCAACAGGGAAAGATAGAGCAGTATGGCCAGCGGGATCAGTACGGCCGATTTTACATACAATTTCCAGTTGCCGGTTTTGCGGATATTATTATCAATAAAGTATTGATCTACGTTTGCCTTCAGCGCATTGAAAAAGACCTTGTTCTTATTGTTGAAACTTACCTTGTACATTGATTTAAATTTTCCTGAATATATATGGTGTTACAGCACTTACCGTGCAATTAATAAATGAAAGAATAATCGGGGGGAATAAATTCCAAAATCGGCCACACCTTTTTCCTTTTGCTCAAAAAATATTGATTTTAAATGCGGTTCGCAAAGTTAGGATTTTTATTACGAAAATGAGCTAATTCATTTTAAACGGAACAATCATATCAAATACGGGAATTTTAACTTCAAATTGCTTCCGGGACACAATATTTTCCATTGCATAGGTACCATACATTTTCCCCATTTCCGTACGCAGGTTGCAACCACTAACATACTGGTATTGTTCACCCGGATTAATCTGCGGCTGTACCCCCACTACGCCTTCCCCTTCCACTTCGCGCTGCGTGCCATTACTGTCAAAAATAAACCAGTGCCGGCGCAACAGTCTGACGGGAAATGCATTATTATTCTGTAAGGTAATGCGATAAGCAAACATAAACTCTCCGCCAACCGGGTTACTATAATCCGGCTGATAGAATGTTTCAACAGTTACCGTTACCCCTTCCGTTACTTTTGATGCCATTGCCTCGCCATAGTTTGACTTAAAAGTAGCAAAAAACAACGATAGCGTATTGAAATAATGAGAATTTTATGCCCTCAACCAAATCCGGTTTACCTTTGCTGCAAAACCTCACCTGTTTTTGATTCATATATAGTTTAATCTTAAATTCTTTATATTATGAAAATTGCCGTAGCAAAAGGAGATGGAATAGGACCGGAGATCATGAGTGCCACTTTAAGCATATTTAAAGCCAACAAAGTGCCGCTTGAATATGAGTTTGTAGATATGGGTAAATGGGTTTTTGACAAAGGTTTTTCAAACGGAATGACCCCGGAGGCCAAGCTGACCATAGAAACGCTCGGGCTGTTGTTTAAAGGACCGATGGAAACGCCCAAAGGTAAAGGCGTAAAAAGCATTAACGTAACGGCCCGGAAAACCTGGAACACCTTTGCAAACAAAAGAGTGTTCCAGACTTTACATGGTGTAGATACTGTTTTTTCTAAAGCGGGGATACCCATTGATATCACCGTGGTAAGAGAAAACATTGAAGATACTTATGGCGGTATTGAGCACATGCTCACGCATGATGTGGCCTTAAGCCGGCGCTTTATTACCCGCCCCGGAAGCGAACAGGTGATCCGCTACGCTTTTGAAATGGCTAAGCTAAAAAAGGCAAGACGTATAAGCTGCGGCCATAAGGCCAACATTATGAAAATAACAGACGGGCTGTTCCTGGAATGTTTTTATGAGGTGGCAAAAGAATACCCCGAGCTGAAAGCCGATGACATCATCGTAGACGACCTTTGTATGAAATTAGTGACCAAACCCGACACTTTTGATGTGGTGGTGCTTACTAATTTACAGGGGGATATTGTTTCTGATTTATGTGCCGGATTGGTTGGAGGATTAGGTTTTGCACCTTCAGCCAATATTGGTGATCATATTTCCATTTTTGAAGCCGTACATGGCACCGCACCGGACATTGCAGGAAAAAATATCGCCAATCCCACTGCACTCATTCTAAGCGGCATATCCATGCTGATGCACGTAGGGCTTACGGAAAATGCAGCTATTATAGAAAACGCCTTATTATACACGCTCGAAAGCGGTGTACATACCGGCGATTTCGGCAATAAATCAACTCCGGCAGTCAATACGTCTGAATTTGCAGACGCTATTATCAGCAACCTCGGTAAAAAGCCGGAATTTAATGCAAAGCCTGTTGAAGCCAACAAACCGGGTACACCTACCCCTTTTAAACTACAGCAAAATGCCATGATGGTATCGAAAGAACTTGTGAACGAAAGCATCGTGGGGGTTGATTTATTTATAGAAAGTAACGAGCAACCGGCAGCTATTGCAGCCAAATGCCAGCGCCATGCCGGGGTCAAATTCAAATTAGTAAGCATCAGCAACCGGGGTACACAGGTATGGCCAACCGGTTCGGTATATACTAACCTGGTGAACCTATACAATGTGCGATTTGAAACACTTGATGACGAGCCGCTTACCCAACAGGATGTGCTGGGACTTTATGTGAGTATGAGCGGTAATTTTAAGATATGCTCTTCCGAATTACTCAATATGTGGGGAGATAAGAAAGCGTATAGCCTGGCACAGGGACAATAAGGATGCGGAGTAAAATTGGAAACCAGCTTCCAATTTATACGGGAAGAGCAATTCAACCCTGCTTTTTCTACCGTAAGCCTGCCCCATGTATCCTATAACGTTTAACAGCCTTGCGTTCGGCAGGGCATTCGAAAAACGCACCCAGCCCTGAGCTACAGCTGATGTAAGATACAAAAGTTGAGAATATGTTTTGTTGCTTATTAGCATTCGGTCTGCCGGATATGTAGCTGATGATAGTACCAAGTTATTATTCGTCACCCCATGCTGACGCAAAACTGCCTGTTGGCGGTAGTTTATTTTGTATGATCATTTACTGTTTAATAAATTT
Organism: Chitinophagaceae bacterium; assembly: GCA_023957155.1. Lineage (GTDB taxonomy): Bacteria > Bacteroidota > Bacteroidia > Chitinophagales > Chitinophagaceae > Agriterribacter. The sequence goes on along the minus strand of JAMLHK010000013.1, from coordinate 20,860 downwards.
AAATCCGGAAATACGTCCTGAACTTAGCGTAAAACCAACAATCTTGCCTAAATCATTTCGGGTAAAATCTATTGTTGCTTGTTCTAAGTTTTTGTATCCGAAATATGCTCTGTCGTATTTTTTTAATATTTCTATTTTGTTCGGTTGGCTCGTCCCTACCTTAAACCATAATGCATTCTCCTTGATATAAAACGAATAAGTTGCATCTTGTTCGGTGCTATAATATTTTCCGGCATAGTCGGGGATATTGTCCGACACCAATTCAAGTTTCTTAGCAATGGTATTACCCTGTTTTTGAACTATTGTTAACTGATTAACATCACCTTTGTCATTTTCACTAAATGAAACGGTATCTGCGGTGCGGCCGATGATATAAAAATTTGTGGTATAAGGATAAAGTATTTGTTTTGGCTGACCAGTAGCTTGTCCTGTTAGCAGACCATTCTCAAATTTTATGTCAACTAGTACACCTGGTGCAACTTCATATTTCCCTTCTATCGTTTCTATAGCTTTCAGATTGTATGTTGGCTTTTGTGTTTCTCCTTCAATGCCTTTATCGCCAAATACATAGATATCTGAAATTTGCCGGGTTATCGTCTCAGGATTAATATCTTCTGTATTTCCCAGACATATTATTGAGATTCCTTTTTTAGGAAACCTAAGCAGTTCGGCTCTATACCCCAAAAATGCTCCGGGATGCATTTGTATTGTTTCATTCCTGTAACGGCCGGTCATAATGCCCATGCCATAACTTAGAGGGTTGCCGTTGTTTAACTTTCCCAGCGTAAGAAGTTTGTGGTTTAAAGAAGTGCTGTCATAAAATTGAGCATCCCATTTTAACAGGTCATTTAGTGTGGTGTAAAGTCCTCCGTCTCCAATGGCAGTATTATTGTTTTTGTAAGGAATATATCTTTTTTCAGTAGTACCGTAACTTAAAGCAATTTCCGATTGAGATTTACCGAAACCTGTTTCATTCATGCCTAACGGTTCAAACAAGTTAGTTTGTGCATATTCGGATAATGTTAGGCTTGTTACTTTTTCTACTATTTCAGCTAATAAAATATAGTTAGCGTTGCTGTAAACGCATCTTGTACCCGGCTTAAAATTCAATTCTTTTTGCTTAGTGATTAATTGCAGAGCATCCTTATTAGTGAAGGGATCTTCAAAACTGATACCTGTTAGCCACATAAGTACCATATAATCTCTAATACCGCTTGTGTGATACAACAAATTATCTATTGTTATAGGGGTGCCATAGTCTGGAAATGAAGGGAGATATTTATGGATATCATCGTTCAAGGATATCTTTTGCTCAAGAACCAACTTCATAATTGCAGCAGCAGTAAATTGCTTACTTACAGAAGCCACATTATATTTAACGCTATAGTTGTTGGGTATGTTCTTTTTTATGTTTGCAGAACCGTAGGCCTTTTTAAAAATAAGCTTTCCGTTGTCTATAATGCCTAGTAGAAGCCCAGGGTTTTTGGGATTGTCATATTCCTTAAGCAGGGCATTTATTCTAATTTCCAAAGAATCATCTCTGTTGACTACCGGAGAACAATAGCCCGTTGTAGAAGCTTTAATACATAAGCTTAGTAAAACGCATGACAGTATTTTCATCTTATTGGGGAGTCCTAATGCTTTTGTTAAATATGTAGTATTCTTTATGGTCAGTTCGACTTTTTAGCCTGTTGCGTAATTACCACCAACACCCTCCTCACTGTACTTTATCACTCAAAAAGATAATGCCATAGATAAGCGCAAAAGCAAAAGCGATTAATATGCCTCCCGAAATTTTGGTAATGACGGAGATATTATGAACGGTTAACCTCTTTCGCAAACTGCCGGCCAAAAGTACTTTTGCCGTATCGGCCGCCATATTAAAAAGAATACAAACCGTAAAGATGATTATCCGCTGCTGAAGCGTGTGGCTTACTGCAAACGCCGTTGCATTCACCAGCCAGAAAATAATAACACTGGGATTAAGGGTATTGATCAGGAAACCGGAAAAAAAGATCTGGGTATGATCGCCCCGGCCTAATTTAATCTCCGGGCCGTTACCATTGCTTTTCAATATCACTTTTTTAAAAAAGAGATAATACACCCCCATAGCAAGCAGAAAAGAACTGCCGGTATACCCGATCAATTTTTTATACTCCAGCAATTCTTTCACCAGCTCGGTAAAAGCGTTACATAATACAACAAGAATAATATCGCTTATCCATACCCCGGCAACAAAACTAAAGCCACCTTCATGGCCGTTATAAATGCTTTGTTTGATTATGGTAAAGATAACCGGACCAACAGACAAGGCTAAAACTAATCCCAGGGCCAATCCTTTCAATAGGGCCTCAATCATGATCTCCCGTTTAAAGTCATCAATTAAAGCTATAAATGTAAGAAACCCCCATCAACTGCAGGTGTAAAAAACAATTCATTCAAATCCCGTATTATTATTTATGTGTTTACGGAAGCAATATACCGCTGCCATTCTTCCAGCATTTTGCCTTTCATAACCCTCGGAAATTTGTGCTGCCCTCCAAGCTTTCCTTTACTTTCCATAAACATCATGAAGTTTTTTTCAGGCAATACCGTCAGAAGAACCGCTTTTAATGCACTTTTTCTTTCTACCGCATAATCATCATTCAGCTCCTTCAGGTTATTATCTATTGCTGCACACAATTTTTCTTTATCTATCGAATCATCACAAGCCACATACCAGTGATGGGCAAAAAAAGAATGGTACGGGATACCGGCAACAGTAAATTCCGGAATAGAAATATTCAGTTGCTGACCGGCCATCTGGATCGCCTTATTCATATTATCCACACTCAGGTGCTCACCAACCAGGCTGAGAAAATGTTTTGTTCTGCCGGTAATCACAATCTCCGATCTCGCTTTATCCGTAAAACGCACGGTATCTCCTATAAGGTAGCGCCAGGCCCCCGCCGAGGTGCTCAGCAAAATCGCATAATCCGTACCTTCCTCCGTTTCGTCTAATAACAAGACCTCCGCATCAGCCGTAATATTTCCATCCTGGTCAAAATTCCGGTTATTAAAAGGTACAAACTCAAGGAAAATATGCTCATTGGTGCTGAGCTTCATCCCCTTCCCGTTCTGCCGGTCCTGGTAAGCTATAAACCCTTCCGAAGCAAGATAGGTTTCTATATAGGTGAGCGGCTTAGCCAATAATTTTTCAAATCCTTTTTTATAGGGGCTGAACGCTACACCACCATGCACATAAAAAGCAAGGTTGGGCCATATTTCATGTATATTATTGAGCCGGTATTTTTCTATGATCATCTCCATGCACATTTGTATCCAGGCCGGTACGCCAACTACAAAACCGATATCCCAGTGCGGCGCCTGTTCTACAATTTCATCTAACTTGGTATTCCAGTCTTTTGTACGGGCAATTTTCTTGCCCGGCTTATAAAACGGGCTGAACCAGAAGGGTACTTTCTTCGCTGTAATACCACTCAGGTCACCCGAATAATAACCCGGACCTTTTTGCAGATCCGTGCTTCCTCCCAGCATCAGCCACCCTTTACTGATGGATTTAACCGGGATATCTTCATAGTTAAACAGGGTAAGCATTTGTTTGATCATTACAATACGGTTACCCCGCATTAAATCATTGGTAATGGGAATATATTTGCTGGCTGACCCCGAAGTTCCCGAACTAAGAGCAAAATATTCAATCTTCCCCGGCCAGCATACATCCGGAATGCCTTCTAATGTCCGGTGCCACCATTGCGCATATATGCTATCGTAATCAAAAATAGGAACAAGCTCCTGAAATTTTTTTTCAGGTTCCCTGTCTAATAATATCTCATCGAAATGATAAAACTGCCCAAACTCGGTATACCTTGCTTTTTTTAATAATCTTTTTAACACACGGGCCTGTTGCCTCCGCTGCGAACCGGGGTGCAGTTTTAATGTTCGTGCAATTGTTTTAGGAATCGGTATTTCAATAAGCCCCATAGAATAAATATGGGTTAACGTTATTTAGTCAACAGGCAAATGTATAACACAAGTTCGTATGTGCCTAAATTCCATCCGCTTTTGTGATCTGCAATACACCAACCCCGCTCACCTGCAACGGTTTTACATCCCCGGTATGTGTTGCTGCTCTTACATTATACTGTGCCCCGGCAGCCGGATTAATCTGATGATCTCCGCAAATGACGGCTAATCCAATAACGTATACCGGCTATCGCTGCACTCAGTCCTATAGCTGCTTGTATACATCGGTTATATAAGCCTCCATAGCGCTTTCCGTAATGTTTATTTGCAAAAACACGCATGGCCCCGTAAAACATGCGTACATAATGCAGGTTTTTCCGGGGAGTACTCTTTCCTTTATAATGGATAATGGTTACTGCCGGATAATAATAATTTTTATACCCCTGCTTTTGAATACGATAGCTCAGGTCTATGTCCTCGCCATACATAAAAAAAGCCTCATCAAAACCACCCGTTGTATCCAGTATTTCTTTCTTCACCATCATAAAGGCGCCTGCTATTACATCTACTTCATGTGTTTCTAATTCATCGAGGTTACCGAGATAATATTTTGCAAAATACCCGGACCTGGGAAATAATCCGGCCAGCCCGCTGAGCTTAAAGAAAGAAGTAGCCGGGGAAGGAAAAGCTCTTTTGCTCTCTTTTAAAAACCGGCCTGATTCATCCGTCATGCGTACTCCCAGCAAACCGCACCGGGGATGCGATTGTAAAAAACCGATGCACTTTACAAAGCAATCCCCGGCAACGATCGTATCGGGATTTAAAAAAAGAATATACGCTCCCTTAGCCCGTCTTAACCCCAGATTACAGGCTTTGGCAAAGCCCATATTTTCCGTAGCCCATAAAAAAGTTACTTCCGGAAAAAGAGGCTCCAGATAATCCCGGCTGCCGTCCGATGAAAAATTATCCACTACGATAACCTCCATGTCAATATGCCGTCCTGCTTCAAATACAGAAGAGAGACACTGCTCAAGAAAGTACTTTACATTATAGTTAACGATGATTATTGAAAGCACGCTGATATACAGATTGATACAACGAATTAATACATTTTAAAGGAGGCTGCAAAATCTTAGCGCAAAATCCCGGGCCCGACAAACAGGTGGCGTAAAATTTTACCTTTTCAATAGCAGGTTAAGCTAACTTTGCAAAGTTTCATCTAAATAAAGCATAATGGACAGAAAGAAAGAAGTATTGCAGGAAGTAGTGATCAAGTTTGCAGGTGACAGTGGAGATGGAATGCAGCTTACCGGAAGCCAGTTTACCAATAATACGGCTCTTTTAGGGATTGATTTAGCCACATTCCCGGATTTCCCCGCAGAAATCCGGGCGCCCCAGGGCACCTTACCGGGCGTCAGCGGCTATCAGTTGCGCTTTTCCAGCGATATGGTATATACCCCGGGCGATGAATGTGACGTGCTTGTGGCAATGAACGCCGCTGCACTGAAAGTAAATCTGAAAGCCCTGAAAAAGGGAGGAAAAATCATTGCTAATACAGACGGGTTTGATGCAAAAAACCTCAGGCTGGCTAACTATACCGATGGGATCAGCCCGTTGGATGATAACAGCCTCGGCAATTACGAGGTTATTAAAATGGATGTTACCAAAATGACCCGTGAAGCATTGAAAGATATTACCATGGGTACAAAAGAAAAAGACCGGGCTAAGAACATGTTCGTCCTGGGCTTTTTATACTGGATGTACAACCGGGACATGGATAATACCATTCAGTTCATTACAGAAAAATTCGGTAAAAAGCCTGAAATACTGGAAAGTAATATAAGAGCGCTAAAAGCCGGCTATCATTACGGTGATACCACCGAAACCTTTGGAACCACTTACACGGTTGGAAAAGCACGAATGAAAAGCGGCACCTACCGGTCTGTTATGGGAAACCAGGCGCTGGCTTACGGGCTGATCGCTTTTTCGCAAAAAAGCGGGCTGCCCCTGTTCTTAGGCACTTACCCTATTACCCCCGCATCAGACATTCTACACGAATTGAGCCGGCATAAAGATTTCGGCATCCGGACTTTTCAGGCAGAAGACGAAATTGCCGGTATTTCTGCCGCTATCGGCGCTTCGTATGGAGGCAGCCTGGGTGTTACCACTACCTCCGGGCCGGGGATGGCATTGAAAACCGAAGCTATGGGGCTGGCTGTCATGCTGGAAATCCCTTTAGTTATTATTGACGTACAACGCGGAGGACCTTCCACGGGATTACCTACCAAAACAGAACAAAGCGATCTGCTTCAGGCTTATTACGGACGGAACGGAGAATGTCCGATGCCGGTAATCGCCGCCTCTTCCCCCAGCGATTGCTTTGACGCCGTATTCGAAGCCTGCCGCATTTCAACACAGCACATGACCCCCGTTATTTTTTTAAGCGATGGATATATTGCCAATGGCGCCGAGCCCTGGCGTTTCCCTCAAAGCGCAGACCTGCCCGAAGTACCTGTTCATTTTAAAAAAGAGCTTAACGAAGGAGAAGAGAAGTACCAACCCTACCTGCGGAATGAAAAATTAGTTCGTCCCTGGGTAATACCCGGCACGCCGGGAATGGAATACCGTATGGGAGGATTGGAAAAGCAGCACATTACCGGGAATGTAAGCTACGATCCCGAAAACCACCAGTTCATGGTAAAGATCAGGGAAGAAAAGGTAGAAAAAGTAGCAGAGAATATTCCCGAACAACAATTAGACAGTGGCCCGGAAAAAGGAGCCCTACTCGTATTAGGCTGGGGATCTACTTACGGTGCAATAAAAAGCGCAGTGGCTGAATTGCAGTCCCGGGGCTACGCGGTTTCCCATGCCCATATCCGCCATTTAAGGCCTTTTCCAAAGAATCTCGGAGCCCTTATCCGGAACTTTGAACAGGTGCTTATCCCGGAGATCAATAACGGGCAACTCATTAAAATCATCCGGGATAAATACCTGGTGGATGCTAAAGGCTACAATAAAATTATGGGGGTACCCATCACTAAAGGAGAGCTAACGCGGGTGATGAAAGAAATGCTTGATTAACCGGTACTCCGGATTAAACCCCATGACTGATACCCCGCTCTTCAACCATTGGAAAAGCGATAATAAACCAGGCGGTATATTGTCCGGGGTTTTGCCCCAGCTCCCGGCGGATGACATCCGGTGATTTATAGCAATACTCCATTACTTCCGAAGGATCGGGCAATATTACTCCTTCGTACTGACCAACGAACACGTGGTCAAATTCATTTTCCGTAAGACCATTATCGAACCGTGCGGTATAAATGAAATCAAACGCTTTCTGCAACGGCACCACAAAACCAAGCTCTTCCTTTAACCTCCTTTGTGCAGCGGCCAATGTGGTTTCTCCGGGCCGCGGATGGCTACAGCAGGCATTTGTCCATAAGCCCGGACTGTGATATTTACCCAAAGCCCTTCGCTGTAACAGCATTTCACCCTTACTATTATAAATAAATACGCTAAAGGCCCGGTGTAATAATGCCTTGCGGTGTGCTTCCATTTTTTCCATGGAGCCCATTTCTTCATCCCTGTCATTTACCAGGATAAGGTCATGCTGGTTGTTCATTACCATCAAATTAAACAATTCAAATGATACCCGCAAACCTATATCATTTAATTTTTACTTTGATGTAACATTTTTACCGCTTACCCGTATTATATACAAAATCACATTTTAGCGCGGTATTTTTAAGAGAATTTAACTGACTGTATGACCGAAACAGAGTATAACGAATGTGTTACCCTTTACGCAGACAATGTGTACAGGTTTATTCTCAAAAATCTCAGGAATGAAGAAAATGCCCGCGATGTGGTCCAAACCGCTTTTGAAAAAATGTGGCGTAGCCGGAACGAAATACAGTTTGAGAAAAGTAAATCGTATTTGTTTACCGTGGCATACAATCAAATGATTGACCATGTCAGAAAAGAAAAACGGGTAAGCTTACGGGAAGAATTCGGGGATGATGCCAGCACTACCCAGCCTATACATAATGTAAAAAAAATATTAGAGCAGGCGCTGGGCAGACTAAATGAAACCCACCGCTCTTTGGTGATGTTAAAAGACTATGAAGGATACTCTTACGAGGAAATAGGAAAAATAACCGGGTTAAACGAAAGCCAGGTAAAAGTATACCTGCACCGTGCCCGGCTGCAACTGAGGGATTACCTGGTTAAGATGGAAAACGTAATATAAAGGTGATGGAAAAAGAGCCGGTATAAATTATCAATGATGGAAATTAACAGAGATAACTACGAATTATATTTTTTGCTGTATACCGATAATGAACTGGATGCAGCAGAACAAAAAGCAGTAGAAGCTTTCGTTGATCTCCATGCTGATCTGAAAGAAGAGTTGAATACGCTGCTGCAAACCCGTCTTTCTACCCATGATGATATTTCTTTCTTAAAAAAAGAAAGCTTATACCGTACACCCGGAAAGGAACCGGCTATAGATACGGATCATTATGAAGCATATTTTCTGTTATATGCAGATAACGAACTCCATGCAGCAGAACGGAGAGCGGTGGAACATTTTGTTGAAAAATATCCTCTTAAACGGGCAGAACTACAGCGTATACTGCAGGCAAAAATACAACCCGATGACACCATTATATTTCCCGGAAAAGCTTCGTTATACAAAACAAAAAAAACTCCGGCATCCGTATTTGCTTTACCCTGGCAGCGTATCGTAGCAGCGGCTTCCATAGTGGCCATAGGAAGCTGGCTATGGATAAACATCCAGCCTGATATGCCGCAACAGGCAACAGATCAGCCTTTATCAAAGAGAACCACACCGCCGGCACCACCGCAGCAGGTTCAGCGTCATGCAGCAACAGAAACACCGCTTCCGGGTGGTATAAAAGAAAATACCGAAAAGTCTTTATCCCAAACAACCCGTACGGAAACCATACCATTATCTTCAAAGCATAAGGACCACTTACCAGGAACTGTTAACCATAATATTAACACGGCATCTATACCGGCAACAAACGGCATTACCCAAAACCAGGCAAGCCATCCAACCGGGAACATAGAACAGGTCTCTGATTTACCTGCTGAAGATTCCGGGCAACCGGCTCCTGTACTGCCAGCTCCTGAAACAATAGAGGCAAATCACCATATTGTTGCAGGCAAAGATCCCGTTATTCCTGACCAGTCTGTCTTTAAGCAGAGAGGTGATGAAAGCAAAAATGAAAATATCACAGCGGGCGGGGAAGACCTTGCTTACTGGGATTCAGAAAAGAAATCAAAAAAGAAATTACGCGGACTGGTAAGAAGGGCTTCCCGGTATGTTGAGCAGTTTACAGCTTCCCATACAAAAGATAACCAGGCTATTGTCCGGGTTGCCGGTTTTGAGATTACCAGGAAAGATTAACATACCAACTATTAAAATCAGTAAAATGAAAAAAATACATCTGTTGATGGCAGGCGGTCTGTTGCTTTGTCTTACCGGGGTAGCCCAAACAGACAGCAGCAGGCAAAGCAGCCCGGATACGATAAAGGTGGGATCTATTATTATTGTAAAAGGCGATGGTGGGGATAAAACAGAAAAGGCCCCTCCAAAGAACCAGCCGGCACGTTGGAAAAATAAGGTGTCTACTAACTGGATCATTATAGACCTGGGGTTTGCCAATCACAATGACTTAACCAACTATACTTCTCCGGAAGCCAAATCGTTTATTCATGGTGCTACCCCCGACAAGCCGGCGGCTAAAAATGACTTTACGGTAAAAACAGGTTCATACAATTTTAACCTCTGGCTTTTTATGCAAAGAATGAGCCTGTACAAGCAGGTGGTAAATCTTAAATACGGCGCAGGAATAGAGTTGTATAAATACTATTACAAGTCTGATATCCGGTACATCGAGGGGTTTGAGCCTTATGTAGAAAGGCAGGATATCTCGTTTAAGAAAAACAAGCTGGCTTTTGATTATGTAACCGTTCCGCTTATGCTTAATATTAATCCTAAACCACGGCATAAAAACAGCGGTATAAATTTGAGCGTAGGGTTAAGCGCCAGCTATTTGTATGGTGCAAGAAATAAACAAAAGAGCAACGAGTTTGGCAAAGAAAAATTTTCAGGAGATTTTAATCTTGAAAGATGGAAGTTCGCCTATTTAGCTGAGCTGGGACTGGGACCTGTACAGCTTTATGGTTCCTATGCCATCACCCCGTTGCACCAGTATGGCGTTGAGCAACATCCTTATGCAATCGGTTTGCGCCTGGGCAATTGGTAACCGTCCGGAATGTACATATTCTTACGATGCTCCGGACTACCTCCTGCTTTTAAAAAAAAGCTTCATCAATTGCGTACATTCTTCCTGCAACAGCCCCTTTACTACAACCGTTTTAGGATGAAACGGCGAAAGGCTTTGCTGATCCCTGAAAGGAGGGCGGCTGATGCTTCCGTTCTTCTCATCAGAGGCGCCAAATACGATTCTGCCGATCTTGCTCCAGTATAAGGCCCCTGCGCACATCAGGCAGGGCTCCACCGTAATGTAAATGCAGGCCTCCGGTAAATATTTACTGCCTAAATAATTGAATGCCGAAGTAAGGGCTATCATTTCTGCATGTGCAGTAGGATCATTTAACTTTTCCACCTGGTTATACCCGCGCCCTATGATGGTATTGTTCATGACCACGACCGCACCTACCGGTATCTCTTCTTCTTCAAAAGCTTTCCCGGCTTCTTTTAAAGCCTGCCGCATAAAATGGATATCTTCCTGCATAAATGCCGAATTTATAACAATTCTGTATTTTCAATTATATACCGCTTATAATTTTATATTATGTTTGAACCGTTTTTAAAAGAATCGAAGTTTCCTGTCATACATAAAAACACACAGATGAAAAAATTGCCTTTGCTGATTTTGGTATTATGCACCCTCGCAGGTCAGGCCCAGCGATATCCCAATCCCAAGCCTTTTGCAAAAGAAATCACCACAGAAGACATGCAGCGGCATTTATATATCATAGCAGGTGCTGAAATGGAAGGCAGGGAAACCGCTACGGAAGGACAACGAAAGGCCGCAGCTTATATCGAAAACGAATTCAGATCATTGGGGCTGGCGCCGGGAAACAAGAGCAGCTATGAAATGTATTTTCCGGTATATACCGATTCTTTAGAAAATCTTTCCTTCTCCGTAAATGACACGAACTACACAGCGGGACAGGATTTCTCGGCTAACCTTACAGAAAATCATACCGCAGACTTTCACTTCTCTGAGGTTGTTTTTGCAGGATATGGACTGAGCGACTCCACCCGGGATGACTACCAGGGAATAGACACCAAAGGAAAATTAGTAATGGTTTGGTCTGAAGAAGTGGGCGGGAAACTCCCGGGAAATATCCGAAGGGGATATAGCCATTTCACACAGCAGATGGCAGCTATGAAAAATGGCGCTGCGGCACTTTTGATCATAACAAAGAAAATTACAGCTCCGGCATATAAAAGCAGTATGTACGTAAACCGGTATCGGAAAACACAGCGCATCAATACTTTTTACATCAGTGAGCAGCTGGCTGAAAAAATTATGGGCATAAAACCCGCTGCTCAAAAAGCTGCTGAAAAGCCAATGCTGTTTGAAGCGGATATAGCGCTTCGCTTTAATAAAACAACCATTGCCTTGCAAAGCAGTAATGTATTGGGTATCCTGGAAGGGAACGATTTGAAGGACGAATACGTTGTTCTGACCGCCCATTATGACCACCTCGGAAAAAGAGGTAATACTATATGGTATGGAGCGGATGATGACGGCTCGGGTACGGTTACTATCCTGGAACTGGCAAAAGCGTTTACCAAAGCAAAAGCAGCAGGAAAAGGTCCCCGGAGAAGCATTTTGTTTATGACAGTAAGCGGCGAAGAAAAAGGGCTATGGGGATCGGATTACTATTCTTCGCACCCGGCGGTACCGCTGGAGAAAACCTCCGTCAATCTTAATATTGATATGGTAGGACGTATAGATCCCGGTCGTGAACAGGGTAATCCTGCTAACTATATTTATATTATCGGCGATGATAAGCTGAGCTCAGATCTTAAACCCATCAGCGAAACCGTTAATAAAAAGTATAGTAAGCTGGAGCTGGATTATAAATACAACGACCCGGCAGACCCCGAAAGGATCTATTATCGCAGCGACCATTTCAATTTTGCCAAAAAAGGGGTACCTGTTATATTTTACTTTAGTGGCCTGCATGACGATTATCATCAACCCTCCGATACACCAGACAAGATCAATTACCCGCTGATGCAGAAAAGAGCACAGCTGATTTTTTTTACCGCCTGGGAAATGGCCAACCGAAATGACATGTTAAAGCGGGATATTCCACTGGAATAACTGACGCTTACATGATACCCCTAAATCTGGCAATGGATGGGATATATAAATAAGGAGGTATTTATAAATAATTGTTTTAAAACATTGGGGGTTTCTTTTGGGGGTATTACGTTTTTACGTTATTTTGGTTTCAAAAACGAACAGGGAAGCATAACGTGCTCTCTTCTTCTCAAACAGAGCTACCCGCACCATACCGAAAAATGGATAAAAATAAAACCCAAAATATAATTTTAGATGCTTTATGCCTGCTTATTGTAGGAGAGATCATTTCCCTGTTAGCCGGTAAAAATTTTTCATGGGCGGTTACACTTATTACCGCAGGCGAGGTCATTCTTTTTTTTATCCTTGCCCTGCTGGCTAAAAGGAACCCTTACCCTTCCATCTTGTCCGCCCTGGTTTTGTTTATTATCATTTCCATTATAACGGCAGCACTGAAGCCCAGCTTTCTTGGCGGCAGCATTGTCATTAAAATATTCATCCTCATTTACCTTGTTCGTGCTATTGCAGATGCACGGGAAATGCAGGTTTTGAAGAAAAGAGAGATAGAAAAATAATGGCTCAGGCTGTTACTTCCTGGCTACTCAGCTTTTTCGATTGCTTTTTACGTTCCTCTTCATCCAGTATTACCTTACGCATGCGAATATGGTTGGGAGTAACCTCAATGCATTCATCGTGCTGGATATATTCCATACATTCTTCCAGCGACATCAGGGTTTTGGGCGCTATGCGGGTAGCATCATCGCTACCGCTGGCACGGTGGTTGGTAAGCTTTTTTGCTTCGGTGGCATTCACTACCAGATCACCCGGCTTTATATGCTCCGCAATAATCTGTCCGGCATATACATCTTCCCCCGGGTCTACAAAGAAGGTTCCGCGATCCTGTAATTTATCAATAGAATAAGCGGTGGTTTTATCCTGGTTCTTGGACAACAATACCCCATTATTCCTGCCGGGAATAGGACCTTTCCAGGGTTTGTATTCATTGAAACGATGCGCCATCACAGCTTCACCGGTAGTGGCTGTTAACAGCTGGGTTCTTAAGCCAATCAGTCCGCGCGAGGGAATTTCAAATTCAAGGTGTTGCATAGTCCCTTTCGTTTCCATCACCAGCATTTCACCCTTGCGCCTTGATACCAGGTCAATGGCCTTACTGGCAAAAGCTTCAGGCACGTCTATTACCAGGGTTTCATACGGCTCGCATTTTATACCGTCAATTGTTTTCACAATTACCTGCGGCTGACCTACCGTTAATTCATAGCCTTCGCGGCGCATGGTTTCTACCAATATGCCGAGGTGCAGTATACCGCGACCATATACCATAAAGCTGTCGCCATTATCATTATCCAGCACTTTCAGCGCCAGGTTTTTTTCTGTTTCCTTGAGTAACCGGTCACGCAAATGCCTGCTGGTCACAAACTTTCCGTCTTTACCGAAGAAAGGAGAATTATTAATGCTGAACAGCATGTTCATAGTAGGTTCATCCACACTGATTACAGGCAATGCTTCCGGTGTTTCCGCATCCGTGATGGTATCACCAATGTTAAAGCCCTCTAATCCCACTACTGCGCAAATATCACCGGCTATCACTTCCGTAACTTTTTTCTTACCCAGCGATTCAAAAACATAGAGCTCTTTTACTCTCGACTTTTTGATAGAGCCGTCTGCCTGTACCAAAGCAATGGGCTGTCCTTCTTTAACGCTACCCCTGGTTACTTTACCTACTGCTATACGCCCCAGGAATGAAGAATAATCTAACGAAGTGATCTGCATCTGCAGAGGTCCCTCATTTACCTTAGGCTCAGGCACATACTTTAATATCCCGTCCAGCAAGGGAGTAATATCATCCGAAGGCGTAAGCGAATCATTGAACCAGCCATTCTTTCCCGAACCATAAAAGGTTGGAAAATCCAGCTGTTCTTCGGTAGCATCCAGGTTAAAAAACAACTCAAATACCGCGTCATGCACCTCGTCAGGACGACAATTTGGCTTGTCTACTTTATTGATGATGACTATGGGTTTCAGATTTAGCTGCAGAGCCTTTTGGAGAACAAAACGGGTTTGCGGCATAGGACCTTCAAATGCATCTACCAGCAGCAGCACACCATCCGCCATTTTTAAAACCCGCTCCACTTCTCCCCCAAAGTCAGAGTGACCGGGCGTATCTATTACGTTAATTTTTACATCTTTATAGATAACAGAAGCGTTCTTACTAAAGATAGTGATCCCGCGCTCTCTTTCCAGATCATTGTTGTCCATGATCAGCTCACCGCTCTGCTGGTTGGCACGGAATACATTGGTTTGATGTAATATCTTATCAACCAACGTAGTTTTACCGTGGTCAACGTGGGCGATGATGGCTATGTTTCTTATCTGCATTTTTTAATTCTTTAACTCAGCCTTTAGAAATCAGCAACGCCCAATGAGGCTGTATGAGACACCTAAAGCCGGATGGCTATTTTTTTGAGTTTGCAAAGGTACAACAAATCTGTGGGAGTATGGCTGTTTTTTTGAGCCTAAAATCGTCCCGCATCGTGTTAACCGGGATTACCGGGCGAAGTGTTCTGCAGCCGGCCACAGAGAACACCACCAGCCAGCGAAGACCGGGGTCCATCAGCGAAACATTCGGATACGCTACTTTACTATGGATGGCATGAGTAAATCCCTGTATTTTTGCAGGCATGAGTAATACAGGAAGTGACTTACCATCGCGCTGGCGGAACCTCGAAGCACAATTAGCCGAAAGGTTTGGCAAAAAGCCGGATATGGAAGCGATATTATTTTTAATAGGTATACAAGAATTGGGGGATATCCATCAGAAGTTTACCAAGGAACAAAAGCAGGATCTGATGCACGTAGCCGTATGCTGCCTTTTTGCACAAAGTGGCTACTACGAAGTAGAAAAAGTGGATGATGACGGCTGGCCGCATTTTAAACAGTTAAAATCCCTGCCGGTAATGAACCCGACAGAGCAGGAGAATTTTATGAAAGATCACATTTTACTATATTTTGAGCACTTTTAATTTTTCAGATAACCTGTTCTGTATCAGCTTTATAGCAACAGCAACTTTACAGCACCGGAGATTCTGCCCGGTTGCATTTTTTATTCCAACTGTTTTTGTAATCTTTGCAACACAAAATTAAACATCATGAATTTCCCCGAGCATCTGCGCTACACAAAAGACCATGAATGGGTTCGCCTGGAAGATGATATGGCAATCATAGGTATTACTGAATTTGCACAAAGTGAGCTGGGCGATATCGTGTATGTTGAGATCGAAACGCTAAATCAGCACCTGGCCGCCGATTCTGTATTCGGCACAGTGGAGGCAGTAAAAACAGTAAGTGACCTTTTTTTACCGGTAACGGGCACTATAGTTGAAATTAACCCCGAACTTAATAATAAGCCGGAATTAATTAATAATGATCCCTATGGTGAAGGCTGGATGGTTAAGGTTAAGGTAGATGATGTTACGGAAGCAGAACGTTTACTGAAAGCAGATGCGTATGCCGCCCTTGTTCAGGGCTAATCCGGTAGGCTATGAAAAAAAAGCCGCAGATTGTTTTTTGGACTGCCCTGTTATGGTCTGTAACTATTTTTATTCTATTGATTATCCCGGGACAGGAGTTTTCCGGGGCTCCCCGGGTCCCTTTTCTGGATAAAATTATTCATATCTTCTTATTCGGTATCCAGGTACTTTTATGGTGCAGGTATATTGATCTCAACCGTACCACTCCTGTATTGCGGAACTTTTTACTGGTATTTTTTATTTCATGCCTGTTTGGTATCGCTATGGAATTTGTTCAGAAATATGGAGTGGCCAACAGAAGCTTTGAAACGGAAGATATAGTAGCAGATATTATAGGATCTGCGATGGGCTGGCTGATTTACCGTTATTTCTTTTTGAGCAGGAGAAAGTAGTATAAAAAAAATTGGCCTCTATAGAAATAGAGGCCGCAACCAAAACTAACTGCTTATGAGAAAATTGACTGTTTTTATAAACTCTTTATATTAAGACGCAAATGAGGGGAAAAAGTTTACTCCCGGATTGTTAAATATTTCTAAAGATCTTTTCTTTCTAACGTAATATACAAAATAAAATTGCAATTACAATGCCATCTCTCAAATTCTGTTACAAAGTTTCGTAAAAAGAAATCAAAATATGCCTAATGCTTTGTGAAAAATGTTTAAAAGAACGCTCATTCGTTTGCTCCGTCTAAGTGTTATCTTTTATAAGCGCATGATATTCCAGCATATATAAGCATAATATCCGGCCCGCACACTTAATGTTACCATGCTACTTTTATATTGGAGCTTTTCCCCGCAGAATGTAAGCGAGAGTACAGCACTTCAACATATAATGCACAATCTGTATCTTTAATATCTTCAAATTCCAATGTTGAAACAACGTTTTTATCCTTTGGATGTATTCAGGGGAGCTGCCGTGGCTTTCATGATACTGGTCAATAATCCCGGAAGCTGGAAGTATATATACGCTCCGTTGGATCATGCCACATGGCATGGCTGTACCCCTACCGATCTCGTATTTCCCTTTTTCCTGTTTGCCGTAGGGAACGCTATGGCTTTTACCACGCCCAGGCTAAGGCAGGAGGGCGATGCAGTGATGTGGAAAAAAGTGATCCGGAGAACAGTATTGATATTTTGTACGGGTCTCTTCCTCAATGCTTTTCCTTTCGTAAGGTATAATACAGACGGGTTTTTGGAATTAAAGGCTTTACGGCACCTCAGGATCATGGGAGTGCTTCAACGTATTGCACTCTGCTATTTTTTCGCTGCCGTTTTGATTTATTATTTACGTCCTGCCAGGCTTTTTGCCACAGGCGTGCTGTTGCTGCTGATGTATTGGGCAATGTGCCTGCTTTGGGGAGGCCCGGATCCTTTTAGCTTAGAGGGGTGGTTCGGAACGGCAATAGATAAAATGGTGCTGGGCGAAAGCCATATGTACCACGGGGAAGGAGTGACTTTTGACCCGGAAGGTTTAATGAGCACCCTGCCGGCAATCGTGCAGGTGCTCCTCGGATATGGCGCAGGCAATCTCATTATCCGGCAAAATGGGTCGCAGGGTAAAGAACGCAATGAATATATAAATGTTCTTTATTCCTTGCTCACAAAACTTTTTGTAGTAGCTGTATTGTTGATCTTTACCGGGTTGTGCTGGAATACCGTTTTCCCGCTCAATAAGAAAATATGGACCAGCTCTTTTGTGCTATATACTTCGGGACTCGCTATTATTGTGCTGGCAATGCTGATCTATGCCATTGAAATAAAAGGATGGCGTGGTGCCTGGAGCAGATTTTTTAATGTATTCGGTAAAAACCCGTTGTTCATTTTTGTATTGAGCGGTGTGTGGGTTAGGTTATACGGGTTGGTGAGGATCACCGAGGGAGTAAAAGAAGGTAAAACAGTGTATAAAGGATTAGGAGGGTGGATGTATGACCATATATTTGCTCCTTTATGCGGTAATATGAACGGCTCCCTATTATATGCTGTTTTTCACATCATTATCTTTTGGGCCATAGCCTGGTGGCTGGATAAGCGAAAGATTTATATCAGAATATAACCGTTTTATATGACCAAAGCCATTTCTCCCCGATTTTTAGCGCTGGATGTACTAAGGGGCATGACCATTTGCCTTATGATCATTGTAAACAATCCCGGCAGCGGCGCGGAGCCTTTTGCTCCCCTGTTGCACGCTTCCTGGAATGGTTTTACCCCTACCGACCTGGTATTTCCCACTTTTATGTTTGCGGTGGGAAATGCCATGAGCTTTTCTATGCCCAAATACAGGCAACTGGGCACGGGCAGCGTACTCGGTAAAATATTTAAAAGAACGGTTATCATCTTTTTACTGGGCTATCTCATGTACTGGTTCCCTTTTTTCACGGAAACCCCGGGAGGAGGCTATACCCTTTCGCCCGTCAGCCACACCCGTATCATGGGTGTATTGCAGCGTATTGCGCTTGCCTATTGTGCCGCCGGGCTGATGATCCATTTTTTATCCAAAAAAGCGGTTTGGACACTGAGCGTTGTTTTCCTGCTGGGCTACTGGCTGATCCTGTACGTGGGCGGCGATTACAGCATGACGGGCAATGCGGGTCATAAGCTGGACCTGCTGCTGCTTGGGGAAGATCATCTTTATCATGGTGAAGGTGTGGCTTTCGATCCCGAAGGTTTGCTGAGTACCATACCTTCCATTGTAAATGTAACGGCGGGGTATTATGCCGGGATGTTCATCCAGCAAAAAGGCAAAAGCTTTGAAACGGTGGCCAGGCTTTTAATAGCAGCTTTTGGTTTGCTTTGCATCGCTTATTTCTGGGACTTTGTTTTTCCCATCAACAAAAAGCTCTGGACCAGCTCTTTTGTGCTGTATACGGTGGGGCTCGACCTGGCTATCCTGGGGGGACTTATTTTTATACTGGAGATCAAAGCCATTACCAGGGGATCCTATTTTTTCCAGGTGTTTGGTAAAAATCCTCTTTTTATCTATATCCTGTCTGAAATACTGTACACGGTATTTTACATGATCAAAACCCCTTCCGACATACCGCTGTACGAAGCTGTTAATACTACTTTCTTTCAAAAAATACTACCCGGAGCCTGGGGCGCCCTCGCTTTTGCGCTTTGCTATATGCTTTTATGCTGGATGATCGGGTACTGGATGGACAGGAAAAAGATCTACGTAAGGGTGTGAAGGAGGAGAGAAGTTTCTTGGTTCTGGTTTACAGTTTCATGGCATTAGAGGAGAAGACTGAACGAGTTTCGGGTTGCAGGTTGCAAGGTGCAGGCTGCAAGGGAAAGGCAGGTATCGGTTGTGAGCTCTCGGACAAGCATACCTGACATCTTAAAGCACCAAGAACCAAAAGACAAGAACCAAATAAAATCCGAAGCCCAAATCCCGAAGGTTCGGGACGAAAATTGAAGGGACAATGAAATGTAATAATGGAATGGTATTCTCCTTTGCGTCGCCTCCCCGTAGCGAACGCTGCCTGCCCGTCCGGCAGGCGGGCGTGAAACGGCGGGGGCAAATCAGGAAATCAGAAATCAATAAATCAGAAATGGCGATGGGCACAACCTGAAACCTGTGCCTTGTAATCTGTAAGCGATACCTTTGTACAAACCCCGGATCATGCCTTTTAGCTTTAATGAACTGGTTACAGTCGTATTTACGCTTTTTGCGGTAATTGATATTATCGGGTCGGTGCCCATACTGATTTCGCTGAAAGAAAAGATCGGGGGTATCCACGAGTCGCGGGCCACGCTTATTTCCGGTGCATTAATGATCCTGTTTTTATTCGCCGGGGATAAATTCCTGCGTATCCTGGGCCTGGATATCAAAACCTTTGCCGTAGCGGGGTCCGTGGTTATTTTTATCCTGGGGCTGGAGATGGTGCTGGGACTGGAATTTTTCAAGAGCGAAAAAGATGTGAAGGCCGCAACGTTGGTCCCCATTGCCTTTCCGCTGATCGCGGGTTCCGGAACGCTCACCACCATTATGTCGCTCAAGGCCAACTTTTCCGACCTGGTGATATTCCTGGGCATTTTTATTAATCTTATTATTATTTACGTAGTATTAAGGTCACTGAATTTTATAGCCCGATTATTAGGAAATGCCGGATTAATTGCGGTGCGTAAATTTTTTGGCGTAATTTTGCTCGCTATTGCCGTGAAGATATTCGCGGAGAATGCGCACGGGTTGATCAAGTAATGTGAAAATTTGAAAGCGTGCTAATTTGAAAATGAATTTTCAAATCTTCAAATTGGTCCATTCTCAAATTCACCCCGGCCTCGTAGTACAATGGATAGTATAAGAGTTTCCGAAGCTCCAGATACAGGTTCGATTCCTGTCGAGGCTACTTCACCGGAAAGGCGCAATTTCTTACCGCCTTTCCGGTTTTTTTATTTCGCTTAAACCCGATCCTATACTGTATGTCATCCGAACTACCTCATTAAAGCGGGGCGTTCGATACTCCAGTCCGCCAAAAACCAGTTTTTCCCGGGTAAACCGAACTTATTATCCGGCGTTCCTGTTTGATCGTTCCCCGTTCATTTAAAATGCAGATAAAATTCTGCCCGCCTTAAAGCAGATTAAATAGATAGCAGCATTTCATACCCCCAACACCCTCGTCTCCTGCAAAAAATATTGTTTAAGCTGTTGTATCAACTGCATAATCTCACCGACCTCAACAGCATTAACGGCATAGGTTTCCTCATATCTCGAACCTGAATATGCCTGCTGTAACTTGTGCAGTAATTTTCTTTCCTTTTCCGTACCGTTTACCAAGTAAAACAATTCTTCGTGCACAAGACTGATATAGATGATCAGCCTTTCAATATTATGTGTGCGGTAATGAAAACCCGTTCCTGCTTTTAGTATGCTGTTCAGCCCCAGTTCCGCAGCCTGGTGCAGCATAAAGCAGGCTAACCGGTATTG
Source organism: Chitinophagaceae bacterium (assembly GCA_023957155.1). Lineage (GTDB taxonomy): Bacteria > Bacteroidota > Bacteroidia > Chitinophagales > Chitinophagaceae > Agriterribacter. The sequence goes on along the minus strand of JAMLHK010000013.1, from coordinate 48 downwards.
CTTCCTGATGGCAAAAAGCTCTGCCGCTGCCATAAACTCCGTGTACAT
>JAMLHK010000012.1 GCA_023957155.1 Chitinophagaceae bacterium | reverse complement strand
CCCAAGCTGATATTGAATGTGTTTTCAAATGTTTTGGCGATGACTTTTATGTCTGCATTACCAAATACACCTTGCGAATACAGTGCATAAATCAACTCGGTTAATGCAGTTTTGCTCCCTGTCCAATTCAGAGGGGAGCTTTCAGAACCCTCTTCTATTTTAGTATTACTATTTAGCTGTTCTTCAAGGTAAATCTGTAGTCTGTCATTTGCGATTATTTTTGCTACCTTATAATCGTGAGAGGTAGAAAATCTATGGTCTGTTTCAAAAAAAATAGTATCTAAACTTAATTTGATGTCGTGCTGTCCACGTACAAAATATTTGTGGTCAAGATAGGTGCTGTTTGTCCAGTAATATTTAAGAAATTCAATGTTGCCGTCACTGAACCTTTTCAGCTTTACCAATTTTTCATTCAAACAAGCTTCCATAACCTGCTTTCCGCCGAAAGGTTTTTTGGCTTCTATCTTATAAATAGTATTGTAATAAATGAGTTTGGCAACGATAACAGGCTTCTGATACTTAAAAAAATAAACTTCTTCTTCCAAATCTTTAAACCCCTCTTTCAGCACGTATTTTTTTACTTCAGACAGGCAGCTAACAATCTTAGATATTATGGTTTCAATCCGCTGTAAAGGATTATTAGCATCAATCTCTAATTCTTTGATTGCCATTTCTAATTTGCTTAGTGTTTTGTTATAAAAACCTTCCATACATAGAGCCATTTTGTTATACAATGTAATGTTGAACTACTCCCTTTTAAATTTTGCTTTCAGACTATCCACCACGTCATACACCATTGGCACTAAATAAACCGTCAATGCCAATGAAGAAAGCAAACCGCCAATAATTACCCAAGCCAATCCGTTTTTCCACTCGGCTGCTGTTCCGCTGGCTAATGCTATGGGCAACATCCCTATTGCCATTGATAAAGTCGTCATTAAAATGGGTCGCATACGTTCTTTTCCTGCGGTAATCAATGCTTCTTTGTAATGTTTTCCTTCCGCTTTCAGTTGGTTGGTAAAGTCCACAATCAAGATGGAATTTTTTGTTACCAATCCCATTAACATAATCAAGCCGAGCAAAGCAAATAAGCTCAAATTGCTTAACGATAAATTCAAGGCTAAAAATGCTCCGATAGCTGCAACGGGTATGGCAAATAAGGCAACAAAAGGATAAATGTAACTGTCGTATAAGGCTACCATAATCAAATAAATCAGTAAGAATGAAATCAGCAATACTGAACCCAAAGCCCCGAAGCTGTCGTTTTGCCGTTTAATATCGCTTCCCCAAGTCATTTGTATGCCGTTTGGTAAGGGATTGTTTTTGAGATATGCCACTACATCGTCTGCTACTGTTCCCGAAGGTCTGCCGAGTGCATCGGAAGTTAATGTAACGGCAGGTTGTCGGTCTTTTCGTTCTAAAAGCGAAGGCGAATTATCTCTTTCAATAGTTGCAAACTGTGAAACTTCAATCGGAATGCCCATTGGATTTATAATGTTGAGTTGGTTTACATCATCATAATTTTTACGGCTGAATTTATCCAACCAAATCCGTACAGGATATTCTGTTCCGTTTTCCGTTAAAGTGGCATCGTCATTTCCTGTAAAAGCGGTACGCAAATTCATTCCCACATAAGCCGTGTTCAATCCTAAACGCTGCATTTTGTCTTTGTCAGGAATGACTTTTAATTCAGGGCTTCCTGCTTCTACCGAAAGCCGCACATTATCTGCTCCAGGTATTTTTTCAATGACTGTTTTTAAGTCATTACCTGTCTGCATTACCTGGTCTAAGTCGCTTCCGCTTAATGTAATTTCTATCGGTGCAGAACGTGGAATTAAGCCTAATGCTATCATTGAAAAATTGATGCCTGAATATTCTTTTTGCAAATCAGTTCGCAATTTTCGCATAAAGGTTTCGGTAGAAAGATTATTTGTTTCTTTCCTGGATTTTAGCTGAATAGTAAATTCGGTTTTATTGGCAGAACCAACTCCCAAACTTCCGATACCTGTGCTTGGTCCGCCTACATTGCTGAAAACAGTTGAAACTTCGGGTTGCTTCAAAATATAGTTTTCTATTTTTTCTGAAACCAAATTGTTTTGCTGAATGGAAGTGCTTTTATCAAACTCTAATGCCAAACGGAATTTCCCCTGGTCGCCTGTGGAAATGAGTTCCTTTCCAATAATTCCCTGCTTCATCATTGCTGCCGTTCCTACAAAAAGAAGCAAAACAAATGCTGTAAAAATGAGTTTGTGATGTAAAACCCAATTCAGCGTTTTGCCATACCAATTAATAAATTTGTCTAACTGATGTTCAAACCAAAGCAAAAAACGATTGAAGAAATTAGTCGGCTGCAAATCTTCTTTTTTTCCGATGCGTGAAGCCAGCCAAGGCGTTAAAGTAAAACCTACCAATAAACTTGTAAGCGTAGATGTGATAACCACTACCGAAAATTGTTTGAGCATATCGGCAACAAAAACCTGTAAGAATAAAATCGGCAGAAACACAACCACATCAACCAATGTAATAGACAATGCCGAAAAACCGATTTCCATTCTTCCGTCCATAGCTGCCGTTCTTTTTTCTTTACCCATATCCAAATGACGTTGGATATTTTCTAAAACTACGGTAGCATCGTCCACCAAAATACCGATGATTAAAGACATTGCAAGCAAAGTCATCAGGTTGAGCGTATAACCCAAAAGCCACATCACGGCAAAAGCGGTAATTAAGGAAGTAGGAATGGCAACCAAAACAATCAATGAGTTTCTGAAACTTCTCAGGAAAAGTAACATTACCAACGACACTAAAATAACGGCTAAAATCAAGTCAAACACCACCGAATTAACGGCTGCAATGGTGTTATCGGTGCTGTCGTCCGTAACTACAAATTTTACATCTGCATTGGCATTTTGTTTTTCAATGGACTGAAATTTTTCCCTAATCAGTTTTGAAACATCAACGGCATTGGCATCGCCTTGTTTTTTAATCATTAAACCAATACCGTTTTTACCGTTGTAACGGCTGTAAGAAGTAATTTCTTTAATACCGTCTGTTACTTCCGCAATATCTTTCACATAAACAGGGCTGTTTGGAAAAGGCATTGCGACTTGAACATTCTGAATATCCTTAATGGTGTTGAATTTGCCTACCAACCGCACCGAATTATTTTCTGTATCGGTTTGTAATTTTCCGGCAGGTAAATCAATCCCCGAACGATTGACGGCTTCCACTACCTGATACAAAGAAATTTTATAGAGCTTCAGTTTTTCCTTATCTACTTTAATTTGAATTTCCCGTTCTTCACCACCTAAAATGGTTATTTCTGCCACTCCTTTTAGCTGTTGAATTTGTGGCAGGTAATCGTCTTTCATTTTTTGATAAAATTCTGTCGGCTCTAAATTGCTTGTAGCACTTACCGACATTATCGGCAAATCATTTGGCGACACCTTGCTCATTACCGGATTTTGAATATCTTTTGGTAAATCCTTTCGGATATTGTCAATGTAGCGTTGAGCATCCTGCATTGTTTTGTCCAAATCCGTACCATATTTTAGATTGGCAATGATGATTGAAGCATTGGGCAATGATTTTGTTACCAAATAATCTACACCCTCCAAATTGGAAAGTGCATCTTCAATTTTTCGGGAAACGGAAGTTTCCACTTCATTGGGTTCTGCTCCGGGATAAACTGTTTTAATTACTACAACAGGCTGATTAAAATCGGGCATTAATTCATAGCTCAAATTTTTATAGCCGATAATTCCCAACAAGGCAAACACGCTGAAAAGAACAATAATCAGCGAGGGACGTTTGATTGATATTTCTGTAATATTCATTTTCGCTGATTTTATTTAGTTGTAATATTCGCTCCGTCAAACAGATTGATAAAACCGCTTGTTATCACGATGTCGCCCTGATTTAAGCCGTCTGAAACAACCGTTTTATTGCCGATGTTTTTTGAAGTTGTGACTGTTTGCAAAACAGCTTTTCCGTTTTTCACAACATAAACTTGTGCCTGATTTTCATTGTTTATAATGGCAGAAGATGGAATGACAATACCCTGTCCCGTTTTGCTTGCGGACAATCTTACTTTCCCAAACATTCCCGATTTAATATCTGACTGATTGGTATTGGCAACCTGAAACTGTACAGGAAAACTATTGCCCATATTGGCTTTACTTCCTGTCATTGTTACTTTACCCGAAAGGGAAATGCCGGGATAAACATCAGCACTGATTTCGTAAGTTTGATTGTTTTGGAATTGCACCAAATCATTTTCGGGAATATTGACCGTAAATCTTAAAGTAGTTATATCTGTGATTTGCAAGAGTGGAACTCCCGGTGCTGCAAAGGCTCCAACCTCGCTCAATTTTGCTGTTACCACGCCATTAAAAGGAGCTTTGATGGTCGTTTTATTGATTTGTTCCTGTAAAGTGGCTTTTTGAACTTTGGCAGATTTCAACCCCAATTTTGCCTTTTCTAATTGCACACCCTGAACAGCATCGGCTTCTGTTAAAATGGTGTAGCGATTTACATCGTCTTGCAAGCCTTCAATTTGTACTTCAACCGATTGTAATTGCAATTTCAGCAAAGAATTATCCAATTGAATGAGTATTTGTCCTTGTTGAACATAACTGCCCACATCTACCAAAACGGCATTGATTTTACCTTGTGTTTCCGCACTGATTTTTGTTTCCCTGTTCGGCTCAAATGTTCCTGTGTATGTGTTTTCATCGTCTAAATACTTTAAACGAATGGTATCCACTTCTACTGAAATTGGTTTTTCTTTGTCGAATTGATATACCTTGCTTTCTGTTATTTTTTTATTGCTTGCCAATTTGAATATCACCAAACCAACGATTGCGATTCCTGCTATTATCCAGATTATTCTTTTCATCTTACTTGTTTTTAATTGTTCCCGTTATTTTTTTGAGTTCTAAATCAGCTTTCAGAAAGTCAATGACTGCGTTCAGGTAATTTTGTTGTGCTTCACGCAAAGCATTGTCAGCCAATAAAACATCAGTCAAGCTTGCCGTTCCTTGTTTTTGTTGCAGAATGGTTTGTTCATAGATTGTTTTGGCTAAATCAATTTGATTTTCCGTATTGGCAATGGTGTTTTGGGCGATTGTTCTCTGACGGATGGCATTTTCAATTTCCATTTTGTTTTTATCGCCAATCAGTTGAGCCTGCAATACGTTGTTACTTATCTCTAATTTTTTTTGATTGATTTTTCGTTGTGTAACTGTACCGTTAAATAACGGGTAACTTAACTGCAAACCTGCGAAACCGATAGGATAAAATTTCAGAAAATCATTTGGTGTTTTATCGTAGCCAAAGCCTGTTGTTCCGTAAGAAGCAATCAAATTCAGCGAGGGCAGAAACCTCGATTTATTTAATGTGTTTAGTTCGATATTCAACAGCTTGTTTTGTGTCTGAATAATTTTCAAATCCAATATATCTCCTGTATTATTTTCGGCTACTATTTTCTGCTCAATTTCAGAAACAACAGTAATGTTTCGCTCCAATGAAATGCCGATATTCAGTTTCAGTGCGTTCAAAATGGAAATATATTTGTTGTTGGCATTTTCTCTTTGTGTGCTTAGCTGCTCTGCCTGTAATTTTACTTTGCTTACATCTGTTCCTATTGCCAATAGCTGTTCTTTCAACAATTCCATATTCTTTAACAGCTTGTGAGTATTTATCAGGTTGCTTTCCAAAAAATCCAATTGATGTTTGAGGATTTGAGCATTGTAATACAGCGTTGTTATGTCAAACAAAACCTGTTCTTCTGATTTTTGATATTGAAGCTGTGTGAGTTCATTGGCAATTTTTGAGTTTTCGATTGCTCCGTAAACCTGCGGATTGTATAGAGGCATCGTCAACTGCACATTTGCATTGATATTGTGCGGAACACCGAATTGCAAATCCCTGAACTGCCCTTCGGGTGCTTGTGAGTTGAGTGCATTCATTGGCATTAATTGGGTGGGCAATTCCATAAAATATTTGTAATCTGCATTGGCTGTAACCTTCGGAATGAGATTGGCTTTTGCTTCTTTTTCCCTTTGTTCACCGATGCTGATATGGTTTCTGTTGATTTGCAGGGTTTTGTTATATACCTGTGCTGTATCAATACATTGGTTCAGTGTCCATACTTCCTGTGCCTGAACGGTATTCCACCCGATAAATATCAGCAGAATGAAGATAAGTTTGTGAGTATTCACTAACATAATTGGGTAAATTTTTTTTATTGTTTATCATTTTCGTTTATTTAATCTCCTCCTATCATCCTGGAAGTAATTCCTTTTTTAGTTGAAAATTCTGCGATTGCAATTCCCACAACATGCAAAATGATAAATATCGGGAACCAATAAATACCCCATTTATGAACCGTTTCAATCCCTTCTTTCCATTCTGTAAAAAGTTCTTTCTCAATGAAAACACCCGTAACCGCAGAAATAAATACAAAAGCATAGAAATAGATGTATGTAAATCCTTGTAAGCGTTCTTTTAACGGTTGGTTACTTTTAAAAGGATTGGGAAACCGAATACCTTTTATTACCATATAAATTATTCTTGCTAAAAAAGCGAATATCATAACGTGGGCAAATACTTCGTGCCATTGCCACATTGGCTCACGAATGCTTTTGGCAATTTCCGTCATTTGTTCCTTAGAAACAGCAGATGTTTTACTTTGTATTGTTGCCACAATACTGTTTTTATTCATCCAGTACATTCTTAAAAATCCCGTAATGAATAAAACGGGCATCGCAATTGCCATTATCCAGTGTAATAATCTGTGAAAAATTGTAAATTTTCGTAAAGGGTTCATTTTTGAAAAATTTTTGATTAATTAAAATACTTATGATATTGTAGATAAGAATATTGAAGTTGAGCTATTATTTCACTTGCCTTTGTTGCATTGCTTTCATTTTCTAATTCTTTCACTAACTCCAGATGCGGATGCAGCCATTTGTGCAGCTCATCGTGGCTCTTGCCATTCATTGAGCAGCTTTTTACGAGTTGATTATTTTGGTCTTTCAGTTGTGTTGCTAATTCCTTAAAATCTGTTTTGTTTTCCTGAACATACACATACACTAATTCAGCACCCTTCGATACAAAAGGCTTCATTTCGTTGTTCACTACCCACTTTTCACCATTGTTCAGCTCGATAGCTTCTGAACTTTCTTCGTGATGATGCGTTGCGTGGGTTTCTTCCTGCTGGTGCGTAGCTGACTTTTCGGAACTGTTATTACAACTCCAAAAAAGAAATACGCTCAACCCCAATAAAATTGTCTTTTTCATATTTTGAATTATTTATTTGTTTTCAATCATTTTTAAAATTGCTTCCAATACGGCTTTCCCGTCTTTTACGAGATTGGATTTATGTCCCGAAAGCTTCCATTTCAAAACCGTAAACCGCATACCGCCAAGTATGATAGTGGTCAGCGTGGAAACATTTATCAGTTTACCGTATTGTCCTGCTTTTTGTCCCTTTTCAATGTTTGCTTTGACATATTGGTGCATTAAGTCCATTATTTCTGAAACCTTTTTGGTCAATCCCTCATCGTAATGAAAAATACTTTCGGCAAAAATTACGCTTACAATTGCAGGTTTATCGGTAAACGTTTGGAGTTGCGAATGGAAAATAGCTTTCAATTCATCTCCTGCCGTTGCATCCGATTTTACAGGAATGTTGCTGATGCGGTTTTTCATTCCTGTTATGAAGTAATTGAGCAAGCCAAGCAAAATATCATTTTTGCTTTTAAAATGCCGGTATAATGCCGGTTCGGATAAGCCAATATCCGAAGCCAAAGTTTTGATAGTCAGGTTTTGAATACCGTATTTATCAATTCGGGCGGTTGCGGCTTCCATTATTTCTATCTGTCTGTCGGTAAACTTTTCCATATTAATCTTTTGCCTCTAAAAAAGTTAGTTAGTATTCGCTAACAAAGGTACGGATGTTTTCTATCCCACCAAACTTTTTACCTTACATATTAGTATTTTACTGGTCGTATTATACTTTTTTCATCCGTTTCACCCATTTATATGCTTCAAACCACAATACCGACAGGGAAGCTATACCTATCGCCGTGCCTAATTCCGCCCCATTCAATCCGGTTAAGCGGAAAAAACCGGCTAAAGGTTCAATATATAATATGGCAAAAAGCAGGATAAGGGTAATACCGGTAACGGCGGCAAACAGGCTGTTCCTGTTCTTAAAACTTTCCAGCATACTGTAATAGAAGGAACGGTTTACGAGGCTCAATAAAATATTGGCGAAAATCAACGTAGTAAAAACCATTGCCCTTGTCTGTTCTTCATTTCCTCCGTTTTGCACCGTATATTGGTATGCGGATAATACGCCTGCGGTTATTGCCAGTCCCTGAACAATACTTATCCCAAGCTCTTTCCAGTTCAGGAACGTATCTGTCATTTTTCTTGGCTTTTGCCGCATCGTATTCTTTTCCATCGGTTCGTTTTCATACACTATGGAGCAGGTAGGCCCCATTACCAGCTCTAAAAAGATAACGTGCACCGGTGTAAATATCTGCGGGAACACCCAACCCAGAAATAACGGCAGGGAAACAGTGAGGATAATCGGGATATGAATGGAAATGATGTATTGAACGGCTTTTTTGATGTTGGCATAAATCCTTCTGCCGGATGCAATGCCGGTAATCAGCTTGCCTAAATCATCATTGGTAATCACTAAGGCTGCGGCGGCTTTGGCTATTTCCGTTCCCTTGTTGCCCATTGCCACGCCGATATGGGCGGCTTTCAGTGCCGGACCGTCATTCACGCCGTCACCCAGCATCGCCACCACTTCGCCTTTCTTTTTTAAAGCGTTCACTACTGCCAGCTTGGCATCGGGAAACATCCGCGTGAACAATACTTTTTCTTCGGCTGCCTGCAAAAGCTCCTCTTCCGAATACGCCATAATGTCTTTGCCCTCTACTGCTTCGGCTGTATGGGTAATGCCTGCCTGTGCGGCTATGCTTTTGGTGGTATCGGTATTATCACCGGTAATCACTTTTACCTTTATTCCGGCATCGTAGATATGACGGAAAACTTCCTGAATACCTTTTTTGGGAGGGTCGTAGAATACTGTCAAACCCAGAAAATCAAACCTGAAATCCTGCTGTTTTGCAGGAAAATTATCACCTTCAAAATGCGATTGGGCTACGCCCAAAATCCTGAAGCCCTGTTGTCCTAATGCTTTAATGATATTCCGTATTTTATTTTTTTCGTTCTCCGAAAGCACAGAAACATTCAGAATAGCTTCCGGTGCACCTTTTGCCGCAATAATCCGCTGCTTTTCGGCATTTTCAAAAAGGTGCGTCATCATTGGAGGTTTGCCGTCCAGCGGATACTCGTGTATCATTTGAAACCGTTTCCGCTCGTCACCGGATTGTGTTTGCTCATATACTTTGTGCAGGGTTTTTTCCATCGGGTCAAAAGGCACGGGCTCGCTGCTCCACATTGCATAGTCAATCAGTGTGGACAGTGCGGCATCGCCAAAATCATTCTCATCGAAAACCTTATCCGAACGGTAATCGTAAAGATGCTTCAGCTGCATCGTATTTTCGGTAATGGTTCCGGTTTTATCGGTGCAGATAACTGTTGTGCTTCCCAGGGTTTCCACGATGCTGCTTCGTTTGACGATGATGCCGTCACGCATCAGCTTCCACGCACCCAATGCCATAAAAGTGGTAAATGCCACCGGAATTTCTTCGGGAAGAACAGACATGGCCAGCGTAAGCCCGTTGAGCAGGCTGTCCGTTAAGTTTCCTGTGTGATAATAACTAAAAACACATACCATTCCGAAAATAACGATACCTATAATAGCCATTGCTTTTACAAACCTGCGGATTTGAAGCTGCAAAGGCGAGGCTTCTTCTTTTATTTCCGAAATAGAAATACCGATTTTGCCAAGACGGGTTGCTTTCCCGATTTTCTCTACTTCAAAAACGGCTAATCCCGATACGGTTAAGGTTCCGCTATAAATATTCCGGTCTTCGCTTTCGCTGCTTTTGAATACAGATAAGCTTTCGCCGGTTAAGGAAGCTTCATTAACAGAAAAATCGTTGCTGTGTATAATCCTGCCATCGGCATTAATCATTTTTCCTTCTTCGGTAATGCAGAGGTCGCCAACAACAATTTCATTGGTCGGAATTTCAACTACCTGTGCATTCCGGATAACCTTGCTCAACGGTTCATTCAGCTTTTCCAACGCCTCCAATGCCTTTTTGCTGCGGTTGTCCTGATAAAATGAAATAGCGGAAACCGCCACGATGGCAAGAAACATAAACAAGGCTTCGCCATAATCGCCTATGATGAGATAAATAACTGAAATGGCGAAAAGCAATATCAGCATCGGCTCTTTCAGTATGTTCAGGAGCAGTTCCAATGCGGAACTTTTGTGGACTGCATCTATCTGGTTATAGCCGTATTGCTTTCGTGAAGCGGCTACCTCGCTATCATTAAGACCTTTCAGATGGTCGGGAATATTATAGGACATAAGTAATTGGATATAAATATTTAAAAATAATCATTTGTTGAGAAAGGATTTATTCTTCCTCCGCTTTGTTTTTTAATGCCATCAGTAAGGTATAGGCTCCTTTTTGGGCAATATTTTTGCTTTTCAGTTCATCACCATTCATAATGGCTACCCAGCCGTTGCCGGTATTGCCTGTTTGTATGGCTATCATTTTAAACCGGTTTTTATCCAGTATTTCAAACACATATTGTTTGCCTTCAAACGATACCACGCTTTCTTCGGGAAGTACCCAAGCCCTGCTTTCAGGAATTTCTATTTCGGCGTTCATATACATTCCGGGTATCAGCTTTCCATCGTCTTCTTTAAAATGGGCGTGAATTTCAAGAGCTCTGTCACTACTGATATTTTTACCAATCAGGATAATTTCGCCACGATACTTTTTTTCGGTATTGGTGTTTGTATAAGCCAGCAGTGGCTGACCGGTTTTAATTTTATCCCAGTCCTTTTCAAATACTTTCAGGTTGAGATGTAAATCGTTGGGGTTTACCAGCTCAAACAGCACATCGGATGGCGAAACGTATTTGCCCACATTGACAAAAACATGTGCTACAAATCCGTTAAAAGGGGCATAAATATTGGCCGTCTGGCGAATATTGCTCACTGAAACCTGCTCGGGATTGATGTGGATTAAACGCAGTTTTTCCGCCAATGCTTTCCCGCTGATTTGCAAAGTCTGATAATCGGCTTTGGCTTGCTGATACACTTTGTCGCTGCTGGCTTTGCTCTGGTTCAGCTCTTTCTGCCGAAGATATTCCGCTTCCGCATTTTGCAGTTGTGCTTTTGCCGTAAGGTAATCCTGCTGCAGCTGGATAAACTGGTTGTCTTCCATTACGGCAATAACTTCCCCTTTTTTAAAGTGCATTCCGGGCAATAATCGGGTTGATTTTACATAACCGCCCAATGCACTGCTTACCGACACCAGATTTTGTGGCGGCACATCAACTTTACCGTTGAGTTTGAGGGTTTGCGTAATGTTCTTTTCCTGTATGCCTACGGATGAAAGGGCAAATGATTTCAGTTGCGCATCCGAAAGCTGAAGGACGTTTTCCGCATCCGCCGATGCTGCTGCGGTGGTTGCTTGTTCTTTGTTTCCGCATCCTGAAAGGATAATAAAAACAAAAATGACTGTTATATATTTCATCGTTTTTTCTATTTTGAAATGAAGTATTGAATATTGATAATGCTCTGGTTAAGCTGCATAACGGCATTGTAATAATCGCTCTGGATTTGAATGGCCTGATTATTCAGCATTACCCAGTCGAGGTAATTGATTTCGCCGGCAGCAAACTGTTCCTGAGCGGTTTTAAACACCTGCTCTGCCCGTGGCAATTGCTTTTGCCGGTAAGTTGCCACCATCTCCTGCTGTGCCTGCAGCTGCTGTGCTGCTGCCTCATAACCGTTCTGCCACTGTGCTTTCTGGTATGCCAGCTCATTTTCCGTAAACCGTATTTTTTGTTCCTCGGCTTTGATTTGTGCCTTTTGTGCTTTGTGAAAAACAGGGATACCTACGCCGACTTCTACCGAGCTGAAACGGTTATTGTTCAGGTCTTTGAAACTCTGGTTGAAATAACCAACGGACAGGTTGGGCAGCAGCTTCGATTTTTCGAGCTTCACACCGGCTTTGGCTTTTTCAATTTCCTGAGCCGATAATTGTATTGCCGGATGGCTGTTCAAATCCATTCTTATATCGTGCAAATCCGCTTCCATAACGATATTATCGGAAACAGGCTCATACCGTATTCCGGTATTGAGCAATAACTGCATTTGTATTTTAGCCAGCTCTATTTCGTTTGCCAACGATTTTAACTGAATGGCAATATTTTCCCGTTGCAGTTCGGCTGCTGTTTTTTCGAGCAGGTTGCTGGCTCCTTTTTCAAAACGGAGATTTGCCTTTTCGAGGAACCCCGCATACATTCCATCCGACCGGTTCAGTACTTTTTCTTTTTCCCGCAATACCAGAATATGGTAAAACAGTCCGGTAACAGTTTTCCGGATTTCAATCTTATTGAGATTAACGACAATAACAGCAGCGTTCCATTCTTCTTTCAGGAGCTTTTTCTGGTTGCTGTACACTGTAGGGAAATTAACGGATTGCGATATGCCGAACCGGTTGTCCGTTGTAGCACTGTTTATTTGTCCAAATTCAGAGGTAACCGCCATTTGCGGTATATTGGTTCCCGTTGCCATACGTTTTTCATAGTATTCTGCCAACAGGGTTTTGCTCTTTGCAGACAGGTTGTTTTTAACCGCCATTTCCACGGCATCATTTAACGTAATGTTTTGGGCAAATGCCGAAACATTCATCAAAAGGAAGACCATAACGGCTGCACTTTTTTTACCCGGTTTCAACTTTAAAAAGTCCATTTTATCAAAAAGAATGTACAGTACAGGCAATACAAAAAGCGTCAGGAATGTGGCTATCATCAGCCCGCCAATCACTACGGTTGCCAAAGGTCTTTGCACTTCTGCTCCGGCTCCGTTGCTGACCGCCATTGGCAAAAAGCCCAGCGAAGCTACAAAAGCCGTCATCAGCACCGGGCGAAGCCTTGTATGGGTTCCTTTGAGCACAATATGGGTAAGGCTGTTTTCTCCCGACTGCCGTAAACGGTTATATTCGGCAATGAGCACAATTCCGTTCAATACCGCCACTCCGAACAGAGCAATGAAACCCACTCCGGCACTGATGCTGAACGGCATTCCTCTTAATGCCAGAAAAAATATGCCGCCGATTGCGGAAAGCGGAATGGCACTGTATATCAGCAGGCTTTGCTTTACGGAGTGAAAGGCGAAATACAGCAACAAAAAAATCAGCACCAGCGATACGGGCACGGCTATCATCAGGCGGTCTTTCGCTTTGTTGAGGTTTTCAAACGCTCCTCCGTAAGTAACATAATATCCGGGAGACAATTTCAGTTGCTTTTCGGCTTTGCCCTGCAATTCGTTCACTATACTTTGCACATCCCGGCCACGAACGTTAAAACCAACCACAATTCTTCTTTTGGCATCTTCCCGCTGGATTTGTGCCGGACCGTTTTGTATCGAAACATCGGCTAACTGGTATAAGGGTATCTGGTTGCCGTTGGCGAGGGGAATGAGCAGGTTGCGAATATCTTCCAGCCTTTCCCGTTGATTTTCATCTAAACGAACCACCAAATCAAACCGTTTCTCGCCTTCATATACTTTTCCGGTGCTTTGCCCTGCAAATGCCGTGTTTACCGCTTTGTTGATTGCAGCAATATTCAGACGGTATTGTGCAATACCTGCCCGGTTATACTTTATAATAACCTGCGGCATTCCGGTAATGGGTTCGATATATACATCCTGTGCTCCTTTTACCGTTTTGATGATGTCGCCAAAACGGCCGGCGTAATCAGACAGGCTGTCCAAATCTTCTCCGAAAATTTTGCAGACCACATCCTGTCTGGCTCCGGTCATCAGCTCGTTGAAACGCATTTGTACGGGAAACTGAAAGCCTGTACTAATGCCCGGAACGGCTTCTAAGGATTTACCCATTTTTTCGGCAAGCTCATTAAAGGTTTTGGCGGATGTCCATTCCTTTTTATCTTTCAGTATCACCATCATATCGCTGGCTTCCATCGGCATCGGGTCGGTGGGCACTTCACCACTGCCGATTTTGGTTACTACTTTTTCTACTTCGGGGTATTGCGATTTCAGGATATGGGCAGCTTTTTGAGTATAATCAATGGTGGTTTGCAGGTTGCTTCCTGTTAAAACCCTTGTGTCTACCGCAAAATCGCCTTCCTCCAATGCGGGAATAAATTCGCCGCCCAATCGCGAAAGAATAAATACGGCAATCATAAATAAAGCAACCACGACAGCAATCACCATTTTGGGGAATTGCAATACGCTTTGGAGCGTAAAATGGTGCAGCTTTTCCAAACGCCGCATCATCTTATCGGAAAAGTTGGGCTTATGCTTTGTTTTCTTACTCAAAACCAGCGAGCTCATCATCGGTATATAGGTGAGGGAGAGGATGAATGCCCCAATCAGTGCGAAAGCAACGGTTTGTGCCATTGGCCGGAACATTTTTCCCTCAATGCCTTCCAGTGTGAAAATGGGCAGGTAAACAATGAGAATGATGATTTGCCCGAATACGGCACTGCTGACCATTTTGGAAGCGGACGAGCCTACCTCGCTGTCCATTTCTTTTTGTGAAACACTGCTAACAGCTCCGAACTTTTTGCCGTGATGCAGCCTGTGCAGCACTGCTTCAACGATGATGACGGCTCCGTCCACAATCAGCCCGAAATCCAATGCTCCGAGGCTCATCAGGTTGCCGCTTACGCCAAATAAATTCATCATAATGATAGCGAAAAGCATGGACAGCGGAATAACGGAAGCCACCAGCAAACCTGCCCTAAAATTTCCGAGAAACAACACCAGCACGAATACGACAATCAACGCACCTTCGGCAAGGTTTTTTTCAATGGTGCCGATGGCGTTATTGACCATTTTGGTACGGTCTAAAAACGGCTCTAAGACCACGCCTTCGGGCAAGGTCTTCTGTATGGTTTTAATCCGCTCTTTCACGTTTTTGATAACCTCATTGCTGTTGGCTCCTTTCAGCATCATTACCACAGCTCCCGATACCTCGCCCTCATCATTGTAGGTCATTGCTCCATAACGGGTAGCGTGTCCGGTTTTTACTTCAGCAACGTCTTTCAGCAATACAGGGATACCGTCTGAAGTAGAAGTAACCGAAATGGTTTCGATATCTTCCTTATTGCCTATTAATCCCTCACTTCGGATATACAGTACCGTTGGCCCTTTTTCGATATACGCACCGCCGGTATTCTGGTTGTTGTTTTCCAATGCGGCAAAGACATCGTTAATCGTGAGGTTGAGCGATTGCAGCTTGTTGGAGTTGACGGCTATCTCATACTGTTTCAGCTTTCCTCCAAAACTGCTGACTTCTGCCACGCCTTTTACGCCCAGCAACTGCCTGCGGACAATCCAATCCTGTATGGTTCGTAATTCGGTGGCATCGTATTTATTTTCGTAGCCTTTTTCGGGGCGTACCATGTATTGGTAAATTTCGCCCAGCCCCGTAGAGATGGGTCCCAGCTCGGGCGTTCCCACGCCTTCGGGAATTTCGCTCCGAACGTTTTGCAGACGCTCCGCCACCTGCTGCCTTGCCCAATAGACATCGGTATTGTCATCAAAAACAATGGTAACTAATGACAAACCAAAACGGGAAAAACTCCTGATTTCGGTAATGCCGTTGATATTGCTGTTTGCCTGCTCAATGGGAAAAGTAACTAACCGCTCAATGTCAGTCGCTCCCAGCGAAGGGGCTATCGTAATAACCTGCACCTGGTTGTTGGTAATATCGGGTTGGGCATCAATGGGAAGTTTGGTGGCTTCGTAAATTCCAAAGCCGGCCAGGGCTAAGGTAAACAGCCCGATAATGAGTTTATTCCGTATGGAAAACTCAATGATTTTATGTAACATAATTATTATATTCTGTTAATATTCATGGAATAAATGAATTACAGGTACAACACGGTCTTACCGTGCCGCCTGAAAAGCATAGCGGGTTGAACAGAACGTATCTCTCTGCAAAGCATCTCTGTTTCCTATAGGGGAAATAGCTGATGCCCGTGCAAAAGCAAATTCAATTCAATCAATCCAAAAAAATTAACAGGATTTGGGAGGCTGCCAGATAGAAGAAAGGAAGTCGTTAGCTGTATAATTTTCGTCAAATGCCGGCATTTTCTGCTTCGGACATTGGTAAAGTTTATTTTTTATTTCGAACCGGAAAGGCGGTGTATGTACAAAACAGTAGCTCGGCACATTGGTGTGTGCCATAAAAGGCAACTTCTGGTCTTGCTCATAATCGTCATCGTGCGGATGGTTTTCCAGGTGGTTGCCGTCGTAATGAAGCACCATAAAATCCCAAAACGACATTTCGGAATTTTTGGCTTTATGCTCAAAAAAGTGCTCTACCAATACGGGCAATTTCAGCAACTGGTACAATTCAGTTGTTGAAAACGTATAAGTAACCAAAAACAATATGGCGAGTGCTTTTTTCACTGAGGCAAAGTTAATTAAAATTGTAACGTGTTTGGTATAAGTGTGTTATTTGAAATTGTTCAAAATAAAATTAATTGGAGCTCTATTGACTGACTTCTGAAAAGACATAAAACATTTCGGTAGCTATCTGCAAACTTCTTTCTGCATATACTTTTGATTGCTCCGGTGTACCGTCTGAGCTTTTAGGGTCTTCAAATGTGACAGGTATTCTTTTTTCTGCTCCTGCAATAAAAGGGCATCCGCCGTCTGCCTGCGAACAGGTCATAATAGCGGCAAACGCCGATACGGGGTTGAAAGGGCTATCGTATTTTTTGGAAAAACCAATTACAGGCAAAGCATTATCGCTGTACTTTATGGCGTATACAGGATTATTAGTATCTGCAATTTTGAAGATGCTAAAACCCTGATTAGTCAATGTTTCTGCCACTTTCGGAAATAGTGCCGTTTCTTCTGTACCGCCCGAATAGCAATGTACATCCGGTATTGTATAATATGCTGCTACCTGTGCCCAAACCTGTGATAAATGGCTTCTACGGGAATTATGGGTACAAATGAAATTGATATTTATTTCCAGCTTATTGTCTGTTTTTTGCTGTACAAAATCTATCAGCGGTTGTAATATGGTTTTACGTTCTTCACTGATATTCTGGAAGTTGACAACTTTGCTTATTGTTTCAACTAAATTCTTATACATTTTGATTGTGTTTTAGTGTTTAGCAACATCCCGAATTAGGTGTACAACAGCTCTCCGGTTTTTCGGCATATACGGTTATACTGCGAATGATAGTAGCATTGGATTTGTAAAGTGCTATTTCTTCATCGTTCAGATAGTTTTTTAAAATATCATCGGGTACAATAATGGGTTTGTCTTTCTGGATGGTTACGTTGTTAAATCCTGCCTGTGTAATGTGGTTTATATATTCGTCTTTATCTATTGCTCCTGCTACGCATCCTGCATACATTTCTGCTGCTGTTTTTATTTGTTCGGGCAATGTTCCGGTAACGACAATATCTGAAATGCTGAAATGTCCGCCGGGTTTTAATACTCTGAATATTTCCGCAAAAACCGCTTGCTTATCCGGTACAAGATTTAATACGCAATTACTTACCACTACATCTGCCACATTAGCGGTAACGGGCATTTTCTCAATATCTCCCTGCCGAAACTCTACATTTTTAAACCCTAATTTTTCTGCATTGGTACGGGCTTTGTCAATCATTGCTTCGGTAAAGTCAATGCCAATTACTCTGCCGGTTTCGCCTGTTTCGGCTCTGGCTATAAAGCAATCGTTACCGGCTCCGCTGCCTAAGTCAATAACGGTATCGCCTTTTTTGATTTTTGCAAACTGTGTAGGCAAACCGCATCCTAAACCTAAATCGGCATCGGGATTGTAACCGTTAAGTTCGTTGTAATCTTCGCTCATAATGTTATAGACTTCTGTACTGCAACCGCCTGCACCGCAACAGGATGAAGCGTTGGTGTCTTTGTCCTGTAAGGCTATTTCGCTGTATTTCTGCCTTACCATTTCTTTGATTTCTTCGTTATTGTTCATTGTATTTTATTTATCGAGTTAACAACATTTTTGATTGGTTACGGTAAGAATGATTTTTCCAAAATATTCTTTCAGTATGTTGAATGTTTTTTCATCAATGCAATAGCAAATTGCGTTACCTTCAATGTTTCCTTTTATCAACCCAGCGTTTTTCAATTCCTTTAAATGCTGTGAAACGGTGGGTTGTGCCAATGGCAATTCATCCACAATATCACTGCATATACAGGCATCAACTTTTAGTAAGTATTCAATAATGGCTATTCTTGCCGGATGTCCCAACGCTTTTGCGATGGTTGCAATCTGGTTTTGCTGTTCTGTAAAATGGTCTGTTTTTGTAGCACCCATTGTAAGTGTATTTTAATATCGCAATATTACGATTATTATTTGAGCTTAGAGAATAGTTGTCAAAATATTTTGTAAAAATCATCCTTGTTGTGTCAAGTGCTGCAAATTCGGGTCGTTTTTAATTCTTTCCATTTCACGTCCCACAATATGCCGAATGTCTGATTTTATCTTCCTGTAATTAGCTTCTATTTCTTGTTTCATATTGTCTGTTCCGTTCTCATCAACAAAGGATAAGATTTGCGGTATCTTCTGATAGTTTTTTGTTTCGGCAGCGACCTTTTCACTATCTACCACGATTTCAGCGTGAAATATCTTTTGCTCAATGCGTTCGTCAAAATTATCGGAAACAGAACCGACAAACATCCCCTGTGTGAGCGTAGATATTTTGGAAGCCGGAATTAAGCTGTCTAATTGGGTAGAAATTGAAGTAGATTTATCGTTGCGGTTAATCGTCATACTTTGGCGTTTCTGCAATACTTTACCGAAGCGTTCCGATAGGCTTTTTGCCGTTTCTCCAACCACCTGCCCACTGAATATATTACCAACCGTATTCTGTATTACCTTACTCTCTTTGTCGCCGTAATCCCTCGTTAATTGCGAAAAGTCCTGGAAGCCCAAACATACCGCTACCTTATTGCTTCTCGCTGTTGCGATAAGATTGTCCAGTCCCCTGAAATAAATTGTGGGCAGCTCATCTATGATAACGGAGCTTTTTAGCTGTCCTTTTTTATTAATCAGTTTTACAATTCTTGAATTGTACAAACCCAAAGCTGCCGAATAGATATTTTGTCGGTCGGGATTATTGCCTACGCATAAAATCTTTGCCTCTTTCGGGTTATTGATGTCGAGCGTGAAATCGTCGCCTGTCATTACCCAGTACAGTTGCGGGCTAATCATTCTTGATAACGGAATTTTTGCCGATGCGATTTGTCCTTGTAACTGGTCTTGTGCGCCGCCTTGCCACGCATCCATAAACGGAGATAGATAATTTTCCAATTCGGGATAAGATGTGAGAATAGTAAACACGTCTGCGTATTTCTTATTCAGCAATTCAATAGCGTGCGGGAATGTGCAATACTTACCACCCTCATAGATTTTCAGATACCAAATTATTGCTGCAAGCAATATAATTGGGCTTTCCACGAAAAAATCCCCTTGCTTCTGTATCCACGACCTGTTGAGGTTCAGCATTATAGTATATGCCGCTTCGTAAGCATCTGAAATATCCGTCATAAAGTCGGGATTAAGCGGGTTACAACGGTGGCTCTTGCGTGGGTCATCGAAATTTATCACGTAAAATTTCGGCTGAACTTTGTACTTGTCCCGGTGTTTCAGCAAATGATTGTAGGCAATGGTAGAAAGGTCGTCAAACTTGAAATCGTAGATGTACATACTAAAGCCTTTCTCAATCTGCTGCTTAATGTAGTTGTTCACGATAGCATACGATTTACCCGAACCCGGAGTACCCAACACGATTGATGCTCTGAAAGGATTTACAATGTTTATCCAACCGTTGTTCCATTTGCCTTTGTAGTAAAATTTAGTGGGCAGGTTGACGGAATATTCATTTTCCATCAGCTTGGTTTCCTGTTGGAAGCTCTCATTTTCGTTATTGAAAACGTCGTCCATCAAGTTGGTACGGAGCAATCGGCTCATCCATACCCCTGCCATCAATAAGGCAATATAACCTAACGAGATAGTGAGGATATATAGAAATGTACCAATTACCGGAGATAGCTTTAATAATGGGGTGTTCAGAAAGAACAGTACAGAACCTATGCCCAAAGCCACATAAATTTTAGACCAAGTTATCTTCTCATTCTTTACGCCTTTCGTCCCTAAGCAACTCAAAGCCAACAAAACCAAAACAAATGCTTTGGTGTATAAGGTATGTGAGAACAAACCTGCCGTTCTGTCGAAATTGCCCAGTATTTTGTTGATTACTTCCAACGTCCACCCACGTTCTAAAAAGAAACCGTAGCAGAACCAATAAAGGTGCATCAGCACCAAAAGAATACTGACTGCCCGCATAAAAGCCATTATCTTGGCAAGCCCTCTTAAATCGTCTTCTCCCTGCATTATTTTAAGTTTTAATGTTCGGGCGTGAATTTAAAGGCTGTGCCGAGTGGCTATAAGAAAGTGGCAGCCAGTGGCGTTGTGTGGCAGTATTTGGCTGATTACTATTTCTGACCTCTTTGGCGTTTGCGTTTCTTCTTCATCTTGTTAGCAAAGTCCTGTTCCTCGTAATCTTCGCCCTGGGCTTCGGGTAGCAAACCGCCCAATGCTTCAATCAAACCGTCTTCGTGTTTTTCAGTAGTATTCAGAAAGTCGAACAAATGATGTGGTTCTTCAGCAGGTAAATCTTCGGTGTCCTTTGACCGGGATATTTTAACCTGCGGCTCATCACGTTCCTTAATGTCAGGCTTGATGTTGTTGTTCCAATAATCATTAAAGGTATTTGCAGAAAGCTCCTTACCCAAACGAGAACCGTTCCAAACGGTTTTTGAGTTGTGGTCTATAAACGTAATGCCGTATATCCGTCCAGTATCATTTCTGCGTACTACAACATTGATACCTTGCCCACCTAACTGTTTTTTAAAGCTCAATTCGTCTGATGTCGCTTTTAGGGCAATGGTAACGGCTGCTTTTAAAGTCTGCTTGGTGGGGTGGTCTTTCAAATCCGTTTTGCATTTCGCAAAATGCAATTCCAAAGCCGGAAGCCCTGCATTTTTTCCGAACAGGGAAGCCTTGAACGGGTGTCCGGCTCTGTCGCCCTTTTCATTTAAAGGAATATACAGTAATCCCTGCCGCATCTTTCCCTGCAATTCTCCCTCGATTTTCTCGGCGGTAACATTGAACAGGGAAAGCAAAGCATTGTATTCTCCCAAAGTTTGGTATTGATAATAGTTCGGCAGGTGTCGTACTACCGAAGCTATCTGACTTTTCACATCGCCAGCCCGATAATCCACCGAACGGAATACCTTATCATTTTGTTTATGTTCCTTGTCCGTGGCTGGTATCAATCCGTGTTTCCTTTCAAGTTCACGGCATACATTCATAGACCGCATTTTCTCGAACTTGTCCGAAATCTTTTTGCCATCTTCGTCCACGCAAACCGATACGATATGAATATGGGTACGGTCAATATCGGTATGTTTGAATACCACAAAAGGCTGTTCGCTATATCCCAACTCCCGCATATACTGCTGTGCCATTTCCCGAAACTTATCATCGCTAACGGTATCTTTCGGGTCGGGATTGAGCGAAATATGCAACGTATGCTTTTCTGTATTGCGGTTGGCTATCAGGTAAGGAGCAAAGGATTGAGCTAATTGTACAACGGAATAATGACCGTTAGCGGTTTCAATCATTTTATTAGCGAACAAAATTTGCCCGTTTTCATTCTCCACTTTGAGCTGATTGTACGCCAATGCACCGTATAAATTTCCGCTTCTGCCAATTTTCGCTATCATTTCTACGGCTGTTTTTTCAGATACTTTGCTTCAAATTCCTCACTTATCTGAATGATTTTTTGGCATAACACCGCCATTTCAGCCGTCTGTTTTTCCAATTTGTAGAGAAATGCTGCTGCCTTTTTCTCGGAAAAATGACGGTACAACAGCTTCACAATCTGATTGTAATTCACGCCTACGGAACGGAACTGGCTGTGAAAAGAAGTCAGCCGCATATAAAAATCAACCGTTCCTTTGTCAATTTTGACCGATTTCATTTCCTTACTGAACAGCAGAGAAATGATAAACTTTGCTTTATTGGGCATTCCCGATGCTTCAAAAAGCGATAAAAGTTTGGCATTTTCTTCGTCTGTAAGACGGAAAACGTGGCGGTGGATGCTTGGGTCGGTTTTAGGTGTCCGTCCGCCCTTATTCTGTTTTTTGTTACTGTTGTCGTTCATCACTAATCCATTTTTAATCCACACAAAACCTCGACTTCGGAGAGTGTTTTTAACCCCCGGCAGGGCAAGTTGTTTTGAGGCACTAACTCGGTTTCGAGTGCCTCAAAACACAACTTGCCGTGTTCGGTTGAACACAATAATCCGCCCTGCGGGACGGATTAAATGTAACAGGGGAAAAACGGCTCGATGCCGTTCCTGTTACCCTCCGATTTGTGAAAAGACTTTTGCATAAATCCGTTAATAAAAATCATTTTACAAAGTAACCCACTCTTTACGAAAGGATTGTAATGTATGGCAGTGCCAAACACTGCCTTTGAACGCCAAACAGTGCCACGTTAATGAAAGCACCTATATATCTGCATTTCTTTGTGCCTATCAACAGATATAAGAGCGTAGATAGCTATGCAGGTAACAGCGTAACTACGCAAGCACCGATATAAAAATGTGCAGTTGTGCAGATGTAAAAAAGTACAGACGGAAGTACCTGTTTATGGGATTAAGTACATAGGGTTTTAAGCACCTAAGCAAGCAGGTATGTTGGTAAGAACCGGCGTACCGGCGTACCTGCCTACGGATATAAATGCGTATTGGGCTATATAGATAACTCGCCGCATACTCGCTTACCTGACTATTGCTGTACAGAACTATGAACCTATATACAGTGGTGCATAGCTAACTGCGGATATACGGAAATAGGTATTTGGATATATAAATAATTAAATAAGTAAAAATATGAACGCAAAACACAAAACAACATTTATCGCCTTTTCTTCTCAAAAAGGCGGTGTAGGCAAAAGCACATTTACAACGCTTGTTGCGAGTACGATGCACTATCGCTTAGGTTACAATGTAGCCGTATTTGATGCGGATTTTCCGCAACACAGCCTGATGAAAATGAAGACGAGGGATTTGGCAATGGTAATGGAAAATGAGGCTTTGAAAAAGCTGGCGTATAAGCAATTTACCACCATTAACAAAAAAGCCTATCCGATTATGCAGCATAAAGCGGATAACGTATTGGATGCGGCTCACGAATTTGTAAACACTTCTTCAGTTCCGGTTGATGTGGTATTCTTTGACCTACCTGGAACCGTGAACACGCCCGGCATCCTGAAAGCACTGGCAGGAATGCACCACATTTTCACGCCCATTACGGCAGACCGTGTGGTAATGGAAAGTACGCTCATTTTCACGCAGCTTTTACAGGATGTGATTATGAAAAAAGGGGAAACTTCCATAGAAACCATTAACCTGTTTTGGAACCAGGTGGACGGCAGGGAAAGCACACCCTTATATGATGTGTATAACCAACTTATCGAACAATTGGGGTTAAGCCTGATGCAAAGCCAAATCAAGAACAGCACCCGTTTTCGTAAAGAAAGTGAAGCAGATAGCAAAACCGTTTTCCGTTCAACCGTGATGCCTCCCGATGAACGTTTGATGAAAGCCTGTCAGTTAAACCTGTTCATAGATGAGTTTTTAAAAATCATTCAATTGTAGCCTTATGGAGAAAGATAATAAAAGAAAAGCCACGCCAGATATTAACGAGGAACTGATGATGAACCTGATGGTGGACGGCATTAAAAAGGACGGGTTACAGCTTCCGCCGGAACCTGCGGAAGAACCGGAGAAACAAGATATAAAGCCCGATGAATTGCCAAAGGAAAAACCTGTGGTTAAAGAAAAAAGCAGAGCTAAAAAGGCAAACGAAACCGATTATGAAAGTATCTTTTTCAGAAGAGCGGACACCAATGCCCGTGATGGAAAAACGGTTTATATCAGACCGGACTTTCACGAAAAACTAACCCGTATCGTACAGGTAATAGGCGAAGATAAACTAACCATTTACGCCTACTTAGACAATTTGCTTGATTACCATTTTCAGGAATTTGGCGAGCAGATTACCAAGAGTTTTAATGATAAGTACAAACCCATTTTATAAGCTATGGAAACAGTAATTGTGATATGCCTGCTGATAGTCATTGCCCTGCTTTTGCAGGACAAGATTGTTATTAAAAAAAGGTCGGAACAAAAGCCGAAGCAGGAAAAAGTGAACCCAAATCTGCCGGATATTATGGGGCAGCCCAAGCCTGTAAGAAGCCTTTCAGTGCCAAACAGTGCCAACGAAAGCCAAATAGAGGAACAAGAGATAAACCCTGATAATTTAGACATCGAATATGACGAGAATGAAAACGTAGGTATTCAAGTTCCGCAGGAAGAACTGGACGAAGTTTTCAGCAATATGCCTGATTTGGAGGAAGAGGAAGAAGAATGGAACAGGTATGGAATATCCGGTGGCGATAACAGTCTTGCCCAAGGGGTTACCTATGACGAACTAAGCTCCGTAGGGGCATTGCTCCAAAAAGAAAATTTGGAACAATCCCAAAAGGAAACAGCGGTAGCATTAGTTCAAAGATTACAGGGAACTAAATTATTCAGCCTGCTGGAAAATTCCATTGAGGGTGCATCCCGAAAAATTGCCGAGCTTTTGGATAGCACACTCACTTCTGAAACGGAAGCCGGTTCTTCCACTTTGCGGAAAAATGATTTGGGAGATTTTGACATCGGGGAGTTTGTATAGACTTCCCTTTGTCTTTTTAAAACAGGGTAATATGGAAAATGAATTTAATCAGGAAGCCTACGATATGCGGGTAAATAAAGGAATGTTGCCAATCATAGATATTGCAGGGCATACATTCTATGTGGATATTCGGATGGATATGCTTAGACCTAAAGATGATTTTCTTTCTAAAGGCATCGTGTTTTCGCAGATAGAGAACTACTATAATGAAGACAAAAGGCATTATACCATTCCCTACAATCCTAAGACACACGAATTTCAGGAACCTGACTATCGAAATATAAAAGAGCTTCCCAAAGATTTAATTGCTGTGAGGTTTCCATCTGAAAGATTGCTTGACAGGATTGGCTGGAACAGGCAATACGGATTTGAACTTACACACGGACTGGCAAAGCAGGGCTTAAAATTGCAGTTTGAAGCAAAGCAAATACCGTGGAAAAAAACCTTTCTTATCGGTTTGATTGCAAGCAATCTCAAAGCTGAAAAGAACCTGCAAAAAACTACCGAAAAACAACAACCAATCCAGTCAAATAAAAACAATTCTAAAGGTCGAAAAATGTAATTCGTAGCACCGGAAAATGAAACGTCAAACAGTAAAATGGTTGGCGTTTTTTTATGCTCTGCTATCTCACTATAACGCCACTCACTGCCAAATCATTCCTTTGACTGCCACTTTGTTATACCCCTTTGATTTCCGAAACACCTTTGTCCCGAAAGCCCGCAAGGTGCGGGATAACAGTAACAAATTAATGTGTTTCAATTATGGAAAAACAAAGAAAAAAAGGTTTGCTGGCAGCCGTGGCAATGCTGTCAGGAATTGGTGCGTACGCACAGGGAAACGGTTCGGCTGGTATCAACGAGGCTACCCAAATGGTAACAAGTTATTTCGACCCCGCAACCCAATTAATCTACGCCATCGGTGCGGTCGTGGGCTTAATAGGGGGTGTTAAGGTGTATAACAAATTCAGTTCGGGCGACCCTGATACGAGCAAAACGGCGGCTTCGTGGTTTGGTGCGTGTATTTTCTTAATCGTAGCGGCTACTATCCTGCGTTCATTCTTCCTTTAATCCTTTGCCTTATGAGTAACTACAATATCAATAAAGGCATTGGAAGAACGGTTGAGTTCAAAGGGTTGAAAGCACAATACCTGTTCATCTTCGCAGGTGGGTTGCTCGGTACGCTTATCCTCGTGATGATACTGTATATGGCTGGCGTAAATTCTTACGTCTGCTTGTTCCTCGGAGCAGGCGGTGCTTCGCTCATTGTGTGGCAGACCTTTTCACTGAACAAAAAGTACGGCGAACACGGACTAATGAAAATTGGTGCGAATAAAAGGCATCCCCGCTACATCATCTGCCGCAAGCCTGTACACAGGTATTTAAAGTTCACGCCTAAACAGAAAGCCCTATGAGAAATGTATCTAAAACAACAACGCTGGAAAACAAATTTCCTTTGTTGGCAGTAGAGAACAACTGCATCCTTTCCAAAGATGCAGACATTACCGCCTGTTTTGAAGTGCGCTTGCCGGAACTGTTTACGGTAGCATCTGCGGAATATGAAGCCGTTCATTCCGCTTGGCACAAGGCAATCAAAACCTTGCCCGATTTTACGGTAATCCATAAGCAGGATTGGTACATCAAAGAAAACTATGCTCCCGATTTAGCACAGGAAGACCAAAGTTTCCTGTCTAAAAGCTATCAAAGGCATTTCAACGAGCGACCATTTCTGAACCACTATTGCTACCTGTTCCTGACGAAAACAACCAAAGAGCGTATGCGTATGCAAAGCAACTTTAGTTCGCTTTGCAAAGGTACGCTGATACCAAAGGAAATCAGGAGCAAGGAAACGATACACCGCTTTATGGAGGCGGTTGCTCAATTTGAGCGTATTGTAAACGATAGTGGTTTTGTAACGCTTAGACGATTGACCGAAGATGACATTATCGGCACTGATGAAAGTCAGGGATTGTTAGAGCAATACCTTACGCTGTCAAGAGAAACAGGAACCCCAATGCAGGACATCGCATTGGGGGCTGAAGAAGTCCGTATCGGAAATAAAAGGTTGTCGCTGCATACCTTATCCGATACGGACGACCTGCCCGGAACGGTATCGGCTGATACCCGTTTTGAAAAATTGTCCACCGACCGGAGCGATTGCCGTTTATCGTTCGCTGCACCTGTGGGGCTATTGTTAAGCTGTAACCATATTTACAATCAGTATTTGTTCCTGGATAACAGTGAAGACAACTTGCAAAAGTTTGAAAAGTCTGCAAGGAATATGCACTCTTTGGCTCGGTATAGCCGTGCCAACCAAATCAATAAAGAGTGGATTGAAAAATACCTTAATGAAGCCCACAGCTTCGGGCTGTCGTCTATTCGGGCGCACTTCAACATTATGGCGTGGTCGGAAGACCCGAACGAACTGAAACAGTTGAAAAACGACTGTGGTAGTGCATTGGCTTTAATGGAATGTAAGCCACGCCACAATACAACGGACGTAGCAACATTGTATTGGGCAGGGATGCCAGGAAATGCAGGCGATTTTCCGAGTGAGGAAAGTTTTTACACCTTTATAGAGCCCGCCTTGTGCTTCTTTACGGAAGAAACAAACTACCACAATTCGTCCTCGCCGTTCGGTATCAAAATGGCGGACAGACTGACCGGAAAGCCTATCCATTTGGATATATCGGATTTGCCGATGAAACGGGGGATTATCACGAACCGCAACAAATTCATTTTGGGGCCATCAGGTTCGGGAAAATCTTTTTTCACAAACCATATGGTTAGGCAGTATTACGAGCAGGGCGCACACGTACTGTTGGTAGATACAGGTAATTCCTATCAGGGTTTGTGCGAACTCATCAAAGGAAAAACCAAAGGCGAAGACGGCGTTTACTTTACTTATACCGAAGACAACCCGATTGCCTTTAATCCTTTCTATACAGACGATGGCGTTTTCGACATCGAAAAGCGTGAAAGTATCAAGACTTTGATACTCACACTTTGGAAACGTGATGATGAACCGCCAACCCGTTCGGAAGAAGTGGCATTATCCAATGCTGTAAGCGGTTATATCGAACGTATCAAACAGGACGATGTTTATCCGTCATTCAACGGCTTCTATGAGTATGTGAAAGGCGACTACCGAAAGGTATTGGAGGAAAAACAGGTAAGGGAAAAAGACTTTGACATTGCTAATTTCCTGAACGTACTCGAACCCTATTACAAAGGTGGCGAGTATGATTATCTGCTCAATTCCAATAAGCAGTTAGACCTGCTTTCCAAACGCTTTATCGTGTTTGAAATTGATGCGATTAAAGACCACAAAATCCTCTTTCCCATAGTCACCATCATCATTATGGAAGTCTTCATCAACAAGATGCGGAGGCTGAAAGGTATTCGCAAACTCATTTTGATTGAAGAAGCGTGGAAAGCGATTGCCAAAGAGGGAATGGCAGAATACATCAAGTATTTGTTTAAAACCGTGAGGAAATTTTTTGGGGAGGCGATAGTCGTGACCCAAGAGGTGGACGACATTATCCAGTCGCCCATCGTCAAGGAAAGCATCATCAACAATTCCGATTGTAAAATCCTGCTCGACCAACGGAAGTATATGAACAAGTTTGATGATATACAGGCGATGTTGGGGCTTACGGACAAGGAAAAAGGTCAGGTACTTTCCATCAATATGAACAACGATGCTTCACGGCTTTACAAAGAAGTGTGGATAGGTTTAGGTGGTACGAACTCGGCAGTCTATGCCACCGAAGTTAGCCTCGAAGAATACTTAGCCTACACCACCGAAGAAACCGAAAAAATGGAAGTGATGCAGCTCGCCCAAGAGCTGGACGGTAACGTCGAACTCGCCATCAAGCATATCGCTATGCAACGGCGTGATAAATCAAATCAATAGTCATTAACAATTTAAAATTCAAGAACAATGAAAAAAGTAATGTTACTGGTGTGTACGGCACTTATGCTTGCCGTAGCACCGTCCGCAAAAGCCCAATGGGTTGTAACCGACCCTGCAAACCTGGCTTCAGGTATTCTCAACAGTGCGAACGAAATCGTACAGACTTCTTCCACCGTGAGCAATGTGATTAAGAACTTCAACGAAGTGAAGAAAGTGTATGAGCAAGGCAAAGAGTATTACGACAAGCTCAAAGCAATCAACAACCTTGTGAAAGATGCCCGTAAGGTGCAACAGACTGTTTTGCTGGTAGGCGATGTGTCCGAAATGTATGTGCAGAATTTCGGCAAGATGATGAACGACCCCAATTTTTCGCCACAGGAATTGACAGCTATTGGCAACGGTTATTCTGCATTGCTGAATGAAAGTGCCGAACTGCTGAAAGAACTCAAACAGATTGTAACAGCATCAAGCCTTTCGCTGAACGACAAAGAGCGTATGGATATTATTGACCGTGTGTACAAAGAGGTTAAGGACTACCACAGCCTTGTACGCTACTACACCAATAAGAACATTTCTGTAAGCTACCTAAGAGCGAAAAAGAAAAACGATGCCAAAAGAGTGCTTGAACTCTACGGAACTGCTAACCAAAAATACTGGTAAAAATGGAATGGGATAATCTTCACGAACTCCTGCGTTCGCTCTACGATGATATGATGCCGCTTGCCGGAGATATGGCGGCAGTGGCTAAAGGTTTGGCGGGATTGGGGGCTTTGTTCTATGTGGCATTAAAGGTTTGGCAGGCGTTAAGCCGTGCCGAACCTATTGATATGTTCCCTTTGCTGCGCCCGTTCGCTTTGGGGCTTTGCATTATGTTCTTTCCCACTATTGTATTGGGAACCATCAATGCGGTGCTAAGCCCGGTGGTTGTAGGAACCCACCAAATACTCGACGACCAGGTGCTTGACCTAAACAAACTGCAACAGCAGAAAGACCAGTTGGAATATGAGGCAATGGTCAGAAATCCCGAAACCGCCTATATGGTATCAGACGAAGAGTTTGATAAGAAACTGGACGAACTCGGTTGGTCGCCGTCCGACATTGGCACAATGGCGGGAATGTATATGGACAGGCAAGCCTACAAGATAGAAAAAGCTATAAAGGACTGGTTCCGCAATCTGCTGGAAATACTTTTTCAGGCGGCGGCTTTGGTTATTGATACCATACGAACATTTTTCCTGATAGTCCTAAGCATACTGGGGCCGATAGCCTTTGCGATAAGCGTATGGGACGGTTTTCAGTCCACGCTCACGCAATGGCTGACCCGGTATGTAAGTGTTTACCTGTGGCTTCCCGTTTCGGATTTGTTCAGTTCTATGCTGGCAAGAATACAATCCCTCATATTGGAAAGGGATATAGCAATGCTTGCTGACCCGACCTATATACCCGATACCTCCAATACGGTGTACATCATTTTTATGATTATCGGCATCATCGGGTACTTCACGATACCGACCGTAACAGGATGGGTAATCCAAGCCGGAGGCGCAGGGAACTTTACCCGTAATGTAAACCAAGCGGCAATGAAAACAGGAAATATTGCCGGAGCAGGAACAGGTTCGGCAGTTGGCAATATCGGTGGCAAGTTAATGGGGAAATAAAAACAATCAAATCATTTAAAAATGGAATTTAAGACTTTAAGAAATATAGAGAACAGCTTTAGGCAGATACGTTTGTATGCCATTGTGTTTGCCGTTCTCTGCATTGGCGTGGTAGGATATGCCGTATGGCAATCCTACCGCTTTGCAGACGAACAACGCCAGAAAATTTATGTACTGGATAATGGCAAATCCCTGATGCTTGCCTTATCGCAAGATGCAAGTATCAACCGACCTGTGGAAGCAAGGGAACACGTCAGACGTTTTCACGAGCTTTTCTTTACGCTTGCTCCCGATAAAAATGCTATCGAAAGCAATATGAGCAGGGCATTCAACCTTGCCGACAAATCGGCTTTCGATTATTACAAAGACTTATCGGAAAAGGGCTATTACAGCCGGATTATTTCGGGGAACGTACAGCAACGCATAGAAGTAGATAGTGTCGTGTGCAACTTCAATACCTATCCGTATGCGGTGCGAACCTATGCCAAACAATTCATTATCCGGTCGAGCAACGTAACCAGACGTAACCTGATTACTTCCTGCTATCTCGTAAACTCCGTTCGCTCCGACAACAATCCCCAGGGCTTTAACATCGAAAAATTTTCGGTGGTAGAAAACAGGGATATAGAAGTCATCGAACGCTAAAAAAATAAGGGATATGAAACAGTCACTTGATTTAGACACATTCGCAAAAACCCTGACCAATAAAGGGTACGATGGTTATTTCCAAACAGAGGCAGCCTATGCCGACAAAATCAAAGACAGCATCAGCAGGTTTTTGGAGGCTTGTAAAAACGGAATGGATAAACCGATGTTGCCCAACATCCTGATGCTGACAACTTACCTGCAATGGAATGGTGACGATAAGCCAAAGGTTGAATGCAATATGTGGGTAAAGTATGAAGACGGTCTTTTCGATGTACAGAAAATGAATATTGAAAGAACAGACCAGTACGGGCAATTATTGAAGCAATCAAAATTGACAGACCTCTCAACAAGTTCGCTTCCTACAAGGAAAGAAGCCATTGCCCAAGTGCTGGATACACCCAAACAACAGTTTTCTTCCCGAAAAAGAGGGTTTGGAATGTGATAATCAAAATCATTAAAGTATGAAAAAACTAAGGGAAAATATGGACAGGTATATCGAGAAGTTGGACAAACGCTGGCGGGCATTGCCCATTGGCAAACAGCATCAATACACGCTGTACTTTTTTGTGGGCTATTTGCTGCTTACCGCAGGGGTCATCTTCAAAGTATGGTATGATGCAGGAAAGTCCAATGATATGGTCATTGAGCATATCGAAAACCCTGTCCTAAAAAAGAAAGAAAGTCCGGCAGCCTTGCAGGACACAGTATCAACAATTTTAAAAAATCAGATTTATGAAAGAAAATGAGAACAAAAAATCGGTTGTTCGGGTAACGGAGGGAAACCCGAAAGAAACCGCTGATGTGCTGCAATACGGCACACAGAACAAAGCAGAAAAGCTCAAAAAGCCACTCATCTTTGGTTTGATGGGGATTGTCTTCGTTGGTTGTATGTACCTCATATTTAAACCGTCCGCAGACAAAAAGGAAATCGAGAACATTGGGCTGAATGATGCAGTTCCGCAAGCTACCGGAGCAGGTATGCCTGCTGACAAAGGCAAGGCTTACGAACAGGAAATGCTCGAAAGAAAGGCACAGGAAAAGCGTAATTCCTTAGCTACACTTTCTGACTATTGGAACACCGAAAACAAAGATGAGCCTATTGATGAATTACCCGAAGAAGAGGTAAGCAATAGCTATGGCAGTGGCAGAAATTCAGGAAGAAACGGCAATCCTGCATTGAGCAGTTACCGTAATATGCAAAGCACATTAGGCTCATTTTATCAGGATGACAATTCGGAAACAATGGAACTCCGCAGACAGTTGGACGAACTCAAAGAGCAATTAGCCGACAGAAATGTTCCTAAGCCTACAACCGTTGATGACCAACTGGCATTGATGGAAAAATCGTATCAGATGGCGGCAAAGTATCTTCCGCAAGGTACTACGAACACCGGAGAAGCCGTACCTGCCAATGGCACAACTTCAGGGGCTTCTGCTACTAATCAAAAAGAGCATTTTGTGGCGTTTACGCCTACAAGGAAAAACACCGTATCAGCCTTGTACCGTGAGCCAAGCGATAGTGATTTTTTAGCCGATTGGAGCGAAACAAAAAACCGGGGGTTTTATACTGCTGGTTCCGTTGAGCAAATGGTACAGCCAAAAAACAGTATCAAAGCCTGTGTTCACGAAACACAGACGGTTATCGGCGAAACGGGCGTAAGATTACGTTTATTGGAACCTGCCAAAACGCCTAACCGCACCATTCCCAAAGGAACAATTGTAACGGCTAATGCCAAATTTCAGGGAGGGCGTTTACAACTTAAAATTACTTCTATTGAATTAGAGGGCAACATCATTCCGGTTGATATTACGATTTACGATTTGGACGGACAGCAAGGCTTGTACGTTCCGTATTCGCCCGAAATGAATGCTCTTACCGAAATGGCAGGTAATATGAGCCAGACTTCGGGAACAAGCATAATGCTCACGCAGAATGCCGGACAACAGGTTGCTGCCGATTTAAGCCGTGGCGTGGTACAGGGCATTTCGGGCTATTTCGCCAAAAAGGTAAGAACACCCAAAGTTACCCTGAAGACAGGGCATCAAGTCTTCCTTGTTTCCAAACAATAATGTTGAACTCAAATAAATAAAATAATGAAAAATCTTTTTAAAACCTTTTGGGCATTCGCCCTGACTATCGGCTTTGCCGTAACCTCCTTTGCACAGGATAGTGCAAATGCAAAAACACCGCTTGCATTGGGCAAGATAGAACCGTACCGTATGGAAGTTACTTACGATAAAACTTCGCACCTGATTTTCCCGACCGCCATTCGTTATGTGGATTTGGGAAGTGAATACCTGATTGCAGGCAAGGCAGAAGATGCGGAAAATGTACTCCGTGTAAAAGCATCCGTAAGGAATTTTGAGCCGGAAACGAACTTTTCTGTTATCACGAATGACGGACGTTTTTACAGCTTCAATGTGTATTACAGTTCCTTCCCGGAAGCATTGAGCTATGACCTGCTTACAATGCAAAAAGCAGTGGATAAAGCCAATGGCAACGATGTGCTTTTTGAAGAATTGGGCAATAATTCTCCGTCATTAGCAGGCTTGCTTTTGGAAACCATTTATAAAAAGGACAAGCGTATTGTAAAGCATATCGGGGCTAAGAGTTTCGGAATACAGTTCATTCTGAAAGGCATTTACATCCACAACGGCAAATACTATTTCCATACGGAATTGAGAAACCGTACCAACGTGCCTTTCCAAATTGATTTTGTGAATTTCAAAGTGGTAGATAAGAAAGTAGCCAAACGTACCGCAGTACAGGAACGCCCTATGATACCGCTTAGGACTTACAAACCGTTGGACGGAATTAGCGGAAAGACAACCGAACAAAATGTATTCCTGCTTGACCAATTTACCATTGCCGATGACAAGGTATTGCTGATTGAGATTTTTGAGAAGAATGGCGGCAGACATCAAACGCTTCAGGTAGAAAATTCCGACTTAATCAAAGCTCGTTTGATTAACGATATGCACCTAAAATTTTAATAACCTTTTAAAGCAGATAATATGAAAAAGTATATCTATACCGTGATGCTCATCTTTATGGCCATCACGGTTACACAGGCACAAAGAATGCTACCCAAACAGAAAGGCGTAGAAGTAAGTACAGGCGTACTGTCCGATGATAAAATCGGTAATGACTATTATATCAATGTAGCAATGACCGTAAACGGTAAGAACGGCAATTATCAACTTTGGGCATTGGAATACACGCACCAATACCACGATTATAAAGACCTCCGCATACCGCAGGAAACCTATACCGCAGAGGGTGGTTATAGTTTCTTCCTGTTGGGCGATGCCCGCAAGAATATCACGCTGAACGCCGCTCTTACAGGTGTAGTCGGTTATGAAAGCATCAACCGGGGCGAAGCGATGTTGTATGACGGGGCGAAAATATTGGACGAGGACAATTTCGTTTATGGTGCTGGTGGTCGGCTGACCTTTGAAACCTACCTGTCAGACCGATTTGTGTTAGTCCTGCAAGGGCGTACAAAGGTCTTATGGGGTACAGACCTGGAGCAATTTCGACCATCCGCAGGGGTAGGATTAAGGTTTAACTTTTAAAACGTAGAATGATGATAGCAATATTCAGTAAATTCAGAATGGAGTTACTGCCTGTGTATGTACTCTTGGCAATCCTCACAGCTTCGGTTTCGCTGGTATCTTGTAGCAAAGATGATGAACTCGAAATACAAAACGATTTTCCTTTTGAGGTAAAAGTGATGCCTGTACCTAAAGATGTTGCCAATGGGCAGACCGTTGAGATACGCATTACCATACAGCGTACAGGCAATTACAGCAACACGCAGTATTTCCTCCGTTACTTCCAGTTTGACGGACAAGGCTCATTGCAGTATTATGATGAACCGCCATATCTGCCCAACGACTTTTACCAATTGCCCACAGAGCAGTTCAGGTTGTATTATACTTCCGCTTCTGCCGTATCACAATCCTTTGAGGTTTGGATTTCGGACAACTTTGGGAACGAAAAGCAGATAAGTTTTCAGTTTAACAGTAGTGATTAGGTTAGTGTATGTATTCAGAGCAAACGGCTTATCTTTTCGATAAGCCGTTTTAGTTTTCAGCGTATTCGCATAGGAATAATTTTAGTGGTTCATCAATATTTTTTAAATTTATCATCGGTAAAAATTAAAAGTAAGGGCTATGGTGGCATCATTGGTTATAGGAATAATATTCTTGGTTTTGGGGTTGGGTCTTCGTTATTGGATTAACCGCCGGAAGTTTTACAGGCGAAGCGACACCGGAGCAGAGGGCTTTTCGTCTTACGAAAAGTCGGTTTTCATTAAATTTATAGAACGTGTAGGCAAATGGATAGCGTATGCACTGATTATATTCGGACTATTGTCGTTGTGGGTATATTCCCGTGAGAAAAAAGAAAAACAACAGCAAAACGTGGAAATACAAAAACCCAATTAAGTAGTTTAAAAGAGAAAAATTGCAGAATGACAAAATCCTTTGATGACATAACCCTACGAAATATATCTGATATTATATCAAATATACTGACACATACCAAAATCACAGAACATTTAGCTGGTGCTGGTATTTCTCAATCTCAATATGGTACAAACAAAACAGACAGGTTATTTTATGCTTTAAAAGAAAGGCAAGTACAAGATAGATGTGGAAATAATGTATTGGCATTTGTAGTTAGGTTATTAAATCCTAAAAGATATAATTCTGAAGACGAATTTGAAAAAGATAGAACGACCATCAATGAAAAACTTGTTTACGAAGGGATAGAAATTGATAAAAGTGGACAACCACGACAAGTTGATAAGGCTAAAACTATTTCAGAAGCTAAAAGCAGGTCGCTTAAAATTAAAGAAAGAGTACACGGTATTGGGGTTCATTCAGAAATTTTACCTTACTGTGAAGCTGAATGGCTAAAAGAAAATTATTTTCACGCTATACTTGAGATTACAAAAAGTGTCGCAGAAAGACTTAGGCAAAAAAGTGGCTATACTTCAGACGGAGCAGATTTAGTTGATGATTGTTTTGCATTAGGAAAAGACAAAAGACCTATGCTTGCTTTTAATACTCTGAATAATCCAAGCGAGGAAAGTGAGCATAAAGGCTTTGGAAACTTTTGTAAAGGTTTTTTTTCTATGTACAGAAATCCTAAAGCCCACAATCCAAAAATATTGGAGGATACCCAACTCTCACAAATGACAGAAGTTTTGGTTGTAGCAACAATAATTCACAACAAACTTGATAACACTTATAGAACAGGACTTAAATAATAAACAAAATCGGATAGCCTAAACAGTTATCCGATTTTTCATTTGTGGCAAAAGTAAACTGCCAAATACTGCCTTTCAAAGCCAACGGGTGCAACCTTTCCCAACCCCGCAAAAAGCCTTTATAACTTCGACTTCCACAGAAAAATAATGCAAACTATGGAAGTTATCGCAGTACAGAAGTCCGCATTGGACGGAATGAAGAATGATATAAAGGAGCTTTTGGAACTGACTGAAAATGCCACTCGGAGATATACCCCGATTTTCAAGGAAGAGAAATGGCTCGACAACCAGGAAGTGTGCCTGATGATGAACATTACCAAACGGACTTTACAAACCTACAAGGACAAAGGCTTGCTGCCTTACTCCAAACTGAACCGCAAGAATTACTACAAACTCTCGGACGTACAGGCTTTGCTCGAAGCCGGACAACCGTACAATACAAATGACTATGGATTTACTGACGAATGAAGCCGAAGAAATCATTGCCCATCAGGAAATGATAACACGGTTGAGAAACCGTATTGAAGAAATACTGAAGAACTACCGCCCCGTAATGAACGGAGAAATTTATCTTTCGGGCGAAGATGTGTGCGGATTGCTGCATATCAGCAAACGGACTTTACAGCAATACCGTGATGATAATATCCTGCCATTTATACAGATTGGGGGCAAAATAATCTATAAGGAAAGTGATATTCTGAAAATTTTGGAACAGAACTATATATCAAATAATCCCGGCACAATATAGCCATTTTTTACACTTATTATGCTCCGGCATCGGAACGAGTTTAGTATCTTTGCCTCTGAAATATAGAATATCTTAAAGTGTTTTTGCTTTAAGTTCCGCATTAGAAACTGGTAATTTTTAAAACCCCGGAACAGATAAGTAAGAACGCTCACGTCATAGGCGTGGGCGCTCGCTTATTTGGGGGTCAGGCGTACCAGTGCCTTAATGCCAATAAGTGTGGTTGCCTGCGCTTTCTTTTTAGTGCAGTTTGCCACTAACTTTTAAAATTAATAGTTATGGACACTGTAAACAATCTCGACCAAACCAGCATTGCCTTTATCAATGATAAGAGCCTAATTTTGGATTTGACAAGCAACGACCTCGTTGCTTCAGGAATTAATGTATTGTTCCGTTCGGAAAACATAGAGGACGGAATATTTCAATTATCCACTTTAAAGACACTTCCCAAAGTCTTCATTATTGACCTTGATTTTCACGACAGGAATGTGCTTGCACAGCTTCGGGAATTAAGAACAAAATATCCAAACATCAAACTTATTGCCCATAGTGATATTGATGCAGATGAAACGGTAAAAACTCTCTTAGAAATTGGTTTTGAAAGTTATCTGCTTATCGGTAGCGATGCTGACGACTTAAAAAAAGCTATCGAGGGAGTATGCAATGGAAAAAGATATTTTAATGTGGGAGTAGCTAATACTGCCCAGGAATATTTCAGCAATAACTAACCGACCGATTATAACAGCTCAAAATATCTGTTCTAACAAAGCGGCGTTCTTTTGCTTCTTTTCTTTGGTCGCTTATGTGGAAAGAAAAGAAGTCCGCTAAAAACAACAAATGGGATAATGAATATCCCACGCAATAATATAGCAACCTGTTTGGTAAAATGTGAAGTGAGGACGGTGCGAAGCCATACATTTTGGCAAAGGGGTTGCACCGCTTTAATGCAAAAAGACTGTCCCGACCTATTGGGAGGGAGTGTCTTTTTGCCGCCCGATTTTTCAGGTCAGGCGACTTTTATCGGGTGGGTGCGGAAGTCTTTCAAGTTGTGAAAAAATCCCCTGTATTCGGTCATTCCGTAACGGAACAAACCCCAAAGCAAATCACAACCCATTTGAGCCAATGAAGCATTGATAAACAAATCCTGCTTTTGCAATGCTTCAGCCAATGAGCAACTTGGCGTATTGTCCAATTCTTCGGATTGTTTCAGCAATTCCCCAAATTCTTCCGTAACAAATGGCAGGCTTGCCACAGTTTCGTATTTTTCCGAATTGGGCTGTTTAATCGTTCCTATTGTAGATAGTAAGACTTGCCCTGTATGTTGGCTGTTACCAAAATCCAACCAATACTTTGGCGTATCTCGGTAATTTCTGCGGTTGCCCAATATATTCAGTATTTCAGCAACGCCAAACCTCGCCTTTACATTATCAACGCAAGTAATGGTAATGGTTGCCTGTGCTTCTTCGGGTATTCGTCCGAAACTGTCCTTTTCAAACTTTCTGTTTTCGGCTTTCCAATTTGTGCCGATACAACGGTTTACACGATTGATTAACGCAACGGATTTATACAATCCTGTTTCACTTTCAAAAAAACGCTGTCTGCCTAAATTGGCACTTGTGATTATATCATCATCCCACAACCTTACGGACAAACCTGCGTGTCCTAAAGCTATCAAGCTCTCGTTAATCTCTAACAAGGCAGTCAATGCTTTTGAGCCTGTGCCACCTGCTCCGATAAGGTTTACCGAAATCGGGTTGGTAGGACTTATCAAATAGTTGTCCGTAAAATGGACTGCTGTTTTTTCCGTATTCATCACAATAGATTTTTAAGGGTTTTATTATTCTTTTTCAATGCTTCTTTTGGAAAGGGTTTATCTGTATTGATAAGGTCTTTCCAAAGGTTTACAATGTTCTTTTTTGTCAAGTTTTCGCACAATGAATGGCTGAAATAGGAATTGAAAAAATAGTGTTCCCAAGCCTGTGTAAATTCTTCCACCGAAGCGGAATTTTTGATGTCAATGCTTACCGTTCCCATACATACATTGCCTTTTTCGTAGATGTTGAAAAACGGGGCGTAATGCAAAGGCGTTTTCTCTGTCGGTCTTTTGTCCGTTGCAAGGGCAAAGACCACAAGTCCTCTTTTACTCGCTAACCAAAGTATTGGCGGTGTTTGTGCCTTACCGTTGGGTATGCCCAGACTGTCCACAAAATAGAGTTGCCTTTGCTGTGCTTTGGTATGCCAAAGCACCGTGCCTGTTTCACTCGGATTGATGTGCAGAATGTTGGTCGGAAAAATTCCCTTTGGCTTCAAAAATGCTTTGCTCTTTTCTTCATCGGTCTGTAAAGACTTAGCCAATACTTCGGCTTCCCTTACGGTCAATGGGTGTGCATTGATTGGGTTGCCGTTCTTGTCCATATCAAAATGCTCCACATACATTCTTCTTTCTTCGCCTTTGGCTTCATAGAAAACCAAAGCGGATTTTGGGTGGTATAATGTCCCGAAGTTCTCGGTTATGTTGATTGCGTTGTTCATTGCTCTGTGGTTTTATAGTTATACAATAAGTAAGACAGGTCGTCCAATAATTCAAATAGGCGTTTCTCAAAATCAAGGCTGTTTTCTGTTATTTCGCTTCCGTCAAATTGCTTGTTAATGGTCGGTTCTTCCATTGCTCCGTATTCGTTAAACTCGTTGTTGATACTTTCTTTAATGCTTTCATATAACCAACCTTTGGTGTCTGCGATAAAAGAAATATACTTTTCCATTCCGATAACTTCATTTTCGCAATCATCGGCATAGGGGTCTTGTTCGGGTATAGGTGCATTGCGGAAAATGCTTCCTATCGGGTATTCGGTATATAAGGCAAAAGCATTACACGCCATTTGCCAACATTCCCTGTCGAATGTATCACGGCTTTTGAAACGGCTCAAACGCTGTTCAAATACCGTCAGATTGATACGGTTGTGTAATTTCTGCTCAATCCTGTCGCCAATGGTTTCCGCTTTTCTCAATTCACTTTTATAGTTTTCTGTTTCTTCCGTTTCATCGTCATACTCTACCCAATCTTTGTGCGTTTCATACAGCCAATAGAGATAACTGTCTTCCTGCCTGTAATACGGGATATGGGCAATGTGATACAGATAACTGCAAACCGAAATCAGTAAATGTGCGGTGTGCTTCCGCTGTTTGTCGTGCAACATTTCAAAGAGTGGAACAATGGGAATGTAATACAGCGTTGCACCTGTGTCGAATTTTTCCTCACTTACAAAATAGGTTTTCTTACTATCCTGTATCAAACGGAAACTGTCCCAATTTGCATTGGTGCATTTTAGTTGGGTGTCCATATCCCACATAGCCAAAACCATATTGTAGGGAAAACCAAAATCTTTGCTCTGCATTGGCTCAATATGGAAATGCCCTGCAAGATTGGAAAGGGATTGGTAAAAATCCCTCTCCGTTTTTGATGTTTTCTTACAAGCCTGTGCGGATTGCTCCGTTTGCAGTTTAGGCAGGAATGCTG
Source organism: Chitinophagaceae bacterium (assembly GCA_023957155.1). Classification (GTDB taxonomy): domain Bacteria; phylum Bacteroidota; class Bacteroidia; order Chitinophagales; family Chitinophagaceae; genus Agriterribacter. Next base: position 129,511 of record JAMLHK010000012.1, on the reverse strand, counting down.
ATTTTAGAAAACCATTGGTAACATTGCTATCGGAACGGATTTCTGTTTGTCTTTCCGCACTTCGTTTGCGTCTTTGCTTCGTTTCATCCATTGGGCGAACTCGCCCAACTGTCGGTGCAATTGCCGTTGGCGTTTCTGTTCGGGCAATTGGATAGTTCCCGATATGATATGTGGTTTCATAATTCATTGTTTTTGATTTTTGGATTAACCTTTCGTTCCCATTACGCTTTCAAATTTGTATTCTACTGCATCATCCTTGATTTGCGGTGCAGATACTTTTGCCGTTGTGAGTATCGGATACATATTGGCGTAAAAATTCATTACGGCTTCCACACTCCAACGTGGTTCGGGGTCGGTCAGTCTTACATCCTGTCCTTTATCTTTGAGTATAAAAACTCGTTGTAATTGCGTTGCTAATAACATAATGTTCGTTTTAATGGTTAATAATTTGTTTCTTCCTCGTCTTCGCCTGTTGATGTTTCATCAATGGGATAATCGGCAGTAACTTCTTCCGCTTGTTGTGGCGGTTTGGGTGTCGCTTCTTCCATTGCACCGAAAAGGCTCGGTGTGGCAAACTTGTCTGACAATGATGTTTTGCGTTTGCGTATCTCGTCCGCTTTTTCGGGGAACTCGGTTATATCGGGAACTTTAATCCACGCTTCACGGAACTTGCCCTCTTTTTCGAGTTCGTCCACTTTTGCGATACCGTCTTTGTATTTCTTGTCTTTGGCTTCTTTTTCCTTTTTGACTTTCTCGGCTTTCTCTTTCTCCATTGCGGACTGCTTTTTGACTTCTTCCATTTGTTTTAGGAATTTTTCCATATCCACCATTACGCCCGAAATGGTTTGTATAGGCGTGGTTATCTGCTCAAAAAATCCCTCGTCAAACTCCTGCGGTGTGGCGTTAAAAGTTAATGGGGAAATAAGGTTTTTGGCACTATCTCCGCATTGTTCGTTGTTGAGCAACACTGATACAATTAGGTTGGTGTCTATCCCTTTTGAAATGTTCAGTTGCAATACTCCTGTAAAGTCCAACTGCTGTATCTGATTGAAAAAATTTGCGTTCATTGTTCTAAAATTTTGAAGTTTCGTTTAATTGTTTTTTAATCGCTGTCAGTTTCTCGTGCATATCCGTCCAATAGGCTTTTTGCTGTTTGTCGAACTCGGAAAAACTTTTGTCCTTGTGCCTGTATTCCTTGTAATCTGCCGTAATTCTAATGGCTTCGTCAAGGTCGGTTACTTCAATGGGGCAACCGTTCAAATCTGTTATTTTCATTGCTCTGATGTTATTTACTGATTTCCGCTATTTGGTCAATCCTGCCGTAAACAATGCTTCTAAGGCTTGTTTTGTCGGGGGCATTGTATTCAGCCCAATTGCCGTATTGCTTTACTACATAGGTTTTCAAAACATCTTCAAACCCAAACCGATAACCACGCAAGGGAACGGCTCTTTTGAAAAAGGCATTTCGGTTTACCGCTTCCGCAAGCCAATTCTTTTCGGTTCGGTTCATCTTGTCGCCCTTGTTCAGTTTTTCCCTTAACTGATAGACCGTTGAAAATTTCAGCGTTTCCAATTCGGGAACATCGTGGCGGACAAACTTTGTGGCTATTGATTTTGTTTCCATTGTCTTTGATTTTAAGGTTGATGATTTTCAATTTTTCGTTCCAACAAGGTTTCCAATATTTCCCATTCGCTTTCATAGGTTTCGCCCTCGAAATACCATTCGTCTTTTTCTTCGTCATACTCAAATTTTTGAAAGTCCTCGTCCTCCAAATAAATATCTGTGAATAGCCTGTCAGAAAATGTTACCCTACCGTATGCCAAGCAACCCAATTCCTCATAGTCCTGTGTGAAATTCACGTTATACCGTTCTGCTATTTTTTTCAGAACTTCGGTATTGGGCGACCATTTTGTATCATACTGAAACGTGTCGTCATAATCTTGACAGATGTCGAAGAAATAACCTCCGTCTGTGTCTTCTACAAAGTCGGGCAGTTGTCCGCATTGCTCTGTTCTTTACTTTTCAGTCATTGCATTGAATAACTTTTGTATCTGTCCAAGTGCTTCGGGTGTTCCCTCGAAGTAAACCGTATTGTTGCACCAATTAGCCATAATGAATGTTATTAATAGGCTACCACCGATTAAGGCGGTAGCCTGTGGTTATTTAATTAAGGTTGAAGATTTCCGCACCGTCCATTGCAAAGCCTGTGCATAGTTCAAATGCTTTCTGTGATTTGAGTTGGGCAGTTCCGCCCAATACAATACTCTGCAACTTGGCTTCATCGTCTTTGTAATTCCTTACATTCTGATAGTAGCCTGTAACCGCATTGTAAGCCCCGAACAATGTGCCTTTGGTTGTTTCCATTTGTTGGGTATCGCTTATCATCGCATAGGAAAAAGCATCATCAACCACATTTTTGAACACGGTGGAAACTTCGTCTTCTGCACCTTTTTTGATAAGGTCAAGCGTTTCCTTGTTCGGGCAAAGTGCCAATTGGATTAACTTTCTTACTTCTCGGTCTGTTACCTTTACTTTTGTCCACTCGTTGAAAATGCCCTCCAATTGGTTGCTCAACGTATTGGCAAGCCCCATAATCTTGTGTGCGTTCTCGATACGCTGTTTTGCTCCCGAAGTGTGTTTGATACGGACTACATTGGTCATATTTCGTAAGGAAGCATTAAGAGTATTTTGGCAAACGATACGGATAGGGGTAAACGCTGCGGTAATACTTCCGCTACCATCGTGCGAAGTGGTAAGGAAAATGTATTTCTCTGTTACATCATCGCCATTGCCTACACGGATATAGTCGGGCAATTTTGCTGTGATGAAAATGCGTTCTCCATTGCCTAATGCTCCTGCGGTTTCATAGAGAATACCCTCGCCACCGCCTACAATGCTGTCAAAGAATGCAAAGGCTTCACGGTTTTGCACAATGTGGTAATCTTTACCTACCACGCCCAATACTGCATTGTTATCTGTGCGTATGTTGGCGAAGTAATTAGGAACTTCCAATTCGTTACTGCCTATCTCTATGCCGTTGGCTGTTTCGATAATACCCGAACCTTTGGTAAATAGTGGGGATTTTACCACTTCGTAATCTAACCCTGCGTATTTGATTGCTTCTTCGCTTGTCGGGTATTGCTCCACGATTTGCCCCAAGCCGTGCCACGCTTTCTGCTGAACGCTAAAGAATGAATAACGTCCTGTTCTCTCGTTGAAATTGATATTATGTGCCATTTTGATAAAATTTTAATGTTTGAAAAATGATTAAATGATTGTTGTTAGAATGGGAGGTCATCCGTTGTTTCCTGTGGTGTAGCCTTGCCCTCGTTCGTTCCTGTGGTAGCCTGTGCAGTTTCGGCTCTTTTACTACCTCCAAGCGGTTTGATGTCGGAAGTGTGAAAGTTCAGACCTGCCTTTGCTTCGCCGTCTTTGCCTATCCACGCCCTTGCACTTGCCCTGCCTGATAGTTCTACCAATCACCCTTTTGTGAGCATTTTTGCCACATTGGGAGTTCGCCAATACGAGCAATCGAAATAGGCGGTTTGCTCTACCCATTCGCCCTGCTTGTTTTTGTAGCTGTCGTTTACCGCTACGGAAAAGTTTACTACCTGTTTTTCGTTCGACAATGTGCGTACTTCCGCATTTCTTGTCAGTCTTCCTGTGATGTTCATCTTCGTTGATTTTTAGTGATTAATATTTGATTTAATTTTTTTTGATTTATTCGGTAATGAGAGGAGGTGCTGTTTCGTTTCATTACCATTTTCAATGTTTTTAATTTTCACAACTGACATTTTTTTTATTCGTCCAAAGAGCCGGAGTATGCTATGTTTCGTTTCACGAGCATAAAAGGTTCGTGTTTAGCATCACCAAGGTTTTGGAAAAAAATACTACCCAACGGGTGGAGATTATTTTCCAAACTTGCCTGACCTTTGTGATGCGTTAAGAACACGGAAATACCTTTGCTCTTGAAATGGGACAATAGTGCATACAGGCTTCTTTGAATTAAAAAAATGTGGAAGCCGAGAAAATGGCATTGATAAATGGTTCACAGTGAATTGAAATAACACTTCTAATTCGCTGGATTTTTAAATATTTTTTTTAACCGTGTGGCTTTGGCAGCCACACTTACAGAGGGTTGAAAAATTGTTTTGTGAGGGAGAAGTCTAAGGCAACATTTTTTAATCTTCTGTTGCGGAAGTAGCCGAAAGCTCTTTTACAGAAAGGGAATAGGAGAGAAAAGTAAATGTGCTTTGGCTATAAAAAGTATGGGCATAAAAAAAGCAGGACTTAATCCTGCTTCAATTTGATTAGTTAAGAAAATACTATGTTTAAACCATCATTTCTTCGACACTTTTAATTTTCGATGTCTTTCCGTTGTGAGTATTTAACAATGCTACTTCTTCCCGTTCCATTTTAATAAGAAACGCATCTTCCATTGTTTTAAATTTAGGGGTTACTAAATCCATATCCTTACTAATCTTTTGGCTGGTAATTTTAGCATAAATCTGTGTAGTGGAGATATTTTTATGCCCCATCATTTTGCTAAGGCTTTCAAGTGGTACACCCTCGGTCAAAAACATTGTTCCGAAAGTATGCCTTGCCGTGTGAAAGGTTACTTTTTGTTCGGAAATAATTTCTGCTTCCTCAATCAGTTTCTTAACGTGATTATTGCAGGTTACATTGGTAGGAACAGGAAAGATAAATTCATTTCGGGTAGTACCCTGGTATTTCTCAATGATGCGTTTAGGTATTTCCATTAACCTCACATTGGAAGAAATATCTGATTTCTGTCTTCGGCTGATAATCCATTGATGACCGTCAAAGAAAGACTGAATATTATTCTTTGTCAATTTTTTAATATCAACGTAAGACAATCCGGTAAAGCAACTAAAAATGAAAATATCCTTTACAAGCTCATATCTTTTGTGTAGAGGTTTACACATCATCAGCTTTTCTACGTCCTCTTTCAGTATGTAGCCCCTGTCGGTTTCTTCCATACTGATTTCGTAATCCTCAAACGGATTTTCACGTATCATACCTTTCTTGACCGCCAGCTTAACTAAACTTATGACAGGCATTGTGTAAATCCAAACCGTATTATGTGCACACCCTTTATCAATACGGAGATAAAAATCAAATTCACGTATAAAATCGGCAGTCAATTCCCGAAATGCCATATCATCCCTGTGGTATCGTTCGCTTATAAATTCAGTAAGATGATTGTAAACCGTGATATATTTATTATAAGTGCCTTGTGTGCGTTTGCCCTTTGCTACCATATTTTCAAACTCATCGTTTTGAACCTTGAAAAGTTTCAATATGGCATCATCCATTACGCCAACACCCAAAAACGAAAGTTTCACTTTCTGTGCGGTCGCAAAACCCTCGTGCTTCAGCATATCTTCATAAATCTTGTCGATACGCCCACGTATGTTATCCAGTTTTTGGTTGATGCTTAAAGCTGTTGCACTTTTGCCCTCAACTCTTCCGTACTTTAAATCCCAATTATTGGGGTTAATTTCTAACTTTGTACCCAAAGTCTTGGCTGTTCCGTCAATGGTAATACGTGCCATAACCGGTGCGTTACCGTTCTTTTTCAGTTCGTTCTTTTTCAGGTAGAAAAGCAGTTTGAACGTCGATTTTTTTGTCTGCTCCATAACTCAAATGTTTAATGTTTAAAATTAAATTACATTGAGTTACAAGGGAATATAAAAAAGGGTGCAAAACACTGAAATATAATCAGTTAAGCTATTTAGTTACCTTTGTCAATCGGTAACGAATTAGTAACCTAACCTTGTGTTTTCAAGCCCAAAACCTATCGGACACCGAGTTCCAAACTAAGACTACTCTTTTACAAAGCGTTGTATAGCAACGGTTTTAATCGTTTTGCTTACTTTTGCTTTTTACTAATCTTTTTTTTTAAAAAATCTTATGGGAGTTACTCCCACTGCCTGTTTTAAAATCGGCAGATTTGGCAAAACAAGTCACGATTTATTATTCCAGGACATTGTTGAAACGAACATTTTTGATATGGCAGATAAGGTTATGGAGATATTAAAATCAAAATACCTGATCCGGCCAATATCGTATAAGGGATTGGAGCGTTTGGAACCCCTTGAATACCCTGAACCGGCATTAAGAGAAGCTGTGCTGAACGCCATCATTCATAAGGATTATTCCAGTACCTATATTTTTCTTAGGGTGTATGATGATCGCCTGCATCTTTGGAACCCGGGAAGCCTGCCGGAAGAATTAACAGTTGAAGAGTTAAGAAAGGCGCACTCCTCGTACCCCAGAAATAGAAATATTGCCAATGTTTTCTTTAAGGCCGGCTATATTGAATCCTGGGGACGCGGAACCAACAAGATTATTGATGCCTGTACGGAGGCCGGTTTGCCTGAACCTAAAATAGAGGAAGAACAAGGGGGTATCAGCGTTATTTTCTTAAAAGACATTTACACGGAAGAATATTTGATCAACCTGGGTTTGGAAGAGCACTTTGTAGCTACTCTTTTGTTTATTAAGGAAAATGGAAGCATAACAAATTCTCAATACCAGCAAATTTTTAAGGTATCAAAGCGTAAAAGCACCAATGACCTTCAATATTTGACTAATGAAAATTTTATTGAGAAGATAGGTACAAGAGGTAGAGGAACTTTTTACCGCCTTAAATCAAGGCGATAAATCCGGCTAATTGGGCAGGAATTGGGCATAAAGGGCAGGAATTGGGCATAAAGGGCAGGAATCAGCAGTTTCTTAACCTATGGAAAAATTATAATATCTTCTCTGTAACATGCCCCACACAGCGGGAAATTATGATACGGTACTTTACAGTTAAAATGCCTCGCTGTGAAGACCCCATCAGGACGAAAGTATTGTTTTGAATAGTTTAGTAAAAAGTATACAACCATAGCCCAAGAGGATACACTACCCTCTTTACAAAACGTAACACCGGAAAAATGAAAGGAATGTATTCGGCAATTATGAAAATCTTCCTGTTAACCTTTATTGCATTACAAGGTTTCAGCCAGGTACAAACCGTCAGGATCATCATGCCGGAAGATGCCGGTATTGTAATGAAAAATGCGGGCAGGATACTGGCAGCACAGATTACGGGCAGAACCGATGTAAAAATTGTAAAAGACGCATCGGCGCAGTTTACAATAGAATTGGCAAAAGAGCAAACAAAGGATCCGGAATCGTACCATATTGCTGATAAAACAAAAACGCATGTAAAAATATCCGCGGCAGAAGATGCCGCTGTGCTGTATGGCGTTGGCAGGTTTTTGAGGACTTCCCGCTACGACAAAAACGGGTTCACCCCCGGCACGTGGCGTGGTACTTCCGCCCCAAAGGGAAAGGTACGGGGAATGTATTTCGCCACGCATTTTGGTAATTTTTATGAAGCAGCGCCCATTGAAGAGGTACAGAAATATGTAGAAGATATGGCATTATGGGGCATCAATCATCTTGTCATTCATTTTGCAACCTGGCAATATACTTCTTTTTATGATGCGGAAGCACAAAAAGCGCTCACACGGTCCCGGCAAATCATGGGTATTGCAAAAGCATGTGGCATGAAGGTGGGCTTATTGCAGGTACCTAACCAGGGCTTTAAGTTTACAAAAAATGAATGGCTGAATACCCCGGTACCCGATGATTTGAGAAGGAGGGGACATTTGGGAGTAAACCTGGATCCTTCGAATGAGCAGGCAAAACTATTGCTGAAAGAAAACTGGGCATACCTGTTAGATCAGTTCAGGGATATGGGTATAGATCTTGCTGTTTTCTGGCCTTACGATGAGGGGGGATGCGGTTGTGATCAATGTTGGCCATGGGGCGCCCGTGGTTACCCCGTATTATGTAAAGAGCTTGCAGCTATCACACAGGAAAAATCCCCCGGTGTCAATATTATTTTATCTACCTGGATGTATGATACGCCACCTGCGGGTGAATGGGAAGGATTGTCTAAATTTCTCAACCAGGATAAAATCTGGTTAAACTATATTATGGCAGATGCTCATGAAGATTTTCCACGCTATCCTTTGGACAAGGGGGTTCCTGGCGGATTGCCCCTTCTGAATTTTCCCGAGATCAGTATGTGGGGACAGTGGCCCTGGGGCGGATACGGAGCTAATCCGTTGACTAACCGCTTTCAACGATTGTGGAACCAAACGAATAATAAAGTATCCGGTGGTTTTCCTTATTCAGAAGGCATTTACGAGGATATGAATAAAGTAATTTGTGCACAGCTTTATTGGGAGGGAAGCCGACAAACTTCCGATATTGTAAAAGAGTATATCGCTTATGAATATTCTCCTGATGTGGTAAATGAGTTAAGTCGGGTTATAGAAATACTGGAAGCTAATCACAACCGAAAGCAAATTAAAGCAACTGCTATCGAAGCTTTTGATCTTGTACAACGGGCAGAACAAAAATTAAGCGCCCAAACACTAAAATCCTGGCGTTGGCGTATATTATATCTGAGGGCACTGATTGATCGGGAAATATATGAGCATAACGGCAAACTGGAAGGAGAAGTAATAAAAGCTGCATTTAATGAGTTAACAGAAATCTATTATGCACAAAAAGCATTTAATATGTCCGTAAAACCTCCGGTAATTAAATAGTGTTATGTTAACTGTTGAATTATATCACTGAAGCTTCCTCGGATAATATGTCGCATCATTTTGTGAATAGTGAGTAGTGAGTGGTGAATAAATTCACTACTGACAATTGCCTATTCCCAAGACAATATGATATGTTATAATTAACATAGCACTAGTATCACAAAGCCTCACATAATAAGTCGCACCGGGGTCTTCATTCAGGGCTATTGCGGGCTGCCACGAGACCCTGGTGCTAAATAATCCGCCGGGGTCTCCCCCTTCACATAGTTATCTGGCGGTGAAGACCCCGTCAGGGCAACGTGGAACAGGTTTATATCACAATTCCTACATCTGCCTTCCATACCATCTTACCTTGGTAGCCTGTTTTGGATCTGCCTTTTCAACCAGCTTAACGGCATTGTTCTCGCCCACTACACCTTCCCGGGAAAAAAAGTATCCAGGGTACATTACACTTTCCAGGGCCACTATTCTAATGCCGTTCTGAAATGCTATATGATGCCTCCTGAAAAGATGTGACTGGTCATTGTTCTTTGCTGAAGCTCTCAGCATGTATTCATCACTCAGGCGGTTGGGCGCCACCTGCAGGTAGGTATTAGAAGCAGCAGCCAGCTGAAAATAGATGAGATTTCCCTCCAGGTTAGCGATCCAGACACATTCCGGAGCATGAGTTGAGTTGAATAAATATTTTACCGCTTCATCGGTTTTGTCAACTGCCGCACGGCGCACAACACTTCCCGGGGCGGTGAGATAGTCGTAGAAAAGATCATCGTTAGGTTTCTCTATTACCATAATTACCTTTTGGGGAAAGGATTCTGATAAAAGCGCCCCCGTTTCTTTCTTTTTGCTGCAGCCCGTTATCAGTAAAGTAGCTATGAGTGATATAAAGAATGATTTCATATAAAAGGTATTTAACAGACTTTTCAGTGAAAATACCTTTCTGTCCGCACTATTAAAAGGCAAGATGAGGGAACGGTAATATCCCCCGAGATAACGGTTGCTAAAAGCTCATGGAAAACCCTTAGAAAAAAACCGGGCTTCCTTTTTGTTGTATATTATGCTGTTATATAAGATTGCTTACAGGAAACCGGGATAATTTACCCGCTCTTTATGTTCTTACCGGTGTAAACCTCTTTGTCTCAGGTAAGCCAGCAATTCCCCGTACAGGTCGGTCTGAATAATATTCGTATGCCGCATCTTCAGCAAGGCATCAAATCCACTGTTCTTTTGCTCCCTTTCCATTTTATCATATTTTCCCAGCGCATTCATCCAAAGCCGGATACCCTTACCGCGGATCACTCCCATCAGGGAATCTGAATAAAATTTATCATCCGCATGTATCACCGGAATTTTAATTCCCAGGTTAAATATACCATCCACATCATCCTTATTGTATGAACGGGTCATGAACTGTATTCTTTTATTCATGCGGTTCAATGCGGGAGCATCGGTATAGTCGTACAGGAAAAATAGTACCTGTCCTTCCATTTTCTTTTTCCGCAACATTCTGGTCGTGGTTTTAGCAGCTCTTTTACCCTCCGCCTTATAATCTATATCCAGCATCACCTTTCCTTTTACCAGGTCAAGCACTTCTTTGAAGGTGGGAATCTTTTCTGTTGTCGGTTTACCGTCATGCAGCAGATACAGTTGCTGCAGTTGCTTATAGGTCATATCCGCAACAAGACCTTTACCGGTAGTGGTACGATCAAGCGTTTTATCGTGCATGATCACCATTACGCCATCCCGGGTTTCCCTTACATCTAATTCAATAATATCCACCGCATGCCGCATGGCTTCTTTCATGGCTGCAATGGAATTTTCGGGCAACCCGGGGTTTTCCGCACGATGTGCAGCTACCAGCACCCTGTCCGGGCGGTAATGAAAGTCATAGAGAATACTGTCTAAGGCTGATTGCCCAACAGCAATGATCGTACAACATACAATACCTAATAATAAAAAGATCCGCCTGATATACATAAAATGAAATCCGAAATTTAAAAGCTAAGACTGCGGTCTGACCTTCGGTACCGACCGCAGTCATTACGGTCGCACGCAACAGCGCCAGACCGTAATGCTTAACGGAACGAATAAGTTGGTTAATACTATTGCTATGTTAACCACAACATGCTGTATCATTTTGTGAATGGTGAATAAATTCACTGACAATTGCCTGTTCACGCGGACAATGCGACATGCTATAATTAACATAGCACTCTTCAGCGGTCTGACCCCTCCGGGTACCGATCGCTGGCTTTTTTTTCGGTCTGGACCTCCGGTGCCGACCGCAGGCTTTTACCTGCCTCCCGTTATTTCATTAATAGGTTCACCTATAGCTCCGCTGGGCATTTGTATACGCAGTAAAGCCGCAAGCGTAGGCGCAATATCTGCCATCCCGGTTACTCTGTTGGTATGACCCGGCTGTATTTTCCATCCCATCCATACCAATGGAATATGTGCGTCATACGGATACCAGGTACCATGAGTAGCGCCTCTCACATTTCCTCCCTTCCAGGTAGGTTGCGGAATGACAACATAGTCGCCACTGCGTTTAATGTTATACCCTTTAATGAGCATAGACCTGATGTGTTCGGGGATCGGGGCCGTACCTAACCCTTCATTCTCCAACACATTGGCTATACCGGGGGCTTTCAGCAGAATCTCTTTGATGGTGCGTCCCACATCGCTGCGATTGATCCCTTTCTTATCAAACGCTTCCCAGTTCATATACAACTGGTAATTGGCAAAAGAAAGCACCGGCTTTTCCACCCCGTATTTCTCTTTCAACCCTTCTGTTACGGCCTTGGAAAAATCCGTATCCAGGATGGCGCCCGAAGGCATTTTATTTTCCAGGTAAAAGCCGGGAGATTCTGATACACCATGATCAGCAGTAATGAAATAGAGATAATTACCTTTACCAAACCGCTTGTCAAGATAAGTAAAGAAGTCAGCCAGTTCTTTATCCAAACGCAGATAATTATCTTCCACTTCTATAGAATTGGGGCCGTAAGTGTGCCCTATCGCATCGGGGCTGGAAAAGCTAACGGCTAAGAAATCAGTGAATTTTCCCCCGCCTAAATTATATCCTTCAATGGCTGCTTTTGCAAAGTCAAATGTCAGCGTATTGCCATAAGGGGTAGTACGTACCGCTCCATAGTTCTTGCCTATAAATTGTTTCAGGTTACGGGGAAAAACAGGTTTTGCTTCACCATTCGACGTATTCTCATACGGCTTATCATCGGCAGTGCTTAACGTATAGGTGCTAATGGGATACAGGGTATTCCAGTCGTTCTTATAGTAACTATCCACTACTTTCTTTTCATTAAAGCGCTTAGCCCATTCCGGCAGTTCCTGCATATAATAGGTACTGGTAACGAAATTGCCATCCTGTCCATTATACCAGAAAGCAGCGGTAGCAGCATGTCCCGCCGGTAAAATAGAAGCCCTGTCCTTAATAGCAACACCTACCGTTTTACTCTGGAAGTTTGAAGCGATACGCAACTGGTCGGTGATGGTTGTTGAAAGGTTATTATGAGGTGATTGACCTGTTCCGCCCTGGGTTGCTCCTACAAGATTCACGGATGCATCATCTACGCATCCCACCTCTTTACCCATAGCCCGTTCGTACCAGCCGTTCCCCACAATGCCGTGTACCGCAGGAACAGAGCCGGTATATACACAGGTATGTCCACAGGCGGTAATAGTGGGAGAATAATCAATCAGGGTGTTCTCACAGGAAAATCCTTCTCTTACCAGTCTTTTAAATCCGCCTTCCGTATAACGATCCTGAAAACGGTATAAATAATCCCAACGCATCTGGTCTACCATCATGCCTACTATGATTTTGGGCCGCGGCGCCACAGAAGCAGTTTTGGGAGTCTGGGCCTGTGCTATAAATACAAATGAAAACATAACCAGGCCATGAATAAAATACTTAAACTTCATCATCAGATATATTTATTGTTGTTAATAAAATATTGGGGAACAAATTAAGCCTATTTGATTAATTAAAGGGAATTTTTACATGCGTTATACCTTCTTTAACGAATCAGCCTGTTAGTTCAGGTCAATCATCTTGTTATTTCTGCCTTTTCTTTTTACCAGATCAAAGGCATCAAATAATTCACCCGTTGCGGTATAGGAACGATAGGAAAGCTTATTCCGATTAACCGTTATCAGCTGGTAAAGCTGGAGATGTCCGCCACTTTTATCCGCCCATGCAGGCTGATCAGCCTGGTACATTTTAGATCCACTCATAGATACGGTATACATAGTGGGTGATGTGCCCTTATTGTCCGGCATAGGAATTTTCTGCATCCCTCTTCCATACGCATGATCGTGCCCCTGTAATACCAGGTCTACCTTATACTTATTAAATATCGGTTGAAAGTTTTCTCTCAGGTTTTTATTATCGCGGTTAGCTTTTACGGAATATACCGGGTGATGAAACACAACACAGGTCCATTGATTCGGATTATCAGATAAGATCTTTTCTAACCAGTCCATCTGCTTTTGCATCCCCTCACCACCAAACCAGATAGCCTGCGAGTTCAGCGAAATAAAGCGCACACCCTGTATATCCGTATAATAACAGGTTTCTTCCAATCCCCGGGGACCATTTTCGGGCAACGTGAACTGGGGCCGCCACAAAGCGGTCAATTCATTGATCCCCTGTTCATTATCGGCATGTTCATGATTCCCGGGCGACATCATCCCGGGGATAGTGCTATGAATAAATCCACCACCATAATACAATTCACCCCATTCATGATCATTACGCCCCCGGTTTACGATATCCCCGGCATACATGATCAGCCTGGCATCCGGCATCTTAGTATATGCTTCACGAATAACCCTTGGCCAGAAGGTTCTCATACCCGCCTGTACATCACCCATATAGATAAAAGAAAACGGCTCTCCCGGATTGCCGGCGGTTTTTACATGAAACCATTCACTCCAGAAATTACCGTTGCCCACCCGGTACATATACCGGGTTCCCGGCTGCAGGTCCCGGAATACCACCGAATGATAGTTGGCTACAATACCGGTATGGGTAACCGTTTCCGTTACCGCCTTTGTTGCAACGGCTTTTACCGCATCCGCCGGCTCGGAAACCGCAGGCATAATTTCAGCTGTTCCGGTTAATACACTATCATGGGTACGCCAGTTAACCGCAAGAGACCGGGAAGGATCCTCCGTTACATTCAATACAATCCTGTCGGGATAAGCAGAAGGAGGATAAAGATTACCCGGCTGCGACTGTGCTTTTGCACCTGTTAATAAGATAAAAACGCAAAGGGTGCAATGCGCAAAAAAAGAAGGATTCATTTTACAATTCATGGTAATCAGGTCTGATAAGAGATATAATTAAACATGTACACGTGTTGTTTCTGACAGGTTATTTTTTTTCCACCAGCTTATTGGACTTACCTTTTCTTTTTACTAAATCAAAAGCATCATACAGATCTCCAGAAGCGGTGTATGCTTTATAGCTCAGCGTATTTCCTTCAACCGTTATCAGCTGATACAGCTGCGTAAATGTTGCCGACACATCCATCCAGGTGCCTTCAAATACGGAAGACATTTTTGGCCCGCTTACCGATAAGATATATACGGTTCCTGACTTTTCCTTATGTGTAGCCCCTTCAATTTTCTGCATTCCCCGTGCATAGGCATGATCGTGTCCCTGCAATACGATATCCACTTTATATTTATCAAACAAAGGCTTAAAGGTATTTCTCATCCTGATATTATCCCGTGTCGGGCGGATGGAATAGAACGGATGATGAAACAAAACAGCCGTCCATTGGTTGGGATTATTTCGAAGCAAAGAATCCACCCAGATTTGCTGCTTTTGTAAATCCTCATCAGATTCTTCCACACGATATGAATTAATGGAAATAAACCGCATACCCTGTACATCGGTATAATAGCAGGATTCTTTTAATCCTTCCGGGCCGTTTTCAGGCAATGAAAATTGCGGACGCCAGAAAGCGGAAAGGGTGTCTCCCGTACGGGCATATTCATGATTACCCGGAGAATGCATCCCCGGTATCGTACTGTGAATAAAGCTTCCCCCATAAAATAATTCCCCCCATTCACTGTCATTATTACCCCGGTTCACAATATCACCGGCATATAAAATCAAACTGGCTTCGGGCATTTTAGCGTAAGCAGACCGGATTACCCTGGGCCATAGTGTTTTTAATCCCACCTGTGCATCACCCAGGTATATAAAGGAGAGCTTATCACCGGGCTTACCGGCGGTTTTAATATGAAACCATTCACTCCAATACCGCTCCTTCCCCACCCTGTACATATAGGATGTACCGGGTGTTAATCCCTGCACGGTTGCCGAATGATAGGTAGCCGAAATATTTTCGAACCGGAAGGCTTCGCTTTTTGCCGGGATACGCAACGCCTTATCCGCAAGGCGCGGATCGGCCGTTAACGGTGCGATCTCTATATAACCGGTTCTAACGGTATCGCATGTACGCCAGTTAACGGCAATGGAAGAGGAAGGGTCCTGCGTAACATTCAGCACAATCCTGTCCGGTACCGGCATCGGGGGAAAAGGATTTTCAGCTACAGGCTGCGCATGAACAATGATGCTAAAAAAAAGACATATTCCTATCATGCCGGCATACCCGCAAACCCTGGCCTTACTTTTACGTGAATAAATCATAAGATATGAAGCCGCTTAAAAATTAGTTCTTAATCTCTTTTATTTCCTCCGCTATGGGATGCTCCGCCTCGTAATGTAATCCAAGCAAAGAAGCAATGGTTTGGGCCGACTGCTTCTGGTACAATTGTCCGGGTGTTTTTACTTCCCCTTTGGCAGGTATCCCCGGGCCCAGCACCGCCATCCACATTTCATGAGAATCCTGCACACTTTTACTGCCATGACCTGTCCACTGATCCTTGTTGATATCACCCCGTCCATGATCCACCGTAATGAAAAGAGCTGTTTTGTTGCGGTACTGCGGAGTGGTTTGAATAAACTCCCATATTTCCTTTATCCAGGTATCCACCTGTTTTGCGGCATCAAGGTAATCTCTGTATCTTCCGGCATGCGCCCATTCATCTGTTTCACCGTACCCAATAAAAAGCAAACGGGGTTTCTTCTCTTTCAGATGTTCCATAGCGGCATAATGTGTAAACACATCAAGGCATTCTCCCTGACCAAAAGGTTTATAGGAATTTTTTAGCATAGCATTGATGAGTTCTTCCTTAGGTGTCGGATGATCTCCGCCTGTTGGGCTAAAAGCAGACACAACCGGAAATCCGCAACGCTCCTTATTCAGAATACGATCAAAAGCTCCCCAGGCACCAAAAGCAGCTACCTTCCCTTTAAATCCCTCCTGCTGATTAATGTATTCCAGTACCGTAATATGAGGATTAGCTTTATATCCGTTTGTATTAATCGCTGTATCCGGATAGCCCGTAAAGATTTCACTATATCCCGGGTAAGAAAACCAATACGGATTAGCAACATCCACTTTATTATCATAAGTTCGATTTCCATAGAGCTGCCCCTTTTGCGCAATAGTATCCCAGAAAAACGGAAGCAGCTTCTTTCTTCTTTCCAGCTCATTATCGTCCCAATAATTTTTGAACATCTCCGTACTGTCACGATGTCCCTGGTTAAAACTGCCGTTGGCGGCTATAAGACTATCCATGCCTTTAAATAACTCCTGCCAACGCAAGCCGTCAGACGTAATCACGATTATGTTTTCGATCTTACCTTCTTCCCCGGTAGTATTCCCGGCAGAACATCCATACAGCGCAAGCCACCCGGCAAGCAGTATTATTTTATACATCACCTCTGTCATTATTTAGTGGAAGGATAATATTTTTCAAGCCATGAAAAGGTTTTATTAAATACATCAATAGCCGAAGCCGGTCCGACACCATGCTTTTCCCCGGGGTAAATTTCCAGCTGTGCCGGTATTCCCAGTCCCTGTAGTTTTTTATACAGGTTTTCTGCCTGGCTCACTTTTACAAGCGGATCCTCACCTCCGTGAAATAAAATTGTTGGTACCCCGGTTTCCTTAGTAAGGTGGTAAGCAGGACTGGCTTCTTTAGCTATCGGTGCGTTTTCATCTTTTTCACCGAGGAAATTAATCACGGTCTTATCCGCATCGCTTCCATCCGGACGTACAGATTTGTCGGTAAGGTCGGTAGGTCCCCACAGGTCAACTACTGTTTTCACCTGCTTCTTCTCATCATAGCCATAGGCATACAGCATAGCCAGGTGAGCCCCCGCACTACCTCCCATTAACGCATATTCGTTACCGTTATAGCCATATTTTTTGGCATTCCCCGAAATAAACTCCAGCGCTTTTTTAACATCTTCAATCTGTGCAGGGAAACGGTCATTCCCGTCTTTTACCAAACGATAGTTTATGGAAGCAACGAGGTAGCCTCTTTTCCCAACCAGTTCCTCAACCAGTTGCTTCGGAAACTCACCTTTGTCGCCACGGGTCCAGCCGCCACCATGTATGTATACAATTACCCTGGCATTAGCCGGCATATCTTTCGGGAAATATACGTCAAGCATATTTTCATCTCCGGGCGCCTTTCCATATTTTACATTTTTAAACTCCCTGTAGGCTTTCTTTTTGTATTTCGAATAAGGATCTTCCTTAGCAAGATTCTTCCCCATACCATTCCGCAACCCATCCTTCTTCAAATAAGCGATCAACGCCCCGGGATTGTCGGTTTGAATACCCTGTATACCTTTTTGCAAAGCAGCATTCCATATTTCAGGGTTCTCCTCTTTGCTCTGTACATCCAGCCAAACAGCTACTCCTTCATCGTTGGCAGCCGATATCATTTCCTTATCATACACATTATCGAGCACTTCAATGCTTCCCTGCCCAAGCAGGAAGGTAAGCTGATCTTTTGTTTTTACCTCTTTGGGGACGCTGAGGATCAAAGGCATTGCCGGTGCGGTCTTTCTCCATTCCTTATACTGCGATATACTATTCACATATACCACAACCTGCCTTTCCATCCCCGCCTCCCGGATCTGCTTATAGGTTTCGGCTACGCCCGCATCTTTAAAATCAAGATAAATATTTATTTTTCCTTTACATACCTTCAATATCTCACCGAAGGTGGGGATACGGTATGTTTTTTTTGTCGGTTTTTCTTTGTCGGCAACTTTCAGCCGTTTTATTTCCTGCAGGGTCAGGTCTTTGATGTTACCCGTACCATTGGTCATACGATCCACCGTACCATCATGATGGTTAACAAGGTAACCGTCTTTAGAAGTACGCAGATCAACTTCTACATAATCTGCACCGCTTTTAATAGCGGCTCTTACGGCTGCAAGTGTATTTTCGGGCACATGAGTATGGTCTCCCCGGTGCGCAATTACCGCCAGGTTATACTGCGTTTCAGGCAAGGGTGCTTTCTGCTGGCCAAAGCAAAGGAAAACGGAGAGGAAAAGAGGGAATACAAACAGGATTCTTCGCATGGGTGGTTATTTATTTCTCTTTAATTTGTTGAATTGCCGGGGCCACCGGGTGGGCAGCCGAAAATGTTTTTCCTAACAAAGAAGCAATAGTCTGAGCTACCTGCCTTTGATACAGTTGCATTGAGGTCCGCACTTCTCCTTTGGCCGGTATACCCGGACCCATTACCCCAATCCATATCTGGTCAGCCCCTGTTACTTTACTGCCATGGCTTGTCCATTGCACCTTATTAACATCTCCCCTGCCATGATCCGTTGTAATCAATAATGCCGTTTTATTCCTGTACGCAGGATGACTCTGCACATAATTCCAGAGCTGCTGAAGCCAGGCATCTACATGATGAGCCGCATCAAGATAACTCCTGTACATCCTGCTATGCGCCCATTCATCTGTTTCGAGATATGCGATATATAATACTTTAGGTTGCCTGATCTTGAGGTATTCCATGGCCTGGTAATGCGTAAACACATCCATAGCGCCTTCTTCCTGTTCGGCTTTATACGAATCCAGCTTCATTTTATTGATCATCTTTTCGGTATACGTGGCATCTTTCCAGTCAATCGTATCAAAAGCGGAAATAACCGGGTAGCCGGCGGTTTTCTTTCGTAAAATACGCCTGTAGGCTTCCCAGGATCCGAAAGCCGCTACTTTATTTTTAAAGCCGGGCTGGTTATGCAGGAACTCAAACACATTCAGGTTCGGGTTATCGGGATAGCTGTTTTTATTGATGGCGGTATCGGCAAAACCGGTAAACATTTCATTATACCCCGGGTAAGAAAACCAGTACGGATTAACGGTATTGACATAATTATGATAAGCCCGGTTACCGTATAATTGCCCGTTGGCAGCAAATGTACTCCAGATAAACGGTAACAGCTTTTTACGTCTTTCCCCGGCATCAGCATCCCAGTAAGTAGTGTAAATATAATCTTTCTGCTTCTGGTTAAATTCAGGATTATTAGCCAGTGCTGTATCCATTCCGTTAAAAAACTCCTGCCAGCGTAAGCCATCGGTTGTAACAACAATAATATTCTCAATTTTATTTTGCGCAGTGCCCGAAAACCATAGAAATAAAGCCAGTGTAAAACAGGAAATGGTCTTTGTTTTCATATTTATTTTTTTATGGAGAAGCGGGTTCAAAGTTAGCTTATTCAATAAGCTATACCACATTGTCCGCAGGATGAATATTTTAATCCCCCTCCCATTAATCAAAATTATACCTTTTGGGGAGGTCAAAAGTCAAACTATATACTCATAAAACCCGGAAAAAAGCCACCTGCCGGGGAATATATTTTCTATACTTTGCCGGCCGCTGCAGTTAAAAATACTTCAGCATCTGCTTTATGCCCGCCGGAAATAAGCATATAGTTAAAAACGAAACGGGGAGCCGGTTTGGCAGGTTTTCAACATCCGGTGTATAACAATTCCGCCTGTAATACATTTTAGTCTTTTATTTTACATCCTGTTCCGGTTGAAGTTCGCCATCGGCGAATTTTCATTAAAAGGGAATCCCGTGTAAACCGGGAGCTATCCCCGTAGCTGTAATCCCGATGCGTATTATGCATTGCATTTTCTGGAACTACAGCCACTGTTACGCTCGTAGCGTGACGGGAAGGTGTCAGAAAATCGGGAGAGTCAGAAGACCTGCCGGAATAATTTCGGTAATCGCTTTCGGCGGAAAAGCAATTGCGGCGTGAACAACCACTGATCAGGCACCACCTGTTTGCCATGCCTGGCCGGTATTATTTTTTAAATCTTTTGTCATGGGACTTTTTGAAAAGAGGATCAATTACAAACCTTTTGAGTATCCTGAAATACTCCAGTTTACCGAAGCTATTAACCGTACGTTCTGGGTACATTCCGAAGTAGACTTTACGGCCGATACCCAGGATTTTCATTCCCATCTCCGACCGGAAGAACGTAATGCCGTAAAGCGCAGCCTGCTTGCCATTGCGCAAATCGAAGTTGCCGTAAAATCTTTCTGGGGAAATCTTTACCATCACTTTCCCAAGCCGGAGCTGAACGGGTTGGGCAGCACTTTTGCCGAATGTGAGTTCAGACATTCCGAAGCGTATTCCAGGTTAGTGGAAGTGCTGGGGTATAATAATGAATTTGAAAAGCTGATAGAAGTGCCTGTAATTAAAGAGCGTATCGAATACCTGTCCCGTGCATTAAGTACCACCAGGTCTGAGGACAAGCGCGAATACAGCATGGCATTGGTACTGTTTACCATTTTAATTGAAAACGTTTCTCTTTTCAGCCAGTTTGCCATCATCCTTTCATTCACCCGGTTCAAAGGCTGGATGAAAAATATCAGCAATATTATTGCCTGGACTTCCATAGATGAACAGGTACATGCGAATGCAGGAATTTATCTCATCAATAAAATCAGGGAAGAATACCCCGAAGTACTGAATGAAGAAACCATAAAGCATATTGGAAATATGGTGAGGGAGTCGGTGCAGGTGGAGGAACGTATTATTGACTGGATTTTCGAGGCAGGAGAATTAGATATCATTCGCCGGGATGACCTGCTTCATTTTATACAGTTCCGGGTTGATGAAAGCCTTGAAAAAATAGGCGTTCCCGCAGTATATCATATTACAACAGAACAATACAAACCCCTGAAGTGGTTTGAAGAAGAAGTATTTGCCAACAGCCTGGATGATTTTTTTGCGAAACGACCGGTAGATTACACCAAGCACGATAAGAGCATTACCGCCCAGGACCTGTTTTAAACCAATCAAAAAAAGTATCAATGGAAAGCATATTTGCTACAGCGCCGGTAACCGAAAGGTACTGGTGGAAAAACGAGGAAAGCGAACAACATCTCAACCGGGGATACCTGCTTAAAGGAGAAACGGTAAACAAAGCCATTGAACGGGTTTGTTCGGCAGCGGCACAGCGGCTGTACAAACCCGAATTGAAGGAATCCTTTATCGAGATGATAGAACGGGGCTGGATGAGCCTGAGCTCCCCGGTGTGGGCCAATATGGGTACGGAAAGAGGATTACCTATTTCCTGTTTTAATGTACATGTTCCGGATAATATTGAAGGCATTACCTATAAACTCGGGGAGGTAATCATGCAAACCAAATTAGGAGGAGGCACTTCCGGGTATTTCGGGCAGCTACGGGGACGGGGCAGCGCAGTAACCGATAACGGGAAAAGCAGCGGGGCGGTAAGCTTTATGCGGCTGTTCGATACCGCTATGGATACGATCTCCCAGGGAGGCGTACGGCGCGGGGCATTTGCAGCTTACCTTGACATTGATCACCCGGATATACAGGAGTATTTGCAAATCAAGAATATCGGGCACCCTATTCAAAATCTTTTCTTCGGGGTATGTGTACCCGACTACTGGATGCACGACATGATTGACGGAGATGTAGAAAAACGGAACACCTGGGCCTTGTTGCTGGAATGCCGGCAACAAAAAGGTTTACCATATATATTTTTTACGGATAATGTGAACCGGAACAGACCCCAGGTTTATAAGGACTATAATTACGTGATCAATGCCAGCAATCTTTGCTCTGAGATCATGCTGCCCAGCAAGGAAGACGAATCTTTTGTATGCTGCCTCTCCTCTTTAAACCTGGAATTGTATGATGAATGGAAAGATTCGGATTTGGTGCGACTGGCTGTCTTTTTCCTGGATGCCGTAATGCAGGAGTTTATTGCAAAAACAGAAGACAGCTATTATCTCGCCAATGCCAACCGGTTCGCCAAGAATCATCGCGCGTTAGGACTTGGCGTATTGGGCTGGCATTCTTACCTGCAGAAGAATATGATCCCTTTTGAAGGGCTACAGGCCAAACAACTGACGCACCAGATATTCGGCAATATCAGGGAACGTGCAGAAAAAGCCACCCAGGATCTCGCCTACATATACGGGGAGCCTCCCCTGTTGAAAGGTTACGGAAAACGGAATACCACCCTGTTAGCCATTGCACCCACTACTTCATCCTCCGCGATACTCGGACAAACTTCACCGGGTATAGAGCCTTATAGCAGTAATTATTACAAGGCAGGACTGTCTAAAGGAAATTTCATGCGGCAGAATAAATATCTCCGGATATTGCTCGAAGAAAAAGGAATGGACAATGAAGATACCTGGCGGAGCATCATGCTACATCACGGCAGCGTACAACACCTGCAGGGGCTCAGCGACCATGAAAAGGAAGTGTTTAAGACTTTTAAAGAGATCAGTCAGCTTGAAATTATACAACAGGCTTCCATCCGGCAAAAGTATGTGGATCAGGGGCAAAGTCTCAACCTGAACATTCCTTCTGCGCTACCCATAAAAGAAGTGAATAAGCTGATCATAGAAGCCTGGAAGCTGGGTATCAAATCGTTGTATTATCAACGCAGCCAGAGTGTTTCAAAAGAGCTGGTAACCAGCCTGGTGACCTGTAAAAGTTGTGAAGGATAGCAGAGCGGCTTCTGCTTTGTTCTGACTGTTATAAAAAAGCAGCCACAAGGGTTTCAACACATTTCTCTAAGCCGCAGCGCGGCGCAATATTAAATTGTTCGATAAATTATAAAACATAAACACCAGCTACGACTAATCCCTACGTACAAAAAGGAATATCTATTTGGTTTTTTTGACCAGGAATGGTAGCCACCTGTATAAAACCGGCTTTAATATTACGGCACCATGCGCCTTTTTACTTTTCTCTATTTTTTCCTATAAATATTAGGGCTGCTACGCAGCTTATCTGCCGGTATGCAGACAGACCAAATTTTAGTCTGACTTATCCATTCTTAAAATGCTTAACGCATGAATTATCAAAATCAGTGATTTCTTTTTTCATCATTTGCTGATTTAAGTCGGACAGGTTGTAAAAATAAAAAACCAGTTTTTTAAAACTGGTCATTATTCCGGTGTGCCGGGTTAATGTGACTTTGTTTGGCGAGTTATTAAGCAACCTCTATTACTGTTTAACTATTGCCTGATCATCTATCCTAATGATTCGATAACAAAGATGCTACAGATTTACCCTTAAAGGAACTTAATTCGGCAGATGTGTTTTTCCCTTCGTTTTTCGGTAGATTTTGCCCGATAAGTATAAATACTTACCGGCGTGCAGACCAATAGCCTACCGGGGATGGTTGATATATGCTAACTCCTGACTTGTCCTCCAAAAAATGCCTGAAGTATAAATTTCTGAAGATGAATGAGCAGCCAGTCTAATATGAAACAGGCTTTAATGTTATCATGATATGCGCCTTTTCCTGCTATAGTGGCGCAGCATGCCAAAATATTTGCAGCCACAAGGATTTCAACACATTTCTCTAAGCCGCGGCGCAATATTAAATTGTTCGATAAATTATGAAACATAAACACCGGCTATGGCTAATCCCTACGTACAAAAAGGAATATCTGTTTGATTTTTTTGATCAGCAATGGTGGCCCACCTGTATGAAACCGGCTTTAATATTACGGCTGCTCCGCAGCTTATCTGGTTGTTATAAAAAAAGCAAGGCCGGTTCATTGCCGCCTTGCTTTGGGGTGTGGAGGTTACCGGAGTCGAACCGGTGACCTTTTGCATGCCATGCAAACGCTCTAGCCAGCTGAGCTAAACCCCCTGTTAAAAACGCTTTTTCTAAATAATTCTTTGCCGGTGACCTTCCCGCGAGCACGCGGGACGCTCTAACCAGCTGAGCTAAACCCCCTGTTAAAAACACTTTTTCTAAATAACTCTTTGCCGGTGACCTTCCCGCGAACACGCGGGACGCTCTAGCCAGCTGAGCTAAACCCCCTGTTAAAAACGCTTTTTCTAAATAACTCTTTGCCGGTGACCTTCCCGCGAGCACGCGGGACGCTCCAGCCAGCTGAGCTAAACCCCGTTTCTTTTTCAGGAGTGCAAATATAGATTGCCGATGCGTTCTGTCAAAATAAAAACCAGACCGGAATGGCCTGGTTATTATTAAACGTAATTTTTCCTGTCCGCTAATCGCCCCAGATTTCCCCTTTACCTTTCAGCCAGTCTTTTACCAAAGCCGTAGTTACCGACTTGGGACGTTCTATCGGCAATCCCAAAGCCCTGTCCCAACACAGGCTGGCCAATACACCCAGCGATCGGCTGACTCCAAACAGCACCGTATAAAACTCATACTCCACCAACCCGTAATGTACCAGTAACGCACCACTGTGGGCATCAACATTCGGCCAGGGGTTTTTTACTTTCCCCAACGATTTCAATACAGCGGGAACAACTTCATATATCCGCCAAACCGTATTTACAAGCGGGTCGTCAGGCAGGTGCTTTTTACCAAATTCCATTTGAGCTGAAAACCGGGGATCGGTTTTACGCAATACCGCATGTCCGTATCCGGGAACTACTTTCCCTTCTTTCAGCGTTTTCTTTACGTATTTTTCTATCTGGGCTTTTGAAGGTAACTGAACACCCAGCTCTTCCCGCATTTCATATATCCATTTTATCACTTCCTGGTTAGCTAACCCGTGCAAAGGACCGGCGAGCCCGTTCATACCTGCTGCCAGGCTCAGGTAGGGATCGCTTAAAGCCGAACCCACCAGGTGCGTGGTATGCGCAGACACGTTACCTCCTTCATGATCGGCATGTATGGTCATGTATAAGCGCATCAGCTCCTTAAAGCTCTCATCTTCAAAACCCAGCATGTGGGCAAAATTACCCGCCCAGTCAAGCAGTCCATCCGGCTGAATATGCTTGTCATCTTTGTACTTACGCCGGTAAATATACGCAGCTACCCGGGGTAAACGGGCAATCAGGTTCATAGCATCATCATATACCGCATCCCAGTAATCTTTCTTACCAAGCCCCTGGCTATATTTACGAACAAAAATGCTTTCCGTTTGCAAAGCCATAATGGCCACTACAAACTGCGTCATCGGGTGGGATGATTTCGGCAAAGCATCAATGGCATCAAAAACATGATTGGGAACATGAGAGCGGCGCTGCCAGGCATTCGTAATATCGTTTACATCATTCTCTGTGGGCAGCTTACCCATAAGCATCAGGTAAAACAGTCCCTCCGGAAGCGGTTCATTCCCGTTTGGCGCCTTGGGGAGCTTCTTTTGTAATTCCGGAATAGTAAATCCTCTGAAACGTATACCCTCCTGCGCATCAAGCAAAGAAGTTTCACTTACCAGCCCGGTCATTCCCCTCATACCCTGGTAAATCTGGGAAAGCATTACCTCCCCGATTTTTTTATTGCCGTGCTCTTTAAGAATTTCTTTGATTTCTTCTGATAGTTCGTCAGCTTTCGCTTTAAACCTTTCTTTTATAGTTGCCATATAGTTAAGTGTTTCTTAGATACCATCTCATTGCGCAGGATAAGCGAGAGCGCTAAAGTTAGCTAAAACACCGTTATAACCGGCAAAAATCCGGGATTTCAATGAAATTATTTAACCTATTTCGGAGCCTTTTTGTAGAGATACCATGTCAGCATGCCAAATATTACATTCGGCAGCCAGGCTGCTATAACAGGCGGCAGACTTCCCTTAACACTGAAGATAGTAGAAAAGCGGTCAAAGAGGATAAACAGGGCCGCTATGGCAAAACCCGCAGCAAGGTGTATACCGCTTCCTCCCCGTATCTTCCGCGAAGCGAGAACAGCACCTATTAAAGTAAGGATGATCACGGTTACGGGTGTGGCATCCCTGCGGTATAACTCAACTTCCAGGTCCTTAATTCCCTCAGCGCCTCTTAATTTTTCCATCCGGATCATATTCCGCAGCTCCGGAGTGGTAAGCCGGCTTTTTACATACTCATCGCGCTTTAAATCCTCCGGTGTAAAATTAAAATCCATTCTTCTCACCGTATCCTCCCTGATCTCTTCCCCCAGGTCATTAACAGTTCTCTCAATTATGCCGGTCAGCTTCCACTTCTTTTGCACGGCGTCCCAGTCAATTGAGTTAGCCCTTAAATTATATGCAACTTTTTCTCCGTTTAACCTGTCCATAAAAAAGCCGCCGCCACTTTTGGAGGTCGTATCATAGTACCGGATACCGCAATACGAAACCGAATCAATGCGCATATAGATATTGTTGCTGCTGTTGTGTTGTCCCGGTGACGGAATATATTTTAATTCAAAAGCGGTTCTTATTTCATTTGCCCTGGGAACAAATGAACGGTTGCCTGCCCAAAGCAGCAAAGCCAGTACGATACCTCCCAGGATATAAGGCTTTAACAGGCGGTTGAAACTGGTGCCACTGGCCAGCATGGCAATAATTTCTGACCGGTTGGCTAAACGGGAGGTAAAAAAAATAACGGAAATAAAAGTAAACAGGGGAAATAAAAAAGATACAATAAACGGCACAAAACCCACATAGTAGTGTATTATGACATATTTTGCGGAGAGATTAGCTTTGGCAAAATCATCTGTTTTTTCGCTGATGTCTACCACAACGGAAATAGCAGTAAACAGCACGATACAATAAATAAAAGTGAAAATAAAATCTTTAAATATGTACCAGTCTATTTTTTTCATGCATTCAGCTCGGGTAAACGTTACTACACCGGAATGGACAAAAGTAAACTAAAACTCTAACAAGAACTTTGTATCTTTCTATTATGAAAAATATTCACAATAGTTTCAAACTTATCCCGGCTTATTTGCTGCTCGGTCTGCTTCCCGGCATCATAAAAGCGCAAGTTCCGGACCTGGAGCTATTTGAACGGCAGCTTTTTTTGCAGGGCGATGACAGCCTGCCCTGCAGGATACTTTCCCCGATACATTTTTCCGCAGACAAAAAATACCCGTTAATTGTTTTTTTACACGGCTCCGGTGAAAGAGGCAATGACAATGAAGCCCAGTTAAAATGGGGCGGTGATCTTTTCCTGGATTCCGTCAACAGGGAAAAATTCCCGGCTATTGTTGTTTTTCCGCAATGCCCGGCCGATTCTTCCTGGAGTGTACGGGAAAAAAGCAAAGCTGCCGACTCTTCCATAGTTTATCGTTTTCCCATGGATGTACCTCCTACCCGTCCGCTTCAACTGGTTATGAATTTTATTGACACTTTAGTAAACAGCGGCATTGTTGATCCGAAACGAATATACATCGGCGGTCTTTCGATGGGAGGCTTTGGAACCTTCGAACTATTATGGCGCAAACCCAAACAATTTGCTGCGGCAATTTCTATTTGCGGTGGCGGCAACCCGGCAGGTGCAAAACGATATGGAAAACATTTCCCAATATGGGTATTTCACGGCACTGATGACAGCGTGGTACCCATAGCCCAATCTAAGAGCATGGTCAATGCCCTGCAGGAAGCAGGCGCCAAAGTAAAATTCACGGAATACCCGGGAGTAAAGCACGATAGCTGGATAAATGCCTTTGCCGAACCCACGCTCCTGCCCTGGCTTTTTGAACAAAAGCGAAAATAAGGTACGGCTTACCGGGGTAGTAAATGCTGATCCGGCATATACGATATCCCTATACTTTCTGTTTATACTGCTCAATAGCCACCCGCATCCAACTGTTAAAATCGCCGGCTTCAATGTGCCGGCGGGCTTCTGTAACCACGTGCAGATAAAAAGCAAGAT
The DNA here is from genome assembly GCA_023957155.1 of Chitinophagaceae bacterium. Lineage (GTDB taxonomy): Bacteria > Bacteroidota > Bacteroidia > Chitinophagales > Chitinophagaceae > Agriterribacter. Next base: position 101,871 of record JAMLHK010000012.1, on the reverse strand, counting down.
TATGAATGCTGGCAATGGTCAGTCCCAGTATTTCCTTCGACTTGATAAGATGCCGCAGATAAGCTTTACTATAATAATTGCTGGTTGCACAATCTATACCGTCATCAATAGGTGAATAATCTTTCTCCCATTTTTTATTATCAATATTTATAACGCCTTTTGATGTAAACAACATAGCGTTCCGCCCGTTGCGGGTAGGCATAACACAATCAAACATGTCTACCCCCAGGGCAATACATTCCAGGATATTCCAGGGTGTGCCCACCCCCATCAGGTAGCGGGGCCGGTCTGCCGGCAGGTGGTTACAGCACAGTCCGCACAATTCATACATCATATTTTCCGGCTCTCCTACACTCAGTCCCCCGATTGCATTACCCACTGCATTTTGTGCGCTGATATAAGAACAGGATGCTTTTCTCAGGTCCGGGTATGTTCCGCCCTGCACAATAGGAAAAAGATTTTGGGAATAACCATACCGGTGGTCTGTTTCACCCAATCGCTGAAAACACCGGTCAAGCCAGCGATGGGTAAGCTCCATAGACTTCTGTGCATAAGCATATTCACTGGGGTAAGGCGGGCATTCATCAAAGGCCATGATGATATCCGCCCCGATACTTCGCTGGATATCCATTACCTTCTCGGGGGAGAACAAATGCCGGCTCCCGTCAATATGGCTTTGAAACATCACGCCCTCTTCTTTAATTTTCCGGGTACCGGCCAAAGAAAAAACCTGGTAGCCTCCGCTGTCTGTCAATATCGGCCGCTGCCAGTTCATAAACCGGTGTAAGCCGCCCGCCTGCTCCAACACGTCCACCCCCGGCCGCAGATACAAATGATAGGTATTCCCGAGGATGATCTTTGCCCTCACTTCCTGTTCCAACTGGCTTTGGGTAACGGCTTTTACCGTACCGGCCGTACCTACGGGCATAAATACAGGTGTGGGGATACTGCCGTGATCGGTAGTGATCATACCCGCCCTCGCTCCCGATAAAGGATCAGTCTTTTGTATTTCAAACTTTAATGCAGCCATAATTTTTCAACATATTTTCACATTACCGTAAATCCATAATAATCAATTCTTCTATTTCTTACCTTCGCCGCCATGATAGAAAGACCGGATTGGCCTATAATCGTTTTTGGAGCATTTTGCTGCATTACTTTGATCCAGATCATTTATTACCTGTATTTTTTCAGAAAGCTGGCTTTTTATCGTGATGATTCTTCCATTTCATACCATCAGCAACCCGTTTCTGTTATTGTTTGTGCCCGTGATGAAGCCGCAAATTTAGCTAAAAATCTTCCCGGATTACTGGTACAGGAATTTACAGGCACCCACGAGGTGATTTTAGTGAATGACAATTCCTTAGACGAATCTAAATACCTGCTGGAAGCCCTGCAGAAAGATTTTCCACAACTGCATGTTATCGAATTAAAGCAGGAAGCGCGTTTCATTGCCGGGAAAAAATTTCCTTTATCGGTAGGTATCAAAACGGCAAAATATGATGTGGTGTTGTTAACCGATGCAGACTGCGTTCCTGTCAGTGAATTCTGGATGCAAAAGATGGCAGCTGCTTTTAACGGAAAAACTGAAATCGTATTAGGATACGGCGGCTATCAAAAGCGAAAAGGAATACTGAATAAAATCATCCGCTTTGAAACCTTCCATACCGGGATACAATATCTTTCCTATGCCCTGGCGGGATTACCTTATATGGGAACGGGAAGAAATCTCGCCTATAAAAAAGACGTTTTTCTGCGGAATAAAGGCTTCTCCGCGCACAACCATTTACCCGGCGGCGATGATGATCTGTTCATCAACGCTACAGCCAACAGCCTGAATACCACGGTGATCATAGATAAAGAAACCTTTACGCTGTCGGAACCTAAAAAAACCTGGAAAGAATGGATGAAACAAAAGCAAAGGCATTTCACCACCGCCAGGCTATATAAAGCGAAACACCGGTTTTTATTGGGATTATACGCTTTTACGCATTTCTTATTTTACCCGGCTTTTATCGCTTCGCTCCTGCTTTTCCATTGGGAGCCGGTAATCGGGGTATGGGCGCTGCGCCTCATCGTACAAGGTGTTATCTGGCATCACGCTATGGAAAAATTAGACGAGAAAGATCTTTGGAAATGGTTCTGGGCTTTTGATATCTTTATGTTTTTTTACTACCTCATTTTTACGCCGGCATTATGGAAAAAGCCCCGGATCAACTGGAAATAATCACCCGGTATTTTACCGGCTTTTCCAGCGACCAGTTGAGCCGGTTTGCCCGGCTTGAAAATATCTATTCCCTGTGGAATGAGAAGATCAATGTGATCTCGCGTAAAGATATCGGCTCTCTTTTGGAAAAGCATGTTTTACATTCTCTTGCTATCGCTGCTGTTTTTACGTTCCCCGATGGGACAGAAGTTATTGATATCGGAACCGGCGGCGGCTTTCCCGGCATTCCTCTCGCCATAGCATTTCCCGGGGTACGGTTTCATCTTGTAGATTCAACAGGCAAAAAAATAAAAGTAGTGCAGGAGGTTATTCATGAGCTACAACTTAAGAATGTAACCGCCCGGCATACCCGCGTTGAAGACATCCGCGACAGAAGATTTGATTTTGCAGTGAGCCGGGCAGTAGCCCCGTTAAAAGACCTGTGGCACTGGAGTAAGCCGCTGTTAAAAAAAGACAGGAAAACGGATGCGTTTAAAAACGGGCTGATCTGTATGAAAGGCGGAGACCTCACCCGGGAAATAGAGGAAAGCCGGCTTAAACCCCGTATATGGAAAATATCCGACTTTTTTAAAGAAGCCTGGTTCAACGAAAAATATATTCTCTACATCCCGGTATAGCATGGGTTTCATCTACATGGCAACGTGATGGTACGGGAAAAATACGCTGCGCTGTTCCTCCTGTATAACGCCCGTGAAATATGCCGGATAAACCAAGCTAAATGCTGAATAATATATTAAATTACATTATCATTCACTCCGTATAAAACCCCCATCTGCCTTTTGTTTAAGAAGCTTGCTATAACCGTCATCCTTCTTTTGAGCCTCCCTACCGTAAAGGCACAAAATGCCGGATTCACAGACCTTGGAAAGATTGAGAAGTATGATACCATGCTTAACCGGTTATCCTACTTTATTGATTACAGCAGAAAAACCACCATAGATGATGCCCTGGAGGCCCCATTCTCTTACCCCGGGGGAATTTTTCCGTTCAGTGAGAAAAAACTCGGCGCCGATTATTTTATCCGGCTGTCGGTTACCAACAGCGGAATACCGGATACTTTCTGGCTCTATATGGGAAGAGCCCAGCACTATACCATGTACGAATACGACAGCAGCAGCCGGAAAATGAAGGTGCTGAACAATAAGATCACGTCCACCGCCTACCGGGTATTAAGTAAAGTGCCCTATGCTTATTTTGTTGTTAAGCAAGGCGAATACAAGCATTTTTATATACAGGCAAAAATCAATTTTTATAACTGGCATCAATTCGATCCGGTTGTTGTAATACCACATAAGCAGACCGACTTTATATTCGATCATTTCATTCGGCCCAACAAGCTGTTCATTTACGCTACCCTGGTCTTCCTCGGTGTGATGCTCAGCATGCTGGTATATACCCTTATGGCTTTCATACAGTCATTAAAGAATGAATACCTGTACTATACCCTTGCCATGTTTGGCTTTATTGTTTACTTCTCTCTCCGCTTATTCAACACTTTTATATTTAACGGCTATTATTATTATTTCTATGATTTAAGATACCAGGTGCTTCAATTAGGCGAAAGTACGCTCGCCTTGCTGTTTATCACTTCTTTCTTAAATCTGAAGAAAAAGATACCCCGGCTGTACCGGCATGCACGCAGAATTATAATAGTACAGATCATCTTTCTGATCGTTAATCTTCCCCTTACCTATACCGATCAATATAACTATATCGGGAATATCGCTTTTGACACCGCCAGGCTGATCGCGCTTCCCTATTTTATATATATGCTGATCGTATTGCTGAAACTGTGGCGGGATAAAGAAGTGAGATATATTGCGGCGGGCTCCATCACCGCCATAGTGGTATGGTGTCTTATTGTAATTATTGACCGGGGAGGCGAATACAAATACCATTTCCTGGAACATTCCGGTATTACCACCCTGTCTTTCATGACCGGTATAATTATTGAAATGCTGTTTTTTATGCAGGCGCTCTTCTATAGAAAAAGAATGCAGGAAGCCGCACAGATACGGGAGCTGGAAAGATTAAAGCTCACGAATGACCGGAAAGACCTTGAAAAATACAAAGCCGTCATTGATGCCAGGGATAAAGAAAGAAACCGCATCTCACAGGAAATTCACGATGAAATAGGTTCGGGATTAACTTCAATCCGCCTGCTCAGTGAAATTAACCGGATTAAAGCTGCCAATGATGAAACGAATAAGGTATTTGAAAAGATTTCAGATACCGCCAATTCGCTGATGGATAACATGAACGAGATCATCTGGACCTTAAACTCAAAGAACGATACCCTTCCCAATCTCATAGCCTATCTTCGCCATTTCATTGTTGAATATTTCGAGCCTCTTCCCATACAATTGCGTATTGCAATACCGGATACACTCAATGAAATACCCGTAAGCGGAAAAATACGCCGCAACATCCTGCTTTCCGTAAAAGAAGTGCTGCATAATATTGTTAAACATGCAAAGGCAACAGAAGTCAACGTTCATTTTACCACTGATACCCAATTATCCATTACCATATCAGACAACGGAATAGGCTTTAACCCCGCCCGGGTAAACCCCCATAATAACGGTTTGCAAAATATCAAAGACCGGCTTCAGGCTATAGGCGGTTCCTGCACCATATCACACCATAACGGGACTTCCGTTTTATTCGAATTGCCTTTACCATAGTACCCGGTTTAGGGTAGAGCGGTATCATTATTAAAGTTTAATTTAGCAGATCATATATTTAATATGGATGTGATCTCCGTTTGCATAGTAGAAGACAATCATGATATACGCCAGGCATTAGAGCAAATTATCATGATGGCTGATGGATACCAGTTAAAGGGATCTTTTATCAGTGGAGAAAGTGCGATAAGCGGTATAGCTGACCTGCAGCCCGATGTAGTGCTTATGGATATTAACTTAGGCGGAATGAGCGGCATTGATTGTGTAAGAGAGCTGAAACCCAGGTACCCCGACATGCTGTTTATGATGTGTACCGTATATGAAGAAGATGAAAAAATATTTGAAGCGCTTTCTGCCGGCGCCAGCGGCTATATCTTAAAGAAAACAGCTCCCGGGAAGCTCCTGGAATCCATTCGTGAGCTGGCAGAGGGCGGAGCCCCCATGAGCAGCCAGATAGCCAGGAAAGTAGTAGCTGCCTTCCAGGAAAAAAATCCTGCCTCGGGACTTTTAGACAGCCTTTCCAACCGGGAACACGAAATCCTTGAGCTGCTTGCCAAAGGTATGTTGTATAAAGAAATTTCAACCCGGCTTGGCATAGCGCATGAAACCGTCCGCAAACACGTTTACCATATTTACGAAAAGCTTCACGTCAATAATCGTATTGAAGCGGTTAACAAATACTTCGGACGTTAAACTACAGCCCGGGCATTTACGTCTTTTCTGCAATAAAAAAAAGGTCGAAACATTCATCATCCGCAACACGGATGGTATAGTCTTTATGGGTGATACCCGTTACCAGCTCCTGGTTCCTGTTCAGCAGCTTTCTTCTGTTCAGGCGATTCAGAATATCATACGGTATCTGGAGCAGCCTGCGGGGCAGCCTGTGTTGTAGATCAAAAATGTCAAACCGGGTTATCTTTTTTACAGCCGCTTTATTCTTTGCATAATAATCCATGATCGCTTCATTGCCAAATACCCCGAGGCACTGTACCCTTTGAAAGCAGGTCAGCAATAATTTCTCCAGTTCCTGCACGGTATATTCCCTCACATGCCAGGGATTACGGGTAAGCGACATTTTTTTATTGGGCGTGGTAACGATGAGTTTGCCCCCGCTTTTTAATACCCGGTATATTTCCTGCAAAAAAACATCATCCCTTTGTATATGCTCAATAACCTGGAAAGTAATGACAAAATCAAAAGAAGCTGAAGGAATATTTTGCAGGGGAGGCACATTCATTTGCAGGAATGTTACCTTATTTTCAGCGGCAGGTGTTTCGCCGGCAATATCAGTTTTATACTTATCTATGGTGATAAACGCATCGGTATGCGGGGCAACAATTTCAACACCATAGCCGCTCCCCGTGCCAATTTCCAGCACTTTACCCGAAATCAGCTTTGCCGCCTCTAAATAGGCCAGCAGGGAACGCTGAAAAACATAATTATCAGAGTGATCCTTTTGTGAAACCCTTTCCGCTGTTTGTAAAATTTTCATACGTAATTAACTCAGAGAGATTTCCGCCCTGTCTTTCTTTACTTCAGACAATATTTTCCAGTATCTTTTTTCATTCCTTGCTCTTACAAAAAGAGAAGTGGCAAAACCAAGAACAAACCCGGTAACCACGATGAGGACTATTTTGTTATTGTCCTGCGCTATAGGGATGATACTAATACCACCTAAAAACATGAGGATAAAAAAAATAATAAAAATAATGGCCAGTCCCCAACTGAAAGTATAAAGCAGATAGTATCCCGCTTTTGACCCTTCTCTTTGCTCCTTCCATGATTCCGTAAAACGAATATCGCTTTTACTGATAGGTTTACTCACCGTGTAGCCAATTTATGATTTGAGATTGATTTCTGATTTGTGATTTTATTACCCACTATCAAAAGTTGATCGCTGAAAGCTTCTATCTTACTTATACCTCCCGCCTGAAACCTGGGACTTGCAACTCCTATTCGCTCATCATCTCCTTAATCACCCGGATAAAATCTTCGGTATTGGGCTTACTGAAATAGTCTCCATCTGTTCCGTATGCCGGGCGATGCGGATGAGCGGTAAGCGTTCTGGGCGCAACATCTAACCAGCGATATCCTCCCTGTATTTCCATCACCTGGTTAAACATATAGGCGGCAGCGCCACCGGGCAGATCTTCATCGGCAAAGAGGATACGGCTGGTTTTCTTAAGAGAATCCAGGATACTGTTGTTGATATCGAAAGGCAAAAGGGTCTGTACATCAATCACCTCACAGGAGATGCCCATTTCCTCCAGCAGTATGGCCGCTTCATGCGCAATACGCAGGGTTGCGCCATAGGAAACAATGGTAAGATCACTGCCCTCTTTTATTACTTCGGGAACACCCAATGCCACCCTGTAGCCCAGCAGGTTGGACGGCAGCTTTTCTTTAAGACGATAGGCGTTCAGGCACTCTACCATTAATGCCGGATCATTCACCTCCAATAAGGTGTTATACATGCCCACGGCCTGCACCATATTCCGGGGTACACATATATAAAATCCGCGCAGGGCATTTATAAGCATCGCCATCGGGGATCCGCTATGCCAGATACCCTCCAGCCGGTGTCCGCGGGTACGGACGATAATCGGACAGCTTTGCTTTCCTTTAGTGCGGTAATGCAAAGAAGCTACATCATCACTTAAAGGCTGAAGCCCGTAAAGCATATAATCCACATACTGAATTTCTGCAATAGGCCGTAGTCCTCTCATGGCCAAACCGATACCCTGCCCCATAATGGTGAGCTCCCGGATGCCGGTATCAAAAATTCTTTTATTTCCGTGCTTTTGCTGCAACCCGGCAAATCCCTGGTTAACATCTCCAATTAACCCCAGGTCTTCTCCAAATGCCAATACCCTCGGATTATGAGCAAACAATTCATCAAAATACCGGTTCAGCACCTGGTAACCGTTAAGCAGGGGAGCATTTTCATCATACTGCAGGGGAACAGGCTGCACAAGCCGGAGGCTTTTTGTTCCCTCGTTATATAAATGCGAATGATATAAGCCATCCTGCTCAGACAGCAGCGTATTGTAATAATGTTGTACGGAAGCATCGTCGCTGAAACAGGCGCCGGTTGCCAGTGTTTTTAAGATATCCCTGCGCACCGGTTCGCGGTTTGCCTGCAGGCTTTTAACCGCCGCCTCTATCCGGCCGGTTTTATCTTTTCCTTCCCGGATAACATGTTGTAAAAGAGAAAGCGTTTTCGCCAGCATCTCTTTGATGGGTAAAGTGTATTTATCCCACGCTAACTGGCGGGCTGCCTTTATGGTAGCCTTGGCGTTGATCCCGATGACATTCAGCTCTTCTTCATCAGCCAGCGCATTGGCGATGATCCACTCTTTCATTTTTTTTATACAATCCCACTCCCTTTCCCATTCCAGCCGGGAGGGAGATTTATAGCGCTCATGACTACCCGAAGTAGAATGTCCCTGCGGCTGGGTTGCCTCTTCCACATGAAAAATAGCGGGAATATGGGTGGTACGTACTTTATGTATACCCTGCTCAAATATTTCACAAAGCCCGGCATAATCCCAGCCTTTTACCTTATAAATATCAACGCCCGTGCTATCTCCCTTTTTCTGGAATCCTCTCAATGCTTCGGATACAGAACCTTTTACTATCTGTCCATCGGATGGAACAGAAATACCGTAACCATCGTCCCATATAAAAATAGCCAGCGGCACCTCCAGTACGGCGGCGGCATTAACCGTTTCCCAAAAGTGACCTTCGGAAACCGATCCATCTCCTATCGTACAAAAACACACTTCATTTCCATTATCGGACAGACTTTTATACTGATGCAATAATTCAATTTCACGAAATGTTTTTGATGCAAAAGCAAGTCCCAGCGCTCTCGGCATCTGCCCCGCAGTGGGAGCAATGCCGTTGGTTATATTTTTCCGGTTAACCAGGTCCAAAAATTCACCCTGCTCATCTACAAAAGCAGATGCAAAATGGGCATTCATCTGCCTCCCGGCGCTATGAGGCTCCTCCTTTTCATCCGGGTTGGCATATAATTGTGCAAAAAAATCTTCTATCGTAGCGGTACCCGTAGCAAAGGCAATGGTTTGATCACGGTAATATCCCGCATAAAAATCACCGGGCTGAAAAAATTTAGACAATGCAATCTGGGGCACTTCCTTACCATCTCCAAAAATGCCGAATTTGGCCTTACCTGTCAATACCTCCTTTCGCCCCAGCAGACTGGCTTCCCTGCTTTCACATGCAAGCCGGTAATCATTAAGCACTTCTTCACGGAAGCGATCAAAAGAAAGTTTTTCTTCGGACTGAATATCGTTGGGAATAGTGTGCTGCATAAAGGCAAAAATACCCGAAAATTATTTAATTAACAGGCATAATTCACAGTGGGGAAAAATGTTTACCGGCCCCGGTTCTTCATTATATAAAACAAAAACCTCTTATCTTTGCGCCACTTTCAAAACATATAATATAATATGGCAACTACAGCAGACATCAGCAGAGGCATGATCCTGAAATTAGACGGCAGCCTGTATACCGTAATAGAATTCGGTGAGAATAAAACCGCCAGGGCCGCCGCTAAAGTATGGGCTAAGCTTAAGGGTATTGAAAATAACCGGAGTATCGAAAAAACATGGAACTCCGGCGACAGCATTTACCCGGTGAGGGTAGAGAGAAAGAACTACCAGTTTTTGTATAAGGACGATTCGGGATATAATTTTATGGATAATGAAACCTTTGAACAAATCGTGGTACAGGAGTCGCTGGTAGATGCTCCCCAGTTTTTAAAAGAAGCCCAGGAAGTTTCCGTGCTGATGAATACGGAAACAGAGCTGCCGATGAGCGTGGAATTGCCGGATAAAATTGTTGTACAGGTAACGTACAGCGAGCCGGGCATTAAAGGCGATACCGCAACCCGTACGTTAAAAGCAGCCACCATAGAAACCGGGGCTACCGTTATGGTACCTCTTTTTGTGGAAGAAGGAGAGCTGATCAGGATCAATACCAAAAACGGGGAATACGTTGAAAGGGTAAAACAGTGATTTTTGGGTATATTTATCGTGAATTCCTATCTTAGCCGCCCGTTACTATAATTGACGGTTTTTAATACATTAAATTTACGCAGATGGATTTTAAGCAAATTCAGGAGCTGATTAAGATCATCAACAAATCGAATATAGGGGAAATAAGCATAGAAGATAAAGAGTTTAAAATCACGATAAGGCAAAAAGAGGAGCACATTACCCAGGTGGTACCCGCTGTATCCCAGCCTGTTCAATCCTTTGCTCCCCCGTCTTCCGTACCCCCCACGCATGAAAAACCCCGGGCTGCAGCTGAGACCAAAGCCGACAACCTGATCACCATAAAAAGCCCCATGATCGGCACTTTTTACCGCCGTTCCTCTCCTGACAAACCCTTGTTCGTTGAAGTAGGAGATGAAGTAACACCCGGAATGGTTGTTTGTATTATTGAAGCCATGAAGCTGTTCAATGAAATAGAAAGCGAAATCAGCGGCAGGGTGGTAAAGGTACTGGTAGATGATGCCAGCCCTGTGGAATATGATCAGCCTTTGTTCCTGGTAGAACCTAATTAATTTGAAAATTTGAAAATGTGCTGATTTGAGAATGAGTTACACTCATTTCTGAATTTCCCTGTTATTTTCAAATTTTCAAATTCCTGAATTTTCAAATTGACTACATGTTCAAAAAAATACTAATTGCAAACCGTGGTGAAATTGCATTACGGGTTATCCGTACCTGCCGGGAGATGGGTATCAAAACAGTAGCTGTTTATTCCACTGCTGACAAAGACAGCCTGCATGTAAAATTTGCTGATGAAGCCGTGTGTATCGGGCGCCCGCAAAGCGTGGATTCTTACCTTAATATTCCCCAACTTATGGCAGCCGTGGAAATCACCAATGCGGATGCCATCCATCCCGGATACGGCTTCCTGGCAGAGAATGCACGATTTGCCCAGATTTGCTGCGAACATGGTATAAAATTTATCGGACCTACCCCACAGATGATCACTGCTATGGGCGATAAAATTACGGCCAAGGAAACGATGATCAGGGCCGGTGTTCCTGTTGTACCCGGAGGTGAAGGACTGCTGGAAAATATAGAGGAAGCCAAAAGCCTGGCTAAAGATATCGGGTACCCTGTAATTTTAAAAGCTACTGCCGGTGGCGGAGGAAAGGGAATGCGGGTGGTTTGGGAAGAAGCTGAAATAGAAAAAGCCTATAACACTGCAAAAGCCGAAGCCGGAGCCGCTTTCAAAAATGACGGGATATATATGGAAAAGTTTGTGGAAGAGCCCCGTCATATAGAAATTCAGATAGCCGGCGACCGCTATGGCAAAGTCTGCCATTTAAGCGAGCGCGACTGTTCTATACAACGCCGCCACCAGAAGCTGGTGGAAGAATCGCCTTCTCCTTTCATGACCAATGAACTGCGTGAAAAGATGGGCGAAGCTGCCGTAAAAGCAGCATCTGCCATTAACTATGAAAGTGTGGGCACCATAGAGTTCCTGGTTGATAAACACAGGAATTTTTATTTTATGGAGATGAATACCCGTATACAGGTAGAGCATTGTGTTACTGAAGAAGTAACCAATTTCGACTTAGTTAAAGAGCAGATCAAGATCGCTTCGGGTGAATCCATTTCGGGCAGGAATTATTATCCCGAAATGCATGCCATTGAATGTCGCATTAATGCAGAAGATCCCTATAATGATTTCAGACCTTCCCCCGGAAAGATTACGGTCTTACACCAGCCCGGCGGGCATGGTGTACGTATTGATTCCCATACCTACGCAGGTTACGTGATCCCTCCTTATTATGACTCGATGATCGCTAAAATCATTGCCGTAGCCCGAACCCGGGAGGAAGCTATCAATACCATGAGCCGCGCCTTAAGTGAGTATGTTATTGAAGGCGTGAAAACAACGATCCCCTTTCACCAGCAGCTTATGCGGAATGAAGATTTCAGAAAAGGAAATTTTACGACTAAGTTCCTGGAAACATTTACCATGTTGTAATTACGCCTACGGCGTGCTGATGTTTTGCTCCTGCTCCATCACCGGGTATTCCTTTCCCGGCAGGACTGCGTATATCAAAAATTTATCCTGACAAATACCGGGTACCGGCTTTTATTTTTTCCGCAGTCCACCCGGCAAAATCAAAATATTTGAGCAACTGCTTTTCAAAACGATTCTGCTGTAAAGCATCGAGTTCCTCCTTCATCTTCTGCACCTGCATCTTCCCGGAAATTTTAACATGAACATTCATCCGGATACCCTTAAACAAAAGCTGTTCCGTCTTCAGCAACTGCCGGTTTCCAAAAAATCTTTTATACGCTGTGATCTCATAATCCAGGTAATCCCTTTCTCCCCTTTCATAATACACGATGATATTCAATAACCTGGCAGCTTTACACACCAGCCAGTGCTTATAACTGCGTTGCTTCTGCATCGCTTCACTAATCCAACGATGCGCCTGCTTATAATTATTCAGCTTAAAAAAAGAAAGCGCCGTATAAAAATATAGCTCCCATTGCTTCTCTTCATCCACCATATTGTAAGCCGTTATCCGGTCCTTTTCCATAGCACTGAGATGTACAGCTGCCGAAAAGCTATGTTGAGCCACCAGGGATATCAGCCGGTATAACAGCACTGTTTTTTGCACCTGGCTTCTGAAATATTCCGGGTATACAGACTGATCTAACTGCCCTGCTTTCCCGATATAAAAGCTCATTTCCTCAACAAGTCCAAGCATGTGCAGGCTGTCTAATGTTCCGTTGAGCACAGAAAGATAATCTAAGGGAGGATGATCCAGCAACTTCATGTTTTCTTCAAAGAGTCGGTTAAGCGAAGCGAAAGTCTTTAATGCCGTTTTGTATTCACCGGTATGGGTAAAGAAAAAAGACTGGAATAATAAATGTAATTTTTGTGCGGCAAAGCTTTTGACCGGTTTATGCGTTACCAATCCCATTTCACTTAATACCAGGTCATTCAGCATCTTCATCTGCTCCTGTGAAGATATTTTCCCGGCATGCACCACCCGGTATTTCAACTGCTCAAAAAGAGAATGATGATCATGTATGCTGTTCATATCTCCCAACAGGCGCTTGGCCCTCATTTGCAGCTCAACGACCTGCTTATCTGTTACCGCAGGAAAATTACTATCCACAAAATAGTTCAGTTCTTCACGATAGCTGATATATTCAATCAACGGATGCTGGAACGCACCGGCCTTAGTACGTATCTTAAGTATTTCCTGGTAACCCTCATCCTGTAACGACCGCTCCTGCAAAACCCTTATCCGCATGATATTTTGCAGTAGCCAGAACAGCGGATCTTTTTCCGTTTTAAGCTGAATGAGGCAATCCGTGAGTATCTTAACTAAGTATCTTGCGGTATTATGGACAGACACGCCGGGATGCTTTTTTTTAAATATTGCCTCCACTGCCGATGCTGCATCATGATTTGCCTTATCTATGATATGAAACAGATCAAGATAAACCCTTCCCACCGACTGGCGCTTTACATACAGCTTAAAAAAACGCTTTTCCGGTCCCGATAAGGATTTAACTAACCGTATGGCTGCTGTTTTGGACATCTTTCTAAAATTAAAAACCGGCTATATCATAATCCACAAAATTACACCAATATACAAAATGCAATACTATAACAATCAATTATTTATGATATAATAATTATGAAGGTTAGTATTTTACAATTATTAAAAAGTGAAATTAATGATTTTTATTTAGGACAGAGATAAGATAGCTTTGAAATAACGATTACAGAAGATCACAAAAACAGCTTGCTCTATGAGTGCGAAAAAAATAGTAGTGGTAGGTAGCTCCAATATGGATATGGTTGTTAAAACCGCACATATCCCGGTACCCGGGGAAACGGTTCTTTCCGGCTCCTTCTTTATGAATCCCGGCGGAAAAGGAGCCAACCAGGCAGTTGCCGCCTCACGGCTGGGCGCCGAAGTAATATTCATCTCCAAGTTAGGCAATGACGTTTTTGGTAAGCAATTTTCACAACTGTTCAGTGAAGAGAACATAGATACTTCTTTTCTTGTATCGGACGATACGCTCCCGAGCGGTGTTGCGCTGATTACCGTAGACCGGGAGGGGGAGAACAGCATTGTGGTAGCTTCCGGCGCCAATGCCAACCTCAAGGTTGACGATATCAAAACAGCATTACCCGCCATCGCTGACGCGGGTATCACATTGCTGCAATTAGAGATCCCAATGGACGTAGTAGAATATGTAGCAGGCTATGCAGCTTCCCACAAGGTGAGCACTATTCTTAACCCGGCTCCGGCGGCAGTTTTATCGGAATCATTATTAAGCCGGATTGATATCCTGACCCCCAATGAAACAGAAGCAGCTATGATAGCCGGTATACCGGTCAGCAATATAGAAGATGCAAAAAAAGCGGCGATACTGATCTGTGAAAAAGGGGTAAATACGGTAATTGTAACACTCGGCTCAAAAGGCGCTTTGATCTGTGAAGGAAGCCGGTGTTCAATGGTGGAAGCCAGGAAAGTGCAGCCTGTTGATACCACTGCCGCAGGTGATGTATTCAATGGAGCGCTGGCCGTAGCACTCTCTGAAGGAAAGGATATACGGGGAGCTGTACGTTTTGCCTGTGATGCGGCAGCTATTTCGGTTACCCGCCTGGGAGCGCAGTCTTCTATCCCCTACCGCAACGAACTGATAGCACAAACCTTACACATTCCGGAATAGAAAGTCATCATCAAATCGTTTCACTAAAATCTCTGCCATTATGTTTATTGTAGACAGCTACTCCTTGGCCATTGTATTCTGTTTTATCACCATGCTTTGCTGGGGCTCCTGGGCCAATACCCAAAAATTAGTGCAAAAGCAATGGCGCTTCGAATTGTTTTACTGGGACTACGTGATCGGTATATTCCTGCTTTCCCTGCTTGCCGCATTTACACTCGGCAGCAACGGTGAAGGCGGAAGACCTTTCCTTACCGATATCAGCCAGGCGGAAGGCATTAATATCCGCAACGCGCTGATAGGCGGTGTGGTGTTTAACCTGGCAAACATTTTACTTACCGCTGCCATAGCCGGAGCGGGTATGGCAGTAGCCTTTCCTGTAGGGATCGGGCTGGCGCTGATCATAGGAGTGATCATCAACTATATACTTTTAAGCAAAGGCAACCCTGTCCTGCTGTTCTCCGGTGTACTGCTTGTAACGGCAGCAATAATCGTGAACGCCCTGGCCTATGGAAAACATTCGGGCGGTTCGGGTAAAAAAGGTGCCGGTAAATGGATTGTAGTGTCCATCATTGCAGGTATCCTCATGTCTACTTTTTACCCTTTTGTAGCATCCGGAATGGATCTTGAAAATTTCATGTCGCCGGCTGCCGGTAAAATGACGCCCTACACTGCTTTTGTGATTTTCGCTGCAGGGATCCTGCTCAGCAATATTATTTTCAACACGGTATTGATGCGCAGACCGTTTGAGGGTAGCCCTGCCCGTTATGCAGACTATTTTAAAGGCAGGGGCGTGCATTGGGTAGGGATCATAGGAGGAACAATATGGGGTACAGGTAACCTGTTCAACTTAATCGCCGCAGGTAAAGCCGGACCGGCTATTTCTTATGGACTGGGACAAGGCGCCACACTTGTTGCCGCCTTATGGGGTGTACTTATCTGGAAAGAGTTTAAAGGAAGTAACGCATCTGTAAGAAAAATGATCGCTGCCATGTTCGTGCTTTTTGTTGCAGGGCTGGCGTTGATCATAGCGGCGGGAACCTGAAGTCATTGAAGTCGCACCGGGGACATGATTTATAAAATAATATCTATAACCTTTTCCTTATAGTATACCATTCTATTTAATAACTGCTAAAATGAATTAGAAAATGAATCAAAAACATTTAATGCTGTTTCATCACCTCTTCGGACCACGTCCGGTCATAATACTTTGTCTAAGCATATTGATAAATATTATCTATAATCCCGCTGTATACAGCCAGCAAACGGGAAATATCACAGTAACCGGGAAAATTACCAATTTATCCGATGAGCCGGTATCCGCCAGCATCATCGAAAAAAATACGTCTAACGGAACAACCACAAACAATAATGGAGAGTTCTCCATTCAGGTAAAAACTCCGCAGGCAATATTGGTAATTAGTGCAACAGGGTATCAGGAACAGGAAGTTGCTTTAAATGGCAAAAGCAGGGTTAACGTTGTGCTCGAAATGTCGGATGGGAGTATGGGAGAAGTAGTTGTGATTGCCTACGGTACCCAAAGAAAAGAAACAGTTACCGGGGCCATTTCCAGCATTCGTACCAAAGAGATTAAGCAAAGTCCCGCAGCCAACCTGGCAGTTTCCCTGGCCGGGCGTTTACCGGGGCTCACCTCTATTCAACGCAGTGGCCAACCCGGGCGAGACATCACTCAATTGTTTATACGTGGACAGGGAACGGTAAATGAACAAAGCCCAATTGTACTTGTGGATGGTGTTGAAAGAGAACTTACTTACATTGATCCCAATGAAGTGGAATCAGTTACCATTTTAAAAGATGCTTCTTCAACCGCTCTCTTCGGTGTAAGAGGCGCGAACGGAGTAATTATGGTTACCACAAAACGGGGCACACAGGAAAAGCCTGAAATTAGTTTTACCTCGGAATTTGGAACACAGGATTTTCCCCGTTTTATACACCCGGTAAATGCTTATGAATTTGCAACGCTCAAAAACCTGGCTCTGGCAAACGATGGATTACCAGCTGCTTATTCCGAAGATGCTGTTGAAAGATATCGTTTACAAGATGACCCCAGGCGATATCCTAACACTAACTGGGAAAACCTGCTGATTAAAAAGTATGCTCCGCAACAACGCTATAATCTCAACATTTCTGGCGCTGGAAAAACAGTTAAATATTTCGTCAATGCAGGATACCTTAACCAGGCTGGTCAGTTCAATACCGAAAAAGACCTAAGCTATGACCCATCCTTCAAACTGGAGCGATACAATTTCCGGTCAAACATAGATGTAAAGGTTAATAAATCACTGAATGCCTTCCTGAACGTAGCCGGCTATCTGGAAAAAAGAAATAATCCTTTTGCGTTAGGTGGAGATGACCCGATGAACTGGATCATTTATTTTCTTAATCGGCTGCCTTCTATAGTGCCGGGTCCGGTTACCGAAGATGGTGAGGTAATAACCTATGGTGATGTCGACCGGCCAGCTTACGGGCTAATAAACCGCACAGGCTATATTCAACAAACGAGAAGCAATGTGCTGGCAACTTTCGGTATGGATCAGAGCCTTGATTTTATCACAAAAGGGCTGTCTGTTAAGGGAGTAATGTCGTTCGATTCAAAAACCATCAACAATCTGGAAGCCAGCCGTAATTACGAAAAATATATTCAGATTATTGATCCGAACTTAAAAGGTATGGACGGAAAAGACAGTGTATACTTCAGACCATTTAACAACGATCAAAATACCCCGCTTTCTATTGGCGGTGGTCGTGAATTTGCAACCCAATCTAATACACAACTTTCCCTGAATTATACAGGTCGCTTTAATAAACATGCTATAACCGGATTAGCTCTTTACCAGCGTCAAACAAGGATCATTAACAATGAATTGCCTTATAAGCTTTCCGGATGGGCATTACGCGCCACCTATGGCTTTGACAATCGCTATTTCCTTGAGCTCAACGCAGGTTATAACGGATCTGAACAGTTCGCCAAGAAGAACCGCTTTGGTTTCTTCCCGGCAGTATCGGCAAGCTGGGTGGTCTCAAATGAGGAATTTATGAGAAATATGGATGCAATAACCAATTTAAAAATCAGAGGATCGTACGGAAAAGTAGGGAACGACCGTATCGGCAGTCGCAGGTTCTTATATCTGGATGATATTCAGGTTACCGGAGGCGGATTTTCGGGAAGTTTAGGTGAAGGCAGAGAGATTGCTACAAATTTACTTAAAAATGAACAATTGCAATGGGAAGAAGCCAGCAAAGCAAACATAGGGCTTGAAGTCGGTTTATTCAATGACCTCTCTATTACTGTAGATATATTTACAGAAAACAGAGATAATATTCTCCGGAACAGGGGAATAATTCCTATACTTAATGGTTATCCTATAAACGTATTACCCCCGGTAAACATCGGCAAAGTAAAAAACAAGGGATATGAAATTGAATTGGGATACCGGAAGTCTGTAAGCAAAAATCTATCTGTTCTTAGCCGTATTAATTTAAACTATGCCAAGAATAAACAAGTGTATGCTGATGAAGCCCAACTTCCTGAAACCTATGCTTACCGCTATCGGGAAACCGGGTACAGCATTGGTCAATACTTCGGATATATTGTAGAGGGATATTTTAAAGACCAGGCTGACATTGATAATTCTTCTGTCCAAACTGTGGGCGGACATGAGTCCAGACCCGGAGATTTTAAGTATAAGGACCTTAATGGAGACAAGGTGATCAATGAACGTGATATAGCACCCATTGGATACTCCAATATTCCCGAATACCAGTATGGAGCTGCTTTCAATATCAATTATAAACAGTTCGATTTCAGTATATTATTTCAGGGGGTATCTAACTTGTCGAATTATTACTCAGAACAAGGGGTGTTTGCGACCAATGGAGTGACTAATTATGTAGAACGTCATCTGTCCAGTTGGACCCCTGAAAAGGCAAGTAATGGAGAAGAGATACTTTACCCGAGACTTACAACTCAATCTAACCCCAATGAAATTCGTAATTCATTTTTCATTATCAATGCAGGTTACCTGCGTCTCAAAAACATTGAGATAGGTTACACCTTGCCGATAAAAATTTCATCAAAAATATCATCCAAGCGTATTCGTATCTATGTGAACGGTCTGAACCTGGTAACGTGGGACAAACTTCCCACAAAAGATTTTGATCCGGAATTAACAAACAGCAGGGTATATCCAATTGTACGTGTTTTTAATTGTGGAATCAATGTGGCATTTTAAACTTTAATACAACAGATCATGAAAAAAATATTTATAGGACTATATACATTAACAATCCTTTTGTCTGGGTGTAAAAAAGACTTCCTCGATATCACTCCCGATGGAAGAATCTCACTGGAGGATGTTTTCAGCGATGAAAAAAGAACAGAAGCCTATCTCAACACCGTGTACGGAAGTATCCCAAGCTATTTCTGGAAATACGAATTTTTTAATTTTCTTGCAGCCTATACCGATGAATGCTATGCTTATGGAGGAAATGTAATAGCCTGGTGGGCCGGCGCCCTCAGTCCTCAGGGAAATCCAATCGCCAATGTGCAGGAGCGGGGTAAAGGTTCAAATCACTATCCAACCTTTTGGACAGGAATTAAAGATGCCAATGTTTTTTTGTCAAATATAGATCAGGCTAACGTGCCAGGCACAACCAACCGCAACCGCTTCCGGGCAGAGGCACAATTGCTTAGGGCTTTTTATTATTGGGAATTGATAAAGGAGTTTGGGCCCATGCCAATTATCAAAGAACCATTTACCCCCACATACGATTATACATCTCTGGCACGACCCGGTTTCCAGGAATGTGTGGATTTTATTGTAAGTGATTGTGATGCTGCAATCAATAATCCTGATTTACCAATGCGTATTTCTATTGGCGGAGAAAGGGGACGATTTACAAAAGCAGTTGCCTATGCTATTAAATCTGAGGCTTTATTATACAACGCCAGTCCCTTATGGAATCCTGGAAACAGTACTGAAAAATGGCAGGCCGCAGCTTCTGCCGCAAAAGAAGCGCTGGATGTACTTACAAGTAACGGCTATGCCTTAGTAAATGATTATGAATCTTATTTTCTTAGCCGTTCCGATATCAGCAATAATCCAAGCGACAAAGAAACCATTTATGAAATCAATGACCCTCAGGTTGATCCTGTTTTCAGTATCATCAACAGTATACCCAGTAAGCCCGGTATGTTCAAAGTAGGAGCAACACCAACCCAGGAGTTAGTAGACAGCTACGATATGCAGTCAACAGGAGAACCCGCTATATTAGGATATAACGATGAAGACCATTTAGAACCTATAATCAATGTAGCATCGGGTTATGACCCTAATAATCCGTACGTTGATCGCGACCCCAGGTTCTATGCCACTTGCTGGTATAATGGAGCCCAATATAATAATATTGGCGGAACTGTTCATACTATGGAAACCTATATTGGAGGTGCCGATCAGTTATTAAAAGCACCTATTGGATGGGCATTTACCCGAACCGGATATTATCTTCGTAAATTTGTTGACCCGCGGTTGCAATCCGGGCAACCAGAAGATACCCGTTGGAAAAAATACCGCTTGGCCGAATTGTATCTTAATTTTGCAGAAGCAGAGAATGAAGCTAACGGTCCAACCATAGAAGCACACAATGCCATTAACACCATTCGCACCCGGGTAGAAATGCCCCCATTACCAGCGAGCTTAACAAAAGAACAAATGCGCGACCGCATTCGTCGTGAACGACGGGTGGAACTCGCAATTGAAGAACACAGATTCTGGGATGTACGGAGATGGAAAATACTGGATCAAACGGATAAGGTAGCTACCGGAATGGAAATTAAACAGGCCAATGGACCAACGAATATTAATATCCCCAATGCAAGCTTTGAAGACGGAACAACAGGATGGAATTTTGACCTGGGTGCCACCATTATACCGATTGACGGCTATACCAGTAGCTATGTTGTCGCAATGCCTGACGGTGGTCATGTATGGACAACAATAAGCGGGTTGCAACCCAATACCACTTATGAATTATCGATGGTGATGCTTGTTCAGGCTGGCACTGGTTATCTGGGTGTAAGAAATTACGGAGGAGACGAGATCACATCCCAGGCGACTGGAGCAGACGGTTTAACTCAGAAAAAAATCCAATTTACTACCGGATCCGGCAATACTACTGCAGAGATATTCAGTAAGTGGCCTGCCGGTAACAGTGGGATGATTGATGATTTTGCGCTGACAAAAGTAAGCGGTGCCTATACATATCAAAGATTTATAACAGAAACCAGGAATGCCTGGCAGGACAAGTATCTTATAATGCCGATTCCCACGAAAGAAACAGCGATCATTCCTGATTTCAATTCACACCAAAATCCCGGATGGTAATTACCATGCATTTCAAGAATAAAATAGTAAACTTAATGCTTGTTGCAATACTGCTCAGTTGTGTAACTGAGCAGTATTGCCTGGCAAATAATATTTCTTCCTTAACTCTGGGAAAAGTAACTATTAAGCCGAATGGAACTACCAATTTTGACACTATATCACCCCAAAAAAACCAATTACTATTACCTTCCACATCCCAACAAGCAGAACGAATTGTAAAACACTACGCTCCTCTTATCAGTAACTACCAAATGCAACAATTACAATTAAAAGTTTCTGCTGAAGACTTTATCAATCCTCCCACAATTTACCGCCCCCTCCGCATTCTGCATACTCCTCCACCGGATAGTGTATTAGTCAGGCTCAAGCAATTGGGCTATGGAGGCATTGTAACCAATGTGTCTTATAAAAATTACCTGAACGATTCTCTTGAATGGAGATACTTCAACAATACCATAGCCAACACTATTGATTCATTAAAGTTGCGCGTTTGGATATATGATGAGGCAGGCTATCCCAGCGGGTCTGCGGGAGGGGATGTATTAAAAAAAATGCCGGGACTTGAGGCGGTGGGACTTTCAGTAATCACCCGTCATTCCATAAAAGACTCCATAATAGATATTACTCTTCCTCACGGGCACACACAAGTAGTAAATGTGCAGGCAGTGCGAGAGGATACGGAGAAACAAGACGTAGTTGATCTTCGTCCCTATCTCCACAGTAGTGGTCATTTGCGTTGGAAATCCCCCGATAACGGATGGACCGTCTATTACTTTGCAGCAAAACCTTTTTATGAAAATACACATGCTACTAATAACTGGTTTGCTATGCGAAGAATGGTAAATATGCTCGAGCCTGCAACAGGAAACGCTTTTATTGAAGCAACACATGAAAAATACAAAAAGAATGTCGGCAATTACTTTGGCAGAGGGATTGAAGCTTTCTTTACGGATGAGCCCTCAATGGTAGGGGTACATTTCATAGAAAACAAGCCGCCTGTAACACCCATGATACAAAACACTCCAGACACCCTGGTTCCCATATACCCAACTATGAATTGGAGTAGAGATTTACCATTCGAATTTAGAAATCGGCGGGGATATGATCTCTTACCAGAAATGCATTGTCTGATCGGGCATTTTTCACCACATTGCGCTAAAGTACGCGTAGATTTTTATACAACATTGAATGAGTTGGTTGTTCGTAATTACTTTAAACCATTGCAGGATTTTGGCAACAGGAATAACATAGCATCTTCGGGCCATCTCCTGCTTGAAGAAGAGCTATTTTATCATCCTGTGTTCCAGGGTAATATCATGCAGGTATACAGACACATGCAATACCCTGGTATTGACCTGCTTACAGCATTTCCTGCTACAGCCAGGGAATGGGGTGTAACAACAGCCAAGTTTGCTTCGTCCATTGCCAATCAATATCATCGCCCACATGTAATGAGTGAGATATCCAACGCTTTTGACTCAAACGAGGCTGGCATAGATGGAAGATTAGCATCTATAGGTGTTCAGTTTGCTTTCGGTGTAGACCATTTTAATTCATATTATGAACATGAAAAAATGAGTCAGGCAGAAAACAGGTTATTCACAAATTATATAGGCAGAGTCGGCTACTTACTATCCGAAGGGCAAAGATCACCTCAAATTGACATCTATTATCCTATAGAAAGCATTTATGCTGTAACCCAGGTACCTTTTACACTTGGACGTAAGTATTTTAGTCAGGAAGCAGTATCTCTTAGCGACAATTTTAAGAAGCTGGCTTTAAATCTGGTAAATAAGCAGGTTGATTTTGATTACGTTGATGAACAGCACCTATTGGAAACAGTATCCTCAGAAAAGGTGCTGGTGATCCCTTCAATAAAAATTATTAACAAAAAGCTTATAGATAAGCTCACATATTATGCCTCCCGGGGAGGATGGATAACATTTCAACAAAAAGAGGTATTACTATTCTCGCCAGGTCAGTCCGAACCCGAAAATTACGATCTTGCACATCATTTTACAGGATACTCTAATGTTTTTTTTGCATCATCTTTAGAGCAATTAGTTGATTGGGCTATACAGAAAACTGTAAGAGAATATCAATTAGATAAAAATCAGTCAGACTTTGTAGTATTGCAGAAAAAAGGAACCGATCATGATACCTACCTGATGGTCAATACGGATGAAAACAAACAAAGAGTAAATCTTTTGCTATATCAAAAAGGCCAGGAAATAAAAGTATGGGATCCTGTTAGTGGAAGCGTGAAAAAAGTTTACGCAAAAAAAACCAAAGGCACCAAACCGGAGTATAGTATTCCTTTAACTTTTAAAAAATGGCAAACCTTGTTGATAACAGTCCGTCCTTAAAGTTCTACCCTAATGATCCTTTTAAATACTTAAAAAGTATGCAAAAGCCTTTCTTCCTTCTCGCCAGCTTCCTGAATAGCAGCCTTTATAATACGTTTCAACCTGTGACAATTTTAAATGCACCCCGGAAGAAAACATCTGCTTCCCTGGTTTGCTTCATGTTACTGCTGTTGTTAGCGGGATGCGCTCAGCAGCAATCAAAAGAAATTTCCGTCCCTGTAATTTTTGATACCGACATTGGCAATGACATAGATGATGTACTGGCGCTCCAGATGCTCTTCAATTATGAAAAGGAAGGGAAAGTAAATATCCTGGGGATCACTATCAGCAAAAGTAATCCGAGGGTGGTGGAATATATAGATGGCTATTGCCGGTTTAACGGAAGGGAAAATATGCCTTTGGGGCATGCTTATAACGGTGTAAATCCTGAGCCATACAGGTATGTTCCAACCACGTTGGATACGCTTGTTAACGGGGAGAGGGTACTGTTTTCTCAGCGTAGCCTGGCAAACGATATTCCCGAAGGGTATATGCTGCAACGCCAATTACTGGCAGCACAGCCCGACCACTCTGTTGTCATGATCGTAGTCGGTCCGCAGACGAATATTCAACGCTTGCTGGAATCGGAACCGGATGAGCACAGTAACTTAAACGGGATAGCATTAGTAAAAAGAAAAGTTCGCCTGCTTTCCGTTATGGGAGGATTATATACGAAAGGTTCTACCCTTTTGGATTGGAATATTGTTCAGGATATAAAAGCGGCCCAAATGCTTTTTGAAAAATGGCCCGGCGGGATCGTGGTTAGCGGCCCCGAGGTGGGAAATGACCTGCTTTATCCGCACCAGAGCATATTAAATGATTTTACAGATGGATACAAGCATCCCTTATGCGTATCGTACAAGGCTTACGAACCTATGCCGTATGACCGTCCCACCTGGGATCTCACATCAGTGCTGTATGCTATTGAGCCGGATGCAGGTTATTTTGACCTATCCGGATCCGGGACAATTGCTATTGACAGCGCGGGCAATGGCATTTTTACAGATAACCCAAACGGGAAGCATCGTTATTTAAAAGTACCTGAAGATAAAAAGGAGAGGATACTGAAAAAGATGGTGAACCAGGTTACAGGAAAGCAGGAGTCAACGTACCAGTAGCGCTATAATTGAAATATCCGGGAATATAAAAACGAGTGTATGGCAGCAGAAAACAATAGTAATGGCAGATCATATCTGGTCAGGATTTTATCAGGCATTTTGATCACGATGTTTTATTCCCAACAGGTAATTGCCCAGGAAGATAAACCTGTCGTTTATAAACATTTTGAAGTAACAGAGGTAGAAGGAAAGGTACTGAAAACCATTCCGGTAGTTGAACAAAGCTTACCCCGATGGGCAGATGGTGTAAGTCAGTCGCGGAAGAAATGGAAAAAGCCCGGTAAAACATCAGAAAAGCCTTATTTTGTTGCCCCGGTTCCCTTTGTTGTTCCACCGGATAAAAATTCGGGAGAACCGTTCCATAAACATAATCATCAGCCCTCTATCCAATGGTTGAACAACGGTGATTTGCTGGCGATATGGTTTTCGACCAAAGAAGAGGCGGGTACGGAAATGACGGTTTTGGCAAGCCGCCTCCGTTCGGGAAGCGGGGAATGGGATCCTGCATCAGAATTCTTTAAAGCAAAGGACCGGAATATGACGGGCTCCAGCCTATTTAGAGACAAAAACGGAACGCTCTATCATTTCAATAGTATGGGCACATCCGGAGAAAGCGGTTGGGCCAACCTGGCTGTATTGATGCGTATCAGCAAAGATAATGGAAGGTCATGGACAGCCGCTAAGCCCGTCATGCCTGAGATCAGGGGACGGCACCAGGTAATAAGCGGCACTATAAAAACGTCCAAAGGAGTATTCATCCAGCCTTGCGATGCCCACTGGAGTTCCTCCGGAGGCACAGCCTTGCACATCAGCACAGACGGAGGTAAGACCTGGGCAGATCCGGGTGAAAACAAACCGACACCGGCATTTAGCCCGCAACAAACAGGAGAAGGTACCATAGCAGGTATTCATGCCGGGGTAGTGGAATTAAAGGACGGCAAATTGCTTGCATTGGGAAGATCTGATAATATTGACTGGCGAATGCCGCTAAGCATATCAGATGACCTTGGGAAGACATGGAAATATGCTGCAAGCCCGTTTCTTCCCATACACAATGGTCAACGATTAGTCCTGATGCGAACAAATGAAGGACCGATTTTATTGCTGTCTTTTACTCACATGCCCGAGATGGCAGATAAAGGCGAAGGGATGACTTTTGTTGATGACACAGGAAAAGAGTTTGTGGGTAACGGGTTGTTCGCTGCGTTGTCGTATGACGAGGGAAAGACCTGGCCCGTAAGGAAATTAGTTACACCCGGAAGCGGCACCTATGATGGCGGAGGCTGGACAGGAATCTTCCAGGCATCGCCTACCCGGGCAGAACCGAAAGGATATCTTGCGGCCACGCAAACACCTGACGGAGTGATCCATCTTATTTCAAGCCGCCTCTATTACCGGTTTAATATAAAATGGATAGAAACACCTGCAAGATCAGACAACAGATAGTTAATCAATATAAGAATAACGGAAAATCGGCATGAAATTCTTTGATCATTTTAAATACCCATACATAATGCAAAAGCATTTCCTCCTTTTCATCGCTTTACTGAGTACCAGCCTTTATGGTACGTTTCTGTATGCCCAGTCCAAAGCCCCCAAGCCCGTTCCCATTATCCTCGACACCGATATTGGCCCCGATTACGATGACGTAGGTGCTGTGGCGGTATTGCATGCCCTGGCTGATAAGGGAGAAGCAAAGCCACTGGCTGTTATTGCCAGCAATAAAAATAAATTGGTAGCTCCTACCATTAATATCCTGAATACCTACTTTGGGCGTGCTGATTTGCCCATAGGCGCACCGAAAGCTGCTGATGCGCCGGATCATGGGGCCCCGCAACAATGGCCGGAGCTGCTGGTAAGCAAATACCCGCATACGATCAAAAGCACAGATGAGGTACCGGATGCCGTAGAACTGTACCGAAAGCTGCTGGCTGCCCAACCCAATAAGAGCGTTACTATCGTTACGGTAGGTTTTTTAACCAACCTGGCCAAACTCTTAGATTCTCCGCCCGACCAGTATTCAAAGTTAGATGGCAGGGCGCTCGTAGCTAAAAAGGTAAAACAATTGGTATCTATGGCAGGAAAATTCCCGGCAGGACGGGAGTATAATGTTTTCGTGGATTCCGTAGCATCCGAAAAAGTATTCCTGCACTGGCCCACTCCCGTTATGTACAGCGGATTTGAAATCGGAGAAAAAATCATTACCGGTAAGCAGCTTACCTCAGACGAAAGCATTCAAAACAGCCCGGTAAAAGATGCATATACTAAAGCTATGCCTTACTGGAAAAGTGACTATAACGGGCGGCATAGCTGGGACCAGACCGCAGTACTGATCGCCGTAAGAGGTTATTCTCCTTATTATAATATACAACGGGGACATATTGTGCTGAAAGGAGGAAATAATGAATGGAAATATGACCCCAAAGGCAAGCAGTCTTATATTGTAGAACGCATGACAGCAGAGCAGGTTAGAGCTGAAATTGAATCACTCATGATGCATCAGCCGGCTTCAAAATAAGCGGAAATCAATATGACAACGTGTATATGGAATTGCCGTACCCAATATGATGAAATAAAGAGGCAGCAGATTAACGTAACAGCAGCAGAACGGATATAACCCCAAACCGGTTAAGGCCTGGCATTTAAGATATCCAGCTCAACCTCTCCGTCTTTGGATGGCATTATTTCTATTTTTGCAGGCACAATGAATACACCGGAAGGGTAAATTTTACTCACCTGCCTCATCAGCTCCTCTGCATCTTCTTTTGTTCTGAAGTTACCCATCTGAATTTTAAAGTAAGGGGAATGGTAAAGCAGGTACGTTTTTTCTGCAGGAAATTCGCTTAACATGCGGGTCTTCACCGCAAGCGCACTGTTGCGATCGTTCGTATTAATAACCTGCAGCCGGAATCCGCGTACATTGCGAAGGGTTTTAAAGTACACTTCTTCATTAGCTTCCCGGTTCTTTTGGACCAGGGCATCAATTCTCGCATCCCGGTATACTGAAATATTATGCAATGTATCTTTTGCTGTATCCTGTGCAATAATATCAGCTGCCAGGAATAAGACAATAATACCGACAATTGCTTTCTTCATATCGTGATATTTAATGTGTATACGGCATTTAGTATATACACGCTCTTTTTCACCCCTTTAAAACAGCAATTTATACCTGATCCCCGGCTCAGTTTCCTGCATCCCTTCCATGACATTGCTTATACTTCTTTCCACTGCCGCAGGGACATGGATCATTGCGTCCTATTTTTGGACCTACTTTAACCGGCTCCCGTTTAACGGCCGTACCCGAAGGATCAAAATAATCATTCTCATTTGCAGCATAATCTTCGCCCCGTGCATCAATCTCATCTTTATTGATCTTCAGCTTACTCATATCCGTTTTTTGTTCCCTGCCTTCTCTTATCTGACCGGCATTTTGCTGTTCAACAGGTATGGCCGCATGGCTTAGGAAGGAAACAATATCCTTGTTCACATCGCCATCCATATTACGGAACATTTCAAAAGCGGATGTTTTATATATAACCAGGGGATCTTTTTGCTCATACACTGCGGTCTGAACACTATGTTTTAAATCATCCATCGCCCGCAGGTGTTCTTTCCAGGCATCGTCAATTACCGCCAGGGTAATTGTTCTTTCCAATGCGTTCGCTAATTCACGCCCTTTCGATTCCAGCGTTTTTTTCATATTGGCCAGCACCTGGATACCTTTCTTTCCATCCGAAAACGGTACTACCACATTTTCGATATGATTTCCCTGCATAAGTTTAATGTTCTGAAAAACAGGCATGGACTGCTTAGTCAGGTTTTCTTTGCGTTCCTGGTAATGCGCCGATGCTTCATTATACAAATGTTCCGTAACGCGCACTACATCTCCCTTCATAAACTCATCATGACCAATGGAAGTATCAATCCCGAAATGAATGATAGCGGCCAGCTTAAAGCCTTCATAATCTTCCAGCTCACGAAAAGAATTAATCAGCCCTTCTGAAACATTATAAAATGCATTGTCCAGATCAAGTGCCAGGCGGTCGCCAAATAAAGCATGTTCGCGTTTCGTATAGATCACATTGCGCTGTTTGTTCATTACATCATCATATTCCAGCAACCGCTTACGAATACCAAAGTTATTTTCCTCTACTTTTTTCTGTGCTCTCTCAATACTTTTCGTAATCATACTGTGCTGTATCACCTCTCCCTCCTTATAGCCCATCCGGTCCATCAGGGAAGCTATACGCTCACTACCGAACATCCGCATCAGATCGTCTTCCAGGGACACATAAAACTGTGAGGTACCGGGGTCGCCCTGGCGACCGGCACGACCACGCAACTGCCGGTCTACCCGTCTTGATTCATGCCTTTCCGTACCAATAATAGCAAGTCCGCCTGCCTCCTTCACACCGGGTCCTAATTTAATATCCGTACCACGTCCGGCCATGTTGGTTGCAATGGTTACGGCTCCACTCAACCCGGCTTCCAGCACCACCTGTGCTTCACGGGCATGCTGCTTTGCATTCAATACATTGTGCGGAATTTTTCTTGCCTGAAGCATCTTACTCAGCAGCTCACTTACTTCAACGGAAGTAGTACCCACTAAGGAAGGACGCCCGCTGTTGCGGAGCCGCTCGATCTCTTCAATAACCGCCCTGTATTTTTCACGCTTGGTCTTATATACCAGGTCCTGTTCATCTTTACGTACTACTGGTATATTGGTAGGAACTGACACCACATCCAGCTTATAAATGCTCCAGAACTCACCGGCTTCTGTTTCTGCCGTACCCGTCATACCTGCCAGCTTATGATACATGCGGAAGAAGTTCTGCAACGTAACCGTGGCATAGGTTTGAGTAGCCGCCTCCACCTTCACGTTTTCCTTGGCTTCAATAGCCTGGTGTAAACCATCACTATAGCGGCGGCCTTCCATAATACGACCGGTTTGTTCATCAACAATTTTTACCTGACCGTCTATTACAATGTATTCAACATCTTTTTCAAACAAAGCATAGGCCTTCAGCAATTGTTGCACGGTATGTATACGATTGGCCTTTTGTGAGTATTCGTTCAAAACCGCTTCCTTTTGCTGCAGCTTTACTTCCGTTGTTTCAGCCCCGTTTTCAATATCCGACAATTGTATGCTCAGATCAGGCAATATAAAAAAGTTAGGATCTTCACCTCCTTTTGTGATGTACTGCAACCCTTTATCCGTTAGCTCTACCTGGTTGTTCTTTTCGTCAATATGGAACAACAGGCCTTCATCTACGATGTGCATATTCTTTTCCTGCTCGGCAAGATAAAAGCTCTCCGCCTTCTGCAATTTCACCCGTATCCCCGGCTCACTCAGGTATTTGATCAATGCCGTATTCTTAGGTAATCCCCGGTAAGCCCGCAGCAAGGCTAGTCCTCCTTCTTTAGGATCGTCTTTACCTTCCGCTATCAGTTTTTTAGCATCAATCAGGGCTTTATTCACCACCTGCTTTTGGGCTTCCACTAATTGGTTTACCCGGGGTTTCAGCTGCATATACTGTTGATCATCTCCCCCTTTTGATATCGGCCCGGAAATGATCAGCGGCGTACGGGCATCATCAATCAATACACTATCCACTTCATCCACCATAGCATAATGATGTTTTCGCTGCACCATCTCATCAGGATTATGCACCATGTTATCGCGCAGGTAATCAAAACCAAATTCGTTATTGGTACCGTATGTAATACTGGCCTGGTATGCCTTGCGCCGTTCCGCACTGTTAGGGTAATGACGGTCTATACAATCCACCGTAAGTCCCAGGAACTCGTATATCGTTCCATTCCATTCCGAGTCACGTTTAGCGAGGTAATCATTTACCGTTACAATATGCACGCCCTCGTCAGCAAGGGCATTAAGATAAGCCGGCAGGGTAGATACCAGTGTTTTACCTTCACCGGTTGCCATCTCTGCTATTTTTCCCTGGTGCAATACTATACCACCTAACAACTGTACATCATAATGCACCATGTTCCAGGTTATCAGATTACCACCTGCCATCCAACTGTTTTTATAGGTCACCTTATCGCCATCTATAATAATATGCGGCCGCTTAACGCTGAGATCACGGTCAAGTTCAGTAGCCATTGCCACTAATTCGGTGTTCTCCGTAAAACGGCGGGCCGTTTCTTTCACCACGGCAAATGCTTCGGGAAGAATGATATTTAATGCCTCTTCAATTTTTTCATTACGCTGTTTATCCAACTTGTCTATCTGCTGGTATATCTCATCTTTTTGATTAATTTCAGTAAATTCCGGGTCTTCCACCTGTTGCTTCAGCCCGGCTATTTCATTTTCAACTGCCGAAATATGCTCTTTGATGCGGGCTTTAAATTCGTTAGTTTTGTTTCTCAGTTCATCATTGGTAAGCGATGCATAGGCAGTGAAATGTTGGTTGATCTCTTCCACGTAATGCGAAATGCTCCTGATATCCTTTAGCGACTTGTTTCCTCCAAATATTTTAGAAATAAATTGCAGCATAATTGAATGTATATTAATAAGATGTACTTATGACCCACCTGACCTTTTTTCTGACAAAAATAATGCTGCTTTTGCAGGCAGCCATAATGACAGAGGGAGGGCAAAGGTAAGAAAACTAAGAAGAGGAGAAGAAATTTGACGCCCGAAATTTAGTAACTGTTCTTATTGGTGAAACCCCGATTTCCCTGTATTCCGCTTTTGAAACCTGTAAGCCCGGGATGCATACCCGTGATGAAAACGGCAACCCATTTACGAAACCGTTAACAATTCATTAGCAAGCCCCTGTCCTATTGCAAGGCACAGCATCCGGTTGTACAGCCGGGGTACATCATACTATCCCAAGCCAATCTCAAAATGTCTTTCAGGTATCTGAACATCGAGAAAGCCTTTTTTCAGCAGGCGGTTTTTGAAATCCTGCTGCACATCGTATTCTCCATGAACAAGGAATAATGTTTTTACCTCACGCGGGTTCTGGCAGGCAAGGAACTGGGAAAGATCCTCATAGTCCCCATGCGCGCTCATGCTGCGGATTGACCCGATTTCCGCATTGACTTGGTGGTATACGCCAAAAATCGTCACTTCCCCGGCACCGGCAATCAGCCGGCCACCTAATGAATGCGGTTCACAATACCCGGTAAACAAAATCGTATTGCGGCTGTTTTCAATCGTATTACTGATATGATGTTTTACCCTGCCCCCTTCTGCCATACCGCTGGCGGAAATAATAACACAGGGTTCATTGCGGAAATTAAGCAGCTTTGATTCTTCAACCGTTTTTATAAATTTCAATCCCCTGAATCCAAAGGGATCCTTGTCTGATTCCATTACTTTCTGAATGGTATTATTAAAATACTTCGGATACCTTTTTATGATCTCCGTGGCTTTAACGCTTAAAGGGCTGTCTACAAAATAATCCAGATCGGGCAATCTCCTTTCTAACTCAAGCTGGTTAAGCGCAAATAAAATTTCCTGTGTACGCCCCACACTGAAAGCCGGTACGACCAATTTTCCTTTTTTCTGTAAACATGCTTTTTCTATCCAGTGCAGTATCTGATCCGGTGTGGTAGTATGCTGGTCGTGCAGGCTGTTACCGTATGTTGACTCCAGTATTATATAATCGGCCTGGGGAAAATTTTGCGGAGACCGGAGGATAATATCCCGGTACCGGCCAACATCTCCGCTAAAGCTGATGCGGGTCGTTTTACCGTTCTCTGTTATCTTTAAATGTACGGCAGCGCTGCCAATAATATGTCCCGCATCGGTATACAGCAATTCGATCCCGTCTTCTATGGTAAACCAATTGCCATATTCCACCATACGGAAAAACCCGGATGTCTTTTTAGCATCTTCCGTATTATACAAAGGTTGCAGGTATCCTTCACCCGAAGCAGCCCTCCGCTTATTGATGTATTTAACTTCATCTTCCTGAATGCCTGCGGAATCTTCAAGTAAAACTTCTGTTAATTCAAAGGTAGCCGGAGTGCAAAAGATCTTTCCCCTGAAACCATCCTTCACTAACTTGGGTATCAATCCACTGTGGTCTATATGAGCATGAGATAATATCAGGTAATTGATATCAGCAGGCTCAAACCCCCAATCCCTGTTCAGCACATCCGTTTCCTTCCCCAGTCCCTGGTACATTCCGCAATCAAGTAATATCTTTTTGCCGTTCTTTAAAGTAACCAGGTGTTTAGAACCGGTTACGGTACGGGCTGCCCCATGAAAAGCGATCTTCATATAGTTGTAGTATTCTGTTAAAAGTACGGATTTAAAATTACAAGTTGGCAGTAGTGCCTATAGGAAGAACCCCTGAAACGGAGGCTACAGACGATCAGCAGAACCTTAAACCATAAAGGGTTGAAGACATAAGGTAAAAGGTAGAAGGTAATTATCCTGAAACCTGCGACCTGAAACCTGCAACCCTTCTCTAATTTTAAATATCAAATACCTAATTGTTCCCCGCTATTTCGACAAAATCGTCAGTTCCGTTCTCCTGTTTGCAGCCCGCCCTTCTTCGGTAGTATTATCCTTTACCGGCCGGGAAGCACCAAATCCTTTG
The DNA here is from genome assembly GCA_023957155.1 of Chitinophagaceae bacterium. Lineage (GTDB taxonomy): Bacteria > Bacteroidota > Bacteroidia > Chitinophagales > Chitinophagaceae > Agriterribacter. The sequence goes on along the minus strand of JAMLHK010000012.1, from coordinate 68,702 downwards.
TATTGCAGACGGAAGGCATCAATCCCTTTACCGATCAGGTAATCTATTACCGCCTTTGCCCGGTTATTGGAAAGTGTAAGATTATCCGCTGCCTTACCCGTATTATCCGTATGCCCGCCGATCAGTATTTTAATCCCGGGATTATCATTCAACAATTCAACCACCCGGTTCAGCTCGGCGATAGATTGCGACTCCAGTTCGTAGCGGTTAATCTCAAAGAAAATATTGTTAAGCACCACCGATGCATTGGCTTCTATAGGCTGTAACCCGATATCAATAGTATAGGTGGAATCAGGGTTTTTATGTGCAAACGGGAAGTTTTTTGAATAAAATAAATACCCCTTTCTGTTTACATTAAACGCATAGTCTTTGCCTAACGGTAAAGTAATCAGGTAATTGCCGCTTTCATTGGTTTGCACTTTAAGCAAGGTATTTCCCGATTGGATATCTATCAGCTCCACAGCAGAAGGTAATCCTTCCCGGGTTATACCATCAAATACTTTGCCCTGCACCCATAATGTTTTATTCGGGCGGATATCTTCCCTCATTTCAAACGTATAAATATCCAGCCCCCCGCGGGTATCTGCCCGGTCGCTTGCATAATAAGCCGTTTTCCCGTCAGCCGCCACAATCAGGCTGCCTTCATTTTCTATGGTATTTATAGGATAGCCTAAATTTTCAACCTCTTTCCAGGTTCCGTCACCCTGCTTTCTGGCAAGGTATAAATCATCTCCTCCATATCCCGTTAAGCCGTTAGAGGTAAAATACATGGTTTGATTATCTGCATGAATATACGGGCAGCTTTCATCGCCCGCAGTATTAATTTCCGGGCCAAGGTTTTCAGGCTCACCCCATTTGCCATTAGACATTCGCCTGGAAACATAAATATCTTTTCCGCCGTACCCACCCGGCCGGTTACTGGAAAAATACAGCTCCCGTTTATCAGGCGAAAGACAGGGAGAGGATTCCCAGAACTCCGTATTTATCGGTTCCCCTATATTCTCCGGGGTACTCCATCCCTTTTTAGTGAGAGATGAAAAAAACAGGTCACAGCTTCCCAGCCCTTCCGGAAAATTACAGCCTGTGAAAACCAGCCATTCTCCATCCTGGGAAATATTTTGCGCCCCTTCATTATAATTGCTGTTAATATCGCCATCCATACCTTTAGCCCCCGACCAGTCATTGCCTTTCCGTTCACTTACAAAAAAATCTTCGTTACGTCCTCTTACCCGTCTTGTAAACACCAGCGTATTGTTATCAATGGTAACAGAAGGGTAATATTCCAGGTCAGCGCTATTGATGCTGTCACCCATATTCACCGGGGCAAAGACATATTTTTCCGTGTTGTGCTCTTTTTTATATTGCACGGCAAACTCAAATGACCGTTTGCGGTACTCACCCGCCTTCCGGCTTACCTCATTCAGGTAGGAATTAGTAAGAAAAGTATTGACGGCTTCGAGGGCTGCCTCAAAACGTCCCGCTCCCGCCAGGTTTATGGCATAAGGCAACTTATAATCCGCCGTGTACTCCATATCTATGGAGAAAGCCTGCTCATACGCCGTAATACAGCTGTCATATAATTTCAGCTCTCCGTATATACCGGCCTTGGTAAGCCAGGCATCAACAAACCGGCGATCTTCGTTGAGTGCGTGATCAATAAACCCGATGGCTTCTTTATAGTCGCCGTTCTGCGCTTTATCTAATGCGAGATTATAGAAATTTACTGCCCGCTTTTTGATCTTCTGATCTTTTTTATGCTGCTGGGCAAAAGATAAATAGCTGAAGAGGCATAAAACAAGGGATATCGTTATTCGGGTTATCATTATATACAGGTAGAAATGATAACGAAGCTATTCAATATTTATTCCCCGGTATGCAAGAAAATGTTAATGCAGAAACGATACCCGCAACGGGTGTGCATAATCCGTTATTTCTTCTTTTTCTGACTTTTCGGAGCAAAAATGATCATCATCCGCTTGCCTTCCAGCTTGGGCATTCCCTCGGGCGAGCCGGTATCTGCAAGTCTTTCGGCAAACTTTAACAATAGCAGCTCTCCGCGTTCTTTAAACATAATAGCGCGACCCTTAAACTGTACGTAAGCTTTTACCTTATTGCCATCTTTCAGAAAATCTTCCGCATGCTTGGCTTTAAAGTTAAAATCATGCTCATCCGTATTAGGTGTAAACCGGATTTCCTTTACTTCAGAAACTTTGGAGTTGGCTTTCATTTCCTTCTCCTTTTTTTTCTTTTCGTACAGGAACTTATTATAATCTATGATCTTACATACCGGCGGATCGGCATTGGGAGATATTTCTACAAGGTCAAGCCCCTGCTCATTAGCAAATTTTAAAGCATCCTGGATAGAATATACGCCTACTTCCACATTCTCCCCCACCAGCCTTACCTGGGGTACCCTGATCATGTGATTGGTGCGATGTTCCTGCTGTTGTTCTTTTCTGAAGCGGGGATTGAAATTACCCCTGGGAAATTGAGGTCGTGGTGGAAATGCCATTTACAACTTTTAAGGTGATACTCCTTTTCCGGGAGGTTTTATTGTTTTGTTTAAAATGATAAATTATCTCTTCAAACAAATATAAGTAAATAGCTTATATCTGCTTTATCGGGTACATCTCAATTTTTTGCTTCCGGTTGGTGTCTCACCATATCCGTCAACTTAAGGAGCCTATGCGCTCAAACACCCCGAATGGGGTTTAATTTGAATAGCCATCGGTGTAACCGGTGGTATATTTGCCATATTCTACATTGAACCCCGTAGGGGTTCAACAAAAACATCAACATTTTGTCCCCCAACAAAGTTGGGGGCTATTCAAACCTGCCTGCCGCAGGTACGGTTCAAGCCCTCCGGGCTTAGGTTGACGGCCATAGTGCCTCACCGACCGGAACGTTGCGGGTAAAAAATTGAAATGTGCCGGTTTTATCTTTAATATGTTCGTATTCTTTTATTCAACCTACCGGTTTTCACTGTGCCCGTTTATCCCTGATCTCCACGGCTATCTCTTCGATAATCTCCGCTACCGGTTTTGAACCCAGATCTCCTTTGCCGTGTCTTCTTACCGCTACTTTATTTTCATTCACTTCCTTCTCTCCCACTACCAGCATAAAAGGCACTTTAGCCAGCTCTGTATCACGTATTTTCCTGCCGATCTTTTCCGGTCTGTCGTCAATTTCAGCACGAATATCTGCTTTTTTCAATGATTCCAAAACATTTTGTGCATATTCCAGGAACTTATCACTGATAGGTAAAATCTTCACCTGCAGGGGAGATAACCATACCGGAAATTTACCGGCATAATGCTCTAATAAAAAGCCGATAAAACGCTCATGGGTACCCAGGGGCGCCCGGTGAATGATCAGCGGTATTTCAGGTGCATTATCCTTATTGGTAAACTCAAGTTTAAAACGCCTGCCCTGTGCAAAATCCACCTGGTTGGTAGCCAGGGTAAACTCACGTCCGATGGTACTCCATATCTGCACATCAATTTTGGGGCCGTAAAAAGCGGCTTCGTCCTGCACTTCCACAAAAGGTGTATTGGTGCGTACCAGCACATCTCTTACCAGCTCTTCCGTTTCTTTCCATAACAGCGGCTCATCCACATATTTTTTACCCAGCTTAGAGGGCTCGTGCAAACTGAGCCGCATTACATATTTCTCTATACCAAAAATCTTAAAATATTTCAGGTACATCTCGTTTACCGCCTTAAACTCTTCATAAAACTGCTCCTTAGTGCAGTAAATATGCGCATCATTCATGTGCAGGCAACGAACCCTCATCAGTCCAAACAATTCCCCGCTCTGCTCATACCGGTAGCAGGTTCCATACTCTGCGAGGCGATAAGGCAGATCTTTATAGCTTTTAGGCTCTGCCGCAAATATCTTGTGATGGTGCGGGCAGTTCATAGACTTCAGGTAATATTTAGTCCCGTCCAGCTCCATGGGAGGATACATGCTATCCTGGTAATAAGGCAGGTGTCCACTGGTAAGATACAGGCTCTCTTTAGCAATATGCGGCGTAACTACTCTTTTATACCCCGCCGCTTCTTCCGTTTCCTTAGCTAATTTTTCAAGCTGTTCTATCACGAGGGCTCCATTAGGCAGCCATAAAGGCAAACCGGGTCCGATATCATCATCAAACGCAAAGATGCCTAACTCTTTTCCCAGTTTCCGGTGATCCCGCTTTTTTGCTTCTTCCAGCATCTGCAGGTACTCATCCAATTCTTTTTGATTGGGAAAAGTAATGCCGTATATACGGGTAAGTTGTTTATTGTTTTCATCTCCTTTCCAGTAAGCCCCGGCTATATTGGTGAGCTTAATGGCTTTGATCAACCCGGTCTGAGGTATATGGGGACCACGGCAAAGATCAGTAAACGCTCCCTGCGTATAAAATGTGATGCTTCCGTCTTCCAGGTTCCCGAGTAAGTCTAACTTATATTCATCCCCTTTTTCTTCAAAATATTTTACGGCTTCGGCCTTAGATATTTCCTTACGGATATAGGAATTACCTTCTTTGGCAAGCGCTGTCATCTTTTTCTCAATAGCCGCCAGGTCGTCTTCACTTATTTTCCTGTCACCCAGATCCATATCATAATAAAAACCATTTTCAACGGGAGGACCAACCCAAAACTTTACACCCGGAAACTGAGCTTCCACCGCTTCGGCTAACAAATGCGCGGAAGAATGCCAGAACGTTGATTTACCCTCTGCCTCATTCCAGGTTAACAATTGTAATGTACTATCGCTGTATATAGGGCGAACGGCATCCCATACCTGTCCGTTAACTTTAGCAGCCAGTACCTTCTTCGCCAATCCTTCACTGATCGTTTTTGCGATGTCTAATGCGGTAGTACCAGGCTGATATTCACGTACTGCACCATCCGGAAAAGTTATTTTGATCATATATAATGCCTCCTGTTCCTGAAAAAGAGTGCAAATTTAACGAACTATTGGCGTATCATTTCATTTCACGGGAGTATTTCCTTAGTATTGGGGGTAATTTTGCTGAATAAAAGTATTGTATGTAATGAAAGGCTGGTTTTTGCTGATATTCTTACTGATAAGCTGCCCCGGTTTTAGTCAGAAACTGGATGGTCAATGGAGCGGCACGTTCAATTCGGCTACGAACAATATCGTTAGCGGTGAAGGCGATACCGAATATGTGCTGGAGCTGTTCATTCAAAACGAAAAAGTTACCGGCTATTCGTATTCGTATTTTAATTACCCGGAAAAAAGGTACTATGTGATCTGCAGGTTAGAAGGGAGTTATGATCCCGGCAGTAAATCTATCATCGTAAACGAAGAAGAACGGATAAAAGGGAATACACCCCCCACCTGGAGCGACTGCCTGCAAACGCATATTCTTACTTATCTAAAACAGGGCAATACGGAAAAATTAGTAGGGAGATGGAGAGGCTACCGGTCCGGCGACTGCGGGGCAGGCAGTACCGAGCTGGAAAGAAAAACCCTGTCCCGGACTATCCCAAAGAAATCTTCTTCGCCGGCAAATCCGCCTGTGGCAAAAACAAGAACCCTTCCCCAACAAAATCTTACCCAGCGCCCCCGTACCTCCCCGCCGGCTAACCGGAAACCCGCCCCACCTGCGGTAAAACAGGAGCCTGAAAAATCAACACCCGCAACTGCCGACAAAATGGCCACTATACCCGGCAAGCCGCAAAAAGTAGGTGACAGTAACCGGTCGGGCTTACCTGATATCTATACCCCTGCCCTCCCGGGTTACGTTAAAAGAAGCAAAAACATATTAAAGACAATAGAAGTACCGGCAGATAAAGAATTTAAGATAGATTTTTACGACAACGGTGAAATTGATGGCGATACCATCTCCGTTTTTTTTAATAATAAATTGCTCTTATCACGTCAACGGCTAACCGACAAACCGCTCTCCCTGACCCTTCAGCTTGATACGACCCGGGAAGAGAATGAGTTAGTCATGTATGCCGATAACCTGGGCGCCATACCTCCCAATACAGCGCTCATGATCGTAACCGTTGGGGGTAAACGCCATGAAGTATATATCACGTCAACAGAAAAATCAAGCGGAACGGTTCGTTTTAGGCGAAAAGAATAGCACACCGGGGATTTGCCACCCGGATACCGGGAGCTTTATTTTGCCAGTTCAAGTCCAAATATTAAAGGTGTAGTATTGACCAGGGCATGAAGCAATGCCGCATAAAATACATTTTCCGTTTTTTTATACACATACCCGTAAGCCCAGCCGCCAACAGCAGCAAGTCCAACAAAAATAATAGACCCCGAATGGGCATGTACCAATCCAAAAATCACACTGGTAACAGCCAGCGATGTATAAGCCCCGGCCCTGCCCCGGCCTTTTCGTTCCAGCCCGTACGCTGCGGCAAACAACAAAAGGGTAACCATTGCCGGAAACCACTGCATATTTCCTTTTAATGCATATCCTGTCAGCAATGAAAACACCACCAGGATCACCATTCCCCACTTCCAGAATATTTTCCATGAACCCGACTGTTCAATACGCTTAGCCAGCATATTCTGCAACAGCCCACGAAAAACCAGCTCTTCAAAAAGGGCCGTATGTAAGAACACAGACAGTAAGGTCTTAACAACCTTAGCCGTAATAAAAACCCGGACGGTATCTTCTCCCCTGAGCTTAATAAAATTAACCGACCAGCCAATGATAAATACAACCACATAAAAAACCAGCCATACCCACAATACGGTAAACAGGTATTTCCATTTAAAAACAGGGTAGAAACCTACATCACGTATGCCCCTTACCGTAACAAAAGCAAAAACCGCCGTGAGCATAACGGCTATACGATAAATGGAATCAAAGCCTCCGCCATTAACCGGAAGATTACCCGATGGACTGGGATCTATAAGTGTTACGGGGAAAAAGAAAAGCACAAAAACGGTAAAATCAAACCAGCCCAACCGGGTATTACTCCCTGAAGCAAATGCCAGTACCGGAAAAAGCAGGAGATAAGGTACCAGGAACAACACTCCCTGGAACGGGTTTTGTTTATGGAATGCTACATAGCTAAAATACAATACCGCCAGCAGCAGCGGAAAAAGAAATAACAGGCGTACATCTGCCCGCATACTTTTTCCCAGTGGGTCTGATATCACCGGCTTCCCCAGGGAAAACAACATAAAATACAATACCATGAAATAGGGTAAGGCAATACAGAGGTCTTGCACGGTATTCCGCTCCCGGGAAAAGAACAAAAAAAACAAGGTTAATATAACGGTATATAACCCGGCAGTGATAAGAGGTCTTTTAAGGGAAGGGTGGTTGGTCATACCATGGAATGTTTAACGTGCCCGCAATTCTATTACGGACTTATAAATATATGTAATGTACCGATATCAACCGCATCCGGAATTTTTTCCATTTTACTTTTGCCCGGACTCACGCATTCGTGCCAGCCTTACCAGTTCATATAACACGATACCTGCAGCAACGGATATGTTTAAAGAATGTTTCATACCCGACTGGGGAATTTCAATGCAACCGTCACAAAATGGTAGTACGCTTTCATCTATCCCGGTGACCTCATTACCAAAAATTACTGCAATTTTTTCAGCACCTGTATTTTCCGTCAGCTTGGTCCAGTTCATATCATCCAATACTATGCTGCCTTCGGCCTGCTCTACCGCCCAAACGGCATACTGTTCTTTTTTTAATGCCTGTACGGCGTCCGTAGTGGTAGCATAATATATCCAGTGCACGGTTTCTGTTGCGCCTAATGCCGTTTTGTGAATATCCCGGTGCGGAGGCCGGGGGGTATACCCGCACAGGTAAACAGACTCCACCAGGAAAGCATCCGCGGTGCGAAACACACTACCTACATTGTGCATACTGCGTATATTATCAAGTACCACCACAACGGGATTCTTATCAGACTGCCTGAACTCCTGTACTGTTTTACGGTTCAATTCAGCCATACTTAATTTTCGCATAGCGCAAATATAGATGGGATTGGGGATTTGAAATATATGATTTGAGATTGCTGATTTGAATTTTATCCGCCACGGTGGACAGGTTTGGTTCTTGCAATTTGGTCCTTAGAGCTTCGTGCATAACATTCTACATCAACAACCTGTCTCTCCCAATCGTAAAACGAGAAATGTGAGAACGCTCACGCTCCTCTTTCCACCTTCTCACCTTAGCCCTACACCTTTCTCCTTTCCCCTCCCCTGCAACCTGAAACCTGAGACCTCTCTCCGAATTTCAACATTCAGGCATTGATTTGCCCTACAGTTCCTTATTTTTGCCCACCTGTATGGCAAAAGCAAGTTCAGATACTCCCTTAATGCAACAACACCGGGCTATCAAACAAAAATACCCGGACGCTATACTTTTTTTTCGTGTCGGCGATTTCTATGAAACCTTTGGAGAAGATGCGATTATTACTTCGAGGATACTGGGTATTACATTAACCAAAAGAAATAACGGAGGTGCCGCAGGATCGGAGCTGGCGGGGTTCCCCCACCATGCTTTAGACACCTATCTGCACAAATTAGTAAAAGCAGGCTACCGGGTAGCCATCTGCGATCAGTTGGAAGACCCGAAGCAGGCAAAAGGAATTGTAAAACGCGGCGTAACCGAAATGGTTACACCGGGGGTTGCTACCAACGATAAGCTGCTGGAGCATAACAGCAATAACTTTTTAGCCGGTATATATTCGGAGGATAATCATGTCGGCACGGCTTTTCTTGATATTTCTACCGGAGAGTTTTTTGTAGCGGAAGGCACTACGGAATATGCAGATAAATTACTACAAAGTCTCAAGCCGGCAGAAGTCGTTTTTCAGCGGAGCTTTCAGAAACAGTTTAAGGAAATTTTCGGATCTAAATTTTATACCTACGCGCTTGAAAACTGGCTGTTTGACAAAGCGTATGCCACGGAAAGCTTATTAAAGCATTTCGGAACCCATTCCCTCAAAGGCTTCGGCATTGAAAATATGCCCCTGGGCATTGTGGCAGCCGGTGCAGTGCTGCATTATCTAAAGGACACCGAACACCCCAATCTCCAGCATATCACTTCTATACAAAGGATAGATAAAGACGACCATTTATGGATGGACCGTTTTACTATCCGTAACCTCGAATTATTAGGCAACAGCCCGGACAGCGGGCAGACTTTGCAAAAAGTAATGGATAACACGGTCTCGCCCATGGGCGCCCGCCTGATGAAACGATGGATCGTACTTCCCCTGAAAGATATCAGCCTGATCAATGAAAGGCTGAACCTGGTAGAATACTTTATTGTGGAGACCGATCGCAGAAACAGTATTGCACGGCATATTAAACAATGCGGAGATGTAGAACGGTTGGTGAGCAAGATCCCTTTAAAGAAAATCAATCCCAGGGAAATTAAACAAATTGCCCTGGGGTTACAGCACATCAGCCAAATAAAAAACAGTTGCAGCAACAGCAGCAACGATTACCTGAAACGACTGGCAGACGCGCTTAATCCCTGTGATGATATCGCTGAAAAAATAAACCGGGAGATCGTTAATGATCCTCCTGCCCTGGCTAACAAGGGAAACATCATTAATTCCGGTATTCACCCGGAGCTGGATGAACTACGCAACATAGCTACCGGGGGAAAAGAATATTTACTGGAGCTGCAGCAAAAAGAAATACAGGCCACAGGCATCACTTCACTCAAAGTAGGCTATAATAATGTATTTGGCTATTACTTAGAAGTAACGAATGCACACAAAAGCAAAGTACCGGAAAGCTGGATACGTAAGCAAACGCTCACTAATGCTGAACGGTATATTACGCCTGAGCTGAAGCATTATGAAGAAAAGATCACAGGCGCGGAGGACCAGATTCTCCGGATTGAACAGGAGCTGTATGACGCGCTGCTATCTGCACTCCAGGACTATATCGCCCCGATGCAGGTAAACGGCAATATTCTCGCCATCTCTGACTGCCTGATATGCTTTGCCAATAATGCCCTGCAATTCAAATACAAGCGGCCCAAATTACATGAAGGCAAAAAACTTGAATTAAAAGCAAGCCGGCACCCGGTAATAGAACGTAATCTGCCTGCGGGAGAACAATATATCTCTAATGATATTATTCTCGACCCCGAAGATCAACAAATCATCATCCTTACCGGACCCAATATGAGTGGTAAGAGCGCCCTACTCAGGCAAACAGCTCTTATTACCCTGATGGCGCATACGGGGAGCTTTGTACCTGCTGACGATGCCCAGATTCCTGTAACAGATAAAATTTTTACGCGGGTAGGCGCCTCCGACAACCTGAGCGCGGGCGAGTCTACCTTTATGGTAGAAATGAATGAAACCGCCAGCATCATTAATAATATTTCGGCCGACAGCCTGATATTACTTGATGAGATCGGGAGAGGCACTTCTACCTATGATGGCATTTCCATTGCCTGGAGCATTGCAGAGTTCCTGCACAACTCTCCTTTTGCACCCAAAACGCTATTTGCCACACACTATCACGAGCTGAACGAGCTGGAAAACAAGCTGCCACGCGTAAAAAATTATCACATTACAAATAAAGAAGTGGGGAACAAAATTATCTTTCTCCGGAAACTGGCTCCCGGCGGCAGCACGCATAGTTTTGGTATTCATGTAGCTAAAATGGCCGGTATGCCTCCCGATCTTATTGCCCGGGCAAATACAATTTTAAAACAATTGGAAGAAAAACATTCAGATCATGACGCCGGTTCAATAAGCCACTCCGTAAAACAACTCTCAGCCCCTCAGCTACAGCTATCCATTTTTGACGTTCATACTGAAACCTTTCAAAAAGTAAGAGAGCTGCTGGAAAGCCTCGACATCAACCGCCTCACTCCCGTGGAGGCATTGCTTAAACTGAATGAAATAAAAAATCTGATAAAATAGTACCATTCAGGCTATAAACAGGCTCTTTCACCGAAAAAAATTGGCATAATTAGGCTTTACGAATACTTTCGTTATAAGTTTTCACCTATAACCCGTCATGAAATTTGTACTCTACCGATATAAGAAAACACCTACAGGGGCAATGTTGCAATATGTGAAGGAAGTAAAAAACAACAAATACGTCTTTTCACCCCTGGCCTCCGATGCAAAAAGGTTTCCATTTGCAAAAGCGTTTATTCTTTCCATAAAATACCGCCTGCACTGGATACACGAAAGATTCATCGGTAAACCGTAAGTAACCCCGGTTCAGGGTCATGTTGCTTTAATCCGGGCGCTGCTTTCCACCTTTTAACACACCTCCTGTTATCCGTTTATACCTACATCCCTACCAGTTCCCCTCTTCTCCCAAATCCTACAGCAATGCTTAAATCTATACAAATACGGTGCAGGGTCTTCTCCTTGGTGTAATGAACCGCTTCCGTATGATCTGTTACCAGATCGGTTACTCCCCGTTCGTAATGAATGCCTGCCCTGTGCCACAGGTAAGAAGCGTTTGCCCTTATCCCCAGAATACTGTTAAACCGGTACATTACCGAGGCTGCCGGTCCAAACACAGCCGTACTTTCCCAATCCGGATCTCCCTGGTAACGTACACTTAAAATGGTATTGGTATTTTTTTCTTTGAGTATACTATTATAAGAGGAAGACCCGGATACATCCATGTAGCCAATATAAAATTTAGGGATATAGGAAAACCGGCCCCGCTCAAACTTATAGGTTAGTCCCAACAGACCGGCAAACCCGGGGGATCCACCGGATTGATTCGGATCAAATCCATATTGAGGCTGATAATAATATTGATCTCCAAAATGATCCTCTATCATTCGTTCTAATACCTCTTTTCTATTCTGTGTATTATCACCCGGCAGCCCCTGCATTCTCAGCTCAAGACCGATATTATTTTTCATGAACCAGTTTACCGTAAAAAAATTCAGGAGAACACCACTGCCATTAATATCTGCTAACTGATCAATAACCGGATCAACAGACAAGGTATTCAGGGCAAAAGTGTAACCGACCCCATGACTGAAAATAAGCCGTTGCTTTCGTAAGGGCTTATGCTGTGCGATTACACCGGTAACATAAAAGCAGGTAAGGATAAGCAGGATGTTTTTCATTTATATCAGTTCTATGATGGAGGTTTCTTTTATGAACTTACGGCCATCCGACAAATATATTTGAACCCTGAACCGGTAGCCCCCCTTTTGAGCCGGAGGGTGTACCAACATGGCATCCAACTCAATTTGCCTGGGATTATCATAAGTAAATATCTCTGCTTTCCTGTGGAGAAAATCAGTGATGGTGCTATAATCATGCCCGGATAAAAGCCTGAAATAATCACTGATATCAGTTTCTGCCGGGTGCTGCGGATCAAAATCATTCATCGTTATGATGCGAAACCCGATAATGCTGTCTTTGGGAAGATACTGGATAGAAGCCTCACACCGGCAGGAAAAAGCATAGGAACGGGAGATGAAAAAAGAAAAAGAAGGTTTTTGAAAAGCAACCGCTTCCGCCTTTAACAGCATGCGTATTCCATACGCCTCCTTCAAAACAGGGTCATCCTCGGTAATAACCGGTAACCGTCCATGATTATCGAGGTGCATCAACACCAGGCCCGTATGCGTATATTTAAAAAGCTGGGGGTCTCCGCAATCGCAACAGGCAACAAGCATGTCACACAAAAAAACAACCAAAAACAGCGTAAGGACCTTCTTTATCTTCATATATACAAAGGGAGTAAAAACCGTAAGTACGTATCCGCCGGCTTTAGAGTTGGAGGAACGCTAAAGATTTTTTCTCCTTTCCATCATCTCCCGCCAGGTCGTTAGTATGATCCCTTCTTTTTCTATAAATTTCTTCAACCTGGGGTCTATCATCGCCAGGTAGTCACCCCTGCGGGTAGGTCCTGAATCAGAAATATGTTCAAAAACCTCGGTAGTATTCGTACAATGCATGATGATCATGGTAATACCCGGCTTCAGCGATTTCAGCACATCAATATATTTGGCTGTTTTATATGCCTGTAATTTTCTGTCGCTTGCGTAGATGTCGGGAGCGGGCTTCCAGCTATAGCTGTCGTTATACAGATCATCCAACACCGGTAAGCCGGCATCCCATAATTTTTTACCTGCCGCGCGTGCCATCTGCATATTAGCCGAGGTATTTTTCAATTCCTGTGCAATTAAAGTATTATGTCCCCCGGGAAACATTACAGGAATCTGGTAATCTATGCCAACTTTAATATACCGTTCAATAAATGCAGGGGTGGCAAATAAGGTTCCCATGTGCGAATCAAGATGAGTAGGCTCAAAACCCATCGTACGGGCACGCTCCACCTGCACCCTTATCTCTGTTTCCACTTCGTCTGCGGTTGCATGCTTTACCACATCCGCCACACCGCGCCACATCGCGCCTTCCCGGTCAGTCAGTCCCGGCACGTTAGGCTTACCGCTTAAAGGTCCCCAGCGATAATCCTTCCATTCGGACGTTAAAGTAAGATGCAATCCTGCATCCATTCCAGGATATTGCTTCATTGCATGTACGAACCCGGGCACCCAGGGGCAGGGCATCATTACACTACAGGAGTTGGCTACCCCTTTGGTCATGGCTTCAATCCCGCCAATATTGGAATCGTAAGACATGCCCATATCATCTATGTGCAGGATGATGATTTTTGCATTTTTAGGGTATCCTAATTTTTCAGCGTAAGTAGTTTCCGTTTGTGCAGTTACCCATCCGGTCTGCACTAACAGGAATAAAAAAGGTATAAGATATTTCATAGCCATCTCTTTTCTTTAATTGAAGATAAAGAACAAAGAGATCAATTTTGAAACCGTATACCCAAAATAAGTATACCGGACGTAAAATCACGAAAAATTGCACCGGTTTTCCGGCTTTCCTGAATACAGGCGCCTACTTTTAATTTTCCATTCCATTACCAATAGAAATTCCTTAGTTTAAAGACGCTACCTGCTCAGAAATACCGTCTGCATCCTCAATAATTCTAAAATATCCCGGTTTGGAAGACTCCTCACCTCTTTGAGTATATACTTTAATAACTACATCTGCTATCTGAACATTTTTCAATTTATTACCATCCTGTGTTCCGGAAATAATATAAGCGTACTCATAAGAATCATTAGCACCGGGGCCGGCCTATATTATCACGAAGCGTATAACAAATGGTAAAGTCATTTCCATTACCCTGGATAAAAGCATTCTTCATCATGTTAAAATAAGACGCGTTATATACAATCTTAAAGTTTCCTCCCCCCGGTTCACCACTCAGTTGGATCTTATATGAATAACCCAGGTTTTTACCCACAGGAACAGCGCCGGCTAAAGCTGTAAAGTTTCTATGAGCTACCTTTAAGGGGCTAATATGAAATATATTATTGATAACGGGGGGCGTTGTTCCTTCATAGATTTTCATCCCCGCAGCTTTCATTTCATCTACATATTTCTTACCCACTACCTCGTATAATTTTCCCTTACCGCTTTCTTCCTCTTTCTGATTATCTTTCTTGCAGGAAAACGTAGAAATCGAAAACAAAACAATAAATCCTAACAGGGAGAGCCTGTTAAAGCAGGAAAAAGTGTACCTGTTCATAATTATTTTTTTAATGTAGCGAATGGAGAGATTCTCCTACATATCGCAATCATCAAAAAAAGTGAACAAGGTATACCTGCTTTTTGTGTGCTGCTGTTATTTATTTTTTATCCGAATTGCCCAGGAAAGGTTTTAAAATATCTATAGGTATAGGGAACAGCGTAGTAGAATTATTTTCCGTAGCGATCTCCCGGAGTGTTTGCAGATAGCGCAGGGTTAAAGCGCTGGGCTGGTCGGATAAAATTTTTGCGGCATCAGATAAGCGCTGTGAGGCCTGGAACTCTCCTTCTGCAGCAATCACCTTGCTTCTTCTTTCCCGCTCCGCTTCCGCCTGCTTAGCCATAGCTCTCTGCATTTCCTGGGGCAGATCAATTTGCTTTACCTCTACATTGGACACTTTTACTCCCCAGGGTTCGGTATGGGTATCAATAATCTGTTGCAGCTTAATGTTTATCTTCTCCCGCTGGGAAAGGAGGTCATCCAGCTCGGACTGTCCCAATACACTGCGCAGGGTAGTTTGTGAAAATTGCGAAGTAGCCAGCAGGTAATTTTCAACAGCTACCACTGCTTTTTGAGGTTCTACCACCCGGCAATATACTACTGCGCTTACTTTCACCGAAACATTATCTCTTGTAATGATATCCTGTGAAGGCACATCCATCACCACCACCCGAAGGCTCACTTTTACCATCTTATCTATAACCGGGATCAGTAAGATAAGCCCGGGGCCCTTTACCCCCTCTCCTCCAATCAGGCGTCCAAGCCTGAAAATCACTCCTCTTTCATATTCCCGCAAAATACGAACGGAGTTACCTAATATGAGAATAACAAAAACAAGAAGTACAATCAATCCGATGGGTAGCTGTTCCATGATCTTTATTTTTATTGAATGAATATTCGATCTCTTTCAACATATACTTTCAGGTCTTTCATTTCCCGAACCCTTACTCTTTCTCCTTTCTGAATCTCCCCGTCAACCGATTCGGCATTCCATATCTCCCCTTCCAGCATAACCACCCCGTTCGGGCTAAGGTTATCCATGGCGATACCGGTAAGTCCGTCCAGCCCTTCCCTGCCCGTAACGATCTTTCTTTTCTGGGCTTTCAGTCCCAACCCGATTATAAAAAGAAAAAACAAAGTAGTAATAACGGTAGCGGAATATATAACAGCCAGGGATATCTTCGCCAACTCCAGCCCGGATGTGGTGCGGATAAGCATCATTGACCCTATCAACAGTGAAACGATCCCGCCGATGGTTAAAATACCATGGCTTACTATTTTTATTTCGAGGATAAACAGGATCACAGCAAAAACGATCAGCGCTAACCCGGCATAGTTAACCGGTAAGGAGTGCATGGAATAAAAGGCAAGAATGAGGCTGATGACCCCTACAATGCCCGGCAGCATGGCACCCGGATTATACAGCTCAAACATAATTCCATACATGCCCAATAGCAGTAAAATATACGCAATGCTCGGATCACTGATAATATTCAATATCCTTTCCCAAATGCTCATGCTATAAGTGTATACTTCCGCATTTTTTGTTTGCAGTACACGTTCCCCGAATGGAAGCCGGATCACTCTTCCGTCTATCTGGCCAAGCAGGTCCTCTTCTGAGGAGGCAATCAGATCAATAACATTTTTTTGCAGGGCTTCTTTCTCTGTAATAGAAACACTGTTCCTTACTGCATCTTCCGCCCATTCAAGATTACGGTTACGCTTATCCGCTATGCTGCGTATAAAAGCTGCAGCATCATTGGTTGCCTTACTGTTCATCGTACTATCCATCCCTCCCTGCATGGATACCGGATGGGCCGCTCCGATATTGGTTGCAGGAGCCATCGCGGCAATATTAGCCGCCAGGGTAATAAAAACACCTGCAGACCCCGCATGAGCACCACCCGGCGACACATATACAATTACCGGAACCGGGGCAACGAGCAGATCGCTGACAATGCTCCGGGTAGATGTCAATAATCCTCCGGGCGTATTCAAATGAATAATGATACATTCTGCCTGGTCTTTCTCCGCCTTTTCAATAGCCTGATGGATAAAATCAGCCGAAGCCGGGTTAATAGCCCCCTCCACCTTTATGGATAATACTTTCTGCCCAATGGCAGGCACCGGGAAGAAAAACATCAATAACAGATATGGTAAATATCGCCTCATAAAAAAATATACATCCGCCGGGTATTTGACCCGAAACATCAGGCAGATGTAAGATACGTAATTTTTAGGGAGCGTGATTGTAAAAGACCGTTAGACGGGCGTATCCCAAATATCGCTGCTTATTTAATTGCCCTCACCCCTGTCTGCCGACAGGCTGGCTTTTGGGGCTGACTAAAAAGATTCGGTTTAAAGATTTGCCACTAAGACTCAAACCTGCCTGCCGACAGGCAGGGGCACAAGGTTCTCATTCTCAGGTTTAATTTTCTTTGGGCCTTAGCGACTCCGTGGCAAAATATTACTTTTTGGTCAGCCCCAGTGGTGCAACAATTTGGGATCCACCCCAGTCAGACCAATGAACGGAAGCTCCAAATATGATACGCTGCCGTCTGACGCAAAGCGTGCCGACGGCATTCTCGCTCCATCTCCTACCACGCCAGCTCTATCTTATTATTCTTCCGGTTGATATCCGCCATTCTCCAGGTAGGATCTATTTCAAGTGACCTGATATTTGCCAGTCGCTGATCTACTTCAAACACATAAGCAGGATGTGTCCATCTCCACGGCTCCTGCACCGTACGGGGCGTATTATTTTCCGCCGGCTTGGCTCCGAACATACTATACTGGGGTATATATACTGTTTCTCCGGAGCCGTCTTTATACCGTATGCCCACATCAACCGGCATAGGCATCTGTCCCAGCATACGCAAACGGATCTTTGTCTTCCCGTTTTGCTCCCATAAGCTGTCTATACTATAATCAATGGTCTTGGTTGTATTTACCCAGTATTCCTTATACCAGTCCAATTGGATCCCACTCACCTTTTCGGCCACACGAATAAAATCATTGGCATCAGGATGCTTAAACCGCCATTGCCTGTAATATTCCAGTAAGGTTTTATCCCTCAGCGAATCGCTAATGATATAACCCAATTGTGCCAGGAATACCGCCCCCTTGGAGTAAGCCGCTCTTACATAAGCAAAATTGGTATTAAAATGATCGGCATGAGTGGTTAAAGGTTCCTCAAGCCCGCTTTTTACGAGGTTAAAATAACTCGCATAGCTGTCGGCATGATATAACGGAAGTGCACTGCCTGTTCCCGGCCCGGCAGCATCTGCCAAAAGTTCAGCATCATCATTTAGCGGCTTATTCTTTTGCTGCCGGTAATATGCAGACACCAGCCCTGAAGCATAACTGGTAAACCCTTCATCCATCCAGGCATAAAGCGATTCATTAGTTCCCAGCATCATTTGATACCAGCTATGCATCCACTCGTGAAAAACGGTACCTAATCCCGAACCGTTTAACAGTGTTGCCATCGGGTATTCCATTCCTCCATCGCCCCCCTGTATAAACGAATATTGCTTATACATATATTCGCCAAAATGTTTCTCGATAAATGGCAATACCGTTACCGCTGCATCAGCCACTTCTTTCCAGGCATTATCATTAGCTGCATCACCGGGCTTGTTTTTATACAACACATGAACCGTGCGGCCATTTGAAATATCACGTGTTATATGCTTATACTGTGGGTCGGCAGCCCAAACAAAATCATGCACATTAGGTGCTATAAACCGCCAGGTTAGCGTATTTCCGGGCGGACGCGTTACTTTTGTCCCTTTTTTTTCATATCCATATCCTATCTGGCCGGCATTTTGTAAATAACCAGTTCCGCCAATGATATAATCCCTGTTGAGGGTAATATTCACTTCATAATCTCCCCATACACCGTAAAACTCCCTTGCCACATAAGGCGTGGGATGCCAGCCCTCCTCATCATATTCACAAAGCTTGGGATACCACTGACTCATAGAATAGCGTACCCCCGTATTGGGATTATCCCTCCCCGATCGCCTGATCTGCAGCGGTACCTGTGCTTCAAAATCCATGTCGAACACTACCCTGGATCTCGGTGCTATAGGTCTGCTCAATGTCACTTCGAGAATGGTTTCCTGCACCTTAAATACCTGATCTGCACCATTCATTTTTAAGGAAAGAATTTTCTGATACCCGATTTCATCCGGGGCAAGATGCTGTATGCGGTCTGTCACCCGGCTATCCCAATCTTTTATGACCTGGTTATCTGCTGAACGGAACTCCACCCTGCCGAGTTCACGACTGCGCATATCCATCATACTGTTGGGCTGAAAGGCATTCCAGTATAAATGATAAAACACCCTGTATAAAGTATCCGGCGAGTTATTCCAGTATTCTAACTTTTGTTTTCCTTTTAGCCGGTTGGTCTGCACATTCAAATCAACATCCATTACATACTTTACCCTTTGCTGCCAGCGATCCGGCTGCGCGGAAATCATTGTATAGCTGCCACTTAAAATCAACGTAAAGAATAACACCCTTTTCATTCCGGAACAATATTTTATAATTTCGACTTAATCAAAGATAATAAAGCAGGTGATATCCCTGCGCTTATGATAAAAATTAAAGAGACGAAGGTCAAAAGGCGTATCCCTCTTTCTTCGTCTCTCATTATATTTTTTACAATCTTACTGTCTTACTTACAACCTGAGATTATCTTTCAGCAACTTTCCCTTTTCATTAAAAAGCAGGTTCTTTTGCTGAATATTCGACTTGGCCACGTGTACCCGGTACTGCTTAGCGTTATCCGGAAGCTCAATTTCGTATACTGCCCTTACCTCCCACTCCGAATATTTGCTCTTTTCTAACCCGTCATTTACCACATCGGGCATATCGCTGATTGCCAACTCCATTTCAGTACTCAGCCAATTTCCCTTTTTGTTGAATTTTGCTTCGTATTTCTCATCATCCAGTTCAAAACTGGCAACAAATGCAGATAGGTGATCTCTCCATTCCACATTTTTTGCCTGTTCATATTTCTCGGAAAACGCATTGGTAACCTCCGCCGGAATTTTCCTGATCTGGGCATTGGAATGAAACACTAAGCCGGAAGAAAAAACAATCATCAGTACAAAAATCTTCTTCATAATTTCATTATTTTAAAAGTCACTGCAATTTCGCCAAATTATAAATTTAACCTGCCCGTACCGGGATAAAACTTTCTTAAAAGATTAAATCATGAAAAATATCCGGATTATTTTAATGGTTCTTTCCCTTCATCTCATTTCATCCTGCTCCTGGAAATTTGATGCTTGCATCAGAAACCTTACTGACGCTGCGGCGTTGGTAGACGTTTATCTCCTTGATATACGTAATATGAAAACTTTGCCCAATCAAATCAGGATGACAAACCGGGTCATCAATCTGGAACGGGGCTATAAGCGATTTCTTGACAGTACTCAAAACGTTACGTGGGTAGATATCAACCATTTCAGGCTTGAGATTAACCCCCATACAACTGTTGATCTTTCCGATATGGCCGGCATTTTTATAAACGGAACGCCCCGCAACAAGATTATGGTTATTGCTTCCTCAGCCCATAAAACAGATACATTGCTGAATGGCGAACCTGGCTTTGCATTTAGAAAATTGAATTATAAAGGCCGTTTCTTCACTCACATACTATACCATGATATTACAGATCAGGAAGCGCCTTCAATCACCACAACGATCTCTCCTTTCACCCCTCTCTCTTTAAAATGATCACGCACTTCCCGTAAGCTGCCTCTTTTATTTTCTTCAAACAGCTTGGTCAGTTCCCGGCTCACACAACACCGTCTTTCCGGCCCGAAATATTGTATACACTCTTCCAGGGTCTTTACTAATCGCATAGGCGATTCATAAAAGACGATGGTTCTTTCTTCTTCCGCGAGTTTTTTAAATAATGTTTGCCTGCCCTTTTTTAAAGGTAAAAACCCTTCAAAGCAAAACCGGTTGATGGGGAGTCCGCTGTTCACTAAAGCAGGGACAAACGCAGTGGCACCGGGCAAAGTTTCGACCGGGATATTATTTTTAACACATTCCCTCACTAATAAAAAAGCCGGGTCGGAAATACCCGGTGTGCCGGCATCAGTCAGCATGGCCATTTTTTTTCCTGCAAGCAACTGTTCCACCAAGTGATGGAGAACCTTATGCTCATTGTGCTGGTGATAGGGAGTGAGCGGTTTTTGTATATCGTAATGTTTCAGCAATACCGATGAGGTACGGGTATCTTCCGCCAGGATAAGATCAACTCGTTTGAGTACTTCTACCGCCCTGAAGCTCATGTCGGCAAGATTTCCTATAGGAGAAGGAACGATGTAAAGCATAATTACTTCAGACCGTTGGTGCTACCGTTATCTCAAAATATTCCATTACCGGGTTGGCCAGTAACTTTTTTGAAGCTTCCTCTGCAACCTTTCCTGCTTCTTCGGCAGATGCGGCCTCTATTTGCAGGATGATATGCTTTCCGATACGGACGTCTTCAACACCTTTCAATCCCAGGTTGCCTAACCCGCTCATCACCGCTTTTCCCTGGGGGTCAAGTAATTCTTTCAAAGGCATAATATTGATATGGACAGCGTAGGTCATGATGCTTGTGTATTTTTAAGCGGTAAAGATAACAGAATGTAAGCGATAAAAATAAGCGGAACGGCCGACCATTTAAACAAAACCAGCAGCACAACGGATAATAAGACCAGTATCCACCTGTATATATTATTTTTAAAAGAATAATCCTTAAACTTTAGACTCATAAAAGGAATATTCGACACCATCAGCCAGCTCAGCAATAATACCACAATATACCATACCCATTTATTTAAGAACATACCTATAACAGCAGAGGAGGAGCTGTGCCAGAAAATGAGCGGAAAGGAAGCTACCAGCAAACCGGCAGCCGGCGCAGGTATCCCTTTAAAATGATCGGACTGTGTTTCATCCAGGTTAAACCGTGCCAGGCGCCATGCTGCTGCACAGGGCAAAATCAGCGCCGGTAATAACCATACAACAGAAGCATCCAACCCGTCTTCCCCGCCTGCTACCGATAAGCGCAAAAACTGATAAATGATCAGTCCCGGAGCTACCCCAAAGCTTACCACATCCGCCAGGGAATCTAACTGTTTTCCCATAGGAGAAACGGCATGCATTAAACGGGCAACAAAACCATCCAAAAAATCTATTACGGCAGCCAGGGCTATGTACAGGGAAGCCATGAATACAGGCTCCGGCATATTCATCATTTGCTCTCCTTCGTTTGTAGTAACCAGGCTTATGCCACTTTGCAGGGTAACAATAATGGCCAGACAGCCAAAGAAAAGATTAAGCAGGGTAAAAATATTGGGTATTTGCTTCATGCATTATTCGGTTTGTAATAGCAGTATAAAAAGGTGCTTTATTATTATTTTTTCATCAGGGCCTCGATCTCATCCGTTGTTATCGGGAAATTTTTCATAAGATCTTTATTGCCGTTTTTAGTGATCCAGAAATTATTCTCGATACGTATACCCATTTGTTCTTCCTCAATATAAATGCCCGGTTCTACGGTAAATACCATACCCGCCTGAACAGGTGCTGTCCGCGTGCCCAGATCATGCACATCCAGCCCGAGATGATGAGAAATACCGTGGTACAAATATTTCCGGTAGGCACGATTCTCCCGGTCTTCATTTTTTATATCCGTCTTATTCAATAAGCCAATTTTCAAAAATTGCCGGGTTGCCTCCTCCCCTACTTTTTCGGTGTACTCCGTGATGGTAATGCCCGGTTTTAAAACAGATGCCGCATACCGATGCAAATGCAGGCAGGCATTATAGACTTCTTTTTGCCGTTTGGTAAACTTACCGTTTACGGGAACCGTCCGGGTGAGATCGGCACAATAACCACCATACTCAGCTCCAAAATCCATTAATACCAGCTCTCCGTCTTTACATTCCTTATTATTAGAAACATAATGAAGTGTCCTGGCGCTGTCGCCACTGGCAACAATGGAGTGGTACGCAGGGCCCGTTGCCCGGTTGCGTAAAAACTCATGAAAAATCTCAGCTTCAATTTCATATTCCATCACCCCCGGGCGAATAAAAGACAACAGCCGCCTGAATGTTTTTTCCGTAATATTCATCGCCTGCTGCATTACTTCTATTTCAAGCGGGGTTTTAACAGCCCGCAAATCCTTTAACAGCCTTGCGCTTCGCCTGTAGGTATGTAACGGGTAACGCAATCGCATCTCCTGTGCGTACCGGTAATCCCGTACGGGAACGGTATTGGCCTTCCTGTCGTTTTCGTTGGTATTTAAATAAATGCTATCCGCCAGATGAATCCAGGGTTGCAATAAACCGTCCAGCGAGTCTAACCACACAATCGTTGAAATACCCGATATAGCCCGGGCTTCCGCAGCCCGGAGCCGGCGTCCGTCCCATTTTTCTTTCAGCTCATTAGGACGCACCAGCACCAATACTTCCCGGTATTTTTTATCGGGGTTACCCGGAAAAAGGATGAGCATAGAATCCTCCTGTTCAATACCGGTAAGCCAGTATAAGTCCGAATTCTGCTTAAAAGGCAGCAAGGCATCCCCATTAGCCGGAAACTCATCATTGCTGTTAAATATAGCAATAGCATTTTTTTCCATTCGGGCAATAAACCTTTTCCGGTTCTGTATAAATAACGCGGGATCTAACGGCAGATATTTCATAGCATAATGCTTAATGTAGTTGAATTACCCTGCAATATCCGCATAAAATGCGGGGTTGCAAAAAGCAGGTTCCAGATTTGATCCCATCTATCCACCTGTACGCTTCAAAGCATCTTCCGCTGCACTTAAGCTCCTGTTCAGCCCCACTGCTTTTTTATAGTAGGATGCCGCTTTTTCGGTATTTCCCATCGCTTCCTCGCACCTGCCCGCATGGAAATAGGCTTCGGCAAAAGTATTGCTTACCTGTATGGCACGCTCAAATACCGACAGCGCCTCCGTATATTTTTGTTTGTCGTACAACAGCAAACCTTTTTCTATATAGGCATCTAAGAAAGTATAATCCGTTTTGAGACATTCATCGAACTGCGCAAGCGCTTTATCCGCTTCGTTGATATTAGAATAATACAGCCCTTTAATAAAATAGGCCTGCGATGTGGTACGTGCCTCCTGCGACATGGCTATGATCCTGTTGGCGATTGCTACTGCATTTGTGTCAGAGCGACCGGCATAAATAGCGGCCAGTTGTAATTGGGGTTCGGCAAAAGCCGGCGCCACATCAACCACCCGTTCCAAAGCATGAATGCCGTTTACGGAATCACCGGTCTGCAGCAATATATCGCCGCGCCTGTACCACAAAGCAGCATTGTCCGTATCCTCCGCCATTAAAGTATCATTCTGTAAAAGCGCTTCCTGGTATTTACCGCCCTGCGCCAGCGCATTCATCAGCTGATACCGGGTACCCAGCGAATCGGGATTCAACTGTACTTTTTGTTGAAGCTGTGCTATGAGCAGGGCGTTCTCATCCGGCATGCCCGCAGCATCTTCGCTGTTATTTCCTCCACAGGAATAAATGAAAACAAACAGTAAAAACAACCCGCTATATATGCTGCTCTTCATATTCCATGTATTTTTCAATAGCCGTATCATATTGCTCTTTCCAGTTGGCAATATCACCCCAGGATACGCCGTCAACGATCACTTCCCCATCCGTAACCTCCCCCACTTTCATAAAGGGCACACCGCTTTCCTTCACTATCTTTTCAAAAGCCGCAACATTATTCATGCTCACGCTTACCGCTACACGGCTCTGCGATTCCCCGAACCAGAATGCATCCGGCCTCACTTTAGCAGATGTATCTGCCTTAAACCCTAACTCCCGGCTGAACCCGCTTTCACAAAGCGTAACAAACAAACCACCCTCGCTCAGGTCATGCGCGGAAGCAATGGCTTTGCTGCCGATCAGCTTACTAACGGTTTGCTGTAAACGATATTCTTCTTCCAGGTTAAAATGCGGCACCGGAGAATATTCCACCTTGTGCAGCTTATGTATGTATTCAGACGAATTGATATCATCATTCACTTCACCCAGCAAATAAATAGCATCACCGGCTTGTTTGAAATCAAGCGTCATCTTCGCATCAATATCTTCCAGCAGTCCTACCATCCCAATTGTTGGCGTTGGATATACTGCACCGCCGGGATGCTGGTTATAAAAGCTCACATTACCACCCGTAACAGGTGTATCAAACTTTTTACAAGCTTCGCCCATGCCTTTAATGGCATATACAAACTGGTAATACACTTCAGGATCATAAGGGTTGCCGAAGTTCAGGCAGTTGGTTACGCCCAATGGAACACCCCCGCTAACCACAATATTCCTTGCCGCCTCACTTACCGCGATCATGCAACCCGTAAACGGGTCGGCAAATACATAGCGGCTGTTACAGTCAACCGTAACCGCCAAACCTTTTGTAGTTCCCTTCACTTTCACGATCTGCGCATCGCTGGGTGCATTGGTTGATGTATTGCCCGTGCCCACCATGCTGTCGTACTGCGTATAGATCCAGCGCTTGGAAGCGATATTAGGGATAGTAATGATTTTCTCTGCCACCGCTTTCAGGTCTTTCGGCACGGGTATGCTTGCCGGGTCAAACTTTTTGATCTCCGCGAAATATTTCGGTTCCCTGTATTCCCTTTCATACACCGGAGCGCCGCCGCCTAATACCAGGCTCTCTGCGGGCACTTCCGCTTCCAGTTCTCCATGCATATAAAACTGCAGCATGCCGCCATCCGTTACTTCACCGATCTGCGAGCAAGGCAGATCCCATTTGTCGAATACCTTCAGCACATCCGCTTCCCGGCCTTTTTTAGCGATCAGCAACATGCGCTCCTGGCTTTCGCTCAGCAGCAGCTCCCATGCTTTCATACCTGACTGCCGGGTGGGCACTTTATCAAGGTCAATGCGCATACCTACACCGCCCTTGGCGCTGGTTTCCGCGGTAGAGCATATAATGCCCGCGGCACCCATATCCTGCATACCCACCAGCGCCCCTTTCGGTATCAGCTCCAGGCAGGCTTCTAATAATTTTTTCTCCTGGAAGGGGTCACCCACCTGCACGGCAGGCAGATCTTCCACGCTGCTTTCCGTAATATCCGCCGATGCAAATGCCGCACCGCCCATACCATCCTTGCCGGTTGCAGAACCCACAATAAATACCGGGTTGCCTTTGCCTTCGGCGGTAGCGCTCACGGTTTGCCCGGCTTTCACCACGCCCACGCTCATAGCATTCACCAGCGGGTTGGTATGATAGCAGTCTTCAAAATAAATTTCCCCACCCACGGTAGGCACGCCAAAGCAGTTGCCGTAATGACCAATGCCATGCACAATACCATTCATCAGGTGCTGCGTTTTTTCTTCGCTGAGGTTGCCGAAGCGCAGCGAATTCAGCGCCGCTATCGGGCGTGCACCCATCGTAAAAATATCGCGGTGAATGCCCCCCACGCCGGTTGCCGCACCCTGGAAAGGCTCAATGGCAGAAGGGTGGTTATGGCTTTCAATTTTAAACACCACGCCCCAGCCGTCGCCGATATCGGCAAGCCCCGCGTTTTCCTCGCCGGCTTTCACCAGCAGCTTCGCACCCTCGCGGGGAAGCGTTTTCAGCCACTTAATAGAATTTTTATAGCTGCAATGCTCGCTCCACATTACGGAGTAAGCGCTCAGCTCCGTAAAATTCGGTGTGCGGCCCAATATCTTTTTTATCATTTCGAACTCATCAGGACGAAGTCCCAGCTTTTCGGCGGTTTCAACTGTTGTTTCCATGTATAGTTGTATAAGTATAGGAAGGCGCAAAGTTACGAAACGGGACTGAGATTATAGGACGGGGAATGGGATGTTGGGGTATATGGGATAATATGTGGAGAAGGAGGGGATTTTTGGAGGACGGGCTGGGTTGCTACTATCATCATCTGTGGAGCCTGTCTCGATGAGTGCAGGAAAAGCAGGATTGCTAACTTCAGGGTTCGGAGTGATTATGGGCACTGAGCGAGTGTAATTATAAAACTCATCTTTGGATTGGATTTGGAGCATTCCCCGATGAGCAAAGCAAAGCGAGGTCGCATGGTTGCACGTTCCGAGCATTGGAAGCAGAGAGGATTTATGAAGTATAGCTTCTGAATGCGAAATTGAGAAATGTTGTTTTGTATATTTGGGAAAATATTTAACGAGATAAAATCTAAAAGTAACTGTCTGATTATGACAAAAGATCAAATTCTGAAATTGAGGCGCAATTTAACTAATATAGAATGTTACAATGAAAGATCTTTGCATGATCTGCTTTCTTATGCAGATGATATAAAACAAATTATATCAGCCCTGGAAGCAAAAAAGCCTAAAGACGGCTATAGTTTGCAGCTTTCTTTCGGACAATTGATAGAATCAGAAGGGTATTTACAGACATGGGTTAAAAATCCTAAGAAATCCACAATGTACTCTACTTTTAGAGAATATAAAGGAGACTTTATTAGCGTCTTGAACGATTATATAAAATTAGGTGATGAGTACAATTTGTGGTAAAACGGTAGTGATAAGACTATGAAGACGCAATATCCGACTATAATAATGCTATTAAACTCGGAAATAATAAAAAGTCGGATCATAACTATTTTTAATAGAGGTCTTGCAAAAGCTAACCTGAGTGATCTTCGAGATGCTATATTAGACTTTAATGAAGCTATTCGCTTGGCACCTAATTTTAGCAGATTTGCATTTCTCACGTGGATATGTTAAAATGCAGTTAGGCTAAGTACATTCTGCATGCTTGGATTGGAGCAAAGCTGGAGAACTATGTTATTCAAAATCGTATGATATAATTAAAAAATATTGTAACTAATTTTACCACTACATTTTATTTCAATGAAAATTAGACTATTACTTTTGGTTTTCACGTTTATATCTTTTTCAACTTTTTCACAAATAAATTCTAATAAAATATGGTTTGCTAAAGAGTATAGTAAAGAAATAGCACTTTACAACTCGAAACAATTTTTGTTTAAAAATATTTTAGGCTCTTCTCCGGAAGTTGTTCAGTTTGAAATATTACCACTTGCTGCAGCAAGTTCGGGGGAACTTACCACTTTATTGTATAAATGTGACAGCAAAAAAAAGGAAGGATTGATTTTGGGCTTTTATGGAAACTATTGGAATGATGCTGGGGTGCTACATCAGGGCTACGCTTTTAAAAATCTTGAAAAAGATAAAGCAATTGAGTTTTTGAATAAGATACAGCAGGCTATTGATAACAATAATAAATTTCTTAAAAGTGACGCGGACAATAATAATATATATTTCCAGTATGACGATTTAGATGTTTTGATATGGAGTTCAGCCGTAACGTATACGATAAGAGTATTTTGGAAAGAATTTGATAGTACTTGGGAGAAAACTGCATTTGAACGATCCAAAAGGAGATTTGAAAAGAAAACTAAATAAAAATAACAGTGTTCACACCCTTAAAGCTGCTATGTAAAGTTATAAATCAATAGTATTAAGTGTTTCAAATACCTAATAATATACCGTTAATAAGTTATGTTGAAGTTCATTCAAAACTCCCTAATGGTTTTTTTAAAATTAGCAGGAAATCAAAAAAGCTATCCCTTATATTCTTTATTTTCAAAGCAATACGCGAATTATTTATTGACTCGAAAGAATTTCTTAGTTAGCCAAGGAAGATTATTGAAAATATGACTAAAAATGTAAGAGATGAATTAATTGCATCATTTCAAAGCTGTAGTGAGTTTTATTTCAAAAGTCGATTTGATGAGCATAAATTCCTCTTTTTTAATAAGTTGCAAATTGACAAGTTAGGGAGCAGATACAAGGTTGAACTAGTAGATGTACAATTTTCTTGGAGGGACATTCCTATTATTACTTCCGATATACACAGAGGAGTAGATCAAAATGAAGGCAAGGATAAGCTTATGTTTCACCAGAAATGTATTGTAAATTATACCTTTAAAATAAATTCAGTTATTTATCCTCCGGTTAAGAGTAAGAATATAACATTTGTTGCGTCTACATTTAAACCTTTTGGATTAACATTTTTCCCTTCATTTCACGAAACTCAAAATGAAATATTAAATTTTTTAACTGAAAATAAAATCGAAATAAAGAAACAACTAAACCTTTTGCACATTGATGAACAAGAATATGATAATTCGACTATAGGAATCGCATTTTATTCTGGTGTTATTAGGAAAGAGCGAATAACTAATCCCAAAAATCAAGGTATAAATCATCTAAATTATTATTATGAAATAGCAAACTGTCATTGGCAGATTGAAGATTGTCTTTTAAAGGCATTATACTATTTTAAATACACTACTGACTTCTTATCAAAGCGAGTTGATGCGGCAGGAACTACTTTTTTTATGCCGACCATGAATAATTATGATAATCAATATTTAATTTATATAGGTTTTGGACTGGAAAGAGTGTATAGTTTCTGGGATAGAATGACAATTCTTTTACACAGTTTCGATGACTTGAATCTCAATGAAAAAAATGTTTCGTTTTATAAATATATGGACTCATTAAAGAAAGCAAAGAATTGCACGTTCAATAAAAATTCATCGTATTTTCTTTGGCTTTCAAATTTTTATGATAAGGCGTTTATGGAAATGGTTGAATATCGTCATAGGATTGTACATTTTCAGTTTACCGACGATTGGGCAGGAGTTTTGACAGCGAAATTTAGTAGCATCTCACAGCAAAATATAGTGAATGAAGACCGTTTGCAGGAGCTGAAAATTGAATTTGAAGGGTTGCTTAAACTTTTACACGACAACTACTTAAATTGCATTAGTGGATTTGTAAATGTTTTAAAATTGATAGATCAGATTAAATAATTAACGTTGGCTCTTTCTTTATGATAAATCGGAATTTGATAGCGGAGACGAGAAAGTAATCAAATTAATTATCGAAAGCTTAAATACTGACACATAAGGTTTACTTTGCTAGCGCTTTTTCCGCCGTGGTTATTCTCTCACACTCTGCCTGGCGCAGGTTTGGTAGTCCCGCCTAAAGCGGGACCTTATGCTTAGCCAGATTTGCTGCCTTGCTGTTATTTATCTTTATTTCTTAAAGAGGGGCATTGCATAAATAGCGTGGCTATTATTATAGCGAAACAAGTAATGCTTTGGCAGCAGGTCAGCCAATACACAATACCATCGCCTCAGACCCGCGCCAGTGCGTTTTATCAATACTAAAGCCTTTGGAGAGCTTTAATTTTGCCGGTTTTATTTGTTTTTGGGACTTCATAACAAATCGAACTTTACGATTTCCTACGCACTAAAACACAATGCAGCGCTTCTCCCAACAATGAACAATTCAACAAAACAACGTAAATTTGAACTATGAAAATTACACTTCAATACGTCAACGACATCAATGGCAAAACAAAAGCGGTTCAGCTACCCCTAACAGAATGGGAAAAGTGCTGAACAAGCTAAAAAAGTATGAACAGGCTTTAAAGTTGAAATCAGACCTCAAAGAGGCATTTGAACAAGTTGCAAGTCTTAAAAAAACAAAGGGACATAAGCTGACACTAAACGATTTTTGTAATGAGCTGTAATAGTTAGTATTATTCACCCGATTTTTGTAAAATAAGCTGTAATCGTCATCACTTAATCTGACAGTTTAGGTTTTTTAAGGCATTTGAGACAAAAATGATTTTGAAGAAGAAGCGGCTGTAGATTCAACCGCTTTTTCATTTCCGTCTGTCAGACTATCCCTGACAGGTTGCTCCTCAGCAGCGCCTGTTTCCGTTTCGTCTGGCGATTTAAAGTTAATGCTTTGTCTGAAAAAGTTGTTGAGGTCTTTTTCATGCGCTAAATTTTTACTATCGGCAAACGTTTGTGCCGGTGTCTTGCCAAAGCAATAACGACCACTATGAGGACGCTCGCTGTTGTAAAAATCGATCCAGTGGTCAATATCTGATTGAAGTTCCTCCAGCGTGTTGTAGAGCTTTTTTCTAAAAGCAATCGCGTAAAATTCTTCCTGCATGGTGCGGTGGAACCGTTCGCAAATGCCATTAGTTTGAGGGCTCTTTGCTTTGGTCTTGGTGTGGTCAATATCTTCAATATTGAGATAAAGCTGATATTCGTGATGCTCTCTTGCCCCGCAATATTCGGTTCCTCTATCGGTAAGAATACGTAGCAACTTTATATCCTGTTCCTGATAAAAAGGAAGTACTTTGTCATTGAGCATATCGGCTGCTACCAAAGCATTTTTCCGATCATAGACCTTTGCAAAAGCCACCCGTGTATAGGTATCTATAAACGTCTGCTGGTATATTTTACCTACGCCTTTAATGTAGCCAACATAGTAAGTATCCTGCGACCCCAGGTAACCTGGATGATGAGTTTCAATTTCGCCTTTGCTTTGTTCGTCTTCTTTTTTCTTTTCCAGTGCTGCCACCTGTGCATCGGTAAGAACAAGACCGTCTTGTTGAACTTTGGCTTCTAATGCTTTTAAACGCTTTTGAAAGGTCTCCAGGTCATGACGTAGCCAGACACTTCTAACAGTCGATGGTGCTACCATCTGCCCCCTTTTAAGCAACTCATTACTCACACGCTGTTGCCCGTGAGCTGGTTGCTCGGTTGCATAGGCCACTACAACATCTTCTAATGCTTTTTCAATACGGTTCTTCAACAATGGCTTACTACGGCTAATCTCCTTCAAGGCCATCTCACCGCCCTCTTCATATAATTTCTGGAACCGATAAAAACTGTCGCGGGAGTATCCCATTACTTTACAGGCTTCAGAAACATTACCCAGTTTCTCGGCCAGCTTTAGAACACCCAACTTCGGCTGAATTAACTTTTTTTGTGTTGTCATCTTAATCTGTTTTTAAATTAACTAATTTAAGAATTGTCAGATTAAGTTTTAACTATTACAAATAAGCAGTTCCAGTTCTTCTGTAATTCTGAAGTTTGTTGTTTTAATTTTTGTCAGCAAAGGTCTAACTGATGGTATAACGCCCGCCAACTTTGCATCCACGATAATTCCGATAGTACCGATAATTGATAAGCCGAGTTGCCGGGCAAACCTCCTTCCCTTGCGATCGTCAATAATTAACAGGCTATTTTCTGATTCCAGTGCCAACGAAATTGCACTGGCTTCTCCCTTGTCTACCAAAGATTCGATCAGCAACTGGTAATTTTTATCTTTGGGTTGCCCCTAATTTGAAACCAGGAAGGGAGCGGCTGCCCAAATTCTTCCACAACTTCTGAAGTTGTAATGATTGTCCCATATAGTTTCCTGAGGATATCAAGCTCACCGATCTTATCGAGCAGGATGATACAACTTGTATCAGATATGATAGTTCCCGGCATCAGACAGGTCTTTTTCTAATTCTTCTTCTGTATAGTCAAAAACAGACACTTCATAATCCGCCAATAATTCAATAAATGTGCGTTTGGAATAACCCGCCATTTCTGCCGCCTGCCCCAGCGACAATGCTCCCTTTTCATACAATTTAGCTGCCAGCAAGGTTTTTGTTTCCCGCTCATCCAGGTTGTCAGGTATTTGCAGCGTCAATGTTTTCATCAGTATAATATATTTATTTGTATGACCTATAATTCTAAAGTTCAACAACTGCCTCAACAATCAAATTTAACAGGAAAGTTTAGCTATATGCCTTTAGGTCTGCCTTAATACTCAAATCTACTTAAAAATCGAAAAAAATCCAAGCTACGCTGTTGCTTCCTTCTCAACAGAGTGAGGGTTCCCCGCAGCGTCTGCCCGTGAATAGCTTGTGTGTTGACAGGCGACTCTGCGGCAGGCAAACACTTCAACGTAGCAACAGGAAGGTTCAAATCCTGCTACTTTGCTATTTATCGGATTAACGTAACACTTCCCTTTTTGGTGATCACCTTCCCGGTATAATCTATCCCCTGCGCAACATATACATAGGTGGCAGTGGATTGTATCTGTCCATTGATGGTTCCGTCCCATCCTTTTCGCGGATCGTTAGAGCTAAATACCAATTGCCCCCACCGGTTATAAATACGGAAATAGTTGAATTGGGAAATACCTACACTAATGGGGCGCAGGATATCATTGAGTTTGTCGCTATTGGGAGTAAAAGCCGACGGAACAAAAATATCCGGTAATGTTGTGAATACCGTCACTTTAATATCATCCTGCCCGAAACAGCCTTCCGCCGTGGAGGCTTTCACGGTATAGGTAATGGTTCTGCCTGCCATAGCCGATAAGCCGGCAACGGGATCGGCAATATCTGTATAGTTTAACCCGACAGGAGGTGTCCAGGTATATTGATCGGCTAAAGGGTCATTAACGATAGCATTAAGCTGTAGCGGCTGGGCAGCTACAATGGAGGTATCATTACCGGCAAATACAATGATGGGCTGAGTAACCGAAACCCGGAATGTATCCCGCAATGCATTCGGACAGCCCGCATTGGTAACAGTCAGTACATAATCCGTGCTTTGCAGCGGCGCAGCCGTAGCGGTAAAAGCATAAGGCAACGAGGAAACAACACCATTACCAATACCAGTGAGTGTACCTGTATTGTTCCAGGAATAATCAGTACCGGAGGTAATGGTAACATTCACCGGCGTACTGGTACCATAGCATATAGAAGCCGTAGGAGGAGTAACAGTGGCTGCGGGAAACGGAACATTTACAAACTGTGCCTTAGCTATGGTACTCGTATCGGCAGGACATACGCCACTCTTCACTATTGTTCGGTAATACGTAGTCTGGCTGATCGCATTTGCATCGTACTGCGTGCCGGTATTTGCCGGGGAAAAATTGTTCCAATTGGTATTATCATAAGAGTATTGCCAGTTTTGAACCTGGCCTATGCTACCATCTAATGTAATAAGTCCATATTGTGTCTGTACCGTACAAACATAGAAATCATCCGGGCTCAGTACTCCTCCCCCACTTCGGGGATTTACCGTTACGATGGCAGCATTACTGGTGTCTATACTGCAACCACTTCCATTTTGTACCACAGCCCGGTACCGGGTAGTCGTACCAAGATCCCTGGCGGTATACTGGTGGGTTGTATTGCCAATATCCGACCAGTTAATGCCATCTGTTGAAGACACCCACTTAAGTATATTCCCTCTTTCACCACTGAGTAGTAATCCTGTACTGTTAATACCTGCGCAAACCGTATTATCCCCGCTAAGACTACCCGCTACGGTTGGGGGCGATGCAGTTACCGTAATCGCATCCCGGAGGTCGGCACAGTCATTCACTCCCCGCGCGGTAATAACGCCCCCGGAAGTACCGGGGATCACGGTAATAATATTGGTACCCGTACCTGACACTATTGTCCATCCCGGAGGAACCGTCCAGGTGTATGTACTGTTAGCTAATGCAGGAATGGAATAGACGGTACGGGTATTACTGCAGGCATCCCGGTACCCGGATATTTTAAGCCCGCCACAATCATTACGCAGCGCTATATAGGCATACGCAAAATGTGCCCCCGGAGTACAATTGCTGGCCTCAAAGGTAAGCGTTACCTGTTGCCCCCGGTATGCCGACAAATCAAAAGTTACTTCGGTCCATGGTTTTGTCCATACATCCTGAAGCCACGTTCCGCTATTGTTGTTCTGACCGGTGTGTGAGAGGAACAAGGTAGGGCTCAGTGAAAACCCGTTTGCTATTGCCGTAGCAGAATCCAGCGTTGCCCCCGTAGGCGTTTGACTACCTCCGCTGTTAGCATTGTTAAACGTAGGAAGATAATAAGAAGGAGAAGCACAGGTAATGATACCGTTGGGTCCCGTTACCGTAGCTGTAAATACGGGCTGCTGGTCAGAATTGTGCGTGCCATTTTCCAAGATCAGAGCATAGGCATACGTCATGGTATAAGGAACAGAAGAAGGACCTGCCGGAACATTAACTACATAGGTAACAGATCGTACAAATCCTCCCGGATTGCGCTGAACGGAGCGAAGATCCCAGGAAGTTGCATCTGACCCTAATTTGATGGAATAATTATATGCATACCCGTTGATGGTGGGAATAGTGGAAAAACCGCCATACTTATCCGTGCCGGGCGAAGTGATCACCTGTATACCGGTAGTGGAAAGATTATGTTCAGGTATTACTGATGCACCGGTATTAGGCGCAGGATATTTCAGTGTACCGCCGCCTACCAAACCTGTTTGTGCAGACCAGGCAGAAAGGTCTCCTGCAGAAAAATTGATATTAAACGGGCAGGACTGATCCTGACCAGAGGCCTGAGAGATACTTAATAGCAGCAAGCAGGAAATAATAATAAGTCTCGACCTTGCCATAATATCAAAAAATGTTGAACAATCATTATGCAGGTGCCGGTAGCATATCCGCCCGCCTGCAAGTTATCAAAATGGCTAACATATATATAGTTAAAATAACCTTATTAATCAGTCAAAAGCTAAAGATCACAAAAACAGGTGAAGGCAAGCAACACAAAACAGATCATTTTGAAAACCATCTGTTATTTATTCAGCAGCAACAGGTATCGGGGCAGGTAAGAGCCATTCCTGTTCTTAAATGCCGATACCCATCTGTTTTTCCTACTTCTGCATAGGTTAGGTACCAACGGCTCTCTTCTTTTGTCAGCTGTAATTTTACAATGGGAACGGTAGGGAAACAGGTTAAAAAAGGAGCATATCAATATTTAGATATGCTCCCTTCCAACATCTCACTATTTCTGATTATTTAATTTTCGCGTCATCCGTAAAGGCTGGTATAAACAATACCTTCTTCCTCTTTGCCTTTACTTCGTCCAGTTTAGAGAATTCAGAATTGTTACTGATAAACTCCGGAATCATAACTTTCATTCTTCCTACCAGCTTAAAGTTATCTCCCTGCTTACATAAGTCGGTTAAACTCTCAATATCATCAAGCACTTCTTTGTAAGACCGGGACACCACCTTTGCAATTTTTATCTTTTCATGATGGGTAGGGAGTGTCTTTTCCTTTTCGTTCAATAACTCTTCATATAATTTTTCTCCCGGGCGCAGACCTGTATATACAATATTGATGTCCTTATCCGGGATCAGCCCTGACAGCCTTATCATATTGGCCGCAAGATCGGCAATTTTTACCGGCTCACCCATATCAAAAACAAAGATCTCCCCTCCATGTCCCATAGTAGCTGCCTCTAAAACCAGTTGTACCGCTTCTGGAATGGTCATAAAGTAGCGGGTGATCTCCGGGTGAGTAACGGTTACCGGACCGCCATGCTGTATCTGGGCACGAAAACGCGGAATCACCGAACCATTTGACCCCAGTACATTCCCGAAACGGGTAGTAATGAACTTTGTTTTAACATTTGCCGTAACCGTCAATGATTCATCATCATCATCCTGAATAAGACGGGATAAAAATTCAGCGGCAGGCGGATTATTCGAAGCATGATTCAGTGACTGTACATACGTTTCCGCAATGCGCTTGGATGCCCCCATTATATTGGTAGGATTTACGGCTTTATCAGTAGAGATCATTATAAACTTCTCTACGCCGAAGCAAACCGACAGATCAGCCATATTCCGGGTTCCCATAACATTGGTAAGAATTGCTTCTTCCGGGTGTTTTTCCATCATAGGAACGTGCTTATATGCAGCAGCATGGAACACGATCTGAGGACGATATTCCTTGAACGGGATCAGCATTCTTCTCAAATTCCTTATGCTGGCAATAAACGTTTTTATTTTTGCAGAAGGATATTTTTCTTCTAATTCCAGCTGTATCTCATGGAGTGGTGATTCTGCCTGGTCACATAATACAACCATCTCGGGATGATAAGATAAAACCTGCCTTACAATTTCGGAACCGATAGAACCTGCCGCACCGGTAATCAACACTCTTTTGCCAAATATCTCGTCAGATACCAT
The DNA here is from genome assembly GCA_023957155.1 of Chitinophagaceae bacterium. Classification (GTDB taxonomy): domain Bacteria; phylum Bacteroidota; class Bacteroidia; order Chitinophagales; family Chitinophagaceae; genus Agriterribacter. Next base: position 32,215 of record JAMLHK010000012.1, on the reverse strand, counting down.
CTCATTATTAATCTGAATAGGCTTACGCGGAAGCAGGTCTTCAATTTTAAGATCCTGTATCTGGCCCAGCCTGAGCTTACCGCTTACCCACTGCTCTGACGGGGGAACCGTCTGAATTTTAATTCCTAAATTCAGGCAGCAATCAATAATAGCTTTGAATTCCGGCTTACCTGAATGCCCATTGGGAAGGATAAGCTTATCTATCGTAAATTTCTTATGCAACTCAGGCAATTCCCTTGTGTGATATACTTTTTTCTGCTCAATGGAGCTGTTAATCATCTTTCCACCGGACTGAACAAAGCCGGTCACCAGAACCTTATGGTCGCCGTCTGCCTCAATAGCCTGCTTTACAAGAATAGCGTTATTATCCGACCCGTAAATCAGCACCCGCTTCACATCCGTCATCGCATACCCTTTTGCCAGCATATAGACTTCTTTGATAGAAGTCCGGAATAAAATCAGTAAAGATGAGCTGATAAAAAAGTTGAGTATCAGCAGGGTAGACATATTAAGTGAAGGAATATGGTATAGCTTTCCGGCAATCCCTTGCGAAACAAAAGGATAAAGCAATGTAACCATCAGGATCGCTGAAAATATCCTGAACATATCCTTACTATTAGAATAACGGATCAGCCCCGTATAAATACGCATAAAATAAAATACAGCAAGCGATAATATGCTGAATAATCCCGCATGAATAAAAAAATGCCCTCTCACTAAATCTGAAAAGTTAAATCTTTCCAGGATAAAATAAGACAACACAAATGATGCTGTTACGATAATCGTATCAGCAACTAAGATGATCCAACGCGGAACTGTAAAAGGTTTGTCGTAAAAAATTTTCATACTTCAGTACAGTATTAGACTTCGGATAACAAAATGATTTCCTGGTTTTAAATACGATACTGGAATTAATTAAAGAGTATAGAACTTAAACTAAATGCCTGTAATGGATTTTATTAACAGGTAAATGCTTTTGGTAAAACATTAACGATACTGGAAGATGTACATTTCATTGAACCTGGAATAAAGATTCCGGTAATAGGAAATTGGGAGTTGTATGTTAAAGAGAGAAAAAAGTAACAATACGTTGCAAAGGTTAAAAAAAAAATGGACATTTAAAACTGTTTCTTCTCTATTTATCTTTTATCAATTATATAATCTATACCTCCTATTTCAGACAAAAACACAACCCATTAAGAATGACATTAGAATGAATATATTATATTATTATAGAAGTACAACTTTCCTCTTCCGAAATAACATTCCGGCAAAGACAAGGTGATGGTTACCACCCTGTTATTAACTCTTTTCTTTCTGCGACAGCTTGAAACCGGGCAAAAACCGCCATTGCAGTACAATCGCTTTGCCGGTCTTTTCTGCACGAAGCATTTAACAGACCATCTGAGTTAACCCCACTTTTTCTGCCACTCCAGCATTCCCCCCACAAGATTCCAGGTATTCGTGAAGCCCAGTGAATCCAGTACCTGGCAGGCCTGTCCGCTCCGGTTACCGCTACGGCAGTAGCATATCACTTCTTTATCTTTCAGGTCTTCAATCTCTTCAATCTGCATATTTTTAATATAACCAACCGGTAAGAGTATTCCGCCAATATTGAACTCTGCATTTTCCTGGGGTTCCCGGACATCCACCAGGTGTAGTTTTTCACCCGAATCTATCCTTGCTTTTAATTCTTCTACTGTAATGAGTTGCATTTCCTTTGATTTACACTATATGTTAATATTCGTTTTGAGAAACTCCTGCGTTGGGTACAAGAACTTTTGTACTATCCATTATTTTTCTGACAGGCTTGTCGGATGTTATCCAGATATCCATCATCTGCCCTCTCCGTATGTGATTAATACCACCACCTTCACTGTACCGATCAGGCTGCTGCCTGAATATAAAAGAGGCATTCTTATCGTTGACCGACCCATCGGGTACCACGCTTCCCAGCATAATCCCGTTAGCTTCCAGCAAGGTTACGGCTTCCTCATAATTCATGCCAAAAAGGTCCGGAACCGACATTTCAACACTTCCTAATCCCGCTCCCAAAACCAGGGCTATAGTAGACCCCATCGTAATCCTGGTACCGGATTTTATGGATTGATTACCCGTCAGTTGCTCTAAAACTGCATTTTTAGCAATATCAGGCTTATAAGAAATGTCTCCCAGCTTCAAGCCCCTTGCTTTTAATTCAAGCTCTGCATTCCTGAAACTCATTCCCACCAGGTTGGGCATTTCTATTTCGGGAGGAATCGCACGATTTACGGTCAAATACACAATACGGTTTACTTTCACTGATGCATCCGGCTCCGGAAATTGTTTTACTATAGCCAGCGGTGCAATCGTATCATAGTAAACAGAATCCTGTATCCACACCTCAAATCCGAGGTTATTCAGCAAATCGGTAGCTTCCTTAATATTTTTATTCCCCACGTCCGGCACTTTAAGGTAAGTACCATGATGGGTAAAAAATTTCAACGATTGAAAAAAAAGAATAATAAGCAGGAAAAGGATACCCAGGGCTGCCAGCACATTTACCCACCATGGACGTTGAGTTATTATTTTAAACATATCCTATTCATTTTTTAGCGGATAACAAAGCTTCTTCAATCAATGCCGAGTATAATGATTTTAAGGTCCAGTTAAATGCTCTTACCTGCTGCGGAACGATACTGAATTCACTCTGGCCCGGAACCGTATTGATTTCAAGCAAATAGGGCGATCCGTTGCCTTCATTATAAATAAAATCCATTCTTACCACACCCCGGCAATTGAACAGTTTGTATATTTTTCCTGCATCCTGCTTGATCCTCCCGGCTATGGCATCCGGAATTTCAGCAGGCGTAACCTCAGTTGCAATACCCGTGGTATATTTCGCTTCATAATCAAAAAATTCCTTATTGGCTATAACCTCAGTGATCGGAAGCACGATCACCTCTCCGCGGGTTTTAAATACACCTACCGTAAATTCCCGTCCTTTTATGAACTCTTCCACCAATACCTGATCATCTTCTTTAAAAGCCTTGTCTAAAGCTATGGACAGTTCCCCCGGCACATTCACTTTACTCATGCCAATACTGGAACCTCCGTTGTTAGGCTTAACAAATACCGGCAAACTAAGTTCTTTTAATATGGCTTCCGGCGTCAGGGGATTCTCTTTAAAAAGATGTATGGACCGGGCTACGCTGATACCGGCAAAAGCGGCTACTGCCACAGTATACCGTTTATTAAACGTAAGCGCCGAAGTAGCTGCATCACAGGAAGTATAGGGCAAATTCAGCAGATCAAAATATCCCTGGAGCTTACCATCCTCTCCCGGTGTGCCATGTATACCAATAAGGACAGCATCAAATTTTACAATTGTCCCGTTTATCTTTACCGTAAAATCGCTTTTATCTACGGGTATCTCCTGGTCGTTTACCCGGCAAAACCATCCACCGGGAGTAATATCTATAGTATATACATTATACTTATCCCGGTCAATATTTTTTTCAATGGTGACGGCGCTTTTGTAAGAAATCACCGATTCAGTTGAATACCCCCCGGTAACAAAAGCAATATTGGGTTTCATATATTTCAGCCGATTTGCCTGCAAAGAAAACGATTTTTGATATCAATCAGGAAATATTCAACAGAGAATATCAAATCGCAATAAAGAAGCCGGCTCATTTCACTATACTCCATTAAAAAAGGGTGAAGATCCACTTTCATGTCTTCACCCCGAAACGGGAAATATCACCCGTCTGTGATATGATGCAAAGCATCATTAATTTTCAGAATGTACGCTGATCAAAAGCGCTGCTTACTAAAATACAGGCAGATTTATATGTGCAGCCTGTCCTTCTTTGACAGCAACGATTCAACGGTTTCCTGATACATTTCATCAGGAATACAACAGTCAACAGGACATACCGAAGCACACTGGGGTTCTTCGTGAAATCCCTGACATTCGGTGCATTTATCCGGAACAATATAATAAACATCCACGCTTACCGGCGCATTACGCTGACTAACATTCATAACGCTGCCATCCATCATCGTATATGTTCCTTTTACGGTAGTACCATCTGCTATTGCCCATTCTACCCCGCCCTCATAAATAGCATTATTGGGACATTCAGGCTCACAGGCGCCACAGTTGATACATTCTTCAGTTATTTTAATCGCCATATCAATTTACAATTTTTGGATACTTTTTAGCAATAGATTTGCACATCAAAGATAATCACACTGAACTGAATATCCATGTTGAATTTACAACAACGAATCCATATCATTACCCTGATTCAAGAATACATTACGAGCGATGACCCCGCCTGGCTAAATGTGAAAGCACAGGCTGCTGAAAACAACCCGTGGTTTATACCGGAATTTATTGATACGGCTGTCTCACATATCGCCAGCCGTTTCCTGGAAGCATCTGCCCTGAATACCTGGGTCAGGGCATACGATATACCTGACCAGCACTCCCGTCCGGCCCAGGTCGGTATCACTATGGCAGGCAATATACCCCTTGCCGGGTTTCACGATTTCCTATCCTGTTTTATCAGCGGTCATAAACAAACAATCAAGCCCTCATCCAAAGACCAGGTGCTTTTAAAGCATATCGTAGAAAAAATGACTTCCCGGAGTGACGAGATAACCCAACATATCACTTTTGCAGACCATCTCCGGGGATGCGATGCCTATATTGCCACCGGCTCTAATAATACCGCCAGGTACTTTGAATACTATTTTAGAAAATATCCTCATATCATTAGGAAAAACCGGACTTCCATTGCCATATTGAAAGGTAACGAGAACGCAAAAGACCTGGAAAAATTAGCGGATGATGTACACCTGTATTTCGGATTGGGATGCAGAAATATTACCAAAATATTCATCCCGGAAGGCTATGATTTTTTACCCCTGCTGGAAACGTTTAAAAAATATAACCGGCTGATCGAAAATCACAAATACAAGCATAATTACGATTATAACCTGACCATTCAAATAATGAACCGGAAGTTTTATATGACCAACGGTTCGGTAATACTGTCCGAAAACCCGTCTGTTTTTTCTCCCATAAGCGTACTGCACTACGAATTTTATACCCGACAGGAAGAAATATACCAGGGACTTAACCCGGAAGAAATACAATGTATTGCAGGTTCCGGCAAAACCGCTTTAGGCACAGTACAATCCCCCGGCTTAACCGATTATGCAGACGGAATTGATACGATGCTGTTTTTGGAGCAGCTTACGAAAAAACAATCCTGACCCGGTCTCTTTTACTTTTATAACCGCCTGTCATTCCTTAACATTTTTATTACGCATTCCTTCGTAATTTCACCCCATTCAAAGTAAAACATCAATCATTTTATAATCATCTGTTAAGCCATTACGACGAAATGTCATTATAAAGTACTTCTTTGACGCATAGAAATACTAAAGGCATAACATTTGATGGAAAACTGATGGTAGTTTTTGGGAATTAATTACAAATAAAACTCAAATACAAATGAAACTTAAGCAAATTGTATTTACTGTGTTGATCAGTGCTGCTACTGCCGTGGGAGTAATGTATGCCTACAACTCTTTTTTCGTCCCCAGGCCGGCAGCCGTACAGGAGGGTGTAAAAATTCCGGCCAATTATGCAGGTTTATTTAATGGTGATAATATTCCGGGACCGGTAGACTTTGAGCAACCGGCTAACATTGCAGTACCCGCAGTTGTACATATAACGACCGTGATTGGGAAAGCGGAAGCCAGCAATAACCTGCCCAGGAAAAGCAACCCTTTCCGCGGACTTGTACCGGATGATTTCTTTGACGACTTTTTTGGTAACGGGCCTAATGTCCGTACGGTTCCCCAGCGGGCTTCCGGATCGGGCGTGATTGTAAGCCAGGACGGCTACATCATAACCAATAACCACGTGATTGACGGTGCCAGTGAAATAAAAGTCAGTCTTAATAATAAAACCAGCTATACCGCCAAACTGGTAGGTACAGACATGAGCAGCGATCTTGCCGTACTGAAGATAGAGGCTAAAAACCTGCCATTTTTACTCTATGGCAACTCCGATAACATTAAGATAGGACAATGGGTATTGGCTATCGGCTATCCGCTGAACCTGGAAACCACGGTAACCGCCGGGATAATCAGCGCTAAGGGAAGGACGCTGGGATTAAATGCCCGCCGGAGCCAGACGCCGATAGAATCTTTTTTACAAACAGATGCGGCCGTAAACCAGGGGAACAGCGGCGGAGCCTTAGTGAATACCAATGGTGAGCTGATAGGTATAAATTCAGCCATTGCCTCTCCTACGGGATCTTATGCCGGTTATTCTTATGCCATACCCGTGAATATCGTTAAAAAGATCGTCAACGATCTGATCCAGTTCGGTACGGTACAAAGAGCTTATTTAGGTATCTCTTACCTGCCGGACGAAGCCCCTGATTCAGAAAAAGAAAAGGTAGGTTTTAAATCCGGACAGGGAGTGTACGTACGGGATGTGGCTAAAGACGGAGCAGCGGCATCGGCCGGTATTAAAGCAGGTGACTATATCAGCAAGTTCAATGGTGTTCCGATCACATCCGGCAATGAAATGGTAGAAAAAATTGCAAGACAAAAACCCGGCGATAAAGTATCCATTACCTATCTGAGAGGAGGAAAAGAGAGTACTGCCACCGTAACCCTGAAGAATAAATCCGGCACATACGATATCGTGAGAAGCTCGGTATTGGATGATTTTGGAGTGGATTTCATGGTGCTGGATAAAAAGAAAGCGGCTGAGTACGGGCAATCCGGGGGCATCGTGGTAAAGAAAATAAACTCCGGGGGGCTGATAGATGCACAAACAAGAATGCGCGACGGGTTCGTTATTCTGCGTGTAAATGACAAGGCGGTAACTACAATTGAGGAATTATCGAACGCTGTTCAAAAAGCGGGAGACAATATAAAGCTGGACGGTTTCTATCCGGGATTTGAAGGTCTGTATACCTATAATATCACGAAAGAAATGCAGTAACTCCATATTGAATTATAAGGAAAAGAAACCGTTCCGGGAAAACTGTTCCGGGACGGTTTTTTGTAAATCCGATTATTTATGAACAAGGGATTTCCCCCATAGTGAAAAAAGAACAGGCTCGTTAAAGACCAGTTCCGAAACGGGCAGAGATATATAACGGTTCCGGTCATTAAAACAATAACAACCAACCGAAGGCGGATAAACCACAGACCGCTTTAAATTCCGGACACCAGGTTTGTATTTAATTTACTATACTAAAATAAATGTTATGAAAATTGTTATGCTCTCTTTACTTCTTGCAATAACGCTGCCATCTGCTGCACAGCAGGAAAAAGCTCATGATAAAGGAAACAGGAAAAAGATGGCCGCCTATCTTCCTTCGGTTACGCGCAGTGTGGGAGGCAGCTTTCAGCGATTTAATCAACTCAACGACCGTATTGCAAATTTTCCTCAATACAAACAGCTAAAAGGATATACCCCCACACTCGGACTGGGATGGATGAAGGAAAAAAACCAGCTGATCTCGGATATGGGTCTGACCTTAGGCAGCAGCCTGAGCGGTCACAAGGATGAAAAAAGCAGCACGATCCGGTACATCGGACTGAATGCAAATATTGGCTATGATGTAGTAAAAGACAAAAAAATCTCTTTGTATCCTTTGGCCGGGATCGGATTCCAGACCTACCAGGCAATCTTTTACAAAGACAATTCGGGCGTTGATTTTAACGATGTATTGTCTTCGCCTGCTACTCAAAACAGTATCCGCCCCGTAAAATTCAAAAATGAATTTTTGCTATATCGTATCGGCGCCGGTATATCGTTTACCTCACCGAAACATCCACATTGCTCAATAGGTCTGCAAACCGGCTATACCGGCAGCTTTGAAAAAAGAGCATGGAAAAGCAACGAATACCAGTCGCTGGGCAATGCACCCAAGGACCGGATTTCACAGTTCTACATCAGCCTGATCCTGACGAATAAGCCGTGGATGATGATGAAATAATTATTCCTTATTTATAATAAATAAAGAGGAAGGAAAAGATCCTACGGCAACTCTTACTTTAATTCAACCCTCTGAAATCAACCGGGACCAACTTACTGACTCCCGGCTCCTGCATAGTCACCCCATATATAATATCTACCGAAGACATGGTCATCTTATTATGGGTAACAATAATAAACTGTGAATTTTCACTAAACTGGCGGATCATGTTGGTGAACTTATTGACATTGGCATCATCCAGCGGAGCATCTACTTCATCCAATATACAAAAAGGCGCCGGCTTAATAAGGTAAATAGCAAACAACAACGCTGTTGCCGTTAAGGTTTTTTCTCCCCCGCTGAGCTGGGTAATAGAGGATGGCCGCTTACCTTTCGGCTTGGCTACAATATCAACGCCGGTTTCGGCAAGATTTTCAGGATTTTCCAGCAAAATATCAGCCGTATCTTCCTCGGTAAATAAAGCCTTGAATACTTTTTGAAAATTTTCTCTCACTTTATTGAAGGTTTCCAGAAACTTCTGGTTTGCCGTGGTTTCCACTTCCTGTATGGTTAATAAAAGACTATCCTTTGCCGATACCAGGTCGTTTTTCTGTTCAAGAATGAACTCATATCTTTTCCGCATTTCCTGGAAGGCTTCAATTGCCGTAGGATTAACCTCTCCCATGTTTTCAAGCCGCTTTTTCATCCGGTCGCAGGATGCCTGCAATTCTTCCAGGGGAATTTCTGTTGAACGGGGCTCATCCAATATGGTATCCAGATCTACCCTGAACTCCACGCTCAGTCTTTCTTTCATCCCCGCCAGCTTTAACTTCAAATCACTCAGTTTGTCTTTGATATCATTAAGCAGGTGATCCAGCTGATCTTTTATCTTTTGCCTTTGACGCAAGGCACTTTCCTTTTCATTTAATGCGTTACGCCGGTTATAATAAGCCTGGTCGGCCTCATTGAGCTTCTTCTCTTCCTCATCTTTATTCCGTAACAAATCCAGGAGCAACGTATCTGTTGTCTTTATGGCGTCTTCTGTTTGAGCAATGCTGTCACCAGCCTCCTGCAACTGAACTGTACTGTTTTCAATCTGGGCTTTCAAATCAACCAACTGTCCATTTTTAAACTGATGCTCCTGCTTTAAAGAGCTCAGCTTACTCTGCAACCGGGTATATTGGAGATTCCCATCATTGTATGCGGCATTAGCAAAATTATATTCCTGCTCCGCCAGTGTATAATCCTGCTCCGCATCACGCAGCTTCACCTGCAGATCCTGTAACAGGGTATTTAACTTCTCCAGTTCCTCTCTCACTTCGGCTATACTATCATGTTTGTTTTGCAATTGTTCTTTGAGGTCTTCCAGCCTGCTGTTCCCGTTCTCTTCCATCTGCTGCAGGTTCTCCATTTTATTCTGCAACGCAAAAGACTGGTTCGTTAACTGGTTAATAGCATCCTGGGTTTGCCGTATCGCCTGCTCTTTTAGCTGCTGGTTATAGCCAATCACCTCATTATGATGTACCTGGATAGCCTGCTTTAACCCGTTCACTACGGCCTCCTGAGCAAGGATCTCTTCCTGAAGTTTTTCCAGGTTCTTGGCGCGTCCTATTTTTTTCCCTTCAAACAACCCCACGCTGCCCCCGGTAAGTGCAAACCTGCCTTTTACATATTTACCATTCTTTTCCAACACCACAGACCCGTTGCTGTTATGCAGCGCTTCATCACTCTCCGCTATAAATACATTGCTTAACAGGTATTCAGCCAGCTTTCTATACCGTGCATCTACTTCAATCACATCCAAGGCGGCAATCGTTCCCGCCGGTTGCTGATGGGATATGTCGCTAAAATCATTGATCTTATCCAGCAAAAAGAAATTGGCTTTACCTTTTTTGCCGGCATCTAAAAGCCGGACAGCCTGTAGTCCTTCCTCCAGATCATTTACCACATAGTAATTCAGATAAGGCTCCAGCACATTCTCTACTGCTGCCCGGTAGGCTTCCTTAACATAAATGGTATCTGACAAAATAGGCGCCGTATGGTTCCATCCCGGGTTGTTGTGTAAAAACTTTACACTTTCGGGATACCCCTCCATAGAATCAATCAGGCTTTTCAGCAAAGCATGCTCATTTTTACGGGCATCCAGCCTGCGGCCTTCCTCTGCCAGCTGATTACGCAAAGTTTCCACTTTTGCCTGTGTCTGCAGGATCTGCTCTTTGGTATGCTCATGCTGTTCCTGTAGTTGCTGCAGGGTGGCCCGCTTATCACCCAATTCATTTTCTTTATCTTCCCTTTCCACCGCTAACTGCTGCATCTGCTGTTTGCGCTGCGCCTGCTCTTCCTCTCCCTGTAATATAGTGCGTTGTATATTCTGAATAGAGGTATCGGCAACTGCCACCTGCTTTTCAGCATCAAACTGCTTTCTCTGCAAAGACTGGTTATCACGGCGCAGCAGGTCAATAGCACTCCGTTTCTCATCAAAGATGTGGCGCTTATCCTCTACCCTGCCTTTTAAATCTTCTACTTTTTCAGTAAACTCCGCCAGCTTAGCTTCTTCATCTGCTATCTGACCTGATGTAAAAGCGATGCTTTCTTCAAGACCTTTCAACTGCCCTTCCGACTTTTGTAAAAAATCGCGCAATGCCGTTTCTCTTTCTTTCAGGTACTGCAAACGTTGTTCCCCGAGACTCTTTTCACTTTCTTTACTGCGTACCGTTCCAAGCAGATCGTTATATGCGTGTTGCATTTCCTGCAACTGCTTTTCCTGTTCTATAAAACCCAGCTTTTCCTGCTCTATGGCTGCTTCATCCTGCGCAATACCGGCCTCCAGCTCAAAACGGCGGTCAATTTCCCTTTGCTGCTGTTCATTCAGGTCTTTATACGTAATATTAAATCCCTCCAGCGCTGCTTTTGCCAGCTCAACACTCAGCTCCTTGTACTCTTTCCTGATCTCATAATATTTCTCCGCCTTTTTAGCCTGGTTTTCCAGGCTTTTCAACTGGTTGTTAATTTCAAAAAGCAGGTCTTCTATCCGCGCCAGGTCCTGCTCGGTAGCATCTAATTTTAATTTAGCTTCCCGTTTCCTTGTTTTATATATGGTGATACCCGCAGCCTGCTCCAGCATACGGCGACGGCTGTTTTCCTTATCTTTTATAATATCATCCACCATACCCAGTTCTATAATAGCATAGCTGTCGGTGCTGATACCGGTATCCAGAAAAAGATTATGAATATCTTTCAAACGGCAGTTTACATCATTGAGACGGTATTCGCTTTCACCGCTTTTATAAAACTTACGGGTTACGGTAACCGTACCAAATTCCGTAGGCAGAAGATTGCGGGTATTTTCGAAGGTAAGGCTTACTTCTGCCAGCCCGCTGGCGCTGCGGGTGCGCGATCCGTTGAAAACAAGACTTTCGAGGTTTTCACTACGCAGATTACTGATCTTATGTTCACCTATTACCCAGCGAATGGAATCTATAATATTACTTTTACCGCAACCGTTAGGACCGATAATACCGGTAATCCCCTGGTCAAAATTGATGGTGGTTTTGTCTGCAAAACTTTTAAATCCCTTGATTTCTAAACTCTTTAAACGCACAGCACGATATTTTTTGTGGAATGGGCAAAAATAGCTGAATCAAAACGAAAATTAGTGCAGTCCATTTTATCAAACCTCATTGTTATTAACGAATTATACACAAGAGCCCGGGCTGTATTGCAACTTTGCACAATATGTTGATCGCCTGTTCAGAAAAGTTGCAATATCGGTAAAAGAATAACAGAAAAAAGTACAGCGCTGTTTCCCGCATGTACATTCTCCCTTTCTTTTCTCCATCTCTACTGAGCCCGGTTTTTTACTGAACATCAAATCCGCAGGCTGTTTTTGCCGTATCCGTTTCCTTACTGAAAGCCGTCCATTTTTCCAAGTTTTTGTTTTCATGAACAGCATTTAGTTTCGCACCCGTATGATGGCATTTGCAACACGTATAGCAACAAAACTCAATATCCGTACCCGGCAGGCGGAAAGCGTCCTGGAATTACTCGCCGAAGGGGCAACTATTCCTTTTATTGCCCGCTACCGGAAAGATAGAACCGGCGCCCTGGATGAAATAGTGATTCAGCAGATTGAAGATGAAGCAAAAAACCTGAAAGCCTTTTACGAAAGAAAAGCGGCTATAGAAAAATCTATTACCGAACAGGAGAAAATGACAGCAGAGCTGCAGCAAAAACTAGACAATGCCGCCACCCTTGCCGAACTGGAAGACATTTACCTGCCTTACAAGCCCAAAAGAAGAACAAAAGCGCAGGTTGCAAAGGAAAGCGGGCTGGAGCCCCTGGCTTTGCTGATCCTTGAACAAAAGGACATAAACCTCTCTCCCGAAGCGGAAAAGTACCTCGGCGAAAAAATAAAAAGCATTGACGAAGCATTACAGGGAGCCAGGGACATCATTGCCGAGCAAATCAATGAAGACGCGCTGCTTCGTGCAAAGATGCGAAAGCTGTTTGAAGATCAGGCCACCCTACAGAGTAAAGTAGTGAGCGGAAAAGAAACCGAAGGCATAAAATTTAAAGATTACTTCGACTACCGCGAACCGATAATGAAAGTACCTTCCCACCGCGCACTGGCTGTATTAAGAGGTTTTGTGGAAGGAATATTACGGATTGCCATTGCCCCGGATGAAGAACCGGCTATAGAGCAAATGGAAAGCCGGTATGCAAAAGGTATAAGCGAAAGCAGCACCCAGGTGAGAAAAGCGGCAAAAGACGCTTACCGGAGACTGCTGCAGCCAGCGCTGGAAACGGAGTTCAGAACACAGTTAAAACAACGATCGGACGAAGAAGCCATCAATGTATTTGCGGAAAATCTGAAACAACTGTTGCTCAGCTCCCCGTTGGGTGGTAAAAAGGTATTAGCTATTGACCCGGGATATCGTACGGGCTGTAAAGTAGTATGCCTGGATGAAAAAGGAGAACTGAAAAAAAATGACCTGATCTATATCCACGAGCCGGGCAGGCTCAACAGCTCCGGCAATACGATAAGGCACCTGGTGGATACCTTCGGCATTGAGGCTATTGCCATAGGCGATGGTACGGCAGGCAGGGAAACAGAACAATTCATTAAAAAGCTCAACCTTGCCCTCCCCGTATTTTTAGTCAATGAAGACGGTGCGTCCGTTTACTCCGCTTCCGAAGTGGCAAGAGAAGAATTTCCCGACTACGATATTACGGTACGCGGCGCCGTTAGCATTGGCCGCCGGCTGATGGATCCCCTCGCCGAATTGGTCAAGATAGACCCCAAGAGCATCGGTGTGGGTCAGTACCAGCATGATGTGAACCCGTTCCGGTTAAAAGAGCGGTTAGACCAGACCGTTGTAAGCTGTGTAAACCAGGTAGGCGTTAATTTGAATACGGCAAGTAAACACCTGCTGTCTTATGTAAGCGGCATTGGCAGCACACTGGCTGAAAACATTATTAAATACCGGAATGAAAACGGCAGATTCACTAACCGTACCCAACTGCTAAAAGTACCGCGACTCGGTGGAAAAGCGTACGAACAATGCGCAGGCTTTTTACGCATCAAGGATGGGGATAATCCTTTGGACAGCAGCGCTGTACATCCTGAGGCCTATACCATAGTTCAACAAATGGCAAGCGATAAAAAAGTAAACGTAAGCGATTTGATAGGCAATGAAAGCTTAGTTACATCTATTCATCCCGGGCAATATGTAGGAGAACAGTTTGGCGAACATACCATACAGGATATTTTGAAAGAGCTGCAGAAACCCGGATTAGACCCCCGCAGTGAAGCCCAGCAGTTTGAATTTGCTCCTATTTACAGCATGGAAGAAGTGAAGGAAGGTATGGTATTGCCGGGGATTGTTACCAACCTTACCCGCTTTGGCGCTTTTATTGACATCGGGGTAAAGCAGGATGGCCTGGTGCACGTATCGGAAATAGCGCATAAATACATACAGGATCCCGGTGAAGTATTAAAGCTGAATGATAAGGTAACCGTAAAAGTGCTGGAGGTTGACCAGGTACGAAAACGCATAGCCCTTTCCATCAAACAAACCCAGGAGCCGCCCCAACGCAATGAATGGAGAAAAAGTCATAGCCAGCCATCGAAAAGAAAAGAAGAACAGCCCGATCTCTCCGCGGCATCTCTTTCCGATGCCCTCAGCGTTTTAAAGAAAAAATTCGGAAAATAAGTATAGATAAATAAGAGCAGGATATTCTTATTGCCTCTTCTCCACGCAGGTAATTGAACTATTTGTATTTCTTCATCTTCTTTACCAGCATTTTGGCAATAACAGCATAGCCTTTGTCTGACGGATGAAGTCCGTCATAAGTCATATTGATGGATTCTGCCGGATAAGGATATTCATCCGAAGCAGGATTAAACGGAATATGGGTATACGCGGGGTAGGAGTAGTTTTTATACCGACCCGTCTGCGGATCTTTCAGCCGCTTAAAGTTGACTATATTTTTTTGAGTTATACCGCTTTTGTTATAGAGATCCACCACGGCTATATTTTCATATTTCCCGATAGCATTAATGGCATCAGCAAATGCGGCTAATGTTTGCCCGTTCTTTTCTTTATAAGAGCCCCAGGCATTATTGGTCATGCTACGAATATATACAAAATCACCACGCTGCATGGGTGTAATCAGGATGATCTTAGCATCCGGGTTAAGACTCCGGAGCTTATTAATAATGATGCGAAAAGAACCAAACAGCGTATTATTACCTGCATCATGCTTATAATCTTCCAGGGTGCCTATTGGTCTTCCACTCCACCAGTCGTTGGTACCGAGAAAAACAGTATAGATATCCGCTTTGACAATACCCAGCTTTTCAATTCCGGAAGCAATGCCTCCGGAAGTCCATCCATTATGCCCCTGGTTAACATACCGGATATACGGCAGCTTCTCCGTTACTCTTGTCATATAGCCTTTGCTGATACGATCACCGGTTTCTTCTATATGTTCGTTCAGATAAGTTATCGAATCTCCGATTGCTACCCAGGTCAATTCCTTCTGCGTAAAAGCCGTTATCCCACCAAAAACAGCTAAAACAAGGAGTATTCTTTTCATGATATGACGGTTAAAAGTCGCTGCAATATACACGAGGTTCATTTTTAAAATTTAACTATTTTTCACCAGCGGGAAGTCCTTCAAACACTTGCTGGTCTGATTTTTGTTAGTTATTTTGCAAATTCAAAATCACCCGGTTTGCGTAATCTGTTATTTTTAATAGGGATAGCCTTTAGTATCAGCAGCTGCAGCAGCATGAAATCAGCGTCCGGATCGGCTCCGGTGGCATCCCACAAAAAAGGAGATCCTCATTCTCTCCGGTTCCTCAATGATGTTTCTATTACCACCAATGGGTCCAAAGACGGGGCAAGGCAGCACGAAGACGATATACCGGATATACCCGAAATGCATCATTCTTCAAAATCATATATGTTTCCTGCATTTTCAATTGAACAGGGTAACCCGTTACAATTCAAATATGCCATAAAAATGGGGGTCGAAGTAGAACGGCTGGCAAACAGGAACCTGTATCATTTTATTGAAAGCTGGTGGGGTACTCCTTACCGTATGGGCGGCAACTCTCAAAAAGGTATAGATTGCTCGGCTTTTACCCAAACTTTAATGTCTGTGATTTACGGGTTAGAGATCCCACGCACTACGCAGGAACAAAAAACATTCAGTACGGCGATTGATGAATCTGAACTTCGTGAAGGCGACCTGGTATTTTTTAATACCCGCGGACGGGGGATCAGCCATGTGGGTATTTACCTGCAGGATAACAAATTTGTACACGCGGCTTCATCCGGGGGAGTAATGATCAGCAGCCTCCTGGAAACCTACTGGCATAAAAGACTATTATGTGCCGGCAGGGTGGTAGATGATCTGACTTCCGCAGCTGCTTCGCTGAGTAACCGCTAATCATTCTTTACGATATCTTCTCTGAAGAGATCTCGTCTTCTTCATGATATACGTCTTCGGTATTGATTTCCCAGATATTCCTCTTATCCTTCGTACCGGTTATGATATTTTCAACCGCTTCCATCGCGGTAAGCATGCTATGATCGGTATTATTATAGCGATGCATCCCATTCCGCCCGATGAGGTACAGGTTATCAATCTGATCCAGGAATTCCTGTACCACGCTGAAGTTGTTATACCCGCCGAAATACGAGGGATAAGCCTTTTTTACTTTCACCACCAGCTTATCTTTAACCTGTTCTGCATTTAATATACCAATTTGCTGCATTTCCGATATCGCACCGGCGGCAATGGCATCATCACTCTGCTGCCAGAAGCGGTCTGACTCATTGCAAAAATATTCAACACCAATCCATATATCATCCGGGTCTTTGATCATATAAGGACTCCAGTTATGGAAAAACTGAATCCGGCCTGCCCTGATATGCCGGTCCTGTATATAGATCCAGTTATCGGTAAACCTGCTGTTTTTTTCTTTTATCGCCAGTGCAGAAGTCAGAATACCAACAATCAAAAAATCGCGGTACTCCAACGATTCAGCGGCATATTGCACCTCCGGGGGAATATCTAAATGAGCTGTCTGCTTTACCAGCTCCTTCACCGGCATGGTCGAGAAGAAATAATCCCCTTCGTATATTTTTTTCTCATTCGTTACATGGTCTGTTACTTCAACTGACCTGATCCGGTTATGTTCATCCCCGTTTACAGCCGTTACAGTAGTATGATAATGGATCTTCCCGCCAAGTTCTTCAACCGCCCTGGCAACGGTTTCCCACATCTGCCCCGGTCCAAACCGGGGATACATAAACTGCTCAATCAAGCTGGTGCTTGTGCCTTTTTGATCAATGGTTGTATTACGGGCAAACACCGATTTAAATGCATGCTTTATTACTTTCCCTATATTCAGGTCTTTCACCCGCTGCTGCCCCCAGGTAGACGGGAGCTTTTCGCAGGGAACGCCCCAAACCTTCTCCGTATAATCTTTAAAAAAAGTACGATACAACTCTGCACCAAAGCGATTCCTGAAGAAATCAGCAAGATGCTGCTCCGGCTTAACCGGCACTAACTTGGCATAGATATAGGAACAGGCGATGCGTATTGTTTTTACCATCCCGAGATTCCACAATGTCTTTCCATTGAGTTGAAGCGGATAATCGAAAAATTTCTTTTGAAAATATATCCTCGACTTCCGGGGCCGAAGCATCATCACCTGGTTTTCATTTACAGCTACGGCATGGGTATGCTTAAAAGAAGCGCTGCCGCCTTTATAATGAATATGATAGTCTTCGCCTGCGCTACCCGGTTCGAGCGGTAAAAAATGCAGCCACCAGCTCACCACTTTCTCTGATTTGGAAAAGAAACGGTGTCCTCCGATATCAATTTTATTGCCCTTATAATCTATAGTCTTTGAAAGCCCTCCCGGCTGGTCATCCTGTTCAAAAACTATCGGGATAATATCTGTTTTGGTAAGCAGCTCGTATGCTGCTGTCAGTCCTGCCGGGCCGGCTCCGATAATAATAGCGTACCGCAATTGTTTAGTTAATATTAGATTTCGAATAAGGCTTCAACTGCTCCCCTTTATAAACAAAAGCAAGAAGCAGTAAAGCCCCTAAAATAATGTATTCTCCGATAGTATGCTCCATTTTTATATAAGGGGAGTTAATGATATTCAGGATGATCCCCGCAACAAGTGCAACATATATCCATTTATAGCCTTTTACATAGCCTGCTGCAGCAAGCAACAAAGGAAAGAACCATTGAACCGTATTGTACTGATGCCGGTATATGGGAGAGAAAAAGTCGGAAATCATATATAAGCTATACCCAAGCAAGGCAATATTATACAGATGAAAGCCCGATTTTTTACTGAAAAAATAAAATAAGCCGGTTATCATACATATAAATAACAACGATGCAATATTCAAAAAGGTCGGGGAAAGCTTTATGCCAAATATATTTTCGACCAACACAAAAACATTCCCGTTTTCGGAATAATTGATATAGTTACTCTTCGCCTGCTCTGCCTCTATCTCCGCTCTATTCCATCCCTCCCACGATAAAAATTCGGGATCTGCTCCATTATCCTGCCGGGTAGCGCCTAAATCCTGATGAACCTTCAATTGCTCTGAAAGTCCCTCGGCATATTCCGTCCATAACGCGCGTTGCTGACTATTACTTACTATATAACCCAGCAGCAGTACAACCGGAATAAAAAAAGTTAATGTATAACGCAGACTATACCTGCCTGCTAAAAATACAAAAGGGAGAAACATCACTACTGTATTGGGCCGGATCAGAACCAGCGAAACAGCAAAAAGTCCTGCAACAAATGCAGCCATATTGTTCTGCTTTCGCAGAAAAAAACAACAGGCTAATGCAAACAGGGGCACAAAAAGATACATCTGCCCCGTTTCTATTACCTTTATCCAGGCCTGAGTAAAAAGAAAAGAAATAGCAACTGAAAAAACGACCATCTTCTGTAAAGAGGTAGTTGCAAGACCAAGCGCCATCCCTGCCATAATAAACAAAAAGACGTACTGAAGATATACCCACAAGCGGGAAATCGTTCTCTGCTCCATATCGGCTATGGGATAAAGCAACTGATTAAAATAGGGTGTTGTGGTCGTCTTGGAAACCCTCAATGTATCAAAATTTGTAGGATCGTAATACCGTACCCCATCGGCAGGCTTCCATTTATAGAAATAAGGCAGCTTCCCGTCCTTTTGTAACCTTGCCCCCACAATACGATTACGCAGGTCGCTGGGGAACAATTTCTCAAGCTGAACATCCCGGTATAACGACCAGCACAAACTAATTACAGCTACTAAAAGTAAACTCCATATACCAGTCTTATTCATTAATATTACAATCGTTTTAATTTATGATTTATCCTTTACCGTTATATAAAAATTCCGGTCGGCACTAAATCCGTCAGCAGCCGCTTCTTTTATTTTCAACTTCTTCCATTTTTCTCCCGGGCGGATCCATCTCTCCCCGCCAAAGTGAATCTTCAGCGGCATGTCAAACCCCGGTATGCAATTTGTCCAGCGATAGCAGAGCTTATTACCCGTTACTTTATATTCCAGCGTTGGCACGCGGCTGGTTCGTACATATTGATCAAATACTTTAGAGAAATCAATGCCTGAAGCCGTATTGATATATGCTTCTACCTGTTTACCCGTAACCGTCTGATGATAAAACTCCCGGTTCATTCCCCTCAATAACATTCTGAAAGAAGAATCGTTATTTATAATCTTCCGGATCATATGCACCAGGTTGCCCCCTTTATAATACATATCACCCGATCCTTCCCGGTTTACACCATAAGGACCTTCAATCGGCCTGTCATTCCGGATTCTTTTCCTCGTACCAATTACATAGTCCTCTCCCGCCTTCGTTCCATATTCACAATCTACAAAAATCGTTTCCGAATAATTGGTAAATCCTTCGTGTATCCACATATCAGCCAGGTCTTTGGTCGTAATATTATTCCCAAACCATTCATGCCCGCTTTCATGCACAATAATAAAGTCCCATTTCAACCCCCACCCGGTTTCGGAAAGGTCCGTTCCCGCGTATCCGTTAGTAAACCTGTTTCCATAAGCTACGGCACTCTGATGCTCCATTCCCAGGTGCGGCGCCTCCACTAACTTATACCCGTCTTCATAAAAAGGATAGGGACCAAACCAATGCTCAAAGCATTGCAACATCTGAAAAACCTGTTTAAAATGAATCTTTGCTTTTTCCAGGTTGTACTCCATCACCCAAAAGTCACAATCCAGCTTTCCTTTCTCACCGGGATAGCGCTCCTGCCAATGGGTATACTTCCCGATGTACGGAATAATATTGTAATTATTGATAGGATTGACTACTGCCCAGGTATAGGTAGCTGTACCATCATCATGCTGTATTTGCCGTCTTAACCTGCCGTTAGCTATCGCAGTTAAGGTATCAGGTACAATGATGCTTATTGAAGCGCTGTCAGGCTCATCGCCCTGGTAATCTTTACAGGGATACCACACACTGGCGCCCAGCCCCTGGCAGGCTATACTGATCCAGGGATTCCCCTTTTCATCTTTACTCCATATCACCCCTCCATCCCAGGGAGGATGTATTGCCGGGCGGGGTATACCATGATAATATATCGTAATCACTGCTGCCTTCGTACTTTCCGGGTCAGAAGGAGCGGTTACAAAATATACATTCCCGCTACGCCGGAAAGCAAGTCTTTCGTTTTTGTATAGCACACTGTCAATATCCAATCCCTGCTGCAGATCAATCTGCATCTCCTTTCCGGGAGCAGATACAATAGTATAAGATATCCTGTTATACCCCCTGATACTTCTTTTATTAAAATCAAAGCTCACCTCCAGGTTATAATGGGTAACATCCCACCAGGCCCGCTCCGGTGTTACGGACCCGCGTAAGGTATCGGCGTGCGTAAACTCCGGCTTTTGATGCAATAGCTGTGCCTCAACTGCAGAAAACGGAAAAAGAAAAAGCAGGAGAACCAAACTCCATAGTATTTTTTGCACACCTGTATATTTTAAAGGTTAAATTTAGCACGTTTTATGCATTGCGAAATTAAAATTAAAAGGATGAAGCAATACCAACGGCTGAGTGATAAGTGGCTTTTGCCACGCAGGCGGCCTGCTGATTTGCTCCTGCTTATGATGATCATACCAGCGTGTATGCTTTCTTCCTGTACGGGTAAGCGGGAGCAGGACAAAAAAATATTCCGCTATAACCAGCCGGAAGGAATCAGCTCTCTTGATCCGGCATATACAAAAAACCAGGCTAATATGTGGGCCGTACATCAGTTGTTTAATACATTGGTAGAAACCGGCTCCGATCTTCAGATCAAACCTTCTTTATGCAAGCGATGGGAAGTATCATCCGACAGGCTCACGTATACTTTTATTTTAAGAGATGATGTTTATTTTCACGATAACCCGGCTTTCCCCGGAGGCAGGGGAAGAAAAATGGTGGCTGCGGATATCGTATATAGCTTTAAGAGGATCGTTCATGGCGCCACTGCATCGCCCGGCGCCTGGATATTCAACAACCGGATTGATACCACCGATGGATTGAAAGCTATAAATGACAGCATATTCCAGCTGAAGCTTATCCGCCCCTTTCACCCTATCCTGGGTATACTCAGCATGCAATACTGTTCCGTAGTACCTCATGAAGTAATAGAAAAGCAGGGTACGGATTTCGGCCGTAATCCCTGTGGCACGGGCCCTTTCCGGTTTACACGCTGGGAACAAGGACAGGTGTTGCTCATGTCTAAGAACGAAAACTATTTTGAGTACGATAGCGCCGGTACGCGATTGCCGTACATAGATGGCATAAAGGTTTCCTTTTTAGATAATAAAGCCACTGAATTCCTGGAGTTCACCCAGGGACACCTCGATTTTGTAAATGATATTGATGCATCTTTTAAAGATGAAGTACTCACAAAAAAAGGCGACCTGAGAAAAGACTGGAAAGAGAAAGTGATCCTCAGCAAACATAGTTTTTTAAATACGGAATACTTAGGCATACTGGCGGATACTACAAATGTATTGTTGAAAGATCAGCCGCTTAAGATAAAAGCTATCCGGCAGGCTATCAACTATGGATTCGACAGGAGAAAAATGATCATGTACCTGCGCAACTCCATAGGCACTCCTGCAGAAAACGGTTTTATACCGGCAGGATTACCCGCTTTTGACAGCTCCGCAGTAAAAGGTTATCATTATGACATTTCCAAAGCCCGTCAACTGCTGGCAGCCGCAGGTTACCCGGACGGAAAGGGACTGCCGGAAATCAGGCTGCTCACCATCCCCGTATACGCAGAGATAGGGAGCTTTGTTGCCAAGCAGTTAGAAGATATCGGTATAAAAGTGCAGGTAGAAGTGGTGCAGAAAAGCGTATTACTGGAACAGACTGCAAAATCCCAGGCGCTCTTTTTCCGGGGAAGCTGGATGGCAGACTATCCCGATGCAGAGAGTTATCTCAGCGTGTTTTACGGAAATAACCCCGCACCGCCGAACTACACCCGGTATAAAAACCCGGAATACGACAGGCTATACGAAAAAGCACTGCAGGAGGAAAATGATTCCCTGCGATATGACATATACAGAAAGATGGACAAAATGATCATTGATGGCGCACCTATTGTTCCCCTGTGGTACGATATGATCATCCGGCTGACACATCCTTATGTAAAAAATTTTAATCCCAACAGCCTGAATCTCCTTGAACTAAGAACCGTGCGAATAGAACAATAATGGATTTTTACCGGAGTAACAGTACATACAGATACTACGACCCGGGTATAATTTCCAAAAAACATATTCCATCCGGCGCCAGCATAAAATCTACACTGATTTTATTATTATGATATGTTTTCAATAGTTTTCTTTCCTTTGAAGTAATTAAATATACCCTGCCCTTAGGCGGAAGAGCATAAGAACTGATATCCCATTCAAATTTTACCCGTGTTGAATCGGGATTTATACCTGCAATAGCTACCCCCAACCTGTTCTTATCAGACTTCCAGGCGGAAGTATAAAGGAGGGGTACTTTCTTTTCGAAAGATTTAACCTGGTTGCCCTGTCCGGCATAAATTGAAAGCCGGGATACCGGAATGGTTTTCTCAGGAGCGATAATAAAGGGCGGACGGATAAACTCACCGTATAACAGGTATGGCAGGACCTTATACCGTAGCCACACCAATTCAGACAGGTAATTCATTTCCCGGCTCCTTTCTGACAAAAGAAACTCGTGGTAATTCGCTATGGTTGGCTGCATTCCCCATACAAAGGATCTTGCCTGCTCCATCAAAAACTGTTCATTAAAACTGGCATCTAAAAGATGTTCCGGGTCTTTAGGTGCATATTTTTCAGGCCAAAGGTTATCGTATGGAGGAGTAACTAATGATGAATAACTGCCAAAGGTGATGCCATATTGATGATATACCGCCTGGAACAGGGGTATAGTTTCTGAACCCTGAACACCGGCATATCTTTCCTTACTTGCCTGCAAAGTGAGCATCGCATTTAAATAAGGCAGCCAGTTTTCCCCTGCCCCCTCTCCCGCCAGCATCTTATCCGGGTCAAAATAATTGCCCGACCGGATTTTCTCCGTAAGATCTCCAAAGTTTTTTACCCAGTAATTTCCTCCGCCCACAGGATGATCATGTGTCAGGCTGTAACATTTAAAATTAATACAGGCCTGATCCATATATATACCATTCACGTTACATTCACCGAATGCTCTTCCTGCCAATGACAGGTATTTATTCTTCCAGTATGTTGTGGCAACACACATGGGAGTCAGCGAATTTTGAGTAAAAATATTGTATACATGCTCCTGTGTTTTTCCATTGATATCTCTTACCGCCCATTGCACCGCACCCTCTTTTTCAAAACTTTTTGTTGACGTACCCCACTGGTAGGAATTTAAATATACAATGGCTCTTACTCCCTCTTCCTGCGCCGCCGATAAAGCGGCTTTAAAAGAGGCCAGACCTTCTCTCGGGGGAAAATACTCCGGGAATCCGTCATCATAGGCTCCGCTGTGCCACCAATGCCAAAAAACATTAACCGGCAATCCCAGCTTTTTCGCAAGTTGCTTTGCAGGCAGGAGCACATTATCCGATTTTCCCCTGTTCCATACCCATAAAGCCGTTTTTTCTACCCAGGAATTATCACTGCTATTTCTAAATCTACTTTCCTTCGACCATCGTTGTTTAGTGCCCCATTCTTTATATATACCCGCAGCCGAGATCCAGTCTCCTTTAAAGCTGCCGATAATGCCGTTATAAGGTAAAACATAAGATTTCAATGCAGTATCTGATGCAGGAAAGTTTACAATATGATAATTCAAATAACGGTCACGGTCTGTTTTCAATACAAACTGCTTGCTATAGCCTAAGGTATCATCAGCCGCCGCGTATAATCCGTACGATTCTTTATTATATAGCGCAAGAAATTGCATAGACATCAAACCCGGATAGTCCAGGATATATGTTTTCAGCCCACCCTCTTTATCTCCCCGCGGGTTATTTACCAATTCCCCCATCCATGAAGGCAGAGCCAACTCTTCGTTACCCATATCTTTCAGGTATTCTATATTCGGGAAAACAACATGCTCTAATTTTTCCCCCTCCATGCCTGAAACACCTATATTCCAGTTTGAAAGAGAAGAAGTAGCTTCCATCTTTACCGTAACGGCTACCTTAAACGCCTCATTCTTCAGCATAGAAAAATCACTCCATTCAAAACGAACCGTTTTGCTGTCCATCTTATTAAAGACAAACGCCCCGGCGCTGTTAATATCTATGGTCTGGCTGATCCCGTTCTTTTCCACTTTTATTTTCCAGGGAGAAAAAGAAATGTCATTTGCCAAAAATTCGGACGAAGCAGCTAAATCCGTAAAAGCAATCAAAGCACCGTCTTGTCCGCTAAACTTAAACCGGATAAAATCATTTTCAATAACAACATATTCTTTTGGCACCGCTGCCTGATCACTATACACCGGTGCTATGTAAAAAGCCGTTAACAGGATAAGTATAAAGCAGGTTTTCATTTCAATCCTTTATATCCTTTAAATATAGAACAATTCTTCCGGGGATCGAAAAACGCGCTTCCGTTTTGCCTGCCTCAGATACCGTTTCTTGCTCCAAAAATTATGCGCATTGCCCGTATTATGAATTAGGGAAAATCCCTACCTTTGCCCTCCTCAAACCGGGGACCTGCCCAGGTGGCGAAATTGGTAGACGCACTACTTTGAGGTGGTAGCGCCTTTAACAGGGCGTGCTGGTTCGAATCCAGTCTTGGGCACCGGAAAGGGTAATGTTGCAAAGCATTACCCTTTTTTATTATCGTTCAATTTTGTTATACAAAGAAATTATACAAGACCTGCCTTTCGTATTGAAACAATCTTTACATAGGAAACTGGCTTAATTGTAATACCTCTCTAAATGCTACAGCCGCCTTATGTACCCGCATTGTCCGGTCTTCTGCCGTATTGCCATCAGCACCATCTGAAATGTATTTGAGACAAAGGAAAGGTATATTTTCTTTCCTGGCTAACCAGGCTAAAGCATAGGCTTTTCCATATCCACCACGAAGTTATCTGCCATTTTTAGGCAATCCTGCTACTTTGAAACACATTGTGAACAAAAACAAGACGATTAGCGATGCTCAGGCTAAACAAATAAATTAACTTGCGAATAAATTTAGTATAGCAAAGATGCACCCTTTTGAGCGAGTTTTATCTGTGACGATAGAGGATATTGAATTAGAACTTAGAGGAATCAGAGAGATTGCTTGGGCTGACTTTTGGCTCAACCCAAGAAAGTTGCGTGGTAGCGACTTCCTTATGCGTTGGTCGCAGGGTGTTTGGAGTGAAAAACGTTTAATTGACGCAACAAATAAAACAGGACAATTTTACGCTATTCCTTATGGACCAAGCGGAACTGCACCAACAAATGACGTTAGAGCATTTGAACTATACTTTGAACGATTAGAAGTCGCAGGACTTGGACACATCAAACGTCCTGACCTTTTGGTTTTTAAAATTGCCCACAAACCCTTCGTTGATAAATTTCTAAAAGATATTGGTGGAGAAGAAGAGTTACCCTTCATCGCAGAAAACAAACTTCAAGACCTAATTTCAAAAGCAATCATTGCCGTAGAATGTGAAAATTCTCTTTGGATTGCAGAAAAAATGCCCGACTACAAAACGCCAATGAGAGCACAAAAGCGACTTGGCGGAAAATTGGGGCTTGCAAAAACGGCTGTTCTTCCGACTGTAATTATCAAAGAAGAAGACCGTGTTCCATTAAGCAAGTGGCAGGCAGAAAATAAAATTCCAATTCACGTTTGGCACGTTTTCTTTGACAGAGCTTATGGTTTATCATTTGACGAAGCACAACGATTGACCGATGACGGTTTAATACTTCCGACAGAGCAAATATTTCAAGCACCGGGTGGTGCAACCACAAAGAAAGCAATTTACAAGTATTACTACCACTACGCCTATCCGCTTGGCATTGCTAATGAAAATCCGCAATTGGTTCCTGCATTTATTGAAGATAAAAACGGGCACATTCTGCCGTATGTAAAATTTGAGGGTGGCTCGCTTGAATTTACCAACGAAGCATTAAACACTTTAAAACAATTTTAATGGGTAAGGTAAAAGCACATCAGATACTACCAACGGTTTGGGCTGACAGAGAAATCCTGCGGGGTAAAGGTCAGTTTTGGACACCCAATTGGGTTGCAGAGGCAATGGCTGCTTATGTTTCCAATGAAACCGATTTAATTTTTGATCCGGCAACAGGCAGAGGTGCTTTTTTTGAAGCGTTACTTAAACTCAATAAAGCTGACATTTCTTTTTTCGGCACTGACATTGACAACGAAATGCTGGCAGACGAAATTTACAAACACGAAAAAGCATTTGTTGAGGAAAGGGATTTTATAACAAATCCACCGCAAAGAAAGTTCAAATCAATTATCGCCAATCCCCCATACATCAGACATCACCGTATTAACCAAGAAACAAAAATTTTTCTAAAACAACTTTCAGCAAGTATTACAGGAAAAGCCATTGACGGCAGAGCGGGTTATCACATTTATTTTCTTATTCAGGCATTGAACATGTTAGAACTCAATGGACGACTTGCATTTATTATGCCTGCTGACACCTGCGAAGGGAAATTTGCAAAAAATTTATGGCAATGGATTTCAGAAAACTATTGCATTGAGTGTGCAATCACATTTGCTGAAAGGGCTACACCCTTTCCAAATATTGATACCAATGCAATGATTTTTCTGATTAAAAACAGCAAACCTAAAAGCACTTTGCTTTGGGCAAAATCCAATACAGCATATTCAACAGACTTATTTAATTTTATTTCTTCTGATTTTAAACATCAAAATTTAAAAACACTTGAAATTACAAGCCGTGAATTGAAGGAAGCGATTACAACAGGTCTTTCAAGACCTGCACAAAATCACAATGGCTTCAAATTTCATTTAAACGATTTTGCTAATGTAATGCGTGGTATAGCAACAGGCTCAAATGAGTTCTTCTTTTTGACTTCACAACAAGTAAAAGAACTTGACATACCAAAAGATTTTTTGAAAAGAGCAGTTGGCAGAACCAAAGACGTCAATAAAAATATATTGACGACAGAGGATATTGAACAATTAGACAAAAATAATCGCCCGACTTTTTTATTTTCAATTAACGGACACGGCATCTTTCCAAAATCTGTTTCTAATTATTTGGAAATCGGAGAAAAATCAGGCTTACCTAATCGTTCTCTTATTCAACAACGGAAACCTTGGTATAAAATGGAAAAAAGGCAGGTTCCGCCGCTTTTGTTTGCTTATCTGGGCAGACGGAATACGAGGTTTATCAAGAACGAAGCGAATGTTTTACCATTGACAGGTTTCTTATGTGTATATCCGATTTATGACGACAAAGAATACATTGAAAATCTATGGCAAGCTCTAAACCACCCTGCTACATTAGACAACCTGAAACTTGTCGGAAAAAGTTATGGTTCAGGAGCAATCAAAGTAGAACCAAGTAACTTAAGCAAACTTCCTATTCCTGAACATGTTGTTCAACAATTTAACTTAAAACGACCTTACAAAACACCAGGGGGACAACTTGAAATTTTCCGCGAGTCAAATACGAAAACAAGAAAAACAGTTACAGCATTGAAATCATGCCACCAAGAATGAGCGCCATGCTAAAAACCTCTGCAGCTAATGCAAAAGTAAATAATACGTTTTCGATATGAAAGACGCTTTCCTTACTTATTGGTATCATCAGTTTTAAATAATTCCGTTAGCTCCCTGCAAAGGGATACACCTTTATCATCGTTATACCAGTTTTGTAATGCAATTTTAATGGTTTCAAAATCTGCATTACCCGCTTTCATTTTATCCAGTAATTCCTGAGCGCCCTTAGGGCGTGGTCCCCAGGTAAAAATATCCCTTCCGTTTTCATCACGGGCTATAAGTTTGGGAATACTCTTTGTTCCTTTAGTGAGGTAGCTTTCAATAAGAAAAGGTTCGCTATCCCGCAACTGCATGTCATAGGTTACCTGTTCATTCTGCTCCGCCATCCTTATCAAAAAAGGAACAATATGTGCCGCATCGCCACACCAGGGCTCGGTGATGATGATCCAATGCTGCGGTGATGTTATTTTCTTTAAATAAAAAACGAGGCGTTCGTCCAGCACCAGTTGCTTATCCCATCGTTTCATTCGTGACCTGTTAAGCTTAGTATAATCCAGGTACATATCGTCATCATAAGGAAATGCGGGAGCGGGATCTTCCAGTATGCTATCAAATAACCGCTTGTACTCAATATAATCCATTTCGTTTGGTTGATGGTTCATTAATGCCGGTTGAATATCTGTATCATACGGCAAAACCCGGATCTAAAATAAAAATTCGTTTAGCATAATAATTTGCTGTATCAATAACAAGCCGGTAATTTACACTTTTTAGACATTCTGGCACGTAATAAATGATGATCCTTCTGATGAAGAACACATAAAGCTGCACCGGTTATATTTAAGTAGCAGGGGGACGCTTCTCAGAAAGAGTATATTTTCTAAGAATTGATCTCTCCTTTCAGTAGAACAGCTTCCAACAGGAGCTGCTATTTTAAAACAGGCTAAACAAAGCAAATGAACCCTATATCTTTTTTTCAAAGAATGATAATGATCCTACTGTTTGTTCCAACAGTTATAACAGCACAGGATGATCATGCAGAGCGGGAACCGCACCGCCCATTCATCCACTTCACCCCTAAAAAGGGCTGGATGAATGATCCTAACGGCATGGTATATTACAACGGTACCTATCACCTGTTCTTCCAGCACAATCCTGATAGCGCCGTCTGGGGACCTATGCATTGGGGACATGCCACCAGTACCGACCTGGTACGCTGGAAAGAACAGCCTATTGCTTTATACCCGGACGCCCTGGGGACTATCTTTTCGGGCAGCGCTGTGATAGATGTACACAATACAGCAGGTTTTGGTAACAATGCAATGGTTGCGATCTATACGAATCACAATGCCGCAATGAAAAAGGAAGGATTTGAAAAAGCGGAGACACAAAGTATCGCTTATAGCTTAGACGAAGGAAAAACCTGGACGAAATACAAGGGCAACCCGGTATTGCCTAACCCCGGCATCCGTGACTTTCGTGATCCAAAGGTAATGTGGTATGAGCCGGATCAAAAATGGATCATGACATTAGCTACTTTAGATCATATTACTTTTTACTCATCACCCGACCTTAAAAACTGGAAAGAAGAAAGCCGGTTCGGTAAAGGTATCGGAGCACACAGCGGAGTGTGGGAGTGCCCGGATTTATTTCCTTTGGACTATGAAGGTAAAAAGATCTGGGTGCTGATCGTAAATCTTAACCGCGGCGGACCCAATGGCGGATCGGCTACGCAATATTTCGTAGGTGATTTTGACGGAGTTGCCTTTAAATCCTTTGATACTCAGATCCGCTGGCTCGATTATGGTCCTGATGAATATGCCGGTATTACCTGGAGCAACACCGGTGACCGGAAAATATGGATTGGCTGGATGAGTAACTGGAAGTACGCTAACATAGTGCCTACTAAAAACTGGCGAAGCGCTACAACCATAGCAAGAGAACTACGGCTTATAAAAGCGGGAAACCAGTACATGGTTGCTTCAGAGCCGGTAAAAACATTAGAAAAAGCAGTTTCGAAAACATTTAATGCTACCCACATCCGGCCGGGAAACTATAACCTTAGTGCAAAAGCCGGGAAATTAAGCGGTGCTGCAAAACTGGACCTGTCACATACCCATACCGCGTCTTTTACTATTACCTTATCGAATGACCTGGGAGAACAGGTAGTAATAGGTTATGATCGTGATAAGAACGAATATTTTATAGACCGGAGCAAATCCGGCAAAGTAGATTTTAAAAAAGAATTTGCAGGCAGGTATACTGCCCCCCGTTTAGCAAACACTCCGCTTATAGATTTAATTTTAGTAATTGATAACGCTTCTGTGGAGCTGTTTGCCGATGGCGGTCTTACCACTATGACAAGCATATTTTTTCCGAATAAAGATTATACCGACATTAATATAACAACAATAAATAAGAATTTAAAGAGTATATCGCTGAGTCAGCTAAAGGCGGAATAGCACAGAGTACAACATTAACAAAGTATATTCATCCCCTACGGGATTCATCGGAAAAGCCGGATTAGCTGTAGCGATCCTGAGCATTATTCATCAGATGAGAAAGCCTGGTTATTATATTGTCAATGCCATCACGGTTTACCGGGTACTCTCGGCACCTGTGTTATTCCTTCTTATTATAACCAGGCAGGCCGATCTGTTCAAATGGCTTCTTGCGCTGAGTTTCTTTACGGATGCCATTGACGGCTACTTAGCCCGCCGGTATCAGGTGACCAGCATTGTTGGCGCAAGACTGGATTCCATCGGGGATGATCTTACTGTTCTGGCAGGTATCATTGGACTGTTTGTATTAAAGCATGACTTCATCAGCAGGGAATACCTGTGGGTGGGCGTTCTCCTTATTCTTTTTGCAGTACAGGTGATCGCTGCGTTCCGGCGCTATGGCAAAATGACCAGTTTTCACACCTGGCTGGCCAAATTAGCCGCTGTCCTACAGGGTATCTTTTTGATTACCGCCTTTTTTCTGCCTGAACCAAGCCGGTTGCTTTTTTACCTGGCCGTAGCCTTTACCTCCCTCGACCTGCTGGAAGAAATTATCCTCGTCTTCCTCCTGCCCACCTGGAAAGCGAATGTTAAAGGACTTTACCGGGTATTGAAGCAACAGCGAAAAAAGTAATATAACCTGAAGAAACTTTTTAGGGCAGATGCACCTCACATTTTCGGCTTCTTACTTTTTTTTGTAACCTTTTCATTCTTCGTGCACTCTAATTTGTACAATAACCACTTAAACGATAAAAAATGGAAAGTACAAACACAAACCAGTCATTGAAACAAATATTCAACCTGTTAAAGTACACTTTTGTAATAGTTCCCATTGTTGCGGGAACCGACAAGTTCACAAACCTGCTTACTCATTGGGAACAGTACATTAACCCGTCAATAGCCGGACTCTTACCATTCCCCACCTCCGTTTTTATGATGATCGTGGGTATTATTGAAATTATAGCCGGCATCATTGTGCTGAAAAAAGCGGAAATTGGCGGATATATTGTTGCCGCGTGGCTAATCGTTATTGCGCTCACCCTCTTAACTGGCTTCAATTATGTGGATGTGGCTGTGCGTGACCTGGTGATGGCCATCTCGGCTTTTGCAATGGCAAGAATATCTAAAATCGTTGCATAGATTATGATTCAGTTTGAAAAATTTACCGAAACAGAAATTATCAGGCGAATTATAAACGGAGAAAAAGCTCTTTATGAAATTATTGTCAGGCGGTTCAATTCCTGTTTATATAAGACTGGCAGGTCGTATAACTACAATCACGAGAATACGCAGGACTTAATGCAGGAGACCTTTATTGACGCGTATAAAAACCTGGTACAGTTTGAGGGGCGTTCTGATTTTAAAACGTGGATTATCCGTATAATGTTGAACAACTGTTACCGGAAAAGAGAGAAACCAGGCTTTAAAAACGAAATTATGCAAGACGTAAACGATCACTCAGCCCCCATGTTTACCCATGCAAATAACGATACAGACAAAATAGTGCAAAACCATGAGTTGAGGCATATCATCGAAAATGCGCTTGGAAAAATTCCTTTCGATTACCGGATGGTTTTTTCGCTAAGGGAGATAAACGGATTGAATGTAGCAGAAACCGCAAACCTGCTCAGCATCAGCGAAGCCAATGTAAAAGTGCGACTAAACAGGGCAAAAACCATGCTGCGCAGTGAAATAGAAAAAACATATTCTGCCAGCGAACTGTTTGAGTATAATCTGATCTACTGCGATGCAATGGTAAAAAATGTAATGGAAAAAATAAACGGGCTCTAATGATCCTCTACACAGGCAATTATAGTTTAACCGGACCTGACTAATTGATGGCTGCATTTCAAATTAATGAAACAGGTATACACCTGCAAAACACGCAATATATAATTTCGTATAGCATACATATGTAATAGTTAAAACTTAATCTGACAATTCTTAAATTAGT
>JAMLHK010000011.1 GCA_023957155.1 Chitinophagaceae bacterium | reverse complement strand
GGACTTCAGTTCGTGGCTGGACGAATAAAGCCCAGCTTTAGTTCTTAATATTTAACTTTATCAAAAGACAAGCAGTGGTTACAGGTGGACGGAATTCTATTCCCCCACCATCGGCAATACCTGCTCGATGTACGATATACCGTACTTATCTCAGTACAACAAAAAGTTAAAATCACCTGACGGATATCTTTAAGCGCTGCCGGTTACTACCACCCCTATATAAAATCGTATCTTTACCCCTTCTCACATATATCCCTTTTATTGCCTTAAACCAGGATACAGGCTATGTATATTACCAATGGCATCAGGCAATAAGCAAATATGTTTGTTTTGATTTATCAATCCCTAAATAGAGCATGAAATTTTTTATTCCCCTGCTGGTTTTTATTGCTGCTTCTGTTGAAGTCAACGCACAAAATCCGGAGCAACAGCCGGCAGGCGACCCTACACCGATCCTGCAGATCAAATCAAACAGGATATACGGAAAACTGGTGGATGAAAATACGGGTAAAGGTATAGACGCCGCATCCGTTCAATTGTACCTGGCGCATAAAGACAGCTTATATAGTGGAATGCTTACCCGGTCTAATGGTAATTTCAGCTTCACCAATATTTCAACAGCATACGATTATAAACTGGTCATTTCCGCATTGGGATATGAGCCTGTTGAACAAATCGTTTCCGCCACACCAGGAAAAGGCGGCCCCTTTGAAAAAGACCTGGGTAATATTATACTCCACCCGGTAGTAAAGCAATTGGCCGATGTAACCATAACCGCTACCCGGCCTGCATTAGAAATGAGTATAGACCGTAAAGTATTTAATGTAGCTAAAAGCTTAACGTCTACGGGTGGTACGGCCGTTGATGTGATGAAAAATATTCCCTCGGTTTCTGTTGATATTGACGGCAACGTGGAACTGCGCAACAGTACACCCCAGATATTTGTAGATGGCAGGCCGACCATTCTTACCTTAGATCAAATACCGGCAGATCATATTGAAAAAGTGGAGCTGATCACGAATCCATCTGCAAAGTTCGATGCCTCCACCTCCGGAGGGATCATTAACGTGGTATTAAAAAAAGAAAAGCGCTTTGGATTAAACGGAATTGTAAGCGCCTCTGTGGGCGTGCCCCGGGTGCTCAATGGCAATCTCAGCCTCAATCTCCGCGAGGGCAAGCTGAATTTTTTCATGAATGGCGGATACAACCAGTCTGGCGGTAAAGCAAAGGGGGAAACCCTGCGTCAAAATAAACAGGATGGTGTTGTTCATGATTATTTCAACCAGTATTCCGTCAATACCCGTTTCAGAAAATTCAGCTCCATTAATTTTGGGTTTGATTATTTCATGGACAATCGCAACACCCTTTCCGTCACCCAACGCTTCGGTGGCGGAAATTCAAAAAGCGATGAGGAACAGGAACAGGAATATCTCAGCAGCACCAAAGTGCCGGTATATTATGGCGACCGTGAAGGCGACAGTCGCTGGACATATAACCACAACAGCACCCGCGCCAGCTACAAACATACTTTTCCGCAGGAAGGCCGGCAACTTACGGCTGATGTTACCTATAACTACGGCAACGGCGGCTCTAATTCAACTATTATTAACCATTATTTTCACCCGGACGGCTCCGTATATAAACCGTCTGCCACCGTCAATAACAACGGCAGAAACGATAACGACCAGGTTACTCTTGAAACCGATTATATTCATCCCATAGGAGAGCACGCAAAATTTGAGACGGGATTAAGAGCCTATTTCAATAATTATAAAAGCTACTATAATGTTTTCGGATTTGATAACGGACAGGAAATCAAACTGCCATTAAGTAACAATTATAAATACACCGAAAATATAAATGCGGTATACGGCACTTATTCGCAAAAAATGGGAACCTTTTCTTTCCAGGCCGGCTTAAGGGCGGAGTATTCCAAGTTCAACGGTTTACTGATTGACAGCGCCTTCCGGTTTGGTTACCAGTATCCGAAATCTCTCAGCAATATCTGGAATGCCTTATTTCCCAGCCTCTTCCTGACCCAACAGGTTGGAGAGAATGATGAGGTGCAAATTAATTTTTCAAGGAGAATCAGGCGTCCCAATTTCTGGCAAATGAATCCTCGTGTAGAGATCAATGACCCGGTTAACCTGCGGCAGGGTAATCCGCAGCTACAACCCGAATTCATTAATTCTTTTGAGCTCAATTACAGTAAAGGTTTTAAAGGCGGTAATCTTTTAGGTGTTTTATACTGGAGAAATAATCCGAAAGATATTACCCAGTATAGCGATACCATAACCGCCATTCAGTATGAGGAATTACAAAATGCGGCAGTAGATCCCAATGCTATCCTGAACACCTGGGTAAACGCCAGTACAACCAACAGGTACGGAGCAGAATTGACATTACAATATAAAGCAAGTGCCTACTTTGATATTACACCCAGCTTTAATATACAGTACAGGAAAGTGAATGCCCGGATTAACGAAACTGATCTAAGCAATGAAGGCTTTAACTGGGATGCAAGGCTCACCGCGAACTATAAAATTAAAACGGAGAACAAAACGGTGTTCAATAACCTGGCTTTCCAGCTGACAGGTATTTACCAATCACCGCAGGTGATACCGCAGGGAAGAAGGCTTTCTGAGCTTGGCGTTGACTTTGCCATACGTAAAGACTTTTTAAAAAATAACAGGGGTGCTCTCACTTTCGGTATCAATGATGTATTTAATACCCGGCGCTGGGGAACCATTTATGATACGGAAAACTTTTACCAGGATGCATACAGGAGATGGAACGTGAGGAACCTCCGCCTCTCCTTCAGCTATAAATTCGGTAAAGCGGATTTTTCCCTGCTGAATCGCAATCACCGTAACGGGAGCGGAGAGGATGATTGACGAAGGTTACCGGTATAAAGTCCGGGATTGCGCAACCGTTTATAAAACAGCCCTTACCACTTTTTCAATAACACGGGGGTTACTCAGGGTATAATAATGCAGCACGGGCACACCGGACTTTTTAAGCTCTAAAGACTGTTGCTTCAGCCATTCCCCACCTACAAGCTCTACATCGGCATCTGATTTACATTTCAGGATCTCCGTACTCAGATCAGAGGGTATATCTACATGAAAAGTACGGGGCAGGATCGTTAATTGTTTAATAGTGGAAATAGGTTTTAATCCCGGAATAATGGGGATGTTAATACCATTATCCCGGCAACTTTTAACAAAGTCGAAATATTTCTGATTATCAAAGAACATTTGAGTTACAATATAATCCGCGCCCGCATCCACTTTAGCCTTTAGATAATGCATATCCGTAGTGGTATTCGGAGATTCAAAATGTTTTTCGGGATATCCCGCCACCCCGATACAAAAATTAGTACGAAAACCATTACGGATGTTCTCTTCAAGGTAGATCCCGTTGTTAAGATTTACCGTCTGTTTCAGCAGATCAATAGCATAACGGTGTCCCTCAGGTTCAGGCTCAAAAACCGTTTCATTCTTGGCCGCATCTCCCCGTAACAGCAATACATTATCTATCCCCAAAAAATAAAGATCAATCAGGGCATCCTCCGTTTCACGAACGGTAAATCCCCCGCAAATGAGGTGCGGAACGGCATCTACCTTATAATGATTCATAATGGCCGCACAAATACCCACCGTACCGGGACGTTTTCTGACCTCAACCTTACTAAAGCTGTTATCAATATTCTTCTTAAAAATATGCTCCGCACGGTGATAGGTTACATTAATAAAAGAGGGCTTAAACTCCATTAACGGATCAAGGTGATCATAAATAGAATTTATGGTTTTCCCTTTTAACGGCGGTAGTATCTCAAACGATATCAATGTTTCTTTAGCCTGACGCAGATGCTCCGTAACTTTCATTGTTCTAACTATACAAAATAAAAAGAATCTGCAAACTTAGTTTAAAGCAGGGATTTTGAAAAACGGATCACATAAAAACAGCAAGAAAAGCGATTTGTTCCAAATGACTGTTAAAGAATCTGCGGCAACAGGTGCTAATTAGCCGCTATCCTGTATTTTTGCCGCAAAAGTCCGCAACTTGAATGTAACCATACATACCCGCAACTTAGTAAAGCAATATGGCAGCCGCACGGTGGTAAACCAGGTTTCCGTTGACGTGAAACAGGGGGAAATAGTAGGGCTCCTCGGGCCTAATGGCGCCGGAAAGACCACTACCTTTTATATGGTTGTAGGACTAATAAAGCCGGATGAAGGAGAGGTATTTTTAGATAACCGGAATATTACTAAGCTGCCGATGTATAAAAGGGCGCAGATGGGTATTGGTTATTTGCCGCAGGAAGCCTCTGTATTCCGGAAATTAAGTGTAGAAGACAATATTGCCGCCGTATTAGAACTAACCAGGTTGAGCAGGGCAGAACAAAAAAAGAAGCTCGAAGGACTGCTGGATGAATTTCACCTGCATCACGTACGTAAAAACAATGGCGACTCCCTCAGTGGCGGTGAAAGGCGCCGGACAGAAATTGCCCGCGCCCTGGCCGTAGACCCTAAATTTATTTTATTAGATGAACCCTTTGCCGGCGTTGATCCCATTGCCGTGGAAGATATCCAATCTGTAGTTGCCCGGTTGAAATATAAAAATATCGGTATTCTGATCACCGACCATAACGTAAACGAAACCCTGTCTATTTGCGATCGTGCATATCTGCTTATTGACGGCAAGATATTTAAACACGGTACTGCCGAAGAATTAGCCGAAGACGAGCAGGTAAGGCGGCTTTATCTCGGCAGGAATTTTGAATTGAAACGTAAAGACTATTTGCACGAAGAGGCTATAAAAGCTATCGGGGAATACCCTGTAATAGAAGATACAGATAATTAGCCCGGGCAGAGGATATTCAGCAGATTTCGGCAACGGGGTAACCCATGAATTATCTTTCCATTTACCCTAAATATCTTATTTTGCCTTATTATCATGGGTATATTAAGCACAACCATATCACAATTAGCCCGAATGCGCCTGTGGCGTATTGAAGCCTGGGTAGCACATCCCATAGCTTCACAACGCGAGGTGTTGCAGGACTTAGTTACTTCTGCCCAATATACCCTGTTTGGCCGGAAATATAATTTTTCCACCTTATTCTCCATCCGCGATTTTAAAAAGGCAGTACCCATACATGAATACGATGATCTGAAACCCTACATTCAGCGTATGCTCGATGGGGAAGAAAACGTATTGTGGAATACCCCGGTTCGATGGTTTGCCAAAAGCAGCGGTACCACCAGCGATAAAAGCAAGTTTATTCCCGTTAGCGAGGAAAGCTTGCAAGACTGCCATTATAAAGGAGCCAAAGATACCCTGACGCTATACTACAATTTCAACCCGGACTCCGCCCTGCTCACCGGCAAGGGACTGGTGATCGGAGGCAGCCATACCATTAACCAGATAAACAATGAGGTACACTATGGCGACCTCAGCGCTGTTTTACTGCAAAACTCGCCGGTATGGGGGCAGTGGATCCGTACTCCCGAGCTGGCGATAGCGCTTATGGATGAATGGGAGAGCAAAATCGAAAAGCTTGCCCGGAGTACCATTACGGAAAATGTTACCTCCATTTCGGGAGTACCCACCTGGACATTAGTATTATTTAAAAGAATACTGGAAATAACAGGTAAAAGCTGTATTGCAGAAGTCTGGCCATCTTTGGAATTGTATATCCACGGCGGAGTTTCGTTTACGCCTTACCGCGAGCAATTCAGCAAGATAATAGGAAAGGATATTTATTACATTGACAGCTATAACGCCAGCGAAGGGTTTTTTGCGGCACAGGACAGACCCGGAGAAGAGGGGATGCTGCTATATCTCGATCATGGTGTATTCATGGAATTTATGCCCATGGAAGAATACGGCAAAGAGAATCCGCAAACCATTGGGCTCAAAGACGTTGAAACCGGGAAAAACTACGCCCCTGTGATCAGCACCAACGGAGGCTTGTGGAGATATTTACTGGGGGATACCATCCAGTTCACTACCCTGTATCCTTTCCGGATTAAAGTAACCGGTCGCCTGAAACACTTTATCAATGCCTTTGGCGAAGAAGTGATCGTAGACAATACAGACAAAGCAGTTTCCACCGCCTGTGAAAAAACGGGCGCCATCGTAAACGATTATACTGCTGCCCCGGTTTACTTTAGTGATGGCGGAAACGGAGCGCATGAATGGCTGGTAGAATTTGAAAAAGAGCCCGGTGACTTAGATCAATTTACGGTTGAGTTAGATAAAGCGCTGCAGGATATTAACAGCGATTATGAGGCAAAACGATACAAGGACATTGCCCTCCGCCCGCCCCGCCTTCACAAATTACCCAAAGGGATGTTTAATGAATGGCTGAAAAGTAAAGGCAAATTAGGCGGACAACATAAAGTACCCCGGCTGAATAATGAACGAACCCTTATTGAAGAAATTCTGAGATTTAAAAATTAAGCCGGAAACGAAAGGCAAATCAATTTTATCATCTTTCTGTTATCTTGCAGCAATAATTCAGTACAATTCATGAAATTACTCAACAACAAAGTAGCTCTTGTAACCGGTGCAGCACGTGGTATCGGGGAGGCCATTGCTCTTAAATTTGCCGAACAGGGTGCGCATATAGCTTTTACCTACGTTAGTAACAGCAGCAGTGAAAAGGCGGCAGCGCTCCAGGAAAAGTTAGCATCTTTTGGCGTAAAGGCAAAAGCGTATCAAAGCAATGCCGGCGATTTTGCGGAAAGTGAAACGCTTGTCAATGATATTCTTAAAGTATTTGGTACTCTCGATGTCTGTGTGAATAATGCAGGTATTTCAAAAGACAACCTGCTGCTCCGTATGTCTGCTGAGCAATGGAATGATGTCATCAATACGAATCTTAACAGCGTATTTAATATTACCAAGCAGGTCATCCGCCCGATGATGAAAGCAAAAAGCGGCAGCATCATTAATATGAGCTCAATTATCGGTATTACCGGTAATGCCGGGCAAGGCAGCTATGCGGCCAGCAAGGCAGGCATTATCGGCTTTACCAAAAGCATCGCCAAAGAAATGGGTAGTCGTAATATCCGCTGCAATGCCATTGCCCCGGGATTTATCGAAACCGATATGACGGGCTATTTAAAAGAAGGCGATGCAGCAGATAAATATAAAAGCAATATCCCCCTGGGCAGATTCGGAACAGGAGGAGATATTGCTGATGCAGCGCTTTTCCTGGCCAGCGACTGGAGCAGTTATATTACCGGACAGGTGATCAGCGTTTGTGGCGGATTGAATACATAGTAAGCGGTCCCTGTACTTTACCTTCTCATTGAGCCGGAAACAAATGACAATGTCATGACAATGTCTGAACCTTCGGGGATGCCGCAAGGACTATCTTTGCGGCAGTTTTTAAACCTGCATGATGAAAAAAACATACCTCGTTTTAGCTTCCATAATCGGATGGTTTGTTATTACCGCTTTCAAAAATAAATCCGGCGGGGAGCTTAGTTCCCCGGCTCCGGCTTTATCGGAGTTTACCGACACCGTGCATTATACGGAAGAGAAGCACTTTAAAAATATACAGCAGCTTACTTTTGGTGGCGATAATGCAGAAGCTTACTGGAGTTATGACAGCAAATACCTTATTTTTCAGCGTACCGATCCTAAAGAAGGATTAGACTGTGACCAGATATTTATAGGTAAAGTACCGCAACACCCGGGCGAAAAGTTTGAATACAAGATGGTCAGCACCGGAAAAGGAAGAACCACCTGTGCTTTTTTCACCAAGGACGGTAAACACATTATTTACGCCTCCACGCATCTTGGCGATGACCATTGCCCTCCCGTACCGGATCGTAAAAAATATGGCAATAAATACATTTGGCCGCTATACAGCAGCTATGATATTTTTATGGCCGATCTTGACGGAAACATTGTAAAACAGCTCACCCATTCCAAAGGATATGATGCAGAGGCCACCCTGTCGCCCGATGGCAAAAAGATGATCTATACCAGCGATAAAGACGGCGACCTGGAATTATATATTATGAATTTAAAAACAGGTAAGGAAAAGAGGATTACCCATACGTTGGGATATGACGGAGGCGCCTGGTTTAGTCCTGATGGCAAAAAAATCATCTGGCGTGCGTCCCGCCCGAAAACCGAATCCGAAGTAAAAGAATACAAAGAGCTGCTTGCCGAAGGGCTGGTAGCTCCTACTAACATGGAAATATGGGTAGCCGATGCCGATGGCCGTAATGCCCGCCAGATAACCTCATTTGGTCAGGCCAACTGGGCTCCCACTTTTATGCCGGACAGCAAAAGGATCATTTTCGCATCCAATCACGAGTATAAAAGAGGGTTTCCTTTTAATCTATATACCATTAATGGTGATGGCAGCAACCTTGAGAAAATCAGCCGGGATAAAGGATTTGATGCCTTCCCGATGTTCTCGCCTGATGGAAAGAAAATTGCATTTAGCAGTAACCGCAATAACGGCGGTACAAGAGATACCAATGTTTTTATAGCCGACTGGGCAGAATAGGAGTAGCAGCCGTATTTGTACGGAACAAAATCATATTCAGGCTTAGCCTGATGTTTGGTAAACAGGAAAAGTAACTTCTGCAAGCTAATTTCATCTGTCCGTCAAACAGTTTCAATAATGTCTGCTATTTTTCTTTTGTAAAACATCCAATAATTACCGGAGCAAGTTAAGATTTTTGAGAAGCCTTATTCAACTTATCAAGCAAAGTTCTAAAGTATTGCTGTCTGTTTTTTCCGAAATAGCCCTTGTAGTCCTCCTTTGACGAAATATAGCTTTTGTCGTTGTTGCAGTAGTAGCAAGATAATACGCAGTTTTCGGGAACATAGGTATCGTCATTCTTGTCAATTTCTAAAACAGGACCTCTTCTGCCTTTACCTTTTACCGCTCTTGTTTTTAAAAGTCCTGCATCAATCAATTGGTTAATGTCAAAAATGGAAGTTTCACAATAGAAACAAGCGAATTTCTGGCTTTCTAATTGTTCAACAAACCAAACAGCCAATTTATCAGCCGAACCAAAGGCCTTTCTTTCTGCTTTGTAAAGGTTCTTTTTTACTCTCTCGAATTCTTGTTTTATATACTCCTTATTGTTCATACTCTCGCTTCCTCTTTCCTCAACGCCTCCCTCAATACCTGCTGCAACAACATTTCATTCTGCTCCCGGCTTTGCTGTATGCTTGCCTGCAATTCATCACATAGCTGCATAAGCTGCTCCAACTTTTTTACAATGCGGTTTTGTTCGGAGAGAGGGGGAAGGGGAATTGGTAAATCATTTAAAATTCCAAGATTTATATTCTTTTGAGCAGTAGCGGGTGCATATCTTTCTAAATCGGCTTTTGCCAATTTTAAATAATGATAAATATAAACCTCTATAACTTTTTCAATCGCTCCAAAACAAACAATGCTATCTGGAACACAAGCGTCAAAATCTAAAAAGCCGCATTCTGCAATATTCGCAGCAATGGTTATACACAATGTTCCTTTAGGTTGAACTTCACTTTGTGCCAAGCCAAAGTCGTTATAGTATCCATTAATTGTTGTAATTAAACCTTTTTTGTTCTTTGCCTTCGAAACATCACCAGTTTGTATAAATGGATATTTCCCTCCATCAAAAAGTCGGGTATCATTTCTTGGTCTATGTTTAGATTTTCCTCTTTTTAAAATTCCGGTGTCTCCCAACCTGCACCACACCCAGTCTTCCGGTATTTCAAAAGGGACTTCTTCCGGCTTTATAGAGGGAAGTTCCTTCTCTTTCTTACCCGATTTTGCTTTCTCCGCCTTTATTTTTTCCAATAAGTCTTTTGCATGTCCGTCTCTTTTGTCCTGCTTTACTAATTTGCCCTGCATGGCTTCTCTCAAAAAGGATTGGCGGAGTTTGGTTACATCTCCATCCTGTGCATTCAATCTTTCTTCCAACTCATTTTTCAATTTGGCTACCTCACCTTCCAAACCAATTATCTCCAACTGCCTTTCCAAACCACACACTTCAATTTCTACATCAGCCAGTTTATTCATGGGCAAACTCACATTGGCTGCCCCCCTCATCAATGGAACTAATAAACTGTCTTTGAACTGCTGCAAATATAAGTGTAGGTATTTCGGGTGCAATTGTTTTTCATCATTCGGAATTATGGCACATAAAATGTTTCCCAAAGCAAATTTCCCTTCCTGATAATGCACCCGTTTCATACTTGCATGTCCGTGTCCTGTGCTGCTGATAAGCGGAACGATCGCCGCTGTAGCATCAAACTGATATTCGCTGTGTTGTTTGCGTTCTTCTCCCAATGCCACCAGCGGATATTTGCCGCCATCGGCTTTCATTATACCCGTAGCGCCTTTGGTAATACTGCACAAATCTTTTAACCGATACTTCATTCCGTTGCCAATAGTTTTTTCAGTTTGCCCACCAAATCATGTATTTTGTTTTGCTCAACATCAATTCTGAAAAGTATTTCATTAGAGGTTTCTTCGCTTTCTTCTACTACTGAATTGGGAT
Organism: Chitinophagaceae bacterium; assembly: GCA_023957155.1. Taxonomy (GTDB): domain Bacteria; phylum Bacteroidota; class Bacteroidia; order Chitinophagales; family Chitinophagaceae; genus Agriterribacter. The sequence continues at coordinate 166,971 of JAMLHK010000011.1, read as the reverse complement.
TTTTAATATCCAAATCATAGCCCCTTTCAATAATAGCATCAATAGTAACTTTCCAACTCACTTCGCTTTCCGTTCTTTTCTTCCACCATGTTTTTATTGGGTCGAGTTCTTCCAATTTTAGCGAATTGGTTTTTGAATAAGATTTTACACCTTCTGGATATTTGTGCTGGTAATACCAAACATCTTTAGTGGATTTTCCTTTTTCAAAAAACAACAAATTGGTGGCTACCGTTGCATAAGGTTTAAAAACAGAATTAGGCAACCGGATAATGGTATGCAGGTTGCACTCGGTAAGCAACCGCTCCCTCACCCTTTGCTTTACGCCATCGCCGGTAAGGCTTCCATCGGGCAATACAATGCCTGCCCTGCCGCCGTGTTTCAATAAATGTATCATCAGTATCAAAAACAAATCGGCGCTTTCTTTGGTGCGGTAGGCTTGCGGAAAATTATTTTCATTGTTATTGGCCACAATGCCGCCAAACGGCGGGTTGGCAATAATTACATTCACCCTGTTTTTTTCGGTGTAGTTGCTCAATGGCTGGTCAAGCGCATCGCCAAAACGAATATTGGGTACTTCAATATCGTGCAGTATCAAATTGGTGGTAGCTAATAAATACGGCAGCGGTTTGTATTCCCAGCCAATTACATTATCCTGCAACGCTTTTAATGCGGCTACATTATTGGCTTTCTTTTTTAAGTGCTCAATGGCGCAGGTAAGAAAGCCGCCGGTGCCACAGGCAGGGTCTAATATTTTTTCTCCCTGCTGCGGGTTAATAATATCTGTAATGAATTGTGTAATAGCCCTGGGGGTATAAAACTCCCCGCTTTTGCCTGCGCTCTGTAGTTCTTTCAGCATGGTTTCGTACAGCTCTCCAAAAGCATGGCGGTCTTTGGCAATGTTAAAATCAATTTCGTTCAGCTTATTCAACACCTTGCGGATGTTGATGCCGCTTTTCATGTAGTTGTTGTTGCCTTCAAATACTTCTCTCACTATCAATGCCCGGCGGCCTGCCTGTCCGGCAGACAGGTTGCCGGTCCCGCCAGGTGCGGGATTGATGTTCCGTAAAGCGGGGAACAAATGATTGTCAACAAACTTTTGCAGTTCTTCCCCGGTAATGCCTTCATCATCGCCGGCCCAGTTGCCTTTTTGCCTTATCCATTGAAACTGTTTGGGAATGGGAGATTTGTATTTGCTGTCCATCAGTTCCAGTTCCAGATCTTTGTCGGAAAATATTTTAAGGAAAAGCATCCAGCCCAGTTGTTCAAGGCGTTGTGCATCTCCGTTGAGCCCGGTGTCCTGCCACATGATGTCGCGAATACTTTTTAATATGCCTGAAATGTTACTCATTCTTGTTCTTTATAGCGTTTTTTATTTTTCTATTGTTTGCTTCTTCTTATTTGTTCCAGTTCTGCTTTCAGTTCTTTAATCAATTCTTTTTCCGTGGGTAGGTATAGTTTGTATTTGGATGCAAATAATTGGGTGCTTTCCTTCAGAACAGAGTACTTGACCACCGTTTCGTTTTTTTCGGTGCAGAGTATGATGCCTATGGCGGGGTTATCGCCTTTTTGCCTTAGCCGGTCTTCGTAGTAACGTACATATAAATCCATTTGGCCTATATCCTGGTGGGTAAGCTTTCCTACTTTTAGATCGAGCAGTACAAAACATTTTAAAATATAATTGTAAAAGACGAGGTCAATGTAAAAATCGTCGCCTTCTGCAGCAATGCGCTGCTGCCTTGCTACAAATGAAAAGCCTTTGCCTAATTCCAGCAAAAACAACTGCAGTTTATTGAGCAATTCCGTTTCCAGTTTTTTTTCGTACAGCGTGGCATTGGGCTTTAGCTGCAAAAACTCCAGCACATAGGGGTCTTTTACAAAATCGAGTATGGCAGGCTTATCCCGGTCTGCCTCTTTTTTTGTTTTGGCAATAAGCGCCTTTTTATTTTTAGAGGATAAAATCCGTTCAAAATACAGAGAATTGATTTGTCGTTCCAGGGTACGGGTGCTCCAGTTTTGTTCAGCGGCTTCGTTCATGTAATAATTGCGGGCATCTTCATTTTCTACCCGGATGAGCAGGCGGTAATGTGTCCAGCTTAATTCAGTACGCAGCACGTGATGAATTGAACTGCCGTTATCATTCCCGGATTTCCTACGCAGTGCGTAGGATTTTAATTCGACAGGAAATAAGAGGTAAAATTTTCTGAAATTTTCCAAATTTTGTACAGAAAACCCATTACCAAAGTTCTTTGTAAGTTTTGTAGATAAATTTTTTAATACGGATTGTCCATATATTGCTCTTCCCTTTCCTCCCTGTTCTTCCTGCACAATGCGTTTACCAATTTGCCAGTAAGCAATAACCATGGAAAAATTTACCGCCCTTACGGCATTGCCTCTTGCCTGCTCCAGGATGAGTGTAATATCTGTATATATGCTGCTCTTTGCCGATTTCATGGTTATGCTGTTCTGTACAATTCGTTTTCTAACTCTTTTACTGCTGCAAGATAATTGTCTTTGCTGCCAAATTCTTTGATGATTTCCACCGGCGAGCCGTAGTCGGTAAGCGGTTTTACTTTCAGCACTTCCATACTTTCAATATTCTCAATTCCTTCATCAGCATATTTATCCAGCAATGCTTCCAACACTTTTTTTGCCTGTTCGCCATACTTTGTAAAATAGTTTCGCTTCTTCACATTATTGGCTCTTTCTTTCCGGGTAAGCGGTGGCTGGTCATACGCCACGTGGCAGATCAAATCGAATAAATCAACCTGCTTGTCCACCGCTTCATATAAGGCTTCTACCATTACACCTTGCTCCATTAATTCGGCAGTGATGGCTTCCTTGCGGTCTGAATTTTTCCACTTATTCATGAAGTCATCTAAGGAAGCAAACTGTCCTTTAATAATTTCTTTGGTGTAGTCTTTCAAACTTACGGTTATAGGCCTGCCGTTGTGGTCAAAGTAAAGTTCACGGCTTATCAAAACAGAAACATCCACTCCGTTTACATAAATCTTTTGCCTGGGTTCACTGGCCGTTGTTTCCGGTAAATCATATCCGGGGTATCGTATTGATGGTGGCTCCATCTTAATTTCCTCTCCGCTTTCTTCATCAATGATTGCGGTATTGTCGTTTTCTTCTTCCTCTACAACTTCTCCTAAATCTGTTTCCTCTGTTACCGGTTTAATCCTGATCGGGTCGCCGTCAAAGTCCCTGTCGGCAAACAAATCGGTAGCGTTCCTGAAATCAAGAATGGTAAAGTAAAGTTTTCCGTATTCTTCATTTATCCTTGTTCCCCGCCCGATAATTTGCTTGAACTTGGTCATGGAATTAATATTGCTGTCCAGCACAATCACTTTACAGGTTTGGGCATCTACACCGGTTGTCATCAGCTCTGACGTCGTTGCAATAACCGGAATTTTTTCTTCGGGATTGATGAAATTGTCCAACTCTCTTTTACCTTCATCATTATCGCCTGTAATCTGCATTATATATTTGTGGTTGCCGGCTGCTATATCTGCATTGTGCCGTTGCAGTGCAGAACGCATTCTTTCAGCATGGTCAATGTCTGCACAAAACACAATTGTTTTTGCATAACGGTCATACCCTTTGAGAAACTCCGTAATTTTTTTTGCAACTGTGTCGGTACGTTCATCAATTACTACAGTCTTTTCAAAATCCCGGCGATTGTATATTCTATCTTCAATGGGGTTGCCGTATTTATCTAACTTGCCGCTTTCGGGCCGCCAGCCTTCCAGGTCAATATTCAGCCCGATCCTGATAACTCTGTAAGGGGCTAAGAAACCATCATCAATTCCTTGTTTGAGCGAATAAGTATAAATAGGTTCATTGAAATATTCTGTATTACTGATAGTGTCTGTTTCTCTTGGCGTTGCGGTCAAACCAATTTGTGTGGCAGCTTTAAAATAGGTAAGAATTTCCCTCCAACTGCTATCCTCCCTTGCGCTTCCCCTGTGGCACTCATCTACTACTATCAAATCAAAAAACCCCGGCGAAAATTGTTTATAGATATTTTTTTCTTCTTCGTTGCCCGCCAAACCCTGGTACAATGCCAGATAGATTTCATAGCTCTTGTCAACCATACGATGTTTTACCACCGTCATTTTATCCTTAAAATGTTTGAAATCGCCACGTCTTGTCTGGTCAATCAAAGCGTTGCGATCGGCAAGAAAAAGTATCCGCTTTTTTGCGCCGCTTTTCCAAAGCCGGTGAATGATTTGAAATGCGGTGTAAGTTTTCCCTGTGCCTGTTGCCATTACCAGTAAAATCCTGTTTTGACCGTTAGCTATGGCTTCAACGGTTCTGTTGACGGCTATTTGCTGATAGTATCTCGGTTTTCTTCCGGTTCCGTCAAAATAATAATCCTGCGAAACAACCTTTTCTGCGTCTGTGGTTGTAATGCCTTTGTAGCGTTTGTATTTTTCCCAAAGTTGTTCTGGTGATGGAAATTGGTCTAAGCCAATTTCGGTTTCAAGGTTTTGTCCCGATGCTGTTCTATCATGAAATAAGAACCCGTCACCATTGCTACTGAACACGCAAGGGATGTCAAGAATTGTAGCGTAATCCAATGCCTGCTGAATACCCGCTCTTACCGAATGGTTGTTGTCTTTGGCTTCAATTATTGCGATGGGGATATTTGGCTTGTAGTAAAGAATATAGTCTGCCCGTTTTCTTGTTCCTCTTGCGGTCATCTTTCCTTTTACATAAATCTTTCCATCTGTAAAACTGACTTCCTCCAATACCTGAGTAAGTTTGTCCCACCCGCTTGTTTCCAAAGCAGGAGTGATAAACTTGGTGCAAATGTCCCTTTCAGATAAATTTTTCTTGTCGGTCATTTAATTTTCTCAAAACAGTTCGGCAAAATACGAAAATGTCTGCTGAATGTTGTGATTTGCTGATGTTTACGGAGCGGTTGAGCAGCGTTTCGTTTGCCGGATCGGGTAGGCTGTGCGTTGGTAACTTGAATTTGTTTTCCATTGTTTTCCGCTGGTTGTACGGCTAATTGGTTTGTAAATCTTTAAACATGATATAGGTATCCACCAATCCAAGTTCTTTGTGGCGGAACCCTTTGGGTGTTGTTCCGATGATTTCAAATCCGAACTTCTGCCAGAGCTTAACCGCTGCCTCATTGGTACTTACTACAATGTTAAACTGAATACCTGTATAGCCTTTTTCTTTAGCAAAAGAAATGGAGTGCTCGCATAACAGCTTCCCTGTTCCTCTTCCGTGATACGCGGGATTGACCATATAGCTGCAATTGGCAATATGACTGCCCAGGTCAACCTGGTTGGGCTTGATAATGTAGGTCCCCACTATGGCTCCGCTTTCATCTTCGGCAACAAAAGTATCCATATAGTCCGCGAACCAATTCCGGGCTAAGCTTTCTTTCGGCGTATCCGGGTCAAATACATAAGTGTCGCCTGTAGCGATTACGGCTTTAAAAATCTCCCAGACTTTACTATAATCAGTATGCTTATCTGCTTGTCTTATTTTCATTAGCGCTTACAAATTATAATTTCAGGGTATCAGGATCTTTTCACCAAGATACCTGGGTTTCGTGCCCAGGAAATAATCCAGGAATACCTTAACCCTTGCCAGCTTTTCACGCGCCTGCACCTTAAAACTACCGGGCGTATCTACATCCCGGGCGTTAAAGCCAATAGCAGCGATTCCTTCCCGTGAAGCGATATAAATTGCCCTTTCATTTTGAAACGGCTGGGAAATTACCGTTACGGAATCCTGGCTAAAAATGGCTTTAAGCCGAACTACGGAATCAAAAGTACGGAAGCCGGCATAGTCGGAAAAGATACAGGAGGAATCAATGCCCGCTTTTAACAGGTCAGCCCTCATCATGGCCGGTTCATTATAATAGATACTGCTGTTATCTCCGCTGATGATGATATAAGTGATCTTTCCCGCTTTCAGCAGGCGTACTGCAGCTTCGAGGCGATTAACATAATAAGGATTCAGAACTCCCGCTCCAAGGTATTTTGACGTACCCGGAAGTAAACCGGTTTTATTATAAGGTATCTCCTCTATAGCGGAATACAATTTCCCGTTAGCTGCATGAGTAACCGCCCGGTCACAAAAATAAATAACCAGCAGCACCGTGAGCAGGAGGGTTAATAAAGCGTATAATATAATCTTAACTATTCGCATCGGAATACCTCGTTCACTGTTTCTGTTTTAATCCATACTTATCCATATACCGTTCATACAACTGGGTTTGTTTACTGGCAAGATTTACCTCCCGCCCCTGTATAAAAGCATGCTTTATTATACTGGTGCGCATATCCAATACATCCCCTTCGCTAATAATGATATTCGCATCTTTACCGGCTTCAATAGAACCCGTCCGGGAGTCAATACCTAAAATTTTGGCCGCATTAAGTGTTATGGCGCTAAGGGCTTCCTCTTTGGTAAGTCCGTACCGGACCGCCGTGCCGGCATTAAAAGCCAGGTTACGGTAACGGGTGTTATTGGCATCATCATTCAGGGCAAATAAAACGCCTGCCTGCTGCAAAATAGCTGATGTTTTAAAAGGCTGATCATAATCCTCGTCTTCCGTAGCCGGCAGACGGTGCAGCGCGTTTAATATCACCGGTATATTAACGGATTTAAGTAAAGGAGCTATTTGCCAGCTTGCCTCACCACCCACAATAACAACATCAAAGCCAAACTCTTTTACAAAATCAATTGCCAGCAGCATTTGTTTTACCTCGCCGGCGTGTACGTATAGCTTCTGGCTCTTGTTAAACAGTCCTTTTACTGCCTCCAGCTTAAGATTAGGAGCCGTACGCGATGTTTCCTGCAGATATGCCTTCGCCTCCCTGAAAAAACTTTTGATCTCTTCTACTTTTCCCAACGCCCGGCGGGTTGCCTCTTCCCGATCGGACTGTGCCGTTTCTATAAAGAAAGAACGGCGCGATGGATGAAAAGAAGGAAGACGAAGATGAATACCGTTATCCGTTTTGTAGGCAGCATCTTCCCAGTTCCATGCATCCAGTTGCACTACGGAAGAAGAACCGCTGAGGGTTCCACCCTGCGGTACCACAGCGGCCAATAAAATACCATTGGCTTTCAGGACATTAACCATCATAGAGGCCGGGTTGTAGGCAACAACAGACCGGATATTCGGGTTGTAATCACCCAGCTCACGGAAATCATTGGACCCCCGCACACTACCGGAAATTTCTTTTAACCCAAGATCAGACTGGGGGAGAATAAGCCCCGGGTATACCTGCTTTCCTATGGCATCCACCACCTTTACCTGCCCGTCATGCTGCGGCACGGAAATACCGGTTCCCACCTGCACAATCTTTCCCTCATTCACTTTAATAGTGGCATTATCCAGCACCCGGCCATCTCCAACATGCACCGTACCATTGGTAATATACAGTACCCCCTTATATTCTTTTGCGGGATATACATCATCCTGCGACCATGCGGTATAGAAGAAGGAAAAGAAAACGGAGAGAAAATATATTTTTTTCATATTGAACTTTTTGATCTTAGGGAAAAGAAAATGATATTATTGTATGATGGCTCCTTCATCTTCCCGGCAGCTTAAGCTGAAATACAGGCTGGGTTTGAAGGTGGCAACGGGCTTTCCTGATTTTTTTTCCGCTATCATTTTTTGAATGATGCGATTACGTTCTTTCGAAATCAATTCGCGCAACAGCCGGTCTCGCTCTATATCAAAATATACGATCCCGTCCACGATGGTTTTTTCAGGTTGGGCATATATGCTCAACGGATGATCGCTCCACAATACAAGGTCAGCATCCTTTCCTGTTTTTATACTTCCGGTACGGCCATCAATATGCAGGGCTTTTGCCGGGTTGATGGTAACCATCTTCCAGGCTTCCGCCTCAGACACTCCGCCGTATTTTACAATTTTGGCAGCCTCCTGGTTTAAACGGCGGGCCATCTCGGCATCATCCGAATTGATACATACATTCAACCCCATCTTTTGCATGATGGCGGCATTATACGCTATGGCATCCGTTACTTCCACCTTATAGCCAAACCAGTCAGAAAATGTGGATACACTGGCACCATGCGCTTTAATCTTATCCGCTACTTTATACCCTTCCAGCACATGGGTGAAGGTATTGAAGCGAAATCCGAATTGCTCCGCCACCCGCATGGCATAGGTTATCTCGCCCTGCACATAAGAGTGACAGGTAATGAACCTTTTCTGATGCATGATCTCCACCAGGGCTTCCAGCTCAAGATCTCTTCTCACTGTTGCAAAGGGGTTTGCCGGCTCTTTCTTTTTACCGGTATGCGCAGCCGCTTTTTTCAGGGCATTTTCATAATCCGTTGCCCGCTGAAAAGCATCTGCGAGCACCTGCTCCACCCCCATCCTCGTATCAGGGAAACGGTTATTTGCGACCGATATCGTCCGCTTTACATTTTCACCCAGGGCGAACTTAATAAAAGGATCTGCACCCTCAAACCTTAACCCCTTATCATCTGCACCCCAGCGCAACTTAATCAGCTGCGACTGTCCGCCGATAGTGTTTGCAGATCCGTGTAATATATGGGAGGCGGTAACTCCACCGGCAAGCTGCCGGTAGATATTAATATCATCCGGGTTTAAGTTATCGCCTATACGTACCTCCGAAGTAACCGACTGTGCTCCTTCATTAACAGAGGAGGCTACGGCGATATGAGAATGTTCGTCAATAATACCGGCTGTAAGATACTTGCCGGTACCCGTTATGATCTTCGCGCCGGCATCGCGGATCCCTTTGCCTATCTGCACAATTTTCCCCTGTTTTACCAGTACATCGGTATTCGTTAAAACACCTTCAGCCTCACCGGTCCATACGGTAGCATCTTTAATAAGCAGGGTTTCCTGACGGGGCATCTCATCCCAACCGTAGCTTCCGAAGGGATAAGTGATTTTTGTCTGCGGCGCGATAATTTTTTTCGGTACATCGTCTGTTTGCTCTTCCAGCGGCTTAACAAATTCGGCTGACCATAATAAGGTATTGCCTTCGGCATCCTCTCCGGTTCCTTTCCAGTTTCGGTTATGATCCACCGCTCCACTCAGCCGGATAACCGGTTGTGCACTTTTACCGGTCTTAATGCTCATATTCACCATCCGGCCGTTAAAGCTAAAGCTGACCTGTATCGAATCCATATTGCTGACAGTGGCCGTCCTGGCATTTTTAACTTCAACCGTATAGCGGGTATCGCCCTTAACGGTATGCAATACCATAGCGTATATTCCCTTTATATCGCTGTCATCCACATCCCGGACCGTGTATTTTTCACCCTGAACCCAGTTTTGAAAAATAGCTGTCTTTTCATGAAAAACAGGCCCTGAAGTAATCAGAAAATTAGCCAGCTTACCCGGTTCGAGACTACCCAGCCTGTCGTATACCCCCAATAAAGTAGCCGGCGTGCGGGTTAGCGCTTCCAGCGCTTTTTGTTCACTCAGCCCATGCTCAATTGCTTTACGGACATTGGATAAAAACTGCCCCGGATCTTTGAGATCGGAAGGAGTAAGACAAAAGCTGATCCCGGCATTTTCCAAAGCAGCTGCGTTTACCGGAGCAAGTTCCCAATGCCTGAGATCATTTAATGACACCAGCCGGGCATTATCAGGATCTTCCACATCTATTGCCTGCGGATAGTTAACCGGTACAATAAATGCCGCCCCGGTAGCTGCAATTTCTTTTATACGCTGGTATTCGTTACCGCCGCCTTTAATAATATATTGCACACCAAATTCATCTCCAATCCTGTCTGCTCTTATATCGGCCCATTTATCACCGGCATCAAAAACCTGGAGCAAATGCCGGTTATTATTCCAGGCCTGCAGGCTTAGGTTGACGCCTTCGGCATCCGGATTATTTTTATACCAGTCCGCATCAATATATGTTTGCCGTAAAAGCGCAATTGCACCCATCAGGCTGGTAGGATAACTCTGGGCAGAAGTGCCCTTGTTAAAAGAATAGTGGGCTGACACCTTCTCTTTTACAATAACCAGGTTCTCTTTTTTGTCTGCAAGGGTAACCACCGTCCCTGTTCCGCGTGCAATACCATCTTTATGATGGGTTAACACAGTACCAAAACCAATACCCCTAAAAGTTTTTGCCTTATCCTTATCCGCAACAAACAGGTCAACAGCATCAATATCCGCCTTAATAGCCTCGTTCCAGCCCCGGGCGCCTTTCGTATCGGAAGTTAAACGGATAGGAGAAGTATAACTAAATCCCACGGGAACTTTCTGAAGTACCGGTACGCCATAATCACTGTACATATCAATAAATGACGGCACAATATATTTTCCCTTACAATCTACCACCACGGCATCTTTGGGAACAGCAACCGTATTACCTACCGCAACGATCTTTCCTTTTTGTACCAGCATCGCAGCATTTTGCAGTGTAGTGTTTACATCTTTTACTATAGTTGCATTGATAAAAATATAGGCTTTGCTGCGCTCATCTGCCACATCATTTACCGGAAAGGTTTGCTGGGCGTATGTGCTCCATACGGCGGCAAAGAAAACCGGAATAAGTAGTATTTTCTTCATATACAGGTATTTAAAATCATTTCCGGATGAAAGTTAGGTCTAAAATTGCTTTCCTGCCTCCCTGCCTGCACTTTATCGCAGGATATGAGTATCAAAGCCCTTTTGCACTCTCTTAACCCCCGTATTCACCTGACCTTATGTAAAAAGTCCTCCGGGTTAAATTTATTCACTCAATTTTTACTTTTATTTCAATGAGAAAACAATTGTGGTTAACATTAATCTCTGTTATTTCGCTTTTTTCATGTTCGGAGAAAAAAACCGGTAACAGCCAGCCCAAACATAGCGATGCATCTTTTCTGCAGGATTACAGCATTAAATACCATATAGCCGACAGCAATACGGCCCTATATAAGGTCTATGCAGACCGAAACGGCGTTATCCAGATCCTTTCTTCCAAAGGACTCCTGCATCCTTACGCCGGAGCTTTCCTTTATCCCGGTACGCTCCTGCCCGATGACAGCTACCGTCCCATGAAAGATAAAAAAATATCCGCTTTAGCTACATACCAGGAACAACTCGTTTACCTCGATGATAAAACCGTTTTCAGCAACGCATGGGCCGGAAAGCTCTTCGCTCCTCACGGAATGGCCAATGCACGCATCTTTGCCGGTGGAAACGATTTCTCTTTCCTGGTCTCTGATGGTAACAACCTCCAATACCTGAAAAATAACCATACAGAATGGGAAGGAAAAAGCGATCAACAGGTGCTTGATATCCTTTTCGACAGTGGAAAAAACATATTCTATGTGCTTACTCCCGCACAGGTATCTGTTTTCTCTCCTGCAAATCAACAGTTCTCCCCGCTTTTTAAAACAGACAATGCAACCTGCTTTACCCTTGCCAGCCAGGGAAAGGATATCGTAGTGGGTACAAACAACGGTTATCTTATCGCAGATGCAGCCTCAGGTAAACAAAAAGCGGACATCAACAGAAAGCTTCCCTGGACAGAACTTTCTGCTGTTACTGAAATAGACGGAAAACTATGGTTCGGATCCGCCAAAGGGGCTTTTATGCTGAAGGATGACGGTAAATTCAATTATTATGCTTCCAAACGGTGGCTGCCTTCCGATGAGGTTAAACACATCAGCCGGGGCAATGACGGAACGGTGCTTATATTAACCTCAGCCGGACTTGGCAAGATCTGTTTTACCCCTATGACCCTGGAAGAAAAAGCCGGCTTCTATGACAAACAAGTCCGCCAAAGACATATCCGTAACGGGTTTAACGCTACCCTTACAGGTATGCAGGAAGGAAATATCGGAACGGGGCACATGGAAGATTCGGATAATGACGGCTTGTGGACTTCTATGTATCTGGGAGCGGAGGCCTTCAGGTATGCCGTTACCAAATCACCGGAAGCATTGCAAAACTGCCGCGAATCGCTGGATGCCATGGAGCGGCTTTATTCCGTTAACCCGGTAAAAGGGTTTCCTGCACGGTCTTATGAAAGAAGAGGATACAAGCTCCACGATCCTGAAAGATGGATCCCGGCTCCCGACCCGGAATGGGACTGGAAATCTACTACCAGCAGTGATGAAGCGATCGGCCACATTTTTGTTTTTGGTGTGTTGGCAGAACTGGTAGACGATGAGGCGATAAAAACAAAATCTATAGCCCTGATAGATTCGCTGATGCAGCATGTTATTGATAATGATCTTTACTTAGTTGACTGGGATGGCAAACCTACCCTCTGGGGCAAATGGCACCCGGATTATGTAAACGCAAGACCTAAAAATGTAGGAGACAGGAAGATCAACTCTTCCAATATCATTGCCATGTTGCAAACAGCCTATCACTTTACTAAAAAAGAAGTATATAAAGAGAAAGCCTTTGACCTGATGAACAATCACGGCTATCTCGAAAACCTGATGCGGCCCATGAAAGAGATTGGCCATGCTGCCGAAGACGCTGATGACTGGAGTAAAATGCTGTCGGAAGGATGGAACCATTCAGACGATGAAATGTATTTCTTAGGCTACTGGGGTTTATACCGCTACGCATTCAACGATACGCTGAAAGAAAAATATAAAGAGGCGATCATTGACCACTGGGAAATAGAAAGACCGGAAAAAGAAGGCGCCTGGAATATTTTTACTGCATTAACAGGAACAAAAGCGTTTGATCTGAAAGAGGCAATATGGTATTTGCAGGAATATCCGCTGGATATGATCGGCTGGACCGTACGCAACAGCGAACGGAAAGACATAGAGCTGATCGCACCTAATTTCCGTGGGCAAACCACTACGGAAGTGCTGCCTCCGGATGAGCTGGATATCAGCCGGCATAATGCAAACCGGTTTGACCTCAATGGCGGCCGTAACGGTCACAATGAATACAGTGCAGGTGATATATGGCTGCTGCCCTACTGGATGGGCCGCTACCTGGATGTGATCAGCCCATCGGTAAAACAATAATCTTTTTCCTCAACGGGATAATTACATATAATGATGAAAAAATGGCTACCGGTATGTATGGCCACGTTATGTATGGCTGCCTGCCTGCAAAAAAAGCCGGAAGGAACCCGTCATGAACAGGTTTATACGGACATCCCTTTTTTGCAGGACTACAGCATTAAATACCATATAGCCGACAGCAATACGGCCCTATATAAGGTCTATGCAGACCGAAACGGCGTTATCCAGATCCTTTCTTCCAAAGGACTCCTGCATCCTTACGCCGGAGCTTTCCTTTATCCCGGTACGCTCCTGCCCGATGACAGCTACCGTCCCATGAAAGATAAAAATATCCGCTTTAGCTACATACCAGGAACAACTCGTTTACCTCGATGATAAAACCGTTTTCAGCAACGCGCATGGGCCGGAAAGCTCTTCGCTCCTCACGGAAACAGCCAATGCACGCATCTTTGCCGGTGGAAACGATTTCTCTTCCTGGTCTCTGATGGTAACAACCTCCAATACCTGAAAAATAACCATACAGAATGGGAAGGAAAAAGCGATCAAAAGCGCATATCCTTTTTCGACAGTGGAAAACATATTCTATGTGCTTACTCCCGCACAGGTATCCGTTTTTCTCCTGCAAATCAACAGTTCTCCCCGCTTTTTAAAACAGACACGTAACCTGCTTTACCCTTGCCAGCCAGGGAAAAGATATCGTAGTGGGCATAAACAACGGCTATCTTATCGCAGATGCAGCCTCAGGTAAACAAAGCGGACATCAACAGAAAGCCTCTGGACAGAACTTTCTGCTGTTACTGAAATAGACGGAAAACTATGGTTCGGATCCGCCAAAGGGGCTTTTATGCTGAAGGATGACGGTAAATTCAATTATTATGCTTCCAAACGGTGGCTGCCTGGATGAGGTTAAACAATATCAGCCGGGGCAATGACGGAACGGTGCTTATATTAACCTCAGCCGGACTTGGCAAGATCTGTTTTACCCCTATGACCCTGGAAGAAAAAGCCGGCTTCTATGACAAACAGGTCCGCCAAAGACATATCCGCTATGGAATATATTGCGATGTGGCAAACCTGGAAGACGGCAATCCTGCCACAGCCAGCTTGTGGCCCCGCGACAGCGACAATCTCTGGACAGCGATGTACCTCGGAAGCCAGTTGTTCAGGTACCTCGTTACAAACGAAGCCGCAGCCAAACAAAATTGCATTGAAGCTTTTGAAGCCCTGGAAAGGCTGTATACCATTCACTCCATTCCCGGCTTTTTTGCCCGCTCTTTTGAGCGTTCCGGTATAATGCCTTTTAAAAATGAGTACCGGCCCTACTTAGAGAACTACTGGTATCCCGGTTATCAGAACACGGTCAGCTGGCGGCATGCTGCCGATCCGGAATGGGACTGGAAAGGAGCAAGCAGCAGCGACCAAACCGTTGGCCAGATGTTTGCCCTTACCCTGTTGGCCCAATATATGGATGATGAAGGAATAAAAAAGAGAGCTATCGGGTTAATGGACGGACTGATGTCGCATATCATTGACCATGATCTCCGGCTGGTGGATTATGACGGCAAAGCTACACTATGGGGGATCTGGCACCCGGAATACGTAAACCGTTTCCCGGAAATGATAGGCGACAGAAAATTATACGCTTCCAATATCATTGCTTTTCTGCAAACGGCCTGGCATTTTACCGGAAAAGAAAAATATAAAGAAGCTGCGGAGGATTTACTGTACCGGCACGGCTACCTCAATAATTTAACCCGGACTTTTGCCCATATAGGAAAAGCCCCTGCAGATGCGGATGCCTGGAGTAAAATGTTATCGCAGGAATGGAATCATTCGGATGATGAAATGTATTTCCTGGCCTACTGGGGTTTATATCCCTATGCGCTGAATGACTCCCTGAAAGCACAATACCGCGATGCCATACAGGATCACTACGAAGTAAAAAAAGCCGACAACAATGCACTCTGGAACTTCTGCTATGCCATGACAGGTACCCGCGATTTTAATTTAAAGGGCAGTATCTGGCACTTAAAAGAAATGCCGTTAGATATGATAGAATGGTCGGTGCAAAACAGCCACCGCGCAGATATTACTTACCTGGAAGAGAACTTCAGGGGTCAAACCACCGGAGAAGTACTGCCTCCCGATGAACGGCCGGAACAAAAACACAACCGGAATCTCTTTACCCTGGATGCACAACGGAAAGGACTTAGCGAACAAGGTGCAGGAGATACCTATTTATTGCCCTACTGGATGGGACGGTACCTCGGTGTAATTTCTGCCCCGGCAAAAAAATAGCCGGGAAGCATTTCTTGTTTTCCTTATCTCACCCGGAGATCCCGGGACGGAGCATAACGATCATCCCTACCCGTTTTAATAAAACTTTATCAATTCAATTATATCATCGGCATAATATTCGCGTTTCTTACCTCCCCGTTCTATTAATTCCGAACCGTGCAGCTTATCGTAAAATGCGGGATAAAAATTAATGGAACGCTCCCTGTATCAAACCCGAATCATCTTTTATGCGCCGAGCAGCCCGGAATATCTGCCTTTTATCCTTTTCAACTATGCTTTGCATTGTGGCGGGTATTTCTGCAAAGAGCCAGGACAATCCGGTACCAATCATTTTTACTTCATTTAAGGCCGATATTTTCAGTAATAATTCCGTCCGGTTAAATTGGGAGCTTTCGGGCAATACAGCGGATAGTATGTATTTTACGATAGAACGATCGGTTGACGGGGTGATTTTTCAACCCCTGCATAAAACTATTATAAGGCCGGAAGCGGGTTCGGGGGTTTACCGGTATACCGATTTTTTTGCTTTAAATGACAGTGCTTTTTACCGGGTGGCAGGACTTAATGAAACCGGAGCGGCATCGTTTTCACCAATCCATAAAATCCAGTTCCCGCGAAAACCCAAAGCGGAGATCATTATTATGCCCAACCCTGTATTTAATAATGCCTCCTTAATTATTAATGATGAAGGCATGGGGGAAATATTATGCACCCTGTACGATTTGACCGGGAAAAATATTCGCAGCTACCAGCTTAGAAAAAACACCGTGTATATGCAACATATCCTCGACATGTACAGTGTACCCAGGGGAGAATATATATTAAACATCCGCAGCGCTTTTGTTAACGAGACCAAAAGAATTCTAAAGCAATAGAAGGCCTATCTTTGTGCGATATGATGAGCAAGAAGTCCTTATTGGCTATCACCATCGCCGTTTTACTTCCCTTAACCAGTTATTTGCTGTTGAGGTATTTTACTACAGAAGCCATTGTAATGCCCAGGCGTTATTTTTTCGATACCGTACAAAACATTACCTCTTACGGGAAAACAACACCGGATACCGTATGGCATAAAGTACGCAACTTTACCCTTACCAACCAGCTGGGAAAACAGGTTTCCCTGAGCGACCTGGACGGGAAAATTATCGTTGCCGATTTCTTTTTTACTTCCTGTCCTATCGTTTGTCCCACACTTACGCGAAACATGAAACGGCTGCAGGATGCTTTCAGTAAAACAGATACCATCATACAATTCCTTTCTTTTAGCGTAGACCCCAAACGGGATTCTGCAGCACAGCTAAAAAAATATGCCGATAAATTTGGCATTAACCACGATAACTGGTGGCTGCTTACCGGCGATAAAGAAGAAATTTACGATATCGCCAAAAAGGAATTTAAAGCCAATATTGCCGATACCAATATAGATACCAATTTCATTCACACCGAATACTTTTTTATTCTTGATAAAGACCGGGTTGTGCGGGGATGGTATAATGGCATGGACAGTCTTCGCCTGAATAAATTAGCAAACGATGTGGCACTACTGAAACTGGAAAAAAGAGAATAAGAAAAGGCGCAGATTTTCCGGAAAATAAATACCCTATCACTATTTATCACAAGAACCGCCTCAGACAGATGGAAACAGAAAAACCGCTTCAACCTTACTTTAAACAGAATGATCAATTAGCCCGTCTGCTGATAGGCGCTGTTTCTATCCTCATATTTATAGCCGTAGTATTACTCGGAAGGGTTAAAGTGGAAGCCAACCTGGGATTTGATGTGCATGTATTTGCATTAATAAATGCAATCATTAATTCTATGGTAACGCTTTTGCTGATCGGAGGCCTGATTGCCGTTAAGCTCCGGCTTTTCCGGCTGCACAAAAAGATCATGATCAGCGCCATCATCCTGTCCGTATTGTTTCTTATATCCTATATCTGCCACCACCTTTTTGCCGGAGAAACCCGATTTGGAGATATCAATCATGACGGGTTGATATCCGATGCAGAAAAAGCAGACACCGGCGGATTAAGAACCTTTTATTATATTATACTGGGTACACATATACCGCTTGCGGGGATCATTCTTCCTTTTATTTTATTTACCGCATACCGCGGGCTGACCGCAGAATTTCCCCGGCATAAAAAACTGGCACGTCTCACCTGGCCCGTATGGCTTTATGTTTCAATAACCGGTGTACTGATCTATTTACTGATCAGTCCTTACTATTGAATATCCGACAGAGATTTTTCCGTATTCAACTTTAACTTCAAAAAGCAAAAGGCAAACAGGTTAACGGGGGCTTAACAATAAAAGAAGCCGCAGCGTACATATTTTAAATAATAAAAAACATATTTGTGCCTATTATTCCTGCAAACCGTTTGGGTATGCGCTCCGCCACTTTAAAATGGATCGTGCTTACAGGCGCTGTTGTTATCGGGCTGATCATAGCTATTCAGCTATACTGGCTAAATCATATCTACCAGTTAGAACAAAAGCAGTTTGACACGAATGTAGTGAAATGCGTTCGCGGGCTTTTTGAAGATATGGATTTATCAGACAGCCCCGGCAGCCATTTGCAGCAAATGATCACCCTGCGGCCTTCACCCAGTACCTTCGTTATACGAATTACCCGTTTGCCTCCCCGGGATACACTTACTTCCTACCTTACAGACGAACTGATGGACTTTGATGTTTTGACCGAATGTAATGTGGCCGTATATGACAACATAAAAGGGAATTATATTTTTCAGCAAAACATCGCTTCTCCCACATCAGAACCCATAACAGCATCCGTATCGCCCCCGGTATACACAACCGGCTACCCTTATATCCTCCTCCACTTTCCCGACAGAAGCAGCTATATCCTGTCGCAAATAAATTTATGGATCATCGGCAGCATCATTCTCATTCTCGTATTAATTGGTCTCTCGGTTAGCCTGTTTTATTTTTATAAGCAGAAATTCCTCATTGAAATACAAAAAGATTTCGTGAACAATTTTACCCATGAGTTTAAAACCCCGCTATCGGTAATGAAGATCGCTGCTGAAGTTTTAAGCCAGCCCGGTATCATAAACCAGCCGGAACGCATGGAAAAATACAGCAGCATTATCACCCACGAAACGGAACACCTGCAAAACCAGGTGGAACGGCTGTTAAAAATGGCCGTATCCGATCAAACCGTTCTGCGGGTTGAAACGGAATCCATTACAGCTACAGATATTATTAACCAGGCCTTATCCAAGCTGCAACCCCTGCTGGAAGCAAAAGGTGCAAAAATTGAAATTAAAGTAGAAGATGACGATATAACTCTTACAGCCGATAAAACACATCTTGAGCTCGCCCTGGTAAACCTCATTGAAAACAGCATTAAATATTCCGATACACCTTTTATTATCATCGAAGCAGGCAAACACGGTGCAGACAACTATATCTCGGTAAAGGATAACGGGGTCGGGATAGACAAAAAATTTTTCAGGCACCTCTTTAAGAAATTCTACCGGGTGCCTACCGGCAATATACATAATGTAAAGGGGTTCGGCTTAGGCCTTAATTTTGTTAAAAAGATCATAGATGCCCACAACGGAAAGATCATAGTAAACAGCGTACCCGGTATCGGAACAGAATTTAAAATTATTTTACCCGGATAAATCATACACCATGCAACCAATTAAAGCCCGTGTATTGCTTGCCGAAGATGACCTGTCATTAGGCTATGTTATTAAAGATAGTCTTGAACAGAAAGGGTACCAGGTTGTACTCTGTGCTAATGGAGACCAGGCCCTGCAATGCTTTCTGAAAGACGAATTTGATATTTGCCTGCTGGATGTAATGATGCCGGAGAAAGACGGGTTCACGGTAGCCAGAAAGATCCGGCAGAAAAGTGATTTGATCCCGATTTTATTTATTACCGCCAAATCTATGGAAGAAGATAAGCTGAAAGGCTTTGCCAGCGGTGCAGATGATTATATCACCAAGCCATTCAGTATCAAAGAGCTTTTAATGCGGATGGATGTTTTTTTACGCCGGTCAAAAAAATTATTTTCTGAGCAAAACCTTGAATTTACCATCGGTAAAATGCATTTTTCCTATACCGAGCTTAAAATATATCACGGAGAGGAAATGGTGAATCTGACACAAAAAGAAGCAGACCTGCTGAAGTTTCTATGCGAGCATCCCAACAATATTCTAAAGCGGGATGAGGTATTGCTGAATGTATGGGGAAAGGACGATTATTTCCTCGGCAGAAGCATGGATGTTTTCATTACCAAGCTCCGGAAGCATTTTAAATCCGACCCTGCTGTAAACCTCGAAACCATACATGGTGTGGGATTCCGGTTTAACGTACCGGTATAATTCTACCCTGCGCAACCATCTGCATTTCTGCTTATATCTCATCCGTAAGCTGTTGTACATGTAGCCCTGCACCTAACGGGATTAGCTACGTGATAAAGAAATCAGAAAAAATAAAATAAAAGAAGTAACTTAATAGCACAAAAGTTCTTTTTATGATACACCTAACGATTTCCCGTATTGCCATCTGGCTCCTGGCCATTGTTATGATCATCTTCGGTATCATACATTTCACGAACCCAAATGAAATGCTCAATTACGTGCCCTTGTACCTTCCTAACGGAATAATGTGGGTTTATCTGGTTGGTATTGCTTTTATCCTCGCTGCCCTTGCTTTTATAAGTAACCGCTATGTTTCTCTTGCAGGGTACCTCCTTGCAGCGTTACTGGTTGCATTTGTTTTATTGATCCATATTCCGAATCATTTAAATTCGGGCGATCCTACCATGCGGCAACTGGCGCTGGTAAATGCGCTGAAGGATACCGCGATAGCGGGGTTTGCCATGTACATCGCCAGTATTGCGAAACACCAGCGGTTAACGGAATCCGACCGGTAAAAGAAAGGACTAAGCCAGTCCGGTGAAGCTGTTGCTTTAATGTAAAGCAGCCCGGTCGGCATCATTCTTCCCAAGCGTAGTCTCGGCGCATAGCCATGAGTGATAGCCGCCGGACCCGCCGTGTAATTTCTTTCCCAGCCGAGTCTCTGCTTTGGCTTATATTGGACAGGGTGGCAGGACCCGGCTGGGAAGGGAATTAATGAGATTATGCTGCATTATTTAAGACACTATGTATAGCTTCATCTTTTTTACAGGATATTGCTAAACACATTATCATCAAATAACTGAATAAAACTGTTTTCATCAGAATTTAGTTTTACCTTTAAAAGACAAAACTTATTGTCCAATTAACATATCTTTTTAGGCATATCAGGAATCGTGAATTACAGCTATATAAAAAGAGGTAATTCATACGTTATTACATTATGAAAACATCAATTTTTTAATGAATAGAATATTTATTTTCATCGCAATCACTTTTATTTTTTCCTGCAAAAAACATAACAATAACACTTCCGCTACCAACTCTGTAAAGCAATTTCATAAAAGTATAGCTATAGGAGAAACATATGCCCAAAATCCGGAAATTCTTCATGCATCCAAAGGAACAGATGAAGAAATTAATATTGTTTATCCTGAGGCAGACCAGTTAAAATGGATTCAGTTCAGCAGTAATAAAGTTTTTTTTAAAAAACAATTGCAGCCTACAGGCAATTTTAAAGGATTTTGGAGCAAAGGATTCATAAAAAACAAGAACGACAATTTTGTTATAGTAGGTACATACTGGCAATATGAAAATTCATTGGGCAGTATGTATATCTCAACTGCAGATAAAAGAGGCAATCTGCTTGGAACAAAAGTCATCTCCTTAAAGTCAGGAGAAAATATACGGGGTGATATTATTTACCCGGCCCGTGATGGAGGATATTTCGTAGCATCTACCGCTAATCATAGTTTCGACATTACCAAAATTACGGAGAATGCAGAGGTTAAGTGGAGAAGAAATGGGTTATTCATAAGTCAGGTAACAGATATATCCGGAATTAAAAGTCTTGCAGAAGATAGCAAGGGTAACATTTATGTCGCAACATTGCAAAATGTTTACGGATCAGGCTTCTCCCCACAGGAGTGTATAATTAAGCTAAGCCCGGATGGGAATATTATTTGGATAAAATCCCTGGAGATAAGGAATATGGATGGCCATAACAATTCAGACTATAATATCAAATATCTTATAGTGGACGAAAATGACGTACTGTATGCGTTCGAAGAATTTCATTACGTGGGAAGAATCATGATGACCAAATTTGATACTGACGGCAATATTCTGGCTTTGAAAAATTTTGGTAGTGGTATTATCGGGTTATATGACGTTCAATATATTGACCAGGATTTTTATCTTTTAACAGGTGGAGCAAATCCGGCAAAAACGTTAAATCTTAAAATGAATCAAAATTTTGAGATAACAAAAAAAGGTATTGTATTAGCTGTCGGTGATCTTCCCTGGCTTCCCGGAAAATTCTTCAAATCGCCAAGTGATCAGTCTACGGATTATATTCTTGCCGGCAAAGATGAACAGGATAACAATGCATGGCAATATATAAGACTGGATGAAGCCTGGAAATATCCATGCTATAATTATAGTATGCAAGAGGTTAATTTAAAAGATCATTTAGACTTCAGTATTAAAACCTGGGATACTACACAATTTGAAACAGCTACATATTCTACGGAGGATTTCATTACTGCTGATGCGGTTTTTGAATTGAAAAACTATACTACCAGCAATATGGTAACAGGTGTATTTTGCGAGCAGAAGAATAATTAGTTAGCGCAAAACCCCTACCCTTTTTTATTTATTATCTATGAATCCATTTATACAGTAGCAGAAAACACCCGCGCCACCGGAATTGGTGCGGACCTATATTGCCATAGGTAACAGGAAAATGGTACATTAAGCCTTCGCCCACTCACAGCGGGGTTTCGTCAACACATTTTTTTCTTTTTTCGCTGCCGGGAGTCCT
The DNA here is from genome assembly GCA_023957155.1 of Chitinophagaceae bacterium. Taxonomy (GTDB): domain Bacteria; phylum Bacteroidota; class Bacteroidia; order Chitinophagales; family Chitinophagaceae; genus Agriterribacter. The sequence continues at coordinate 144,758 of JAMLHK010000011.1, read as the reverse complement.
TTCATCTTCCCAGGCGTAGTCCCGGCGCATAGCCATGAGCAATAGCCGCCGGACTCACCGTGTAATAAATGAGGCGGCAGCTCAGATCATGCCACCACGATAAAGAACAAAACGCCGGGCAATAAACCCTGCGCCGAGTCTGCCGTCTCTCCAATACAAGCCAAAGCAGAATCTCGACTGGGAAGGAATTTTTATCTCATTATCCTTTCCGGTCTGACGCTATCGCGTACCGACCGGAAAGGCTGCGGCCGGCACCGCCGGTCAGACCGCAGTCCTTTTTTTTCGCCATTGTCATACCTTCGGTAGATAAATTGGATATGCAGTTCGGGTAATGCTGTTGGCGTGCCAATAACTATTACAACAGAAGGCACGACCCAATCCGGGAGAACAGTTTTTATAAGAGCTGCTGCAAGAATTAACTATGCAACCGAAGGTGTTAAACGCCACAATTATAATGAAGCAGTAAGGGTTGATATACCTTAATCTCTTTCATTTTGCATAAAGTTATTATCATGATATTAAAAAAGATATTATCGGGTTTATTGCTATCAGGTCTATTATTTTCTGCTGCCGGAGCGCAGGAAAAAACAGCATTCCAAACCGGACATCACTGGATACCAGAAATTGATGTACGTGCGGATATCGCGATTGTATACGGCGTTGGTGACCGCGGAAAAATGTCGTTTGAAGACTGCGTAAAATCATGGCGTGACAGGGGATATAATGTACATTTTATGACGGGTATCGCATGGGGGCAATATGATGACTATTTTCTTGGAAAGTGGGACGGACAGAACCATTTGGGTGAAGGTCAGCAAACGGTCAGGGGAGATACGATATGGCATGGAAGAAATATTCCTTATGTTATGCCTGTTGCATCGTTTGTAACATATATGCAGGAGGGCATAATTAAAAGAGTGATAGATGCGGGCATAAGTTCAATTTATTTAGAAGAGCCTGAATTTTGGGCCCGTGCAGGTTACAGCAAAGTATTTAAACAGGAGTGGCAGAAATATTATGGTTTTCCCTGGCGCCCGCAGCATGAATCACCTGAAAATACCTATCTCTCCAGTAAATTAAAATACCAGCTGTATTATAATGCCATAAAAGAAGTATCGTCTTATGCCAAAGCATACGGTAAAACAAAAGGTATGGATGTGAAGGTGTATATACCCACACATTCACTCGTTAATTATTCTTCATGGCAAATCGTAAGTCCTGAAGCGAGCCTGGCTTCATTGCCGGGTATTGATGGTTACATAGCACAGGTATGGACAGGCACATCACGCGAACCGACATTTTTTAACGGGGTAAAAAAAGAGCGCGTATTTGAAAATGCTTTTCTTGAATACGGCTCCATGGTTTCAATGACAGCACCCACCAAACGAAAATTATTTTTTCTTACGGATCCTATAGAAGACTGGCCCCGCGACTGGGCTGATTACAAAAGAAATTACGAAGCAACATTTACGGCGAAGCTGCTGTACCCGATGGTGGCAGATTATGAAGTAATGCCATGGCCGGAAAGAATATATACGCACCCATATAGGCTTGCCAACAGCGATGAAAAAGTTTTGATACCTAAATATTATTCCACGCAGATGCAGGTAATGATAAATGCATTGAATGATATACAGGTGTCTGTAAACCGGGTTACAGGTACAGGTGGTATTGGTGTGCTGATGAGCAATTCATTAATGTTTCAGCGTTTTCCCACGCATAATGGTTATGAAGATCCGCAGTTTTCAAACTTCTACGGACAAACATTACCTCTTGTGAAACGAGGTGTTCCGGTGGAAACCGTGCACATGGAAAACCTTTCTTATCCTGCAACACTGAAAGATATAAAAGTGCTGGTAATGAGTTATTCCAATATGAAACCCCACGATGCTGATGTTCATAAATACATTGCTGACTGGGTAAAGAACGGCGGCGTACTGGTATACTGTGGAAATGATGATGACCCGTATCAAAAAGTAATGGAATGGTGGAATACAAAAGGCCATACTTATACAGCACCGGCAGATCACCTGTTTGATCTGCTTGGCATTAAAGCAGGAGCAGAAGATAAAAGTTTTTCTGTTGAAAAAGGAAAGGTATATGTAATAAGACAGAATCCTAAAGCCTTTGCCATGGAAAGCGGCACAGATGCGAAATATGTTGACATCATAAAACAGGCTTATGAAACAGATGCCAAAGCCGGGAAGTTTTTAGTGAAGAACAATTTTTATTTAAAGCGCGGACCTTATGATATTGTTTCGGTGATGGATGAAGGCGTGAACAATGATCCATATATAATCTCCGGACCGGTAATAGACCTGTTTGACCCAAAACTGCCGGTACTTACAAAAAAAGTTGTTGAGCCTGGAACACAGGCTTTTTTATACAACATCCGCAGAATAGAAAATAAGAAAGCACCGAAAGTGCTGGCATCTGCCTCACGTATCTATAATGAAGAAATTAAAGGAAGATCGTATGCTTTTGTAGCAAAGAGCCCGGTCAATACCATAAACAGTATGCGTATTTATCTTCCGTCAGCGCCTAAAACCACGGTAGTAACCGATAGCAAAGGAGAAAAGATCAACGCTGAAAATTCATGGAACAAACAGTCTAACACGCTTTACCTGGGCTTTGATAATAGTCCTGACGAAATAAAGGTGGAAATAAAGTGGTAAGGTAGTTGTGGGTTACATTACTTTTTTTCGCTGCCGGGTGTCCTTTCATCTTCCCTGGCGTAGTATCGGCGCATAGCCATGTACGATAGCCGCCGGACTCGCCGTGTAATAAATGAGGCGGCAGCTCAGACCTTGCCATGCCACCACGATAAAGAACAAAACGCCGGGCAATAAACCCTGCACCGAGTCCTGCTGCCTCTTCAATACAGGCCAAATCAGAAACTCAGGTGAGAAGGAATTTTTATCTCATTACCCTTTCCGGTCTGACGCTATCGCGTACCGACCGGAAAGGCTGCGGTCGGCACCGCCGGTCAGACCGCAGTTCCTTTTTTCGCTGTTATCATACCTTTGCTTTAATGTAAAGCAGCCTGGTCGGCATCATTCACCTTTTCATCTTCAACTTTCCTGTCGGCATAGGCCTCTTTGATCTCCCATTTCCAGCGGTTATGGCTCCACAGGTATACCTCCGGCTGTTTGCGGATCACCTCTTCTAAATACCGTACATACTGTAACGTAAGCTCTCCCTCTTTCATCTCCGCCGGATGCATGCTGGCTAATTTCGTTTCAATAACATAATGACCCCTTTTGGGCTTGGAAAAACGGGCAAAAACTACGGGAATATCATTTAATCTTGCATTTTTTTCGGGCCCGGATACAAAAGGCGTCCAGCGGTCAAAGAATTTTACCCAGTATCCCCGCGCAGGGTCACCCGGATTCTGATCAGCCACCAGCGCCAGCAGATATTGCTTGTTGCGGTAAGGCATCATAGCACTCTTCATCTCCGTTGCCGGCAACAAAATGGACCCGGTCTTTTCCCGGAAATACCGGAACAGCCGGTCAACCAGCTTACTGCCGATGGGCATATAAACCACAAGAAAAGGATATGCCAGCTCGCGGGTAACTCTTACATTCACCCACTCCCAGTTAAAGTTATGCCCCAAATGTACCTGGCAGCTTTTCCCCGTGGCAAAAAGCTCGTTAAAGATGGAAGGATCAAACTGAATCCGCTTTCTCAAGCTGCTTTCTTTCATTGATAACAGCTTAAGTGCTTCCAGGAAAGTGTCGGTAAAATTTGTATAAAACTTCCTGATGATGATCTTTTTTTCCTTTTCTGTTTTTTCCGGAAAGGCAATGGAAAGATTTTTCATCAATACCTTTTTGCGGTAACCCATCACATAGTGCAATAAAAAGCTGATAACATCAGAAATACGATAGATAACCCAAAGCGGCAGAAAAGAAAACAGGTACAACAAACCAAGTACAAGGTAATACATGAACGCAAAGGTAAATGTTATCCGATTTGAAGTGTACTCCCTTGAAGAGATCGTCCCTTTTTATCTTTGAACCTTGTATTGAATGTGAGGCTTGTCGCTCTCTCTGCTCATCATAATACAATATTCTGTACCTGCTCACTTTTATACGGGTAATCCGTATTATAATGAAGCCCACGGCTCTCATGCCTGAACTGGGCCGATTTAACAATAAGATACCCTACCGTAATCATATTACGCAGCTGGCAAAGCTGGGGCGATACCTCCGTTGTTTTATACAGGTCTTCTGTTTCTTCATGTAACAAATCCAGGCGGCGCATGGCCCGTTCCAACCGGGTATCGGTTCTTACAATACCCACATAATCGCTCATTAACAACTGTAGCTCTTTTAAGCTCTGGGTGATGAGGATCATTTCCTTTGGTGCTGTAGTGCCTTCCGTTCGCCAGTCGGGTATAGCATCCCTGTTCCAGTTCCCCCACTCTATACCGGAAGTATCCTTCATTTTTTTTACGGCATCCTCATAGGCCCGGTGTGCAAATACCATAGCTTCAAGCAGGGAGTTGCTGGCAAGCCGGTTGGCTCCGTGAAGCCCGGTTGAAGCACATTCGCCGGCTGCATACAAATGCCGGATAGAGGTTCTTGCCCATTCATCCGTTTTTATGCCCCCGCAACTGTAATGCGCGGCGGGCGCTACCGGGATCATATCTTTTGCTACGTCAATGCCAATGGATAAACATTTTTCATGAATATTGGGAAAATGGTGAATAAACTTTTCCTGGTCCATGTGACGGCAATCTAACCAAACATGCTCAGTCCCGGTCCTTTTCATTTCATTGTCTATGGCTCTGGCCACGATATCGCGCGGGGCAAGGTCTTTACGTTCATCATACCTTTCCATAAACGCTTCGCCATCACTGTTACGCAGGATCCCGCCGTCTCCCCGAACGGCCTCGGTTATCAAAAAGGCTTGCCCGTTTACACCGGCTTCATATAAAGCAGTGGGATGAAACTGGATAAATTCCATATTTTCTATCCGGCCTTTTGCCCGGTAGGCCATAGCCACACCATCGCCGGTAGCAATAACCGGATTTGTTGTAGTGCGGTACACCTGCCCGTTACCTCCTGTTGCCAGCAGCGTAATACCGGACTCTATCTTTTCAATTTTCTTTGTCCGCAGATTCAATGCATATACACCAAAGCACTCTATATCGGGGGTAGACTTGGTAACGAGATAGCCTAAATGATGCTGCGTAATAATATCTACCACAAAGCAATGGGTGATCACCTCAATATTAGGCTGTCGCTTTATTTCCTCCAAAAGGGCCCGCTCCATCTCACGGCCGGTTACATCTTTATGATGAAGGATCCGGAATTCGCTATGCCCCCCTTCTTTTCCCAATGCATAGTCTCCGTCCTGGTCTTTATCAAACCTGGCGCCCCACTCAATGATCTCTTTTATCCGCTCTACTCCTTCCTTCACTACAATTTCTACTGTTCTTTCATTACATAGACCATCCCCGGCTATTAAGGTATCTTCAATATGTTTTTCAAAACTGTCATTTTCATTATCCCAAACACCGGCTATACCGCCCTGAGCATATTTGGTATTGGTTTCATCTGAGGTTGTTTTGGTAAAAATGGTCACTTTTTTGTCGGGGCAGGCACGGGCAACCTTTAATGCATAAGTAAGCCCTGCTATGCCGGAACCAATAACAAGAAAATCGGTTTGCATAGTTGTTGATGAATATTTAATGCAAGGTAAGATGCACAATCTGAAAAACAGATATTTTGTCAAGGACAAGATCCGGATACTATATCCCGATTCTTTTCTTTATACTCTGCCACACCGGTTCTACATCAGGCGACAACTTAAAATAAAATACGCTGCCTCCGTATAATACCATAAAGATTGCCGTGCGCAGAAACAGGCCCGTAAAGCCGTGAATATGATTAAAACTAAAATAACAGATAAGAAAAGAACAAAGTGCAGCAATAACCGTATACAGGCTGGCAAACGTAAAAGGCTGTAACCTGAACTTCTTCCACAAAAAAGCAATACGGATGATATTATAGATCGTAATAGAAACGAGGTTAGCCACTGCCGGGCCTATTATATCGTACTGTTTGGTAAGAATATAGGTCAGCGGCAGCATTAAAGCCAGGAGTATAACACCGCTTACCAGGTCAAAGCGCCAGTAGTTGGAAGTAGCTATGATCTGCGCATTCAACCCCGTACCCAGATCAATTACCCGGGTTAAACCCAGCAGTACAAAAGCGCTAAAACCGGCTAAGTAAGCATCCTTTAACCCAAAAGTATGGATCGCTTCCTTATAATTAAGGGTTATCAGGGCAAATATACCGGCAGCAAATAACAAAAGATTGATGGAAGAGCGCTGGTATATCTTTTGCAGTATTTCCCTGTTCTTATCTTTCCAGGCCTTAGATAAATGTGCAATAGACGCTGCAATAATACCTCTCTGGGGCGCCTGTATGATACTCGTCATTATTTGTGCAAGTCCGAATATACCCGCCTTACTCAGCCCATCATCTAATACCGAGGCAATAACCAGGGAATCAAAAACCTGTGACAGCGTAAAAACAATCATGCCCGAATAAGCATAAAGGCAAAACGACAACATTTTTTTAAAGTAACGCCGGGTAACTTTACTTGTGTTAAACGTGAAATGTATCTGACGGGTAGCTAATAAGTAAACAAACAAAATGATGGAAATGGAAGCAAAAAGAAGCGCGTATATTTTTATAAATACACCGAAGTCGGTAATAACATGAAAAATAAACAATACAATGATCAACGTAGTGAACAACCGCCACAATATTTCTTTTAGAAAATTGGTGAGGACCGATTTATATATGCTCCAGGCATAAGATTCAAGAACATTATATAATACCAAACCCAATCCCATAGGAAATATCCAGTAATAGTAAGAAACGAGGTCGGGTGAATTTCTACCGAATTTCCGAATAACCAGGTCTTTAAATATCCAGCCGGCAAGGGCTACCAGTAAAAACCCCACACCACTGATCAGCAATGCCCAGCTGATCATATCATTCTTACCGGCGGGAAGATGAGATTGATAATACGGATGAAACTTAAAAACATAAGACGGCATGGCAAATCCGGCCAAAGCGGCCATCATCACCGAAATATCTACAAACATTTTGGTTAAGCCATACTGGGCCGGTGTAAATAATCCCTCCTTTGTGAAGAAATATACATTGAGCATTCCAACGGCAAAGCCCATATAAATAACCAGGGAAGAAATAATACTTTGCCTTCTGATCATACTCATGCAGTAAAGATAATCCGGTAATAGTAATATAAGAAAACGGCTTTCTGTCATAGAAAACGCCCTGCCATCCTTCCCTCTTCCTATGGTTCAACCCAAACGCCACTTTCTTTAAGCAGGCTGATCAGCTCTTCAACTGCAATATGACTGTCAACAGCACGCTTTACTACCTCTTTTCCTTTATATAAAGTTATTTTTCCGGGACCACTGCCCACATAGCCGAAGTCGGCATCCGCCATTTCACCGGGGCCATTTACAATACATCCCATAATGGCAATCTTAACGCCTTTGAGATGGTTGGTAACAGCACGGATCCTGGCCGTAGTTTCCTGCAGGTCAAACAGGGTTCTGCCGCAGGAGGGACAGGAGATATACTCGGTTTTTGAAATACGCGTACGCGTAGCCTGCAAAATAGAAAAGGCGGTACTGTTGATAAATGCCTCCGGGCTTTTATTATCCACATAATTTCTGCCGCTGGCATTGAGATGTTCATGACCCCCAGAAAGTAAAGCATAGCTGCCGGGGGTCAGTTCCAAACAAATTCCATCACCAAAACCATCGAGGAACAAGCCCCCGGTTTCGGTAGCAAAGTGAATGAGATGCTCATCGGGTGTTTGCCAATTGCTGGAAGTTAAAAGAAGAACCGGGTTACGGATATCTTTTTGTACCAGCTCCATACCCGTTTGCCGGACGGACTGCATTGCATTTTTATTGGTGCTGCTTAACGCCAGCACAACAGCAGGATCATTTTTTATCCCTTCCAAATCAAAAGATTCTCCCTCGCCGGAACAGTCCAGCATCAATACGTTTAAAACCAGGCTTTTGCTTTGAGCGGGGGCAGCAAGATATTCAGGAATAGAAAATAAAGGAAAATACTTTTCTTTATCGGCACAATCCAGCCAGTTCTTTGCAGGCAATATCACTTTTAATGTTCCGGGCAAAGCAAAGGGTAACGCACTACCGCTATACATGATATAGTCAGCCGCCATGTCTCCAATATTCCATTTATCCAGCACCTCGTTGTAACTATATCCCACCCGTTGTAAAGTTTCGGCTGTAATTTCACCTGCTTTACTCATATCCGCAACCACTACCGGAACATGACGCCCCCCAATATGATCAACCACATAGGTTTTACGGCGCCGGTACTGAAAAGGAGAAAACTGGGCCAGGGAAGGAAGAGCAGCAGGAAGTCCCGGATGTCCGGATTCCGGAAGTATCGCATTATTATAGCGCTTAACAATATCCCGGCACACGGGTATTTCAAATTCAGGATCTTCGGTCAGGGATACCCGTATGGTGTCGCCAATACCGTCTTCCAGTAAAGTGCCGATACCTATAGCCGATTTTATTCTCCCGTCTTCACCATCACCCGCTTCCGTAACACCGAGGTGCAAAGGGTAACATTCATTAAACTCTTCGTTCATTTGCCTTATCAGCAAACGGTACGCCTGTACCATAATTTGCGGATTGCTGGCTTTCATACTCAACACAATGCTGTGATAATTTTCGTCCCGTGCAATACGTAAAAACTCCATTGCACTTTCTACCATCCCCATAGGCGTATCGCCATACCGGCTCATAATACGATCACTAAGGGATCCGTGGTTAGTGCCGATACGCATTGCCGTACCGTATTCACGGCATATTTTAACAAGGGGCGTAAAACGCTGTCTTATCCTTTCTATTTCGGCATTATATGCCGAATCGGTATATTCAATAAATTCAAACTTCTTTTTATCAATATAATTTCCCGGGTTTACACGTACTTTTTCTACTATACGGGCTGCAATTTCCGCGGCATTGGGTGTAAAATGGATATCCGCAATGAGCGGTGTATGATATCCTCTCCGTCTAAGCTCATTTTTAATCTGGAGCAGGTTCTCGGCTTCCTTTTTACTGGGGGCCGTAATACGAACCATTTCCGCACCGGCCTCAATACAGCGAACAGACTGCTCTACGGTACCTATCGTATCCATCGTGTCTGTGGTGGTCATAGTTTGCAGCCGGATAGGATGAAAGTTCCCGGTTAATATCCCCCCGATATTTACTTCCCTGGTTTTTAGCCGTTTATATTCCGTTAAAGATTCACAATACCATTGCATAATTAAATGATGAATGAGAAAACTGGATGTAAAGGTAAATAAAACTAAAGTAGCCTTTAGCAGGCAACAGGAAGAGGACGTATTTTTAGACTTTGGTAATTTGCACGACAGCACGATATTTAACCGGATAAAAATGGAACGTCTGAAGAAAATTACAGCCGATGGTTCTCATACCTTGTACGAACCAACATGGGGTGTAACTTACCATTCCGTTTATGGAGCAATACAGGAAAGCCTTCACGTATTCATCAATGCAGGATTGCATTACCGGATAAACCATCAAAAGGATGCTACCGCACTTCATATACTTGAAGTTGGTTTCGGCACCGGACTCAATGCCCTTTTATCTCTGCAAGCCATAGAAAATAAACAACTCACCATTCATTATCATGCCACAGAACCTTTTCCACTCAAAGAACAGGAGTTCAGCGGACTGAATTATCATACGGTATTGCTTTGCCCTGATCTTGCGTTACCCTTCGCCGGAATGCACGCCCATAACAGCCGGGAACCGGTACCGATAAGCCCCCGGTTTATTTTATACCGGTACCGGGAAACCATACAGGAGTTCCGGTCTCAATCACTTTTTGACCTGGTTTATTTTGATGCCTTTGCCCCCGATATCCAGCCTGAATTATGGACATCGGCCCTGTTTAAACATATCTATGGCATGATGGCAGTGAACGGGGTACTGGTAACCTATTGTTCCAAAGGAACGGTACGGCGGGCAATGACAGAAGCAGGATTTCAGGTAGAAAAAATTCCCGGCCCGGCGCATAAGCGCGAGATAATCCGGGCAGTTAAAGACATTACGCGATAGCATTTTTTCTAAAACTCGGCACTCCCGGGTGTTCTCGGAAAGGCGATGGTATCCCTGATGTTGCTCATCCCGGTAACGAATTGCACCATGCGTTCAAAACCCAGTCCAAACCCGGCATGAGGTACGGTTCCGAACCTGCGTGTATCCAAATACCACCACAGCTCTTCTGCGGGCACATGCATTTCCTCCATACGCTGAAGCAGCATATCCAAACGCTCTTCACGCTGGGAACCGCCTACGATTTCGCCAATACCCGGCGCCAGTATATCCATAGCTGCAACGGTTTTACCGTCATCATTGCGGCGCATATAAAACGCTTTTATCTCCTGCGGATAATCCGTAACAATTACCGGTTTTTTAAAATGCTTCTCCACTAAGTATCGTTCATGCTCGCTCTGCATATCAATACCCCATTTTACTTCATACTGGAATTTCTTTTTCTTGTATGCAGGAGACTGCAATAAAATATCAATAGCCTGTGTGTAGGTAACCCGTTCAAAATCATTCCGGAGAACAAAATCTAATTTCTCCAGGAGCCCCAGCTCACTCCGTTTTTCCTGCGGCAACTGCTTCTCTTCATCAGCCAGCCGCTGGGCTAAAAATGCCAGATCTTCCCGGTTATGCTCCATGGCATAGCGGATAATATATTTTATAAATTCTTCCGCCAGGTTCATGTTATCTTCCAGGTCGCAAAAAGCCATTTCCGGCTCAATCATCCAAAACTCGGCCAAATGCCGGGGAGTATTAGAGTTTTCCGCTCTGAAAGTAGGACCAAAGGTGTAGATCTCACCCAGCGCGGTAGCGCCCAGCTCCCCTTCCAACTGGCCGCTTACCGTAAGGTTGGTAGCCCTGCCGAAAAAATCTTCTTTATAATCAACAGCTCCTTCCTTCGTGAGCGGCGGATTCAGCGGAGGTAAAGTGGTAACCCGGAACATCTCTCCCGCACCTTCGGCATCACTGGCTGTAATAACAGGCGTATGCAGGTATACAAACCCTTTTTCATTAAAAAACCGGTGTATGGCAAACGCCAGGCTGTGCCGCACCCTGAACACGGCGCCGAAGGTATTGGTACGAAAACGCAGATGAGCGATCTCTCTCAAAAACTCCAGGCTGTGCTTCTTAGGCTGCAGGGGATATCTTTCCGCATCGCTATCACCGAGAATAGTTATGGTGTCCGCCTTCAATTCCATTTTCTGCCCCTTCCCCAAGGAAGGGATAATCGTTCCGGTTACCTTTAAAGAAGCCGAAATCGTTATGCGCTTTAATAATGCATCATCAAACCGGCCTAATTCGGCAACGATCTGCAGATTGCTGTTGGTTGAGCCGTCATTAAGTGCAATGAACTGATTATTTCTAAAACTGCGCACCCATCCCATTACGGTCACCTCTTCATGATAAGGCTCGCGGGTAAGCAATTCCCTGACTTTAATTCTCTTATTAAACATATACGTCTTTTTAAACCCTTCGCTATAATGCGGTATACTGCAGAAAGTGCACAAAGATAAGGGACTAAAAAATTTTTTAGATTCTGGAATTTTGATGTATTTTCGCCAAGGAATTAAACTGATCAATTCTTACCAAGCTCCGGGATTCTATCAGTTTTAGTCATTCCGGACAAATTTCATTCAACCAAAAATTCAATTCAACATTTCTCTTTCAATTATCTGGTGTTTTTGATGAGAGGTAAAACCGTTAAGTATTTTTATGTACGACATTCTGCAACTGAACGATATGCTCGTTCCTGAGCTGCTTGATATTGCCGATCAATTGAGCATTGCTAACGCTAAAAAATTCGATAAACAAGAACTCATTTACAAAATCCTGGACAAACAGGCTATAGAAAACAGCGCTACCCCGAAAGGCACGGAAGAAAAAAACAAACGTAAGCGGGTAGTAAAAACAACTACATCCAACTCCACAGAAGAAGCGATTGTAGAGTCCGAGCCCGAAAAAGCTCCGGCTCCTGCAAAAAAACGGAAAGCCGCCACGGCTGCTGATCCCGAAAAGAAAGCAGATAAAAAAGTGGTAAAAAAAGCCAAAGCCGCTCCGGAGGAGACTCCTGAACCGGTTGTAAAAAAACGCGAAACAGAAAAAGCAACTCCTGCGGTTTCAGAAGAAGAAGCACAGGCGCCCCTTGCTGAAGAAGAAGTGATACCGGTTGAAATGGCTCCGGCTGAAGAGATCCCCGCAGAAAAAAAGCAGTACCCGAGCCGGCGCGAGCAGGGCTTCAACATTGAGTTTGATGGTGTAATTATGAGCGAAGGTGTCCTGGAAATGATGCCTGACGGATATGGCTTTTTACGAAGCAGTGATTACAATTATCTCTCTTCTCCTGATGATGTATATGTTTCCCCTTCGCAAATCAAATTATTCGGTTTAAAAACCGGGGATACCGTAGCCGGCGCTGTTCGTCCGCCTAAAGAAGGTGAAAAATATTTCGCTTTGCTTAAAGTGGAAACCATCAATGCCAAATCACCGGAAGAGGTCAGAGACCGGGTTCCCTTCGATTATCTCACGCCCCTGTTCCCGTTTGAAAAGCTGAACCTGTACACACAGCCCTCGGCATTGAGTACAAGAATGATTGATTTATTTACCCCTATTGGTAAAGGACAGCGCGGATTGATTGTTGCACAGCCGAAAACAGGTAAAACCGTTTTACTGAAGGATATAGCCAATGCTATTGCCGAAAATCATCCGGAGTGCTATATGATGATCGTACTGGTAGATGAGCGCCCGGAGGAAGTAACCGATATGGAAAGAAGCGTAAGGGCAGAAGTTATTGCATCTACCTTTGATGAGCCTGCCGAAAAGCATGTAAAAGTATCCACCATTGCGCTGCAAAAAGCCAAGCGCTTAGTAGAATGCGGACACGATGTGGTTATCCTGCTTGATTCCATTACCCGCCTGGCCCGCGCGCACAACACCGTTGCTCCCGCATCGGGTAAGGTCTTATCGGGCGGTGTGGAAGCCAATGCCATGCAAAAGCCGAAGCAGTTCTTTGGTGCAGCAAGAAAAATTGAGAATGGCGGATCATTAACTATACTCGCTACCGCGCTAATAGATACCGGTTCAAAAATGGATGAAGTGATCTTTGAAGAGTTCAAGGGAACCGGTAACATGGAATTACAGTTAGACCGTCGCCTTGCCAACAAACGCATATTCCCGGCCATTGATCTCGTAGCATCTTCTACCCGGCGTGAAGACCTGTTGTTAGATAAAGACGTGCTGAAAAGAATGCACTTACTGCGGAATTACCTGGCTGACATGAACGCGGAAGAAGCGATGAACGAATTGCTGAAACGTATGAGAGGAACAAAGGACAACCAGGAGTTCCTGGCCAGCATGAACAGCTGATCATACAAAAATACCGCGAAGCAAATCAATGAAGCAAATCAATAGAGCAAAAAACAAATAACGGGGATCTGCCGGGCAGAGTCCCCGCAAAACTCAATTGATCTGCAGGGATTGGCAGAAAATTGATCTTCCATTTTACTTACTCTTAACAACAGCAGGATAAGAAATAATCGGCATGGATCAAAGCACCCATTCTACGGTTCCCCATGGCCATTTTTCTTCTCCTTTATCACCCGTTTCCACCACCAGCAGCCCATCGGGGCTTACTCCTTTTACCACGGCCTCGCGGTATATACTCCCGGTTTTAAACTTCACCCGTTTATTCAGCTTATACATTGCCTGCCGGTAGTTCTGCAAAATCAGGGCTTCATTTCCGGATTCCAGCATCTTATACCGCTGCTCCAGGAAACAGCACAGCTCCCGTGCCAGCTCCAGAACATCATGGCTTTTCCCGGTAATTAACCGGAGCGATGTAACCCCGGATATACCTTCCCCAAAATGGCGCTGGTTAATATTAATACCCAACCCGGCAACTGCAAATAACCAGTTGTTAGATTGCATGCTATTTTCTATTAATATGCCTCCTGCCTTTCTGTCACCCCAGAATATATCGTTCGGCCATTTTATACAGGTTTCATTTCCTGCATATTTGTTAAAAAAATCATACGCGCCCAATGAAACAGCCGCATTTAATAAGAAAGTATGTACAGGAAGTAAAAAGGATGGGGTTAAAACAATACTCATTATTATATTTTCTCCAACACTACTCTGCCAGGTCTTACCTCTCTGCCCTTTTCCGCTGGTTTGATCCAATGCAAACCAGGTATCCCCATGCTTTGCCAAACGGGCATGAACCTGTTGCATGGCATAGTTGTTGGTACTGTCAACCTGAGGTAATACGGTAAAAGACTGTCCGAAGGATTGCATAAGAGAATACCGAATTAATTACTATTTTTGAGCAAGTTATATAATCATAAAACAATAAGCAGTTATATCACATTGCTTTATTTAAATTAAAACTAAATCACCCCTGAAAAAGGGCAAATCTAAAATTGATTTCTATTGGCAGCATTACAGGTGTTAACTGCACGGCCCAAACGTGCAGCCAGGTTGACGAGGAATAGTAAGTTATTTAAGATCATCATCAGCGCCATCCGTCAAAAAAAAGGAGAAAATATTATTTCGCTGGATTTACGAAAAATCCCTGAAGCCGTTGCAGACTTTTTTATAGTCTGTGAAGCTCCCAGCAATATACAGGTAAGAACCATTGCCGATACCATTGAACATGAAGTGAAAATACAAACCGGCGAATTGCCTTACCGGCATGAAGGCCATCAGGCGCTTCAATGGGTATTGATTGACTATGTAAATATTGTGGTACATATTTTTCAGCCGGAAACCCGTAAGTTTTATAAGCTGGAAGAAATGTGGAATGACGGAGGTCTTGTTGAACACGAATCATGACCTGATTAACAAATACAAAACAGACGCTATTTTAGTTAGCCGGAAATCCGGTTTTTATTATAATTTAAATGATTTAAGTATAGAATTTTATGGCACAGAACAATAATCAGGATAAAATACCGGCATTCAAAAAGCGAACGGAAGGGGATGATAAGTCTAAACGACCAGGCCCTAAGTTCAGCATTTACTGGGTTTATGGTATTGTAGCCCTGTTACTGGTAGGATACCAGCTATATAACGGGGCAACCCCCACAGCAACCCCGATTTCAGATTTGCAGTTCCGTAACGAAATGCTCGTTAAAAATGATATTCAAAAGTTAGAGCTGGTTCGCAATAAGGATATAGTCAGGGTATATATCAGCAAAGACAGTCTGAGTAAACCCATTTACAAAGATCTTTTAGGCGACAGGTGGTCTATTATATCCAAAACCGAGGGTCCTCATTTTCAGTTTGAGGTTCCTGACGCAAAAACCTACACAGGTACAACGCTTGCCGAATTTTATAAAGAACACCCCCAGGTAAAAGAAGTACCCCTTAAAATTGTGAGTGATCCCGAATGGTTCGGATCCTTACTAAGCTATATTTTCCCGTTACTGATGTTTGCCCTGCTGTTTATCTTAATGATGCGGAAGGTAGGCGGCCCCGGTGGGGGAGGTGGCCCCGGCGGTATTTTCAGTATCGGAAAGTCAAAAGCTACCTTATTTGAGAAAGGAACAAAAGTGAACATTACTTTCGCCGATGTGGCCGGACTGGAAGAGGCCAAACAGGAAGTGATGGAAATCGTGGACTTTTTAAAGAACCCCAAAAAATATACCTCTCTCGGTGGTAAAATTCCCAAAGGCGCATTATTGGTCGGCTCTCCCGGCACCGGTAAAACGCTGCTGGCAAAAGCCATGGCCGGAGAGGCCCAGGTACCTTTTTTCAGCCTGAGCGGCTCCGATTTTGTAGAAATGTTTGTTGGTGTTGGGGCAAGCCGGGTAAGAGATCTGTTTAAACAAGCCAGGGAAAAAGCACCGTGTATCATCTTCATTGATGAAATTGATGCTATCGGAAGGGCCAGAGGAAAGAATATGATGATGAGCAATGATGAAAGAGAAAACACGCTGAACCAGCTGCTGGTAGAAATGGACGGATTCGGTACAGACAGTGGTATCATTATCCTTGCTGCCACCAACAGGCCCGATGTGCTGGACAGCGCATTATTACGTCCCGGGCGGTTCGACAGGCAAATCACTATTGATAAGCCGGATGTAAAAGGGAGAGAAGAGATCTTTAATGTACACTTAAAACCCATCAGGAAATCGGCCAAGCTGGACGTGTTAAAGCTTGCCGAACAAACGCCCGGCTTTGCAGGTGCAGATATTGCCAATGTATGCAATGAAGCCGCATTGATTGCCGCCCGTAAAGGAAAAACGGAAGTGGAAATGGACGACTTTCAGGATGCGATAGACCGTGTGATCGGCGGGCTGGAAAAGAAAAACAAAATAATTTCTCCCGATGAAAAAGAAATTATTGCCTACCATGAAGCCGGGCATGCCATCTGTGGATGGTATCTCGAACATGCTTATCCTTTACTAAAAGTAACTATTGTACCCCGTGGTACGGCTGCCCTCGGGTATGCCCAGTACACCCCCAAAGAACAGTTTCTTTATAATACCGACCAGTTGAGAGACCAGATCGCCATGACCCTCGGCGGCAGGGCGAGTGAAGAAATTTTCTTCGGAAAAATTTCTACCGGCGCCAGCAATGACTTACAACAGGTAACAAAAATTGCTTATTCGATGATTACCATGTACGGTATGAATGATAAGCTGGGCAATATCAGCTATTACGATCCCCAGCAGGAAAATTATTTTACCAAGCCTTTTAGCGAAGAAACCGGTAAAATAATTGACGAAGAAGTAAGAATCCTGATTGATGAGGAATATACCAGAACCAAAAAACTATTGCAGGATAAGAAACATCAGGTTGAAGTGATTGCAAAAGAGCTGCTGACCCGCGAGGTTCTTTTTCAAAGCGACCTGGAGCAGCTGATCGGTAAACGTCCCTTTGAAGAAAAGAAGCCTGCCGATGTGGTACATGATCTTCATCATCAGCAGGATGAACAAACCGGCTCCAATGGAGCGCAGGGAGATGTTAATGCCAGCGTTGCTCCGGCTGAAAATATACCGGAGTCCTGATCTGTTTATTTTTTTGAGGAGAAACTGAAATATTTCATTTTATCTTGTATAAATGCAGGTACCTACAGGAAAAAATATATATTTTCTTTCTGATTTTCACCTCGGCGCCCCGGACCATGCCACAAGCTTGGCCCGGGAAAAAAAAATCGTCCGCTTCCTATCCCAGGTAAAAGAAGATGCTGCCGCTATTTTCATCGTGGGAGACCTGTTTGATTTCTGGTATGAATACAAAAAAGTCGTTCCCAAAGGATTCGTCCGCATCCTCGGTAAAATGGCGGAACTTACAGACAGTGGCATTCCACTTTACTTCTTTGTAGGCAATCATGATATGTGGATGAGCGGGTACTTTGAAAAAGAGCTGAATATCCCCGTATTTTATGAACCCCAGGACTTTGAATTCAACAACAAAAAATTCTTAATCGGGCACGGCGATGGGCTGGGACCCGGCGATAAAGGATACAAATTCCTAAAGAAAATATTCCGTAATAAAACCTTCCAGTGGCTGTTTGGTATACTGCCTCCATATATAGGTATGGGTATTGCCGGCTGGTCCAGTAAAAGCAGCAGAGCGGTTACCGGAGAAGATGATGCCCGGTTTTTAGGGGAAGAAAAAGAATGGCTGATCAGTTATTGTAAGGAAGTGATCCGGAAGAAACATTACGACTTTTTTATTTTCGGGCACCGGCATCTTCCGATTGACTTTACCTTAGATGGCGGCAGCCGGTATATCAACCTCGGCGACTGGATACGCTACTACAGCTATGCCGTTTTTGACGGGCAACATATTAAACTGAAATATTTTGAAGCCTGATGCGCAATATCCTTCTGAATATATTATTATGTACGATCACTTTGCAGATCCGGTCGCAAACAGGCAACGTAATACCCGGAGAAGACAGCCTTAACCTTGCCCGGACTGTTTCCATTTATACCGGAAAAGCAAAGCAGTTCACCGCCGATAACCTGGGCAACGTGTATGTGCTTTCTCCCGGCGGGCTTTTAATAAAATACAATGACCGGGGTGATTCATTAAATGTTTTTAATGACGTTCGCCGCTACGGAAATATATATGCCGTAGATGCAACCAACCCGATGAAAGTACTGCTGTATTATAAAGATTTCTCCACGATTGTAATGCTTGATCGTTACCTGAACAGGATAAACCTGATAGACTTAAGAAAGTTGGGTATTTTCCAGGCAAAAGCGATAGGACTTGCCTATGATAACAATATCTGGATCTTTGACGAACAATCGGCAAAGCTCAAAAAGATAGATGAAACGGGGAGATTACTCAGCGAAACGACCGATTTACGACAGGTATTGGATATAACACCCGCCCCGGGTAAGATCATAGACCGGGATGGGTTTGTATATGTATATGATATAGTAAACGGGTTGTTTATCTTTGATTATTATGGTGCACTCAAAAATACGATTGCACTACCCGGTATCAGCGACTTACAGGTAACCGGCAAGACCATAACCGGTCGCCGGAAAAATAAACTGGTAAGCTACATACCCGGAACACTGGATCTAAAAGAAGTGCGGCTTCCCGCAACCATACAGGAAGCGAAAAAAATATGCATTACGCAACAGGGAATTTTTGTACTTAATGATTCGGGAATAACCTTGTTCCCTTTTACAAAAGAGCCGTAATATGAGTGATTTTCTGGACAGAATAATTCTAGATAACAGTATAGGAGATTATCTCACCGTAAGTCTTATTATCCTGGGTATCTACCTGTTAAAAAAATATTTCAGCCGGCCCATAGCAGCTTCCATTATTTATGTACTGCGAAGGATGGGACGGGAGGTAGACCGCCAGGCTTTTATAAAGCTGATCCTGGCTCCCTTAGAATATTTCATCATTGTCCTTACGGCGATCATCGCGCTTTCCTACCTGAAATTCCCTGAAATATTGCAATATGATTTTTACAAAACCAATACAAAAACCATCGTTGACCGCATAGCAATAGCTCTTTTAATTATTTCCTTTTTCTGGTTGCTGCTCAGGATGATTGATTACCTGGCCACAGTGATGTCGAAAAACAATGCCGGCGAAAATATGCAAAGCGAAAGCCAGATCATTTTATTTTTCAAAGACTTTTTAAAAGCCATTGTAACGATTGCCGGCATATTAACTGTTATCCGGTTTGCTTTCCACTACCAGATCATGGATCTGCTTACGGGTTTAGGTATTGTAGGTGTGGCGCTGGCCTTATCGGCCAGGGAAAGCCTGGAAAACATTATTGCTTCTTTCATTATTTTCTTTGATAAGCCCTTTGTGATTGGTGACGTACTTAAAGTGCATCAAATAACCGGTACGGTAGAAAAAATCGGCTTCAGAAGCACGCGCTTACGCACCACCGACAAAACCTCCGTAAGTGTACCCAACAAACAAATGGTGGATAGTATCGTTGATAACCTGAGCTTACGAACTCAACGCCGGGCCGATTTAAAGCTGGAACTGGATACCACAACAACGGCGGCACAAATTCAACAGCTGCTGGACGGAATGCGGGAAATTTTACAACATCCTAAAATTGAACAGCGGAACCTGTTCCTGAACGACATTGTTCAGCAAGGATACCTGGTTCAGACCGACTATTATACCGCGCCAGTTCCGGTAGAAGAATTTAACACCCTGAAGCAGGAAGTAAACTTACGCGTGATACAATTAATGGAAGACCTGGGAATCGAAATGGCATCATTACAACAAAAGCAAAGTCCTAAATAACGCATAGCGCTGCTATCCGAAACGATACCAACAACAGCCTTTACCGGTTATCGTCTATATTTATACAGGGCAATAAACTCATCGGAAAAAATCAGCCTGTATTTGTCTTTCATTATCTTATCCTTCTGTGCCTGATCCGCTAAGATAAACTCCGGGTATTTTTTTATAAAAAGCGTTTCATCATGATCCACACTATTGGCCTCCGCCATATATAACCTGATTTTTTCTGTGTTGATCTTATGATAAAATTCTATGCCCGGCTTATAATAAAAAGGAATAACATAGCAATCCCCGGCATGATTGTCAAGTAAGACACGGCTGACATCCTCCACACTTTTGTCTATAGGAACACTCCAGGTAAACCAGCTGTGCCGGTTGAGATTAAAAGTATTTATCCCGGTTATGATCAGCGCTACAAGAACAACCAGGTACTTGTTTCCCAGGTATTTATTTAGGAGAGACTGCATTATAAACATCAATACCAGTGTAACACTTATGGTTATATAAATCGTTTTATGCCTCGAGGTTTCATCATGTACCAGGAGTGAATATACCGGTAACCAGGCAATAGAAAGTACAGCATAAAAAAGTAGGTCCCTGGGTTTTGGAAATTTTGTAAGCAGTAACCCGGTGCCAACCAACAATATTACCACGAAAAAGATATACTGGTTTTCAAACCCGGTTTGAAAATCTGCATTAAACCTGATACTGTCAAAAAAATTGTTATGATTATTATTTTCCTTATATGCTATATCCAACAATCCCGAAAAATGACCGCCCAGTATATCCGGAGTATACAATAAGCCAAGAAAGGGGAGGGCGGCCAGGTTCCCTGTAAATAAACACTTCATTACATTAAACCGCCTTAGCATCAGCAACCGGACAAAAAAGTAAACGCTTAAAATAAAATGGCAAAAGAAAAAGGTAGGGTTTGAAAAATATCCCAACACGATCGTTAATGTGAAGGGAAAAAGAAAATACCTTGTCCGGGAAAAACGATCGGACTCAAAATACAGAATAAGTAAGAGCAGAGAGAAAAAAATAACATAGATATAAGATCTGGCTGAAGTCATGTACCCTGCCACCGGCACGCAGGTAGCAAGCCAGGCAAGCCCCAGCAGTGCCACTCCGCTGCTGAAATACTTTCGTGTAAAATAAAAGAAGGTAATAAACAGAAAAACGCCGGCGAAAGCGTTAGGAAGCCGGATCAGGAAAAGCTTGTCAAACGGAAGAAGGTTAAACCACCAGGCAACGAATGTAAAGAGCTTATGATTATTTGAAGGCAATAAAAAACTCTGCCACAGGTCATTGCTGATGTAATAATTATAGCTCCAGGCTTCATCATATTGCAAGGGAAATACGATGTCATACCAAAGTGCCTTTCCAAATGCAAAAAGCGTAATGATCCAAAAAACAGAACGTTCAAAACGGGGCAATCCTTTAAACCAGTGTAGTCCGTTTTTAATCTTTCCCCAAAAAAACGATGCGCAGGGCAGGACCGCTGCTTCTATCTTTTTATAATTGTACAAATTCCACCCCGAGAAAAACAACACGCCCACATCAAATACTATTATTAGCGGTTTAACCCATTGAAATATATTGACAGAAAACCGGCTTTTGAAAAAAGGTACCCAGTTATCGCTCTTTTGAAGAGCAGCCACCAGCCACTCGATAAAACCATCATAGCTTTTAGTGCAAAACAGAAACGTCAGCCATAGAGAAAAGAAAATCACCGGTAACCATAAACAAAGCAGGGCAACCCTTACTGATAATTTCACGCAATCCAATTTTGTTTAGTGTCTGACTGACCGGAAGCCATTCATGTTAAAATATAAAA
Source organism: Chitinophagaceae bacterium (assembly GCA_023957155.1). GTDB lineage: Bacteria > Bacteroidota > Bacteroidia > Chitinophagales > Chitinophagaceae > Agriterribacter. The sequence goes on along the minus strand of JAMLHK010000011.1, from coordinate 123,006 downwards.
GTAGCAATTATTGCCATAAATGCTTTATTTTGAATATTAACTTTCAATTATCAGGTAGTATGGAACAAGAACAACTTACTTCAGGCATTGGTACCCGGTTGCAGCATACCCAGTTTGGTCCCGGCGTTATTGTAGGCGTTAAATATGCAACATATCTGATCTCTTTTATCCATCACGGAATAAAAGAAATTAATAAAACTGATCCGCAGCTTGACGAAATAATCCCGGAAAATGTTTCAGCAGAAGTGGAAACGACCTCCGAAACAGAAAAATCACTGCTTAACATACTGCGGCTTTGGGGTGACTTAACAGAAAAAGTGCCTTTAGGTGATAGATGGACCGGTGGTACGATGCTGCTGCAACCTGCAGACGATTCATTGAAGCCAAAGGAAATTCCAATCGAGATCTTCTTCCATAAAATAGTAATGCTGCGCGACAGGCTGAGGGTATTGGAGCAACAAATCAACGCGCACAAAAAACTTAGTGATGAAGACAAGGTAAACCTCCAGCAGTATATTACCCGTATTTACGGTTCACTAACTACGTTTAATGTGCTGTTTAAAAATAAGGAGCATTGGTTTATCGGGGAAAAAGGAGGCAAAGACGAATAAAGCCGTTTACCATCAAATCATTCCGGCTCCGGCCATTCTCCCAGGCCTTTTCTTATTAATACAGGGTTACCACCGGTACAATCAATTACCGAAGACGGGATCATGCCGCCAATACCGCCGTCTACAACAATATCAACAAGTTTATTAAAATTACCTTCTATAATTTCAGGATCCGTATATTCTTCTACCATTTCACCCGGAAGGGTAGTACTCAATATAGGATGTCCCAGTTCCTGTACAATCTGCCTGGCTATATTATTCTCCGGAACCCTGATGCCCACGGTATTCTTCTTGCTTTTAAGGATCCTGGGTACTTCTTTGCTTGACGGTAATATAAAAGTATAAGGACCGGGTAGGCAGGTTTTCAATACCCGGTATAACGGCGTATCTATACTTTTGGTATATGTGCTCAGATCACTCAGGTCATAACAGATAAATGAAAAATTGGCTTTTTCCGGGCTTACCTGTTTGATGCGGGCAATACGTTCTACTGCCTTATGATGAAAGATGTCGCATCCCAGCCCGTAAATGGTATCGGTTGGATAAATAATAATACCGCCGTCCCGCAAACAGTCAACAATCGTTTTTATCTGGCGGGGTTGCGGATCATCCGGATGAACATGTAAAAGCATATACCAGAACTTATTTCATTTGTTGTAAAAACGCGGGGAACGATAAAGGTCAACTCCATACTTTCGTTCCTTCGCTGCAATTGGCACAGATATCAATATTCTTCCTGCTCTTCATTAATGCAGCACGAAATTGTTTGTACTCTGCATTTTGCCAGATTTCCTTAAACGACTGGTTCTTTAAATTCCCCAGGCGATGCATCGCATCTTTATCAAAGCAACAGGGAACAACCAGTCCGTCCCAGGTGATTACATTAGCATGCCACAGCTTCCAGCAGTGGTTATTTAATTTGTTCTTTATTTTGTAATCTCCTTTTTTCGTTTTTTTATAGCGGCTGAATTTATCTATATCCGGGATAAGATTATTCGGATCATTTTCATAATCATATACCTGGGCTGTTTTATACCACACATCATCCACACCTACCTCTTTAGCCAGTTGTTTAACATCCTGTATCTGGTGTTCATTGGGCTTCACTACCAGGAACTGAAATATAACAAAAGGCGTTTTACTTTTTAATTTTTTCTTCCATTTTACAATATGCCGGGCTCCTTCTATTACTTTATCTAAGTTGCCCCCCCGGCGATATTGCTGGTAAACCTCCTGGGTTGTTCCATCAATAGATATAATTAACCGGTCTAAACCGCTTTCAATCGTTTTACGTGCATTTTCATCATTCAGATAATGTGCATTGGTAGAGGTGGCCGTATAAATTTTTTTGTCTGAAGCATAACGTACCATTTCCAGGAAACCCGGGTTAAGGTAAGGTTCGCCCTGAAAATAAAACACCAGGTACAGCAGCTCCCTGTACATTTCATCTATGGTCTGACTGAAGAAATCTTTTTTAAGCATCCCCCGCGGGCGTGTAAAACTTCTCAGTCCGCTCGGACATTCAGGGCAACGCAGGTTACAGGAAGTAGTCGGCTCAAAAGAAACAGAAATCGGGTAACCCCACTGTACCGGTTTCTTCGTCCAGCGACTGATATAGTAACTGCTTAACACCTTTCCCGCATTCCAGATACGCCGCAATGTGAGCTTTGACAATAAATTAATACTATCGTAAATATGAATACCGGGCATGAATGTAAAGGTAAAGAATAGGAAGTGATCTGTGCATCATTGAGTTAACGATATGCTTTCCGCTCACGTCCAACAGAAAAAATATATCGGCATACCAACCCAAAAAGGATCTATCCCTTTTACCTTTACAATATCAAATGAACAGCATGAAAATAACTACAGCTTTTATTACGCTTCTTCTTGTTTTGCTTTTCAGCTCCTGCCTGGATACGGAAGAAAAAATAGTAATCAACAAAAATAACAGCGGTGTCTATTCCTTAACCTTAGATTTAAGCAAAATACTGGTGATAATGGAACAAATGGGGCAGCAGGATAAAGAGGAGGGTAAAATACCCCAAAAGAAAGACTCCACGGTATATTTTAAACCGCTTGTTGATACTTCCAGCATTCTCAGCCCCCGGGAAAAAGAATTGTTTTCCCCGGGAAGCCTGCGTATACAGGTTGATGAACAAGCCGATAAACTAATCGCTACGCTTGTTTTTCCATTCAAACATATTGATGATTTACCTGTTCTGAAAGACTCTTACCTGGCGATCATAGACAAAATGGGCATATCAGAAAAACTAAAGCAAAATGAGGATAGTGAAGTTAACGACCTGGGCGCCTCCTCTCTTTCAAGCCAGAAAAATATTTTAACTCCATCGAAGGAAGCCTATCGCTTTGCGGCTTCCGCCGGTGATATATCCAATACACTGATCAATAAAGGACTATTTGATAACCTGGTTCAAAAGGATTCATCGTTACAGATGCTGCAACAAATGAGCGTGCTAATGGGTGATATGAACTATAAAACCGTTATCCAGGTACCCCGTAAAATTAAAAGTTACACGGGTAACCAGGCCGCCTTATCGGCAGATAAAAAGACCGTTTCCTTTTCCACAACGCTTAGCGATGTCCTTAACCGCCCGGAGGCTGCGGCATACAGTGTAAAATATTAACCCGGAGCTTACTCCTCTTGTACCGATAAAATGGGTATTCGCGAGTGGAAAACCAATTCTTTGGTGTGACTCTTTTGAAACAATAAGTCCAGCAGGCGGTGTTTTCGCGGAATTACAATCACCAGGTCCAGGCTGTTGTTCTCTGCAAAGGTGCTGATCCCCGTTTCTACATCAGGACTGTCAATATAGAAATATTGGGGATGAAGGCCCTCTAACAGGGTGTACAACAATAAAGACTGTTCGGCCGTATCTCTCACATTACTTTTGTTCTTATCTACATTTAATACGCTCAGGCCGGCATTAAAGGCTGTTACCCATTCCTTAATAACGGAGACGGGAGTAGAATCCTCAACTTTTTGAAAATCACAGGCAAAGCCGATGCGCTGTATGGTCTTAAAAACAGCATCCGGCGGAATAACCAGGACCGGTGTGGATATATGCCGTATTACGGAGAGCGTAGAACTGCCGACCAATAATCTTTCAACAAGTCCTGCGCCTTTTGTTCCCATAACAATGGCAAAAGGATGAGTTGCCGAACAAATTGTTTTCAGCTCATCCAGCAACACACCTAATTTTACTTCAGCCGTAATGTTTAGCTTTTCCGGGTATTCTTTCTGAACCTGTTCTTTCAGCTCATCAATTCTTTTCTTATTGATCTCTTCCAGCTCTCCGATATCCATTAAAGGCAGAGGAATATCACTATTGTTATACGATAGCGGCATCTCATAAACATGCAAAAGCAAAACCGAAGCATCAACAGCCAGCGCAAGATTTACGGCATAATGCATGGCATTCAGCGATACCGGCGAAAAATCTGTAGGAACAATAATTGATTTCATCAGGCAGTTTTTACTTAACAAAGAATTGATGCTAATTTCACACTAAATTCTATACCCAAAATAAAAATACGAATATTTAAGAAGGGAGGTTTACATTTTAACGATTACGGGATGCTTTTTAAAATTTTACGGCAGATCTCTTTTTTAAAGGCGGTGGCCTTATACAGTTTAACCGCTTTTGGAGGGCCTCAGGGGCATTTTGGCATGATGATGAAAACATTCGTTTCCAAACGAAAAGACATCACAGAGCAGGAGCTGCTTGAATACAATGCATTCTGTCAACTACTGCCGGGGGCTTCATCTACACAGATCATTACGCTGATTGGTTATAAAAAAGGGAAATTACCCCTCGCCGTTTTAACCTTACTGATATGGATACTGCCGGCCAGCATACTGATGGGCGGACTCTCCTTCGCACTCGACTTTATGGGAAAAACAGGCACACAAAATGACCTGTTTAAATTCATAAAACCCATGGCAGTGGGTTTCCTGGCTTTTGCAGCCTTTAAGTCATACACGATCGTTGCGGATAACCGTATCGGAAGAGTTATTATGGCCGGATCTATGGTTGCCACTTATCTGCTCTTTAAATCACCTTTCGTTTTTCCCGCGGTGATCTTACTGGGAGGATTAATTACCAATTTTACAGAAAAGACAACCAAAACAATAAAAATAGAATCCAGGCCCATTAAATGGGGAAACATAGTTATATTTTTTTTAATATTTGTTGTTACCGGTATTTTCAGCGAGCTTTCCCGTAAAAACAACTGGCAACACCGTAAAGCTTTTAACCTTTTTGAAAATACCTATCGTTTTGGAGGAATGGTTTTCGGCGGGGGCGATGTGCTGATGCCCATGATGTATGAACAATATGTTGTTCGTCCCGCTACAGAGCGCATACAGCTCAGGAATCAAAATGTTATCCGTATTGATCAAAACGAATTTCTTACCGGTGCGGGAATGGTAAAAGCTATTCCCGGCCCCACTTTTTCTTTTTCTACTTTTGTGGGAGGTGAAGCCCTGAAAAATGAAGGTCCGGGTATGCAGCTCCTTGGCTGTGCCATCGGAACATTCGGGATCTTCCTGCCCAGTACGTTATTAGTGCTGTTTTTCTTTCCCGTTTGGCATAATTTGAAAAAATATCCTGCTATTTACCGGTCTCTAAAAGGAATTAATGCCGCGGTAGTAGGGATCATCGCCGCATCAGCTTTTTTCCTGATGAAAGATATCTCTTTCTTTGAGATAGATGAAAAAGTAACCACCAGCTTCTTAAATATAGGCGTAATTGCCGGAACATTTTTGTTGCTCACTTTTACTAAGCTGCCGGCGCCGGTAATAGCGTTGATCTGTCTTACGCTGGGTCTTTTGCTATAGTGAAGAAGGTTAACCGGTAATTCATTAACCAGGCCGCAAATACTCTGGCGGCTTCTCCGGCCCGCAGCATTACACCACTCATACAGGTAACAAAACCCGTGTTTGCAAATCCAGGATGATGTCGTACTCCCGAATACCCCGCTGTTTCATCTGTATAGTTTATCGAACCCCCCACTCCCAAAGCCCATACTGCACCTTCCGGTCAACGGGATGTCCTGATTGTTTAAGACAAAGCATAATCTGTCCCCTGTGGTGACTTTCATGAGAAATCAAATAACCTAAAAAAGCTGCCGGGTGAGGTTTAAAGCCTTTGATCTTACCTTGTTCAAACCCGGTTTGCAGTAAAGCCGTAATGGCCGTTTCACTTTTGTTCAGTTCGTCTGTCAAAAGCTTTTTGGTTATTGCTACTTTTTCAATCTTATTTTGTCCCTTGAGCAACTCAGGATAAGCCGCCTTCACCCACATCAACCGTACCTGGTGTATATGTGCAAACTGTTCACCTACACTTCGCCCTTTAGAAGCAGAAATGTCAGCGAGATATTCCTCTTTAATATTCGCTAATAAATACAGGTTTATCCTGTTGTGAATTTTCCAGGTCTCTATGATTTGCGTGGTGTCCATTATCTGCCTATTTATAAGGGATGTGCGGAGCGTTATATGCATTATATTTATACCCATATTCGTATTATAACGGTAACCCTTTAACCAGGAAAAGGCGCATTGGCCATTACAGGTAATAACCATTTTTCTCAATCTCTTCCTTTACCCCGTCAGGGACAAGATAACGAATTGATTTTCTTTGTTTTATCATCTCTCTTATCTGCGTTGCCGAAATCTGCAGCAGGGGAGCGTCTAACAGGGTGACATCCCTCATCTGCCCGGGCACGGTATCTATATTAAAGCCAGGTCTTTTATAAACAAAAACCGGATACCGTTTAAGCAATACATCGGCGTTCTTCCATTTATGAATATTTTGAAAGCTGTCGCTACCCATAATAACAGCAAACCGGTGTTGGGGATACTTTTCTTCTAAATATACTAAGGTATCAATAGTGTAAGAGGGTTTAGGCAAATGAAATTCGATATCAGAAGCCCGCAGCCGGGGTTCCCCTTCTATGGCCACCCTGACCAAATGTAGCCGTTGGTATTCATTTAAGAGGGTCTGAGATGTTTTAAAAGGATTCTGGGGAGATACAACAAACCAAACCTGATCCAGGTCGGTATTGGCAGACACAAATGAGGCGATAATCAAATGCCCGTGGTGAACAGGGTTAAACGATCCAAAATATAATCCGATATACATTTGTACAATAGTATCATCCCTGTTTAACAGTTACCTGCTCTACCAAAACGCTCTTTGCTTCGTTTAAACGTAAGCTTAAATTATAACCGGCAACAGATACGGAGATCGGGTCTCCCAATGGTGCAATCTGTTCAACTGTAATCATCTCTCCGGGAATGAAGCCCATTTCCATCAATTTCAGAAAAAGTTCATCACTCTCAATTTCCCTGATCACCACCTTAACACCCGGACCAATTTCAGAAAGCCTTTTCATCCGCATAAGTTTCAATTATGAACAAATCTATTGGTAGTTTTACAGCATTATTTACGAATTTCGGAAAAGGATATCCTAATGCTACTTACACATTTTCATTTTCTATACCGGCAATTTACATTAAAAAACAGGAATGAATTAAAAAGGTTCATTAATAATATCTTTATCGAGGAAAAGAAAAAAGCCATTTCTCTTCAATATATCTTCTGTTCGGATAAATACCTGTTAGACATTAACCGGCAATATTTGCAGCACGATTATTTTACCGATATCATAACCTTTAACCTGGGATCAGAAAAAGAGATAGAAGGTGAAATATACATCAGCGTGGAAAGGGTAAAAGAAAATGCCCGGATATTACATACCAGCTTTAAAGAGGAGATCCACCGGGTAATTTTTCACGGTGTTTTACATCTTTGCGGGTATAAGGATAAGTTAAAAAAAGAAAAAGAAGATATGAGACGAAAAGAAGATCGTTTATTGCAACGGTACTTCAACAAAAATTAACGCTGTTCCACGTGAAACGTTTCACACTCATAATTATTGTATCCCTGTTTCATCTTTTTGGATTCAGTCAGGGGTCTATTGTCTTAACGGATAAACCCTTCCTGTTAGATACTCCCGGGGATACGGCTCTTACCAACTGGCTTAATACTTACCCGGAATATAGCACATGCTCAAAAGAAGAAAGAGAAGCCATTTTTTGGATTAACCTGGCAAGAAGCAAACCAAAATTGTTTGTCCATAATATATTAGTTCCCTTTTTGGAGCAGTTTCCGGAAGTAAAAAACAGTTATACCCGTTCGCTTATATCCGATCTGTCTGCTTTAGAACCTTTGAATTTCCTGGCTCCATCTGCTTCCCTGATACAAATAGCCGGTACTCATGCTAAAGATTTAGGAGCTAACCAAAGAGTTATCTCACATAATTCATCAAAGGGTCTGTCATTCCGGGAAAGGATGAATCGCGCCGGTTACATAGAATGTATTTCGGAAAATATCTACGAAGGAAAAGAAAACGGGTTATTCTCTGTTCTTTTCTTACTCATAGATACCGGGGTTAAAAGCCTGGGGCATCGAAAAAATATATTAGACCCACAAATGAAATACATAGGTGTGTCTTTTTATCCCGTAAAAGGAAAAAAGGACATCTATTACTCCGTACAGAACTTTTCGTGTAAATAGATCGTAAGGTTTCACGTGAAACCTCATTAAACTAAATCAACTGATCACAAATAAAAGCTCCACTTTATTTCTCACTACTGTAATTTTGCAGCATGTTTCCAGAATATGATGTTATTGTAGTTGGTGCAGGACATGCAGGATGTGAAGCCGCTGCTGCTGCTGCTAATATGGGCAGCCGCGTCCTTCTTGTTACTATGAATTTGCAAACTATAGCACAAATGAGCTGTAATCCTGCTATGGGCGGAATTGCAAAAGGACAAATAGTAAGAGAAATAGATGCGCTTGGCGGGTATTCCGGTATCGTAACAGACAGCACCATGATCCAGTTCAGAATGCTGAACAAATCGAAGGGACCTGCTATGTGGAGTCCCCGTGCCCAAAGCGACCGGATGCTCTTCTCCCAAAAATGGAGAACTATGCTGGAGCAAACTCCTAATATTGATTTTTACCAGGACATGGTAAAACAGCTACTTATAAAAAAGGATCGTTGCGTTGGGGTAGTAACCGGAATGGGACATGAAATAAAATCTTCTACCGTAGTACTTACCAACGGCACCTTTCTGAATGGCATTATTCATGTGGGAGAAAAGAAATTCGGCGGGGGGAGAGTAGCCGAAAAAGCAGCAACAGGCATTACCGAGCAACTGGTTGAATTAGGTTTTGAAAGCGACCGGCTTAAAACAGGAACACCTCCCCGCGTTGACGGTAGAAGCTTAGACTATTCAAAAATGGAAGAGCAAAAAGGAGATAATGAAATCAGTGGTTTCAGCTTTTTACCTCTTCAAAAAATTTCAGCACGGGAACAAAAGAGCTGTTGGATCACCTATACAAATCAAACTGTTCACGATATCCTGAAAACGGGTTTCGACAGAAGCCCGATGTATTCAGGCAGAATTGAAGGAGTAGGTCCCCGGTATTGCCCGAGTATTGAAGATAAAGTAAACCGGTTTTCTGATAAAGAACGGCACCAGATCTTTGTTGAACCTGAAGGATGGAATACCATTGAAATTTATGTTAACGGATTCTCTACTTCTCTTCCGGAAGAAGTACAACTGCAAGCCATCCGTATGATCCCCGGCTTTGAACAGGCTAAAATGTTCCGCCCCGGATACGCCATTGAATATGATTATTTTCCTCCTACCCAGCTACAATATTCTTTAGAAACAAAACAGATCAGGAACCTGTATTTTGCCGGGCAGATCAACGGTACCACAGGATATGAAGAAGCCGCCTGCCAGGGGCTTATCGCCGGAATCAACGCTCATCTTAATCACGGAGGAAAATCACCGCTTATTCTAAAAAGAAGCGATGCCTATATAGGAGTGCTGATAGATGACCTGATCAGCAAAGGAACAAAAGAGCCATACAGAATGTTTACCAGCCGGGCAGAATTCAGAACCTTATTACGCCAGGATAATGCCGATTTAAGGCTAACGGAAAAATCTTATGCTTTAGGTCTTGCTACAGGCGAAAGAATGAAACTTTTGGAAAAAAAGCAGCAGGATATTAATTATATAAAAAATATTATTAATTTATTTTCAATTGAACCTAATGATGTAAATGCTTATTTAAACGATATATCTTCATCCCCTATTTCACAAAAACAAAAAGCAGCACAGTTGCTTCTTCGCCCGGATATTAATCTCTTTGAGCTACAGACAGCCGTTCCCAAACTTGCCGAAGCACTATCAGATACAGAAAGAGAAGTATTGGAACAAGCCGAAATACAAACAAAATATAATATATATATAGAGAAAGAAAAGGAGCTGGTTGCCAAAATGACTAAGCTTGAAGACCTGATGATACCTGAAAATTTTAACTACACTAATATTACCGCTCTTTCTATGGAAGCGAGGCAGAAATTTACCTCAATCCGGCCAAAAACGATCGGGCAGGCCTCACGCATTTCAGGCGTTAATCCAAGCGATGTACAAATTTTGATGGTATATATGGGAAGATAGATTTAAGCGCCGCATTAAACCTCCTATAACCCCAGGGAAGCACTTATTTCTAACATTCTTCTTATCGGCTTAAGCGCTGCAATTCTCAGGTCTTCGTCCATCGTCAGTTCCGGTGACTCATACTCCATACACAGATACAATTTTTCAAGCGTATTCAGCTTCATGTGAGGACAATCATTACAGGCGCAACTGTTATCCGGCGGTGCCGGTATAAATAATTTATCGGGCGATGCCTTCTGCATCTGGTAAAGAATACCCGTTTCCGTAGCAACAATAAACGCCTTAGCTTCATCTTTCTCGGAAAATTTAAGCAATTGGGTAGTAGATCCTATATAATCGGCCATTTGCAGTATAACATCCTCACACTCAGGATGAGCAATGAGTTTTGCATCGGGGTACCGCACTTTCAGCTTTGTTATTCTCTCCCGGCTAAAAATTTCATGAACCATACAGGAGCCATTCCACAAAACCATATTCCGGCCGGTTGTTTTATTAATATAAGCACCTAGGTTCTTATCCGGTGCAAAAATGATCTTCTGATCCATAGGCAAGCTATCTACTATCGGCTTAGCATTGGTAGACGTACAGATAATATCACTCAGGGCTTTAATTCCGGCAGAACAATTGATATATGAAATTACAATATGATCCGGGTGCTCCTCCTTAAATTTCCTGAACAGATCAGGTGGTGCAGAATCAGACAGGGAACATCCAGCCTTCAGATCCGGTAACAATACCTTTTTACCCGGGTTTAAAATTTTCGCCGTTTCCGCCATAAAATGGACCCCCGCAAAAACGATAATATCTGCAGTGGTTTTCTCAGCCTGCTGCGCAAGCCCGAGACTATCCCCTATATAATCTGCAACATCCTGGATTTCCGATTCCTGGTAATAATGCGCCAGAATGACTGCATTTTTCTCCCGCTTTAACCGGTTTATTTCATCAAACAGATCAAGACGGGGGTCAATATCAACATCTAAAAACCCTGCCCGCTGTACATTTTTCTTTGCTTCCTCTATGTTAATAATTGCCATAGTATTTAATAATAATTATTATTTATTTAAAGGCCCTACTACTATTAGGGCTGTTAATATGGGGAAATAATAATAAACCCTTTATTTGGCAAAGTTAAAGCTAATACTTTATATACCTTCATTCACATCCTGTTAACAGTTGATCTTGTAGGAACGACGGTGGTTACAGTACTTTATTCACAGTGTGAAAAATTTTGTCCTGCGGACATCTTTTCGTCCGATTATCGGAAAAATGCCGTGTATAAACTGTGATGAAATTCATTTAATTTGGTGCTCTTAGGCTCAGGTAAAAAAAATGGACAATTCCAAAATTATCTATTGCCCGGAATATCACAGGAAAAATGAAAAAAAGGAACGCTTTTCAACATAAACCTGCCATAATTAACAGGAGGTTGTGCATAGGGATAAACGGGATTCCATTTTTTACATTGTCTTTGACGATAAAAAAGAAATCCACTTTAAGAAAAGTAGCAGGGGATGCTTTTACATTCGTTTTCCACAATTTGTTGATAAACGTATATTACCCTATTTTTGCCCTCCATAAAAAATATACTTACTAATATATGTCTATTATTCAGACGATTCGCGAAAAAGCCGCAGTTTTTGTATTTGGCATCATTGGGCTCAGTATGATCGCTTTTGTAGTGCAGGATGCTTTTGTGGGTGGAGGAAGCCATTTATTTTCGTCTCCCTCATCTTCCGTTGCTAAAGTAAACGGGGTGAAAATTAACAGGGATGAATTTGATGAAAGAACGAGAGCAATGGAATCTCAATACCAGTCGCAGGGCTACCGTGTTGATGAATCCATGCGCCAGGAAATTCAAAACCAGGTGTGGAACGGCTTAGTCAGCAGAGAGCTGATTACTGCAGAAGCCAATAAGTTAGGCGTGGATTTTACTTCTAAAGAATTTACCGATCTATTGTTTAGTGAAGATGCTCCCCAGGAATTTAAGCAGCAGTTTACGGATCCGCAGACCGGTGTATATAATATTGATGCGGCACGCAATGCCTTTAAAACGCTACAAAAAAGCAAAGATGCTTTCCAGCTGAGGCAGGTACATGATCAGCTTATTGATCCTATTGTGCTGAACCAGGTACAGAGAAAGTTAGTGACTATTTATGCAAATGGAACGTATATTCCCAAATGGCTGGTAGAAAAGCAAAATGCCGTAGGCAGCCAGGTGGCTGATATTTCCTATGTGGGTTTGTCTTATTCCGGTATCGCAGACTCTACCATAAAGGTTACGGATGCCGAGATAACCGGTTATATACAAAAGCATAAGAACAGGTTCAAGCAGGAAAGAAGCCGCAGTATTGCTTATGTATTGTTTGATGCTTCGCCTAATAAGCAGGATAGTATGAACCTGTGGCAGAAAATGGAAGGATTGAAGCAGTCCTTTGCCGAAGCAAGTGATGCCGGTATATTTGTAACCCGGCAGGGTACTAAATCCCCGTTCTATGACGGGTATATGAATAAAAGCCGGATACAGATACCCGTTAAGGATTCGCTGCTTAAACTGGCTCCCGGGGAATTATATGGACCATATTATGATGGTAATTCTATTGTTATTGCCCGGATGATCGGGTCAAAAGTGCTTCCCGATTCTGTAAAGGCACGGCATATATTAATTGCTACCATTGACCCCCAAACCGGGCAGCCCACGCTTGCCGATTCAGTTGCTGAAAGGAGAATAGATAGTATACAAAAGGCTATTGCCGGGGGTGCTTCATTTGAGTTGATGGTCAGCCAGTATTCTGACGACCTGGGTTCAAAGCAAACCTTTGGAAGCCTCGGTTATTTCCCGAACGGGCAAATGGTGAAAGCCTTTAATGATTTTTGTTTTGAGAAAAAAACAGGAGATAAGGGAGTAGTTAAAACAGAATACGGGTATCACTACATTGAGATCCAGGATCAAAAGAATTTTGAACAGGCATATAAGATTGCTTATTTATCGAAGCCGATCGAAGCCAGTGAGGAAACAGACCGTGCCGCTTCGGCAGCTGCTACCCTGTTTGCTTCCCAGAGCCGTACGGCCAAAGCTTTTGATGAAACCGTTCAAAAGGAAAACCTGAACAAACGCCAGGCTGATAATATAAAAGAAATGGATTACCAGGTCATGGGTATTGGCGCCTCCCGTTCATTCATCAAATGGATTTACAACAATAAGCCCGGAACAGTATCTGACCCGGTATCTGTCGGGGAACAATATGTAGTGGCGCTTATCACCGGTGAAAAAGAAGAAGGATTACAGTCCGTGGCTGAAGCAAGAATAGCAGTAGAACCCCTGTTAAGAGATAAGAAAAAAGCAGCGCAGCTTATTACCACCCTGGGTACTTATGCCGATATGGATGAGGCCGCGAAAAATGCCGGGCAGATGGTACAGGAAGCAGATAGTATCCGGTTTGCAGATAATTTTAAACCGGGTATTGGTAACGAGCTGATCCTAATAGGAGCGGCGCTGAATAAAAATTACGAGTCTAAAGTTTCATCGCCTCTTATCGGAAACAGCGGGGTATATGTGGTGAAAGTAAAAAATATAGGAGCACTGCCCAATGATGCGGCCAATGTGGAAGAACAGCAAAAAGCAATGTCCGCACAAATGAAGCAAACTCTGGGCTACTCGGTGATGCAATCGTTAAGGGAGGCTGCAACCATAAAAGATACCCGGTTGAAAGCGGGTTATTGATATATTACTATGTTTAAAAAAGAGGTCCCCGGTTTGATGTTATGCCGGGGACCTCTTTTATTTTAGAAATTCCGAACTTTGCATCAAGATGGAAACGATAATCAACAGGGTAGCTGAAAGCGGCATCATTACCATAGACCTTAAAGATTTTTATCCTAAAGGGGAAATGGCGGTTTGGGATATCAAAAGCTACCTGTTTAAAGGATTGATCTTAAAAGAAAAAGAGTTCAGGGAAGCCTTAAAGCAAACGGACTGGCATCAATATGCAGGAAAATATGTTGCGTTAACGAATACTGCCGATGCCATCATACCCCTGTGGGCATATATGCTGATCACGTCCTATCTACAGCCCCATGCAAAAGAAATAGCGTATGGAACCGAAAGGGAATTTTGGGATGCCTTGTTGCTCAAAAATATTGAACAGCTGGATATGGAAGCCTATGCCGGTAAACGGATTGTGATAAAGGGTTGCGGAGAGGCGGTGCTCCCCGAAGCCGCATATATTGCCATTACTAAAAAGTTACGTCCCGTTGTTAAAAGCCTGATGTATGGTGAGCCCTGCAGCACGGTGCCGGTGTATAAAATGGCCGCTTTGCCGAAAACGTAATTAAAATATCCGGTTTAATGGTATTTATTCCTTTTTGAGCTGCTCAAGATAGACTATAACATTTACCAGGTCGTGTGTGCCCATGCCTTCGGCGAGGCCTTCGGGCATTAATGAGCGGTCGTGTTGCGTTTTTGAAACAATATCCGATTTTTTGAATTTTTCGATGATCCCCCCGATCATTTTAATACTGATCTCATCTTCCGTCTGGCTGGCGATATACCCCGAAACGGTAGCGCCGGTTTTTAGTTTAAAGGCATAGCCTTCAAATCCGAAGCTTATCCCCGCCGAAGGTTCAAGGATAGCATTATATAAAGCTTCTCTTGAAAGCTTTGAGCCGATTTCTGACAGATCAGGGCCAAATGCAATCCCTTTTTCTTTTACCTGGTGGCAGGAGCTGCAATAGGTTACAAATGCTACCGATCCGGAATCGGCGTTGCCCTGCATAGACATAAGCTCATTAAGCGGGGGGAGAGTGTACGTTTGAATTTTTATATCGAGGTATTTGGCTGCTTCTTCTTTCAGCTCTTTTCGATGGGATTTGGTAAAGATTTCCGTGGCCGCCGGTTTAAGATCTTCGGGTAAAGTTTGATCTTTTACTAACTCCAGCAGACTGTTTTGCCCCGGCCGGTTGTCGGCAAGCGCCTGTACCGCTTTAATTCTCAGTTCAACCGGGTTGGTGCCGTTTTTAAGAAAGAGCTTCAGCGTATTTCTTGAAGCATCGCTGCCTGCTTTGCCAAGCAGACTTAACATATTACCGGCTATCTCTCCCTTTTTGCTGTAATTTTATTGATCATTGCACTTCCGCCTAATTCAAGTATAGGCGCAGGGCGCCTGTTTTAACCGCTTCATCAGGGTCTTGTTGCGCCATGCTTCAAAAGTTCGCTATACTGGTCTTTTAGCCTATATTTTCTTACCAGGTCAATGTATAACGGGGTTTGTGCTACGCTCTTTAACCCGTTTTGAATAGCATTTTTAATTGTTGCCGTACGGGGTGTGGAAGCATCAAGCAGCAGCAGGGTAAGCGCATCAATATATCCCTGTTGCGGATGATGACCTTCCAGCAGGGAGAGTAATACTTTTCCCTTGTTGTTATCGTGAGGATAAAAGTCAAAGGCACGGAAAAATTTTAGATTCTGGTGCGGGTCTGCTGCGGGGTCGCTGATTATTTTTGCCAGCAGGGGCAAAGAGGCGGAAGCCCTGGCCCGCCATACGATATCTTTTCCTGCGGGCGTATCCCATTTGTTATTCACCGATTGCAGCCAGGTATTAAAAAAGCGGTCCCATTGACCTTCGGCAGCAATACCCAGTGCTTCAAGATACCAGCGATCGTTACCATCGTACTGTTGTGCCAGCTGCGCCCATACAGCAGCCGCTTCTTCCGAAGAGTTATTATGAAGAGCCAGAACGGCTTCCCTTTTTACCTGGATATTTTCGTCATGGAGCCGTGTTTTTATTAAGGCGAGCGTATCTGCTTTTATTTGCAGTCCGGCCCGTATTGCCGTAATACGGATATCTGGATCTTTATCATTCAGCGCTTCCTGCACGTAATGTATTCCTTTGTTCGGGATTTTACTCAGCAGCCATAAAGCCCGCGCCCTGAAACGCGGGTTTTCAGCAGCATACAGTTTTTCCAGCTCAGGCGCTGCGGCTTCACCCGCACTATGTATTTTTTGCCAGGCCAGGTATACCGTAGACCGGTTGGGACTTTGTAATGCTTTTACTGCCCCTTCAATGGTAGAAAGATCAGGAGCAGGCGTTTTATATCCCTTATATTTTTTGGGCGTAACCCGGAATATTCTGCCTTTAGCAAAATCTTTTACCTGGTGACCGCCAACTCCCGGATCGTACCAGTCGGAAATAAATAGTGATCCGTCCGGGGCTACGCAGACATCAGAAGGGCGGAACCAGTTATCACCGGGAGCTTCTACTATGTTGTTGATGGTTGCGGAATATCCGGCCCCATCCGGCGAAACAGCATAAGAACGCACAATGTTAGGCCCGGCATCAGAATGGATCAGCTGACCGCGGAACCGTTCGGGCAGGAGGGCGCCTTCGTATACCAGGATGCCTGTGGGAGACCCGCCCCCGGTTTGCAGCATATTGGGGACTACGCCTGGATCATTTAAGTGCCAGTGCCGGTATGGAATAGAATCTTCCTGGTTAATTCGCCTTTCACGCCAGGCAGCACCCGTGATCTCATCTTTAAATCCATAATTGCCGCCGGGCATCACGTAGTTAATGCGTACGCCCCGGTTTCCATCATCATCGTTGTCCGATTGCCACAGTGTTCCGAAGGAGTCTTCCGTTACTTCATAAGGGTTACGAAAATTATTACCCAGCACTTCTATATTATTCCCGTCCGGATCACATCTGAAAATCATACCCTGCCGCCAGGGATGGCCGTTGGCAATGATTTCTTTTCCCCGGATATCTTTTAGTGTCCGGCCATGTTTATCCTTCAATTCCTTTATCTGGTTGCCAAAATTAAAATACAGTTTCCCGTCCGGTCCGAAGTTAAATGCATGCATCCCGTGATCATTTTCCGTTCCTCCAACGTCCGAAAAAAGCGTATCCTTTCTGTCTGCTATACCATCGTGGTCTTCATCGGTAAAGATGAATACGTCCGGGCTGCGGGATACAACGACCTTATTTCCCAGCACCGCAATACCTAATGCCGAGTTAATATCCTCGCCCTGGTAAAAAACAGTCTGCTTATCTGCAACACCGTCACCATCGGTATCTTCCAGAATTACAATCCGGTCTCCTTCTTTTTTATAGGGATTGTCCGGATTAAGCGAGTAGCGGTAATTATATCCTTCACATACCCATACTCTTCCTTTTTCATCAATATCCATATTCGTGGGGTTAACCAGCATAGGTTCATGGGCAAACAGGCTGATCTGCAGGTCATCGGCGATCTTCAATCCCCGGGTTGCATTTTCCGGAAGATGTTTTTCTGCTTCAGAAAGCGTTCCCTGCCCTTCTTTTTTTTGTGCATCAGACTGGCAGCCGGTAAAGAGGATCCAGCAGGCAGCCGTAAACAAAAGAGCAACGATACCGGTGATGGCTCGGGATGACTTGAAAATAATGAAACGCATATAGAACGGGGTTTAGATGGAACCGGGGTTAATTAAATCAATAAATATAAGCATCTTTCCTGATTATGAATTGAAGAAAGATCCCGGCATATATTTTAAAAAACGGGTTGCCTTTTCGATAGCCTCTTGCTTGGCATTAAATCGTACCTTTGCGGCTCATTTAGCAGAGGATAAAAATTAAATCAGGAAGCAGCTATGATTTCAGTGAACAATGTATCGTTGTCTTTTGGAAAGAGAGTATTATTTGACGAGGTAAACCTGACGTTTACCAAAGGCAATTGCTATGGGGTGATTGGAGCCAACGGAGCCGGTAAATCCACTTTTTTAAAGATCCTTTCCGGTGAAATTGAGCCTGGAAAGGGAGCAATTGATATTACGCCCGGAGAGCGGATGGCCGTTTTACAGCAGAACCACTTTGCCTTTGATGAGCATACGGCGTTACAGACCGTTATGATGGGACATCAGAAACTATGGGAGGTGATGCAGGAAAGGGATGCGATCTATGCCAAAGAAAACTTTACTGAAGAAGACGGCATGCGGGCAGGTGAGCTGGAAGGTGAGTTTGGTGAAATGGGGGGATATACCGCAGAAAGTGATGCAGGAACCTTATTAGGCCAGCTGGGGGTTAGTGAAGAAAATCATCAAACCCTGATGAGAGACCTTCCCGGGGCGATGAAAGTCCGCATATTGCTTGCCCAGGCTTTATTTGGAAATCCCGACATATTGATCCTGGATGAGCCAACGAATGACCTGGATGTGGAAACCATTAGCTGGCTGGAGAATTTTTTGGCCGATTATGAGAATATTGTCATTGTAGTAAGCCACGACAGGCATTTCTTAGATTCGGTTTGTACGCATGTAGCCGATGTAGACCGCCAAAAGATCAAGATCTATACCGGCAATTATACGTTCTGGTATGAGAGCAGCCAGTTGGCCGCCCGTCAGTTGAGCGATAAGAATAAGAAAATGGAGGAAAAACGGAAGGACCTGCTTGATTTCATTGCACGGTTCAGCGCCAATGCTTCAAAAAGCAGGCAGGCCACTTCCCGGAAAAAGGCACTGGAAAAGTTAGTAATTGAGGATATTGAGCCTTCAAACCGGCGCTACCCCGGAATTATTTTCAAACAGGAAAGAGATGTCGGTAACCAGGTGTTAAATGTAGAAAAGCTATTCAAGAAAGCAGACGATGGAAGGGTCTTGTTCAGCGATGTCAGCTTCTCCGTGAATAAAGGCGACAAGATCGCTTTCTTTTCTAAAGATCATCTTGCCCTTACCTCTTTTTTCGAGATCATTAATGATAAAATGCAGGCAGACGGCGGAAAGTATGAATGGGGAACGACCATTACCAAAGCCTATCTGCCCAACGATAACACCGCCTATTTTGAACAGCGGGATATTAACCTGATGGACTGGTTAAGGCAGTATGTGCCACCAACCGTTACGGATGTGGATGAACCGTTCTTACGTGGTTTTCTGGGGAAAATGCTTTTCAGCGGGGATGAGATCCTGAAAAAAACAAGTGTGCTGAGCGGTGGTGAAAAAGTAAGATGTATGATCAGTCGCATGATGATACAGAATCCCAACCTGGTCATATTAGATGAACCAACCAATCATCTTGACCTGGAAAGTATCCAGTCGTTCAATGAGAGCATGATCAATTTTAAGGGGGTAGTGTTGCTTACTTCCCATGACCATACGTTTATGGAAAGCGTGGCCAACCGGGTGATAGAGCTTACCCCCCGGGGAATTATTGACCGGCTTACCACCTTTGATGAGTACCTGGAAGACAACCGGGTAAAGCTGCTGAGAGAAGAGATGTATCAGAATAAAACGATGTTGGTGTAAGGGAGTGGGGTTTATGGTTCGTTGTTCCCGCTAATTTGCTTTTTGGCCTTTTGTATTTAAATCGGCATGGCACGTAAAAAAAAGAAGATCTCCGGTTGGAAGGCTTTGCTGATCATGACCGGCTTAATGCTGTTATGCGCTACCGTTATATATGGTTACCTGCGCTGGAAAGCGTATCATGTTCACTTTGTCCGTTATACTGCTTTTGGAATTGATATACCGGTTAATTATACGGTTCATGGAATTGATGTTTCTCATCATCAGGATGTGATAGACTGGGAAGAAGTAAAAAGGATGAATGTAGAAAATATGCAACTGAGCTTTGCTTTTATTAAGGCCACGGAGGGATTGGTGAATGTTGATAAATTGTTCAAGCGTAACTGGTATAAGGCAGGAGAACAGGGAATGACCAGGGGAGCGTATCATTTTTTTCTGGCAACCAAAAGCGGGAAAAAACAGGCAGAAAATTTTATAGCGCAGGTAACACTGGAACCCGGTGATCTGCCCCCCGTACTGGATGTGGAACAATTATACGGTGTAAAGCCAAAAGATCTCCGCATCAGGGTTCAGGAGTGGCTGAATACCATTGAGGCATACTATAAAGTAAAACCGATTATTTATACAAACGTTGATTTTTATAATCAATACCTGGGAGAAGCGTTTGATGAATATCCGCTATGGGTGGCGCATTACCTTCAACCCAATCAACCCCGGATTAAAAGACCGTGGATATTCTGGCAGCACAGTGAAACCGGGAAGGTAAACGGGATAAGCACGAGGGTGGATTTTAACGTATTTAACGGGGATTCGACAGATTTCAGTAAGTTGCTGTTAAATTAAAAGCTAAAGCGTATAGATATGAGTAATGGTACTGAACCCGAATTAGGCAAAACCTTATCCAAGTTATTGCGGGCAATTATCGCCCTGGTGCTATGGGGTATTATTACCATATTCTTTGGCTTATATTTAGAGTGGGCCCTGATCCTGGGATCCTTTAATACCTTTAATACCCTGTTTTATCTCTGGTTTGTAATGAGCTTATCCGGACTGATTTATTATTTCTACAGGATCTGGCACAAATAGCCAGGCATTGTAAGGCTGGCTTTAGTGCTGTTTGTGGTTCAGATATGATAATAGCGCTACGACAGCTCCACTACTATGCGGCTACTGCTTAAGTGAACAATCATCACAGAAATAGCCTGACCGGCTTTTATTGCCGATGGCACTTTACCTGGCAACTGAAGCTTGGCCTGTATTTTATTATTAAAGAAACTTACATGAGCGCCATAGGGTGTAACTTTACTGACGGTTGCGTCTATGGGTATTTTATTTCTAAAATGTTGTACCGCTTTGCGAAATTCGCTGATATACTGATGTGTAAAAAGTTCGGCAGCAAGGTTGTTGGGTTTGTCTGAATTCAATAGTATAAACTCAACGGGGTTATTAAAATTATTTTCTGTAGGCGGAATTTCCCAGGGAGATAATACTAACGGCAAAAAAATATAGCTGCCAATTTCTTTTACAAAAAGAGCGTTCTCCACACGTTTCAGATAGCCGGTAAACCGGTTATTGGTCGCTGCTTTGTTAATGAGCTGCTCTATTGCCGTGTTATATAAAAATTGCAGATTAAAAGCTGTTATCCTTTTACCTCTGTCGGCACCTTTTATCTGAAAACGTACGGCATCACCTACGCGAAATTGATGAGGCTTCTTTGCTTTTTCTTTATCATTTGTTTTACAGGTAATCGTTTTCTTTTTATCCTTATGGAGGTATTCTATGGATACGTACTGCTTTTCGTGATTGACAGAAGTAACCGTTCCATTGATAAAGGTATTGTCCATATCGTGCATCTTTGTGCGAAGGTGGGGAAATTATACGAGGGTAGGCAAAAGAGAAATTTTGTTCTACCCTGGCATCTTTTACACGTATTGCGAGTTCGGGCTATACATCTCATTATTTACACAAACTTTTAAATAAACTGAAATAGCGATAGTTTTAATGTAATTTAATTTCCTCTCGCTATCTTATATAGCAAGCCACCGAGCGCGGCAAAAAAGATCACTCCCAGTATTTCATAGCCCAAAGCGCCACCCAGGATATTGGTTATCCCGTTTTCAAAACTCAGCTTTTTTAATCCGTTGGCTATGGTATCGTTGGCTGCCAGGAAAGCGACCATGACGCCGGCTATTGCTCCTCCGGCCACTAAACCGGTGGCAAACAGGTTGCCTTTACCTAAGTCTTCTTCTCCCGGGTTGGCTTCTTCTCCTTTACGTTTTGCCTGCCAGTCAACCAGGCCGCGTATAGCGCCCCCGATAAAGATGGGTAAGGTTGTTGCCAAAGGCAGGTATAGCCCGATAGCGAATGATAAGGCCTTGATACCGCAAAGCTCTACCACCACAGCGATAAAAACGCCAACCAGCACATACTGCCAGTCGAGGTTAAACGATAGAACGCCTTTGATCAGGGTGGCCATTAGCGTTGCCTGCGGAGCAGCGTAGGTACTTTGGCCAATAGCATGATGAATGCCCTGTGCCACCATTTCGGGAGTAGGGGTATCCAGCACTTTTATGGTTATACCTATTGCCAAAGCAGAAACAATTACGCCGATGAACAGCGCTATTTGCTGGTACTTTGGTGTGGCTCCGATAAGATAACCCGTTTTGAGATCCTGCGAAGTAGCGCCTGCATTAGCTGCGGCAATACAGATCATTCCGCCTACCACCAGCACCATAGGTTCGTAGAACTTACCGGTCCAGCCAACTGCGATAAAGATCAGGCAGGTTCCCAGGATAGTGGCAATAGTCATCCCTGAAACCGGGTTGTTGGAAGAACCGATCAACCCCACAATGCGGGAAGATACGGTTACGAATAAGGCTCCGAATACCACGATAAGAATACCAACTAAGATACGGCTGACAAAATTATCCCCGGGGATAAAGGGCAGAACAGAGACTACGAGTACTAATCCTAAGCTGCCCAATCCTACCACTTTTATGTTCACATCCCGCTCTGTGCGCACCATGCTTTTACCGGCATCTCCCGCATTTTTGTTCAATGAACCCATGCTGCTTTTAAATGAAGAAATAATAGTCGGCATGGTTTTCAGCAGCGTAATAAAACCTCCCGCAGCAACGGCCCCTGCTCCAATCTGCCGGATATATGCCCAGTAAATGGCGTTTGAAAAATCAGCAAAAGCATGGGTATCGGCATTCCAGCCGCCCCTTCCCCCGCTTGTATTCAGGTCGGTGAGCAGCCCGAGCTTTACCAGTTGCGAAGCGATGGCATCCGGAGGTACAAGCGTTGCCAATAAAGGGATGAGCGCAAATGAAGCCAGCACACTGCCGGCAACCAGCACGCCGCTGATTTTAGGGCCGATGATATAGCCCACGCCCAGGTATTCCGGTGTTATTTCGCCGCTAAGCTTCGCCGAAGGCAGAAATTTATTTGCCTGCTTTGTCATAAAGGCCGGTGTTTCGGCTATCACATGAACAATCTTTTGCAGAAAAGCATATACCAGCGCAAATCCTACCCCGGTGAAGGCCGTTTTGGCAAAGTTGCCGCCTTTTTCTCCTGCTTTTAATACCGCCGCACAGGCCGTACCTTCAGGATAAGGAAGGGCTTCGTGTTCTTTCACGATCAATGGGCGCCGCAGGGGGATCATCATCAGGGTGCCTAATATCCCGCCCAGGATAGCAAGCGTCAGGATGGTGATATAACTGAAATAGTCCTCGTTGGATTTATCGCTCAAAAACAAAAATCCGGGCAGGGTGAATACCACTCCGGCTGCAATACTTTCTCCTGCCGACCCGGTGGTTTGAATGATATTGTTTTCAAGTATCGTGGTCTTTAAAAAAAGCCGGCTGAGGGTTATGGCCATTACGGCAATCGGTATAGAAGCGGAAACGGTTAGTCCGGCTTTCAGCGCAAGGTATACTGTAGAGGCACCGAAAATAATACCGAATACCGACCCGGTCACCACTGCTTTGAGAGTAAACTCGGCCATCTTCGTTTCGGGAGCTATAAAAGGCCGAAATATTTTTTCAGACATAAAGAGGAAATTTTCGGAAGAAAGATAGCAAAAAAAAGAGGAGTTAACCCGTTATGTACTCCTTGTTTTGAAGATAATGTTATTTGTATCCATTGGAAGCATACGCCGAAAAGTGCTCTGGAAATAGAAGGAAGAATGTAGATACTGTAATACAGGAGGAAACCGGCCGGGTGTTGGGCTGCAAAAATTTACGTTTAAACAATTCCGGAAAATATCAGGACTGCGCAGTCCTGATAAAAGAGAAATACCGCAGGGCTTCCAGGATACCTCCGGCGCCTTCCTCCCTGGCCTGGTATACAGCGGGTAACCCGTAAGTAGCTTCGGGTAACCCGGGTTCCGCATTGCCCACAACAACTGCCTTATAACCTGTTTCAAATAAAGAAAGATCATTGAACGTATCCCCGGCCACCAGGATATTTTCAATGTCAAAACCATATTGCTCTACCAGCAATTGCAGGCTAAAGCCTTTGTTTACTCCTTTGGGTAAAATATCGGCGAATTTTCCGGCAGACAGGATCAGGTCGCAGTTCAATTGTTCTACCCGGTATTTTAATGTATTTATATCGGTCTGCTTATGGTAAAAGTAAGAGCAGCGCCGTTCCTGGGGAACGTCCTGCGGCGCTAATCCTTTTACTTGAGACAACAGTGCAGCTACTTTTTCCTTTCCCGGCCATTTTTCTTCGATCAGGGACTGGATAGGCTCAACAGGCTGAAGCGTATGCCCGTGTACAATGGTGGCTCCCACATCACAAATAATGAAATGAGGGCGGGGCATCAAAGGATCCTCAAAAAGAGGCAATACCGAAGCCAGTCCCCTGCCGCTTACAAAAGCGAGGTGAAATGAGGGGTGCCCGTTGATGAGCTGATACAGTGCTGTTTTTTGGGCCGGATCTCCTCCTAAAAATGTACCGTCCAGATCAGTAGCTAATAACATGTCCTTTCTTTTTTAAACCTGTAATACGGAATGAACTTTTGTTCTAACCCAGTTTCTTCCGTATAATGCCGATGTCCAATCGGTATAAAAAGCAAATATCCGTTATATCGTATGCATTACCTATTGAAACGGAAGCCCGGATAAGAATGCCATTGTTATAACTTTGTTTTCCCGGCTTTTATTATATATACATACCAAAATCCATACTTAATCGTTCCTATTTATTACAAAGTAATGAGGTAAGCAGGCGGCTGCATTTAATTATAATACTATGAAAAGATGGTTTATTTATACAGCAGTTGGTATTTTGATGGGCTTGTATATGTATGGCTGCGCACCAAAATACGGCTGCCCGGCCAATGGTAAAAGTGTTGGAGCAGAAAGAATTCTGAGTGGCGAAAAAACACCCAAAACAAAGGCGTTTAAAAATTAGTTTCACCATTTAAATACGGCACTATGAACCTGACCCTTCGTACCGATTACGGCTGCACGGAAGCGGTAATTGATAAAAACTGCGGCTTCGACAAATTTTATGGTGTAGCAGGATTACTTACCGATAAATTACAGGTACGGTTTACCAACAAGATTGACGACCAGGACACTTCCTACTGGGATTTTAATTACAAAGGCCATAAGTTCACCCTGCATTATAATATTTATAACGGGGTATCTATTTTACCCGTACGGCTCCGGCGGGCTGCTGCAATGGAGAACGAAGCGATAAAGGAACTCGCCGGTATTCTGCAAATTCATTTGTAAACGTTCTTCCATAGCGGTGTTGAGGGTATTCCGGGTACCGTTTCGTTGAGAGAAGAAGACAACAGGCTCAGGTTTTTACCGGTAGGCTTTATCCTTTATGGAATCGAGGATAGTACAATAGCTGATATAGCGATTCACATTAATTTTTCCGTCTTCTACGGCTTCCTTAATGGCACAGCCGGGCTCATTAAGATGCAGGCAATTGTTAAACTGGCAATGGGAGATCAGGTCCCGCATCTCGGGAAAGTAATGCGAAAGCTCCTGCCGGGAAATATCTACCAGTCCGAATTCACGAATGCCCGGTGTATCAATGATCCTCCCGCCGAAGGGAAGATCGAACATTTCGGCAAAAGTTGTGGTATGCAGCCCCTTTCCGCTCCATTCGCTTATTTCCTTTGTTTTGAGGGCAAAAGAAGGAATAATGCGGTTAATGAATGAAGATTTTCCCACACCGGAATGACCACTGATCAACGTGGTTTTATCCTGTAACACCTGTTGTAAATTTTCTATTCCTTCACCTTTTTCTACGCTCATTAACAAAACAGGGTAACCGATCGCTTCATACATGGCTTTTCGTTCTTCAAACAGCGTTTTATCCTTGTCCCGGTGCAGGTCAGATTTATTAAATACCAGTATGGCAGGAATATGGTAGGCTTCGGCAGCTATCAGGAAGCGGTCGGTAAATCCCTGCGAGGTACGGGGTTCCCTGAGGGTACAGATCAGTAAAACCTGGTCAATATTGGCTGCGATGATGTGGTGCTGGTATTTGTGGGAAGGAGATTGCCGGTTGATATAGTTGTGCCGGTTATAAATGCGGGTGATAACCGCGCTTTGTTCTTCGTTTTCTTCGATGGTAATCTCTATTTCATCACCAACGGTTATGGGGTTGGTGGAAGTGATATCATCTATTTTAAACTTTCCTTTTATCCTGGCATTATACCATGCCCCGTCCCCGCCCTTTACTACGTACCAGCTTCCTGTTGATTTGTATACCAGGGCTTTCATAGCCATAAAAAGTGTCTTATCTCAGCAGTAATTCACAGGGTTTTAAGCCGGTGTGTTTTTTAAATGCGGTAGAGAAGTGAGAAATGGAGGAATAGCCGAGCATAAGGGATACTTCGGTTACGCTTAGTCCCTTTTCATACAAAAGATATTTCGCGTGTTCCATACGCTGGCTCTGGTAAAACTCAAAAATAGTAGTGCCGAAAATTTCTTTAAATCCTTTTTTAAGGTAACATTCGTTGATGGCCACTTTCCGGCTCAGGTCCTTAATGGTAATAGGTTCGCCGATATGTTCCAGCAGCACTTCCCTGGCTTTCATAATTTTATCCCTGTCGGTTTCATTAGCCAGGAACTTACAGCTAAAGCTTTCTTCCTCTTCTTTGTTTCCCAGCATACACTCTAAGCTGTACAACAACAGCATCTGGGTTTGCGCATTGATATAGATATTCTCGAAGCTTTCGGTATACGTGTTGTTTAAGAGGTTTTCCAGGATCGTTCTCACGCGGCTGCACAACGGGAGAATTTTTGTAAAAGAAGAAGGGTGGGTAAACGAAAGGACTTCATTGGTAAAATCAACGGAGCGGGAATTTTTTATAAACTGCGATAAATGCTCGGGTAAAAAAGTGAAATTCATTACATCAATGGTTTCGCTCTTTTTCGTACAGGCCCTGGTAAGCCCGTTTTTGCAGTTCAGGCATTCCTGCTCTTTACTTTGGCAATAGGTGTTCCCTGTTACACAAAACCGGAGTTCAAGATAATTGGCAGAAGGCTCATTTTTTTTAAAATGGTATACCATCATGCCCATGTCTTCCGCATTCCATTGCGGGATGCGGCTGTATCGTTTTATGCTGTATTGAACAGCTCCCGGTGTCTGGCGTTCTTTTTCGTGCAGTACGTGCAAATCATTAAGCATTACGGGATGCTTTTGTGCTAAATCTAATATGTTCGGCGCCTGTAACATAAGGGTGCAAATATACACCCTTTAACCATAACAATACGGGTAAAGACGGGGCAAAGACGTGGTTTGGCAGCCTTCCGGACAAAAGCGTATGGATAGCCCCCGTTTAACCCGGATTTTAAAGGAAAAAAGCGAAAATCTGCCGGGTCGGGGAATTGTCGAAAAAGCATATTAAAATTGCCTGCGCAGCCTAATTTCAGTACCTTTGCTACAATTCTTTTTTTGATCAGCAAAAGCGATTCGGAACGATTTATGAGCAATGAAACACAGGCGTTGGACGCTCCTCTTCCTACAGCCGCATACGGTGCAGACAGTATACAAATTCTTGAAGGGTTAGAAGCAGTTCGCAAACGTCCGGCGATGTATATCGGGGATGTCAGCGTAAAGGGATTACATCATTTAGTATATGAAGTAGTAGATAATTCTATTGATGAAGCCCTGGCGGGATATTGTAAAAATATTGCTGTTACCATACATGAAGATAATTCGGTAAGTGTTCAGGACGATGGCCGGGGGATACCCACCGGTATGCATTCCAAAGAAAAGCGCAGTGCACTCGAGGTGGTTATGACGGTTTTACATGCCGGGGGTAAATTTGATAAAAATACATATAAGGTTTCGGGTGGTTTGCATGGTGTAGGGGTAAGTTGCGTAAATGCGCTGAGTAAAGTCATGCATGTTACGGTATGCCGGGAAGGGAAAATTTTTGAGCAGGAATATCACACCGGAGTACCTCAATATCCGGTACGGGAAATCGGTACAACAGATAAAACAGGTACACTGAGCCGTTTTTGGCCCGATCAGTCCATCTTTGTGGTTTCCGTTTTTAACAAGGATATCCTTGAGAGCCGATTGAGAGAGCTGGCTTTTTTAAATAAAGGGTTAGCAATTGTTTTAACGGATTTGCGAGAAAAAGATGAACAGGGAAACTGTTACCGTAAAAGGTTTTATAGTGAAGGGGGTATTGCGGAATTTGTTTCGATTCTGGATAAAAACGGTAACCGTCAATCGCTGCTTCCCAATATTATTTACGGTGAAGCGCTTGATCAGTCCAGTAATGTGTCGGTAGAAGTAGCGATGGCCTATAATACCGGTTTTCATGAACACATATTTAGTTATGTTAATAATATCAATACAATAGAAGGCGGAACGCATGTAGCCGGTTTTCGCCGTTCCATCACCCGGGTATTTAAAGCGTATGGAGAAAAACAGGGGTTGTTTGAAAAAGCTAAGGTTGAGATTGAAGGGGATGACTTCAGGGAAGGGCTGAGTGCAGTTATTTCCGTAAAAGTTCCGGAACCCCAGTTTGAAGGACAAACTAAAACCAAGCTCGGCAATAACGAGGTAATGGGCGTGGTAGATACTACCCTCAGCAGGGTGCTGGAAAGTTACTTAGAAGAAAATCCCAAAGACGCCAGGGTTATTATTTCAAAAGTAATACTGGCAGCCCAGGCACGTGCGGCGGCAAGGAAAGCCAGGGAGCTGGTTCAGCGTAAAAGCGTATTAACAGGTGGTGGTCTGCCGGGTAAATTAGCGGATTGCTCAGACCGGGATCCGGAAAAATGTGAGCTGTTCCTGGTGGAAGGAGATTCTGCAGGCGGAACAGCCAAGCAGGGCAGGGACCGGCGCTACCAGGCCATACTTCCGCTGAGGGGTAAAATTTTGAACGTGGAAAAAGCGATGGAGCATAAGATTTATGACAATGAGGAAATCCGCAATATGTTTACAGCACTGGGGGTAAAAATAGGAACACCGGAAGATCCCAAAGCACTGGATATATCGAAACTCCGATATCATAAGCTGATTATTATGACGGATGCCGATGTAGATGGAAGTCACATCGCCACACTGATTCTTACCTTTATTTTTCGCTACATGAAAGAGCTGGTCGAGCAGGGATATGTATATCTTGCCATGCCTCCGCTATACCTTGTTAAGAAAGGAAAAGAGTCGGAATACGCCTGGACGGAGGAGCAGCGTAAAGGTTTAGTAGAGAGGATCGGCGGAGGGAAAGAGGAAAGTGTAACCGTGCAGCGCTATAAAGGCTTGGGAGAAATGAATGCCGAACAGCTATGGCAAACGACCATGAATGCGGAAACCCGCACGTTGAAAAGAGTAACCATTGAAAGCGCAGCTGAAGCAGACCGGGTATTTAGTATGCTGATGGGCGATGAAGTAGCCCCAAGAAGAGAATTTATTGAATCGCATGCTAAATATGCAAATCTTGATATCTAGATTTTTAGCCATCGGGGATGATAAAATAGTATTATCTTAGAACTGTGGTTTCGGAGTATTGGTACAATTAAATCATTGCGTTTACTTAACCCTTAAATATTTTTGTTATGTCAGATAGTGCAATTTTAACAGCCTATAATGTAAAGACAAAGGAAAAAAACGTTCCTATCTTAGATGCTGTTATTACAAA
Organism: Chitinophagaceae bacterium; assembly: GCA_023957155.1. Lineage (GTDB taxonomy): Bacteria > Bacteroidota > Bacteroidia > Chitinophagales > Chitinophagaceae > Agriterribacter. The sequence goes on along the minus strand of JAMLHK010000011.1, from coordinate 93,436 downwards.
AACATCCAAAGGTGCATATATGGCTCAGGGCCATGACGGCAAGGGTAATAAATTGACCACGTTGCTGGGTGAAGCCAAAGCATTAGCCGCTATTAAGGCGGGCAACGCAAAGCAGGGCTGGTAAAATGATGAAAGCGGGCTTAATTTAAAGAAGCCCTCCTCCTTCAAAATGCAGGGAAAACAGGATCATCCTGGAATTCAACTTGTCTATGATATTCGAGTATTTTAGAGAAGGGTCTTTCGCATGCACATTATTTAACCCCTGGCTCACTTTGATTTCCGGTGATACGATTACATATTTATTAAAGAACTGAAAGCCGATCCCGGCTTCAACGCCAAAGTCGCTCTTTTTAACTTTCAACAGGTTTTCCGAGTTGGATGTGCCGGAGTTAGAAGCCAGGTCATAATCGAATTTTATTCCTGCCAGGGTATAAACCCGGAAATTCCTGATCCGGTCGCTTTTTAGCCTGACCTGTAAAGGCCAGCTCATGACGATAGATTCTACTTTTTGTGTTTTTTCTAAGTTATTTTCTCCCATATCGGGATATAACAGGTCGTACCGGAATTTCTTTTCGCTGAAGATCAGGTTTAGCGGGTAAAAGCGCAGGTCCCACCGCCTGGACAGCTGTAAATTGGCCATAATGCCCAGGTGAATACGTCCGCTGTTCAAGCCGTTCACGGCCTGTATACTGTCCTGGTTTAAAAATGTCGGGGCGTGTGAAATATGATAATGAGATGTATTATAGCCAAGCACTATACCAAAATAGTACGGCTTTTCATCGTGATTGGGCAGGTTGAGATTTCCGCGAAGCTGTGCAAAAGAAGGTATAGCCAAACCTGATGCAAGAATAACTGTAATTATTTTACACCGCAATAAATACTGCAAATACCCAGGCTTAATTTTTTGCATGATGTGTTTCGGTATCCAATGTTGTTTAAAATGTCCACAAATGTCTTTCCTTCCGGGAATCCCTGCACCGATTTATTCAGATACTGATATGCGTTCCTGTTTTTTGAAATAACAGAAGCCATCTGCGGTGCTACAATTCCTACGTACCAGTTGTAAAGTTGTGTTATGCCTGTTATTTTAGGTTTTGAAAATTCTAATATGACTAATTTACCTCCGGGTTTCAATACCCGTTTTATTTCCTCCAGCCCCTGTTCTAAGTGCTCGAAATTACGAACGCCGAAGGCCACGGTTACCGCATCAAACGTACTCGAAGGAAAGTTTATTGCTTCACTATCACCGCTTTGTAATTGAATATGCCCTTCCAGTCCGGATTTTAACACTTTCTCTTTTCCTATTTCCAGCATCTTCTCCGAAATATCAATACCCGTGATGCTATCCGGTTTAAGCAATTCGTATGCCATGATGGCCATATCTCCCGTTCCGGTGGCAACATCTAATAAAACTTTAGGCTTTTCTTTAATTAATTGCTTCAATGCTTTTTTTCGCCAGCCCTTGTCTATTCCCACGGAAAGAAACCGGTTCATAAAATCGTAGCGAAATGCGATCCGGTTAAACATTTCAGCAACCTGCTGTTTTTTCGTTAAGTCCGATTCCTGGTAAGGAACAATGTTATCGTGGTCGTATGTTGTCATCAGGAGGGCAAAAGTAAAACAATAATACGGATGAATACCGGGGATACCCGAACTACTTTACTGCTTAATTTGTTAATACGTTATCCCACCTGCTGTTTCCGGATCAGCCCGGGTGCTTTTTCCCGCTTACGTACATATTGTCTTTGATGAAGAAGCGATAAGGCAGCAACGCATCATCCCCGGCATAATCAACCCCGATACGCGGAGAAGCGATGATATTTTTCTGCTCCAGCTTAAACCCGTCATCGGCTATATAGATCGTATTATCCAAAAGACTGATGCCGCTATACCGGGAAAATATTCCCAATGCTTTGGATACATTACCCGGGCCGGAGGTCAGGGTACGGTCAGCCTGCTGCTTTCCCGTTCTTTTCAGCATAATGTGTACGCCCTCTACAGGCGCTACTGCCCTGATCAGGACAGCGTGAGGGATATCCTGGCGGTGAGTAACCACATTGAATAAATGGTGAATGCCATAACATAGATATACATATCCCCTGCCTGCATCACCGAACATGACTTCTGTACGTGCAGTTCGTCTGCCGTTATAAGCATGGGAAGCACGGTCTGTTATACCCTGGTAAGCCTCTGTTTCTACTATTCTTCCCGAAGTCAGCCCGTCTTCCCAACGGGTAACCAGAACCTTACCCAGTAATTCTTTCGCGATCTTCACCACATCCGGACGATTATAAAAATTATACTCCAGTTTCTTCATCGGTGGAAATTAAGCAAAAGAATTTTATTAAGTTTGAATATGGATCATTGCGGGGCATCTTAAGTTTTGCTGATATATCATTTTCCGTTGAGTTAAATACTTATTGGCAGACGCTGTGGGCGCATCATGCAACTACCGGAAAGGATGGGGAATATGCCTGGTGTTGCAGCTGCCGGATTTTTTTAATTGTTTAAAAGTATTCTATTGCTTAAGGAGATTATTATAGCCGTTCAGTCTTATTTTAAAGCACACCAGTTTATTCGAAAGCACAACTTGTGGAAATGGATCATTATACCCGGGCTGATATACGCAGTGCTGTTTGTGGTGAGTATGTATTTTTTCAGCAAAAGCGCTACATACGCTATTGAGCTGTTAAGCATTAAAACCGGTCTGAAAGCCTGGGTAGACAGGATGCAAAGCGGCCTGGTGGGTTTTTTCTTTGCATTGGGCGGAGTAATGGTATGGCTTATTCTTATCCTGCTGTATTTTTCGTGGTTTAAATACATCTGGCTGATTGTTGGCTCGCCCCTGTTTGGCTACCTGAGTGAAAAAACAGAATCAATAATTGACGGAAAGGAATACGCGTTCAGTTTTCCGCAGCTGATAAAGGATATGTCGCGGGGTATACGGTTAGCCATGCGCAATGTGTTGTGGCAGACCGTATATGCGGTTACCCTGCTGATTATTTCGTTTGTGCCTCTTGCCGGCTGGATCACCCCGCTGATTGTTTTAATGATAGAGTGCTATTATTATGGATTTTCCATGCTGGATTACAGCTGTGAGCGGCAAAAGCTGTCTGCAAGCCAAAGCATTGAATTTATAGGCCAGCATAAAGGTCTTGCCATTGGTAACGGGCTGATCTTTTACCTGATGCACGGGCTGGTAGGCATTGGCTGGGTGCTGGCGCCTGCTTATGCCGTAATTGCGGCAACGCTCAGCCTTTATCATCCAAAAGAAGAAGGATAAAAGATAAAAATTTGATTATGTCTGCCACGAACCCGGGAACTGTTTATTTAATTCCTTCTGTAATTGATGAGGAGGGGCTGGCTGCCATACCCGGTTATATAGCAGATGCCGTGAAATGCTGTACCGTTTTTTTTGTTGAAAATGAACGGACTGCCCGGCGCTATTTGAAACGCATTTGGAAAGACATGGTAGTGGATGATTATGAATGGTATACTATTCATAAAGCGGAGGATTCCGTTAAATCGGATTTTATAGCAGCGTTGCATCAGGCTAAAACGGTTGGTATTATCAGTGAGGCCGGTTGCCCGGGCATTGCCGATCCCGGCCAGATCCTGGTCAGTGCAGCCCAGTCTGTTGGCGCATTAGTGAAGCCGTTGGTGGGACCCAACTCGATGATTTTAGCATTGATGGCAAGCGGATTGAATGGTCAGCATTTCCGGTTTGCGGGATATTTACCGATAGAAAATGCAGCAAGAAACAGAGCAATAAAGACAATGGAAAATGAAGCGACCACAAAACAATGTACACAAATTTTCATTGAAACGCCCTATCGTAACCATTCTTTATTCGATAGTCTTTTAAAAAACTGCAACCCCGGTACCCGGTTATGTGTAGCGGCTTCATTAACCTCCCCGGAAGAGTATATTAAAACAAAAACGATTGCCGATTGGAAAAAAGAACAACCCGATCTGCACAAAAAACCGGTCATTTTTATATTGGGAGCGTGAGAGAAATCATTTCACTATCCTGCCGGTCCGGGGATCTTTCATGGCAACAATGCTATCCACGATATAGCGGTTAAATCCCCGCCAGGGCAAAACGCCTTTATATTCTTTATAATACAGATCGAACTCCATTCCGGAATTGGCCATCAGTGTTTTGGCCACGTCTTCATTGGTTACCGAAAATTCAAAATCATAAGATTGTATGGTATTGGGAGAAAGGGAGCGTATGCCGGTTTGTATGAGTTTTCCCTCGTATGTTTTAAATATATAGCCCTTTTTCACACAGTAATTTAATTCGCCGGATTTTACTCCTTCTCCCAGCACAAAATAATAACGAACGTAGATGAAAATGGCTAATCCGGCAATGAATAGTAATAAAATAATCCGGAGGATTTTTTTCATATATGGAGTTTGAAACACCAATTTAGTAAATGTAGCTGAAATAGAAGGATATCGGACAGCGATAAATTCATATTTGTTATAGTCTGCTCATACCAGGCTATAATAATTACCTTCGCTAAGCGTAATCATTAAAATATACACATGAATATAGGAATAGTATGCTACCCGACTTTCGGCGGAAGTGGCGTTTTAGCTACGGAACTGGGAATGGCTCTTGCGGATAAAGACTATAATGTACATTTTATAACCTATCGTCAGCCAGTGCGTCTTACCGGGTTCAGAGCCAATATATTTTATCATGAAGTGCGGGTTCCCACCTACCCTTTATTTGATTATCCTCCTTATGAATCTGCATTGGCCAGTACCCTGGTTGACGTGGTGAAGAACAACAAACTCGATCTCCTGCATGTGCATTATGCCATTCCGCATGCTTCTGCAGCTTATATGGCTAAACAAATTCTTCAGAAAGAAAATAAATACGTACCGGTAATTACCACCCTGCATGGAACAGACATCACGCTGGTTGGCCGGGATAAAACGTACGCGCCCGTAGTTGCTTTTTCCATTAATCAAAGTGATATCATAACTGCGGTATCGGAAAATCTTAAAGAAGAAACGTATCGTTCCTTTTCGATCGAAAAGGAAATAGAGGTGATATACAACTTTGTGGATGTACAACGCTTCAACAGGACTCCCATTGACGCTTTTCGTAAAGTTATTACACCCAATAACGAACGCATCATATTACATGCTTCTAATTTCAGAAAAATAAAACGAATTGATGACGTTATCCGGATCTTTAAAAAGCTGAATGATGTTATTCCGTCAAAGCTGTTGCTGGTTGGCGATGGCCCGGAAAGACCTATGGCAGAAGCATTATGCAGGGAATTGAATTTATGCGAAGAAATACGTTTTGTCGGTAAGCAGCAAAACATGGAAGAAATTTATGCCATTACCGATCTTTTCCTTCTGCCATCGGAATATGAAAGCTTTGGACTTTCTGCTTTGGAGGCCATGGCAGCCGGGTCGCCGGTGGTATCTACCAATGTAGGAGGCTTACCGGAAATTGTTACGCCCGGCAAAAACGGTTTCATGGGAAATGTGGGCGATACAGAGCAGATGGCGGCGTATGCCATAGATATTTTGAAAGATGAGGATACCTATAACCGGTTCAGGGCGAATGCAAGAAAACAGGCGGAGAACTTTGATATTACCCGTATTGTACCCCAGTATGAAAGCCTGTATGAAAGTTTGTATGAAGGTTTCTGTAAAGGAAAGCATAAAGAACATACCGGGATAGAGGGAAAGCAGTGAGTGCACAAGCCAACCGGCGCCGGAGCAAAAATGTAAAGGAAAGTTATGACCATTATTGATACGCATTGCCATTTATATATGGAAGAATTTAAGGAGGACATCGGGGAGGTCATTGCAAATGCGCAACAGGAAGGTGTCCGGCAATTCTTTCTCCCCAATATTGATCGTTCTTCTATTGACGCCATGCTTTGGTTAGAGACCGCTTATCCGGGGGTTTGTATAGCGATGATGGGCTTACATCCCTGCTCGGTTAATAAGAATTATCCTGAAGAATTACAATGGGTAGAAAGCTGGCTGCAAAAAAGACATTTCGCGGCTGTTGGTGAAATAGGGCTGGATTTTTACTGGGACCGGACTTTTGAAAAAGAGCAGTATGAAGCATTCAGGAAACAGATCAGCTGGGCGCTCCGGTACCGGTTACCTGTTGTAATACATTCAAGAAATGCTATGCGGCAATGTATTGATGTGGTATCGGAGTACCGGGGCACCGGGCTAAAAGGGATCTTTCATTGTTTTGGGGGAAGCCTGGAAGAAGCGCAGCAAATCATATCCCTTGGCTTTTACCTCGGTATCGGGGGAGTACTTACCTTTAAAAAGTCCGGGCTGCGGGAAGTGTTGAAGCAGATCCCTCTCGAACACTTAGTGCTGGAGACGGATTCGCCTTATCTGGCTCCCGTGCCCAAACGGGGCAAAAGAAACGAAAGCGCTTATTTAAAATATATTATTGCGGCTTTGGCAGAGGTTAAAAGCTCTTCTGTTGAAGAAATAGCGCGGATAACTACTGCAAATGCCAGGTTCATTTTTCAAAACGGAGGTTAAATAGCTCCATTACTTCTTTTCCCGGTACCGCTGATTCGTCTTTTCCCTGAAAAATAAATGTATCCACACCTGAGACCAATAGTTAATAATGCTATTTTTGCAGTCCTTTAAAAAGGAGAGGTGTCCGAGTGGTTGAAGGAGCACGCCTGGAAAGTGTGTATATGGGAAACTGTATCGCGGGTTCGAATCCCGCCCTCTCCGCAAGCCAATAAATGCCCCCGCAGATGCGGGGCTTTTTGTTTGGAGCAGCCCGGTCGAGCTTGCTCGTACCGGATGCGAAAAACAAAAATGACTGCGAACGAAGCGAACGGGCATTTATTGGCTTAAGCCCGCCCACCGCAGGCGAAGGGGATCATGAAATAATCCCGCCCATCTCTGCCAACTGATATCAAAAACCTGTTAAGCTGTTGATTTAAACAGGCTTTTCTGTTTTTTAGCTCATACTTTCGTATTATCACGCTATCATCAGTTTGGAGTAAGTAGTTGAGAATAAATCCTTTTCAATATTTTAGAGTTCGAATTATCCAGGAAAGTGAGTAATGGGATAAGGTGTTCGATTGTAATCTCTCTCCACCTTCGGTCGCTGAAGCGATCTTCGGCGGATGATGTCCGCTGAAATCGCGAAAGAGACCAGTGTTCACCCGGGCTTTAGCGCACAGGGGAGTATTTTTATGTAGGCCTCGGTGGACGAAGTCCGCTTTTTAATTGGCTTTAGGTTGAGGCAATATGCTTCAACCCGTTTTACTGACTGTGTGCTGAATAATTTTTAACTTTGCCGTCAAAATTTGAATAATTCATTATGTCAGAATCTACGCCTTGCCCGTTGTGTAAATCGCTATATACTTATGAAATGAATGACCTGCTCGTATGCCCGGAATGCGGACACGAATGGAATCCTGATGAAGCAGTTGATGACGACCAGGCATTTGTGGTAAAAGACTGTAATGGAAATATTCTTCAAAATGGAGATACTGTTGTAACAATAAAAAACCTTCCCGTAAAAGGAGCTTCACAGGGCATAAAAGCAGGAACCAAAGTAAGAAATATCCGTTTGGTAGATAGTGATCATAATATAGACTGCAAGATAGAAGGGTTTGGCGCAATGGCGCTTAAATCAGAATTCGTCAAAAAGGCCTAATCACCCAATCATTAATGCCAATCAAAGCCCGAAGTCTTCACCGACTTTGTGAGTTTTATGATTTAGCCAATGAAAACAAGTGCAAACCAATCATTTCACTCCTGCAAGAAATGTTAGAATGGGTATCAGGTGTTTGACTGTGGCCCCTCTCCGCCTTCGCCCGCCAAAGTTTTAACGAAGACGGGCTTTTTTATACAATAACTTCACCTTTGGTTTAAGCCCGCCCATTGCAGGCTTGAAGGATCATGAATAGTCCCGCCTTCTTTGCTTTCACCCATAAAATACGCTACATCTACGACTGCGGTTCCAGCAACTGGAAAAATTGATCGAGCTGGGGAAGAATAATAATTCTTGTACGCCGGTTTACTGCTTTTCCTTCTGCCGTAGTATTATCTGTTATTGGCCGGTATTCGCTTCTGCCGGCTGCTGCCATTTTTGAAGGATCGAGCGCATATTCATTTTGCAGGATACGGACAACGGAAGTTGCTCTTTTAACACTGAGGTCCCAGTTATCAAGCAGCACCCCGCTACGGTAAGGCACATTGTCTGTATGTCCTTCCACCATAAATTCAATTTCCGGCTGGTTTTTAAGTACTACGGCAACTTTACCCAGTACAGCTTTTGCCTGTGGCGTTACCTCGTATCGTCCGCTTTTGAACAGCAGCTTGTCGGAAATATCTATATAAACCACACCTTTATCCACCTTGATATTAATATCCTCATCTTCCAGGTTACCGATAGCTCCTTTTAAATTCATTACCAGTACCAGGTTCAGGGAATCCCTTCGCGAAATTGCGGATTGCAGCCCCTGGATATAGGTATCCTTATTGCCGATATTATCCAGCGACTTTTTAATACTTTCAGCCTGGGAGGCGGTAATAACAGAAAGCTCCTGCAGCTGCTTCAGCGCCTGGGTATTGTTTTCTTTCAGGTAGGCTACCTGCTCGTTCAGGTTTTCATTTTCTTTTTGAAGGATCCCGTTTTTACGAATGGCTTCATCCCTGGCATCCGTACATTCTTTAAGGGTTTGCTGAACATTGATATAGGTTTGATTCAGGGCCTGGTTTTTTTCCTGCTCTGCTTTGAATTGCTTACTGCTTACGCATGAAAAAAGAAGAAGTATACTTATTACAGCAGGTATGTAAAATGAGAGCTTCATAAAATATATTTTATGATTTGATCAATAAATAATAGCTGCAAGATAATGTAAACCCCCGGTGTAATTATGTTCTTCACGGATTTCCTCCTGTCGGGGTATGCTATTACCCCGGATTTCCTTTACCCTATTCCCGGAATAAGTAAAATTTCATGTACGTTTGGAAAATTTTTTACGTAAAGTAAAATATGGCGAAACATAAATCTTCTCTGTCGGGGGTTAAGGAAATAGCACGGCGGGCAAAGGTATCAATCGGAACGGTAGACCGGGTTATTCATAACCGCGGAGGGGTATCGCCCAAAACAAAAGAGAAAATTCAGCGGATAATAAAGCAAATGGATTACCAGCCTAACCTGTTAGGGCGCCGCTTAGCCATGCATAATAAGGTAACCACATTTGCTACCCTCATTCCGAAAGTGTCCGATGAAACCAGTTTTTGGGAAGCGCCATTAAAAGGGATAGAAAGAGCGGAAGCTGAAATAAAGCTGTATAATGTAAAAATTGAGAAGTACTTCTATGATCTCAATGAAAAAAGCTCTTTTGCGGATGTAGCAAAGAAGGTTCTTAAAAAAAAACCGCAGGGAATATTGCTGGCGCCTTCATTTATTGAAGAAAGCATAGATTTTGCCGGTAAGTGTGATACGCTGAATATTCCGTATGTATTTATGGATTCGGATATTCCTCACCGGTCAAGTCTTTCATATATCGGTCCCGAGCTGTACAGGAGCGGCTATATGGCGGCTAACCTGGTCAGCTACCTGCTGAAGGATAATGAAGACGTCTTAATTGTTAACGTATCAAAACAAATGGAAACTGACCACCATCTGCTGCGTAAGGAAGACGGGTTCAGGGGATATTTTAAAGAGCATCATTTAAAAAACGATATTCATAAAATTGATATTCGTAAAATTAAATACCGGGAGATTAAGAAGCAGCTGGATCCTGTTTTTACTAAAAAGAAAAATATCGGGCTGGTTTTTGTAACCAACTCCAGGGTATCTCATGTTGCTCATTACATAAAAGAAGAGCAAAAGGATGTTATCCTTGTCGGCTACGATTTCGTTAAAGAAAATATTCAATACCTGGACGAGGGCATTATCAATTTCCTTATCTGCCAGAAGCCAGGGGAACAGGCATACAAAGGGGTAATGGCCTTATATAAACACATTATCCTCGGATTACCTGTGGAAGAACATATCTATATGCCCATTGATGTGATTATGAAATCGAATTATTCATTCTATAGCAACTAAGTATACGGCTAACCTCGGGCTATACTATTTTTGACGTGTACATACCGCTATACTGGAGATCATTTAAAACAGCTTGAGTAAATTTAAGTATAATGAAGAAACCTCTTATCAGTGTCGTTAATTCCAGCACTTTTGGCAAACATTTCGGGGAACATCTGTCGGCCTTAGAAGCCTTTGCCGATATACAGCACATTACGGTTCCATCGGATATTGATGCTGATGACTTAGCCGGCCGGGTTAAAGATTCAGACGGGATCATAGCCAGCGTAACGCCCCGGTTTACCCGGAAAACGCTGGAGCAATGCAAAAAGCTTGTTCTCTTAGTCCGGCACGGTATCGGCTGCGATAATGTAGATCTTCAGGCAGCAACGGAGCTGGGCATTACCGTATCCAGGGTAAAGGGCCTGGTAGAAAGAGAAGCGGTAGCAGAGTATGCCGTAGCCTTATTGATGTCGGCATCGAGGTTAGTGCCCCAGGGAAACCAGGCGGTGAAAACCAGCCAGTGGGCGGAACGGTTTCGTATGGTGGGAATGGAATTAAAGGGAAAGACGATCGGTATTATTGGACTGGGTAATATTGGTTCAAGAAGCGCAGAGATCTTGTCTAATGGATTTAATGCACATATCATTGCTGTAGATCCCTATATATCCAAAGAACGCTTCAAACAATTTAATGCGCAGGAAGTGAGCCTGAAAGAGCTCATCAGCAGTTCGGATGCTATTTTATTTCACTGTCCCCTCACGGCGGAAACGAAAAGGATGTTTGGTAAAGAACAATTTTCCGCAATGAAAAAAAATACGGTACTGGTAAATACCTGCAGGGGAGAACTGGTAGATGAAGATGCTTTATACGAGGCATTACAAACCAGGTCTATCGGCGCTTATGCAACAGATGTGGTGGAAGGAGAACCGATAGACGGAGATCATCGGTTAACAAAATTAGATAACGCGATTATCACACCACACCTCGGCGGTTATTCCTGGGAATCTTTGCATGGCATGGGGCAAACCTGTGTGGATGATATGATTTCCGTGTTTCAACATGGCGGACTTGCCGGGGAACCGGCTAACCCGGAGGTATTACAAAAAAAGTACAGAACATGGCGTTGACACTTGCGATAGATATGGGTACTACAAACCTGAAAGTGGGATTGATTAATGAAAGAGGTGAAATCCTTTCCTTATGTGCTGCCGGTATAAAAACACGTTCGGTGGAAACAGGAGCGGCGGAACATGATCCTGAAGAGCTGAAAAACCTGGTAGTAAATTTGAGCAGACAGGTATTGCAGGATAATGATAAGGATGATGTACAATTCATTTGCTCCTCTACCTATCACTTTGGTTTAATGATGCTGGATGAGCAAAGAAGACCGCTAACAGGTATTACCCTGCTGTCTGATACCCGGTCGCAACACACATTTCCCCATTTTTTATCGGAATATGCAGATGACGATTTATATCAAAAAACGGGTTGTCCTCTGATCGGGCAATATATACTCCCCCGCTTATTTTATTTTTCTAAAGAAAAACCGCAGCTTTTAAGAGCTGCGAAATATTTCCATGACAGCAAATCGTTTTTATTTGAATGGCTTACCGGAGAATGGGTTACCGATATCAGCACGGCTGCTGCCACCCAGCTTTTTAATATTCACCTGTTTCAATGGGACCAGGAAATATTATCGAAAGTCGGGCTTTCCTCCGAACAGTTCCCGTTGCCTGCCGATGGAACAACGTTCTGCGCACCATTGAGAAAAGAAATTTCTGCGCTGCTTGGATTAAAAGAAGGCGTAAAAGCTGTGTTGGGGGTGTATGACGGGGCAGCCTTAAGTATGGGTTTAAGCAGCCTTAACCCGGGGATTGGGATAATCAATATAGGTACCACCGCAATGCTGAGGATACCCGGCCGGTATCCTGTTTTTGATAAAAATGAAAACAAACGTATCCAGGCCTATGCGTTCAATAAAGATCTTTTTCTAAATGGAGGCGCGCTCAATAACGCAGCGCTTCCGTTGGACTGGATGCGAAATAATCTTTTTGATTTTGATGTGCAGGACAGTACCTTACTCCGGGACAGCAATGAGCCGCCTTTAATATCGTTGCCTTATTTAACGGGAGAGAGAGATTCAAAAACCGGGCCTTATGCATCGGGTGTTTTCTTTGGTATCCGGAGGCATCACTCGCGGATAGACTTTGCCCGGTCTGTTTTAGAAGGAGTGGCTTATTCCTTGCGTTACATCTATGATGCGCTTAAAGAAAATAATATGGAAGTGAAGGAGATACGCATGGGTGGCGGGGGAGTGAATATCGGGGTATGGCCCCAGATATTTGCGGATGTCCTGGGTGTTCCGGTTGTTATTCCTTCGGGAAGGGAACCTGCCCTTATGGGTAGTTCGATGCTTGCATTTACTGCCGGGGGTATTTTCAGGGATGTAGATGAAGCGTCAAAAAATATACGGAGTGAAACCCAATGTATTGTGCCCAATAGCGCTTCAATGGAAATCCGGGATAAACATTATCAGTTCTTCAAGAAGCTCCGTGAAGGACTCGCTTCTCTGTATGAGGCTCATGCCGGATTGTATAGCTAAAGATAAACGCTGACCAAACCCCGGGGCGTGAAGGAGCCGGAAGAAAAGGAAATAATAGAGCGATACGAAAAACAGGTTTAAATATAGTGTTTTGTATATACGATAGCGGTTGTGTATACAAATACGCCTTATTTTATAAACAAGATCTTTTGTGTATATAAAAACAAGAGAAATGATAAACAAAAGGGTTTGCTTATTAGAATTAGTATATAAACCAATTTGTTTCTAAAAAATACATAGAAACGATGCACAATATCATTCTGTTAAAAAAGTAAGCCGGTATATAGGCGATGAGATAACAGCAATTACCGGTAAGGGTTTTATAATCACGTAGAAGGAATAAAAATTAGGTATTTCTCCCGGAATATTTTAATATTAGCGAAATGCAGGCAATGTGACCTGAATTACTAAAATTAAACAAGGAGGTTGAGATGGTCAGTGTTATCATACCCGCTTTAAATGAAGGAGCAACTATTCGAAAAGTTATTCAGCGCATCCGGCAGGCGGAGCCTGTCATGGAAATAATTGTTGTGGATGACAATTCATCTGATAATACCGTATCCGAAGCATTAAAAGAAAATGCAAGAGTGATAACCAGTTCCAGCAGGGGAAAGGGGATCTCTATGCGGGAGGGAATGATTGCGGCAGCATATAATACTATTGTTTATCTTGATGCGGACATTGTAACCTATCCTAAGAATATCGTTTCGATGCTTGCTGATCCGATCCTGAATGGGGAGGCTGATTTTGTAAAATCCTATTTCGACCGGCAGGCAGGAAGAGTAACCCAGCTCGTTGCCAAACCGCTTTTAAGCATATTTTTCCCGGAACTGGAAAATTTTAAACAACCGTTGAGCGGTATGATAGCTGTACGGAAAGATCTTTTAGAACAAATAGAATTTGAAAATGACTACGGGGTAGATATCGCTTTGCTGATTGATGCTTACAGCAAAGGAATGCGGGTGCAGGAAGTAAATATCGGGTATGTTAAAAATGAAATGCAAAGTCTTGAAGCGTTAGGTAAAATGTCAAGACAGGTATCAAGAACCATTTTGCAGCGGGCCGCCCAATTTTCCGGGAATAACCTGGAAACCCTTTCAAATATACATACTATTAATGACGAGATGGATATCGCCATTGCTGAATCTATCCTGAAACTTAGAAAAATGATATTGATTGATATGGGCGTGGTGATGAAACATGATTTTAATGAAGTTGCTGCTGCCTATTATGATCAACAGGAGCATTATAAATGGATCAAAGAAAATTATAAAGAGCCTGTAATGCGGTTAAAGAAAATGGCTGCATTGCTCAGGGGAAAATCGCTGCCGGAGCTGCAATTTATTGCCGATGACATTCCCCTGGTTGAAGACGCGGCAGAAACCATACGGGGCTTAAAAAAAGAGGGATTTATTTGCCTGCTGGTATCAGACGGGTTTGATGTGGTAGCCAATCATATAAAAAATAAACTGGGCTTTGATTATTGTCTTGCAAACCATCTTCATCTGGAGAAGAGTGTTGCTTCGGGAGAGCTGACGATTTCCGAATACTTTGTGCATAAGGACAAGCCGGAAAGATATGTAAAATCGAATGTTTTATCCTTTGTTACCCAAAAGTTTAATATTCCTGAAAAGAATACCGTATTTGTCAGCGACAATGTATACGATTTGCCGGTGTTGAAAGCTTCAGGAATGGGTTTAGTTACCACCGGGGCACCTCCTGACGTACATATCTGGGCGGATAAAATTTTACCCCAGGGCTCATTGAATCCTGTTTTAGACCTGCTGACTGCAGGAAATAAAGGACGGTCGCTGTTTGCTCAAAAAAGATCTGCCTATACACTGCTGGGTACCGCTGCCTTAGGCGCGGCTTTTGCCTTTTACTACTTCTATAACAAATCCCGGCGCAAACACGCGCTTAATTAGGATTTGTTTGAAGTTTCCCGGGCTAAAATTTTAACGCCAGCCTAATCCGGGCGCAACATACTTTAAAATGGAAGACAGTACGTGCACATTGTAATCTACTCCCAGCGTATTGGGTATGGTTAAAAGGAGCGTATCGGCTTCCCGGATGGCTTCGTCTTCAGCAAGCTCTTTTATAAGTTGATCCGGTTCCGCAGCGTAGCTTCTTCCGAAGATGGCGCGTTTGTTCTGTTCGATCATCCCGATCTTATCAACCCGGTTGGCTTCCTGCCCGAAGAAATAGTGGTCCTGTTCGGTTACTAAGGCAAAGATGGAACGGCTTACCGAAACCCTCGGTTCACGCCGGTGCCCCGCTTCTTTCCAGGCTTCTTTATACAGCCTGATCTGTTCGGCCTGCTGTACATGGAACGGCTTGTCGCTTTCATCGTACTTTAAGGTAGAGCTTTGAAGGTTCATGCCGTTTTCGGCTGCCCAGACAGCAGTAGCGTTAGAAGCGGCTCCCCACCAGATACGCTCCCTCAACCCTTCGGAGTAGGGTTCCAGGCGCAGCAGGCCCGGCGGGTTGGGAAACATGGGGTAGGGATTAGGCTGTGCGAATCCAACACCCTTTAGCTTATCCAGGAATTCCAGGGCTTTACGGCGTCCCATATCCGCATCGGTCTCTCCTTCCTGCAGCTCATACCCGAAATAGCGCCACCCGTCTATCACCTGTTCCGGCGAACCCCTGCTGATGCCCAGTTGCAGCCGCCCTTGCGAAATTAAATCGGCAGCGCCGGCATCTTCCACCATATACAGCGGGTTTTCATACCGCATATCAATTACGCCCGTTCCGATCTCTATTTTGCTTGTTTTGGCGCCGATAGCTGAAAGCAAGGGAAATGGTGATCCTAACTGAGCTGCAAAATGATGTACCCGGAAATAGGCGCCGTCCAGCCCTATTTCCTCAGCAGCAACAGCCAGGTCAATAGACTGAAGCAAGGTATCGCTTGCTGTACGGGTTTTATAGGCAGGGTGATTAGCCCAATGCCCAAATGATAAAAATCCTATTTTTTTCATAATGCTTCTTTCAGGTAACAGGCAAAATTATTATTAATGTAGTGATATTTTGCCACGAAGCCGCTAAGGCACAAAAAATTAAACAGAAGCGTAGCTTTCTATTTCGTTTGTATTTTTATCCATTTCATGATCTCTTCCAGCGCCGTTGGCGAAAAGGTTCCCGCTACCGGTCGGTGTCTCACCGACCGGAACGTTGTGGGCGGTGCTTTACGATAAAAATCTTTTTTATATCAAATTTTTCTTAATTTAGCAACTAAAATATAGTTGCAGCTAAGGTTGCCGGTGTTTGATGAATTAAAAACAATTAATTAATCCAAAAATGAAAGTATATGAACCCCCAAAACAAACGCTGTAAATTATGGCAAAGCGTGACAAGCTATTTGAACGATTGATATCTGTTCCTAATGATTTAACATGGGAAGAATTGGTCAAATTTCTTTCACTATGCGGGGATACCGAAATAGCTAAAGGAAAAACAGGAGGATCAAGAAGAAAATTTTCAGATGCAAACAATAATATTATAAGTCTGCATAAGCCTCATCCGAAAAACATAGTAAAAGTTTACGCGATCCGGCAAGTGATCGAATTTTTAAAAGAAAAGGGACATATCAGGGATGAATGACATTCTACAGTATAAAGATTATCTGGCGTCAGTCCATTTTTCCATGGAAGATGAAATCTTTTGTGGAAAAGTATTAGGCATTGATGATCTGATCAATTTTGAAGGCAGTTCTGTAAAGGAATTGAAAAAAGCTTTTCATGAAGCAATTGATGATTATATATCAACTTGTAAATCAATCGGGAAGGAACCTAACAAAACCTATAAAGGAACCTTCAATGTAAGAATCCCATCTGAACTCCATAAAGAAGCCGCTGCATTTGCAGCAGTAAACAGCCTGTCTTTAAACGAATTCATAAAGTCTGCGATTCATTTTGCGTTAGCAAACCAGGAACAATTGAATAAAAAGCTGTCTTTAAAGTAGTTCCGGGTTTATACTTATGCACAAGGCGGGACTTTCATTGTCCGCCTTTTGGATACAACGGAAGCGCAGCTTTCTATTTCGTTTGTATTTTTATCCATTTCACTATCTCTTCCAGCGCCGTTGACGAAAAGGTTTGTTCAATTGCCGCGTATTCTGCCGGCGAGCCTGTTTTACATTCCTGGAACAAATGATTCAGACCCGGGAATTCTTTCGTGGTTACCTTCTTGTTCCCCCCTTTTATCAAAGCATTTTTGATGGCTGTTAAATTCTCTTTGGGCGGAACCTGCAGATCTTTTTCCCCATTCACTGCCAATACAGGACATTTCACTTTTTGTAAGGTTGTTCCCGGATCATATTTTATAAAATATTGCATCCAGGGGCTTGAAATTTGATCCACCTGCAAGGAAACAAATTGATCCTTTGTCATGCCATCCGGGATTTGCGCAGTTGTATCCTTTCTGAGCGTTTCACTGATGAAGCCGGCTAAATCTGTTTTTAATTTTTGATTGTCGGTTGACTTTACAACGATCTCAAATAGCTTCGCATTCGTTTCAGTTGATTTTTTTATATCCGGTTCGGAAGCGCCGTTCGCTTTTGCAATTAATGCCTGTTGCAGCAATAACAATTTGTCGCCCCGGATGCCCGTTCCTGCCAGTAATACAATAAAGCTAACGTCTTTTGATCTTGAAGCCACCAATGGCGCAATCAAACCGCCCTCGCTATGCCCTATCAGACCAATTTGTTTTTTATTAATTTCTTTCCGTGTTTTTAAGTACGCCATTGCACTTTCTACATCGGTTGCAAAATCAGCGGAAGTTGCGCTTTTAAAATCTCCTTTGGATTGTCCAACTCCCCGGTCATCATATCTTAACACGGCGATCCCGTTCTTAGTCAGGTAATCAGCAATCACCAAAAAGGGCTTGTGCCCTAACAATTCTTCATCCCTGTTTTGAGGACCACTCCCTGAAATTAAGATCACAGCCGGAAATTCCCCTTCTTTTTCAGGAAGTGTTAATGTGCCGGCTAATGAAATATTTGCACCTGTATTTTGAAAAGTAACCTCTTCTGAATAATATGAAAAGGGTTGTTGAGGTTCCTGTGGTCGCTTTACTGCTTCCTTTTCAATAGCTTTTCTTGATAAATTCATTGGAAATTCCTGGCCGCCCTGTTTAAAAGTGCCTGTGATTTCATTTTCCTTTAATTCACCGTTATACTCAATCCGGGCACTTGACACTTCAAATTTTATTTTGGGATTGTCGAAAGATGTATTGGTTACCGGGATCCCTTTTGCTCCCTGGTCGGGGCTGTCCATTGTTGCGCTGTATCCATTGCCGGTTTTAGTAACATTAAAAACAAGCCTTAATTGTATCCCCTGGACATTTAAAACACCGTTCCATTGTCCTGTAATATCCTGGGCTGTTAATGTGAGTGAGGTTAAAAGCGTAGCCAGTAAAATCGAAATTGTCTTCATATCAAATTGGCATTTTTCCGGATGATTATATATGTATGTTTAATCTTAATGGGTGTTTTTTATGGAGTCGTATTTTCTTTGCTTTTATATATTCTAAAGGAATATATGATCGGGGCAACAGTAATAAGAGTAGTGGTGCAAAGGAGGAAAATATGACTTGTTTCGGGTTGGGCGATAAGACTATATATAATGATGGAAATACCTCCCATGAGCCATAATTTCCCTGCAAAACGATGTGTTAATTTCCAATTGTTCTCGCTGTTTAAAGTCCAGGGTATTCTGATACCAATAAAATAATTCGGTTTTAATGTAGAGAAAAAGTTGCCCGAAACGGCAAACAAGGTACCAATCAGTATCGGAATAAGATTCGGACTAAGTTTTTGTTCTTTGGAAGCATGAATGATAAATAATGCTAAGAGTGACATAATAAAAGTGATGGCAAATTTTAGCTTCGTTAGTTTATCTCCCATATTTTGAAGTCTTTTTTTGGGGTCAATAACGGGAGCAATTAAGAAGATCAGGTATGTTAATAGAGGAAGAAGAAAAGGGATCCATAGCAAGGTTGCTTTTTTGTTATAACCGTCAATCTTTCCGTAGAGATCCCAATGCGTAGGAATGGTATCTGGCAGTGCGTTCCAGATGATTCCTAAATATAAAAAGGGAAGCATCACTACGATTAAAACAGGAATTTCACTTTTTAAGTTGTACTTCATATTTCTTTAAGTTAAAAAGGGGTTGGAATTTAATGAGCCAGGTAAGGATTTCGTCAAGCACAGATGTATTAATTGAATAGATGATGAATTGTCCTTTTTTTTCGTGGGTGATTAAGTCCGCCTTTTTCAGTAATTCTAAATGATGTGAAATGCTGGGTTTGGAAATATTGAATTTCTCGGCAATTTCTCCCGCAGACCTGTCTTTTTCCTTAAGTAATTCAAGGATTTGCCTTCTTGTTTCATCGTTAAGCGCTTTAAATATGTCATTCATTGATTAGACATTTAGTCAAATATCTAAATAAAAGATTGAATAAACAAGTTTTTGATAATAATAAAGGGATTGTCGCTATTGAAGCAATTTTTTCAAGGGTTTATCTGGTTTGTTGAGGAGAAAAAGCCATACGGAGAGGAAATTTCGCATATCCTGAACAAACAGCCCGGCTACAAGCCGGGCAGGAATAAAATCAGTCCGGGAAAAATTAATTTGTCTGCCGGTTTAGTTTGAATATTTTTTCCATGACCCTATTGATATTAGCAAGAAATTTTATGGCACTACATTGTTAGCGGTTCGTTGTTTTTCTCACTTGTCTTGTTTGATTAAGTTGTCAAGTTTTTTAAATGAAGCTGTCCAACCACCTTTCATTATTTCTTTCATACCAGTAAAGGTTTGTTTTTCTTGTTCGGTTGCGTTTCCAAGGATTTCCCACCTTACATTCACATTTGTTGCATTTTCTTTTTCCGAAAATTTTACGGTAGCCAATAACGTGTCTGGATAAGTAGCTGAAAACGGAGCTTTGATAAACTTTCCGTTCTTGTCGCAAAAGTTTTGAGTATAAACTAATAGATCATTCGGCTTGATAATTTTGAAATTAATTTGCCCGAATTTTGTCAATCCGTCAGGCGTGGTCATTGTCCAAAGGGAAGTTCCATTTTCAACAACGTTAGCTGTTAAAAAAGTCATTTCTGCTTCGTCAGGTCCTAACCAACTTGAAAAACTGTTTGGGTTTGTCCACATTTCAAATGCTGTTTTCATATCAGTTTTGAATGTATAGTCGATTTCAAAAATGCCGTCTTGGTTCATATTTTTTGTTTCCGTTACACGATGTCAAAGTGAAAAGTGTCAATGCAAAAATTATGTCTATTAGTTTCATTTCTGTTGTTCGTTTTATGTTTGCAGTGTTGTTCTAAAATTGGTGCTAACGGTTTTGGGCTTGGCGAAGGTGGAGATTACGAAGCACAAAACTGTCTGCCAGGACTGCACTTGATACGAAGCACAAATGTTTACTTAATCACTGAACCGCCACTTTCGCTAAGCCCATGTTATCGGTCATTTTTCTTTACGGTTGTCCAGAGTAATTCGTCATTTGTCAGCCAATTTTATTCTGTCATTTTCTCTTTTCACAATACCTTGTTTCACTGCTTTGTCAATAATGTAACGCAGTAATGTATCAATCTGTTTGCCGACTTTTGCAAAACCAAAAGTCCGAGTCAAGTAACGAAGTAGTTCAGCTTCCTCTATGCTCAAATTGTTTGTTACAACCTCCTGTAAAGCAACTAAAACTTCTTCGGGGGCAATATCCTCCATATTTCGTTTCTCAATGTCATTACTACGGTAATAGTCTAAAGTTGTGTTGTCGCTCCAATAAAACGGCTGATGGTGAATAGTCTGCACAATATTCATCTCTTTGATAATTCCTTCCAAATGCTTGTCTAATCTTGTACCTGCACGACTGGTATTCCATGCTTGCAATACTTTTTTATACAATAAACTCTTGCTTATTGGTGCTTCTGTGTCCACCAACGATTGTATTTGTTGTTTTATAGTGTTTCGGTTTTGAAATTCAAATATGGTTTCACTGTTCGCAGAAGAAATTGAAGTTAAAAAAGCGGCTACATAAGGTTTTTGTTTGCTTGTATTGTTGTTAGTCGCAACTTCTGCAGACTTTGATTTAATTGGCTCAAATGAAGGTTTAATAAGTGGTTCAGCAATTTCCTCTTCCTTAATTTCTGGCTGCGTTTGCAAATGTTTTACCTTTTCAACTATTGCATCAACAATCTTATTTGAATTTTCATACCAGTCCATTGTCCAAATGCGGTGAACATTCCACCCTAAGGCTTTAAGCACAGAGGGCATTACCATTTCTCTGTCATTTGTTGTGTGTGCATTGAAATAGTAATGACCGTCAATTACAATTCCCAAAATATATTGCTGTGGTTTGTCGGGATGAACAATTCCTATATCCACTTTAAATCCCGAAGTGCCGATATTGCATTTAACCTCAAATCCTTTTTTCTTTAATTTTTTGCTGACGGATGCAGACAAGTGTTGCCTGTCTAATGCTTCCTGAACATCTTCGGGGCGAATACTTAAATGCCCTTTTTCAGCAAATTGCAAAAACGCTTTGAGACCGGCAACGCCTTCGGCAGATGTGCGGCTTAAATCTATTTGGTCTGCTTGTAGTGTAGCGAAAATGTGCATTTCATAACGGGCACGAGTTACAGCAACATTTAATCTCCGCCAGCCGCCATCACGATTTAAGGGACCAAAATTCATACTCATTTTTCCTTCTTCATCGGGTGCATAACAAACCGAAAACAGAATTATATCACGTTCATCGCCCTGTACATTCTCTAAGTTCTTTACAAACAAAGGTTCGTCACTTTCATTGGCATATTCTTCCAGTTTAGGGTCGCTTATAAAGAGTTTTTGCAGCTTGTCTTCAATCAGGTTTTGTTGTGTTTGACTGAATGTTACAACTCCTACACTCAATTTTCGTTTGTGCAAATTGTTATAATGAGATTGAATGTATTGAACTATTTCATCCGCTTCAAATTTGTTTGTTCGTGTTTTTCCTTTGTCGTAAAAACCTTTGATGTTATGATACTTTACTTTGCGGTTCAAGTCATCTGATGAAGGGAATGTAAGCAGTTTGTTCTCATAATAATTTACATTACTGAACGCAATTAAACTTTCGTGTTTGCTACGATAATGTCGTAACAAATATTTTGAAGGAACGGACAATGACAAACAATCATCCAATATGCTTTCCAAATCTTCTACATCCATATTTTCCTCATCTAACTTGATGGTGCTGAAAAATGAAGTAGGTGGCATTTGTTTGGGGTCACCAACAATCACTGATTGTTTTGCCCTCGCTAAAGCACTTATTGCTTCACAGGTTGGTAATTGCGATGCCTCATCAAAAATCAAAATGTCAAAATGCTTTGTGTTTACATCAAAATACTGTGCTACCGAAATCGGGCTCATCAACATACAAGGTGCAATGCGTGGCAATAATGTTGGAATTTGATCAAACAGTTTTCTAATGCTTAATCCTCTGCCTCTGTTTTTAATAGCTCGTTGTAAAATGCCTATTTCAGAGCTTTGCATAGCTTCTGTTGTGGTATTCGGCAATTGTGCTGCTAATTTCACTCGCAACTCTTGTATTGTGAGATACTGAAAATCCTTTGCAATTTTTTTATACTGTTCAATTTTACTCTCAAACAAGCCTGCACTAAATAAGCTTAGTGCCTCATGTTGTGAAATAATGCGTTGTGCAATGGAAGCATGAACGGTATAATAAAAGTAATCTGTCAAGTTCTCAATCTCACATAATTTGTTCTCGTATGCGTTTATGAGCCAATGCAACTGTAAGTTTTCGCCCTGCTTACGAAGCTGCACATAGTTCATCCAATTTTTTAAATGTGGAAGATGCGTTTGAATGTTATGGAGTTGATTTATGGTTTCGCTATTCCAGTTTCCCTTCTGTTGAAAATGGATACCAGTAAGTGTTTTGTAACTTTTAACTTGTTCGTTGAATACTGATGTCAGTTGTATAAAATTTTCAATGGCAGATAAGTTCTTTTGTTTTATCTCATCAGAATGCTGAAAGTTTTTTTCTTGCCAAACTTGAACCCACTTGCCAAGAGCATTGCGTTCCCAAGCATTTGTCAAATTACTTATTTCCTGAACCAATGCAGCTTTGTTGCTGATGTCAGTTAAATCCGTTTGTTCGTCTTTGAATAAATTTTTCAGGGCTTGTTGTACTGATGCAAAACGGCTTTGTTGCAAAAGCCGTTGCACTTCCTGCAACTTATTATTGTAAGAGAAAAGCTGCTCTACTTCGCTGTCATTATTGAATGGTGTATTTCTAAAAACAGATAACTGCTTTTTAATTTTTCGTGATTGTAACCACTTTGGCAAGAACCAACTTTGTTGGGCTTGTTTCCATTGCACTTCAGTCGCTGCAACATCTGTGCTCAGCACATTTCGGTTGTATTCTTTTAGGATGCCGCCTAAAACAGTTTGGTATTCATTAAATGCTTTGCTCCATTCTTCGTAAACACTGTAGTTTTGTTTATCAGATAAATACCGAATAAGTTCTAAAGGAATGTCGGGAAGTTTTTGAAATGCAATTGCGACTTGAACAAATTGCTCCCATTCCGATTTAGTTTGAATTGAGAAGGGGAAGGATATTCCCTTTACCAATGATTGAGATTTACTTTCAACATCAGGCAAAAGGTTTAAAAGTTTTTGACTTTGAATAGCAATTTCATCATTTACCGAAGGTGAATACTGCAACAAATTCAAAGCGGTATGAGGGTTTTCGGTTGGATGAACAATTAAACTTGTTATGGATTGAAATTGCGGAAGCCAATCTGTCCATTGTTGCCAAAGTGTTCCGTTCAGTTGTTGCAGAACAGTTTCAGAAATAAAATTCTTTGCGAATTTTTTATCGTAATAATTTTCCAAAGCAGTTATACTGTCATGTAAACTCCAACCAACTTGTTGCTTTTGATGCAATATGTTTACATAATCGCTGATTACTTTTTTTGCAGCATCTAAGCGTTGGGCTTCTTGTTGAAAATCGGCTGTTCGTGCAAGTTTTGCTGTTTCAATTGATTTTGCCAGTTGTGCCAATACATCCGATTTTTTAGATTTATTGGAATGTAGTTCCAATGAAAACGGTGCCAGCCCTATTTGCTCCAATCTCCTTTGAACAACATCTAATGCAGCTTTTTTTGCCGCTACAAACAATACTCGTTTTCCACGATACAAGGCATCTGCAATAATGTTGGTGATGGTTTGCGATTTTCCTGTTCCGGGAGGACCATGTAAAACAAAACTACGCCCTTGCTGTGCAGTAAGCACCGCCTCCATTTGTGAAACATCGGTTGGTATTGGAAGCACGACAGACTGTGATTGAACATTGTCAAAATCATTCGCAAAATGCGGTTCGTGATTTTCATTGAATGATAATTTGCCATCAACCAAACTCCGCACCATATCACTTTTCAGTAACTCCTCCTGATGAACAACAATGTCTTTCCATAGAATTAATTTGCTGAAAGAAAAATTACCCAACACCAGTTGTTCCAACACATCCCATCCTCTTAACTGTTTTATAGCTTGTCGTAGCAAGCCCATCACTTTTGCTACATCAACGCCTTTTTCATCAGTTGGTAATTGTTCTAACGCTCCCAGATTTAATTCATATTCCTGACGAAGAAATTCTATCAATGTGATGTTTATCATCGTTTCTTCTTCACGGCTTTTCAGAGTGAACTTGCTATTTACAGATCTGCGACTTATTTCAACTGGTAATAGTAATACAGGCGAATATCTTGCTTGTTCAGGAGTTTTTCTATCAAACCATTTAAGCAATCCTACGGCTAAATACAAAGTGCTTGAACCATTTTCTTCAATGGCTTGCTTTGCATTTTTGTGGATGTAAACGAGAATGTTATCTAAATCCTGCTGATGGTAATGAGTGAGTAAGCGATTGTGCTTTAATTCATCATTTGCTAATTGGAATAATGGTGATGAATTATGAAGTGGTTGAGCAAACAAATTATACTTTCGCAAAACCTCTGCATTTGGATTGGGCATTATTGAAAAGCTTTTCCCTTCCGACAAAGTGTCTTCCAAATGGCTGATGTCAATATCAACCAACTGTAGCATATTGCGAGTGATGTGCAGATTGAGTAAGTTGTTGCGAAGCGATAAGTCTAACAACTTCCTTTCCCATATTTTTTGCTTTGTTTTTGGTTGCTTGCCTTGTAGTAGTTCGTCTTGGTAAATAGTGCCAATTTCAAAACGGTTTTCCATTACAGCCGTTTCGGTCTGTTTTATTGCTTCTTCATCTAACTGCGTTCCTGTGGCGTTTGTAAGCAATGACAATGGGCGTATTCGGAGTGTTCTTGCTCTTTTTATATCTACCGAAAGCAAAAAATCTTCTTTCTGAACCAACTGGGCCTCACCTGCATTCAGTGCATCACTGAACTTTATGTTATTGCCCTTGCAAACGCTTGTTGCTTCAACGGCAGCCATTTCACGAATACCTTTGGAAAGTCGTTTAGTGATGGCAGTTTTATCGTCATTTATAATCTCAGAGAATTTGTCGTCTTGCAGCCAACAAGCAACAAAAGCATGGCCACGAACAATGATTAATATTGGATTGAGGTCAACCGCTTCTAAGCAAGCAGCAAACAATAAACTTATATCAATACAGTTGCCAAATTTTTCTTGCTGAATGGTGTTCAATAACCGCAAACGTTGCCCTATTTCCTCGTATCCAGGTGCTAACGAACTGTAAACAATTTCCTCGCCTTGTATGGCGGAATAAATTGCAGACATTATTTGCAATACTCGTTCAGAGTCGCTGCTCTGATAACCTTCAAAAGCAGTTCTTAGTCCTTGCTTTTTTAATATGTCAACTGCTTTTCTTTTGATGTGATAGATGTAAGGATGATTAGGTGTAATGTATGCTGCAATTAATTCAGGCAAAATTTGAAACCCTCCGAAATGTTCTAATGGATGAACATTTATAGCAATTGTTTCTTTAATAATTACCGCATCATTTTCAATAACCTCAATGGTAAAATCTGTCTTTTCAGTTTCGGATAATTTGTTTAAAAAATCACGATTTATTTTCAAATTCTCCAACGGGATTTTTACTTGATTTTTTGCAGGAACAAACGGAACGTTGCAATCAAACGGCTCAATACAAGGAAGGTCAGCAGTTATCTTTATACTAAGTTGGGCAGAGTTGTTTTCAGATGTGTTTTCAATGCTCAATGACTGAACAGGTTTAATATCGTTCAGATGAAGCGAGATGTTTAAAAAAGGCAGTGTCTGCTTATGTAATAAAAGAGAAGAATATTCATGCATGAGTTATTGTGATTTATTTCAGTTCGTCAAATTTTGCTTTCATAGTAGGGTTGCCGTGAGTTAATTTCTTGATGGTTAAATCTTCCGCCTTTTGATTTGCAAGACGAAGATTGTTGTCAGATGAAAGTAATGCGTCTTTAGTTTTTTGTAAGTGGTCAATGGTTTTGTCAATTTCTTCGATAGCTGTTTTGAATTTACGGCTTGCTAAATCGTAATTTCTTGCAAACCCATCTTTAAATGTGTTTATTTTTTCTTCAAAATTGGTAATGTCTATATTTTGATTTTTCACTAATGCAAGTTCTGCTTTGTATTGCAGGGAGTTCATAGCTGCGTTGCGAAGAAGTGTAATTATTGGAATGAAAAACTGCGGACGGACAACATACATTTTGTTGTATTTGTGTGATACATCTACAATCCCTGAATTGTAATACTCGCTTTCTGCTTCTAAAAGAGAAACAAGCACAGCGTATTCGCATTTTTTCTCTGTGCGGTCTTTGTCCAGTTCTTTAAGGAAATCTTCGTTTCGTTTTTTTGTTGCTGTTTCGTCTCCTTCATTTTTCATTTCAAACATTATGGAAATAATTTCATTTCCTGCCTCGTCTGTTTCCCTATAAATAAAATCGCCTTTACTTCCTGATTTTGTGTCGTTGTCTTTTTCAAAATATGCTCTTTGAAAAGCTGTTGCACGAAGTTTGTTAAACTCCGTTTCACAGTGCTGTTCAAGTGTTTCACCAATCATTTTTGTTGACAGTTTCAACTTCATATCTTTTCTCAAAGCAATTTCTTCATCCTTGTGTTTTATGATTGCATCTTTCTCTTTTAGTTCAGACAGATACTTTTCGTTTAATGATTTTTCAAGCAACTGTCTTTCGGTGTCTTTTCCTTTTACAACATTAGCCAACTCGTCACGTTCCTTTTCAATCTTTTGAGTTGCTTCTGTAACCGCTAATTTCTTCGCTACTTCTGCGTTTTCAAGTTTTGCTTTGATTTGCAACAACTCTGTTTCTTTTTGCGATAACTTTTGGGAAAGTTCAGCGTCCTTTTGGGCTTTGAGTTCAGTCAATTCCTTGTCTTTTTTGGCAAGTTGTTCTTGTAAAGAATTTCTCACGTTTGCTTCGGCTAACTTGACTGCACTTTCTTTTTCTTTCTCTGCAAGTGAAAGTCGGTTTAATATCTCTTCTTCAAATTGGTGGTCACGAACCTGTTTAAGTATGTCAGCAAAACCAGCTTCGTCTACTTTAAAGGCTTTATTACAGTTTGGGCAAATGATTTCGTTCATGTCGTTAATTTTTTATTGTTGTCTTGTTTGTTTTTGTCCTATCAGCTTAATGGTTGCACGGTTGCCAATACGATTTTAGCGGTTCGTTGTTTTTATCGATATTTACTTATTTAATTGTGTTCCTACTGACCACATATTTCCTGCAAAATCTTTAAATGTTGCTCGTCTGTCCGGGTCGCCTTTACGTTGTTTTGGATGTCCAATTATCTCGCAACCTGCTTTAATTGCCTTTTCAAATGTTTCATCAACATTGGGAACGTAAACGTGTATGACCAAAGGAATCGGCGGAAATTCGTCTGATGTGTCACCAAGCATTAAAACGGTATCGTCAATTTGTATTTCTACGTGCATTATCGTTCAGTCTGGCATATCGTAGCGTCTAAGTTCTTTTGCGTTAAAAATTACTTTCAGTAAGTCAATTAACTTTTGAGCACCATTGATAATCAAGTAAGGTGAAACTGAATTGTATCCTGTTGGTTTGAATTGTGTGTCTATATTTTTATGTTATTTTTAAGGCCGGTCGGTTCGTTGTTATTTTTTCTCTACAATTTTTTTCATCTCGTCAACCAACGAAGCCCAGTTTCCTTCGGAATGTTTTGCCCGTTCTTCATCGTAGTTGCTTTGATGAATTATCAGTTCGGTTTGTGTCCCGTCTTGCTTAACTTCGTAACAACCCCATAAATAATTTTCAGGCTTATCTTCTTTGTTACTCCAATTGCTTAGGTAAGAGTAGGCAAGTCGCTTGTTGTGTTCGTATTCCAACACTTCGCCTTTGTCTAAGTATTTTTGTCCTTCCCACTGGCCTTGAAAAACAATCGGGTTTCCGACTTTCCAATCGGTTACTAAGCCTGTCCCGAAAAAATATTGTTTTAAAATTTCGGGTTTTGTCAATGCTTCCCAAACTTTATCAAATGGTGCATTGATTGTTGTTTTGTATTGTATTTTGAATTGTGTTTCCATTGTTTTGATTTTTTAAATGACTGTATTTACTTTATGAGATATTAGCTATTAATTTTTTTAAAGTTGAAATCGGTAATTGTTTTTGTTGCATTCTTTTTTTATCGTTCAATATTTGCAGAGTATCGGTTTACAATGACCGCTAACGCTTGTATTTATGTTGCTACACAAAGTTGTAAAAATCATAAGCTATTGCAAACAGGCATTTTAGTGTTACGCATTTTTATACACTATTCCTTTTTCTATCCGTTTATAAACGCTTATAAGCACTTGTAAATAGCTCCCACAGCTTCGCACGCTCAGCCCCATGCTATATTTACAGTTGCCTGTAGAATAATCCGCATGTGCAAAGACATTACACAGCTCAACCCTGTGCGTCAAAAAAGCCACTAACATTTTTTTAATACGGGTTCGGGCAGTGGCAGGCTCCCCGGATCATACGGGCAGACAGTTCTACACACACGACCAGGCAGGCAGTCAAAAGATGGAAGGATTGAAAAAGCACCTTCAAGATAAGCTGTTTTTGGATAATATCAAATAGGCTGTAAAAAGGAGGGTATTGCGATGTGCTCACTTGATCTTCTCCGGGAGCGGTAATTTTTTCGGATATGGATAGGATCCTTTCCTGAATAAGGGTTTTCCGCTAAATATTCAATTTTGTCAGGAATTAGATTAATATACCTGTCAGCCTGTTCCAATGACCAGTTCTCAAAAATATAAAGCCAGGTATTTTCAATGTCCTCCGATACCTTGGCACTAATTTTATACCCCATTAGTTACATGTTTGTCGCGAGGATTTTTAACAGACTCTTTTCGATCAAATGTTGGAACAAACCCCGATTTTTCTCCCTTTTTAAGCTCTTTAATAAGTTCCCTTTTTTGATTTTCTTCCTGCTCAAAAAGCCGTAAAGCAGCCCTCACTACCTCGCTGGCGGATGAAAAACGCCCGCTTTGAATTTGACGGTTGATGAAATTGTCAAAAGAATCACCTAGAAGAATTGAAGTATTTTTGCCATGGTCACGGAGTTTGTATGAAAATACCAATAATTGGTTTTTTTATACAAATTTTTTCTATCGGTGGATGTCTGTCACCTACCTAAAAACAATCGCCCCGATATCTTAAATTTCTCTATCGGTGGGTGTCTACCACCTACCGAAAAACGATTGAGACTGCCTCAATATTTTAAATTGTCGGGTTCAGACGCCCGCCGATAGTACAAATATAGGATTGAGGAATAAGTGCCACTTTGCCCCGGACTCTTTATGTTTTGAGATAAATACCCAATCCAAGAGTGGCAGTCCACATTGCTGTGTTGAGATTATAACCCTCGTCAGTCGTTGCATATTTGAAAACCGGAAGTAAGGTGTGGCTAAAGCGCCCATCAACAAAAAAACTGCCTTTTCTCTTGCCAGCTATTTGAAAACCGGCAACGGTACTTAGGTTAAAGGGACGGACATACTTCAGTTCACCATTCCGAACAGTAGGATCGGCTATAGGTGACGCCGAACTGGTTGAATAGGAATGATAGGAGGTTGATTGACTGAGAACGAAAGCAGGGGCAAGTCCTCCATAAAGAGAAAAACTTGTTATGCCATTAGAATTTGCTGATAAATCCCACTTGGCAGAAAGAGGCACTTCGAGATAATCAATTTTAAACTTGTAATAATTGTATGTTTTTCTTGTGCCCTGGTCGGTAATAGTAACAACAGAGTGATTGGGCTCACGATAAGCCGCACCCCTACCCGCGTACAGTAACTCTGCTCCCACGACAAAAGAAGGGGTTACGGGGTATTCAACCGTAGCACCCAGGAGAGAAGATATTCGAAAATACTTTTTGTAATTGGAATAGCCACTCGCAGGAACGCCAGGTGTCCACGGAGCGAAAACACCAACATCTTTTGTGAAAGAGGAAAGGCTAAGTCCTGTTTTCAGACCCAATCTGAATTTTTTAGTAGCGTTGTTTGTTTGAGCATGGAGTATAGAAATTATACAGGTAATAAAAAGAGAGAACAGTAAAACAAATTTCTTCATCTTAAACACACATTTGGGGTTAGTAAATTTCGAAAATGGAAAAAGCTTCATAAAGTAATTTCATGTTGTCTGTTCATTAGAAAGATACGTGCAGTCACCTTTAAAGGGTTTCTGATTAAACTGGTGATGTTTATGCTCGCTTTTACCTTGAATAAACTCACTGATTAACTAACAACTTGAATTAATTAATTAGAGTTTTCAAATTCTATTTTTCCCTGTATGTTCCGGAATCAATGTCATTATACCAATTTACTATTTCGAGTAGATATCTTATTGTGGTATTTCTAACGGGGATAGTATTGTCAGCTTTAGCACAACCGGCTGTATCTCTTTTTGAAACGATATTTAATGGGTTCCGCGAATAACGAGCTGGGATTGCAGTAATAAATTGTTGAACGTCTTTCTATTTTCGTTTTCCGTTTTTGCTTTTTCAATGATCTCTATCAGCATTTCGGTGGCTTTTTGCCCCTGCTGATAGGGAAACTGCTCTACAGACGCTATTGGAGGGTGATCCATATAATTACAGATAGCCTCATTGGCAAAGCTTACAAAGCTTATATCCGTATCTATTTTTATCTTTTGCCGTTTGCAATAGTCTATGGCATCCAGGGCCACATAGTCGTTAAAAGTGATTATTGCAGTTGGCCGTCTGGCGAGTGCCAGGAGTTTTTTTGAAGCTGCCACATTCCCGTCAATTGTAAGATCTGAACAGGTAATTAATTTTTTACAGGGCTTTATTTTATTTTTCCTTAGTGCCTTTAGGTAAGCGCTATAACGTTCCTTACTGGCGGAAAAATTTTCAGGCCCGTTAATCAATCCAATTATCTTATGTCCCTTTTTAACTAAAAAACTTACTGCTTCTATCATACCATTTTCTAGCTTACAGGCAATAAAATGAATGTTTTTCATTTCAGGTATCCTGTCAATAAACACTACGGGTATGTTGTTTTTTTCCAGTAATTTAAAATGTTCGTAACCGGTGGTGTTTTTTGAGATAGATATGAGCATCCCATCCACGCGATGATCTTTCATTGTTTCTACGATCCTTTTTTCTCTTTCCTGGTCATCTCTTGATTGTCCAAGCAGTAAGGTGTATTTTTTTTGATATGCAACGTCCTCAACACCGCTTACTATGGATGCAAAAAAGGTATTGGACAAGGAAGGTAATATCAAGCCGATCAGATACGTTTTACGTTGCTTAAAAAAGATCGCTCTGTTGTCAGGTTCATAATTTAATTCTGATGCCAACTGTGCTACACGCATTTTAGTCCGTAGCCCGATGCTATGATGGTTACTTAGCGCCCTGGATACCGTAGACTTGGAAATATTAAGCTGTTTAGCAATATCAATAATGGTGACTTTCCGCGGTGTCATGAAATCCTCTTTCTTTAAAGTTACAAAAAAGGAGATGAAGCAAAATAATAAGACAACCGGTTGTGCTGATTTTTTTCAGACAACCGGTTGTCTAAAGGAAATATGATGCACAGTTTTTACTATTGCAATAAATAACGGAATTAAAAAAAACTATATGACTGCAATCATAACAGGCGCCGCTTCGGGATTAGGCGCAGCAATTGCAAAAAAGCTATCACAAAAAGATATTAATCTTGCGCTGTTTGATAAAGAAACGGAAAAGCTGTCAGCACTCTGCCGGCAATTGACGGGCAATTGTAAGATATTTAAAACTGATGTCACAAACGAAAGCGAAGTTAAAAAAAATGTAGCAGGAGCGATTGAACAGTTTGGTTCAGTGCAGATACTTATAAACAGTGCCGGCATAACCGGGGCTACAAATATTAAAAGCCACGAAGTGAATGCCGGTGATCTGCAGTCTGTTTTCAATGTGAATTTTACAGGTAGCTTTTTAATGTCGAAGCATGTGTTGCCATTCATGCTGATCAATCATTATGGTCGTATTTTACATATTGCTTCCATTGCGGGTAAGGAAGGTAATGCAGGCATGCTTGCGTATTCAGCTTCTAAAGCTGCTGTTATTGCCATGGCAAAAGTACAGGGTAAAGAGTATGCGGGAACAGGTATCACGGTTAATGCGCTTGCGCCGGCTGTGATCCAGACACCCCTTGTAGACGCAATGCCTGAAACCCAGGTAAAGTACATGACAGACAAAATACCTATGAGAAGATGCGGAACTTTGGAAGAGCTGGCGAATATGGTAGCATTCATTGTATCACCTGAAAGCAGCTTCACAACCGGATTTACCTTTGATTTATCAGGAGGAAGGGCAGTATATTAATAGCCCTGCAAAAGCTGAATCCAGGGAGGATTATGGTCTTTTCAGTATTACTGTATTATAGCAGGATAATTTTTAGATAGAAAATGTTTAATACAAATGAATAAAACCGTGAGACAAAGAAATGATGTAACCAGTATAGGTGTTGTAGGGTTAGGGCTGATGGGATGCAGCATCGCTACCTGTCTTTTAATCGCAGGACATCAGGTAATAGCTGTTGCACCAGTACCTGACGACCTGCTCCTCGCCGGGCGACGTATTAGAGCTCATCTTAAAAGGTCGTTCAAAGAGAGGCTCGTTAAGCAATTGCCGGAGTATTACCTCAAAAATCTTTTGGTCACTGAAGACTATATTGCTTTAAAAGATTGTGGTCTCGTAATTGAGTGCACTATCGAAAACATGGAAATAAAAAAGTCGGTTTACAAAAAGATAGAAGATGTTGTCAGCCCCGGGGCATTAATGACGAGCAACACTTCAGCTATCCCCATTAGTTTGCTGCAGGAGCAAACCACGCGGCCGGAAAGATTTTTTGGTTTACACTGGGCGGAGCCTTCCCACACTACCCGTTTTCTGGAAATTATATGTGGTAATAAGAGCGATA
The DNA here is from genome assembly GCA_023957155.1 of Chitinophagaceae bacterium. Classification (GTDB taxonomy): domain Bacteria; phylum Bacteroidota; class Bacteroidia; order Chitinophagales; family Chitinophagaceae; genus Agriterribacter. The sequence goes on along the minus strand of JAMLHK010000011.1, from coordinate 60,326 downwards.
TTAAGAAAGGGGAATACCTGTATGAATTATCACATAGCTGGGGTAAGGAGCCAACACTGGTTCGTAAGGATATACGGGGGTTTATTACCAACCGCATCATGTACGCCGCATACCGGGAAGCCATTTCGCTTGTAGAAAACGGCTATGCCACGGTAGAAGATGTTGACAGGGCATGCAGGAACAATGCCGGCTACTGGATGACATTGGTGGGCGTATTCCGGTGGATGGACTTAACAGGCGTGCCAGCCTACCACACGGTAATGAAGGATTTGTTTCCAACACTTAATAATGGAACAAAGGTGCCGAAGCTGATTGATGATATAGTGAAAAAAGGTGGCAGGGGTGTCGCAAACGCTCATGGGTTTCACAAGTATACGCCCGAAGAAGCTAAGCTTTGGGAAAAAACATTTACCGACTTCAGCTACGATATAAGGGCGCTCGCACTTAAGTACCCCGAAAACATTGTAAAGAAAAAAATGGAAGCAGCAAAAAGATCAAAGACAAAGAAAAGTATATAATTATGTTGATCATTGACGCACACCTTGATCTCTCCATGAATGCCATGGAATGGAACAGGGATCTTAAAAAAACTGTGGCAGCGATCAGGGCAGGAGAAAAAAAGCTTACCGATAAGCCGGACCGCAGGAAGGGCGCCGTATCCTTACCTGAATTAAGAAAAGGAAAAATAGGACTGGTAGTTGCCACGCAGATCGCAAGATATGTCGCGGAAGACAACACGCTTCCCGGCTGGCATTCGCCGGAGCAGGCCTGGGCGCAAACACAGGGGCAGCTCGCATGGTATAAAGCCATGGAAGCAGCGGGGGAGATGAAACAGGTCAGTAATGCTGAAGAGCTGGAAAACCATATTCAATTATGGAATAATGATACTATTCCCGATGAAAAAAAGCCGGTGGGTTTTATACTCAGCCTTGAAGGTGCGGATTCGCTTGTTAACGTCTCCTATCTTGAAAAGTCCTGGCAAAATGGTTTGCGCGCCCTGGGACCTGCTCATTACGGACCGGGAAGGTACTCACCAGGCACGGGTATGGAAGGACCATTAACACAGGGAGGCATAGCGTTGTTAAAAAAGATGGAAGAGCTGAATATTATCCTTGATGTCACTCATCTCACCGATGAAGCATTTACACAGGCAGTTGATTTATTTAAGGGTCATATCTGGGCGAGCCATCATAATTGCAGGGTATTGGTTCCGCACCAGCGCCAGCTTACCGATGAACAGATAAAAATGCTGATAGAGCGGAATGCTGTGATTGGCGGCGTGCTGGACACCTGGATGCTGATGCCCGGCTGGATACGCGGCAAGCATGATCCCAAAGAAGAAAATATTACACTTGATACATTGATAGATCACTACGATCATATCTGCCAGATAGCGGGCAACAGCAATCATATAGCCATTGGCAGCGACCTTGATGGCATGTTCGGACTGGAGCAATCACCCGGTGATATAGATACCATTGCCGATTTGCAGCGGTTGAAAGAATTGCTCGCAAAGCGGGGATATGCGCCAGGTGATGTGGAAAATATTTTTTATGGCAACTGGCTGAGATTTTTACGCAATGCGTGGAAGTAGTGTTAAGTTAAGACTATTGGGAGAAGTAAAATGTGAAACGTGAAAGATGAGACTTCACGTTTGATGTTTCACGAGTAACATAGCAATAGTTATTATATTATTTAATTAATTGTATTAACATGAACAGAGGAGAATTCATAGCCCATGCCGCTATTATTGGGGCCGGAGCTGCAGTCTTTCAGGATAAAATAATATTAACGGCAACAAAAAAGCAATTGCCAAAGGCCAGGCTTGCGTTTATCGGCGTAGGCATGAGAGGGAGCGGTTTGCTGAAAGAAGCCGTATCACAGGGGTATAGTGAAATAGTAGCTATTAGCGACATTAATGAGATTGCCATTAATAGTGCAAAGCAGATCATTAAAGATGCCGGATCAGGAGAACCGGATTATTACCTGAAAGAAAATGACTTTGAAAGGATTGTGATAAGAGATGATGTAGACGCTGTAATTATAGCCACTCCGTGGGAATGGCATTTACCGATGTCTCTTGCAAGCCTGAAAGCCGGAAAGCATACAGGTTGCGAGGTAATGGCCGGATTAACCGTACCGGAAATATGGGAGCTGGTAAATTTGCAGGAAAAAACCAATACTCCCTATATGATGATGGAGAATGTTTGTTACAGGAGGGACGTAATGGCAGTATTGAACATGGCAAGAAAAAATCTGTTTGGTAACATTACTTACACGGAATGCGGGTATCAGCATGACCTGAGAGAGGTCTTATTCAATGATGGACAGCACATGACCGGACATGGTGTTGAATTCGGGGAAAAAGGAATTAATGAAGCAAAGTGGAGAACGCCGCATTATGTAACAAATAATGGGGATATGTATCCTACACATGGCGTAGGGCCGGTATCCAATATTTTAAATATCACTCGGGGAAACCAATTTGCACAACTGGTATCCATGGCTTCCCCCGCTATAGGATTACATCAGTATATTGTTGAAAACGGGGGAGCTTCCCATCCCAATGCCAAAGTAAAATTCAAATGCGGGGACGTAGTTACCAGCCTGATTAAATGCATAAACGGGGAGATAATAAAAATGACTTTTGATACCTGTTCCCCCAGACCCTATTCCCTGGGCTTTCGTATACAGGGCAGCGATGGTATCTGGACGGAAGATGCTAACGGAATCTATCTTCAGAAACATTCACCCCATGCCCACCAATATGAGCCCGCAGCAAAATATTTCAGCGGGTACGATCATCCTTACTGGAAAAAATATGGAGCTAAAGCAGAATCTTCTGGGCATGGAGGCATGGACTATTTTATAATCAGAGAGTTTGTAGATTGTGTGATCAACAGGAAACCCTTTTTGATGGATGTATATGATGCAGCTATGTGGTCGGTACTGCGCCCGCTCTCGGAAAGATCCATAGCGAAAGGATCACAGCCGGTTTTAGTACCCGACTTTACAAGAGGAAAATGGAAGAGTAGAAAACCTGTATTCGGGCTGCAGGATGACTTTTCCATCTGAAATGATCTGCCTGCATGGAGAAGGTCTCAATGAGATTAAAATGTTTGTTATGAAAAAAACGATTTCTTTTTTAATGATTCTTGGGTTGCTGTGCTGTAAGGTCTCTTTAGGCCAGGAGGGATCACTGCCTTTAGGGAGCCATCCACAGGCTATACCGGTACCACATTTCCCCGACAGACTACACGCTTTTGTATGGAGAAACTGGAATCTGGTTAGTCCCGGAACAATGGGTAAAACAGTAGGATGCAATGCTTCCGATATTATTAAAATTGCATCCTCGATGGGACTCCCGCCCTATCAGCCTAAGGACGCTGACTTTGATCGGCGTATATATATAACTGTAATAAGAAGGAATTGGCATTTATTGCCCTATTCTCAACTGCTTACGCTACTTAACATGAGCAGTAAAGAGCTGTCTGTCGCCTTAAAGGAAGACGATGGTTTGTTCATCAAGCTTGGAAATCTAAAGCCAGAGATTGAGGAGCTGAGGTACACCGCCCCGGATAAAAATACAATCAGGGGTGCATCAAACATACAACGCGTTGCTCAAAGGTATTTCCGCGGGCAAAGCGCTTTTACCCCGTTTCAATTCATTGAAGATTTAAGGTATCCTTCCGGAAAAGAAGCAGAAAGTGTTTATCAGCCTGATAAGGATAAAAGTCCAAAAATCGTTTATTCATATTTTAGTATTTACGGTGACCCTCTTTCCGATACCTTACAGGATCTGTATCCCGATGGTTTACTGGAAAAGCTGGCTCAAAGTGGAATTAATGGTATATGGATGCACGTGGTTTTAAACCAGATCGCTCCGGGCGGTACCGCATTTCCCGAATTTGGGGCGGGTCATACGTTACGCATTCAAAATCTAAACAGGATCGTTGAGCGGGCCAGGCGATACGGCATAGATATTTATCTGTACATTAATGAGCCGAGAGCAATGGATGCTGCTTTTTTTATTAACAGGGATCAGATGAGAGGTGCAAAAGAAGGGAACTATTATGCCATGTGCACCAGCAGCGGGGAAGTTCAACAATGGATCAGGGATGCCTTAGCATATGTTTTTTCAAATGTGCCCGGGTTGGGAGGCGTACTGACCATAACGGCTTCGGAAAATTTCACCAATTGCGCATCACATGGAAATCAAAAGAGCTGCGAGCGATGCAGCAGGCGGAGCTATGCTGAAATTATTGCGGAGGTAAATCGCATAATAGAAGAGGGGGTTCATAAAGGCAATCCTGATGCTAAAGTAATGGTATGGGACTGGGGATGGCATAACCACGGGCTTGCCCCCGATGTAATCGCTGCTTTGCCACATTCTGTGTATCTTATGTCTGTGAGCGAGTGGGCGAAATCAATTGACCGTGGGGGTGTAATATCGGAAGTTGGCGAATACTCCATGTCTGCAGTGGGCCCTGGCCCACGGGCCCTGCAACACTGGAAATGGGCAAAAGAGAGAGGGTTGAAGACAATTGCCAAAGTGCAGGTAAATAATACATGGGAACTTTCGTCCGTTCCCTGGTTGCCTGTACCTGATCTTGTTGTGCGTCATATATCAGCGCTTTCAGATGCAAAAACCGACGGGTTAATGTTAAGCTGGTCTCTCGGAGGCTATCCTTCTCCCAACCTGAAAATCACGGATCGCATCTCAAATAACCCGGAGCTTTCAAAAGACGAATTGTTAAACACCCTTGCCGAAGAAAGATATGGAAAGCGTGCTGTAAATGCAGCGCGTAAGGCATGGACCGCATTCAGCAATGCATTTGAGCAATTCCCATATGGAGGTCAAACATTATATACCGCACCTCAGCAATATGGGCCCGCGAATTTGCTATATGAACAACCAACAGGATACAAGGCTACAATGGTCGGATTTCCATATGATGACCTGCAAAGCTGGAAGGGTGCGTATCCTGCGAACGTCTTTATGGAGCAGTTCAGGAAAGTTGCAGATGGCTGGATGAACGGGCTTAAATACTTTAAGCAGGCAGTTGCTGCGTCCGACAGTTCGCACCGAACCATCGCTATATCTGATGAGAATATTGCTAAAGCGGCATATTTACATTTTGCTTCGGTTGCCAATCAAACCGCTTATATTATTAACAGAGACAAACTGTTAGCAAACGATCTTTCCTCACCGGCTAAAAGTAAGATCCGGGAAGAAATACGCCGTATACTGAACCATGAAATACAGCTTGCTTCAGAGCTGTTTGAACTATGCGGAAAAGATTCCCGGATTGGTTATGAAGCTTCAAATCAATATTATTACGTTCAACAGGACCTCGTTGAAAAAGTCATCAATTGCAACTATCTCCTTAACCGGTTAGAGAAATAAACCAGGTCGCTTTAAAGTTCCCGGAACTTTACTTTAGCGCGTGTGAACACTGCTTGTTATTTTGAACATCGTCCTGACGGGGTCTTCACAGCCAGGCAACTATGTGAAGGGTGAGACCCCGGTGAATTATTTAGCACCAGGGTCTTATGGCTGCCCGCAATAACCTTGAATGAAGACCCCGCTGCGACTTCTTTTGAACAGACAGGGTTTTAACGGGTAAAGAGGTATATATAGTGTCATAATTGGGGAAGGTAGTAGTTTATTGAAAAATAATAATCAGATAGTTTTGTTTTTCAGGAGCTGAGAACATCAGAAAAAGAGAGGCATAAGGTCGTATACCCCAAATCTGGTCTGCATGAAAATAAAGACGTTTCCGGTTTATTTGATCTTTCTGGCTATGGGTTTGATTGATTCGGTAGGGCCAATGGTTAGCCTGGCCAAAGAATCGTTTAAAATATCAACTACCATGGCCTCGCTGCTGCCTATGTTGGGATACATCATGTATGGTTTGCTGTCTGTACCGATAGGGTTGTTACAAGACAAAAAGGGGAAAAAATTCATCATGAACCTTGGTCTGTCAATAGCCCTTACCGGGCTCATAATCCCAATTGTATCGGGCATGTTTGGAAAAATGGTGGTTGACAGCAGCTCCTTAATGCAATTTTATAAAATCTTAGCAGCCATCCTCCTGTTAGGGGCAGGAGGTGCGATCCTCCAGGTTTCGGGGAATCCTGTTATGCGGGATATTTCTGAAGCAGGCCAATATTCCAAAAATCTTTCGTTGGCACAATCCTTCATTACCATTGGATCTTCGTTGGGCTTCCTCCTGCCTGTTGTCATGTTTCATGCCTTTGGACTGGATTGGAGTATATTATTCCCAATTTTTGCCGGAATTGTTTTGATCGGTATTATATGGATAAATAGTATCCGGATCAGGGAGAGAAGTGACAGCACAGAAAACCATGCAACTTTCAGATCATGCCTCAGGTTACTTAAAAATGGCTATATATTCATAATGGTCGCGGGAATTTTCATTTATTGCGGCGTTGAAATAGCGATGAGCGCTCATGTGCCTATACTGCTAAAAGAGAAGTTCAACGTTTCCGTAGAGAAGATGGGATTACTGATCAGTTGGTCGCTTTTTTACCTACCCATACTGTCGGGAAGATTTTTGGGCTCATGGATTATGTCGCGAATAACGCCGAAACGGCTGTTGCTGCTCACCGTTTTGCTCTCGCTTATCGGGTTTGGTTTGATTTTCAGTAATTCATTTGTTTTGACGCTACTTGGGATTTTTTTTGTAGGGCTTGGATTTGCAAATATTTTCCCGCTTATATTTTCGATAACCATAGACTACATGCCTGGCCACACCAATGCGTTGTCAGGTTTGATGGTATCGGCCATTATAGGAGGTGCCTTTATTCCTCCCGTGATGGGGATGGTTGCCGACAGCTTCTCTATCCAAATTGCTTTTATTGTGCCTGTTTTATCTGTCCTCTATTTGCTGTGTGTGGCAATTGTTAATAATGTAAACGTCAGTAAAACAGGAGTGTAATGACTTGAGAAAGCTCCGGGCAGAGCTCCCGTCACATTGAAAAGCTGAACTATTTTGAATGGCAGGATGAGTTTATTGTATTTTAAAAAGTAAGTAATGTCAATGACAATTAAAAAGGTACCTGTTAGTGCAGCATTTGCAGGATTTGGAGAAGTGAATTCTCCTATGCAATTAATTAGGGAGAGTTGTTCAAGAGCGTTGGAGGAAATAAGGTCTCTGGGATTTGAAGTAATAACAACCGAAGTAATTACAGATGACCCTAAAGGGCTTGACGTTAAGCGGGCGATAAGACACTTCGAAAAAGAAGACTTCGATGTGCTGATTATTTGCCTTGCCGGCTGGATCCCATCCCATGCTGTTATTTCCATTACAAATGAATTTAAAGACAAGCCAATGATCTTGTGGGGGCTTACAGGGTATATGGAAAACGGACGCATGGTAACAGCGGCAGCGCAGGCCGGTACAACTGCACTCCGGAAAGTATTTGATGATCTTGGATATAAGTTCCGGTACATTTATAACACCTTTGGAAAACCTTCTCCCCTGGAAAAAATAAAAAGTTTTGGACTCGCAGCATCCGCTGTAAGATCAATTGAAAATACGAAAGTTGGAATGATGGGATTTCGCGACATGAAACTATACAATACGCTTTATGAAGGAATTTCCTTAAAAGCTACCCTTGGTACAGAAGTAGAATTTTTTGAAATGCTGGAAATGCTTCAACTGAGTGAAAGCGTTGCAGAAGAAGAAGTGCTGAGCTTATGCCAAAAAATTAAACAGCAGTGGAATTTTATTAAACCCGTTGACGATGACTTTTTGAAAAAGGGAATTGCCTATTACCTCGCCATTAAGAAAATCACTGAAAATAATCATTTTGATGCCATCTCGCTAAAAGATGTGGATGGGATGAAAAAAATCCTGAATTTTCCTCCTGCGTTAATCTTCATGCTTCTTTCTGATGAAATGAAATTATGCACCATTCCCGAAAACGATGTAATGGGTGCTGTTACCCAATTGGTTGTTAAACATCTTACCGGGCAATGTGCCGCTTATCTGGAATTTTATGAGTTTTTTGAAGAGAGTGTGCTGATGGGGGTGCCCGATTTTGTTCCTTCTGAAATTGTGAATGGAAAAGTAAAAGTTACCCGGGCAGCATTTGGCGGGATAAGCGGCGGGTTGCTAAATATTTCAGATATTAAGGCCGGCCCGCTTACAATAGCAAGGCTTTCCAATACCGCAAACCAATATACGATGCATATATGTACGGGAGAAGGGAGGTTTAGACCCTGGGAGGAAGCAGGATGGGATCAGCCGGCACCCCAACTCCCGAGCCTTGAGATATTCCTTGATACTCCCGTGGAAGAGTTTGCCCAGAAAATTTCGGGGCAGCACTACATCATTGTTTACGGAAATCACATCCGGGAGCTGACAGATTTTTGCTATTTAAAAAACATCAACGTAGTATAACCGCGGAATATGAAGAAATATGATATTGTTATTGCGGGATACATCTGCGTTGACCTGGTCCCTGAGTTTAAAAAGGATAAACCGGTCGGTAATATTTCCGAACTTTTAAAGCCAGGCAAACTAATAGAAATTGACGGACTCAGTTATACACTGGGAGGCGCTGTGGCAAATATGGGGATGGTCATGAAAAGATTCTCTAAAAATGTTTTTCTGAATGGATTGATCGGGGATGATCTAATCGGAAAGATCGCCCTGATGTATTTGAACCATGCTGATATGGTAACCGGCGTGAAAGTAATGAAAGGCGAAGGAACAGCTTTTGGATTTGTAATTGCGCCTCCGGGTATTGACCGCATTTTTCTCGAATCGCCGGGCTGCAGTCACTTATTTGATATAAGGCATATTGATTTCGATGTTGTAGCACAAAGCAGGTTGTTTCATTTCGGCTATCCTCCACTGTTAAAACAGTTTTATCTGAATGAAGGCGCCCAATTGATTGAATTATTTTCTGTGATACAGGGAATGGATGTCGTTACTTCGCTCGATCTCAGCCTGCCCGACCCCGAAAGTGAATCAGGTAAAATAAACTGGCCGGAGATCATAAAGCGGGTATTGCCATATACCGATATTTTTGTTCCCAGCCTCGAAGAGGCGCTGCAAATAATGATGCCCGATGAATACGCCGCAATACAATTGACTTCCGGTAATGCCAATATTATTGATTTGGTTACCATCCCGACCATCCGGGAGATCGGGAAACGGATAATTGATGCCGGGGTTAAAATTGCATTCATAAAAGCAGGTCATCGGGGGGCTTATCTGTTAACGGGAGATGTAACATCCCTAAATGAAAAAGCAAGCTTCAATTTCCAAAAGGAAAGATGGAATGACCAGGAGCTCTGGTGCAATGCCTTCCCGATTGATACAGCAAAAGTAAAAAATGCCTCGGGAGCAGGTGATACCGCATCGGCAGCATTTCTGGCAGCGATCCTCGATGGAGAAGACCTCGAGCATTCTTTGAAATACGCTGCCATGGCCGGCAGAAACTGCCTGTATTGCACAGATATCTACAGGGAGTTGGACGACTGGGCGCAGATGCGGGAAGAGTTGAAATCGGTATCGGTGAAAATAAGCAATCTAAAACTGGCTAAATACAATGATTTGCCAGACATGGAAATGGCTGCTAATGAATGGAGAAGTCTCTAAAAAATTACTATGAATAAATTAAATACAGCTACAGACTGGTGGAAAGAAAGCGCTGCGAACATTCCCCGGCTGATCACTGAAACGCCTGGCCCAAAATCGCGGATCATGCATGCCAATACCGCCAGGTATATAAAAGGGCTCAGCTCCCAGGTAAAATTGTTCCCTGTTTGTTTCGAAGAAGGATCGGGCATTACTTTAACGGATGTGGATGGAAATAAATACCTTGATTTCTCATCGGGTATCTATGTGGCTTCTTTAGGGCACGGCCACCCTAAAATATCAGAGGCTGTTTCCCATTGGGCAAAAAAGCTCATGAATGTGCATGATTTTTCCACTCCCGTTAAGGAAAAGCTAATGGAAAAGATGGCTTCCATTTTACCGGGAAAGTTAAATGCCATTCAACTGTATTCCGATGGAACTACCGCCGTAGAAGCAGCCATCCGTGCGGCGCGGGCTATCAGCGGTAAACATGAATTTATTTCAGCTTATCGCGATTTTCACGGGAAAACGATGGGTGCGGTAAGCTGTGCACAAATGTACCGGGGGGAAACATTCAGTTATGGACCAACAAGAGCCGCGGGTTTTTATATGGTTCCGCGCCCCGATCCCTATCGTCCGCTTTGGTGCAAAACAGATGGGACTATTGATACAGATGCTTATATCCGTTTTTACGAACAATTTTTGATTGAAGGAACCGTAGGCAACGTTGCCGCATTTGTTTTGGAGCCTGCTCAGGGTTGGGCGGGGAGTATATTCCCGCCAGATGATTTCTTCCCTAAATTAAAATCCTTATGTGAAAAGCATTGTATTCTCCTGTACGATGACGAAGTATTGGCCGGGATGGGCCGTACCGGCGAATGGCTTACCTTAAACCACTGGAAGGTAATCCCTGATATCGTGACCTTTGGCAAATCGTTTGGCAATGGCTTCCCGGTTACTGCCATGGTGGTGAGCGAAGAAAACGGAGGAGCGCTTGAAAAGATCTCCGCCTCATCCAGTTATGGAGGCAATCCCATGGCTTGTGCCGCAGCCCTGGCGTCTATTGAAGTGATCGAAGATGAAAATATCCTGGAAAATGTCCGTTCCGTTGGCAATTTTTTTATGGCGCGAATGAAAAAGATGAAAGAAGAGCACCCCATTATCGGGGACGTTAAAGGCAAAGGATTTTTGCTGGGTATTGAACTGGTAAAAGGTAAAGGCACAAAGGAACCATTTCCCGAAGCCGGAAATCTTGTATATCAGAAAGCTTTCCGGAAAGGATTGGCCTGGATTCCAGCAGGGCACATTCTTCGCATGTCTCCACCACTTATTATGGATGAAAAATATGCAAAAATGGGGATGGATATTATTGAAGAGGCGATTTCGGAAGTAGAAAATGAATTTGGATACAGATAATAACTTAAAATAACTTTTCCCTTGAAACAATACAGGCTCAACAGGCTTTTTAATCCTGCTTCAAACAAATGTTTTGATGTTGCCATAGACCATGGCTTTTTCAATGAGGCGAATTTTTTGCAGGGAATAGAAAATATCAAATCTGCAGTTGAAACCATTGTTAAGGCAGGACCCGATGCCGTTCAATTGACCGTGGGGCAGTTGAAATATTTACAGTCAATACCAGGAAAGCAAAAGCCTTCTCTTGTGCTGCGTACCGATGTTGCGAATGTTTATGGACCTTCCCTGCCCGCATTCGCTTTCAGCAAAATGATCAGCCGGGCTGTACTCCAGGCTGTACGTGCCGATGCCGTTTGTTTGTGTGTGAATTTGTTTAGCATTCCCGGGGCGCCGGAAGTAACAGCGCAATGTATTGACAATATTTTGAAATTAAAAGTGGAATCGGATCTTTACAGTATGCCCCTGATGATAGAGCCGCTCGTGTTTAGACCCAATATTGAAAAAGGAGGCTATATGGTAGATGGTGATATAAAAAAAATATTACCCCTGGTAAGGCAGGCAGTTGAGTTGGGAGCAGATATTATCAAAGCTGATCCAACCAATGATATTAATGACTACTATCGTGTTATTGAAATTGCCGGCACCACCCCTGTCTTGGTAAGAGGAGGGAGTAAAGCCAATGATGAAGCAATTATTGTCCGCACGGCAAAACTAATGGAGCAGGGAGCGAGTGGAATTGTTTATGGGCGTAATATAATTCAGCATGCGAATCCGGCCCTCATTACGAGAGTGCTGATGAGTATAGTGCATGATAATATGCCTGTAGAAACCAGTCTGGAAACTCTACTCCACGATAAGCAGGCAAAAGATGCAAACAGGGTGTTGTAAGGGGGTAACACAGTAGTTTTATAAGTTTGGAGGTTAAAATAACTTTATCCAAAGCCGTTAACAGAAAGATATGCTTTCGACCAGTATTTAAAACAGCAGGGTTAACAGAAATAAGAGCATGCATATGAATATAAGTAAGTTGTTTTTGCTGACAGGTGTATTTATGTTTACATCTTTCGTTTTTGCACAGGAAAAGCCTTTAAAACCAAACCGGCCGAATATTCTTTTTATAGTGGTAGATGACCTCAGGCCGGAACTCGGCTGCTACGGCAACGAGCAGGTCAAATCTCCTAATATTGACCGCCTGGCTATAACTGGTATCGTTTTCAATAATGCTTTTGCCAATTACCCGGTTTGCGGGCCATCCAGAGCTTCTTTATTAAGTGGAATCTATCCGGGCACCAACAGATTTAACGTTTGGAATGCGTCACAGGATAAAGATGTTCCGGGAATTGTAAGCCTGCCAATGCATTTTAAAAATAATAATTACCAAACGGTTTCTTTAGGCAAGGTGTACAATAATTTTAACGATGGGAAAGGAAGCTGGGTGAAAAGCTGGCGCCCGCCCGCTGTTAACTGGGATTATCAATCAAAAGAAAGCATCCGGGTTTTTGAAGAAAGAAACAAAGAGCGGTATAAAGACACACATGTTCGTGATAATAATAACCTGCCTCAGAGAGGACCTGCCTATGAGGATCCTGATATTCCTGACATCAGCTATGAGGATGGCAGCATTGCAAACCGCGCTGTTGAAGAGTTACAAAACTTCAGCAACAACGGCGAGCCTTTTTTTCTTGCAGTGGGATTTAAAAAGCCCCACCTTCCATTCAATGCCCCCAAAAAATATTGGGACCTGTATAAAAAGAAAGATATTAAGCTGCCTCCGAATTATTTTTTTCCAAAAGACGCCCCGGATATAGCAAGGCTTAATTGGGCTGAACTAAGATTTTTTTATGGTATTCCTGCCTCCGGCCCTTTGCCCGATAGCACTGCGATCAATCTCATCCATGGCTACTATGCTTGTGTAAGTTATGTTGATGCACAGGTTGGCAGGGTGTTAAATGCACTGGAAGAGCTTGGGCTTTCAGAAAACACAATAGTGGTGCTTTTGGGAGATCACGGGTGGTTCCTTGGAGAACATGGTTTCTGGACAAAGCAAAGCAATATGGAAAAAGGCCCCCATGCGCCTTTAATTGTAAAGGTACCCTGGAAAAACGGAGATGCCCATACTTCTGCATTAGTTGAGTTCGTGGATATTTACCCGACGCTTTGTGAACTGGCCGGATTAAGCCTGCCGGTCCATCTGCAGGGAAAAAGTCTCACACCTCTTCTTGATAATCCATCCGCTCCCGGGAAAGAATACATTTTTTACAGAGCCGGCGCCGGGGAAACTATTTTGACAAAAACACATGCTTATACCGAATGGGTCAACAACAAAACGGGGCAGCCTTATGCCCGCATGCTGTATGACCATCGTACAGATCCTGAAGAGAACATAAATGTGGCGAATAACCCCGAAAACCAAAAGCTGGTAAAAGAACTTCATGAAAAACTGGCCAGGCATTTGAAAGCACGTGATAGCATCTCTATTCCATGAGCAGAATAGAATTTTAAAAAGCTGAAATTACTGTACTCCATAAACCACATGATATGAACAAGTATTGCACTGCATTGTTGATTTTCTTTTTTTTATTGCTTTCACATTTGGGTATTGCACAGCCGGAAGTATTTAAGATAGGCGTCGCCACCAGGATAATCAATAATGAAGTAGGAAATTATGTGCAGGGGGCGGGTACCCTCCGCAGGGCCACCCAAATCCGGGATAACCTGGAAGCAAACGCGATGTATTTCTCAAAAGGAACATTCCGGTTATTAATGGTCAGTTGCGACCTGGTGGGGCTTGAATCTTCCTTTGTTGCCCGGCTGAGAGAAGCTATGGGAGTTGCTTCCGGTATTGCTCCGCGCAATATATTAATATCCTGCACACATACCCATGCAGGTCCATCCCTGCTAAGAACAAATTATATAATGCCGGTGGATACAGCCTATATGGAGCGCCTTCAGCAATGGATGGTGGATCTGGCTTCAGAAGCCGTAAAAGCTGCACGGCCGGGAAAGATCGGGTGGGCGAAAGGGGAAGCGCAGGTCGGGTTCAACCGCCGGGTGACCTGGGCAGACGGTACGCATACCATGCACGGTGATACTAAAAGAAAAGACTTTGCCGGGTTGGAAGGGCCGGTTGATCCACAGCATTTAGCCATGTTTGCTTCAGACCTGAAAGGCAAACTCTTAGCTGTTTTATACAACAACACAACGCATCCCACCATTTTTTACGGTGCGGGCATATATTCCGCAGATTTTCCGGGAGAAGTAAGAAAGATGATCCGCAACAGGATTAGCAGCGACCTCCCGGTACTTTTCCTGAATGGGGCCCAGGGAGATATTTCCATTGAAAATATGCTTGGCCGTCAGCCGGAAACGCCGGAAGAAAAATTGAAAAGAGTCAGCGAACTGGTGGTTAACAAAACCATGGAGCTATACAAAAATGTAACCTATGATGATAACCCGGTGCTAAAGCATGACTATCATGATTTAAAAGTTGCCCTTCGTTCAGCATCCGTTGAACAGTTAATTGATGGACGAAGCACATTGGCACGCGTTGATAAAGGAGAAAATGTTGGCGTAATGGAAACTATCCTGGCATACGGAGCTATCCGTTTGCAGGAACTTTATACCAGTAGCCCCTTTGAGATATTGCCGGTACATGCTATTCGCATAGGAGAACTGGCAATAGTGACCCAACCGTGCGAACTATACTGTCAGTTTGGGCTTGATATCAAACGCCGCAGCCCGGCTTCAACCACCGCTGTTGTCGGGCTTACAGACGGGCATGGCGGGTATTGCCCCACTATTTATGGTATACTTGGAGGCGGTTATACCGGAGCTCCCATTTCGTGGTGCAGGCTGGAGCCATATGCAGGGTACAAAATTGTTGAAACAGCCGCCAGGTTATTGAATGGATTGTTTAGAGATTAGCGTAACTCCCGGAGTTTTGCGTATTTCAACATAAACCTGATTTCCAAAAGTATTTATTCAGGATGAGTACACTTAAAGATAACTGCCGGCTGGTAACTGCTGTAATGATCTGTGCTGTTTTCTGTTCCCAAAGCGGCATCAGTCAGGAAAAGATAGTGTATAAAACGATTGATTCGGTTTCTCTGTCGATGGAGATGTATACTCCAAAGCCGGGGCAGGGTGATCAGCCTGAGAAATACCCGGCAATTGTATTCTTCTTTGGCGGCGGTTGGAACATAGGCGATATTTCCCAATTCCGGCCGCACGCAAAATATTTTACAGAGAGGGGGATGGTAAGTGTTTTGGTGGAATACCGGGTTTCCTCCCGGAATAAATCCACGCCTTTTGAATCGCTGGAAGACGCGAAGTCTGCCATTCGGTTCCTGCGTGCAAACGCAGAGAGATTTCATATTGATCCCCATCAAATTGTTGCTTCCGGAGGTTCGGCGGGCGGGCAGTTAGCTGCTGCCGCTGCAACAACTAAAAAGTATAATGACAAAAATGATAATTTAAGCATTTCCGCCAGGCCCAACGCATTGGTACTTTTTAATCCCGTGATTGATAATGGACCCGGGGGGTATGGATATGACAGGATAGGTGAAGAATACCTTAACTTTTCCCCTTTGCATAACCTGCGGTGGGGTGCTCCTCCAACGATTTTGTTCCTGGGAACCAAAGATGAAGCCATACCGGTAGAGACTGTGCAATACTATAAAAAGGTAATGGAGAAAATCGGGAGCCGTTGTGATTTGCATTTGTATGAGGGGCAAACACATGGATTTTTTAATTTTAAGCATCCCGGATACTATAAAAAAACTTTGCTGAAAGCGGATGAATTTCTTGTATCTATCGGATTTTTAAAGGGATCGCCTACAATTCCGGCTCAATAGGGGATAAATAAAAAATAGAGATGAAGCATAATATTAAAAAAAGAGCATTATCAAAAAATACAATGAAATATATTTTTATACTGCAGCTTTTGCTGGTGTTGGCTCCCCGGTATAGTTTTTCTCAGGAAAAAAAATGGAAACTGGTCTGGTCTGATGAATTTAATAATAATGGCCTGCCGGATTCATCCAAATGGCAATTTGAAACACATGGAAACTCATATGGATGGGGCAACAGTGAAAAGCAGTTCTATACCAGCAGAGATACCGCCAATGCAATCGTAAAAAATGGTGTGCTGCATATTATTGCCAAAAAAGAAGACAGGGAAAATAAAGAATATACCTCGGCCCGTCTGTCTACTTCCGGTAAATATCATTTTTTATATGGCCGTATTGATGTTAAAGCTAAACTGCCCTCTGGTAGAGGTACCTGGTCTGCCATTTGGATGCTCGGGCAGAATATAGACACTGTCAAATGGCCAGGATGTGGAGAGATCGATATTATGGAACACGTTGGTTACGAAGAGGATTCTCTGCATGGAACTGTTCATACCGCAGCTTATAACCACATCAAAGGCACGCAAAAAGGGAAAGCTGTCTTTCTCGATCATCCATATACCCGTTTTCATGTGTATTCAGTCATCTGGACAAAAGAAAAAGTGGAGTTTTTGCTGGATGACAAAGTGTATCATAGCTTTAAAAATGAACATCTTACTACAGACGAGTGGCCATTTGACACTCCATTTTATATCATACTCAATCTTGCTATAGGTGGTGATTGGGGTGGAAAGAAAGGCATTGACGATAGTGCATTTCCCGCTACTATGTTGGTTGATTATGTGAGGGTTTACCAATAAATCGTTTTGGTGCTATTTTTAGTTTGTTTGATGCCGATTAACAAACAGATGTCCTACTGCAAATATTTGAAACTCTAATCATCCAATATTAGATTTCAATTGACGTACCATTGAAGGTTCCCCTTTGCAATAACAAAATCCCGGATTTTGGATAATATTTTTTGAATACCTCTTGAAAGCTCTGTTTCTTTAAATGAGAAATAAAGTGGGTTGCTAACTAATATATGAACAGGGTATAATTTTATGCAAACAGAGTGTCATGATTTGAATTTACAGTCGTTTTTTAAATTTTTCTATGAAAGTACATTTACTGATAAATAAGGCACTCTAGCCAAAAACCACACAGGTGATCATTCAATCTACTCATCAAAACTTCAGAATTATGGGAAAAGACAAGTATTCCAAAACGTCTGTTATTCTTTCAACCCGGAAATTATTTATTCGCCGGATACTCTTTTTGGCTTTTTTAATTTGTTTAAAAGTCTCCGTAAACGCACAGGATATTACTGTCAGCGGAACGGTAACGGCCAATACATCAGGCGAACTTTTAACCGGCGTATCTGTAAAGATAAAAGGCACTGCTATCGGCGTATCTACCAATAAAAACGGGCAGTTCTCGATAAAAGCACCCCGGAACGGGATCCTCGTTATTACTCACGTCGGCTATGAAACTTTAGACATACCCGTGAATAACCGGGAAACGATTGACATTTCTTTGGCAGCCACCAGCACTTCCTTAGACGAAGTACTGGTAGTTGGATATGGAACCCAGAAAAAGGTGAACCTGACAGGAGCTGTAGATGTGATCTCAAATAAAAAAATAGAGAACCGGCAATCTCCCACGGTTTCTCAAATTTTACAGGGGCAGTCGCCGGGATTGGATTTTTCACTGGGAGATAATGGACTTGAGCCAGGGGCCTCAATGAAAATCAATATCCGGGGAATGGGTTCGGTAAATGGAGGAAGCCCGTATGTTGTCATCGACGGGTTCCCGGGAGAAATGGATCGCCTGAATCCAAATGATATTGAATCAATTTCAGTGCTAAAAGATGCGGCGGCATCGGCTATTTATGGCGCCAGAGCGCCGTTTGGTGTGATCCTGATCACTACGAAAAGCGGCAAAAAAAATGAAAAGTTATCCATTGCCTATGCAGGTAATATGTCGGTTAACAGCACAGCCAGGCTGCCTAAGATGCTCGATTCTTACACATTTGCACGGGTCATTAATGAATTCGGGGTTAATGGCGGCGGACGTACTTATTCGAATGCAGCTATAGACCGGATCATCGCATATCAAAATGAGGACTGGGATTATTTAAAACAATTTTATCCGGCAGGTGCAACCTATTACGAATCCATGCCTTTGGCAAACGGTGCCTGGGGAGCCAACCAGGATTCACATGCGAATTATGACTGGTATGATGAATATTATGGCAGTAGTTTGAATCAGCAACATAACCTCTCCGTAAAGGGAGGGTCGAATAAACTTACTTATTATTTTTCATCAGGTTTTACCGGACAGAATGGAGTGATCAACTATGGTACTGATTCCTACAAAAGATACAATATATCCGGTAAAGTGAAGGCAACAATTACAGACTGGATGGATATACGATACGAAACCCGTTTTATGAAAAGTATCAGAACGTTCCCCAGTATGCCCGTGGGCATGCCTTATAATTATATGTTTTTTCACGTGATGAGAACTGTGCCAACCCAGGCCAAGTATAACGGATTCGGTACTTATAATATACAGTCAAAAATCCCATTTGTAGAGGAAGCGGGTACCAGCGATCATACAACAACAGAGAACTGGCACATTCTGGCAACAGAGCTGCGGCCGGCTAAAGGATGGAAGATCTACGGCGAATTTGCCTATCAGTCTACAGGTATTGTTGAGTCCGACCGGCAACTGGCCGTTTATACGAATTTAGTAGATGGCAGTTTATCCCCCTTTGCCGGCTCCCTTCCAAGCAGTATTACCCAAAGGCATCATAACCTCTCCTACTGGACAACAAATATTTACTCATCCTATGACCTCAATGTGGGTAAGCACAACATGATGCTTATGGCAGGAACACAGTTTGAACTAAATCAGATTAACCAGCTCACCGCTTCCAAAACTAATTTAATTGTTCAAACAGTACCTTCTCTGGAAACGGCCAATGGAAGCCTGACAGCCGGCGAAAACCTGGAGCATTGGGCAACCCAGGGATATTTTGGAAGAGCAACGTATAATTTTAATGAAAAATACCTCTTCGAAGCCAATGCGAGGTACGACGGTACTTCAAGGTTTAAAAAGGAAAACCGCTGGGGATTTTTTCCGTCTTTTTCACTCGGATGGAATGTAAACAAAGAGAATTTCTGGAAAGGAATTGCAAATGCAGTGAACACCTTTAAGCTGAGAGGTTCATGGGGGCAACTGGGCAATCAACAGGTGGCTTCCTACCAGGATCTGGCATTGATCCCGTTGCAATCGGGGCAATTGAACTGGCTGTTTAATTACGGCGCTACCAGACCATTAGGCTATACCTCTACTCCAAGCCTGGTAAGCCCTGACCTGACATGGGAAACGGCCACCACAAAAAATATCGGGTTGAATACAGGATTCCTGAACAACAGGTTACAATTTGATTTTGATGTATTTGAACGCGTTACAAAAAATATGATCGGACCTTCGGAGCCACTTCCGGGGATACTGGGAGCATCTGTACCCAAATCCAATAATGCAACATTAAGAACGAGAGGATGGGAAGGTGCTGTAAGATGGAACAGCGAGATCAAAAGATCCGGACTGTCTTATTTTGTTTCCTTTAATATGGCTGATGCGCAATCTGTTGTACTGGATTATCTCAATCCTACCGGGATTGTTACGGATTGGTATGCCGGCAAAAAGGTGGGAGAAATATGGGGGTATACAGCCAATGAACTATTTAGATCACAAGAGGATGTAAACAGCTATTTAAGCCGCACAGATCTATCCTTTATTTATAATACCTGGAATCCGGGCGATTTGAAATACCTGGATACGAACGGCGACGGGAAAGTAAACAACGGTACCAATTCGATCAATAACCCCGGCGACATTTCGGTAATTGGAAATAATACGCCCAGGTATCAATATGGATTAAGCGCAGGATTTGAATATAAAGGCTTTGACTTTTCTTTTCTGATCAAAGGCACAGGAAAAAGAGATTATTTCGTTACCAGTAATACCACGGTTTCAAATTACGCTTACTGGGGCATCAATACCTGGCTGCACACCGGGCTTACAACGGAGCACCTGGATTATTTTCGCGATAAGCCCGGAGACGAATATACCGGGTTGTATGAGGGCGATGCAAATATTAACCTCGATGCTTTCTGGCCCAAGATGTATATACAAGCCGATCAGAATCATAAAAACAGGCAGCCTTCCTCCCGCTATTTATTGGATTTATCCTATGCCAGGCTACAGAACGTACAGTTGGGTTATAATCTGCCGCAGTCCCTTCTGAAGAAGCTCCAGATACAAAAAGTAAGGATGTATATCTCAGGTGAAAATTTATTGACGATCACCAACGCAATCAAACCAATAGACCCTGTTGCTTTGGGAACCAGCTTCACCTTTGGCGCTACTTATCGCGCAGATAAAATGGTTTCCTTTGGAATAAACATTACATTATAAATGTTTAATGCTTTTTAAAATTACAGTTATGAAAAAAGTAAAAATAGTTATACTCCTTTTTATATTTTGTGCATGTAAAAACGATTTTTTAGATCGCCCTCCCTTGGACCAGATCGGCATTGATAGTTATTGGAAAACAGCCAAAGACCTTGAAAATTATGTTATCCAATTCTATCCTACATTTCCTTCCCATAGCTTTTGGCAATTTGGGTATGGTTATTCAATCAAAAGTGCAGATAACGCAATAGAAGGAACGCCCAACACCATATTAAATGGTGAGAGAGGAGTTAGCGGAGGCCGGTGGACAAACGAGTGGTCGAGTATCCGGGGAGTCAACATCTTTCTGGATAATTATCAGAAGTGTAAAGATAATTTTGATATATATAAACACTTCTTGGGAGAAGCTTATTTCTTCCGGGCATGGCACTATTTTGAGCTGGTTAAAAAATATGGCGATGTGCCCTGGGTTTCAACGGAATTACTACCCACCTCCGGGGAAGCATTAATGCGTCCACGCGACCCGAGAACAGTGGTTGTTGATTCGATATTGTCCGACCTGGACCATGCCATTGAAATGCTTTCCCTCAGATCAAAATATGGTAATAACCGGATCAACAAAGAAGCCGCCCTGGCCTTTAAAACCAGGGTTGCCCTTTATGAAGGAACATGGCAAAAATATCATGCAGGCTCTGTTTTTGGAACACCCGGGGCAGATCCGAATAAGTACTTTAAAGCATGCACTGATGCCGCCGAAGAATTAATGAGCGGGAATTACCAGGTTGGGATTTATAATGATTATTATAAGCTCTTTGGATTGGACAACATGTCTTCCGCAAATGAGATTTTGCTTTACAGGGCTTATAATATCAAAGACGGGGTATCTAATGATGTTCAGTACCAGACCACCTTCCAACCTTTCGAAATAGGCGTTACCTGGTCTTTGATCTCAAATTATTTAGATAAAAACGGACAACCATACGATTATAGTGAGCTGGCGTCAACGACCAGGGGAAATGCCTTTTTAACGAAAATAGCACAGGATGTTGATCCCAGGTTTCATGCTACCGTATGGACACCCGGGGATGTGGTATCGGTAGCAAGGACGCAGTTTTTTGGAAAACCTTCGGTTGACCAGGTAGGTGCATGGCTTAACCCAACCGGGTTCCAGTTAAAAAAATGTTCTAATCCCAATTCTCCGGGTGCAGGCTCTACAGGCGGAGGAAACAGCGAAACCGGTTATATTCTTTTTCGCTATGGAGAGGTTTTGTTAAATTATGCCGAAGCGTTGTATGAATTAAACGGAAATGTTGCCAATAACGCTTTGAATCCATTACGTACAAGGGTCGGCATGCCGAATTTTGTTGTCCATCCGCAGAGTTCGGATCCGAATTGGACAGACTATGGATATCCGGTTTCCGACGCATTGTATGAAATAAGAAGAGAAAGAAGAGTTGAGCTGGCGCTTGAGGGCTTCAGGGAAGATGATTATAAGCGGTGGGCAGCCCATGCGTTGTTCAAGGGAAAGCGGCCTAAGGGGTATCCTTTTGACCAAAATGAATTCCCGGCCTACAATCCCCCACTGGATGAAAAAGGCTTAATTGATTATTTTAAAAACTTTTTGCCGAATGGTTATCAATTCAAAGAGAACCGGGATTATTTAAGCTCGATACCGGCAGAAGAATTAAATTTAAATCCTAATTTAACACAAAATCCGGGTTGGTAGTTACTGGCGGAATAAACGACTATTAGATCAAATATATGGAAACCTGTTCCGGGTAGATACTATCCCTATCCGGAATTTTTATACTCTAAAAAATGAGAGAAAGACGTTACAGGCAATATTCAATTAAGTAGTTTTTAACTGCTCAAATTTCAGAAGCATTAATGATGTGTTCAAAGATAAATTAAAGGAGTTTATAATAAAGAAATTAAGAAGTCAATGAACAACAGACTGGTATATTTAATTATAGTATTGTTTTTATCGGGCACCATATTTTTAAGCCCCTTAAGCGCTCAGATATTGCCCTATAAAAATTCTGCTTTGAAGGTAGAAGACCGGGTAAATGACTTATTAAGCCGGATGACCATTGAGGAAAAGGTCAGGCAAATGTTGAAACTTGACCTCGCTGATCTTAAACAGGACGAAAATGGAAATATTACCAGGGAATCGTTAGAAAAATTATTCCAGGGTGAGAGTATCGGTTGCCTTGATCCTGTGATTGCTGATATTGATCGTATTGCCCTTTTTTCAGAAGCTGCCGATCAGTATCTCAGGAAAAATACCCGGTTGGGAATCCCCGCTATCCAGGTAGACCTGGGAGGAATTCACGGGCAGTTGGCTCATGGCGCAACCAATTTTCCCCAGTCAATTGGCCAGGGAAGCACATGGAATCCGGGCCTGATAAAAAAGATGGCGGAGGTTATTGCTTACGAAGCCGGTTTAACCGGGTGCGACCAACTCTTTGCTCCCTTGTTTGATGTAGGAAGAGATCCCCGGTACGGAAGGATTGAAGAATGCTTTGGAGAAGACCCCTACCTGGTTGCTGAAATGGGGAAGGCGTTCGTAATCGGGTTGCAGGGCGATCCGGAAATAACAAAAGCATATATTCCTGAAGGCCATTTGATCAGTACGGCAAAACACTATGTGGCGTATAGCACACCTACTGCCGGAATAAACATTGCACCTGTTGAAGTGGGTCCAAGAGATTTGCGGTCACTTCATTTATATCCCTTTGAAAAAGCGGTCAGGGAGGCAAATGTATATGCTGTAATGCCCGCATACAATGAAGTAAACGGTATTCCTGTTCACGCAAACGGGTACCTGCTGAAAGATATACTGCGGAAAGAATATGGCTTTAAAGGGTATGTCTTTGCAGATTACGGCGCAGTGAGCATGTTACAAACCTTCCACAAGATCACCGGCAGCAAAAAAGAAGCGGCCATACTGGCTCTTAAAGCAGGGGTTGACCAGGAAGGTGCTGATTACGCTTATTCAGAGTTAATCGCACTGTCAAAAAATGATAAAGAAATTGCGGCATTGGTGGATGAAGCAGTAAAAAATATCCTTACGGTTAAGTTCAGGGCAGGGTTATTTGACAAGCCATATTTTGTACCTGAAAGACTATCAGATCTTGTTCATACAAAGACATCGGTCAGGCTCGCCCGTGAAATTGCTGAAGAATCTGTTGTATTGCTAAAAAACCAGGATAATTTATTACCGCTCAGGCTTTCGCAGCTAAAATCAATTGCCGTTATCGGTCCCAATGCAAACCAGGTGCAATACGGAGATTACAGCATTTCAAAAGAGAACTCCACCGGTGTTACTGTCCTCGAAGGCATAAAAAACATTACAAAAGGTAAGATCAGGGTGAACTATGCGAGGGGTTGCGGTATCACAAGCTTAGACAGCAGCGGCTTTAAAGAAGCGGTTGATGCGGCACAAAATAGTGATGTTGTTGTATTGGTGATTGGAGGATCGAGTATGTCTTTATCGGGTGTTGGATGGGGTGAGCTGGCCGACCAGGGAGGATATCCAACCTGCGGGGAGGGATATGACAGGTCTGAATTAACGCCTCCGGGAATTCAACCTGAACTGATCCGGGCCATAAGTAAAACGGGCAAACCTGTTATACTGGTGATGGTTCATGGCCGGCCCTATAGTATCCCCTGGGAAAAGGAACATATTCCGGCTATTCTTGACGCCTGGTACCCGGGAGAAGAAGGGGGTAATGCCCTTGCCCGGATCCTATTCGGAGAGGTCGTCCCTTCAGGAAAACTTACCGTTTCTGTTCCCCGGAGTGCGGGGCATTTGCCTGTATTCTACAATTACAAACCTTCCGGAAGGGGAATTTACCACAAACCCGGTGCTCCCGGTAATCCGGGAAGGGATTATGTATTTTCATCCACCGATCCTTTATTTCCCTTTGGCTTTGGGTTAAGCTACACCCAATTTGAATATTCTGATCTGAAGATAAAGCAAAAAAGATGGAAAGAAACAGATACGATCGAATTAACGGTGCAGGTTAAAAATACCGGTTCTGTAGCGGGGAAAGAAGTAGTTCAGGTATATATAAATGATAAAATAAGCTCCATAACAACTCCGGTTAAAGTACTGAAAGGGTTTAAAAAAATAGAGATACATCCATCAAAAACTACCACGCTCAGTTTTTCAATTCCATGCAACGAGCTTGGTCTTTGGAATAAAGACATGAATTACATTGTTGAACCCGGCGAGTTTGACATTATGATCGGGGCGTCGGCGGAGGACATCAGGCTAAAAGATACGATCCATATTACAAATACATAGGCAATTCCTAAAAGGTATTACCGGTATTAAAACCACAAAAAGCTTTTCAATACTAAAACAAAACAGAACAATGAATATGTTGTTCCCGGTGAATCATCTTTTTTTGTTGGTGGGGATCCTTTCCACACTTTCTTTCGGGAATGCTTCAAAAAAAGCTGTAAAACAGCCTAACCTGCTTTTTATCTTCCCTGATCAGTTTCGTGCCCAGGCAATGGGGGTTATGAAAGAGGATCCTGTAAAAACTCCCTATATCGACAAGTTGGCCGAAGAGGGTATCGTGTTTGTCAATGCGGTAAGCAACCGCCCAATATGCTCTCCCTACAGGGGAATGCTGATGACCGGGAAGTATTGCTTTTCAAATAATGTTTTGACAAACTGTAATACGAGCACCCGTAAGTTTCAAAATTTTTTACATGAAGATGAAACCTGTTTTTCCGATGTTTTGAAAAGTAACGGATATGCTTGCGGCTATATAGGCAAATGGCACCTTGATGCTCCGAAAGGACCAGACGTTGACGATTGGAGAAATAGTATATGGGACGCATATACACCGCCGGGGGAAAAAAGGCATGGCTTTGATTTCTGGCACGCTTACGGGTGTTACAACGAACACCTCAACCCTTATTACTGGGTAAACGATTCGCCGGCAGAAGACACTTTGTTTGCGGGGAAATGGTCGCCGGAGCACGAAGCGGATGTGGCGGTAGACTTTATAGGAGCTAACACAGATAGGCCCTGGGCTTTATTCATTTCGATGAATCCGCCCCACAGTCCGTACGATGCAGTTCCCGAAAAATATAAAAAAATATACAAAGATATCCCTGTTAAAAAGCTATTAAACAGGCCTAATGTCCCCGGGGGCGAACAAGGCAATGTTGCCTGGCAAAGTGTGGCCGATTATTTTGCCTGTGTAACGGGCGTGGACGAACAGATCGGACGGATACTGAAAGCACTGGAAGCCAGCGGGCAGGCAGAAAATACAATAGTGGTGTTCACTTCGGATCATGGTGAAATGATGGGAAGCCACGGGCTTATGGCCAAAGTAGTTCCTTACGAAGAATCATTCCGTATTCCTTTAGTGATCCGTTGGCCCGAAAAATTAAACCCTGGAACAAGCGATTTGCAAATCAGTGTGCCGGATATGATGCCTTCCCTTCTTTCGCTCATCGGCCTTGAGCAACAAATACCCTCTGGTGTTGAAGGACAGGATCTGTCGGCATACTTCTCCGGCAAAAAGACCGGAGCTCCTGAGTTTACGCTTTATCTGCTTTGTAACCCCTGGAACGCACTGGGGGGAATGCGGGGGTTGAGAAATCATCGTTACACATTTGTAATACAACGGAATAATGAAGGCAAGGAAACAGGGACCTTACTGTTCGATAATAAATCTGATCCTTTTCAACTGAAGAATATAGCAAGCGAACAGCCTGTGCTGGTCAATCAATTTAAAAAACAGGTTTTTGATAAAATAAAAACTATAAACGATCCGTGGATCATGTATGGTAACTGAGAAACAAGTCTCTTTAGACGACTCAGGATATTAAAGGCGCATCTCAAAAAGACAGGTCATACTGATTTGAAATCTTTCCGTTTTATTTCTGTTATCCGCGCTACTGAAAATAATGCAGTGGCAGAAGAATTGCATCGGAAAATAAAAACTATGCCTGCGGGAGAAACTTCCTGGTTGCGAAGAGGGAACAGCTGTATCTTTTTTTCATGTAGCAAACCTGAAAATTTCAATTTAGGAATAGTTATAACGGTAACAGATAAGCTATAATATTTTAACGAACAAAATTAAAGAAAAAAACATGGCCTATTTAATTAAGTCAGAATCAGCAGCCAGGATAGAGAAAGTACAGCAATTATTAGCTGCAAACAACCTGGATATTGCATTAGTGTATTATGATGAATTTAATATCGGCAACGGCTGGTACCTCACAGGCTGGTGCCCGCAGTTTGAAAGCGGTGCAGTGCTGGTACCCAGGCAGGGAGCACCTATGATACTGGGAGGGCCGGAAAGCGAGCCTTTCGCGAAGTTAGACAGCATGATCACCGAAACGAGGAACTTCACAGTATTTATGGTACCTGATGAAGAGTACCCCAACGCTACGATCATTGATTTTAAAAAATTATTTGAAGAGCTTACCGGCAGGCTCGGTAATATCAAACGTGTTGGGCTGGTAGGTGCAGGGCGAATGCCTGCCGCAGGTTACCAGCAAATAGTGGAAGGCTTCAGCGGAGTTGAGCTGGTAGACATTACCGAGGCGTTCGTGCAGCTGCGTTATATAAAGTCGGAATGGGAAAGAGCGCAGATCCGCGCTGCATTCAAGCTCGCCGATGATGCCTATGACGCCATGAAAGCAAAAACAACAAAAGGAGTATCCGAGATTGAAGTAGCAGCAGCAGGTGAATACGCCGTAAGAAGCCGGGGTGCCAGCGGCTTTGGGTTCGGCACGATCGTGGGCAGCGGCGCACGTTCTAACGCCGTGGTGCCTACAGCCAGTTCAAAAGTACTGGAAGACAGTGAGCTGGTAATGATCGGCATCTCTCCCAAAGTAAACGGGTATGCGGGTGTGGTGGGAGATGTGTTTCCTGTTTCGGGAAAGTATACGGATAGGCAGCAAATAGCAGTGAATCACCTGAAGGAGGCATTTAGGAGAACTCGGGATGGTTTAAAGGTCGGTAAAACGGGGAAGGAACTGGATGCCCCTGCAAGGGCTTATTTTGAAGAGCAGAACCTGTCGCAATACCTGGTCTGTCCCTTTGTGCATACCATTGGCTTGCACGAAGCCGAATCTCCTTTTTTCGGACCTCACAGCAACGATGTACTGCAACCCGGTATGATGATATGTGTTGACATCAGCTTTTTCGGACATCCCGAGTTTCATGGCTTACGCATAGAAACCGGTTACGAGGTTACGGATGGTGGTGTTATTCCTTTAAGCCCCCGGATGGACGCTCATTTTATGGATCATTAAAAGAGAAGTTATGGATCAATTACAAGTTAAAAATACTACGCCATTTGATATTGTGCTGGGCTTCGACATGGAAACTGATATCGGCTCCTATACCACCTTCTATGAAGGTGTGCAGAAGGGCACGGATCCTATACTTGATATTCTGAAGAAGCACAATATTCCCGCAACTTTTTACTGGACAGGTCATGCTGCGATGCACAATCCGGAAATGGTAAAGAAAGTAAAAGGCGCCGGGCATGAAACAGGTTGTCACGGGCTGCTCCATGAAACGCTTGGAGATCCCATCTTTCCCCTGCCCAATAACTGGCCGATACTCCCGTATGAAGTGGAGGGAAGGTTAAAAGATGCCACCCGTATTATCGAAGATATCATTGGTGAGCAACCGGTAAGTTTCCGTTGTCCCCGGCTATGGGGCAGCACACAGGTAGTGAATGTGCTGGAGTTGCTGGGTTATATCTCAGACGCTTCTTTACCGCTTTATTATTACGGAGAGCCAGTTGTTCCATACCATCCTTCCGCAAAGGACTGGACAAAAAAAGGCACAATGAACATTGTGGAGATCCCCAACTTCTGCGACCTGGAAATGGAAAGTAATGATCCCTTTCAGCGCGATCGCGATCAATGGCCGCTCTTCAGAACAAAGTCTGCCACCGCTGTAATGGAAAAGGCAGATAGTTTTTTGCGCTATGTGCGGAATAAAGGGGAAAGACCTGTGCTCTGCTTTTATTTTCATCCCTGGGAATTTTACCCAATGCCGCAGGGAGCAATGGATTTCGGGGAATGTATGGTTACTCCCCTACCCTTTATAGTGGAAAACTGCGGTCCCAAAGCCATTGCAGAGCTTGATGCCCTGTGTGGTTTATTGCTTGATCGCGGAGGACGCTTTATAACAGCCGGTGAGCTGGCACGGGAATTTAAAGAAAACAAAATGAGCACATGATCAGGAAAGCCTTTGTAATTCATGCTAAAGAGGGGAAGATAGAGGAATATATTCGTCACCACAACCCTATATGGCCGGAACTGAAGGAACAACTCCAACGGCATGGGGTTACCAACTATTCCATTTTTTACAGGGAAGGCTCACAACAACTTTTCGGCTACCTCGAGGTGGAAGACGAAGCGCTTTTTGAAAAGCTCGCTGAGCAGGAGGTATGCCGGCGATGGTGGTTATTGATGACTTCGTTTTTAGAATGTGAAAATGAAAGCAGCACGAAAGCCAAAGAAGAAATGCTAACGGAAGTTTTTCACTTACAATAACTGAGCAATGCATATCAACGATCTGCTGGCAGCTTTTGATCAAGCCGGCAAAAGAACCCATTTTATTGGCAGCCACCGGGCGGGGGTGCTTGTTGCACTGGATATGGAGGGCCGGCTCTTTACTGTTTGGAAGGGAGAGGTTGTTAACCGGGTAAATACCGATGCCATCCGTTTTCACAGCGACCAGGATACCTACCACAACCCCGGAGGGGATGTATTATGGCCTGCACCGGAAGGAACCACCATGGGGTACCAGTATCCTACCGGAAAATGGAGAGTAGCTCCGGGTGTACGGTTTGCCAGATACCAGGTGAGGCAAAATGAAGAAGGAAGGGTCCTTGTAGAAGCGGAGATCGACCTCGTGAATAACAGGGGCATAGGGCTCTCTACATTATTTGGAAGGGATATTCGTGTAGCCGGAGATGAAAATAAGGTTATCGTCAATGTAAAGGAGTCTATCACGTATACCGGAAAGAAGGTTTTAGATGCTTCAGAGGCTATTATCGCACCCTGGACGCTTTGCCAGTTTGATACGGATTACAGGGGAAAAGTAACCTTTCCCTGCAGTGATCCGGGGGAGCTGTGGGATCTGTACAGCGAAACCATTGCAGGTGAGTGCCTGCTCTCCAACGAAATGATGGAAGTGCCGGCAGACGGGAAGAAAAGATTCCAGGCAGGGTTGTCGCCCTCGGTTCCCTGGATCGCATTTCACCATGTTCAGCAGGGGCTGACCGTAAAACGAACGGCAAAAAAAATTGATCCGGCTCAATCTTATATTGATATACGTGATGCGGATCCCGGGTGTGAACCAGATTCCCGTGGTGTTAGATTCAGCATGTACAATGATAATTCGGGATTTATGGAAATTGAAGCAGTAGGAGGATGCCCGGAAATAATAGTACCGGGAACGGTGCTGTCCGTAGAGGTGGAAACCAGCTATGGACCGTTATCAGATTTCAACTAATTGTGTGGTCTTTTAATACAACCTGCCAATGGGCGCATTTCAAATTTTCTATCTCGTGGGCGGTGAGACACCGGTTGGTGTCACCACCATAGCCGTCAACTTAAGCCCGGAGGGCTTTAATTTGAATAGCCCCCAACTTTGTTGGGGGGCAAAATGTCGAAGTTTTTGTTGAACCCCGTAGGGGTTCAATGTAAAAATGCACAAATATATCATCGGTTACACCGATGGCTATTCAAATTAAACCCCATCCGGGGTATCTGAGCACTTAGATTTATTAGGTTGACGGCGATAGTGTCACCACCAATCGGCGAAAATTTGAAATGCGCGCACTGCCACCTGTAATAAATAACCGGCTATAATATTTATCTTGTTTATGGAACAAATACTGGGCATTATTTATCATTCGATCGGAGGATTTTCCTCTGCAAGCTTTTATGTTCCCTATAATGGTGTGCGCAAATGGTCCTGGGGTACCTACTGGATCGTACTCGGATTTGTGGCATGGATGATCATGCCTACCATCGGCGGACTGATCACCTCCCCGGCCTTATGGGAAATACTTTCAGCCAGCTCTTTCAGAGCCAAAACCTGGACTTATATATATGGGTTCTTGTGGGGTTTTGGCGGATTGTTGGCGGGGCTGGGGTTAAGATACCTGGGACTTGCGTTGGGGCAGTCCATTTGCCTGGGCGTTTCTGCTATTGTAGGCACGATCATTCCGGCAGTAATGCAGGATAAGATCGGGCTGCTTTTTACCACGGCTTCCGGAGCAGTGATATTAACCGGCTTCATCATTTGCATAGCGGGTGTAGCATGTTGCGGCTATGCCGGTATACTGAAAGACCGCATGCTTTCCGATGCCGATAAAAAAGCTTCCGTAAAAGAGTTTTCCGCATTCAAAGGCTTTATCATGGCGCTGATGGGCGGCGTATTAAGTGCCTGCATGGCCTTTGCCATAACAGCAGGGGCGCCTATAGCCCGGCAGGCGGCGCTAATGGGCACCGATGCCGTATTTGTGAACATTCCCATTTTCGTATTGGCGCTTGCCGGCGGCTTCACTTCCAATCTTATATATAATCTTATCACCAGTTTTAAAAACAAAACTTTTGGTGACTATACCATAAAGCCTTCTAAGACGCTTACCCGGAATTATTTTCTTGCTTTCCTGAGTGGTTTGATGTGGTACGGACAATTCTTCTTTTATGGAATGGGCGCTACCAAAATGGGACAATATGATTTTGCAAGCTGGAGCATTCACATGGCTTCCATCATCATCTTCAGCAATTTATGGGGAGTGGTATTAAAAGAGTGGAAGGCGGTCAGCAAAAAGACAAAGTTCTACCTGTGGTTGGGTATCATCGCTTTAATGCTTTCCGTTGTTTTAATTGGGGCGGGTAATAATATGGCAGGTATTTAAAATAATTAAACAATGTGTAAAAGAAAAAGATACAATATTGATTATTTGATAAACATATCGTCTGTTGCTATCGGGCTTTTTCTTTTAGCCTGTAATGAATCACCGGTAAAAATTGAACGTCCCAACGAAGTATGGGTAACAAGATCTGTGTTAGACAAGCGACCAAGGATGATCAATATTGCGCTAAACAAAAATATATATGTAGCCTACAGTACGCAATTGGGGGCTTTATACAAAGTATGGCAGGGCAGGATCAATTATGACGGGGCAGTATACAATGAGGTCCACGGCTTTCAACCCTCATCGCAAGGACACAGTTTTATAGAAGAGCCTGCAAAAAAACCATGGAGCATCCGTATCAATGGAAGCACCATTGTTCCGGATGTTATTTATAAGGGACATGTATTCAATAGCCAACAGGTTTCATTGAAATACAATTTATGTTACCTGCGTGATACAATATATGTACAGGAAACACCCGAATATTTTGCAATAGACGGTGATACTACAAAACTGGGTTTTGAACGGCGGTTTACAATTTCCCGGTTACCGGAGAATACAGATGTTTTGATTGATTTGCAGGCAGGAGAGGGCTCACAACTATATTCATATAAAACAAATGGTCATTTTGAAATTGTTACAAACCAGAAGGAAAAAAATGTGAGAGGCAGGTTAGTGCTGAATAAAGAGGAAACCTTTTTTTTGCAGGTATATGCACGCCCGGTGGTTATAGAACACGGAGAGGACGTAAAGGAAGCAACCGGGGCGCAAGCATTGCTGGAAAACAAAGATTGCGCTGGTTGCCATAACAAAGATGTTCATACTGTCGGTCCTGCTTATCTGGATATTGCCCGCCGGTATGCAGCTAATGCCGGTGAATACGTAGACAGGCTGGCGATGAAAATCATCAATGGCGGTTCAGGTAACTGGGGAAATGTTCCTATGACTCCCCATCCTGATCTTAACTTTGACCAAGCCAAAGCACTTGTTGATTTTATTATTGCAATGGATTCTGCTACTCACCATCAGTCTGGAAAAAGAGAGAACACAGGCGTTGTATTTAATGACCCCGGGCAGAAAACAGAAGAATATCCGGGTGATGGAGCGCCGTTGAAGGATGTACATCCTGCTTTCACTTTATCACAGGCACGACCAGCCGGCTTGCATCCGCGGGTAGGGGGGATGGATTTTTTACCGGATGGCAGAATGGTAATCTGCACCTGGGATCCGGAAGGATCAGTATATGTTCTTGATGGGCTCAGGCAAAAAGACAGCACAGCCATAACTGTGAAAAGAATAGCCTCGGGCCTTGCGGAGCCCCTGGGCTTAAAAGTAGTGGATGGTGAGATATATGTTTTACAAAAGCAGGAACTCACCCATTTGAAGGATAATGACCGGGATGAAATAATTGATGAATATGAAACAGTATGCAATAGCTGGAAAGTGTCCGACAACTTTCATGAATTTGCTTTCGGGTTGATTTATAGAGACGGATTTTTTTATGCTACACTCGCAACGGCTGTCAATTACGGAGGTTCCAGCGCGCAACCCCAAATACCAGACAGGGGAAAAGTCATCAAAATATCACGGAAGGATGGATCCTGTTCTTTTATAGCAAGCGGTTTACGTACCCCTAACGGAATAGGTATAGGAGTGGATAATGAAATTTTCATAGCAGATAATCAGGGCGACTGGCTCCCTGCCAACAAAATTGTTCATATGCAGACCGGCGCCTGGTATGGATCAAGATCAGTTGATTTTGAAGGCACGAAAGGGCTTAGCTCAACTATGCCGGTAGTATGGTTGCCCCAGGGCGAAATAGCAAATTCTCCAAGCCAGGTAACAGTGTTGAATAAAGGTCCTTATAAAAACCAGATGATATACGGAGATGTTACGCATGGCGGAATAAAAAGAGTGTTTGCCGAAAAAGTAAACGGAAAATACCAGGGTGCTGTATTCAGGTTCAGTCAGGGACTGGAAGCAGGTATAAACAGAATGATATGGGGACCAGATAGTGCATTATATGCTGGCGGAATAGGATCAAGTGGTAATTGGGGGCACCCGGGTAAATTAACCTACGGTTTGCAAAGGTTGGAATATAACCACACAGCTGTTTTTGAAATGTTAGCTATAAGGGCAAAACATAATGGGATCGAAATAGAATTTACTTCTCCTCTGAGTAATACATCAGGTAATGAATTATCTGATTATACTATTAAGCAGTGGTGGTATCAACCTACGGAAAATTATGGTGGTCCTAAGATGAATGAAGAAAAATTAGACATTAAAAGCATAAGACTATCTGCAGACAGGAGAAAGGTATTGCTGGAATTGCCGGGGATGAAACCGGAACATATATTATATGTTCGATTGGACAGGAAAGTAGTACTGAGTGAAGCCAACCAACCACTATGGTCTACAGAAGCCTGGTATACTATGAACAGTATTCCTGATTAAGTAGCCTGATGATTTAAAACCTGCATTATTCTAAAATAAAAAGTATGAAATTAAAAAAGATCAGCAGGAGAGATTTCTTAACCACTGCCTCGGCCGGTTCCGGTCTTTCTTTTGTTCAACGAAGGGAACAGGATGTAATTGCAAATTCTTTTCCGGCCATCTCTTCAAAACAGGGGTTTGACTATCGGATTGCCTATGGATGTTGGGTAAACGATATGAGGCTCGATCCTTTGGCATTGGAAGAATGGCCTGCCCCGAATATGGATGAAAAAACGGTACAGGGCGTTTTAAAGGCGCTTGATATACAAAGTCGCTTTGGATATAACTGGCTTGATGCGTGGGGGTTGCTGGCAACAACCTCCTGGCCGTTAAATATTGGTGCAGGCGTTGAATTAGACCGGAGACGGAGGGTAAAAGAAATTATTAATGCGGCGCATCAAAGAAATATAAAAGTGATTTATGGCATGGGCACCTATAGCTGGGGATATGAAAAAATAATTGAAAATGACCCGTCTCTCGCTGCCAGGAACCGTGACGGCTCTTTCAATGTTAAGGCGCTGTGTGATGCCAACAACCGCTCTTTTGAATGGGTAAAAAAGATCCTTGATTTTGTAATGTCGGAATTTGATTTTGACGGGATCCATCTCGAATCGTTTGACCAGGGAGGCTGCTTCTGCCCACAATGCGCAGGTAAAGCCGGTATTGTAGAATATCATTGCAGGATCAATAAAAAAACGGCAAAGTACATCCGAAAACAATGGCCGGATAAACTGATCAATGTTATTCCTATTGGTTGGGCCATGGACAGCAATGAACGATTCACTGAATCCGACAAAACACATATCATTGAATTAAGCCGGCACATAGACGGTTTCTACGACCAGGGCTGGCATGGAACTTATATACCGGAACCCGAAAGGGCGGCTTTTATAAAACAATTGCAATGCACCTACGGAACTTCGGGAGGGAGATGGGTGTACCCGGCACAGCGCTGGGACAGGGAATCTTTTTTTATTCCTCATGTACAGCAACAGGCTATCGCCATAAAGAAACAGTACACCCAGGGAGTACGGGGTATTATGCACTACCAGGGACCGGTTAACAACCCGGGAACCGAAGTAAATATTGCGTGTGGGGGATTAATGGCATCCGACCCTTCACAGGATATCAAACAGGTACTCTCGCAGGTAATTGAACAACTGTATCAGCCCATACATCCGGAAGCGCATCAAAAGCTTGTACGGATTTTCATGGAAACGGAGCGGGCTTACTTTGACCAATGGGGAGACGTGGTTGAAAAATTCAGGAAATACTGGAAAACAGGGCCTGCCGGAGAATTTTATATGGATAATCTTTTCGGAGATTCGCCCGGGCCTGCCGGCTATCTCAGCAACCCGGTTTACCTCGATGGCAGGGGCAGGCAGTTATATAAAAAAGCGCTTATCTCCCAACTGCGTCAGTTTGAAACGATAGAAGACAAATTCAACGATGGAGGACGTATCCCATCATTAAAACGGTCCATGCTTTTTACATTAACGCTTTTGAATACCATCATTCATGTTAAGGGTGAACAGGAAGCGTAAAACAATTCATTAAAACGACTCACGGAGGATGAGTAAAAATAAATAGCCCGGTTCCTGTTTGTAATAAATGATTTCAATTTATACTCCGGATTATTTATACTCCAACCAGGCAGTCGCAACCGCATCACTGCCGGATAGGAAGCGGATCCATCTTGCCTGGAATTGATCTGGAAACCGGTGGCGCGTCTTCTCTCCGGGTTTAACTACAAAGTCTTTATATTTTATCCATCTTCCGTCTCCGGTAGGATCAACCTCTGCCGTAATAGTTACAGGCTGCGTGGAAGTATGGGATAGCTGCAATGTTTTCTTGTCGTAAAATCCGATTAAAAAAGGATCAGAGGGTATATCCTTCTTTATCGCAGCATTAACCCACGGTCCCCCTTTGCCGGTGGGCTTCCCCAGCTTCCACAAATCGTCTATTACACCTGCCCAGACGGCCACCTTTTTATCTTCTGACACAATAATATGCGGATTCCCTTTTGCTGATTCGGGAGACGCCCCGCTCAGGATCAGCATACCGCGGTAAGAAGCATAATCGTTTATCTTAAAATGGTGCGTAGCAACAGGACGTATTTTAGCAAAACCATCAGCATTTTCGGCCGGTAGTTCATAGAATGTGCCCATACAGCTAAAAAGGTCTCTCTCGGTAACCACTTCGCGACATATCCGTAAGGACGCTGCGTTTGTTAGTTCACGAAACATATCATCGCCTACCGGAAGTTTCCAACGCCTTTTAAGGTGGTCGGTTATCACAACAGCTCCTTTTTCAATATTGATCACATGGGAAGGGATCGCCATCTTTTCCCTGATGAATGTTGCCGTTTCCGGATCATCCTTCGCCGTAATCTTCATCTCCTCATCCATTTCATAGTACCCGGTTTCAACGGAATTATTTTTTGCGGAGGTATTGGCTAAAATGCCCAGCGCTCTCCGGTTATTCCCTAAGCTATACAGGAGTCCGCCTGTAGAAGACGTACTTTTTATGGTTGCGAGACCGGTAAACATACTATCCGGCCTGGTTTTACGGAGGTCTTTACCCGTATAGGTAAAAGAAAGGGTAGCTTTTGTATTCCTGTCGGAAGTGGCACGGATCCATTCTCCTTTTTCGTTTTCAGCAAAAGGAATAAATGCGGATGAATAGGGAGCAAGAGTGACCTGCTTAAGAGATGTCCATTGGTTGTTTCCCGATTGATCTACTTCAAGATGAATAACAATCGGATCCTTTCCTTCATTCCTGATCCATGCGCTTCTGTTGTCCCAGCCGCTGAAAAGAAAAGGTTCGGAGGGAACGCCAGCCTGCACGGGTTCTTCGAGCCATACTGATCCGCTTGCATGGTTGGGTCCCAACCGGTCCGGCTGGTTTACCGGGGTGAACCACAGGTTGGAGTTCGACTGACCCGCTCCTGCAATTCCTCCTTTTTCCTTCCGGCGATTTAAAAATTCACTTTTTGCCGCATCATCGCAACCAAACACCAAACGATCATTCCACCGGGCAAAATCGCCCACGACTTTCAGGTAGGCCGACCGGGGACGAATACCTGCTGAGTTTTTCAATGAGAAAGAAGCGGGGAAGCGCCAGAATATACCGTGCATTGTCATCAGGTAATCGGGATGCTCAGTGGTGCCGATGTCGCGGATGCGCGGCCATTCCGTATTCCATCCGTGCGCTCCGTCGTAGCTGTAGCTTGCTTTAGGCAATCGGTAAAATGACCATTGTCCCTGTTCGCGGATACCAACCAAAACGGAACGATGATCCCACCCGGTAGCCCAAACAGGATCTGTTGCCGGGTTTTTATTACCATATATTCCCCCCGGGCCGGTAACTTCTACAAACTGGTTACGGCGGATCACTTTCCAGTCTTTCCCATTCCATTCCGCCAGTACACCGGCTTCCATATCAAAGCGTTTCAACGCTTCGTCAGAAGCCTCCCCGTTATTAGAATAAACCAGAACGCCCTGTCCCGAGTAGAGTCCTTTTCCATGGGCGCCGGGAAGAAGATTGTTGGGCTGGAAGTACTGGCTGCGATTTTCCTTTTTTGTTACATTACCGTCTTCATATATCATTTTAGCTTTCAGCGTAGTAACATCCACTTCATAAAATCCTTCTTCCATAGTAGCGATATACACCTTATTCAAAGGGTCGGTTAAATGCCGGGCCGTTCCGGTATACCTGCCGGGAGCCTCTTTGTTTGAGATAACCCGTACGTTACGACTACTGTCAATGGCATACGGACCAATAAATAGCTGATTGGATTCACGATGAATGAGCCGGTTAGCCGGTGTGCCTCCGATACTTTCTGTACGGATAATTTGCTGCAGATCAGGCGTTATTTCGTATAATTTATCGGATGAACCAAAGGGCTGGTGAGGACCGTATGTAATTACCCAAAGCCTCCCGCCCCAGGGAACTACGGCGCCGGTTCCACATTCCTTTTCTTCATTGTAGTAAGCCAGGTGAGGATAGATGCCGCTTACCTGGAAATGATGGGGTGCCGGCTGCCCGGAAGCGGTTTGAAATGCCCATGCCATGATAATGATCGAGAGCGTCTTTCGCTTTAAAAAATTCACGTGATGCATTGTTTTTGGTTATTGTAGCCTACCTGCCTGGAAATTATTTTTCACCTCTTCTTTTGAAGGTAACAGGTGTGCTAAAGATACCATTATAATTTGAGTATGATCCCTGGAGCGCATTCCAGATTGTTGCACCACTATTCCTCCTTTGCTGCGTGGAGAGGGAATAAAAGGGTGAGGGCAATTAAATAAGCAGCCACCGTTTGGAATACGCCCCTCATTACTTTAAATGTATCTAAAACGTTATTTTTACCCAATGAACAATAGCTACCATCGTACAGAAGGAGATATCAATTTATCCGCTTCCCGCAATGCCTGGTATAAGGTGATTGCACATCCTGAAACACAAAATTACCTCGCTGAAGATGCCCGGTATTTCCTGCATCAGTCTATGTCCACGCCCTGCCTGGATGTATTGCAGTCCTGTGACGGGATTTATATCACGGATCTTACCGGAAAATCCTATATGGATTTTCATGGCAATAATGTACACCAGGTAGGTTACCGCAATTCGTTTGTCCTGGAAAAGATAAAAGCCCAGATGGATATATTACCGTTTAGTCCGAGGCGGTATACCAATGTGCCGGCTATTGAACTGGCAAAAAAGCTGGCTTCGCTTTTTCCGGGAGATCTTAACCGTGTGCTGCTGGCGCCCGGGGGTACTTCTGCTGTCGGCATGGCGCTGAAGTTAGCCCGCGTTGTTACCGGTAAGCATAAAGTAGTATCCTTATGGGATTCTTTTCATGGTGCATCTTTAGATGCTATTGCCGCGGGTGGTGAGCAGGTGTTTCGCAAAGGCATGGGACCGCTGATGCCCGGTGTGGAAAGGATACCGCCGCCTACTTCTTATCGCGGTGTTTTCACCCATGACGGAAATGATGAAGTGTACGCCGATTACCTCGGGTATGTAATAGAAAAAGAAGGGGATATCGGTGCTTTTATTGTGGAAACCATTCGCAATACCGATGTGCAGATCCCCTCAAAAGCCTACTGGAAGAGGGTGATGGAGATCTGCAGGAAGCACGGTGTATTGCTGATACTGGATGAAATACCGATTGCTTTTGGAAGGACAGGTAAAATGTTTGCTTTTGAACATTATGGTATTGAACCGGATATCGTTTGTCTGGGTAAAGGGCTTGGCGCCGGTATTATGCCGTTAGCGGCTATGGTTACCCGTGATACGTATAATATTGCTACGGATGTATCACTCGGGCATTATACGCATGAAAAAAGCCCCTTAGGCAGTGTGGCTGCTTTAGCGATGCTGGAGTTTATTGAAAAAGAAAGGATACTTGATAAGGTTAACGCCGACGCCTTGTTTATGCGGGAAGTGCTGGAAGCGCTCCGGCAAAAACATGAATTGATCGGTGATGTGAGAGGGATCGGATTGTTATGGGGTATAGAGCTGGTAAAGGACCGCCAAACGAAGGAAAAAGCGATCGAAGAAGCCGAGATGGTTTTATATGAATGTCTGGCTAACGGGCTGAGCTTTAAAATTTCGCAGGGTAATGTACTGCAGCTGTCTCCGCCATTGGTGATAACACGACAGCAACTGAAGGAGGCGGTTGCTATCGTTGATGCGGCTATTGCAAAAGCGATGGGGAAGGTATAGGGAAGCAGGTTAAGCGGCACCGGTTGCCGGCTTACAGGTATACCTCAGCGATCATACATCGTGCGCTTCCTCCGCCATTGCGTTCGATGGTATATAAGGGGGCGTGAAGGACCTTGTTGTATTTTTCAAGCTTCAACACCTGGGCTTCTGTTAACGACCGGTATGCCCGGGAAGACATGATCACAAAGGCATTACCTGCTTTATTGATTACCTGTAGCATGTTGCCGGCAAAATCTTTCATCTGTTTCATGGTAATGGGGATTATTTCTTTCCCCGATGCTTCCATTGTTGAAATGATATGCTTTTTCTGCCTGCTGTCAGGGATGCTCTCTAAGCAAATTACCACGTACTGCTCCGTTACGCACATCATTACGTTGGTGTGGTAAATAGGACTGCCGGTGTCATCGGATGCGTTAAAGACTACCGGTGTAAAATGCATGGTGCGGCAAAATTCATCCAGCACATCTGTGGTAGTACGTGGTGAGAGACAGGCATAGGCAATATGGAAACGGCGGTCTAACACCATGCTGCCTGTTCCTTCCAGGAACCGGTTATGTTTTTCGTGTGCGGTAAAATCTATGATGGATGTAGTATTAAATTTCTTCTGCAGTGCGGCTATCAGCCCGGGCTTTCTTTCCTGCCTGCGGTTAGGAGCAAACATGGGATAGAGACAGATGATGCCTCCTTCATGGAAAGATATCCAGTTATTGGGAAATACGGCATCCGGGGTAAAAGGCAGCGGCGTATCATCCATAACGGTAACATCAATGTCGTTAGCGGTTAGCAGTTGTAACAGGTATTCAAATTCAGCCCGGGCTTTTTCCTGCACCTCCTGTCCTTCTTCCGCAACCTGGAAGCTGTTATTCACCGCCGTTTCTGCATTAAAACCGAAATTCACCGGACGGATCATTAGCAGGTGGGAGGGCTTTCTGTGCTGTAGCTTGTTTGCGCTCTTCATACATGGTTAAATGTTACAGGTGATGATAGCCTGGTTGCTGATGCCGGAGCTTACTCCACTTCATCCCGCAGCAAGGGCATACTCATACAATGAAATCCTCCTCTTGCTCTTGACAGCTCTGCTGAAGGGACGAGGATTAACGTATCCTTTATTTCTTCGGGAGTTATACTGCCTTCTTCAAAAACATTCACCATCTCTTTTGCTTCAGTAACGGTAAAGCCATGACGGCGAAACGCTTCCGTTGTTTTATCGTTACGATCATATCCCAGTACCACGCCTTCTTTTAATGCCAGTAGGTTACAGGAATCTGTCCATTGTTCCCGGCTGTCGTAAGGGAACTCATTATTCCCGGAATAAATAAACTCCACTCTGTCGTTACATTGTAAATCGTTTTTGCTAATGTCGGTCAACAGGTCTTCGAGATTGTCCATATAAACCGGTTGGGAAATATGGTCTTTATGAAATTGTATGATATCCAGGAAGTCCTCTTTCTTAGGCGATTCCAGTATTCTTTGAACGGGATCAGCGGCTTTCTGGGGGAGCGCTGCTTTAGAAAAATTACCCAGCATTACCCATACGTTCCTTTTGATTTGGGTAAATATGGTATCAATGTGCATGTAGTCTCTTTTTTTGGGAATTTTGATGATACTGATTTTTTCTACGAGCTGTTTTCCGAATACGATATTGATGACCTGGTGGGCCGCTTCCATACTGGTGCGTTCACTGACGCCTATCAGCAAATGATTGGGACTGACGATCATCACGTCACCGCCTTCCAGCGTTACGCTTTTAGTTTTACTGTCATGCGGCATCAGGAACTGGCGGCGGCTATCAGACAGTTCAATAATGTTCTTCAGGTAAGCCGAAAAAAACGGGTGATGAAAAAAGATATACTTTGCTAATAATGCTTCCCGTAACCGGGCTTTCCTGGCAGGTTTGTTCAGCAGTATATGATCTTTGATAACTACGCCGATATCCCTTGTAAAAATAAAATTCGGTATCGGTGGAAAGATCATGTCTTTGCCGGGTAAGCTCCCCGTAATAAATACTTTGGCCAGTGCAGGCGGCGCCAGCTGTGTAAGCTCATTTTGCAGCAGGTACGTACAATTTTCCACAGCGCATACCGAGGCTGTTAGTTTTTCTTTTATTCCCTTATCGTGAAGGATATCTGCCAGCAGGGTTTGTAGCTCAATAACTTTATCTGAGCGGAAAAAATCCGGATGCTCCGGCTTATAAAAATTCCTGTTATTTTCCGGTGCGTCTGCCTGCTTTAATTTTCCTTTAATTTTCCCCGGGTCAAGAAAGTACAAAAGCAGCTTGGTATAATAATCGTATTCCTTTCGCC
Source organism: Chitinophagaceae bacterium (assembly GCA_023957155.1). Taxonomy (GTDB): domain Bacteria; phylum Bacteroidota; class Bacteroidia; order Chitinophagales; family Chitinophagaceae; genus Agriterribacter. Next base: position 18,474 of record JAMLHK010000011.1, on the reverse strand, counting down.
GTATAGTATCTAAATGAACGATGTCTTCAAAAAGCCAGTCCTGTGCTTTGGATGGTACCACCTTACCTAACCCGCTGTCCGGTGTGTGTACCAGCACACGGCGCAGCGTGCCTATTTCGGAATAGACGTTAAGCGGATATGGACGATGGGTATTCATAATACCATCTAATTTATCATGCTACAAACACCGTGTCATTGTCTTGAAGGTTGCTGTTAATTCTTTGTAATGTGCATAGTTCAAAAAGTTCTGCAAGAACTCCGTGTCCACGGAAGCAGGAAGCCTGATAATCACTTCTTTGGTTGTGTTCTCCACTAACATTGTTAGTAGTTATATTTATCCGAAGTTACAATTTTTCCATAACTGTTCCAAGTCGTCAAAGCTGTTGCAACCGCTTGTTGTGGGCAGGCTTTCTTTTGTTATAGTTTTATTGTTAAATTCAGATGTCCGCCAAGTCCAAGTTCAACGATTTTTTGTAGTGTTGAAATACGTACTTCCTTGATATTGTTCTCAATTTTAGAAATATAAGATTTAGTTGTACCTGCTTTTGTTGCAAGCTCTTCCTGTGTCAATCCTTTTTCAAGTCTTGCTTCTTGAAGTAAAACGCCAATTTTAAAATTTTTGTAACCTGCTTCTAATTCGTCACGTTTTTTTGTTCCCCGCTTTCCGTAGTTCTTTTCTTTGAACTCTTCAAGTGTTATTAAATTATTTTTTTTCGTTTTCATACTCTGTTTTAGTTTAAGTGCTAATTCAATTTCCTTTTTAGGCGTTTTTTTCGTTTTCCTCTGAAAACCATTTGCTAAAACGACTAATTGTCCTTTGTCAAAAAAGCAGAAAATACGAAAAATATCACTTCCCGCTTAAACTCGGATTTCATAGAGTTCGTCAGTATTCTCAATGTGTTTGAGATATGTTCCCGGAACTATTTGCAAATCTTCAATCAAGTCAAATGTCCAAACTATTTTAGCTTTCACTTTTTTGTTTTGCTTCTCAAAAAAGGTTTGAAAATAGTCTTTGAAGAATGTGACTTCCCTGTAATTCTGTCTTTCGTTTACAATACAAAGGTATAATAAGTTTCACTAAGGGGCAACTTCTTGTTTTATAGTTTTTCACAAACAATAAATGTCAGTCTCAAAATTCAAGGATTGGCTGTTGCTTTAGTAGGGTCGCTCTAAACTTGCCTGCAAACCGCTATTTGCTGTTATACGGAGGGGGAAGACAGGGCGGGAGCGGGGAAGATCAAAGATTTGGAATATACGCTAATGCCTTTCCGGTTAATAATGCTTTGGGGTGGCAGAATGTATTCAGGCCACTGAACCGCTAATGGGTATACATTAGGGTTTTTGTGGTTTATGGATCGTAATCCCGGCATGATCGGCAGGTCAGCCATTTATCATTTCGGGAAAATTTCGGGTTTTATTGCTTTGTTTCTCTTTTTATAAGTATTTGCAGTGTACCTTTGCGAAAAAATTTTAAGATTATGAAAATTATTAAGTATGCACTTATTGCCGGTGTTGTAAGTCTGGCAGCATGCGGCGGAGGAAATGATTCTTCAAAAGCAACTGATCAGCCCGCTGCAGAAGAACCCAAAACAGAAACATCTGCTGCAGCGCCTGCGGGCGAGGGCGTAACCTTGGAAATTACAGGAGATGATGTGATGAAATTCGATAAAGCCGAGCTGCGTGCTAAGGCAGGACAGAAAGTTACCCTTACGCTTCATCACTCCGGTAAACTGGCTAAGGAAGCAATGGGTCATAATGTGGTAATATTAAAATCAGGCACTGATATTGCAGCATTTGCTGCTAAAGCTGTTGAAGCAAAAGCGAATGATTATTTTCCGGAATCAGAAGCGGCAAACGTAATTGCACATACCAGGATCATCGGCGGTGGTGAAAGTGTTACCATTGAGTTTACGGCTCCTGAAGCAGGAACTTATCCTTTTATCTGTAGTTTCCCCGGGCACTACGGGTTTATGAAAGGTGATTTCATCGTAGAATAAGATTTTTGCATTTGGTATAATGCAATAAAAACCTCGTTAACCCGCAGAGCGGGTTACACAAACCCACTGATATACCGGTGGGTTTTGTTTTGTCCGGCAGTTTACTTCTGCTTTTACGTAATTTTGACCGCCGGCTTTTAGCGTTTCGATTATTAAAAATTCTATTTTATATGGCAGATCCTACATTTTCATACACGGGCTTTAGTTCACTGGCTATACATGCAGGTCATCAGCAAGATCCTAATTATGCACATCTTACGCCTATATATGCCACATCTACTTTTGTATATGATGATGCCGAGCAGGGTATGCGGCGGTTCAGCGGCAGGGAGCAGGGATATATTTATACCCGGTGGGGAAATCCAACCTTTCGTGAAGCAGAAGAAAAAATAGCTGCGATGGAAACCTTCGGACTCACGGATGAGCAGGGCGCTCCTCTTGTTTTAAAAGCCTATCTCCAGTCTTCCGGAATGGCGGCCATCAGTACCTTAATGATGAGTACGTTGAAGGCGGGGGATAAAATCCTGTCGCACTATTCACTTTATGGAGGAACACAGGAGCAGATGAATACGTTGTTGCCGGCTTTTGGTGTAGATGCGGTTATTGCCGATCTGCGTGACCTGAATATTGCAGAAGATATGCTGAAGCAACATCCGTCCATTAAGCTGATCTATCTCGAAACACCGGCTAATCCTACTATACAATGTGTAGATATTGAAGCATTGACGAAGCTGGGTAAACAATACGGAAAACTTGTTGCCTGTGATAATACGTTTGCCACACCTTACCTGCAGCAGCCTTTTAAGTACGGGGTTGATTTTGTAGTTCATTCCACCACCAAATTCCTTAACGGCCATGGTACGGCTATCGGCGGTGTATTTATGAGCAGGCACGTTTCTTTGATGAAGGACAAGACCTATAAAATATATAAAGCGCTGGGTGGCAGCAGCAGTCCTTATGATGCTTTTTTATTGGTGAATGGTATGAAAACGCTGGAGCTGCGCATGGAAAGACATTGCAGTAATGCAGAGCAGGTAGCTGCATTGCTTAGTACCCACCAGGCGGTGGCTTCGGTAAATTATAACGGGCTTCCCTCGCATCCCGATTATGCCGTTGCCCAAAAGCAAATGAGGCACCCGGGCGCCATGATGAGCTTTGAGCTGAAAGGAGGATTGCAGGCCGGCATCAATTTTATGAATAAGCTGCGCCTGTGTACCCGGACGGTATCCCTGGGTACCTGTGATACCTTGTTATCGCATCCCGCTTCTATGACGCATTACAGTGTTCCCAAAGAACAAAGGGAACGGTATGGCATTACCGATGGATTGATCCGGATGAGTGTGGGAATGGAAAATGTTGCAGATATCCTCGCTGATCTGGAACAGGCGCTGAAATAATTTTCTTTTGTATTTTATTCAGCCCCGTATCATTTTTAAGTGAAAAAAGAACAGGCGGATGGAACCGGGAGAAAGGAATTGATTAACCCGCTAATGAACTAAGCATGCGTATAACGATAAGACCTGCCGTAAAGGAAGATTGTCCCAGGCTGATGGAGCTGGTGGCTGAACTGGCGGAGTTTGAAAAAGCACCGGGGGAGGTTACGGTTAATCCTGATCATTTTATAGAAAGCGGGTTTGGACAGCACCCGGTATGGTGGGCTTATGTAGCGGAAGCTGATGAAAACGGCACCCGGGTAATTGTAGCATTTGCTTTGTATTATATCCGATACTCCACCTGGAAAGGACAGCGCATGTACCTGGAAGATATTATTGTTACCCGGGACTGGAGAGGCCGGGGAATTGGTAAGCTGCTGATGGACCGGATGGTGGAAGAAGCCCGTGCCAGGAAATTCACTGGTATGATGTGGCAGGTGTTAGACTGGAATCAGCCTGCAATACAGTTCTATAAAAAATACGATGTACAATTTGATGCGGGGTGGGTGAACTGCAATGTTAATTTTTAAGGTGATACAACGTTAATTTTGGGAAAATAAATGTTAAGGACAACGCGTTGGGTAACCGGGTATTCGGTAAATACGTAATTTCAACAGGTGTAGCGCCGCTATATATCCGCTGTTTCTCATCTCAATGACAGCAATATGGAATTGAAAAACTTTGTTTTGCTCTCTTTTTCAGCAGTTGTGCTATCAACTGCCGGTTGTAAGAAGGAAGATCATACTGCTGATCCTGCCGGTAATACAACGGAGAATAAAGTAAAGGATACCGCCTGGCGTTATGCAAGGGATATTTACCTGTGGAATAAAAATCTTCCTTTTAGTTTTAATGCCAGGTCTTATGCTGATCCCGATGCCATCATGAAGGCACTCCGTCCGTATAGTGTTGAGCCGGGCTTCACAGATCCGGTAGACCGGTGGAGCTTTGCATTAAAAAAATCCGAATGGAATAAGCTGATCGCCGGCATTGGTGGCGATTTGGGAATGGGTATTTTTTTCAGGTCGGAGAATGATCTCCGGGTTTCCTATGTTGAGCCGGCATCGCCTGCCGCAGCAGCAGGAATAGAGAGGGGCTGGCGTATATTATCCGTAAATGGTAACACTTCGGTTAATACCACCGAAGCGGCCATATCCCGTATCACCAACGCCATATTTCATAGCGCTTCGGCCGGGTTTACTTTTGAAAAGCCTGACGGAATAGTAGTGGATATTACACTGGCTGCCGGTACATACCGGGAGGAACCTGTTCTTTTAGATACCATCTACAACACCGGCAGCAGTAAAACAGGCTATTTTGTATTCAATTCTTTTTTAGGCGATATGAACGGCATAAAAAACCGTATCGGTAATATCTTTAATGAATTTTCTGCTGCCGGCATTCAGGATCTGATCATAGATCTGCGTTACAACGGAGGCGGTTTCGTAGAGCTCCAGAATGAGATAGCCAATTACTTAGTGCCTTTTTCCGGTGATCATAATATTATGCTACAGGAAAAGTTTAATGATAAGTATAGCGTATTTTATGATACTACGGTCAACTATCAGAAAAAAGGAACGCTTGATCTTAACCGTATTTTTTTTATTATAACAAAAAATACGGCTTCTGCAAGTGAGCTGCTTATTAATAGTCTTAAGCCTTATATGGAGGTGAAGCTGATTGGCAGGCCGAGCCATGGAAAGCCCGTTGGCTATCTTGCTGATTTAAGTGTGGGGGATTGGTATATCTTCCCGGTGTCTTTTAGAAGTGTGAATAAAAACGGGGAGGGCAATTATTTCAACGGGTTGCAGCCTGATGCTGTAGTGGATGACGGGCTCGATAAACCCTGGGGTGATGTGAATGAGAATTGTTTGAACAGCGCACTGCATTATATCACGGATGGTGTTTTCTCCCGTATTTCGTCCCGTGTACAGCAGGATGCCGGATTGGAGCGAGGGAATGATGCATTGGGTGTAACCCGGTTTAAAGGAGCGTTGAGGGAAAGAAGTGGAAGGTGAACTGCGGTCGGGACGATATACCGCATCTATTCGATGAGCTTATGTTTAATGGCAAACAAGATCAGATCCGTTTTATTATTCAGCTCAAACTTTTCAAATAAAGCATTGCTGTAATCTTTAATGGTGTAGTAGCTTACGTGCATTTTACCTGCAATCTTTCCGTAATTCATTCCCCCGCATAAAAGCTTCAAGAATGTAAGATCTCTCTTTTTAAGAGAGGTGATCTTGCGATACAGCGGGTCGGTTGAGGCAAGGCGGAGCTTATCATTGATCTCTTTCGAAAAGAATGACTTATTACCTGCAACGGCGTCAAGCGTACGTAAAACATCTTCTTCAGCCTGTGTTTTGAGCACATACCCCTTTACGCCCAGCAGGGACATCTTAAATATAGTGTCCTGGTTATCGTGCATGGTAAGGACAATTACATTAGGATCGCGGTACTTCTCTTTGAGTACGGTCATCGTCTTAAAGCCATCCATTACCGGCATACTGATATCAAGAAGGATAACATCCGGCAGCCCTGTATGTTCAATCTGCTCCAGCAGGTCTTTACCATTCCGGGCCTGGATACAGACTTTATAATTATGATTTGAAGCAACGAGGGATGTTAATGCAGTACGCATGAGGGTGTGATCATCTGCAATAGCAACGGTGGTTATTTTTCCGGTGGATGTGTTCATAAGCGGTGAATTTAGGGTAATACAAAAATACCCCCATTTGGGGGTAAAAAAAATAAAAGTGGTATTATACTTTTGAAATGTTATTCACAGTCCGTATTTACCCCTGTCTTTTCCGCACCCTGTACATACCGTTTTTAATCATTTGATCCTGTTTCTTTTATTTTAAACTGTCGGATTATGATCTGCCGGATACTACTGGTATTTCTGCTCAAATTACTGCTTGTTGCTTCGGCTGCCGCCCAGGACAGTTTGGTTAATGGCGCCGTTGAAGTTCCCCGTGGTTTTGTCCGGCAGGCAGATCAGAAAATAAAGGCAATAGACCACCGGCTTACCCGGCAATCCGAAAAATATTTACGCAGCCTGCGCAGGCAGGAAGAAAAGATATACCGGAAACTGTCAAAGACCGATTCTTCGGGAGCTGCCGGGGTTTTTGGTGATATCAACAATACCTACGCTTCTCTTTCCCGGAAAATAAACGATGCTACGGGAAAGGTGGACCGGCTCAGCCCGGGAGAATATATAGCGGGGCTGGATTCCCTGCAGGGTACATTAGCATTTTTAAAAGAGGCGGTAAAGCCTGGCTCCAAAGCAAAAGATATCCGGGAAAAGATAGGCAGCTCACTGAACGGAGCAAACCAGCTTCAGCACAGGCTGCAGGAGGTAGCAGATGTTCAGGCTTACCTGCAGCAAAGACAATCGCAGATCAGGCAGCTGCTGTCGGGGTATACCACGCTGCCCAAAAGCATTGGCAGGCAATTGGGCAAATACCGGGCAGAAGCGTTTTACTACGAACAGCAGGTGAGGGAATACAGGCAACTGCTCCATGAGCCGGACAAGTTAGTAAGGAAAACCTTATCCCATTTAAGTACGGTTCCTGCCTTTCAGCAATTCATGAGTAAATATTCGATGCTGGCGGTCTTATTTCCCACACCGGAGCATTACGGAACACCGCAGTCCCTGGGTGGGTTACAAAGCCGCGCAGCCGTAATGCAGACGATCCAACAGCGGTTACCGGTTACAAATACGAATGGAGGGAACGGCGATCCGGCGCAATACCTGCAGCAGCAGATACAGCAGGCGCAGTCGCAGCTTGCCGAAGTTAAGGATAAGCTGAACCGGATAGGCATGCAGGGTGCAGGCAGCAGCGATATGGCAGTACCGGATTTTACACCCAATAATCAGAAGACAAAGTCTTTTTTACAGCGGATAGAGCTGGGCGCCGATGTACAGACCCGGCGGTCGGATTATTTTTTTCCGGTTACCACGGAAACTGGACTAACGGCCGGCTACCGGCTGACGGACAAATCGGTAGTGGGTATCGGCTTATCGGGTAAGATAGGCTGGGGCAGAGACTGGAAACATATCCGGCTGACGGGCGAAGGAATAGGGTTGAGGGTGTATGCAGACTGGAAAGCGCCCGACCTGTTTAAGACCAACAGCCGGTTTATGGCGGGCTTATGGTTTACAGCCGGGGCGGAGATGAACTATAACCGGGCGATAGAAAGCTTTTCGGTGTTCAAGAACTACAGCAGCTGGACTAAGAGCGCCCTTGCGGGGTTAAAGAAGAAGTACAGCATAAGCTCCCCGGTAAAGAAGGGGAAGAAGCTGGAAGGTAACCTGCAGGTATTGTATGATTTTTTATACCGGCAACATGTACCCCTCACCCCGGCATTGATGTGGAGGGTAGGGTATGGGTTATAGACGGTATTATGGAGGAAGAAGCTGAATCAAATTACACATGCGGAAGAGAATAGTGAGGAAAAACTGAAATCTAAGCATATTAATATAGTAAAACAATGATGACGAAATGTACTGCTTTAATACTCTTTTTTATTCACTTAGGCTTAATGAGCCGTGAGCAAACATCAGAGTACCAGATCAATAAAATCATTCCGGCTTCCCCTACTTCGGCAGCTTTAGGGCGTTATGGAGATATTCCGGTTAATTTATTCAATGGTACGCCTTCTATTAATATCCCTTTATATCACCTGGCAACTCCCAATCATAATTTAGAGATCGGAATGGCTTACAATGCTTCAGGTACGAGGGTTAATGAAGATGCTTCCTGGGTAGGCCTGGGCTGGTCGCTTATGGCCGGTGGGGTGATTACCAGGACGATCAGGCAAAAGGATGATTTTATAAATGGATATAGTAGCGGTTATGAATTCCCGAAGGCTATTACCATGGAAACAAGACCTCTCATTTTTGATAATATGTACCTTGGATTGACGGATGGAGAACCAGATATTTTTAGCTACAATTTCTGTGGTAAAACAGGCCGGTTTGTTATTGGTAAATCTATTAACGGGATCCCTGTTTTTCAAGATCAAAAAAGCAATCTTGAAATTGAGCTTACCAATTTATCACATTGGACCATTACGGATGACCAGGGATATAAATATTATTTCTCTACAGGGGAAACTGCGCTAAACTATTCGGTTTCTATTGATCACAGGGTAACGGATTTTAATGGGTTGAGTTACCAGACCGGGCTTGGTTATGTTCCATTGAATCCTGCTGATCAGTCCAGTATTACGGCCTGGTACCTGGATTCAATGGTATCTCAAACAGGAGAAGTGTTGAAGTTTACCTATGTAAAAGGTTTAAGCTTAAGTACAGTAGGTGTTGCTGAAAATCGTTACATCACCTCAACTCCGGATTTGCAATCATGTTCATCTTTTGAACTGTTGCCGGTGGAACAAATAGATATGCCTGTATTTAGTTACTCCCGCCAGGAAATCCAAAATGTTTATCTTAAGAAAATTGAATGTCTGAATGGATCAATTGAATTCAAATTAGCAGGCCGATCAGATATTGAATCCGGTACTATTTATGATTCAATAGGTCCGTCCAGGCTACAAGAAATAATAGTAAAAAATAATACCGGATCGAAGATAAAGTCTTTTATTTTCTATCACAGTTATTTTAATTCTGCAGACGCGCAAGGCCGGCTGAAGTTAGATTCTATAGTTGAAACAGGCCAGTCTGGAGAAAGAATCCCCCCGCATAAATTCACTTATTTCAGCCCGGATAGTTTGCCGGCAAAAGACTCCTATTCCATAGATCACTGGGGATATGAAAATGCAGCTTCCAACGAAGGCATAGCCACATATTCTTCCGCTCTTAACCCGCTCGGTAAGCTTATAGCAGATGATCCTTACGGAGACAGAGAAGCTGAAGAACTTAAAAATTACCCGGTTAGAGGGGTGCTATCCCAAATAACATATCCCACGGGAGGGAGTTCCGCTTTTGAATATGAGCTGCATGAGTTTGGTACCCTTTTGGGTGATATGGCTCATAAAACATTGCATAAAGATACCATGGCATACAATAATCCTCAAAACCCGGCTTATGAACCGTACCGGGAAGTTGATTTTACTGTTCTCCCTATTGCGGGTCTTTCACATATCCCGATTAAAATTGAATGTATGTATGAAAATATTGATACGGTCTACGGCAACCTGCCCGATTCGGGCCAGGGAGGAACGGTGTTTGTCCAAATTAAATCATTAAATGAAGCAGGCAATGTAACAGATACCGTGTATTCCTATTTAACAGATCACATTCACGAATTAGTGGGTACCCACCTGGATAGCCGAGATCTTCCTCCCGGGAAATACAGACTTTCGGTTTCGTCTTCAACAACATGGAATTACAAGCTGAAAGTGTCATGGCTCGAATGGATTGAGGTAAATACAAGAAAAGGAGGGGGAATTAGAATTAAGTCAATAAGGAGTACGGATAGCCTGGGAAAGGAAAGCGTAAAAAAATATATATACAGTAACAGGGACAGCAGTGTTTCCGGAATTTTATTAAATACACCCAAATATGATTTTAGGGCTTGGATTTACGGGACAATGGAGTGTAATTATCCGATGGATCTTTATCAGATATCCGCTCAAAATATTTTTCCGTCCAGCTTAAACTCCGCTTCAGGGATCGTTGGTTATAAAAGAATTACTGAGCTTGATGGGGAAAATGGAGAAAATGGGAAGACTGAATATTTTTACCATTGTTACGGTGAGTTTCCCCCCCAGGTGAATTTTCCGGGAGTGCCAATTCTTGGAGATCCTTTGAACGGAAAATTAGACTCTGTTTTGGTTTATAACAATCTTGGAGGTTTATTAAAGAAAGTAACATATTCTTACCTGAATAAGGGGCAAGACACCATTGTTGGAGTGAAAATATTTGGTTTGCCTTTTATATTTTACCAAATAAATATATATGACGGAATATTTTATGAGCACTACTCCTATTGGATTGTTCTAAATGAAGAGAAGGAAACTATTTATGATGATAGTGGATTAATGCAGACAGAAAAGAAGTATTTCTATGATAATAATAAGCATCGTCTTCCTACAAAACAAATATTCGTTAACAGCAGGGGTGATACATTAGTTACCTTATTCAAAAGACCAAATGATTATATCGTAAGCGGGGGTAATCCTTTTATAGAGGAGATGAGAGACAGGCATATTGTTTCCCCCGTAATTGAACAACAGTCCATATTGCAAGATGGCGACAATTTGAAATTACTATCGGGTAGCTTTACAAGCTACGCGAAATTTAACAACCGGTTCTTTAAGCCAGATGTTATTTATGGTTTAGAAACAACCACTCCTCTCAGCGATACTACTAAATCATCTTTTTTGTCTGACGGGCAACCTTCCTTTCATCCGGGGTATAAACCACAGCTCTATTACAACCACTTTGGTGCTGATGGAAATCTTCTCGAACAGCAAAAAACGGATAATATTAAGGGATCTTATATCTGGGGCTATAATGGCCAGTATCCGATAGCCTCAGTAGTTAATGCACCGGTTAAAGATATTTTTCATACTTCCTTTGAGGAAGCCGGGGACAGCATTATTACGGGCGGCGCTAAAACCGGGAGCCGGAGTTACGCGGGAACATATAAAAAAGTGCTGTCCGGGCTCACACCGGGAACATACCTTTTAACCTATTGGAAAAAAAATGCCTCCGTGTGGAATTACCAGCAATCTGCCGTATCGGTTAATGACTCAACATATACCATTAACCTGACAGGGCAGATAGATGAGCTGCGTTTTTATCCCTCCACCGCACAAATGACCACCTATACCTATGAGCCAATGGTCGGCATATCGAGTCAGTGCGATATTAATAATCGTATCACTTACTATGAGTATGATGGCTTTGGCAGGTTGGCCATGGTGAGGGACGAGGATAAGAATATCCTTAAACGATACTGTTATAACTATGCCGGTAAGATCGTGGATTGCAGTATGATTTATAAAAGTACGGCAATGTCGAAGTCTTTTAAACGAAATAACTGTGTTGCAGGAAAACAAGGGGTACCGGTTGTTTATTCCGTTGCACAAGGCCAATATACTTCGTTGATCAGCCAGGAAGATGCAGATCAACAGGCGCAGACCGATATCAATACCAACGGACAGGCTTATGCCAATGCCAATGGCACCTGTACGATCATTCAGTTACCGGTTACACTCAAAAACGTAGGGGCCGAAGGTAACGAGCACTTTTATGTAGATTTTATAGCTCAGGGGGGAACAGCCAGTACCACCCACTTCAACAATGTTTCCTTAGATCCGGGAGAGACTTACTCGAAGAATGTCAACTGGGGTACCTACGATATTACCATAGAGTCTAAAACAGGGTACAATATGGTATTCAGCCTGAATGGTGAATTAAAAACCGGCAGCATCGTTACTTATACCAATGTAAGCATCACCAGTACATTTACCATATACGCTGCGGCTTATGAAAATACAACACAGAACGTTACCTATACGCGCAATAACTGTCCTTCGGGGTATAATCCTACATCGGTAGTGTATGTGGTAGCTGCCGGTGTATATACTTCGTTGATCTCCCAGGCAGATGCCAATACCCAGGCTATTGCCCAAACCGCATCTGCGGGCCAGGCTTATGCCAATGCCAACGGTCTTTGTACTCCCCAGGGACCCTCCAATACAACGATTGTGTATACGAACAGCCTGTCAAAGAAGGTTACCCTTACGCTCACCAATGTTTCAACGTCCGTGGTGTATACCTTCTCCCTGAACAAGAACACCACGCAGGGTACAGCAGGCAGCGTTCCGGCGGGGTACTACAATGTAACGATGCATACCAACGGGGCAACGGACTATTATAGCATGAGAGCTATGTACAAAGCATACCGGATACCGACTTAGTGGTGAACAATATCCCCCTGCTGATGCCTACCACAACGGTGATAGCCTATTAAATAAAAACTAAACAGCAATAAGTTATGAAAATCTTACTTCAAATTATTTTATGTGTCTTTTCTGCATCCATTGTTACGGGTCAGGAGGCCAGCTCTTTGTACCGGTTATCTGTTGCGCTGAGCGATTCGGGTAGCTCGGTTAACCTGGTTGCCTGCCAGGGTAAGAAAGTGCTGGTGGCGGTGTGCGATGCCCGTAACCCGGATACACCGCTGCTCACCCAGTTGGATGAGCTGCAGAAAAAGTACCGGGACCGGCTTAAGGTAATTGTTATTCCCGTAAATGATGCGAGCAGCGCTGCCAAAGCTGTTGATGCCAGCCGGTGGCAGGGAACAGGGGGGAGCTACGAGGTTTCAGCAGTTTCGGCGGGCAAAAAAGCCAGCGGAACAGCGCAGCATCCGCTGCTGCGGTGGGTAACCGACGAAAAAGAGAACCGGCATTTTAACCATGATATAAAGGAGGGCGGCTACCTGTTTGCGATCAGCGAAACGGGAAGACTGTTCGCTGTGCTGAAACGCAGCGGCAGCGTGGAGCAAAGCCTGCTGCAGCACATCTTAGACAGTAAAGTTGTGGATCATTAATTCTTTAAACCGCCATATACCTTCAGCCATGAAAAGAAGCCGTATTTCTCTTAACATCCCGTTCCTGCTGGTTATGCTTTATTCGGCTACCGTTACAGGACAAACGCCGGCGGAGGTCCCGCCGGAGTACGATGAAAACCTGCCGGTCAGCTTTATTCGCAGCTGGGATACCAAAGCGCCGGTACAGGATGCTAATGATCTTATAGACTGCCCTCTGCGCGATGCGCAGCAAACCACCCGATACTTTGACGGATTAGGCAGGCTGCTGCAAACCGTGGTGAAACAGGGTTCGATGGTAACGGGCAGCAGTGCTGCTGACCTGGTCAGCCCGGTAATATACGATGAGTTCGGCCGTGAAGTATACCAATACCTGCCTTTTGCCTCAGACAGCAGTGATGGTCTTTTTAAGCTTAACGCCTTCTGGGCAGATTCCGCATTCAATAAAAAGATGTTCAGTGATGAGCGCTGGTATTACGCCCAGACCCATTATGAAGCTTCGCCGCTGAACCGGGTATCGGAAAGTTTTGCACCGGGTAACAGCTGGGCAGGTACATCCTGGCAAAGCGCTGAAAGCGATCGCCGCTCCGTTAAAATAAAATACCGGATCAATACGCTTGCCGATTCAGTCCGCATCTGGAAAGTAACGGATGTGCCGGGCAGCTTTGGCGCCTGTTTCACACCCGGGATATACACAGCCGGACAGTTGTATAAAAATATAACCGTTGATGAGCATGGTAAGCAGGTCCTTGAATTTAAGGACAAGGAAGGGAAGGCGGTATTAAAAAAGGTGCAACTGACTGCGGGTGCCGATACCGGAACCGGTCATGCCGGCTGGCTGAATACCTATTATGTGTATGATAGCCTGAGTAAGCTGCGCTGTGTTATTCAGCCCTATGGTGTGGAAGTGCTTGCCCAAAATGACTGGACATTCGACAGCTCCCCCCCGGAGCTGGAGGAAGAGCAGTGTTTCCGCTATGAATATGATCATCGTAGCCGGATGATCATGAAAAAAGTACCCGGTGCGGGAACGGTGTATATGATCTATGATGCCCGGGACCGGTTGGTGATGACACAGGATTCGGCAAGGAGAGCAGCGCATCAATGGCTTTATACAAAGTATGACGACCTGAACCGCCCGGTAGCTACGGGGCTGATAACAGATAACAGCAATTACAATAATTCCCTGTACCATCGTGTCCGTGCCGATACCAGCATCCTGTATCCTAAGCCGGGCGTATACGCCATAGATACGCTTACCCAAACCTTTTATGATGATTATTCCTGGCGTTCGGGACAGGGCAACCCGCTCAGCAATACGGTAAGCACAGCTTATGATAATTGTTTACTTGCGGCATCCGACAGTATATGGCCTTATCCGCAGCCGGTAGCACAAAGCAATGCTACCCGGGGGCTGGTAACGGGAACAAAAACAAAAGTGCTTCCTTCCGGCGGCTTTTTATATGCAGTGCATCTTTATGATAATAAAGGGCGGATAATACAGGTGCAAAGCACCAATATAACCGGCGGAACCGATGTTGCCACTACACAATACAGCTGGACGGGGCAGCCGCTGGTTATTATACAGGAGCAGGAAAAGGCGGGCGCAGCCGCACAAACTACGGTAACCGTAACGCAAATAACCCTCGACAGCCTGATGCGGGTGGTACAGGTAGATAAAAAAGTAAAGAATACGAATGTAAATGGCAATAGCATGCCCGACAGCTTTACCCCGGTGGTAAAAAATGAGTACAATGCGCTGGGGCAGCTAAAGAAGAAAAAGTTAGGCGCTTCGGTGCTGGATTCCCTGACTTATGACTATAACATTCGGGGCTGGATGCTTGGTATGAACCGCGATTATGTAAAGGATACTACCAGCACCGGCAACCGGTTTGGCTTTGATCTGGGATATGATAAGGATACTATTACCATTAATAATACGAATAATTTTTATGCTGCCCGGCAGTACAACGGCAATATTACGGGCATGTTATGGCGGAGCAGCGGGGATAATATGCTGCGTAAATATGATTTTACTTATGACGGGGTGAACAGGCTGACGGGCGCAGACTTTAACCAGCTGAACGCAAATAGTTTTTCAAAGGATGCGGGAATAGACTTTAGTGTAAGCGGCTTAAGCTATGATGCCAACGGCAATATATTGACCATGACCCAGAAAGGCTGGAAATCGGGTGGCAGCGCCACTATAGACAGCCTGCTGTATACCTACATTCCGTATTCCGGTAAGCTGCTGAATGTAATAGACCGGGAAAATGATACGGCGGGCGGGCTGGGTGATTTTCGCAGCTCCGAAGCCTACATGACGGCGCTCGGCAACAACAAAACCACAGCGGCCACCGATTACAGCTATGACGGCAACGGCAACTTAGTAACAGACCGGAACAAAGACATCAGTGATATCCGTTACAATTACCTGAACCTGCCGGACAGCGTTGCGGTTATGGGAAAAGGCAGTGTAAAGTATGTATATGATGCAGCGGGGAACAAGCTGCAAAAGATAACAACGGAGGGAGCCCGGACCGTTACCACGCTGTACCTTGGCGGAACGGTATTTGTAAATGATACCTTACAGTTTACGGCCCATGAGGAAGGAAGGGTCCGTTTTAAACCCGGCATGGATACTTTGTATTACGACTATTTTATCAAAGACCATCTGGGCAATGTGCGGATGGTGCTTACCGAAGAGCAGAGGGTTGATGCGTATCCTCCTGCCAGCATGGAAACTGCACAGTCGGAGGTGGAAGAATCTTTGTATGCTAACCTGCCGGAAACAAGAGAAGATAAGCCTTTCGGTTATCCCACCGACGGCTACACCAATCCCAATAACAAGGTAGCCAAAGTAAGAGCTGAGACAGGGAGCCGAAAGATAGGTCCGTCTATAACGTTAAAGGTAATGTCTGGCGACCGGTTTAATATAAGAGTTAGCAGCTGGTACAGTCTGAATGCAACAACACCCGACAACCCGGTAAGTCCGTTAACAGACCTGGTGGCAGCACTGATCAGCGGTGTGGGTGGAGTGGCAGCCTCCACACATGGAGCCGGCATAGCTTCAGAGCTGCAAACCTCGGGTGTACTGATTCCGCAGGCTACCGATTTTCTATATAGCCAAACGTATAATAGCAATAAGCCCAAAGCCTATATTAACTGGATACTCTTTGATGAGCAGTTCAGGTATTATGACGGAGGTTTTGAGCAGGCAGGAGATAATGAGGAATTAAAAGTACATGTTAAATCAGGACTTCCGGTTACCAAAAATGGTTATCTTTATGTATATGTCAGCAATGAAACGCCGAACATAAGTGTGTTCTTTGATAATTTGCAGGTAACGCATACCAGGGGGGCTATACTGGAGGAAAGTCATTATTATCCGTTCGGACTGACAATGGCAGGGATATCATCAAAGGCTTTAAATGGCATACCGGAAAATAAGTATAAATTTAATGATGGAACGGAGTTAGCCAATAAAGAGTTTAGTAGTGGTTCAGGATTAGAGTGGTATGAAACGACTTTCAGAAGCTATGACCCACAAATTGGACGATTTAATCAAATTGATGAGTTAGCTGATGAAACCTTTAATATGAGTCCGTATGTATTTGCGAATAACAATCCAGTACTTTTTAATGATCCGTTAGGGTTATTTGCAGATTCTACTGGACACTCACTTTCCACGACACCATCGAACGCCATAGTTTTAGAAGAAGTTGTGATTACCTCAAAGTTGATCGAGAAGCCCAAAATGTATTCTGATGAAGGAATGGCGTCTGCACGGCCTCAAATGATTCCAGATTTGGGACCTTCATCTACTTCGAGTTCCTCAAATACCGGTTCTATGACAGCAGCCGCATTAATTGTTGGATCGAATCCAGAAGCTTACCCAGTTGTTGTAGTTGCAGGAGCTTTTGTTCTGGGTTATTACACTATTCAAGTTCTTTTAAGCGATCCACATGGTGTGGGATATAGTCTTCCATCTCCCTATGCAGCCCGAGATAATACTAATTATCAACCACGACCAGTGGTCGCACCTCCTCATCTCTTTGCTTCAGAGAAGGACCGTACTGCCCAAGATATAATTTCAAAGGATAGAAAAGGATCAATTAATTCAGAGTTTCCTGATCAATATCGAGGCAAAACATTAGGTGAAATTGAAAAAGCTGCGAAACAGGGTCAAGAAGGAGCAAAAAAGGCACTAAAACTATTAAAAGATGGCAGATTTAAAAAATAAAGAACTTATCAAAGTAATGTGGCTTCCCAATCAAGAAGAACTTCTGTTTAACATGAAAGACGAGATTCCACTTACAATTGAATCCAAATTGCATTTAAAACTTCTTCAATATATTGATGTATCTAAGTGGCAGAATGAATATGCCCAAAAGTATAATAATTGGCTAAATGATGACGATACATCAATATGGCAGATTGAAAATGAAATTAACATGCGGATGATAGATAGCCTGAGGAAGATTAATAAAATATTGAGGCATGAAAAGATATTTTACTGGTTTGATATTGATAGGACATACGATGACAACTTTGTATGGGAGTATTGTCCAATTTCAAAAAAGGAGTTAATACATCTAGGGAAAGAGTTTCCTAAAATCAACTCATTAGTATCACCTAAGTATCCTTTAGTATTTCCATTAGAATAGTTTTCCGATCTCCGTGTGCCGTTATAGGCATCAAATAGAAACCATGAAAGAAATGATATCAGAAGCAAAACCTACATCCTGGCGCAGGTCTGTAGCGCTGCTATTGTGTGATAGCTGACCTGTTGCCTGTGCGTTTCCTTCTTCGCAGAGTGGGAGTTCTCCGCAGTGTCTGCCCGTGAATAGCCTGAGTGTTGGCGGGCGACGCTGCGGTAGGCGGAGAATCATAGGTTGTAATTAAAAACTGCTGCCATATATAAAAGAAGTAAGGTAAACAAAAGAGAGATGATGAGTATACCCCGCAGAGTCCAGCTCACGCACAAAAGGCACGGAGTTGAGACTGCGGAGAAAAAAGCTGAATAGCCTTGCTGCAGTACAAGAGTGCGACGCAACCGGGCTTAATAGTAGCACGGAAGCTAAGTACATAATAATTTGCTTTCCAACACCATCTTCTTCCAAGCAACGTCTCCGGCACGGGACCTTGCGTAAGATGGCTTCCCCCACTGGCAGGTTTGGTAGCGATGCTTTGTGTCGTGCCAAACGTGCTCCTTCCTGCTCCCAGGGCGTATTATTTTCGGGCAGGGAAATCGCTGAAAATAACTAAAACCCCGGGGATCAGCCTGAAACTGCAAACACAGACAGTATGGAGGTATCTCAGGGTTCTCACTATGTTTTGAAGTTAAGCGGTCACCCCCTATCTTTATATTATGCAAAATAATCATAATGCCCCGGTAATTGCAATCTACGACGTTGGAAAAACCAATAAGAAATTATTTCTTTTTAACGAAGATTATGAAGTGGTTTTTGAAAGAACAGTTTCTTTGCCGGAAACAGTAGATGAAGATAATTATCCCTGTGAGGA
>JAMLHK010000010.1 GCA_023957155.1 Chitinophagaceae bacterium | reverse complement strand
TTCGGTATGAGTATGGTAAGCAGGAATTTCAGTACAGACAAATATAGGTATGGGTTTAATGGTAAGGAGAATGATAAGGAGTTTGGGGAGGGCATGCAGGATTATGGGATGAGAATTAATGATAACAGGTTGGGGAGATTTTTGAGCGCTGACCCTTTAACGAAAAAATATCCATATTATTCGCCTTATCAGTTTTCTGGAAATAGCCCAATTAGATTTATAGACCTTGATGGACTAGAGCCTGCTGAACCCGACCAAAAGGAATATGAGGGCAAGGTGCATGCAATAAATTATGCGTTTAAAAAAACAGGTGGTGACGATAAATACGAACGGAAAACTTTTGATAGCCAAATAGGATATAATACTAATAATGTAGATAAAACTAAATTCTTCGCTAATACTAATGGTAAAAATAGTATTGTAAATGAAACATCTCAGTTTATTGTAACAAATGAGAATCTGTTTCTTGATGGAAAGAGTCTGGTTAACAAGATACTTGGTGATTTTGCCTATGGAGTAGGCCCCGAAAACTGGGTTTTCCCAGAGAATGGTAAGTTTTCAACAGAAGTAAAAGGTTCAATAGCTGTAGGAGAAAGTCTAGTAGCCTGGGCAAAAAATTCGTTTAAAGATGATAGATATAATTGGAATACAGATTTGAGAGGAGAGATAAATGTAAGAATGAATTCAGGTAGCTACTCGCTTGAACATTTTCTTGGTTCTGTGTCTACAAAAATTACTACTGTAGATGAAAATACAATAAAAGTAGAGGTATTTAATGTTACAAGTTTCAGTTCTGGCTATTTAGAAAAGGATCTACCTATTGTAAAATGGTTTGTAAATTCGCCTAACTCAACGACAAGAACGCCTGGAAAAGAACATTTTCAGCCTACTTATTCAAATACAAGTCAATACTTTTCATTCACAATGTCAACATCTGAAGCTAATAAATTAATTTCTAAATTTAGCGGGGGAACTGCTCCACAAAAAAAGTGATGATAAATATCTTCAAAAAATACGGTATAATAATAGCTCAAGTGACAGCTTTATGCGGTTGTGGGACAAATTATACAAAGGAAATGTCCGGTATTTATAAGCCATATAATGAACAAAATAAAATAATAAACGATAGTGCAGTATTAACTCTTACCCCAAACGGAAATTTTGTCTATAAAGTTCAAAACAAAATGGTTTTAACGGGAAGGTGGAATGCAAAGGAAATACGAGAAATGACCACTGTCAGTTTTGATTCAGAAAATCAGACATGGAAGAAAAGTGGTGGTTCTTTCAATCCTCCTGAGTGCAATCAAATTATTTTATGGAATCCTAAATATTTCGCGTTATTGGATAGCGGTAAAGTGATATTTAAAAAGATAGTTAAATGAAATTGTTACATATACACGTTCAAAACTCCAAACAGGCGCAAGCGTCTCGCTTGTGTCGTTGAAGTAAAATGAGTTCTTTGACATACAATAACGTATATAATCTTATCGGCGATATTTCTTTAAACATTACCAATATTATCTGGGATGTATACGGAAAGGTACAGCAAATACAGCGCAATGCCACTGATAGCAACCCAGTGGTGAACATTAAATATACCTATGATGCTTCTGGCAACCGGATCAGCAAACAGGTAACCAACAGCAGCGGTAATGTGGTCTACACCTGGTATGTAAGAGATGCGCAGGGGAATGTAATGAGCACCTACACAAGCACGGGCACAGGTAGCACGCTTAGCAGCTATACTGTTGGTCTTAGCGAGCAATACCTTTATGGCAACAGCCGTTTGGGTGTATTGAACAGGAGCGCGGATATGAAAACTGCATACACCCAGGAAGACATTGTATCCTTCTACAGGGGATACAAGCAGTTTGAGCTGAGCAATCATTTGGGTAATGTATGGTTACCATAACGGATAAAAAGACCGGTGTAAGCACCAACGGAACAACTGTAGATAATTATACGCCAGATGTGAACACTGCGAATGACTATTATCCGGGCGGGATGGAAATGCCCGGAAGAACTTACACAAGCGGAACACCTTACCGTTACTCTATAAACGGGCAGGAAAAAACACCCGAGGTAGCGCCTAATACCACTACCGCTGAATTTTGGCAGTATGATGCAAGAATAGTTAGAAGATGGAACGTTGATCCGGTTATAAAGGCGTATGAAAGCCCCTACGCTGCATTTGGTAACAACCCCGTTTTTTTAATTGACCCGAAAGGAGAAGATACTATTAGCATAAATAATAAAGGAAAAATCAGTAATATAATTTCCGCAAAAGGAAATCACGTATTACTTGATTATAGTAATAAACAAATTCAATTTAATGACCCTGAATATGATACAGAGTTAATCAACAAAAGAGGGGTAAAAGTTGGTGATCAATTAGTACATTATCTTTCTGAAAGTGAGACAAAAGAAAAAGTAGACGAACAAGGCACGGTCTACTACAGATTAATGGCTAAAGTTCTTGGAGAAGCAACACCTTTAGGAAGTAGCTTTTATGTACAAGCATTACGCGACATCAAAGAAAAGTCTTATAAAGAATGGGATTTTTCGCATTCTGTTTTAGGCCCTTTAGTTAATGCTGATCCAAATTCTAATTTAGGAAAATCGGTACGGAGTAGAGGCCGGACTTATGTGGACGACTATAAATATGAGCAATACTATTTCTTTGTATTTGGTAACACCAACAAGACATATAATTTAGGAGATGCAGGGAATTTTATGTGGGGAATGGCAGGTAAACGTTCAGGGTTTACTTGGATTGAATTAAAGTCCGGCTCAAATTGGAATGAAATTAGGCAAGGCAGGGGTCTTGATTCAGATGCAGACCAAAAGGCGATTAAATCAGGTTTTGAAATGGGAGGTAAATAATGAAAATCTTATATATTAATATAATTCTGTTGGTTGTTATACTATCGTGTCATTTTTTTATTATTATGAATAATGGTCAAAATAATATCTTTTTCGATATAGTTCTCATATTAGCTTTGGCGGGAATGGTAGTTTTGAATTTCTATAGTTTTTACCTTTTATCGAAAAAAAAAGATATGCAGGTTATAATTGCTATAATACTATCAATTATTTATTATCTACTATTATTTGTCTTTCCTATTTTCCAAGGAAGTAGATAAAAGATACATAGGATTCTGAAATTGGGATAATATAAGATAAGCCTGTATGCAAGGGAGATGGGGCAATATAAAGGATAAAAAAGTTCTTTGACATAAGACAAAGTAGATAACCTTATCTGCGATACATGGGTAAGCATTACCAATATCACCTGGAATGTATACGGAAAAATACAGGAAATACAACGCTATGCTACTGTTGGCAATCCAGTGGTGAACATTAAATATACCTATGATGCTTCCGCCAACCGGATCAGCAAACAGGTAACCAACAGCAGCGGTAATGTGGTCTACACCTGGTATGTAAGAGATGCGCGTGGGAATGTGATGAGCACCTACACAAGTACGGGCACAGGCAGCACGCTGAGCAGTTACACTGTTGACCTTAGCGGGCAATACCTCTACGGTAGTAGTCGTTTAGGTATATTGAACAGGAGCGTAAATATGAAAACTGCATACACCCAGGAAGAAGTTGTATCCTTCTACAGGGGATACAAGCAGTATGAACTGAGCAATCATTTGGGTAATGTATGGATTACCATAACGGATAAAAAGACCGGTGTAAGCACCAACGGAACAACTGTAAATAATTATACCGCGGATGTGAGCACTGCGAGTGACTATTTTCCGTTTGGCATGAGGATGCCGGGAAGAACATACACAGCTACAGGTACGAAGTATAAATACGGGTTTAACGGCAAGGAAAATGATAATGAAGTAAAAGGAGAAGGCAATCAGTTGGATTATGGGATGAGGATTTATGACCCCAGGCTGGGAAGATTTTTGAGTGTGGACCCGCTGACATCTAAATATCCAATGCTTACACCTTACCAATTTGCCAGTAATACACCTATACAGGCTATTGATTTAGACGGAAAAGAGGGAGTAATTAATACAATTAAAGTGAACAATCAACCAGTGGTTGATGTCTTGACTTATCATGTTGTTATAGCAACAACAAATAACTTGACTGCTTCAAATAAAGCCTATTATACCGGACCTAATTATCAAAATACTTCAGCACTTCAAGCTGAAATTCAAAATGCACTAAACAGTGTATACAATCAAAACAAAAATCTTGCTGATGTGGTAACAAATCCGAATACTGTAAATGGGTCCGTTCCGGTTTACTATAACTTTATTGTTTCAACCTTTTCGGTTGAAAATGTGTCCATTGGAGATAAGAAAAGGCAATTGTACGCTGATCAAAATGTGTCTTTTATCGATAATGTTCAAAAGTTTTCGGATGATGATGGTGATGTTACTAATTTTTCTCTTTTGACAAAAGGAGCTTTAAGTGGAAAAACTGTGGGAAGCTTTACTAGACCAAGTGTCACGATAGATGAGACCCATTTTAAAGATAGGAATAACACTTCTGTAAATTATGAGAGTTTTCAAAATACAGTTGCACATGAAATTGGACACGGATTGCTTCGCCGGCATCCCAATGTTGACGTTCGAGAGCCATCCCTAAATGAGGCTCTCCAAGAATTTAATCATAATTTTGCTCCAGGATTGGGTGGTATTTTTCGCTATGGAATTTTGACGAATAGAAATACTACATTGTTAATTCCACCTTCTAAAAATATTACACAGCCCAATACAGATGCAATGATAAAGAGTGCGACTAAAGGTTCAGATATTAATATTCAAATTCCATCTCCTCAATAAATTCTGTAAAAAAAGTGAAAAAGATATTTCTTCTTTTAATTTTCGTTTGCGCGTACAGTTTTTTATTGGCACAGCAAAAGGATGGATATTTGATTGTAATTGACAGAGTTAAAGACATGCAATCCAGTCATGCGTTTCAGAGCTTTGAAACTGCTGACTTGATATACGTTGACTCGATTAAAGCTTTTAATGATAGTATTTTCTTAAGCAATTATTCACAGTTTATATCACGATTTTTGCTTATTAATAAAGGCTGTATTGTAACCAATAATCCATGCAGACCCCAAAATGAGTGTTCAAAATTCACATTTGATTCTATTCCACAAAAGGTGATGTTCAAAACTTTTGACTTTGAATTCAGTAAATATTCTCAGCGGGTTAAATTTTATATTTTTAGAATTAAATCTTCTTATTGTCAAATTGTTGAAAAAAAGGGGCTTTCTTATTGGTTTAAATATTTTGTTAAAGCACATAATTTTATTAGGTTAAAGAGTAGTGAAACAATCTACTGTGAAGTTGATCAGGTTTTTGTGGACAAACTAATATATCAAATCAATAGCTTTACTTATGGGTACAAATTTTTTGATGTTGGGTACGCAAATTATTACTGATGTACATCCACGTGCTATTGCAGGTCTTGAGCGAAGAATTACCAACAACACGAAAGGTTAAACAGCTAAATCTTATGGTGTGTGATAAGTCGCTTTCTAGCATGTCAACTGGTGCTGGTTTTGTGGCAAGGCTAATGAGTCAAGACATATCAGTGCTTATATGTTACTTGTTTGCAAAAGGAGCAGTCAGGAAAGAAGCCACTACATTTCTCTATACCTATGATCTTAAATCAATTGAACTGTTTTTTTACTCCTAAATATTCCGTTATGAAAAGATACCTGTCTCTTTTATTTGTTTGCATGGTGGCGAATGCAAAATCACAGGAGAGCTTAAAAGTCCCTGATATCCCCTTTATATTTAGGTACAATGAAAGTACAAAGCTTTCAGCACAAAGAATTAACGATACATTGTTTGCTAACGTGGTTAAGCAGGGTGCAAATTTTTATATTAGCCTTCTTGATGAAAGTCAGAAGATATTGTGTTCCTGCCTTTTTAAGCCATCGGGAAAGCAGGACGAACTTCAAACAATAACGGCAGATACCACTGCCAGCCGCGAAAGGAAAATGATAAAGGGAAGAATGGTGATAAAATGGCTAACTCCTGTTGGGGAAAACTGCATTGTGCCATATCGTAAGGCGTTTCAATAAACGAAGAGTAAGTACTTTGAAGTAGGAGTTTATAATGGATTATTATGTGCTATATTGAAATGATTATACGATCATGCATGCAAGTGTAACATTTTCATACAGGCTATTTTTCTTTACCGTTTTGTTTGCCGAAGCAATCAGCTCGGAGGGGTTTGGACAGGTGAAAGAAAATGTACAGCCTCCAACGCTTGGAGTACAGGTGACTTTTAATGATTTTAAACATATAGACAAGGCTCACACTTTCAGCGGATTGAGTAATCTTAAAACAGGGATTTCTGTAAATTATCTGCAGGGGTTCAACTCCACATCAGACATAGTTGCAACAGTTGCCGGCTCAATTATTGACTTTACATCCCAAAAACAGGTAAGCTATGGGCAAGGCAATAAGAGTCTGCTGTTAGAAACAGATGTATCTGTCAGGCATAAATTCTTTTCCCATCGTTTTATTTTTCCTTTCGTGCAAGTCGGGGCAGGAGCATCAGTATATAAGCAATACTGGGGTGCTTTCGTTCCAGTAGGCGCAGGCGTTCAGGTAGATGTTTCAAAGCGAACCTTTCTTCTGTTAAATGCACAATACAGGCTGCCTCTTTCAATAACCCAGGATCATCATCTTTTTTACAGTCTTGGTATTGCCGGCGTGATTGGTAAATCGAAACAGCCAAAGAAAGCTCTCGACCGTATTGCTGCCTTATTGCGCGATACGCCAAAGGATGCCGATGGTGACGGAATTGTAGATAGCCTGGATAAATGTGTAACAATTCCTGGTGTAGTAGCATATAGCGGCTGCCCGGTGCCGGATACAGATGGAGATGGTATAACAGACGATAAGGATAGTTGTGTTACTACACCGGGAGTATTAAAGTACTATGGTTGCCCTGTTCCTGACAGGGACGGTGATAATGTAAACGATGAGGTGGATGAATGCCCGGATATACCAGGGGTGGCCGCTTATAAGGGCTGTCCGGTAATTGAAGAAACAGTAGGTGAAAAAATGCGTGCTGCTGCAAAAAAGATATTTTTTGTAACAGGAAGCTATGAATTGAAATTCTCTTCTTATGAAGTGCTGGATAGTGTGGTGCAGTTATTACAACAGAATGATCGCATAAAGATAGATATTGAAGGTCATACAGATAACACAGGTTTGGAGATAGCGAACCAGTTGCTAAGCGAAAGAAGGGCCGGGGCAGTAAAAGACTATTTAATCTCCAAAGGAATTCAATCCTTGCGCTTACGCTCTTTCGGGTATGGTCAGCGTAAGCCAATAGCCGACAATACCAATGATGCAGGCAGGGCAATTAACAGGAGAGTAGAAATAAAAATCAGAAAAGAATAGTTTGAGAGAGTACTCAGGATTAGATTATTATTTTAGTTGCATATAGTTGGGCTATTCAATATAGATTACACGGGTTGAACGCAAAAGTAAAGTGGTAAATGTGAATTTCTCTTTTGAACTGGTCAATAATTGATCAGCCGTATGGCACACTGTAGTATTTAGTCTTGTTTCTCTATATTGAGGATAACAAATAACCGGATACAGCGAAGAATCTATTGTAAGTCGTGCCAGCAGAGGGGTTAATAACATTTTCTTCTTTGATAAAAGAGAGAAATCAAGTGTAGTGGTATTATTCTTAGCAACGCTTTTAGTCAGATTATCAATAGTTCCATATCGTTCAAATCTATTAAGTCTTTTTATATTTCTTTCGGCTTGCTTATCATTGTAATAACTTATAGATATCATTTGTTGATTTTGAGTCTGGTTTTGAATGTAAAAATGTGTACAGCCACCACTGTTCATAAATACCATTAATAAATTGTCTATTCCAACCTTCTCCTCCAATCATCCAGTTTCTCTTTGTTATCTGACAATCCGCATTTCTGTAAAAAAACAAAAGAAATAAGTATTAATAGAATTGTTTTTTTGTAAAAAAGAGTTTATTTATCTCTTTCCAAATGAATCTGAAAGCCGATTCCAAACTGCAATTTGCTGTTATTGCCGGAAAAGCCCACAGCTTTTGTTGTGTTATAAGCAATAATGAATTCTAAGCCAACCGAAGAGTTAAAATATATAACAGGGCCACCCGAAAATGAAAAGGTATTCAGATGTTGTCCCTTCTCCTGTCCCTTTCCCGTAATGCTTCCATAAGCATAGCCAGATTCCGCAAATAGATTAATTATATTTTCCTCATTAAGAAAATAATATCTTATGAATGGAC
The DNA here is from genome assembly GCA_023957155.1 of Chitinophagaceae bacterium. GTDB lineage: Bacteria > Bacteroidota > Bacteroidia > Chitinophagales > Chitinophagaceae > Agriterribacter. The sequence goes on along the minus strand of JAMLHK010000010.1, from coordinate 189,080 downwards.
CAATATTAATAATGGTATTGGTGCTTCCAACATTATTACTCACATAGGTAAGCGATGGATTAAGCCCGGCCGCAAATTTATCCCAAAGAAAATAACCTACTAATGGGGTGATTTGAAAACTTGTTCGCTTAGACTGTGCAGCAGACCTGCTTGAGCTTTGCAATTGAGAAAAAGCTGCATTTCCTCCTACCAGCCAGTTTTCTTTTGTTATCTGGCAATCCGCGATATTATAAAAAGCAGAAGTAATAAAAAGCAATAAAATTATTTTTTTCATTTTGATTATTTATGTTTTAAAATAATTCAATCCGGTAAGCTGCCTTACTTACCGGATTGAATGATAAACTTCAAAAGGCTGCTATTTATCTATAAATGACCAATCGTTGCATTTCATAAATGTCTCCTTTGGTGATTTGAACGAAATAAATTCCCGGTATCAAACCCGATACATCTAATTGCATGCTGGCTGTGCCTGCGCCGGATTTTTGCTGTTTCTTTAAGATGCCGTTTATATCCATGATGGATACCTGCATGATTCCTTCTTTGCCAATCGTAGTTTTGAATAAAGTACTTTTTGAGTTTTGCGAAATAGTAACCATACCCGATGCAGGGTTGGGCGCTATCGTGAACTGGTCGCCCGTTACGATATTATTTTGTGGTGGAAGGGGGTTGCAGGTAATGGCTTTAAACTTGTAGGTTACCTCGCCGCTGCCACATCCATTACCATAAGCAAGTTTGAAGGCTGCCCAGTGACCCGCGTTGTGTATCCAGAAATTCAGATCATTATAGGAGTCGGAAAACCAGGTAACAGACGCGCCGGAAGATTGGTCGGTTTTGCTCCACACAATGGAGGTAGCGCCTATTATATTGATATCAGTCCTGCCGCCGTAGCCTTTACATATTTCATTGGGAATGGGCGGATTGCCCCACGGAAGGGTAAGCATCAGGGGATAAGTGACCCCATATTCTGTGTGATAAACCGGTGTGCCATTAAACGAAGGGGGCCCAACATCTATGGTCTCGCTTACCACAACAGGCGTGGAACTACACGGAACGGAGATGGAGGCAGAAAGGGCTACAACCCCGTTTCCCGTTTTGGTAACCGCTACCTGTCCCCCGTTAGGCGCAAGGCTGACAACACCCGAAGGCGTGGCTGACCATACAACGGTACTATTACATGGCAACCCGTTGAGTTGGAAGGAAGCGGAGCCGGAACATAAAAGATTGTTTCCAGCCATAGTAACAACAGGTGGGGTATAAGATACAACACTTGTATTGGTATTATAGGTATTGCCATTTGCTGTTATGGTAGCAGATATATTGGTTTGTACCGCGCCGCAAACGGGAGTTAATGATATGGAACCGTTTGTGCCTGTTGAGATAGTCTGAGGAGCAGGGCTGCCATTATAAAGCCAGTTGTTACTTGCCGATCCAAGATGCCAGGTGTAGTTGGTAATGCCGGTAGTGCCATAAACATTGGTAACGGTGAACGTTTGTGCTGTGTTAGTGCCACATCCAAAGGTTTTTGAAGCAGGCAGCGTGAATGTTACAGGAGGAGGCGTTTCCTCAATTGTTATTTTTCTTATTAGAATTGTTTGGGTTGATGACATTCCAGTTTGTGGAATTGCGGCAATTACTAAATATATCTCATAAGATGTCAGGGGGGTATAGTTGAATACATAATCAGTGAAGGTTGTACTATTTATTTGTAGGCTCTGTTTTAGCCCCCCGGAACCACTCGCGTCAATAATACCTGTTCCGTTACATGTAGTATTACCACCATTTCCTCCGTTATTTAAATCAAGCCTGAGCAACGCGTTAGGATCAGTTGATATTGTTTTGATAAGTGAAGCGTTCAAAGTAATTTTATAAGAATAATCTTTCTTAAAGTTTACAGTGATTGCATATGCGGTTCCTTGATTCAGTGATGCATTTACAACTTTAGTATCTAAGTTAACTGACTTATTAACATTGTCATAGGTAGGTTGCCCAATGGCTGTTAGATGGGCAATAGTATTATTTGTTCCATTAATAGTTACCGGCACATTTATTGATGAAGCAAATATATTGCAACCTGAAGCGCCTGTCCATGTTTGATAATTGATGATGGTTTGTGAAAAACTTATTGCACTGAAAATATTGAGCAGTATTAATAAGCAAAGCCGCAATGTGATGATCTTTTTCATAAAAATTATTGTAGTTGATGAGTATTTTACTTGTCTCTTTCTAAATGAATCTGAAAGCCCATACCAAACTTTATTTCATTATTAGCTCCTGAACGCCCCACAGCTTTTGTTGTGTTATAAGCAACAATGAATTCCAGGCCCACAGAAGAATTGAAATATATAACGGGGCCTCCCGAAAATGAAAAGGTATTCAGATGTTGTCCGCTTCCTTGTCCCTTTCCCGTAATCCTCCCATAAGTATAGCTCGATCCGGCAAACAGGTTAACGATATTTCCTTCATCAAGAAAATAATATCTTACAAATGGGCCAATATTAATAGTGGTACTGGTACTTAAAACATTATTATTCGCATGCGTAAGCGACGGATTAAGCCCGGCTGCAAATTTATCCCATAGAAAATAACCTGCTAACGGAGCGATTTGAAAATCTGTTTGCTTGTACTGAAGGGAAGCTGTACTTGAATTTTGAAAGGTTGAAAAAGTTGCATTTCCTCCTACCATCCAATTTCCTTTTGTTATCTGGCAATCCGCGATATTATAAAAAGAAGAAGCAATAAAAAGTAATAAGATTGCTTTTTTCATTTTGATTATTTATATTTTAAAAGATAAAATCAAAAGCCAGGATTTAGAGTATACGGCGGGCTTATGTCACTCGCAGATTTTGTAAATTTTATTTTCATAATTTTAATTTGTTGATAATCTTTTACAAATTCTTCCGCTATCTGAAGTCTCCTGACTTCGGATGCCGTATGTTCTCCCGGGACTTCGTCCCGGAAAATAGTACTTCCAGAGTAATTACAAATCACATTACGGAAGAGTGTGTGTTCCGTACTGTACCGATCTGCACGAATGTGAATACCGTTACAAACTAATGATTTATTTGGCTCTTATAATCTTCTTGTTTATAATAATGCCATTGGTATTGATTGAAATAAAATAGGTACCAGATGGATAGTTAGATAAGTCAAATTCCAGTCGCGTACCACTGCCTTTTACCCGCTGAACAACTTTGCCGTTTACATCCAGCACCTGTATAGTAGCGTTATCTATGGCTTTGCTGAAAGTAATATAAAATTTACCCGTTGTCGGGTTTGGATATAAGGCATCCACTTCTTCAAAGCCTGCGCTGGCAGCTTCCTCCTGTTTGGCCAACTCCGGGTTGGCAATGCGGTTGCTGCCGTTGTTACAATAGTACTCTCTTTTAATACGATTACCGGCGGCATCGTAGGTCATAAGTAAGCCGCAACTGCCTGAGGGAATTTCCTGGGCAGTTACCTGCAGAGAGAAAAGAAGAAACAGAGGAATTAATATTTTAGTTGGCATAGTTTAAAAAATTATTGATAAACAATAGTAAAATTTGTTTGGATCAGCGTATCTAAAGTAAGCGTGTACTTTTTTAAGATATTATTTTTTATATATATGGAATCACAATTATAAAAATCGCCGTGGTTAAACCTGTTGACATCTACCCAATATATTTCCATCGGTCGTTCATTACTTAAATTACTCTCAATAGATGTGTTAAACGGGCGATAATGAATAACTGTATCTTTTGCCAATGTTTCTCCTGTTAAAAGGCATTTGCCTTGGTAGGTAGCTTTTTCTGACAAAATGATATCGTGGCCTGATAAGTTTTTAAGAACGATAATAAAATGCCCTTTTTCCTTTTGACACGTACCAGACAGAAAAAATGTACAGATCAGTAAAAGAAAGACACCTTTCATAAGAAATATTTAAAAGTTATTAGAATTATAAAGCCCCACCCAAACAGGGCCGCCTAATGAAAAAAACAACCAGCCTGCATAATCCTGCCACTTCGGTGATATCTTAAGCCTATTAAGGTCTTCTACCTGAGCCGCATTTTGAAAATCGACATATTGAAGGGGAGTATTTGTTCCATTAAGATCAAATGGATTCCTTTTAAAGTCCCACCCCTTATTATCTAAAGGATCGGTATTTGTTAACTCCCGTACACCAAATTCATCAACATCATTTTGAAACCCCGGAACCTTTTTGTTGAAGTACAAAAATGCCCTTACATTAGCATCCTGTTCTACCGGATGATAGTCATGTGTATCTTCTTCTGAGCGAAGGCTGGGGATTCCAACCCTGGGGTAATAAGCCCAGCCCATGCTTTGGCTTTGTAGATAATGCCCGTACTCATGCTGAAACAACGGGTTGTTAGGATCAGCCCGTATGGAATTATCACCTATAATGAAACTGCCCTGAGTTACACCGCCCCAACCTCCATCCCTTGTTCTAACTACTGTTGACCCATATTTGTAAGTAACAGACTCAACACCACCTTTTAATCCGAAAGTATTATAAGCATGAGAGGTAAGCAAACCACCTATACTTTGCGGCAGTTGCCATGTACCTCTTGAAAGAAGCTCCCAAACTTGTCCGGCAAAAGTTTTGTTTTTGTCGGTCACAAATAAACCACCCCATATTTGAAGATCGTTTTTTGCTCTTATAAAAGCTTCGTTCCATCCACCTGAAAATAAGCCTATAATCCATGAATCTATTACAAAAAAGTGTCCGCTTGGATCATTGTACTTCATCGGGTTATTCATCGCATAAGTGTACCTGTTAAAATTCATCGGATTGTCAGGTTTTTGTACAAATCTATCCGGGCTCAGCATTCTTCCCACTATCGCATCATACAACCTTGCATTCATGTTTATTAGGCTGAATTCCTTGGCGTGCTCGTGCCCGGTATATCCACGGTTCAATAATAAAGCAGGATCTGAACCGATAGCATATAAGGTAAGGTTAGCCGGATTTCTCATCCTTCCCCAGGCATCGTAGCTGTATTCAGCCTGCAGGGCTTTACTTGCATTCGTGATATGGGTAATACTACCGAGATGATCGCGGTTAATGTACAGTAAACGGGGGGTGCCATTGTTGTTTTCCAGCGCTACTGTAGCGGTGTAGGGTGAGCCATCGAGATAGAATATGGTTTTAGTTGTGCTGCCCTGTACTGTTTTCTCATATTGTCCGCCGTTAAAATAATATCGTGTGTAAGTAGTACTCCCAGAGGTTTTAAGTTCCTGCTTTACCCGTTTATAATCCTCATCATAAGTAAAATCAAGTGTATAATTTCCTTCTGTTAATTGCTTTGGCCGGGCAAAGGAAGTATAGGTTACTTCCTGCAATGCAGTCGGCACGGTATTTCCTGATGTTACTGTTACGCTACTCATGGCATAAGGCTTTCCGCTGGTATTATACTTGTAGGTACCTACATCTGACTTGCTTGTTATATTGCCCGTTGCATTGTTGTACGTAATTGTTTTGGTTGCGGCAGATGTTCCGTAGTTTAGCAGCCGATCTAAGTTATCGTAGGTGAAGTTCTCTACCAAACCCCGTGTTTCATCCTTCCGGGATGTAATGTGACTTTTTAGGTTATTTACCGTATAGGTGATATTTTGTACCGCTGTGCTGCCGTTCATGCTTTTAATACCGGTGAGCAGCCCGTAGGTATTAAAGGTATTGGTTTGCAGCAGTCCATTACCCAATGCTGTTTCCTGCACCTGCCCGAAAACAGTCATTTTATTGATGGTTTTTAATACTATATTGTTCACATCCGTGAGCTTATTGAGGTATCCATAAGTATTGTATAAATAATTGATAGTATAAGCCATTGGTGAATGTACGGTTTTGGTAAGCCTGCCGTTGGTATAAGTGTAATCTACCTGGTAGGTTTCTGATCCTACCGTTTCAATTGTTTTGGTCACTCTTCCTAAAGCATCGTAGGTAAAGGATTTAGAAGATCCATTGTTATTGGTTATGGTAGCCAGCCTCTTATCGGTATCATAAGCGTAAGTGCTGCTAAATTCTACCGTTGATTTTGTAATAAGCCTGTTAAAACTGTCAAACGTTAAATTGACAGATTTGGCATTGGCATCCGTTATTTTATTACGATTGCCTGCGGCATCATAAGTATAACTTACCGTACCTGCGCTTGGATCCACAATCTGGGTCTTTCTACCAAAGGCATCATAGCTGAAAGAGGTTGTGGCGCCCCCGGGCGCAGTAGTGGAAGACGGCTGACCGTCTGGTTTATAGGTATAGCTTATTGTTCCGGCAGTATTTGTTATGGAAGTGAGCAGGCCTGTGGCATCAGTTGTTTTGATCGTTACCACGCCGTTTTTTGATTGTGTGACACTTGTGCCGCTATAGGAAATGGTAGTTGCAGCACCGGCAGCTTCAGTAATACCGGTAATCCTGTCGTAAACATCAAAAGTACTTACATTCCACAGAGGAGACCCCGTTTTGTATGGTAGGGAAGTCTTTATCATTCTTCCCTGGGCATCATACACATGATCCGTCAATACTTCCGCTCCATCAAAGCCTACTACACTGTTTCTTACCTTTCTGTTCAGGGCATCATAGTATATCCGGGCGGTGGGCATTCCGGTAAATTCCTCTTTTAGACTATACAACCGGTCGCTGCCGGCAGTCAGCCATTCATAGGTTATGTTTTTAACTGTGCCATCGGGGTTGGTAGCTTTTTTCCGCCGCTGCCATCCGTCATATTCATACGTAGTGGTGTTGTTCTTGAAATCCTTTTCCGAAGTGAGTGTAGCGGTGGTGCTGGCATATACATAGTTTGTAGCCTGAGAAAGTTGATTTATTTTCTTGGTCATAAACCTTCCCGCAGCATCATATTGATATTGGGTGGTTAGCCAGGCCGTAGCGCTATAGGATTTCACCTGCTGTTGTGTGAGGTTACCAAAGGCATCGTATGTAAACCCCTCGGTAGATACTGTATTGTTATTGTATTTGGTAATTTTTGTTTCGAGTCGGTACTGCGCAGTATACGTATAGTTGTCTTTTAGGGTAACCGAAGCGCCACCCCTTTCCTTTACAACGGTTTTTGTATTTACTACTCCCAGCACATACGGCCCGGTCAAGCTATTGGTAACGGTATTGGTGGTCGTGGTTTTCAGCCCGCCACCGTAATCATTCACTTCCGAAGTCATATTTCCATAGCTGTCATAACCATACGTATTCGTAAGCGTTGTGCCTTTCAGCAGGTCATTGACTATCTTTTTTGTTACCCATATTTGGGCTATCCGTATAGGTGATATAGAAAAGTTATAAGTATAGTTCACTGTTGCAGCGGGTGATTCTTCTTTAGTCAGGATCCCATAGCGCAGCGGGTCGTGAGTCTGCGTGAGAGTTTGTCCCTTTAGCTCATTGGTAGTATATACTTTCTCAAAACCGGTAAAGCCCAATCCCTGCAGATGTATCATAGCATTGCTATAGCGATGACTGGTACCGCTGATCTGGACATCTTTCAGCCACTGCTCCTTTTGGGTCACTACCGCTATGGGACCCTGGTAGTTCAGGTAAGGAAATGTTGCTCCGTAGCCGTGGGTGTACCAGTCGCTGCTGCCGCCATACTGGCTGATGCCTTCATTGATAAGCCGGTAGTCAGTTTTTGAAATCACTCCCAGGCTGTTGATCATCCCCGTCGCCAGTCGCTGGATACCATCGTTACGGGTGAACGCCAGCTTATCCACCTGTCCGTTGTTGAGGCTCAGCAGTTGGCTGTGATAGTTTTCACCGCCTACGTGGGAAGGCACTACGTAATTACCTCCGGAAACATAGGCATAGGCGGCATAGCTCGTGCTGATTGACCCGTTATTGACAAGGTACGCTTTGATACTGCCGCTGAGGTTGGAAATTACATCGGTTACATTGTCCCTGTTCACATCCTGCAAAATGATCTTTTCATTTTGCTCAAGATTTTTGAAAGTAATGGTCTTTTTATCTAAAACGCCATTTCCTTTACTGTAAAACGCGGACCAGGTGTTGCCATTATCAATATATTCCGAGCGGGTTACCGTAACGGTGGTGCCGTGGTTCGGACAGGTGTATTCCCAGGTACCGGTGCTGTAGTTATAATTGTAGTTCAGGTAACTGTAGCACTCATAGCAATAGTTAGATGGGGGCATATACACATAGCATACGCTGCAATAATCGTAACTGTAAGTTCCTTCATGCCCGTTGCTGCAATACCGCGGTGCATATACGGGCAGGGTAACATAGGTGTAATAGTAATACGATTCGCGGGGTGAGATCAGTATGTCCAGCAGTCCATCGCCGTTCAGGTCGCCAATAGCCAGTTGCCTGTATTTTACATCAGCTTTTTTCAGGTTGCTGTTGCTGATCATGAGCCGTCTTGTATACGTAGTGCCTGAGATGTCAAAAGTATATACATCCGTTCCGTTATCATGTATGTGCATGATATCTGTTTTCCCATCTCCGTCTACATCCACCGGAAAAAGAATATCGTCATTCACCCCACTTGGTACAGCATAGTCAATTTTAAAGTTCAGCCCGGTGCTTTCATGCCGCTTTACACCCGATTCCAGGTCGAAAATATAGGTTTTGGAAACGTATGATGAACTGCCAAATGGATTGTGACAAGATACTGCCAGCATTTCCATTTTGCCATCACCATTAAAGTCGCCGGAGTAAAAATACTTGGGATGAACAGTCTTAGGCATAAAAACCATGTATTGTATCAGATTTCCCAGGTCAAAAGTGTAGGTATTGCTTAGCGTTAATCCATAATAAAGGTTGGACTTATATACTTTGAACTCTACCCGGTCGAGATTACCGTTTTTGTAGTTGTTGATCTTAATTACTTCTTCTTTCGATTCTCCATCAATATTTGCTGAAAACATAGTTACAAAACCGGTACCGGTGATAACGGAATTAGGTATTGACATGCCCGTGGCTAAGTCCTGGTAGACCAGTAGCTCCTGGTTTGTAGCAAAGAGGTTCACATATTCATATCCCTGATAACTGTAAGGATTCAGATTGGGATAGGAGATCAGTCCGTCATTATCCGTGCCATAGTCAAATTTACCTTTTGAGACTTTTAAATTGGGAACGGTAACGTTGGAAAACCAACTCGTTAACTGCGTTGTTGTTTTAACCAATTGCGCCGTGGTAGAGCCATCGCCATAATAAAATTGAAGTGGGTTAAGACTTCCGGCGGAACTGCTGCAATCTATTTTCTGGAGCAAAGCGGTATTGTTGGCATACTGGTAAGTAAAAGAATAGGTGCGCAGTGCAGTGCCTGATGATTTGCATACTATGGTGCTCAGCAGCCAGTCTTTCACAAAGGTCTGACCTGCGCTATATGTCGTATTTATGTCTGTACGGGTAGCATAAGTAAAATCAATAGATGCATAGTGAGGAAGCGTGTTGGTTCCTCCGTATTCAATTTTGGAGATATAATATTGCCCGTTCCTTAGAGTGTACTTATACTCGACCCTGTTTTCATGGATATCCACGATCCGGGTAAGCGGGTAATATAATTGCTGTGTAGTATTGGATTCATAACCGAAAATAGCACCGTTACCGTTTGGATAAAAAACAGTGAAATATTTGATATTGTTCCCGTTGAGGAAGGCAACTGCTTTAATATTGCCCTGCTCCGACTGGTATTCGATCTGTGTGCTGTTTTCCGACAGTTTTACCAGCTTCATACCATCGAGCACAAACTGTCCTGCTTTGCTGAACTTAAGCGGCTCGGTTTTAGCATTGTAGTAAATATTGGTGCTTACCTCCTGTATGAGGGAAAGACCACTTACATTCCAGCCAAAACCCATAAAACCACTGCTTCCCTGGCTGGAGTAAACCAGGCTTGCCGATACCGGCAGGGTTGTCTTGCCTGGTACCGCCTGCAAAGGCACTACGTAGTTCAATGCCCCCGTGGCAGACACACTCTCCTGTATGGGTATTTCCCCCACATTTTTGTTCCTGTCGGGCTCGAAGGAGGTAGGGATATGAGGCTGAATAGCCATAAGGCCCATTTGCCCGGAGGGTTGTGTTCCTAATGCGGGCTTCCCGGTCACCGATTTATCATAAGAGATAGTTGATACAGGAATGTACCGCGGGGCTGTATCATACTGGTAATAATAATACGTTGTATCTATGGGGATTTTCTGATCTGAAGTATCCTGACTCAACACGGGCAACATAAAAGTAAAGCTGACCAAAGCCGTAGCTGACCAACCTTTTAAAGAATACTTACGGACGTGGGGGGTAAAAATTGCTTTCATGTCCTGAATAATATGACTTAGAAGTAATTTGTTTGAGTTATGATCCGTACCAGGATGCAGACATCAATTGTCTGCCGGCGCAGGTGTGTAAATGGGCATAAGCATGGTATAGGATGAAAAATTCATCTCTAATACCAGTTTCCTTAAATCCATTGATTTATTGTGAACTACTATTACTAAGAAGAATTGGTAACTGCAAGACAATCTGAAGATGTGCTTTTAACGAGCGCTAGAATTTTGCCCGGTTTGGTGGTTAAACCGCAGACTAATTTCAAGTTGTTTAGGTAGGCCAACATATAAGGAAAGGTTTATGGTGGCTGGCAACATTTTGACCAGAACAAACCTGCCAGTGGGATTTGAACTGGTTGTTTGTCATATGAGTACGTTTATGCAAAAAAACAAAATACTAATGCAGAGAATTAAAACTTGCTTTTAGATATATACTCGCCGGGATGAAAATAATAAATGTTTTTATTTTCTAAAAGGCACCAGGTGAGGATAAGGTATCCAGAAAACGAACAATAAACCGATGAATTATCCCCCGTGTTTTAAAAACACGCCTATGTAAACAAATTTAAATATGGAAAAATAAATAATAGAGGTATATACGTAAGTCCTGTTATTAAATAATTATACAGACTATGTCACCATTCATATTACGTTGCAATTTTTATGTATAATAATATTAATGACAGTTTACTGATTGAATAAACACATAACAACAGCGTTAGAATAATATAGCAAAAAACTTCTTTTGGAAATATTTTTTCTTCTTTCTGAACAATTTTATTTTACTTAAAGACAGCTCTTAAAGATAAATATACACGAGTATCCTATTTTGTCTATAGCTGTATACTGGATTAACAGGTATACTTTTCGGCTTTATTTTTCCCATGTAGGAATTTCTCACCTTTTCCGGCTCCCGCAGTCTCCACTTTTGTTGCCCAATAGAAACAAAGTGGATATGCTTCAACATCTCAAAAATATAGATACTGCCTTTAAACATGTACGGCTTTTTAGCGCGGTGCTGATTATTTCCTGCACCCTACTTTGCGGGTATTGTATTTATTACTGCTTACAGAAGATATCTGATGCCGGACAAAAGGTCTATGTGATAACAACAGACGGCAAAGCAATCCAGGCAGAATTTTCCACCCGCAAGGACAATATACCGGTAGAAGCAAAAGATCATATCATCACATTTCATCGGTATTTCTTTTCTTTCTCCCCCGATGAAAAAGCCATTGAAAACAACATAAAAAAAGCACTATACCTAGCAGACGAATCGGCAAAGCAACAATACGATGCACTTAAAGAGAAAGGATACTACAATAGCGTTGTGAGCGGAAATGTCAGCCAGACCATCAGTTGCGACAGCATTTCACTCAATACCAGCACCTATCCTTACTATTTCCGTTTTTTTGGAAAGCAACAGATCATTCGTTCCAGTGTTGCTATAACCCGCAATCTTGTTACAGAAGGGTATCTGCGTGAGCTCAATGAACGAACAGAGAACAATTCTCACGCTTTCCTGATCGAAAAATGGTTTACTGTTGATAACGCTATTCTTTCCACCTCAAAACGATGATACCTATGCCTTCGAAAACAAAATCAAGTAGGCCAAGACTTTCCACCCCTCTATCCCGGAAAATACAGATGTTGCAACAACGTTGTGCAGATATTTTGAATCAAAAGACCAGGAACTGGAGCCGGCGGCAACAAAAGTATTTCCTCTTCATTGTTTGTATGGTTATGGGGGGAGTATGTACGCTTTCGCTTTTGGGAGCTTTATCTATTAATTATGTTGATACTCAGCGAAGCAGGCCCTTCACAACAGTTTTTCCTGCCACCCGGCCGCCGGTAACATGGAGAGGAATTCCAAAAACCGCTTCTCCGGCAGACACGCTCATCTTTCTCCAGTTCCGCAAAGCGCTCGACAGTATGCTACAAACACCAGAAGGCAGAATAGCGTACCGAACGTTTTTGCAACAACACCCCGGCTTTCTTGACAGTCTTGCAAATGCTGAGAAGCTACTCAAACAAGCTATTTCTCATTAAAACCGATCAAATATGGATGCAAATTTCATCGAAGAACGCAAACGAAAATTACGACTGATGTTACCAGTCATTGTTCTTCCGTTTATCACTCTTTTATTTTATTTACTTGGTGGAGGTAAGGGAACTACTAAGACCGATGTACCGCACAACGCGCTCAGCTTTACCCTGCCGACTCTATTGGATGATACCAAACCTATGGATAAACTGAGCCTTTACCAGCAAGCCGAAGAGGACTCCATAAACCGGCTGAGAGCCGCGCAGTATGATCCTTTTGCGAAGTGGATGCCCAAAGAGGATTCTTCAGTCCTGTCTGAAGATAGTGAAGGAGATTTATGGAGACAAAGTCCCTATACGTCTCGGTACTTCAGTTCCGGATCAACTACACCGGCATCGGAAAGACCTACGACCGAACAATTGGAACAAAGAATGGCTGAACTCCAAAAACTGATAGAGACACCTGATTCATCTAAAGTAATTGAGGAACCGGGAAAAAGCGATAATTCCCCGAATCCTGACCCGGAGTTGCAGCGACTGGAAACCATGATGCAAAACCTCGCGGGAACCCAGGACGCCCAACAGGATGCAGTATTAGCCCAGGCAGATAATGTGTTGGAAAAAATACTGGATGTTCAACATCCATCCAGAGTAATGGAGAGACTGAGAAAAGAATCCGAACAGAATAAACGGAATGTCTACGCTGTTAGCACTAAACCGGAAGATGAAGTGAGTGACATTATAGAAATTCCAGCTAACGCCGGAACATTACCGAGGGCAATTGACTATTCGCAGGCTCAGTTCTATGATGATGAGCCCGAACCGGATACAGACTCCCCAAATGCGCTCGCTGCCGTAGTGCACGAGGACCAAACATTACTATCCGGCGCTACAATAAAATTGAGACTGGAACAGAACGCCTATGTGCAGGGGTACCTAATTCCAAAGGGAAGTTTTGTATATGGCGCATGCACACTCAACGGAGAAAGGCTATTGGTTGATATCAGCTCAATCCGCTATGGGAATTCCATATTCCCTGTATCGCTTGCGGCCTATGATATGGATGGTCTTGCAGGCTTGCGCATTCCGGGCAGTATCAACCGGGATGCTTCTAAGGAAGGGACAGAACAAATGATGCAGGCACTTAGTCTTGGTTCGCTCAATCCCTCCCTCGGCGCTCAGGCTACTTCAGCGGGTATAGATATCGCCAAAAACCTTTTATCCCGCAAAGTAAAGCTGGTCAAAATTTTCGTGAAGGCGGGGTACCCCTTGTTGCTCGCAAATCCGTCCGCCCGCTGATTCATTCATCTAAAAATTATATCATTTATGCACTCTATCATTCACAAACTATATATACTGGCATCAGCAATTTGCTTTTCAATACCGGCGTTTACCCAGCAAGTGCCTACCGTACCGTATCAAAGTATTCCGGCATTATCATTGGAAGTTTCTACCCGGCAAACAAGCGTTATCATATTTCCGACAGCGATCAAAAGCATTGACAGGGGTAATGGAAATATTATTACCAAAACCGTTAAGGAAATCGGCAATGTGCTGAAGGTGAAAGCTGCAACGGATTCATTTCAATGTACAAATATGCATGTTTTTACAGCAGATGGAAATATCTATTCCTTTGAAGTAAGCTATCGAATAAGTCCTGCTTACCTCACTCTTGATCTGACCGGGCGACAACAGCCATACTCAGGTTACGGGCGGTTCTCCTCTGCCCGACTTAATGAAGCACAGATAGAATCTTACGCAGAACTTATCAGCCAATTTGCGCCAGTTCATCACAGACCACACTCGAAATGGAAAGGACTTACGCGGATTGAGTCAACAGGTATTTACCAGAGTAAAGGCATACTGTTCTTCCAGTTCCGCTTGTTAAATGCATCGGCAGTCCCCTATGAAATTGACTTTGCCAGATCTTATGTACGTGACAAAAAAAGACCCAAACGCAGTTCTATTACGGAAAAAGAAATCACTCCGGTTCATCAAAAATATACTCCATCAGAAGTAGCGCCTTGCCATATATCGGTAATACTCCTTGCTTTTGACAGGTTTACCATTGCAGACAATAAGTATTTTATTGTAGAAGTCTTTGAAAAAAACGGCGACCGGTATCTCTCCTGTAAGCTGAAAGGAAGAGACATACTCAAGGCACTCTCCCCCACTTTGTCTGAATCGAATATCCGGAGCCTGCCACAGCCATAGAATTATTGTATATAAAACGTTTTAATCATGCAACAACAATCAGCACTTAAAAACAGAGTCGCCAGAGACCTGGCTTCATGGAAACGCATTGAGGAAAATCTTGTTGAGCGATACGGGAGAAAAGTTCTATATGATCGTGATTTCCTTAAAGCTAAGAGGGATATCTATCGCTATATCCGCAGAAAATATAATCGCTCTGCACTTAACCTTTATGAAAGGACAGAGCTAAAAGTGCTGCGGGGCCAGCACCGCCGGATGATGCGACAGCTATATCCAAACCCATTTGTACGCCTCACCCGCAATATGCTTGTTTTTGCAGGGAACGTTCTGCTGCTTCCCGCCAGAGTAGGGATATCGGCTTTAAAGACGGTATTTATGCTTCCTCAAACCAATGATGTGGGGTATAAAGCCGGGGTATTACCGTCCTCTTCAACACAGCAGAAGCCGGGGCAAACGCAAGGAAAGGATCAGCAGCCCATCTTAAGAACTATTCCATTAGAGAAAAAAGGACAAGGACAATCAAAAGCCATTACCCGGAAGATGCCGGTAAGGTCAAGAGTCCATATGCCGGCCCGGCAAGCAAAGGGTGTCCGCCTGTGAACTTTTACTATCATTTACTAACAAAACGTATATGTTATGGAACAGCCTATTGTAATTGAAAACAGCGAAGTACTTAAGAAAAGAATTGCAGCCGCAGGCTTCGGCAATCGTTTCGACAAAGAAATTGACAGTGCGCTCGCAGCCGGTAAAACAGAAATACGCCCCTTCACTTCAGAAGTGATTGAAAACAAACGAATGGACTTTGAACCCGAAATTAAAATAAAGGACGGTAAGGGATATTTTAATGGTTTTAAAGGTACTCTACATAATGAGGATGGCACTACTGTGTCGCAATGGTTTAAAGCCAGTGATCGCATCAGTATGGACGAATCCCATATCCTGATGATGGATCAGAAGCATCCCAGAGCAATCCTTAAGACCTACTATGATGAAACCGGAGAAAAATTTAATCAGTGGCTACAGCTCGACTTTACAAAGAAAACGGAAAACGGAAATTACCTTACTAAGCGCTACAACAACTTTGATCAGGTGTCGAAATTAAACGACTACGACTTTTTGGAGCTATCTACTGTTAAGCAAAAGGCAATAGCTGCCGCGTATATGTCTGAAGGCAAAGAAATTGAGCTCACTCCGGTTAACCAGGCAAATGCCAAAACGGTTTTTATGAGAGCCAATCCTGAAAGAAACACTTTCACATTCCTCAATAGCGATGGTATACTGTTGTCTCACGATCAGTTCAGAGTCCAGGAAGCTCGCGAACGGATTCACCCGGAGAGAAGCATCAGTCAGTCAACAGTGAGCTTTGTCAAAGGAGGAGAAAAGCTAACGGACGATAGAACATCGCAAGAAAATTCCAATCAGGTAAAAAAAAAGAATAGCCCGGAATCTGCCGAATCGTTAAGGTCGAACAAAAAGCAAAGGGTTGTACAGGATGGTGTGCTAAGAAAAGGTAAGTCAATATAAATGGGGAATAATGGGCGATAATATCTTTAACTATATACTTGAAATAACCGGACAGGATAACAGAATTCATTCTGATGTTAATGGAAAAACTGTCCCTTATATGGAATTCAAGGAAACAAATTATTTTTCTACACTTGGTGAAGCCGTTGAATCATTGCTGCTGACGGACATCAGGAAATTTGAAAGACAATCTGGTGAAACAGACAACGACAGATACTACGAACACGCCGCCATCAGAAAAATTGAAGATAAAGAGTCCCTACTTGAAATCATCCGGTTTTCTTTTGAGGATACACCGGAAGGTATCCCTGCAGCAGGCATCTATATGCGTTTTTGTGACAGTACAACAGAGAAATTTGAGCAGCTTGCAAACTACGACCTTTCAGGATTTTCCGCTTATTACCCTACATCATCCTTTCTACAGCTTGCTTCTTACACCTATGACAAGGGATTCAAGATTTATGTTGACGAGGATTTGACTGATCGGATAAACAACTTGGATTCCTACGAACAGTCTCTAATATATGATGATGTATGGAGTTTCAAGGTAGGTATAACAAGAAATCGTATAGACTTGCCCTCTTTACAGGAAATATGCAACTATCATTACCCCTCGTTGCAAGAGGCCTTCGTCCATCTGCTTGATACGGAAATCACAGACATGGATAGAGATATTGCTGAAGGATTAAATAAAAAGAGCTGGATAAAGGATGCCCATTTAAGAGAGAGAGGAACAATTAAATTGGTTGAATTGATAGCGGTCAGAGATGCCGCCAGTGGAGAAACCGTAGCTGAGCCCGGAATACATTTAAAATTTCACACATCCATAGCAGATATTGAAGGAGAAAGTGGAATAGGTTTAGCGCAGTTGGGTAATTACGGTCAAGACAATAAATATTTATTAGTAGCTAATTATTACAAAGACTTTAGTAAACTATTACCGCATCCGGGATACCTCTCTTTACTTGCCAGCGTAAATGCAGAAAAAACGCTGCGTCAACCACAAGGTGAACAAGTACCTTACCAACTGAGAATAACCTGGGTATCAACTCAAAACTTAAATGGGAGCATCAACTATCCCCAACAGCAGGTAACACAAATTGCCTGTACCTCCTTTGAAGAGGCTCTTTTCAGCATGAAAAAACTCGGTGAGCGTTCTTTCGATGAAAGGCGAGCTTTTGACCTACGCTCCCCATTCTATGTAAAACAAGCGGATATTATAGATGCCGAAAATAATACAACCGTTATAAGCAAATTTCATGTAGGGGAAGACAACAAGCAAATCCCGTCAGGTATATATATAAAGGTTAATGAAGGGTATGTTTCAGTAGAGATGCTGAAACTGCTCCGGACACATATAGGGGAAGATATACAATCGGAGACGGCACAGTTCCTTTTTACAAAGGGAGAAACACCGCAGTATTCCTCATACGACAAACCAAAACAAACACATCGTTCACAAAGAACGAGAATTCCACCGGATAGCAAGGGGCTAAGCCTGTAACACTTATTCGAATACGACATGAACGACTTTATTAAAACCGCTATGTTGTATAGTGAGCTGGGACTATCTGTAATTGCAACAGATGTACTTAAGCAGAGCGTGGTGAAATGGAAAGAATTTCAGAGTCATCCGGCTAACCCAGCACAGCTTACGCGGATGTTTCAACATCCAGCGGTACACGGTTTGGCTATAGTGACGGGAACGGTTAGCGATAACCTCGAGGTAATAGACATAGACTCCAAGTATGATCTCGATACGCTTTTACCGAAAAGGCTACTATCCGATATTGGGAACACACTTCCGGAATTAGTCGGAAAACTTGTGATAGTGCAATCGAGATCAGGAGGGATACATCTGTATTATCGTTGTGAGGAAGTAGAGTCGAATCAGCTACTGGCCAGGCGACCGACAACGGAAAAGGAAAAGCAGATACACCCAAAGGAAAAAATAAAGGTGCTGATCGAGACCAGAGGAATGGGTGGTTATGTCCTTGCTCCACCAAGCCCTGGCTACCAATTTTTGCAGCACGACTTTACCAAAATCCCAAACATTTCTCGGGAAGAACGGAACATCATATTGACTTCTGCCAGGAGCTTTAATCAGTATGTGGAGAAGAAAATGGAAAGACGAATGCGTAAGACACGCCCGGCCGGAGAACTAACTCCATTGGATGATTACAACCGGCGGGGAGATGTAATTGGCCTGCTTCAAAAGCATGGGTGGATAGTAGTACACCAAACAACAAAGAGAACATTCCTTAAACGACCCGGTGATACAGACAAACGTAGTTCCGGAAGTTTTAATCACGAGCTCAATTATTTCTCTGTTTTCAGTACCAGCACGGATTTTATTCCCAAAGCAGGATACCTACCCTATGCGGTGTATGCAATGCTGGAATGTGGTGGCGACTATGCACAAGCAATGAGACGGCTGTCAAAAGAGGGTTATGGATCAAGGTCTATCCAACAAAAATCGAAGTCTAATAGATACGGTGTATAAAAAAAAGAACGTGGTGTAATATGAAGACTCCTATAACTTATTACGGGGGAAAACAGAAGTTGGCTCCGGTTATTATAGAATTAATACCGCCACATAAACTGTATGCGGAACCATTTAGTGGTGGTGCTGCTGTGTTTTTTGCCAAAAAGCCATCGAAGGTAGAAATATTAAATGACCTGGATGGAGAGCTTATTAACTTCTACCGGGTGATCAAAAATCAGTTTGATGAGCTACTTGCTGAAATTAACGATACACTGCACAGCAGGAAGCTCCATAAACACGCATGGACCATCTACAGCACACCGGAATTATTCGACCCGGTAAAAAGGGCGTGGGCAGTATGGGTGCTTTCCTCACAAGGGTTTTCCGGCAAGCTGGATAATGTATGGGGATATGACATTACCACAGATAATACATCCAGAACAATCTATTTTAATAAGGCGTCATTTACCGAGTTATACAGCCGTAGACTTGAGAAGGTACAATTGGAAAATGCGGATGCATTGTACATCATCCAGTCAAGAGATAGCAAAGAATCCTTCTTTTATTGTGATCCTCCCTATTTCAATTCGAATATGGGTCATTATAAAGGATACACGAAAAAGAATTTTGAAGAGTTGTTACAGTTATTGTCAACCATTCAGGGAAAGTTCCTGCTGTCTTCCTATCCCTCAAAACTATTGGAAGAATATACAAAAAAACACCAATGGTCAACCCTGACATTTGAGCAATTGGTATCTGTTAATGTAAAAGCCGGGATAGATAAAAAGAAGATCGAGGTATTAACGGCTAACTATCAGCTTGAGCCACAGCATCAACCAATGCTTTTTTAAAACCATTTTAAATTATTATCTGATGAACAATACTATTCCAAATAAGGGAGAAGCAATTCGTGGCTACTATAGATTGTCAAAAGCATACTTTGCCACTGAAACGGATGTAGAAAGGTCAACTTTAATGGTAGGCGTATATTACGATGATGGTAGCACAGCCGGTGAGGTATCGGTAGAATGGGAAACTACCAGGGGGCAAAAAGTACCGGTATTAACTGCATACGATGATAGCTGGAAAACGCTCTCCAGGTTCGGCGATCTGATTAAAGAAATGGCAGAATGGAACAATAAGAATATAACCGAAGAACAATTCACACAACTACTCAATAAAAAAGGATTTACCGATCTAACTCCGTACCGACCCAAATTGACGCCTGTTAAGCATTCCCGAACCGTACGCTCATCCTACAATAAGGGGCTTAAAAAATAGCCTATGCTATCTGGCAATACCATACATAATATGGACTGCATCCAGGGCATGAAAATGATGCCGGATGCATCTGTACAATGTTGTGTAACGAGCCCGCCTTTCTGGGGCTTACGGGATTATGGCATCGAAGGGCAATACGGATTAGAGCCAACGCCTGAAGATTATGCAGCAAAAATAGTTGAGGTATTTACGGAGGTTAAGCGCCTGCTAAAACAGAATGGAACACTTTGGCTGAACCTCGGGGACGCCTATTGGGGATCAGGAAAGGCAGGTAAGAATCCCTCCTACCAGCTCAATCATACCGAATTCGGCAAGCCGTCAACACATGCATCCAGGTTTGGCATACCGACTACCGGCAGGCATCCTGTCCTTAAACCAAAAGACCTCATTGGTTTGCCCTGGAGAATAGCATTTGCCCTGCAGGGCTTCGCAATAGTACCTATGTATTCTTTTAGCCAATGGGCTGATATACTTAAAGAGGCCAGAGAGAAAGACGATTGGGAGCTAGTGTTTTTCATAGAGGGTTTACTTAGAAAATATGATCTACTGGGTGATTTGAAAAAGTCTGGATGGTACTTGAGGCAGGATGTCATCTGGCATAAGCTGAATCCCCTACCGGAAAGTGTTACGGATCGCTGCACTAAAGCACACGAATACATCTTTCTTCTTGCTAAATCACCCAAATACTATTTTGACCAGGAGTCCATTAGAACGCCTCTAAAAGATAGCTCTGTCCTTCGTCTGTTGCAGGATATAGAGTTGCAACGAGGTAGCGACCGTATTCCAGGCAAAACCAACGGACCCATGAAGGCAAAGGTTAGTGGAAGAAAGCTGCAGCCAGACATTGACATCAATGGTGGCAACCAGGCAAAAGGACATATCCCGATGGGAATCGAGGGCTCCAGCTTCAAAGGCCACAAAGGAAACTTTAAGGCCAATGGTGAACTGATCGGCGGTGGCATGGCCAACAAGCGTTCCGTATGGACAGTAGCAACAAAGCCCTTCCGGGAATCCCATTTTGCTACCTACCCCGAGGAGCTTATTGTGGATTGTATTAAAGCCGGCAGTAAGGAAAATGATATGATACTTGATCCCTTTATGGGCGCAGGAACAACTGCATTGGTGGCGTCATTACTAAACAGAAAATTCATTGGGTTTGAGCTGAATCCGGAATATATCAAAATTGCTAACAAACGGTTACAGGGCAGATTAGGATTGTTTTATTCATAAATACTGAAAACTTATGGGAGAGTATGTTAAATACGGTGAAGATATTGTCAAAATCGGAACCTGCGAAAACATTTATTATGCTACCTATGCCAAGTATTGTGCGGCATTGGAAAGTAACAGGCTTTCGAAGGTAGACGGAAATCTTACCCCCGAACTATATGCCAAACCCGATTCGGGGTTTCGTTTTCGGTTCCCGTTTCCTGATGAGGACAAGCTGCCATTTGGAGCGAACCAAAAGAATTTTGACCGGGGCGTACCTATTAAGCTGGACAGCGCTATTGTTGAACCTCCTGAAAAATGTAATGTTAGAGATGGTATTTTTCAAATGGAGATCGTACAACAAAAACTGGTACACCGTCAATCAGATAATAACTTATGTCTGGCTTTAGTTTGGCGAACTCATGCACGCGGAGAATATTCCCGGGTTGAAAATGACGACGATGTAAAAAACATCTTATCTCAAATCATCAAACATCATATACTAGACAATAAGAATACTGAACAACGATCATTTTATCGGAGTATAGCTGCACGTATTCTAAAAGGATACAGGATTAACACCTCTCAATCGCTGCAAAGGAAAATAAGAGATCGGCCCCTTACAATATTATCCTATGATGCGTCTGCAAAAAGGAAAATATGAGTAAGCTCGAAATTGATTGTAAGATACCTGTAACATCATAATATCTCATTATTAACTGTCCAAATCTATCATTTTATGAAGGATATCAGCCTGGAACATTTGAGATCGCTTGCATGTGCAGCATACGCCGGGCTGATAATATACCCGGAAAAGAAAGCCAATTCTGTTATCAAAGAATTTACCGCTGAACTAAATAGCGATATCCGGAATATCCTGAGTGCTGCTACTTCTGCGAAGGCTTCAAAGAATCTTGAAGCTCTAATTCCAAAATATCTACAGCGGTATGAGTGCCATCTGACTGCATGGCTGCAAAGCAGCGTGCAATACAAGACCGCTTTTGTATCACATCCATTTAGTTCTACAGTTGAAGAGATGTTGAAACTTAGAAAGTTGGTAAGGGAAAAATACCATTATTTCCGCCAGTGGAGGCAACGAACGGTAAATATGCTTACAAATTCGGCGAAGCAAACACAGATACAAAATCGTTTTAAAGGAAAGAACAGGTTGCTCAGGGTTGAAAATTCTGAAAAGGAGCTAAATACCCAAAAAGAAGATAAAGTGAATCGTAGATTATAGTCAAGCACCCACAGAGGAAATCCATTTTCTGATCATTTAAATTATGTTGTATGAATGCTAATAATTCAGAGGTTAATCTTGAACAT
Source organism: Chitinophagaceae bacterium (assembly GCA_023957155.1). Taxonomy (GTDB): domain Bacteria; phylum Bacteroidota; class Bacteroidia; order Chitinophagales; family Chitinophagaceae; genus Agriterribacter. The sequence goes on along the minus strand of JAMLHK010000010.1, from coordinate 166,726 downwards.
TTGAGACAGTTGGCATATCGCGCCCATTACTTTACCTCCTTTTCTCCTGATAAAAGAGCAGACGAGACAGTTAAGCTATACAGCGAAGAACTGCGTAATGATCTCCAGACAATCCGGGATAAATCACTCCAGGATATCTTGCCTGGTAACCTTGAACAAACACTTACCAGGTATCAACAGAAATACGAAAAGCACCTTTCGGCCTGGTTGCACAGCCAAAGTAATGTAGCCAGCAGTGCCGTCACAGGACCCGCCAATTTCCCTGTTGCCAGAATGGAAAAACACAGAAAATGGGCAGACAATAAATACGAGTATTTCCGAGAGTGGCGGCAGCGCGCTTTGAAGGCGATATTTAAGGCCGTGCGGCCCAAGTTGGATGAATTGCAACAAGCTAGGGAAAACTTAAAAAAAAGGGAAGAAATGCAGCAGGTCATGATTTCTGCCAACAAGATTATAAGAAAAGGAGGGCCAGAAGTTGTAAACGAGCTCAAGAAATTAGGACTGGATGAAAAGACCATAGATGAAATCCTTCATCCAACGATGGCTTACAGAAAAGGGTTTATATCTTTTGAATTAAGCAATAATAGCGCAGAAATACGCCGACTACGCAGCCGGGTGGCCGTATTGGAAAGCAAGGAGCAGTTGGCAGCAACAACCGGTAAAAAAAGTGAAGAAATAAATGGCGTTAAGCTGGTTCACAATTACGAGACGGACAGGATTCAGTTGCTATTCGACAGAAAACCTGAAGGAGAAACGATTGCGCAATTGAAATCTAATGGATTCAGGTGGACTCCCTCCCAAAGAGCCTGGCAGCGAAAATTAACTAATAATGCAATTGATGTAGCCCGACATATTGTTAAAGGGGTGCGTCAGTGAGCCGATAATAAAATAATAAATAGGCAACGCGTGGGTTGTATTTCAGGTATAAGCTGTTGGTGAGCAAAATATTATAGTGAAGGAAGATAATCCATGCCTTTTCATGGGTGCAAAAAACGGGAATGGTGCTCGGCCTGCTTCACCCCGCATGCAGACAGTCTGTATAGGATCAAAAAGCTCAGATTTTCCTCTTTTGCCTTTTATTTGCAAGATGGAAGAAGCATTTGAATTGCCGGTTCTTTTTAACGGACAGAATTTACTCTTGCCTGCGCAACTGCAGGCGTGGGGATATAGCCACCGGATACTGGTAAGACTGAAAGATCAAACTTTAATTTTTGAACCGGATGAGGAGAGGAATTACCGTGCTGTATTATCCGATCCGGAGCGGACGCCAGACTTGCAGCTTGTTAAAGCCATTGTAACAACATTAAAATCATTATTTAGATAGCAGAACATGAGTAATGCTCATAGATATGCGCGAAATAATATTTTTCCTTACATAGAGATAAAAAAAATCCTCTCAAGCCGGAGAGGAACTTTTTTGTCAGACATGGATTAAAAGCGGGTGCAGGCTAAAATTACCATATTTATTCATTTTTTTTATTTAATACCCGTGTTCTCTTTGGTATTTTATCGAAGGATAAATCAATTTGGTCGAAATCTGCACGAGATCTTTCTTAGCATACAAGCTACTACTTATTTTTACTACGGTTTTTCATAGGATATTGGATTTAAAACGGGGAGCATTTCTATGCACCCTTTTTTTATTATGACCTCCGGCTTACCTTTTATGTCTTCCCCGCCATCTTTAGCGTTTTATCTAAGATACTTCTATTTCCCTCTCCTTTTGGGGAGTCGTTTCCCAACCAGTTCTTGAGATCCTGACAACTGGTCTTTAGACTAGTCAGCGATATAAATGATATAATGACCCGAAGCACCGTTGCCGACATTCATGATACTTGCCAGACTCGCCCATGTTACAACTGCCAGGAATCTAATGGCAGCTATGACGCATCAACAGAATCAAAACGACTTAGTGTTTGGATAAATGGCGAAGTAGTATGAAACAAATACTATCGGAAAAGAGAACTTTATCTATTGAACAAGAAATATAAAGATGTCAGGTACACCTATAGAACGATAAGTGATATATTAATTCATTGCACAAAGTTAGGTTCATTGCTGTAACAGGCTTTCAAGGAGTTCGGCATAAACACCAAACCACACTCACAATCCATTCATTTATTCCGCATCCTCCTTGCGCCAGTTCAGCCTTAAACCAGCGAGGGTTCCATAATTAATTTTTAAATCATTAAAACGACAAATTATGGAAAGTACAAGGAACACTACAGCATGGAATAATGTTGCAGAAATCGAGCTGGTATACAAGTCAAATGTAAAAGCGTGCAATAGGCCTAAAGTCGCCTCACCTGTGGATGCTGCCAGAATATTACTCGGTATGTGGAATGAAAATAAGATTGATTTTGTCGAGCAGTTTAAAGTTCTCCTTTTAAATCGTGCTAATCAAGTAATTGGCTGCGTGGATATTTCAACTGGTACCACAACATGTACAGTGGTAGACCCAAAGCTGATTTTGGTAGCAGCGATAAAGGCAAATGCCTGTGGATTTGTTATTTCACACAACCACCCATCTGGGAATTTGCAACCAAGCAGGGCAGATGTTCATCTAACTGAAAAAATAAAATGTGCTGCCCGATTCCACGATGTAAAGCTACTGGATCACGTCATTGTATCAAGTGAAGGGTACTACAGTTTTTCTGAAGAAGGGCTGCTATAGCCCTTTTTTAATAATAATGCGCTGCAAAAATTGCATCCGGGATGGTGCTCGTTGTTAAATGTTTTCCACAGGCTTTACAAGCAAAACTGTCCAAAGAGAAATATTACTTAGTCAAAGCGGACTTTTTGAGTTTTGCTATTGTATACTTAAAAATTTGTTTAGAACTTTATACTTGATTAGAAGGTAGATTGAAAGGAGTACAAAGCTATTGCAATTCTGAATTTCCCCTACTGAAAACAATCAAGCTATTTATTGTCCCAAATTATATCTGTATTCCAATGTGCAAGGAATAGAGAAAATTGGATACGCCTATACATTCTAATTAAGATTACAAAGCATGGTGCGGGATTAGACCAACACGATTAAGAATCAAAGTAAAAAAAATAGTTAGTATAGGGTCTTATTTGTTAGGTGTCCTTAGCTACTATTCCTGTACTTTCCCTTTATAGGATAAATAGCTTTTTTCTTTCTAAAGAAAGTTTTTCTAATAGGAGTTATATGCTAAGTAAAAAATGGCTATATGAATTTATTTGCTTTTTGCTGATGCTCAACTTCTTTTATGAAGGTATTTATAAGATAGCACACTTCGGACATTGGACTTTTTGGATAACCAGCGAACCATTCCTTAGATCAGGCGGATTCGTACTTAAGTATGTAATCCCCACATTTGAGATCCTTATTGCTTTTTCTCTTTTGACAGATAAAAAGAGAAGCATTGGGTTATATAGTATTATTATAGCAGAGATTCTTTCTATAATGTGGATAATGAGCGTGTATATTTTTACAAACTACCTATTTTGGCCTTATCATGCATTGTGGGAAGATCCAAGCTGGATGCAGAAAATGATTTTTGGACTGATTTTATCCTGGTTAGCATTAGTTGCAATAGTTCTATCTTTTAAGACCGTACAAAAGAGTGACATCGTTTCAGTACTGCGCAGTAAACCTGTTTAAATAGAATAAGCAGGTACGAACCATCAATCCAAACCCCTAAGATTGAGAAAGCATTTTTTCACATTTAAATTTTGTTTTATGAAAAAGTTTAAAGTAGCATTTGTAGCTGTTGTTCTTTCATTTTTAACTATTGGAGTATTTGCCGGCAGAGAGAAATTTGCCGACTATATACTTTATTACGACAACTCAGGATCTGGCTCTTACGTTCAAATAACTGATGCCTTTACGGTACTTAATAACATGAGTACCACCGGCAATAATAATGTTTCGATTAGCGGAGCTGCGTCTAAAGGGTTGTTTGTATCAACGGATGGGGGTGCCACAAAACAACGTGTAAAGACCTCGTCTTTTTAAATTTTATGGAGTATTTTGTGGGAGCTCGTAGTCTGAAGCAGGCTACGAGCTTTTCCCTTAGTAGCCTTTATTCTGAGACAGATTAGGATCAGTCAGACGATCATTCTGAGGAATTGGATACAATTGATCTGTTGTCTGCCAGTCTGCTCCTTTAATTGGTGCTAATATCAAATCCGATATTCCATATCTTTTCAAATCAAACCAGCGGTGACTCCATTCTCCCAAAAGCTCAATTTTTCTTTCCTGAATTATAACATCTATAATTTGTTGCTGAGTTAGTGAAGCGGACAGTTCGGGTAATCCTGCTCTTTGACGAATTTCATTTAAATCAGACATTGCATTGCTCAACTTATTTTGCATTGCTCTGGCTTCTGCTCGTATCAAATATTGTTCTGCTAAACGCAAGACCATGTAGTATTCTGTATATGATCCATTGGGGACTCTTTGAGCAGGTCCCACTTCATATTTTCGAGGATAAAAATAATAAGCCAATTCGTAAAATGTACTATCAATCCATGCCGATTTTCGTTTATCATTGGGTTCAAAGGAGTTTAATAATGAATTTGTTATAATAATATATGGTTGGGAGTTTGCATCCAGAGGAATAATTCGTTCTCCTTCATTGGTTGCATTGTATGGATAAACAGTATTTGACTGCTGGAGTTGCCATATGGCTTCTGAACTGTTTATTTTGAAAACATTTCTCAAATCGGAGTCCAGGTTAAAAAGGCTATTTTGAGAAATAATTTCTCCGGAAAGCCTTTCGGCATCTTCCCACCGCTTTTCATAGAGATAAACTCTCGCTAGTAATGCAGATGCACTCCATTTATTTGGGATAATTCGCTGCCCATAACTAATGTCATAATCAGGTGGCAACAAGTTTACAGCGTCATTCAAATCAACAATTATTTGCTGATAAACCTGTGAAACAGAAGCCCGGGAAAGCGATTTTGTATTGCGCCAGTTGGTTTCGTTTACTAAAGGTATGTCTCCAAATAAATTACATAAATAAAAGTTACAAAAGGCTCTGACAAATTTTGCTTCACCTGTTAGTTTATTCTTTGCTGATTCACTTATGTTCGGCGCTGATGTTAATCCCTCAAGAACAGAATTAGCAGCATAGATAATTGAAAAGCCATTTCCCCAAAAACTATTTCCTATTATCCCATTTGTTGGAGACAGACTGTTGGATTGAAATTGGTCATTTTCAGGAGTACTAAAGAAAAAATTGAACTCGTCACTGGAAACTCCTGTATAAATAGTAATTGCTCCATTTCCAAAATTATTACCATCGGCATTTATCATTTTGTGATATACTCCTAACATAGCTGACGTTGCCAATTCTTGTGTCGAAAATGTTTGTGAAGTTTCTATTGTTGTTGCTGGTGGAGGAATTTCAATGAGCTTTTTACAGGATATATTCAGTAGGATGATTAAGCCCTTAAAAAGATAAAGTAATTTTAATTTGGTAGCGCTTTGAAACCCTATGTATTTAAACGCTGGGCTAAAAGTAGGTTTATTAATTTTTTTATTCATTTCAAACATTCTATGTGTAATAAATTATTTTTATTTAGATAGGGCATATACTACGTCTTCTTCGTAGGAGAATTAAAAATTGCAATTAAGCCCAATGGTTATGATTTTAGCAAGAGGTAATCCCCCAAAAACCTGAAGTTCCGAATCACTACCTTTATACCTGGTTATGAGTAACATATTTTGGCATTTGACGTATATCTTTGAGGTTTGTAGCCCTATTTTTTTATTTACTTTCTCCGGGGTTGAATAACTTAATGTAAGGTTTTGCAGTCTTATAAAGGATGCGTCAGTATATTTCCCATCAGAAAAGAAAAAGAAATTTATGTAGGAGTTATTACTGCTTGGTCTTGTTGTGAATTTTGCGTATTGAGCTATATCTCCCGGCTTTTGCCAATGATTTAAATAGACTTCTTTTGGTTGATTTTGCATGGTGCCGCCTGCGGAGGAGACGGCGAATGCATTTATGCCAATTTGTTTTTTAAAATAAAAAAGAAAGCTGAGATCAAAATTTTTATAGGAAAAGGTGTTGCTAAATCCTCCATAGAATTTTGGACTTATGTCCAAATCATATCTGTCATCATTCGTAGCCCCACTGACATCTACCGTAATACTTCCGTCTTTATTTTTGTCATCGAACTGATATAATCCATCTTGTGGGCTTACACCGGTATAGTGCAATACTTTTACGATGTTTAATGATTTTCCTATTGTATATTGACTAACATAAGGAGATTGCGAAAAATTAGGATAAGAAATTAATTTATTTCGATTGCTTGATAGGTTAAATTTAACTTCCCATTTTAAACTCCTATTCTCAAGTACTTTACCACTAAATAGTAACTCGTAGCCTCTGTTTTGGATGTTTGCAGGACTATTGGAAACTACGTCTGTAAATCCGGTAAGCGATGGTGTAGGAAATTGAACCAACTGATTATTACAACGGTTCTGATACCAATTTGCCTCAATATTGAATCTATCATTAAAAAATCCCAGATTAAATGAAATTTCAAACTTTTTGTTGACTTGCCATTGGAGTAAGGAATCGGTATGTCTTGTTGCTACTAACGGAATTGATCCATTGTAAAGAGAGTTGGGAAATGTCCACTGGCTGAGAAAAGAATAGTCAGCAATTTGATCGCCACCGGTTAGACCGTAGCTGGCTCTAATTTTTCCAAAACTTAAAAAATCAAGGTTTCTTTTTATCCAATTAGCTTCGCTAAAAATCCATGCCGCACCAATTGAACCAAAGCTTCCATATTGTCTTCCCGGGCCGAATCTTGAAGAACCGTCACGTCTTACATTCAGGTTAACAATGTATTTATTTTTTAAATTATAGTTTATACGTCCGAATAGGGCAGCATATTTATAATCTCCATTGTTATTAATTACAAATTTTGTCGGTGCATTATTGGTTGAAGACATTAAAACATCATTTGTGTAACCTGTTCCAGATGCAAAAATGCTGCTCGTTCCATTGGACTGAAGCGACGCCCCAAATAATAGTTGCATTTTACTTTCTTTTATGAAAGTATTATATTCCATTTGAGGCTCAATTATCCAATTTCTCACGAAGCTATTCCCAAAATATGCCTCTCCTAAGGGGTTAAATTGCGGATTTTGTGATGCTATCGTTATTAGATTTTTTTGTTCGTTCTGGATATTACTATACCCTAAATTTGATCTTATTAGTAGTCCTTTGGTGATTTCATAACTTAAATCCATACTCCCATTAAGAAAATTTGATTTTGATAAATATGGTCGGAAAAGACTTGCAAATGGGTAATTGAAGCTTAGGGGTGCCCATCCGTCATAATTTAGTTGACCTCTCGTATCATATACAGCGGGGGCGTTAGGTGCAAGTAATGCCGCGCTTGGATTTGAAATTATATCTATAGAAGTACTATTGTATTGTGCTGTAACTGCAATTGCTAACCGTTGATTTGCTGATTTGTGGTTTAAATTTAGGGACATTGACCCCCTTTTGTTTCCACCGCTTACCGCCAAAATATCTCTTTGATACCGATAGCCTGCGCCTATTCTAAAACTTGTTTGTGGATTACCTCCTGATAACGTTCCCTGAACATCTGTTACTTTCCCTGTTCCTCCAAACAAAAATTTTTGCCAATCAGTATATCTTGTTGTATCCCATGCAACTAAGTCGGGTGCTCTGCTAAGACTTAATGGTAACCCATCATTTGCTAATGCTTCTTTTCTCATTTCAACGTATTGCTGGGTATTTAGAACATCGTAACGAGTTGTTATTTTAGAAATACCTTGATATACGTTAAGATCAAAATTTGTTTTTCCAGGACTTCCTCGTTTAGTTGTAATTAGTATTACCCCATTTGATGCCCTGGAACCGTAAATGGCGGTGGCGTCTGCATCCTTCAATATTTCTATATTTTCAATGTCTGAAGGGTTAATGCCAAACAAAGGGCTTTCGCCGGATGCCGGACTGAAAATTCCACTTCTTATTACGCCTTGTGAACCTCCGGCGTAGCTATCACTGCCGTTAATATCAAGAATAGTAAGTGGTACTCCATCAATTATGATGAGTGGATCTGAAGGGAAATTTGAATTAATTGTATTTCTACCTCTCACTTCAATCTTAACTGTGCCACTGGCATAGCCCGATGCGTTTGTTACCACTGTTCCTGGTGTCTGACCTTGTAGAACTTGAAGTACATTCATTACCGGTTGTTTGGAAATTTCTTCTGATGTTACCCTGGTTATACTGCCCGTCCTCAGACGATCGCTTGTAATCCCATAACCCTGTATAACAACCCTATCCAGTGTATTTTCCGCAGCTAACAAAACACACTCGAGGTTTGATCGTCCTTTTACCTGAACAAGTTGAGTGGTATATCCTATAAAGCTTATCTCTAAAATGCTGTTAGATGGAACCTTTCTAAGTAAGAATTGTCCTTGGGCATTTGTTATAGTTCCTCTTCCTCCTTTAATAGTAACGTTTGCATTGGCGAGTGCTTCGCCCTTATTGTTTGTAACTTTTCCGGTTATATCTATGTTATTAAAAGGGTTCTGTTGTTGAGCGAATGTGCTTTGCGTATAAAAAAGGGATGCCCCTAAGAAATATATGAGTAATTTCATTACAGTTGGTAGGTTAAGTAAAAAAGCAGGATTAACTACAAGTATACCGGCAGGCAAGAGACTACCATGAGAAAATAGCCTCCTGCAGCCGGTATTCAAGAGAGCACACTTATACCGGATTCTTCGGCTTGCAGGCAAAAATGATTACATAGAACAGCAGGTTTTCTAAAACAGGGGAGGAGCGAAAAATAGCGGGGAATGTTAAATTGAATTTGTAATGGTAGGCGGCAATGTTTTGAGCACACACAAAATATAAGCCGGGGCTCATTTCTTCTTTACCGAAGCGTGAGAAAATGCCCCTTGCAACAGATAAAAATGAGCGCCCGGACTTAATGCCGTTGATATATGTATTTCCTGTTAAACCCATTACGTGAGTTTCTCACGCTTACGGTAATGAGTTATAGAAGAATCCAAATATAAAGAAAATCAAATAAACGACAAATAAAATCTATAGATTATTATTTGTTGCATAAAATAATTATCCTTTTGTTATGTGAGTCTTTATCATAATAAAAAGGTTACAACCAAGATAGGCCTTCGATTAAAAGAACAGCGTGAGGCTTATAAATGGGAAGTAGAAGATATAGCAGAAATGACCGGATTTTCTGCAAACACCGTGCGTGCAATCGAAAATGGAAGAGAGTGTAATATCAGCTATTTGATTGAAATAGCATTTGCTATTGGTATTCACCCCAAAGATATATTTGATGTAGAGTTAACAATTAAGCCACGTTACAAGTTATCTGCAAGACGAAAAGAAAAAACGAGATTGACCAGCCGCATTAATGAACTTCTACATTCAAACTTTTTCGGTACCCCGCGATTTGTTAAAGATGTGTTGTTTGTTCTGGCAAATGAATACAAAGCTAAAACAACCGGTTCCTCGGTTTCTGTAGTCTTATTACGTTTAGTGGATCAAGGCTATTTGTTAAAGAAAAGGCAAGGACGTCAGAATATTTACTTTACAAAGAAGTAACAGCCAAAGCTGTCGCAAAAAGTGAAAACGGAACGGGTTTATTCATTAAGCGTTCCTTCGATTGCGGCCCGTAACTCCTCTTTATTGGGCAGGTACAGTTGATATTTACTTACAAATAATTGCGATGAAACGTTATGCATTGCATATTGTATGAGCAGGTTATCTTTTTCCCTTGCCAGTACAATACCAATAGGCGGATTATCTCCCTCAGTATTTTCCTCGTTCTCAAAATACCCGAGATACATATTCATTTGCCCCACATCTTCGTATCCGGCTTCATTTTTCTTGAGGTCTATTAAAATAAAGCACTTGAGGATCCTGTGGTAAAAAACCAGGTCAACATAATGATGCCTGTTACCCAGCGTAACCCGGTATTGCCTGCCAATAAAAGCAAAGCCCTTACCCAGCTCAAGCAAAAAATGTTGAAGGTGCTCAATGATCCGGCTTTCCAGTTCAGTTTCGCTATATTGGTAGAGCTCCGGTATTTTCAGGAAATCCAATACATAGGGGTCACGGATAACATCTTCGGGTTTGGAAATAGATTGCCCTTGCCTTGCCAGGTGCAAAATGCCCTCTTTATCTTTAGAAGCCGCCAGGCGCAGGAATAGGGCTGCTTTTTTCTGTCGTTTTAATTCCGGGATAGACCATTTTTCAACAATTGACTGCTTTTCGTAAAAGCTACGTTCAAGTTTATCTTCAATCTTTAGTAATTCTACGTAATGCGACCAACTCAATAAGTGAGAAGGCTTCTCACTTATTGGGTATTCAAGGTAAAAAAGCCGCATGTAGATTAAATTGCTCCTGCTAAAGCCCTTTCCGTGAAGCCGGCTTAGGTCTGCAGCAAGATTATTAATCAAAGATTTACCATACACTGCACGTTCCAAACCACCCTGTTCAAATTCAACAATATAACGACCTATCTCCCAATAAGTAGTTACTAACTGTATGTTTACGGCTTGAATAGCTTGTTGCCTTCCCTGGTAGTAGACCGCAGATATCTGGCTGACAAGCTCTTTATAATCCTTTGGGTTGGTCAGATCCATAACTAATTCTAAAATTTATTCAATTGCCCAGGCCCGCAATCCATTTGTTGCAGGCTTTTTCTACAATAGGTATCATCATTGATACCCGGTCTATTAGTATTTGCAATTCCTCCCTGGTTATTGTAAAGTCTTCCCTATACCTGGCATCTACATAGCCCTGCTTCAACAGTTCAAACAAGTGTTTTTCCTGCTTGTCTGTCTCCGCCCTGAATACATGAAAAAGCTCTTCCGAATAAGGTTTAGCCTTTTTACGCAACTTCCAGAGGTTGTGTGTCTTGGGCTTATAATCTGTAAACACTAGCAGCGTAGCATAGTAGAGGCTTTCAGTAGCCTGGTGTAGTTCAAAAGTCCCAATCTTTAGATATCCTTCGTTAAAATCAAATTTTGCATTTTTTAAAAAAATCCCCGATTGCGGAAACCAGGTATCAAAATACCGCTGTGCTTTTTCCCTCTTTTCGGCATTGGTAAGTTCTTTTGGCTCTGCAAATTCCACGGTGCCTTTATTGTAAAGCAGGATACCCTCCTTTACTATGTCTACCCAGAAGTATTCACCCCATTCCAGTCCTTTGTTTATATAGTCTATTTCATGTATTTCGAGGTTCACAGGCGGGTTAAATCTTTGGGTAAGATCCATTACCCTGCTTTCCTGGTCGTATGCTTTTTCCAGGTTATCTTTCGTCACTACCAGAAAATCGTAATCGCTGATATACTCATAGGTAACCCCTTTGGAAACATAGCGATGCTCTACGTAATTGCCTTTGGCATGGCTGCCAAACAGGATGATCATCTCCGGATTAACGACTTCCTTAATGACTTCCGTAATGCGGCCAATTTCGTATTGTTTTTGATCGGGTAAATGTTCAAGCGAGTTCTTCATGGCTGTAAAAATAGAGGATGTTGGGACTTATAAACTGTAACAAAGTTTGTGTTGTTAAATTGCATAAGCAAATATAAAGAATCCCCGACAGGAATTCCCGGGTTGTTATCCTATGGAGGGATGCAGAATAGCCGGGAGCCGGGTGTAAAATACACCCTGAAATTGTGTAAATTTGCTATAACTTGAGTGCCGGATGAAGAAGATTAAAGATCGTCATATTGGAAGAAATATCAGGGCTATCAGGCAGCTTCGGTGTATAAGGCAGGAAACTTTTGCCCATAGCAGCGCAATAACAGAATCAAAATTATTGTTATGGAGCTAATAATTGATTTTGATAACATTAAAGACCCCTCAAAGAGGGAATGGTTAATTCGCACTCTTAAACTGATGGGTATTGGGTTTCATACCAAAGAAAAGCCTCAAAAATGTAAAATATGAATACGGCGGCAATTAGAGATAAACTATACGATTATATCCGGGTAGCGGATGATAAAAAGCTTATGGCCATCTATACTATGCTTGAGGACACAATAACAGAAGATTTAGAATGGTGGAGAGACAATGCTGTAGTTGAGGAATTACAAAAAAGATATGAAGCCTGGGATAGTGGTAAGGAAAAAGGATATTCTATGGCCGACATAGATGAAGGCATTGCAAGGCTTAAGAAAAAACGTGCCTCCAAATGACAGGCTACGCGTATGAAATTTTGCTAAAGGCCAGAACAGAATTGTTAGAAGCATGGGAGTGGTATGAAGACAGACAGGAAGGTTTAGGCGATAGATTTAAAGATCAGGTATTTCAAAAAATAACTCAGCTTATACAAACTCCAGACCGATACCCCGAACGAAAAAAATCTTTCAGAGAAGTAAGAACTGATGTTTTTCCCTATCTTATAATTTATAAAATAGCCAGGAAGAAAAAGGTGGTTACCATTGTGTCAATATTCCATACACATAGGAGTCCTAAGAAAAAATATAGCCTCAAATAAAGGGTAAAGAAAACACTCACGGAGTAAATATTATGTAATATGGATGCTCCTAAACGAAAAACCTTGAAGAGCAGCTGAAGGAGAGTAAGGAAAAGCTGCAGGTTTTGAAAGCGAATAGCAGAAGAAAGTTGTAATATAAGTCATCATTTTCCAGAGATTGCGAGGCTGTATAATATTCAAGGAATTGTGTAAATTCGTTATTACTTGGATATCTGACATAGAAGATATAACCGACCTACAAAAGAAGTTTCTAATTGATAGCAATGTTGTAAAAGGGGATGCTTAATTAGCACAATTGTCCAGATGGGTATTGGATTCCATACCAAAGAAAAGTTTCAAACATTAGAAGAATATAATGAAGATATTGAAAGGAGAATGCTGAAATTGAGAAGGGAAATTTCGCAGCTGCCGAGGATTTAAAAATGGAGGCTGAGGAATGGTAGCTCTCCGGAGCAAACGGACTATAAATATCTTACCGAAAACCTACTATCTAATATCCGGTTGTTAAACAACTAGTACTTATTTATTAAGTCAGTAACGGGTAATCCGTTGCTATAATTGTAGCTTCTTCTAGAAAAGCGACAATATAGAGAACAAGTTCTATGGAAAGCCAACGTCCAACAGTATGGACGAGACAGAACTGTTGACTCTTAAAATTAAATGTTGCTACACCATGAAACAAACCGACACACTATACACCCCTCCGGCAATAGCGGTTGTTGACGACCACCTTCTAATGAGAGAAACAATATGCCAGATATTGGAAGCGGCAGGTTTCAATGTTGAGCTAAAACTGCCGAACGGAAGGGAATTATTAGCCAATCTTTCTCTTTCAGAAAATGTACCCAAACTTTGCTTACTTGATATTCAAATGTCGGTGATGAGTGGCTTGGATACATTAAAAAAACTTCGTGAATTGTACCCAGGAATAAAAGTACTCATATATTCATTCACCAGGGATGAAAGGACGATACGAGAGCTGCTGGAATGTGGTGCGGAAGGCTATCTGTTCAAAGGCTGTGCTTTGGAGGAGTTAATTTTAAAATTGAAGGGGTTGTTGGTGCTTTAATAACGAAAATTATTAAGGAATAAAAAGATGGGATATCAATTTTGTATAAAAAGGTTAGCTAAAAGAATACTACCATTACATTACATTACGAGAGAGAAAAGTTTTGGGGATGATCTTCGCTGTACGAGATGTATTTTTTCCCTTTGCAAAGGGCTGATAATTGGAAATTATTTCAGCCTCCGGATTTCTTTTATGAGACTTATCAAAAATAAATAGTTAGTAAATGCATTTACGGGAATGTTTAATTAACTAAAGAACCACAGTTATAGTATTGCCGAAGGGGATTTTTTATTAAAATTAAATCAAGGGATAAAAGTAAGTAAGTAGGGTTTTGTTGTAAAGTGTAATAGTTAAAACTTAATCTGACAATTCTTAAATTAGTTAATTTAAAAACAGATTAAGATGACAACACAAAAAAAGTTAATTCAGCCGAAGTTGGGTGTTCTAAAGCTGAGAAACTGGGTAATGTTTCTGAAGCCTGTAAAGTAATGGGATACTCCCGCGACAGTTTTTATCGGTTCCAGAAATTATATGAAGAGGGCGGTGAGATGTCCTTGAAGGAGATTAGCCGTAGTAAGCCATTGTTGAAGAACCGTATTGAAAAAGCATTAGAAGATGTTGTAGTGGCCTATGCAACCGAGCAACCAGCTCACGGGCAACAGCGTGAGTAATGAGTTGCTTAAAAGGGGGCAGATGGTAGCACCATCGACTGTTAGAAGTGTCTGCCACGTCGCGACTGGAGACCTTCGCAAAGCGTTAAAAGCATTAGAAGCCAAAGTTCAACAAGACGGTCTTGGTTCTTACCGATGCACAGGTGGCAGCACTGGAAAAGAAAAAAGAAGACGAACAAAGCAAAGGCGAAATTGAAACTCATCATCCAGGTTACCTGGGGTCGCAGGATACTTACTATGTTGGCTACATTAAAGGCGTGGTAAAATATACCAGCAGACGTTTATAGATACCTATACATGGTGGCTTTGCAAAGGTCTATGATCGGAAAAATGCTTTGGTAGCAGCCGATATGCTCAATGACAAAGTACTTCCTTTTTATCAGGAACAGGATATAAAGTTGCTACGTATTCTTACCGATAGAGGAACCGAATATTGCGGGGCAAGAGAGCATCACGAATATCAGCTTTATCTCAATATTGAAGATATTGACCACACCAAGACCAAAGCAAAGAGCCCTCAAATCTAATGGCATTTGCGAACGGTTCCACCGCACCATGCAGGAAGAATTTACGCGATTGCTTTTAGAAAAAAGCTCTACAACACGCTGGAGGAACTTCAATCAGATATTGACCACTGGATCGATTTTTACAACAGCGAGCGTCCTCATAGTGGTCGTTATTGCTTTGGCAAGACACCGGCACAAACGTTTGCCGATAGTAAAAATTTAGCGCATGAAAAAGACCTCAACAACTTTTTCAGACAAAGCATTAACTTTAAATCGCCAGACGAAACGGAAACAGGCGCTGCTGAGGAGCAACCTGTCAGGGATAGTCTGACAGACGGAAATGAAAAAGCGGTTGAATCTACAGCCGCTTCTTCTTCAAAATCATTTTTGTCTCAAATGCCTTAAAAAACCTAAACTGTCAGATTAAGTGATGACGATTACATGTAAAGCTGTCCGATCGAGGCTGCTTTGTTATATCAGTCCATATTCTTTCAATACTGTCTGCTCGTTGCCGGTTATCCAAGCGAATACTTTATGTTGATTATCTTTTGTTTGAGTAAAGTAGATGTTCTCAAATTCAACACAGCAGAATTACTGCTGTTGAGTGCTTCAATGTCCAGCACCGCTATTGGTGTATCAATGTTACAGGCAGTGCATTTGTCTTTAAGTTATCTCCCAGTCTTCAATGTCACCTTTGATAATTTTGAAAATAGGATGTTGGTCAATCTTTTTAAGTTTATTCAAGTTGCTAAATTTTTTCTTGTCACGAATTTTAAGTTTATTGAGCAAGTGTTCCGTTTCAAATTTGATTTGTCCAGTTGTTACGCGCATAATTGAAGGTTTAAAATTCCAATCTATTTTTTCTTTGTCAAAATTGTAATTTCTGGACAATGCTTCATTATAAATAGTCGCCAAATATTGGTTAATTCTGTCAATCGGTTTGTCCGTCAATTTGAAACGGTCAAGTTGAGGATGATTGCGATAACCTTTAGTTTTGCCTTCAAGAACGCGTTTAGCAAGAAGTGTTTCACGCCACAAAGCTACAAGTCCTTTCGTGTCTAAATACTTTGGATGAATTGACCAAATTCTCATTTGTCTATATGTCGCAATATTTTTGTCAATGAGTTAAAAACCAAAATGTCTTTGGTAGTGTATCGTCTGTTTGCATTGTCTGTAACGGACAGGGCTTTATGCAGGTTGGGAATTAGTATTCCGTCCGCTGATAACCGCTGCCGATTGAAAATATATTGATGAAGTTAAGTACTAAAGTTGATAGATATTCGTCTGCCCGAACTGAAGCCGGGATTTGCAATTAGCTGATGATATATTCGTCAGCCCAACTTGCATAAAACCCATTGTTAGCCGCATACCCTTTTTGTTGGGGCTTCTCTACTCCAAATAAACATTGACATTAAAAGCTTCTTCCCAAAAATCCAAGTTTGACATTTTCAATGGTGCTTCATATTCTTCGTCGTAGCTTTCATAAAATGAAGAGTTGGTTTCATTTGCATTGATAAACCTTTCAACTTCATTCAACGAAGCGTAAGCAGTACGCATTTCCTTAGTTGTTTCCCAGTCTGCAACATATTCTTCGTCATTGTCGTAAATGTAATCTCGTGAAACAGCATTTTCTAATTGTCGCTCCCAACCATTGCCTCTAACAATTACATCTTTTTGTGTAAAAGTTTTATAAATCACACCAATAATAATGCCGTCAAATCTTGTAAGATTTTTTTCTACTTCTTTACATAAAGCCTCAAATTCTTCCAAGTCATTTGTTTTACCGAATTTCTTTTCAATTTCCTTTACAGCTTTTTTATCCTTTGTTGCTTTCAATTCTTCATTCATCTTTTCCAGTTCCTGCTTATCACTTATCAAAGTACGAAGCGTTATTTCTAATTTCTTTTTGTCTTTAATGAGGCTGTCAAATTCCTCTCTACTCAATGGAAGAATAAAAGGGTTTCTTTCAATATGTTGTTCAACCTTAATTATGAATTCATACTTTTTACTTGTCCACCTGTCGCTTTTAATTTCTTTTGCAGGTATATCAAGTGTTTCTTGTACTAAATCTTTTACTCTATCAAGAGCTTTCTCGTCCAAAAGCTTTTCAACTTGTTTTGGTTGCTGAATAATACCAACTGTGCTGTATTTAATAGGTTCTACAATAAGGGGGATAACTTTGGCTGATGTAACCCAAGCTGCTCCCATTTCATTCAAACAAACTTCACTTTCTTTATAAAATGACGTGATAATTAAGAAAGTTATTTTAGCATTTGCTAAATGTTCTTGAATTGAATTTCTCCAATCGTCTCCTGAAACTATTTTAGTTCCGTCTGTAGTTGTACAAAAAATATCCGAAACTTTTACTGCAAGCGAACCAACTAAAATGTCGTCAATGAATGCTTTAACTATAGGCTCATCTTTAGAAGAATGGCTGATAAAAACTTGTCTCATTAATATTGTTTATGATTATTTTGAACTGTAAAACGGGTTGCAGCTAACGTCCTGCGGCTTTGTGCAGGCGTGGAAATAGTATTCCGTCTGCTCGTAACCGCTGCTGATTAATAATTTTTTGTTGAAGATAGGTACAAAAGCCGATAGATGTTCGTCCAGCCGAAACTGAAGTTGATAGTACAAACAAAAAGCCGGGCATATATTCGTCACGCCGCCATATAGCCAAGCCGCCTGTTGGCTGATGTGGTCGTCACCTCATCCATCCTTCAATTTTGAAATTTTTTTGAGTCAATTCTCTTTCTTATTCACCGTTTGCAGGAACAAACCAAACTTCAAATCTTGCAGCGTAAGGTTTGCCCCAATCTCCTTCATAAATCGTGAAGAAAGGTCTATGAGAAGTGTAACTATCTTTACCCATCTCAAATACTCTTATTGTGTCGCTTAAATTGAAAACTTCTATTTTGCTTTGTTCTTTTAATCTGTCTCCAGATAAGCGGTCATTTTGTGTTACTTCAAAAGCCTTCAAGTAGCAATAGCCCTTTTCAATTTTCCTTGTCCATAACGAATAATAGTAAAGTCCAGGTTGAAATGAATTATAAAGCTGAAAATTTGGTGTTACATCAGCAATTGAGAATGTAGTGTCCGATGGCAAATAAACTTGGATATTGCTAGGAATTTTAAGTTCGTCTGCGTATCTATCGGGCATTGATTGTATTTTCCAAAATAAAGCAAAAGAAGCATATAGAAAAGCTACTGCCGTAACTCCTAAAACGCATAATGTCAAAAATAATGTTAGAAATTGTCCTTTTGTAAGTTGAACAACAACAGAAATTAAAATTGTAAGAACTGAAATAAGTAAAATATAAAAGATAATGCTCTCTAATTCAACACAGTCAACTAAAAAGCTAACCGATAAAAAAAGAACAAAGCTAATGACAAGGAAAATAATAGGTCTTGTCCAGTTATTGAAAAAGTTGAAAAAAAATCTCTTAAACTTCATAAGTGGGTTGTGTCAAAATACCATAGCAGCCAACGGTATGGCTTGTCGATGTGGTGGAAGTCCGTGATTCGTCTGCTCGTAACCGGAGCCAAATTTATAATTAAAAGTTCATTTTTTATTCTATTGCCCGGCGTTATCCATTAGCCGGGACTGAAGCCGAGCAGCGAACAAAAAGCCGAGTATATGTTCGTCGCGCCGCCATATTGCCAAGCCGATTTGTTGGCTGCAGACCTATTTATTGGACAATATAATTTGTTTTACAATTCTGGTTGAATAACATTTTATAATTCCGGAATTTTCTTGAATATGTGTTAGCTCATCTTGTCCATTATTATTCTTTACAGGTTTGTTCTCATAGTAATATCCTGAAATAACTCCAAAAATTATCGGTCTTTTAGTCCTACCACTAATGCATACTACAGGTCCGCCAGAGAATCCGGGGTTATTATGACCGTCAAGAAAAAAGAGCGTATTTGAACCAGAAGTTGTCCAACCTGATATTATTCCTTTTTTGACTAGAGGTAATACTCCTATCGTCCCGGAAGTTGCGAACTGAATATTATTAAAGCTTGGGAAGCCTAAGAAATAGATATCTTGACCCAATGTAACCTCTTCTTCTATATCAAATGGCGTTATTACTTTTATAGACTCTTTTAATTTTAAAACCGCTATGTCTATGGCGCTGTCTGCATGAACATAATATTGAACAGCCAAACTCCTCGGTCTATTTTCTTGATAAATTATTATCCTTGTTGAGTCGCCATTATGAAGTTTTGAGCTGAATAAATGTTTAGCAGTTAATATATACTCTTGAGTATTCATTTCCACCAAAAAACACGTACCTTGAAGTGTATCAGTTTGAATAATATATGTCTGTCGTAATATATCTGCTGTAATAGGGAATGTTTGTGAGCGTAAATAAAAAGCCGTAAACACTAAAAAGACGATTAATATGATTTTCTTCATATCGAGAGTTTATTGAATCGGTTGAATCGTTTGTAGCCAACGTTTAAGGCTTGGCGATGGGCTGGCATTCAATGTTCCTTCCGCGCGAACGTCAGCCGATTGAAAAACTAAAGCCGAAGGTAAATACAAAAAGCCGATATTTGTTCGTCTGCTGGAACCTAAGCTGATAGCGAACTACAGCCGATTTTTATTCCTTCAGCCAGCCTATTGCCAAGCCTAATGTTAGCGGGTCGTTGTTTTAGTCTGTTATCATTACAACCTGTCTAATAAACTTGTCGTCTGTTAGTTCAGTTACAATAAACTGTGCAACGTCTGAATTGCTAATTTTAAATTTTGATTTGTCTGTTGGTCGGTTTATAGTAAAAGTGCTGCCTTCTTCACCTGGAATAATCTCTGTCGGTCTAACAATTGTCCAGTCAAGGTTTGAGTGTCTTACAAAATCTTCCTGAATACTGTGGTCTTTGAATGATGCCGCCAAAATTTCGTCGTCCGAAACCATTTTTTTAAAATCTTCTGGCATATAATCCCAACTATCCCCTGCTCCTTGTGCACTTAAACAAATGAGTCGTTTTGCTCCATTTTTTTCCATTGCCGAAATAATGTTTGCTGTCCCTTTAGACATTGTGTCTGGACTTGAGTTGTTGAACCCAAGTGTAATAATCACCTTGTCGGAAGGTTTAATTATTTTCTCAACTAATTTTTCGTCAAGAACGTTACCTATAACAAATTTCAAGCTATCAGTTGATGGTTTTTCCTGTCGCGTCAGAACAACAACTGAATGATTGTTGTTGACCAACTTTTTAATAATTACTTGTCCAACGTTACCTGTCCCACCGAAAACGATAATCCTTTCTTTCATTTCTTTTCTATGTTGTCATTTTACGGAATGTCATTTTACAATGCCCGCTAACACACAGAAAAGTATCCGCAAAGCCCCCTGATAAAGCCCCGTCCTTAAAGAAAGTTACGGGGCTTTGTGGTATACTTTTGAGTTGGCCGACATCGCCGTAATGTTTGCCATTAGGGAGAAAGTATCGGTCTTTAGCTTTTCTCGTGGTGGTTGTCTGGTTTTGTTTTTTAGTCTTTACCGCCTGGTATTGCTTTAGCGGAGGAGCAGCTACCGGCTGGCGTCTCTAAAATACGTTTTTATTACTGTTTTTCTGAACGTTTTTTGATGCTGAGGCAATATAGTGCTGTTACATCGCCGTGCAACGTTTGTTTTGATCCATATTTAATTTTCCTGTTCGTTATTTTTCTTACCCATCATCTGCCTTCTTCCACGGAACGTAGACAGCCAATAATTGCAGTGTCTCCTTTTTACAGCAGGGACATTCCTGTATAGCTATACCATACATTTCTTTCATACGTATTTCCAGGGGTATTTTTACCAGCCCCCTGTGCTGTGGGAGCTTCATTGTTTTTAGTATGGCATTGATACACTGGCGCCGCTTCCTGTTGCTCAGGTACCCGTAGGATCTGATCTTGGTAAACCTTTCAGGCAGGATGTGCTGCTCAAAACGCCGGATAAACTCTCCGGCATCGAGGGTCATTTGTTTTTGTTTACCGTTATCAGCATAGTCTTTATAGGTAAAGCTTACTGTTTTGTTTTGGTGGTCAATACCTGTTATCCTGTGATTGCTGATAGCCACTTTATGGGTATATCTTCCCAGGTATTCAATTACAGCCTGAGGTCCTGCAAAAGGAGCTTTGGCATATACTACCCAATCTTTACTGTATAAAAGCTTTATGAGTTGGGGCGTATCTGTATCTGCCGGCTTTACTTCACCATTGCTGATCAGCAATTGCAAGCGCTGTAAAAACTTAGCCCTGTATACTATGCTTAAAGCCTTTACCGGGAACAAAAAACGGTAAATGTTTTTTGAGGCATCCTTCCAGCAATGCTCATCGGTAATACCACCACCACTTACAATACAGTGTATATGCGGATGAAAGCTAAGCTGCTGCCCCCATGTATGTAATACACTGATGATGCCGGGTTGGGCGGCGAGATACTTTTTGTCTTTTGCAAAGCTGAGCAGCGTTTGAGCCGAAGCATCAAAGAGCAGCTTGTATAAAAGCTTCCGGTTACCCATCACCAGGCTGTTAAGCTCATGAGGCAGGGTAAATACTACATGATAATATTTTACAGGCAATAGCTCCTGGGTGCGTGCTTCTATCCATTCCTGTTTTTTTATAGCGCCGCAGTTAGGGCAATGCCTGTCTCTGCAGCTATGGTACTGATATTTTATATGCCTGCATTCCGGATTATCGCATTGGTATATGTGGTACCCCAAAGCGGCAGTGCGGCATTGTTTCAATCGCTCAAGTACGTGCCGGACATGTATATTATCACCTGCCTGGGGAGTATGATAGCTCATCAGCGCCTGCTGCACTGTTGCGCCGGGCATTGTATAATGCAACATGGTCTGTCATTTTAATGAAGAAGACCGTGGTTGCCTGTAGTTGCCCGGTAACCTGTCGTAAGGGTTGGTGATACCGCTGGTACGGACAGTAGTAAGGTGCAGGTATCGCATGGTGGTTTGTATATTACTATGACCGAGCAGTTCTTTTACCGTATGCAGGTCAGCGCCGTTATCAACCAGATGAGTGGCAAAACTATGGCGGATGGTATGCACGGTATAGTGTTTATTAGCCAGCCCCACCTGGGCTATGGCTTTTTGCACGAGGTGTTGAATATTACGCATGCCCATGGGCTTACCCTGCCGATACCCATTGAACAGGTACTCCCGTGGTTTGTAAATGAGGTAATATGCCCTGAGTTCCTGCAATACCTGTTCAGACAAAATAGTATACCGGTCTTTAGCACCCTTACCCTGCACCACTTTAATGCGCATGTTTTTGCTGTCAATATCACAAATACGTAAGTGTGCTATTTCTCCCAGGCGCATACCTGTACTATAGAGCAGTATAATAATGGTGCGGTGTTTTACATTTTGTACGCTGTCAATAACTGTTTTTATTTCATCGGGGTTCATTACTGCGGGCAGAGTGGTGCTTGTTCTGGGATAAATTACCGTAGGTATAACGTATGCTTTTTTAAGCACATGCCGGAAAAAGAAAGAAATGCTTTGCGCAGCCATTTTGCATTTTACGCGGCTGCACCCGATGGTTTTTGACAGGTATAGCAGGTATTGCAATATCATATCCTCTGTAAAATCAAGTGGATCTACATCTGCATAATAAACGAAAACATACCGGAGCTCACTGAGATAATTACGAATGGTAAGGGGGCTGTAGTGACCGATGGATAAATACTGATCGGTTTTCTCCAATGCCGCAACTGCTTGCGGACTTAATGTTTTTTTTCCATAACCTTATAGTTTTATAAATGAATAAATATCCTATAAGGTACAACCTTTAAAACTCATCGCCTTACAGGCGATGTTGGTTCAACACTCAAATTTATGATATTGGCTTGATGACAGTAATCTTGATTTTCAATTAGTTATAGTTCGACTTTTTGTATTGTTATTGAGCCAATACGCTTTTCAAGAGCCGGTTTTAACCGCTTATTGTCGATTAAAAACGGATAATCAGTCAGGCAAAACTTCGCCTCCTCAGTCCCATGCCTATGTCAAAGCGTTCCTACAATGGGATAGGATAAGAAAGTAAAGCCATTAAAATACAGAATACGGGCTGAATAGTCACGTAATTAGTAAATATGGAGTATTAAAAGCACTTCAAATTAATGAGTTTTTCTATTCCAAGCAAAAATTTGTGCTATTGGTTGTGAGACCGGGGGAGATAGGGGTTTTCTATTTAGAAACTGGTCATCGAGCGGCTTTTAGGTGGCTTTGATCTGTGAACAAAATTGATGAATTTTTTGGAATAATTATGTACGGCATTAAATAAATTGGAAGCAACAACAAAAAGCCTCCGTGTTGATTCGATTAGGACATTGATTGTTCAGCTTGCGCTTTATGCGGACTGCAAGATGATAATTCTAATTCGATAACAATAAATAAATAGTTGAATAAAAAATAGGTCCGGTAAAATCATTTGACCTTTCGTCGTTTTGCAAACAAAATACTCCTGATCGCAAACCTTTTTATTGCGTGTGTAAAACAATTACTGTAAAAGATTAAGGAACTTTACATGCAAATTAAAACCGTCATGAAACGCATTTCACGAAAAAGAGAAACAGATGTTGCTAATTTCAGTTTTAAAGAAAAACTTACCATCATCTACCTTGGCCTTTACTTGGCAAAAGACCATATCTTCAACAGTATTGATTGCGCATTTTATGAGAAGAAAATATCTGCCTCGGCCCAAAAGTCCTGGAAAAAACTTTTCGAAGATGAATTCGCATCCTGCCTGCAAATGCAATTAGAAACCTACCGGGATTGCGCATTTCTCGAATTCAAAGCACGCCACCTTGTAAATACTGTTGAAAACCTGGACTTTGACCGGAAAGAACCGTGGATGGGGTTTAGCATTCCACTAGAAAATACTTTTTTCTCTATTGAGCAAATTGGGTCAGGTAAGGTTCTTCGGTAACTTAATGGCGCGGATATTCAAAAGCTCCCAACGCGGCTCTGTTTCTTGCTGTCAACTGAAATATTGCTTGGTCGTTGTTGTAGTAAAAAAACGGGCCGAAATAGGAACGAAGTAGAACTCCTGTCACATTCTGTCCGAAATTTTCATCTGTAGCAAAGAAGCCTCTGTTACCCAACAGGAAATCAGCAAAATCCAATTCAGAAAGGAATGTCTCTATCATTGGTGCAACACAGATAATAAAAGGCAGTTGGTGCTTTTCTATGACATGCCGGTACTTTTCTTCCTTAGCCTTCATTTTGGATTGCCCACCGCTTAAATATTCCAACGATATGGTTTTTACCGGACTTTGGGTGATGATAGGGACTCCAGGGTTCTGTTTCTGAAAATAACGTTGTTGCCGGCTTTCTTCAATGGTATTGCGGCACTCATCTTCCGGCGTATTTAAGCGGAGTACTTCACATAGAATTTGCTGGTCATTCATGATAAGCAACCAATCCGGTGTTTTGTTTTCAATTATACAATTATGCCGTAAGTGGCTACAGACTGTTTCAAAGAATAAGCCAAATCTGATTTCATTCAACCGGGAAAAAAAATTTACGGGATCCTTTTCGGTATTCAGCGCACTCCATAGACGCAAGCCGTGGCGGTTCTCAAACGATTTAATATCATTTAACAACTCAGGCCTTGTTTCAAAAAACTCATCAGCCAGTGATCCGGTTTTCATTTTATAAAGATACTGATTTGACGGCAGGCAGGTAGTATTGTATTGCTTACCTCATTTAAAATCCCGCGACGGAAACAAATTTCCCTGCACTACTTTCTTGGAAATTCTTCGGTTACCATCGTTTGAGTGCAGTTCTCCATCCTTTTCATCTGCCCGACACCGGGTCAATACCTCTATGTCTTCACCCGGTGAGGGGACCATTTGCTGCAGCAAAGGAGAAAAATTAAAACATTCCTGTACCACCACATGGATCACTTCGCCTTCCCGTTGCAACTTGCCAGTGACCATGAGCAGCTTGGATTGCAATATTTCTTTACGGTACTGATCAAAGAGTTGCCGGAATACCACCAGGTTGGCGCTGCCGGTTTCATCTTCGATGGTGATAAAACAAATGCCACTAGCAGTACCGGGGCGTTGCCGAACAAGCACAAGACCGGCTACCTTCACAAATGCACCGTCTGGCATCCCACTGAGTTCCGACGTGGAAACAATATGATGACGGCTCAATTGTTTTCTTACAAAATGAACCGGGTGGGCTTTTAGAGACAGAGAAAGACTGCTGTAATCCTGCACAACGTGTTCGGAAGGCGTCATTTCAGGAAGAGCGACAGGCTGCTCTATGGCACTTTCAGAAGGTTGTCCTTTAAATATAGCTGTTGGATGATCGGCAAGCGAGCAGATTTCCCACAGGGCTTTTCGCCGATCAAGATTAATGGAACGAAATGCATCGGCATCCGCAAGTTTCTCCAGCGCGGCAATGGAAATATCTGCATCCAATAATTCATTTACAGAAGTAAATGCTTTTTTCCTGGCGGTCACAAGTTTTGTCATTTCTTCTTCTCTTAGCCCCTTCACCTGCCGGAACCCTAAGCGCAATGCACAGTAATTGCTGTCTTTTTCTTCCAGGGTATTGTCCCATGCGGAATGATTGATATCCACCGGTCGTACGGTCACACCATGCTTCTGCGCATCCTTTACAATCTGTGCAGGAGCATAGAATCCCATTGGCTGGCTATTGAGCAAGCCGGCGGCGAATACATCGGGATAATAACACTTTAGCCAACTGGATATATACACCAATAGCGCAAAACTGACCGCATGGCTTTCCGGGAACCCGTAACTGCCGAATCCTTCCAGTTGCTTAAAAACTCTTTCTGCATATTCCTGGGTATAGCCATTTTTCAACATGCCACCTATCAGCTTATCATGAAATTGTTTTACCATGCCATGTGCTTTGAAGGTTGCCATGCTCCTACGCAAAGCGTCTGCTTCGGCAGGTGTAAATCCCGCTGCCACGATAGCAATTTCCATCGCCTGCTCTTGGAAGAGCGGAACGCCCAGTGTTCTTCCGAGTATTTCTTTTAGGGTATCAGATGGATATTCCACCTTCTCCTGACCATTGCGACGACGCAGGTAGGGGTGCACCATATCGCCCTGTATCGGTCCAGGACGGACGATAGCCACTTCGATCACCAGATCGTAGAAACAGCGGGGACGCAGGCGGGGCAACATTGACATTTGCGCCCGGCTTTCAATCTGGAATACTCCAATCGTATCCGCATGACAGATCATATCATACACTTTCGGATCATCCTGCGGAACATTAGCCAATGTCAGATCGAGATTATAATGCTGCTTTGTGAGATCAAAACATTTTCTGATACAAGTCAGCATACCGAGCGCCAGTACATCAATTTTTAATAGTCCAAGCGCATCAATATCGTCCTTATTCCATTCTATGTTCGTTCTATCTTTCATTCGCGCGTTGAGTATAGGGCACAAATAGGATAGTTTGTTTTGAGAGATGACGAACCCGCCTGTATGCTGACCCAACTGACGCGGAAAGCCCATGTATTGCCTCGTCAGCTCCAATACCTTCCGCAAGTGTGGATCATTGGAATTCAGACCCGCTTCGCGGATCCGTTCTTCCTGAACGCCTTCCCCGTGTGTGCCGCTACAACCTGCCAGCACATCAATCATATCCGCAGAAAGTCCCATAGCTTTGGCTACATCACGCACAGCACCTTTATAATGCACCTGTGTGACGGTAGCCACAATACCTGCACGGTCGCGACCGAATTTCCCGTAAATGTATTGCATCACTTCTTCGCGCCTTTGATGTTCGAAATCGACATCCACATCGGGGGGTTCATCCCTTGCATCGGACATGAACCGCGCAAAAAGTAATTTGAATTTAGAAGGATCTACCGAAGTAATTCCCAGGCAATAACAGATCACGGAATTGGCTGCCGAGCCGCGTCCCTGGCAGAGAATCTTATTAGTCTTGGCAAACTGTACAAAATCGTAGACCGTTAAAAAATAGGCAGCATAATTTTTTCGCTTCATAAAGTCCAGCTCGTATTCAATGGACGTTTTGATTTTTTCCGGAATGGCTTCGCCAAACTTTTCTTTAGCGCCCTGCCATACAAAATGTGCCAATTGCTGATCGGGTGTACGCCCTTCAGTAGTGATCTCCTGCGGGTAAATATATTTGAGTTCATCAAGAGAAAATCGGCAGGCGTTCACAATCTCCTGCGTATACGCAATCGCATCCGGGTATTGCCGGAATAAGCGCAGCATTTCCTTTTCAGGCTTTAAGAAACGTTCTGCATTTTGATGTAACAGGAAACCAGCAGCATGGATCGTTGTTTTTTCCCGGATGCAGGTTAGCATATCCTGTAACTGCCTACGATCACTGTCATGATAATGCACGTCATTAGTCGCGAGTAAAGGAATATAGTTACGCTCCGATAGTTCCGCCAACCGGTAGAGTTTTTTAATATCATCCCCCTGGTAAGAACGGGTTGCCGTTAGGTAGAGCTGCCCGTTTAAATTTTCCCGGTATTCCTGTAATGCCCCTTTAAAGCATTCGTCATAGTCAAAACGGGTATCTAATTTCGGGGGTGGTATAACAGCAAGCAGTAACCCTTCTTTTTGCGCATACACATCTTTTTTGTACAGTTCGCATTTCCCTTTTTCGGTACGCAGGTTTCCGGTGGTCAGCAGGTGAGACAGGCAGGCATACCCGTCCAGGTCAGTGGGATAAGCAAGCAGGGAAGGCCCGTCTAGCAGATCAAGGCAGCAACCGACAATGATACGGATACCGGCAGCTTTTGCAGCAGTATGGGCACGTACCACGCCGGCAAGCGTATTATGATCGGTGATCGCAATTTCGGTATAGCCCAACGCAGCAGCCTGTGCTACTATTTCTTCAGGGTGGGAACCACCACGTAAAAAACTGAAATTGGTTGTAACCTGTAATTCTGTGTACTCCATATTGCCTCCTTTTCTTTCACGCAAAAAATCCGTGCAGGAACCACCGATGCGGTTTGCCTCCGGTATAATGTCCCAGGCGGAAAAGCCAGAACCTCTCCCCCTTTTCATCTTCCACCACGTAATAATCCCGGTACTGTCCCTGGTCTATCCACCATTCCCTTTCGATGCGTTCGGGACCATCTGCTTTTTTAATGGTGTGCAGTATTCCTCTATGACGAAAATGCATCGGTGGGTAATCCGGTATCGGCGCTGCTACTTCCACGGGTTCAGGAACCGATAACAATCGCACGGGGCGGGGGCGATCATTCCGCCAGGCAGTTGCCGGTTGCTCCTGTAACTCCTGCGCTTCTTTAACAGATCGTTCCGGCCAAAAATGTTCTGCCGGTAAATAACGATGTACAATACCTTTTCCCAACTTACCTGTCAATTGATCCAATAACTCTGCCAGCCGACTGTCATTCAGGGTACCGTTGTGCCACAGTGTTTTCTGGGAAGACCTTGCCTTTTCTACGCTCGGTGCTTCCAGTATAAACAGCTCTATGCCGAGTGCCGGCTCAATGTGGTCTATTTTCAGTTCAAATAATTTAAACAAATGTGCCGGCTGTTGGGACGGTAGGTGTGTACCAATTTCTATTTGTTGCACTTCGCTGTCAATGCGGTAGGCTTTGAACACTGCTTTGCGTAAGCCTTTACCTTCTTTTATCAGACGCTCACATAAGATCTTAAGTAATTGCTGTAAGGCAATCTCAATACCGCTACGGGTCATGATGGGTTCCAGGCAGGGCAACCGTTCCTGGTAAGGCTCTACAGGTTGCAGGGCCGTAAGAGGTTCTTCCTTCCAGCCGAGCGCCTGATCCATCCGTTCAAGTAATCCTACTCCAAACCTGCGCCGCAGGATAGAGCGGTCCATATTCATAAAATGTCCGATGGTATATAGTCCTAATTTTTGCAAGCGCTCAATAATCGTAGCTTCCAATCGCAGGGCCACCGGAGGTAGCGACATCAGGAACAATCTTTCTTCACCAGACGGTGTAAGAACAACAGGCTCTTTCCCGTATCGGGCAAGCGCCCATGCCGCCCCAACCATGCCGGCTATGGCAATGCGGGTAGTATAACCCAATCCTTTGAGGCGGTTCTGTATGTCTGCTGCATACTTTTCTTCTCCTCCCCACAAATGAGCGCACCCGCTCACGTCCAGCAGCAGCCCGTCCGGTAAGTCGGTCGCCACAACAGGTGTATAGCGGATGCACCAATGCCCCAAAGCGGTTAGGAGTTTCTGATCCATGCCTGGTTCATGGTCAAGAACCTGTAAGCCAACAGCAAGAGCTCTTCCATCGGCAACAGCCATACCGGGGTAAATACCTCGTGCTTGTGCAGCGATGCTGGCAGCGGTAATACGCATCCTGCCATGATCGGGTGCTGCCAGCACAAAAGCAGTATTGCTCAATTCCTTTCGGCGGCGGATCATCCCTTCCGCCAGCAAGTGCGGAAACCATATTGACATGAAGCGCTGCATACTACCCGATTTTCCGAAAAATTGCTTGTGAAGAAATAACAGATGCTCTGGATAGTTCCTGGAAGCATCCGTCCATCCATACCAATTCCCAGGAGCCTGGCTTTCCGCCCCGGATTTTTTGCAGCTCCACTTCCCAGCAGGGAAAGCCAACGCCAGGTATTCCATCCGGGTGATAGCTTGCCTGGGATGTAATTTGCCAGCGGCTGACGCAGGCAGTGGGATGCAGCCTGCGGGGTTGATGCCTTACAACAAAACCCGTAACGCCGCTTTTTTCGACCGCCAGTTGCAGGCGTCGGGAAACAGCGAAATCTAAGTTGGACAGTTCACCCACTACCCCTGCTAGTCCTTCTACCTGCAAAGCGGCTTCCATTGCCCAGCAGATGTCTTTTTCTTTTTTGAGATGGATAAACAACACCCGATCCGCTTCAATGCCAAAGGATTTTAGTCCCGGTGGAAATATTATTCTTTCCGGGCTTATCCAGACGCAGGACCCGCCGTTTTGCATCAGGCTGCCCAAAATGCTGGCAATAAAGCCCGATGCGGCGGCAGCAGCCGAAGGGGTAGCACTAATGCATTCGTGTACTGTACCCGTTGGAAATATTTTACCCGGAAAAGCCTCCAGCACAGGACCCAATGCAACTTTTCCGGCAGATGGGCCCGTTACCAGTCGCTGTCCCTGCATACGCAGAATATCCTGCCGTAGGCCTGCTATCATATCTGTCTGCCCCATATTCACAACACAAGAATACTAAATATTTTAGTATTAAATTGCTAATTTTGTTTTACACTGGCAATCAGCCGGTTACCCGATGGTAGAATTTTTAAATTTGCAGCTATGAACGTTACTATTGAGAAATTAAAAGAACTGGAAGATTTTTTTAATAGCCATTCTATTCCAAAAAAGATAATGCTTTTTGGTGCCATAACCTATTACGATGTACCCCGGTTTGTCTGGGATAATCTTGCCATGCTAAAGAGTGGTGAACTAATCGGGCTCTCAGCTACTGTACGCTTTAATGACCTGCTGGATTTGAAAAAAGCGATTGAGGAAAAGGCTGGTGAAAAGAAAAAAAACTAAAAAGCAAAGCACAATTGATTTCGTTCGCCATTAAGCATAAACTCATCGAATAAAATACTTTGGTATTTTTTGGAGGGATAACACTGCCTAAAGCAGTTGTTTATTCGTATGTGCATAATAATCAGGTGCTGCGCTTGCTTTTGTTCACTTGGCATGTAGCGACCTATTTACGGATCGTATATAAGCTGCCGTAGTCCTGCACCAGCTAAGTGATTGCTAATAAATACCTTCTATTCTCCTCCGCCAGGATGACAGTCCGGCAACTCGCCAAATCTCAAGAAATCTTCAACAATATAGTTAGATAATTCTCCCGTTAGGGCTACATTTCGGAGATTTTCAAGAAAAGATTGAGAATCTCCGTTTTTATTTAACGCATATATCTTTAGAATACTAAGAGTTACGAGAAGAAAAACGTCAATTTTTCTCATTAAATATTCAGGTTCTTTCCATGCACGCCCTTCCGTTGTGATACAGACATAGAAGCTACCCATACTGGATATACTGGTACAAAGGCCATTGAGCATTTGCCTCAGCACAGCAAAAAGCCAAGCAACCTTATATGCCTAAGCTGTACATTTCGCAAACTAACGTCAGCGGGTACTCCTGAAATTTTTAACACGATAGAAAATCAGGTAATTGGCGTTATGTTGGTTATCGGCGCCACCGAAATTGTCATCATAAGCTGTTCTGACTGCTGCAATGAGATCATCTCCTTCAAACTGCCAGTCGAGGTACTGAAAGCCGTGCTTTGCTACATCTTTACCCTGCAGGATAATGTTGTGCTGCTGCCAGTGAATAAGGTCATCAGAACTTAATAGATAAACCGTATTCCGGGTACGTTCCATATAATCGCTCCTGTATTCCTCCGGAACGGCATTGGTTAGTGTCCAGTACTTATTGGTTTTGGAATCTTTTTTAATATTGAATTTTTTTGAAGCGCCGGGCAATGTAATAAAACCCGTAGCCGGGTCAAAGTTTGCCACTTTACCATCTTTAGAAATATTGATGATTGCCGCGATGGTATCGGGGCCGTAGTGTACACGTAAAACATCAACAATATTACCTTTTGAGTCCATCACCGCATTTCCCTCGAGCCATGCTGTACCTTTGCCGATGCTTTTATCTATTTGCAGCTTATTGGTCAGTGTCCAGTTTTTTGCATAAAGTAAGTTCCTGTTTTTCTTTACAGACATCACAAAAGCCTTAAAGCCACCCCAGGGGCCGCCGGGCTCTACCTCTTCCATTCCCCGCCACAGTTTTCCTTTTGCATTCAATACCGGCATTGATGATGTATGATATCCTACGCCTTCTTTTGCAGGGATCAATAAGCCGGTTTTATCATCAAAGGGGTTGGTCCAGGTATACCCGCCATCTGAAGACTGGCGGATCACGCAATCACCTTCTCCATTCTTTGTTCCCATCAAATACAGCTTACCTTTATGCACAAATAAACCCGACCAAAACTGGTTCAGTTCCGCTATCTTCTTCCAACTTTGCCCTTTGTCGGCTGATTCGAAAATTTCCGTTTTTGCATTGGTGGCCTCCTGTGAATTGGGTCCAAAAAAATCGTGAGAAGCTACATATTTACCATCCGGCAAAATACAGATACTTGGCGATCCTATATACATTTTGGAAGACGCGGGAATATGGGTGATCACCACTCCCGGAACAGCATTACCAATTTGTGCAGATACCCGCGTTGAAAAAACCAAACCCAGCCATAATAAACAAATCAACTTTTTTCTGATCATAATCAAATATAGATCACTTATTCTTAAAGAATTACTCAAAAATTACTAATTAATTATTAAGCAATACTTCTTATTCTTTTCTGCCAGGATGAAAGCCGGACGACTCGCTAAATCTCAAAATATCTCCAACAATATAGTTAAACAATTTTCCCGTCACGGCTATCAGGATATTTCTATATTATTGAGCTAAAACCGGGCGGTTAAAACAACAACGAGCAGCATTGCCTGCTTTAGAGCCTTGAAGCAACAGATTGAGCCGCAATGACCGCTCCCTCCATATAACCGGAAAATGCTGCTGCGGTTTCTGTTGCTGCAAAGTATAGTTTTCCGTTCATATAATCCTGCTGCAACAGCGGGTGACCGTTGTTCTGGTGCGGGCGCTGCACAACCTGATCACCTGCTGATATAAATTCGTCTGTCCAGACCTTGTCATAATACGCTACGGGCTTTAACGCCTTTTCACCCAGTAATTCTCCCAACTGGCGCAATACAAACTCCTTTCTTACTTCCGGCGCGTAAGATGCTGTACCGCTGTTGAGGAAGCCGGTAAAGCCAAACTTATTTTCTTCAAAATTGGCATGATCATACATCTCCGTAATCATTCCCGCATGACTATATAACATCCCGGAATAGCCTTCCTTTCGCCAAAAAGCATCGTTGTATTCCAGGGTGAACTTTACCGCACCTGCCATCCATGTTTGCACCTGGGATAAAATGGTACTAAGCGTATCCGGCAGCCCCGGAGAAAATTGTATTTGTGCAGCAGCTAACTGCGGTGGTATACAAAGAATCACCTTGTCCGCATCCAAAATCCTGCCACCGGATGTTTCCAAAGTTATACCCTGATCCGTTTCCCGAATCCCCGTAACCTTTGTATTTAACCGGATCCCTTCATCCGGCAGTTGCTGCGCCAGCGCATCAATCAGCATTTGCGTTCCACCTGCCAGCCGGTACGAGGGCGTTTCCGCTTCGGGTACAAAAAATTTTTGCGGCGGCTCAAACGACTTGGTCTGGAACAACGATATCCCTTTTGAGAATTGCGGGTATTTGTTTAATCCTAATTCATTAATCAATGACAGCAGGCTGGGGTGCATATCCGAAAACCAGGTGGCGCCCAATTCCAGGGGTGTTTGTAAAGTCCCTTTTATGGTCTGTATTCTGCCTCCCAATCTTGAGGAGGCTTCCAAAACGGTGCTATGGATGCCTCTTTTGGATAATAAATAAGCTAAAGTAAGTCCGCTTAAGCCTCCGCCTGTTATAATTATCTTTTCGTTCAATCTCATTTTAATGATGGTAATACTGATTTTTTAACCTGCGAAATTCCATTTTCGCAGTGTTGTTTTTAGTGGAAAATCCGGAAAATTTATGGTATTTATGCGCATCATCGCAACTATGGGTTTTGCAATCCTCCTACCACCCTGCTATGATTTTTGTACATTAGCCACTTGGTAAAGTTATGATAACAAAGGACTATGGCTAAGGAAAAACAGGATATCATTCATGAATATCATCTCAACCGGCACCAGCCGGATAAGCCGCAATTTGCACTCCACGACTTAAACAGCTATATAAAACAGCACCCGGGCGACACCACCCGACCGCATATACACAGCTTCTACCAGATCATATGGTTCAAACGGGGTACAGGAAGACACTTTATTGATTTCAATACGTATGACGTATTCGACAATGCCCTGTTCTTCGTGGCCAAAAACCAGGTTCACTATTTTGACGGGAATACCGGTTATGAGGGTGTGCTCCTTCATTTTAACGAGGCCTTTCTGACAAACAACGAAAACGAAACTGAATTTTTCCTGAAATATGACCTGTTCAACAATCCGCACCAGCAACCATCTGTTTGCACGGATAGCGACACCGCGGCAATTTTAGACGAATACGTTTTACATATAAAGCGGGAATTGGAAAATGATGAAGCATTTGGAAAAGAGCAGATATTAAAAAATTACCTGGAAAACTTTCTTATCCGTATCCGGCGCAGGAAAAACGAGTTCGAAAAAGCTGCTGACCACCTGCCGGGATTATACGATGAAAAGAGACGGCAATTGATGAGGTTTGTAAACTTCATCAATGAAAATTATAAAAAAGGACTTAGTATAACCGGGTATGCCCGTTTATTGCATATATCGTCCCGGAGTTTATCTGACCTCACCCACCAACTACTCGGCAAAACGCCCTCCCAAATGATACAGGAGCGTATTATTCTTGAAGCCCAGCGTATGCTGCTGTATTCTGATCTCAACATAAACCAGATAGGATACCGATTGGGGTTTGATGATGCATCCTACTTTGTGAAGTTTTTCAAAAAGCACACCGGAATTTCACCGTCGGAATTCAGAAAATCAGTTTCCTGACGCTGCTTTTTGTTTGCTTTTCCTGTCAAGGATCAGGCATAAATATGATATTGATCAGCCCACCCCTTTGGGCGAGATGATATTTTTACGCTGACACATCCCATAAACAGGGGATATAAAACATGATTGATATAAGGTTGAACTATGATTGAAGGTATTAAACGTATCGAGCGAACTGCCTTTATATCGGATATCGTGAAAAACGATTACCGCACTGCCGCTGTTTTTAAAAAATACGATATAGACTTTTGCTGCGGGGGAAAGTTTTCTATAGAAATGATCTGTGCCAATAAAAACCTGGATACTACAGAAGTAATACGGGAACTGGAAGCCTCCATACAGGATACCACTTCAACGGGGGTATATGAATTCCAGGACTGGAAACCGGATTTCCTGGCGGATTATGTTATTCACGTACATCACCGCTACCTCGAAAAAGCCATACCCGATACCGCAGCATACCTTGACAACCTTACCCGGAAACACACCACCCAGTTTAGCTACCTGCCGGAACTGCAGCATACATTTACCGCCTTTTCCGACATTATTGTACCGCAGCAGAAACAGGAAGAAGAAGCCATTTTTCCCTATGTACGCCAGGTAGCAAGAGCCTATCAGAATAAGGAATCCTATGCCGCCCTCCTGGTCCGCACCCTGCGTAAGCCGGTGGAACAGGTGATGCTACAGGAACAAAAGAGGGTTGAGGACCTGATCCGGAAAATGCGTGAGCTAACCCGCAATTACACTCCACCTGAAAATGCCTGTGTTAGCCATAAGGTAACACTGAAGAAATTACTGGAAGTGGATAATGACACGGTACAGCATATACACCTGGAAAATGATATACTTTATCCCCGTATCCTCAGCATGGAAACCGAACTTACCAGGCAGGGAGGTTACCAATAAAATACTTGTGGCTTGCCGTAATTGTTTTTATTTTGACAAATATTCCGCTGTTGGAATATAACCGGGCGCCTGACTGATCCAGTGTCATTACGACCCATTGGTCAGCCAGGTACAGAAAGTACTAATAATCAGCATGATGAACCTCGATACGGCACACCTGATCTCTTTATTTGAACACGCAACAGAAGGCATAATACTTACCAACGGGAAGGGGGAAATTACGATCATTAACCCGGCGGCGGAAGAGATGTTTATGTATAATGCGTCCGAAGTGATCGGGAAGCCTGTTAACCTGTTGATACCGGAACGGTTTCATCCCCATCATTCCGGCTATCTTAACGAGTTTTATAGAAATCCTCAAAACCGGGTAATGGGTTCCGGAAGGAGCCTCTATGGCGTAAGAAGTGACGGGGTGGAAATACCCGTGGAAGTCAGCCTGAGCTTTTATAAAAAGGAAAACGAGCTGTTTGTAACTGCCTTCATTGTAGATATCACGCACAGGAAAAATATTGAGCAGAATATGCTGCAGCAACAGGCAGAGCTGGAAAGGATGACCAACGACATGCGTAAGCTCAATACCCAGCTTGAGGCGAAAGTAGAAGAAAGAACGCTGATCTTAAAAGAAGCGCTCCAAAAGCTGGAACAATCTCAAAAAGAATTACATGATGCCCTTGATAAAGAAATACAGCTCAGCGAAATAAAAAGCCGGTTTGTTTCCATAGCGTCACATGAATTCAGAACACCATTGAGTACGGTACTTTCTTCCGCTTCCCTGCTTTCTAAATATACGACTACGGAAGAACAAAGTAAACGGGAGCGCCATGTGGAAAAAATAAAGAATGCAGTAAGAAACCTGAATGATATCCTGGATGATTTTCTTTCCCTGGGAAAACTGGAAGAAGGTAAGGTAGAAACACATCCTGTGGAATTTAATATAGAAGAATTCATGGAAGAGGTACTGGAAGAAATGAAGCCCCTGGAGAAAGCGGGGCAGCAAATGGTTTTTACCCCTGAAGGCAATCCTGTCATCATTTCCGATAAAAGACTGCTCAAAAACATTATCATCAACCTGCTGGCAAACGCTATTAAATTTTCCGATGAAAACACCACAATCACCATCCATTATAAAATTTATCCCTCCCATTTTGAGATCAGCATTACAGATAAAGGAATTGGTATTTGTGAAGAAGATCAGAAACAATTATTTTCGAGTTTTTTCCGGGGGAGAAATGCAGTAAACATACAGGGAACAGGACTGGGTCTTCACATTATAAAGAGGTATGCAGACCTGTTAAAAGGAAATATTAAAATAAAAAGTGCTTTAGGTAAAGGAACCACGGTAACTGTTAGTATACCTGTTACTGAGCAAATACAATAAACTATGCCATCAGTATTAGTAATTGACGACAATGCAGACATCCGCGATAACACGGCGGAAATACTGGAGCTTGCAGGCTATACCAGTATCGTAGCCGAGAACGGGAAAAAGGGAGTTGAGTTGGCATTGCGGGAGAAGCCGGATATTATTGTCTGCGACATTATGATGCCCGAGTTAGATGGTTACAGCGTACTGCACCTGTTGCAGAAAAACCCGGAAACCCGTAATATCCCGTTCATCTTTTTGACGGCCAAAACCGAGCGGTCAGACTTGCGCAAAGGCATGGAAATGGGAGCAGACGATTATATTACCAAACCGTTCGAAGAAATTGAGTTGCTGAATGCCGTGGAAGTCCGGCTGAAAAAGCAGGGTATCTTATCCCAGCAATATGCGCTTAATGCATCGGGAATAACCCAGTTCATGAAAGATGTGAACGATTCAGGTCTTATTGAAAAGCTCACCAATCAATACGATGTGGTACCCTATACCAAAAAGCAGGTGCTTTACCAGGAAGGGAAACGCCCCCGGTTTTTGTATTACATCGTGAAAGGGAAAGTAAAAGGATTCAGAAGCCACGAAGACGGTAAGGAATATATTACCGATTTGTTCAGCGATGGAGATTTCATCGGCTATTCTTCAATTATTGAAGATAAAAACTATGAAGACAGCGCCGTCATACTGGAAGAAGCGGAGATATTACAATTACCGAGAGAAGATTTCCAGAAAATGATCTATAATGATATTTCCGTAGCGTCAAAATTCATTCACCTTATCACACAAAATGTAAAGGAGAAGGAAGAAAGGCTGCTTAACTTAGCCTATAGCTCCCTGCGCAAACGTATCGCTAAGGCGCTGGTAAACATTCATAATAAATTCAATGGCGGGGGACCGTCCAAGAAGATAGAAATATCAAGAGAAGATATTGCCCAGTATGTAGGCACCGCTACCGAATCCCTGATCAGGACTTTAAGTGATTTTAAATCCGAGAAACTGATTGATATTAAAGAAGGAAAAATTATTGTATCCAAACCTGATCAGCTGAGCAACCTGCTTTATTAGACACTTATGCCTGGCGGGTGTCAGTGGGAAAAATCCAGGTTACCGGTGCATGCGTCCGCTGCAACTTAGAAAAGAAAGATGCCTTATCCCGCCTGATAACCTTTCCCTTTATTATTATTCCTGTGTGGAAATTTCCCTTCCGTGCTCATTTTGCTGTGTAAGCGTCCAGTTGTCGGTCATGGTAGTTTCCAGCCATACGTTCCCCGAACGTCTGAATATCTGGGCGTGCAGGGGGAACAATGCGCCAAGCGCCTGCTCCAGATCTTTAACCTTCATCTCCCCGGTAACTTCTATACAGCCATCCCGGATCATTTTCTGGGCTTCTGCAATATTTCGGTCACCGGGCAACAGGTAGTGCGTATCTCCGTTTTTGAAAAACTCAATTTTCAGAAAGGGGAATGTATTGCTAAATGCCTTTTGTACATCACTGATCGGGAACTTCGAGGAAATTTGCAAATACATAGCCGGGTTTTACCGTCAAATGTATATACAGGCGGATCATTATAAAAAGACCCACATCAATTTGTACCATGAGATTAATCAGTCCACAAAAACCGGCTCCTGTCAAAATATGTTTTCTGTAACCTGACCTTTATCATTTCTTTACCACTGAACATTACTTACCTTTGAGTAAAATACGGACTATGTTAGGCAAATTAAATGAAGAAAACATAGAAGAGCTGATACAACAGCAAGTGGTAGGCAGAATCGGCTGCCATTCTAAAGGAGTAACTTACGTGGTTCCCATTAGCTACGCTTACGATGGGAAATACATTTATGCCCACACTGCTGAAGGGATGAAAGTGGATTTTATGCGAAAGAATCCGAGCGTATGTTTTCAGGTTGATGATACGAAGGATCTTTCTAACTGGCAAAGTGCTGTGCTGTGGGGTGAATTTGAGGAACTAACCGATGATCCGGAAAGAACAGAGGCGCTCAGAAAGCTTACGGAAAGAAAGTTACCATTCATCAGCAGCGAAACGATGCACCTGACTTCCCAATGGCCTTTCGGGGAAGAAGACCTAAGTAAAATAACAGGCGTTGTATTTCGTATCCGTATAGGCGAAAAGACCGGCCGCTTTGAAAAAAGCACGGAAAAGCATTTCTTCGCCTCATAAGCAGTCTGTATCATATATCATATTATCCAAACAAAAGAAAAGAGGACAAATACCAACTTACAACAGAGTAGATGAAAAGTAGTGGTTGATTAAATACGGTAAAATAACCATACCTGTACTGATGTGGTTATTTTAATCATCCCTGCGAATTATAACATGCAGGGGCTTCCATTCTTCCATATCCTCAGATGCTATCTTCAGTAATGCAACCAGGGGTATAAACAGGATCATACCCGAAATACCCCATAAAATACCTCCGGCAACAATTGCCACCAGCATTGCCCAGGTACTGACGCCCAATTGAATACCTACTACTTTAGGAAATATTACGTTGGCTTCAAGATATTGAACAACGGAAAAAACTGCAACTACACCTAAAGGATACCATAACGATCCGGTAGAAAGCCAGGCTACCGAAATAGGCAGAAGTGCACTTACCACTATACCCACGTAAGGAATAATAGTCATAATAGCACACAGCAGCCCGAATAATATGGCATGCTCAATCCCAAGTATCAGTAACCCTATACTGTTTAATATGCCTACAATGATATAGACCAGTAACATCCCTTTGATATAATTAAAATAGGTGCGAATCATTTTATGTAATATCAAATCTAATTTTGCCTTATGCTTTTCACCGGTAACCCAACGGAGAAACTGAACAAATGCCCGGCGATGATACAGGAACAAAGCGGTGTAAATGGGAACAAGAAATAAAATAAAGACCGTATCAAACAGATCATTTATCACTGCTTTTACAATGCTACCCAAACCAACCAATCCCTGCTCTGTCCAGTTGGCGATGGTCAATCCAAAACTCGTTTCTATCCATTGCGCAAGATCCTGTATTGTTTTCTGCAACTTATTGATCAGCGCCGGCGCATCATGACGAAACATGCCCATCTGCCAGATCAGCAATGCGGCTATCCCGGCCAAAAGAAGAGCTACAATAAGCAAACAAATCGTAATAGCTAAGGCCCTGGGAAAACGTCTCTGCTCCAGCCATTTACAAACAGGAAACAAAATAATAGCAATCAGTAGTCCATAAAACAGAGGGATGAAAAGCGTCTTCCCAAAATAAAGGATAACAGATGTAAAAAATATAATCTGCAGATATTTTAATGCTTTAGCAGAAGCCGGAACATGGTTTGTCATATCGGTTTATAAAAAAGATTGACTAAAAAATAAGCAACTCATTTTACCACATATCTTTTCTTAACAACAATGTATGTCTTGAAAGGACATGAGGGGTTATTAATACATCTGCAACAGCTTTCCACAGATATCTTTCCCTCTCCCCCGTCTTACCATGTTTTTGCTTAATACAAATGTAACATAAGTAACAAGCCGCCATTTTTCAATCACTGACATTTGCTGTAAAATAACAAAAACCACAATCAAAATGTACTACTATTTTTCGACAATTACTGGTTTTGAAACGCTAACCGTGATACCCGGGCGGCAACTACACCCCGGACTTCTGTACACATATTAAATGGTACAACAGCAGAAATCCTTTTAGCAAAAGGCATTATTTATTTACAACAGGCATAGTATTATCAAGCATGGAAAACAATATCCATTCTAAGCCCGGGAATCTATCTTATCATATTTCCCCCGGTTTATCTTTCTCGATAATTGTTACAAAAAGAATCATCAAAAGCGCCGGATCTAAACTCAGCTTGCTGGCAGTTCTATTGTCAACCGGGTTTTCCCTTAGCGCTCAGTCCGACATAAAGGAACTTAACTTAAATGAGGCTATTCAACTGGCAACAACGCATAATAAGAACATATCCTTATCGGAACTGGATGAAAAGATCGCTCTTTTTAACTACAGGCAGACGGCAGCCGTATTCCTTCCGGGGATAAACCTGTCGCATACTACGATGGTCACCGATAACCCGTTAAATGCATTCGGAGCCAAGCTGCAGCAACGTATCATTAATCCATCGGATTTTGATCCTCAATTCCTCAATCATCCATCTGCTGTAACAGATTTTATGACAGGTATACACTTACAACAGCCTGTATTAAATATAGATAAGCTATACGAGCGCCGCAGCGCCTATCAACAGGTAGAGTTGTATCAATATAAAACCAGGCGCAGCAAAGAATACATCACCTATCTGACACAGCAGGCCTACCTGCAATTGCAATTGGCTTATGAAGCAAAAAAAGTGATGGAGGAGTCCCTGCAGATGGTTCAGGCAATACATAATTTCACCAATGACCGCTACCAGCAGGGATTATTGCAGAAGTCGGATGTATTACATGCAGAGGTTCAGGTAAAAACTGCCGAAACATCCATTGCAGAGGCTTCCGATAATATCAAGAACGCCTCTGATTTTTTAAGCGTACTGATGGGTGAGCCGGTTGGTGCAATGTATTCCACTACATCCTTTCCCGGTGTTACCGCTGAAGAAAGTATAGCAGATCAATTATCACCGAACCGGGCTGATTTTAAAGCGATGGAAAAGGCAATACAATCGTATAACCTGCTGATCAAAAGCAGCAGGATGAGCTATCTGCCGCGCTTAAATGCTTTTGCCAGCTACCAGTACAATGACCGGAAAATTGCCGGGTTCGGTGCTAATGCCTACCTGGCCGGGCTACAACTATCCTGGGATTTGTTTAAAGGCACCCAAACAAGAAATAAAATCTTAGCCCAAACGGCAGAGCGGGATAAACTATCTGAAGAGCTGAGTAAGCAAAAAAACGAAGCGGGCATGGAATTAAGCAGAACACAGCGCCAGTTAGATCTTACCAGATATAAAATAACACAACAGGAAAAAGCCGTGCAGCTGGCAGCAGAGTCTTTACGCATCCTGCAAAACCGGTATAACCAGGGTTTAGCGAATACAACAGATGTACTGGCAGCGCAAACCCTGCTTGCACAACAAAAATTATTATATAAACAGTCTGTGTATACAGCTCATATAACTGCAGCATACCTGCAATTCTTAACCCTCTAATAGATTATTTAAACCATAAACAATGAGACTTTTCAACAGTTTTTTAAGTTTGCTATGGCCCCCGGTAATTGTAATGTCCTCAGCTATAAGTTCCTGCTCATCAAAAAATAAAGGACCGAAAGAATCTCAAACTACGATCTCACCGGTTGCCGTTACGGTTGCCAGCGCGGGTACAAAAAATACGGATGGAATTAGTGTCAGCGGACGATTAGAAGCTACGGAAACAGCCAATATCAGCACAAGGGTAATGGGCAATATGGTTAAACTGCACGTAAAAGTTGGAGATCAGGTACAGGCAGGACAGGTATTAGCCACTATCAACAACCAGGATATGAATGCCCGGCGTGCCCAAGCAGAAGCCATGATAGCGGAAGCCGAAGCCAACCTGCAAAGTGCACAAAAAGATTACAACCGGTTTACCGCATTGTTCAACCAGCAAAGCGCTTCCGAAAAAGAGCTGGACAATGTAACCCTGCAATATAATGCCGCCAAAGCACGGGTAGAAGCTGCAAGACAGATGCGTAATGAAATAACCGCCATGATGAATTACACCACATTGGTGGCGCCATTTGCAGGTACGATCATAAAAAAATATGCAGAACCCGGAACGCTGGTATCACCCGGCATGCCGGTTCTGACCATTGAAAAAAAAGCAAGCTATCAGGTTACCGCAGCTATCCCTGAAACAGAAATCAGCAAGATAAAGCTCAGGGATCAGGCCCGTCTGTATGTCAAATCAACTGATAGAACATTTTACGGCTCTGTTACAGAAATCAATCCTTCATCGCAGTTTTCCGGAGGTCAGTATATAGTAAAAATATCGGTACCCGAAAAGGAAAACCAGGGATTGTATTCGGGTATGTATGTCAACGTGTTTATTGAGAAAGCAGGTGATACACAAAACCATACTGAACATAATAAGATATTAGTGCCCCAATCGGCAATTATTTACAAAGACCAGTTAGAAGGATTATATACCGTTAGCAATACCGGAACAGCTTTACTACGATGGGTCAGGCTGGGAAAAGTATATGGAGAAGACATAGAAGTGCTTTCCGGGTTAAACCCCGCTGAGCAATTCATTCTCCACGCAGAAGAAAAATTATATAACGGCGTTCCGGTTACCGTAAAAGAGACCCGGTAACCGGTTTATAAAAACAAGAAGATACGGGTAATAAAAAAGTAAAACCCTATTGCACATACCATCATAAGATTATCAGTATTCAGAAACAAAAAATATGGAAAAAGGATTATCCGGAAATATAGCCAGGGCATTTATCACTTCAAAATTGACCATCCTGCTGATGATCGCTTTCTTACTGATCGGAGGCTATGCTACCATGCTTATACCAAGAGAAGAAGAGCCTCAGATTGAAGCCCCTGTAGTTGACATTATGTTTGCTTTTCCCGGAGCGGGGACCAGCGAAGTAGAAACAAAACTCGTAGCCCCACTGGAAAAGACGGTTTCAAATATCAAAGGAGTGGAATATGTTTACTCCACTGTAATGCAGGAAAAGGCAGTACTTACCGTACAATATTATGTAGGAGAAGATATTGAACGGTCTCTGGTTAAGCTCTATAATGAGCTGTTAAAAAATATGGAC
Source organism: Chitinophagaceae bacterium (assembly GCA_023957155.1). Classification (GTDB taxonomy): domain Bacteria; phylum Bacteroidota; class Bacteroidia; order Chitinophagales; family Chitinophagaceae; genus Agriterribacter. The sequence goes on along the minus strand of JAMLHK010000010.1, from coordinate 123,275 downwards.
AAAATGCCGCAGGGCATTTCTGCTCCGCTAATCAAATCCAGAGCCATTGATGATGTACCTGTTCTTGGCTTAACCCTTTGGAGCGACAAGTATAATGACTACCAATTGCGGCAAATCAGCGAAGTATTAACTAATGAAATCAAAAAGATACCTGATGTGGCCCACATCAGTATTTCGGGTGGCAGAAGCACGGAAATAAAAGTGGTTGTAGACAAGGATAAAATGGCTGAAAACCAGGTTGACTTTCTGTCTGTAAGCAGGCTGATACAAGGAAATAATGCTCAGATGTATTCGGGTAACCTGCTTAATGCCAATACCGTCATAGCGGTAAAGACCGGAAGTTTTCTCCGCACAGCGGAAGAAGTAGCTAACCTGATTGTCGGAGTAAACCAACAGCAGCCTGTATACCTCAGGCAAATAGCACGGGTGGAAGAAACAGCAGAAACGCCGAAACAACATGTATTTTTCGGATATGGACAGGCAGATACGGCTAAGTCAAATATTACAGGATCAGATTTCCCTGCTGTTACGTTATCGGTTTCAAAACGGAAAGGATCCGATGCAATGCACCTGGCAGAACATATTCTGAAAAAGATCGGGCAGATAAAAAATGAAATTGTACCTGATGAAGTACACATCACCACTACGAGAAATTATGGTGAAACAGCTTCAGACAAGGTGAGTGAATTATTACTTCATCTGTTCATCTCGATCGTGGTGGTCACTTTATTCGTTATGCTGGCCATGGGATGGAGAGGCGGATTAGTTGTGTTTTTATCGGTTCCGGTAACCTTTGCCCTTACCTTGTTTACCTATTATTTAATGGATTATACCCTGAACAGGATCACACTTTTTGCCCTGGTGTTTATTACCGGTATTGTAGTTGACGATTCCATTATTATAGCAGAGAATATGCACCGGCATTTCAAAATGAAACGATTGCCCTTACACCAGGCAGCTATCTATGCAATTAATGAGGTAGGCAACCCGACTATCCTGGCCACTTTCACCGTAATTGCTGCTGTTCTTCCTATGGCATTTGTTTCAGGGATGATGGGACCATATATGAGCCCCATGCCAATAGGTGCATCCATCGCCATGATGCTGTCACTGGTTGTTGCGCTCACCCTCACACCCTATCTGGGATATATCTTTTTAAGAGAAAAAGAAAAAAAGGGGAAAACCGGAAAACCGGTGATATTAGAACAGACTCCCATCTATAAAATATATAAAAGGCTCCTGTACCCGATGTTGCAAACAAGATGGAAACGCTGGAGTTTTATGATCGCCGTAATCGTGCTTCTGCTGGGTTCTTCCATGTTGTTTTATACAAAAACAGTTGCTGTAAAAATGCTGCCCTTTGATAATAAAAATGAATTTCAGGTCATCATTGATATGCCCGAAGGAACCACATTGGAAAATACGGCTGTAGTAACCAAAGAAATTGCCGGATATATTGCAAACCAGGAAATGGTTACTCATTACCAGGGTTATGTTGGAACAGCGGGTCCCATGAGTTTTAACGGACTGGTGAGACATTACGATATGCGCCAGGGAGATAATGTGGCAGATATACAGGTGAACCTGGTTAACAAAAATGACCGGAAAATCCAAAGCCACCATATTGCAAAAAACATGCGGCCCGGTATCCGGGAGATTGCCAGAAAGCACAATGCCAATGTTAAGGTAGTTGAAATACCTCCGGGTCCTCCCGTACTTTCTACGATCGTTGCAGAAGTGTATGGACCGGATTATAACGAACAAATAGCGTTGGCTGCACAAATGAAAGAGATAATCGCCGGCACAGCAGATGTTGTAGACGTAGACTGGATGGTGGAGGATGATCAAAAGGAATATCATTTTGAGGTAGACAAAGAAAAGGCAATGTTGTACGGGGTAGCTCCTGCGCAAGTGGTGGCAACCATGAATGCTGCCTTATCCGGCCAAAATGCCGGTGTGTTACATACCCCCGTATCTTACCAGCAACAAAATATTGTATTACAACTATCAGACAGTGATAAGCAGGATATAGGTGATGTACTTAATCTGAAAATAATCGGACAGCATGGCAATGCAATCCCAATCAGCGACCTCGTGCAGGTAACAAAAGGAACTAAAGCCAAAAGCATTTACCGGAAAAATCAAAAAAGAGTAGTATACGTTTTAGCGGATATGGCCGGAAAGCTGGAGAGTCCCATATATGCAATGAGTAAAGTGTCGGACCAGCTCAGGAACATTCAGCTGCCGGCGGGATACAGCTTAACAGAAACTTACAATACCCAGCCCGAGACCGAAGACCATTTTAGTTTAAAATGGGATGGAGAATGGCAGATTACCTATGAAGTATTCAGAGATCTCGGGGCGGCTTTTTTAGCTGCCATCATTATCATTTACATGCTGATCGTAGCGTGGTTCCAGAATTTTTCCGTACCCATTGTAATGCTGGTAGCCATTCCGCTTTCGTTAGTTGGTATTATTATCGGGCATTGGGCTATGGATGCATATTTCAGCGCCACTTCCATGATCGGGTTTATTGCCCTGGCAGGCGTGATGGTAAGAAATTCACTGCTGCTCATTGATTTTACAGATATCAGGCTAAAAGAAGGTATACCGCTAAAACAAGCGATAATAGAAGCCGGGGCAGTCAGAACCACGCCTATATTATTAACAGCCGGGGCTGTTGTATTGGGAGCTGTTGTTATTCTATTTGATCCGATATTTCAGGGGCTTGCTATTTCACTAATGGGCGGTACCATTACCTCCACCTTCCTGACATTACTGGTAGTGCCCCTGCTCTATTACAGGATGAAACGAAAACAAAATGAAAAACCTGTAACTGATTTGCCATCTTAATAAATTAAGTATATGAAATTACTAATGGTAACAAGCCTGAAAGAGTACCAGCAAAATGTGGCCAATATATTCAGGCAGTCCGGCATTAAAGTCTTTAGTGCTACGGATACGGTTGGATTTAAGGACAACGGATTCCAGAATATTATGGAAGGATGGTATGCGGGAGGTATAGGACACTACGACTCCATCTTCTTATTCAGCTTTACGGAAAACGAAAAAGCTTCACATGCCATGAGCCTGGTAAAGGAATTCAACACAAGCCAGGATGGCAGTTTTCCAATAAGAGCATTTATTATCCCGGTAGAATCATCAAGTTATTAAACCAAAACAACAACATTTTATATGCGGGAAAGAATAGTACGTACCGTAGCAGGAACTATGGTCATATCCAGTGTTTCACTGGCATACTTTATAAATATCTATTGGCTGTGGCTGGCAATATTCGTAGGTGTAAACCTGATACAATCATCCTTTAGCGGATTTTGTCCGCTCGAAAAGATATTAGACCGGTTGGGGGTTTCCTCTTCAGAGCGAACCGGATATGAAAGATCCAATCCTTAATCCCTTTCTTTTCTTTAATAAAAGATTTTTGTCTTTCCATCCCGGCTTTACCGTTGACAGCAAATTCCCCGGTTACATATATACCATGAATTCTTTCGGAAGGGTAAGAGGTACAGGATTAAAAAATCACAGGCAGAAATAAACATCTGCCTGTGAAACCCTGTGATATTCCTTTTCTAAAGAAAAGATATTTTTTGAATTTCCTTACTGACCTGCAATGAGGTTTATTTTGAAGTTAATTTCGTTACTGATCAGATCGTCTTTCATCCCTTCATAAGCCACTCCCCAATCTTTACGATTGATATTAAAGTCTGCCTTAGCAACAAACTTAGCATCACTACTTTCTAATACCTCCGCTTCATACGTAATATTCTTTGTCACGTCCCGAAGAGTAAGATTTCCAGAAACGGAAACCTTGTTATCAGTTAAATCTTTCACTTCGGTTATTTCAAATTTACTGGTCGGATGTTTTTCTACGGCGAAAAAGTCTTCCGATTTAAGATGGTTTTCCAATTTTCCTTTGTACTCCGGATCCGTAAGGTCGTGATTATTAATAGATGTCATATCTATTATAAACGAGCCGCCGGCTAATTTCCCATCGTTCAAAATAAGTTCTCCGTGCTGAAGATTGATATTGCCGGTATGTTTACCTGTTACTTTATTACCCATCCAGGTAATTGTAGAAGCTCCGGTATTCACGGCCAATTTATCACCCGCTCCAGGAGTGGCGGGAGAAACAGCCTCTTTGGTTTCGGCCTTATCCCCTTCGGGGTTGCTTACGCAACTGAATGCCAGTACAGCAACTGAAAGAAAGAAAAATACTTTTTTCATTTTGGTCATTTTTGTTTGAGCGCAAATCTAACGGTCAAATATTGTCATAAGAAAAAAAATACCAATATCTCATGATTTTAACCCAATTTTTGCAATTAACGGCGCAACAACTTACCAGGAAATATTCATTCCAACCTATAACACCGGATATGAAAAAAGTGGCGTCTTTCATTTCCGGGAAAGTCCGCTAAAAAAAACAAAAAGTGTAAATGCATATAACCCTGTGCCGATGATAATTAACCACAAGCCCGTTTCCTTTTGTTGCTCAATCGTAAAGGCACTGCACAGTAATATATCAAACACCCGTAAAGCAATGCCTGCTGCCGTGATCATGGCAGCCCACATTCCCAAAAAGATTATTTTTATTTCAAAAAGGGCATGTCGCAGCGCCGGGACCAGAAGAAAGCCTGCTACTAACATATTGATGTGCATAACCCGGTTAAACCAGGCATTGATAGCAGCAACATCAATAGAATGAGGCAACATCCAGAATACAAAGGACGACATGATGAAAATAAAGATGGCAATACTCCATGACAGGTCAATGACCTTATCTTTTGAAAAACGGGATCCCAAAATAATACCGAGTACAAATAGAGCAGGCAACTGTAACAGCTGGTGCCGGGGCATAGTTTCAGAGAGCCACTCATTGAATAAAAAGGATACCATCCAGCATAGTACGGCAATGACCAGGATAAAAATTATATCGCTTCTTCTTTTAAACACGCGGTGATCTGTTCTACGATAGTATGATTATTGTCCCTCGCAGGATCAAATATTTTCACCATTCTATTATCAGGCGAAATAAGCAATAAATAAATAGAATGGTTAATGATCCCTGTTGCCGGAACAGCATATTTCCATATCCCCACCCGGCGTAAAAACTGGTCAAATTCCTCCTGCCGGGACTGGTAAGGCAGGGCAAATGACCAACCGCTGATGTCTGCCCCGAAATACGCCCGGTATCTTTTTATTTTCTCCACATCATCATTTCCAAGATCAAAGCTAATCGTTACAAATTCCAGCTTTGACGGCACTATAGACTGATCGAATAAATGATACACCTGCTCTATCTGGTTATTCACCTTATGGCAAACGTATGGACAATTCAGGTAAACAAAATTCACCAATACGTACTTCTGTTTTTCCTTCAGATGAAAAACTGTCCCCTCCTGGTCAATCATGGCCAAATCCGGAAAGGGCCTGGGAAGTTGACCTGCCTCCCGGAGCGTATAGGAAAAAATGGTAAAAGCCGAAAAGCCTGATGTCCATCTTCCGATTACCGTAAGACAAATAGCCAGGGAAAATACCGGAATCAAAACCTTTTTCATTTTGATCCATTTTTATCTTAACAATATAAAGAGACTATTGCTATCCATTGATCAGGCGCCTGCGGATGGTATCTTTCTCTTACTCAGCTTAACGATTATGGATACATACATTATAATCAGTCCCACCAGGAGCAACCCGATAAATACCGAAGCAATCTGGGCAAGCAAAGCGCCCGTTGAATGGGTATACTCTATACGGATACCGCCATAATCAGAATATCTCCTGGGTATGCTTCTCAATCCGCCCCTGTAAAATGTAGCTATAAAACTGTGAACGGCAATAACAAACAGCCATAGTCCGAATTTTGCCATTTTATCCTTTTCCTGCTCCTCTTTAGAATGGGACAGGTAAAATAAAAATCCCAGGATAAACAGCACCACACCACCCAGCATATAAGTATGAAAGTGAGCGGGAACCCACAAGGTATTGTGCAGTACTTTATTTGCGGCAATGGTAGAATCCACTACGGCAGAGAATCCCCCGATTGCCCATCCGGCAGTACCTAACAAAAAGGATAATGGAATAACGCCCCATTTTACTTTTGAGTGATACAATTGGGCAATAACACCAAACATCGTAATAGCAGTAGCCGGAATGGCGCTTAAATAGGATGCAATCTGACCTGCATACTGGAAGGGCAGCGGCTGTACAAAGTCCATATAGAGATGATGGAAATAAGCGAACAGGATAAAAAAGAAAGTTGCATTCCACGAATAAACCACAACCTTATCCACTTTCCAGGGACGCCCCGTAAACTCAGGCAGAAGAGCATACACCCAGCCGATGCAACAATACAAAGTAATATTTACCAGCGTATGCCCGAAAAAGAAGATCAGGTTTTTCAGCAGCAACGGGTCGAAAGCCAATGTAGGCTCAAAATGCTGCAATAAAAACATAACTAAAAATACCGCTCCGGCGATGAAAGCAATAACGCCCGGAACCAGGCTGACGGTAGTAATAAGTACAATAGGCGGCAGCTCCCGGTCTACTTCTTTTTTTCTTATATACTGCCATCCCAGTAAGTTGGAAAACCCACCAAACTCTTTTGCCAGGGCATAAACCAAATGAATAATACCGATCAGCCAGGCTATCCCCAGGATGATAAGAGAAATAATAGACAATCCCGTTGCCCATGTTGGCCAAAAAGTACCCTTAAATGGTAAGGGATACAACAGGTACCATCCTGCTCCAAACTTTCCTATAAGCGTTGCAATGACGAGTCCGGCTACACCGGCCAGCACCATAAAAAAGACAAAATACCCGGTACCGGTATTCAGCTTCGCATAACGCGTACCAATCAGGTACCACAGGGCTGCAAAAGCAATACTGTACAATATCCCGGCCATTCCCAAACCATGCAGTGTCATTAACACATAGAAATTATCCATCCCCAGGCTGATTTTTTCCCCCTGGTTAAGACGCATCAAAAGACCAAGGATGATCAGTAATGGAAAAACAGTCAAAAAAGTAATACTCCAGGTAAGAACAAGCTTTTTCTGTTTCTTTATTTCAGTAGCACTTATTTCAATCATAACCGTTTTTTTTTAATTAATATTTATCTTTCCCACCATTAAGCCATGAGGCAAGCCACAATATTCTAAGCAGAGAATATGATATTCTCCCTTTTCATCAAATACATGCTCAAGAATATTATTGTATTGAGGCATTGCCTGCGTTTGGGTTACTAAAACACCTTTACTGTTATAGATACCGAAACTGTGATTCACATCAGACGAGGTAACAACAAACCGGATCATTTTATTCGCGGGAAGTGTAATTTCGCCGGCTCCTCCAAACTCGGCCGGTTTTTTATCCGACAGTCCCGGGCCCATTTTCCACATCCATTGCATGGCAACCACGGTAACAGTTTCTTCCGGAGTGCCCTGAAACTTTTCGTATGGCAGCAACCGCAGGGTAAGCAGTAAAACAATAACAATGCTTAATACCAGTCCAAAAAAATACCGGCCACGCATTTTGTATACCTTATGTTTCGCGGATGTCTTATCCTCCTCCTTAGAAGATGTAAATATTAAAAAGAAGACCACTAAGGTAACAAGTGCCCCGGCTATAAAGGAAATAACAGCAGCAAAAGTCTGAATGGTCAGTAACGGGATGAATTGGATCATAACAATAGGATTTGCTTGAAAGACGGACTCAAAAATAAGCGTTTTTATAATAAAAGACATTTTTATCTTTATTTATCTCAAAGTCTTTCTTTTGACGGCAAAAAATGCAAAAATTACCGCAGACAAAAAACAAAAAGGCTTCGCCGGAGGGTTTCCGGCGAAGCCTTATAAAATATGAGTACTATTTATTTTTTACCGGTAAACACCTCGTTGTCCTTATTACCGCCGGCTACCAGATAAGCCATGAGGTCTTTGAGCTCCTCACTGTTTAACCGGTTGATCATACCCGGCAACATAGGCGATATTTCGGATACTCTCGTGCGGGCCACATCTTTCTTGGGAATTTCGCGTACCACCTGCGGTGCAAAAGGATTCTGGGATATCACATAGTTACCCCCTTCTTCTTTTATCAGCCTTCCCAGTACGCTACCGCCATCTTTCAGGTAAAACACCGTGGCACCGTATTGATCGGAAATCGTTTTATTGGGATCAATGATCGCTTCCAGTATATCTTTTGTAGAAAAGCGGGTACCCAGCTGTGTTAAATCAGGACCAGATGTTCCGCCCTCTCCTTTCATGGTATGGCAGGAAATACATTTGGACGCGGCAAACATGGCTTTCCCTCTTTCAAAATCACGGTTGGTCAATCCACTGTCAATAATTGCAACCGCTTCATCCAATTTCCAGTTTCTTCCCGGCCCCACAGGTTGTATAGAAGCTTCAGCTAAATTATCCCCAACGCGGTTAGCAATAGAATCACCCGATATGGTATTGAAGTGGGCAAATTCAGCCTGGGGAACATTTGCCAGTGCGTTGGTTCTCATTTTATTAATAAATCCTCTGAAGCTATGCCCGCCTTTAAAGCTAAATGCGGTATAAAACCACCGGAAATACTGATCTCTCAATTCCGGGGTCCATCCAACTTTAGCCTGGCTTAATACATTAGCATAATACGTCTGTTGCCGCGGAGGCACTTTAGAAAGCATAGCGGCAATATCCATCCCGTATTGGGGATTACGCATAATAAGATCAGAGGAAGAGGTAAATGTAGCCTGTGTTTCGTCATCCTTTGCGGTAGACATTAACGCCATTGTCTTTTCTACGGCTTTAGGTGCGCCAATATATACCAGCACTTTAGCCAGCTCACGGTTCAGCTCATTGGTTTTTGCGGGATAGTGCGGATCAAGATAAGCTACTACCCTGTCCTTTACTGCGGCGTCAGGATTTCCCATCCGTAAAAGCACCAGCTCAAAAGCACGGGTAACATCTATCTGCTGAGGTTCGGAAAGCTTTCCGAAATCAATTCCCATGAGCGCATTCAGCGCCTGGTCTCTTAACCCGGCATTTCCCTGGCGGGCTAATGCAATAATTGCGGTGGTAGCTGCTACGGGGTCTTTTTCACTCAACGCACGTTGCTGCCATTGGGCTACCGGCTGATGTTCAACGGCTATACGGGCAGCATACCGGATAAAACGATCACCGTGATTTAAATAAGGCCATGCAAAATCAACAGCACCGTCTTTAGCCCCTACATGATATGCTTCCAAATCCCTGCGTATTTTATTTTCAGGTGTTAACGCTACCTCACCTTCTAATTCATTAATGGTCTTTCCTTTATTATCCTGGTAATACACCCTGTACAGGTCTGATTCCAGCCGCCGTCCGCCGGTTAAGAAATACATGGCGCCATCAGGACCGATCTCTCCGTCAGTAAGCGGTAAGGGAGAGCCGGACAGGAATTCTTCCCCTTTGGCACTGTACGTAGCGCCATCGGGCTCAAGATGAACAGCGTATATAATTCCAAAGCTCCAGTCAAATGCAAACAATGTGTTCTTATATTTTTCCGGGAAACGGGCATTTCCGCTATACATCAGGTTGGTGGGAGAACCCTGGCCGATATTCAGAACAGGCGGCAGGTTATCCGGGTAAGCAGGCGACCATTTACTGTTGCCCGTACGCCAGCCAAATTCACTCCCATCGGTTACATGGCAGATACGGGTTGGGCGGTACCAGGGTGTACCAAAGTCCCACTCCATGTCGGAATCATAGGTAAACAAATCACCGGCAGCATTAAAGGCAATATCAAAAGGATTACGATAGCCTCCACTGATCAGCTCCCAGCGGTTGGTTTCCGGATCAACTTTAGCTATCCATCCACCCGGGGCCTTACGGTCAACCGCATGCCCGTTCGGGTCGGTAATTAAAGGAAACAGGTTATCCTCTTTCCAGTTGGAAGGCAGATGATAAGCATCTAATGCAGGCACATCGGTATGGTTACCTATAACTACATAAATGGATTTCTTATCCGGCGAAAGCCGGATACTATGCGGTCCGTGCTCACCCTCGCCTACCAATGCCTTTAATAATGTTACCTGGTCAAACTGGTCATCCCCGTCTGTATCCTGCAACCGGTATAGTCCGCTCGTCCTGGTTGTTCCGTCACTCCTCAGGGTATTCACCATAACATACAGGCTGTTAAAAGCATATAACAAGCCATGTGCGTAGCCAATACCTACTTTTTTATTGGTGGTATCACCAACAAGCGTGGGATCATTGGGTATAGCCAGCTTCTCTACAACCGTTTTTCCCGTATCTCCCACAGCAGGCACGGTCAGGCGGTATAACGCACCATACTGGTCGGAAGCAATAATCCTTCCCTTATCATCAAAGGTCATAGCAACCCAGGAACCTTCCCCGTTTTCAGACGGTCCGAACAAACGTTCCGCCTTAAAACCCGGCTGTAATTTTAATTTTTCTACTTTGGGATCTGAAGAAACAGCAGTTCCGGTCTTTTCTCCTTCATTACATGAAAAGAATACAAGAGTAAAGGCGGCAATCGTTAAAAATGATTTCACTGACAATAGATTTTTGTACATAAATTGATCAATAATAGTTACTTATAAATCCCCGGTAGTCGGGCAGGAGCAACCCCGGTAATCCCCAAAGATTGGTATTTTATTTTAATGAACCTACCTGTACTGTGGGGTACCGGGGTGAATATACGAAGTAATATGAAATTACCCGCACCCGTATACCGTTGGCTGAGACGGCGCCGCCCTGTCGCCACAGGCCAAATACCGGGATAAATCCCGTTTTGAACAGCAGGAACCCTATTAATGACGAGCGCTTTCTACAGGCACATACTCTGCTTTCATTTTCTCTACATAGTCCACCTTTTTATGTCTTCCGAGCCGTCTCTGTATCCCGTCAAATATGGAATATACCACCGGTACCACAACCAGGGTGAGGAAAAGCGATGAAAGCAGACCGCCAATAATAACAATAGCCAATCCCCTGTTCATGTCCGCGCCATCACCCTGCGCCATCGCAATCGGCACCATCCCCATTACCATCGCAATAGTGGTCATCAGGATGGGACGAAGACGGGCATGGTTAGCCGAAACCAGCGCATCAAATGTGCTGTCGCCCTCTTCTTTCCGGTGGTTGGCAAAATCCACCAGCAGGATCGCGTTTTTAGTAACCAGACCAATCAGCATGATAATACCCAGAATGGTAAAGATATTCAGCGACTGGTTCGTCAATGCCAGGAACAATAAGGCTCCGATAAAAGATAACGGCACCGAAAAGATCACAATGAACGGCGTGGTAAAGCTGTCATAAAGCGCCACCATCACTAAGTATACCAGCAAGATAGAAGCAATCAATGCTACGCCTAACGTTCCGAAACCTTCTTTCTGGTTTTCCATATTTCCACCCCATATATACGTTACACCGGGCTTTTTTTCAATCTTCGAAAACGCTTCTTCCCATTGGGCAGCAACGGTTCCCATAGGAACACCGATAACCTGTCCCTGGATCGAAACTGCCGGAGATTTATCCCTGCGTTCGAGCAGGGTGGGCCCGGAACTGTATTCCACTTCGGCAAACTGGCTCAGCAATACCGGCGTACCATTATTATTGATGAATTTCAGATCCTTAACATCATCAATATTAGCCCTTCCCTTTTCGTTAAACCGGATATTGATATCATATTCGTTATCTCCGGCGCGGTACTTATTATCCGTATTTCCGGAAAAGGCGGTTTGCATCATGCCCCCTACGGCAGCGATGTTCAGCCCCAGGCTGTTCATTTTATCGCGATCCACTTTTACGCTGATCTCGGGATTTCCTGCTTCGGAAGTCAGCTTAACTCCTGTAGCACCCGGTACCTGCCGCAACTCGTCTGCCGCCTTTTCTGCAAATGCCTGGGCGTCTTCCACGTTAGAACCTATCACGGTCAATTGAAGCGGCGATTGCTCCGCCCCCATGAGGCCTGAATTCACGGTCTTTATTTTGGCGTCCACCAGGAGGTTCTGCAGCTCTCTTTTCATCACGGCAGAATATATCTTAGAATTTCCTTTATAGTCCTTCTTTAATTTAACGTGTATTTCCGCTTTATACCGGGATCCTCCCACCGCTATCAACCCGTCGGAAGCCTGACCCACGGTGGTGATCATAGTGGCCACTTCCTGCTTTGCGGCAATATAATCTTCCGCTTTGCGGGTAACCGCATTGGTGCGTTCTAAAGACGCATCTTTAGGCAGCTCAAACTGTACATAAAACTCACCCCTGTCTACAGAAGGAAAGAAATCCGAACCAATATAGCCTTTTGATACCAGTCCGAAGGAAGCAAACAACAATACAACGGCTACTCCCAGTGTGATCACTTTATTCCATCTTGAACGCAGTGACCATTTTAAAATATTAGACATCCAGTTGGTGAACCGGGTCAGCCCCTTTTCAAATCCATAAACGAGTCTGCCCAATACAGATCTTGAGCTGATCAGCTGCAGCTTTCCAAAACGGGAATAGAGCCAGGGCACCACAGTAAAGGATACCAGCAAAGACAGCGAGGTGGAAATGATCACCGTAACGCAGAACTGCGCCAGGATATTGGCCACCAGCCCGGTGGAAATCGCGATTGGGAAAAACACCACAATGATCACCAGCGTGATTGCTGAAACCGTGAAGCCGATCTCCTTTGCCCCGTCAAAAGCTGCCCGCACTTTGTTCTTACCCATTTCCATGTGCCGGTGAATATTTTCGATCACCACAATGGCGTCATCCACCAGGATACCCACCACCAGCGAAAGTCCCAATAAAGACATCAGGTTGAGGGTATATCCCATCATCAGCAATCCTGTAAAAGTTGCGATAAGTGATAAGGGGATCGCTATCATGGTGATGGCCGCATTGCGTAAGCTGTGCAGGAAGAACAACATAATAAGACCTACCAAAATAATGGCGATGATCAGATCATGAATAACGTTGTTTGCCGCGTTCAATGTGTACAGGGAGGAGTCATTCGCAATTTGCAGCTTAATATTATCCGCCTGGTAATCTTTTTCTACTGTTTCAACGGTTTCCCTTACCTGCTTAGATACTTCCACGGCGTTTGCATCGGACTGCTTAAATACCTGGAGCAGGATCGTGTTTTCACGATCTACCCTTGCTACCTTTTCAATTTCCTTAATGCCGTCCTGCACATCTGCCACATCCTTCAAAAAGATAGCAGCACCCGAGGGTGATGTGATCGGCAGGTTTCTCAGCTGGTCAATCGAACTTACCTTACCGGCTAAACGAATGGTAGTACGGTTATCTCTTGTGCTAACGCTGCCGGTAGGAAAATCGAGGTTGGATGCAGCCACTACCTGCTGCACCTGGTTGATGGACAACCCGTATCCCTGCAATTTCACAGGATCCACACTGATCTGTATTTCTCTTTCTTCTCCGCCGATCATATCCACTTTTGCCACCCCGTTGATACGTGCAAATACAGGTTGTATCTTTTTATCTAACAGGTCGTACAGTTCTTTTTCAGACAGATCAGAGGTTACCGCCAGGCTCATGATCGCCACATCATCTAATGAAAACTTCGACAGGGAGGGTGTCTTTACATCATCCGGCAGATCGTTCAGCACGGTATTGATCTTACGCTGCGCATCCGTTAAAAGAAAGTTGACATCGGCGCCCGCGTTTAAGGTGATCATGATGAGCGACACGTTTTCCATGGATTTAGACTCCATCTTCTTAATGCTCTCTAATGATGACACGGCATCTTCCAGCTTTTTAGTAACGGAATTTTCCACTTCCGATGGGGAAGCACCCGGGTAAATGGTCTGGATGGTCAATACATTCACTTCAAACCGGGGAACCAGCTCGTATCCCAGCCGGGTATAAGAAAAGATCCCGGCTAACGTAAGTATAATAAACAATACGATTATTATACTGGGACGTTTTATTGATATTTCAGTTATTTTCATCTTCGTAAATTTCTAAATATTGGGAACGCTTATTTGATTACCTGCACCGGGGTTTCGTCAAAAATGTTGATCTGCCCGGAAACGATCACTTCATCACCTGCAGACAATCCGTCCAGCACTTCTATATGATCACCAAAGCTTCTGCCTGACTGCACTCTTTTTTCTATAGCTTTACCGTCTTTGACAATAAATATCTTGTTGTCGCTTACACTGCCTACAAAAGCATTACGGGGCACTATGAGGGTATTTACAGAAGCACCCTCTCCAAATTTTGCCGTACCATACATACCGGCACGCAATTCGTTTTTCGCGTTGGGGATCTCTACTTCAACAGGAAAGTTCAGGTTGGCATCCGCCTTTGGAGCAATGAAGGTGATTTTTCCGCTGAACACTTTATCAGGGATCACACTTACTACAATACTTACTTTTTGTCCTTCCTTTAAGCTGCCTATATTTTTTTCATCAACATTGACTTTTAATTTCAGGGAGCTGATATTCACCACATCAAATGCAGCGGCCCCGAGGTTGACATAACTTCCCGGCTCTATTTTTTTGGAGTTGACAATTCCGGCAACCGAAGTCCTGATAGCCACATCCCCCGCAGCGATCTGTGCATTTTTCAGGTTGTTTTTAGCCGTTTCATACTGCAGGCGTACACCATCTAACTGTTGGCGGGTAACGCCGCCGGTGGTGAAAGCGCTTTCAAAACGTTCCAGGTCCATTTTTGCATTGTTCAGGTTAGCCTCGGCATTGGCTACCGATACATGCTGCTTATCTCCTACCACTATCGCCAGCGTTTGCCCGGCTTTTACAAAAGCCCCCTCTTTTACCAGCACCCTGGCTACCCGGCCTGCCGCTTCTGCACCTACGATCACCTCCTGCTTAGGAATAAAGGTTCCGTTAGCCACGTAGCTCAAATCTATATGCTTCATAGCAGCGATGTCCGTTCTTACCGATACGGCCGTGTTCTGCTTTGCCACCTCATCGGTAGCCGCTTTATTAGCCGCTTTATTTTTGTCCAATTGTCGCTGGATACCTGCCAGTGACGCTACAATTACCACGATAGTAATAATGATTCTTACAATAGAAGACTTCTTATTTTTCATAAAAAAATTATTGATAGTGATCTGTTAGTTGTTAATTAATGATTTTAGATTCCCGTTTGCCTTTAACAGCTGTATTTCAGCTATCCTGTAGTTCAGCAGGGAGGTAGTATAATTATTTTGTGCATCGGCATACGCTTTTTCCGCATCCAGCAGTTCGGTCAGGTTCGCCAGCCCGTTCTGGTAGTTATTCCTGATATTCTCCAGCACATCTTTTGCCAGGCTGATATTACGTTTATTAGCATCCAGCGTTAACAGGCTGTTTTTTATCTGGGCTTTTGCATTATCATTTGCCAGTGCCAGCGCCAGCCTCGTATCCTCAATATCTGCTTTCAGCTTTTTAATATCAATCTCCGACTGGCTTATCCTGGCACGGGTAGTACCACCATTGAAAATAGGGATGGAAAGGTTTAAGCCCAGCCCGGAAAAACCCGACCAGTTCACCTTCTTACTGTTATTCAGAATAGGGAAATACGACCCCATACCCAGGTATCCCAGGGTGCCTGAAAAAGAAAGCGTAGGATAATAGCCCGCTATCTTCGCTTTCCGGTTCAGCTCCAACAGATCAGACTGCTTGTTCAGCAGCCTGATCTCTGAACGGTTCTCCACATTGGGTTCATCCATAAGGATGGAGGCATTCACTTCAAAACTTTCATTGGGCAGCACGATATCCTTATCCATCTCCATACCTATGGCGAACTTGAGTGCATTTTCGGAAAGCTGAAGCGAATTCACTACCTGCTGTTTGCCTGCTTCAAGGTTATTAACGGCCACTACGGTACGATCTAAATCTATTTTCTTTGCCAGCCCGGCATCCACCAGCCCGTTGATCACTTTTTGGGTTTTAACGGTATTGTCGAGATTTGTCTGGATGGTATGCAGCTGTTGTTGCAACTGAAATACCTGGTAGTATGCACCGGCTACCTTTTCAATCAGCATTTCATCTGTAAGGGTACTGTTGAGCTGGTAAAATTCACGGGTGCTCTTCGCGGCCTTCAGACCGGTAAAAACAGCCTGGTTAAAGATCTGCTGGTTCACGCTCAGCACTGCATTCGACTGCCATTTCTGACCGAGAGACACCATCATAGTCTCGCCCGGTTTACCGATGATTTCACCCGGCAATGCGCTTTTCTGCAGCATCGGGTTATAGGTAAGTGTTCCGGAACCGCTAACCTGCGGCAGCGCAGAGCCTCTCGTTTCCGCTATCAGGTATTGCGCATTTTCCACATCCATCTTTGCCTTTTGAGCTTCCGCCTTATGTTCAAGCGCAAAACGTAAGGCCTGTTGTAATGTGAGGGTTTCCTGTGCCGAAACCATATTGCCGCAAAGTGCAACGAGGCAGATGGTCACCAATAATTGTATTCTCTTCATTTGTTATATGCTTGTTTTATCTGAAAATGTATGGAATTGCATGTTAACGAAATACCGGGTTAGCATTACTATTTCTCTAAATGTATAGTGATGAAACATTTTTTATTATGGATGCCCAGGACCCGCCTGGTAATTTTTTAAACCGGAAACATAAATGGCAATCAGTTCTTTTTGCTCTTCAAACAATTTCCGTATCGTTTGATGATCCGGGATAATATGGGTATTACGATAATTGTCCTGCATAGCATTCAGCGCATTCAAAAGCAAGGCCGCTTTCTTAGGTGCATTGATTTGCCGTACCTCTCCCTCCGCTATCGCCTTTTCAAAAGCAGAGATAAAAATGGTCAGCTGCTCCGACTGCATCTGTTTGACAAAGCAATGCAGCTCATCGGTGTCTGTTAATTTTTCATTCGGACCTTCCGTTGCCAGCATAAAATACTTTTCAAAAAAAGCTTTCTTCACTTCTACAATACCTGTTAACCTGTCCAGCAGGTTGTTACAGGTGTACACCTTTTCCTGCATGGCCGCGGTAAGCGAGGCCATAACATTGGCAGCCACCTTAATGATCAGCGATTTTTTGTCGGGGAAATAATAATACAGGCTCTGCTGCGAGATACCCAGGTCTTTCGCTATTTCGGAAAAAGTGGTCTTGTTAAAACCAAAATGAGTAAATCGCCGCAATGCAGCTTCTGTTATAAGTTCTTCTTTTACAGGTGTTTCTGATTTCAAAACTGACTATTTTACTATTTGACTTTTTTAATTTAAAAGTCAAAATTACGACAAAAAAAATATCCTCAAAATTTTTGATGAAAAAAGCTTCAAAATTGCAATCCTTTAACAAATGCGGATACCAGCTCCTTTTCTTTAACCAGGATGGAATCAAACTGCTCTTTGGTAGGAAAAACCATTATCCCGTCCTGGTGTAACAGCACATACCGCAGTCCCTGGAGGCAATTCACTAACAGTTCGGCAGTGGCTGCCGTATCTTTGATATGGAGTATCTTATCCTTTTTACCCTTTTCCAGGATCCTTTCGATATTATGCAGCTCCGAAGTTTTTGCCCGGTTAAAGATCTGCCGGAGTTCTTCCGGTGCTTTTTCTGACGCCGGTTTTAGAAATTCAATGATATGATAATGCTGATGAATAAAACTGTTTCGTGCGTGGAGATAATTAATTACATTTTTCAAAGGATCACTGCCGGCAGAAAGGTTCTTTTCCTTTTTTTGAACAGCGTCTATCACATGGGTGAGTACAGCCGCATACAGGCTCAACTTATCCGGGAAGTAGTAATACAGCAATGCCTTTGAAATACCCAGATCCCCGGCAATTTCAGCCATGGTGGTTTTTGCAACCGTAAAATGATTAAACCGCTTTTCGGCTGCCTGGATAATCGCTTCCTTCTTGATATCCTGTTTCATAATACAGGTTGTAAAATACGTTTATTTTTTTAATAGTGCCGATACACCATGCACAACCAGCCGGCATATCAATATGCACCCCGTTAAAAAGAAAATAACATTTTATAATCAATTATTGGCAGCATAATTGAAAGATAACAGGTAACCAACAGTTTAAACCATGAAACATTCAACTATGAAGCAGGTAATATTATCAATGGCAGCCGCAATTCTGTTCTCTGCTCCCGTTTTCTCCCAACATTTTCAGTTAGGACTTAAAGCCGGAGCGAATATCAGTAATTTTAGCGGCTCAAACCTCGAGGATGTTAAAACCAATGCCCTCGTAGGATTTCATGCAGGAGCCCTGATCAATTTAAAATTCGGGCCGGTTTTTTCTATTCAGCCCGAAATATTAGTATCCTCACAGGGAGCTAAAATGGAAAGCTCAACACAGAAAGAAAACTTTAAGGCAACCTATGCTACCCTTCCCATCATGTTCAAGCTCCAGAGTCCTAACGGCGGCCTATATATAGAAGCCGGTCCCCAGTTCGGACTTAAAATAAGTGATAAGGTCAGCGGCATAAATACCGATGTAAAAAATCTTGATGCGGCTATCGGCGCAGGTATTGGTTACCACAGCTCAAAAGGACTGGGCATAGGCGCCCGTTACATCGCCGGTTTGTCAAAAGTGGGTGATATTGATTTTGACGGAGGAGTAAACCCGAATTATAAAAACAGTACCATACAAATCAGTCTCTTCTACACCATTTTCAATAAGAAATAATTTTTCTACTCCGGTGGGTATTTCGATATGAAAAGCCCTGCGTATAATAATTGAAGGACAGTATTTTTATTGTCCTTTTTTCTTGTACACTTTTACATAATCAACAATAAAGACATCCGGAAATACCGTATTTTTTATTTCTTCTTTTTTAGAAGGATATTCCATGCTCAGGATCATATATTCTTCGATATGGGATATTCCCTGGGTTACCTCATAAAACTTATAACCATCTATATAGAAAATATATTTTTCGGGTGTCCATTCTACGGCAAAGGTATGGAAGCCTTCACTCACTCCCTTAAGATAGCTCTGCATACCCCGGGTAGTTTGCTGGTTAGGCCCATAGGCCCAATGTACGTTATGCGACACAATATCAGTTCCTAATTTTTTGAAGAACTCAAAAATATCAATCTCTGCTCCAAACACTGCAGGATCTTCTCCTTTAGCAATTTCTGTAGATTGTATCCAGAATGCAGCCCATACACCCGGCGACTTTTGCAGCTGTGCCCGGCATTCATAATACCCGTACTTACTCATAAACAAACCCTGCGTACCCACAGCGCTTCCCAATAAGCTATCTCCTTTTTTTAACGCATACAGCTTAAGATAGCCGTCTTCCACTTTAACCGCTTCTTCCGAAACATAAGCAATAGCTCTCGATCCCACGCCTCTTACCGCCCATTTTTCAGGATCGAGTTGGTTTCCCTTAAAATCATCCTTCCAGACCAGCTTATACCCTAACTTTTTGGGCGTATAACGTTTCTGCGACATCGGGTGCTGAGCCGGTCTTTGCGCTAAGCATGCGACAGAAAAAAATGTACAGGCGGCCAATAAAAAAGCACTTTTCATTTTTGTTGAAGTTTAAGGTACATGGCAAGATGAAGATACGAAGCATCTGCCATTTGATATGAAAAGATATAGGGGGCAGATTACTAATATAAAAAACGTGAGACCGCTATGGTCTGCACGTTATTAATATAAGATACAAGGTGGAGCTGCAGGGAGTCGAACCCTGGTCCAAACAAATCCGCCATACGCTTTCTACATGCTTATTTGATGATTATTTGTCGGGGATGAACAGGACATCAACATACCGATCCATTCCTTAGCTGTATGGTCTTTTGTTATGATCACAGCCTTTCATAACAGCATTCCGTTTTCTTTTTAAGTCGGCGGCGGTCCTTGGTAACAGACAGACCCGGACGGCGGCCCAAATGACTAACTAATCACTGATTAGGCAGCCATGGCATACTGTGTATTGCCATTTAAATTGTTGAATATTCAGATTAAGGTGCTAATTATTCAACGCACCGCATGCTTACACGTACAAAGAACTTTGCTGTCAAAACCGGTCAGCCCCGATTAAATGGGATAATATGAAAATAGTGATCTTTTCCTTATCCATTCATTCAAACGTACAAAGTTATGAAAAGATCATCAAACCACAATCCGGTGATTGTATTTTGTATTCCAAATAAAACGGGGCAGGCGCGCCCCGGAAACGAGGAATATACATCAAAGTGCTTAACCGGATATTCTGAGGTTGGAAACCCCGGGCTAAAAAGTCGAGGTATCCTGTGTTTGCGTGCGCGCCCACTGAGCTAATTTGAAGCGAAAAAAAAAGAGGCGTAGCCCCGAAAAATATTGTAAAAACAGGATTTCAACCCGTTTGAAAACAACGAATGCAGCCATAGATGGACCCGCCCGCAGCAAACTTCAAACTTCCAAACCAAAAACAAAAAACTAAAAACCCAAAACTATCCTATTCCTCATTTTTTCCCGTCGGGACCTCTTCCTTCGGCTTCCAGCATCCGCATTTCTTTCACATCCTGCAAAAATTCGGACGCAAAAATAAAATCATTGAGCTTTTTACTCTTGCTGTAAATAATCTGTTTATTACTCCCCTCCCATTCCTTTTCGCCCTGGTGCATATAAATAATGTGATCGCCGATTTCCATAACACTGTTCATATCATGGGTATTAACAATGGTCGTCATATTAAACTCTTTGGTCACTTCATAGATGAGCTTATCAATCACCAGTGAAGTCTGCGGATCCAATCCGGAATTGGGCTCGTCACAAAAAAGATACTTAGGGTTCAATACGATAGCACGAGCAATCCCGACCCGCTTTTTCATACCGCCGCTGATCTCTGCGGGGAATTTCTTGTTGGCGTCTTTCAGATTTACCCGCTCCAATACTTCATTTACCCTTTTCATCTTTTCCGAATACGTCATACGGGTAAACATATCAAGAGGGAATTTCACATTTTGCGCTACCGTCTGGCTGTCAAACAAAGCAGACCCCTGGAACAGCATACCAATCTGCTGTCGTAATTCTTTTCGTTCGTCATCTTCCATAGCGGTGAAGTTTTTCCCATCATACAATACTTCACCACCGTCCGGCTCAAACAAACCCACCAGGCATTTCATCAAAACAGTTTTCCCGCTGCCGCTGGCGCCAATGATCAAATTGGCCTTCCCCGGTTCCATCACCGCGCTTACACTGTTGATGACCACCTTTTCACCAAAACTTTTCTTCAAATCTCTTATCTCGATCATAAGCTATTTCATTTATAAAAGTAAGGCCGCCAGCACATAATCCGCAAAGAGTATCATAATACAACTGGTAACCACCGCCGTAGTGCTGGCTTTCCCGATCTCCAGGGCACCTCCCTGGACAAAATAACCAAAATAAGCCGGAATACTGGAAATAATGAAAGCGAAGGTGTATGATTTATATAAGGCGAAAGCGACATTAAAAGGCAGGAAGCCACTCAACAAACCTCCGTCAAATTCCTCCGGAGACAATATTCCCGACAGGGTTCCGGCTAAACGACCACCCCATATACCCAAAACCCCGGCGATGATCACCAGCAACGGGATCATAATTAACGAAGCGAGTATCTTTGGCATCACCAGGTAAGCTTTGGTATTAATACCCATGATCTCCAGGGCATCAATCTGCTCACTTACCCTCATATTCCCTAATTCACTTGCAATTTTACTGCCCACCACCCCCGCCAGCACAATACAGGTAATAGTGGGAGCAAATTCAAGGATCACCGTATCGCGTACGATCTGGGCAATCGTGGACTTCGGTATGAGGTTGCTCACCAACTGATATGCTGTTTGCAAGGTAGAAACTGCGCCGATAAACAAAGCCACGATCATTACAATGCCTAAGGATCCTATGCCTATATCCGAACACTGGTGCATCAGCTCCTTCCAGTACATCCGCCAGTTTTCGGGGCGGGTGAACATCCCTTTAATCATTAAGATATAGCGACCAAAATGGTTAAAAAAATTCATGAAGGCTTTTTAAAAATGAAGCAAAGATACCTGTGTTCTTTATCATTTCTTATATAAATGTGTTACTACCAGTTCCCTGAGCTGGATACGCAGCACTTCTGCCATACTATGACAATGCAAAAATTTTTCATTCCCAAAATACTGTGCCAGTTCTTTCGTCAACTGTTTGATCTTCGCCGGAGGCGCCAGGATATCCTGGTCAACAGAATCCTTTAAATCGCGTAGCCTGTGCCTCTGCGCTTTGATGCGTTTAAACAATTGCGCCCGTTCTTCCTGCCGGTATTGTTCTATCACCTCCGCATTCAAATGCCGCTGCACCATTTCTACAAAAACCCTGTTTTCTTTAAAAAATTGTGGTAAATAAAAATTTTTCCGCCCCTCGTACGACTGCTGGTCAAAGTCTATAGCACGGATACAGAACTGCACGTCGTCAAAATCCTGCGTAATATCGAACACAAAATTATAGCTGCGCATGTCGCCCAATAACCTGGCAAAACAACGCTCATTAAACTTTACAAACTCTTTGGCGATGCGGATGGGATTAAAATCGGGATGATTGAGAAATTCTTCTATGAACATATCGCCGGGCACACCCGCAATATGCTCTTCAATTAAGGTATCATTATCCACCAGGTAATTAATGTAATAAGGCGACAGCAAATGCTCCAGTTCCAATCCTAAAATACGGGAAGCATCGGCTTTTTTTATATACAAATAACTGTACACATCATTGTAGCTGTTCACCACTTTTACACGAAAAGGCTGTGAGTTACCAAACACGCAAAAATCTATTTTTTCCACATGCAAATGATCTTCCGCCTGGTTGGGACCCGCAGCCTTGATGAGAGAATACACCCGGATCAACGACTGGTAGATTTCCGGGGTGAGCGAGTGGTGATAAAAAACCGTCTCCCACAAAGTGTCCTGTCCTTTTTTATTATAACAGGGCATGGTGCCTTCAAAATGAGTTAAGGACTCATACGAAATGGGCAACTGTATCTCCCTGCCATAGCGCTTCAGGTATTTTTTAAATGACTTGCTAACGGGATATACATCCTTTTTCCGCGAAATCCGGTTTTGATATTCCTCACTCATTTTTTTCCTCCTGTTTTTGATTTCACCGCTTCTTTCTTCCTGGTAAACGTGCCGTCAAAAGCACATTGAATACCCCGGAAACTACCGCAACCCTGCTCTTCAGACACGGATACCTTATTGCCCGAAAATGACAACCGCAACATGCAGGTTCCTCCCACCTGTTTAAATTGGGCTACACCCGGTTTTATCAACACCGCCTCTCCTTTCAGCTCGCCTGTGCATTGCTCTCCGCTTTCAATATGGATAAAGAAAAGGATATTCTTCCCGTTTTTTGCATCCCTCACCGACACAAAATTCTTTTTGTCACGCAGATAGTCGCCCGACAATTTATGTCTTTTGGGAAAAGTATCTATAGGATTGTACACCTCTTTGGGGATCACCGGCTCATTCGATTCAATCTTTATCAGGTTAAATACGCCGGCCGAATTATAAACATAAGCATTCAGCTTATAATATTCCTGTCCTTTTGTACCCCTGTACCTTTCGGTGGTGGTAATAATATACTTTTTATCTATACTGCCATCCAGGTAGGTTTTGCGCGCGGGATTGTTATTTACCAGGGGCATGGCCGCCCTGAAATTATCATCTTTGTCAAAACATAATACATAAGCCATCTGCCTCGCCTGGGTAGCGCTTTTAACCAGAAGATAAGTCTCTGCACCTTTATTTACAATCTTTCCCATTGCATAAAACTTAGGCTGGTCGTTTTTCTTATAATCCTTACTGTACACGCTGTCCGGAACAAATTGCCTCAATATTTTAGGGCTGATCAGCAACGAATCCGGCAACTTCCTGCTGATCTGCCTGTCGGCTATGGTATAGGGAAGAGGCAACTCCCGGAAAAACTCAATAAAATCCCCGATGTTCACCACATCCTCGCCGGAAAGATTCTTCTTCCTGGTGCTGCAGGCCAGCAAAACAGCCGATGCAATACATATGATAAAATACTTCCGCATGATACCGGATTTCTCTATGTAAAATATATTTTTTTAACGCTTCCGCTTTGTTAAATCCCGCACAGGGTGTATCCAAATTTTTAATTCGCCATCCCGCCCCCATCCTTCAAAATGCCGGAGTTGAAAGATAAATCTATTTTTAATTTCAAAAAAATGAAATTAATTTTTAGTTTTGTCTAAAAATATAATCTGAAAACAGTGAACTATTCTACCAGTGAGGAGGATTACATCAAAGCCATTTACCGTTTGCAGGAAAACCAGTCAACCGTAGGCACCAATGAGCTGGCAGCGGAGCTGAAAACCAAACCGGCATCCATCACGGACATGCTGAAAAAACTGAAGGCGAAAAAGCTCCTCCACTACCAGCCTTACAGGGGTTTCCGGCTCAATGAGGAAGGTACAAAAGTGGCGCTTACCATCATCCGGCGACACCGGCTTTGGGAATATTTCCTTTCAGAAAAATTAAAATTCGGGTGGAATGAAGTGCACGACATCGCGGAAGAACTGGAACACGTAGGAAGCCATACGCTGATTGAGCGCCTGGATAAATACCTGGGGTTCCCCCGCTTCGATCCGCACGGCGATCCCATCCCCGACCCGGCAGGAAAATTGCAGGTGGTGGATCAGATAAAATTGACGGAACTGCCCTTGGATGTGAAAGCAAAAGTGAGTGGCGTGACCGACCAGTCGGCCAACATGCTTGAATTACTGAAACACCGGCATATCGCCATCGGCACCAGTATAGTAGTGAAGAAAAAGTTCGACTTCGATCAATCGGTAGAAATTAAAACAGACCGGAATTCCCCATTTACCATCAGCGAGCAGGCCGCTAAAAATATTTACGTTCAATATGAACCCAGATCATAAGTCACACCGTTCCCTGAGCGAAGTACATGAAAGCATAGACACCACCCGTTTGAAACATAAATCGGGATGGAGAAAAGCGATGGCTTTTTTAGGTCCGGCTTACCTGGTAGGCGTGGGGTATATGGATCCAGGCAACTGGGCCACCGACCTGGCAGGAGGAAGTAAATTTGGATACACCCTGATATGGGTTTTGCTGATGAGCAACCTGATGGCGTTGCTGCTCCAAAGCCTTTCGGCCCGGCTGGGCATTGTACGCGGCAGAGACCTGGCACAAGCCAACCGGGAAAGTTATCCCAGGTACATCAACTTCATCCTATACATTCTGGCGGAAATAGCCATTGCGGCAACCGACCTTGCCGAAGTATTAGGGATGGCGATAGGGCTGAACCTGCTGACGGGAATATCGCTGATGTGGGCCGTAGGCATTACCGTTTTCGACACTTTTA
Organism: Chitinophagaceae bacterium; assembly: GCA_023957155.1. Lineage (GTDB taxonomy): Bacteria > Bacteroidota > Bacteroidia > Chitinophagales > Chitinophagaceae > Agriterribacter. The sequence continues at coordinate 97,979 of JAMLHK010000010.1, read as the reverse complement.
TATTATTGTTTTTGCAGCGGATGGGCATGCGGGTGATGGAGGCTTTTATCATTGCCCTGATCGCTATCATCGGTATTTCTTTCCTCATAGAAATATGGCTGGCCCGTCCGGATATAACGGAAGTTGCCACGGGTTTTATCCCCAGGTTGCCCAACAACGAAGCCTTATACATTGCCATAGGCATCATCGGCGCCACCGTAATGCCACACAACCTATACCTGCATTCTTCCCTGGTTCAAACCCGGAAAATACAAAGAGACGATAAAAGCATCCGGTATGCATTAAAAATTAATACCATTGACAGCACCATCGCATTGAACCTTGCCTTCCTGGTGAATGCGGCTATACTAATTTTAGCAGCAGCCACTTTTTTCAAAACCGGTCGCAATGACGTGGCCCGCCTGGAAGAAGCCCACCAGCTTTTATCTCCCCTGTTGGGAAGCAATATAGCCTCAACGGCTTTTGCTATAGCCTTGATCGCAGCCGGGCAAAGTTCAACGGTAACCGGCACCCTCGCCGGCCAGATAGTGATGGAGGGTTATCTCCGGCTCCGTATCAACCCTTTATTACGGCGTTTGATCACCCGGCTTATAGCCATTGTACCGGCATTGATCGTAATTGGGATCTATGGCAACGAAGAATTAGACGAGCTGCTGATCCTCAGCCAGGTTATCTTAAGTCTTCAGCTTGGTTTTGCCGTTATCCCGCTGATCCATTTTGTGAGCGATAAAAAAACGATGGGGAAATTTGCCATTAAACCGATTACGCAGATCCTCTCCTGGGGCGTAGCCGCCATCTTAGTTTACCTCAATATAAAAATGGTGATAGATGAAGTATATGGCTTCTTTGAAGAAGGAAACAATGTCTTCTGGAAAATGAGTTTGGTTGCGCTCGGTATCTTTTTCCTGGTTCTTTTACTCTATATCACCCTGAGACCATTATTCTCAAAAATAACAAAACCCGCGTCCCTTACGGTACACCCCGATATGACAGAAAGCATTGACCTGAAAGTTCCTCAATTCAGCAAAATTGCGATCGCCCTTGATTTCAGCAAAAACGACAGCAAACTGATCTCTTATGCGATTGCCCAGGGCGGTACAAAAGCCACCTACCTGCTGATCCATGTTGTGGAGAGTGTATCCGCAAGATTGCTGGGCCGGCACAGCGATGATCATGAAACCAAGGAGGATGAGAAAAGACTATCAGCCTATAAAGAACTGCTGAGCGCCAAAGGATACCGGGCGGAAACAGGTCTGGGATTTTATAGAAGAGCGGGCGAGATTGTGCGGATAACCAAAGAACAGGAAGCCGACTTATTGGTGATCGGGGCTCACGGACATGCCGGGATACAGGATTTTATACACGGACAAACCATTGACACGGTCAGGCACAATTTGAAGATCCCGGTGCTGGTGGTGAATGTGTGAGGGATTTGAAATTTGAGATTTAAGATTTAAGATTTGAAATTGGTGGAAGATACGGGGGATTGATGACGGAAGACTTGAGATTGACGGGAAGGTTGATTTCAGACTGATATAAGATTTCAGATGGAAGGATTGCACTTGTCTTCCGGATCATTCAACAGTTTTTTCCCCATACTTATACTTTTAGAACGCGGATGATACCGGCACCACTGATCTCCACATATACTATCCGCGATTATCCGCCTGATCCGTGTTATCAGCGTTCCATATCCGGGAAACGATTTTGCTCTTTTTCAGCACTTAGAATATTAATCATCCCTCCCACAGCTATATCCGATAATTTTTGTAATTTCAAATCACTAAACAAGCTAACCTTTGCTATGCTCACAAAAACCTTCGGAAGCGCTGTATATGGAGTGGAAGCGCTTCCTATCACGGTAGAAGTACACGTTACCACCGGGCAAAAGTTTTTCATGGTTGGGCTTCCCGACAATGCCGTAAAAGAAAGCGCCCAGCGTATAGAAAGCGCTTTGAAAAGCATCCGTTATTATATGCCCCGCACCAAGGTGATCATTAACCTTGCACCGGCGGATATAAAAAAAACAGGCAGCGCCTTCGACCTGCCCATCGCAATGGCTATCCTGGGCGCCAGCGAACAAATCCCCAATGCCGAACGGCTGCCCGAATATATGATCATGGGCGAGCTAAGCCTGGATGGGAATATTCAGCCCGTCAAAGGCGCTTTACCCATTGCTATTACCGCAAAAAATGAGGGTTTCAAAGGACTGATCCTGCCGGTGCAAAACTGCAGGGAGGCGGCAATGGTAAGTCAGCTTAAGGTATATGGCGTGAGCCATATCAACGAAGTCATTGGATTTTTCAAAGACGAAACTACCCTTCGCCCGGTTATAGTCAATACGAAAGAAGAATTTTACCAGTCGCAGAACAGTTTTGAATTTGATTTCAGCGAAGTAAAAGGCCAGGAAAATATTAAGCGCGCGTTGGAAGTAACTGCTGCAGGTGGACACAATGCCATATTAATAGGACCTCCGGGCGCGGGGAAAACCATGTTGGCTAAACGTTTACCTTCCATATTACCCCCGCTTACGTTGCAGGAAGCGCTGGAAACGACAAAGATCCATAGTGTTGCCGGGAAACTACCCGCGCATACTACGCTTTTGTCGCGCCGCCCGTTCCGGTCGCCGCACCATTCCATCAGCGATGCTGCATTGGTGGGCGGCGGAGGCATACCGCAGCCGGGAGAGATTTCTCTTTCCCACAACGGCGTTTTGTTCCTCGACGAACTGCCGGAGTTCAAAAGATCCGTGCTGGAGGTAATGCGACAGCCTATGGAAGAACGGAAAGTAACCATCTCCCGAGCTAAGGTAGCCGTTGACTTCCCGGCCAGCTTCATGCTCATCGCCTCCATGAATCCCTGTCCCTGCGGGTTTTACAATCACCCCGAAAAAGAATGTACCTGTCCTTCGGGAGCGGTACAGAAATACCTGAACAAGATCTCGGGGCCTTTGCTCGACCGGATTGATCTGCACGTGGAAGTAACACCGGTACCTTTTTCGGCTCTTGCTGTTCAGAAAGCAGGCGAAAGTTCGGAAGCCATCCGGGAGAGAGTAATAAAAGCCAGGGAAATCCAGGCGGAACGATATAAACAATCTGAAGGGATCTATTGTAATGCCCAGGTCAGTAGTAAAATACTGAAAGAGGTTTGCCGGATTGACGCGATGGGGCAAAGCCTGTTGAAAACAGCAATGGACCGGCTCAATCTTTCAGCAAGGGCTTACGACCGGATATTAAAAGTTTCCCGAACCATTGCCGATCTTGCAGGTAGCGGCGCCATTCTGCCCGAACACCTGGCGGAAGCCATACAATACAGGAGCTTAGACAGGGAAGGATGGGCGGGATAGTTTCGGGTCTCAGGGTGCAGGTCCCAGGTATAAGGGTGCTGGACGCAGCTGAAGTTTGGGATTTTTAGTTTGGAGTTGGGGGAGTTGGTTGCAGGTCCCAGGTTGCAGGCACAGCCGTCAGCTTTGAGCCATGAGCTTTGATGAGCCATCAGTAAGTTCAGCCTAAACCCAAACCCTAAACTAAAAACTTCAAACTCTCTAAAACCTGACACTGTGTCTTGTCCTGATAGCTGAAAGCTCACGGCTGATAGCTATTACTAAATTAATTCTAATAATGTGCAAAATCGGCTTCGTAATTGCCGTTGATCCTTTCTATCGGCGGGTTGTAATAACCGAACTTCAGATCGGGGAACTCTTCGTGTATCAGCAACATCATCTGCTTTACGCCTAAGGACTCCCCCGTATCATAGATGCTCATTCGGCCCATATACCAATCAGGATCAATATTAAAATTACGCCACTGGATCATGCGTAACCCGGTTTCCCTGACCAGTTTTCGCAAAGCTTCATATTCTTCCACACTGTCGGTAATACCCGGGAATACAAAATAATTAATGGAGGTCCATCCCCCATGGTCGCGCACCACTTTCAGGCTCTCTACTATGTCTTCAAACGCATAATTATTGGGACGGTAATACGCTTCGTATATGGGCTTGCGGGCGGAATTGGTACTCACTCTTATGCTGTTGAGCCCCGCCTCACACAAGGCTCTCACCGCATCAGGCTTAGAACCGTTGGTATTGATATTGATACTGCCGTTGAGGGTGTGCTTCCGGATCTCAATAATAGACTTGCGGATGGTTTCCCACATCAGCAGGGGCTCTCCTTCACACCCTTGTCCAAAACTTACCAAAGGATAAGGGGCAGTTTGCAAATGCGGAACCGTAAATTCCACGATCTCTTCGGATGTAGGCTTAAACATCAGGCGATCCTGGTTAGAGGTGATGCTCTCCTCTTGCGGCTGAAAAGAAATGCATCCGATGCAGTTGGCATTACAGGCAGGCGAAGAGGGTACCGGGCATTCCCACCGGCCAATAAAATAATTTCGGGCGGCAGGACAATGATAGGTGAGACAGCAATTCTCTGCCAGGTGTTTCACCAACCGGTTATGGGGATAAGCATGCAGCAATACCTCCACGCCACTTTGAATTTGTGTATCGTCGTAGCCGCTACACTCCTGCCGGATATCCTGCTCAATCCGCACCGCAGGAACGTAAAAACGATCTTCAAACCACGCTGCAGCGGTATAACAAAACAAGGGCAGCACCGGCGCATCAGGCTGGCTTTCAAATGCAGCAAGATACAACCCCGTATGTGCCGGTGGAATAAAAGCCGCTACAGCCCATCCTTTGTCGCACAGCCGCATCTCCCCCGTTTGTACATCAATACCAATGCCTTTCCTCCCCGGCAATTCATACAACGAGCCGCCTTCGGGAAGCCCTATCCAGTCTTCCACCGGAACCGGCACCGCATCCCAGCCCGTTCTGCCCGTAGCATAAAGAGTGGTATCCTCAAAGATTTCCCCTTTGCCGTTGGAGTACAGCACGTATGGCGACTGCGGTAAAATGTTGGTCATGCCGTTCCTTCTTTTTTTAGCTGGTTGAGATTAAAAAGACTATCTACAAATTCATGCTTGTCAAACACGAGTAAGTCTTCCATTTTTTCCCCAACGCCGATAAACTTCACCGGAATATTAAAATGATGAGCAATAGACAATACTACGCCGCCCTTGGCTGTACCATCCAATTTTGTAATGGCCAGCGAGGTCACTTCCGTAGCAGCGGTGAAGTGTTTGGCCTGCTCCAACGCGTTTTGCCCGGTTGACCCGTCCAGCACCAGCATCACCTCGTGCGGTGCTTCGGGAATCACTTTTTGTATCACCCGTTTTATTTTGCTCAGCTCTTCCATCAGGTGAGCCTTATTGTGCAAACGTCCTGCCGTGTCAATCAGAATAGCATCCACCCCCCTGGCTATACCGCTGCTTACCGTATCGAACGCTACCGAGGCAGGATCGCTGCCCATTTCTTTTTTTACTATACCCACGCCCGTTCTCTCACTCCAGATGGTCAACTGATCCACTGCCGCCGCCCGGAAGGTATCGGCAGCACCTAACAACACCGATTTCCCGGCTTTTTTAAAATTATGCGCCAGCTTTCCGATAGTGGTTGTTTTGCCTACGCCGTTCACTCCCACCACCAGGATCACATAGGGCTTGGCCGGCAATGCTGACTGAAATCCATAGTTATTCTTTTCGGGCACATCCACCACGATGGCTTCAATCTCCTCCTGTAGTATCCGGTTCAATTCCGCCGTGTTCAGGTATTTATCTTTCGCCACCCTGGCTTCTATACGGTCTATTATTTTTACCGTGGTATCCAATCCCACATCCGCCGTTATCAACGCTTCTTCCAATGCATCCAGCACTTCTTCATCCACGCTGCTTTTTCCTGCAACCGCCTTGGTTATCTTTGTAAAAAAAGTCTCTTTGGTTTTTTGTAAACCTTCATCCAGACTTTCCTTTTCTTTTTTCCCGAATAATTGCCCGAATAATCCCATATCTACAAATTTAAACCCTTAATAATAAAGGTCCATACGCATTAAAAAATCATCCTGGTGCAGATCGCCGTCATAATGCAGCAACGTGGTTTCATATACCACAAAACCTGCTTTAATATAAAAACGGATGGCTTTATGATTTTGCTGCCACACCTGCAGCCAGATCGTCTCAAATTGCTCATTCATGGCCACCTCAATGCACTTCGACATCATTTCCTTTCCCACCTTAAACCCCTGGTATTCCCGCAATACATATATATGTTCTACCTCAATGGCGCGTTTATCCTCCAATCCCTTCGCCACCCGGTCGTGGCGAAGCCGGGTGAAGGCAACCGGTTCATGATTCACAAATCCGATATAAAACCAGGCCCTGGGATTGCACAGTTCCTCGCTGATGTTCTCATCGGATAGTTTTTTCTCGATATACTCCTGCACCACCGGGTTGCTGCCGGTCTCCAGGTAGGTTTCGGTAAATGTTTTTTTTCCCAATGCAACAATAATTTCACAATCCCGGGCAGTAGCTTTCCTTATATATACACTGTTATCCATTCTTTTTTAAAACAACAAAAGCCATCGCGACAAATCATCGTGACAGCTTCAAACGCTCCGTAAAAACAATTGAATTATTTCTGGGCCAGAAAATCCTTAACCTTATCCTTATGCACAATCGCCTCCTTAAAAGTATAAGCGCCGGACTTCGGGTTCCGTATGGCACGAACTACCTTCGTCCAGTTCTTTGATTCGGCAACCGACTTTGCGTCCTTGGATTTTATAGCGGTTTTAGCTGCTTTTGCCATAGTCTTTTTTGTTTATTGAGTGAACCTGCACTTTATCCGTTCGTTCCACAAAACGGCACAGGGTCATTATTTTATTTAATTTCCTTGTGTACCGTAACTTTTTTCAGGATGGGATTGAATTTCTTCAATTCCAAACGTTCCGGGGTATTCTTTTTATTCTTGGTGGTGATATAACGGCTGGTTCCCGCCTGACCACTGTTTTTGTGCTCGGTACACTCCAGAATTACCTGTACCCTGTTGCCTTTCTTCGCCATTGCTTATAGATTTTAAATTATGATCAGATCTTCTCTCCCTGCGCCCTCAATTCTTTCACCACGGTATATAAACCTCTTTTATTAATAGTTCTTAACCCTTCCGTAGAAGTTTTCAGGGTTATCCATTTGTCTTCTTCCGCAAGGAAAAAACGCTTGGTTTGCAGATTGGGTAAAAACCTGCGTTTGGTTTTAATATTTGAGTGGGATACACGATTACCTCTGATAGGTACTTTACCCGTAACCTGACATACTCTGGCCATAATCCTGATTTTTTGGGACGGCAAAGTTCAGAAAAATATCCTTATTGTCAAAAAGAATTTATTTGTTTTATTCTGACCCCCCTTTTTTCCCGTTTTCCCGGTGAAATATCTTTCCCCGGCGGTAAAAATATTACACTGCCGTTTCATAACCTAATCCTTAATAGAGGTTACATTTGTGCCCTAAATGAATTTCCCGGTATGGCTGAAGAAAAAGGACTCAATTTTATAGAAGAGATCGTAGAAGAAGATCTGAAGAACGGTAAATACCAGCAAATCATTACCCGGTTTCCACCGGAACCCAATGGCTATCTCCACATCGGTCATGCTTCCAGCATCTGCCTGAATTTCGGACTTACCGAAAAATATGGCGGATATACCAATCTTCGGTTTGACGATACCAATCCTGTTACAGAGGAAACCGAATACGTGGAAAGCATTAAAGAGGATGTAAAATGGCTGGGATTTACCTGGAAGAACGAATTGTACGCCTCGGATTATTTTGATACGTTGTACGGATTTGCTGTTGACCTGGTTAAAAAAGGCCTGGCCTATATAGATGACAGCAGTTCCGAGGAAATTGCCCGGCTAAAAGGTACGCCTACGGAGCCGGGGAGCAACAGCCCATACCGCAACCGGAGCGTGGAGGAAAACCTGGACTTATTTGAACGGATGAAAAACGGGGAATTTAAGGATGGCAGTAAAACCCTGCGGGCTAAAATAGATATGGCCCACAGCAATATGCTGATGCGGGATCCTGTATTGTACCGTATTAAGCATGCTCACCACCACCGTACCGGCAACAAATGGTGCATTTACCCGATGTATGATTTCGCGCACGGCCAAAGCGACAGCATCGAAGAAGTAACGCATTCCTTATGTACACTTGAGTTTGTGCCGCACCGGGAACTGTACAACTGGCTGATCGAAAAACTGGAGATATATCCGTCCAGGCAATATGAATTTGCCCGTCGTAACCTTACCTACACCATTACCAGTAAACGGAAATTATTACAACTGGTCAACGAAAAGTATGTCAACGGCTGGGACGATCCCCGGATGACCACCATCAGCGGGATGCGCCGGAGAGGCTTCACCCCCGCAAGCATCCGTGATTTCGCTTCCCGGATAGGAGTGGCCAAAAGGGAAAACCTGGTGAGCATGAGCCTGCTGGAACATTGTGTAAGAGAAGATCTCAACCGGATTGCCATTCGTCGTATGGCAGTGCTGGATCCGGTAAAATTAATTATCACCAACTATCCCAACGGCCAAACGGAAGAAGTATTGAGTGAAAATAACCCCGAAGCTGAAGATAACGGAGGAACAAGACCGGTTATTTTTTCAGGAGAATTATGGATAGAAAAAGAAGATTTCATGGAAACGCCGGCAAAAAAATGGTTCAGGCTGGCGCCGGGTGCGTTGGTACGCCTGAAGAGCGCCTATATTATAAAATGTGAAGGCTACAATAAGGACAGCAATGGTAATATTACCGAAATACACTGCACTTATCTCCCCGAAAGCAAGAGCGGCAATGATGTGTCGGGTATCCGTACCAAAGGCACCATTCACTGGGTCAGCGCCGCACACGCGGCAAAAGCGGAAGTAAGACTCTACGACCGGTTGTTTTCTGTAGAAGATCCTGCCGCGGAAGAAAAGGATTTTCTTGAATATGTGAATCCCGGTTCTCTGCAGGTGATCCCGGAAGCTTATATTGAGGCGGACCTGGGGAACGCAAAACCCGGCGACCGGTACCAGTTTATCCGGAAAGGATATTTTATCGCGGATAACGATTCAACGCCCCAGCACCTGATCTTCAACAGAACAGTTACCTTAAAGGATACCTGGGCTAAGGAAAGCAGGAAATAACCCGCTGTACGCCAGTCTCCGGGCTGCGTACTTTCTATGTTCTCCCCGGACTGTGTCCCGCAAAATAATTGGGGTTGAAAAACAAACGGCAGCCGGGTTATTCCTTAGCCACCTCATAGTCGCTTGCCATCTCCCGGCTGTAGCAGGTTTGGTAGCCCGCCCTGCTTTTACATCCTATTTCCTTAAACCAACAAGACATAAATAATACAGCCATATACTTTTGCCTGCAACTATTGCAGGTATGTACACCTCCTCTGACTGATCTATGTAATCTGCTATTCCACTATTTCCTTTAAGCCACTCCGTTATGATATTGGTGTCCAGTAAAACTTTATTTCCAGTCATCGGGATTAATTTGTTCACAGGCTTCTTCAATTGCCATACTCATCAAGGCAGCATCTTCATTAGATATTACGCCCACCAAGTCATGAGCAGAAGGTTGTTTGTTCTCTTTATAAAGACCGGCTCTCTTCAATACCGATTCCAGCTCTATCAGTATCGCCTCATTTTTTACTTTTAACACTTCTTCAATGAGTTGTATTTTCCTGGCTTCGGGGTGCATAAACAATATTTTAATAACCATAAATGTAGTAAAAATTGCTGGTATTTTGCCGGATTTTATGCAGTTTATTAGTGGCATCGTCGGCACACTAACTGAGTATAGCCGGGTCTTCACCCATCAAAAATTTTCTGAATTCTTAGGCGGTATATTAAAAAAACTTGTGCTGATCCCCCACTGGCGTAGGTCGGGTAGTATTGCTTTGTGCCACGCCAGACCTGCTGCCTTGTTTCTACTTATCCTGGTTTCTTAAACGCCCGCCGCTGTACGCCAGTCTCCGGACTGCGTACTTCCTATGTTCTTTCGGGACTGTGTCCCGCAAAATAATTGGGGTTGAAAAACAAACGGCGGTTTTATTATTCCTCATCTAACGCAGAGTCGTCTGCCAACCCACTAAGCCAATCCGGGCAAACGCTGTGGAGAAGCTCAATAGAATATTATCTTTTGCTGCTTCAGATCAAAGGCTGCGGTCTGACCTGCGGTACCGACCGCAATCTTCTTATTTTACAGATACAAGGCATCCACCAGTTTGAGATGCGTACTGAAGGTATATACGCGTGGCGCGCCGGTAGGGATGTTCACATTGGAAATATCCGCCGCACTGATCTTTTCCAAATACATCATCAAGGCCCGCAGGCTGTTGCCGTGTGCCACCACCAGGATATTTCTTCCGGCAATCAGCAAGGGCTCCATCTCCTGCTGATAAAAAGGGATCACCCTTGCTGCGGTATCCTTTAAACTTTCTCCTCCGGGAGGCCGAAGATCATAGCTCCGGCGCCAGCGTTGTACCTGCTCCGCCCCATATTGGGCGACCACCTCGGCCTTGTTCAAGCCCTGCAGTTCTCCGTAATCCCGCTCATTTAAGGCCTGGTTTTTCTCCACAGGTACCTGAACCTGGTCTATTTCACCCAAAATAATGGACAGGGTTTCCTGTGCCCTGCCGAGAAGAGAGGTAAACGCATGGTCAAACACAATGTTTTTCAGCTTCTTCCCGGCTACGCGGGCCTCTTCCCTGCCCAAAGCTGTAAGCGATACATCCTTAATACCCGTGAACCTGTTTTCCAGGTTCCATTGCGACTGGCCATGACGTACAATTACAAGTAGAGGCATATCCTATTAAATTAAATGAACAGGTAGGAAAGAGCAGAAAGATACGAAAACTCTCAAAAGTGGCATAAAAAACGCTCCCGACAGCAATTTCACACCTTGCTATATATCCATCCGGCCATAACAGCCTCTTCCCGGATTGAATTTTATTTCTCTGGCTTTTAATAAATTTTATATTAGAAAAATGTCTTAATATTATCTTTGATTAAAGTTACCATCGCCTTAAAAATCACCCCCATGCAGGAAGACGTACTTATCCAAATCAGCAACAAAATAAAAGAAACCAGGAAAGCGCAAAAAAAAACAGTACAGGATCTGGCTTCAAAAGCTCACGTAAGCAAGGGGCTTATTTCCCAAATCGAAAATAACCGGACGGTTCCCTCCTTACCGGTATTAATGAACATTGTGCTGGCATTGAATATAGACTTAAAGAATTTTTTTGAAGACATCAGTCATAATAAAGAGGTGCAACAGAAAATCATCATCAAAAGTTCCTCGGATTACCAGCTCTTTGAAAAAGAACCCGCAAAGGGCTTTAAATACAAAAGAATACTCACCCGGACTATGGAAGGCGGCCCCGTGGATATTATTTTGCTGGAACTAAAAAAGGGGGCGCGAAGGACCCAAATGATCAAAACCGATGCCTACGAATATAAGTACGTTATTGAAGGCAAAGTGGAATACCAGATCGAAGACCATAAATACATCCTCGAAACCGGCGATTCACTGTTTTTTGACGGCCGGCTTCCCCACAAACCCGCTAATATCGGAACCACAGACGCCCTGATGCTGGTTATGTATTATTTCATTACCAACGGAAAGGATTAGCGTACCTGCCTTTCCATAACTTCATCGGAAAACTATTTTTTAAAAAAGAAATACCGGGCGGATTTAACAAAAAACGTTTACATTTGCTATATACATATTTAGTATTTATAAACATTTTTATGTCTTCTATAGCAGCCATACCTTTTACCGCCAATGACATCCGGTATGCTCCCTTACCGCAGCCTGTTGTGGTAATATGCATTGACGGTTCCGCCAACGAGTACCTCGATATCACTGCCGCACACGGACGATTACCCCACTTGCAGCGGATGAGCCGCAACGGCTTCCGGGGAATGGTTCGCGGGGCGCTGCCTTCATTTACCAATGTCAACAACTCTTCTATCGTAACCGGAGTTTCGCCGGCTGTACACGGCATTTGCGGAAATTTTTTCTATGATTCGGCTAAAAACCAGGAGGTGATGATGAACGCTTCCGAATACCTGAGAGCCGATACCATCCTTTCGGCAGCAGCCGATGCCGGCCGCAAAGTGGCGGTGGTAACGGCCAAAGAAAAGTTGCGGGATATCCTCTCCTACAAGTTGAAAGGAATTGCATTCTCAGCGGAAAAAGCCGGAGTGGCAAAGATGGAAACGCACGGAATTGAAAATGCCGAACAGGTGGTTGGTTACCCCACCCCGTCTATTTACAGCGCCGACGCGAGTTTATTTGTATTACGCGCAGGTGTGGCCCTTATCCAAAAAGGAATGGCGGATTTCCTGTACCTGTCGCTCACCGACTATATGCAGCATACTTTTGCACCGGAGACAGAGGAATCCCTTGCATTTTACGAGCAGATGGACGCTGAAATCGGCAAACTGGTGGCAGCCGGCGCCATTGTGGGCGCTACTGCGGATCACGGAATGAATGCGAAAGTAAAAGAAAACGGGCAGCCCAATGTACTGTACGTAGAAGATATGCTGGAAGCCGAATTTGGCAAAGGCTTCAGAGTTATTTGCCCGATTACAGATCCCTATGTAAAGCATCATGGGGCGCTGGGCTCTTATGTGGTGGTGCATATTGACGAAAAAGATAAGACAGGAGCCGTAAAAAACTGGCTTTCCTTACAGCCGGGTATCACCGAAGTACACGATATATCTACGGCCGTACGACTCCTGGAACAACCCGAAGACCGCACCGGCGACCTGGTGGTGATGTCGGCCCGGGATGTGGTATTAGGCCGCCGGCCGCAATACCACGATCTTTCCGCATTAGACGGAACGCTGCGGTCACACGGCGGACGATATGAAGAAATGGTGCCGCTGATCATTTCTCATCCGCTTAATGAAGCCTATCGAATGAAGGCCTGGGGCGATCCGAGAAACTTCAATGTATTTGATTTTACCATTAACGGTACCAGATAATGAACAACTAAAAATAAATGATATGATAAAGACCTGTTATGTTGCAGGGAATCCTGTAAAAACCGACGCCGTCCGTGAAGTAAGAAGCCCTTATGATAACCGCCTGGTTGGAACCCTTACGCTTTGCGATCACACTCACCTCGAAATGGCTATAGAAGCCGCCTTGAAGGGTGGCAAAAAACTTTCACGCTATGACCGTTTCAGCATCCTGGATAAAACCAGGCAACTGCTGATGGAGCGCAAAGACTTGTTTGCCCAAACCATCAGCGCGGAATCGGGACTGGCTATCCGGGAAGCAGTGTATGAAACGGGGCGGGCGCATGATGTATTGCTGTTTGCGGCTATGGAAAGCCTGAAAGACGACGGTCAAATATTTTCCTGTGATATTTCACCCAACGGGAAAGCGAGGAAGATCTTCACCCTTCGTGAACCGGTTGGCTTAGCCGCCTGCATTACCCCTTTCAACCATCCGCTTAACCAGGTGATCCATAAACTGGCGCCGGCACTGGCAGTAGGCGTCCCCGTTATATTAAAGCCATCAGAAAAAACGCCGCTCAGCGCTGTTCTCCTCACCGAATTATTATACGAAGCCGGACTGCCTCATTACATGCTCAGCACGCTCCTTGGCCCCACGGGCGAGATAGCCGAGCCCCTGGTAAAAGATCCCCGTATTGATATCGTATCGTTTACCGGAAGCGTAGCGGTTGGAAAAAAGATCGCTGCAACAGCGGGTTATAAAAAAGTGATCCTGGAACTGGGGGGCAACGACCCCCTCATCATCCTTGAAGACGCCGATATGGACAAAGCCGTATTGTTAGCTGCAGAGGGATCATTCCGCAACAGCGGACAAAGATGTACGGCTGTAAAACGAATCCTGGTACATGAGAAAATAAAAGACGCGTTCTTAGAGAAGTTTTTAGTTAAAGCAAAGGAATACAATTGCGGTGATCCGGCTGACCCGGACACCCGGGTAGGCACGGTGATAGACGAGGGTGCGGCCATCCACCTGGAAGACGTGGTAAAGAAAGCCGTGGCGCAGGGCGCTAAAGTATTGTCGGGCGGAAAACGTACCGGCGCTTTAATAGAACCCACCGTTATAGATAATGTTCCCCGCGACGCAGAGATGGTTATGAAAGAATCTTTCGGCCCGCTGGCACCGATATTAACATTTAAAGACATTGACGATGCAATCGCCCTGTCTAACTCCACTTCTTTTGGCTTATCGTCGGGGGTGGTAACGAATAATATGGAACATGCCATCCGGTTTGTGAAAGAACTTAAAGTAGGCACCGTAAATATTAATGAGGTACCGGGCTATCGTATAGAAAGCTCTCCTTTTGGCGGAATAAAAGATTCGGGGCTCGGTATTAAAGAAGGGGTGATAGAAGCGATGAAAGGTTTTACGTACGTGAAAACATTTTCGTTGCCCTGGTAGGAAGGAGAGCAATAATTTTTCGATTGTAAAGCAGGTTACCGGTGTAAAAGTTACCGACCGGCAACCTGCAAATACTCAATAAACGCTTAGCGAGCTATCACGATCTTTTGGATTCGTTTAATATTGCCATTAGACACTTCAATAAAATACAATCCGGACTCAAGGTCTGACACGTTCACTTTCGCCTGCCTCACCGCTTTCTCAAAAGGTATTGATTTCAAAACCACTCCGTTTGAATTGAATATTTTCACTTGTGATATCCTGCTATCAGATAAAGAAGACATTCCGGATTTTGTATTTACAATAGGTTTCTCATCGGCCGTAACGGTAAGAATATCCCTCGCGGGATTAGGAGCTATCAGATAGAAATTACCACAGGGTGGCATTCCTATATTCGTATTGGTTTTGGATGAAGTTCCGCAAGAATTTACGACTTCCACACTTACGGTTACATTTGAATTACAACTGCCATTATAAGGCAGGGAGGTGTTGTAATAAGTAGTAGATTTTATATAAACATTATTTACATACCATTTAAAAGAAGTTGCTCCATCCACCGGATCCGCACCCACAATTATCTTTAAAGGGTTATCCCAATCCGCGTATAAATAAGGAGTAGCCTGGGTTCCAACAGCAATCGTTTTAGAAATAGAAGCGGTGCCACAACTACCTGTTATAGTGCCTGAAATCACAACTGTACCGTTCCCGCTCCCATTTCTCGTTAATGTTACCGGATTGCCGGAAGACGACACTGAGGCGAGACCGGGATTGGATGATGTCCATGATACACTGGCCCCACAAGGTAAAGTATTCAATGTGTATGTTTTGACCCCTGAGCAAATTGCGCCGTCACCCGATATGCTATAAACCGGTGCGGCAGTTGTAACCGTTGAAATATTGGCTGCAGGATAGTTTTGCCCACCGGCAGTAACAGAAACAGAAATGTTGGAATGCGCTGACTGGCAGACGGGCGTAAGCGTTAAGGTTTTAACCGATGTTTGAATGGTGGCAGGTGCAGGGCTTCCGTTATAGAGCCAGCCATTAGGGGTGGCGCCAAGGTTCCAGTTATAAGCGGTAACGCCGGGAGTGCCGTTCACATTGGTAACGGTGAAGGTTTGAGGTGAGGTGGAACCACAAACCAACGCTAAGGTTGCAGGAGCAAGCGTAAAGGAAACAGCAGGCGCGGTTTCTTCAATAGTGATTTTTCGAACCAGGACAGTTTGAGATACAGACCCCACTTGCGGAATAGCCGCAACCATAAGATAATCTTGAGCAGAAGATAAGAGAGTATAATTAAAAACGTAGTCTGTAAACGTTGTGCTGATAATCTCATGGCTTTGCTTTAAATTCCCAGATCCGTTCGCATCAATTATGCCTGTGCCATTTCATCCAGTATTATTACCACTCCCCCCATCGTTTAAATCAAGTCTCAGTAAGACATTGGGTCCCGTTTGAGAACTCATAATTCTTGCTGCGTTGATAGTTATTTTATATGAATATCCAGATTTAAAATCTAATGTCATTCTATATTCAGTTCCTTTGTTTTGACCACTACTAATTTCACTTACCTAATTTACTGACTTATTTGTATTATCATAAGTAGGTTGTCCAATAGCAGTTAAATGTCGGATGTTACTATTAGTTCCGTTAATTGTAGCCGGCACATTTGTTAAACTTGCAAATACATTACAACCGGAAGCCCCTGTCCACGTTTGATAATTGATAATTGTTTGCGAAAAAGTTATTGTGTTAATTATTAAAAGAGGCAATAAAAAGAGATATTTAGAATAAATGTGTTGTTTCATGAGAGATGCTTTAATAGTTGAAGTAAAATTATTTGTCTTTCTCCAAGTGAAATCTAAAACCGATTTCGAACGATAATTCATTGTTCCTTTCCGAGTAACCTGTGACTTTTGTAGTGGAGTAAGCGAGTGAGAATTCCAAGCCAACAGAAGTATTGAAATATATTACAGGTCCGCCCGAAATTGAAAAGGTATTTGAGGTGTTTGATATTTGACCTTTACCCCACATGCTTCCATAAGAATAGCTGCCTTCCAAAAAAAGGTTTAAGATATTTTCCGGATCAAGAAAATAAAATCTTGTGAAAGGACCAATTCCAATTAATGTGTTTGAAGCAGATACTGTATTACTTCCATAAGTTAATGAGGGCCTAAGCCCCCCCGTAAACTTATTAAAAAAGAAATAACCTATGACAGGACTCAACTGAATATTAGTTTGTTTAAATCGAGCAGAACCGGCAGCATCAGATTTTTTTAGCGATGAAAAACTCGCATTTCCTCCTACCATCCAGATGCCTTTTGTAATCTGTGCGTCTGCAACAAACCCATATAAAAGTATGCATAGTATAAGGATTGTGATCTTGTTCATTAGATTTTGTTGAGGTTTATAAATATAAATAATATTAGGAAAAAACTATTTTAGCCAGAGGCGGGCTGAGATTATTAGCGCTTTGTAATCCCTGGTTTAATAACCTAAAAAGCAGTAGTATAGCCGTGTTTTTCATATCATGAAGATTGTATAACCACAAAATAGATAGTAAATCACCTTATTTTAGAACAGATTTATTTTGAGATTCATAGCCGTTTTTATACGAGTAGATGAGGTATGAACTATCATGAAAAAAGGTTACACAGTACAGATTATATGGGAGCCTGTATTTATCAATACGGGTTTTAATGTATGTAGTAAATTAGAAGGAATCGAACGATGCCTTATGCAGTCTCTGACTGCGTACCCTATATGTTCTTCCCCGACTTTGTCGGGGTAAAAACCAGGATTATTCCTCCTTCTCCAATACCTCAAATCTCCGGGTTATCCGCTCGCCGGCTTCATCCACTATGGTAATAAAATGTACTCCCGGCACAGGATCCAGCGCTATCTGATGCGTGTGGATAGTAGTACCGATATAGTTATCGTCAAGATGCCAGAATATTCTGGCATCCGGTTTCTGATGGGCTGCCGTAAAAACAACTTTGCCCCTCTGCCCGGTAATCTCTTTGGGTACATAAATCCTGGCATTGGGGGCAGGATATACCAAGGCCAAAGGAAGCTGCTGTTCTCGCCCCTCACACCCTGCCAAAAAAGGAGGCAGGGATAAATAATCGTAATGCCGGCGTTTGTAGTACCATTCCATAGTGGGGGGCAATACAAACCAGCTTCTATGGACCATTGCAGAGGGCGCCGCACATCTTTCGCTTACACGATACCGTTGGTCCGGGCTTAAATGAACAAGTGTATGGTACGGGCAAAGTGGCGCATACATTCCGTTAGGCGGCGCATTGAGCGTGTCCACATCGGGGCAGTCGGTGTTAGCTCTGAAACCGCTTTGCCGGCATACCGCCACCGGCGTTCCAAGATCCGCTACCGGTTCAAACCACGATGAAACGGGCAGGGCCCGCAGGATATCAAACATAACAGGCGCGGCCGTTTGCACCCCGATAAGTCCCGGGCGGCCTTCTCCGCTCGCATTGCCGGTCCATACCACGATCACAAAACGAGGCGTTACCCCCACCGCCCAGGCATCCCTGAATCCGAAGCTGGTACCGGTTTTCCAGGCTACTCTTTGGGCGGAACTGAACTGCTTCCATAAACCTTCCTCGCCCGGACGCATCACTTCTTCCATCGCCTGGAACATATAGCCAATTGAAACCGGATCAAAGAAATTGAAAACCGATGATTGTGCTTCTCTCGCAGGATCCTGTTTTAGAAGATAATGAGGGGCATAAAAATCTTCAGACAAAATCTTTCCCTTATTCCGATGGGCATGTATCAACGACCTTGCCATCCCGGCATATACGCCGGCCATATCCCAGGGGGTTACTTCACAGCCGCCAAGTATCAGCGACAAACCATAGTGATCGGCAGGTTGATTTAAAGAATTGATTCCAACGGTTTTCAGCAGATCATAAAAACGGGGATACTTGTAATCGCGCAACATCCGTACCGCCGGTACATTCAGCGATCTCGACAAGGCGCGTGAAGCAGGTACCGCTCCGTCATAATCGTGATCAAAATTCTGCGGCGTATAGCCTCCGATCAAAGTAGGAATATCAGGAATCAGGGTATGCGGCAGCAGCGATCCATCCGAAAGCGCGGCGGCATACAAAAGGGGTTTGAGGGTACTGCCAGGACTTCGGCGCGCTGTAATAATATCCACATTACTCTGAAACTCGGCAATCTCCGGGTGATAAGCATTCCCTGCATAAGCTAAAGTATTACCTGAGTTCACTTCTATCACCAACGCACAAATATTATTGATACCGTTTCCTTTCAGTTCCCTGTGGTGTTGTTCCACGATCCGCGTTACCGTATTTTGCAGGTTACGTTGAATGGTGGTTCGCGCAAGTGTATGGCCACCGCGTGGTAACTCCTTCTTAAACCTTTGCAACAGGTGCGGCGCCAACTGAGGCAGGGGCTTAGGCTCCTCCGGCAGGGGTTCCAGTTTGGCAAGATCGCAGGTGGTACTGTCAATTATTTTCTCTTTTCTCAACTGATCCAGTAACCGGTTTCGCTTATTCAACAACAGGGGCCTGTTTTTCCCGGGATGTACCAGGGCAGGCGCATTGGGCAGCACCGCCAAAGCCGCCATTTCTCCCCAGCTCAGTTTATCGGCGCTTCTCCCATAATACCGCCAGGCCGCGGCGTCAACGCCTACCACATTACTCCCAAAAGGAGCATTAGACGCATACAACGCCAGGATATTATTTTTGGAATGTGTTAATTCCAGCCGAAAGGCCAATATACTTTCAATCAATTTTTGATACAGATTCCGTCGTTTGTTTCGCGACAAACGGATCACCTGCATGGTAAGCGTACTTCCGCCGCTAACGGTTTTGCCCGAACGAAGGTTTTGCCTTGCTGCCCGAAGCATGGCCAGTGGGTCAACACCGGGATGATAGGGAAATCGTTTGTCTTCAAAACGAATGATACACTGCGCAAATTTTTCCGGCACTTTTTCATTGAAAGGGAAACGCCATTGCCCGTCATCGGCAATCGTGGCGCCTAATAATTCGCCATCCGCGTCTTCGATAACATAGGATGTGGGCGACCGGAACAGGGGATCGGGCAAAGCGAAAATAAACCAAACCAATCCCGCAGTCAGCACAACGATCAATAGCCGGACGCCAATGCCCCGGGCCCTATAGCGAAGATATATGGAACGGAACAACTGCTTCATTTTCAAATTTTCAAATCAGCATATTCTCGATACCAGTACACCGCATTGATGTCATTTCTTCAGCAATGCAACAAAATCTCCATTTCGAATCTCAAATAAAAAATCTCAAATCATCTCACTTCCACCCATTTACCCTTCACCCCGGCGCTGATGGTATTATCATACATTGCTTCACAATATACCCCCGGCAGGAAATATTTGCCGGCGTATGCGGCGTTGAGCATCACATAATAAGTACGCGTTTCTCCTTCTCCAATATCAAAGTGCGTATATACCCGGTCATCGCGAAGATCCTGGTAGGTCAGCGGGGAAGGCTTAAAGCCGCCCTCGTTGCCGAGCATCCGCGTATTCAGTATCTCCCATCCACCGGGAAAAACCTGTGTGAGCGTCATGTTACGGTACGGGCCCCGGATCCCCGGATTATAAATATTTACCTTAGCCACAAAATCCGTTCCCGAACGCAGGCTGCCAATATCCAGCAGACTGCCATCCAGGTTGAGATACCTCACCTGCATAGACAACACGTTCGGATTATTATTCACCGGTATCTCCTCTCCCGTAAGGGGTTGTCCTTCGGTGATCACCCGCACATACAATACGTTTTTACCTTCGTTGGTGAGGCTGATGTTTTTGTTGGCGTCGGTGGCGCTCACCGGGGTCTGGACAATGTAAGAGGAGGCGTCAATATTTACATTTTTACCATTCACATTTGCCGCTGCTATTACTTTTTCTCCACCGGCATTGTTCCCGCAATAGGCGGCAACTGCAATCAGACTGTAAGCGGTCGTCTGCGTACTGTACCAGTTTTCGCTTGCCAGCCCTGCAGACACCGTGCGCAGCGCTTCCGCGGCTTCTTTCCGGTTGCCCATCAACGTTAGTGTTTCCAATACCATCGCCTCATCCCGCAAATTGGAACCGTAAGTGATGCCTGTGGATTTGCGTTGAGGGAAAGTAAGCGGCAGACCGCTCACCAGGCCGGCGGCCACTTTTTGCTGGCCCGCCAACTGGTAGGCCGCAGCCAGTCTCCATTTCGCTTCGGGAGAAAGATATTTGAATTCCTTCAGCCGGTTCATAGCACCCAGTTCGGGCGATTTAGCCAAAGCGAGCAGGTACAACCGGTAAGCCTGGTTCAGATCGCTTCCATAAAAGTTAGTGGTGGAAGGCGCCCAGGCGTTGGCTTTACGTCGTTGATAGTTCAACCACTGTTGCAGCAGGTCTGTTGAAACCAGGTATCCGCGCTTCCGGGCTTCCAGCAAAAAATGCCCGGCATAGCTGGTACCCCATTCATCACTTTCGGTGAGCCCGGGCCAATAGCTGAAACCGCCATCCGGCAATTGAAAATTGCTGTATTTTTCGATACCCGCCCGGATGTTCCGCTCCGCTTCCGCCTTCTTTTGATCAGTAAGATCCATTAACTGCTCTAATACCAATTGAGGAAATACCGCGGAGGTGATCTGCTCAATACAGCCGTGGGGGTATTGAACCAGGTAGCTCAACCGTTTTTGGAGATTGACCGGGGGAATAGCGGATATTTCCAGCGTAATTTTTCCTTTATCCGGAATACCCAACGGCTTCACCACCGCTTTAAATTGCTCTCCGCTGTTAAGCGTTGCTTCTTCCACGCGGGTCATTACCGGGTTGGGATTACGCACCTCCATTTCCACCGCCTCCTCGGCTTTTTCACTACCGGATACGGCTTTCAGTTTTACTTTCGCCACACCGGTATTTTCTTTCACCTTTACCTGAAAATAAACCATTTTCTCGCCGGGAGAAGAAAAGCTTACCTGTTGAACAGCATCGCCCGTTACCTCTAAAAAATCATTGTTCCGGACACTTACCGTTACATTCCGGATATTTTTGTCCATTGCAAAAACCGTCACCGGTAACCGGATCGTTTCCGCCGGCCCCAATACTCGTGGTAAAGTGCCCAAAATCATCAACGGCTTCTTCACAGCAACTGCCTTCTCTGCAAAACCATAAGCATCCTCTCCCGCAGCCACCACCATCGCTCTCACCGAGCCAATATAGGGCGGCAATTGAAAGTCGTGGGTTTGCTTCTGTCCTTTTTTCAAATGAAAAGGCCCCAGGTATTTCACCACCGGTTTAAAACGATTCGCTCTTTTTTCTGCGGCCGCACCACCGGCCGCTTCATCTCCACCGATGGTCAATATCCTTTCCAATCCACCACCCCATGCGCCAATGACATCGTCAAACAAATCCCAGCTTTTTACCCCTAAGGCTTCGCGCGCATAAAAAGCGGCATGCGGATCGGGTGTTTTAAACCGGGTAAGATCGAGCAGACCTTCATCCACAATAGCTATGCCGTAGGTCATTGCCCTGCCCGAAGTTTCTGAAACGGTAAGAGAAGTTGTTTGTTCCGGGCGAATTTCTGCCGGCATACTGATTACCGGCTTAAGGACGGCATTCTTATCTTCTACCACAATAGGAATGACCCCATACATGCGGACAGGCAGGTCGTTTACCGTTTGGGCATGCGGCTGAAACAGGCTTACATTTACATAAACATTGGGGGCCATTGACGGCTCAGCCTTGAAATTATATTCGGTTTGCCCGTCCTGCATCTCCATCCAATCGGTTTTTATAACACGACTGCCCGATTCAATACTGATCAATGCCCTGCCTCCTTTACTCCCCGGAATTTGCAGGCGGATGTTCTCTCCCACCGAATATTTTTCCTTTGCCGAGGTAAAAGACAACATTGCGGCGGCAGACGGATCGCGGGTATTACTGCGGGTTTGCCACCAGGGATCGTCAAAATACACCACCTGCCCGGTGGTATGGCCACTGCTCTTATCTCTCACCAACACCAAATACCGTCCCCATTCTCCTCCGGGTGCGGAAAACTGCCATTTGCCCACGCCATCGGTTAAACGAAGCGTCTCTTTCTTCAACAGCTTATTATAGGTATCCTGCGTAAAATTGCTGAAACCGTCGCCGGTATCATCCCACCACCATCGCCAACTAACGCGGTACAGTTCCACTTCCAACTGCTGCTCACCGGTCAAAAGATTTCCATTGGCGTCCACATTCACTACAGGCAGTTCGTATTGCTTATCGGCAAGCAGGAATCCCCAGGGCTTTTGGCCCCGGGGCATGCGAATACCCACATAACTTTTATACGGACTATAAGGGAACACGCGGTTGTCCACACTGAAAGCGCCTCCGGGTTCAAATACTTTTACCAGCATGCTGGCGTTCAGAAACCCGGGTGCATTTTTTATGTCGCTTATTCTCAGATGAACAGGCGCCACACCACTTCCGTTCAGTTTCCCGTCAAAAATGGTTTTCATTTCAGTCGTATATCCTGCCGTGGGGTTATCAAAATGATAGCCGGGGTATTTCTTAAAAACGGTTTTACGTGCATACAACGATACTTCTACTTTGGCGGAAAGATCGCTGGCCGGTGCACCAAATAACCATTGCGACTGCAGGTTGCCCGATGCCGCACCCTCTATGCCCAGGATGCTATCCTTCCCAAAGTCAAGGTTTATCTTCAGCCGGTTAGGCATTACGGTTTCCACCTTCAACCGCTTTTCGAATACCGCTCCACCCACTTTTACCCGCGCCAGCCAATTGCCCGTTGGCGAAGACACATCGGTGGCTGTTGTAAACAAATAAAACCCGTCCGGTCCGGAAGTCTCCACCATCCGTTTGTATAATTGACCCCGGGGGGTGATCAGATTAAATTCCACCGGATGATCTTTGGGCAATCGCGCGGCTTTATCTTCTATAATGCAACCGATATACATGGTGTCGCCCGGCCGCCATACGCCGCGTTCTCCAAAAATAAAGCCCTTCAACCCGTTTTTTACCTCCACACCCGATACGTCAAAACGACTCAGCATCAGCGAATTGCCGTCGTCTAATTTCAGGTAGCCCCGCTCTTCTCCCTTTTTCGCTATCAACAAAAACGGCTTCTTTTTAAGATCAAAAGCCGCCAGCCCGTTGCGGTCGGTTTTGGTTTTATACAACACCTGCTGCTGGTAATCCAGCAACTCCAGTTCCACTCCACTCATAGGCATAGCCGAAAGAATATCGGTGGCCACCACCAGCATCCCGTTGTCATTAGCCCGCTTAGCCGTAAGCCCTATATTGGAAGCCAGGATATTACGGCTGGCCCATTTTTCTTTGTTGTAATAAGAACGATGACAGGGATTATTACGTTCGTTCCAATTGTATCCATACGGATAATAGGTATTATACACTTTCCAGAATCCGTCATCATTATCCGGCGATTCCTCTTCATGGTCATTGTAATAATAAACCGCTTCATCTTCGTCTGTATTTTTTTTATCACCATTGTGGCAGGTATATAAAGAATATTCCGGCCGGAAGCCGATGGTTACGTTATAAATAGCGCCCGGCTCTGCTTTCAGGTATTTGTCTATATCCAGTGAAAAATGCTGCCTGCGATGAAGATCAAGGGTTTTATCGTTGTCCAGCCGAAGGGTTTTCCGCACTACGGGAGCGGCTACACGACGAAGATCAGAAGTGCCATCGTATTCATTAGACTGGAAATACTGGGGGATATTATTCTCGTATATCTTAATAATACTGACATCTACGGCGTTTAAGTTGATCGCTTCAAATGGCAATACCAGTTTACCCGAACTGGGCAGTATCATACCGCGTCCCCGGATCGTAACCGAAGGAAGCCGGTTCTCAAAATACAGGTTAGCGGTAAAAGTCTTGCTGAGCCTGGCGTTCCACACGCTTTGTATGCCTTCATTAACCGTAACAGTATAGTTGCCGTCGAAATCATCCGGTACATATAATTTCACCTCGCTGCCATTGATACTATAGCTGAGATCGGTTTTATCGCTGATAGTGATCAGACCTTTCAATTGCTGCCCGGTGGCAATCGCCTCAGAAAACTGGGTCAGCACATAATTCTCTGCATCCTGCATGGCCCGGACACCGAGTACGGTAAACTCGCCAACCGCCGGCACTTCTATCGCTTTGCTCCCTTTTTCCTTCAATCCCATTGCAGCGCCATCCCATTGCAATTGCAGTACAGAGGTGGTGTTACCGCGTTTAATATTGTTAATAGAAAAATTATGTATGCGGGCGGCTTCATTATGCTCCCAATTGACGGCAAGCGCTTCACCCGGATAACTGAGGCTCAGTAATTTTTCCACCACAGCGGAAGACTCGATGTCTGCGGTTTCCACCGTACCGGTCAGCGTCATAATATCTTTTGCATTCCCCGGCACTTTCAAACCATTCTCCACCACCCTGAAGCCCGGCTCAATCGCCTGGATATTGAACCTGAAATTTTTATACGCATCGGGCACTTCCGTAACCCTGCCCAGTTTAAAATCTCCTGTGTACAACTGCCCCGGTTCCAGGTATTCATCGGGCTTAAACTCAATGGTTCTGGCGTCTATCCAATAGGCTTTCCCTTTTACGGCAGGAGAAAAGGAAAACAAGGCTTCTTTTACCACTTCATTTAACACATGAGTGGAGGGGGTTTCCCCGGTCAAACGGATCCTGATCACGGCCGCTTTTGAAACCACTCCGGAAGTATAACCATCTATATACCGGCTGAAGGAAGGGTCAACACCAGTAATCTTTTCCCCGGAATTACAAGCTAAGAATACAAACAGGGATAACAGGCAGGAAAGATACGCTGTAAAGGAAATAGCCCTCCAATCGTTTAAAAATTTCGTCATGATGGGTTTGTTTCAATCTACAGAAAGACATTTTTCGTTATCCGGAAATGACCAACTGCATTTAAATTTAACAATTATATCGGACAATCGTATTCCACCGGAACAAAAAGGTGCATTTCAATTGGCTTTCCTGCCGGTAATCGGCCCTGCCGGCGGATAGTGACATCCACCGGCGAAAATTTAAAATGTGTCCCAACAAAGATGAGCGCAATTCGCCAACCGTTCATCCCGGTTTTTTATTCCGTTACCACCCACACCAGGCACAGTTCGTTAAAATTCACAAAAGGCAACGTCAACGCCCTGGTTCCCGTTTTTAGAAACATGCCCTGCATCATTCCCCGGCCGGGAATGGAAAGCGCCACTTCCGGTGGTTTTATCCGGATATGGTCGCTAAATGAAACTTCCCCGTTTCCATACCATTTAAAAATAGCTTCCTTACCACTCCACAACAAGGTTAGCTTACGAACGACGGGGTTGTCGGCAACCGGGAGTCCTCCCGAAACGATCCCGGAACTTTTTTCCAGGGCCACCGCATCATCCGGATGCAGAAATTTATGACGAACCCGGGTTATTTTGGTAGTGGGGATCTCAATATCAACGCCTACGCGGTGCGAGCGACTGACAATAGCCGCTGCATAATCCCCGCAATGCGAAATAGAGAAATGAAAAGCATCATCCGGTAGATAAGGCTTACGGGTGTCGGCAATTTCAATCAGGTGGTTGGGGAATCCGGGAAATAAAAATCGCAGCAGATACCGCCCTGCAAGATGTTGTAAACGCTTGTGCGGATGACGGATATTTTGTTGCAACGGCACTTTCAACAAAAAAAAATCTTCAGGCTCGGCAATATGCCATACCCCTAATTTTGTGGTAGCGTTGATATTATGTTGATAAAATAAAGGCATTACCAAAAACGAAATCCGAAATTCGCCGGCGAAAAAGATCGCGTGCGCAAATAAACAAATAAATCAGGGAATGATACTATCCGATAAAAGAATTCTGGAAGAGATGGAAAAAGGCGCCATCCAACTGGTACCTTTCGACAGGGAATGCCTCGGCAGCAATTCATACGATGTTCACCTGGGGAAATGGCTTGCCACCTACAACGACCATATCCTGGACGCAAAACAACACAATGCCATAACCTATTTTGAAATCCCGGACGAGGGATTTGTATTGTATCCCCATCTCTTTTATTTAGGAGCCACCAAAGAATATACCGAAACGCACGCCCACGTTCCCTTCCTGGAAGGAAAATCTTCCACCGGCCGCCTGGGAATAGATATTCACGCCACCGCAGGCAAGGGAGATGTGGGATTTTGCGGGCACTGGACACTGGAGATCTCCGTAAAGCAACCCGTACGGGTATATAAAGGGATGCCTGTTGGCCAGCTGATCTATTTTCCGGTGGATGGAGAAATTGAAGTGAAATACAACCAGAAGAAAAATGCCAAATACAGCGGGCAGCCCGAGAAGCCCATTGAAAGCATGATGTGGAAGAATAAGTTTTAAAGAAAAAAATGGAAAAACACCCGGTAGGTACGCATTAGCGTCAGAACCGGTTGCCAATATCGAATTTTAATCCGCTCATTTTTCAAGCAACTGCAACACCGCCTCATTCCCCATCACCGCATTATCCGGTCGCGGATGCGATTCGTTAAATACCGACAACTCGTTTTGCGCCAATAGGGTGATGGCTGATTCATCTATTTCTCCGTTGCTGTTAACAACCGCCTTCAGATCTAATCCCAGATGCTTTGCCATAAAACGATACATAGGTTTTCGCTTGGAAAGCCCGTAATCGTGTACTTCATCAGGGAGATGGACCGACTCCACATTTCTTCCTTTCTTGTACAGTTGATATATCTTCTTCACGAACGGATATTCCACCACAGGGTTATTCCGGGTCCAGTCATCTCCATCAGAGATCAGCAGCATTGGGCGCGGCGCGGCCAATGCGGCAATCTCCACGTTGTTGGTTTGGAAATCGCCCTTTTTATGAATAGGCATACCACTTTCGCAAACACAGCCGCCAAAGAAATAGGCTGAGACCATCACACAGGGCACGGACACTTTGATACGGGGATCGAGTGCGGTTAATAAAAAAGTTTGCGTACCACCGCCCGATGCCCCGGTAATGCCAATACGGTTGGAATCTACCCCCGGCAACGACAACAGGAAATCGAGCGCCCGGGTACTGTTGATGGTTTGCAATTTCAAGGCTTTGGACAACTTGTGGTCGCATTGTTTGGAATCACCGTAACCCACCATATCCCATGCAAAAACCACCGCACCCATGCGCGCCAGCATACCGCACCGGGTTTGCATCTGCTCGTGAAACCTTCCATCGGGATTACTCCAGTGCCCGTGCGGACATAAAATACCGGCATACGATTTTTGTGGCGTAAGCGGCCGATACAAATTCCCGGTAACATAAAAACCCGGTAGGCTTTCAAAAGCTACACTTTCTACCGTATAGCCATTCATTATCTTTTTGCTATGGATGACAGGCGCAGAGGTGGGTTTGACAGGCATGGTTTCCAACTGCATCCCCTCGCGGATCCGGGCACGTATCTTTTCCGAGCGCTGTCGCCAGTCTTTCAATGAAGCCGGCACATGATTATCCAAAAATTCCTTTCCCCGGGCTTCCGTAAAATAGGATCCCTGGCAGAGTTCATCCTGCCCCAGGAGGATTTGTGCGGAGAAGAAAAACAAGGCGCAGAAGATTAATACCTTATACATACTATTTGAGTTTACAGCCTGGAAATTTGACGTTCGGAAGTTTCGCGCTAAAGATACCAACTCCAAGCCCGCATACCAAAAACTAAAAACTTCCACCCTATTCTTTTAAAAAAACAGTCCGGCCCGTTGCAGCCGATTTTTTTGCCGCTTCTAAGATGCGTACCACCGTAATATTATTGGACAGGGCATAAAGTCCGTCTGCTTTCACATTAATTTTCCCTCTCACCACATCCGCCAGGTAGCTGAAAGGATTTTCGTACACCGGGATATCTTCCGCACTATAAGTCCGCAACTGCTCGGTCTTATCCTCTTTCCTTCTGATACGCATATCCTTTGCATTGATGGTAAATATATATCCCGTAGTACCGTATAATTCCATGTCTTTTCTATTGAAAGGCCAGTTCCACGATGCTTCCAGGATCGCCTGGGCTTCGGGGTAAGTAAGGATGATCGTGGCCTCGTCATCTACTTTAGGATATACATCCGGCTTAAATTGCCGGGTAACCGCGGTAACCGATACCGGTTGTTGTCCTTTCATCAGCCAGGTCATCAGATTGGCGCCATAACAACCAAAATCAATCACGGCGCCACCGCCATTCAGTACCGGGTCGGTGAGCCAGCTCAAAAAAGCCCTGCTGGTTCCAATCTCTACCGGTCCCTCATGCCCGTGATGGAAAACCGCTTTTCGCAAACCACCGGTATAACTGCTGTCGTATATCAACTGATAGGCTTTTGCCGTGGCAGGATACCAGGAAGTTTCATAATTCGTAAGCAAATGGATGTTGTACAAACGAGCCAGGGAATCCATTTCAAGCGCATGATCCACGCTAACCGCCAGGGGCTTCTCTACCATCACGTGGATTCCCCTGGGGGCACAGGCCTGTACTATAGAAAGATGGTCGTAGATAGACCCGAAGGCCGTAACCGCCTGAGGTTTCACCTTATCCAGCATCTCTTCCAAACTATTGTACAGCAGTTTTTTGTCTATTCCGTATCGCCCGGCTTTTTGCTGCAATAATTGCGGGTCTTTGTCAAATATTCCTACGACGGAAATATCTTTTTGCTGGAGGTTTCTCAATATCCAACCCGAATGGTCGTGCGATACCCCGGCAACGGCTACCCGAACTTTTTCTTCCTGTGCCACCACAGACAGGCTAACTGCCATCCCCGTCAGGAAACAAAGAATCCAATACGTAACATTCATTTTTTCATTTTAATACATGGCAAATATCAACTCACAAAAAACTAAAAACGACTAATTCTCAGACTCCAAACGCCTAACTAATTAACCTCCAGTTCGTCCTTAGCCGGTAATTTGGGAAAATGTGCATGAGGTTCCCGCTGATACCAGAATACTACGGAAGCTATATCCGAACGCTGGGCCAGGTACCTGCCTTCACTGCGCCAGCCCAGGTCCTGTATCGTTACTTTCAGATCTTTTTCAAACCGGATCGGATCCATGATATGCCAGCGATACAGGCCAAAGCGTTGCTGCGTTTTGTATAGTCCGTCCGGCTTTATCACCTGTAATAAACCCGAGTAGGGAGTAGTGAACACCTCGTATTCATGTTTTACCTTGTTCTCAAAATTATAGGAGCCGCAAAAATAATCCTCTGTGCCCGTACCGCAGATCGTTGGAAATTGGGTATCTCCATCCATAAAAAACTTGATCTCTCCTTCTCCCCACCAGCCATTATTTTTTACCCCCCAGGCTAAGTACACCCCAACATACTGTCCTTTACCCTTAATCCCGTCCACGATCGTATAATCGGAAGTCATATTGGTATTGGCCCGGCGAAACTGGGCATGAAAATAAGCCGCATCGTCCGGCACTTCCGTCAAGGTATAATCTATCTGGTAATACAATACCATATTTTTGGCATCTATGTTTTCCATCGTAATCTTACATTTTTTCCTAAAGGGCATTGTCCAGTAGCAGTTAAAAGCGCTGCCGGGGTTCACACACACAGCCAGGGAATTCAGATGCGCATACTCGCCCCAACCCATACCGAAGAAATCGCCTACAGGGCACTCCACCGAGGCCTCCCTCTCATCATCCCAATACATCCTGATTATGGTATTACGCCATACGCCGGCGGGCGTCATCCAGATATGCTGAATAGCGCCGGGACCGTCTATATCGGCGATGGTAATCGTTTCCCCGGGTTTAATAATAATGTAAGGATTCACCTTCCAGCCCTGACCCAGATCCCGTGCGGCATTAGCAGCATTCGCCTTATTCAGTTTATCATCCTTTGCACCCGGATCAGCCATCCCTCCTTTTCCCTTTTCACCGGTAAAATTTTCCGGACTGATAGAACGGGTCTTCGCATCCGACAACCGGAAAAGATTCCCCATATTCATGTCCAGCCCATTAAACTTTCCCGACTGGGCATTCACAAAGATTCCTGAAAAAATAAAAACAGACAGGCAGTACAAGATTTTTTTCATAAAAAAATGTTTGAAGTTTGAGGGTGCAGGTTATAGGTTGCAGGTCTCGGGTTTCAGGTTGCAGGTTTCAGGTTACAGGTTACAGGTTGTTTGGTGTTCATGCCTACAGCCTGATACCTCATACCTACCGGCATTTCCACATTATCACATTTCCACATCCCGAACATTCGGGACCACATTTTCAAATTTTCAAATTTTCAAATTTCCACATTATAAAGTTATCGTTTCTCCATTACAAAAGGCGTACTTTTTAGGGTCATCTCAAAAGCCACCCGATCGCATCTATCCGCTGATCTTTCCGTATCGCTTGTACCAGCCGATCACATCCGCCACTACCTCACTATACGTAACCAGCCCCTTCGGCTGCTGATTAGCCTTGAGATATTTTCCATACACCCAGTCAAAGACGCCCCCCAAAGGGCTTTCATATTTTCTATAATAAGCCTTCAATTCCGCTATGTCTTTTTGTACCTCCGGGTGCAGCAATGCTTTAAGGTCTTTCGCCGCCGTGGAATCCACCCGGTAGAGCACACGATTGGCATACAGGAATAAGTCGAAATAAGCCGCATAGCTGAATAAAGGATCTCCCGAAGCGGTAGCCGTAATATAACCCGCAAAATTGGCTTCATTTTCCTTCGCATACCCCAACTGGTGGGCCACTTCATGACAGGCTACAAAGGGCTGAAGAAAAAGAGGAAGATCCGTATTCACCTGCGCCTCACCGGTAAAAGGATTATAATAGCCCGAGTATCCCAAATAATTTCCCAATACATTAAACAATGAAGATTTTACCGAAGCATTCTTATATTGAAGAAAAGCATATTTCCCGGCAACCTCATGGAATATCTTTTTCGTTTGCATCCGTATTTCCTTCGTGGAGCCGTAACCGTTACCACCGCGGATCACCGATTCCTTACATTGATTCACCTGCTCCAGCAACAATTCGTTCAGAAGAACCAGGTCTTCTTTTGAATAGCGTCCGCGTTCAAAATCCAACTGGTAATGGATCCCCAACCGGTTGTAATTCAGCCCCCACAGACCGTTAAAAGCAATATATACCAGCAACACACCATTGACCACCCTTATCCAGAGGCGATTTGACAGCCGCCACTGCCGCTCCCCGCGGGGCCGCCGGATAGCCTGCCTTAGCTTTTTAACCGTTCTCCACAACACATATAAAATCAGCAAAGCGTACAATAGATCGCCCATACTGAAAGGCAGCACGCCCGACAACTTACGCAAAAATGCGCTGATATAAGGATAGATCCCCGTGCTGTAAACCAGCTCCACTATAGCCGGGAAGGCAGCCATTACCCGTATGCCGGCCGCAAGCACACCCAGGACGAGGATCGTTATAATATCCCGCCGGTTAATTTTTATGTTCTTAAACACCATCGGTAACGCTTCACGCTCAAAACCTAAAAGTAAAGGGTTTTTCCAACCGGAGGAAATTACTAAGTTCAAAAAAACGATTGAGGATCAGGGGCTGTCGGCCAGGTGGCTATACCGGGCAACTGTCCGGGCTATCCGCGCCAAGTCCGGCACAAAGCAGCGCAAGTAGCCTCACCGGGCTTTCTGCTGCTATCCCGCAGCCTTTCAACGGGAGGAAAATCTCCCGGGCAGACCTGGTGATTCATGAATTAATTTCCAGCTTATTCCACGGTTGGGGACATTTGCTGTTGCCTGAGCGCTTCAGGGAACAGGATGTTATTTTCCAGGTGCAAATGGTGCGCAAGATCCCTGTCCAGGTCCTTCATCAGCAGCATGATGCCAAGCAATGCTTTATCGTCGTCGGCCTGTAGGGTATAGGATTTGAAAATTTTTCGAATCTCCACCAGGCTGTCGCGCTGCTGGTCGTGTTCATGAACAAACATAGTTATGGAATTGTTCAGCGGTTTAACCGGCGCCCCATCAGTTTTCCCCCGGCTTGCCGCCATTTTCCGGATCACCGGGAAGAAGGTCAATTCTTCTTTTTTCATGTGTACCGCCATTGCACCTGTCAACTTTATCAACAAAGGCTGAAACAGTTTGACAGGCTCCTCGTTGCGGGGCTGATCCGCCAGGTAACGTTCCACCATACCTTTCAATGTCATTGTTGTTTTCTCTGTATAGCGGTGGTGGGTTTTTTCAATATAATCCGCCAGCAGATCCAGGGGCCAGCTCTCCACTTTCACCTCGAAGCTCCGGACCGGCTGCTTTTCTATCTCCATCAATCCGTTACGGATAACATCAATATTCGCTCCGGCTTCCGATATCGCTTCCTTTAAAGTCAGGTCGTGACGACAATAAAAATCAATTTCGTTTTGTATAAACAATTGAATAAAAGCATAATTTTTCACGGCAAGTTCTCCCACCTTAGTATTCATAAGTTCTTCCATCATCCATTTCATTTGTTTCTCAAAGTTATAAAACATCCGGGCTGACCATCATATATATCCCCGCGTAGAAGACAGATATTCCCATTCTCGAAAAGTAACCGAAGGAAATTGACAGCAATGACAGGAATATCTTTGAAAGGCCCCTACCAACGGTAAGACCATCTTAAAATAAAAAGCCGGTCTGTAGCGACCGGTTTTTTATTCCAATATCTGTGTGATTTCCGTCCGTTAAAATCCGCAGGATTGGGAGGTATTCAACAACCTTATTTATTTTTAGCTCGTGATCATCTATCCTAATGATTCTGATGTAAAGATGCTGCGGATTTTGCCTGTTTGAAACTTTATTCGTCAGGCAGGTTGTTTGTTTCGTTTTTCGGTGGAATTTAAACGATAAGGGTTTTTGCTTATCAATCATTATAGGTATTGGGCGATCATTGTACATGATTCTTCGTGGCTTTTCCATCAGGCTGTTGATGTATGGTAATGCCGGTGTGCAGGCGCTGTTGCAGCCCGGCAATCGGATGTGAGATAAATAAAAGGTAATATTGGGTGGCAACCATTATTTCTCTCATTGAATAAAGTGTTATCTGACGGGTTGTTTTATGCGCTACTCCTGTTTCTTTCGTCTATAATGCAGTTGCGTCAGCCCCGTGTCAAATGTTTTCGTATCCAAAAGTTCAAGTTGCTGTTCGGGTCTGCCGGGTTGCCAGAAGAATTTTGCGACCATCTGAAATATCCATGAAAGGCTACTGCTGTACCGCCGACAATTAAATACTGAACAGCGTTTTTATTAAGAATTTAGCAGACTCGTAGAATGTCTTCAGTTAAGTTTTCTTTCACTTACTTTTAAGCTTTTTGGTTTTTTCTTGTTTAGCAACTGAAAAAATGCCTCTACTTCTGCCACTGCCAGAGTTTTAGTATTAACAGACTTTTTACCCTTGAGGAGGAATTTTGCTTCAGGCTTTTGAAGGTAGTATATCGTGTTAACATTGCCATGACAGTAAAATTAATGAATTTTTCGGTCTTACGTTTATGGTTTGCGAGCCAAGAACTGTTTGAATTATAGCCGCTAACGGCTATCGGCTTTGCGAGGGAACGGATTACTTGTACTAACGCTCAATCGAAGCAACAAAGTTCAAATATAGCAAAAAATTTCAAACGAAGCACTTCGCCCGCTATCTTGCAAAACCGATGTTATAGCCAGTGGTTCTTGTCCGATGTCCTTGCAAACTATTGTAAATACTATCTTTCTCTGCCTTTGTCGTATTGGTCTGTGTGGTTGTGTATTTTTTTATTTTTGAAGGGAAGGATTTTTTTAATTCAATCTTTGTCAGCGTTGGAGAGGTGAAAGCTCTTTTGCAAGCTTTGGTCTGAGCTCGGACTTGTGCGGCTTGCAAATGTGCTTTCACCTATGCTTGGCTTACATATAAATCACTTTTACTTTAATTTCTTTGTCTTGAAACAAATCAAAACTTGCTTTTTTAAAATTAGGACGATTGGTTAATCCTATAGATGAATAGTATGAAAAGCCAATTCCCTCTTTGGGCAAGATTAACCCTTTGTCAATTTTGCCATTTTTGTTTTCATCGTGCAAAATGTTTATAGCATATTTTCCTTTCGGGAGATTTTTAAAAGTAATCTCGGCTTTTCCGCTCTCAATATTTGTAGTCTGAATTTTGTAATAGTTTTTGTACTGTTCATCAGGTATTGAGCCGTCTTTGTTGTATAAAGCTACTTGTAAAACACCTTTTGAATTGCGTAAGTTTTCTACTTCAATTGTTAAACTGTATTCTTCTTTTGTATTTGAAAATGAAGAAAGAAATAAGAGTGCTGAAAACAGGATAAGTATTTGTTTCATTTTAAATTGTTTTTTTATTACTGAATTTCTCTTTCATTCTATCCACTCCGTAATACACCATTGGCACTTTTTTGAGGATAGCTGAAAATTCTTCCAAAGTTGGAAAGCAATTGGAAGAGTCTATAATTGGTGGAACATTTTTAAACTTTCTTCTCTTCAATTTCCAAAGTATTGAGATAAGGACAATATTTTTTAAATCTTCTTTTAGTTCTGGCCCTGTAATAAATCTTTGATAGTCCTGAAGTAAAAGCGGGCGCAAGATTTTTATGAACCTTGTCAGCCAGTAAAATATTTCCAAATGGCAAGTAATAGAGATACTCTAAATCTACTCTGTTTGTTGGTCGTTCCTATTAAACCACTTGTCAAGCCGAATAGAAATAAAGTGTCAACCTTTAAGCAGTGAAAAGCGAAAAGGAGCAAAATCTTTTATCAAGGGTTTGCCTTCTTGATTCCATCTACCAAATATTTGAAACGCTGCTTATTGCATCAATGTCGTAGTTCTGTAAAAGAGAAATCAAAAGGAATTGCTGTGTCGCTGGATTAGTGATACTTTCAGTTACAAATTTGTTTAACTCTTGGAAGTCCACAAACTTTAATGCTGCATCAGGATTTAAAGATTTTTTTAACCTCTCAGTAAATCTTCTTGAGTTGTCGTCATCCGCCAAAGTGCAGATAGTTCATGGTCTGCTTCGGAAAAATTTCCTCTTTCCATTTATAGACAGATTTTTCTTTCTTCTGTTTCTTCAATTAAATATCCTCGCATTCCACTCAGAGGCACAGCTTGATTCGATGGTCTGCCATCAAAAGAAATTGGGTTGCCTAAAAGGTCGCCTTGGGCAAAACTCTGTAATGTAAGTTTACAACTGTCTCCATAGGGAACAGCTTTTTTTGGTAAAGTCCTTAACTCTATCTCTGGGTGGTGCTTTCCTTCCCCTGAGCTTCTTTCTTGTTGCCTAAAATTTCCATTGTCAGCACAGGAGTAATAATATGCTTGTAATAGCAACTCAACCTAAACAACTGTCAAAACTCAACGATGCTCATGATTGATCTTTGGGAAATCTTTGAAGTCATACCCGGGTAATTTAGGTTTAAACTATGTCAAACTTTTAAAATATTTTGAAGCCTTAAATGGCACATAACTCACCAATTGCTGATACCTTAAATACTATAAGCACTTAAAAACACTTAAAAGTACTTAAAAACGTTTACAAACGGATCTGAAACGGGAGCCAAAATTACCCGCGTCCAAAAGCCCAAACACCAGTCCGAAGCAATATAAAAATAAATATTCCCCGGTGTTTTGTTTAAATTTGATAAAGCATTCTCTCTTTTTATGACCGGTCGCTTTTGTCCGAAGCCGCGTTTGCATATACTATGGCTGTATAGAGTAGCGATAGTGTTGCCGGCTGCTTTGTGCGGTGTACCCGGACTGGGTCAGCAGCTTTTTTTTCAGTCCTTCACCACTTCACAGGGGCTTACCCAAAACAGTGTGTACTGCGCTGCGGAAACGGCTGAAGGGTTTATGTGGTTCGGCACACAGGATGGGCTCAACCGCTTTGACGGCAAAAGCTTTATGCGGGTGAATGCTCCGGTGACTCATGGCAAACCGGCTTCCTCAAAAATGATCACCGCGCTGCATACCGACCGTAAAGGATTTTTATGGGTAGGCACTACCAGCGAAATACTATTATATGATCCGGTGTTGAACCATTACCAGCCTCCTGCATCACGGTTCAACCATTTTGCCATAGCGGAAGACGCTTATATCACCGGTATTACTGAAGACCCAAACGAAAAGATCTGGATAACTACGCAAAGCGACGGACTTTTCTGCTACGATAAACGCCGGCAACAAATGACAGACCTGGAGTGGCAGAACGGCACCGCCCCCGACAAAATAATATCGGTATGCATTGCACCCAACGAAAATATTATCGCGGCAGGTGAAAAGGATATTTACAGGTATGTAAACGGAGTGTTTATTCCCTTTGGTCTCAACAGCCAATTGCACTTGCCGCAAAAGGCCACGATAACCGAATGCAAAATTATCCGCGACAAATTATGGCTGATATTAAATGCCTCGAAAATAATACTGGTTGATACCGCAATGGATTACCGGGTAAAGTACACGGCATTTGATAAGGTTTATAGCGCTGCCCATCTTTTGCAGGAGCCCCGGATCATTCATCAGAGCGACAGCAACACCGTGTGGATAGGCAGCCGCAGCGATGGATTATTGAAGATAAATATGGAGAATAAAGTGGTGGAACACAGCGAGGCAGCCGGCAACCACAATTACTTAAAAAGCCGGTTTATTCTAAGTCTTTATACTACCCGCAATCATATTACCTGGGTAGGGTTAAGCGGCGGCGGCGTGGCGCAATACGACCCGCAAAGCATTAAGTTCGGCTTGTGGAGAAGTGAAGAAAAAGCGGGCGGCAGATCTGATGACAATATGCTGTTCAGCATTTTCTCCGGCAATGATGAAGACTTTTACGCGGGCACATTATATGGCGGTCTCATGCAGCGTAATATAAAAACAGGTTACTGCCGGTATTTCCAACCGCCACTGAACAACCTGACCGCCACCGGTTCAAGGAATATCTACCAGGTAATTGCAGGCGACAAAGATCTGCTATGGATGGCCACATGGGCGGGGCTTTACAGCTTTAACAAAACCACTAAAAAATTCAAACAATATTTCCAGCCGACAGACAAGCAAACAAGGGAACTGTATGCCGTGATCAGGCTCAAAACAGGTAACCGGCTTTTAACAGGCGGGCAGGCAGGCGGACTTCGTCTTTTTAACCCAGCCACCCTGCACTGGGAATCCTGCCCCGATACTGCCGGGTTCCTCAGCCGTCACCTGCTAAGGGT
This sequence comes from Chitinophagaceae bacterium, assembly GCA_023957155.1. GTDB lineage: Bacteria > Bacteroidota > Bacteroidia > Chitinophagales > Chitinophagaceae > Agriterribacter. The sequence goes on along the minus strand of JAMLHK010000010.1, from coordinate 60,417 downwards.
ACGATATATGGAGGAAACAAACAGCGGTGACGTACTGATGTCCACGGAAAAGTTAAACCTTGTGAAATACAACTACCTCTCCGGTTCCTTCACCATCTATCCCCAACTACAGGAAGTATCCGCCACCTCCCGCCATTTTGTATTGAGCGATCCGTATATATGGATTGCCACAGACGATGGTTTGATACAGGCGCTTGCAGCATCTATGCAGGTGGTGAAAATATGGAATACCCGAAACGGGCTGCCTGATGATTACATTTATGCCGTGGCTGCCGATAGCCGTAAACAGATCTGGGTAAGCAGCAATGCCGGCATTGCCAGGCTGGATCCCACAACCGGCATTTGTGAAAAATTTACGGGTGAAGACGGACTGCAGGCAATGGAATTTAATACTGCCGCATGCTATAAAGACAGGAAAGGCAGGCTTTGGTTTGGCGGTATTAACGGGATGAATATGATAGATCCGGAACAAATATTGACGCAACGAGATATGCTGCCACCGCTGATCACCAATATAACGGTAATGAACAAACCCTATATAGCCGATACAGCCACCCCCTATATTCATGCCATCACCCTGCCGTATAATCAGAATTTTGTTGGCTTTGAATTTCAGTCGCCGGGAAATGCCCACAGCGAAAAGATCAGTTATGAGTATATGCTCACCGGCGTTGATACCGGGTGGATAAAGAGCGGCAACAGGAATTATGTCAACTATACCCAATTAGATCCGGGTAGTTATCAAATGAATATACGGGCATCCAACAATGCCGGGATCAGGGGCAGTATTTCCACTACACTGGCGCTTATTATAACACGCCCGTGGTTTGAAAGCTGGTGGTTCTACCTGTTGATTGCTGCAACGATTATCGTAACGGTGTACGCCCTGATGCAATACAAAATAAGACAGGTGAAAAAGATGGAGTGGTTGAGACAACACATTTCGGCAAATCTGCACGATGACATCGGCGCTTCACTGAGCAGCATCCATATTCTTTCCCAGCTTTCACAGAAAACATCGGATGCCGCCACCCGCAACAAATACCTTAAGCAAATAAATGAACAAACCTCGGAAGTAATCGCTGCATTAAGAGATATTGTATGGAGCATTAATCCTAAAAACGACAAGATTGATATCATCATAGGCAGGATGAAACGATATGCATCCGAATTACTGGAGGCTCAAAACATTGACTTTGCATTTGAAACCAATACCCGACCCAACGATGAAATAGCCGATGCCAACACCCGTCAGCATCTCTATCTTATCTTTAAGGAAGCGGTGAACAACCTGGCCAAATACTCGGGCGCACAGAAAGCGGTTATAAAACTCTACAAGGAATTCAACACAATAACACTTGAAGTGAGCGATAACGGCAGAGGTTTTCACCCCGAACTGATAAACCGGGGTAATGGCATAGATAATATGGAACGGCGGGCTAAAACAGGCAAAGGCGATTTCCAGGTTATATCCGCACCAGGAAAAGGCGTCTGTATAAAGGTCTCGCTTCGTTTATAAAATCACTCAAATGTGTGATTGTATATCCGGCTGAGGAAAGATAACTTGCATACCAAATATGTTAAGGGTATTTATATATGAGGACAAAGAAATTCTACGGGAATCCCTTTGCTTAATGCTGAACAGCATGAAAGATGTGGAGCTGGCAGCCGGACTGGGCAACTGCGCCACGGTAGAGCAGGACATCTTACAATTTAAGCCCGATGTGGTTTTAATGGACATTGACATGCCGGAAAAGAATGGCATTTACGGCGTAGAGCAGATAAAGAAGATCAACCCGGAGATCAGCGTGATCATGCACACTGTTTTCGATGATGACGAAAAGATATTCAGGTCGCTGGAAGCCGGAGCAGACGGATATTTGCTCAAAAGCACTTCCTCCGAAAAACTGTATGAAGCCATTAAAGATGTAACGCTGGGCTGCGCCCCGGTAAGCCCCGGCGTGGCAAAAAAAATCTTAACCAGTTTTCACCCCAAACCACGGCGGGAGTTTGCCCTGTCTAACCGCGAACGACAGATCCTGCAACTACTGGTACAGGGATATACGTATAAAAAAATTGCGTCGGAGTGTTTTATATCTTTGGACACCGTACGTACCCATCTCAAAAACATCTATACCAAACTGCAGGTTTGCAGCGGTAGGGAAGCCGTGGCAAAAGCCTTGAAACACCGTATCATAAAAAACGGGTAGATTGTAAATAAAGTAAAAGAGAGGAACTTCACCGGACATGAAAGAAACCTGCAACTTTTCTATCTTTCCTCCGGGCCTGGTATTATCTTAACCAGGTATAGCTTTTTTGTTCATAGCAGCATTGTTTAAGTGTGGCAGGTTTGTAATCAGCCAAACATAACATTTTAATGCCCTGTTTTGAAGGGAAGCCTAACCCGTTCTATAACCTTTTCGATAAAATCACACAAACATGTGATTGCATAGTCCAAAATGAGACTATAACTTGCATTTCAATAATAGCAAATCCTACCCGCTAATTCAACCCCTTCAAAGAAACATGCCCGGCCCATTGCAGTAAGACCTATAAGTTTTCCGCTTATAGCATGGGTCCATATCTTACGAAATACTGATCCCTGAAAAGTTACGAACACTGAGAGACGGCTCATGAAACACGAGTCGGGTAACCAAACTATGCAGGATATCCGGTAAACAATATGCTACAACCTTAAAATAAAAAAGGAAAATGAGTGAAACATTAAACTATACAGCGCCGGGCGAAATACCGGTAATACAACAACCCTACAATATGGCTTGCTGGGCTACGGTAACCACCATGGTCATGTCATGGAACAACAAACAAAGCTTTTCCATAGAAACAGCTATGGACTCATTAGGTAGCGATTTTCGTAAAATATTTGACGACAACACCGGGCTGGCGGCGGACCGCATGAACGACCTTGCCCATGCTACAGGCATGCAGATTGAGTACCAACGCTGCGAAACACCTGAGAGTATTTTACAAATGCTACAGAGCTATGGTCCTCTTATTGTAATTGACGATGAGGATAATTCGGCAAATTTTGCTGTACATGCCAGAATTGTGACAGGCATACAGGGAAACGGCGATATCTCCGATACGTTCCTCGACATTATTGACCCATGGACGGGCACCACTTATCAGGAAAGTTTTGAAACGTTCACTTCAAAGTTCGAATCCATGGCAGATGCTGAAGAATGGAACATTCAGATTATGCACTACTAAATCATTCTATTAACTCAAAAAACATTATCATGGCACTTTTTAAAAGCGAAGAATTAATGAAAGCCACGCTGGCGAAGTTAAATGAGATCGTCACCGGTGGAGACGAATTTGCGCCTGCCAGTAAAAATAATTTTATTTCCTGGATAATGCCCGGAATGCCTTTTGGCAATAGCGATTTTGAATTCCTGGAAAAGGGATTTAATGGCAAAGATGGTAACGAGGTCAGAAAATTAGTGATGCAATCGGCAGACTTTGCGATGTTTTCCGATCTGGTGCCCGACCCCAAGGCCATTTATAATGCCGACCAGAGTCAAACAATGGATCGCAATAGCCAGGAGCGCCTAAGCAATATCTACGGTAATATTTTAAAATTTGCCAAGGTAACCAACATGGAGCCTTCTGAAACCGAAAAAACCAAAATGAAAAAATTCAAGGAATTGTTATATACCACCAAAGAAGAAAAGAACCTGGTAACGGATGAAGTAAAAACAGTGGTAGCGGAAGGCCCGGTATTACAGGCATATAACGAAAAAATGCAGGCCTATGAAGATGCTGCGTTATTGTATAACAATAAACGCATCAACGCAGCCACAAGCGATGAAAAGCAGGCCGTGATTGACTTCAGCGTGAACGCGGCAATTTACCGCAACAAGGTGAAAGCAGCTATGAATGCATGGACAGGAGCAGGTTACAAAAATGAAGTAGAAGATATGCAGGCTTATATAGCACAGGTAACCGGCAGGAGTATGGCTTCCTGGTTCGCGGAACTCCGTGATATATATGATCGTGCCAAATTCACAGAGTCTATGATTGACTTTAGCTTTTATCCTGTCAGGTTATTTCCCGCTAATTTTTATAAGCAAAGCTGGCAGAATTATTACTTTAAAGAAAATGAATATACCAGCCACCATGATAAGACTACTAATGCATGGAATGCGGGTGGAGGTATTAATCTGGGTTTATGGAGTGCAGGAGCATCAGCCAGCGGCTCTAACGAGCGGACTAATAATAGTGTACAAACTTCCACCTTTCTTATGAGTTTTGACCTGGCCCAGGTAAAAATATTAAGGCCCTGGTTTGGAACCGAGTTGTTCTCCTGCAGAGGATGGAAACTGGACCCCGGCACCTGGACTTTCGGCGATCCGCAGCTATCCGATGGCGGCAATCCTCCGCGTGGTTCTTTTATTGCCTATTCTACCAATGCCCTCTTTGCAAAAAATCTTAAGATAACTTTTGACAAAAGTGCCTGGGAAAGCAGCAGCTACCGTAGCCAGCTTAATACCAGCGCTAATGCGGGCTGGGGGCCGTTCCGGGTAAAAGGCGGTTATTCACACGGAGAAGAAAAACAGGATTTCCATTATAAGGATACAGGGCAGGGGCTGGAGTGTCCCGGCATGCAATTGATCGGATTTGTAAACCGGCTTGTTGGCACATGCCCTAATCCCGACCCGAATGCAAAGTTTGATTGAATTTGATGAGTAATAAAGTGTAAGCCCGATCTTAACGTTAATAAAAAAAATAATGACACCTTACGTCGCCATAGCATTAATAACCAAGTTGAAATTAATCTTTGAAACGGACGCAGAAGGTAATAAGCTACCGGATAAATTTCTCTCCTTTCAAAACGGATCATTCCCCGTTTCCAAAGAAAACTTTTATTTTATTGAACCGGATAAATATCAGCTTGGACCTATTGACGCCGCCTTAAAGATGGTTGACTTTTCGAGGAGCTTTAATTTTATTACAGCGGTAGATGATTTTATTTCACCCGCGCCTGATGAGCTGGAAGATGTGTACTATCAAACCTTAAAAACCGCTATTGCCGCCAACAGTACCCGTACCCAGGAGGAAGAACAACGGTACAACGCTGCAAAAGATTTTTTATACGAACTTATCCAAACGCCTGACGGGCAAAGCGTCACGTGCCTGGCCAACTACGATAGTTATGAAAATCAGTATAAGGAAGCGCTGAGCGAATATAAGAGCAGAGCGTTGGCATCCTTAAATGCGAGGGGAGACGATGGCAGTGAAATAAAAACAGCTTTCCAGTTAGATGAACCCAACTTGAAAAAGGCAATTGCCGCCGCATTATTAAACTGGGAAACATTAGGAAAAAGGGCAGAAGTAGAAAAATATTTAGGAGATTTCCTGTCGCTTTCAGGAAGCTCCCCCGGGAAAATGATAGCGGATCTGAAGTTAGAATACGAGCTTTTTACAAAAGCTGGCTCCGTAGATCATCTGGCAAACGAACTCCACTATATTCCTACATATTTTACGCCGGTTAATTTTTTTGAAGATAATATAAGCTGGCAGCAAATGAAGCTTGAGAAAGCAGAAGTAACCGCTTTGGTAGAGCAGGCGCCCCGGAGATTGAAAGACTTATTCGACATAAGTACTCAGGATATAGATATCAACAAAATTTCCTTTGAATATACCGTAGTAGAAATAATAAGGGAATGGCTTCATTACAAAGATTTCCTTCTTCAGCATTTTTGGAAATTACCGGATGGCGCAGTGTCATTGTCCGATGGAAAAACAGAAGGAAGATTACCTGCCTTTCCCGATAAAATGATATTTATAAGAAATCTGAAAATTGAAACACCGGTTCCCAAACCGTCTTCCCCCGTCAGGTGGCACCTGAATCGTCAGCTCATTCAAGAGCTTAAGCCCGAAATAAACACTACACTTCAAAACAACAGTAAAGTGCTGATCAACAGAAAGGTTAAAGCTGACAGCGTCCGGAGTATAATGGCAAAAGACAATACTTTCTTTAGTCCCCGGGTACTCATGCATACCGCTACAGCCTCGCCAGAGTTGTCGAAAGCGCCGCTAACGAAAGTCGTATTGAAATCTAATGATATAAAGAAGAAACCGGCCGTTCCGCACAACACTACGCTACAACCCTTATTCTTAAAAGCCGGCTTCGCCGCTGTTTCAAAAAGAGCAACAGCCAACACGGTTAACGTGGCGTCTCCGGTAGATGGCCCGGTAAAAGCTCAAGACACCACTGCCACAGAAAAAGATCAACAAGGGATGGAGCTGTTGGCATTCATCTGCAAAAAAGTGCCTGTATGCCCATCGCCGGATATCCGGCTGAAATGGGACTGACGTATTAGGGGATGCATTTAAATTTTCCTCCTATCTTTATGTTATGAAAAACACCAAAAGAAACACCGCGCTATTCATTGGCCGTTTTATTGATCCACTCACGGATTTCGGGTTTAAAAGAATTTTCGGCTCCGAACCAAACAAGGATTTGCTGATAGCCTTCCTGAATGAATTATTCAAAGGTCGCAAGGTCATAAAGGACATAGTATATAACCCGCAGGAAAACAGTGGTCCGGCGCAGCATTACCGAAAAACCATTTTTGATCTTACCTGTACAGGAATAGACGGGGAAACTTTTATTATTGAAATGCAAAGGGCAGAGCAGAGGTTTTTCATAGACCGGACCATCTTTTATACTGCGAGCAAACTATATGAACAAGGGCAAAAAGGAGAAAAGAATTGGGACTTTGAACTAAAGGAAGTGTATTTTATAGCGTTAATGGATTTCAGCTTTGAAAAAACGGTAAGTGATAAGTACCTGCACCGCGTAAGGCTGGCAGAAGAGAAAACCGGTGAAACCTTTTATAATAAGCTGGGATTTATATTTTTAGAGTTGCCTAATTTCAATCTGGAAGAAAAGGAAATAAAAACTGACCTCGAACGTTGGATGTATGTGCTGCGCAATATGGCGAAAATGGAAAAAATTCCTGTAATTTTACACAAGAAGATATTTCAGAAATTGTTTCAGATAGCTGAAACAGCCAATCTAAAAAAGGAGGAATATATGTTGTACGAAAAAGCGCTTTTAGATAAATGGACCGACTATGCGGTAAGAAAGACTGCAGAGAAAAAAGGCATGGAGAAAGGCATGGAGAAAGGCATAGCAAAAGGTATAGAAAAAGGTATAGAAAAAGGAAAGCAGGAAGTTATTGGAAACCTGATCATTAAAATGAGGCTTTCGGATGAGCAGGTAGCAGATATTGTTGAAATGCCTGTAAGCTTTGTAAAGAAAATCCGCGCTTCTTTAAAAAAGAAAAAATAATTACTGAAAAATAAATCGGGCATGCCTCATAGTTACAGCTATGGGGCATTTTTTTAAAATCACCCAAATGTGTGATTGCATTCCTCAAAACGAGTGTATAACTTGCGCGTGAATAACCCAATATCCTGTCGGCCAATTCAATTTCCCCTTGGAAACCCCGCTTCACCCTCATTTCCGGAGAAGGGTGCATACCTTATCTCGTTAAACATTTGATATGAAAACGTTTTTCCAAAATGGTGAAAAAAGTACTTTCCGGATCTCACCTGATGGAAATTATTTTAGCTATCGTGCAGACTACAAGGGAAAGATGAACATTTTTGTTCAAAAAGTAGGCGACGATACGGCCGTTCGTGTTAGCAACGACACTTTACGAAGTATTTACAGTTATTTCTGGAAAAGTAACAGGATTGTTTATGCACAGGATATTGGCGGAGACCAGAACTTTCAGCTTTTTTCTGTAAAAACGGATGGAACAGATTTAAAAGCGTTAACGCCTTTTCCTGCTGTAAGGAGCGATGTCATTGATGCCCTGACAGATATTACCGGAAAAGAAAAAGAACTGATTGTACAGATCAATAAAAGAGTAAAGGAATACTTCGACCCATATCTTTTGAACGTAGAAACCGGGGCATTGACATTACTTTATAACAATAAAGAAAACTACGACAGTTGGATTACAGATAACAACGGAATTATCCGCCTTGCTTCAAAAACAGACGGTGTAAATATTACCCGGAATTACCGTGATCCGGACATGGGCAGCTTTACACCCTTGCTTACCACTTCGTTTAAAGACAATTTTACTCCTGTTTCTTTTGATAAAGACAATAAGAATATATATGTGCTTAGCAATATAAGCAGAGACAAAACAGCTTTGGTCGAATATGACCCCGTTGCGAAAAAAGAGCTAAAAGAATTATATACCAGCAACGATTATGATTTAAGCACCGTTAAATACGACAGAAAAAGGCAATCTTTAGCTTCCGTGTACTGGCAGGCGGAGAAAAAGGAAAAACACTTTTTTGATGCAACCTGGGAAACAATTCAAAACAACCTGGATAAAAAGTTTGAAGGTTATGAGCCGGAAATTGTAAGTTATGATGACGCCCGATCAAAAGCCATTGTTGCAACGGGCAATGACAGAGCGCAGGTGAGGTATTACCTCTATGATTTCAAAACCAAAGAAACCAAACCGGCTGCCAACCCTTACCCGTGGATTGAGGAAAAGCAAATATTTTATTTTAAATTCGTTTCTGAAAAGGTGATTTAATTTAATTCATGCGTGCATTTAAAATGCAGATAGCTTGCCACAATCCAACTATCAACCAAACAATTATATAAATTGCTTTTTGATATGAATGATTCGCAATCTTCACAAAATACATCCTCTTCTATATTGCAAATGGCATACGACTCAAAGAAGATTCGCGATTATATGTTTGTCTATTCGATTGTAAATATAAATACCCCGGATCCATTTACTACCGTCTTTCCAAGAACAGGTTATTTGATCTTTACTTTTTGTATCGGTACGGATGCGTATTTTGAAAGCCGGTTCATGAACTACGATCAATCTGTTGCGCTGCCCAATCACATGTATATAGCCGGGCTCTTTTCGGAAAGTTCATTATTGGTTCGTCAATTAGGCCGTGGTGGCGCCTTTGCTATGAAGGTACACCCGGTAATAGGGTACCATTTTCTTAAGAGGCCAATGTGCGAGTTGACCGACAGGCAGATAAGAGTATGCAAACTGATTGAAGGCTGCGGGCGTTTTCTGGAAAAAGTTGAGGCCGATTACAAGATCAATTCATTTGAAAATCCATATGTCCAAAGATTTTTTGCTGAAGCTTTACCACCAAAGTCATCTTATGAAAACGACCCGATATACCATGCAGTAAACGAGATTTCCCGCAGGAATGGAAACATCAAAGTACAAAAACTTGCAAGGCAGTTTTGCATGAGCGAGAGGACGCTGCGCCGCCAGTTTCTTTTGAAAGTAGGGCTTCCGCCACAAGCGTACGCTAAAATATGGCAAATAGAATATGCCATGGATCTCATTCACCGGTTCCCAGGAGAGAGATTGGAACAAGTTGCTTTTGATGCAGGATACTTTGATGTAGCACACATGGCCAGAGATTTTAGAAATAAAGTATCGCTTCCTCCTTCTGAATTAGACGATAATATAAATCCTTTGGCCCAGCAGTACCTTAATGCTTTGGGATCCTTTTCATAATGTCCGATTTGTACAGTAATTTTTTATGCCAAACTTATACATTTGAACGACTGGCGTATATCGTCATAAGCATTTAAGCACTTAATTGTTTTTGTCCCGTGCGGACAAGCAGCATTGCATAGCCATAGGCACCTGGTATATCGGGGCGGTACGGATAACTTAAAAATTATAATGTGATGCATGTAAACAAGATTCTTCAGTCATCTGGCCTGCTATTTATTTTCGGGATGTTGATCGGAGATATTGAGGATGTCTCAGCCCAATCCTCTTTGCCATACGTTCATGATTCCGCTAAAGTTAGTGGCGGCTTCATCCATTATTATACAAAAGGAAAAGGTAAGCGTATTGTGCTGTTGCCCGGTGGGCCGGGCTATTCCAGTTATTACATGCGGGACATTTCGGATTCGTTGCAGGGCTACAAAACCATCCTTATTGATTTCCGGGGAACCGGGCATTCCCGCTATAAAAAAGCAGATTCCACCTGGGTAAACCAGGACAATATGATGCAGGATGTGGAGTTGCTCAGACAACATCTCGGAATTGGTAAATGGACGGTTTTGGGACATAGCTGGGCTACACACACCGCTTTGTATTATGCCATCAAACATCCGCAGCACACGGAAAAAATTATTTTAATAGCCACTGCCGGAACGGATAACAGCTTTCTGAAATATTATTCCGATAACATAAGAATGCAATTAACTGAACAGGATATAGCAGAAATGGATTCCCTGTCAAAACTGCCTTCGTCAAATTCATTGGAAATATCAAAGGTCTGGTTCAGGGGATATTTCTACGATCATGATAAGGCATCGCTGCTGTTTGCCAATGTGCCCGAAGAAGAAATCCCCTACCTGCAAAACGATGAATTCTTTAACGCATTCGTGCATAATCCGCATTTTAAAACTTTTGATATTGGCGAGCAGGCTTATGCTTTAGACCTGCCGGTACGCATCATCCAGGGGCGCCAGGATCCGGTAAACGGCGGCACACAGGAACGATTGAATGAACGATTGAAACATTCCAGAATATTTTATATAGAACGAGCCGGTCATTTTCCCTGGCTGGAACAGCCGGAAGCGTTTTTTAATGCTTTGAGAAAAAGCTTATCTGAGGAATAATTAATTACTAAATAACCAAACAATGAAAAGAGCCATTTATTTTATTTACGGATTAATCTGTTATATCATTTTTCTCTGCGTATTTCTGTATGCCATCGGTTTTGTGGGCAATATCTATGTGCCGAAATCCATTGATACTGGTGGGGATTCAACGATGTTGGAAGCCTTTATTGTTAATTCAATTCTGTTGACCTTATTTGCCGTGCAACACGCGATAATGGCGCGTCCGGCATTTAAAAGATGGTGGACAAAGATCATCCCCAAACCGGTGGAACGTTCTACTTATGTGCTGGCCACCAATATCGTGTTGATCCTGCTGTTCTGGCAATGGCGGCCAATGACCGGCATCGTTTGGGAAACGGAAAATAACACACTGATTATTATATTGTGGGGACTTTTTGCATTAGGATGGCTGATCGTTTTCCTTTCCACTTTTATGATCAATCACTTTGACCTTTTCGGACTGAAACAGGTGTATGAAAATTTGCGCAACACGCCACCACGGCCTCCGTCGTTTACCAAAAAATATTTCTATCACTTAGTGCGGCATCCGCTGATGCTGGGGTTTATCATTGCCTTTTGGGCTGCGCCGGTGATGACCCTGGGGCATTTGTATTTCGCCATTATGACGACGGCTTATATTCTTATTTCTGTAAAATTCCTGGAAGAAAGAGATTTGGCCAAGCAACTGGGCGAACCGTATAAACAATACCAGAAAGAAGTGCCGATGCTGATTCCGTTTACAAAAGGAAAAAGAAGAAATCAATAAACGGTAATGGACAGAATAATATTGAATAAAAAAAATAATCAAGAGCAGTAAAATAAACAAATCAAGAGGACCGGGAGTTTATATTCCACCGCCACTATTGTATGTCCTGATCTTTATCCTGGCTATTTTTATTCAAAAAAAAGTAACGATTTCTGATACCCTTTTTCACACCACAGCGGTAAAAATTGTTGGTGTGATCTTTTTAATCGTTGCTTTATTTTTTCCCTTGCTCCTGATAGTGATCCAGGAGTATATAATAAAACGTGAGGAAAAATATTTGGAGATTGAGTTTGGCCAGGAATACAACGTGTATAAGCAAAAGGTAAAGCGATGGTTGTAAGCATATTTTCCCGGGAAATCGTAAAAGCGTAATGGCTCGATAGCAGAAAATATCAATAAGCAACAAAAACAAACTATATGAATACTATCATCCGGTTCGGTTTAAATTTTATGAAGGCCCCGGCCACGGCATAACAGAGTTTTGGTATGACGCTGATAATGAGATAAAAAACCTATGTACGTGAGGAAAATAAACTTCCCAATATGGAGCCGCATGGATACTAATTTTGATAACATACAACGAATGAATATATACGAATTTCACCGATCTAATCCTGATATCTTCAGGCAATTTTCCATTAAGGATATCTTGTTTTTGTATTACAAATGTCCGCAGAAAGACAAAATTCTGCAACTGCATTCTACCTATAACCAGTTTACCTTTTCACTGAACGGCGGCAGGATCTTTCATCAGGGAGAACATACATATCATATCAACAAGGATTCCGGGTTTCTGTTGCGAAGAGCCGGGTTCCTGCAGGAAATGAGCGATGATATCCTGGGATGGAAATTACTTGCGTTTTATATTCAAGATGATCACCTACGAAGAATATTTGACGAATTCAGACTGGATTTGCCATTGAAGGATTTGCCCTCTTCTCCCACGGAGATGATGATCCGCATACACATTAACGACCGCATCCGGAATTGTTATGAAAGCTTTATCCCCTATTTTCACCAGGCAGCGCCGCTACCGGAAAAGATTATTGAAATCAAACTGAAGGAATTGCTGTATAATGTTTTCATCAATCCGGAAAACCGGAACGTACTTTCCTACATCAACAATCTTGCAGACGGCCAAGCAACGCCGATCTGGGAAATTATGGAAGCTAATTATATGTACAATCTGAAGTTGTCGGAATTTGCGCAACTCGCAAACAGAAGCCTTTCCGGATTCAAACGTGAATTTGAAAAATTTTACGGCGCCTCGCCCGGCAAATGGCTGGCTCAAAAGAGACTGGAACGAGCCAAAACCCAGATAGAAACCACACACAAAACGATTGGCGAAATCGCTTTTGAAAATGGTTTTGAAAATAATTCCCATTTCAGCAGAGTGTTTAAAAAGCGCTATGGTAGGCCGCCTTTCCATTTCAGAGATTGAACCGCAAAGAAAAAAGTTTGAACTTTTAAGTAAAGTCATGCACCGGTAAGGGTTTTAGTTTTGTGAAAATCAATTATTCAATCACCACAAAATTTTATCATCATGAAATTGCGACTCGCGCTATCTCTGCTTCTTTGTTCTGCGGTCTCCATGGCCCAGAATAAATCAACATCCGGCAACCAGGACTTACCTTACTTTATTGACGTGCATGACGTGGGTCCTGGCAAAGTACAATTTACAGGTGTGTCCGCCGCCCATGAAAAAGATTTGGCCACAGAATGGAAACATGGTGTGGATTTTCACATGTATTTTGTCAATGAAAATGAAGGAAAAATATACTGCATCTCCCAGGCGCCCAATGCAAACAGCATTTATGAAACACATAAAGAAGCCCACGGTTTGGTACCTGATCAGATCATGCGTGTGGCACAGGGAGAGGAAGCCGGCTTACCCGCTGGTAATAAACAATTGTACTTAGATATTCATCATTTCCCGCCGGGAAGCGTCACTCCTGAAGCGATTGCCGAGGCTCACAAGAAGGATATAGCAACAGAAGGCAAACACGGCGTACACTTTATCAATTATTGGGTGGACGAAACCAATGGAACGGTCATGTGCCTTTCGACAGCCCCCAATGAGGATGCCATAAAACACACACACAAAGAAGCGCTGGGATTATCTCCGGATACCATTATTAAAGTGAAAGGCGGCAAGTGAAAAGGTTATATCCTGAAGCTTGTTTTCCTAAGATTTTCAATAAACTTTTTAATACCATCCATCTCAAAATCACAGCCTTTTATTTTTGAACAGATAGTCATTTATCATTAAAATTGTTGGTTTCACGGGGTCTCTCTCTTCCAAAAGATATAATCGGTTATAAGAGGGGCTATACCGTTTTCTCTAAAATCAGTTGCTATTTGCCCTCTGTGATAAGTAGAATGATTGATGATATGGAATAAAATATCACCGATTTTGTTTTGAAACTTTTGACCCTTACTGTTTTGGTATGAAATGATTTTATTTAAATCAACGTGATTTAGCAGGTTTGTGGTTTCGTCAAAATTCTCTTCATTTATTTCTTTAAATTGTTGGACGGTGTGCATATCCCAAACTCCAGATTGAGGTTGTTGGTACTTTATTCTGTGCAGCCAAATGTGGTGTGCATTGAAAACATGACTGAGCAGTTGTATCGATTTTTCGCTTACAACATCCGTTTTTTCCACAAAAATTTCAGACAGTTTTGCATTGCAATGATGATTGTACTCAAAGAGTTCCTTAAAATATGATTTCATACTATTTTGCGTTTACCGTTATTTTCCTCCGCTAATATCTATAAAAACTCCTGTACAATAAGACGATTTTTCCGAGGCAAGCCATAAAATAGCTTCGGCAACCTCTTTTGGATGTCCGCCTCTTTTTAAGGGGATTGTATCTTGAATCCTTTTTATTCTGTCAGGCTCACCTCCGTCTGAATGAATATCTGTGTAGATAAATGCCGGACGTACCGCATTTACTCTAATGCCTTCATTGGCAACTTCTTTGGAAAGACCGATAGTGAAAGTATCTATTGCGCCTTTAGCCGAGGCATAATCAATATATTCACCGGGCGCTCCCGATTTTGACGCTAAAGAAGATACATTTACAATCACTCCTCCATTACCGCCTTTACTCAAAGCCATTTGTTTAATGGCTTCCTGTGTGCAGAGAAATTGGGCAAAGACATTTGTTTTGAAAATATGGCTGATGCGCTCCATATTCATTGATTCAAATTTCATTTGACGCTCGAGGATACCTGCATTATTGATAAGGATATCCAAATTACCAAAAACACGTTTGGTTTCGCTAAATAGCTTTACAACATCTTGCTCCTTTGTTATGTCTGCCTGTATAGCAACGGCTGTACCTCCTTCATTTTGTATTTGCGAAACAACTGTATCAGCCGCATTTTTGTTTTTGTTATAATTCACAACTACGGCATAGTTTTCTTTTGCAGCTAATAATGCCGTTGCTGCTCCAATACCACGACTTGCTCCTGTTATCAATATTGTTTTCATATTTTCGTTATTTCATAAGATGATTCTACTCTTTCAAAGTCAGTTCCATTTTCACATTGACACGTTCCCAAGGAACTGGCTCTAACTCAACTTCAACAAAGCCAAGTTTTCGATATAAGTTGAGGGCTGCATTTTGCTTTGAGTTAGAATAAAGTACGAGTTTCTTTATGCCAATATTTCTTGCTTTGTCTATTAAAGCCCTGCAAAGCATTTCACCGGCTCCTAAACCTCTGTTGTTTTTACTTACAGCTAATTTGCTTAGCTCAAAAGTATTATGATTTTTCTTCAATGCGACTGTGCCAATAATTTCATCCCTGAGTTTGGCAAAAAAAATCTCTCCACCATTTTTTACTATGGACATTTCGGGGTTTTGAAATTGCTGAATATCCACTTCCTCAATATGGTAGCTTTCTTCTATCCATTCCCTATTGAGCATTTCAAAATATGGCGCATACGCTTTTTGGTAGGTAAGAATTGTAATTTCAGGATGTAGTTTCATGGTATTTTTGTTATCTATAATAAAATAAACCACTCGGTCTGTTTCTGATTAAAAAAAATCAGTATCTCAAGTTTTGTATCATTTTTTCTAAATAATTCATTGCAATTTTCAATTCGGTAGTTTTACCTGTTACTTTTGCCTGCATAAATGCACCTTCAATCATTGAAATCATTATGACTGCAATTTCTGTCGGGTTCGTGTCTGCTTTTATTTCGTTTCGGGAAATGCCACGCTTTATTTGGTTTTCAATTGATTTTTTCCAAAAAGCAAGAGCGGCACTTGCTCTCTCTTTCAACCGGGGATGCGTATCATCGGCTTCGGTTGCTGTGTTTAAAATCGGGCAACCTGCGTGCAGGAACGGAAGCCTGAAATAATTACGGTAGGTATTCGGATAAATCAACAAACGCTCAATGGAATTTTCTGTTGCCAAAATTTTTGACTTCATGTATTCATTAACCTTGCCGTGATTGTAGTCAAAAGCAGCTAATGCAACTTCATCTTTATTCTCAAAGTTACCATATATGCAGCCTTTTGAAAGCCCTGTTGCACTCATAATATCATTCATTGAAGTACCGACATAGCCTTTTGTATTGAAAACAACGGCTGTTTTTTCAACGATGAATTGCTTGGTGTTTTCTGCTTTTGACATAGTTAAGATTCAATTTCGAAGACAAAGATATGAGAAAATAAACCAATTGGTCTTTTTTTATAAAATAAAGGGGAATTAAAATGTTAAACCTGAAATTTTTAAATGTAAAGCCGGTCGGATTCCGCCACTGTCTTTAGGTTTGCCATAGACACCATTTCCACGAACATAAACACAGCCATTTTTACTCACACTTGCAGAAGTCCGACTGTAATACCCGGGAGACCTTAACCTCCACCAATGAAATTCATTTTCATATTTTGCCTGCAGAAAGCAGTTGTTTTCGTCCTCTATTTGCCACCTCTGAGCACTTTTGTTCCACAGTTTTTCCCGGCTATCGCCAAAATAAGCACAAACCTCGTCAAGACCTAGCAAAAATATTTTATCAATAGTCTGATTCCCACCCTCTGTTGAAAACCATGGATTATGATTATTTTCGTTTGTTACGGTAAGAATATTTTTCTTTTCATCTTCGCTGAATGAATTATAAAATTCATGGTCTAAATAGTTTCTTATTTCGCAATCAGCCCAGGTAATCTCCTCAAATTTATTATAATACCAACGTAGCTCTACAATATCTTTGGTAATAACAAGGGCCGTATCTTCTTTTACATCGAGTATCCGCCAATGATATGCCCCAAAGGTTAGGATGTTATTTTTTGAAATCATCGGGCGTTTTACCTGTTTTCTTTTGAATGTTGTTGATGTAAGCTTGAAAGGACATAATGTTTAGCTTTTTATGTTTTTCAAATGTAGTTTTTGGTTGTAGATATAGGATACTGCGAGTATTATTCCTACTACGATTGGCAGTAAAACAAAGCCGATAATTTTATCTCGTTTCATAGTGGTTATTTTCGTTGAAAGTTAATCATCCAGTTGATTCCGTATTTATCGGAAAATTCTCCGAAGTAGGCGCCAAAAAACATCTCTGCCATTGGCATTGTAACCTTTCCGCCTGCCGAAAGTTCGTTAAACAATCTGTCAGCTTCTTCTCTTGTTTCGGGTTCAATGCAAATGTGCATATTGTTTCCTTGGGTCAAAGTAAAACCCATTTCCTTGGGTGCATCTGTTCCCATTAAAATATGGTTTCCCGTAATTGGCAATTCCACGTGCAACACCATTTTCTTTACTTCATCGGCAACAGGCTTATGTTCTGAGCTTGCAGGAATATCGCCAAAACGTTGAATGCCTTTACCGATAAATGCTGTTTTGAAAACCTTTTTGTAAAACAAAAATGCTTCTTCAGTATTTCCCTGAAAGTTTACATAAGTTGATACTCTTGCCATATTGTTTGATTTATTTTGTTTACGAAGTTTGAACTGTGCCGCTATGTATTGGTCAAGGTTTTCAAGAGCCATTGTAAAGCCCTCTTTAAAACCCATTTCAATTATTTTTTCAAGATCAGCAAGGCTTTCATATTTTGCTATAATGTTTACGGTTGTTGTTCCTGCGTTCTCGGTAAAGGTGTTTGTCCACAATGTTCTAGGCATATCGGTATTAACCGTGCCGTTCTCATCACAAAAAGCGTCTAAACCCGAAAATTGTTTCTGATGCACTATCTTGTGATAGTCGTTTTTGCACCAATGACAGTCGTCCTGTTTCCCTTTTTCTGTATTAAACATTTCGTAAAGCCACATTCCGCCCTCTCTAAAATCCATTGACTTTGTTCTGGTCTTGTATGGTTTTGGTGCCCACCATTGGTCAAGAATTTCGGGGCTTGTCCACGCTTCCCAAACCAATTCAAGGTTTGCAGCAAATTCACGTTTCACATTTACCGTGTGGTTTTCTTTGTTGACTAAGAAGTCAAATAATAATGCCGGTTTCATTTTATTTACTTTTTAATGTTGATAATAATGTGTCAAGGTCATTTAAGGTCATGGTAAATCCTTCTTTGAAGCCCATAGCAATCATCTTCTCCATTCTCTCCCGGGATTCATTATAAATAGAGATATGAACAGTTGTAGTGCCGTTTAGCTCGCTGAAGGTCAAATCCCAATCAGAACCGGGTAGATCAGGATTTTCATCTTCGTCTGCAAAAGCGTTCAAAAATTTGAAATTGGTTTTTGGACTAATGGACGTGTATTTCTGAATGGCCCACCCTTTTTGTCCTTCTGGACTAACCATTGCATAAAACCTTCGTCCGCCTACTTCGAAGTGCATATATTTGGTTTCAGAGCGATAAGGTTTCGGCGCCCACCATTGGTCCAGAATTTCGGGATTTGTCCACGCCTCCCATACCAATTCAAGGTCGGCGGCAAATTCTCGCGTTACGTTTACCGTGTTGGTTTCTTTGTTGACGGTGAAGTCGAATGTTAAATTGCTGTTCATTTTTTTTGTTTTTTAATTGTTGCTAACAGGTTGTCAAGCTGGTCGAAACGTGTTTCCCAAATTTTACGAAACTGTTCAAGCCACTTGTCAATTTCTTTCATTTTGTCTATTTCAAGAGAGTAATATATTTCTCTGCCTTTCTGTTCCTGTTTTACAAGTTCACATTCTGTCAAAATGCGTAAATGTTTTGAAACAGCTTGCCGTGTTGTATCGAAATTGTTGGCGATGGCGTTTGGTGTCATAGCCTGTAATGCAATTAGCGCAATGATTGCCCGTCTTGTCGGGTCGGCAATGGCTTGAAAAATATCCCTTCTCATTTCGTTTGTATTAATATTAAAGAAACTAACCGGTTGCAAATATACGCGCAACCTTTTGGTTTCGCAAATTTTTATGTAAAAGTCACAAGTCGTCTTTGGGCTCATTGTCATTCGTAATATCATAGGTAATGTCGTCCTGAAATGTGATTATGATTTTCCCATTCCAACTCATTAAAAGGCTGGCTATTCTATTTCCATCTTTTGTTACCCCAACGCTTGTACGAAAAATCCTACTGGTGCAAGTTTGTAAGTTGCGGTATTGGACATTTTAATTCCTGCTTTCAGGTAAAACGGTGTTTCGTAAATCAGGTCATTTTAAAACAGGCAAAATCGCCTATCCATTCTGCGTTTCTGAATGAGCCGTTTTTCGAAAATACGGTGCAGTTTTCCAAGCCTAATAATTGAAACAGTTTTTTTCTTCGTCTAATTCAAAATAGAATTGAAACCGATGTTTGTTTTTTTTAACACAGGAAGAAAAGAACGGGTAAGTCCCAAGGAAGTCTCATCGCCAAAAATCACAAATTTTTCTGCCGATTTATCATAGTATCTGAATGCTCCTGACCGGTTGTTGTTGATTTTATCACCCACTTTTAAACGGATCTTCTTATCGGTGTGTGATAGAAATTCCGTATTAGCAACTTCCATCAATGGTAATTTTGGCAACAGACGTTCAGCAACATCAAATACCCACTTCGGTGCACGTGGCATAATCTTTAATTTTATTAAGTGCACAGAAAGCAACGCTTAATAACACAGGAAAGGACTAAAAAGAGTGGTTATTGGACTAATCGTGGTTCTCGAAAAATCTATATGACATCACCCATCTTTTTCTTTCGTTGTTTGTCATCTGTCAGTTGAAGGATTGTCTAAATTTCAAAGGCGGTTGATTGGTTTTGCTTTTGAAAAGCCGACTGAAAGCCTGCGAGTGTTCAAAGCCCAATTCGTAAGCAATTTCACTTATTGAAAGGTCTGATGTAGATAATTTTTCCTTGGCTTTTTCAATCAGCTTGTCGTGAATGTGCTGCTGTGTATTTTGCCCTGTCAGCACTCTTAATAGATTACCTAAATAACCTGGCGAAACGTTTAGTTTATTGGCAACATATTGAACTGTCGGCAACCCTTTTGAAATCAACTCATCACTATTAAAATAATCACTCAATAATTTTTCCAACCGTTCTAAAATTTGATGACTGGCTTTTTCTCTTGTGATGAATTGACGATTATAAAAACGTTCGGAATAGTTAAGCAATGCTTCAATATGCGAAATGATGATTTGCTTGCTGAATTTATCAATGTTAGATTGATATTCTTGCTGAATGTTCTCTATAATTCCGTTGAGTGTTTTTTCTTCTTTTTCTGAAAGAAATAATGCTTCGTTCACGGCATATTCGAAAAACTCGTATTGCTTAATTATTTTTGCAAGTGATGTGTTCCAAATGAAATCAGGATGAACAAGCAACATCCAACCTGAACGCTCTGCTTTTGTCGGTTCGGGCGCTATTCTGAAAACTTGATTAGGAGAAACAAAAAACATAATGCCTTCGTCAAAAACATATTGATGTAAAAACCAACAGGACGAATAAATTTGATTGCCACGTCATCAGGCAGTTGTCTCAAAATACTTTCTACGTTGTAGTGGAAAATAAGAATGCCAATTCCCTCATCGGTATGTGCACCAATACTGCTCAAATGGATTACCTTTTTAACCCCCGATTGTTTAACTGCTGTTTTATAGTTTTCCCCGATTTTGTTGATAGTCTCAATAAAATCAATTGATTTGTCAAACATATCGCCAGCAGCTTCCATCGTTTCCATTAGGTAAACGATGTCTGCCCCTTTGGGGGTTGCCGTTAAAAAACCGGCATCATACATACTGCCGATAGCGGCTTTTGCACCAAGCACTTCAATGCCTGTTTTCCTTTCGGGATTGCTGCTGATAACTGTTACCGAATGTCCTTTTTTGCCAAAACTGTTGTAAGTGGTTTCCCGATGTTCCCGAGAGAACCTGTTAATACAATGTTCATTTTTTTCTGTTTTAATTTGTTGCAGCAAAGTTGCACCGACTTCAAAAAACAGGTGTAACCAAAACGACTGTTGTTGTAACCGAAATGAAAAATCACTTTTTTATTGCGTAGTGTGTGAGATTGATTTTTGAAATCGTTGGCAGTACGGGCTTTCGTCTATGCTATTTGTGAATTTTCTTTATTCAAATTCACCACTGTATTTCTTTGGCTTTTTACCTATATGTTTTTCAAATACTCTTGTGAAATGACTTAGATTTTCAAAGCCCATTTGATAACCTGCTTCCGATACCGATAATTTTTCATCGCGTAAAAGCCTTGCCGCTTCTTTCATTCTCAAGTGCTGATAGTAATCATAAATTCCCATCCCGAAAACCTGCGTAAATATTTTTCGCATTTTCAATTCGTTCATTCCTGCAAGTTGTTTTAATGTTGCAATTGGCGTTGGTTTCTCTAATGAGGCAATTATTTTATTTCGCACTCTGTAAATTGATTTTATGTCGCTTTCACTTAGTTTTTGATGAACAGATTTTTCTCTTTTACTTAGACTTTGAAATAGATAAAAAAGTAATTCCAAAGCTTTTATTTTGTAGTGGAAGCTTTTCAGAGCGCTTGGCTCATCTTGCTTTACGATGTCATTTACCGTTCGTAAAATATCTTCAGTCATAATTTCTTCAAGCAAAAAGATTTTGCTGCTATCAAATAGAAATTGAAACTGTTTTACTTCTTCGCGCAAAAAGTTTTTTAAATAATCAGCGCTAACAGCAACGGAAAGATGTGTAACCTGTGTGTCTTTAATAAAAGGAATTTTCTGAGAGATGGCCACGGGAAAAACACGCACATAAGGCGTTTCATTGGATCTTTTTATTTTTCTTTTATCGGGAATTTGTGCGTTATCTTCAAAGATGTTGTAAAAGTGAAAACTAATTCCGTTTTCAATTCCGTTTGCCGTTGCGGTTTGTCGGACAAAACTTTTTCTGGCGATGTACGAGCCAAAGTGTATAGCAAGTTCCGGCAAGAAATCATACGCTTTGATGGATTTTATTTCGATATTTTGAAGGTCATTTCCTATTATCCGTTCAAACCGTGTTCCGTATTGAGTCTTTTTATTAATTTTCATATTCGTAATTTTACGACTATTTTTACTTGTTATTTGACTATTTTATTCGTAAAAGTACATATAATTTTGCGACATAAAATGAAAATTATGAAAAAGAACGTTTTAATATCGGGTGCAAGTTTTGCAGGTTTAACCTTAGCGTATTGGCTAAACAAATTTGGGTACGAAGTAACGATTATTGAACTTGGCAAAGAGCTTAGAAAAGGTGGTTCGCCTATTGATGTGCGTGGCGAAGCCTTGAAAGTGGCAAAAGAAATGGGTATTTTGGAAAAAATTAAAGCGAAAGAATTTTTGCATACGGACGAAATTGTAAACGCCCAAGATGAAACGCTTGTGAAGTTTTCATTGAATGACCAAGCTGAATATCTTGGCGATATTGAAATCCATCGTGGCGATTTGTTGGATATACTTTATGAAATTGTTCCGAAGAACGAAGTTGAATTTCTGTTTGATAACAGTATTGAAACGCTTGTTCAGTACGAAGATTATGTTGCAGTAACTTTTGAAAACGGCAACAAAAGAAATTTTGATTTTGTATTTGGTGCAGATGGCACACACTCTGTTGTGAGAAAATTAGTGTTTGGAAATGAAGAGAATTTTTCACAATTTTTCGGTGCTTATTTTGGCTTTACTGAAGCAGACAACCTACATACAGGAAGACCCAAAAATACAGGAATAATTTACAGAGCGTTGAATAAACAGGCAATAATTTATCAGTTTAACGAAGTAAGTTACGCCGGATTTATTTTTCGTTCGCCTAAACTCAATTGGGATTACAGAAATATAGAACAGCAAAAGCAAATTTTGAAAGACAATTTTGAAAATAACACGAATTGGAAAATCCCTGAAATCCTAAATACGCTATTGCATTCCAATGATATATTTTTTGATGCAGTATGTCAAATCCATATGCCGACTTGGACGAAAGGTCGTGTTGCTTTGGTCGGCGATGCGGCACACGCGCCAAGTTTCTTTACGGGAATGGGAACAAGTTTGGCAATGCAAGGTGCGACACTTTTAGCGAAAGAATTGCACGCAAATGAAGATTATAAAATTGCTTTTGCGAATTATACCGAAATATTCAAACCATTTGCTGAAAGTATTCAAGCCCGCATTTCACGTGGTTTAAAAGCTCAATTACCTGAAACAGAAGAAGAATTGCAAGCGTCTATTGACAGGTTTAGAAAATAAACAAAATTCAAACTATCTTGTTACAGGCAGTATTTTTTACTCGTCTTTGTTTTGCGCTATCAAGTTTACCATTGTCAGGTTGAATGTTGGCAGTTTGTTTCCAACCACCGAAAAGTGAGCATAGTTACTTGTCCAGGCAAATAAAACCCCGACTTTCGTTCGGTGCTTTGAACTTAAATTCTATTTTTTTAGCGCAACGGTTACCATTGTTGGATGTTGGGCTTTTTGTTAAGCGTTTGTGTTCGGCTAATTTACAATTTTTTCGTTTAGTTAAACGATTGTCTGAACTCCAAAGGCGATTGATTGGTTTTGCTTTTGAAAATAACACGCTGTTGAATATGCTTTGAAACGGAATTGACCTGTCGTGTTTTTGGCGCACTCGTTCAGACGGGCAACGGAAATGTTTAACTGCTGTGCGTATGTGCCGGGCGTTTTGCTGTGTAAAATTACGTTCTAACAGGGCTTTAAAACCTTTGGTAATAATTTCAAGCCATGAAAGTTTGTCTGTGGTTTCCAACTTTTCTAAGTATTGCGAAATAATCAACGCAATGAGCGCGTTGCAACTGTCTTTGAGCATATATAACCATTGCTCCGGCAACGCTACAAAACCTGCTCGCACCGAATTTTCGCGAACATATCTCTTTCTTTGTTCAAACATACTATGATCTTCCCTGGCGCAAGTCTGGAGTTGGGATGGCGCCCGGGCTATGCGTATTTTGTTAAACCTCCAAATAAATCTGTCATTAGCGTTAAATTTTGTTACCTTTACCGCGATAATTTGAGGTCTATTGCTATTGTAAAACAATTTTCTCCCACCTGTTTTTTACATCTGCTATTTTTCTCAGATATTTTTTATTCATTATTGTGTCATTATGAACATTTACGTAACAAACCTGGGCTATAGTATCCAGGACGAAGATTTGAGCAAACTTTTTGGAGAATATGGCGATGTTTCCTCTGCAAAAGTTATTACCGACAAATTCACCAACAGAAGCCGTGGTTTCGGATTCGTAGAAATGTCCGACAGGCAGGCCGCCGAAACCGCCTTGAAAGAACTGGATGGCCGGATGGTGGAAGGCAGACCGCTGAAAGTGTCTGAAGCCAGGCCCAGAGAAGAAAGACAAAACAGAGGATCCGGTTCAGGCAACCGTTGGTAACAGGTTTATTATCAGGATGCGCTGATTACTCAACCGGCTAACAAGCGCGTCAAAAGGTTTGAGGGTTTTTGTTACATGCTCTTCGCAACATTACGGTTCAGAACACGTAGCCGGCGGCGAAGAAAAGTAAGAAAACCTTTGAACCTTGTATATAGAAACAAAATTTTACATTGAATATGGCAACAAGCTGGAACAAAAAAGAAAGAGAAAACAAAAAAAAAGATAAGCGTAGAAAAAAAGAAGAGAAAAAGCAGGAACGTAAAGAAAGCGCCGCTAAAGGGAAGAGCCTGGATGAAATGATGGCCTACATAGACGAAAACGGCAACCTGACCTCAACGCCACCGGATCATAATAAAAGGATCGAAATAAAAGCCGAGGATATTGAAATCGGCGTTCCCCGTCAACAACCTCCCGATCCGCAGGATTTAATCCGCAAAGGCACTATCACTTATTTCAACAGCACAAAAGCATTCGGATTTATTGAAGACAGTATCACGAGGGAACGCGTTTTTGTACACCAGTCATCCTCCCGTTATCCTTTACAGGAAGGACTGAAAGTTAGCTTTGAAATAGAAAGAGGTCCCAAGGGCTACGTAGCCGTGAATATCGAGAACGATATATCTTAATAATTTTTTTTGCACATGAGCAGTGTGGCTATCCGGACAAAAATGTAAAACCGATTGAAATCAAAATGCTTGTCGTACGCTTGTCTGCCAACAGAATATTTCTTTGCCTCCTTTCAGCATTATTTTTTGCAGCTACCCGGGCGCAACCTACCGTAACCCTCAAGAAAGGGGATCTGAAAGCTGTTTTTGCTGACAACAGTAAATATGGCGAACATCACTACAAAGGTTATAACGGGATTGCAGAACTCTATCATAAAAAACAGGACTCATCACTTTTCGTACCTTCCTTCGCAGGGGTGAATCTGGAACACATCTTTGGTGGCGATTCTTTAGTTTCTTTATTTGAGCCGAGAAAGCAACCGATGAAAATCAGGAAATTATCGGGTTCAAAAGTAGAATTGTATCAGCCGCGTACCGGCGCCACTAACGTTGAAAGCTGGACGCGCTTTAAAATGGTTGCCCCACATTATCTTGACGTTGAATTTAGTTTTGTCGTACATGACGCGGAAATGTTCAAACACGGGTATATTGGTTTTTTCTGGGCCTCTTATATCTACCAGCCGGAAATCTTAGGGATTTATTTAAAGGGAAAGCAACCAGGTGACGACACTTCCCATTGGAAATATCTGTTTACGGATCAACACGGTAAAAACGGTACCCATGCCGCCCTGGATGATACCGCCCATTTCTATATGGCTCCTGATTTCAATGTCGTTCTTGCTAAAGAAATCTCTGCCTGCCGGTTTGAGAAACCTTTCTATTACGGCAGGTTCCATAGCATGGTTTTTGGTTACCTATTTCCTAAGCCCAAAGAAGGAGTTTTCAGATTTTCCCAGTCGCCGGACGGCGCAGGAGAAGGACAACCGGCATGGGATTTTCATTATCTTTTACCCCATTTTGAAGTAGGGAAAAAATATTCAATAAATTGGAGAGTGCTTTATAAAGAGTGGGTGAGTGAGCGGGATATTGAAAAGGAATATGAAAATATGAAAAAGTGAGAATGCCTCTCCTGATGACTGGTTCCTAACTCCACATGCCCTGTGACCTGTAACCCATACCACCTCCCTCCCCTACCGCACCAACTCAACCAATCCCCTGTCAAGCCGCATCGCTTCGTTTCCCGTTTTGTACCGGCTTATCCATATATACGTGCCGGCATTTTGAAACCGGTTCCTGTACTTCCCGTTCCAGCCTTCACCGGGCCGGCGGCTGCTGAAAACCATTTGCCCATAAAGATTATATACGCTAAACTCATAATCGCTTACCCGCCCGCTGATCAGCGGCTTAAAGGAGTCATTAACACCATCATTGTTAGGGGTAAAGGCATTGGGAACAAAAAACCGGTCGCCGCAGTCTTTCGCAACAATGCGGATAGAATCCAGTCCGGCGCACCAGTGATCATCCTCAACCTGTAAACGGTATGTTCCAGGAATTTGTACGGTAATGCTTTCAGTGGACGCGCCCGTACTCCACCGGTAGGCACTAAACGACTGAACAGGGTGTATGGTGAAGGGATCCGTTGCGCAAATGGCGGTATCAGCGGGCAGAAAGACTGCAGGGGCGGGATATGCATTTTTTATTTCGATCGTATCTTTTGAAATGCAACCCAACGCGTCTGCAGCCAACACCGAGTATGCGGTGGACTGCGTTGCCTCCACATACCTGCCCGTTTGCCCGTTGCTCCACCGATAACTGCTGAACCCATCGCCTGCATCTAAGGTCAATGGCCGGTTGCTGCATATCGTGGTGCGCGACCCCGGTCAATCGTGGCCGGTTCGTGTATGTCCACCGATATTGCATCTGCAAAAGGAACGCCGCAATGATCCGTTGCTTTACAAAATACCGGGATTGGTATATTTACAACGGTTCAAACAATGACCCGGACGACGCCTCTTTCTTTATACCCTCTGAAACAGGGTTTTCATCCATAAAGTCCGGAGGACTGCCTGCATCTTATGACGCCGGAATTTCCGGAAACAGGGAACATATCCGGAGGTCATGGAGTGCCGTAGGCACGAGACATATTTAACGGATTTATTCTACCCGGTAGAAAGCACATTCCGGATTGCCATTTATCAGTTGCCCGTTTATATTTTATATGATCGGATGGTATTCAAACAGGTCTCATGAATGCATGACAGACCCGCATTCATTGACTCCAACGTTTCCGTAATTTCAGTAATTTTAAATAGTCGGTCTATCAGAAGCAGATAGATCTTATAATCGTATTTACCGGGCAATCCGTTTTCGGATCCATACGAGGAAAAGTTCGCGATCTGACCGGGTTGTCTGAAAAAGATTTCCCCGGGTTATGGTCTGACCTCCGGTACCGACCACAACCCGGTCGGCGCGCGTGGCGTCCGGATTGCCTTGAAAAAGACTTTCCGGTTTACGGTCTGACCCTCGATACCGATCACAACCCGGTCGGCACGCAGGGCGTCAGACCGGGTTGTCCTCCGGTTTACGGTCTGACCTCCGGTACCGACCGTAAACCGCATAAGATCAGGAACCCAACCCACTGTGTTCCTCATACAAAGGAGCAAGGTTTTCTCTCAGTTTTTTGAAAAAGCGATATTGCTGATCCCGGATCTTTACAGATTCCGCAACGGGTTCCACTCTCCTGGTATCTTTCAGCATATACCTAGTCGCTTCATCCAGGTTTTTATATTTTCCGCCGGCTACAAAACCCAGCATGGCATTTCCCACAAGCGCCATTTCCTTCCCGGACGACAGCGTAACCGGTACGCCTAATACATCGGCAAAGATTTGCGGCCAGGCCTCAATATTTACGCCGCCCCCTCCCATTCTGATCTCCTTTACCGGCAAATTGTTTTCAGCAAGCGCTTCATAAAGATACCGCATGGAAAAAGCAACACCTTCCAATACGGAGCGGGCAAAATCTATCCGCCCATGATGTCGGCGAACGCCAAAAAATACCCCCGATGCAAAAGGTCCCGTGAGGGAATCTCTTTCCCCTGTGAGATAAGGCAGACAGATCAACGGCGGCTCATGAGTTATCTGCAATAAACCCGGATCCTGCAAATCGAAATCATACAACCGGTCTTTCATCCAGTTCAACGGGAGCGCTGCATTATTAAGCGCCCCGCCGTTCAGGAAAAAATTTTCATGGAGCGCATAAGCCTGTATTCGCTTGTTTTCATTTTTATCCCACACTGCCACAGCGCCGGGTACCCGAAGCATCGCGGTGGTACCCAGATTTACAATGCCAACATGCGGTTCCAATCCGCTGAGCCCTACTCCCAACGCGGCCCCGTCGTACACACCCAACACTACCTGAACATCTTTGTTCAAACCCAGTTCCCTGGCTATTTCCCGCTTTAGCGGCGCCATGAATTTTGTGCCGTTCTCCGGCGCCGGAAACTGCTCCGGAGACAAATGAAGCCTGCTCAGCAATTCCTGATCCCAGCGAAATTCTTGTATATTATAAAATTGCGTGGCCACGGCAGTGCTGATATCCGTTGCCCATTCTCCTGTCAGCCATTCAAATAAAAAGGATTTCCCGTCGGTAAAGAATTTTGCCTTTTTTAATAAGGCTGGATATTCACGTAAGAAATAATACAACCGGGGCAAAACATATTGACTGATCAGCGGACAACCGGTGCGATGATAAATGTCAACATCCCTGTAAAAATCCACGAAATCTGAAAAACGGTGCTGCGAGCGGATATCACTCAGCAGGGTCATGCCCGTAAGCGGTTTTCTTTGCTCATCCAGCAGCATCAATCCAAACTGGTAAGTAGAGGCTACCAGGCAGGTTACTTCCTCCCTGTTATTTTCTTTCAATACTTTTTTACATAAACTCATTACCAGCTTCCGGAGCGCCGCAGGATCATGTTCCGCAGTCCCCGCTTCCCTGCTTACGGTGGCAATAGCCGCCACATGCAACGACCGGATTTTACCCTCTTCATCCACCAGCCCCACTTTCAGGTTGGTCGTGCCCATATCTATAGTCAGCGTTAACGCCATTTCCGGAAATCTTTTTGTAACACTTCCGGGTTGGCCAATTCTCCCGCAATGCCACCCTGTTGAAAGACAGCCACCATATCGTCCACGCAGGTTTGTCCCATGCCATGCAACGACTCCCAGGAATAACCGCCCAGGTGAGGCGTAACAATTACATTATCCAGTTTTACCAAACGATGATCTCCATCTACCGGTTCGCCTTCCACTACATCCGTACCGTAAGCGCCTAAAGGACCGTATTGCAATGCTTCATACAGGGCATCTTCATCCACCAACTCGCCCCGGCAGGTATTCACCAGCACGGCGCCTTTCTGCATCGCCGCAAATTGTGCTTTACCCAATATCCTGCTGGTTTCTGAAGTAAGCGGGCAGTGGAACAGGATAGCATTGGAACTGCGTATCAACTCTTCAAGACTGACCTCTTCCGCATTAAACTGTTTAAATCTTGCTTTATCAATATAAGGATCTACCGCTATCACCCGCGCGTTAAAACCATTGGATAAAATTTCCGCACTACGCGATCCAATATTGCCCAACCCGATAATACCGATTGTTTTTCCTTTCAATTCCATCCCCACCATCCGGAACCGGCCTGCCCAATTGCTGTTTTTAACCGCCAGCAATCCCTGCGGCACCTGTCGCGATGCGGCCATCAATAAGGCAATGGCATATTCAGATACCGCTTCTCTTTCAACCACTCCTTTTACCCGCGAAACGGCAATCCCCAGTTCGGTAGCTGCCGCCAGGTCCACATTGTCGCAGCCAATGCCGTGGCGTGCCAACAAAATCAGTTGGGTACATTTTTCCAGCGTTTGCTTCGGGAAACGGGGGGTTACGCTGGCAATGATACCATCCACATCCCTGATCTTTTCAGCCAGGGCGTCTCCGCCAATATCCGCCGGAACGGTAACGTGTCTCAATTCGGCAAATGCTTCCAGCGTTTTGATATGATCCGCAAAATGTTTACCAAAAGTGCTTGAATTAACAATAGCAATCAGGGGTTTGTTCATGTCTGTTTTCGATTTTGAATACAAAATGTTCCAGAGATTCAAAGATAGGCAACAGAATAGTAATCCTTTATCCGTCCTAAAATGTTTTTCCTAACTTTATCCCTGTCTTTCTGCTCCCGGTTACACCAGATCTTAATTAATTTTTTTCAGAAGATGAAATATTTCGGATTGTTGATACTGTCTTTGCTCTTCCTTTTTCCTACTCCCGGTATTTGTCAGTCTTCCACTTTTCAAAACGGCGATCGCATTATTTTTATCGGCAGCAGTATTGTTATGAACGGCGGTAATTATCACTATCTCAACCTGTTTTATGCCACCCGCTACCCGCAACAGGAAATCGTATTTTTAAACGGAGGCATCGGGGGCGATCTTTCGGATGACATCATCAACCGGATGGGAAGCGATATCCTGGCTCAAAAACCCACCTGGGCGGTAATCATGTTAGAGGAAAATGACCTGCACCGTGGATTCTATTTTGAAGAAAGACAGAACGAGGCGGATGTTGACAAAAAAAAACACGAGGCAGTTTTAAACTGGTACAGGAATGCCGACAGCCTGGTAAGGATTTTAACGGACAATAAGGTGAAGGTGATTTTGCAAACGCCTACGATCTATGATCAGACCGGAGACTTTTCGGAGAAGATATCTTACGGGCTAAACGATACCTTACAGCAATGCGCACGCTATCTTTTTACCCTATCCAAAAAATACAAAGTACCGGTAGTGGATTGCTGGACGATTTTGAATAATCTCAATCAGGTTCTGCAACAAAAAAGTCTTAAATATTCCATCATCGGGGAAGACCGGCGGCACGTTGGTTCCTATGGAAATTTTGCAATGGCCTATCAATTTCTAAAAACAATCCCGGTAAATCCGTTCGTTTCCAGAACGGTAGTCGAGGTGCGTCGGAATAAAGTCCGGGAGCAGATAAACGGCAAGGTGGATTCGCTGCGAACAGGTCGGAGCACCATCTCTTTTAACCATCTAAGTAAATCCCTGCCTTTTCCGGCGCCCGACGGTATAAATGTGGATTCCCTATTCTCTTTCTCCGATGAAATGAACGCCGATATTCTTTGTATACAGGGCTTGGAAAGAGGAAGCTATCAACTGAAGATTGATCAAAATAATATCGCCGTATTTTCCAATCAGGATTTAGAAAACGGGATCAATCTTTCTCGTTTTAAAAATACACCCCAATATCTTCAGGCAGGAAATCTTCTATCTTTTTTTGAAAAATTCTGGAGCCTGGAATACGATTTAAGGATGCTCGCTTATGTGCAATACAAATACATTAATCATTTTGAACATCATGCAACCTTAAACGAGGTTCAAAATACTTTCGAAAAAATTCTGAAAGAAACAAAGGACGTACGAACCCATAAAAAACTAAAGGAGCTTTTTTCAACCTACCTGACCCATAAACCTAAAGAAAAAGACATGATCTCCACCTCGGCCACATTACTGCAAACCATCCGGCAACTATCTGTTCCCGTTGGTCATTCTTATTCCATAGAACGATTGGCGGATTAAGCCACAAGAAGGCTTTCCTATATTTTAATCCCTAATCTTTTTAGTGCGATATAGGCCATCAAACCCGTACTCAGCGAAAGCGCGCTTTCTTCTATATCGAAGGTGGCGCTGTGCAATGAAGAAGTGCCCATGCCGTCTTTACCTCTTATCCCCAACAGGTAAAAGCAGGCGTTTGCTGCCTGGGAATAATAGGCAAAATCTTCCGCTGCCATCCAGATATCAAGATCCAGCACATTTTCTTTGCCCAGGTATTCTTCTGCATACGATTTCAAATCCCCGGTCAGCGGTTCATGATTCAACAAAAAGGGATAACCCTTTGAAATTTTAAACTCGCACCTGCCTCCCATACTTTCAGCTATGCCGGTGGCCATCTTTATCATATTTTCATGCGCTTTCATGCGCCATTTTTCCTCCATCGCCCGGAAGGTGCCTTCCACATATACTTCCGACGGGATAATATTAATAGCGCCGTTGGCAATTACCTTCCCGAACGACAAAACGGTGGGCGATCCGGGATGGGCCATCCGGCTGACGACCTGTTGTAAGGCTACGATAATATGCGAAGTAATTAATACCGGGTCTATATTGTCCTGGGGTTGCGCGCCATGTCCGCCTTTGCCGAATACCCGGAAAGTGATTTCATCCATAGAGGCCATGAACTTCCCCGAACGAAACCCCACCATACCGGCATCAATGACCGGACTCACATGCTGCCCTATCACCGCACCAGGCCGTGGATTTTCAAGTGCGCCGTCTCTTATCATGAGGGTTGCTCCACCCGGTAAAATTTCTTCTCCGGGTTGAAATAAAAGCTTTATCGTTCCACCATAATGTGGCTTCAGTTTTTGCAGGATAAAAGCAGTACCTAACAACGAGGAAGTGTGCGCATCATGTCCACAGGCATGCATTACACCCGTGTTAACAGACGTGTAATCTACTTTGTTTTCTTCGGTGATCGGCAGCGCGTCCATGTCTGCCCGTAAGGCAATCACTTTGTCAGAAGGCATATCTCCCGTGATCCCGGCCAATACGCCGGTTCCGGCAATCGGCTGCCATGGGATATCCATTTCATCCAGCGAGTTTTTTACAAAAGCGGAGGTGTTAAATTCCTTAAAAGACAACTCGGGATGCCGGTGCAGGTAACGGCGCTTATCTATGACCGACGGATGAATATCCCCGGCCATTTTTTTTATCTCTTCTTTTAATCGGAAGGTCATGCTATTACAGACTTTACAAAATCATCATCCGTAAGGTGCGGGTATTGCGCACAGATCCGGTCTATCTCTTCCGCCTGTCCGGGCGACAATTTTTCTTCGGGATTTAAACACCGGGTGTCATGCAACAATCCCTGCCGGTACAACACCTCGTGAATGCCGGGGATACATCCATGGAAATTATGAGCGGCGTCAAAAATAACGGCGTTCATATCCGTAACGGCCACATGTTTCACCAACAGGTTTTCTATCCCATCGTAATTATTATGAAGACATTGTTTGACCTCCTGTAGCAAATCTACCGCTGCTTTGGTCCATACCGCCCAATGACCCAGCAGCCCTCCGGCAAATCTTTTCTCTACGGTTTTACCCCCCACGCTGACCCGGTAAGGCGTTAACAGATCCAATACAATATTATCATCGTTCCCAGTGTAAAGGGTGATGTCATCACAGCGTTTGGAATTACACACCGCTCTTACCACGTCGAGGGTCAGGTAGCGGTTGAAGGGCGCCACTTTAATGGCCTGTACATTGGGAATATTGGCAAAGTTGAGCCAGAAATCGTAGCTCAATACCCTCCCTCCCACTGCCGGCTGCAGGTAAAAGCCGAACACGGGTATAATTCCGGCAACGATTCGCGTCCTTTCCAATAATTCCGCTTCAGAGAGATGATTCAATCCTCCCATGCTGAGCAACCCCAGGTGATAGCCGTATTTTACCGCCAACTTAGCTTCTTCCACCGCCTGTTCAACCGGGCCGCAAATACCTGCTACTTTAATAAACGGTCTGCCGGGCGATA
Source organism: Chitinophagaceae bacterium (assembly GCA_023957155.1). Classification (GTDB taxonomy): domain Bacteria; phylum Bacteroidota; class Bacteroidia; order Chitinophagales; family Chitinophagaceae; genus Agriterribacter. The sequence continues at coordinate 27,036 of JAMLHK010000010.1, read as the reverse complement.
GGTTTTCTATTTCTTCCGCAGCCATTCTGAAAACCGGCTCCAGCAAATTAAATTCTTTGTTCCTGATCTCAAACTGCGTGGTATGTACGCCCACCGCAATGCCACCGGCGCCGCTGCGGATATAATATTTTGTCAGCAAACGCTGCCGGGCTTCATCAATAGCAAGTTCTTTTGTTAAAGCTAAAGGATGAGCCGGAATGACCGTTCCTGCCCGCAGTAGTTCACTTATCGCTGTATCTAATGTATTACCCGTCATTTAAAATTGTCCTTTACGCTCCTGGAAATGAGTTTCTTTATGAATCGTTTTCTTCCCTTGCTGTATCCACGCTGCAATTACTTCGATCGCTTCCATCACAGAAACCTTGGGATATCCGAAAAGCCGGCAACATTCCGCAGCATTACTCAACAAAGCCGTAGGTTCCTCCTCCCCGGTAAATACCGGCACTTTATTAAACAGTTCTCCGAATTTCCGGGCTATCCAGCGTACAGAAAGGATTTCGGGTCCGGTAACATTCAGCAGTTTCCCGCCTGTTTCGCAATGCAACAACGACCGGATGGCAATTTCATTGGCATCGCCCTGCCAGATCACATTCACATTTCCCATGGTCAGGTCTATCGGCGTTCCGGCAGCTACCGACTTCGCAATTTCAAGCAATACCCCGTAGCTGGTATCATTGGCATAATTGAGCCGGAAAATCAAAACAGGCGTATTGTATTTCAACGAGGAATATTGAAAGATGCGTTCCCTGCCGAGGCAGGATTGCGCATATTCACCAACAGGCTCCGGATTCTGCTCTTCGGTTGCTCCACCGCAGATCACTGGAGTGAGCGGATATACGTTACCGGTAGAGAAGACTACAATGCGGGAATTCCGGAATTTATAGGCCACCCTGCCGGGAAGATATGCATTCATAGCCCAGGTGAAGGATTCTTTGCCGGTGGTGCCAAACTTGGTGCCGGCCAGGTAAATCACATTCTTCACTTCCGGCAATTGCATCAGTTGCTCATCGTTCAGCAGATCGGCGGCTATGGTTTCTATACCCATACGGTTCAACTCTTCCTGTAAACCCGGTTCGGAAAAACGGGATACGCCAATGACATCTTTGTCGAAGCCCCCCTTTTGAATAGCCTGATGCAAAACCCGGGCCATAGCCGGACCCATTTTACCGCCCACGCCGAGAAGCATGATGTCACCGTCAATTTGCGCCAGGTCGTTAATAAGCGCAGCAGAGGGAAGCAGTAACGCCTCATATCTTTCCTGAATATCATCCATTGGCTGAACTGTTTTGAAGATGAATTATAGCATAACTGCCGGATTGGGATCAGCAAAATAATCATTTTTTAGTCAACACGATGCGGAATCTTGTTGTACAAAGTAGTGAACTATAAAGCGCCGGCATCAGTTATTATAGAACCGGTAGTTTTCTTTGGTGATGATATCAATGGGCATGAACTGGATTTTATCTACCGGTGCATTGAGTACCACATTTTTATACAGCGCCATGATCCCCAGGTAGGCCTGCTTGCCGGGCTTCTGGCAAATCAGGAAATCAATCGTACCCGCTTTTAATCCTTCAATATTTTCCGGGGTAAAATCATAGCCCATTACAATCAGCTTCCTTTTCAAATTCTTTAAACTATCGGCAACGGTATATACTCTTGAATTCGTTACAAAAACAAGCCGGATAGCTTTGTTCCGGGAAAGTATCCCGGCTACCTGTTTTTCAATGGATGCAGGGTCGGTCTTTTTAAGATCTGTCTTTTCTATCTTTTTCGGTATCCCATGATCTGTAAAATATTTTCTGAATCCTTCTTCTTTTCTCAAAAGATGATGGTGTTTGTACATCTTTTTAGAGATATTTAACAACAATATCTCTTCTTTGTCTCTGAGGAGGTAGTTTACCAGGTTGGCCGCCAGGTAACCGCTGTCGTATAAATGGGGACCAATATAGCTCAGGCTGTTCTGTCCCTCAACATCTGAATCCATAAATACATAAGGAATACCGAGCCGGGTACATTTGTTGGTAAACGCAATGGTTTCCTCCGCTAAATCCGGTGCCAGGAGTACTCCATCAGGCTTTTTCCTGAGAATTTTACGTGATTGGCCGACAAAAGAATCCCGGTCGTTCTGATCAAAAAAATATTTGTCTATCCGGATATTGTATTGTCTAATTTCTTCCTCCGCCTGGTTGATGCCCTGCAATGGCAGTGACCAGAAACTGGTATCTTTTGACACCGAAGGGATGAGGGTGGCAAAGCGAATTACCTTTCGTGAAGCAAGACGGCGGGCCAAAAGATTGGGATGATAATCCAGCTCCCGGATGATAGCTAGTATTTTTTCTTTGGTTTTGGGAGAAACGCCGTGCCTGTCATGGAGCACCCGGTCCACTGTACCGATAGATACGCCAGCCCTTCTGGCTATTTCTTTAACGCCGGTGAACTGATTGTTTTTCTTTGGCATATCAACAATTATATTTTTAAATACCGGGGTTCCGGCACCTATAGTTCTGCGAAACGATGCAGCCCTGGGTCTGGTATGCAAAAGTAACGGAAACTGTTAAAAGCAGGTGGCAGCGGTGGACACGATGCATAACGAGCCGAGCCTGCGGCTCTCAACAAGTTTTTCATTTTTTCAAACGGATTGAAACCCGTTTTTACGATATGCTTCGGGGCTACGTCCGTGTTTTGGCAATTCAAATTGACCGGGCAGGCCTGCTAAAGCCAAACTTCGTACCTTCGCCGTTGTCGTATTTCTTATAGGAATGAAAGAATTTAAAGTCCCTATTATATACCGGAGCCCGCTCATCGCCGCCATCAAGCGGAAACGGCAGGAACAGGATAAGATGAAAAAGGATTTCACTCCTACCCTGCTCGATTTAGGGGGCCTGCAAATCTACCTGGCCCGGCATTTCGGCTTTTGTTACGGGGTAAAAAATGCCATTGAAATTGCTTACCGTACCATAGACGAAAACCCGGGGAAAAGAATATTCCTGTTAAGCGAAATGATCCATAACCCCCACGTTAATGAAGACCTGCAGGAAAGAGGGGTGCGGTTTCTACAGGACACACGGGGTAAAGAAATATTGCCTTTTGAGATGCTGACTCCGGATGATATAGTGATCACACCGGCCTTTGGCACTACAATTCAGATGGAAAAAAGATTACAGGATATAGGACTCGAAACCAAACGCTTCAACACCACCTGCCCCTTTGTTGAAAAAGTGTGGAACCGGGCCGAACAAATTGCGAGGAGAGGCTATAGCGTTATCATCCACGGGCGGCCGGAACATGAAGAAACCCGGGCCACTTTTTCCCACAGCATTGCAAATACGGCTTCCGTCACTATAAAAAACATGGAAGAAGCTGTGGAACTGGGCAAATACATTACCGGTGAGAAACCTGCGGAAGAATTTTACCGGGAGTTCCGGAGCCGGTTTTCGGATGGATTCAATCCTGCTGATCATCTGCAGCGCATTGGCGTGGTAAACCAAACCACTATGCTGGCAACGGAAACCCAGGCTATTGCAGACCATCTCAAACAGGTGATGATCGGGCATTACGGTTTAACCGAAATCAATCTGGCGGATCGTTTCGCCGACACAAGAGACACCCTGTGCTATGCCACCAACGATAATCAAACCGCCGTTAACGGCATGCTGGATACGGATGCGCATATAGCCATAGTGATCGGAGGATACAACAGCTCCAATACTTCCCACCTCGTAGCGTTATGCGAAGAAAAGCTACCGACATATTTTATCAAAGACGAAAGTAAACTCCTGTCTGCAGAGCAGGTCCTGCATTACGATTTACATTCCAAACAGGAAGTGCTTACCACAGATTATCTGCCACACGTAAATCCTGCCAGGATACTCATTACCAGCGGCGCTTCCTGCCCGGACGCGCTGGTGGAAGAGGTGGTCAGAAAAGTAGCTTCCTTATACCAGGCGGAGCCAAAGATTGAAGCGCTCATTGACGAATGGACAAGAAATCCGGGGAATAAGCCCTAATGATACAGCCCGTAAAATTTAAATTTCCCCTTCGAATTTATTTCCAGCGTGGGAGCGGGGATCTTAAAGGGTTTTGTGAGGTAGGTTGCGGCATCTACAGGCGCCGGGGAATGTATCCGGAAGAGATCTGCATCCGGCGATAACATAAACCTGCGGGTTCTTTCGAAATGGGGTACCGGTTTGCCACGGATACTATCCGGATTAAAATGACCTCCCGTCATTCCATCTGCTCCGTAGCCCAGGGCAACAGCCGGCCAGGAAGGAAAACCGGCACCACCCGGAAGGAAAGACCGGATGTTGAAGCTCAGCCAGTAGCTCTGCCCGTTATAGTCTTTAAGAATACGCGAGGCCCAGGATTTGCCGAGTTCACCGCTGTGATATTGCGCATAAGGAGAGAAGTGGGCAGAAAATTTCATCCCTACGCGTTGCTCATCCCACCAGCGTTGCTGTGCAGCAAAAATAGCCGTACCTACCAGGTTGGCCAGCATATCGCCTTTGGAAAATCCCCAATGCCTGGAAAAACCATCCAGGATCTCAATGATACTCAAACTCCCCAAGGCAGTTGCAGAGCCTACAATGATAGCATCATTTTTCTTCACGCCACACCAGCGCATCATATCATATTGTAACACACCTACGTTATAGGCGGTAACGGCATGACCCGCTTTATCCATTTGCAGCCATTCCCCGTTATCATTGAAAAGATGAAACCGGCTCCGGGGAAATTTTTTATACCAGAGATAATACAGTCCCACGCTTACGGCGGTTCCGATCACCGCCTCGGTAATCACCACTTTTTTCAACCGGTCGGGCCGGTAATTTTCGGAAGGAGGAAGAAAATGCTGCGACCAAACCCATTCCGTGCCGAGACACAGCAAAGTAATAAATAAAGTCTTCCACATATTATAACAGTGCGCCTGCAAGATAATACATACGATCAGCTTCCAGCTTTTGTAATAGCGGCGTCAATAATTTCAATTGCCTCCCTTAACTGTTGCCTTGTTATGATCAGCGGGGGCGAAAGTTGTAAAACATTCCCCTGCGAAATCTTAAAGCTCAAACCATTTGCCAGGCATTCGTACAAAACGGTTTCCGCTTCTTCGATGGCTTTTTCTTTGGATTGCCGGTCTTTAACCAGTTCAATTCCCCATAATAAACCCATGCCCCTGATATCGCCTATCAGAAAATGTTTTTGCTGTAGCTTTTCCAGTTCCTCTTTCATGAATACAGCATCTTCATTCACCTTTTGCAGCAATCCTTCCTTTTCTATATATTCCAGCATGGCCAGTGCGGCTACGCTTCCTAAGGGACTTTTTTCATGGGTGTAATGTCCCAGGGAAACTTCCCTGGCAATGTTATATTTATCACGGGCAACCATAGCTGCTAAGGGCATAACGCCGGCGCCGAGGCCTTTTCCCAGGCATACGATGTCGGGCTCAATCTCATAATGTTCAAAAGCAAACATCTTCCCGGTACGGCCAAAAGCTATGGGAATTTCATCCAGGATCAGCAAAACGCCATGGCGGCTGCATATTTCCCTTACCCGTTTCCAATACGCTTTTGAGGGAAGCTGCACATCGGTATTCCGAATGGTTTCCGCAATGAAAGCCCCGATATCGCCCTCCTTTTCTATCACATATTCCAGGTAATCCGCATACACCACATCATTGCCATCATCCGTAAAAATCCCGCGATAAGAAGTGGGCGGCGGTATCCTTTCCACTCCGGGCATCAAAGGCCCCATTCCCTTCCGAAACACCTGCTCTCCTCCTGCCGAAATCGCATCCAGGGAAGCGCCATGAAACGAATCCCACAATGACACCAATTTATGTTTGCCCGTAACCACCCGGGCCAGCTTAAGCGCCATACCCACGGCAGAGGTACCACCCGGGGCCAATAATACCCGGTTCAGATCACCGGGAAATAAAGAGGCCAATTTTTTAGCCAATTCGATGGCCGGTACATTAGTATAACGGCGGGGGCTAAACGGCAACACGTCCATCTGCGCTTTCACCCGTTCCATTACAAAAGGGTTGCGATAACCCACCTGGTGCACATTATTGCCATGAAAATCCATATAGGATTTACCGGCCCTATCGGTGATGTAGATCCCTTCGCAGGACTGAAGTGTATCCAGGCAGGGTGTGGACATGGACTGATGAAGAAAATACCGGGCGTCTTCCTCCAGATACTTTTGCGTTTCAGCATGCGCAATTATTTTGTACCAGGCATCACGGGATGCGGATTGGTTGATATCGCCCTCCGTTCTGTTGAATGAATCTTTCATGGGATAAAAATAGTATCTATTGTTCTGATAAAAGCCTTTCTATGATCTCAAAAAACTGTTGCTTCTGTTTTTCATAGTCTTCCCCGCTGCCCGGATTATTAAATCCCGGGTGAATCTTTTGTATCTCTCCGTTCCGGTTGGTAAAAACAGTAGTGGGGAAGGCAGCGATCTTTTCCAACTGGGGCAGGGTTTTCAAAGCCAGATCGGGGTCATTAAGCGCAACCGGCGTGATCAATACCGGGTATGTTACATTCAGACGTTTCACAAAATTACCTACGGACTGTTGCGAGCGGGCAAAATCTGAGGTGCGTTCGTATGCCAGTCCCAGAACACCCACTCCCCGGGATTTGTATTTGTCATAAACCTCGTTCAAAAACTGCGTTTCATCCATACAATTAGGGCACCACGAGCCTAAGATCTGGATGACCATTATTTTATTGGCAAATTGCAGATCATTAAATGAAACAGGATGTCCATCCAGGTCTTTGAAAGTGAAATCCAGCTTGCGGGAAACGCCGGGTCTCAGCCCGGATAACGAAGGGTCTTCGGGGATGGTTGCGTCCGGATCTTTAACCGCCTCCCAGGTTCTGGGAAAGGGCGAGGTTTCGGAAAAATATTTCCCGCCGGAAATCTGCCGGTCGCTGTTGATTTTCGCCGTGAAGCTGACAGCATACCCCCCATCAAACCCGGACAATCTGAGTGAATCGCCATCCACCACTCCTTCCAGGAAACGGGAGCCGCCGGAACGGGTTAGAAAAGATCCTGTTAACCGGGTTCCCTTCTGTGTAAAAACGCCAATAGCTTTTGTCGTATTACCGGTAGTTTCATCAACAAAACCGGTTGCCCATCGCCCGGTCATATCGGCAATTGGCCGGTCATGATCCACTTCAAACCTGTACCTTTTCTGACCGTGGTTAACCGCAATGAACGGCATCACCTGGTCGCGGTCTGCAAGCCTTTTGATCCAGGAACCCCTGATCTCCCGGTCATTCACGAAAGCCGCGCTGAACCGGGAATCAAAAAACGGCAACCGGATGAATACCGAATCATTCCGAATCCTGATATCGTCCGCCGTCAGGCGATTATCGCCATTCAGCAGAGAGAGAACCGTTTTTCCTTGTTGCTGATCTACCTCAAAATTAAACACGATGGATATGCCATCTTCCCGGATCAGTTCGCCCCGCCACTGGCCGGAAGAAAGATGACGGCTTTGTTGTGCCGTCGAGGACAACCCTGCCAGTATAACGATCCATATCCACAGCGCTTTTGTCATACCCATCCTTCTTTTAAAACAAAAATACGAAACTTAGTGCTGCCGGAGGTTCAGCAGCATATCGGCCGTAATTTCAGGCAATTCATATTGATGCTTCCATCCCCAATCCCTCCGCGCCACCTGATCGTCAATACTCTGCGGCCAACTGTTGGCAATGTCCTGCCGGTAGTCGGGCTGATATTGAATGGCAAAATCAGGAAGATGTCTTCTTATTTCCGCGGCTATTTCCGCGGGCGAAAAACTGATGGCTGCAAGGTTATAGGAAGTTCTTATGGAAATACGGTCTGCAGGCGCTTCCATCACCTCAATTGTAGCCCGGATGGCATCCGGCATGTACATCATGGGCAGTCTTGTACCGGCAGCGAGGAAACTGGTGTATTTTTCTGACTCCAGCGCTTCGTTGAAAATTTCTACGGCATAATCGGTAGTGCCACCACCCGGGGAGGATTTATAACTGATCAGTCCCGGGTAGCGAAGACTCCTAACGTCAACGCCAAAACGATGGTTGTAATAGTTGCACCAGAATTCCCCGGCAAATTTACTGATCCCGTAAACCGTCACCGGCTCAATGATGGTTTGCTGGGGACAGTTTTGTTTGGGAGAGGTGGGACCAAACACGGCGATGCTGCTGGGCCAATATACCTTTTGCACCTGCTCTTCCCGGGCAATATCCAGTACATTCAACAGGCTTTGGGTATTCAGATGCCAGGCCAGCCCCGGATTTTTTTCGCCCGTGGCCGACAGGATCGCCGCCAGCAGATAAATCTGGGTGATATTCTGCCGGATCACCTGCACATGCAACATCTCCTTGTTCATCACATCCAGGGAAACATAAGGCCCTGTTCCTTTCAACAATTCATTCTCTTCCCTCAGATCAGACGCCACCACCTGGGCGTTGCCATAGATTTTCCGCAAAGCCAGGGTCAGTTCAACGCCGATTTGTCCGGAAGCGCCTATTACCAGGATCTTATCTTTTGTCATACTTCAAATTTTGAATTTATAATCCGTAACCTGGCGTTTCGTGTCCATGGCAACGCCCACATAGAAAATACAAACTTCTAATTTTTTGTCATCGTTTTGTAAAAAAAATTGCTATATCATCAAAAGAATACTTTACTTTACCCAAAAATCAGTTGCCATGTTTCAATTTCAAAAGAAAAAGCTTCTGGCAGGCGCCGGCTTATGTTTTATCCTGCTGGTAGGCGTTGCAGCCACTACCGTTAAAGACAAAGGACCCAAACCTAATCTTAAAGTGCTTCCCAAAGATATCAGTCATGAAGAACTGGAAAAGATCATGAAGGGTTTTAACGTTTCCCTGGGCGTGAAATGCAACCATTGCCATGCTCCGGCTAAAACAGATCCCAAGAAACTGGATTTTGCCAGTGATGAAAAGCCGGAAAAAACCACGGCCCGCCACATGATCCGTATGACGGCCAAGATCAACAAGAAATATTTCAACCAATCCGGAGGCGAAGACGTTGCGGCAATTACCTGTATTACCTGTCACAACGGGAAAGTGCACCCCGAAAGTAAGATAACGCTTCCGCCCCCACCCAATCGCTAATTGTATTTTATCCGGCGCTTTGAATAGCGGAGGAAGCAAGATTGTCTGTCATTATAAAAGATCACGATAGCCCCTGGTAAAATTTACCGGGGCTATTATTTTTTATTGCATCATTTTCACTACCATCTCTTTCATCAATGATGCGTCTTCCGTGCCCGCGTCTTTGATGCCTACGCTGCGCAGGTTATACTGATGCAACAGCAGCAGTACCTGCTCCGTTCCTTCGAAACCATAATTCTTCCCGGCAAGCAGATAGTTTTTTACATGGAAAGGACGGACGCCCAATGCATTAGCAATAGCGTTTTCATCCTTCGACCGTATCCCAAAAAGCTGATACACTTTGCTGAAAAAAGCATAGAGGGCGGGCAACACCATTTGAATAGGAGCGGATTTGGGGTTGGCTCCAAAGTATTGTATGATACGGATCGCCTTCGCGGCATCCTTGCGCTGCAGCGCTTCCTGGAGCTCAAAAACATTGTATTCCTTGCTGATGCCTACAAACTGTTCAATATGTTCTTCGGTGATGGTTTTGCCGGTTCCCAGGTTGAGCGACAGCTTATCTATTTCGTTGTTGATACGACTGATATCATTGCCGATATGTTCGATCAACAACATAACGGCTTTATGTTTGATTTCGAAGCCTTTTTTTTGTACCTGCGCGGTGATCCATTCAGGCAACTGGCTGTCATACATTTTTTGGGTGGTGAGCACTTCGGCATGTTGCTTCAGCAATTTGGACAACCGGGTTCTTCCATCCCGTTTCTTTTCTTTATACGCCACTACAAGAACCGTGGAGCTCAGCGGACGTTCCACATAGGCATCCAACTTGTCTATATCGCGCATTTGCTGGGCCTCCTTCAATATCACTACCTGCCGTTCGGCAAACATGGGATAGCGCCTGCAGGCATTGATCAGCTCTGCCCAATGGGCATCCTTTCCATAAAAAACAGAGAGATTAAAGCCGGCTTCCGACTCGCTGAGAATATGCTTTTCGGCATAATCAACGAGGCGGTCAATATAAAAATTCTCATCTCCTTCCAGCCAGTAAACCGGACTGAACTTCTTTTGCTTCCAATCTTTAATAATTTTTTCAACACTCATCAGTATAAATTGAACAACAGCAGGTATAAATTTTTAACCGGCACGGCGCACCGGTCATTCCACTATGGTAATATTTTTCTCGTCCAGATAGGGTTGATTCCTGAACCGCAGGATAATGTTGGCTACCGTAACCACATCTTTCTGACAATAGGTTACGATGCGTTTCAGATCTTTTTCCTCATAATACACTTCTCTCACCTTACTGCCGTCAATATCGTCTTTCGGCGTAGCGATCCCTAAAGCCGCAGCCAGCAAATTTAGGGATACATAGTTTTTAAAATCGCCAAACTTCCATAATTCCATCGTATCTATCATCCCGGTTTCCCAGGGTTTTTTACCGCTCAATTGTAAAAATTCCGGAAGCGGGATGTTTTGTACCAGCATCCGGCGGCAGATATAAGGAATGTCAAATTCCTTAAGATTGTGGCCAGCCACGGAAAAATTGCCTCTTTTGGCGCGAAAAGTATCCAGCAAACCGGCAAATGCCAGTAATAGTTCCGCTTCATCATCCCCGCTAAAAGATTTCAGTTTAAAACATAAATCACCATTCGGATCGTTATAGAAAAAGCCGGTGGAGATACAAACGATCTTTCCAAATTCGGCCAGGATCCCCGCCCTATCATGATACGATTCGGCGGGGGGAATATTTTCTGGCACGTTTTTGGATATCTTGTTTCGCCAGAGTTCCTGCCAGTTATCCGGTAACTGTTGAAAATCAGGCACTCCGGGCACCGTTTCGATATCAATAATCAGTAAATTCGCTAAGTTTATCTGGTGTATCATTTTCTTAAATTTGCATAAATCAAAAAAAAATAACCTTTATGAGCGCTTCAAATTATCCCTCCGCCTCAAATCAACCGCAATTACCCAAAAAAGACAACCGGGGTATAATATACGGTATTTTAATTGCCGCATTATTAGGCACATGGGGCTATATTATTTATGATAAAAGTAAAACCAAGGAAGTAATTCAACAAAAGGATGTTCAGTTCGCTTCCCTGGATTCGGTAAGGAACCAGCTGGCAACGGATTACCAGGCCGCTGAAATCCGGCTGGATAAGCTGACTTCGGAAAACGCAAACCTCGACAGCCTGGTTAAAACCCGTGATAAAGACGTGGCTGCCATGCGAAGCAGGATCAAAACCCTGATCAGCAAGCAAAACGCCAGCGCAGCGGATCTCGCAGAAGCCAGGAAGCTGATCAACCAGCTCAATGGTAAGATCGAAGAATACGTTCAGGAGATAGAGCGGCTGCAGGGGGAAAACAGGCAATTGACAGCCGATAAGGAGCAACTGACCACCGAGAAGCAACAATTGACCGAAACGCTGGAGACCACCGTTACGGAAAATAAAGACCTGACCGGCAAAGTGGACGTAGGCTCTACGCTGAATGCTTCCAACTTCTATCTTACCGCTATCAACGAAAAGAAAAGTGGGAAAGAAAAAGAAACCTCAAAAGCAAAAAAAGCCGACAAACTAAGGGTTTCTTTTGACGTGGAAAACCGCCTGGCGACAACCGGCACCAAAGATCTTTATGTCATCGTTACCGATCCCGATGGAACGGTAGTGAAAGAAGAAGGACTGGGCTCTGGTACCGTTAACACGCGGGACGACGGTGATAAGGAATTCACCAACAAAGTGTCTATTGATTATGAGCAGGGCAAACGAAAAAATGTGAGTTTTGACCTGAAGCAGGTTGACAAATATAAAACGGGTACTTACAAGGTGGAGGTGTATCAAAATGGCTTCAGGATTGGCGAAGGCGCTGTAACCCTTAAGAAGGGCGGTATTTTCGGATAATATTAAAGTTTTTATATCACGTGAGAAGCCGGGAAACAGAACTTTCCGGCTTCTCGCATTAATGGGTGGAAGCATTCGTTACGCGCTAAATGGAAATAAAGAGAAGAAACTAAAAAAAGCCGGGCTTCTCCCTATATCTTAATTTCAACCACCTCATAGGCATCAACAGCCGGCAAAACGAAATCAACCGAATTCCCCCTTTGAGTAAATTCAATTTTCTTTTCCATCCAGAGCGTTTTAACACTTTTCACTTTTTCACTAATCAATACCCGGATTTTTAAGTTCGTGCATGTGATTATTTGTTGTATCGGTCTCCTCATATCAGAAGTAAAGTTGATTAAATAAAGGAAAATTAAATTCCCCTTTTTTCTTAGGCTTACCTCCACTGAAGAGGGCGTATTTTGTACTTCAATAACCTGTGTACTTAAATCGGCTGCCAGGTTTGCCACTATCCGGTAATACTCAGGAAATTGGAATTTGTTCAGGGAGTCCCCAAAACTGCCTGCAAAATAAACCGACTTACCTTTCCCAAATTCATTTTCAATGAGAAAGGGAAAAACCGACTCATCCGGAATACCCGCATAACTTCCCGGCAGAGGTTTACAAAAAAACAGAGGCGCTATTGTTGCCGGACCGGTTTTGATCTTCATTCCGTAAGCCGGGGCGTATAATAATTTCTGCCTGATGCCTTTCAACGAAACCCTGCGCTCTTCCTTTACAGCCACATAATCATGATTCAGAGGTCCAAAAATATCACCGGAGCTTTCTATTCCGAAAACATCATTCAATTGAAAATTAGTGAGTTTACCGCCGTCCTCATTATAATGTGAAGTTTCAAAGGTGGAAATAAGATTTCCTCCATTCTCCACAAAATTTCTTATTCGCTCAATCTGATCTTTACTAAAACAGGGGGTATTGGGCAAAATAATAAGTTCATACTTTTCCAAATCATTTTGAAGCGACACTTCATCTATTACATCAAACGGGAAGTGTGCTCTTGAAAGCGCCTCATAGAATCCATAAAATTCACCGGTCAGGTTCCCGGCCTTTTGCGCGCTCATCGCTTTGGTAAAATCGGTTAAAGGAACGGAGGAACCGCCATAATAATTACTTCCTTCCTGGGGCCATACTAAGGCGATCTTTGCTGCGGAAACCGTATTCATAAACGGTTCAGGATTCCGCCTGATAAAACGGTTGTATTTTTCAATCACCTCCATTTCTTCCCCATGAGCATCGGGATCATCGCATACTGCAAGCCATACATTAGCCTGGTGAGTAATAGTCTGGCTGTAAAGAATATTAATTTCTCCGGCTGCAAGCATTGATATAGCCCAGGGACCCTGTTTGGCAGCATTAAAAATAACCGTTGGCTTCCCACCGGCCTGCGCTTCCAGTAATTTAGCCACAGCCCCCGGCTTATATATCGGCTCCGTTAAGGCTCCATACAGGAATCCTCCCTCCGCTCCCAAAATATCGGATTCTCTAATAATCTTTCGGTTATCCCTGCCGGTTGGCCACGTAGGTCCAAGTGTACTGCCATTCATATAAAAAAGACAGCCCGGGCTTACTTTCTTCAAAATATCATTGGAGTCTTTTAAAAAGCGGGCAATACTGTCTGACTGAAATTCCACCAGCTCCCTCCAGGCGGCTCCCGAACGCGTGGAAGCCATTTTTGTTTTGAGCGGTATCTCCTTCTTGTATTTTTCTTTGAATAATTTTCTGCAGCTATCACAATAACAGGTGTTTGAAAAAAATATAGGCCCGTCATAAAACACACCATCAATTTTATAGGCAGAAAGCTTTTTTAAAGTATCAAATACTTCTTCCCGCCAGGGGCTATTGATACAAAAGGAAGAGTCTATTTCGTAAATCTGGTCAACCGGATTGCCATCATCCTTAATCTGCTGCCATTCCGGATGCTCATTTGCATAGGAAAACAATATTGCATGTACATTATAATAGATGATTACTTTAATGTTTTTTTGGACTTCATTTAAATATCCGGCTAAAGAGTCGAGGTCAACTCCTTTCCCGGTGAAAAGATGGTGATTGTATAAAAATGAAGTGCCGGGAGAAGTATCCTTAAAAGTAGTAAGGTGTTCCATATTTGCACCCAGCCTGTCTAACAAGGATGCTTTCTCTCCAAATTCATAGCCTTCCTCTAATTCCACGATCCGCAACGGTTCTTTTTCCCACCATCTTTTGCCGGGCAATGCTGAATTACCTAAAAAACTATTCACCGGTCCTTCCTTCCCCCGCTTTCTATCAAAGCCGCTGATGGCGGATTGGGGCAATAATGTCCAGCCTGCTAAGAAGGAACCGCTTAATCCGATAAAAGATCTACGGTTCACATTTTTGGGATTTGATTCTGTATTCACTGCTTGAAGTATATAATATTAAAAAATCTTCCACAACCGGCATTCACACAATTAGCCAGGCGGTTTGAGTCCTAAAATCTTATCGAATTTCGAGAATGATCCATCCAATACTTTTATCCGGATATTCCCGAATTGTACCAGTCGCCTGAACTTTGATGAACCTGGAATCCGACAAACCCATTGGAGTCCAAAGAATCTACCAAAATAAAGTTGCTGAAAGTGTCAACCGTACACAGCATACCGTTGGGGTTATCTGGAGCCGTGGTGCCCACGATTTCTCCATCCTCAACAATATAGGGCGCCGTACCTTCGCACACCTGCCATCCTGCAAGATCCTTTCCGTTGAAAAGACTCACCCATCCGTCATCTGAAGCATTGACCGGGGTTGTATCTTCTGAATCTGTTTTTTTCGATCCATCTGAGCAGGATAATAAAAAGAAAACTGCAAACATTGGGATGAAAGACGGAAATTTCAATTGTTTCATAATTTATTTTTTAAAGTTTGTACTACTTTTTCAACAGTTCTTTTACCGCATTCATTAAACGATCTTCCACTTCCGGCGCCACATTAGAAGCTAATTCACTCACTTCATAGCCCCCTTTTTCATAAGCTTTGGCAGTACCAATATAGCCTGTTCCCAAATCTCCGTAAGCCGCCATTGCCACAAACAAATCAGGTCGTGCTGCTTTTGCCGCCAACTGATATTCTACAAACAGTTCTCCCGGCATATATAAGATCCTTGCATTTTTCAACTTCAGGCAGGCAACGTCAAATTTTTTCCCCGCCTCACATCTCTTTAGGA
This sequence comes from Chitinophagaceae bacterium, assembly GCA_023957155.1. Classification (GTDB taxonomy): domain Bacteria; phylum Bacteroidota; class Bacteroidia; order Chitinophagales; family Chitinophagaceae; genus Agriterribacter. The sequence goes on along the minus strand of JAMLHK010000010.1, from coordinate 11,821 downwards.
AAGCCATTTTCCTTGCATTATCATTATTTTCGAGAAGCAGTTGGTTACTTAAGGATAAATCCTGCTGTAATTGATACAAATACTCAGCAGGCGGAATAATCACAGGCTCCACAGCCCAGTCAATATCTTCATTGGTGACAGGCTGTTTTTTCGTGGATTCCCATGCACGCTTCATTCCATCAGCAAGACGTTCAGCAAGAAGGAGACGGTTTTCATGCGACCCGTCATTGTATTTCCCCGCTGCGACATTTCCGCCTGCACCATTGAAATGAATATGCAGCGCTTCAGGTACCGCAAGCTGACGGAAAAACCGGGCGACTCCGGGAAAATCGGGATTGGCTACCCCTGTTCTGTAATAGCTCTGTGGGTGAGTGGCATAATAACTCATAACGACCACCGGATTATCCTGATTCCAAAAACTGACAAGAGATAATATCGGGTCAATCAGTCCCTCAGGTTCTGCACGTAAAGAAACATCTCCGGTGGACGACCACCGGGTAGCCCTGACTTTCCCATCAGGGCCATAGATGTTTCGGTTAGACGCAACCCTTTCCACCCTGGCTTCTCCCAAACCCACATGTGTTACAGGTTGAGTGTGGTTTAATGAACTCCTTACCGCTTGTGTAAGATGCCGGATGGTCTCCCTGCCAAACCCGCCATCAAAACTCATCGGATGAATAGAAGCAAGGTCTATCCCTGCTTCAAGCAATATTTGTTCTGCACCGGAATCATACCATGGCGCATCGTGCAAATGCAATACATGAACTGAAACGCGGTGAGGGGTGGTTCCTGCTGCTGCTGCCAGCGCATTTTTAAATTCATCCATTCCTTCATTAGCAATCCCAATCCAGTCAACAGCACACAACACGATAGGCTGCCTTGAACCCAGAATAACCACCCCCTTTGCCCGCAATCCCAAATCCCATTTGTTGATTTCCCGATCGTAAGCTAAGGCATTACCAACAGGAGGGGTGGCATCAATATCAAACGTAGAAATTCTTAATCCGCCGGGGACTGAATCTTTAGCCGAATTTATTAATTCAATATGCGCTGGCAAACCAGCCAAAAGTTCAAGCGAGGTCAAAAAGAAAATGAAAAAAATTATGCTAAACAATTTCGGGACTCTACTCCTGCTGTTCCGGTTAATAATCATATCAGAAGATTTTAAGTACTATAACTCAAGATGGTGTTATCTTTTCACCTGCTTCACTACGCGATGTACTCCTTTAGCAATACGATCTTCCACATTCCAGGCCAGCCACACATCGGTGTGGTTGGCGTGAGTACCCGCCGCGACACGCCGGACATCCAGTCTGCATCTTCATTGATAGGCCCAGCCAACGAATTCCTTATGTCAACGCCTTTTTTACCCCTGACCATTGTGTTCAAGTTTGCTGAAAGAAAACAGAATGGCCGAAACAGAAACAGCTACCAGAAAATACAGGATGATACTTCTATACCGTTGACCTATCTTTTCAATACCAGTGGACATTGTAGGATCATTTAAAAATATAAGAAAAATGATTAACGAATTTTTGTTTCAGGTATGGGCACCCCTATTTGTGTAGCAAGTTTCAAAACTTCCTGTAGAATATCGGCCTCAATATTGGCTTTCCAGGTGGCAGGCAACCCATATACCATGGAGGCCGATGCCCCTTCGTATCCCCCCTCTCTCAATATTAGAGCGGTGGGAATGTAATTCATAACATCGTTGGAATAACCCAGCACAAATACATCTTCTCCAAAGATCCGTTTCAACTCAAGCGCATACCCTACGACCACTTCTCCTCCTAAAGCCACCATTGACTGGTCGCCCAATTTCCAAACCTCCACCGGGTAGGGGTAGGAACTCATCAACGCCTGTCCTTTATCCAACTGTTGGATCATATTCTGAGCCCAGCGTTTTTCATACCCGCTGCCATTTTCGGCTACGTTCTGCAATTCCTCCCTGGAGGGAGCTGTGTTTAGTTGCAGATCAATTTCCGAATAGGAAGTGGCTAATTCCGGGCGTAATGGTTTCATTTCTTCTTCTAACATCCTGTTTACGGCCGCGGCAAGCTCCTTTCCATATTGTTCGGCTAATTGAACATTACCACGTGGTAGGGGATTTAAGTCGGCTCCACAACCCTGCATGAACAAGGCAGTGGCGCCGGGATACATTTTTTCCAGTTCCGCCTGTGCAAACCCGGCATAATCTCCCGACCATTTGTACAGCGACAATGTTGTATTATGACAGGCATAACCGAAGGCAACCGCCATTAGACCACCGTTTCTGTTGACGACCTTAATTACCGGAACGGCATAATCATTCGGCCCGTTGAGATGAGATTGTGACGACAAGGTAGCTTCCTTATTATTTCTTCTGTTCACCTGGAAGCGGGCCACCCCATTGCCGGAGTAAAGTTGTGCCGGCTGCATGTCATGCAGCGCCTTACCTGCGAGGTCTATCAGCTTATCTCCTAACTGGTTCGTATAGTTGTCAATATCTTTTTGCTGATTTTCATTCACCGGGTAAATACTCACCAGGGCATCCGACAAAACAGGACCCGTATGCGTATGAGAAGTATTGATGATGATCTGTGACCGGGATAAATTATATTTTGTTTTTAGCTGATCTCTGACCTTATCCGACAGTTTTTTGGGGATACCCACCAAATCCGCCGTTATAAGAACCGCCTGTTTCCCGTTTGCATCCTGCAGGGCTAATGCCTTTATCCATATGTCCATTATTTTACCTTCAGAGGGATGGTCTCTGAATCCGTATCCCGCCATCCACTGCGGTTGACCGGGCGTAATAATGGCGCTGGCGACGCCTGCCTTCCAGCCTTCATTATTATTATTTTGTCCCAAAACAGGAAGGGTCAGCAAGATCAAAGCTGCCCCCGTTATAAAAAATCTCCGTCGTTGTGCATGTGTCATATCCGGATCGTTTAATAATATGCAATCAAAATCTTTAAATATACTTAAAATACCCGGGAAACAGCAAAGGATGAAAAGTACGGGTGCATCCCGGATTTTCGCTCTACCTGTGTCATTCCGGTCGGTGAAGGACGCCAACCGGTAGTAGGTCCTACAGACGGGTGTCCCACCTGCGAAAATCCGGGAAGCGCCGAAAAGTACAGGGTCTGTTTGCCGGATGTAATATTTTATTTTTTAAATGTAGTGGAATAATATGGGTAATCAAAAGGGACCTATCATAATGCTATATTTTACAGACGTTCCGCGATCCCTTTTATAAGTATATAGAGGAAGGCAAAACACCCATCAGGCAGGGAATATTTTTTTTGAAAGAAAATTCCAATTGCATCTAAAACAGGGCCCTGAGGGACGCCCTCCCGATATGTACCGTATGGGAATGACCCGCTTTTCTACCCTCATATTGAAAATTCAACTCCAGGTAAGAAGTCAGCCGCTTGCTGAAATCAAGCGTCCAGAGAAAATTTTTACCCGGCAATAACGCATCCAGCATGATATAGGAAACGCTGGTATTGGGAACGTTGCCGCTTCCGGGATCATCGTACCGGATTTGGCTGTAAGTGAATTTACCGGTGATGGAACTGCTGGAAAGTACATTGTATTTTACCTCTCCCGTAAGAGAATGGATGATCGCCTTTTGCACAGAATCCGTATTAACCTTATGATCCAGTTTGTATCCCACAACCGTTCTGAAGCCGGTTCCCCGGATGAAAGACAGTCGCGGTTCAACGCCATAAGCCTCAATGTGGTAGTTCCGGTTATCAAAATTGGGGGTTACCAGCTGGTTTTCATTTTTCTTACCAACCAGTTCCAGCAGAAAAGAACGGCTGAGATTCCATCTTCCCCTTATATTCCAATCATTGACCCGCCGGCTTTCATAGCCATAGGTCAGAAAAGCTTTATTGTTGTTCCGGACATTATTGACATCCATGCCCCAAACACTGCTGAAGCGGTTGAAGGAAAATGAATTACTGAATACCTGGTTAAGGAGGATCAGGGAAGTATCCTGCCAGGGCACCGCAAAAGGATTGAACTGTAACCGATCGGAATTTTCCTTCTTATTTACCTGCAGTGAACTCTGGAAATATAACCGGGTGAGAAATTTCCGAAAACCCGCTGCTTTCGACAGGTCAATAACGGACCGGGGATTGATTATAAAACTGTAATTGAACTGCAGATAGTTGGCTTTTATGAAATCGTTGGTGGGGGTAAAAATCCGGATATATTTTGCCTGGTCGCGAAACTGGGATAACTCAAATTCATTCAGTTCCGGAATACCATTTCCATTGTAATCATTCCAGGTATATTCTCCCTGTCCGGGAGGCACTTCCACATAAGTAAAATCGCGTTTCTGTTCCTGCCCCGTTCCTACTTCGTACAATATGTTCCCATTGATCAGCCCTTTCAGTTCGTTGATAAAATATTCGGCTCTGCCCAACACGGTTTCCTCCGGCTGTTGGGTGGTTACCTTCGTGTCTGTTACCGTCAGTTTCCTGTAGGTCAGATTTACCTTCAACTGATGTTTTTCATTTTTCATCAACTCCGTGTAGGCATTGATGTTACTACTTCGGTCCGAAGGAACCAGTTTTGCCTGATAGGGATATTTGTCGCTTCTTGTATAATAGCTCAGCCCCCACTTGTTTGGTTTTTCCATAGGAGATTTCAGGTAGGCCTGCCAGATAGCATACGAAAAGCTGCCGGCATTCAGGGAATCGTACTGCCGGTAGCGCAGGTCGTTCCGTTCGGAGGTATATCCTCCCCCGATCCGGTAGTTCCCTATCCGGGGAAACAACCGTGAGACGTCAATACCGGGTTTTAGATAATAACCCTTTTGATCGGGCTGACTGAAAGTGGTAACAACAAATTGATTGTTCAGATGCCAGTTTCCGTAATCGGCTTTGTACTGCACCAGGTTTTTCACGCCTTTATACCCGTCGCTGCGGGTATAATTTTCAACCTGATAGCCTATCAGATCTCCATTGGCGCCATTAAGTTCCACACCTGCCTGCACCAGGTTTTCCGTTGCCTCCTGAACATAATTCAAAGGCAAGCCCCAGCCCCTGAAAAACTCTACATTCCGCAAACGTTCCACGGGTCTGAACCGGTTTTGCACCCATTCGTAATTCAACCGGGTTTTCAGCATCAGATCCGGGGAACTTTTCCTGAACGGGCGGGCATCGGTCAATTGCATTTTTACAGCATATCCCTTGTTGTCTTCTTTATCTTTTTTTGAAAAAGTATTGATGTCATAATTACTCATGGCCATCTCAGCGCTCAAATTAGTATGTTCCGTAATTTTATAATCCGCACCAACGCTAACGACCTGTTGCTTCTTAGGCGTAACCAGTAATATTACGGGATCGTATCTGCCCTGCTTTTCATTATTGGCGCCGGGAGCCACCCACTTAAATAATTTTCCGTTGGCTGCGCTGGTTTCATCCGGTATATAATCCCCATTGCCCTGTCCGACTTCGGTAAAAGCAAGGTTGTATAAACTTTCTCCGGGAGAAGTGGCATATACATACACGGAATCGTGTACGTTGTTGTTATAAACAGTGTCAATTTTTTTATACAATATTTTATTAACGGAAAAAGTATCCGGTACCTGTGAAGGATACAGCGCCTGGTAGATGCTGTCGCCGATATCGGATAAAAATTGTTTCTGCAGCGGGTCCAGGGTTTGATTGACCGGGGAATTTTTTGCATCCACATTTGAATAAGCCGCCACTCTCAGTTTTAGTTTTTCATTGATCTCCGCTTCGTCCGAAACAAACAACTGCGAATTAAGGAAGTTCCGGTCTGCATAGGCAAACTCTACCTGGATCCGCTTATCCTTGGTGATCATTTGCCTGGGTGTGAAAGTAAGTTCCGCCGTATTGTAATTGATCACGTAATCCTGGTCCTCCCCGCGTTGCATTAATTCCCCGTCAATATATACGCGTTCTGTTCCGGCGAGCACTATGAAAAACAGTTCATTATTGGGTCCCTGCAGCCGGTACGGGCCCTGATTGCCTTCCAGACCATTGAAGATATTTCGTGTATATTTTCCTTTTGCAATAGCGCCGCTCAGCATCAACCGGTTGTTCACGCCTGCCCCTATTTTGTTTTGTTGCTCAAAAGCCGCACCCTGTAGGCGGGAATAATAGTTCAGAAAATAATGCTTTTGCTGGCGGATGTCAATATCCCCTATATCAAAATGCCAGCCCCTCTTTTTAAACTGGATAAATACTTTATCAAATTCATTCAGATTTTGGGTATTGCCGTCCGGTTGTATAGGAATATTGCTGTCGGTAATAGCAGCGGCGATCTGAATACTATCAGCGAGATAACCGTTCATCTGCAGGTTAAGGGTGGAATTCAGCACCACATCCTGCTGGTTTCCAAAAGACAATCCCCTGCCAAAGCTGCCGTTGTAATTAATGTTGCCAAAATCAAAGATAGAATTCCCGATCCCGGATAAGCTTTCCCCGCTCACAGGCGGGGCGAGAAAATAGTTACTGATACTATCAAACCGCAGACGCTGGTAAACCGGGTTAAACTTTCCCGGAAAAACCCGGTAGGAAACGTTTACAAAATCCCGCTGCGGTTTTTTCTTCCAGATAAGCCGGGCGTTAAAAATATCCAGCGAGTAATCACTGCTGTCTATATTTTCTATTAAAAACGTTTCGGGAACAATGCTCAGGGTATCCAGTAAAAGAGTATCGGATGTTACAGGCAGGTATTTTTTCCGGAGGTTGGAGAGAGAAGGATTTTCCTGCGCGGTTCCCAATTGAACACCCAATAAACACAATAATATCAATAGCAGCCGGTTTTTCAATCCTCCTGTTTTTGTAACAATGCCTAAAGTTAGAAATTATTGTATATCAAGGAGAAAAAGCCATATTTTCAATAAAAATTTCATTATGCGCTTTATTACCTCCCTAATCATTCGCCGCCTTGCGCTGGTGTTCGCCTGCTCCGCCTTTATCAGCTATGGCATAGGCCAGCCTGCCCAACAATTGATCAAAGTGGTGGTGGCTCCGGATCACTCAGACTGGACCTATAAACCGGGTGAAAAAGTAAAGTTTACCATTACGGTTTTACAAAGTGGAAATGCGTTAAAAAATGCCATAGTGAAATACGAAGTGGGGCCGGAAAGGATGGAGGCAACAAAAAAAGATTCACTGAGCATAGCCAACGGTATCCTTAGCATAGACGGCGGCACCCTGAAAACTCCCGGATTTTTACGCTGCACAGTCACTGCCTTTGTAAACGGAAAAACCTACAGAGGACTGGCTACAGCCGGTTTCAATCCATTGCAAATAGAACCCACTGTTGGCAACCCTCCGGATTTTCACAATTTCTGGACTACGGCAAAAGCCGAACTGGCAGAGATACCACTCGATGCAGGAATGACTTTACTTCCTGAGCGCTGCACAGAAAATGTCAATGTATATCATGTCAACCTTCAGCATTATAAGGTAGGTACAAGGCTTTACGGGATATTGTGTGTACCTAAAAAAGAAGGGAAATATCCCGCCTTGTTACAAGTTCCCGGAGCCGGCGCCCGGCCTTATTATGGGGATATTGCCAATGCTGAAAAAGGTATAATCACTTTCCAGATTGGTATTCATGGAATACCGGTTACCCTGGATGCATCTGTTTATAGCAATCTCATGGCAGGGGCGTTTGCAGGGTATTGGAACTATAATTTAGACGACAAAGACCGCTATTATTACAAACGCGTTTATCTTGGTTGCATACGGGCCAATGATTTTTTGACAAGCCTTCCCCAATATGATGGAAAAAATCTGGGAGTTATAGGTGGCAGCCAGGGTGGGGCTTTGTCCATCGTAACCGCTGCGCTTGACCCACGTGTAAAGTTCCTCGCCTCATTCTATCCCGCCTTATCCGATGTAACGGGGTATTTAAAAGGCCGCGCCGGAGGATGGCCACATCTGTTTGATAAAAATAATCTTACATTCAACAACACCCGGGAAAAGATCAATACGGCAGGGTATTATGATGTAGTGAACTTTGCGAGGCAACTGAAAGTGCCGGGAATATATACCCTGGGTTTTAATGATGAAACCTGTCCGCCTACCTCCATGTTCGCAGCTTACAACGTGATCACCGCGTCCAAAGAATTGTTTACGGTTCCGGAAACGGGGCACTGGACCTTCCCCGAACAGAGGGAAAACTGAATGAGTGGATCGTGAATAAGTTGAAAGGAGAATAGAGCGGATCGCAATTAAAAAGGCTTGTAAGGATACGCCGCAGTAACCAGGGCAACATCTTTCCCTTTTTCCGCTGTCCAAATATTGTTTAAAACAGGTATTTGTGTCATTCCTCCCCGGTGTCGTTGTCCTCCTCCACCATCACGGGCTCACTTCTTCTTTCTCCAATCTGCTGCCGCCACATGGCATAATACAATCCTTTTTTTTCTACCAGGAAATCATGGCTGCCCGACTCGGCTACCTTTCCTTTTTCCAGCACATAAATGATATCCGCATGCATGATGGTGGACAGCCGGTGGGCTATTAAGATGGTGATCGGATCTCTTTGCGCGGAAATAGATTTGATGGTTTCCGTGATGGATTCTTCGGTAAGCGAGTCCAGCGCGGAAGTAGCTTCATCAAAGATCAGCAGTCGCGGCTGCCGTAACAAGGCCCGGGCTATGGCGATCCGTTGCTTTTCGCCTCCCGACAATTTCATGCCGCTTTCCCCTAAAACTGTGTCCAGCCCTTTAGCGGAACGGGCAAGCATCGCCTCACAGGACGCCTGGTGCAGGGCATGGCGTATTTCCTCATCCGTTGCCCCGGGCTTCACAAACAGGAGGTTTTCTTTTATGGTTCCAAAAAATAACTGCGTGTCCTGCGTTACAAATCCAATCTGACGACGCATTTCATTATAGCGGATATCCGCGGCGGGGATATCATTAAAATAGATCTCCCCTTTTACCGGGCGGTACAAACCCACCAGCAATTTCAGCAAAGTAGATTTCCCCGATCCGGAGGGTCCCACAAAGGCAATCGTATCGCCACTTTTCAACGCGAAGGAGACATCATCAATCGCGTTCACCGGGGCGCTGGTATGGCGAAACACCACGTGCTCAAAGCGCAGGGATTCCAACGGCCCGATCGCAACCGGCTCCTCCGGCCGGGTTTCCACCGGTTTTTTCATCAGCCGGTCGAAATTCATGAGAGACGCCTCCGCCTCCCGGTAGGAAAGAATGATATTGCCCAGATCCTGCAGCGGGCCAAAAATAGTAGTGGAGATGAATTGCATACTGATCAGCTCCCCGGTGGTAAGCACGTGCCGGAAGATAAGCCACAATAAAATGAACAAGATGGATTGCCGCAATAAAGTAAGCGCCGAGCTTTGTAAGAAGCTGAGCATCCGAACTTTTTTTACCTTCTGTATTTCGAGGTCGAATATTTTTTTGGTATGGTCTCTCAGCCTCCTGATTTCGGGATAGGTAAGTCCGAGGCTTTTAACCAACTCAATATTACGAAGTGATTCGGTAATAGCGCCCGACATCTGGTTCGTTTCGCGGTTGATGGAGCGCTGAAGGGTTTTTATTTTTTTGCTCAGCAATCCTGTAAGTCCGCCCAGTACCACCACGCCAATAATAAAAACCGGTATCAGCAACCAGTGCCTGGTAACAGCATACCATATTAAAAAGCCGATACCGATAAGGGAAGAAAAAAGGATATTGATGAACGAATTGATGAACCGTTCGGTATCAGTACGTACTTTCTGCAGCACGGAAAGCGTCTCGCCGCTTCTTTGTCCTTCAAACTCCTGGAAGGAAAGCCGGAGGGTTTGCTTTAAACCATCGTTAAAGATCTGCATCCCGAATTTTTGCACAGCCAGCCGCATCACATAATCCTGCAGCGCTTTGGCAAGCCGCGCCAGCAAAGCAATAGCAACTGCCACCAGCAACCAGAAAATCACGCCGTTGACTAATTCCTTCTCAGTTTTAGTTCCGGGGTTAGTAGCATAATCGTCAATGATCTTTCCGAAGATCAGGGGATCAATCAGCGTGAGCAATTGCGCTGCTCCGGCTAAAGACAGCGCCAGTACAATCAGCCAGCGATGCGGTTTGAGATAGTGCCAAAGAATATTCATTCGTCAGGTTTCGTTTAGATACAAGAGCTAATGCTAATGAAAATAGCGAAATAAACCAAAAAATGGAGGATGAGTTGGAGGGGTTAAACATTTTTCGTGTGAAACGGGGCTAACGGAATATAAATATGCCATATTTAAAAGTTTTCGCTAAATAAAAGCCATTTCCAGGCCGGAATGATTTTAATATTCACTCCATCCAAAACAAGATCATCTTCTTCATCTGAACTGATCATCCAGGCCTGTTTACTCCCCGAATAACCACAGGCCTTAAGTAATTCTTTCAACTCCCTATCCCTGGTGCCGATTGCTGAGAAAGACCAGCAAACCTGAACAGGCACTAACTTTTCTTCATGCGTTTGCACTATAAAGTCGCATTCCGAAGTTCCATCTTTGTAGTAAAAAACATTATTATTATACACATTACCATATTTCCGGTATAATTCCCAAAAGACAAGATTTTCCAGTAATTGTCCTTTATTAGAAGTGTACTGGGTTGTAATTGCATTCAATAAGCCATTGTCTATCCAGTATATCTTTTTATCCGACTTAGCCGATTTGAGCGATGAATGATCAAACTTACTGATCCGCTTAAATAAATACGCATTTTCAGCCATATCCATAACATCATAAAGGCTGTTGAGCGAAACATTATAACCTTGTGACTTTATTTGATTAAATAATCTCCGTACACTTACCGTTTTACCGATAGTGGTGGTGGCATGCCTGTACAAAGCCCTGAGATAATTATAGTTAGATAATTGGTTGTATTCCACGATATCTCTCAACAACATGGCATTATAATATTCCTGGAGATAGGACAAGTGTACAATATTGTCGCCAAGCATTGTTGTTTCCGGAAACCCTCCATAGATCAAATATTTTTGAAAAGCAGCTATCGTTTGTGTTTTTGCTTTTCCGTACTGACCCGTTTGGACACCGGTGAAGTTGCAATATTCCCGGAACGAGAGCGGCAGCAGTTCCCTTGCCAGGCTTCTTCCTCTCATCACAGACTTTACTTTGGTGTGAAGTACGGCGCTGTTACTCCCTGTAAAGCATATCTTCTTGGTTAGGGTTTCATTGATCCTGTTCAAAAACTCTTCCCAACCGGGAGCAGCCTGTACTTCGTCAAAGAAAAACCGGACCTCTTTTAGGTTTATATCCGGATAAAGCTCGGTCTGCGCCTGCAGGATTAAATCCATATCCTGCGTTTGAAATTGCAACCTGTCGTCTTCAAAATTAAAATAAAGGATCTGCCCGGCAGCAAGCCGTTTTTTTTGTTTCAATTCGCGCATGGTTAGAAACATTGCGGAAGTTTTGCCTACTCTTCTCGGCCCGATGATTGCCTGCATTTTCTCCAAATCCGGTATAAGATCGGTGTCTCTTGGAATCAATCTATCAAAATATTCACTATCCGCATATTCTGATAATATTTCTTTTATTTTATCCTTCATATGGAGACAAAATTAATAAATTTGTCGTTACAATAAAGACAATTATTTTATTTTTGTCTTTATTGGGGATAAATTTTATGAATCAAAATGAATTATACAACGGCTATTCAAAGAAACCGTGTCAAAGTGGTGATTTAAACCGCTCATTTTTAGTGGAACGTTAGCGGGCTTGCGGAGAAAATGCTGAAAACTGGCTGAGTTCTGGAGTCCTCGAGCCGGCGAAAGTGAGTGAAAAATTATTCGCTGCAACAGTCAGTCACATACACGCGCTCCCCGCCACATCG
>JAMLHK010000001.1 GCA_023957155.1 Chitinophagaceae bacterium | reverse complement strand
AGGTTCCACGGTTTTGAATACACCTGCCTGACAATAGATTGTAGGCTTCGGTAGCATTGATATTATACTCATGGCGCATACTAAAGAATTGCTGCCGTTTTTCATCCGGTTTGGCTTCATTATACAATGCCGTTTTATACCCTTCAAAATGATACTGTCCTGATTGGTCTTTTGCAAATGATAATTGATAATCTAATCTTTCCTTATCGTTGAGGTAGTAAGAAACAGGAATAGAAAACTGCTGTTGTCCCTGCTTGATCTGCTCATCAATTTTAGCGGAAAGGTCAGGAAAGCCAGAGCGCTGCACCTGTTGGTGCAGTACCTGGCTGTTTTGTTCTGTTTTCCTGTTATCCTGCCTTATTACAATTTGCTCCTTCAAAGGCGCAACCAGTAACCGGCGTAACAGCCTTATCAGCAGATTGGGGTAAAGCTGCTTTTCAATACGCTTCCGTTCCTGCCGCAGCACCCTCAATGCAAATCGTTCATCCAGATCCTGTGTACCTTTATACTTTGCTGATATACGGTCGTAGTAATTCAGCTTTTCTTTAAGCAACGCTCTATTTGATGAAAGGCTAAAAGAGAATAGCTTGCTAAACCGTTCTTCCTTTGAACGCCATTGGTTCAATTCTGCTTCTACTCTGTTTACAAGGCTGTTATTCATAACTTTACTTTTAAAAAATAGCTTTTACAGTTTCGGCAGCCCAGCTATTACCGTAAGCCGGGCTGCTTAATGTTTAGCTGATGCTTTGGTTCTTTTTCCTTTTTTTAGATGCCTTCGGTATCTCAGGGCCGTCATCTTCAGCAGGTGTCTGCTTTTCCTTTTTACTGTCTTGTTTAACTGACTGACTTTCGCCTTCAGACTGCCGTTCCTTTTTTGACTGCCGATTATCCACCCTTTGCATGCCGCTGTCATAAATATTGATTGTTTTGAATTGAGGGTTAGCTTCGATATATTGCTTTTGATCTGCTCCATTAATCTGAAAGGTGGCAGATTGAAGATTCCCCTTTTTCAGTGAATCCATGAGATTGGATTTGTATTCTTCATTGCCTAACTCCCGGATCGGATGTTTGGACAAAGCAGCCTCCAGATCATATCCGTAGTTCTGATGATAGTGCTTCAGCTTGAAATTGCCGTTGTCATCACTTTGCTTAAAGTCCATCTGTATCCAGGCGTTATAGACTTCTCCTTCTTTGTTGGTTAAATCTTTATTTACCGACCTGCCTTCCATCAGATTATAGGCTTCTTTCAGGGTGATATTATTCCCTTTATTGATATAGAAGGTTTGTTCCATTGTGTCAGAGCTGTTTTCCTTTTGCACATTAACCTGATAGGAATTAAAAAAGTACATATCGCTTTGCTTCGATTGGCTAAAGTTCAATGTAGCGGTTACGGTATCATTACCATACTTCGTTTCATAGGGCAGTTTAAATTCCGGATTCCCTTCCTGAATCTTTTGTTTCAGGTCATTTTCCAACCCTTCACCAAACCCCGTGTACTTCACCTGGTCACGCAGGTATTCAAAATTTTTCTGATTCATGACTTCTGAATTTTGATTGTTATTAAATTGATTGTTATTAAACTGTTCTTTTTCTAATCGTTCATACCGAACGGCAACCATAAGCGAAACGTTAACTATGTCGTTCTTTTCAATCAGTAGCTCATTGTTTTCCGCAGCTTCCTTCATTGCTCTACAGGCAGATCTTATTGACAGAAAGTTGTAGAAATCTATATCGGTTGACATTTCATAGCAGAACTCCCGAACGTCGTATTCTGCTGAGAACGTAAATAGTTCTTCTTTACTGACCGGAAAAGTATCATCGAGAAAGGCGACAAATTCTTCACCTTCCCAACGTTTTTTTGTTAGGTATTCAAGAATATCCTGATAGTCGTCTTTCCTGATTTTCATCGTTCAAACTTTTAGTGGAAATAAATGTTGGTTAAGATTAATCGGAATAGAATGATTGGCTTCATTGCCGAATACATCCCATCCCTCATATTCAATGTCTTGAAAGAAACCGTTACGGCTCCGTGCGAATAGCTCCAGGCGTGAGCAATTTCCAAACAGCTTTTCGATGCGATGGCGTATTTCGGGCGGCTTTTGTGAGTGTTTCCCTTTAGGGCTGATCAAGACCTGTGAGACATTTTTACTTACACGTTTTAATGCTTTCCCTTTTGTGAAAAGCAATACAATCTCGGCGTTAGCGCGAGTGTAGTATCCCATACCTACCGAAAGATCATGATTATGCTGATTGCGTTTGACCCAAACAAAAGCCACTGTTTTGTAGGCAAATCCCCATGCTTTTCCTAACGCGAGGGCTTCGAGCAAACAAGGAAAAGTTGCCCACATGAACAATACACTATCTACGTTAGCGATTGACGATATATCCATGCAGGCGAGATAACCCAGAGATTGCGTGTTGTAGTGGTTAGCAGCCGTTCTTCCCACATTCTTTTTGCCCCACACACGATACTCCCAGGGTGGATCTGCATAAATGATGTCGTATTTCTTACTCACTTTTTCCATTCCACAACGACTTTAATCCCTAATCAATCGGTACTGCCTTTACAATCTTTTTATTTTTTACGTGCAGCTCCAGATTCCTCCCGCCATTTTTCTCCTTAAGCTCTACGGCGAGATACTTTTTATCGGGAATGGTAAACTTCGGTACGACAAATACGATTGTGTTATCTAACTGCCCTGCCACCTTACTGGTATTGTTCTGCACAAGCACAGGTAATATTTCAATTTCCTGTGCTGCCGTCCTTTTTGACCTTTTCTGATCACGGATATATAGCCTTAACTGATCAATGTCATAATTGATGTTCGTTTTATTGGAAATATTGAAGCGCAGCAACATGATGTCATCATGTATGAACAAGCCGTTCAACCTAAAGCGAATGCCAAATGCTTTATCCTTTATGCCTCTGCTTTTTTCTTTCGATACTGATGCGAGTGAAGCATAATGTTCCATCCGTTCCTGGTTAATCGTTTCAGAAGGGATAGCGATAGTATTTTGCTTTGACGCACTCATTAGGGAAAGATTAAGTACAGAAGGTTGTTCGGCATAGTCAACCAAAAAAGAGATGAGCTTTCCATCAGCAGTTATGATACTGATATTGGTCTGAGGAAAACTTTCTTTTGCAGCTTTTATCTGCAAGATGTTTTCAACACCTTTTGCCTTTTGTGCCAATACATCGCGGCTTCCAATATCTACGCTGACGATAGAATAAGGAAAGATGATGTTGGTGGTTTTAGAAAATGCTACGGCTACATGAAAAGGTTCAATTTCCTTTGTTTGCCATGCTGTGTTTGTTTGCGCTTGCGTTTTTGAAATTGTAATAAGAAAGAGAAATCCCATTACCATTACTGCACTGATCTTTTTCATCTTTTGGAATTTTTAGTAATTAATATTTAGTGAGATAAATTTTATTTTTCACGGTCATTTCTGAGCAACACCCTATAACCCGCTTTTACCTGCACTTTTACCAACTTCACCTTTCTGCTGAATAAAGTTTTAGCGGCTTCAATACCAGCGCCGGCAGCCTGTGCCTGCCAAGACGGATCAAGGGTTGTTAATCCAAGCGTTTGCATAGAGCGGTCGGCAGATTGTTTGGCAACATCTCTGGTTATTGCCCCAGGTATGTAAATCCCATCAAGACCATCCATGTCGTAAACCGACAGCTCAACAGGAAACAAGGAATTGTTATACCGAATGCTGTTAATCTCTACATTTAATCTTTCTCCTTTCAGAGAGGCGATGCCGTAAAGAAAGTTGCCTTTGGGAATATGGACACCGTTTATAAATACGTCATTCACCAACCGCAATTTGACGGTTGAGCCGTCAACTAAAGTCTGTGTTTCGTGGACTACGGCTTGTATAGCATTTTGCGAATCTGCAACTGCTGTTGTTCCGGTGAGCGAATAAAACCCGTTAGTAGAGTTGCCTGTAAGGTGGTCTGTATCCAACAATGTAATAGCATTGTCTTCCTTTTGAGATGATACTACAAACACTTGTTCCCGGTTAGCTTCAGAAGTCTGTTTGAGCCTTTCCTGTACCCGTTCCGGATATTGTACGTCCAGTATTTTATCCAACATGCCATTAATCTGTTTCATTTCAGGGTCTTCACCGGTGGGCTGATTCATCATGTTCATCATTTGCTCCAACCTGTCAACATCAGAAGAATTAACCGTCGTGTTGTTGCCATTCCCGTCAACGGCGGGTTGATACGTATTATAGTCATCATTTTCCGTTGAAGTCGGTATCGGTTTGTTCATCTCTCTATCCAACTCTGCCAGCTTACGATAAATCTTATCCGTATTTGGGTCATTAGATCTATGACCGCCATAAAGTGAAGTATTTAAGCCTCCTGAGCTGGCAGGAAGCTGAAAGGTGTCATCTTCCCCCGATAGATAATCATTTGTATCAGTCATAAATACATTCTTATAGTTCGGGTCATTTTTTATCATTTCAAGAAATTTCATTGAATCCTGTTGAGCCAGATTGTAGTAGCTCATCTTGTCCATCGGCTTGTCATCTTTCAAAATGGCATCGGGTAAATTGATGTTGAATCCCTTTTTCGTTGCAGCCTGGGCTTCTGCCTTTTCGACTTTGCCACCGCCAAGTACCCAGAATATCATTGTCATAAAAGGCAATGCGAGTAGTGGTAATACCAGTAAGAATTTGCGCTGCCTGATTTCTTTTGAAGTTTTTGCTTGTTGTTCCATTTTAGATAATATTTAAATGTTTAAAATTTAAAAATGATCGGCTTTAATTGAATCATAAGCCTCTTGAATACGGCGATTGCAGATTTGTATATAGTCCACGTGTTTTCTGAACTGAGTGGCATTCTTATTCTTTTCTATGCCGATAAAATTTCTGTACTCAAGGATACACGCAACTAAAAAGCTACCGCTACCACATGCATTGTCCAGTACTATCTGTCCCGGGTTGGTATAAGTGCGTATTAAGTATCTGCCTAATGCAACTGGCTTTTGTGTAGGATGAAAAACGTTCCCTTCTGCTACGGCAGAATTAATATGTATATAATCTTCGTTATACCTTAATATGTCTGTGGGGTATCTTGTTCCGCAACTTATACTGGTGGTAGATGTATGAATTCCATAATTGTTGTTAGGCTTAGGATGCCTGGTTGCAATGTATGGTTTGCCTTCACTCATCTGCGGATGATATATTGGCTGTTGCTTGTAGAAAACGCAAATGTCTTCATGTTTCCTTAAGGGTTGTTTTTTTGCATTCAGGTAATTAGTTGCTACTGACTTTATCCAGACAATTTTGTATTTGAACCACTCGGGATTGCTTTCAATTAGCTGTGCTGTAAACCTGCCTTGTGAAGTAAGTATAATCACTCCCTTTGGCTGAAGAATCCGCTTATATTGTTGCCAAAGCGTTGGTAAATCAATTGGCTTATCCCACTTGTTTGCAGTAGTCGCGTATGGCAAGTCTGATAATATCATATCAACACTTTGGTTTGATATTTCCTGCATTAATTTCAGACAATCTCCTTCCCACACTTTATTCAATAATGCACTTGTCATATATATACTTTAGGTCTGTTTAAAAAATAAACTTTACTTTTTGATCTTTCCTCGATAGAGCTGTTCAATTAATTGTACACTGTCCATTAGCCCCGGACGACCAAGCGTTATGCTGTCATACAGAATTTTTCCGGAAGGGCTTTGAGCCAGACTGTCCATGTACAGCCTGAATTTTTTGATACGATTGTATTCAGCTTCCGACATCTCGGCAACACCTGCCTGAGCTTCCCCTGTTTCGGTCGTGTGCTTTGGCTTTTTAATTCGGGTAATTGTGATTGAATTATTCCCTTTGCTTGTAATCGCATTTACTGCCACGTAAATACAGTAGGTACTTGTGGACAGTACAAAGAGAATAAGCAGCACAATCCATGTTCGGTGAGAGAAATGCTCTGTACGCCGCATCATCCAATTTGCCCAACCTCCTTGTACGCGTTTGTACCCTGCCTGTATTCCTTTGGACAAAACATTTGGCTTAGTCTGATTATCATTTTCTTTCTTTTTTTCAAATAGTTTCATGATCCGAATTTTTATTGCCGTCTGCTAACCGTTTTTATATCCCTGTTATCAATGGTATTCCATCGCTCGATCAGAAAACCATGTGGATTATTGTCACTGCGGGATACATTCCTTAGTCCGCCTTCCGTAACGAGACTCCTGGTAGTGATACTGGTAGGGCGTATAATGCTCTGAGTAGCATAGCAGCGGAATTTGTAAGGATATTCATTGATGTCAATAGCCACGCTATCTACTGTGATGGTTTGATTAACATTACCTGAAATAAGACCGGCGTAATAACCATTCTCTTTCAGGTCATCATAAGCACGTTTAGCGCTGGCATCTGCCATGTACAGTGCTTTAGTGATATTTGCAGTAATGGCTTTGTCATCAGGATCGAGCGTAAAAAACAGCTTATGAAATGTCTTTACATGATCCCTTGCCTCTACAGGTATATTATCTTTCCGGTCGGACGCATAGGCTTCCAGCGCTTTGCCGTTAGCGAGAATGTATATTTTGCTTTGCATCTGCGATACAAGGCTGAAGCTGTTATATAATGCAAAACAACAGATCAACACACACCCTATAATTACTACAAGGGTAAAACCTCTGATGTGTCTAAACGCCGTATCAATATTTTTCATTTTTTTGAACATAAACCCTCCTTTAGATTATTATGAATTACCCTTCAACTTATCACCCATGTAGCCAGAGCCGCCGCTATTGCTTTCACCGAAATAGGGATTGGATGTGCCGCTGCTTGCCATGCTTTGCGACATCCGGTTTGCTGCGCTGCCCATAGCATCCATAGCCATACCTGCACCGGCTGATGCTGTGTTCACTACTGTTCTGGAAGAACTACCGAACAGGCTTGTAACCTTATGACCTAATGCACCGCCACCGCCAGCATGAACGATGTAATTTGCCACGGAAGGAACTGTGAAATACCCCACAATGCCAATGATCATAAAGACCAGATAGGCCATATCCGTTCTGCTAAAAAACGTGTCGCCGTAATCCTGTACCTGGGATATATCCAGCTCCAGCATCTTCTCCTGTATCTTTCCGATGATACTTCCGAAGATGTTGGCTACGGGCAACCACAAAAAGATGTTGATGTACCGTGCTATCCAGACCGTTAGGGTGTGCTGAAATCCGTCGAAAACGGCAATACCGAATACTAAAGGCCCAAGTATGGCTAATACAACTAACTGAAACGTTCGCAGTGTATCAATACACAGGGATGCCGCTTCAAACAGCACTCGCAGCACTTCGCTCATCCATTCCTTTACTGAATTGCGGAAATTGTAAGAGGCTTTGGACATAGCAAATTTGATGTCGTTGCCTATACTCTCGAAAAACCCTTCGTCTGACGGGTCTTCATTGTCATGGGTATATTTGTACCATTTCTCCCTGTCGCCGCTACCACTTTCTCCAACATACATCTGCCATACATCCGTTTTCTTAATGGCTTCTTCTTTCTTCTGCAATAGCACGGCAATTGCTTTATCCGAATTATCCACCATAGCCGCAGTTGCTGTTACTGTGGGCTTCATAACGCCGTTGATCAGTCCTAATACAGACGGAAATATCATTACGCAGAAGCCAATGACGAAGGGACGAAACAGCGGATAAAAGTCAATTGGTTCGGCTCTGGATAAATGCCCCCAGATCCGTGAAGCGATATACCACATGGCAGCGAATCCCGCCAAGCCCTGACCTACGCCAATCAACTGGCCGCACAGCGGCATCATCTCATCATATAATTGCTCCAGCACACCGTGCAGCCCCTTCATGTCGTCAGCTATGCTTTGTGCATGGCTTACAAAAGGCAATATCAATCCCACTACCACCAGCCAGGCGGCTCTTCTACACTTTGCCATATTTATTTGTTTAGTCTTTTAACCCATAGATTTTACGAATGGTCTGCGCATCATTACGTTCCTTAGCTCTCTGCACAGCCAGTATTGTTGTATTGTTATTAAAATGCCGTAGAAACATTAATTTGTCCTGCATGTCTTCATAAATTCTGTCAATGGCTTGTAGCCTTTCATCATCACTCATACGGGTTTTACCCGCTGTGATCACCGTGAGCAATTCGTCGAGGTTGCGTAAGCTCTCCTTAAATAAATTATCATAGACACGACCTAAATAAGCCAGCTCATCAGGATTGAAATTGTCATCCTGTCTAAACCGGTCATAAGCCTTACGATATTCTTTTACCAGCATGACCTGATAATTGGTAATATCTGCCATCCGACGGTAATTGCGTACCGTTGGGCTTACTTCCATCAAGCCGTCAAGAAAAGCCTTATGCAAACTGAAATTCCCCTCGGAAATGTTCTTAATGGTATTATAGCCGCCGTTAAGAATTTCGTAGCCCTTTTTCATATCGCTCAATATCTGCTTGAACTGCGCCAGCTTTTCAATATTGAGTATTAACTGCGCTATCTCATCCGCTTGTGCAGATGCACGAAAGGCAGGTAATACGCCCAAGAGTGATAGCGATATAATGATGATTATCTTTTTCATTGTTATTCATTTTTAATGCCCTGCAATACACGGCTGGTTTGTACGTCTGATTTATCTTTTAATCTTGAGGCAGCGAGCGATTTAGCATCATTGGAAAAACTTTGTGAGAACGTGAACTTGTCCTTCATGTCCAAATACAGCTTATCAATCCGTTCAATCCGCTCATCATCTTTCATTTCCAATTTTCCATCGGTGGTAATAGTAATCAGCTCATCCAGCGTTTTATCACAATCATCAAGTAGCCTGCTGTAAACCCTGCCAATGTATGCCAGCTCATCCCCTGAAAAAGCATCGCTACTGTTAAGCTGCCTGTATGTGCGGTTATAGTTTTGAATAATTTTTACCTGTAAGGCTATGATCTCTGCCACCTTCACATACCGCCTGACTTCGGGGTTGACTGACTTTAAAGAATTGAAGTAATCGGTATGCAGATTAAATTCACCCCTGGTGAAACCACCGATAGTATTCAGCCCTTCTTTGGCTATCTTATAGCCTTTTTGGGCATAGCCGATATATACCTGAAGCGCTGCGATTTGCTGTATCAGGTATTTCTTTTGCGTTTTTTTCTGCTGAAACCATTCTGCGAAAGTTTGCGCTTTCAGGTTACCTGCTGCTGATACGCATACCAATAATGCTAAGAGTATCTTTTTCATACATCATGTTTTAAGGAAGCCCATATAATTTTTTCACGGTTTGCACTTCAGCTTTGGTTTTAGCACGTTGCAGGCTCAATAGGGTGTTCTGCCGGTTAAATTCCATTAAGTCCGAATAGTTGACATCTACCTGATCGGCTGCATTATTGATTAACTCCAGCCTTTTGGCGTCACTCATCTTTGTGGTAAATGATTTAATAATGAGGTTTATCTGGTCAATATTCTTCAGGCTTTCATCCAGGATACCTGAATACACGTTTTCCATGTACAAAATTTCCTCTGCTGTAAAATGACTATCCTGCCGGATCAGCGACCAGGCACGGTTATACTCATCTACAAGGCGCAATTGCTTCTTTGTTATGTCCCGGATGCGCTGGTAATAGGATATAATGGATTTGACCTTCGCCAATTCCTCATAGTATTTCCGGTATTGCTCTTTTTGTTTTTTAGTCCAGTCAGAGATTTCGTCCAGCTTCAATTTGGATAAGGTATTTTCCAAAGTCTTTTGTGCATTTTGTAGCCAGATTGTTTTATTCTGCAAACGCTGAATTTTCAGATCAATCGCTTTGATTACTTTTTTGATGGCAGCTTTCACTACCACCCATACTACGGCGTGGCTTTGCTGTGTAGGCGCTACTACCAGAAGCGTAGTAGCCAACATTGTAATGAACCATATCTTTTTCATGCCTTATAGATTTTAATAAATAATTCAATCGTCGTCTTTCCATATTCCGTTAATGTTTCGAGGTATAGCGAATTTGAAACTGTGTCAAAAATGCAATACCTGTCTCCACCTATTTCAATAAGATGTCCGTTGGAATGCCAGCCGTATGTTGCTAACCAGGTTTCTTCATTTTCCGGTATGTCGCTGATGTAATCTGTACGGGTGACCTGATAAAAACTGCCATAGGGTTTTATTGCAAGCATAGTCTCAACCCCGGCAATCAATTCGTTGTGCAATGGCCGCCTTGCATATACGCCTTCCAACATAGAGAGGGTAGCGTGGTGTTGTCTGCTGAAAACCAAAAGGGTCTTCATAGCCAAACGTAAATCGTGTATGATTGTATTCAGTTTCATCAGACCGGTTTTTAGCTTTTATTTCTTATGTCTTCCGCCATCGCTGCAATGCCTTTGCGTATGTTCCCATCAAACTTTGCAGCATATTCCATCAGTTTTACTTTTTCAGTTTGCTCGGTTGTATAAGCGAGGTATTCTTCCAGGCTTACTTCTGTACGATATACTTTACTTAGCATACCACCCAGAGAGATAAAAACTTCTTTGTATTTCTTTGTCGGATCGTTGGCCTTATTAACCGAGAGTACCAGCGCTTTTTCCTTTTCGGTCAAGCCAAGCAATTCCTGTATCTGGTCAAACTTGTTCTGGTACTTGCTTTGATCTAAGAGTATCTTACAATCCGAATTGTTGATGATAGCTTGTTTGACAACGGGGGAAGAAATTATATCCTCTACTTCCTGCGTAACAACTACCGCCTCTCCGAAGAATTTCCGGACAGTCTTAAACAAATATTTTATGTATTCCGCAAAACCTTCCGTCATCAGTGCCTTCCAGGCTTCTTCTATCAATATCATTTTACGGATGCCTTTCAGCTTGCGCATCTTGTTGATGAATAATTCCATCACGATAATCACGGTGACGGGAAAGAGGATCGGTGAGTCTTTTATCGCGTCAATTTCAAAGATTATCAGCCGTTCCTGCAACAAGTTTAGGTTCTCCGTTGCATTGAGCAGGTAGTCAAATTCGCCACCGGCATAATAGGGTTTGAGGACGTAAAGGAAGTTGCCGACATCAAAATCCTTTTCTTTTACTTTATCAGCTTCCAGCCGAGGAACATAATCATCACGCAAAAAATCATAGAAGCTATTAAAGCAGGGAAACACATCTTTGTGCTTATCTAAAAACTGGAAATAGCCGGTAATCGCATTGGATAACGCCACGTATTCGCTTCGCTTAAATTGCTCATCATCTTTTTTCCAAAGCGCGATCAATAAAGTCTTGATGCTTTCCTTTTTTTCTGTGTCCAGACTATCGCCTTCACCGATGAAAAAAGGGTTGAACTGTATGGGGTTATCTTCGCTATAGGTGAAGTAATATCCGTTTACCATATCGCACAGTCCTTTATAACTGTGTCCCACATCCACCAGCACGACGTGCGTCCCCTGCTCATAATAACTGCGGACCATGTGGTTCGTGAAAAATGACTTACCGCTACCTGAAGGCCCAAGTACGAATTTGTTCCTGTTAGTGCAGATACCCATTTTCATTGGTTCATCACTGATGTCCACATGAACAGGTTTTCCTGTGAGCCGGTCGCCCATGCGAATGCCTACCGGACTTAACGAAGAACGGTAGCCGGTTTCAAGATTGAGGAAACAGGTCGCTTGTTCCGCGAACGTGTCAAAGGTGTCATTCATAGGGAAATCTGCTGCGTTTCCAGGAATACCAGCCCAAAATATCTGCGGAGCGCCAATAGTTTCCTGTTTGGCTACGGCATCCATCTGTGCCAATGCAGACGATACCATATTTTTAAGGTCTTTCAGCTTTTCTTTTTCATCTGACCACACCAATACATTGAAATGTGCTTTTACGGGAAGGCGCTGCTGGCTGATTGCTTCGTTCAGGAAATCATTGGTGGCATCTCTGGCAATAAGATTTTCACGGCTATACGCTGAAAGGGATTGCAGCCTTAGCCTTTTACTTTCCAGCTTTTGGATGGTTTTCTGCGCATCTTCAATAAAGAGATATTGATTGTAGATATGATTGCAGGGTAAAAGCTGTCCCAAAGTGGAAGCAAATCCAACACTGAATTTTGTTTTATCGGTACTGTATTTATCGTAATTGATGCGGCTGCCGCACAAGGCAGGTAGATCCACCGCATCACCCAGCGTGTATAATTGGCAATATTTATCACCGATACGCATCGCTTCATCAAAAGTGATGTCAGCCATCAGGAAGCTGTCATTTCGCTCGGAGAGGTAACAATACTGTTCTATCAACCCCATTTTGCGGCTGTGGCTGCGCAGTTCTTTCTCTCTCAATCTTGTCAACTTGACAAAACCGCTATCTTCCATGATCCGTTGAAACTGTCCGGCGCTATCAAGAAAATCTTGCAGCATTTGCGGTTTTAATGTTTCTTCCGGTACTATGGATTTGCGCAGAAGGCTTGAAAACATAGAGCTGGATGTTTTCCGTCCTTCCGGCTTTTTGGTGAGCATGATGTAGCAAGTATGAGCAAGGAAAGGACGTTCATTAAAGAAGCGTTCACTGGCCTGGGTGAGAAAGCTGGTATCTTCTTTTGAAAAATCCGGCTTATGACCGCTCTCTAAAAACCAATCCTGTTTGTGAAACACACAGAATTTAGGAAGCAGCTTGATCGCCTTTATCCATGCCTGATGAAAGGCTTCATATTCCTGATCGGAAAGGGTAAATATTTCCGGTAGTTCAGCCTTAAAAACCACCGTCATGTCACCTTGTTTGCTCAGGATGCAGTCATGCTCTACATCCATTATTGGTAAAATATCATCCAACACTTTTTCCATCTCACTTAGTTTTACCTGTTATCACTTATAAATGCGCTTTTGGCACGGCTTGCGTTATAGCTTTGGCCCCTTGCGCTGCCGCTTGCCAGCCTTGTGGCTTTCGTCGGTCTTTTTTGATTGCTGTTGCTGTTTCTGTTGTCTTTTGAGATTATCCTGTATGACCTCTTCGATGCCAGTTTCCTTCCAATCCACTGTCTTTGCCTCAAAGTGAGATTTAACATTGGTTTCTTTTAAACCGTATGTTTCATCCCACCCCCCTTTCTTGTTGTACCCAACTGGGTCTAACATGCTTTCATGAGGAAAAGAGATAAGGATTATATCTTTAGGAATAGCAGTGATCTTATCGTGATCCAATTCGTGAAACTCATGCTTTTTAGGATTGTATGGTATCACATAGGCATGCCGCTCATCATCGAAGCAGTAATCAATTTGGCTGAACACGATTCCATTGGAAAGAAAATCGTCTTTAGGGCGAAGCATATCCATGCGGATATCAACAAAGAAGGTATGACCGGCAATATCTATCGTGGGTAATTGTCCCATTAGCCTCCTGCCGAGCGCGTGCTGATCTACCATCAATGCGAAATCCGTTTTACCCTGTAACTCCTGAACAGTACAGCCGTATTTCTCTGCCATACCTGTGGGGTCGAGCTGCACCAACTCTGGTATCTTTACCGTCCTTACATCAGTGTCGTCTCCGAACAGGGTCGGTATATTTTTTTCTTTCGGGCTGTAATCAAATACATATCCGTCATCCACGTCCCGCATATCAGATACCGGTATTACGTTCTCCGGATTTGCCTTTTCAATAAGTTGAAGGTTGGCAACGTCAACTATAAAATCTGTCCCTT
Source organism: Chitinophagaceae bacterium (assembly GCA_023957155.1). GTDB lineage: Bacteria > Bacteroidota > Bacteroidia > Chitinophagales > Chitinophagaceae > Agriterribacter. The sequence continues at coordinate 637,522 of JAMLHK010000001.1, read as the reverse complement.
CGATGTTATACACCGGCAATTCCCTTTTCATAATTATTTTTATTTTTTTCCTATAAATATTTTTCTGCTCCGCGATTTGATCAGCTTCGGAACCTGCTTACGGGCGAGGGCTTTCATCAAACCATGTTCTCCATATTTATTGCTCATGCCGTAGATCTTCATAACAAGGGTCGCTCCGGCAGCCAGGATAATTCCTATACACAGGTAGGTAGGAAAACCGATGATATACATCACCGCAAAGACGATGAGCAATGCAACAACACCACCGCCCAAATACCAGATGTACTGTGCCTTCAACCCCTTGAACTCTATGCTCTGGTTAATTCCTTTATTAATTTGATAAACACTGTTTGCCATAATATTTTTAATAATCGTTTTATAATCTCATCCTGCTTCGCGGACGTTCTGCAACTTGTTGTGAGGCAAGTAGCACTTCCTTCGGAACGGAATGCCCATTTACTTTTTCATTCATTTGAATAACTGGTATTTCCGCAACTTCTTCCGGCTGGCTTTCTGTTGCCTGTTGCTGCTTCAACTGATTTTCCTGTATTTTAATAGCAATCTGCCTTTCAAGATTTGCCAGCTCATTTTTCATTTGCAGTAATTCAGCTTCCTGTGTAAAAGACTTCGTGGTAAGTTGTTCCAGTTTAGGGATAGCTGCATTCAAGTCAGATAAGGTATGCTCATACTTTTCTTTCAGGCTCTCAACCCGGTCAATGGCGTTGAGGAAATGCCTTGCAGCCAGCTTGGGATTATCGGTATTGGGAAGCCCGTTATTATACGTGTACTTAATGCCATCAGCCCGTTGCGCATAAAAGCTATTGGAATAGCGGTATTCAAAAACACCGTTTTCTTCAAAGGCCTCCTGCTTCCTACGGATATACAGGTTGAAGTCGTACAAAGTACCAATCTGTGCCGTATGTTCCCCTGCGGCGGCTGGTTTCCAGTCCTGGTATAGCTTGATAATATGTCTGCCTATTGTTTCACTATCTGTTGAACTGACCTCGTTCAGTTTTATAGGATTTATCTTTATACCGTCTTTGTCTAATAGAAGGCTGGCTTTATATACTTTTTCGTCTGCCGCCAATTTACTGAGCGTCTTAACCGTAGAAGCATGCTCATTTTGCAGATTTTCCAACTGGTATTTATTACGTGAGATTTCCCTGAAATGAGATACTTTCAGGCTTTCCATTACCGCAATCTTTTTTTCCAGCTTGGATTTTTCCAGCAGCGATGTATCGCCGGAAAGTATAGCGATGTATTCAGAGAAATTCATCCCGCTTTTTTCATCAATAGCGCCTTCGTCAATCGTGCGTACATTCAGCTCACAGTTTTTCATTTGCGAAATGAACGTCTGCTTGTTTTTCAGAAGATTGAATTTGTAATTATCAAGCGACTGCTCTACGGCATATACATAGTTTCGTACTTTATTTTCGTAATGTTCTTTAGCAATAAGGTTACCCTGGCGTGCGCCACGTCCGTTTCGTTGCTCCAGTTCTGAAGGTTTCCACGGTATATCAAGGTGGTGCATGGCCACTACACGTTGCTGCACGTTCAAACCGGTTCCGGCTTTTTCAGTACTGCCTAATAGAATGCGTATTTCGCCCCGGTTCATTTTGCGGAACAGTTCAGGCTTCTTAGTATCCGTCCAGTCGTGTATGAAAGTGATCTCCCGTTCAGGAATAGCAAAATCACGGATCAGCTTTTCTTTAAGGGCATCGTAGATATTGAACTCATTTGGTTTGGGTGTGCCAATATCTGAGAACACGATCTGCGTACCCTTATGCTGCATACTTTCTTTATAGATTTCCGCAATCTTGCGGGCACTGACGTTTACCTTGTTATCCGGGTGATCGCTATACTTCCATTCGTTGATGAGCCGCATGTCCGCAGCCATCTTCTTTGCATAATTGGTGGCAATCAACATTCGCCCTTTGTCTTCTTCAGGCGTTAGTTTGCCACGCCCAATCAGTTCACCGTTGCCGGTTTTGGCGAACTGCATCAGGTTTTTGATGAACTCAGTTTGTTCAGGTGTTGGTTTTATGTTTACCAGCGTTTCATTCAAATCCGGCTTATCAAGGTTGATGTGTTTTGCCGTCTTGTAATCGGTAATTTCATTATAAAACAAAGCCAGTTCCGGCACTTTAATGAAATGTCGGAAACGTTCTTTGGCAATGATTTCATTGGTTACTGAAAACTCAAAATCTGTTGTCTTGCGTGCGAATACCGATGCCCAACCATCAAAATTTTCAATATGCTGACGCTCCATTTCTTTAGGGCGCAGGTATTTGAACAGCAGATACATTTCGGTGAGGCTGTTAGATATGGGCGTACCTGAAAGGAAGGTTACGCACAAGTCGCTGTTGAAGCGGCTCTGTAATTCCCGAACTGCAAATAGCATATTGAGCGCCTTCTGGCTGCCTTCCATATTGCCAAGTCCGGCGACCCTGTTATGACGGGTAGTAAATGTGAGGTTTTTATACTTATGGGATTCGTCCACAAAAAGGTGGTCAATACCCATATCCCTGAAATTAATACCCACATCTTTCTTTTCCTCTATGTCTTTGAGTATTGTCTTTAGTTTGCCTTCCAGGTTGTTCTTACGTATCTCCAAGCCTTTGAGCATTTTCTTAGAGATTTCGCCGCCAAGCTCTTTGACGGTTTCCAGGTCACGTTCTACATTATCCAGTTCTGCCTGGAAGATCTCTTTTTGTATTTCGGGCGACTGTGGTATTTTTAAGAACTGATCATGGGTAAGTATGATGCAATCCCAATTATTATTTTTTATCTCATGAAAAAGCCGTAGCCGCTGTGCCGGTGTAAAATCTTTCTGTCCGGGAAACAGAATACGAGCTTTGGGATAGGCTTTTTTATAAGTTTCAGCAATCTGGTTAACATTAGCCTTTAGTGCAGCAATCATAGGCTTATGCACAATACCCAATCTTTTCATTTCCTGAGCGGAAACGATCATGGTAAGGGTTTTACCTAATCCTACTTCATGGTCAATCAAAGCGCCCCGGTTCTGTATAATGCGCCATGCCGCGTTTTTTTGGCTGCTATACAAATCTTCAATACCCAGAGCTTTCCTGTCCAGCCCAGGAAAATTCAGGTGACTGCCATCAAACTCCCGTAACACATAACAGTTAAAGGTGTCATTGTACAGATTCTCTAAATCCTTTTTTTCTGTATCAGGCAATTCGTTCAGCCAGGTAATAAAACCACTCCTTATTTGCTCAATTTTTTGATGAGCCAGTTGTATGGCTTCATTGTCTGGCAGCCTGATGGTTGTATCGTTTGGCCCTTTTACTTCATAAGTGAAAAAGGGCGTCGTGTTCTCCAGCGCATGTTCCATCAACGTGTATCCATAAGTAGTGCGTCCGCTTTTTGGCGTAACGGCAAACTCCCTGGCTACTTTTATATTCATTCCCGTGCTTACCTTGAAGGCATCCAGTGACGGGAAATAGTTGATGGTAGCGTCCTGTTCAAACAGGGAAGTCGCAAAACGCTCGTAGTAAGAAACAGGTATCCAGCGTTCACCCAAATTGAAATCCAGTAATTCAAAAGGAATGCGCTCTGGCTGCACCTTCGCTACGGCTTCGGCGCTCCGCTTATATTGCAGGTTGTCGGGGAATTGGGCATACAGGCGATCTGCCTGCCTTAGCTTCTCTACCACGTTCCCGCTCAAATACTGATCTGCCGTCTCCCACTCATTACTGAGCGGGTTCAGATAGACATGATTGCCCAGGCGACTTATCACTTCGTTTTCTTCCAATCCCATTACGGCACTGATAAAGCCGACATCTACCTTGCCGGTATCATTCAGACTATGGGCAAGAGCTTCAATAGGATCGTCGGTAACAAATCTTTCCTTTACCTGATGGATAGAACGTGTAAGTATATCCGCTTTGACAAATCGTTCGCCGTCCCGGCGCTCCAGCGAGGATAAGACAATAACCCCGAATGCAGTATCTTCCAGAATATGCCTGCGGTTATCAGAGCGGTTCAATAAACCATATTCAGCAATAAACTTTTCATAAGTGCTGTTGAGATTGTCCCTGTCGGTGTCGCTGATTATTTCGCCTGCTATTTCCTTACCCGACAATTCAAGATAAGCATCGCGTAATGCGGTATAATTTTCATAGAAATGAATATTTCCCTGAAGTCCGAGTGGCTGGAACATTGCCTGTTTGTATTCAGGATCGGGGCTGCCGATTGTGCCAACATTGCCCATGTGTACCACCAACGTACCTTCCTGGTAGTACGGCTTCAGGCCGATAAATGGAAGTGAAGCCTTTTGTTCAAACCGGAAGAAGCCTTCCAGTGTCTGATCACCCTCATATCTGAAACTATGGTCAAACTGTTTAAGGTAATTGGTTATACCCGTCAGCTCGTGGCCTAATAAACGGGCATCAATCCAGTTTGAAGACAGATGATCTACTTCTTTAACGTTAGAATAAAGCTTGTATAAAAAGCGGTTGCTTTTGTGCTGCTTTGCCGTCAGCAATACCACATTTTCATGGCTCGGTTTGTCAGTCGTGCGTATCGTACCGACAATACGTGCTGTTGTTTTCTGAACGACGGTTTCATCAAGCGGGTTGATATAAGCCATTGCCCGGTTGATCTGTTCCGCCGCGGCTGTATCAAATAATCCTAATTGTACCGGTGCGGTTTCCGCTTTGTTTTCCGGCATCGGCAGGTATGTCAGCCTTTTCCTTTCATTTTCTTCAACCGGCAACGTGAGCGTTTGCGCCTTCTGAAACAGTTCGGCATTAAAGCGATTTTGAAACTGATAGTTAAGACTGGTATAAAGACTATCCCTGATCTGATTAATATCACCATCCTGCCATATCACTTCTGAAGCCCTTCCATATTGGTTCTTTCCGGGCTTCCTAACATTGCCGATGATTACATCATCTTCATGTACGGAGATATAACGGTTACAATGAAAACGGCCAAACTCATTCGCCTTTTCAAATACCATATTCAACCAGTCTTCGTCCACGCTTATGTCTTCTTTTGCAGTGTTTTTTTGAACGATCAATAGGTGGCTCGGAGCTTCGGTATTACCGGTATCTTTCATCAGGTTGTCGGGCATCACTGCCAGGCTTACAAAATCTGCCCGCTCAAACAGGTATTCTCTTGCTGCATGGTTAGACGGGCTGTTCAGGAAAGCATCTGTTGTAATGAATGCCATCAAACCACCTTCAGCCAGTTTATCCAGTCCTTTGGCAAAAAAGTAGTTGTGTATTTTGCCGGATATTTCTTTATCGGGAAACGCTTCATCATATACTGAGAAATTTCCGAACGGAATATTGCTTACTACAAGATCATAATTGCCATTATCATTAACTGGTGTTTCTTCAAATCCCACTATGTGAGTATCTATTTTAACGGCAAGGGTGCTGTTGATTGCGGAAAGCACTAACCCGGTAAGCCTGTCCTTTTCCACCGCTGTGATTTGATCCAAATCAGGAAACGCAGTAACTGCTTCGCTTATGAATACGCCGGAACCGGCTGAAGGCTCATACAATCTCTTAGGCTGAATGCCTTGTTCTTTCAGTACATTATACAGTGTTTGAGGTACGACTTCCGGCGTATAAAAAGCAGTTAGTACGCTGTTGCGTAAAGAAGCAATGATTTCTTTATAGGCTGCATCGTCATAATTTTCTTTGAGCAGGTCATGTAATTGTATTATTCCCGTGTGATGCTTCAGATCTTCCTTAGTCGCACCATTAGCCTGCCATTCCTCCTGTGTGCCGTAAGGATATAAAACGGCCTTGATGCCGCCGAAGCCCGCGTACTTTTTCAGGCTGGCGACATCATCCGCTGTGAGCGGAAGGCCGTTTTGATAGTCCAACGCTATATGGATAGCCGCAAGATTATCATGCAGCTTTTGGGAAACATTATAAGCCATAACCACACTTTTTCTTTCTTCACTTTTCTTTTTGGCTTAGGCGAGGTAATCATGCACCTGCCCGATGATGGCATATCGCAAATGCCTGTTCGATTCATTTTCACTATTAAAATCAAAATCATTGAAGATGCCTTTGCAGGCTTCAATGAGGTTTACCACTTCGTAAGTGAGGGTTCCGTTTTCTTTCATCCGCTCGTAATCCGCATTAAATTCTTCTTCTATTACTGAGCGTATATACTGGTAGCGGGAAGGCTTTAATTCTTCTGTCATGGCGTTAAGGCAGAGTTCCTCGATGATATAAGGCGGCTTTCCTTCATCAATAAGCTGCGCTACCATCGGCATGACCGTGCTTACTTTTTCTTCCAGATAGCGGGTAACTGAATGGTCTTCCTGCAAGCTGAACATGAGGTCAGGATTGTTGTGGACGATATACGCCCACAACTTTTCCGTTAGCATACTTTGCATACTTCCCTTTTTAAACACCAAAGAAGGATTGAATAACAGTCGCCACCACTACCAGAAAAATACAACTGCCAAACCAGGCGGCGGCAACTTTCCCCGTGTCCTGATCGCCTGCATTCCATTTCTGATACACCTTCACGGCGCCGATCAACCCAAGTAATGCACCCACCGCATACATGAGGTTTGTACCTGCGGAGAAGTAGCTACGCACTTTGTTATTGGCTTCGTTGATACCCTGAACGCCATCCTGGGCAAATGCCCCATAGTGGATGGCAAGTAGTGCCAGAGCGGCACAGATCATAATAACCTTTTTACGGTTATTTCTTTTTGTTTTCCTGTTGCACATTTCCATAACACACGTTGTTTATTAAAATTTGAAATCAACTCTTTAAGAAAACGGAGCGGCTTCGCCGTCACACAACCCGCTATTCCTACCACACTTGCCCTTACGCACCAGGAGGGACAGGGAAGCACGCTCCGTTAAGGGGCTGCTACACTACATCTTTCCACAACAGTTCCGCTTCCTCATCATTGAGTACAACAACCCCATATTTTTGACATTCGGATATAATCAGTTCATTAATGGATGAACGAAGTGGCGAGTACCTGACAGTAGGATATTCCTTTACCACCATGCGGATATATTGCTTAAACTCCTGGGGGATCAGTTTTCTGCGGGAGGCATCTGCAATAACCGCTTTCAGGCGTTCAATCAAGTGTTCAACTTCTGTAAAATCATCATCGGTCGTTTTTTCAAAACCGTTGACTTCCTGATGGCTTTCTTCGTCATCAGTGTTATATTCAGCCTTATTGTTAGAAAGGGCTGGCTTAAATTTTAGCTTTCTTTTTCCCGAAAGTATATCTTTAAGATCACCTGAAAAATACCGGACACCGATAAAGAAGTAATAAATGGCTAATAGTATGGCAACTGCAATGATGTAGTCAGTCCATGAAATGTTTTTTAACATACGCTTGCTTTTTTTTCGTTCTTACTTTTTAATCCGACTCCCTCAAAAGCCGTTTGTATTCTGTTTCGATAGCAAAAGAACAAACACGAGCAAGGCGTTTCAAGTCCAATTTTATGTTGTACTGCAAGTTGTACCCCTTGTACCCCTTGATAATTAGGTGTTTCTGAGCCTCTATAAGCCAAATATTTTTTTTAAATTTGTTATTGGGAATTTTATTGGGCCGTTATTGTTGAATAGCTAAAAACCTGTTGTTATGAAAACAGTAAGTGTATTAGGACTTGCCATTCTTTTTCTGGCGTCTTGTAGCCAGGTCAAGCTGGAAAAAGAAGAAGCGGCATCAGTTATACGTGCCGCTAAAGATTACCCTAAAGTGTACGAGTATGAGATCAATATGACTGATCCGGCGAGCGCCAAAAAACTATTGGATGCAGGACTGGAAACAGAGGGCTTGGTAACTGTGGATAGGACGCAAAAGCTAAAAGATGCAGGGCAACCCATTGTCCATTTTACGGAGAAGGCAAAGCCCTATCTTATTCGCATAGACGAGAAGTATGATAATGTACAGGTGGTAAAGGTGGCGGATATGGATTTGGCAGAAGTTACCGGCATCCAGTTACAGGATGATAAGAAAAGCGCCACCGTAGAGTATACAGTGAGCTACAAGAATATTACGCCCTTTGCAAAGCTGATGAAACGTGATCTTTCTGAAAAGAAAACGCAACGTGCAAGTCTGTCCTACTTCGATTCAGGATGGAAGTTGGATCAGCAACAATAAATTTCTGAACTGTGTAATTTAGTTTAGTAAAAATTGGATTTTCAGCTTGAATAAGTATCAACTGCAAAACTTATATTCAATACTCATCTATTTTCTTAATCATCTGCTGAAGGGTTTCAATTACGATTTCTTTGTCTCTCGTTTCTGCTGAGTAGGACTTGCTTCTCATGCTATCATACGATATGTTTTCCTGATAGGGGGTTGACAGATAAGGCACTATATTTTTGAATACACTATTTAATGAGCGAGCCATAACAATTCTCAGATCATCCGCGGCCTTTAATATCAGCGCCATTTGATCAACTGACAATATGGATAACAATTTATCTTTTTTCTTTTCAGTATCCGCTGGCTTCCGCTTTCTTTCCTGCAATGGAACAATGGCATGGTGTATCCTTTTTTCGAGATAAAATATTTCCTGAGAGAACCAATTATCGAGCTGTTTGAGCAAGGCTACATTTTGTGTTAGGAAAGCTATTTCCGGCTTTTTGGGAAGCTGCTTTAAAGACTTTAGGTCAAACAGCAAACGCTCCATCTTTTCAGAAGGCTGATCCACGGAATTAATATGCGCCGCTATTCTTTGAGTGAAGTTATAAATATATGCCTTGCTGTTAAAATTCAGCCGGATCAGCACTTCATCCAATGTTGTATAAATTGTTTCAGCATTACTAAACTCTAAAGATTCCAGTTCCAGACAAAGGTCTGTTATGTAGAACATTTCCCGAAAGGTATGGGTGTGTTTATCAGGCGGCAGATTTAAAAGTATCTGAACGTCATGAACAATTATATCAAACACCGGCAGAAGATAATCCTGTTCGCGGTATTTTCTTGCTGACCGCGTAAGTCTTTTCAATAACTCCTTTTTCAAAAGAGCAAAATAAGTGGCAGGAACTCTTTCATCAATTCCCAGATAGCTGGTAAAGCGCTTTTCGATTAAAAAGAGCAATTCTTCGAGGCATGTAATGGAACTATCCAGTACCGGTATGGGCATTGAATTTTCAGGAAACCGAACTTTATTCTCCAACGCCTGATCAAGCAGGCTGACCAGGCTGGAACGGTAGTTTTTTATAGCGCACCTTATCGCTGCTTCGTCATTCAGACTGAACACCAGGCTTTTGATTGCTCCCTGTACTTTGTCCGTCTCTTGTATTATTAAATTGTGTAACTTGTTTACGTCTTCAGGTAATATTCGCCCAATCTCCGACTTCTCGGGGTTCAAGGTCACGGAAACCAAAGTGTCCAGCCATTCGAGTACATAACCTCCACACATAAGCCCTCCCTTTTAATGCGGCAACATTTGTCATTACAAAGTTAGGCTTGTACTCCACTTGACACTATACGTAATTCCTACTATTTCCGTACTCAAATAGTAGTAAATCAATGATTTGCGGCTATTTATTCAGCCTGTTAACAAGTTGTATCTTGTTCCTGACTTCTGCTTTCTCAAATAGGTTTTGGATGTGCTTAGTAACTGTCTTTTCCGAAATAAACAGCTCTTTGGCAATCATTTTATAGGTTGTTCCTTTTAGGAGGAGCCGGGCTATCTCTATTTCCCTCGCCGTAAAATGGAGTAATTTGCAGTTTTCCTCAAACTTACGCGGCTCGGAAGCATGGGTTCCGTTTTGCTCCAGGGTTTTTAAAGTTTGTAAATTGGTTATGGACATATTTAATATGGCCTTTTGCTGCCTACTGATGTTATCCAATACAGTTTCAATTTTTTGGCTCAATTCTTCAAAGAAAAAGGGTTTTGAAATAAAGTCTATAGCACCGAGTTTGAGGCCTTTTAATTTGTCAAGCTGAGTGGATTTCGCCGTTAAGAAGATCAGGGGTACATGGGAGTATTTGTCTTGCCCTGAAAGATTTTTGGCAAAAGAAAAGCCATCCATCTTGTCCATCATAACATCGGAAAGAATGAGGTCTGGAATGATGGGCATTTCATAAAGTTTTTTCAATGCTTCTACGCCATTATGAGCGCAATAAACGTTATAGGAAGCGCTTAGCTTTTGAAAAAGAAAATTGATCATAGTAATATTGTCCTCAATCAGAAGCAATGTGCGTCTGCCTGGTATATATTCGCTATCTGTAATATCGTCATAACTGAACTCATAAGTTAATTTACTGATTCCTTTATCGGATTGCGCAATCTCATCATCATCGTTTAATATATGCGCTGGTAGAACAATCGTTATCATTGTTCCACCTATTTCTTCAGTTTGACTTTCAATAGTTATTATTCCTCCAAGCCTCTCAACAACTTTTTTTACAATGGGCAAACCTAAGCCCATGCCTTGAAGTCCCGTATTTTTATGACCAATTTGGTAATAAGGCTCGAACACCTTATTTTGTAATTCCGCTGGTATTCCATCGCCGGTATCTTTCACAGAAAACACTATCTTATCCTCTCTCTTATATAAGGAAATTTCTATTTCGCCATCTTCACCGGTAAACTTGATAGCGTTTTCTATCAAATTATTAACAATCCGGTTAATAGCATGGGGATCAGCCTTAACAGTAAGATTATCTTCTATCGAAACCGAACACATAATCTTTTGCATGTGACAATAATGCTGAAATAACGGGAGGCTGTTTCTAAGTATGGCACTGAAATCTGAAACATGGTTGTGATTATATGCATCAAAGCCTTTTTTGAATCGTTCAATATCAAAAAGATTTATGACATCGGCAGTCAATTTATCCACTCCACCTCTGATAACATCCAATTCCTGAACCGAACCATACTTGGCTATATATTCGTCCAGGTAATTTTTAATCAACGTAAGTGGAGTTTTGGTTTCGTGAACAAGATTAATAAAGTTGTTTGTCCGCTGTTCATTTATTTTTTCCAATTCTTTTGTACGTTTACTCACCTCTTCACGTAAATCTGCATTCCAGCTCATTAATCTCTGCTCTGATTCAATCAGCTTACCATGTTCTATTCTTAATTGCCTGACATTTCTGTGTACCTGCAAGCCAAATAAAAGCAAGAAGCCCACATTTGTAACAGTTGCTTCTACTGCCTGTCCAAGATTAAAGTAAGTAATGATTGGCAAGCCTATCCAGGGTGTCAAACTAAATAACAATACTGCCATTTCCTGTTTGGCTTCGACACTCTTAAAATTGTAGTTGTATTTATATCGAATAGCATTCCATAAAGAGAAAACCACCCAAATAGCATATAAAACAGGAATTATAAGCAGGTTTTCTGCGTCTTTTAAATTATCGGTAATCCAAAAGACGAGAACAAAAATGCAGTACGGAAAAATTAAAAATAAATAGACCCCCTTATATGCATGGAATTTTAACTTGGTTAAATCAAACGCTTTATATACGTAATATGGAAAATAGCAGGGCGTAATAAAACCAGTTGCATAGGCTATTCCTTCCTGCATGAAATAGGAGCCTGGCAGATTGGGATCGGGTAGTAAACCTCCTGTAATGTTATAAATAAGTAGTAAAAAAATAAGGATTAAGTTGAGCGTAGTTGTCTTGTCATCCGGCCGGGCTAAGCGAAATATTGCCAGATAGAAAAAGATAGCCATTTCTATGCTCACAAAAATAAATGTGACAATGTGCATTTGTGTCCCAAACACCAGCATTGTCAAACTACTTTAAATCTTTTTTGAAGAAATACAGGTGATAGGTTAAATACTGTTCACTATAAATTTCAAATCCGAATTTTTCATACCACGATAAATTTCTAATAGTTGAAGTCTCCAGATAAACAGAACGGTTATTAACATTGCTATAATCAATGATTTCCTGAAGCAATTTACTGCCTATACCCTCGTTTTGAACGACAGGATCAACCCCGATAAACCATAGGTAAGACATTGGTATTTGGGGTTGTATGCTGCTTATCAGTTTCTCCCTTTTTAATGTTTTTCCTATATTACCGAACCCTACTGATTGAAAGATGAGTTTTATATCTAACAATGTTGACTTCAGCGTAGCCTTCTTTTTATCAGGATAGATAATGAGCGCACATGCTTTATTGTCATCAGATAAAAACACATCGCCAAATGCTCTACACACGTCAAAGGAATAATTCATCAAGGCCTGTATTCTCTTTTTCCTTTTACTATCCTGTTTAATTATATAATTGACGCTATGGTTTGCATCAAAGGACTCTGTGAGTATATCTACTATCAATTTGCGATCTTCTAAATTTGCCTTTTTCATAAGATTACTTTTTATAAATTTTATTTATGTCCTGCTTTTATTGAAATATTGGATAGAATATGCATGACTATCAATAAGAAGACAAAGAGGACTATCAAAAAAATGATAACAATAACACGTAATATTTTGCTCTTCTGGACAGCGGGCTTTATTGACTTTTCAGGGTTGGCTCGCCTTCTTGTTTGAGATACATTTTTCTTTTTCATAAATTGGGCTCTTTCAGAAATAAGGCTACCAACTAAATTTTCAATCGAAAGTCACCTTCATTCAAATGAATTTAGCCTGACTCTTGTCTTTCTTTAGTTCTGCAAGTACACCGTTTTGTAAATTCTAATTTCATCGTAGTAAATATTTAGTTATCTTTTTTATAGGCAAGCAACCTTAAAGCATTGAAGACGACAATAAGGGTGGAACCTTCATGGGCTATTACAGCGGGGCCGATAGAAGCAATCCCCAAAATAGTCAGTGGAATGAGCAAGGCAACCACTCCCAGGCTTATACAAAGATTCTGTTTAATAATGCCTTTTGCTTTCCGGCTTAGACCGATTGCAAAAGGGAGCAGATTCAATTTGTCACCCATAAGAGCAATGTCAGCCGTTTCCAATGCTACATCAGAACCGGCAGCCCCCATAGCAATTCCGACAGTGCTGTTAGCCATTGCCGGAGCATCGTTTACGCCATCGCCTACCATTGCCAGCTTATTCTCCTGCCTCCTTATTTCTTTTATTGTTTCAACCTTTTGTTCTGGTAACAGGCCACCTTGCGTATCCGATATACCAATTTGCCGGGCAACTGCCTCCGCTACTTTTTGGTTATCGCCGGTAAGCATAACCATTCTGCGTATCCCTATCTGCTTCAATGCTTCAAGCGTCTTCTTCGCTTCTTCCCGTGGTGTATCCATAACAGCTATCATCCCGATATATTCTTTATCTCTTCTGACAATCATCGTGGTGTTGCCTTCTTCCTCCAATTGATGAACAGTTTTAAGAAAGTCCTCCGACGGCTTAACATCATCAAGGGCTTCAAAAAGGGCAGGATTTCCAATATATATTGTGTTACCATTAACAGTGGCTTTTACTCCCTTACCAAGTATGGCCTCCATGTTTTCAGCGTCTGGTATATCCGCATCTTTAAGGCGTGCTTTGCCATCCCTGGCAATTGCTTTAGCCAGCGGGTGGTCACTTAGACCTTCAACGGCAACGGTAATCTTTAAGAGTTCCTCTTCATTCACGCCATTTTGGGGCTCTACCCGTGTGAGCTTCGGTTTACCTTCAGTTAGTGTACCCGTTTTATCAAACGCTAATGCAGTCAACGAGCCTAAATCTTCCAACGGACGACCACCCTTAACTAACACTCCTGCCCGTGCAGCACGTGCCACACCGCTTAATACAGCGCTTGGAGTAGAGATTGCCAACGCACAAGGGCTTGCCGCTACTAAGACAGCCATAGCACGGTAAAAACTTTCATTAAAAGTTTCATTTCTGACGAGGAAAGCGAAACAAAGCAATACAACAAGAATAAGTACTGAAGGAACAAAGTATTTTTCAAATTTATCAGTGAATTGTTGGGTAGGTGATTTTTGCGTCTGAGCCTCGTTTACCATTTTAATTACCCGGGAAATTGTGGAATCGCTTGCCTGTTTGGTGACTTTTATTTCAAGAGAACCATTTCCATTAATAGAGCCGGAGAAAACCCGATACTTGGCATCCAACTTATTAGAATCTGCAATATCCTGATTGGGATTATCAATTGCAGACTTATCAACTGGAATGCTTTCCCCGGTAATAGGGGCTTGGTTAACACTGCTGTTGCCTGCCAATACTATTCCATCTGCTGCAATTTTCGTATGTGGCCGCACGATGATTATATCATTCACTTTTAATTGCTCTATAGGCACTTCTTTAACGTCTTCACCAACTTTGAGTAAGGCAGTTTTTGGAGCGAGATCTGTTAATGCCGCAATTGACTTTCGAGCCTTTTCCATCGCAAAATGCTCTAAAGCGTGGCCCAGGCTGAACAAAAATAATAACAAAGCTCCTTCTGCCCATTGACCTAAAACACTTGCACCAACAGCAGCAACAAGCATCAAAAAATCTATTTCAAATTCTCCTTTGGAGATTGCTTCATAAGCCTCTTTTGTAACATAAAAGCCACCAAAAAAGTAAGCCGCAAAATAAAGTCCTTTGGGAACCCATTCAGATAGACCTACAATAAATGACAAACCGAAACCAGTACCGAGTAAGACTCCGCATATAATACTAAAAATCAGTTCTGAATTTTTTCCAAAAATACCCTTGTGGTCGTGTGTATGAGTATGATCACCGTCATGATCGTGGTTGTGGTCGTGTTGATGGCTATCCTTGTCAGCGCCATTTTCCTGATGTACATGCCCCTTGCTTTCATCCTCCTGCTTTACAGAATGGTCATGTTGATTTTTTACATCCTGGATTTTAAGGCCAAAACCATTTATAACTTCAAAAATTTCCTTTTCATTTGTTTGGTTTTTGTCGAACTCCACGCTTACCACCCCCGTTCCGGAAACAGACACTTCTGTAAGCCCCTTTAGCTTTTTCAAGCCGTTTTCTATGACTCGTGCATGGCGGGGATGTCGGACACCTTCAAGTTGGATTAAAAGATGGCCATACCTTTTAGTGAAATCTGCCCCCGCATCCGCAGCCAGCTTTTGAACGCGGTTTAGGGAAATAATTGCAGGGTCGTAATGAAAGCACAATCGCGGCTTTTCCTGACCTTCCTCTGTCTTTAAATGCACTTTTTCAATCCCTTGTCTTCCTTCTAACAAGTCAATCATTCGCTTAATACATGAATCTCTTTCATCCGGAACATCTGGAAGAAGGATGTCTAAGTTTATTTCTGTTTTTTTCATTTTATTTAATTTAATTAAGGAACTAATTTTTATAGCGAAATTGCACATCCTGCTTACTCCTCAATTTGGAGGATATGTCAATTCACTTTCATCTTTCCATTCTTATACCGTTCACTGGCTGTTTGATAATTTGAAATAGTTTCTAAGACCATCTGATTATTTTGATCTTTGACATCGTTTAAAGCCCTGCCTTTTTTTGAAACGCTAAATTGTTTCACTCTTCCGCGGTCATCAAGCTGCGTAAATAAGCCACCTTTCAGCATTCCCAATGTTCTGTAATTACCAATGAATGCCCGTCCTTCACCGTTAGGCATTTGGTTAATATCCAACCCATACAGATCTGTATTGTAACTCCAATTCAGATATCCAAATAATGTTGGCAGCAGATCAATTTGTGAGGTTAATCTATTTATAACTTTCGCTTCATCTGAAAGATTATAGATGATAGCAGGGATATGATGCTTGGCAATATCTATTTCCCATTTCCCGGCACTGCTTGCACAGTGATCTGCGACAATGAGAAACACTGTATTTTTGAACCAGGGTTTCGTTTTTGCAATATCAATGAATCTTCCCAGCGCATAATCTGTATATTTGACTGCTGCCTCCCGGTTTCCTTGAGGCAGGTCAATTTTTCCATTAGGGAATGTATATGGCTTATGATTAGATGTAGTCATTATAAATTGAAAAAAAGGAGAATTTTCTGCATGATTTCTATCTGCATATTTAATCGCCTGCTTGTATAGGTCTTCATCACAGACACCCCAGGCATTTTCAAAACTCACCTCACTATCGGGTATATTATACCGCTTAACGGTAATGCGGTCTGAAAGCGGGTTGCCCCGATTCCTATCTATTATATCAAATCCCTGACCGCCGAAAAAATCATTCATATTATCGAAGTAGCCATCTCCACCGTAGATGAAAAATGGATGATAGTTTTTCTGTTTTAATATTGTAGCAATAGAAAAGATATGATCATTATCAGGACGCCTTACAATACTATTTCCTGGTGTTGGAGGAACACCAAGCGTGAGTGCTTCCATTCCTCTTACTGTCCTGGTTCCGGTTGCATATAGGTTAGAAAAAAACACACTGTGATTAATAAGGCTGTCGTACTTCGGAGTGAGATTACCCGCATTTCCGAATGCTTTAAGAAAATCTCCGCTAAAGCTTTCAATTGCAACCAGAACAATATTGGGATACTGTTCTTTATTTCCTTTTGTAAGTCTGCCAATATTATCCCACTTGCTGGAGACATAAGATTGATTTTGTTGCAAAAGCGTTTTCTTTAATACATTGTATGCTTCTTTTTTATCAATTTTTGGATAAAACGTAGCATAATCTAACTCGTTTGATCTGAATGCTGCAAAAAGGGAAAATACTCCATTTTTACCCAATTCATTTATCACCAGGTTATTGCTAAACTCAGCCTGTTCATTCTTCATTATTACTAATAATCCCCAACAGCTTAGCAAAAGCGGAAAGCCATAAGCAATTCGTTTATATATGGAACTTTTCTGTGAAAAAGCATTTTTAAAAGCGCCAACTTTGTAAAGCAGCAAAAATGTGAGCGCGACCAAGACCACCAATAACAAAATAATTAAAGGTATTGGGTATGATTGATTTATGTTGGAAACTACCTCGTACGTGTATATAAGGTAATCTATCGCAATAAAATTGAACCTTACGCCAAACTCATCCCAAAAAGGAAACTCCGCTATTAATCCAAAATAGATGAGAAAAAACACTATTGAAAGATAGAAGTACGTAAAAACCTTATCAGCCAATGAACCTATCCATCTCTTAGGGAATAACAGAAGATATATCGCATACAGCAAAAGGAAAGATAATCCTGTGGTTAAATCAAAAACGAACCCTAATAAGAAGGCTTTTGTAATGTGAAGCAAATTAAAATCCACATCTTTTACAGACCAAATGAGAAGTATCATTCTTGTCAGTGAAGACAAGGCTACGTATAGCCCTAAAGTTGCATATAATACGGAGAATCTACTCCGTTTAATCGTACTAAAAATTTTCTTTAAAGGTTTCATAATGGATATTCGAGTGTTTCAAAACCTGAATTTGTATCAAACTTGTAGTATCATTCATATCTATTCATCTGGATTTGATCTATTGATGAAATCTCCTACAAACCTTTTATACCACTTAAAGCGATTGACACTTAGAATGGCGAAGGTGGTTAGTGTGGCAACTATAGCCAGTACGAACATATTTAAAGCAATGGCTATCCCCACGGCTGATGTTGTCCAGAGACTTGCTGCTGTTGTTAGCCCTTGCGGAACATTTCGTCTGTTCCTGAAAATAATACCACCTCCCATAAACCCCAAGCCTGTAGCTACTGCTGCTATTATCCTTGCTACCGCCGATTTGTCTTCTGTAAGGTGTGCGGAAACTGCTGTAAAAAGACATGCCGCTAAACAAATGGAGGCAAAAGTGCGAATGCCTATATTTTTTTGATCGCTTTCTCGTTCAATACCTATAAGTGCTCCCAATACCATTGCCATGATCAGTTTGGCCGAAAGCAAAAGCTCAAATTCTATATCCATAACTCATTCGATTTATTACAAGTTGTTTTCCTGTTCTGAGTACCCATCAGTTTCTATTTGAAAAGTAGTATGGCTGATCTTGAAATCTGTCGTTACTTTATCTGCTAATGCTTTGAGCGCAACATTGTAGTCTTCGGAGTAGCCCACACGAACATGTGCACTCACCGCATTCACTCCAGATGTAAGCGACCACACGTGCATATCGTGTATTGCTTTTACTCCAGAAACCTGTTCCATTGCTTTCTGTAAGTCAGCGATATTCACATCCTTTGGTGTACCTTCTAATAATACATTTACTGCCTCCATTAATAATCTCCATGTTCGCGGAAGAATTAGTAAACCGATAGCGGCAGAAATGAGGGGATCTGCATAATACCAGCCAGTGGTAAGCATAACTATGCCTGCGATCATTACACCAATTGAGGTAAGCATATCGGAAAGAACCTCAAAGTAAGCTCCCTTCATATTCAGGCTTTGACTGGTTGATTTTCTTAATATCATCATGCCGATTATGTTAATCACTAAGCCTATTCCAGCGACAACAAGCATGGCCTGGCTTTGTACTTCCGGAGGGCTTATAAATCTTTTGTAGGCCTCATACAAGATGTATATAGAAATTCCGATAAGTACAACGGCGTTCGCTAAAGAGGCCAGAATTTCCGCTCGGTAATAGCCATACGTTTTTTGAGGGGAGGATGGTCTGGAGGCTACTTTTATAGCAAAGAGCGCAAGTGCAAGGCCACCCACATCTGTAAACATGTGTCCAGCGTCTGCTAATAAAGCGAGGCTTTTGGTAATCAACCCTCCGATGATTTCGGCAATAAGATAAGTAAGCGTTAAGCCCAATACAAATTGCAGCTTTCTTTTATTTTGATACGATGCAGATGTGATTTCCATGTATAATTGTTTAAATAGTATCTTTTATCCAGTCTAATGCTATAACCCTCTCTTTCTGGTTAAAAAATTTAATTTCGGCATTGGTAAATGAATCAATAAAACTGGTCAACAGCCCTTCCCATTCCTTGTCTGCAACAACTGCTATTTTCTCAAAGTCATTGGCGTGCATAAAATCAAATTTTCCATCCTGCCGGTATGCGACCACTTCCCAATCTTTAAAAGCCTCCATTTCAAAATACCAACGAACTTTATGATAAGTCTGAAGCCTGTTTATGACAACAGGAAGCACCTTTGAATAGTCAGATGGGGTTAATTTCCCGTCAGCCCTTGTGGCAATCACTTTCCCCTGAGTTTCCGGTAGAATCTGTATCATATTTTTCTCGGATATTTTAATGAGTGTACGCTACTTTGATTAGCGTACACTCATTCATGAAAATAAATTGGGCACTTATTCCTCTTCTTCACTATTCTTCAACTTAGATAATAGGTCGTAAGCCCCTTTTACCACTACTTTTCCCTGTACATTCACGCTATCAGGTACGTTGATTTCAACGAATCCGGCATCAGAGATGCCGGTTGTTACTGGTATTATCCTAAATCGGCGAATGGACGTTGAAGCATTTGTATGGCGCTGTTTGTCCGCAGATGCGCCATTACTATCTGCACTAATGAAAATATATGGATTCCCTTCAAAATCTACTACAGCATCTTCCGGCAGTGACAATACTTCTGTGCCGCCGGTTTCGATATAGGCCTTGACATAAGTACCCGGAATAAAATTGCCGCTTGCACCATTAGCAATAGAATGTACCGTAATCGTCTTATCGGGATTGATTTCCCGTCCAACTAACTGCACGGTAGCAGTTCGCTTTGTGGTGTCGTTAGTCAGGGTGAAATTCACTTTTTGCCCTTGCCTTATCTTACTTGCATCCTTCTCAAAGACATTAAGCTCTACATGCAGATTGGAAGCATTTACAATCTCGAACATCACATCATTGGGATTTACAAATTTCCCTGTATTAACATTTACTTTTGTTACATAGCCACTTATTGGCGAATATATATTTACTCGACTGCGGATATTGGTTGCCGTTAATGTACTGGGACTAATATTGATCAATTCAAGCCGCTCTTTAAGAGCATTTGCCTGTGCCAGCTTGCTTTGATAATTTGCTTTCGCCTGTTGCAGTATCTTTTGCGAATTAACATTTTGCTGTGCTAATGCCTGCTGCCGTTTATATTCTGCGTCGGCAAGTTCCAGTTGACTTGTACTTTCCAGGTAGTCCTGCTGCAACTGTACATAGTCCTGATTTTCCAATACAGCAATTACCTGCCCTTTTTTAACCTGGCTTCCCTGAAGCAATGGGGTTGATCTTACAATGCCGCCCATTTGCGTAGTGATACTTACAAGGTTTTGAGGAGGAACATCAATATATCCATTCACTTTAAGTACGCCACTTAGCGACCTTTTTTCAGGGGAACCTAATGCAACACCGACTGTCTGATCCTGTTCCTGTGTGAGTTCAACAATGTTTTCATCTTCCTGTTGGGTGTCGGCTTTATTTTGGCCTGTACTGGCGTTCTCTTTTGAGGCTTGTTTATTTCCACAAGCACCCATAAATAATGCAATGAGCAATGCTGCTACGACGCTAAACCCTATTTTTATATTCTTTTTCATTCTGTCGAAATTGTTTTATTGACCAATTAGATATTGTAATGTGTAAACTGACTGATTGTATTGGTTAACTGTTGCCAGGTAATTGAAACGGATGTCCGTGTAAGTACGGAGTGCCTGTAAAAATTCCACATAGGTAATTTCACCGTTTTGAAATGCAACCTGTGCCTGAGTAAGAATCAGGTTGACATTTGGAAGAGCACTCTTTTCATAGTATTCCAAGCTTCGGGTATCTTTAATCATATCCTGATAAGCCTGGCTAAATTGTCTGGACAAATTTGTTTCATACAGCTCATACTGGCTTTCTGCTACCTGTCTGTCTATTTTAGCGGCCTTTATTCGTGCAGAATAAGGTTTAGCAAACAAGGGTATAGAAATGCCAGCCTGTACACCCTGGAACCTTTTTCCACCACCGAAATACTGATCTTGCCCATTTACTTTATAATTGCCCTTGATAGACTGGTTAAAATATCCAATGCTAAAATCGGGCGCAGCTTTGGCTTTCTCTACCCCAATAGCCCTGTCGGCAATTTCAATTTGCTGCTTTTGATAGGCGAGGGATGGATTATTAGCGATGGCCTTTTCTAATGCCGACTTATCCCAAATCGCCTTTTTTAAATCTGTTTCAGCAATTTCAGGCTGTGCTGATATGTTCAACAAACGTTGCAGTTCTGCCGTATAAATAGCAATATCAGATTCGTTTTTAGTCATCTGATTGCGGATCTCATTGTATTGCGTTTCTGCGGTCGTCTGCTCCAGAAGATTTGTTTCTCCTGATTTGTACCTTGCGGATGCGGCTTTCTGAAAATTTTGGTAAACCGTATCCTGATTTTGATACAATTTGCGTAATGCAAGAAGATAGCTTAATTGTGTATAGGTATTTCTGACCTGATAAATCAACTCATTCCGGGTCACGTCCAAATTAACTTCGGCCCCGCGTATCCTTGCTAAACTGAGATTCCGCTGTCTGCCGAACAAGCCCGGATAGGGAATAGTTTGCTGCACATTGACACTGTTGTCGTTAACAAATCCGGTATTGAATTGCCCATACTGGAAACCCAAATCCGTTTTGCCCAGGTCAACCGAAGCGCCTTTCAAAGTCCGCTGTTGTTCAATGAGCAGTTGGGAGGTTTTTACTGCCTGATTGTTTTTTACAGCAAGTCCTATTGCTTGCTCCATTGTTAAAGGCTGACCAGCTTTAATTTCCTGTGCATGAGCTTTGGGCGAGAATAAAAACAAACCAATAATAATCGGGATCACCGTTTTGCCCGTTGCTTTTAGTTTTCCCTTAAACGTCTCAAAATAGGTATATAAGATGGGCAATACGATCAGCGTAAGCACTGTGGAGGTAATAAGCCCCCCAATCACCACCGTTGCCAGTGGCTTCTGTACTTCAGCACCGGCAGCCGTAGAAATAGCCATTGGGAAAAATCCGAGAGAAGCTACTGCTGCCGTCATAAGAACAGGTCTCAACCGAATGGCAGTACCTTTGATAACTATTTCCTTTAATCCGTAAACATTTTCCTTTTTTAGCCGATTAAACTCCGTAATAAGCACAATGCCGTTTAACACAGCCACGCCAAACAAGGCTATAAAGCCTACTCCTGCAGAAATACTAAAAGGCATACCTCTGATCAGCAGCGCGAACACTCCGCCTATTGCAGCCATAGGAATAGCAGTAAAAATGAGCAGCGATTGCTTAACAGAACCGAAAGAAAAATATAAGAGCAGTAGGATCAACAACAAGGCGACCGGAACCGCTACAGAAAGCCGTTGCTTAGCTGCCTGAAGATTTTCAAATTGCCCTCCATAGGTGATATAATATCCGGGAGGCAGTTTTATCTTCTGGTTGATTTTTTGTTCAATCTCATTCACAACGCTGGCTATATCACGTCCCCTAACATTTAGCCCTACGATAATTCTTCTTTTGGTATCTTCTCGCTGTATTTGATTGGGGCCTACCTGGAATTGAACAGAAGCCAGTTGGTCTAAAGGAACCTGTTCACCTTTGGGGCTACTGATATATATGTTTTTTACATCCTGTATATTCTTCCGATTCTCCTGAGACAAGCGCACCACCAAATCATACCGTTGTTCTCCTTCGTAAACAAGGCCTGCGCTCTGTCCCGCAAACGCTGTACTAAGTGCCTGGTTAACCGTTTCCACACTTAATCCATAACGTGCTATCGCATCCCGGTCAATTTTTACCACAATTTGCGGTAATCCGGTTACCTGCTCAAGATACAGGTCTTTTGCCCCATTGACAGTAGCGACGATTTTACCGATCTTTTGCGAAAGATCAGTAAGGACTTGTAAATCGTCTCCAAAGATTTTAATCCCAATATCCTGACGAACGCCGGAAATAAGCTCATTGGATCGAAGTTGAATAGGTTGAGAGACGCCAAAAGTTACGCCGGGGATATTTTCGAGTGCTTTGGTCATTTTTTCAGCTAATTCCTCACGGCTATGAGCGCTAACCCAATCATCCTTATCTTTTAAGATAACTGTCAAATCGGTTGCTTCCATTGGCATCGGGTCGGTAGGTATTTCCGCCGAACCTATTTTTCCTACTACTTCCTTTACTTCTGGAAACTTATCTACTAAAATCTTAGATGCCTGATTTACCTTATCAATTGATTGGGAAAGCGAACTTCCTGTCAGCAGACGTGTCTCAATAGCAAAATCCCCTTCTTCAAGCGTCGGAATAAACTCTCCACCCATACGGGTGAACAACACTAAACTTATGACCAACAGTACTACAGCAGTACTTACCACGAGCAAACGTCTCTTCAATGCTGCGTGAATGATAGGTGAATAAATCCTTTGAAAGAAATCCATCATACGGTCAGAAAAATTCTTTTTATGGGACACCTTCTTGCTTAGCAATAAAGAGGATATCATAGGAACATACGTCAATGAAAGTATAAATGCTCCGAGAATCGCAAATGATACTGTTTGTGCCATCGGACGAAACATCTTTCCTTCAATGCCAACTAATGCAAGTATTGGCAGATATACAATCAGAATAATAATTTGGCCGAAAGCGGCAGCGCTCATCATCCGCACAGCAGATTTCTCTACCTTTTCGTCCATTTCTTTTTGCGTATATTTCTTTATCAACCCACGGGAGGCAAGTGTATGCATGGTCGCCTCAACAATAATGACAGCGCCATCTACTATTAAGCCGAAATCTATTGCACCCAGGCTCATAAGGTTTCCCGACACCCCGAATAGCTTCATTAGGGAAATAGCAAAAAGCATAGACAAAGGAATAACGGAGGCAACGACGAGGCCAGCCCTTATATTTCCGAGGAACAGCACCAACACGAATATGACTATTAATGCTCCTTCTATCAGGTTTCTGGCTACTGTCCCAATAGCACGGTTAACCAAAGCGCTCCTGTCCAGGTATGGCTCAATTGTAACCCCTTCCGGTAATGTGCTGCTGATGCGATTGATTTTTTGCTGAACGGACTTGACAACTTCATTAGCGTTTGCGCCTTTCAGCATCATAACAATGCCTCCGACGGCCTCACCCTGTCCATCTTTGGTTGCCCTTGTCAATGCACCGTAACGAATAGCATTCCCGATCTTTACGGTGGCAATATCCTTTATGAGTACCGGGATGCCGTTTGCCGTGTTCTTTACAACAATGCGATCAATATCTTTCAGGTTTTCAACTAATCCTTCACTGCGAATAAAGTAGGCATTGGGCTTCTTATCTATGTAAGCTCCACCAGTATTTTGGTTATTTTTCTCTAACGCATCAAAAACGTCCGTAATGCTAAGATTGAAGCTCCTGAGTTTATCCGGGTCTAAGGCTATCTCATATTGCTTCAATAAGCCGCCAAAGCTATTTACTTCAGCTATGCCAGGAGTACCAAGTAATTGCTTGCGTATAATCCAATCCTGAATACTACGCAGTTCCCTGGCATTGTATTTATTTTCATAGCCTTTTTTAGCATGGACTACATATTGATAAATTTCTCCCAATCCTGTGGATATGGGGGCAATTTCAGGGTTACCTAATCCCGGAGGGATATTGTTTTTAGCTTCTGCTAATTTTTCATTAACCTGCTGACGTGCCCAATAAATATCTACATCGTCATGAAAAACAATAGTTACAACGGATAGCCCAAAGCGGGAAATAGAACGAACCTGTTCCATTTCCGGAATAGTAGCCATTGTTTGTTCTACAGGAAAAGAAATAAGGCGCTCTACTTCTTGCGTTGCAAGAGAAGGGCTTAAAGTAATAACCTGTACCTGGTTATTAGTAATGTCGGGTACTGCATCAATTGGTAACTTTTTTAGGGAATATACCCCCCAAGCTATCAATGCCAAAGTAAATAGCCCGACAACTAATTTATTTTTGATTGAAAACTCAATAATTTTTTTAAGCATATCTTATTTGTAATGAGATATCGAATGAATGACCATGCCGATGATAGCGAGGATTAAGATGATTGAAAGGACTACTATTGTAATAGACTTCACTATTTTCATCCAACGGGGTTTTTTATACTTATCTGTATTCACATACGGATATGTATGATGATGACGATGACCCCGCATACGCTTACCACGTGATGATCTGGTTTTTTTTGCCATGATTCATCAGATAAAATGAAATAAAAAGGGAGTTACATGCCTACAAGGAGGCATGACTAAGAAAGAAGGCTTAAGAAATTAATTGAGGAGGTTGCCAGATAGGAAGGCTGACATCCATAAATCCACCTGTAGGACATTCTGAGTATTCAGGCGAATATAAAGGTGGATGTAATGTGATTTTAAGAGATGATCTTGTAATTACATGCATTGCGCAACAACTACAAGTACAAAAAGGAGAGCAAGCATCAGGCTTGTTTTGGTGCTGACCAGTATCCTTTTTTATAAGTTCTAACTTTGCGATTCCTTTATTTGACAAATAGTTATCAGTACAAGGCATAAATTGCATTGCAAGGATAATGATCATCAATATGAAAGACATCGACTTCATAAAAGTTAAGCAAATGTAGCAAATTTTTGTTATTTACAAACCAAAAGTGCTGTACTGGCTCACAATGAGCCATTTAGTTCTCAATATGAGGTTTATACCTTCACACAATATTGCAACTTAAAATCGTGCAGATTTAGGCCGAAATATTACCTTTGCATTAAAATATTCTTGAAGCGTTTTAGCTTTGAGTCCCGCACTGAAACTTAGGAACTTTCAAATGGCAATGGGACAATAAGTGAGGACGCTCATGCTACGGCGTGGGCGCACTTATCGTTGCCTGGTTTCCTAAGACCTCAGTGCGGTGAGCTGTTGCCTGCGCCAATTTTTGTCCGGGCAGCAAGTCAAAGAAACCTTTTAAAAATAACTGGTATGACTTCATCCGATCACTATCCGGATTTTGAGTACACCGCCGGGCAATTGGCCAAATTTCTTGCTGCAAGCGAATTTTTTACCATTATGCTCAAAAATGGTGACATCATTCATTTTTTCCCAAAAGATGTAGCTTCTTTTTTAAAATGGTTAGAAAAGAACAACATAACCAATATGAGATCCGAGAAAGATTGGGTCCTTAATAAGGATACTTAACAAGTTCCCCCATACCTTACACCATTATCTTAAAGCGGCTATGGTAGCAACCTGAAATCTTTAAACGAAAAAGCCATTTGAAATGCTTGCGTTACTATACCGCAAGCATTTGTCTCCCTCCAAATGGCTTTAATGTTCTCCTGCTACTTTGTGCTAAATGCTTTCAGTTTTTCACTGAGTTCGGTTAAACCCGCTTTCGTAAGATAATCGTCTGCAATTAAATGTAATTCCTGCAAGGCTTCCTGTGGAATGCTTTCCAGTAAGGCAGATGATTTATCATCGTCTTTAGCCATTAATCCACGCTTCAGGACACTGTGCAATAACAATACGTTTTTGCGGGAGATCCTCATATCAATCTTCACTGTCTCGCTCATGCCAGGGATACTGAGAATAGTATCATACACTTTGGCTACATCATTTGTTGTCAGCATAATTACCGGTTTTTAATTTAAAACAATACTCACTACACAAAAGTAAATAACAGACTGCGCTGTATCCTCATCAAAATATGATGAGGATAGGTTAATCCCATATCACCTGTTTAACTTCGCATTGAAGAACTGAAAAGTGTGTTTGAAAAAGTGTGGTTATGGATTTCAGGAACAAACGGCTTTCTATAAGCGAAGCCAAAGAAATAGACATGGTTTCCTTCCTGGCAGGATTAGGATATGAACCGTCGAAAATCAGGAACAACGATTATTGGTATCACTCTCCATTGCGGGATGAAAAAACGCCGTCGTTCAAAGTCAACCGCAGACTGAATCGCTGGTATGATCATGGCTTGGGCAAGGGTGGTAATCTTATTGATTTTGCTATCCTGTACCACGGCTGTACCATCTCTGAATTACTCCAGAATTTAAGCGGTAATCTTTCCTTTCACAAGCCCATTTCTCAGCAGACATTTACAAAACATGAGCAGGAAAGTCAGCTAAAAATCTTAGAGAATTTTGTTCTTTCTTCCAGCGCTCTTTTAAGGTATTTGCAACAACGCCGCATACCCGTTGATATTGCCGACCGCTATTGCCGGGAAGTCCGGTACGAGCTTAATGAAAAAGTCTATTATGGCATCGGCTTCAGGAATGATTTAGGCGGCTTTGAAATACGCAATCCCTACTTTAAAGCCAGCAGCTCACCCAAAGGCATTACCAGCTTTGATAATGGTGCTGACGAGGTGATCGTTTTTGAGGGATTTACGGACTTCCTTTCCTTCAAAGCCATCCATCAACAAGACCCCGAAGACCGCTTTGATTTTGTGGTATTGAACTCTGTATCCTTCTTTGAAACTGCACGCTTTTTTATGGAAAAACACAAAGCCATTAGGCTCTATCTGGACAGAGATACTACCGGACAAAATTGCAGTCGGTACGCACTTTCCCTTAGCAGTAAATACAAGGATGAAAGTAGCCTTTACCAAAATCACAAAGACTTCAACGATTGGGTTATGAATTTCGGCAAGTCCGAAAGAAAGCATATAAGACAAAAACTGTGGTAAACGATACGGCCACTGTAAGACCGGCTTTAGCCATTTTGAGCACATTAGCTTTCCTTACTACACTCTGGGAGCTTGAAATGTCTTAAAGAGGTTCCAAAGGCTGAAAGATTGCAACTTTCCTGCAATCGGCCAGATGAACGGTTGTTAAACAACCGGATCTGGCTGCCTATCACTCGGAACTCGTGGGCAGGGCGTCTGAAATGAATTTATGAATTTAAAAAAGTGAAAATGAATAGTGATGAAAGGACAACATTCAAACAGAACACGCATCATCGGCTTGCGTTTAACGCCCGATGAGTATGCAAAAATTGAAAGGAAATGGAAGGCATCTACCTGCCGAAAGCTGAGTGATTATGTGCGTCACAACTTGTTTGATAAGCCCGTTGTAACGACCTATCGTAACAGTTCCCAGGATGACTTAATGACAGAGCTTACCCGGCTGCGCAGCGAGCTTAACGCGGTGGGAAACAACTTCAACCAGGCAGTCAAAAAGCTGCATACGCTTAACCAAATCTCCGAGTTTAGAAGCTGGCTGATTGCGTATGAAGTGGAGAAAAAAATCCTTAGCAATAAGGTAGATCAGGTCAGGAATAACGTAAAAAAAATGCTTGAAATATGGTTGCAGTAATCAAGCCCGGCCACTCTATGCACCGTATTTTCAACTACAATGAGAACAAGATTAAAGAAGGTGTTGCGGAGTGTATCGGAGCAGAAAATTTTCCCCTGAATGCAGATGAAATGAGCCTGAAAATTAAGCTGGGCTACCTGCTTAAAAGGACAGATCTACGCAAGGATGTTGAACGAAAGAATGTACATATCTCTCTCAATTTTGACCCTTCGGAAACGCACTTGAGCAGGGAAAAGCTAATGAACATTGCCAAAGTCTATATGCAGAAATTAGGCTTTGGCGAGCAGCCCTATCTTGTTTATCAGCACCACGACGCAGGCCATCCGCACATCCACATAGTCACTACGAATATTAAGTCCAATGGTAACCGCATTGACCTGCATCACCTGGGCATCCGCAAGTCAGAACCCGCAAGAAAAGAGATTGAAAAAATGTTTGGTCTTGTGATTGCGGATGCCCATGCAAAAAGGGAAGCGTTCAGGCTAAAACCTGTTGATGTGAGGAAAGTGCAATACGGCCGCACAGAAACCAAAAGAGCTATCACCAATGTACTCGATGCGGTGCTGCATAAGTACCATTACACCGGCCTGCCGGAACTGAATGCGGTACTGAAACAGTACAATGTAATGGCTGATCGCGGCAGCGAAGATTCCAGAATTTTTAAGGGCGGGGGATTGGTATATCGCATACTGGATGAAGACGGAAAACCCATAGGCGTACCCATAAAAGCCAGCGACTTTTACAACCAGCCGACTCTGAAAAAACTGGAGGAAAAATATGCACCGAATGATGCAAAACGCCAGCCTCACAAAGCCCGTATCAAAAACGAAATAGACAGATTATTTATCGGCAAAACGCCCAACCTGGATGAGTTAGTGAAGCAGCTCGAAAGGAAGGGCATCTACGTAGCCCTGCGTCAGAACGATGCAGGTTTGATATACGGGATAACCTACGTGGATCATCAAACCAAATGTGTCTTCAACGGGAGCGCATTAGGCAAGCAATACAGTGCTAAAGCCATACAGGAAAGATGTCTGCCGCAAGATGTTTTGCGGCAGGATTTACTGTCGCAACCACCCGCAAAACAAGGCATTGGGTTACAGCCGAAGGCTATCGCTGCGGCAGAAACCAAAGTCAATGAAAATGCCTTTCAGCCAACACCAAATTCCAAAGAAAGTGAAGGCATATTGGATGCCCTGATGCAACCGGAACACACGAGCGATTATGTACCCCGACAGTTGAAGAAAAAGGCCAGGAAAAAGAAAAAGAGAAAGAACATTTCCAATAACCAATAAAACGTAAAACAATGGCTGTACAGACAGGTGAGAACGAACAGGCGCTGAGGAAAATTCTGGACATGACCAGGTTGATCAGTATCGTTATTTTAGTGATACACTTCTATTATTACTGCTACGCTGCGTTCCAGGAGTGGGGGTTGAGCAGCACATTCAGCGACCGCATTTTAGGTAATATTTACCGTACAGGAATATTCAGCAGCTTCGTTAAAAGCAAGCTGATTGCTTTAGGCTTTTTGACGATTTCGCTGCTCGGAGCTAAAGGCCGGAAAGATGAGAAGCTGAGCTACAAAATGGCTTTCGCTTACCTCATTACAGGCTTGCTGCTTTATTTTGCCAGTTACCTTTCCATGATGCTGCGATTGCCAGCGCAGGAGAAGGCAATCGTTTATACAGGCATCACATCAACTGGTTTTTTATTAGTGCTTTCAGGGGGCACATTGCTTTCCCGCATCATTAAAAGCAAGTTCAATAACAAAGACATTTTCAATAAGGAAAACGAAACATTTCCACAGGAAGAACGATTGCTTGAAAATGAGTTTTCCATCAATTTTCCCGCACGCTACCGGCTAAAAAATAAGGTACGCAATAGCTGGATCAACATCATCAATCCGTTCAGGGCAGTCATGGTGTTGGGTACGCCCGGAGCAGGTAAATCCTACTTCGTAATTAGGCATGTCATTACCCAACATATCCGCAAGGGCTTTACCATGTTCGTGTACGATTTTAAGTTCGACGACCTTTCCAAAATCGCCTACAATTCCTGGCTGAAAAATAAACACAGATACCGCAAGCCACCGAGATTTTTTGTCATCAATTTTGACGATCTAACAAGAAGCCATCGGTGTAATCCACTGGAGCCATCGGCTATGACCGATATTACCGATGCGGCAGAATCGGCACGTACCATTTTAATGGGATTAAACAGGGAGTGGATAAAACGCCAGGGCGATTTTTTCGTGGAATCACCAATAAATTTCCTGACCGCAATTATCTGGTATCTGAAGAAATATAAGGACGGTGAATTTTGCACTTTACCCCACGTTATAGAGCTGATGCAGGCAGACTACGACAGCCTGTTTACATTGTTCAGAACCGAAGCTGCCAAAGAATGTGAGGTATTAATCAATCCATTTTTGAATGCCTACCTGAATGATGTTATGGAGCAGCTTGAAGGTCAGATAGCATCTGCTAAAGTGGCTATGGCAAGACTGTCTTCACCGCAGTTATACTACATCTTATCCGGTAATGATTTTAACCTCGATGTCAATAATCCCGACGATCCCAAGATCGTTTGCATGGGCAATAATCCGCAGAAGATACAGATATATGGAGCAGTGCTGTCCCTGTATGTAAATCGTTTGGTGAAGCTCGTCAATAAGAAGGGAAAAATAAAATGCAGCCTCATTTTCGATGAGTACCCTACGATCTATACGCCACTTGATACCGTGGTGGCAACCGGCAGAAGTAATTTAATATCCACCACAATCGGGGTGCAATCAATAGAGCAGGTAAGACGGGATTATTCAAGAGAGCAAGCGGAAGTGCTGATCAATATTTGCGGTAATCTTATTGCCGGTCAAAGTTCAGGTGATACCGCAAAACAGGTATCTGAAAGAATTGGCAAGATCATGCAGGACAGGGAAAGCTACTCTATCAACAGTGGCGATACCTCCATCAGTCGCTCCAAGCAACTGGAAACGGCCGTGCCTCCTTCTAAAATTTCAGCATTGAGTTCCGGTGAATTTGTGGGCATGGTAGCTGACGATCCTGATAACAAAATAGACCTGAAAGCCTTTTATTGTGAAATTATCAATGACCATGCAGCATTAAAAAAAGAGGAAGAAAACTATAAGGAAATAGAAGTAATTCGCAAACTGGACAATAGTATGATACAACGGAACTACTTCCAGATCAAACAGGACATTCAGGATATTATTCAGTCGGAAATAGAACGGCTTTTGAACGATCCAGGGTTAGCGCACCTGGTTGTTAAGAAAGGTTGATATAAAAAACATCTCACTAAATGAGATGTTTTTTGACTTCAAAATTGTACTTTTGATTAAATATCGTAGTTACGATGAACCGAATTAGAGAAGTATTGGAAGAAAAGGGCATTAAACAAAAATGGTTAGCTGAAAAATTGGGAAAAAGCTATAACATGGTCAATTCCTATGTTCACAACAGGCGGCAGCCGAGCATAGAAGTCTTAAACCTAATAGCCAAATTGCTCGATGTTGACATAAGAGATTTGTTAATGTCATCTAAGGATAGAAAATAGTTTTGGGAGTTTCCTTAAAGGCTCTTTTATCAAATAAATAATGCGTCAATTCATATAAGTTACATGTATATCTCATCTCTTGCCATTCGTAATTTTAGAAATTTTAGAAAAGCAAAGTTTTACTTCCACGATGGAATAAACACGATAATTGGTGAAAATGGTTCTGGTAAAACTAACTTGTTTTACGCATTGCGAATATTGCTTGATGATACCATGCCGAGATTTGTGAAATTTTTTCCGAGTGATTTTAATAGGGTTCTTGGTAACAAATGGTCTGGACATTGGATAATAATTTCACTTCAATTTGATAATCTGGATTCAAGTGAAGAAGCCCAGGCTTTGGCTGTTCAAACCAGCGGACACATGGACACTCATAACAAAGGAAGTTATTCGGTTTTCTTTCGGCCAAAATATCAGTTCAGGAAAGAGCTTTATGATTACGCGCAAACGGATGGAAAGAATGAAACAGACCTACAACTTCTACTTGATAAGATAACCATTGAAAATTATGAAACTGTTTACCTTAGCCGCGGTGTAGCTGATTTTAGTGATGACGCTATCTATAAACGATATGTTGGTGATTTTGATACGATAGAATTTCCTGATCCTGATGAAAAGGAGGAATTAATATTCGGTACTTGGCTACCTAAAGAAATCAATATTCACAATGAGGTTTCTTGCACCTTTATTAAAGCATTAAGGGATGTCGAAGCTGATTTAAAATCTTACGCTAACAATCCGTTGGTAAACTTACTTAGAGGAAAGGAGAAAACTGTTTCCGTCACAAAGCAGAATGAAATAATAGACAGCATTGACCAACTGAATGATCAAATAAGCACACTCGACGAGGTACAGGACATAAAAAAAGGCATTGACAAGAGTATAAAAGAAGCCGTTGGCACAACCTATGCGCCAAATATCAATATCAAGTCGGAACTGCCCAATGACATGGAAAAACTTTTTCAATCGCTTAAACTATGGGTAGGCGACCCTGATGAGGATGGATATGAAGGGAAAATATGGGAGTTGAGTTTAGGTGGTGCAAATCTGATATATTTATCGTTAAAATTACTCGAATATGAAAGGGTAAAGATTGACAAAATTGCCAATTTTCTACTAATTGAAGAACCAGAAGCTCATATACACACTCACATACAAAAAACTCTATTTGACAATCTCAAAGGAAATAAGACACAGGTTATTATTAGCACCCACTCAACTCATATATCATCAGTTAGTAAAATTAGTAGCGTTAATATTCTATGTCGCGGTAAACAAGAGGCACATGTGTTTTATCCGTCAAACAAATTGAACGGCGATGAAATCGGAAGGATTGAACGATATTTAGATGCTGTGCGAAGCAATCTCCTTTTCGCTAAAGGAATTTTACTTGTAGAGGGCGACACTGAACAAATCCTTATTCCCGCATTATTTCAGAAAGTGATTGGGTTATCTCTTGATGAAATCGGTGTAAGTTTAGTGAATATCGGAAGCACAGGCTTTCAGAATGTTGCTCGGCTTTTTCATGAAGATAGAATCAATAAACACTGTGCTATCATAACCGACACAGACAAGTCTATCATTACCATACCCGATGACCCTGGCGACGATAATGATTATCAAAAACATTGTCGTGCCGCTCAAGAAAATGGGGAACAACGGAAATCTGAATTAGATGACTTTTGCAATTCAAATCCTTTTTTGAAACCATTTTACGCGGAATATACATTTGAAGTTGATTTGTTAATGAATGACAATAGTTTTGAGTTTGTAAACTGCCTCAATAAAATTTATAAAAATCCAGCAAACGTTCAGAAATCAAAGGTTAAGTTGGAAGATGTATCTGTTGAAATAGCCGGAGTTGAAGTTTTAAGGCTGGCTAATAAATATGGTAAGGGCTGGCTCGCTTTATTAGTAGCAGACCAACTTGTTTACAATACATATATTCCCGATTACATCATCGAAGCAATCGCATTCGCATCGTCACATCTTAATCCTGCTTCAAAGGGTAAGGCTATAAATTATCGTCTAAAGTCTATACGTAATCATAAAGAGGCTTCCGATTATGATATAGCCCAGAAATTTGTAGTAAGAGGTAAATCGGTGGAACAATTAATAAATGATTTTTGTACGGACTTTGCAGATGATCAGTTAACAAAATTTTTTAAGCTGCTGTGATTTTAGCTAAGCTAAATAATGAACAGAAAATCGCCGTTCAGCAGGATGGGCATGTGCTGCTGACAGCATGTCCTGGTAGCGGGAAAACGAGAGTTATTATTCACAAACTTGCTTATGAGTTATCAAAGTTAGCTGAACACAATAAGAAAAGAGTAGCAGCATTAACATTCACTGTAAGGGCATCTGAAGAAATCTTTCATCGCCTAAATGCAATGGGAATAAATAGCAATAGAATTTGGTCTGGCACGTTGCATTCATTTTGCCTTGAATGGGTTATAAAGCCACATTCTTGTTATTTGCCAGAGCTAAGAAATGGATATTCTATTGCCGATGAAACTTTCTGTTCTGATCTTTTGGACGCTCTAAAAGTCAAGTATAGACTAAAGCCTATTGACCCCATTAACCTTCGTTTTAATAGGGATGGCAGTTTTGTTGAACCTAAATCAGTTCAGAAGAATTTATTAAAAGAATATCACGAAATTCTAAAAAAGAAAAAATTAATTGACTTCGACCTTCTTCTTTACTACTCGTATAGGATTTTAATTACTCACCCGAAGATCCAAGTTACTTTATCAAATTTATTCAAGTTGATTTGTGTGGATGAATATCAGGACACACAGGATTTATTATATGCCATTATCTCACTGATCGTTAAAGCTGGAAAAGGTAAGACATCTCTTTTTCTGGTCGGAGATACAGATCAAGCTATCTATGCTTCATTAGGCGGTGTAGCAAAAAGTATTGAAGAAGTGAGAGCCGAGATTGACGATATGCCAGTTACTCCTTTAACCTTAACTGGCAATTATAGGACATGCCAAAGAATTATTGATTTTTACAGTCATTTTCAAACTCAAAAAATAGCAATTAGATCTGTCGGCAGTAATGCTAAAGAAATGGGTTGTATAACATTTAATAGTTCAATCGCTCATTCTAAGCTCGTTGATGAAATTGCCCGATTGATTAAGGTAAGCCTTGATAAAGGGATAACAGAAGATGAAATTTGTGTACTTGTTCCTCAATGGTGGTTAATAACAACTATTTCTAAAAAACTAAGGGCCATACTTCCAGATGTAAATTTTGATGCATCGGGATTGGCTCCTATGTCGAGAAATCGGGAAAACATTTGGTATAAATTATCCAGGCTATTGCTTACGCAACCTAATCCTAAAATTTACTCTTTAAGATATAGGTGGGCTACTGAACTAATTGATAATTTTAGAGTGGAAATTAATGGTGAATTAATTGATAAGTATTCAAGTGAAAGGGCATTATTAAAACTAATAAACTCAATTAAATCACAAGAAAATGAAGGGATAGACTATTTAAATGATTGCTTTGATCAATTCGTTAATGCTATCGGCGTGAATTATTTACAATATCCCAATCTCGTCGCAAGTCGAAAACTATTTTTTGATACAATTGAAAAAAGATTAAATGATCCCCAATTCACAATTTCCAGTGATATACAGACTTTTAAGAGTTTTTATAGGGAAATGACTGGTGTCATAATAAACACTTGTGTTGGTGTAAAAGGTGAAGAATTTGAAACTGTTATTGCTTACGGTTTACTGAATGGATATATCCCTCATTGGAATGAAATTTTTTCAGGAAATGCCACAGAGGCTTCTCAAAAGTTATTATATGTGATCTGCTCTCGAGCAAAAACAAATCTTCATTTAATTAGTGAAACTGGCAGGCAAACAAAAAAAGGTGATCCGCTTGTGATCACACCTATATTACAAAACGTTGTATTCACTTATGATCAAATATGACCCGATAAATTTTAAAGCCTGCCCCAATAGTACGGCTTATCTATTCATGATTTTAGTTTTAATCAGCCGACTTGTTCAGGTGTTCTTTTATAATAAATTGTTATATGAAAAATACAATAAAAGATCTTACATCATTATTTGAGGAAGCAAAAGCGAAAAATGAATTTGAGTTTATTCTTACCTTGATAAACTTCAAGGGTATGGCATCAATTGAAGATACGCTTCATGAATGGTTTGATGCAATAGAGATGTATAAAAGACTTTATACCGAATTTGCTGGGAAAGAGAAAACCCGTATGGCTTGCTTATTATACTCGACCTTTTTTGAAAACAGCGATTTTTATAATATCTTAGGTAGCCTTTGCAATATTTCACTTGGTTATAGAGGTTCATCCTATTTTTTCTGGAAAACAAGAAAACAAGACAGATTATTGGGGACAGGCGAAAAAATAAACCTTGTCGTGGAAATATTGAACGATTGCGGCAAGCAGCACATTATTCAGTTCTTTAACGATAACCATCATGCAGCAATTAGAAATACCTTTTTTCATGCAGCGTATAGCTTAAATGACGACGCTTATAATTTGCACGATTCGGAGCCAATCAGAATTGAGGGAGTAGGCAGGTATTATTTTGACGTAAACACATTTCTATATCCGGCGGTAAATAATGTAATTAGTTTTTTTGATGCTTTTAGATGTCTATACCGAGATAGTTTTGCTTCTTATAAGGAAGATAAAATCATTAAAGGCTTCTTTCCATTCCTTAGAGATATTGAAGTAAAAGGAAGTGAAGATGGCTTGAATGGATTTATTGTAAGAAAAACAGCACAATTTTATGGCAAGTGGGCAGATACAAGTATTACCTATAATAAAGAGCATGATATGTGGCAAGCCTGGAATATAACTACAAATCCTGTTGACAAAGAAAAGATAGAAATTGAAAACAAGCTCACCCGATATGAAAAGAAGGATAAGATCAATCTTAGCGATGCGGAATTGTTCAATCTGGAGGACAAAATAATTCAGAGAAATCTCAATGCTGAAATGACCAGACTAATTGAGTTATTGGTAAAGTTTGGAGATAAAAAATATGACGAGTGGAAAAATGAACAAAATCATTTTAGAAAAGCGAAATTGCCTAAAGCGGTTCTGCCATACTATCAAAAGGCAGATAAATTAAATAAGCATTTAGACCCGAAGCCAATACGGGAGAAGATTAAAGAATTGTATGAAAACATAGATCAATAACTTCACACAGCTTTTAGTATATAAGCCGGAGAACTGTCTTCGGCTTTTTTATTTTTTAGGCATGTCCCTTCGGGTCGGGTCATTCCAGGGTACACTTCGCTTCCGTCCCGATTGCATCGTGACCGGCTCATCTCCTCGCCGCCTTACATCCCCCTCATGCTTCATTATTCAAGCTATCATCAAGGTTGAATTAGCTGAAATGGCAACCAGCCTGCTTTGGCATTTTCCAAAGAAACGGGCAAAAAGGCAGCTAAGATAGTTACGCCTTCGTTGCTACGAGCGCATAATGCTGCGCTACGCTTGCACCCTTCGGGACTTATAGCTCTTCGCGCCTTCGGCTACACTCTGTCGCTGCTTTCTTTTTTCCCGTTTTTTCTTTTGGAAAAATGCCTTTTAGGGCAGGCGGGTGAAAAAAAGAAGCAAACAAAATGGTTTCACAATTAAAAATTAAAAATCATGAACATCATTAGAAGATCAACGAGAGGCGCACACATCAGTACCTCGCCGAGCAGCAAACAGGTAGTGAATTTTTCCGCAGTGAAGAACGAGAGCTACCGGAACAAATGCACAGTACCTACTAACAATGGCAATGAAGACTTGCCTTTCTAATCACTCAATTCTCATTTATCAACTTTTAAAAATTTTCAATCATGGCACATAATCTTAATTATAACACACGTACAGGTAAATACAGCTTCTTTAGCGTACAGCAGAAAGCATGGCACAATTTGGGGCAGATAGTAGAACAATACCCCACCAGCGCCGAAGCTATCAAATATGCAGGACTTGATTTCGAGGTTATCAAATCACCTTTATACACCCGTGGCACAGGCGTTAGCATAGGCGATGACGGTGAAATAAAAGAAGGTGGCAATATCTTACTGTCTGACAACTTCGCCACCATGCGAACCGACACCAACCAGGTTTTTGGCGTAGTGGGCAAGGACTACCAGATCGTACAGAATGCAGATGCCTTTGCGTTTTTTGACGCTATTGTAGGTGGAAGCGATGGCATCCTGTATGAAACCGCAGGAGCATTAGGCAACGGAGAGCGCATATTTATTACAGCCAAACTTCCTGACTACATCCGGGTAGGTAACGGAGATGATGTTACCGAAAAATACATCTTCTTGACAACCTCACATGATGGTACAGGAAGTATTACCGCTGCATTTACACCTGTGCGTATCGTTTGCCAAAACACCCTTAATGCAGCATTGGGCAATATGTCTAATGTAATACGCATTCGCCATACATCAGGCGCAAAGCAGCGTTTGGAAAACGCTCATAAAGTAATGGGTTTGGCTAATCAGTTAAGTACCCAACTGGAGGACATTTTCAACCATTGGACAAAGGTGCGTATCACAGATACCGAAGTGAAGAAACTTATTCAACTGGCACTTTGCCCGAATAAGGAAACATTGGATGCGCTTAAAAAAGGTGCAGACGATAAACTGTCAACGCTATTCAAAAATACGGTAGAAGATGCTATTGCTTACGGAATGATGGCGGACACACAACAAATGAATACAACCAAAGGAACTGTATTCGGGGCATACAATGCCGTAACGGGTTACTATCAGAATGTGCGGAATTACAAAGACGATGAAAGCAAGCTGCAATCCATTGTAATGGGAGGTACAGCACAGGCTAAAGCCCAACGTGCATTTGAACTGTGCAGCCAGTTTGCCAAAGACGGTGCAGATATGCTTACCCTGAATTAAAACTATGGGACAGGCAGCAATGTCTGCCTGTCCTTATTACTCACTTTTCAAAATCAGGTATCATGAAACCTTTAGAAGATTTAATAAACGTAGAGAAAGCGAGGTTACTGCATGAATTGTTTCCGCAGGAAATACCCGCCTTACTGGAATATACAAACAATATGTGCCTAACCATACTGGAAGACGAACAGGCTATACGCAACCAATGGAAAAACGGATTACTAACGGTTGAAGCATGGCTATCCTTTGTAGAAGAAGTCAGAAATAAGATAGGCAAGTACGGAAAGCGGCTACATACACAAAGCCGCCTGTTCGCCGACCAGTTATTTGATGGCTATACCGCATTGTACATGGTGCATTGCATGTTGTCGTACACCTCCATACGGAAGCATAGCAACCACAAGTTTGTGTTAGCCATTGACCTATTATTTAACCCATAAAGCGTAGATATGAAAACGAACTATTTCAGATACGAATTAAACAACGGACGGAAAGGCGGCTATTTCAACATTTATCAGGCACGAAACGGAAGCATCCATATAGTAATGGGAGATGTACATACGTGTTTAACCTATCAACAGGTTGATGAACTGTTTTTGGATGTGTATTCCCTGATTGATTTTGACTACGACTTATTTCTGAAGTATTACAACATACAAACAAAAAAAGAAAGTGATGAAGATAACGGATTTGAACGGGGAACAAATTGACGTTACAGACCTCACCGCAGCCATAGAACGGGCAGCATACTTTAAGAACTGCTATCACATACCACCCCAACCGATAGCAGATAGCAGACAGCAAGCCTATTGGAGCGACATATACAACAAGCTGATTGCCTTGCAAGGCAAAATCAGTTGATAACGGTCAGAATAAAAAATAAGATTATGGAAACAATCATCAGACTATTACAGGCTATGCCTTACCCGACAATGTTTTTTGTCGGATTAGCAATCAGGTTACTTGTGGGTATGCGACAGTTTAACCGCAGGGGCTTAGGCGGGTTGCAGCATTTCAATAACTATTTCGTGGGCTTGATTACGCTTTTTATCGAATGGGTATTGAAGTGGGCAGCATTAGTTCTGATGCTGTGGGGGCTGTGGGGATGGCTGTTTAAATAAAGCAGTGCGGAAATAAAACTATACAGGGTTGTATGGAAATTACTTATTGTAAGAAAGCCGTTTTCTGAACTTGAGGTTCCAATTTGGAACCTCAAAGTAATTTACCATAAAAATATTACACTTCTTAGGGTCGCCAACCAACCCCTTCCTTTCTGCGGTGGAAGGCAATATCTATGTTTTATATCTAATTTGGGACTTTTAAAGTCCCAAATTAGATATATTTGATAATTATTTTTAGGTTTCATATCTTTGCAAGGACTTTAAAAGTCTCAAAATGGATACAAGACATAAGACACTATCCACGCAATCTGCTGAAGTGATCAGGCATTTCACAAGCCTGAACCAGCCGGGTTTTACCCTGGCAGAAGCGACATCCCTTCTTAAAAATTCATCGGCTGATGCCGTCCGCAAACTTATGAGAGATATGGTAAATCGTGGACTGCTGTTGCGGCTGAAGGACGGACTTTATTGGATCATTCCGTATGATCAGGAAGCCAGCAATTATTTTCCCAACGCACATTTAGTAGCGGGCTATCTTGCCGGCAATGCAAATTACTATATAGGCTATTACAGCGCATTGGAATTACACAGTCTTATCACGCAGCCTTCAATGGTTGAACAGGTCGTAGTAGATAAGCAGATTAAGCCCTCCGTTCTCGCGATTGGGAACAGGCAATTCCAGTTCATCTACCATAACAAAACACACTTTTTCGGCGAAAAGAACGTCTGGATTGACAGCTTTACTAAAGTGCGGGGAAGCGACCTTGAAAAAACGTTTGTTGATTGCCTGTATAAGCCCGATTATGGCGGAGGTATAGCCGAAATAAGTAAGGCATTATTTAAGGTAAAAGACAAAATTGATTATGAAAAACTTCTGGAGTATTGTAAGAAATTTAATGCTCAGACTGTAATTAAAAGACTGGGTTTTTTACTGGAATTGCTGCAAATAGACAGCCCTATTATTGAACGCTTGCAGCAGCTAAAAAGCCCGTCATTCGCACTGTTAGAACCTTCTTACGAAAAGCAGGGAAAAATGATCAGCCGCTGGAATATCCAGCAGAACATAGATTTGGAAGACATTACCTCACCGATATTCACTTAAGATATGATACACGTTAAGGAAATCAATGCGGTTGCCGCAAAAAATAAGTTGAAAGATACGCAGATCGAGAAGGATTATATTCTAAGCTGGATATTGTTAGGCATTGCCAATAATGAATTATTATCAAAACAGCTTGTGTTCAAAGGTGGAACGGTGCTAAAGAAAATATACTTTCCCGAATACCGATTTTCTGAAGACCTGGACTTTACCTTACTGGACGAAAAATTAACCAACGAGCAGTTATTGCAGGAATTTGAAAAGGTATATGCCTTTGTAAAAGAGGAAGCCAATATCTCCCTGCAATTCGGCGAATCGAATACGCATATAAGCGGAAGTCTTGCCTTTTACATCAACTACATGGGGCCGCTTCAGGGTAATATCAGTAGCCGGGACGTTAAAATTGACATTACCCGTGGCGAAATATTGGAATATCCGGTAGAGCAGCGAAAAGTAATCATTCTATATTCCGATTTACCTAAACAGTCTTTTCATCTGCAATGTTACTCACTATCGGAAGTCCTCATTGAAAAAATGACTGCCCTGATGGGCAGAACGGAACCGAGAGACTTGTTTGACTTTTGGTATCTGACCGAATATGAAGGGAAGAATACCCGCTATCACAAACCGGAATTTGAACGTAAGGCAAAAAACAAAAAGCACGATCCTGCGCAGTTTGAAGCGAAAGTTTTGGCAAAGGAAAAGAACCTTAAACAAGGATGGGAGAAGAAATTGAAAAATCAGGTCTTTGAATTACCCGGATTTGACGACGTTTTCAGGAAAGCAAAAAGGCACTTTAAATTATGATAGCGAAATAGTGCTGCGTTCCATCGCTTAAAACAGATGTCAGGTATTCCATTCAAAATACCTGGCATCCGGTACGTGTCCGACTGATATTTCAGGTAATGCTTTTTCCCTACAATATATCCGCATCAACTACTTCTAATTCCTCACGGTCATTTTTAAACGCCTCTAATTTGTGTGCAAACTCCTTTTTGACTTGCTGCTCAAAACTGCCCAGGTAATTTTCTGTTGTCTTTTTATCCATGTGTCCCAAAGCCTCCTGGATAAACTCGGTGCTTGCGCCCGAACGCTTCATAATTGTGGAAAAACTATGCCTTGTCACAATGGTTGTCGGGGCAAGTTCAATGCCATGCCGCTTACCAATTTTCTTCATCCAGTCATTAATAAAACGGGTGAAGCGCGGTATTGCAAAATATTCCTCCAGTGGGGTCATCCCTTCTTTTAATACCGGAAATACAAAGTTATTGGGATCTCTGTCCTTATTGCCATACCGCTCAATAGTGGTACGCATATCCTCATTTATATATACCGTGATAAGCGCCGGATCATGGCGTGAAGTGAGGTCTGTCTTCTGCCGGTAAAAGGAGAAATACTCACCGTCAATGTTTTTGTATTTCAGATAGGCAACGTCTTTAGGGTTCATCCCATTGCCGAAATACATGAAGAACCAAAGCGCCTTAGCATAGGCTTCCGAATCGCAGGAAGGTTCGCTGAAATATAATTTCTTAATGTCGGCTAATTCTAATGACCTCTTTCGCTTCTTTCCCGTTGGAATTTGGTACTTGCGCCGTCCAAATGGATAGCACATTTCTTTATTGATAATTTTTTTGTGATTTGCCTCATTAAATATGCACCGCAGGTGACGTAAAATTCCTCCCACGGTAGCCCGTGAGCGCCCTTTACCAAGCATCCAGCCTTCGAATGATCTAAGCCATTCAACCGTTATGTGCTGAAAGTACATATTACCACCAAAACTTTTGATAACACTGTAGCTATCTCGGTATTTTGTAGCACTGCCTATGCGCTTCTCCCGGATAAGCTGCTTGATATAATCACAATAGACACCCGATATTCTCCCAATTTCATCATGGCTTTCTTTAATGATGGGGAATAGCTTTTCGTATTCAGAATAGTCAAAAGTATCCGCTCCGGTTTCAGAAGACACAGCCAACGGTTTCTTGGTTTTCTTTTGTACAAAAAGCTTGTTGGGTAATATGTGATCACGATTAAAAACCCAAAAATCAAATGGAGATACTTTTTTGACAGCAACAGCCATCATGCCTTTGATCTCTTTAAGGTCGTCCTTTATTTTTTGCAAGGACTCCGAGAGCCGGGGAGCTTCAATTTTATTGAAATTCTCTTCCGTCAATTTGTGTACGATTTCGTACTCCTTGCTTTTTCTTCGATAAGTTACCCTTAACTTTATCGGGTAAGTATCGGTTTTTGAAATGATCCTCCGTTTGTCGAGGAAAATGCTGAATGTAACAGACATAATTTGAAAATTTAAACATTAACACTAAATCAACCACACACAAAAATTTTCAAACAGTTTTCAAACAATCGGGTGGTTAAACACCCAATTCATTGCGTTCAGCAAAGATAAGAAATATAGTTTAAAATATTGAAAATCAATTCATTAAGTTAAAATAAGCACACATAAGTTAAATGAAGAAAAGTATTTTCGGACACTTAAAATCCTGTGACCCGCAACGGTCGTAACGGTTCAACTCCGTTCCGGGGCACCCACTGCAAAGCAGTTGTTTTTATTGATTTTATCATCAATATAAAGCAACTGTTTTTCTTTTAATATCAATTCGTTATGTCTTAAAATATCCAATAAGTAAGCGGTTCGATAAACATCGTTACAATAATACAATGTGGAGTTGAACACCTGTTTAACAAATAGCCTCTTATCCAATAAATCCATTTTGTAGTACAGGTAATGAATATCTGAAAGCTTGTATAACTGTGCATTGTAAAGCTTCCAGTAATGATCATATCCTGATTCCAAACGGGTTAAATCATTCCGTAAAGCACCAATTTGAGACTGGTATATCTTACTCCATTTTGTATAGGTATCGTGGTTTATTTGGTCAGAAAAGAATTTTTCTTCCAAACGGGTTATATCATTTTCAAGCTTGGATAATCCGGATTTACAGGATTTTAAATTACGATTACGCTCCTTTAGCAACACTTCCATTTCATCCGCAGATTCCTTTTTAAGAAAGTTGATATACTCATCTTCCAGGCTTAAGTTTTTCAAAAGCTCATCAAACTTATCATGGATTCTTTTAGCGCTCACATTCAACCCACAATGATTGGACTTATAATACCAGTACTTATGGGACCTTCCCCGGCTTTCTCCTGCCGTAAGCGGTATACCATGTTCACAATGCAGAATGCTCCTTAAGGGCACAGATTCATTCAATACTGTTCTATTTTTCAAAACTCCTAACCGGCGTTGACATTCCCACCACATTGTTTCACTTACAATAGGCTCATGAATAGCTTTTACGATCTTTGCAGGCTCTTTTCGATATGCCGGCACATTTACCATTCCAGCATATACCGGGTTCTTTAAAATGTCAGGAATTGTACTGTGGCCACGCAAAGACAACCC
Organism: Chitinophagaceae bacterium; assembly: GCA_023957155.1. Classification (GTDB taxonomy): domain Bacteria; phylum Bacteroidota; class Bacteroidia; order Chitinophagales; family Chitinophagaceae; genus Agriterribacter. The sequence goes on along the minus strand of JAMLHK010000001.1, from coordinate 593,353 downwards.
CAATGCTTTAGCCTGCCGATATATTTCTATGGTGGGAACACCTGATAAATAATCCTCAAAAATTTTTTTAACTATTATCGCCCTTGCTTCATCAACAACAATTAGAGGCTTCTTGTTTTCGTCCCGGGTATTTTTATACCCGTATGGAGCCATACTAACATACCTACCCTCACTCAAGGCATGATGCATTCCAAACCTGGTACGATCACGAATAACATGCAGCTCAAATTCTGCATTCACAAGCATATCGGCCCGCTGCTTAAAGAAAAAAGGAGAATCATAGTCTATAAACATCTGTTCAAATACAGAAGCTATAATAATTTTAAACCTGCGCTCAAGCATCTCGATTTTATGCAAGCCTTCGGACGCATTGCGTGAAAAACGATCATATTTAACAACAATGAGATAATCTATTTGCCGGAAATGCTGCCGTATAAATTCCTCTAACTGCCGCCAGTTAGGTCGGTCGAAATTCTTAGCACTTTTACCATCATCAATAAAAAATGAAACGATATCAGTATTATGCTTATTCGCATAATCATAGATGTGCTTTTTTTGTGCATCAATGGAAAAGTTGCTTTGATCTTTGTCGCTTATCCGTATGTATCCTACCGCCTTTTTCATGTTTAAAATTTGGGTTAAGATAAAATACTTTTCACATAAGCCTTAGCCAGCATTTTCAAAAATGCTTCTTCTGGTGGAGATAGTATTTTCTTCACTTTCGCAACATTCTGATTTACAGGTTTTATAGCTTGCATTGGCTTTTCCGGGCACGGCTTACTGTTCATCGAATTTTTATTTAGGAAAATTCATTTCTAACTGAAATTCACTCATGAGCATTCGGCGCTCACCCACCTTTAAACCGGTATCTTCATCATACAATTCCATAATCTTATTTTCATAATCCGGAACCAATAGCACCATTTTTTCAGTATCAGCAAACCCACGGATTACATTTTCCAACAGCAATTCGTTTTCTGCATATAAAGGCTTCATTTCCCCTTTAAATTCCTGCTTAATGTTTTTTAACTCCTGCTGTTTTTTCCGCAATACTTCCAGGTTGTGCGTAATGGTATCCTTCATCATAATTAATTCGTCCTTCGTAAACTCATGGCGAATTATTTCGGAACTCTTTTTAGTGGCAAGGCTTACCAAAGTATTCGGCGTTGCTATTGTTGTCATATAATTGATTTAATTTTTACCAAATGGAACCACTCTCTTTTTCTCAACTTCTGCGCCAACCCTTATCAATAATTCTGCAAAACCAGGATCACGCGCTGCAAGCGATATCAATAAATTGGCATGCGCCCTGTCACTGCCAACTGTTGACCCAACGACCGTATCATTATCCACTATGCTAAAAAAGATAAAGCTTTCACTTTTTGCTACAGCATCCATCACAATTTTTCTTGATCTGCTAAGTCCTTCATGAAAATCTTCCATATATCAAAATTTAATTACTATACCTGATTGTAAATTCCTTTCCTAATGTTTCAGAGAAAACACGTGTTTTCGTTCTTGCAGACCTTAGTACTACTTTCCGGGATACGTACAGGAAATTACTTGCCTGGGAAACGCTTGCAAATTCCCTAACCTTATCTTTTCGGTCTGGCAAGGGCAAACTGCAATCGTATACTTTAACCGGTTTGTTATTTCCATCTCCCGAAAACATATCTAAAAAGGTAAATCATCCTCTATATCACTATCAATAGTGGGCATATCCCCCTTAATCAATGCTGTACTTTCGTTTCTTTGCCGCACCTTATTAGGTATCAGCAATACCTTAAATTCTTCCATTGCTTTCAATAAAAATTCTGTCTGGCTGTTATAATTCCATCCTTCATACTCAACCCCGTTTTTGTCTTTTAATATATCAGCTTCAGGGGAGGGTAAGCCATTCACATCTTTCTTATAATACCACTTCAATACCTGCCCATCCTGGTATAACATTAAACTTTGCCGCACCTTTCCGTTTTCGTCTGCCTGCGCATTTGGTCGAATGGTTATATTTTGTGCCGGTGAAATGTTTTTCATGATGCATAAAAACGCCCTGGCATATCCACTATTTAAAAACATCTGCAGGTGATAATAGCATTTATCATACAGCTCTATATGAAATTCAGGACCATACTTACCATTTCTTTTAACAAAAACATTTGTTAGTAACCCTGACACGGATCTCTTTTCATTTATAACACCTGCATCATCTTTATATATAATTTTACCGTTTCTTATACCGCAATATTTCCTTTCCTGAAAATCATCAAAACCCATTTCAATGTATAATTTTAGGGGATAGACCAGCCTTCCCCGGTTAATGAATATGTACTTATGCTTTCAATTCAAAATGTCGGGGTTTGCCTGCTTTAGACCTATCTCGGGTACCCGGCCCAGGACATTAATGCTTTAGCTTTCGTTATCCAATAATTCAACAATTTCAAACCTGGATTTATATATATAAATCTTACGCTTAGTTAAGTCCCTTACAATACCGCTTCCGTTTACGTCAATTTTTTTAGGGATATTGTTTCCCGAAAGGTTTATGGTGGAGTTATCCCCGCTCACTACCCGGTTTATGGTGGAGTTATCCCTGCTCACTACCTCATTTATGGTGGAGTTCTCCCAGCTCACTACCTCATTTATGGTGGAGTTCTCCCAGCTCACTACCCGGTTTATGGTGGAGTTATCCCTGCTCACTACCCGGTTTATGGTGGAGTTATCCCTGCTCACTACCCGGTTTATGGTGGAGTTATCCCTGCTCACTACCTCATTTATGGTGGAGTTCTCCCAGCTCACTACCCGGTTTATGGTGGAGTTAGGCAATGCCTCTATGGCATCAATTTTAGATTTGAAAACCCAAACATCTTTATCTGTTTTAACTGAACCTTTATAGCCCACATACACCCCGTTTGCCTGTAAAAGATCAATGCCAAATTCAATTAAAATATCTCCATTAACTACTTTATTACGAACACACCATTCCATATTGCGGATAACAACAGATAACAAATCCTCAATAGATCCGGACCTTAAAGCAGCTCTATACTGTTCGGAACAGGCATTTTGCTCTTTTGCTTTATCAGTAATTTTCTTTTTTAAATCTTTAAATTCTGCCATATAAATTAACTTTAAGGGTATTCCAGTCTAAAGTAGGGGCGGCTGATCCAAATTCATATTTAAAGCCGCCCCCGTTAAAAAAAGCAATTGGACTAAAAGCGGTTAAAATTTCCCCGGCAGGAATACCAGGGACTGATGATACCTCAATATGCAAAATTTTACATCTCATTATCTTTCTCCCAAAAAACAACCCTGAAAAACACGTAAACCAGTATGCAGAGTAAAACATTTAACAAAAGATGATAATCCATGTATCACAGCTTTACAATGGAAAGAAATGTTTTAAAGCCCAGCATTTCACACACAACTTCCGGTGCATCCTCACACTGTGATTTGATATCAGCAATCAACTGACGAATAATAACCGGATGTGGCCGGGCCATTACGTTACCGATCATGATACCAAAAACTGAACTACGCTCTACCCCTTTAAGCCGCTCAACCACCTTTAATTCATCGGGCGTTAACTTTTCTGCACCTGGGAAGGTTTTCATATCTCGTTACAATTACAGGTTGAATAATTTATTTTGATGAACCAAAACCGCGAACCGCTGGTTTTACACTTCCTTCTCTTGTATCCTTTCAAATCCTGCCATCTTAACAATTGCTCATAGCTTTCAACTTCGTTACGACCGCAAACACACTCATGATGCTCCTGTATCGTTTTAAGGGTTATAGGACGCGGCATGGGGTTTAACTTTTGGTAATTAATTCGATAGGGTGTATAAATAAGAAAATCTACTTAGTATTTTTACGACATTATACTGCTGTTGGCAATCGCTCAGCATCAGAAGGAATTTCTTCCAAAATTTCATCCTTGGACAAACCAGTATATTCCGAGATGATTCGCAATGAAGTCATCTGCACAAGTTGACAATGAAACTTATGATCAGGATCTAACCAGTCTTGTATTGTCCACTGCCCTCTGTTAAATTCCACCATAAGAGCCGCAATGCACTTAATGTTATGCCTTATAGCAGAAATTGCACGTTCACTTAAATTCATATATTTGGAATTAGTTAAAAACGAATACGGAAGCAAATATAAAACTATTTGAGAACATTTCAAAACTTTTGAATAACTTTTTTTTATTTTAAAATATTGGATGATTACACAAAATGAGATAGATGCATTTTATGAAGATGTTGCTTCGCTAAAACTCAGGTTTCCGAATGCAGCTATAGTAAAGGCTACAGGTGAGCCAAAAGGGAATGTTAGCAGCTATCTAAATAAAAAAAGAAAGCCTACAGAAGATTTTTTGAGAAGGTTCTATAGTGTATTTTCTGAAAGTTTAAAAAAAGTTTCACGTGGAACATTTTCGCAAAATGAGGATATTGGACCAGGAAACTATCAGGAGAAATCGGATAATAAAAAATACATAGAACTATTGGAGCGGGATCGCATCATGCTCGAACAAATGCAAAAGCAGATGCATGAAATCATCAGCGCTAATTTAGCCGAGCTACTTGTGGCGCAACGATTGAACCGGGCACAGCTAACCGTTTTAACTGACCTGGGAGCCAAAACACTGGCAACGGTTCAGAAACGGAATTTGGAAATGGTGAGAGAAGAAACAAGCAAAGCGCTGAACGATGTTGTAGCGCGACAGCTCCAAGCGGACACACCCGCAGGCATGTAAGGCAGGGATTTTTTTTCATTACAAATAAGGGTTTGGTGAGCATACAATTTAATTATTGTATGCTTTGTTATTTTTTGCCATTTGATAAAAAGAAGTGATGAAAAATACGCCAACAATCTTATAGTCGTTGACTGATTAAACTTCACCGATGGACCTAAATAAATTGAACAAATACGATGACGGCAGCTATACCAAATACATGATAAATCATACCATTGAAAAAAATCTTCGTATCCTTTCCGGAATTTTGGAAGGGGTTAAATGTGATGGAATCATTAATAAGTTAGAACATTCTGGCATTATCAAATGGATGAACGAAAACAATCAGTTTAAAGGAAAACCTATTTACCGATCTGTATTTGAAAACCTTGAAACTGCTTTGGAAGATAATTATCTATCAGCGGATGAGTGTAAAAATTTAATATGGCTTTGCAACAATACGATTGAGGGAATAAAGTATCATAAAGATACAGCGCCTAAAATACAATCATTATTGGGCCTGATTAATGGAATTACCATAGATGATGATTTGAACAACAGGGAGATAGAACATCTTAGCGACTGGTTAGAGGAAAATACATCATTACAAAATAAATGGCCTTATGACGAATTATACAATTCGGTGACATGCTTCATAAACAAACCATCCGAACACAACAGAGGTGCACTATTGGTTTTATGCAAAGAGTTATCAGGAAATGAAAATGTTAGCAATTTAAAATCTGTTACAAATGGATTTTATCAAATTGACCCCGATATAACAATTTGTGAAAAAACTTTTTGCATTACAGGTATTAGTAAAAAATATAAGAGAAAGGAAATTGCAGAAAAGATTGAATTGTATGGTGGCTATGCTGTTAACTCTATAAGCAAATCAGTTGATTATTTAGTTGTTTGTGATAACAAAAACGAACATTGGGTATATACATGCTATGGCAGGAAAGTAGAAGAAGTAACGAAACTGCGAAAGGCGGGAAACCCCATAGTAATTGTTCATGAATTTGACCTGTACGATGTGATGGAAACACTAATCTCAAAGTCAGCATAGAAAATTGCCAAATAATGACAACCGGTAAATTTGCCGGCGGCCGGGCTATAATACATGGTGCAGGGAAAAATACTATTTTCAGTTAATTTTACCGGTATATACCGGTATTTTTGTAAATAATCGCAATTTTGTATTATAATTGTGCTATACAATTGTCCGGTTCCTATTTAAACCCTCGTACTTTAACGCCTAACTACCATGTTTGCTCCAAGCGCATACCCGCCTTTTGAAGCCAGTTTAAGCAATGCTAAAACTGTGGTAAGCCTCGGCTGGCTATACGAGGAAGTGCGCAACCACATGGGTAAGCTGCTTGTACTGGTATTGACCTTTTTTTTGGGACTTCCCCTGGTATTTGCATTTGGTTTCTGGCTCAGGCTAAAAAGAAGGGAATTGCAAAAAAACATGCGTAAGGCGCCGCCTGCATTCAAAACCCATAATGATTACCGGCAATTCAAAACCCACCTGGCAAAGATGGATTCATTAATGCCTGCACTGGAAACGGTTGCAAAATATAACTTAAAAAAGGCACCCCTGCATTTGAGGTACACCCTTAACCAGATGCAAAAGTCCACATCAACCCTTGTTACTTATCATTCCTGGCTTACGTCAAGGCTTAACTTATTGAATAACGAACAATTTAAAAGCGAATCCAAAGTTTTTAAGCTGGTACCGGAAAAAGAACTGTGGGAAAAAAGAAACGCCGCCTATCAATACTGGATGTAATAACCTGAATGTTTTCATCTTCTTACCCGTTTTACAAAATCAACCACACAAAACCCGGGGGCGCCGGTACTGATAAATTAATTCAGCATAATTACGCCTTTACCGGTAAATCAAAAAAGAGGTACATCGTTGTAGTAGAGGAATACAATTATTTTGTTTTTATTGTTAAGTTTTGCCTGCAGGAAAGGAAGTGCTATTCCGACAAATACAACCACCTGAGCGGACTAAATGAATGCAGCAGGGTATTAACTACCGTGGGGCAGATTATGAAAGAAATATACAGCAAAAACCCGTATGCTTCTTTCGGTTTTATCGGATCTGATTTACCGGGCGAAGGGAAGGAAAACACCAAAAGATTCCGGCTGTATGCCAAAGTTGTGGAGCAGGTAATATCTCCCGTTAATTTTGAACATAAAACATCTGTCAAACACAGCGCTTACCTACTCATCAACCGGGATAACAATGAACCGGACCTTATGAATAAAATGCAAGCAATGTTTGATAGAATTTATATAATTTCTTAACTTACTGCTCAGTGTTAGCAACAACCGCCTCCGGGGTAATTCCCGGGGGCTTTTTAAAGCCATAGATCAATGATGACAACTGACCAGATACAGGAGATAAAAGAATATTACAGCAACAAAACCCTTCCAGAAATCATAACCCTTCCCGGATTAACAATTCACTGCAAAGGCTTTGTTGCTACACAGCTACACCGGTTAGAAAATGCGGTTCCATTGCTGCAGCTAATTTCCTACAACCACCTGATACAGCTAAAAAACGAACTGGAAAAATAAGGCATCAGTTCACCACTTTATATTCCAGATCCACCAGCCCCAACTTTAATACCGTTGATTCCGTAAGCGCCGGACCTTCAACCGTAAGCACCCCCTTTCTGCTATTTAGCACTTTAACAGTAATACCCGGTTCAGCATCCGGATCGGGCAGCACAGTTACAATAGCGCGGCTGATATCGGTTCTTCCGTCCGGCGCCGTAAGCACAAGATCAAATGCATATTCCCCCGGAACACTTAACCCGCTTATTGTTACGCCAATAGAATTGGGGTTATTCATTGTGCCCTGCGCCGGGCCTGACGCCTGTCTCCAAACATGCTTTAATCCTTCAGGGCCATAACTGCCGGTACCCACCAGCTTAACCGTATCGGCCGGCAACATTATGGTTTGATTTGCGCCGGCATCGGCATGTAATTCTGTTGTACTCATAACTTTTATTTTTGAAAGCATCCATTCGTATATATTAAACCCGGTTTCCGGATCTTTCCAGTTGGGGTCATACTCAATATTCCATCCGGTATGAGATCTGTTATGCCAGTAGGCTTTCAGTTGTTCAGGTTTGTCTTTAAATGAGTTGATGAGCTGCTTAGTGCCGTTCTGGAATTTAGCATCTTCGGCTGTTCCGCACATCGCAAAAATCTTGATATCACAAGATTTAGCAACGTTATACGTAAACTCACGCACCTCTGAATCACTTAAATAACTTGACATTGGTATAACCGCTGTAAACCGTTTCAGCGGTTCAGCATATTCTTTCTGGTCAACCAGCATCAGGTGAACCGTTTTAGCCCCCAAAGACAGCCCCGTAGCAAACACGGCACTTTTATCATAACGATCTTTTATAAGGGGATCGTTATCTAAAATCCAGCTATACCAGGGAGATTTGAAGAAGCTTTCATTCGTATTCTGTACCGCCATTACTATGAACTTAGTAAGCTCACCGCTGTTTGGATTCTTAAATTCCATTTTATTACCCCGTGCGATATAATACCCCGGCCCGTTATAATTTAATTTGGGTACATCAGATTCTGTTAACCCGGCCTCACCAGCCCCATGTTGAAAAAACAAAATCGGGTATTTCTTTTCCGGATTGGTATAATAATCATCCGGAAGCCATGTGAGGCTCCACCGGGTCATTGTTTTGGATACGTATACTTCTCTCTTTAGTTGATTGCCAAGTACAGGATAGTCTGCCATGATAAAATGTTAAAATAGGGGGATTTACTCCCACCTGGTTATTGAATACGTTGCGTTAAATGATCTTTTCTTTTTGTATACTCCATCTCCCTCCCGGCTGCCGGCGGCATTGGTATTGCCCTCTACCGTTTCATAAACAGATCCGTTTATTGTTCTGTGATAAAAAAAAGTATGTCCGATGCGCCGTAAAGAAGGATAGTATAAACAACCAACATCACCCGGGCGAACATCTTTTAAAAACTCCTTACCATTCCATGCTACATTTTTAGCATTATGGGCAGACGGTGACCATGCAGTAATACTATTCCTGATCCCTGCACTGTCTAAACACCAATGTACAAAGGCAGCACACCATGCGTAACCCTTACCCAAATTCACAGATCGTAAATACATTTCCACCTGCGGCCCGTCATTATTACCTGTCTTTTCTCTTACCCCTACCTGGGATAAATAGACGTTGGTTAATGCAGATATACTGTCAACCTTTATCAGCGATACCCGAACCGCTTCCGGCATAGGATGATATAAACTGACCGGTATATGATCTGTTACACCAGTTTCAAGTACACGATTATCACAGCCCAAAAGAAAAAGAAAAACACAGATAATGATATAGCGAACTGCTGCCACGGCAATAATTTTTTCCAGTTGATTTTTGAAAAATTGAGGAACTCGCCGGTATCCGGCTTTACCTGCCCATACAGAAACCGGTAAAAGCCCCGGAACGTGAAGTAAAGCCCACCCAGGGCAATATTAGCCGCCCCGATAACAATTGCTGCTGCCAGTAGCAACGGCTGAATAAATGAGATATCATAAACCCCCGTAGCGGTACCCATTAATGATAGCATAATACCCAAAAACCAAAAGCCCAGGAATGCAAGAGGCACACTCCATACACCATCATATAACTGCAGGTAAATTTTTAAACGTCTTTTCATAATACTCTAACTATTAAATAATTAAATAACAACAACAGCAATGCGCATGCTGCCAGCTCTTTAACACCCCCATGAGTGCCGAATATTTTTCTTGAAGTTTTATCAATAAAATGATTACCGGATATTATATGAATCGGGTGATCTGATAATCCCCGAAATATTTTTAGCGCCGTATCAAAAAACAGCCTGCGGATTACCGGTATAATAAGAAGCACTACTAATTGAATAAAATTACCGGTTATCATTGCAGGAGGCATAATTAAAAATATGCCGCATGTAATCATATATATAGCACTCCACCGGTGTTCTTCTTTATCAATAAGAACAGGAATATCAGCCCGCTTACCCGAAATAACATACTGTTCTAACTTCGCCTCTACTACGCAAAGCACAGCATATAATATTTGCAACAAGTATATCATTTGCTATTCCATTAACAGCGCAAAAAGAATGGTAATGAAAAGACTAACTACAAAAACCCACCTGGTGGGATTTATTTCCCTGTTAATCTTCCAGGGGCGCCAATAATCTTTAAAGCTACCGGTAACGATACCTGAAAAAATAAATGAGGCAACAATCGGATGAATGAATCTTACCCAGAAGTTATCTGTAATAAAATTAATTCCCCATGCCGTTGTTTGAAAGGCAAGAATGGGCGCAGCCAGTAAGATAAAGGCAGCCAGGATTTTTAAAAAAATACTCATACTATACTTTTTATTAGTCTGTAAATAATTTTACGGTTACGATATAAAACATACCCCCCGGTAATAAAAAGATACCACCAACACCACGAAGGGGTTTTATACTTCACTACCTCTATCGGGACCCCCTTTGTTTCCGAATGAAACACTTCTTTGGTTTTATGAATACTTGCCAGGCTATCAATAACATACTGCAGGCTGTCAGATTTACAATCAACTTTAATTTTTCCTTTACTGATGTTCACTTTTACTGATGTTCTACCAATTTTCCCTTCTTTATAATAATCAACATCCGGGCAGGGGATTGTATCACGGATCCCTACACTGTCGCCGGGAATTGCAATAGTTGTATCCCGGTAAACAATCTCCTCTTTTTCTACAATGCTATCCTTTGTTTCAAGATGAGGGGGGTACCGCTCTGCACATTTTTTTTGTGTAATACACGAAGTGAATATTACTATTAGCAATACCGATAATATTCTCATTGAATGAAGTTTTTTAATCCAATAAAAATTTCTTTAAGTCCAATGCTGGCGGGCACCGACATACCAATAATTCCGGCAATAAGGCGATCTTTCCACTTTTCTAACCGTATTACCCTGGCATCTATATCGTTTACAACACCAACCAATCCCGTATCCTGCTTATCTAAATCATTGCCACGCAGTAGTTGTAAAACATTGTCCAACTTTCGGCTAACATCCTCTACTTTTTCATCTAATTCCATCATTAAAAAGTATTGGCGGTAAAAGTTGTTATATCATTATCCACCCCGCCTATAACAGCAACCATTTTATAATGATATAAGGTACTTGGCGTTAATTCTTTATCCACAAACACTCCCTCCATTCCAGTATGAATTAAAACCTGTGTATCAAAGTTTGCAGATGTATCACGATATATTTTATAATTGGTAGCCGATGGATAGGTGGTTTGCCAGCAAACCTGAACAGATGTATTAGTTAATCTACGAGCCACCATCCAGCATTCAAATAGACCGAAAATCCAAAAATTAGACAATGCATTAAATATGTCTGCGGTATTAATAGCCTCAGTTACAATGAATATTTGGGTGTTTATTTTATAAACAACCGTTCCCGCCCCCGATAATAATATATGGTCATTGGTTGTGGGCGCTGTTGTTACTACATTGCCTGAAGTATCAATTAAATAAAATTTTGCATAACGTGCTCCTGGAAGTCCTGTAAAAACTCTTTTTACTGAATAATTTTTATCACCACAATAAACAACGGATATGGAATTTATGTCGCCACCAAACCTAATAGGAACTAAAACGGTAGTCGCACCGGTTACAACATCAAAAGTCGAAACGACATATCCCGAATTGTCTACTCCAAATTTATTCCAGCCACCGGAACCATTACCGGTTAATCTGCAACTGGATTGATATGATTTACTTATAGCAATCTCTGCATTGGATGCTCCTACGGAGGGACCACATACGATACCGCTCTCAGCTAATGATTCATCCGGCGTTACAGTTAGATTACATATATGCTTAACTGTGGGATAATCAACCTTCAAACGTCCAGACAAAATACCAGAAGCAGAAATGAAAAATGACGAATTATGTAGACCATCCTGATTCAGAATGTCCCACGTAATTGGTGATCCATGTACCCCCGTTCCGGAAGGACGTAGTATTGCCGATGCAAATACCATAAAATCAGAGTTAAGATTTTCCGCAGGACAGAAATATACACCAGGTGCAGACCCATCAAGAAAATCCAATACTGAATTAAATATATTATTAACATGCTCTTCCTTAATTCCCCGGCTATTATTCTCTACTATTTTTGCCTGGATATAATTTCTGAGCTGTTCCTTTGTTTCAAATATCTCTGTAGGTAATGCCATTATTTTCTCATTAAAGGAATTAAACCAATATTTTTAACTGTAACTTCCGTCCCTCCAGTACTACCGGTATTTGAATCATACACCAACCAGTATGATGCAACATTCTTGGTGATAGTAGATCCCATTTTCTGATTGTAAGCAGGAGGATGTGCATCCTTGTAATCTGCATCAGATGCCGGACCGCCGCCCGATAGATATTTATCCCGGTAAGGATGCGTGTGTGACTTGTTCTGATCTCCTTCGTATCCTCCGGAATTAGGGGATGATCTGTTTAAAGAAATACCGCGACCTGAACTCAGTCCGCGTATGGTCATATCCCTTAGATCCGGCATCCTAATTGTTGTAGTACCATTGCCTGTGCTAAAAAAACCACGATTATTGATCGTGCTATTCCACAATACATCCGTTACGATTGAATTAGCCATGCCACCGGAAAGAGCATAATCCGAAATACGGGCTATATCCCTCCTGTTTACAGGCTGACCATGTAGGGGGATTGTGCCGGGTAAAACCGTATACGCATATAAAACCTCCCCAACATGCTTTAATAAATAGTGGAAAGGGAATAATTGCCACTTGCTACCTTTAGCCACCAGCCATATCTGTTCACCTTCTTCCATATATACGGTCTGATAATCTACTCCCATATATAATATCTTATCATCCTCATTAGCCGTTACGGCAACGCTTGATTTGTTTACATTAAACGCGCAAATGGGAATAATAGCACCATTACGAAAAGATTCTAAGGCACCTAAGGTTATTTCAATTGTTGCATTGTTGGCATTAACCACAACAGCCTTCCCGGCGATAGAATTACCAATAGCAGTATTGGCAACCACTTCCAGCAAGTCATCAAAATGATCTATTAACCCTACTTTATCTTTAAGCCATGATGTTCGATTGGCAAGCTGCTTGGCCTGCACATTAGACACACCATCTTCACCGCCTAATACCAGATCGGACATTTCCAACTGGTAAATACCTTCCTCCCAAAGTATATCTTCAATAATATTTGCCATCTTAGTTGATTGTTATTTTCCAGGTACCCACTAACCGGACCGCGCTTGTTTTGGTAATTGCCGTCCTTACCTTTCTGGCAAAGAGCGCATTGCTGTCATTCAATAATCCAAATTCTACTATAGACATACCATTGGCTTCAGCATTATCCAGGCTCCAATTGAACTGCACTGAATTGGCATCCGGGTAAGAAGCGCCGTCAATGGCTTTACTATACATCCCCGTAATAGACGTGTCCGAAACCGTAGGATCAGCCGGGTTTGTGCCAACGGCTATTTTAGATACCTTCTTTCCATCGGCATGGCCGCCCAATAATTTTGCGGCATTAGTTTTACCCAGGGTAACCACTAAATTATTATCCTGGTAATGCTCAACTATATTGCCCGAATTATCAATCACATCAACCACAAACGCCCCCTTTACTTTGATGCTATCCATCACGAAATAATTTCTATTGTTAATATATCTGTATCACTGCTGTAATTTCTGTTACCGTTATAGCTTTCCTCACCATTGTAGCGAAAATCGCCGCCAACAAATAAACCGTCCATGTCATTTACACCGGGGTTTTCCATACTGATATCAGAGAAAACAATCACATCATCAAAAACAACCTGATAGGAGATGGATTCAAAATGACTACGCACATTCTTATACTCATTGACCATCTTTACAATCTCACCAATCATGTCTTCACTCACCACATTATCCCCCGAGTTCAGCTCCAAACGAAAAACAGCCCATCCTTTTTCGCCGGCGCCAACGTGCTCCGTTAAAACAATATCCGGATAGCCAATATTTCTTAAAGCCTCCCTAACCGCCCATACCGTACCTTTAAACCGGTGCAACTCTATTGCTCTTTTAATCACATCCCGGCGCTGCTCATCTGTAGTTGCTAACCTCAAACCTTTATAGCCCAGCACATCAAACTGTGCAGCCAGGTAAGGAATAGCGCTTGCATCAACCGTATCAATCAGGTAAACCAACAGTGCGTCCAGTTGCAACGCATCCAGTCTTTTCTTTGCAACCAAATCAAACTGCAGCAGGTGCGGAATATCTTTAATGCTGTCAGCCAATACGCTATTGAACTTATCAGCACTACTCATCACTTGTACCGATTACATTTACCGTTATGGTACCGCAGTCCGCAAATTCATCTTCATCCACTTCAATATCCGCTTCAGGGCTTACCACCGTTGCCTTATATACACCATCAATATTGGACTTATTGATGATTTGATTTATTACCACATCAATTCCCATCTTCTTTTTTCTTGCAGCCGCGTATGCTTCCAAATTAGCCGTAACCCGGGAAATAACACTATCTTCCACTGCATCATTGAGTAAAGTCAAATTAACCTCTATATCATACTCTATCTTAGTTGGAGATTCTACATATACAGTATCGGAAAGGGGGCGGCGCTTTTCAGAATTACATGCCGCTTTAACGGCATCAATTATTTCAATAGATGGCGTTATGCCACCTTCCAGTAAAGGATATATATACACATCTCCGGGTTCAGGAGATGTTACAGCCACGTCTATAATGCTTGCATGGGCAGACTTTGCCCAATAGATATAAGCGCCTTTAGGACCGGCGCAGGAAAAAGATGCAGGAGCCAACTTTATGCGTTCTCTAAGCGCATCATCAGATTCATCGTCCGCGCCGGCAGATGAAACAGTAGTATTGGCACAATCGGAAACATAAGCCTGCGGATCAAGCATAATGGATATATCGCCTATAGCATACCCGTTGCCTATTACGCCGGCTTCCGTACACTCACAAACCACATCTACCGAAGCGGTGCCGGTAATAACCACTTTACTTTCCGTAGTTTGAAATACCGCTTTGCCATCCACACTTTGCACCCGCACACCCGCAGGCAACACAATTCCCGTATGCCCGTCCACCAGGTTAAACCGGATTGTGGTTTTTGATTGGCTTGCAGGTAACCGTTTTACCCCTACCAGGTCACCCAGGTAATCCAAAGCCGGAAAAGAGGCAAACTCCACCATGTTCTGCAGTGCCGTTTCGTTGATTGCTGTCCGAAGGATATATTCCCTGTATGCAAAAGCATTGATTAAAAGCCGTTCAACCTGAGCCGGTGCAAGCTTCTTGCCGGTAGCTGCCTCATAGTCCGCAACCATCTCAGAAATGATGGCATCAGCATCAATATCTATAAATTGCGGCTTGGTTAATTCCATACGGCAATTTTACCGGAAACAACAGGTTTTGAATAGGCAGTTTATCGGCATCGTTTTCCCGATACCGGGAAAACGATCACACATTAAAGCCTTGTGAAAAACCTAAAGAAAACCCGCCAACCCCATTTTTATTAACTTCAAGCAGAATCGTTCCACCGGTTTCATTGATCATTACCAGCTTATTATCAACAATTGACCAGGAACCATAAGCGGACCAGTTATTATTTACCCACGTTAGAATATCCCCGGCCGTATATGCCGTTTCTGCCGGGAAAGCAGGGGAGGGGATTAAACCATTTACCAACAGGTTTACTGTATAATATTCATCAGCTTCTTTTGCAGGTATATCAGCACTATAAGAATAATTTGATATTACCCTGGCCGATAGCGATGCGGTATCAAAAATGTTGCTTTGTAAATAAAGTATCAGCCGGTTGCCGGTAAGATACCATTTTCCATACGCGAACCAGTTTGCCTGTATCCAACTCAACATCTGGGCCTTCGTATCAAAACCTGATAAGGGATAGTAGGGATATACAGGATTACCATTTCCCGTAAAAAACACGAATATCTTACCTGATCCATCAGGAATGATCGTATCAAAAATTATTGTGCCGGTAGCATCTGATACTACCGTAGAACCTCCTAATGTGTATGTAACGGCATCAATCAAATCATCATCTACCAGCCGGTATGTAATTGTAAATTTTAATTGCGATTTCCCTTCAGTTGTATCCAGGTAGTGGGATACCTTTTGCAGCTCAACCCTGTTTTCCCAAAGATCAAGTGCATCAATGATAGCCTTCACCACGCCGGGCACCGCTACATTCACCGGTTTGCTTACATACTGGTATATATTGCTGCCAAACTGCGGACGTAACGGATCTGTGCCCGGGGTAGTCCGCAATATGGTATCTATACATTGCCTCACATCCTGTACACCCTGGGCTACAGCGCCAACACCAACGGTTGAAAGCTGCCAATCCACACTTTTTATATCGTTTAATGTTGCCATGTTTACAAAGGTGGTGATGTAGCGCCGCCGCCAGATGGTGCGGTATGCGTATGTGCTAAAAAGTCCTTACCGCCAATTACAGCATTATCGGTTTCAATATCCTCCACCGTAACCTTTTGTGCCATTATTTCGCCAGCGGTTTCAATGGCGCCACCCCCGGTTGTTGCAATGCTTGCCGCAGATAATGCGCCGGTAAATGACGCGGTGAGCGCATCCACCGTTACCTCCGGCGCGGTAATCTTAGCCATTGCTGATGCCTTAACCTCTACAGATGGGGCGGTAACTTTTGCACTTACCACCGCTTCGGCTTCAATATTATTCCCGCTTACGGATACATCTCCGGATGCATCAATATTTGCCTGCTCACATTCTACATCAACATTTTTAGCGGTTACTTTAATATCTCCCTTGCAATCAATAGTTAAAGTTTTGGTATTCCCATCATACTCAATAAACGAGTTATCAGCAAAATGAAACCGGATTTTCTTTTCTCCACCGCTTTGCGGTTGTTCATTTTTGCTATATATAGCACCGGCTATCACCCCATATTCATTATGCTCATCCATAATACACCATACATGCTCATTGATATCGAAATGATATATGAATTTATCATTCAGCGACTTTAATACACTTATTGGCAGCCAGTTGGTAGTTACACCATCTTCCCTGAAGTACACCCGGGCCATGCCTTCAGTTGCTTTTATGTCGCATATAATTCCGAATTTCAGCATTATAACCAACCCTCCGGTTTATTGAGTGTATTAAAATCAAAGCCATGTAAATCAACATTCTTAACCGCAGAAAGAAACCCCTGCGAAGTAATTGTTTTTTTGGCTTTAGGTTTTACAGCGCTTTTGTTAAGCATTGATGCAATTGCTTTTACCTTTTTAATTTCCGCATCAACTGTATAACCACCTGACTTATCAACAGTATGAGTTGAATTAAGAATATGATAAACACCCGACAGCATCCCCATACCCGTTAATTCAACATTATTCCCGGCTACCATTAAAATATCCCCGGGAACTGATATATTACCCGATTGCATCAATGTGTTTGCCCGATGAAGCGCCGCTTTAGCCTTTGCTTCTGCCTGCTGTTTGTTTTCGGCTTTGGTTTTAATTTCCAAATCATCATCAATGCCTGTATCCATATCCGAATCCTCTACATATTCAGACACTTCTTTTGTTTCCGGATTGTGAAACTTAACTATGGCTCTTTTATAGATCCCCGATGTTTTATCTTTTATGGAAAAAGAGATCAGATCACTACGGTCAAAAGTCAGCGAAGCCGGCCGGGCTTCCAGCTCATTCATTTTTGTAAATATTAAAATCTTTCCCCGGATGCTGAACGTATGGCCATATTCGGAAGCCAGACGGGAAAGAAACTGAAGATCATTTTCCCGGTGCTGGGCGATACGCCCAAAGCGAATATTATCAATAGTACCCTGAACAGTAAAGCCATTAATTGAAGCTACCGTATGCACTATTTCCGAAAGTGTTTTTCCCTCATGATTCCTGCCTCCTTTTGCTGTTTTAAGCCTTCCATGAATACCGATAGCAAGCCCGCGAATATTCACCACATCGGGTGGGCCGCCCAACTCAATTTCATCAATCATAAAGGATCCACAATCCAGCTTTAAGCCATTTTTCATCCCAATTTCGGCACTAAGGATTGCGCCCTTTTCCGGGTACCATTCATTTTGCCATAGCCTATCTTTATCCTCTAACGATATTTGAAGCTCATCGCTTTCACCTTCCGTCTTATCAGTATAAGAAAGGGAAAGTAAATGCTTACTGACATCGGCAGTAATGTTTTTGCCGTTGTATAATACCTGGTAATATGGTGATCCTACAAATTCCATCTTAACGTTTCCAGGGAGGAAGCATCTGAAGATCTGTTTTAGCCTCCGTTTCGGGGATGACAGGTATTTCCAATACGGTACCGGCTTCCAGTCTTTCCTCAATAAAAACTTTTGGGTTGGCTTGTATTAAGGTATGGGCAAGGTTTGCCGAACCATAAGCCTTGTAAGCCACGGTATCCCAGCGGTCGCCTTCCTGGCATATATATTGAGTGCTTGCCATTAACAATGGTTTATTCAACACGCCTCCGGGTTATTACCGGGAAAAACACCTGTGTTGAATTTCTGTTCATACTTCTTACGCCCGATTGCAAATAAAAATTTACACTTTTCAAATCAGTAAGATTATCAGGGGGTAATATCGTTTTCAGTGCCGTAATCATGTCTGCCACATAGGCAGCGCTTGTAATTAACCCGGTTGCCTTTGTTTTTATAGCTTCGGCCTGATCCATGCGCCGGTTAAATTCATTCAATGAATTATTGGCACGATCACAGGCATCATCAATTTCGAGTACAATCGCCTCTCTGCGGGAAATGTTATTTTCATACTCATTTACAAGCAAATCAATCCGGTCTGTTTGTGCGGATGCCTGCTGAATATTTTTTGACATGGCGGCATGATCGCTATCTTTTTGGGGCGGCTGCGAAATAACAGGACGCCTATCGCCAACGGCAAATGCCTTCCGGCGGGCTGCCTGCTGCTGTACCTCTAATTTTGAAATACCAACAAACTCTTTAAGTGAAAGGTTTAATGTTGCCTGCCATATACCACCATCCGGAAACGTGGTATCAACCGTATAACCGGCACTGGCAATTACATAATCTCCCTTATATTCACCATTACCCATCACCAGCGGCAATATTTCACCCGCGGTTTTGCTCTCATTCAGATCATTCAGCACTTCTACAGGCTTGCAATAACTGGCATGCAGACGAATGGTAAAAGAAACTTCTTCCAGAGTATCGCCTGTTTTCTGCAGGCGCGGCTTGCCCTCAATTAATGCATGTTCGGCATACGATGCCTCATTGCCCGAAACCTGCCAGCTTTCGGGGCTCATAATTGCGTTGTATACCTGAGTGCCCAACTGTAAAAACATACGGCAATTTTACCGGAAACAATAGCTTTTGATTAGTCAATCTATCGGCAAACAAAAATGCCCTTCCCGGGCATTTTTGTTTGAAAGCAATTCACAGCCAACACAACTATTCAGGCTGCATAGGTTCTTCTGGTTCTTCCGGCGCTTCCGGTTCAACCGGATCTGTTGGCGCCTCCGGTGCAGGCTGCTCAGCATCAGGAGTAATATCAGCTATCTCCTTCAGCCTGCCTGCTACCGCCCGTAATTCAGTTAATACATTGGCTTCTTCTTCAGCGGTTAAACCGCCGGCCGCCAAACGATCAGTAAGGACTACAATATCCCCCGCAATGTTTTCCGTGTTGGTTTTTATTTGCTCCAACACTTCTGCAAACTGTTCCTGTGTGCTCATAATTAAACTGTTTTTTTTGTTAATGGAAAATATTACTGCCAGTACAATAAATTGTAAAAAGACAGCAATTATCAATAGTTGAAGAATATTATCAAGCATAATCAAAATTTTATACGCTCCTGCCTGGCATTATGATCTTTCATCATCCGGTCAAACTGCCTTTTCATATTGTCTGTTATCATATTGGCATCCGCATGAGAGGCTCCCCCGGACAGATTAATCACAGGTGCAAAATGAGTGGTTGCCCCAAAGCTTTTTGATGTAGAAATATTGGCAGGAGCAGGAACACCTGCTAAAGCCATTGCAGGATTTTTTACATTTACAGAATGTTTGCCAGTAATAAAACCCGGGAGTATACTGGTTATTTTTGACATCACCCCCTTAATCAATTCTATCGGGTTAAACAACTTCTTTATCCATTCCCATGCAGCAGAAAAAATATCTTTTACCTTTTGCCATAAGTCTCCAAAAAACTGAGTGATCTTATCCCAATTCTTTATGATCAATCCATAAGGAGTATAATTCAAAAACATATTTTTTATCCACTCCCATGCAGCGCTGAAAATCACTTTTACTTTTGCCCATATATTAGCCATCCATACCTTGATTTTATCCCAGTTCTTATAAATCAGATATGCCGCAACCGCAATAGCCGTTATGATAAGTATAATAGGGTTTGTCAGCAGGAAACGCGCAGCGGATCCAACAGCTTTTGCAATAGATGAAAACGCAGTGGTTATACCTGATTTCAATAGTGAACCAAACTTCGTAATGTTGGAAAGAAAAGGACCTTTAAGCCAATCGCCAAAATATAAAAATCTCAGTCGCATTGTAAGAATCCCATTCCTTAATATTGCAGAATAGGATTTGAACTGTCCGAACGTTTGAAATATAGCGCCAAACGAAATCTTAAACAATCCACCAACAAGTTTAAACCCGGCAAATGTAGATATTGCAACTGCTATGGCTTTTACTAAGCCCGGGTTAGCGGCAACAAACTTTCCAAACGATTCAAGCAGTGGTAAAACGGCATCAGCAATACTTTGTATTGCCGGCAAAAGCGAATTGCCTGCAGTAATAAAAGTTGCTTTCAATGATTGCCAATCCTGCTTTAGCTTAAAACTTGTTGTTGTAGCCCTGTTGGCAAATTCCTGGTGAGCAGAATCGGCATAATTACTTTCATCGCCTACAAACGTCAACATTTCATGCACCGATCCCATATTCTTTGCAAGCAAAGACATTTGGGTAGAGTATTGCCCAAAATGATGCTCCTTGAACCATTTAAAGGGGTCGCCACTTTTTTGAGCGGCTTCAAATATAGCAGCTATACCCTCAGAACCTCCACCAGCTTTTTTAAATATTGCCAACGCTTTAGCGTTATTATACAACCCCACCTGGAAACGGGACATAACAGTCCCCGCCTCACTACTACTTATCCCGCTTTTCATCAGAGACCGGCCAAACGCTTCCATCTGCGGTGCGGTTGCTCCCAGGGTTCGGGCAACCGATGCCCCACCCTGTACCATAAAGTCTAAAATTTCAGAAGCCTTCCCCCCGAATTTATTAGTGATGGCATTCGTGGCATCAAATGCCTTTTGAGTTTCCCAAACTGATAAACCCAATGCATTTTTCATAACCATGAATGCATCACCGGCCGCCTCCTGGCTCATATCAAAAGCTACAGCAGCTTCACCGGCAATATTGGCAACATCCTTTAAGTCAGCCCGGGCGGTGCCACCTGCAAGCAAAGAAGCATACAATTTACCTACGTCATCTGCATTGGTTGCCAAATGTTTGCTTAACTCCAATGCATCATTTGACAAGCCTTTAAATTCAGCGGAAGTCCGGTCAAGATTCGCCACTTTTGCCACATCAGCCATTGCATCTTCAAAATTCATAGCCTCCTTAACTACACCAATTACCGGCGCCAAAGCGGCAATACCACCTTTTAGATCGCTCAACCCGCTTTTCATAATATCATTACCGCGCTGAGACATCTTCTGACCGGCTTCATACGTATTTTTCATCTCGGCAGACATATACCTGGTAAAGCTGGCTATCTCATTACGCGCCTGTCTGGTATTAGCAGAAAGCAATAAAGCAATGCCCAACATTGAAGTACTTGCCATTATGAAATCCGTTTATTATTTTTACACTATGAAAAGAATATTATCAGATATAGATTTTCAGACTTTTATAACCTGTGTTATACTCCTGTCTCTTTGCCTATTGATAATCAATTCTTCATACTTTTATTGGACGAAAATATTAGCCTATTTAGGTATTTGGTATTTCGGATGGGGTACAGTGGGCTATACCTTTACATTTATCTACCGCTTTTTAAAATGGTTGATCAACTATCCCGTGAATCACTCCCATTGATATGATTATGAAGTGCAACGGCTTCATTATACCATTTCCGTATATTATTAGCAGACCAGCATTCAACCTCCAATGGACTTTGCCCATAATAATAAGCCGTAAAGGAAATTTCCTTACGGCTTACGAAAAATTTATTCTGCCTACCGGAATTAAAATTTTAGAAAAGTCCCCCAACCTTAAATCATCCATATAATATTCGGCCGGATAACCCTGATCATTAATTTTTACACACAAAGACATTGTTGCCGCTTCAAAGCCTATTTTCCCGTCCTTTGTTATATCCTGAATAATACTAAAGTCCCGTCCTTTTAATTCCCTCACCATCACTTCCCGGTTACCCGAAATAAACACCCGTTTTGCCCTTGACATATTTTCATAAGTTCTGGTTTGAACGCCTGCAGTTTCTTCGTCCTCATTTTCATAAAACCACCCATCCGCATCAGGCGCCGTGGGATAAACCTTTTTTGTTTCTTCCATACTTTTTGTTATTAATGATTGATGATTGTTTAAATAAAAACACCCCATTGCAGAGGTGTATGCTTGTAGCTAAAGGCGGTAAAGCCACAAACAATTATTTTATCAAATACCCAGGTTAGACCGGTATTGTGCTAACAAATCCTCACCGTTCACCTTGTAAATATTGGCTTCCAAATCCAATTCAATAATCTCGTCATCATTGATCTCCATCTTAACAGCGGTAACGCTCATATTGCTTTCCAGCTCCACGTTATCCGACTGCTTAAACGTACCTAATGGCAAATCGCGGAACTGCCCGGTAAGGTATACCACAAGCTTCTGCTGAGATATCCTGCTGCCCCCTTCATAAGTTTCGAGTGAAGCTCGTACCTGGACCTTTACCGCCTGAAATGGGTTAGCCGCCTGCTTTAAAAGATCAGGATAAAAGGAGTTCCATTTGAATTTTGCCTCCAATTTATCCACGCCGGCAAAATATTCCAGCGAACCAAGTAAACCGGCCGCCTTATGCTCACTCATCTTTGCCTTTATCTGTGGTAATGTAATTTCATCTGCCCTCCCTAAAAAGGAATTACCATTGACATACACATTGGCATTAGTACACCGGTTGATAGAAATTTTTTCAGCCATTTTTTTATATTAAAAGCTTTTCAAAAGTTGTTTACTGTAAAGACTTCAACAGGTTCAGGTCAATAAAACTGTTGAATGTTATGCGTTCTCCTGGCGTAGGCGGCATAAATGTGATGTCAAACACCAATTGCCCGGCTGCTAATTGCTCATTAGGGTTCTTATTCCTGTCAAACTTACAGCTACCATCTACCAGGGCACCACGACCAACCAGGATGCGAATGAATGCATTCACTGATTCGCGAATAGTATCAATCAACGCCTGGTTAATAGGCCGGTCAATGAACTGTAAAGAAGCCTGCTCAACGGATTCCTGTAGAACATCGGCAGTTCTGCGAACGGAAATAAAATTATCCGGTAAAGTTGAGGAAGGAAACGCCGCGCTACGATTACCCCATGTACGAATACCTGTACCGAAACTGTTGAAGATGGTAGTAATGCCCACTTCGTTCAGTCTGTTGGCTTCACTGCTGGCATCGCTGATGCCTGCACTGATATTCCTTTCCGCACCAACAATGCCTTTAATTTCTTTATTGGAAGGACTGAACCAAAAGCCATAAGCATTATCGGTAGCAGCTATAACACCGGCCATATACTGGCTGTAAGCAAAATCAATATTACTATCTGTAGCAACATCGTAAGCCTTCAGGCGCGGATATAAAAGCAAAGCCCGCTTACTTGACGTATTGAAATTGATATCACCGGCAATCCCGCGGCCGGCAATGGCTTCGCTTACGGTGGTGCCTGCAGGCGCATCAATCAGCGCAACCGCTCTGAATTTATCAGCGCATGCGATCAATTCAGAAGTTATTGCCTCATCATGGCTGAACCCCGGGGCAATCAGTATTTTGGGATTAAAGCCAAGAAGATTGAATGACAAATCCCAAACCTTCATCCCTGTTCTGCTATCATCCCCTCCAACGGCACCAATAATATGTGAATTGAGTACTTTGGTAAGATCAAGTTTCTTGAAAGTGAATTTAAGTGAAGTACCGTTTGCAATTTCAGCAGAAAGTACCTTAAAGTTACCATATTCATCAATGAAATAATCCTCGCCCGGCAGATAGGATACCGCTTCACCTTCGCTATCTTTTATTGTTACCGAACCAATAGGAGCGGCAGATAATTTCAAGCCACCATCAGTAACGGCATGTACTTCATCTGTAACCTGAGATGTATGCGTAGTAGAATTAAAGATATTGACCACAATAACGGTACCGGCTCCCTGCTTAAATACAGCATCAAGCGCCTGCGGAATATCAAAACCCGGTATGGGCTTTCCGAATTGAGCTGCATCCGTATCACCGGCCACCAACACAGGCGTATTAACCGGACCTTCAGGGGCTAACCCTATCAATCCTATTACCGCCGATTTTACAACAGTGATAGGCCTGGATCCGTGCTCTATTTCAATTGTTTCAACACCATGCAAAAAATTTGACATTTTATTTTTTTTATTGCTTTAAACAAAAGTTTCATTCAACGAAACAGACGATAACGGCGCTCCTGTTTCTTCTTCCAAATTATCTTCCTGTACCCTCAGCGTTTTGGTTTCAAAATCAATAGCGTGTTCCCAAACACCCCCTTCATATCTTACAAATTCATGATTCACATAGTACATCAATCCTCCGTCTGTTGGCTGATACCCAATCAGGTAAGCCTTTACCTTATCGCATAATTTCCCAATGCCGAATACATCAGGCATCGAATTGAGGAACCGGCTTTGCACACTAATCGTATACGTTTGCTTTACATGCTGAGAAACCTGGAATGTGCTTTGTGGCATTTCCGGCTTTTCCCCTGCAAAAGCAACCGTTAAGCGACCCTTTAAAAATGGTTTTTCATAGTCGGACTGCTTTTCCGGAAGGGCTAACACATCATAGCCTTCACCAAGTTTCCCAGCCAAAAAAGCTGCTATCTCTATTTCTGCAGACCTTATATCCATTATGAAAAACTGTGTGAAAAACCTTGTGACATTCCCCCCTGATATTTATACAATTCAGCAATAAGCGTATTACCATCGTATTTTGCAGCAATAGACCGAACATAATATTCAATCCCGGATATAAACACCGTTTCATTCCGGTTTGAATCAACCCTATCCTTTAACCCGGGGAAAAAGTCATTGCGGTACTCCATCATATACCTATACGGGTCATATTCGTATCCATCCACCTTTTCCTTATCGGTAGGCTTATTGAAAAGAACTCTTGCAGTTAATGGCTCATCGCCATCAGTACTATCAGAAGGCAACCAGGATGCAGTATACCCCATCGTGTTGCTTACAACATCATGAGCCTTATCCCGCATGCCATCAAAAATATTTTCAGGCATTATTGCGCTAATCTGATCAACACTGTAGTGTCAGCCGACAATGCGCCGGCCGCAGCATGCCCGCCTTTAAAATTATCGGCAGCCGTTTTATTAAAATTGCCATCGGCTACATCCCAATAAAGCGTATCACCCTGGTTGATGGCCAGTGATGTTGCTTTAGGTACCAGAAAAACACCGGTAAGCGCAACCGGAAAAGATTCCCCGGTAGCCGCGCCTTTGGTAGCAATGCCAATCAGGTCACCCACCTTTTGCACAGATCCCCCGGTAATAGCACCGCCGGCAACAACATCAATAAAATCACCTTTTTGAATGAAATTTTTCATATTCTGTAATTGATGAAATGAAAATTATTTTTTGTAAGAAAATTTTTGCTCAAATCAGGCATTAAGCCCCGGGGTTCTTATACAATCCGCGGTAATCCATAGCAGCGCCTGCAAAATCCAAACGCGCTTTCACTTCAACACCATCCACATCAAAACCGTTACGGGTTTCAGTGTATAAGCCCTGTCCGTTCAGATATGCATAAGCAAGCACATCAATAGAACCGGGGGCAGCAGCCAGGTACCATGCAGCAGTATCAGTAAGGCGGCCATCTGTGATGATCTCATACGCGCCATTGAATACATTCACATCTGCTGTTTTGCCGGCAGTTACAGCAGTCATAAGTTTTTGTGCAGTAACCAACAGTTCAATCGGAACGACCAGGTATTTAGCGGTTACATTTATTTTTTCACCGTCCGAGCCAGTTTGTTTAAATAGCGCAACACGGGCAGCAGTTAAAGTATTTTCTGCAGGAGCAGCACCGGAGCCTGCAAGGTTTTTATGATCAGTATGGAAAAGCGATTTACCATCACCCATAGTAACATTACCCGTGATCAAACCCCACATGATATCACTTTCCAGGTTAGCAGCAGCATGACCAAACAACTGACTGAGACGGGCAAAGCCATTCAGATCATCATTAACCAAAGCCTGACGGGTAATGGCCACAATTTTACCGTAAGTTTCCAGCTTAAAAGATTCTTTTGCTTCTTCCAGCTTACCATACTTATACTCACCGTGTTCATTAACTTTTTCCAGTTTCAGGTTACCACCGAATTGAACACCGGTTATCTGCTTAAAATCAGAGGCGTTGTATTGTGTGGCCAATGGCTTCCATGTTTGCGGAGCGGCATCATACGCGCTACGTAAAAATGTATTTACTACATTACCCAACAAGGCAGGGTAATCAGTGGTAGCCAAAGCGCGGGAAACAACCTCATCACCTGTAAGCCTTCCCGCCTTCACGCCATTCCTTTCAAGAATAGAACGGCCGTAATCAACCATACTAAACCCGCGGAAATCGCTTGCTTTTTCGGTTTTGATTTTAAACTTATCCGGGAAAGCACGGTGCAAAATTGCTTCCTCCATTGCGGAGCGCACCTGCACGGATTCATCTTCACCTGTAACCTGAGCGCTATGAGTGCTGCGGGTTTCAACAGGCGGTTGGTTTTTTGCCAGCTCATCAATAATTGCAGCGCGGGCAGCATCTATTGTACTGCCATCGGCAATAAGCTTATCGGCAAACTCATCACTAAGCTTTGCGGAGCGAACCGCATGCCCGATATCTTTAACACGAGTGCGTTCCGCTGTTACCGCGGCAGCGCGTATAGCTTCAGCATCAACCGCGGGTTGTGCAGGAGTAGTAGTAGCTGCTACTGCAGGAGTAGTTTCAGCGGACCTTTCTTCGTTTTCTTTTGCCATTGTATTTGAATTTGAAAAATTTGAGTTTATAATTTCCGCATCATAAAAGCGGATATCATCTGCACGGGTTTGTGCCTTAAAATCAGCAGGCACAGGAACCATTGATAATTCCATTGGTTCCCAATCCAGGGCACGATAAGTAGATATCTCATCTTTTTTACCCTCCTTCACTTCGTACTTATATACCCGGTAACCAACAGATACATTACGAATGACACCATTTTTGATATCTTCAACCAAGCCAGCAACTTCCTGGCGGGTTGAAAATTTTACCAACGCCCGGCATTGCTTGCCAGCTATCCAGGCTCTTACCACCACGCCAATCTGATCTTCCAGCGACCAGCGGGAATGATTATTCAGGACGGGACCACCAGAATTAATACGCTCTAATCTTACTGAGCTTTCCCGGCAATCCAGGATTTCAATAAAACGACCATCCCAGGAATTGCGTACCACTTCAGCTTCAGTAGCAAATACAACTTCAATCGTCCTTTCAGATTCATTGAAAGTCTGTACATCAAACTGAGCTCTTATTGAATTGTCAGCAATGCGAATTTTAGGAGGATTCTTTGCCATGAAATTTTTAATCTGAGCCAAAACTATTGAGGAAGAAAAAAAACGAATAGGCAGTTTATCGGCATTTTTCAGTTGATTTTTGTCAACTTTTAAAATATTTCTTGCATGGTACTAAATAGTACCATATATTTGTATCAACAAAAGCAAATAAATATGAAAACTTCAAAACTTACAAAAGGCGAAATGATCAACGAAATAATCGGTGTTGCAAGAACATCGGCGCTGGCAAACGGCAGGGCTTTCGATGGTGCTGATATGTTTTTTACATTAGCTTTTACGACAGAAAAGAGCCTTATAAAAATATGCAAGGGATTAAATATAAAAACAACCAAAGGCATACAATAAGCCTTTGGTTATTCTTAAATCTTTAACAAAGCAATACAACCATGAAAATCGAATTAGTAAAAAATAAGTGGTATGTTAACGGAACACTTTGGGGCAAAAAAAAGGAAAATGATTTAGGAGATCAAGTATTAAACATACTATTCTACAAAAACAGAGACGGGAATAACGAATACATACTTATTATAAATGGAGTTGAGGAAACCAACGACTTTAAAAAACAAGTAAAAGAAAAATACTCAGGTATACCAAATCAAGATTTAGCCCAAAGGTATTTTTAAATACGCTAATATTTACCAAAAATGAGCATGAGAAATTACATCAAGGGAGAAAAATTCATTAAGGATTTTCTCCCGGAAATCAAAGCCGTAAAAAAGAAACTATCCATGAAAAATAGCAACGGCAACCCGGTAGATTTTACCAAAAAGGAAAAAAGGGAAATCAAAAAAGCACTCTTAAAAATGATCAGGGAAAATGACTTCTAATCTTCTTTATTATCATCCGATTGATTACCCTGCTTTGATGCCCATTTCAGATCATTTCCCCGATTGGTATCAAAGCGCGGATCACACACAGGCTTTAATCCAGCATCATCAAATGCCTTAGCATCTTTAACAAGCTGTGCAAGTATTTCAGACGGGTTTTCGCCCAATGATTTAACAGCATCCCACCAGGATACAAAACCATTACGCACCTGATCGGAAAGTGCCTGTGTTTCCTTCACGGGATCTATCATTTCCCGGCGCGGCGCCGTCCAATTTACCGGGATTATTTCACCAGGTTTTGCGAATCCCGCCAAAGTAGCGGCTTCAACAAACCAATCCCATGCTTTATCACAGAAAACAGGTATCAGCATCAGCCATTGCCAGTGCTCAATATTGCGCTGAAATTCTATCCACCCCATGCGGCCACTGGAAAAGTTAACGTTAGAAAGATCATTGGTTAAAGCCTCATAGCTTACACCGATGCCTGCTGATATTGCCCGCAATACCTGC
The DNA here is from genome assembly GCA_023957155.1 of Chitinophagaceae bacterium. Classification (GTDB taxonomy): domain Bacteria; phylum Bacteroidota; class Bacteroidia; order Chitinophagales; family Chitinophagaceae; genus Agriterribacter. The sequence continues at coordinate 564,255 of JAMLHK010000001.1, read as the reverse complement.
TGGCTATACTTATCATATCCCTCCGCTGCCGGCGGGCTGGCAAACTGAACCGACTTTCCCGGTGGCAAATGTTCTATTATACCAGGTTCAACACGCTCCAATGATTCTGCCTGCTTTTCAATATTAAGCGGGGATAATGCTGCATTTTCTGTGATGAATACCGAAAAACAGGCAGCAATCTTCTGTCTTAAAAGTTGCGCATCCTCATACTCATCAAAATCACGAATACGAAGCATGGAAGAAGTTAGAAAAGGAATACCCCTGTTTTGCCCGGGATCTTCCAAATCATAAACATGAATTACATCTTCAGCCGGGACCAATTTACTTTCAGTAACCCATTCCAGCGGATGGCGGCTAAACAGCCAATACCCTTTCACTTTGCCATCAGTATCATACTCAACGCCATTAACTGAATATGAACCTTTGCCGGTAATCTGCGGGGTATTTCGGGAACTATCTATAAAATCAGGCTCCAATACCTGCAATTGTAAAGGGATAGCGCCATTTTTAAATTTAGTTCTTACCCGGCGAATAATGCATTCACCTGATTTTGCAACGGTACGCATCACCATTTTTTGCAGCCCATAGAAATTTAATTTCCCATCAAAATCACAATCCAATTTTTCACCCCAAATTTCCCAGGCTTGCATTATTTTTTTATAAACACTATCTGAAACATTTTTAGGAGTAGGAATAATACCGGTACCAACAGTATTGTTCGCAATACGACCAATACCATTCCGGGCATAACCGTTGTTCCTCACCAAATCTTTAGAACGAGCCCGCAACCGCGGCAAGGAGGCTATAAGATCAAGATTGGTAGACGTGTTAACGGAAGTCCATCCTTCGGTACGCCGGCCACCTGCAGCAGCTTCAAACTTTCTGAGTGAATTATTCATTGCACTCAACGCCATGCGGCTTGCCATCCGTTTGCGACCCGCATCAGGAGAAAAAAAAGATACTATTTTATCAACTACGTTCATGAAAAACCTTTTGAGAAAACAGCAAAACGCCGGTTGCCATTGCCCACATCCGGGCAAAGGGCTTCACGCATCAGGTCGCGTATCTTCAACATCTCATTCAAGCTGCGATACTCCACACGTTTATCCGCATATTCCACCACCAATGCACCCTGTGCAATAGCTGCCTCCAATGCCACTAACTGATCATTTGTGAAAGACGGGGTTGCCATTCTGCATTTTGTTTCTCCTGCAATCTATATACAAGCGCCTTTATATCATTGATTTCGCCGATAACTTGCCGATAAATATCCTTTTCACCGGCAACCTTTTCAACCGAATGCTGAATTGTAGCCCGGCTATGGAATAGCAGCCGGGACATTGCTGTATCACGAAGCCCGGTCATTTCTTTGATAAGATAAAAACAAATCTGCTTTTTATCAATCGTGCTCTGGTCTGCACGCTTTGTAAATAATTCTTCGCGGGAAACCTTGTAATACGTGCAGGTTGCCTGAATGATCAGTTCATAAAGTGGAAATGGTTGTGAAGACATACTAAGTATAGTTTACATGTTTCTATCCCAAAAAGAACTCCGCTTTTTTGGTGGGCTAACTATATTAGGGCTTTTTTGCTTTAGTTCCACGCGTGTCAATAAAAAATCCCAATGTTCATCTGTAAATCTATCCATTCCAATGATGGAAGCTGCTGCACGGGCAATTACCCGGCAATCCAGTGGTTCATTACGCTCATAATGCTTAACCCATTGGTACTTATCATAACCGCGGATTTTCTTACTTTCTAATTTTTCAGCGGTCAACCCCTTGAAAAAATGCTGATCATACTGTGGAAAATGGCAATACCCGTTCGGAAAGGTATCATCTTCAATTTTTTGCAATCGTAACCAACCGTAAAGTTCAGACTTAATCAGCGATACACCCAAATGCCAAATTTTTATATCATTGTACTTCTTACCACTATGAGATGTATCAACCGCCCGGGGCGGCGCCACCATGATGCTTTGCGCATCCTTTCCTTTGGTGGGAATTACCCGCGTAGGATCATACTTCCTGCAGAATGCATATACTTCGCTGGAATTATAACCGCTATCCACACCCATCAACCGTATAGGCAGCAGGGCGCCATCTTCCCGCTCCCAGGTTTCATTAAGCAGCTTTCCCAGCTCCTGCCAAACGGGGGATTCTTCCCCGGACGTGCTGCCCAACAACACACGATAATCTATCGAATAGCTTTCCTTACCGTTGCACCAACCGACAATTTCCAATTCCAAACGATCTTTTTGCACGTCAACTCCGCATGTAAGGAAAGCCACATTGGCCGGCGGCTTGTTCTGGTGATATAACTCCCTCTTATTGTATATATTTTCCCATGCCGGTGCATCGCTTTCCTCTTTCCAGGTTTCGCCCAGCACGGTATTGGTAAACGTTTTCCGCTTCGGGATATCGCCTTCGCTTTCTTCATAATCCTTAGCAGCATCAGCCCAGGAATACCAACCATAAGGGCTGTATAAGCTGCTCAGGTGGTAACCGTGCCGCCGTATGCTTTCCATCTCAGGTACTGATGATATCCACACACCATCAGAAAGCATTTTAGGTTTAAAACGCTCCTGTATATGCTCATTGCAATGTTCACATTCATACACTACATTTTCATACCTGCCCTTTGTGTATCGCAACTGCAAGAACTTCAACACTTGCATACCACCACAAAAAGGGCATGGAACATAAAAATATTTTTGGGAAGTTGCTAAAAATTCAGCCTCAATAACACTGCCGCCGGCAATAGTAGGAGTGGAGATAATAAAGATTTTACGCTTTGGAAATGTACGAGTACGGGCCTTAGCCAAATCAATCGGGTTTCCTTCACCATCCAGATCCAGAGGGTAGGCATCCACTTCATCCAAAAAAAGATTTCGCGCCGGCATAGACCGCAACCCGCTGGCAGCATTGGCGCCGGTCATGACCAGTACACCGCCCGGATATTCCTTCTTTAAAATCGTATTGCCCGAATCCCGGGAACGGGTTGGCCTTACCTTTTGAGATAGTGAAGGACTGGCATCAATCATTGGCTGTATCCTGATCTTTGAATTGCGTTCAGCCATATCCTTTGTAGGCTGCACTGCCAGCATTGGGCATGGCGCTACGTCAATTGAATAGCCAATCCAGTTACAGCCCCCTTCCGTTAAACCCACCTGAGCCCCTTTCATTACAATTATTTCCTGAGCGGGATCATTTACACTTAGCTTATCCATTATTTCCCGCAAATAGGGGGTGCGATCAGTACGCCATTTACCAGGTTCGGAGCTGCTGACTGTATCCAGCACACGATATTTGTCTGCCCACTGGCTGACCTTTAAGAGGGGTTCTGGGCGTAACCCATCCTTAAAACCAGAAATGACAGCAATATCTATAATATCGTTAATCATAGTTCAAAATAATACCGGCATAATTCTTTCAACTTTCGATTTCGCAAAGCCAAACAGCTTAATATCATCCCTGATTTGCTTTTCTTCATTAAGCCACTGTATCGCTTTTGTATAGAACTCTTTTTTTATCTCAAAACCATACGCTTTCCGATTCAGCCTTTCAGCCGCTACCAGGGTAGAACCACTGCCAGCTACAGGATCAATGACCACATCACCATCATCGGTAAAAATTTCAATCAATGATTTTAAAAGATCAATAGGCTTTTGTGTCGGATGAATTTTTTCGTTCTCCGTATCCTTAAGCCAGTCAAAACAATTAAATACCATCTTTCCATTATTCCGAAACTTTGGCAATTTATCACGATACAGAAGCAATCCATATTCACAGTTTCCCACTATCTTCATATTAGCTTTCAACACCTGTGCTGAAAAATTTTTCCGGAACACCAAATTGATATATTTACCCAGCCCGTACCGCTTTGCCAATTCTATTAAATAAAACTGCTGTTCAAATTCACAAAACACAATCATACATGGTGCGGAATTTTTTTCTTTAGGTTCCTTCTTAAGCATTGTGCTACAAAAATGCATAAACTCAGCGGGGCGAAAATCATTATCGGTATCAAAAAATTCCTTCCCCGCCAATTCACTTTCTCCATTTTTATTATCACCATCCTTATACCATGATGGATTGGAAGCATAGGCATTTTTACCCAGGTTATACGGGATGTCAGCTATAATAAGTTGCGCCTTCGGTATTTGATAGCTTTTATAGTTTTGGAAATGATCTCTATATATCATATTATAAGAATGATTTTAAATACATCTTTTTTCAGGCGGCAGATACTTTACGTTAAGCCAATAAAAAAAATCTTCTTCGCTTTTCCACACAGGCGGCAATTCCCCGTTCTGGTTAATACACTTCCATTTGCTTTTTCCGTCCGGCTGCCTTATTTCAATGCAATCTGAAACTCTCCGGATCCCTAAATCAGATCCGCACCATCCCAATTTTCTCCAGGCACCCGCAATAGCCTGGTGGCTATAATCCGCCGATCCGGTTCTAATGGCCAGTTGCCGGTAAAAGTCGGCTTCATCGGTAATAAATAAATCCAGCTTCATTTTATTGGATAACTCTACCTGCATGTACTTACCGGAGCACGCATCACCTTTTATAATTTTTCCCAAATTATTTGCAACCTGAGCAAAACCAGTACTTCGTTGTGATAACAAAACAGATCCAAATAAATCAACTGTATCAACGATCTTTGGAGCGCATACCACTTCAATATCCTTCACTTCCGGTTTTTTGCGGCGAATACTACCTGCAATATTTATTTTGCTGCAGTGCGGTTGCAGCAGGTAACAAATATCAACAGCTATTTTCCTGGCTTCAAGTATCTGCATTAATTGTGGGCATTGGCTTCAGTAATCCAGAATTTCCCAACTTGATTTAACAGATCGTCTATTGCCAAAGCCCCTTCTACATCCCCCATTTCGCTTATCTTGTTTAATAATAAAATAAGCATGTGACCACAGCCGCCGTAGAATGCACGCCGTGTTTCCTGCTTTTGAATTGCCGGCATCCGGATTTCATCTAATCCTGTTCTTTGCAAGTATTCTTTATACAGATCTCTTATGTCAAAAGTTTTCATACTACTATTATTTACCCTTTTTTGCTTCGTGCTTTAAAACATCCATGTTTTCTTTGATATATTCTCTTAAAGCTTCATTGCACTTATTATTTTCATACAGCCATATCAGATAATGAGCGGGCACCTTTATAAGCGGTTTGCCTTTGTGTATCCCGAATGACATTATACTATAGTCGGTTAGTTTGTCCATTCTTTAATGCCTTTTATTATGTTTTTCCCACACTTCAACTACCTTATCTGCTGATTCCAGTGATATTTTATTACACTGATCCGATATCTTACACACCACTACATAATATGTCTCTCTTTTTCTGCCTGCGATTATTTCAAATACAATAGGTCTGCATCCATGAATTGAGCAATGAGAAATATTAGGGAATAAATGAGTTATTATTTTTCGGACGTGGTTTTTCATAGTATATGTTATTACTCCCATCTTCTTTGTTTTTTAGGTAAAGTGATAATCTATAAGATGTTAAGTGCATAAGGTTGAATGATCATTGCGAATTACTTTAAAAGTGCAATAAAGGCTTTGTAAGCTCCATATAATAACCAGAGAAGAATTGAGTTATCCATATCATGAACCATAATTACCTCTGAAATAGTTACCAAGCCTAAAATGTGATATGTTTTAACTTTCACGCCTGTTGGGTTTATTTAAAAGGTTTATTTTCATCGCCATCCTGAACAAAGGAAATTTTGATCGGTAGAATCTTAAACCCACGAACTTTTACTAATTCATGAAATGATTCTGACATTCCACGCTTATGCATCATTCTAATTATTGCAACACACATTGGAAAATCAGGAGATAAAGTCATTGGCTGCCATGTGCCATCAGGAGCGAAAAGGCAATAAAAACTTTCATTTGTAACTTCTTGTATTTGCATATTCAATTATTTTATGACAACGATTTTAAACGATTAATTTCCGCAATCAGGCAATCAACAATTGTTAAGCTTTTTTCTACCCACAAAACGGGTATATCACCTTTAAAAAATTCCTTTTGGGAAGAAATACTGTCATGACTTATAAGCCCCAAAGAAAATACAGGACCCTTACCATCAACAACAGTTAGCGCCCAATGCTTTTGGATAAATTCATCTCCTGTACGGGTGTTAATGTAACCCAGCTCATAACATTTACGCCAGATCCAATCATCTGGCAATTGATTTCTAAGCTTGATAATTTCATCAATTGACATCGGTAATTATTTTTATTCGTTCAAATGATATTACCCAGACCCACGGGTTTCTATTCCATGATTCGCCTCCGTTAATCTTTCTCCAAAGTGTTTCAAAGGACGATGATGCCCGGCTAAATCCCCGCTTAGGTTCTGTATTGCCATTGTAATTTTTATACAGATGCTGTGGCAATAGTAACTCCACTCCTTCAGCCTTACACTCCTGCTCTGTAATGTCATGCAGATGTTCTACCCGGATGGATATGATTTTTAAAAAAGTGCGGCATGCTTTAAAAGGCATGAATAAAGAGGGCTTCCATTTTTCAACCCTCTCAACATCCTGTATCCCATAGGGCGTATCACGCTCCCATCCTCCATACCTTTTTACAAAACCATCAGCCTTATACGCATAACCTTCATTTACGCCTCCCCATTCGCAAAAGGTTTCTCTTACCCATAATACATCACCAGGTTGTCCATAGGGGCATTTAATATCAATATCATCAAACACGCATTCAAATCTGGCAATTAAACACCCCTTGTCATTTGGAATCCACCCATGAAACTTATAATCATCCGGGTTTTCATTTATTATATCCAAACCTTTTATACGCCGGGTCATTTTTTTTCTCCCGACACGCTCCGCTTGCACCATGTCAGTACTAAATAACACTGGTATAAGTTTCATTGATTACTCATTAATTATGTTCTTCTGCAATAACTCAAACAGATCTGAAATTTTAGAATGTACATTTTCCTCCTGTAATACTAAAAAACAGTCTGCACCAGGTGGATATAATCTATAGGTAATAGCCACATCATTATCAATCGCTTCAATTTTTACGCTCTGTATTGAAGATTGATATACTGTTTCCTGATAGATGTAGTAAACCTTTTCTCCAATCTTGAATTTTGAATTATACATAGTTAAATTTTTATATCACTTTCTTTTGTTGCAGTTAACTCATCAAGAACATCAGAAATAGCATTGGATAAAACAATATGCGCTTCATTTCTTCCTGGGGATGCTAACAATTCATCAATAACCCTATCCGGTATAGATTGAAATTTTAACCGCATCTCTTTTCCAAAAGCAAAGAGTGCCTTAAAAACCTTTTGCTTTTCAACTAACTGGCCCTCCCGTTCTCTCAGTTTCAATGCATCAGTGTTGGCCTTGATGATAGTGGACTTTCTCAGAGCTTCTGCATAGGTATCATTATCCTTAGCAACCAATGGATCCCCCTCGTCTACCTTAGTGCCTTGTTGTGATTTTTTTAAAGGTTTTTCCGGAATGGATTTTTCATTTGTTTTGGATGGCTTTTTTACAACAACATTCCCGTATTCTTTATCCGCTGCTGATGGAATAATCTTTTTTGACTTAGAATCATACCCTTTCTTTATTTTCCCTGCCACAATGGCTTTACGAATTGCTTTTTCGTCAACTCCTATCCTCCTGGCATATTCCCGAACCGATATCCTTTCATTGTCTTTCTTAATCATTTCATAATCAACCTGCGGACTTAAAAAAACTCTATCACTAACGATTTTCTGCGGCTCTGGGTAGCCGCAGGACTTTTTCCGTGGGAGGGAACCGACACAAGGGGTTTTTACCTTATGATAACGGTATGCCTTCACCGTTGTGAATCGAACAACCTTTACTCAATCAACTGCTTGCCATACTTAATTCAAATTGTATCTCATGCTCCATAGTCTTACTGAAATATGGCTTAACAATAGATTCCAAACCATTCATTACCTTATCATTGATAACAGCAGCATGCACAGTAACACTAAGCAAAGGCTTAATAGGTAAGTCACTACCTGACTTATTGACACGTGCAAACCTTCTTATAAATCCATACGAACCATTTCCCCTGTTGTATTCACCCCGGGCAAATACACGTGGCTTACCCCCCCTTATCATAAAAGCGTATGGTATAATTTGCCGCTTCCCTTTATATACCTCAATACTCACACCCGCGGTAATGGATTTCCTTTTCTTTTTAAAAGAGGACGTTTTTTGTAGCCCCTTCCTTGTTACCGTAATAGACCCTGATGCCGTTTGAAACTTTGGCGAAAACGCATCCATTGGTATTGGCACTTTAGATGCATATACATATCCCTCCAATTTTGATGGTTTAGAGTTTTCCCGGTTTATGCCATCTAAATTTTTTTGAGGAATATTATAAATGTCCTTTACAGCTCTCCGCGCTTCAGTCCTTCCTTTCAGCAATGATTTATTAATTGCCCTGGAAGCCACCTTATCAAGTTGCCGGGATGTAAGGCCTGAGAATTTTAAATTAATATCTTTTATTGCCTGATCAACGTTTACCTGAATCATATCTAATTTTTTATTGGATTAAACAAACCAAGTGATTTATGCAGCCGCTTTTTTGCTATTTGTACATTATGATTACCGATTTCAATAAGTATCCAATTCCTATTGAGCTTACTTGCAACCTCAGCAGTTGTACCAGATCCACCGAAAATATCCAACACAATCCCCCCTTCCGGGCAGCCTGCTTTTATGCAATCAACAATCAAATCAGGCGGAAAGGTGGCAAAGTGAGCGTCTTTAAAAGCAAACGTGCTTACTTCCCATACACTGCGTTTATTTGCCCTGCCATCGCCTATTAAATTGCCGTTCTTATCGTAGTTTCCAGAATGCCCCTTTATCTTACTTCCGTTTATAGCAATGCTATCGCTTTCGCCAGATCCCTTAAGCCTGACAATGTGCATGGAGTGTGGGGGTTGACCTTTGTCCTGAAGGTTTTTGTGAGACGGCATAGCGCCATCGGATGGATGTCTTTTGCCGGCATTCTTACCATTAAACTTTGTGGTATCTTTGAACATTCCAGATTTTATCCATTCCTTTGGACTTCTTACCTTTAAACTGTTTGCCCAATTTTCTGAGGCAACTAAACCAGATCCATCACCACTTCCTTTAACCTCACAACCAAATGTTGTCAAAGTTTTATCCTTATATGGGGTTGCAATTGCTTCAGCATCGAAATAATATGAATAAGGCTTCCATCTTTTAACCTCCTTACCTGCGTTATTAATAATCCTCTCCTTTTTACCTGGATTATTGGACCAAATTCCCGTATCACGCGCCCGCCATATTGTTGGCTTTCTTGACTTAGAAAACAGTAAAATATATTCATGAGATTTTGTACACCTGTCATTAACACTTTCAGGCATTGGATTCCTCTTACTCCATATAATATCTTGCCTCCAATACCAGCCATCTTCCCTCAAAGCAAAAGCCAACATAAAAGGAACACCTGCAATATCTTTAGGCTTACCAATGCAAACCTTTTTTGTAAATCTTTTTGCAGCACCAAAATCAACATCTCCCTGTTTGCGACCATTTAGCGTGGACTTCTTACTTCCAAAGGCGGCACCATTTCCTAAATAACTATCTCCCATATTCACCCACATTGTACCATCATCACGAAGTACACGATGGCATTCACGGAAAATCAATACAAGATGCCCGATAAAAGCAAAGAGATCTTTTTCAAGCCCTAAGCAACAAGTTTGCGCGGGTATATTTATTTCAAAACCAAACAATGTATAAGAAACCTCCGGCCAATCTGTGGACTTCACCTTATAATCTCTCAGCGCCCAATATGGGGGACTGGTTATAATACAGTGAATAGACTTATCAGCAAATGTTTTCAACACCCTATAACAGCAACCTTCATATATTTTATTAAACTCCACGATTGATAATTTTATGCCTGCTTATTACAATTCCTATTTCCATTGCCGCGACACTATACTGCTGTAACCACCTGTGGCCGTTGTTATATTTTTTTGAATCACATGAGGCAATCACAGATTCCTTTTTATTCAGCAAATCGTTTTCCCTGCCTTCCAGATGATGCAGCTCAACACTTTTACCACCACATACCGGCCACCATGCGGCCACACCGCCATTTTTTTTATATTCAAGGACCTTAGGACATATTTCACACATGGGATTCGCTTTTAAATATTCCGGCTTGGTTTCCTTTGTATAAACTTTTAGCTGCTCCTTCCTTTTTTCTGATATTTTATTTATTGGCTTTGGCTGTTTCTTTGGAAGCGGGGTTTCAGCATAAAGCTGATGGCGCAAACACATCCCGTTTCCCAACGCATCATCTTTACATACAGGCCAGGCACATTTCATTTTATGCAGCTTGATAAACAGATATCTTTCCATTCATTACATCATCAATATTGAATACAGGTATATCAGCCATTTCAACTTCACAAAAATTCCCACAATTGGGCATTATAATCTTTAGTCCTCTACCTGCATTCGGATCAAGCTCATCCAAAAAGACATCATTAATACAGGAATGACCAATATCCCTTTCGGCTTTAGCCATTCTGTCAAAATCTTTCGGAAAGTCTACCCTTATTTTATTCCAATAGGCCATTCCACCTTTAACACAACCAATACAATTGTTGTTTGGGTATCCCAGATGATACATTGTTGGCAATTCGATTCCATTTGATAATAACAACCCGGCGCACTGATCTTTATTGAGATGTCTTTCTATCAGCGGAAATCTACCCTTAGCCGCCGGGTATTGTTGTAAGAATCTTATCCCGCGGTTTACTTGCTTTTGCTCCCATTCGTATCCGAATATTTGACCAGCAATAATGGTATTATTGAATAAAGAAGGAATATGCTCTTCTTCGATTCTCCAACGCACTCGCTTCTTTAGTTCTAAAGAGCATTTAGCACCTTCAGGGCCATTTACATATCTTTCTTTATAGATAACATCAAAGTGATCTTTGTACTTTTCATTTCTTACCGTCTCAATTTTTTTGCCATACCATTTTTCACACTCATGTTTAAATCTCGCGTTATCTTCATGAGCTGATCCAGTTTCTATATACAACAGTCTAACATTATCATACAGTTCAATAGCTACCTTACAAGCAACTGCTGAGGTAATACCTGCACTCCACCAACCGATATAAACATTGTTCATATTGAAAATACTTTCTTAATTATTTTTCACTTTTCTTTCACTGAATCTGCTATTTTCTTCTGTCAATTCCTTTTATCTGAATAAAATTGAAACGCTCCCGCATCCTGCTTGCAACCCTATCGCCGTAAGTCACGGCAATTTGATCAGCTTTCAAATTGCTGGTAAGGTGAAGCAACGGACCGGTATACCCTTTATCATATCGCTGCAGTATGATATCAGCTATTACGTTTGATTTGTTAGCGAAATTTTGCCGCACATCCTCAGTGCCAACATCGTCAATACAAAGCCCGGAAAATGGCTGTAAAAAAGCCTGGTAATCGTTTATAGGGTTCTTTACAGGAAACATAAATTCCTCAATTCCTTCCCATCCGGATGAAGCGTAACGCTCTGAAATATCTTTGGCGTTTTGGATGATAAACACCTGCCTTTGGTTGCGGCTGAATAAACGCATCAACCAGGTTTTGCCGGTACCAGGGACACCGGTCAGTAGCAATCCTTTTTCCAGTGATGGATTTTTTACACCTGCAGATTCAGCAAGAGAAACAAAACCCGATGAATTGCTGAAGTAGTGCAAAAGCATTTCGTAAACAATCCTGTTGTATTCATCCATCTCAAATTTTCCCTGGAAAATCAACGAGGATCTGTAAAGCATGTACGACTTTGTTTGCTCATAACTCCACTGGTAGCCGGTAAGTTGCTTCCTGTTTTCCTCCGCAATCCGATTGAGTTCAACACTGCGTAACACTGCCTGTTTCCTACGTTTGGCTTCCAACAGCGCCAACGCCGTTTCTTCATCAGTAAGCTCAATGTGGCTATAGCTGTCCAAAATCTGCGAAGCCGTCTGTTTCGAGAACTGGTTTTCCGGGAATTTTTCTTGAATTACTTCTTGAATTGATTTCATTGCTACTGAACATTTTGTTAATCAATCGGGGCCATTCCTTCACTAAGTCTGAAAGAGATCGGCCACTAAACCACGGATCCGGCTTTACGAAATCCAAAATTTTTTGAAACTCGATTTTCACGATCAGCCGACCTTTTTCCAAAACTTCGTGTTTGGGCATTCGCTTTAGTTTGCCGATGAGGTACACCAACTGCAGCAACGGCGGCGAATCGTCAGGTACCGAAAACGGGTAATGGGGGAATGTGGCCAGGTACATGGCTTTCAGTTCCTGCACAATCGGAACTTCAGCAGGCTTGTCGGCAAAAGAAAGAACCAAAGAAAAGTTTTCATCTTCATTTCTAATTTCATTTACATTTACATTTTCATTTTCATTTTCCATATGTTGAACATAATCGGAAGATGTGTTTTTCATATCTTTTTCATGTGTTTCTGTATGTTTTTCATGTGTTTCTGTATGTTTTTCATATCCAGTTTCTTTTTTGTTTTTTTGCCTGTTTTTTCTTCTGCTTTCACTATAATCCCTTCTCTTACAAATACTTGCCGCAACCCACGCAATTTGATACCCTTCGCCACCTACCTCAGTAAGAACATCCATCAATTCTTCCCTCTGTTCGTCAGTGAGATTTTTTGTGAACAGCTTTAGTTTTGTTTGTGAAATACATATGTTATTCATATGTTGGCACATAATAGCATCATAAGCAGCACGCGCGGCATCACTTAAGCACTGCGTATCTCTTAAATAATCACCAGGATAAAACAAAAAAGCAGGATCATTAGACATTTCTTTTCCTTTTACGTTGCCAAAAACTACCGATGAATAATCACATAATTTTCAAAATGCCCCAACTCACCTTTCATAACTTCATCCCTCAATTGTATCTCCAATTCAGCCAAATCAGGAGAAACCAAACCACAGAGAATGGTACCATCTGTAGGCTCCACATCAATTTCAACAATGAAAGTTTTTTCAGGCAGCCCCTTATATATGGGTATGGTCAATATAAACTGTAAATCCAGGTTGGATTTTGCCTGTGTGATCTTTTGGATGGCAGTACTTCCCCTAAGATTATTAGCGCTCTTAAATTCCGTATTGGTAAACACTTCAAGTTTTTGCAACTGGCTGAGAATAATAGCATGCGCTTCACGGTTCTGGAAGTAAGCCCGCTTTAATCGGAGCATTTTGAAAAGCTCAATTGTAGTGAACCGCTTTGGCTTATTGATTTGGAAAGATTCCAGATCAGGGAAAACAACCAGGTTTCCAGATATCTTTTTCTGATAGTGGTTTTCCTCATCAACGGTAAGGATGATCTCTAACTTATCATAGTCAAAAACCACATTCGTTTTATTGGCGGGTATATCCTGCTTTCTTTTTGTGACAAATTCACCAGGAGCAAATATGTCTCCGGAAAGGGTAACCATCCGGGGGGTAATTATTTCTGCTGCTTTACCTTCCCGAACAATAATTTCTTTGATGCCGGAGCCAATGCCAACTTCCTGGGCCACAAGCTCGGTAACAGATTCTTTTAAATCATTCATTTGTAATTGGTTTATTTTGGTTTATTAATTTTTAACGAAAGAGGGATTCTACTGCTGCCATTTTAGCTTTGGCAGCATCAGTTATTGCGATAAAACACCATCGTTTTTGATCTTCGCTTTTTGATTCTTTTCGCACTTTATACAGGAAATCTATGATCTCAGCATATTTGCTTTTCACAAAAGCAACATCCTCTCTTTGTGCGGGGTTGAACGACACACCCGCTTCCCGTTCACCGAATGACAAATAATCTTCCATTTTGTTGGTTGGTTTAGTTTTATAAATAAAAATCCCCTACGCATTGCGTAAGGGATTGATTAAGCAATATTTACTTTTGAAATGAGATTAAAAAAAACCGTGTGGGATTCGATTAATATCCGTTCTGGGGCACTTCAAGACCGATCAGAAATGATCGGTTTTTTTGTTGGTACGCTACCCACATTTACTACGCTGCATACCAACAATCGTGATGAACTTGTGTTCTTGTTGTATCAGGCGAAGAACTGCGGTCTGACCTGCGGTACCGACCGCAGTCTTTCCGGTCGGCACGCGACAGCGTCAGACCGGAAAGAATCAAAGAGGACACTTTCCCGTATCACTGACTTTGGAACATTACCAATATGCTGCCGCTGCGGCAGCAACTGCAATGCCTTAGAAGTTGCATCCATTACTAACTAACGACTAACCGCTAATCTTTCTTCAGCATGTGATTGAAAATCTTCCCAGTTCTGTATGCTGCCATTTATAATAAAAGTTTTTGAATTTTTTAGAAGTGCGGTTGCACCACCTGCTGCGGCGCCAAGTGCCGGACCGATAAGCAATGCACCAACCAATATACCTGCCGCATCGCCCACCATAGTACCCATGTCTTCTTCTGAATTTCCATTACCCGACATCTTTCCAATTAATGCACCGGCGCCGACACCCGCTATTGCACCTATCCATATATTCGGGCCGGCGGAGTGCTTTGTCTTTATTTTCCCAATATCACTCACCATCAGATCAATGGAGCGTTTCTTTTTTAGATTGAGGTGTAAGGAACTGTCTGTTATCTTAGCAGTATACCCCTAGCTGATCTTTTTTCCACTCAGATCAAAGACTCTTACAAATAGTTTTTTTTGCGTATTTACCGTGCTGCTCAAAAAAGAAATGAGAAGTAATGTGCATAGCAATCTCATAAAATGTGTTTGTGGTTAATGAAAATGAATACTGGTAGGGGAGGTGATTAAAGCAGTATAACCTATGGGGCTTATTAAACTAAAGGCTTACCGTGCAGGATTAACTTAGGAAAAGGATCAATGCTATTGAAATATAGTAATTATTTTAATGTAATAAAAATAAATTGACTTATTTCGATAAGACTTATACCTTATTTGTGCTAAGAAAAACAGCCGGGGAAAAGTCGCCACGCTTCCGGTGGTTTAAAGCGGAAATAAAGCAGCGCAACAGATCATTGTACGAAGAACGGGAAAGTCCGTTACAAACAATAATGAAGATTAAGTCATCGGTGCTACTTAACGAACGGATGCCTTTAATATATTCACTTCTTTCACCTGGCTGGTTTTACTTTTATCTATTTTGTAGATCACTGCTTCATCGGCATCTCCTGTATAGATACCATTCATAAATACGCAATGACTAACAGGAGATTCCACCCGGATTAACGACTTCCCGTCCCCGGTAAGATTCATGGCATAAATATTATTGATCTTTCCGCTAACAGAGGCTGCTCCATATCCTCCTCCGCCAACCAGCAGGGTATAAGGGCTGCCGCCATAAGGCGGAGGTATGTCGGATCTTGCTTTTGTAATTACGCCGTCTATGTATACGTGATGGATCCCGGCACTATCGCTTGCCCGGATGGCAACCCCGGCGTAATTGGTTTGGCAGTTCGTTATAAATATCTGCTCGGTATCATCTTCCGGGCCATTCCAGCGGGTTGTAGTAACCTGGTAGGAGTTGACGTCCCCTCCCGTATGATAGAATGGAGCAACATCAAGACTGGAAAGGGCAATCAGATCGTCCCCGTTAATACCCGTGATATTGTTGATCCGGAAATATTTACAGCCGTGCCGCAGGTTAATAGCATCTTTATTAAATGCTTTTTTTTCAACATCGTTGATCATCAGGGTTTCGGGGTTGTGAAATTGCAGATCTGACAGGTAAGCATTATGTGTTCTTTCAAAACTGACTGCCCAGGCATGCGAGTGTTCAATTTTTACATTCTTTAAGCTGAAGCCGTTTACATAAGCGATCTGGATCAAATTATTCCTCCAGTCTCCTTTTTGTTTTCTCTCATTTTTTCCGGCATCGCTGCCATAGCTTACCCGTCTGTTTTTTTCCTGTTCCGGAGCCAGTGTTAATGTCCGGTACGCGTCACCTGTTGCCCTTGGGTTGTCCGCTCCTTTTAATATAACGTCTCCTATACCTGTAATACTGATGTTATAGTTCCATACCGGGTCGGTAATGCCTATACCTGTATTGTCGCTGCGGAACATATTGTCCCGGCACGAGTCGGATAACTGAATAATGCAATTATCTAAGATGATGGTCATGTTCCCTGGTAATAATATTGCGCTGTCTATTTTCCATAGGTTACTGCCATTGGCATTCCTGGCGGGAATTACTATTTTATGGGTAGTGTTTTTGGCTGAGTCAATAGCCGCCCGGATGCGTTCCGTATCGTTTCCTTTAAAATCATTTGGGGTAATAGTCCCGTCCGTATTAACTTGTCCTGATAGGCCCTGTGCCATCAAAAGAAATAGAAGCAATGGTTTCATCTTCTTAGTTTGAGGATTTATTCATTTGCAGAAACCGGTAGGCTTGGGACTGTGGAGAAAAAGACTGCCCTGGTTTTACCCCAGCTTCTGTCCCTGTTTTTCTAGCTGCCTTTTCAATTCATCGTAGTTCACCTGCTGTACACTTATTTTATTTTCTATAGCCAGGCAAGCCGCCGTTCCTGCAGATTCACCGAGTATCATAAATACCGGCTCCATCCTGATGGAACCATAAGCCACATGTGAGCTGGATAAGCAAACCGGCACTAATAAGTTTTCACATTCTTTTTTTTGTGGAAGGATGGATGCATAGGAGATACGGTAAGGTTCGGGTACACGAATGCCGAAATCCCCCTCGTTCTGAACGTATCCTTCCGTGGTGATGTAACGTTGAGTATTATGCGAATCCAGCGTATAGGAGCCCATGCCAATAGAATCGGTAACCGGTTTTTTCCCTAAGATCTCGTGTTCGGTCATTATCTTTTCTCCTACCATTCGCCTTGCTTCGCGGATATACAACTGGTGCGGCCAGTGGCCGTTATCGGCAAACTCGTCTTTGGCCAAACCCCAGGTATTGAACTCTTCCTGTATTTTGTGCGGGATACGCGGATCGGTGGATATAAAATACATCAGCCCCTGCTGGTAGGTTTTGTGCTCATTCAGTATCTGTTGCCGCAACGCATAGGGGGCTTCAGGGTAGGCATAATTCATTCCTATATTATCCGTGCTGAAAGGCCCATGATTATTGGTATCGGTTTTATGATTGGGGATCGGATCGAATTTTTCAAAGAGTTCGGTCCAGCCCGAGTTGAATACCCGGACTAATAGTTCATACTGGTAAGGATCATAGTCTTGGGGTTTTGGAAACGGGATACGGTTGTCCGGGTGATTGGATAAGCACATGCGGTAACAATAGGCCTGCACTTTCCGGTCTCCTTCGCCATTTGCTCCGGGCAGATCTGCAGTAATGCGGGGCAGGAGTCCGCTGGAAGGATTACCCGGTATTTTATAAGGATCAATCTTTGATTCAAAATAATGTCCGTGATGAAAAACTTCTTTTACTATCCCTGCCCATTTTTCATTATACCGGCTTGTGGATTCTCTCCCCACCGCATAGCTCACCCGGGCTGCTGCCATCAGGTCGCCTTCGTATGTGGCGTCAATGAACATCCTGCCCTTAAATTCTTTTCCGCTTAACGTGGAAACAGATGTGATCCTTCCGTTTTTCATTTTCACCCCTTTTTCCCGGTCTAACCATTCGTTTCGTAATACCCGGATATGATTCTCCGATATAAAATCCCCGAATACCTTTTCTGCAACATGAGGTTCAAATATCCACATAGTTCTGTTTTCGCCATCAACAGCCGGGGTGCCCTGTCCTTTATTGCCATATTCTTCTTTCTTCTGCCATGTCCAGGCTTCGGGGCGATCGTAATGGAGATATATACGATGATAAAATTCTCTTGCCAGTCCGCCGATAACCGTTTTGTTCCCGGTGTCTGTATATCCAAGACCACCTGATGTCATGCCTCCGAGGTGCTTATCCGGTGAAACGATGATGACGGATTTTCCTAACCGGGCTGCCTGTACGGCCGCAGTAACAGCAGCCGAGGTACCACCGTAAATGATGATGTCTGCACGAAATTGATCTCTTGTTTTCTCTAACGAATAGGCGAGTGACGGAACAGCTTCGGCAACTAATACACTACTTCCGACAGTCAGTGATTTTATGAAATTTCTTCTTTGCATGCAGGAAATTTTTTTGTTATCCTCGTAGAGTTACGGTTTTTTCTTATCTAAATAAGGGTCATCCTGTAGCCACTGCTGCAGGGAAGCTACCCTGATTTTTTGTACCGGTGTATTATGGGTTATGGCCAGGGATGCCGCCATAGCAGCGGATTGTCCTAATACCATAAATACCGGTTCCATACGAATAGAGCCATAGGCAATATGGGAGCTGGATAAGCATATCGGTACCAGCAAATTGGTACACTCATTTTCCTTCGGCGTTATAGAGCGATAGGATATGGCATACGGTTTTTCAACCCTTACTTCCACATTTCCTTCATTCTTTACCATACCATCTGTTACGATCCGGTCACAGTTGTGACTGTCCATACCATACGAAGCAAAGCCTATACCATCATCTACATTAGCTTCTCCCCGGCAGTTGTGCTCGGTCATTACGTATTCGCCTATCATCCGCCTGGCTTCTCTTACATATAATTGCGGCGTGAAATTGCCGAATGATTCATATTCATCTTTCGGGTAGCCCCAGTTCCGGACAAAGGAGCGTAAGGTATCGGGCACACGCTCATCGCTGATCATGAAGTACAATAATCCTTTTGTATAGGAACGTGCCTTTTTCAGCATTTGTTCCCGTTGCCTGTAACTTGCTTCGGGCCAGCGCTGGTTCATGTAGATCATATCGGTGGAAAGTCCTCCGCGATTATTGATGTCGGTCTTCCGGTTGGGCATCAGGGTCCAGATAAAATAATCGTTGATGCCTCTCATGTCCGGCTGTGCTTCAAAAAGACGAGCCATCAGCTCATACCGGGAGGGATCGTAATCTTCCGGACGGGTAATTGGTATCCTGTTTTCAGCGCTATCGGTAAGGCATATCCGAAAATTATAAGCCTGCACTTTTTTATCCCCGGTACCGGCCGGCTGTACTTTGTTTTTTGAAATCCCCCATACTAATCCACTGGCAGGCTTGCCGGGTATTTTATAAGGACTTACCCCGTCCGGGAACTGGTGGCGACCCGATTGCTGAAGATATTCCGGTAGCTGAAAACCATTGAGGGTTTCGTTATAGAAACTGTTGTCTTCCCGCCCGATAAAATAGGAAACTCCTGCTTTAGCCATTAAATCACCCTCGTAGGTACAATCAAGAAATTGTTTTGCACTGATGCGGATGGATTTTTTATTACGTTGATCTTTCAGCTTAATGGACTGGATGACCGTTCCTTTTTTACTTACTGCAGCAAGTTGTGTTTCCATCATTACTGTTATCCTCCCTTCCCGGATATAATCCTGCATTACCTCCAGGGCTATATGCGGCTCGAAAGTCCATTGTTCATCCGGCAGTCCGTATTTTTGGGCAACTCTCTGATAAAACTGTAAAGACAATCCCGTGATCGCCTCCTTTATTCCCGAATCTGTTTTACCCAGTCCGCCGGTAGTAAGGCCGCCGATCATTTTTCCGGGCTCGATCAGTACCACGCTGTTGCCACATTTTGCCGCAGCGTATGCTGCAATTACTCCTGAAGAGGTGGCGCCATAAATACAGATATCCACGGTAGCCGTATTCTTTACACCTGATTGGGCTTTTGCCGTATATGCCGGCAGGGTAAAAAAAGATAAGACGATAAGAAAAGAGTTAATGATTCTATGTTTCATCATATTATTTCTTTTGCTGCGATAAATAGGTGATGAGCGATGCAAATTCCTCGTATGATAATGCGTCTGCAAGCCCGGAGGGCATCATGGAGCTTTCCATTTCTTTGCGTTCTTTAATATCATTGGTGTTGATCGTATACGGTGTTCCGGTAATACCGCGTAATACAATCCGGTCTGCCGATTCATTAGTTACAAAGCCCATCTGATTTTTGCCGTCTTTGGTAGTGATGAGTACCGTAGCGAAGCCCTGCGATATGGATGCATTGGGTTTGAGGATGGATTCCGCAATTTGTTTCCGTGTCATGATAGAGCCGATCTGTCCCATAAATGGACCTTTCATGGGTTCCGTGTTCTTGATGCTGTGACAGGCAATACAGCCCTGCTGGATGAAAAGTTTTTCTCCTATGGATGGATCACCTTTAATTTTATCCATAGCCAGCATAATATCTTCAATAGAAGATACCCCGATCTGTCCTTTCTTATTGCGGATCTTATCCAGGTCAATTTTTGCTTCGTGTATGGATTCCGTTACTTCTTTTCCTCCAAACTGGCTGATGCCCATTCTCATTTTTTCGTTTAAAGAAGCAAAAAACTCTTTTTTTGCCGCACCTGCTTTTTCCCATTCCCTGTTAAGAAAGGTATATATCTTATCCGATGCTTCCCATGTTACAGGTTTGTAGTAAGGACCGTGGGTATCCGGGCGGGTACTCCACCACCAGGAGCCATCATAAGGGGCTTCTTTTTTATAAAGTCGTCCTATGGTGGTAAGAATATGTTCTTTTAATGCTTCGTCCTGCGTTTTTTCATAAGCGGCTATCAATCCGTCCACTGCTTTTTCATCGTGCATATAGCGTAAAGCCCAAAGAGCAAGTGTGCTGTTAGGGGTACCGATAGCTGCGATGCAGGCGTCTGTTGCATGGAGTTCTGTCAGTGCTTTTACGGCAAGATGTGCAGGGATGATAGCCGGGTTGGGTGTGGCGTGAGGTCCTTCTTCCCCGGCAGGTGGAGCCACGAATGAAGAAGGTACGGGTATTTGTAGTAAAGCCGATGCTGCTTCGGTATGCTGCAGTCTGCCTAAGCCGATGATTGCTGCGATCTGAACCCGTGGGGAAGCATCTTTGAGCCCGTTGAGAAAAGGTTCAACAGGCACTTCAGCAATGAACGGCTTTCTGTCTGTTAAGGCTCGCAGCACAAATTCTTTCATCGCCTCTTCCGAGGTCAGTTCAGCTAATTTTTTTATACTTTTTTTACCTGCTGCCTGGGTATAGGTATACATTCCCGCTACACGGGCGTATAACGGCAGGCTTTTGTCGGATGCCAGCTCCCATCCTAATTTAGCAGCTTTATCAGGTGACCTGCCGAGCAGCTCCTGTTGTGCATTTAGTCGCGCTACTGCACTTCCGGATTGTAGCAGGCTCTTCAGTTCGTTCAGAGAAGCGCTGTTCAGATCCGGGAAAGGTTTGTATTGCCAGTTTTTGGGCACGGCACGTACCACAAAGCCTTTATCAGGACTGCCGGAATAACCGGCGCCGTCCCAGGCAGAAAGATAGAGGCGCCCGGATGCGTCTACATCTAAGTCGGTAACCTGGGGTAGTTTAATAAAATCCTCTTCGACCTGTGTGTAACTTCCTTCGGACGGAGTTAAGCGGTGAATGAAAACCTGGCTTCTTCCCCAGTCTGCCATCATGGGTACGTTGTTGTATTTTTCCGGCCAGGTATCATCATTCATAAACAGGGAGCCGGTTCCGGATCCGCCTCCCAGGTCAACCAGGGCAGGAATGATTTCTTCGGTGAAATGTTTAAACAATACCGGGTATCCGTATTCGCCGGATTGTAACTGGTGACTGAAACGGATATTCCAGCCGCCGCCATCATTGGTATTATCGCGGGTGAAGATGTTCATATAAGGGTCAATAGCTACATCATAAATGTTGCGCAGCCCATGTGTGTAAATCTCCATTTCGGTACCATCGGGGCGTACCCGGACAATCCCGCCACCCAGCATGGTTAATTTCTTTCCATCCCGCCCTGTAGCCTCGTGAAATCCGAAATCACCGGTAGATATATATATCCAGCCGTCTATCCCCATACGTATACCGTTAGTAGCATGGTCGGTGCCCCGCTGTTTTAAATAAGCAGGGTTACTGATATGTTCAATCAACGGCTTTGCCGGGCCATCGGCGATGCCGTCATGATCTTTATCTTCAAAAACCACGAGGTCCATTCCTGTGGCCATACTGTCCGGGTTGAATTGGGTATGCAGCACAAAAAGCCGGTCACCGACAGATATGATCCCGCGGGGATTATCTACTGCAGCGTATTCCGTATGGCGGTCTATGATACCATCGTTATTACAATCTGTTAATTTTATGATCCTGCCTTTGCCCGGCTCTTTACCTAATGAACCGATCATATCCACACCCACATATACTTCTCCGCCGGCAGCAACGGCCAGGCAGGCAGGGCTGGGTGTAAGATCAGGACCTGCGAAGCCGGTGATCTGTAGTTCTTCCAGCCAATTTAAACCGGCACCTAACGAATCAATAGATTCCAGCGCTTTGTCTCTTTGCCGGGGTTCGCAATCCTGTTGTTTGCCGGTATGGCATCCAATAAAAAGCAACAGCACGCAGATGAAGGGTAGTGAATTTCTCATTATATCATGTATGTTAAAAAAGGGGTTAAAATAAGGCATTCTTTCCGGTTTTTAAAAAATCTGTTCCGGTACTGACGGCGCATTTGTTTATTCATTGAATAGCCTGTCGTGAATATCGCCCATATCCTGTTCGAGCATACGGGTAAATTTGCTGAAAGCAGCATCATCCCCCCGCATTTTAGCCAGTTCCTGCAGGTCTGAAACTCTTTCATAATCAACGGAGGTATCAAAAAGCCTCGCCCTTTGCTCGAGGTCTTGTATATAGGCTTCTTTATTCAATGCTTTATACGTCATTTGCATACCCGAAAGTTCATCAGGCGAAGGATCGAAATCGAATATGGTTTCCATGCCTGCAAAATATAGTATTTTTTGATTGCTTAGATGGCTAATGCTATAAGGGCAAGGCTTGCTGGCGCTGATGTGGATATGCTTATTATTAATAAGATTACTCAGCATTTAACGAACCTGCCGGTGGCAGCATAGGTTTGTGTGACGGCTATTTTTATAATTTATTATGAAATCCGGTAACCATTACCTATCTTTGCGTGGTGAACATAAGTTCTTCATCAATTTAGTTTCGATTAGTTTTAATTCTTACACTTCGTCCGGTAATAATTTTTCCTCCTCTTTACTCTTGCTGTAGTCCTTCTGCCACTTTTTTTAATCATTTAATTTTTTAGTATGAACATGTATGTATCAAACCTGGGCTTTCATGTGCAGGAAGAGGATCTTAAACAACTTTTTGGATCATTTGGAGAGGTTACCTCTGCCAAAGTAATCAAAGACAGGGAGAGCGGGAGAAGCCGTGGCTTTGGATTTGTGGAAATGAGTTCTGATGATCAGGCCAATAAGGCAATGGAAGCTTTACACAACAAGGAGCTGGAAGGTCGTTTTATGTCGGTGAGCGTAGCCAGAGAAAGAGAGAGCCGCCCCCGGAACAACCGTTGGTAATTTACCGAATATAGTGTAGTATACAGATCTTTTGTTAATACAATGCATGGGCAGTATGTGATTAGTGTCCATGCTTTATATTATGTCTTTAGGAGTAACATGATGCTGTTTCTCATTAATCGTACAGTCATCTGCATACTGTCTTCGCTCCATAAACAAGAATTTCTTCGCAAGGAGTTTCTTCCATAACGTATTTTAATTCTATCATTAAGCAGTAAACGGTCTGCCGGTTGATGCCAGGCGGGCTGCTGCTATTCAATCTACAAAATAATTTCATGTCATTTACAGATATCGCATTACATCCTTCCGTTTCCAAAGCCTTAGCAGATCAGGGTTATTCGAAAGCTACAGCTATCCAGCAACAGGCTATTCCTGTTGTACTGGCAAAAAAAGATGTGCTGGGTTGCGCACAAACAGGCACGGGGAAAACGGCTGCATTTTTAGTACCCATATTGCAGATGTTGCTGGAAGATAAAAGCGTGCAGCAGCACTATATAAAAGCGCTTATACTGGCGCCTACCAGGGAGCTGGCTTTACAAATAGCGGAAAATACACAATCGTTGAGCATTCATACCGCCATCAGGCATGCCGTGTTGTTTGGCGGTGTTTCGCAACAGCCGCAGGTCAATAAGCTTAAGGTGGGAGTGGATATCCTGATCGCTACCCCGGGCAGGTTAAAGGACCTGATGAACCAGGGACTGGTCTCTTTAAAACAGGTAAGATACCTTGTGCTTGATGAGGCAGACCGTATGCTGGATATGGGATTCATACATGATGTAAAGCGGATCATCCGGCATATTCCGGCTGACCGGCAAACTCTTTTCTTTTCGGCTACCATGCCTTCGGATATTCTGGAGCTGGCGCATCTATTACTGCGTAACCCGGTTAAGATTCAGATTACGCCTGCTGCCACTGCTGCAGAACAGGTAACGCAATATGTATATTTTTCTGAGAAGCAACAAAAGCCTTCGCTGCTGCTCAACCTGTTGGGTAGCCAGGCATCCGAAACAGTGATCGTATTTACTAAAATGAAACATATTGCCGATAAGCTAAGCCGTTTTTTAAACAAAGAGGGTATCCGCGCGGATGCTATTCATGGAAATAAATCACAGTTGCAAAGACAAACTGCGCTGGAGCGGTTTAAACACCGGAGGACACGTGTATTGGTGGCAACCGATATTGCGGCCCGTGGTATTGATGTGGATAAGCTGGGGTATGTAATTAATTATGATCTGCCGCAAACAGCGGAAACATATATTCACCGGATTGGCAGAACAGGCAGAGCCGGTTCTGCAGGGACAGCCATATCTATGTGCAGCCAGGAGGAAAAACCTTTGTTGGCCGAGATACAAAAACTGATTAAAAGGACAATTACGGTAGCTGGTATTCCCGGTTATTCACAGAAAAATTAACCCGGTTCAGCCATCCTGAAAACGGGTAACCCGGTCTGTTTTAATACCGGTAGCAAACGGCATTGATATTCATGCCTGCCCCAACGGAAGCGAATAATACTACATCACCCGGCTGCAGGTAATGAGGCGGCAACTGGTTCTTTGTTACCAGGTCAAACAGGGTAGGAATGGTAGCTACGGAACTGTTACCCAGCCAGTGAATGCTCATCGGCGTTACATTTTCCGGTGCAGGAAGATCGTATAATTCATAGAACCGTTGTACAATGGCGTCATCCATTTTTTCATTCGCCTGGTGAATGAAAATTTTTTTCAGTTCCCCGATCGGTACATTGCTTTTGTCGAAACATTCTTTCATGGCAGCCGGTACATGGGATAAGGCGAATTCATACACTTTGCGGCCTTTCATTTTCATGTATCGTACCTGCGGATCTTTGTGAGGATAACAGGAAGGAGCCATTCCAATATAGCCCACCTCATCCAGTGCATGGGTTTGCATGCTGGCGGATAATATACCCCGGCCATTAGCGGATGTATCCCTGTATTCTAAGAGCATCGCGCCTGCGCCATCGCTAAAGATCATACTATCCCTGTTATACGGATCAATGACCCGGGAGAGCGTTTCCGTGCCGATCACCAGTGCTTTTTGAGCAATGCCGGCTTTAAAAAAAGCATCTGCCTGAATGACCCCCTGCAGCCATCCGGGACATCCGAACAGAAGATCATAAGCGATGCAGTTTGGGTTGTGGATACCCAATTGATGTTTGATCAGGCTGGCAAGGGAAGGCACGGCTACCGATTGAACGCTGCCAGGTAAAACAACCCCGAAGTTGTGGCCTACGATCAACTGGTCAATTTCTTCGGGATTCACTCCGCTGCTTTCCACTGCAGACCGGGCAGCCATACTGCCGATATCAGCGGCAGTGAGGTTTGGGGATACATACCTTCTTTCTTCAATGCCTGTGATTTGCCTGAACTTGGCTATAATCTCTGCTGAGGAAGATGATAAGGGCTGTCCATTGCTATAAAAAGTCTGCTGCGAAAAATCAAGGTTACTTTGTATATGAGTAGGGATATAGGAACCGCTACCTGCTATGACGGATCGAAACATGTATTGTATAAAAATTAAGACATGATAAACTTAAACCTACCTGTTGCCGGTATGCAGGTCTTACATAAATAACCTATTATTCAGCGACCTGCCGGAGCATACCGGCTGTAAATCCATAGAAACTTTATCCGGTTTATACATACAACCTGTTTTACAATGCAAATTATCTTTCTTCGCAGGCAAATAACGGTTGCCCGCAAAGTAAACGATTTCGTTAATAATAACGGATAAAAGATGGAAACTTCTTTTTCGTTTGAGCATTGTGGCACCTGAACCTTGCCTGGAAATAAAAGCGGTCTGTCGCAATAATTGCGTATCTTTGCATGGATAGTTTGAGTGATATCGCTCTTGTAAATAATTCTTTCCTGCCTGTATTTTTTACATCTGCCGTTTTTCTCAGGTGTCTTTTATTTGGATGATTGATTGTATTATATACCTTATTTACCAACACGAAATTTTAAATTGAATTATGGCAACAAGCTGGAATAAAAAAGAAAGGGAAAATAAGAAGAGAGATGCACGCAAGAAAAAAGAGGAAAGGAAGCAGGAGCGTAAAGAAAATACCGTTAAAGGAAAAAGTCTGAACGAAATGATGGCTTACTTAGATGAGAATGGCAACCTTACTTCAGAGCCCCCTGATAACCGGAAAAAGGTGGAATTTAAATTGGAAGAGATAGAAATCGGTGTTCCCCGGCAAAAAGAACCCGGCCCGGAAGAACTAATACGTACAGGCGTGGTAACTTATTTTAATACCGCAAAAGGGTTTGGATTTATCGAAGACAGTGAAAATGAACAGCGTGTATTTGTGCATCAGTCGTCTTCCAGTATGTCTTTGCAGGAAGGATTGAAGGTTAGATTTGAAATAGAAAAAGGCCCGAGGGGATATACCGCTGTAAACGTTTTAAAAGACAACGTTTAATTAAACACTTCCGGGATAACTTCGCGCCTGCATAAGATACTGCTATCGGAGTTCCTGAAATATCTGCCAGGGCACTGCTTGTCGTATGCTGTAATAAAAAGAGAAAAGCCGTATTAACGGCTTTTAAAATCAATAAGTTGTGGAAGTTATGTTACCCGACCTGGATTCGAACCAAGGCTATCAGAGCCAGAATCTGATGTACTACCACTATACGATCGGGCAATGATGGGCGGCAAAGGTAAAACTTTTTGAGAAAAAAGGATATACTAACCTGATTAATCTGTAAGAAAATTTTACAGAAAAACCATGAAGCGATGCCCGGTAAATCAACCTCTTTTTTTCGGCTCCAGGTGAACCACAATATCATTCCTCCCTTTTTTCAAATCTAATCGCAGCAAGGCTACCTGATCTTCCGCTATTCCCATCACTTGTGCTCCGTCTACGTTCGTGATCCGGTAATTTTTTAAATCATACCAGAATGCCACGGCATAAGGAATGGCTTTGGGAGCTTCTACCCTGATCAGGACCTCATCCAGCGGAATATCCTCCCAGGGAACTTCAACTTTTAAGTTCGGGTGATCCACATAAGGTACCTGATAATAGGCCGGATCTATAAAGGACCTGTTGTGTACATAATCCCGGAGAAGAATCGGATCAAAGCGGCCTTTTACAAAAGCAAATTGTCCTTCTTTATCGTAGTAAAGTAAAGTCTGAGGCCAGGGTCCGGTTACGCCATTCTCCCTTCCGTACCAAAAAGGAATGGGATTGACGTTGAAGTCATCAACCAGCATCAGCGCGGGTTCGGTTTCGGCAAAATTTTCCTCATACAATGCTATAGCTTCAGGCAGGGTTTTATATTTCACCAGATCCCCATAGGTTTTTACGTAGGCAAAAAATTGATCCAGAACAGCTATGGATTCATCAATAACATCCTGCGGATATACTTTAAAAAGTACGCCGTCGTATTGCATTTCATGGGATTCCTGTTGCTGTTGAAAGAACACGAATTTGTTGTGCCGGATATTACGAATGTAGTTGTCAAAAATCGCTTTCAAATAGCTTATGTCATCGGGGCTACAGGTCTTCGAGCGCAGCACATCATTCGGATCACTTGAATAAATAGAAGCCCGTCCGGAATGAAGCGCCTTCAGCAAGTCGCGCGAGGTCCACTCTAAGGAAACAGGGCCCTTACCCGATAGGGCGGGCACTTTATAATTTTCAGCCGAAGTATAGTACAACCCCCAGGGGGCACCCCGATCGGTGATGCCATCTACGCCTTCCTGCTCCCAGCAAGAACCCCAGATCCCTTTAACCCCCAGGCTTTGAGCAATGGCAGTCTCTTTTTCTGTGTGGCGGGATGACATCACATTTACTGCAGACCAGGGGAATAAGATCTTTAGGGAGTCCCGCTGAACGGCAGTACCGGAAATCATGGCTACGTCATCTCCAAATTCCTCATGCCACTGGTTGATTTCCTTTTGCATCAATTTTGCAGTAGTAGCGTCCGTTAGCCAGGTAACGGGAATACCGTACTTATGTGTCAAATTGGCCAGGATTTGCATTCCCTTCGTGGGTATCCTGACCCCATTGGGCATTTGTTTGGCATGGGCGATAGCGGAAAAAGTAAAGACCAGCGTTCCTTTTGATTGATCCTGTTCCAGCTCTGATTTCAGATCAGGCAGAAAGGCAGCTTTATCTCGTAATTCTTCGGGATCAGTAGTCGTTTTATTCGGGTTATTATCAGACGGTGTTTGGCAGGCATTCATCAGAAAACTTATAATACCAATGAATAATACCTGTTTTAAATGCTGCATGTTTTTTCTTTTATTCTAATTTGAAACAAATAATATAATACCCGGATCGTTTCGCCAACCGAACTGGTACATTTAAAATTGTTGTACTGAAAATGGGCGGTGCCTCACCGCCCATTTTCAGTACCGTTCTGGTTAGTGTTTCCACTAATCAGCGACGATTTTAAATGCACCCGACCCTCTCTTTTTTAAATCAGATCATTCTTTATCCCACCAAACTCTTGACATAAAATCATCCTTTCCCTGCCTTGATACGGCTGCCTGGTAGTTATCCGGATTCAACGCTCTTTCATTTTGCGGGTACATTAATCTTCTTGGTATTTGACCCCCGCTTAAATTGCCAGGATAATTAATTGGTATTAATTTAGGAAATCCGGTTCTCCTCCAATTTGCCCAGGTTTCAATTCCATTTAAAAAAGTACAAGCCCAATATTGCGTATTAATCTGTTCTATAGCCGCTTCAAAATTGGCCGCTCCGACAAAAGGATAATTATTTAGATAATCGTCAATTTCGTTAGCATGGATGGATGCAATTTCATCGTATTGGCTCAGCATCTCCATAGCCGCCTTTACGCCACGGTCATATAATTCCTTTGCATCACTGCTGATCCAGTTCCTGACAGCAGCTTCGGCTAATAAAAATTGAGTTTCAGCAAAGCTTGCTAACATCTTAATTCCATCTAATTTGGCATAGACGTCTCTCCTTATTCCCGAGTATTGATTCTGGGCTCCGGGTGCATTAGGATCATAGTCCGGTTCAGTTTTTACGGATTGGATAGTCAGGCCATTTCGCATCCCTTTTTGGGCACCGGGATCTAAGTTTCCCGTGGCAACATTATAGGGATCACTATATACGCCCATAGTGAATGTAAACCGTGGGTCATTATGTGACTTAAGAAATTCAAAAAAAGTGCTACTTACTTTAGCCGCAGCAGGATTACCAATCCGCAAGGTCTCACTCAAACCATTCGTTAATATGCCTATACTACCTGTTTTATCGGTAAATTTAACAAACAGGTTGTCCCCATTGGCAGTAAAAACTCCTTTATTAAAAGCCTTTTTGACCCATAGCTCAGCTTTAGAAGCATCTGCCTTGGATAACCGCATACCTACACGAAGCATCAGCGAGTTTCCCAATCGCTTCCATTTTCCTAAATCTCCCTTATATATAATATCCTGGTTACTAAAATTATTTTGCCCCGGTTGAATTTTATCCACAGCATCGTCTAATTCCTCGAGCATATCTGAATAAATCGCTTCCTGGCTATCATATTGAGGTTTACTAACCTGCCCATAAAAGGCAAGCCCACTTTGAAAATAGGGGATATCACCATATACATCGGTTAATCTTTGAAAAACCAATACCCGTAATATCCTCGCCATCTGGTGCAGATTATGATATTTTGCATCCTCCCGGGTAGATTCGATGATCTCCTGCAATAGTTTAACAGGACCATTCTTCGGATCGAACTGCGCGCTCCAAAGTTGGTTATTATGACCCTGGTGATACAGGTATTTATCTCCCTCAGCCCAGCTGCTGCCCGATTCTCCCAGGGCTGAAATTTGTTGCATCATAGTGGATCCGTAGAAATTACTGGACTCAAAATCATTGCATAATGTTAATTCAGCAGTCGTAAGCAGGAATGCCGGATTGAAATCTTTTTGAGAAACCGAATTAGGGTCTGTATTTACTTCTTCAAAATCTTTATCACAACCGAGTATAAATAAAAAGCAGAATAATATCGTGCTGTTTACTAAAGAACGAATGTATCTAAACATAATAGTTTCCTTTATAATTTAACATTTATATTGACACCAAATGTCCTCAGCGGAGGCAGGGCGTTATCTTCCAGCCCCTGCATATTATTTGAAAGCGCATTTGTTTCGGGATCTATTCCCGGAGTATGCCTTAATATCGTCCACAGGTTCCTTCCAACAAAAGTGACGCTGGCACCTTTGATAAATTTAGCTTGTTGAAGGATCTTGTTCGAAAAATCGTAAGTCAGACTTATGTTTCTTAGTTTAATAAAGCTGGCATCAAACACCCAGTCATCTAAGGCGTCTCTTCTTCTTTGGGCGATATCTCTGTTGCCTATCCTGTCCGCTGTAACTAAAACAGTATTGGGTTTGCCATCCTCCGTAACGCCCGGAAGGATTAACCCGTCTTCTCTTCCGGGGAGAGAAGATTTAAGCATACCCCGGTGGTTTAGCTCAGCATGAGTTGCGGAAAATAACTTAGCGCCAAATTTACCGTCAACTAAAAAGGATAAAGTAAAGTTTTTATAATTAAAATTATTCGTGATCCCTCCGATAAACCGGTGTACACCTGAGCCAAAATTAACCACATCATCAGAAAGCATCGGAAGCCCCGTTGCATCAATTATCTCCAGTCCGTCCTCGTTTCTTAATATCTTTCGTCCGGCAATTTGTGAATATTCCATTCCGGCAATTTGCTTAAAGCTGGCAGCTCCGGAACTTCCCAAAACCAGTTCATCTGCTCCTTCAGAAATTTGCAGGACCTTGGATTTATTAAAGGAACTGTTGAAAGACACATTCCATCTAAATGTTCCGGTGTTTACAGGTGTTCCATATAGTAAGAGTTCAATTCCTTTATTTCTGATCCTGCCCACATTAACCCAGGAACCATCATAACCGGTGGTGGTTGAAATGGATTCCCGTGTGATATCGTCCTTCGTTAATTTATTATAGAAGGCGAGATCTATTCCAAGCCTGTCACCAAATAATCTTACATCGGTTCCAATTTCAAATTCATTGACTCTGAGTGGCCGAATATGGGCATTAGGAACGGTGGTTTGATTAATCGTGCCCAGCGGTAAACCGTTATACAAAACTCCTACGAAGTCATAGGTTAAGTTCAAACTATATGGATCGGTATCGCCTCCAACAGAAGCATACGACATTCGTAATTTACCGAAGTCAATGAAGCCGGGTAAATTAAAAACTTCCGAAAACAGGAAACTACCACTTACCGAAGGATAAAAATAATTATTAGACTTCGGGGTTAAAGTAGAAAACCAGTCATTTCTACCCGTTACATTAACGTAAAGAAAATCTTTGTAATTAATTTCACCTAAACCAAAAACAGAATTGATCTTTCTCTCGAAGCCGCCAAGCGTAGTAACTCTTTGGTTCGTGTTATTTAAGATATGTACCTGAGGAACCTGGAATCCGTCACCACGCATATTAATAATAGAACTGTTCTGGGACATCAGGTTCCCACCCAAACTCAGGTTAAAAGATAAATCGCTATTAATTTTCCGGTTAGCGCTTATCAACAATTCAAAGTTTCTCTCCCAGAACTTTCTGTCCTGTTGTTCAATATATCCATTCAGCGCAAATGCAGTGCCATCCGGGATAATATTTTCAGATCCAAAAGTATAGAAGTCCTGACCCGCCTTACCCCGCACAAAAAGCCAGCTTAATATATCCCATTTCGCGGAGAGCGCAGTGATAAAGCGATCTTTTGAAGAATGATTGCTCATCCTGTTTAACGTAAAATAAGGGTTCGTGGCATTGCGATCCGTACCTACGCCTATCTCCTGGAAGTTTTCGTCATATCCGGGTTTTAATTCATCCGGCCCCATATTGTTGGTTATCATTAACGCTACCTGGGGTAAGCCTCCCTGCGTATTTCGGAAATAGCGGTTTCGCACTTTTTCATTAGCATAATCAGCGCTCACATTGAAAGTCAGATTTTTTAAAATTCTTTGCTCCGTGTTTAAGCTGATATTTCTACGTCTTAAATTGAAATTCTGAATAATTCCATCGTTTTTCATATCCGTCAGTGCGATTCTGTAGGATCCCTTTTCACTCGTACTCGTGAACGCAACGGTATTTGACGCAGTGAGTCCCGTTGAATACAAGTCATTCAACAACTCATCTTTTTTATACGTATAGGGCCTTTCTACTCCGTCCATCTGAATCGTCATTTTACCATCCAGTTTTTCTCCCCAATGCCTTTGGTTGTATCTGGCTGCATCTTCTACCGTACTTGGTCTGTGATGGCCGATACCCTGGCCATACTCCCTCTGCAAAATCTCATCATAGATGAAATAAGGTTTTTCCCAGGTGTACTGGCTGGTTAGTTCTATTCCGAAGCCCTTTTCGCCACCACCGGATTTGGTAGTAATTAATATAGCGCCATTTTTAGCTCTTGAACCGTAGAGTGCAGCAGCTGCCGCTCCTTTCAGTACCGTAACTTCCTCAATATCCGCCGCATTTAAAGTTGAGATATTATCTCCCCAATTGGGTGTTCTTGTGTCAGACTCTCCGAACTTAGTGTTGTCCATAGGGATACCATTAATGATGTATAATGGTTGATTATCCCCGGCGATTGAGGTGTTTCCCCTTATCGTAACTCTTGCAGAACCGCCGGGATTAGATACATTTCCACCAATATCTACTCCTGCAACTTTGCCCTCCAGCGCATTAATAAAATTATTTTCTCTAATAGTTGAAAACTCTTTGTTATTTACTTTAGTTACGGAATAGCCCAGCGCTTTCACCTCTTTTTTGATGCCTAAAGCAGTCACCACTATTTCATCCAATCCACCGGTGTCATTTTGCATGGTAATATTCACCACCATATTGCCGGCAATTGCACTCTCCCTTGCAACAAATCCTACCATGGTAAAAACCAAAAATTTATCATCGTCTCCGACGGAGATAGAATAATTTCCGTTTTCATTTGTGGTCGTTCCCTTTTGGGTTCCTTTTATGACTACAGATACGCCCGTCAGTGGGTCGCCATTTTGATCTGTCACCCGTCCTGTTATAATTCTGTCTGGTTTTTCCTGCTCCGGTGATGCATCGGTTTCTGAAGCTGTGGTTAACGTTGTTTTGTGCGGCACTGATATTAGTACTACCGTACCGTTCTCCAACAACCAGTCAACAGGCAATCCGCTGACCAGCTGATCCATTGCCCTGCTCAATGACAGTTGTTGTATATCAACGTCTTTCCGAAAATTGGCCAGATCTTTCCCCTTTAAAAAATAAGTTAATCCGGTTTGCTTCTTAATGCTCTTCATTGCGTTAAGAAGCGTAATATTATCCGCTCTGAGGGTTACGCTTTGCGCTGTCCCCTCATTTGCAAAAGTAGCTGCAATATTGAGGAAGATTAAAAACACAGAAAGCTTCAACATAACCAGCAAACGTTTTTGAGTTGACCATAGTAGGGAATGGTTGATAATTCTATTATTATACATAAATTCGCAATGTTTAAGGCTTATTATAACTTGTTACCATTTTCAAGCGTAAAATTTTATAGTGAGTTGTAAACTCTCGGCCAATAGGTGCTGCAACACTTATTGGTCTTTTTTGTAGTCAGCCGCTTAAAACCAACCGGGTTGTTTTTTCCATTTTTCTCATTTTTTGATTTTTACTGTTTTGGAATTTTTAAGTCGTATCCTTCAAATGATATATCCTCAACGTTTGAACTTACTTCACCACCACTAACCTGTTCATATTCTTCATGCGCTCTATCCTGAAGTGAATACCGCTCGCTTCCAGTATCTTTAAAACTTCACTCAGGTTTTTATTTCTGCTGATGCTGCCGTAGATAAAGGTGGGTTCGAAATCTTCTCTGTATTCAACATCAAAATCGTACCACCTGCTCAATGTTCGCAAAGCATCTTTCAGTTCGGTTTCTTCAAAGAAGAATTCCCCGTTTTTCCATGCCATGACATCATTGATATTGACCCCGTTCATTTTCTTAATGTTTTTTACTTTCACATTCATCCTTGCCTGCTGCCCGGGCGTAATGTCTACTCTTTCTTTTTCACTGGATACCTCCACTTTGCCTTCCAGGAGGGTGGTTTGGAAAATCGGATCATCCCGATAGGCTTTTACATTGAAGTGGGTTCCTAAAACCTTTATATCCATTTCTCCCGCATTTACAAAAAACGGCCGAGACGCATTGGACATTACTTCAAAGTAGGCTTCTCCTTTCAGCTCCACTCTTCGTTCCTTCCCGGTAAAGACTGCCGGAAATTTAAGAGAAGACATGGCGTTCAGCCATACCTGTGTTCCATCACTCAGCACCAGCTGATAAACCCCTCCTGCGGGTGTAGAAATCGTATTGTAAAGCGCTTGTCCTGACCCGGCACCATGCATGCCGTTACCTTTATAAGATAATTGCCCGTCATCCAGTTTTATAACGGTTACGTTGCCCTGGGTAGCCAGTTGCCCGTTATCAGCCGAGTCTAATATTACCCGGGTTCCGTCGGCCAATGTCAGGGTCGCTCTTTCT
Organism: Chitinophagaceae bacterium; assembly: GCA_023957155.1. Taxonomy (GTDB): domain Bacteria; phylum Bacteroidota; class Bacteroidia; order Chitinophagales; family Chitinophagaceae; genus Agriterribacter. The sequence goes on along the minus strand of JAMLHK010000001.1, from coordinate 529,297 downwards.
CCCCCCGGTACTAAATCCTCTATTACCAATGGCGCCGCTGCTTCCCGCTGATTTTTTTTGATTGCTGTATTTCTGATTAACCAGTATCCTGCCGCAAATACGACCATCACGGCTGCAGCCCATCCCCATTTTTTGAAATGGATCACTGTTGCTGGTCTCTTATTTTCAATAATCCGTAAAGCATTGCTGAGGTGTTCCTCAATGACTTCATCTTTTGTTTTTTGGATTTTAAAATCAATAGAAAGTAAGAGATCCTTTGCCCTTTCCATCTCTTTAGCCTTGTCAGGATAAAAGCTTAAGACCTCTTTCCAATATTCGCCTTCTGTTCTGTCCAATACCCAATTCTGAAACTTCAGGTCTGAAGCAAAGGCAATCATATCATAGTCCGAATAATCCTTCAATTTTCTTGTGTTTGAAAGATTAGTTCACAAATGGGACATTTTTACCCCATTTTTTTTAATTTTTTTTATAGGAGTATCTTGTGTATTGAAACAAGAAGAGGTGAACCCGGTGTGTTTATGATGGTAAAACGGTTTGTTTTTATGCTTCGCAGCGGGCAGCATGAGCGCCGGTAACAGCGCAGAGAGGAAAGCTCCGTTACACCTGGGCCAACAGGCAACTTTATATTTACACGCATAGCAACGTCATCAAACCGAGCAACATGATCTCCTTTAATCTTTCCAAAGCTCTGGCAACGATCTTATAGGTTGCTTTTGTAGTTATTCCCAAAACAGCGCCTACCTTTTCGTAAGAAAAACCTTCATAAAACCGCAGATAAATGACTTCTCTTTGGCGTGAAGTCAGTCCCTTTACGCTATCTTCTAATCTCTTTTTTAATTCAAGATCATGCTCATTCTTTATAATGATCTGTTCTATGTTAAACTCCAGCTCAGTTATCTCAGCGATGTTATGGGTTTGTATGGAATGTTCTTTTAATCGCCGAAGTAAAATATTTCTGAAAACGCTATAAAAATAAGTCTCCGTGTAAGTCAGTGTCCCAATAACAGATCTGTCGTTCCAGACCAATAATAAAGTTTCTTGGATAACATCTTCTAAAATGACATATTCTTCTGTAAACTTTGCACCATAGTTATACAGTTTTCTATACATATAGCGGTATAATTTACTATATGCTTCCTTATTCCCCCTGGAAACTTCTGCCCATATATTACTGTCAATAACCAAAAGCCATTAGAAATTAAACGACCGGGATCTAATAAAAAAATAAAGGGAGAAGGCTTCTCCGGCAGCAGCACTTTTATCAGTCATTTTGGTAATTTTGAATTGGTATTTTAAAAATTGCTTCAGCCAAAAATACAAACTTTTCCGATTAGTCTCCACCGGGTTTTGAGAGCGATCGGCTTAAAATAATTGTACCAATTTACAGGATTTTGCTTGCGGATTGCATGTATCCGTAGGCGTTGATTATAAGGTTTCCCTTAACCAGCTCGATGCTTCCTCCTGAAAGCTCATCCCGGAAGATCCATTTATCCGACTTTACTTCCTCTCGTAATAGTGATTTAAGAGAGCATTTAAAACGTGTTTCAACATAAATACACCCTGCATCTCTGGCTAAATCGCTTTAAAAAAATAATGTTGTAACTTAGAATTATTATACATTTCATCGCTTCCGCAGCAGCTAACGACCTGGTAACATTGGTCTTATTTATTTTCTGGCAAAATGGTGTATATCTTTGCAGTGATACTTTTTTATTTATAAAAACCAATAATTGTTATGGGATTGATTGTATCCGGGAAAAAGAACAGGGAGAGACGGCTTTTATCGGGAAGGCTACGGGGGTCCGGGCTCCTTATCCTGGCTCTTCTGTGTTCACTGTTTCAGGCAAAGGCGGATGGGGGCTCAGGGAAAGCACCGCTTAACGGAAAGGTAAGCTCCGTAGAAGGAGGGGTAAGCTTTTTTAAAATAGTTACCGGAAAGGTAATTGACCAGGATGGTAATCCGGTAGCCGGGGCAACCATAACGGTGAATGGTGCTAAATCCGGCGTTACCACTGCAGATGATGGTACGTTCTCCATTAATGCTAACGAAGGTGACGAGTTGGTTATTTCTCATATTTCCTTCCTGCCTGCAACGGTCAAAGTAGGACAGGCTGACCAGATTACGATTGCACTTCAGCTGAATATTAATAAGTTAGAGCAGATAACCGTTACGGGTTATACCGGTTATTCGAGAAGCAAAAGCCCGAGTTCCTCCAGTTATGTGGGTGCCGGCGAGATCAACCGGGTACCCGTGAGTACCGTAGATCAGATATTACAGGGACGTGTTCCCGGACTGAGTGTGATTTCGGGCTCCGGTCAGCCCGGGCAAAGTGCATCGGTGGTGATCAGGGGTGTTGGCAGCATTGGCGGCAGCACTACTCCGCTGTATGTTATGGACGGTATTCCTATTGAAAGCAATTATTTCCAGACTATTAACCCGGAAGATATCGAATCTATTACTGTGCTAAAAGATGCATCAGCTAAAGCCCTCTATGGTTCGAGGGGTTCCAACGGGGTGATCGTCATTACCACGAAGAAAGGAAAAAAAGGAAAATTACAGGTGGGGTATAGTTCACAATACGGATTTTCTGATCTCACCAATCCACCGTTTGTAATGATGAATACGCCCGAACGCTTACGCTTTGAAGAGGAAGTAGGATTGGAAACAGGCCGGGATATCGGCCCGGGATGGACGTATTCCCCCAAAAATCCCAACTATACGGGTCTATCGGCGGAAGAGCAACGCCAGGCGGATAATATACTGGATAGCCTGAGACAAATAAACACAGACTGGCGGGACCTGTTTTTCCGGAAAGGACAATTCATGGAGCAGCAAGTCAGCCTCAGCGGGGGGAATGAGCATATACAAACATATAACGCTTTCAGCCTGTGGAAAGAAAATGGGATCGTGAAGAGAACAGGGCTTGACAGGTATACGCTCCGTAGTAATGTAAATATGAACTATGGCAAATTCGCCGCCGGATTGAATGTGTACCTGGGTTATTCCAATTCAGCGTTCACCTATAATGAAGGCGGTACAGGAGTGGGTTCTCCCGTGGCCTCTGTGTATTATGCGCTGCCTTATGAATATCCCTATACCGCTGATGGTGCACTGCATGCTACTGACGATATTGCGGCCATTAAGGATACCCGCGAGGGAAGCCGGGGTATTGATGCACTGTATGGCACATCTCAAAAAACAGAACAGTTCAAAACGATCATCGGGCTGAACCTGGCCTACGAGATCGTTTCCGGGCTGAAAGTTAGCACGCGTGCAGGGATTGATATGAGAAGCTCGATTGATGAAACCTTTTTTAATCCCGATTCCTATATCGGCAGCAGACGGCCGGGCCAGAAAGGCTCTTTTGGGGAAGGGTTAAGGAGAAATTACAATCTTGTTTCCACATCGGGCATTACTTATGGAAAGAATATAGATATGCATGATTTTGAGGTGTCGGGATTTTTCGAGTATTTGTATAACCGTTACAGGTCGTTTAATTATACCGGCTATGGCATAGATAACCGGCTTCCGGAAACGCCTGCCGGGGTAACCGTAAACAGCACTTTTCTCCCGTCTTTAGGCGGAGGCCGGTCGGGAAATGCACTCGCCTCTTATATGGGCGTTGGCCGCTATACGTATAACGGGAAATACACCCTTACTGCCAGTTACCGGTATGACGGCGCCTCTTCTGTAGCGCCCGAAAACCGCTGGCATGGCTTCTACTCTTTCGGCGCTAACTGGGATGTGGCGAAGGAAAATTTCCTCAAGTCAAGCGATCTCATTTCCACGTTGAGACTGAGAGCCAGCTTTGGTCAGACTGCCAGCCCGTTTGGAGGCGACTTCCTGTACCTGCCAACGTATTCGGTAAGTTCTAGTATAAGTGCTACTTACGGAGGGCAGGCAACGATCGGGCCATCAGCGATCGGTAACCCGGATTTTGACTGGGAATATGTAGACGAATTCAATACCGGTTTTGACCTCGCGCTTTTCAGCGCCCAGCGGGTAAAGATCATCTTTGATTTTTATAGCAGGATCACAAAAAATATGTTCATAGATCAGCCGCTGTCTGCTACTTCCGGAGCATCTTCGGCTCCGCTGAGCACAGGAAGGATGAGAAACCGGGGCGTTGAGTTCAGCGTGAGTGGCGACATCATTCAAAGTCGGGACTTTAAATGGAATATTGGTGTAAATGCCGGTATTAATCAAAACCGGATACTGCGCGTGACAGATGTTACGGATGAGCTTCCCGATGGAGATACAAGGGTGATCAAAGTAGGGTATCCCTATGGAACATATACTGCTCCGCAGTGGGCGGGCGTGGATCCCGGAACAGGAGATGCTTTGTACTATAATCGCGATGGGTCCATTACCAACCTGTATAATGAAGAGCAGCAAACCGTACCGAAATCCGGGAGCATGTACCCCGACCTGACAGGCGGCATTACAACGAGCGCTACATGGAAAAACTTTTCTTTAGACGCGATGTTCTCTTTTGTGTCTGGTGTAAAGCGTTGGAATAATATAGATTTTTATATAGAAACCGAGCGGTACATGACCAGCAATCAAAGTCAGCGCATGTTGTATGAACGGTGGAAGAAGCCGGGAGACGTGGCCATTTTACAACGTATAGATGTGCCCAGGAACTATACATCGAAAGATATTCAGGATGCGTCTTTTATGCGGTTGAGGAATGTAAGATTAACCTATCGTTTCCCTGTGCAGCTTTTACAAAAAACAAAAGTTTTCAAGTCTGTTGATCTCTTCGCTCAGGGTGAAAATCTGTATACCTGGACGAGTTGGAGAGGCTTAGACCCGGAAAACGACCGTGTTTACGGCAGGTTTGAATATCCGAATGCACGGAAATATACAGCAGGTATTAATGTTAATTTTTAATCTGAAAGTCATGAACATAAAAAAAATATATGTTTTTTTATCCTGTGCCGGTTTCTTTTTGCTGTCGTGCAGCAAGCTGGATATGACCCCCACTGATTCTATTGATCCTTCCAAAGCATTCCGGAATTTAGATGATTTGAACATGGGTGTCCTGGGTGCTTATGCACCGTTAGAGTATACGCTTATAGAAGCTGCGGCTATCGTGTCTGATGAAGTGATGCTGCCTGCTGAAAATACGGTATCCAATACCGCTTCTTACCGGTGGCTGTATAATTCCTCGTACGGATCGGTAACCTCGGCATGGGGTGAGTATTATGTTGTAATTGATCGTGCCAACAGGGTATTGGAGGCCATTCCTAATGTTCCGGTAAATGCAGTTCAGCAAAGTCGTTTAGATCAGTACCAGGGGGAAGTGCTGGCGCTCAGGGCTTACAGTCATTTTGAATTGTTGAAAGCTTATGCGTCATCTTACGAGCCGGATGGTTTGGGTGTGCCATATATGAAGAAACATGAGTTAACCTACCCTGCAAGACTCACGGTGAAGTCTGACTTTGATGAAATCAATGCGGATCTGGACGCAGCTAAAAAGCTGATCCCTGATGGTTTCAATGACAATACCCGGATCACGAAGACGACCGTTTCGGCCATTCAGGCCAGGGTTGCGCTTTATCAAAGGGACTGGGCTAATGCGGTCACTTATGCTTCTGAGGTGATTGCTAAAGAACCATTGGCGTCTAAGAACGACTTTGGTAAAATCTGGCTGGGTACCAGTAACGCAGAGGTGGTCTGGCAATTGGCAAGGGCGCGCGGAAACTCCCAGATCGGGTCTGCTTTCTTCCGGCAAACCGGTGAAATTGTCTTATATGCACCTGCTTTCAAGCTGATCAACCTGTTTGACCAGGATGACGATATCAGGTTTGAAAATTATATCACCTATGATCAGTCCCGTCAGGATAATTCCGGAGGCAAAAAATCAGCCTATCTCGTGAAGAAATATAATGGAAACGATCCGCAGTACCCGGGTCTCACGAATATCAAGCTGTTCCGTACCGGCGAAATGTACCTGATCAGGGCTGAAGCTCAGTTGGAAAAAGATAATACCGGCACCGGGATCACCGCCGCATCGAAGGATCTGAATGACCTGCGGAATGCCAGGATATTTGGATATGCGGCTGAAACTTTTTCCGATAAGCAAAATCTCTTGAATGCAATTTATAATGAACGGTTCAAAGAACTTGCTTTTGAAGGGCATCGCTTTTTTGATCTGAAGCGCAGGAAATTACCGGTAGAACGGATTTCAGAGGATGTAATAAACGCTTCAGGAGCTGTAAAGCTGGAGCCCTCTGCAGCGCAGTATTGCTTTCCTATTCCGGCAGATGAGATGTCGGTGAATAAAAATATGGTTCAGAATCCGAATTATTGAGGGTGGAAGGTGTAGGGTATGAGGTAGAAGGTATGGTTTCAGGTTGCAGGGTGTAAAGTGTAGGATAGGGGGTATAAGCTGACAGCCCGCAGCCCATAGCTGAATGCTCTTATTTCACTATTCGCCATTACCTGTTCACTGTTCACTTTCTAACAGCACCATGAATTAAATTAATGACGGCATGAGGCTCTCTTTGTATGTATTGTTTTTCGTTGTTCTTTTTTCGGGATGTGAAAAACCCGATCATAATCCGTTTGACCCTGGTGTGCCTCCTCCTCCGGATCCTCCTGCTGCCCGCCCCGCATCTATAGGGATTTTGGGAGATCCTGCGGATGTTCAGACCTCTACCAAAGGAGGTCTGGTGATAATGGGAGGCGGTGCGGATGTTGATGCTGCTTTTCAGTGGATGATCAGCCGGAGTGGCGGTGGAGATGTGGTGATCATCAGGGCTTCAGGTACGGATGCCTATAACGATTATGTGAGGAAACTGGGAAAGGTAAATTCAGTGGAAACATTGAAAATAGATTCACGCCGGCTGGCTGATAACGATGGTGTGGCGGAGATCATCAGAAATGCAGAGCTATTATTCATTGCCGGAGGAGACCAGTCTGATTATACGGGATACTGGAAGGGTTCGAAGGTAATGGATGCCATTAACTACCTGTTGAATGATAAGAAAGTGCCGGTGGGGGGAACGAGTGCCGGTGCAGCTATTTTGGGGAACTACTATTTCAGCGGGGAAAGAGGGAGCGTAACATCCGCTGCGGCGCTTGCCAATCCTTTTGTAAGAGAGATTACGTTATACAAGGATGATTTCCTGAAAGCGCCGTTCCTTCAAAATGTGATCACTGACCAGCATTTTTCTCAAAGAGAAAGAGAAGGCCGCATGGCGGTTTTCCTGGCAAGAATAATGACCGACTGGAATAAAATACCCTTAGGGATTGCTGTTGATGAGGCAACTGCCGTTTGTATAGATGAGGAAGGGATAGCCCGGGTGGTGGGGAACAATAAAGCGTTTTTTTTTAAAACCTATTCCGGTAAAACACCGGAAACATTAGAAGCCAGCCAGGCTGTTACCTGGGACAGGGATGGAGAAGCTATATTAGTGTCGGAGATATCGGGAAAAGTGCAGAACAACTCCTTTGATGTGAGCTCCTTCGGGCCGGTAGAGGGATCGGTAGTGAAGGATTCCTGGTGGTCTGTTATCGGGGGGAAACTGTTTGTTATAGACCAATAGAATGATGATGAGCATGAAAAATATTTTTAAAATTTTTTGCGTGGCTGTTGTTGCCGGTCTTTACTCCTGTAACGGGCAGCCGGCAACTTCTGAAGGTACTAAGTACATTATGGTCATCCATGGTGGCGCCGGTACTATTGAGAAGGGGTTGATGACTGCCGAAAAAGAGAAAGCTTATACTGATGCATTAACAGCGGCGCTTCAGGCAGGGTATCATTTATTGAAAGAAGGGAGATCATCCTTAGATGCCGTGCAGGCTGCGATCAATGTAATGGAGGATTCACCCTTATTTAATGCCGGGAAGGGTGCTGTTTTTACGCATGATGGAAAGAATGAACTGGATGCATCGGTGATGGACGGGCAAACACTGAAAGCCGGTGCGGTGGCCGGGGTAACCAACATCAGGAACCCGGTGAATGCGGCAAGAGCGGTGATGGAAAAATCCGAACACGTGATGATGGTGGGCAGGGGCGCCGAACAATTTGCCGCAGCTAACGGATGTGATACCGTTCCGCCTTCTTATTTTTTCACGCAGGAGCGCTGGGACCAGTTGCAAAGAACAATCCGTGAGGAGGAAAAAGGAAGAGCTGCCTATAACGATTTTAATCCCCGTGATAGTAAGATATATGGGGTTACTGAGCGGGACAAAAAATTCGGAACAGTGGGAGCGGTGGCTTTAGATAAAAATAATAACCTCGCAGCAGGCACTTCCACCGGCGGCATGACCAACAAAAGATATGGCAGGGTGGGTGATTCCCCGATCATTGGCGCCGGAACCTATTGTAATAATGCAACCGCCGGTATTTCCTGTACGGGATGGGGTGAATATTATATCAGGTCAGTAGCGGCTCATCGCATGTCTTCTCTCATCGAGTTAAAACACCTGCCGGTAGAGGACGCGGCTAAACAGGTGATCGCCGAGATTGGTGAGATGGGCGGCGATGGAGGTATTATCGGATTAGACAGATCAGGGAAGGTTGCCATGGAGTTCAACACATCGGGAATGTACCGTGGTACGGTAGATGAAAGTGGGAATATATCAGTTTATATATACAAATAATGAACAAATATTTTTATAGAGCGCTCATCTTTTTGGCTGTTTTTTCTTTTGCCATGTCGCTTGCCTATGGTCAGAAGAAAGGGAACCTGTTTATTATTGGGGGAGGAGAACGGTCTGCTGAATTACTGGAAGCATTAATAAAAACCGCTGATTTTGGAATGAGTGATTATATTGTCATTTTGCCGATGGCAAGCGGTGTGCCTGACGAATCCGTAGCGTATATCCGTTCCCAATTGTCGGAGTACTGCAAAAATCCGGTTACCAGCTTCAACTTCACCCAGGCACAGGCTAATGATCATTCATCCTGGATAGATTCAGTGCGCAATGCAAGATTGATCTATATAGCCGGTGGAGACCAAAACCGGTTTATGAACGTAGTGAGAGGTACCCGGTTATACGATGCCATTCACCAGGCTTTTGATAAAGGGGCAACCATTTCCGGTACCAGTGCCGGAGCGGCGGTGATGTCGGAGATCATGATCACAGGAGAAGAAAAGGACAAGAAGGGCAATGATAATTTTAAAGTAATAAAGAAGGACAATGTGATCACCTCCCGGGGAATGGGGTTTATCACTAAGGCTGTAATTGATCAGCACTTTATTATGCGCAGCAGGTATAACCGGCTTTTAAGTGTGCTTGCTGACCACCCCGATAAAATGGTGATCGGTATAGATGAAAGCACGGCTATTATTGTAAAAGGCACCAGGGTAGAAGTAGCAGGAGAGAGCCAGGTGCTGGTGGTTTCCAGGCCTAAAAAGCCGAAAGTATCGGGTAAGGATAAAGTGGCTTTTAAAAATGCAAAACTGTCCCTTTTTACAGCGGGGGATACTTTTGAATTGAAATAATGGATTCACCGCGGTTACTTTTAACTTGCAGCAAACTTATGATCAACAAAATATATTGTGTAACGGAATTTCCGTAATCATTTTTAACCAGTATTAACGTACCAAAATTTTATAAAATGAGTGTATTGAAGAAACTGTTTCTGTTTTTTTTAGTGTCTTTAATTGCCCTGGTCGGTTGTAAAAAAAGTCACTACAATCTTGACGATCTGCCTCCTACGGTGAAGGGATTCTTTACGGTAAGCCAGACCGGCTTTGATGTGGATGAGGGGATTCAATTTACAAACGCCTCGGAAAATGCAGATTCCTATTCATGGGACTTCGGAGACGGAACCAAATCCACAGAAAAGGATCCGGTGAAAACATATACCGCTTCCGGGATCTTTACCGTAACACTAAAGGCTGTAGGCCCCGGGGGAACCGGTACTTTTTCCAGGGATATTACCATTATAGACCCCAATGAGAATACCGGGAGTGATAAAGAATTATATTTCATAGAGCATGATACCAAAGCTATTCGAAAAGTTTCCCTGGAGCCGGGAGCTTCTGTGGAATTGGTTGCGGATATTTCTGGAAAGAGAGGCGTAGGATTAGCCTATGATCCGGTTGACAAAAAGATTTACTTCAGTGACTTTGAAGATACAGATAATGGGAAGATATGGCGTATGGATGAGGATGGAAGCAATATGGAAACGCTTGTTTCAGGGATTACTGATCCTTATTCCATCGCGATCAATCTGAGCGCGGGAAAGATCTATTGGGCAGATGATGACGGCAATATTTCCCGGGCAAATTTAGATGGCAGCAGTTTGGAAAGCGAGTTTATCCATATTGACGGTGGGCTGATGAGGGGAATAGCTTATGACAGTAAAAATGATATCATTTACTTCTACGAAGTGGACGAAGAGGTTCTGTATGCGGCCAAATCCGATGGCACCGGGGTGGCAAAGATAATCGAGGATGCTTTCGGTTATAGTATTTTCGTGGATGAGGTGAACGGCAAGCTGTATTATGAAGACCGCAATGAACCGGCCATTATGCAGGCTAACCTGGATGGTTCAGGCATTGTAAAAATTGCAGATGTTCCGGGCACAAGAATTCATGGAATGGCTATAGATTATGATGCCGGTAAATTCTATTGGGCCGACAGAAGCAACGGTGTGATCAGGCGGTGTAACTTAGATGGAAGCGGGGCTGAACCCTTCCTGTCCGGTTTAGGTAGTCCGAGAGGAATATTTATTAAATAAGCTTTTTGTAGCAGGTAAAACTGTTTAATAAAAATAATGGGGATCCCGGAAAGGGTATTCCCATTATTTTTTAGACGAGAAACCTGGCAGGCAGGTGTGGAAATGAAGCGGCCGGTACGCGACGGAAGGAGCGTCAGACCGCAGATATGAAGATGTGAAAACCTGCCTACCCGCTAAGAGTTGTATCTTAGGATCAGAATAGCAAGCATTCTCCAACGCTCAAATGTGATGATATGTTTATAAAAACTTTTGCCGTAACATTTGTCGCTTTAGTATTTGCCTGTGGAGCCGGTGCACAGTCAGCGGCAACCGGTTCCCTGCTGGTTTTGAATAAAGCCGACAATACCATGGCAATCATCAGCCTGTCTACCTTACGCGTAGTGGCAACGGTGCCCACAGGTAAAGGTCCGCATGAAATGACGGTATCTGCGGATGGAAAACTCGCTTTTGTGGCCAATTATGGAGCACAGACGCATGAGCACAGCCTTTCTGTTATTGATATTGCTGCACGGAAAGAGATCCGGAGGGTAGAGTTGGGACCGCTGCTGCGCCCGCATGGTATAGAGGAGAAAGACGGTAAAGTGTATTTTATCTCAGAGCTTACCCGCACGGTAGGCCGCTATGATTTTGCTGCAGACAGGATAGACTGGATTGCGGGAACCGGGCAGGAGGGCGGTCACATGCTGGTGCTGGCACCCGATGGCAGAAATATATATACTGCCAACAGGATATCCAATACCGTTAGTGCTGTTGCTGTTGATACCGGTACGCTGTCGGCACCGGGGCGGATCGTACATATTACTACCGGGAAACGGCCGGAGGGGATTGATATTTCACCTGATGGAAAGGAAGTGTGGGCAGGCAATACGGGTGATGGTACCATTACGATTATAGACGCAGCATCGAATACCATAAAACAACAGTTCCCCGTTGGAAAAGTGCCTATACGCATTAAGTTTACACCCGATGGTAAAAAAGTGCTGGTGTCTGACAGTGGTGCTGAAGAATTGATTGTACTGGAAGCCGCCACGCGTAAAGTGATCAAAAGGGTAAAGGCTGCTGCTTCACCCGTGGGGATACTGATTACCCCGGACGGGAAAAAGGCTTTTGTTGCCCGCAGCGGGTCGGGTATAGTGAGTGTTTTTGACCTGGATAAACTGGCATTTACCGGTGATATTAAAACCGGTAATGCACCCGATGGTATGGGTTGGGTAAGGTAATTTGAATTTGCTTTTTCTCGTAAAGAACGCAGAAAAACAACAGGTATAACTTCATGATCTGCATTGCGTAAATTGTGGCGTTAGCGGTCAGGCTACAACGACACACCGCGAAATAAAACGGACAATCAGAAATAGAGATACAATGCGAAAACTATCACTTTTCATAGCGACAAGTTTAGATGGCTATATTGCTCAACCTAATGATGACCTTAGTTTTTTGAAATTAGTGGAAAAAGAAGGTGAAGATTATGGTTATGCAAGTTTTACAGGCACAATAGACACCCTGATTATTGGTAGAAAAACTTATGACTATGTGCTTAAAGAAATCGGCTCATCTCATTACGACAATGGACAACGAGATGTTTATGTTATAACAGGAACTCAGAGACCAGGTACAGGCAGAACAACTTTTTACACAGGGGACTTGACTGAATTGGTAGAGCGATTAAAATCTGAAAATGGTAAGAACATATATTGTGACGGAGGTGCAGAAATAATAAATGAGCTATTAAAGAATGACCTTATTGACGAATTTATTATTTCCATTGTACCTGTTTTGGTCGGTAACGGGACAAGGCTTTTCAAAGACGGCAGACCCGAACAGCAACTTGAACTTTTGGATGCGAAAACATTTGACACAGGGCTGACTCAGCTGCATTATAGACGAAAGAAATAGGAGTAGAGAATAAAATTCGTCAGACAAAAGCCTGAACCACTAACATTGACGGCAATTAAACAAATCCTCTGCAAAAGAATAAAACAATGCGACAAAAACTGAATTTAATAACGCTCGGTGTGAACGACTTTGAAAAATCGTTAGACTTTTACGAAAAAGGACTTGGTTGGAAAAAATCTGATAAGAGTATGGACGGTTTGGCTCTGTTCGACTTGGGCGGAATTATTTTAGCATTACACCCACGGCAGGAACTTGCGGACGACACGACATTAACATATCAGCCGACAACATTTTCGGGACTGACAATTTCGCACAACACAAGATCTGAAAAAGAAGTGGACGATGTTTTAGAGAAAGTTGCCAAACTTGGTGCGACAATTGTAAAACCGGCACAGAAGGTTTATTGGGGTGGTTACAGCGGTTACTTCAAAGATTTGGACGGACATTTGTTTGAAGTTGCTTACAATCCGTTTTGGGAACTTGACGAAAAGGACAACGTAAAACTGTAATGACGGCATTAAAGACAATAAAAATGCTGACTATAATTCCGGGTGTTGGAAAATCTATTACGACAGATTTGTACAATATCGGGATTAGACAAGTTGACGACTTGAAAGGCAAAGATCCCGAAGTGCTTTACGACAATTCAAATCTTTTTGCAGGTTGTGTTCAGGACAGATGTTTGCTTTATGTTTTTAGGTGTGCCGTGTATTTTGCAGAAACACCAACAGGCAGGCAAGACAAAGAAAAATTAAAGTGGTGGAACTGGAAAGACAAGCAATAACTGTCGCTAAAGCGGTATTGGACATAGGTGGGCTGAGCGGCTTCGTATCAACAGAAGCGCCCCTAATAAGATTTTAATTTGTAGAATAGTAAATACCATGCCCTATAATATCCCCCAACATCTTACCGGACTTACAGAAAATGAGCTAAATGAGTCCAGGAGAAAATTTGGTTATAACAAGATGGTACCCGCTCACAGGGATAGTTGGTTAGAGCTGCTCGCCGGTATATTAAAAGAACCGATGCTCGTTTTGTTGTTTGCTATCTCTATTATTTATTTGATTGTTGGCGATTATGGCGAAGCCTCGTTTATGTTTTTGGCAATAGTGGCTGTTTCTGCTATTTCATTTTATCAGGATAATAGAAGTAAAAAAGCTTTAGCCGCATTAGAAAAACTCAACGAACCGCTGAGTATTATTATCCGAAATGGCAATGTAGCTGAAATCCCTACACAGGAAATAGCAGTAGGAGATTTGTGTATCATCGAAGAAGGAAAAATGATTAATGCCGATGGTAAAATTGTACACAGCAATGACTTTTCAGTTAATGAAGCCTCTTTAACAGGCGAAAGTTTGTCGGTGTTTAAAAGTAAAGAAACCGAAGATAATAGAGTGTTTAGCGGAACGGTTTCTGTATCGGGGTTGGCTGTTTTTGAAGTTGAAAAAATTGGTAAAGAAACACGCATTGGTAAAATCGGCATTTCGCTTACAGACATCAAAGAAGAAATTTCGCCGTTACAACTCCAAATAACAAAATTTGTAAAAGGAATGGCGGCTGTAGGGTTTGTTATTTTCCTGTTGGTTTGCGCCTTCAATTATTACCATACCCGAAATTTACTCGATAGCTTGCTCAACGGACTTACGTTGGCAATGTCTGTTCTTCCTGAAGAAATACCGGTAGCGTTCACCACTTTTATGGCATTGGGTGCCTGGAAATTGATGCGTGATGGTATTATTATAAAACGGAGCAGTGTGGTGGAAACATTAGGCAGTACCACCGTAATCTGTACAGACAAAACAGGAACTATTACTGAAAATTCCATGAGTCTAAAACACGTATACGATTTTCATTCGGATACAATATTTGATGAACCCGAATTTAATAATAGTTCCCTTTCCGAATTGATTGCTTATGCCATGTGGAGTAGTGAGCCTGTTCCCTTTGACCCAATGGAAAAAGCATTGCATCAAACGTATCAGCGAACATGCCCTGATAACCAGTGGAAAGATTTTCAAATGATACATGAATATCCGTTGGAAGGAAACCCGCCAATGATGACACATCTTTTCAGGAATTCAGAGGGGAAACTAATTGTTGCAGCAAAAGGTGCTCCTGAAGCCATTATCAATGTATCCTCACTTTCAGAAATTGAAAAAGTAAAAATTAGCCGGTATGTCAAAGATTTTGGAAAACAGGGTTTTAGAGTTTTAGGTGTGGCAAAAGCTGAGTTTGAGGGCTCTGATTTTCCTGAGCAACAACAAGACTTCAGCTTTTATTTTTTAGGATTGGTGGTTTTTTCCGATCCTCCTAAGGCGGGCATACAAGCCGTATTTCAACATATTTACGATGCCGGAATAAAAGTAAAAGTCATAACAGGGGATAATACCGATACAACAAATAGTATTGCTCAGCAAGCAGGAATTATCAACACCTCCAATGCGATAGAAGGAAAAGAAATTATGGAGTTGGCTAAAGTAACATTGCAACAGGAAGTAAATGAAAAAGTATTGTTTACCCGAATGTTCCCGGATGCCAAATTAACAGTGGTAAGGGCTTTAAAACAAAACGGGGAAGTAGTAGCCATGCTGGGTGACGGTGTAAATGATGCACCGGCATTAAAAGCTGCACATATAGGTGTTGCTATGGGGAAAAAAGGAACTGAAATTGCCAAAGCAGCCGCTTCCTTAGTTATTATAGATGATGATCTGGATAAATTGGTTATTGCTATCGCTGCCGGAAGAAGAATTTATACCAATATTAAAAAAGCCGTTCAGTATATAATTTCCATTCATATCCCGATTATTCTCACCGTTTCATTACCCCTGTTTTTGGGTTGGGTTTATCCGCAAATATTTACACCCGTACATGTTATTTTCTTAGAACTGATTATGGGACCAACTTGCTCCATTGTATATGAAAACGAACCAATGGAGAAAAACACCATGCTGCAAAAGCCAAGAAATATGACCGATACTTTCTTAAATTGGAAAGAATTAGCGATTAGCATTGTGCAGGGGTTAGTCATAACAGCAGGCGTTTTATTTGCTTATCAATATACCGTGCAAAACGGGGGTTATGAGGGGAAAACCAGGGCAATGGTTTTCACTACGTTGATTTTTGCCAATATATTTCTGAGTTTGACAAACCGCTCGTTCCGTTATAGTGTGTTTGAAAGTCTAAAGCATAAGAACAGCTTGTTCCCGGTCATAATCGGTGTAACCGTGGTATTACTTTTTGCTATTTTGTATGTTCCACCTTTTGCTGCTTTTTTCAAACTAAGCGGATTGAATGGTCAGGAACTTGGAATAGCTTTATTGATATCTGCAATTTCGGTATTGTGGTTTGAGGTATATAAAGTGGTAAATATGAGAAAAGAGAAAGCTGTTCCGGGAAATTTTACCGGAGTGTAAGCAAAGACCTTGAATGTATTTTCTTAAAGATGCAACGATCTGATAAATTGGATTGTCAGTCCTCTAAAACATACCGTGAAAAGGCAACTCATTTCTATATCTGCTTTGATATTTTTTTGTGTGATCAGCTCTTGTAAAAAGACCGAAACGATCTCAGATTTTGATGAGAATATAAGGATTTATATGTCGGAAACGGTTGATGGTGAAAAGAGGGTATTGAACCTGAACTGTTATACAGAAAAAATATTTACATGTTCAAACTATGGCATTGAAACGACTTACGCTTTGTCTGACAATAAAATCACAATTCATTTCATTAAGGTAACTACCCCCACTGTTTGTTTAACTTCTTTAGGACCGGCATCGGTTATTATCAGCCTGAACGGATTAAAAAATAAAGCATACCAGTTAGAGCTGAATTTTGGAGCAAGCAAAATTACCGGGCAGCTTAATGTAACCTCCGGTAGCTTCGTTGCAACAGTTCCGGCTCAGACAAAAGTGGAATTTGTAAATCCTGATTTAAAAAGAATTCCCGATAACACGATTTACGGGACGGTTCATTATCATTCTGCTTCCACAAGTACACTTGCTCAGAAATTTATTGACACACTACAATTGTATGGGGCGCTACCCACCTTATATCCGCAAGGTGATTATGGACAATTTCAAATAGAAGCAAACGGACAAATCAAACAAACCCAGGACTTAGGTTATTATTTTACACGGTACTATATTTTTAACTATTCAGGAAATTCAGGACAATTAAAGGATTTAGTAAGACGGTTCGGTATTAATTATCCCGACTTATTAATAATTACGTTGAATACAATAAAAGGTGAGACATTTTATAGCTGGACACAGTAAAACTGAACTGTATCGGGTCCTTACTTTTCGTCTTTCTGTGCTTTTATTGCTTGGTTCCGCTCCAAACCCCTTTCGCATTTACCAGCGCATTTTTCCAGGTTCCGCTGGCGTTATTTTCTGACAATTGCCCGGTAAAAGTCGTACCTGTTGAAGTAGAGCCTGCTGTTGCAGAAAAGGAACCGCTGTTGGTTACCTTTCCATTGAGTTCATAAATTGTGTTGGCATTAGATTTGGCTGACCCCGCAACCACGCCTTCCTTGCTGATGTTGATATTCCATGTCCCGCTTTCATCACCTGAATAAACGCCCTTCCAATTCCCTTCGTATAGAGAGGGCTGTGCGTCATTATCTTTTTTACATGCGAATAGCAGGAAAGCTGCAAATACAATGGTTAAATAGTTGATCGTTTTCATAAAGCTGATTTTTTGATTTCAATCTATATATAGATGAGGATAGTAAAAGGTGAACACTCTTACGGGAGAAATTTTTGATGGGAAAGAGGATCCTTTTATGAGGTATCAGGTAAGAGGTATGGGTTTTTACAGGGTGCAGGGGGCAAGGCGCAAGTTTCAGGGGGAAGGGTACAGGGGGTAGCGGTCGGTACGCGACAAAGGAGCGTCAGACCGCTACTTATCTTACTTCAAAAATCCTCTCAGCACATATTGCAGAATACCACCGTTTTCGTAATATGCCACATCAATGGCAGAATCCAGTCTTGCCTTAGCATCGAACACGATCTCTTCTCCCGATTCCCTGCGGGCGGTGACCTTTATCTTTTTGAAAGGATAAAGGTTCTCCGATATGCCTGATATGTCGAAGGTTTCTCTCCCGGTTAAGCCCAGCGATTCTGCGGTTTGACCTTCCGGGAATTCTAAAGGTAAAATACCCATTCCCACTAAGTTGCTCCTGTGGATACGTTCAAAGCTTTCGGCGATCACTGCTTTAACGCCCAGCAGGCAGGGTCCTTTTGCTGCCCAGTCTCTTGATGAGCCGCTTCCATACTCTTTACCTGCCAGTACGATCAGCGGTGTATGGTCTGCCGTATATTTCATGGCCGTATCAAAAACGGTGAGGGTTTCATTTGTCGGGAAGTAGGTTGAAAAGCCGCCTATTTTATCGGTGATCTTGTTTTTAATGCGCACATTCGCAAAAGTGCCGCGCATCATCACTTCATGATTTCCGCGTCTCGAGCCGTATGAATTGAAGTCTTTACGGACAACATCTTTGCTTAACAGGTATTGCCCGGCAGCTGTTTGTTCTCCAAACGATCCGGCAGGAGATATATGATCCGTAGTAACAGAATCACCGAGGTATAACAATACCCTTGCTCCCCTGATGTCATTCAGTTTTTCAGGAATAACACTGAGGTTTTGGAAGAAAGGCGCTTCCTGTATATAAGTAGAATGCTCATCCCATACGTATTTAGTGCCTGATGGCGCTTCCAGGCTTTTCCAGGCATCATCTCCTTCAAAGATGACATTATACACCTGTTCAAAATCTTCGGTACGCATACAGGATCGGATCGTATCATTAATTTCTTCCTGGGAGGGCCAGATGTCTTTTAAATATACCGGTTCTCCGTTCGGGTCATAATCAATCGGATCGTGCAGCAGATCAACATCCACCCGTCCTGCCAGCGCAAATGCCACTACCAGCATGGGCGACATGAGAAAATTCATTTTTACCTGCGGATGTACCCTTGCTTCAAAATTGCGGTTGCCCGATAATACGGAAGCGACCACCAACTCTCCTTTTTCAACAGCTTCGGCTATATGAGGTGGCAACGGGCCACTGTTGCCAATACAGGAGGTACAACCATAGCCGACCGTGTGAAACCGTAATGCTTCCAGGTCTTCGGCTAAGCCTGACCGTTGCAGGTACTGGGTCACCACTTTAGAGCCCGGTGCCAGGCTGGTCTTTACCCATGATTTGGTACGTAACCCTTTTGAGATGGCTTTTCGTGCCACCAGCCCGGCGCCTACCATTACCGCCGGGTTGGAAGTATTGGTACAACTGGTAATTGCAGCGATAGCAATACTGCCATCGCTGACAATATATTCTTTGTTCTTTAATTTTATCCTTACCGATCTCAGGTTGTTCTCTTTTTCTACGGTAATGCCTGAATGTTCCTGGCGTATAGAGTACAGGAATTCTGTTCCTGACCCTCCTTCTGAAAGCCAGGCATGTTCCTGCCGGTTGTGAAACGGAACATAATCCCTTAAAAATTCGTTTTTAAGTATCTCCGTGAATTTATTGCCGAGGTCTTTTAACAGTATTTTATCCTGCGGGCGTTTAGGCCCCGCCACTGTCGGTTGTAAACTTCTCAGGTCAAGTTCAATAATATGGGAATATTCAACCGCTTCATCTCCCGTACGCCAGAGCATGTTATCCTGGCAGTATTTTTTTACCAGGTCAATTTGTTGCTGACTGCGTGCAGTGCGCTTCATATAGTCCAGCGTTTGGTTATCTATCGGGAAATAGGTAACCGTACATCCAAATTCAGGCGACATATTGGAAATGGTCGCTCTGTCGGTTACGGTTAAATGATCCAGCCCGTTACCGAATACTTCCACAAATTTTCCCACTACGCCATAGTCGCGCAGGAGCCTGGTAATGGTAAGTACCATATCTGTGGCAGTGCATCCCTGCGGGATCTTACCGGTAAGCTTTAATCCTACCACCTGGGGGCAGGAAAAATAAATCGGCTGGCCCAGCATGGCAGCTTCCGCTTCAATGCCGCCCACCCCCCAGGCCAGTACGCCGATACCGTTTACCATAGGCGTATGAGAATCAGTGCCCACGAGTGTGTCGGGAAATTCCCACCCGTCTCTTTCGATAACACCTTTAGCTAAATACTCCAGATTTACCTGGTGGCAGATACCCATGCCCGGAGGCACCACAGTAAAGTTATTTAGCCCTTTCTGGGCCCATTTTAAAAGTTTATAGCGTTCGGCATTGCGCTCATATTCCAGCTCCACGTTGTTTTTGTATGAATAATCGGTGCCAAAAAAATCTACCTGAACGGAGTGGTCAATAACAAGATCTACGGGTATGGCCGGATTAATCCTTGACCCGTCACCGCCTTTTCTGATCATCTCAGCCCGGAGTGAAGCTATATCTACTACGGCAGGTACACCGGTAAAATCCTGCATCAATACCCGTGCGGGTTTAAAAGGGATATCTTTATCCGATCCGGCAGCGTTCCACTCCGTTAACGTTTGTATATGCTCATCGGTAATAGCAAAGCCATCGTGGTTGCGGATAACATTTTCCAGTAATATCCTGATAGAAAAAGGGAGGCGGTGGATGTTTTTTCCTTCCTGCTGAAGACGGGTAAGAGAAGCGATTTTATTTTTCATGATATGATGATTATCTGTTCATAGAAAGGTTAATGTAAGAAATTTTTTTGAGATATGGCATTATCTCATTTCACCTTTACCCATTTTGATCTTTGCAGCGGGGTAAAGGAAATATTCAGGGTGATGTAATCGAAGCAAAGCAAAGCCCGTATGGTTTATTAACTTTACGTCATTTACTGAGCTAATTTATTATGCAATGATATCCTGGACAGAAGTATTGATACGTCTATTTTCGGCTGCCATCTTTGGGGCAATAGTAGGGTTGGAAAGAGAACGGAAACAATGGTCTGCTGCGGGATTACGAACACACATGATGGTTTGCGTCGGAGCCTGCCTTATCATGATGGTATCTGCATTTGGCTTTTCGGATATCTTAGTCAGGGATAAAGTAGTGCTCGACCCCTCACGGGTGGCTGCACAGGTGGTTAGCGGTATTGGTTTTATTGGCGCGGGAACGATCGTGCTGCTAAAGCAAACCCATATCAGGGGACTGACCACTGCAGCCGGGTTATGGACTGTTGCCGCTATTGGCTTAGCTGCCGGGGGAGGTATGTATTTTGCTGCGGGAGTAACTACGATCATCGCATTGATGATACTTTGGGCCTTAAAACCCTTTGAGCGGAAATTAGTGCCCAGAACATCCGGGAAATACCTTCGGTTAACGACTGTGTCTTCCGGTAATGTAGAGGAGCTGATAGGCGGTCTGCTTCTTAACCGGCAAATTTCGGAGGCGTGCAGTAAAATGGATGCGTCAAAAAATGAAATGAATATCTATATTGTTTTTAGTAATATGGACGAAAAAGAATTTGCGGGCATTATCGTAACGTTACAGTCCAACAAAGAAGTTAAGGAGATTTCCTGGGGAGATATGACGGCTGTGCCGGTACGTGAGTAAATTAATAAATACGGGATTTGCCATGCTTCTTATATACCATGAATGTACTCTTTTCCGGCTTCGCCCGGGTCCGTCATAGCACAGCGGACAGGTATGATTGTTTAAATATCCTGTGTCCTTATTTTATGCTGGCAATTTCCGTAATCCCGGTTTCACTTTTGCTTCTTATCATGCCGAACCCGGGAGCAAACCATTCTGTTGCTTCGTAGTTTAAAGGGATGTTAATAGGGCCGGTCTGTATATTTAGTTTTACCTGGTAGGTAATGGTAATACAATCCCAGGTACCGGCTTTAGTGCTTATTCTTTCTGTGCCGGTAACCTGCCTGTTTAAGATTTGCATTTTTAGAATTTGCTTCAGCCCGTTATTGTCAATTTCTATATTATATAAACCGTCTTTCAGCTTATCGCCGGATTTCATTTCTGCGGGGTATTCCAGGAATACGTTTTTTACTTTTGCATGGGTCTTGTTAAATTGTTCGGTTTGTTGTTGCGGAAGAAGAGGCTCATGTCCATTAGCAATGTACCGTTATTGCAATTTACACTGCTTGCTCCTTTGGTTACCGGCTTACCTTCTTTATCGAGCAGGGTGGTTTGAGTGTTGCACTGGCCGAACTACCTTTACGGGTTGTTGCAGAAGACCTGATCAGGATGGTCCGTATTGCCTTTGCTGTTGTATATTACAAGCTTTGCTGTTTTATTATGCTGTAAAAGATAAAAGGAAGCGCAGCTCTGTGAAACTGCATTTTGGCAGAGGATAAAAAAAGATAAAACAAATAATAAACCTTTCCCCCTGGAGGATCTGTTCAGGCATGTAAGATATAGAATTATTCGTTTTTAAGAGAAGGACCTCCGTGGTATTGGAGGAAAATCGGGATTTTAAGCAGATTTATTCCGTTTTTTTAACTTTAGTGAAAAGATGGGATAAGAACCTCTTCCAGACCGCCAGTTGTTTACTGATATCTTTGCCGCTTCCCAACTGCAGTGCCGCTCCCACGGCTTTTTTTGTGATGTTTCCGGTAGGGTTCCAGAACAGGCGGCCACCTACATAACCCAGTCCCAGCGTAACGGCCATGTTCAGCAGGCTGCTTTTAATACCGGAGTCGGAAGTTATTCCGCTGAGCGCATTTTTAACCAGGCTGGCCGGGGAAAGGCTGCTGTACGTTTCTTTTATTCTTGTTTTTATTCCATCTTCCATAGCCGCAGTCTGTTCTTCCAGCAAAGCGATCCTTGCTTTCAGCTCCTCCGGATTTAACGGGATACTCATTTCAGAATTTTTTTAATAACAGTGGTATAAATTGGTCTTTTTATCAGCCGGTCTCTTACCATATACAGGATGAGACCCAGCAATAAATAAAAACCGGCGACAATGAAAAATCCGTAATATGACCGCCCCAGCCATTCACCGATTAACAAAGCCATTCCGATATTTAATGCCATCAATGCAATTAAACCAATAAGGATAAACAACAACTTTGAAATAACGGATGTGGATATTTCGGTGATTCTGTCAACAGCTTTAAGCTTGTATAATTCCGTTTTTGCTTCAATATAACTTCCTGCCTCATCCACTAACATGGTTATGTTTTCAGAAATCGTATCTTTCATTTTAAAAATATTTTTGTCGCCGGAACGGGATGGGGCGATGGTTCTCATTTCTAAGCTACTCTATGCCCGTTTAATTACCACCCAATGTACTTGCTTTAGCTTTTTCCGCTACATCCGCCACTTCATTTTTTGCTTTGCGGTATTTGTCTTTTACCGTATCAACAAAATCATTGAACGTGCTTTTTAACTGATCTCCCACTTCAGATGTATTTTCCGACAGCTTCTTCCTGGTTTCCGAACCTTTATCCGGTGCTAAAAGAATACCGGCAATAGCGCCAGCGGCGGCCCCTGCTAAAAATCCCAGCAAAATTTTAGAATCTGTTTTCATAATAGTTGATTTTAAAAGTGACAATAATTGTTTTTAAGTTCCGGGAAAACCACCCGTGAACCCCGACTTTAGTAAAGTTACGTTATAAAACCAGCTTATCTATGTATAAGAATTGTTATATTTATTTGAGCCGGACTTTAAATGACCAGGTAAAGCTGAATATAGCGATCACCTCTCCGGCCTCGTTGGTACCGGTAGTTTGTACGGTAATGGTATTGCTGCCATTGGCGGCAATAGCCTCTTCTATAGTGTCTCGCAGGGCTATGCCGTCTCTGCATACGAAGGAGGTGATGCCGGTAGCCTTTTTGTAATATTCCCCGCTCATTCCGGTTACCAGCATGGATACAGAGGGGGTACGCTTATATGTATTCGCCATCGCCAACGCGCCGGTACTCATTTCGGCAGCCATTGCCAGGCAGGCAAAATAAGTGGAGCGGAAAGGATTTTTTGAAAACCACTTATAGGGTACGGTTACGACACACTTTTCTTCGGAGATGGATTTTATCCTTATTCCGGAAAAATAAGCGCTGGGTAACCTGGAAAGCAGGAACAGGCGAAAGCGTACCTGGCTACGTGCCAGCTTAATAAACGGGTTCATACAATTCGTTTTTTTGATAGCAACATATCCGGCTATTGTTTGCTGATTTCAACTACACATACTGCTACCTCATCATTTGTTGCATCAGATTCAAACCGGATAGAGCCTGACGGTGTACCCTGGTAACGGATGCGGGATGTGGTTTGTGGACGTAATGCATTATTTACCCGGGTAGCATAATCTGTTTGAGGTTGGCGGCTGAATGTCTGGTTAAGCTTATACCAGTCAAGGGGCTGCTTACTTACTACCACTACCATTTCATCTTTAGTACCTATGCTGTCGGGCATTAAGCTTTTATCTTTAGGAAACAGGCGGTAGCCGGTAATGCCGCAAAACGGAGAATATTTTGTTTGGGAAGGGTTTGAAGCATCGGGGTAGGGAAACAGGGTGTAACTGGTGCCATCGGTTTCTTTCCCGAATATATACGTATAACATTCCGTGCTGTTTTTTACTTCCATTTTGAATCGTATGCCTGCTTTAACCGGGGTAACGGTTTCAAAGCGATTACCCGAGCTTACCCGCAACGGGATATATCCCTTCGGATTTGTTTTTTTTCCATCGAATTGTACTTCCATGAGCCCGATTTCACACACAAAAGGAGTTTGTGCAGCTACTCCGGTTTTAGCCATGGGCTCCAGTCCGTATGCTTCTCTTACGTATCTTTTAAAATCAGGGTAGCGAACCCAGGCAAACCCGTTGTTACCCCATTCGGGTCCCCAACTGTTCATGATCAGGAAAGAACCGCCGTATTTTGTATCATCATAGCCCACTACACACTGGGCATGACCACCAAAGCCCAGCATGGCGGCATCTCCGGGTTCAGGGATCCATACATCTTTACCCAGCATATTTTGCATATAACTTTCTCCAACCATCATGCCGATAACAACCGGGGCGCCCTGCGCCAGGTTTTCCTTAATAGCACGCATATCAAGGTCTTCCGTATTGTCTCCCCTTGTCAGCCTGTTAAAGCCGCGCATCTTAAATTGTGCCGCCTGCTGGATCAGTCCGCCGGAAGGTATCCGGTCGCAGTTCTGGTCTGTATAGGGAAATTGTTCGTAGGGCAAAGATCCTTGTTTGGTCATATACTCCATCGCTCTCAGGATATATGATCCCTGGCAGCCTTCAAGCCCGATCTGGTTATATAAGAATGCAGGGCTGAATGCGATCTGTCCGCCCTCCCGGCCGGTACGTGAGGCTTCCAGTATGCTACGTGCTGCATAAGCGCTGCTCCAGGCCACACAGCTACCCTGTTCGCCCTGGTTGCCCACCTGGGGAGCGTAGCGCTGCAGGTTGGCGGCCTCGGGCAGCGGGTTTTTGGCGTTATCCTCTTCTAATGCTTCATAAATTCCCGCTTTTTGAAATTGTTGGGGATCCAGAATACCCCCTGTTGCCAGCAACCCGGATTGCCCCAGGAGGCTTTCACAGCCGCCACCACCAAGTAAAAAATAGCCGCCAATCCCGATAGCCGCTATTACCAGCAACCCTTTTATTCCGAAAATCCGCAAAAGGAGCGGTAAAAGGGCCAACAATCCGCCGCCCCCCGACCCGCTTCGGCCGCTTTGCCTGCCACCTCCACCATCATTAAATTGTTCCTGCTGACCCTGGGGATCATCTGTCATCCGAATAGGCATATCCTGATTGTTTTAGTTATCCTAAATGTAAGTGATTTTATTCATTTGATGCATAGGCTTCCAGTCCGCAATCCAGCCATTCCCGGAACTTTTTAGCATCAGGGGTATAGCCCACAGGGTGCGTTAATAACTTCCCTTCAGGGGTGAGTATTACATACAGGGGCTGCGTTGATTTTCTGAAATTTTCAGTTTGGAAAGTCGCCCATTGGTCACCGATGGTTTCGATGTCTTTTTCTTTACCGTCAGCAAACGTATATGTAAAACGTTCTGCCGGCGGAAGCTTTTTCCGGTCATCTACGTATAAGGATACCAGGATAAATTTTTCATTAAGCAATGATGAGATTTCCGGCTCTGTCCACACCTGTTCCTCCATTTTCCGGCAGTTTACGCAAGCCCATCCGGTAAAATCAATAAGGATAGGTTTGTTTTGAAGGGCGGAAAGCTGCTTTGCTTTTTCAAAATCATTGGTAATATGCGGCTCAACCCCTTTGCCTTCTACATTAGCTGTGCCGTAAATGCTATAACTTAAAGGAGGAGGGAAGCCGCTTAAAAATTTAAGGTTGGCATAAGGAGAGGACGTGAGTCCCGGTATCAGGTATACTGCAAAAGCAAAAGATAATACCCCCAGGACTTTTCGTATTGCCGGTATCTTTTGTCCTTTATGATCATGAGGCAGCTTCAGCCATCCCATCAGGTAACAACCCATTCCTATGCTGATCAGCAGCCAGATGCCGATGAATATTTCTCTTTTCAGCAAGCCCCAATGTTCTACGAGATCGGCATTGGATAAAAATTTGAAAGCAAGAGCCAGTTCGGCAAATGCCAGTATTTTTTTTACGGTATCCAGCCATCCACCGCTTTTCGGCAGGGATTTTAACCAGTTGGGGAACATGGCAAAGAGCGCAAAGGGTAATGCCAGCGCTGTTCCGAATCCTGCCATGCCGCTGGTAAGCGACCAGGCGCCTTCGGAGGCGGTACCTACCAGCAGGGTTCCTAAAATTACGCCGGTACATGAAAAGGACACGATCACTAAAGTGAGTGCCATAAAGAAGATACCGCTGATGCTGCCGATATTACTCTTAGCGTCTGCTTTACCGGCGATACCCGCAGGCAGGGTGATTTCAAAATAGCCGAAAAAGGAAATGGCAAAGACGATAAATATGGCAAAGAAAAATACGTTGAGCCATGCATTGGTAGAAATATTATTAAATATCTCGGGCTGCACATTACCAATAATATGAAAGGGAATGCTGGCTAAAACATAGATAAGAAAAATGAAAAAGCCGTAGGTTACCCCGTTACGTATAGCCTGTTTTTTATTGGATGCTTTATTGGTGAAAAAAGAAACGGTAACGGGTATCATGGGGAACACGCAGGGCGTAAGCAGCGCAATAAGTCCGCCTACAAAACCCAGGAAAAAAATAGTGAGCAATCCCTGTCCGGATTGCGTTTCATCCCCGCATGGCGACACCGGGTTTTTTAGATCAACGCCCGGTATCCTGATCTGACCGGCGGCGGCAGACACTGTACCTCCTTCAAAGTGCAGGGTTTTTGATTCATCAACAGGAATAAACTCTTCATTGTTGGATGCAAACCCCTGTAACGCTATTTTAAGTGAAGCCGGCGCTGTGCCGGCAACGTGTATTTTCTGACTAAGTGAGAACCTGCCGGTATATACGGGTAGCGTTCGATTTTCAAAAACAGGATCCTGTATATCCGTTACTTTGGGAGTAGCTGTGAGTTTCCCGTTTTTTTGTATGTTATCATTATCCCAGGAAATATGCAAACCTTCCAGCTCAATATCGGCAACGGAATCTGCATATATATGCCATTTCGGGAACAGTGTGGCATTTATCGTAATCGTGTAGGAACTGTCGTTATGCTTTTGGCTGCTTACTTCCCATTGTAAAGGACTTTCCTGGGCAGCACAGAAAAGGGGGAAAAGAAAGAGGAAAAAGAAGACAGCATTTTGTTTCATGCAATATCGTAGCTGTTTAGATATACTGTTTTGTAAAGATAAGGATTAGCGGGGAGCGATCTGTTGCCGGCTTTGAGCTTTCGGCAGCCGGCGATCAGGTAAGTATCAAATCTTTGTCGGTTAGTGACGGGTGAAGTTCCTGGTTTCAGGTTTTACGTTTTGAGGTTGCCAATCATAGGAAACATACTTGCAATCTGCACTGCCTTATACCTTCTACCCTACACCTGAATCGTGAGACTTGAACCCTGAACCCTGCTATCTTGCACCTCTCATTCTCCTGCTTCTTCAACGGATAGCAGCTCTTCCCTGTTTTCATTCCATTCCACAATAAAATTATTTCTGCCTTCTCCTGTTATAATGTTCATATATTTTTGCTGTATCAGCTCCAGTAAAGAAAGGAAGAGGAATATGGCGTGTATCCGGTTAGTACAAACCTCAAATATTTTGTTAAAGCTCACTGTCTTCTCCTGGTGTACCATGTCCAGCATATATTCCCTGCTTTCTTCCATGGTATAGTCGTAATTGTATACTACGTGCTGCGGCTTATTATTACGGTCATACATACGCTGCATTACCCGTTCAAAAGCCTTCATGAGCTTAAACATGGTAATGGTTTGTATTTCCGTTCCTTCACCGGCCTCTTCGCCTACCTGCGTCAGTTCTTTCTGCATATTCCCCCGCTTAACCATCAGCATACGGACGGCTTCCATTTCCGCCATTTTTACAGATGCTTCTTTAAAGCGCTTATATTCAAGCAGCTTATCTATTAATTCCTGGCGGGGATCAATTTCATTACCCTGCTCATCAATTTCTTTACGGGGGAGCAGCATTTTCGCTTTTATGCGCATGAGAGTAGACACAAACAATATAAACTCGCTGCTGAGTTCAATGCTCAGGTCTTCCATGCTGTGCATATAGCCTACAAAATCTTCAATGATCTTTGATATCTGTATGTCGTAAATATCCAGCTCATCTCTTTCGATGAAGAACAGGAGAAGGTCAAAAGGTCCTTCAAATTGAGGGAGCTTGATCTGGTATGATTCTGTATTCACTATACAATATTTAAAAATACGGGGCTGGCAGGGGCACAAAGAAACTCAAACCCACAAGGTCAGGACTTTGTGGGTTTGAGTCATATCTTAGACCGAACCTTTTTTGTCAGCTCCATCAGGCAAATGTAAGCAACAGTGGTCAGTTTTTAAAACGGTAGGATAAACCGATGCCCATCAGCTCTTTTATCTGGAGCTTGGGCCCGGCAGGATTGCTGTTGTTATCAATCGTTTTTACATCATCATCGTATATCATATCTAAGGAAAGGCTTAGGGTAATCAGCCTGGTAACCTTAACCAACAGCATATTGGTCATATACACGTCAATATTTGCCGGATTATTCAGGTAATTAGAAAACAGGTCAAGCCGTCCTATATAAGAAGCGTTTTCACTGATATTGGCTTTGTAATTTATAGAGCCAAATGCACCAAACTCTGTTTTTATCGTTTTCCCGGGGTCAACACCAAAAGCTCCGATTGCGGATAGTGCCTTATCGTTTACTATTGTCCATCTGCCGGTTACGGGAGAAAGAGATACCGAAAAGTTATTGCTCGGCTGGTAGGTTATACCCGGGGATATCAACAGGTAGGCAGGTGCAAGAAAGCCGGAGGTCAGTACTTTAGGGTCATCACCGGGATACGTATAGCCTTTGGTCAGCTGTGTTCTGAAATTCAATAAGGCGCTGGTATACCACTGTCCTTTTCCGAGCCTGTAGCCAAATTTGGAAAGGTAGTCAAAGCGGTCGTCTGCTTTTCTGCTACCCAGGCTGGTAGTATTCACAAAGCCGTAGGCAATGTCTAAAGAATTATCCCAGATTAACCTGTCTTTTTTATAGAAAGCATATAAGTTAACGAGGGAAGCTACGGATAAGGACGACTTATCACCACCCGCAGCCCAGTTACTTAATGCTCCCTGGTTGATATTGATGCTGAACAGTCCTCCTTTCTTCCAGGTGAGGGGGATCGTATCATTAGGATCTTTAGCAATGGCTTTCCCCGCCGCATCATCGCGCATTTTAGAAACCGTGGCGTCCTGGGCGTGGAGATTGTTTAAGAAAAAAAAAGAAAGAATACCAATACCAAGTAAGATTTTTTTCATGGTTTTGAAAGTTTGCAGCAAAAGTATTGAAATCGTATTGTTCAGATAAAAAAAATCATACCTGGATTTTTGTATACCTGCCAGGTATGATCTGTAATAAAGAAAAACAGAAGCTGTGATGTGCTATTTTTTTAGTGCATCACGTATTTCCGTTAATAACTGATCGGTAGTAGAAGGACCCGCAGGCGGTGGGGTTTCCGCAGGTTTTTGCATTTTTTTCATGAGTCTTACCACCAAAAAGAGTACGAATGCGATGATTATGAACTTAATTACTGCGGATAAAAAGTTCCCGTATTTTACAGCTCCCCAGGTTAGCTGTTCGAGGTTTTCCGCATGAGCAGCCTTTAATGCAGGGGTAAGCAATAAGGGAGTGATTACATCATCTACGAAGGATGAAATAATAGATCCGAATGCTCCGCCGATGATTACGGCAACAGCCAGATCTACCACGTTCCCTTTTAAAGCAAATTCTTTAAAGTCTTTAATAAAACCCATAGTGTGTTGATTTTTTTTAATGAAGAATTGTATTCCTGTTGTTAAAGCTAATTATATTTTAATAGATTAGTATATGAATCCGGACTTTAGTTTGCACATTATGTAACAAAATATGAATAAGTATCCTGTTGTGTGAACAAGACGTTGCCAGATGCGGGCGGGTTGGCAGAAGAGTATATTTTTATTTTCCGGGCAGGAGATAAGGATATATTGATGTAGTTGAAGTTTGTTTTTATTATCCCGGAATATGCCTGTTTTGTTTAGATGGACATGATTTCCTTTTCTTTAGCTGCGAGGCAGGCATCAATTTTTGCAATAAATTTATCCGTCAGTTGCTGGATCTCTTTTTCTGCATCTTTACCTGCATCTTCACTTAACCCGTTTTTCTGAAGTTTTTTAATATCTTCAATTGCTTCCCGGCGTATGCTGCGGACGGCTACCTTGGATTGTTCTCCTTCTCCATGGACTTTTTTAACCAGATCTTTTCTTCTTTCTTCTGTCAGGGGTGGAAGAAAAAGGCGGATGATGGTACCGTCGTTTTGTGGGGTTATACCTATGTTAGCTGCTATGATAGAGCGTTCAATAGGCTGAAGCATATTTTTTTCCCAGGGCTGAATAGTAAGGGTTCTTGAATCGGCTACTGTAATATTTCCTATCTGGTTGATGGGAGTTGGGGAACCGTAGTAGTCCACTACCAGTCCATCGAGCATTTGGGGATTGGCCCTTCCTGCCCTGATTTTTATCAGTTCTGTTTCCAGGTGACTGATGGCTTTATTCATACTATCTTCACCCATCTCCAATACTAATGATACTTCTTCAGACATATTTTGTATTAAATTAAGTACGCTGCAAAGCTAACGAATGGAAAGAATAAAAAGAATAGACAGATCAGTTCTGCTCGGCTGCTTTTTTGGAAGTAGTCAGGGACACGATGCGGCTGGGCTTGGTAAGGTGCAGGGCATCTTCCGTATCCCCGCCGGTAACCACCATAAGCCGGGGCTTACGCAGGTAAACCATCGCAAAGCCTCCAAATGCCAGTGTTACTATAACCGGGATAAGCATATTAATGTTGAGAAAGCTTAACGTGTAGGCTAAGGCCACAAAAAATATATTCACCGCAATCAGGGACAAGCAGACCACTTTATGGCTCATGCCCCGGTCTAACAAGATGTGATGAATGTGATTTCGATCGGGACTGAATGGTGAACGGCGGTTAAAAATACGTATCGCAAAAACTCTTAGCGTGTCAAACAGCGGAATGATCAGGATGGAAACTGCGATAGCGGGAGATGCCTGCATCGGCAGGATAGCGCTGGAAGCATCGGCGATGTTGATAAATTTCACCACTAAGATCGCATTCACCAGCCCGATTAATAAGGAACCGGTATCGCCCATGAAAATACGGGCAGGAGAGCGGTTAAAAATTAAAAATGCCAGCAGGCTGCCGCACATGGCGAATGCAAGTGTTGCATATCCTATTTGAGCAGCCACGTAAAAATAGGTACCGAAAATAGCTGTGGTAAAGATACCGAGCCCTGCGGCCAGCCCGTCAACGCCATCAATTAAATTAAAAGAATTAATGATAACGATTACGGTAAGGTAGGTGATGATTAAGCTTACGATTTCGGGTAACTCGTTTACGCCAAGAAATCCGTGCATGGACTGAATAGCTACCCCTCCCTTATAAATAAGAATAAAGGCAGCAATAATTTGCCCGATAAATTTTTTCATTGGGGTCAGTACCAGGATATCATCCTTTAATCCCAGGAAAAAAATAACAAGAGCCGCAGCAAAAAAGTATTGAAAACCGGGTTCCGAACTAAAGGAGATCGTCATCAGGCAGGAAATAATAAAACCGGCGAATATACCCAGTCCTCCGAGAGAGGGGATGGGTCCGGCGTGTATTTTCCTGGCGTTCGGCAGATCATACAGCTTTTTTATCTCTGAGACATTGATAATCACAGGGATAGCGGTAAATGTAATAACAAAAGCTAATATGGTTGCCAGCATAACGATTCCCATCCGGTTCGCTTTAAAGGTGCGAAAATATGATAATTATTCTATTTGCATAAATACAATGCAAACTACTATGTAAACGATTAGTGCTACTACTGATACGTTCGGCTTGTATAAAACGGTTGGTATAAGCGGTTAGTATTGAAAAATAAAACTATATTTCTTAAATACGTCAACAGGCGCTGCTTATATCCAACAGTTTATTTAGCTTTGAGCCTATTTTAAAAGATTAAAAACTATGCCAGAGTTAAAAGACATTGCTACCCAGATCAGGAGAGATATCGTAAGAATGGTACATGCCTGCCAGAGTGGCCATCCGGGAGGATCCCTGGGGTGCGCCGATTTTTTTACCGCGCTTTATTTTGATGTAATGCACCATGACCCTTCGTTTAATATGGATGGTAAGGGTGAAGACCTGTTTTTTCTTTCCAACGGACATATTTCTCCCGTATTTTATGCCACGCTTGCCCGCTCGGGTTATTTTCCGGTTAAGGAGCTGGCTAGTTTTCGTAAATTAAATTCAAGGCTCCAGGGGCATCCTGCCACACACGAACATTTGCCGGGTATACGGGTAGCTTCGGGATCACTGGGGCAGGGAATGAGTGTGGCTATAGGGGCTGCATTGGCAAAAAAGCTGAACCATGATGATAAGTTGGTTTTTTCCCTGCATGGAGACGGAGAATTAGATGAGGGTCAGAACTGGGAAGCTATTATGTTTGCTGCTCATAATAAAGTGGATAATCTTATTGCAACCGTTGACTGGAACGGCCAGCAGATTGACGGGTCAACTAAAAAAGTGATGGACCTGGGGGATATTAACAAAAAATTTGAAGTTTTTGGCTGGGTAACCCTTCAGACAAATGGTAACGATATGGACGACCTTATTGCTACCCTGAACAAAGCAAGAACATTAACCGGTAACGGAAAGCCCGTGGCCATTATGATGCATACGGTAATGGGAAAAGGGGTGGATTTTATGGAAGGCACACACGAGTGGCACGGCATTGCTCCCAATGATGAGCAGTTACAAAAAGCATTGGCGCAATTACCAGAAACCCTGGGAGATTACTGAATAAACTTATAAAACGGATTTCGCTGATGGTGAACAGGAAAAAATTTATTTTATCCTCATTGACTTTTATTGCAGGTGCTAAATTAACACATGCAGGAGAATACGGGTTTTCAAGAGATAAGCCCTTAAGGTTTGGTATTGTTACGGACCTGCATTACGCAGACAGGGCTCCTTCCGGAAGCAGGTACTATAAACAATCTTTTGAAAAACTATCTGAGTGTGTTGATTTGATGAACCAGGAAAAGGTAGATTTTCTTATTGAGCTGGGTGATTTTAAAGATCAGAGTGCTTCGCCGGATGAAAAGGAAACGCTGCGGTTCCTGGAAACCATTGAATCGAAGTTCAGGGAATTTAAAGGCCCTGTGTACCATGTTTTGGGAAACCATGATATGGATTCTATTTCGAAAGATCAGTTTTTGAGCCTGATTCAGAATAGCGGTTTTTCAAAAGCCCAAAACTATTACTCCTTTAATACCAGGGGCTTTCATTTTATAGTGCTGGATGCTAATTATATCCGTGAAGGTCTGGACTATGACCACGGAAATTTTGACTGGAGGGATTGTCATGTTCCCGAGGAACAATTAAACTGGCTGGAAGAAGATTTAAAGCGGCATCCCCAACCTACGGTGGTATTTATTCATCAGCAGTTAGACGGCCCGGCTTTTGCGGGTGATCATTCCAGGTATTGCCCTCATAATGCCGACCGCATTAGGGCTATTTTAGAGCAGTCGGGCAATGTTTTAATTGCTTTCCAGGGTCATTATCATGACGGAGGCTTTAATGTGATCAACCGCATCTATTATTACACCCTGAAAGCTGTAATAGAAGACAGTGGTGCAGAAAACAACAGTTATGCTATAGTGGAAATAAGTAAGGATAAGAGCATAACCATAAAAGGGTATCGTAAAGCGGTTTCTAAGAAGATAGCCCGTTAGTTACCCGTTTAATTTTCCTGCATTGATTTGTATTTTGTTTATTGCCTCTGCAATTTTTTCGATCTCCGCTTTTTCAGCAAGGAGCACAAACTGCGGCAACCATACGGCTTCCCGGCAGAGTTTATCATTTTCCGGGCAGTTGTTTCTTTGCCTGTATTTTGTTATTTCCAGCATTTCCCTGGGATAGGACTTTTGAAAATTCTTCGATTTAAATGTATCCTCAAGGTAAGGCATGGTATTGAGCGGTTCGTACCCGCCGTAACAGGTAACCCCTTCGGCATTAAGGGCGGCGATAAAACGGGATCTCGGCAATCCGCCAAACGCTTCTTTATGATACCTGAAGGGATAAAGATGATAGGCACCCCTGGTAACATTCTTTTCTAACTGAACGGGGGTTATCCCGGAAATTTTTGGAAGTTCTGCATTTAAAATCTCTGCACTCTCACTTCTTCTGTCGGTTTGTTCCTCAATGCGTTTCATTTGTGATAACCCGATGGCGGCCTGGTATTCTGTCAGCCTCAGTTTATTGCCTCTTATCAGGAAACCGCTTTCTTTTTCCCTGGGTTTAACACTGCCGTATCCGCTGCCGAAATTATGATAAGCATAACAGCGGTCAATAAAGGCTTCATCATCACTGATTATGGCACCTCCTTCCCCGATGGGCAGGTTTTTTGAATTTTGGAAGCTGAAGCACCCGGTGTGTCCGAATGTTCCTACTTTTTTATGGTTGATTTCGGCAAGATGGGCCTGGCAGGCATCCTCAATCACGATCAAATTATGCTTTGCGGCAATCTTCATAATGGATTCCATATCGGCAGGTAATCCCGCCAGGTGGACCGGCATAATCGCTTTTGTAGCGGGAGTGATTTTTTGCTCAATTTTGGAAACATCCATTTGAAAAGTATCGGGATGCGTATCAATAAAAACAGGCATAGCGCCCGCCGTCAGTACAGATACCGGTGTTGCTATAAACGTATAAGAAGGAACCAGCACTTCATCTCCCGCCCCGATATTATTTTCAATTAAAGAAACGGTCAGGGCATTGGTGCCGTTAACAACGGTAAGACATCGTTTTGCCCCCGTTTTTTCCGCCCATTTTTTCTCAAACTCCGTTACCACATCTTTTCTTGACCAGGTACCGCTGCGCAAAACCTCGATAACACGCTTTTCATCTTCCCCGGGAATCCACTGGGGCCATTTGGGCCATTCTTTATTAAAAACAGGATTCCCACCCAGCAATGCAGGTTTACCGGCACCCCGGTTTATAGCGGGGAGCGGTGATGGCAACGAAGAAAGACTCCCCGGAACGACTAAGCCCAATCCTGCTGCAGAATGATATTTAAGAAAGTTGCGCCTGGAAAATTTGTGTTTTGACATAACAGGTATTGCCGGCAATGCGGGCTTTTTTATAATAAAAAATAAAAACGGTCTACGTACATGAAAATAATATTCTTTTGCTAATTCTTATTTGCTTAATGCCCATTGTATACCATTAATCAAAAGCTGCCTGAACTGTGGTAAACTAAAATCATCCGGGTATCCTAAAGAGGTATAAAAAACCCGGCTTTTGCCGGAATATCTCGTCCAGGCAACCGGTTGAGTATTTTCTTCTGCAGTTCCGTTTAGCAATACCCGGGCTTTCTTATCCAGTAAAGGAGCAACGAGGTATACGTTTCCGTTACTATGCCAGTGAGCCGGGGTTATTCCTTTAAGCACAGGATGATCAGCCGCATCCGGGGCAACCGACACTTCCGTACCCGGCAGGACGGGTCCATATCCCCTGTTTTTACATCCGAGTATGGAATCCACAAATCCCGGCCATGCTGCGAATCCTTCGGCAGGTGTTTCAAGAAATGAAAATGCATGATTGGCTGTTCGTATACCAATAACAGGCCGTCCTTTTTTGATGTAGTTCTTTATCGTCTTTAATTGCTTTGGAGAAAGCGCCACACGCCGGCAAAATACGGCCAGCAGGTCTGCTTTTGAAAGAACATCCATTCCCGGAAAATGGCATGATGCGCGATCTCCCTCTCCCGATAACACGGTAACTTTATAGCCGTGGTGTTCTTCCAGGTATTTTGCAAATGCAGGGATCGTGACGTGAGCGTTGTAATTCAGTGTATCTTCTGTTATCAGGAATACAATGTGCGGAGGTTTCTTATATGCTTTCATGGCATCATCCTCCGCTTTGGCGTATGCCTCCGGCAGCATTAAAATCATGGCGAATACAGAGACAGCAATTTTGCGCATAACTCAATATTATTCGTGTACGTAAACTAAATAACTAAAAGTACCTGTAATATCCAAAAAAAATAAAAAAACAGATGGAGATATTGTCGAGCAGCGCAGATCGGATTTTATATTTTTATCCCTTTGGTATGGGTAAATCTGAAGTGTACTCAAATCAAAAAATACTTCATTTAAATAAAAATAACAGTAACTTTAGAACAGCAATAGCCATTAAACTATCTGTAATGACGGGAAAAGAGATTTTTGAGTTGCAGGAAAAAGTTGCCATGCAGAGTGATCCGCATGCATTTAAACTATTGTTCAGGTATTACTATACGGGGCTTTTCCGGTTTGCCATGTCCATAGTAAAGTTGAAAGAAGCTGCGGAAGAAATTGTTGAGGATGTATTTGTGGCAATC
Source organism: Chitinophagaceae bacterium (assembly GCA_023957155.1). GTDB lineage: Bacteria > Bacteroidota > Bacteroidia > Chitinophagales > Chitinophagaceae > Agriterribacter. Next base: position 492,711 of record JAMLHK010000001.1, on the reverse strand, counting down.
TGGAACAAACGTTCAACCATTACAGCGATCTCTAATCTCAGGATATACCTCTACATTGCCGTTAAAAACCGCTGTTTTAATTATGTCAGGAGAGCTACGGATAAGGAGGTTATGGATTTGGATGACATAGGTGCGGATTATTTCAGGCTGGTGCCAGATCCAGAAGACATGCTGGTAGCTTCAGAACTGCTTCAACGGGTTAATAAAGCTATCCTGAGCCTTTCCCCCAGGTGCCGGATAGCATATAAGCTGGTTAAGGAAGAGGGGCTTACCTATAGAGAGGTGGCCGAAGTGCTGAATATCTCCCCCAGAACCGTAGAGAATCATATTGCATCTGCAATTAGAAAAATAGCGGCATCACTTAATATTGATTTAGCGGCATATCAAAAGTCTTCTTCTGTTTCGTCAGGATTTTAGCAAAATTTTGTATCCTTTCCGGAAAGCGGGTATTCATTGTATTCGTGAGACTGAAATTTCAAATCAAAAAATACTTCATTTCTGATATATTTTAATATCAGGAAGTATATCTTAAATATCAGATTGTATATTTTTGGGGTTATACTTTCATGCTGATAAAAAATTACAGAACTATTGAAGTGATTTTCAGCTTCAGAAAAATGTATCATTCATGAATCTCCAACTCCATCCGGAGCCAATGACCATTGGCGAAAATAAACGTGTTGTATTGTATTCAAAGGCTATTGTAGGTATAATGATGGGTATGCTGCTTACGTTAACTGTAACGGCGCAGTCGGGGAAAAATAAAGGAGTGCCTGCTATGGAAAAGGGTTTTATATCCCCACCTGATTCTATACAAACCAGCATATACTGGTACTGGATATCAGATAATATTTCTAAAGAAGGAGTGGAAAAAGACCTGGAAGCCATGAAGCGGGTGGGAATAAACCGGGCTTTTATCGGGAATATCGGGTTAGATGACAAGGCGGCTCCCTATGGGAAAACCAAATTGTTTTCAGATGACTGGTGGAGTATTACTCATGCGGCGCTTAAAAAAGCTACTGAGTTGAATATTGAAATAGGATTGTTTAATAGTCCGGGATGGAGCCAGTCGGGAGGACCATGGGTAAAGCCGTCTCAGTCCATGCGTTACCTCGCTTCTACTAAAACTATGATAGAAGGTGGAAAGATGATCCGCCTGGAACTTCCCAAAGCAGGTGAATATTTCCAGGATGTAAAGGTGCTTGCTTTTCCTGCACCCCGGCATTACGGAACATCCATCACCGATATGGATCCCCGGATTGTCATGACCCCGCAAACAGAAAATGCATCTGTTCTTTTTGACGGCAATACTACAAACAGTATTCCTGTTGCTTCCGGCACAAATAGGGTAGTGGATATTTCCTGCACTCATCCCTATACTGCCAGGAACCTGGTTATTTATCCTGCACACGAGAACCTGAAAATGGAAGTTGAGCTTCAGGCGCAGCAGGATGGCTCTTTTCAGACCATAAAAAAAATTATGGTAGACAGAAGTAATAATGAATTGCATGTGGGATTTGAAAAATACGCGCCGGTGAGCGAATCATTTGCAGCCGTTTCTTCAAATGTATTCCGTATAATTATTTCTCCTGTATCGGGGAAGGCAGGTATTGCCGAAATAGAGTTGTCCTCAACTCCACGGGTGGAACGTTATGTTGAAAAAACACTGGCGAAGATGCATCCAACCCCCCTGCCTTATTGGAAGGAGTATCAATGGGAGCAGCAGGCGCCCGTTAATGAAAAGGACCTTCTTGTTGATCCTTCATCAGTATTAGATATTTCCGCGTTCATGAATAGTGACGGGATATTGAACTGGAATGCTCCCGCGGGTAAATGGGTGATACTGCGCACCGGGATGCTCCCCACGGGAGTAACGAACAGTCCCGCTTCCAAAGAAGGAACAGGCCTTGAAATAGACAAAATGAGCAGCAGGCATGCAGCAGCCCATTTTGAAGCCTATATGGGCGAGATCATCAGGCGGATCCCTGCAGAAGACAGAAAGACCTGGAAGCTGATTGTGGAGGATAGTTATGAAACAGGCGGACAAAACTGGACGGACGATTTTATACAGCGGTTCACAAAGCGGTATGGGTATGATCCCCTGCCATATATCCCGGCTATGTATGGTCATGTTGTAGGTAGCCAGGATCAGAGTGATCGCTTTTTGTGGGACCTACGTCGTTTTGTAGCCGATAATATAGCGTATGAATATGTAGGCGGGTTACGGAAGATCAGCCACCGGTACGGGTTGAAAACATGGCTTGAAAATTATGGGCACTGGGGTTTTCCCGGGGAGTTTTTACAATATGGCGGGCAGTCTGATGAAATAGGCGGAGAGTTCTGGAGTGAAGGCGACCTGGGCAATATAGAGAACAGGGCTGCCTCCTCCGCGGCGCATATATATGGAAAAAGAAAAGTTTCTGCCGAGTCATTTACGGCAGGAGGTAAGCCCTTTGCCCGTTATCCCGCCATGATGAAGCAGCGGGGCGACCGGTTCTTTACGGAAGGTATAAATAATACGCTTTTGCATGTATATATTCATCAGCCTTATGAAGATAAAAAACCCGGTATGAATGCCTGGTTTGGAAATGAATTTAACCGTTTCAATACCTGGTATGATGATATGGATTTGTTTACGGCATATCTTAAGCGTTGCAACTTTATGCTGCAACAGGGAAATTATGTTGCTGATGTTGCTTATTTTATAGGGGAAGATGCGCCCAAGATGACCGGGGTAACCGACCCCGAATTGCCTAAAGGATATGCATTTGATTATATCAATGCGGAAGTGATAGAAACAAGGCTTTCGGTACGTAACGGAAGGCTGGTACTTCCTGACGGGATGTCGTATAAAGTGCTGGTGCTGCCGCAATTGAAAACCATACGGCCGGAGCTGTTAAAGAAAATAGCTACACTGGTAGAGCAGGGTGGTATAGTATTGGGTCCTAAACCTGAGCGTTCTCCCAGTCTTGAAAATTATGGAAAAGCAGATGCCGAAGTAAAGCGGGTTGCTGATTTGTTATGGGGCAGGATTGACGGTACAACTGTAAAAATAAACCGGGTGGGAAAAGGAATGGTGATGAGTGGTATGGATATGCAGCAGGTGTTGGATTATTTAAAAGTAATTCCGGATGTAAAGACCGCTGATGCAGAACCGGTATTGTTCATTCATCGCACAGTTGAAGATGGCGAGGTCTACTTTCTGTCCAACCAGAGCGATAAGAAGATTGATATAGCGCCCGCGTTTCGCGTTACCGGTAAAAAGCCGGAATACTGGAATGCGGTTCATGGTACCATGCGCGATCTTCCATCGTATAAGCTGCAGGGGCAAACTACGGTTGTTCCGCTTTCGCTGGAGGGATACGAGAGCATGTTTATCCTCTTCAGGAAAAAAGATAATGCGGGAAACAATGCCCGGCAGGCTGAAAACTTCCCCTCGCCTTCTAAAGTTCTGCCGGTTGCCACGCCGTGGACAGTGAAGTTCGATCCGGCGTTACGGGGACCTGTTGATCCGGTTGTATTTCATACGTTGAGCGATTGGTCGGTACACCATAATGACAGTATTAAATATTATTCCGGGGCAGCCTGGTATACCAATACTTTCAACATAGATAAAATTGATCAGGATAAGCGTATCATACTGGATCTCGGCAGTGTAACGGCATTGGCAAAAGTAAAAGTGAACGGAAAGGATGTGGGCGGGGTATGGACGCCACCCTATTCACTGGATATTACGAATGCAATAAAGCCGGGCGGGAATAAGATCGAAATAAAAGTAGTGAACACCTGGGTAAACAGGCTGATCGGCGATCGGCATCTGCCCGAAAATGAGCGTAAAACCTGGACGATAGTTAACCCGTATAAGGCAGACAGTCCTTTGGAGCGATCCGGATTGCTGGGTCCGGTTAGTCTGCAATTTTATTAAAAAATATCTCCTGCAATATTCCTTTTTGTGCATAGGTATTGGTCATGGCAGGTGTTTATATTTCAAACCTATCGAACAATTTAATATTGCGCCGCGCTGCGGCTTAGAGAAATGTGTTGAAGCCCTTTTGGCTACAAATATTTTGGCGCGTAGCGCCGGATAAATACTTAGTCCCTTTAAGCTGCGGAGCAGCCTGTAAGAAAGAAACAGAGAGAAAGTAAAAAGGCGCGTAGTGCCGTAATATCAGAACCGGTTTCATACAGGTGGGTTGTCATGAACACGATAGGTAGGCTTTTATAGAAAAGCCGGTGCCTTCTCCCGCCTGGAGATGCTTCCGGGTTAAACAAATCAGCCCGGAGGGAGCGAATAGCTGCTGTCAATTAAAAAAAGTCATCCCTGCATTAGGGGCTACTCCAAAATAGTGTGTCCTTATAACTATAATACAACGCATGAAAGAATCCAGGGTTTTTATTTTATTGGGGAAAAAGCTAAGCAATGAAGCTACGCCGGAGGAGTTAACCGAATTAAACTGGTTACTGAAAGATAAGGGGGTGAAGTCTTTTGATCTGGAGTTATTACAGGATATATGGCAGAAAAATCCGGGATTAGATGAAGCCTTTTTGGATGGGCAATGGGAGAAAGTATCCGGCAAACTGCATGGTTATACTATACCATCATCTGATCGTATACCCGGCTTGGAGGAGAAAAGGAAAGTTTTTACCATGAAAAGGCTGTTGGCAGCGGCCTCGGTAGTAACGATACTAATGCTTACAGCGTGGATGATATGGCTGAAGCCGGCGGGGGAGTCCCCGTTGATCGTACAGCGACAGCTTAAAGATTCGGTGATCATAGCCCAAAATGGAGAAAGGAAGAGCGTATTACTTCCGGATAGCACTATGGTGCATCTGAACAGCGGCAGCCGGCTGGTATACAATAAAAATTTTGGCAAAAGAAACAGGGAAGTATGGTTAAGCGGGGAAGCTTTTTTTGAAGTAACCAAAGATGCGGCTCATCCCTTTTTGGTTAATACCGATCGGATGTTAGTGAAGGTGTTAGGTACTGTTTTTAATGTAAAAGCGTACGATACCAAAGAGGATATTGAAACTACTGTGGTGGAAGGTAAGGTAGAAGTGAGCCTGAAAGAGGGTGCGGAAAAAAAAGTGATCCTCCTGCCTAATGAAAAGATCTCACTGAAGAATACCAATTCGCTTAAAGAATCCCCGGCTGCTGTAACCGGGATAAGCTACGAAGTAAAAACGGTTTCGCCGGATATTGAAAAAAACGGTATGCCGGAGGAAGCGGTATGGGTGAAAGAAAAAATGATTTTTACCGATGAGCCTTTTGAAACGGTAGCGCTTAGAATGGAAAGATGGTATGATGTACGCATCCGGTTTGAAAATGAAAAGATGAAAAGCATTTTGATGAATGGCGATTTTGATAATGTGGATATTCAGCAGGCTTTACAGATCTTACAGATTATGGTAAACTTTAAGTACGAGATAAAAGGTAAAGAAATTTATATCCGGTAAAAGGTAATTACTCAAATTGTAAACTAAAATTATGCTTATGACAGGTCATAGTCCCCCCGGGAGAATCATATCCTAAATAACAAAAAGAGGAAGAATGGTACTCCTCCTCTCTAAAAAGTTACATTCAGATCATTGAATAGGCACAGCGATCAGGCAGGCTTATTCATCTTTTTAACTTTTCAAATCAAATGTATGAAAAAATGCAGGAATCTGCTGCAGGATATTCCTTTGCGCTCCTCCTTTAAGTTTTTACTGTTTATGAAAATAACTGTCTTGCTTCTTCTCATGCCTTTTCTGCATGTGTCTGCCAATGGTTACGGACAGGAAAGGTTCTCTATGAAGCTGGAGCAGGTCAATGTATCGCATGTATTCAAAAAGATACAGGAAACGAGCGACTACCGTTTCTTCTTCTTAAAAGAAGATATCAAAAAGCTGGGTAAGGTAAGTGTAGATGTAAAAAATGCAACCGTACCTGAGATCATGCAACAGGTACTGGGTGACTTCCTGGTGTATAAAATTGTAAATAATTACCTGGTAGTCATTTCACCCAATCGTTCCGAACTGGAAAAGCAGGTTGAGGTTTACGGCCGGGTAACAGATGAAGGGGGGAACCCGCTGGAAGGGGTGAGTGTAAAAGTAAAAGGACAGAATAAAGGCGTGACAACCATTTCCGATGGTTCTTTTTCTATAGCTGCAGATAATACGGATATTCTGGAGATAAGCATGGTAGGCTATGAATCGAGGGAGATTCGGGTTGCCGACATAGCCCAATTGCAGTCTATTGTGCTGAAAGTAGCTGCTGCGGGGCTTGATGAGGTAGTTGTTACCGGATATGGAACACAAAAAAAGCAAACGGTTACGGGATCCATTGCTTCTGTCAAGGGAGAACAATTAGCGGCGGCTCCCGTAGCGAGTACTGCTAATAGCTTAGCCGGGCGGCTTCCGGGTTTGATTTCTTTACAATCCAGCGGACAGCCGGGGTCTGATGCGGCAAGTTTAAGCATCAGGGGCTTTGGCGGGGCGCTTGTTATTGTAGACGGAGTTGAGTCAAGCTTTAACAACATAGATGCCAACCAAATTGAATCTGTTACCATATTGAAGGACGGAGCGGCCTCTATTTACGGAGCCCGCGCGGGGAATGGCGTGATATTAGTTACCCTGAAGCGGGGAAATAACAGTAAGCCGGTTATCATGCTAAATTCCTCTACAACGATGCAGGGGATCACTATAATGCCCAAACCCGCCAGTGCAGGACAGTATGCCGAGATGAAATCTGAAGCATGGCTCCAATCGGGCCGACCGGCTGACCAGGTACCTTTTACGGAGGAGCAGATTCAAAAATACTATAATGGTACAGATCCGCTGTATCCTAATACAAATTGGTATCGTGAGCTGATCAGGGACTGGGCGCCTCAGCAACAACATAATTTATCTGTAAGGGGAGGAAGTGAAAGGATCAAATATTATGGCTTAATAGGATTCCTGGATCAGCAGACAATATGGAAGAAGAATGGGGGAGATTATAAAAGGTACAATATTCAATCTAATATTGACGCGGCAATTTCGGATAACCTGTCTTTTCAGCTGGATGTTTCTTCCATTTTTGAAAGCCGTAAATTCCCCTGGCGGCCCCAAAATGCCGGAGCAAATACGGTATGGCAGGATTACTGGGCCACATTGCCCATATATCCGCCCACGTTACCGGACCCCACTAAAATTTCTTTTGCCAACGGTGGAGGTACAGGAGGCGCTCACGTCATTACCAATAGTGAGATAGCCGGATATGACAACACGGAATCTCAAAATTTAAGAGGGGCTATTGCCTTAAATTATACTTCTAATGCTATCGAGGGATTATCAGCTAAGGCATTTCTGAATATTGTACAGGATTACGGTAATAATAAGCATTTTACGCGACCGGTACAGTTCTATACCTACGATCCTGTAAGTGATACCTATACATTAGCGGGTGCATTAGGCTCAACGGCTTCGCTTTCTCAGGTCAATAATAAGAGCCGGGTGATAACCGGTCAGCTTTCGCTGAGCTACAATCGCACTCTCGGGAGATTCCATCATGTAAATGCCTTAGCTCTTTATGAGGCGATTGATTATAGTAGTGATTATGTAAGTGTGGGCAGGATTAATTTTCTTACTCCTGCCATAGACCAGTTATTTGCAGGGAGTACTTCCGGTATGGTAAATAATGGTTCGGCATCTGAAATGGGAAGAAAAAGTTATGTAGGCAGGATTAATTATTCGTATAAGGAAAAATATCTGGTGGAAACTATTCTGAGAGCGGATGCTTCCGCTAAGTTTCCTTCTGCTAAGAGATGGGGTTATTTCCCCAGTGTTTCTCTTGGATGGAGGCTGTCTGAGGAAGACTTCATCAGGGAGATAAGTAATAATTTAAGTGACTTGAAACTTAGAGCAAGCTATGGAGAGTCGGGTAATGACGGGGTCGGCAATTTTCAGTATCTCACCGGATATCAGTATGGACTTACATACATCTTAGACAACAGAGTTCAGCAGGGCATTGTTTCGAGCGGTTTGGCTAACCCGGATTTAACCTGGGAGAAAATTCGTATTTATAATGCCGGGTTGGATTTTTCTTTATGGAATAGAAAATTATATGGGGAGGGTGATATTTTTTACCGGGAGCGTAAAGGTATACCGGCTACAAGAATTACTACTTTGCCGACTACATTTGGAGCAGACCTTCCTCCTGAAAATATAAATAGTTTAAATGACAGGGGATTTGAATTAAGATTAGGCACATCAGGGAGAAGTAAAGACTTTGAATGGGATGTGAACGGGAATATTTCCTGGTCAAGGGCAAAGTGGGATCATTATGAGGAGCCGGAGTATTCCGATCCGGACCAGGAAAGAATTTATAAAAAATCAGGAAGGTGGACTGATCGTAGTTATGGTTATTTATCCAACGGGTTATTTACCAGCCAGGATCAGATCAACGGGTTAAAATTTAATCAGGATAACCAGGGAAATGTTTCACTTCGTCCGGGTGATATATGGTATACGGATGCAAATGGAGACGGTACGTTAGACTGGAAAGACCAGGTAGAAATAGGGAAGGGTACTGTTCCCCATTGGATGCTGGGCTTCAATGGCAATATAAAATACAAAGATTTTGATCTTTCCGCCTTGTTCCAGGGAGCGTTTGGATACTATAACTATATTGTATTAACACATGGCGACTTACCGCCTGCTATCGTTTATGATCTGAGATGGACACAGGAAACCAATGATCCCAATGCGCTGGTACCCCGGTTAGGAGGAGCAGCCACTAATGGATTATCATCAGATTATTACTACAAGAAAGCCGGATATATGAGATTGAAGGCCGTTGCCCTCGGCTATAACCTGCCCAGGCAATGGTTAGAAACCGTTAAATTAAAGCAGGTAAGGATATATGTTGCCGGCAATAATTTGATAACGTTTGACGGGTTAAAGAAGTATGGTACCGATCCGGAAGCGCCATCCGGTAATTCGGGATATTATTATCCGCAGCAAAAGACGGTAACATTTGGCGTGAACATATCTCTATAGCAATAATCGTAAAAAAATAAGTCATGAAAATTACAATCCGAATATTTTTAATATTCTTTATAATAAATGCATCCTGTAAAAAAGGCGTGTTAGATAAAGTGCCTTTAGACATGATCTCTGACGATGTGGTGTGGAAAGATCCGGCATTAATTAATGCATACCTTACTGAATGTTATGCGGAAACTTATGTTTTTACTAATGTTTCTACGGATAATTCCTGGGATAATTTGTGGAAGGGGGATGCGGGACCTGCACCCATGTGGATCAACGAGGTAAGTGATGAATCCCGGACCGCATGGCTTAGTGATGCGTATCCATATAAATCAGGCAATTTAAAAATTAACGGTGGTCTGTTAGAATGGTGGGAAAACGCGTATAAGGTTATTCGTAAGTTGAATCAGTTCATTCAAACGGTGCCGGAATCACCGCTGGAGGCTGATCTAAAAAAAAGGAGAATAGCAGAGGCAAGGTTTTTAAGAGCGTATAATTATTTTGAAATGGTAAAGCGTTATGGTGGTATTCCTTTAATTATCGAAGTCCAGGATCTGAATACCCCGCAGGATGTATTGTATCCGAAACGTGCTAAAGAGCGGGAGATATATGATTTTGTGTTGTCCGAAGTCAACGGGTTTTCAAATGACCTTCCGGAAACCTCTAATGACCTGGGCAGACCTACAAAATATGCCGCATTAGCTTTAAAATGCAGGGCTGCTTTATATGCCGGAAGCATAGCGCAGTTTGGAACGGTACAATTAGACGGGGTTGTAGGTATTGAGGCCTCGGCGGCCAATACCTATTATCAGGAGGCGTATAATGCTGCAGAGCAGATTATAAACAGCCATGTTTATTCATTGTATAAAAAATATCCTGATGACAAAGTGACAAATTTTAGGAATCTTTTTCTTGATAAGAATAATACGGAGCAAATTTTGGTAAAGCGGCATGATGAAAATAATGGAATGGGAAATGGAGGAAACGGATGGGGCTATGATTTTTTTCAATGCCCTGTACCCAATGGTTGGGGATCGGGTAATCAAAATGCAGTTTACTTAGAAATGGCAGAGGCGTTTGAATATATTGATGGACGTTCCGGTACGCTGGACCGGAATGCCATTCAGCAGGGATTGTGGACTACGGAACAATTATGGGGGGATAAGGATCCGAGATTCTTTGCAACTATTTATACGCAGAATACATCATGGCTGGGAACGATGCTGGATTATCATAAAGGGATACTTAAGCCCGATGGTACGATTCAGACGGACGGATCATACAATGGTGTCCTGGCTAATGGTGTTCAAAACAAGACCACCGGTTTTGGTGTAATGAAATATTTGGACGAGAGCCATGGTAACCTGATAGGATCTAATGGGGATTGGGCTACTTCTTCTACGGATTTTATTGTATTCCGTTTAGGGGAGGTCTTGTTGAATTATGCGGAAGCTGCCTTATATCTTGGGAAGTCGGATGATGCATTAGATGCCGTCAATCAAATCAGAGAACGGGCAGGGATCGCACCATTAGCCTCTGTTGACCAGGATAAGATAAGGCACGAAAGGAAAGTGGAACTTGCTTTTGAAGGACATCGTTACTGGGATCTGCGCAGGTGGAGAACGGCCGTTACCGATCTTTCACGGAATTTTTCCGGGTTACAGTATATCCTGGATTATACCACTGGCAAATACAAATTATTGATTATTCAAAATGTGGACGGGACTGTTGCGCCTCCTGCATTTTATCCGCAAAATTATTATTTGCCGGTTACGCTTACCCGTACGGGTAATAATCCAAACCTTGTTGAAAACCCCGGCTATCAATAATTCATTCAAACTGCTGTTATAATGTCCACTATGAGTAAGGTATTGTTATGTATAATGCTTGTTGTATTCAGTTTTCTTATATCGTGTAACTCCCCTTCCCCCTACAGGCAGGATACGCTTGTAGGCGCTATTCGATGGGATGCATGGGTAGGGGATTTGAATCCTGCGGGGCTGGAAGTAGAGCGTGCGCTGGGTCCAAATCAATATCATTACCGTGCCCCATTTTATAGTAAGGAAATTTCTCATGATTCCATCCAGTGCAGGGGAGCCACCCAGGATATTATGGATAAGGAAATAGCTTATGCCAGTGCTGCAGGGCTGGATTATTGGGCATTCTGCTGGTATCCTCCGCATAGCGGGTTGGATACGGCGAGGCAGCTTTACCTGGCCAGTAAACACCGGGATGATATTAAATGGTGTGTAATACTGGGTACTAACCCGTTTGATTATGGCACGGATGCGGTGTGGTTGGTTGACCGGTTTAAAGAGAAAAACTATCAGAAGGTGTTAAATGGAAGACCATTGGTGTATGTCTTTCCCTCTGCAATGACTAAGCCGCAAGAGCTTGCTAAACTGAGAAATCTGAGTAAGGCGGCAAATATAGAGGAGCCGTATATAGTAGTGATGGAATTTTCTGTTACAGCTGCTGTTGCAATGGCGGATAGTTTGCAGGCTGATGCAATGAGTGCATACATCAGTTGGACGGGCAAGGATGGAGAGCCGTATTACCCGGTCATTCCCCATGCTGATTCTCTTGGATGGGAAGGGTATAAGGCTACGGGGCGAAAAGTGGTACCCTGGGTAACTACGGGTCACAATACCAAACCGCGTATTGATAACCCGGTATCGTGGACGACAGTTTCTTCTGATGGATGGGTAAGTGATGGGACACCCGGGCAAATTGCAGATAACCTCAGCAATGCGTTAAGGTGGACAATGATGAACAAATCAACGGTAGAGGCCAATACAGTGCTGATGTATGCCTGGAATGAGTTTGACGAAGGGGGATGGATATGTCCCACGCTCGGGAATAATACAAGCCGCTTAGATGCCATTAAAGAAATCTTAAAGTAGAATACAATTGAAACTGTTCGCTTTTCTATATGGAATTTCGATTGCGCTGCCACTTTTAACAGACCCGGTCACCCGTGTTGTAATGCCGTTTAATGAAAAAGAGCAACCTCTTGTAGGAGCTATTCGCTGGGACGGGTGGGTAGGGGATTTAAATCGTGCCGGCTTAGAAGTAGAGCGTATATTAGGTCCGCGTCAATATCATTACCGGGCTCCATTTTTTAGTAAAATAATTCATGATGATTCCATTCAGTGCCGGGGTACTACACAGGCTATCATGGATCAGGAAATTGCTTATGCAAAGTATGCGGGGCTGGACTACTGGGCTTTTTGCTGGTATCCTTCCGGCAGCGGTCTGGATACTGCCAGGCAGCTTTATCTTAAAAGTGCATATAAAAGTGATATTAAATGGTGTGTAATACTGGGTACCAATCCTTTTGATTACGATAAAGACGCCAAATGGCTGGTAGAAAGATTTAAAGAAAATAATTATCAAAAAGTATTGAACGGAAGACCATTGGTATATGTTTTTTCGGCTACGGCCACCCTGCTTCCGCAGCTTACAGCGTTGAGAAATTTAAGCAGGCTTGCGGGCGTTCCCGATCCTTATATAGTAGTGATGGGGTTTTCGGCTCAAAATGCAGTTGCTGCCGCAGACAGTTTATATGCAGATGCAATTAGTTGTTACGCCAGCGTGACCGATTTTGAAACCGGCGCTTCCTATAACAGGGCGGCATATTCACCCGCTGTTCCTAAAAGCGATCAGGCAGGATGGGAAAAATATGCAGCTTCAGGCAAGCCGTTGGTACCCTGGGTTACAGCAGGGTGGAATCCTAAGCCGAGAATTGAAAGATCTGTTTTATGGAATTCTTATTATACCCCCGATGGGTATGCAAAAGATGGTACCCCGGATCAGATTGCGCAAAGTCTTCAAAATGCAATCAAATGGACCAGTAACAATACAAATGCTGCCGAAGCAGGTGTAATACTGATGTATGCCTGGAATGAATTTGATGAAGGAGGATGGATATGCCCGACATTGGGGAACAATACCAGCCGGTTAGAGGCAATTCGTAAAATATTAAAATAACAAAAAGGTATGAGACAACGGGTAATGATTTTTTTTGCAACGATAGCACTTTGGGCAATAAGCGATTGTGCCGATAGCCAGACATTCAACAACAAAAAGAAAGGTGACTATCATCTGGGGGTATATTATTTCCCTAACTATCACGTGGATAAGCGTAATGAAGCATATTTTGGAAAGGGATGGACGGAATGGGAGTTGGTGAAAGCGGCAAGGCCCAGGTTCGCCAACCATGATCAGCCGAAAGTTCCTGCCTGGGGATATACCGATGAGGCCGATCCCAAACAAATGGCAAAAAAAATTGCCGCAGCAGCATCCCATGGAATAGACGCCTTTATATTTGATTGGTATTATTATGATGATGGCCCGTTTTTAGAACGGGGGTTAGAGGAAGGCTTTATGAAGGCAAAGAATAACCATTTACTGAAGTTCAGCCTGATGTGGGCTAACCATGATTGGGAAGATATTCATCCATATACGCAGGGTCAGCCGCATAAAATTGTATATCCGGGAACCATTACGCCGGCCACCTGGGATAAGATGACGGATATGATCATTGACCGTTATTTTAAGCATCCTTCTTATTGGCTTATTGATGGTGCACCCTATTTTTCTATTTATGAATTAAGTAAACTGCAGGAATCGTTTGGCAGTGTGGAAGCAACAGCAGCAGCGCTTGCTGCATTCAGAAAAAAAACAATTGCAGCCGGGTTTAAAGACCTGAACCTTAATGCCGTTGTTTGGGGAAACCCGATACTTCCGGGAGAGAAATCCGTTACAGATCCTGCAGCTTTGGTAAAGAAATTAGGATTTAACTCTTTTACCTCTTATGTATGGATCCATCATGTGCCTTTGAATGACCAGGTTGTACCTTATGATATGGTGAAAAAAGCATACCTGCAATATGCAGAGCAGGCAATAGCCACATTTTCTATACCCTATTACCCCAATGCATCGGTAGGCTGGGATCCGTCACCACGTACCAATCAGAATACGCCGTTTAATAATTCCGGCTACCCTTATACTAATATTATCGGAGGTAATACTCCTGAGGCGTTTAAGCAGGGGCTCATAGACGTAAAAGAAATGATGGATAAGCATAATCAAAAAGTCATTACCATTAATTCATGGAATGAATGGACGGAAGGCAGCTACCTGGAGCCTGACGTTGTGCATAAAATGAAGTATCTCCAGGCGATTAAAACTGTATTTGGAAAATAAATAAAATCATCCCTCATGAAATATATATGTTTATTGATTGCCTTTACGATCTTTTCCTGCTCTGAATTAGTTGCGCAGGAAAAGATCAATATCAAACGCAACAGCTTTCAGTCAGATCGGCCGATCATCAGGGCAAACCGCCCGTTTCACTTCAATGTGATAGTTGAAAACCCGGAGAAGCTGAAATATGAGTGCAGGCTGATCCTTCCGGGCGATGGCAGCCGCATGGGAAAGGAAATGATTACGGCGCTGTCCGACTCTTCCCGGCAGCACAGCTGGGAGGTAGAATGCCTTCAGTCGGGGCAAAAAGATTTTGCAGTGGAAGTACTTGTCGGAGGGAAAGTGTTTTCAAGATCAGCTATTAACCAGGTAGTGATGCCTGCCAGGAAGGTAGAAAAACAGGCTTATATCCCTGCGCCCAGGCCTGCCAAAACAGATATACTGGTGGGAGCGCATAATTGCCCGCTGTGGGAAACGGGGCGTTATGAACTCTGGAACCAGGTTGTGCATAAACACCAGGAACGCACACCCGCTTTGGGAATTTATTCGCAGGATAATCCCGAAATAGCCGATTGGGAAACCAAATGGGCAGTGGAACACGGTATTTCCTTTTTTATCTATTGCTGGTATCGCACCAGCCAGAACGGGCCCGTTACAACGCAGTTCGAGAAAAGTGTTTTTGATGAGGCGCTCTTTAAGTCGAAGTATGGCGATCAGATGAAGTTCACCATTATGTGGGAAAACCAGTCCAAAGGAACTTCTGGCATCACTGATGAAAAAGACCTGATGGAGAATCTGATGCCTTACTGGATTGAGAAATTCTTCAAGAGAGACAATTATCTCAAGATTGATAATAAACCGGTGCTTTATATTTATCGCCCGCTCTTTGTTTCAGACGACCTGGGGAGCGATGAAAAGGCGAAAGCAGCATTTAATATGATGCGCGAGGCCTGTAAAAAAGCCGGTTTTGACGGGTTGATCATCATGGGTGAGGAGCGCGGGTTTCAACCTGCCTCACTTGCACGCTTCAAAGCCATGGGGCTGGATTATACGTTCCAGTACTGCTGGCATGTATCCAATAGTCCTTCACCTGAGGTTGCCATTGAAAGCCAGATGGAACAGATTCGAAAAATGCAAAGCCTGCATGATGTGATGCCGCAGGTGGTCACTTTTACACAGGCGTGGAGTGGATGGCAGGATGAGGGTAGCGTGTGGAAACTTTCCCCGAAAGACTTTGAAGTGCTGCTACGGAAAGGGAAAGCCTTTATCGAAAATAATTTTTCAAAGGATGAACTGGGCAGCAGGATGATTATTCTCGACAACTGGAATGAGTGGAGCGAAGGTCATTACCTGGCGCCTTATCGCGAATATGGTTTCGGGTACCTGGATGCTATCCGCAACGTGTTTTCCAAAGACCCTGAAAAGCATGATGACCTGATCCCTGAAGATATAGGGAAAACCCCTTATAATATGCCGGCGGAGCTTTTTGAAAAAAAAGAAAAAAAGTAAAAGATGAGAAAGATATCGTTGATTGCCTGTTTTGTGGTATTCTTCCTGGCAACCGCGGGTGCCCAAAAGAAATATGATATTGCTGCATTTGTATGGCCCTCGTATCATCCTGATGACCGGGCAAAAATATTCTGGCCGGAAGGTATGGGAGAATGGCAAACGGTGAAATCGAACAAAGCGAAGTTCCCGGGACATGAGCAGCCCCGTTACCCTCTTTGGGGATATGTGAATGAGGCCGATCCGTATGTAATGGAGATGCAGATATCGGCGGCTACACGCCACGGTGTGAATGTGTTCATTTATGACTGGTATTGGTACGATGGAATGCCCTTTTTGGAAAGCTGTTTGAACGATGGATTTCTGAAAGCAGCTAATAATAAAGACATGAAGTTTTACCTGATGTGGGCCAATCATGATGTGAACATGACATGGGACAAACGTTTGGCGGGACAGCCCAATAACAGCCTGATCTGGAAAGGCGGTGTGAATCGTAAGGAGTTTGAGAATATTTGTAAGCGGGTAATTGAAAAATATTTTCATCAGCCGAATTATTATACAGTGGACGGCAAGCCAAGCTTTATGATCTATGAGTTGCAAACTTTTATAGACGGTATGGGCGGTTTGAAAGAAGCCAAAGCTGCGTTAGACTGGTTCCGTGCCGAAGTGAAAAAGGCTGGCTTTAAAGGGCTGGATCTCCAGCTTACTTTGCGGTCAAATATGAACGGGAATATCACAGGTATTGCCGGTGATAATGTCGGGACACAATTGAGTGTTATTAAAGAATTACAGTTTGATGGCGCCACGCATTACCAGTATGTTCATTTCCTCAACATTGACCGCGACTATTTGGAAATACAGGCTGATGCAGTAAAAGAATGGGAAAGTATCGGGAAAAGCTTATCGGTACCCTATTACCCTCATGTGTCTGTTGGCTGGGACAACAACCCCAGGTTTGAAATGCAGGTCGGCGGCATTGTCAAAAACAATACGCCTGCTAATTTTGAAAAAGCGCTTCGGGATGCAAAAGTTTATGTAGACGCTCACCCTAAACAAGCCCCGTTGATCACCATCAACAGTTGGAACGAATGGACGGAAACGAGCTACCTGCAACCGTGTACGATGTTCGGGTACGGATACCTGGAAGCTGTGAAAAAAGTGTTCAGGCCTTAAATACACGCTTATTTCAAGAAAACAGTAGAAGATGGACCGGATCTTTTTAAAACAGCGCAGTGGTTCAATCGGGAACCGGCGTATTGGGATGAGAACGAAATGTATTCTTTTTATTTGTGCCGTTTCGATGCTGATGCTCGCGGGCTGCAGATCATCTGCTGAATCCATTGATCCGGAGCCTGAATTGCCAATAGATATCCCTGAAGGCGAGGTGTCGGTGGCTGCCTACTATTTCCCTAATTGGGGACCGGTAGCTGAATCCGAATGGCAGCTCGTTAAGTTTGCCAAGCCTCGTTTTAATGGTCATCAGCAACCTAAAGTCCCGCTGTGGGGATACGAAAATGAAAATGAACCTGCAGTGATGTCTAAAAAAATAGAGGCGGCTGCCGGACATGGAATTGATGCCTTTATTTTCGACTGGTATTATTTTGATCCGCCTTATGGAAAATATCTTTATAAGGCGCTGGAAGAAGGCTTCCTGGGGGCAGGCAATAATGCAGACATTAAGTTCGCGCTCTTATGGTGCAATCATGATGTAGGCGATATGAAGGGCGCTGTAACCCCGGACACTTTCACAGAGATCATGGATTATATAATAGAAAAATATTTTAAACATCCTTCTTATTGGTTAATTGACGGCTGCCCTTATTTTTCTATTTACCAGATGCATACGTTTATCGAAACCTTTGGAGGAGATGTTCAAAAAGCTGCTGAAGCTATCGAACTGTTCCGGTCAAAGGTTAAGGCAGCGGGGTTTAAGGACCTGCATTTGAATGGCGTGCTGTTTGGATTGAATAACTATATGGATGCGGCGGTCAATAACCTGAAGATGAGCAGTACAACGTCTTATGTATGGATCCATCACAATGCGTTACCTTCTTTTCCTGCTACAAAATACGAGGTGGCAGTTGACCAGTATTTCCGCAGTGTGGAAAATGGCGGTGGTGCAAACGGACTGGAGAAGCCGGCGGCATCTATCCCGGTTCCTTATCACCTCAATGTAAGTATGGGTTGGGATTCTTCGCCCAGGTGCCGGAATGCAGGCGATTGGATGCAACGGCGCGATTATCCTTATGGCGCGGTGATAACGGATAATACCCCCTACCTGTTTAAAAAAGCTTTGGCGAAAGCTAAAAAAATAACAATGGAAAAGCCTCCCGGTGAGCGCATTGTTACTATTAATTCGTGGAATGAATGGGGGGAAGGATCTTACCTGGAACCAGATACCCGGAATGAGATGAAATACCTTGAAGCTGTCCGGGATGTATTTAAATGATATGCTGCCATTGCATGAATATCCCAAAACGTTGCGTGATAACCTCCTGTATGTACAGGTTTTGAACTACAGCTATTACGGGTTAATTCAATGTTGCCGGAGAGCCTGAAGCCCTTTCCCCGGGCAGGTATGGATGCTTTATATACGGATGAATTACCCGCTCACTCATAAAATGGATAAATAGTAGTAGTTTTCAGGAATTATTTAAAGCTTTTTATCTAAACCCATGAGTATCTTATACAAGCATTTTTTAGTATTGATATTAAGCATCTCCTGTCTTAGCCCCTTTGCCCAGGAGAAGCTACAATCAGATGGAGAAATACCCATTTTAGCCTGGATCGGTGTTCCTGAAAAAGAAACCACCATTGAGCGATTCAAAGAGCTGAAAGGATCGGGGATCAATATTAATTTCTCCTGGTATTCCAGTATCGAAGCGGTTGAAAAAGCATTGGATATTGCGCAGCGGACAGGCGTTAAATTACTTCCGTCCTGCCCCGAATTAAAATCGGAACCTGAAAAAACGGCAAAACGATTGATGAAACACCCGGCTTTGGCAGGGTACCATTTGATAGATGAGCCTAATGCAAAAGACTTCCCCGAATTAGGCCGGTGGGTGAAACGCATACAGTCGGTAGACAAACAGCATTATTGCTACATTAATCTCTTTCCCACTTATGCAAACCAGGATCAATTGTTTGGTGATGACTATAAAAAACGGCCGGGGACAGATATTTATACTGAACATGTAGATACTTTTCTCCGGCAGGTACCCGTACCTTTTATCTCTTTCGATCATTACCCGATAACAGAAAAAAATAACGTAAAAACGATCCGCTCCGATTGGTATAAAAACCTGGAAATTATTACCACAGCAGCTAAAAAAAACAACCTGCCTTTCTGGGCCTTTGCGTTATCCGTTCCACACGGAGCTCATCCCATACCGGTTATCGAAGACATCAGGCTGCAGATGTACAGCAACCTGGCTTATGGTGCGCAGGGGCTGCAATATTTCACTTACTGGAACCCGGGGATCAACCCTTCCTGGGATTTTCATGACGCTCCTATAGGATTAGATGGAAGGCGCACGGATGTGTATGATCGGATTAAACAGGTAAATCAGGAAATACAAAATCTTTCAGGTGTTTTTCTTAATGCCAAATTGCTTTCCGTGGCGCATACCGGAAAGCAGATACCCGCAGGAACCCGGAGGTTCCTCCTTTTACCTCCTCCGGTAAAAGTATTGGAAACAAGCGATAACGGAGCAATAGTGTCCGTACTGGAAAAAGGAAACCGGCAATTTATGGTTGTTGTGAACAGGGATTTGTATACTAAGATGAAGGCGACTATAGTAACGGAAGACAAGGTGAAAAGAGTATTGAAGGACGGAACGCTGGTTCCCGCAAGCACGTATACAAATACGTTAGAGGTTGACCCGGGGGATATGGTAATATATTCATGGCTGAAAAACTGATCAATTACAGGAACATGAAACAGGTATTTCAGCTTACGCTGTTATTGCTGGTGTGTGGCATGCTGTCTGCACAGCCGCTTACGTTAATTAAAAAAGGAAAATCCGACTATCATATTGTGCTGCCGGAGAAAGCTACCGTAATAGAAATACAGGCGGCGAAAGTATTACAGGATTATTTGTTCAGGATAACCGGGGTGAGCCTGCCCCTGGTTGCCGATAATGCAACAGCTTCCCCGGAAGAGATTTTAGTTGGCAGAGTGAACCGGCCGGAGCAGGGCCAGGTGGATTATAATCAGTTAAAAGAGGATGGGTTGCTGATTAAGACGAACAACCGGAAGCTGATCCTGACAGGAGGTGATAAGAAAGGAGTGATCTATAGCGTATATACTTTTCTTGATAAATACCTGGGCTGCCGGAAATACACATCGGATTTTACTTATGTTCCTAAGCAAAGGACGATAAGGCTACCGTTCATTGATGATATGCAGCTACCGGTATTTACCTTCCGGGAAACCTATTATCATGATGTGTATGATCCGGAGTATATGGACTGGCATAAGCTCCACTCTTTTGAGGGCAGGGGAAGCGATAAAACAAAATGGGGGTATTGGGTGCATACTTTTCATGCATTGCTTGACCCCAAAGTATATGGAGCTTCACATCCGGAGTATTTCAGCTATTATGACGGTAAAAGACATGCAGGACTGATCTCTTCCTGGGATGGAGGGGGTACGCAGCCGGAGGCGCAGCTGTGCCTGACCAATCCGGATGTATTAGAGATCGTTTGTGATAATCTGAAAAAGGCAATAGACAAAAATCCGGGCGCATTATACTGGTCAGTTAGCCAGAATGATAATGTGAATTATTGCCGTTGCGAAAACTGTGCTGCCTTAGACAGTCAATACGCTGCATATAAGCCGGAAGAAAAAAATCTGGCTACGCATGGAACAAGCGGGTATACTGCATTAGGTATGGGATCACTGCTTACGTTTGTCAATAAAGTGGCGGAAAGATTCCCGGATAAAATTATTTCTACATTGGCCTACCAGTACTCCCGCACTCCGCCTAAAGGTATTGTGCCGCGTAAGAATGTGAACATTATGCTTTGCAGTATAGAAAGTTCACGCAATGATCCCATGACGGTAGGTGATAAAGCTTTTTGTGAAGATCTGGTCGGTTGGGGAAAACTGACGAATAATATCCTGGTATGGGATTATGTGATACGCTTTTCACATTTGCTCGCTCCTTTTCCTAATCTGCGGGTCCTTCAGCCTAATATTCAGTTTCTCCGGGATAACAATGTGACGGCGTTGTTTGAGCAGGGCAACATTCAGTCGGGAGGCGATTTTGCACCCTTAAGATCTTACCTGATAGCCCGCTTGTTATGGAATCCTGATATTGATATTGAAAAAGAAAAAAATGAATTTATTGATGCTTATTACGGACCTGCCGCTGCCGAAATAAAGGAGTATATCAGGCTGTTACATGATAATAACCGTTCGGGGCAGGGCGTCAGGATGTCCATTTTCGGCTCGCCGGTACAGGAAAAAGAAAGTTTTTTATCGGTGGATTTAATAGAACGCTATAACCGGATTTTCGACAGGGGAGAGAAGAAGGTAAAAAATAAGCCCGGGTATCATGTAAGGGTAAAATCTGCCCGTTTGCCGGTGTATTATGCGATGCTTGAAATTGCAAAGGAAGCCAAAGCCGGGAACCGGGGTGCATTGATCAAGGGGACAGATGGCTCTTTGGTACCTGATCCTGAGATCGTAAGTGTATTATACGAGTTTGTATATCATTGCGTGCGCACCAAAGTAAGCAGAACGTCTGAGTGGCACACTACGCCCAAAGAATACCTGGAAAAGTACAGGGCTTTTTTAGCTGAAGGGACGAAATAAAGAATTAAATAAGCAGCGACAATTTGGGATACACCCTTCATCCCATTGGTTTTACCGGATATCAACCTGTCCGTAGCTGATGGTATTTTGTTTTCCTTCCTGAACACCCAGCATGTCGAGCCGGTTTGAGGGAGCACATCCTGCACGTTCATTAGCTGTTTGAAATTGAATGAATGCTTTCTTAAACGGGATCACCCGGGGGGCACTGTGTTCCCCGTTTGCAAAGACTTCCATTATACAGTTTTCAGAAACTTTCTGTTCGTTTGCCAGTTGCCCTTTTCGATAGTATACCACAAACAGGCGTCCGTCTGCCAGTGCATGAAATCTTGCATTACCTTCCACCGCAACATGATCCCGGTCACCTTCTTTGTACGTTACCAGGGCACGCCGGACAATTACGTTCCCTTTCCTTATCGTGGCGTAAAGTAAAGATCGTTCCTGTTTCTCACCAGGAAAGAAACGTTCCCGGAGTCGCTCGTCAATTGCGTATTCTATCCATAACAGGTGAACGTTTCCCTCTTTGTCTAACCATAGATCCTGGTTTCGGATATGCCCCGCCGTCTTATCCCGGTTTGATATTTCTATCCATGACCCGAAGGGCTTTTTAGTGATATCATCTGTCCATGAGAAATATAATCTCCTGAAAACATAATCCCAGGCAGCACCGGTCAGATCCTTTTTATATTTTCTCCATTCATCAATAGGTTCTACGATATCTCCCGTAGAAAAGAAATATACCTGCTTATCCCGGATGGCCACGTTGCTGTAACACAACCGGAGTGGCGTTTCCTTGTCGTTGTATACGTCTGTCGGCCATTGTATAGCGCCACTTGATTGCCATACGCCGTTCCGGTTCAAAAAGCTCCATTCTGCATGGTGGTACATATAGTTCTGGAAAAGGATCAGTTCATTATTTTTTGTGTCTACAGCCAATGCCCTGTACGAGTGGTCGTTAAACCCCGGGTTGTTCTTCCATACCGGTACAAGACGATCATAAGGCATTTGTAAATTTCGCCCGCTAAAACTCAGTATCTCGGGATGGGTAAGACAATATTCTGTACAGGAGTCAGCTTGTTTGGGATTAACAGATAATAAAACCTTCTCGTTTTTAAAAACAGAAAGCGAACAGGGTTCCCTGGTCAGGTTGATCAGGTCTTTCGCCTCCAGCTTCCATCCCGAATCGTATCGTTTAAACAGCATCCACCGGCAGTTGCTCAGCCCTTTTACTTCGGGAACCGTTTCCAGTCCGCTGGCAAACACCTGGTCTCCCATCCGGATAACACTGGTCATTCCCTGTCCCCACATGGGGCCTGCTCCATTATTTGCCGGCGTATAAGAATAGATATCTTCCTCAGCTTCTAACCGGAGATCAAAGTTGAATTGCCGGCCGGTAAGGGTTAGCCCGCCTGAAAGCAGCGGACTTCCTGCCAGTGCACCAATAGATAACACACCCTGGTGAATGAATTTTCTTCTGTTGACCATGATTAAGTTTTTATTCGTGAGACGCAAATCTTAAATGAGCGAATCAAAAAACGGATGGAGTAAAAGTAGCATCAAATTTGTGAGTTTTTCGGTGAAAATTGAAATAAACTGTAGTAGTTTTCCACTCTCATTATAGTAAATCATTCAGGTATGTTGAAATCAACAGTACTCGCCCTGTCCGCTTGTGCATTTCTTGTCGTAAACGCCCAGGATATTCATGTAGACGACCTTCCGCTCTATAACCCGGTACAGTTGCGTTATCATCAAGACTGGCTTATAAGCACCTCTTCTCAACCGTCTGCCATATATAAAACCCCGGAAGGGTATATAGCGATGAGCAACGGGCTGGTTACCAGAACGTTTACCGTAGCACCTAATGGCGCCACCATCGGGTTAGACAACCTGGTCACTCATGAATCCCTGGTACGTGCGGTATCACCGGAGGCGGTACTCTGGATAAACGGACATGAAATAAAAGCAGGAGGATTAACGGGTCAGCCTATAGCCAATTATCTCTTACCTGAATGGATACCCGAAATGAAGGCAGATCCCTATAGTTTACAATTGGTGTCTTATGCCGCTTCTCCCATAAAAGCACGTTTTGAGTGGAATCGCCGTAAGGAGTGGTATTCAGGGGAAATGCCCTGGCCACCCAAAGGGCTGGAGCTTAGCTTTACGTATAAAGCGGAACCATCTTTGATCCGGGATTTTCAGAATCGGTATGGACAGGATGCCCGGAGAGCAGTAATATGGAAAGATGATTTTATCACACTTTCACCCAGGTGGAAGGTGGTTACGGTTAACGCACCGTCTAATGCTTTTAACAATGAAGGTAAGGCGGGTGAAATATTAGCTCCTTCCCGTGCCGTTGTATATGCGGAGCAGGCAATACCTGCCGGTACGGAGGTTATAGTCTGTAAGCTGAATGCCGGCACGGATATAAGTACGGGCTATGGTCCCGGCATTACCCTGGTGTTTGCCAACGGGCAAAAAGCTAAATTCTACCTGTCTCCCGGTAAAAAGCATTTTTCGGTGATGTATAAGAATAAGCAAAATCATTTTAAGGGATTTGACCCCGGCAAGTCTTATTATTTGAGGTTGTTGCTGGGTGAAGGAAATATAGTATACAGCACATCGGAAGATGGAGTGCATTATACTTCGCTGATGACATTACCGGTGAAGGAAAAGCCTTCGCATATCCGTATCGGTAAAACAGATCCGCAGGGTGGTGAAACCGTAAAGGGGGAAGCAGGCGCTTTGGGAAGGAGCAGGATAGAACAGGTATTGTTGCTTGGGAAGACCGGTCCATCTGTGTATGATGTTGATTTTTTAGAAGGACTTAAAGTAAAGATACACTATGAAATATACGATGGGTTGCCGTTGATAAGCAAATGGGTAAGTGTGGAAAATAACAGCAGGCAGGAAATTATAGTAAATAATATTAAAAGTGAACACCTCGCCGTAACAGAAGCAGAGAGTGCAGTAGAACATAAGCAGCGTTGGGAGCTACCCCCTATTTTTGCAGAAAGTGATTTTGCTTTTGGATCGGGAACCGCTAACGCTGCGGAAAATGCCTGCATAGCCTGGCAAACAGACTCCTCTTATACTACACAGGTAAACTATACGCTTCAAACGCCCGCTGTATTGACCTGTATGCCCAAAACGGGGATGGGGCAGGAGTTAGCGCCCGGTGGTTCTTTGGAAAGTATGCGGCTTTGGGAGCTGGTTTACGATAGTTATGATCGTGAAAGAAGAGGATTAAGTATGCGGAAGATGTATCGTACCATTTCCCCGTGGGTAACCGAAAACCCGATCATTATGCACGTGAGCCGTTCGGAAGATGAACCGGTAAAAAAGGCTGTTGATCAATGTGCGGAAGTAGGTTTTGAAATGGTTATTATGACTTTTGGCAGCGGGTTTGATATCGAGGATACTTCACGGCATAACCTGCAGCGGATGAAAGCGTTGAAGGACTATGCAAAATCTAAGGGAGTGGCATTGGGGGGATATTCGCTGTTAGCCAGCCGGACGATTGATGCAAACAACGATGTTGTGATGCCCGAAGGGATGGAGCCTGCTTTTGGAAATTCACCCTGTTTGGAAAGCCGGTGGGGACAGGAATATTTTAAGAAACTGTATCATTTTTATGAAACCACCGGGCAGGATCTCCTGGAGCATGATGGTTCTTATCCCGGTGACGTATGTGCCTCACAGGACCATCCGGGACACAGAGGGCTGGAGGATTCGAGATGGAAACAGTACCGGGAGATCCAGGAATTTTATCGCTGGTGCAGGAGTAAAGGCATTTACCTGAATGTGCCCGACTGGTATTTTTTAAGCGGCAGCAATAAGACAGCAATGGGGTATCGTGAAACCAACTGGTCGTTACCACGGGAGCTGCAGGAGATCATTGAGCGCCAGAACATCTATGACGGTACATGGGAAAAAGCACCTTCGATGGGTTGGATGTTTGTTCCGCTGGTGGAATACCAGGGGGGCGGCGCCGCGGCAACTATTGAGCCGTTAAAAGCACATCTGTCCCATTACGAGCAGCGCCTGGCTAATTTATTTGGAGCCGGTGTGCAGGCCTGTTACCGGGGCCCGCAATTATACGATGCACCCGAAACTCAAATGCTGGTTAAGAGATGGGTTGACTTCTACAAGAAGCATCGCCGGGTATTGGATGCAGATATCATACATCTCCGCCGCCCCAACGGAAGAGATTATGATGCGATATTACATGTAGATCCGGCCGGTAAAGAAAGAGGATTATTGATGATCTACAACCCGTTGAATGAAACAATCACGAGAGATATAGAAGTAGATCTTTATTATACCGGCTTAAAAAACCAGGCTATGGTAAGTGAAGATGACGGAACGGCTGTGAGAAAAACCTTAAGCAATACAAAGCTGAACTTACGGGTGGTTTTGCCGCCTAAAGGCAGGAAATGGTTTGTTTTTACAGAGTAGATAAAAAGGATATAACGGGTATGGGTTTGTTTTTAATGTTAACTGTAAAACTTATTTATGGGCAGCATGAATCTTACATTTGGGACGGGTATAAAAAAGATACCTGTCGTATTAGGTCTGTGGAGTTTTTTGTTTTTTAGTTGCAGGGATCAACCTAAGCCGGGCTTAGATGCAGGAAGACCTAATATCATTTTCATTGTTGTGGATGATTTAGGTGCTTCTGATTTTGGTTGTTACGGTGCCGATCTGCATGAAACACCTAATATTGATCAATTTGCGAAGAACAACCTTGTATTTACCAACAGCTATGCTGCCGCCCCGGTTTGCTCGCCATCCCGTGCTTCATTAATGACGGGAAAATTTCCGGCCCGGTTGAATTTTACGATCTGGAGTGAAGCTGCCTCTCCGGTAGAGAGGAAAAACCAGGAAGTATATAAATATCTTCCGCCGCAGACAATCGAAAGCTTACCATTAGAAGAAGTAACTATCGCAGAAAAATTAAAAGAGCATGGCTACCTTACCGCGCACGTTGGGAAGTGGCATATCGGAGACTATATGCATTTCCCGGAAAACCAGGGATTTGACGTAAGTATTGCTGCCAGTCAGCGCGGAGCGCCGCCCACCTATTTTTATCCGTATAAGGGTTTTGCTTTTCGGGAACATCGCTTTGTAGGACAACTTGGAACCGATGCGGAAGGACGGTATTTTACCGACAGAAAAGGAGAATATCTTACGGATCGTTTAACGGATGAAGCGCTTAGAATTATTGAAGATGCAGGAAGTCGTCCTTTTTTTCTGAACTTGTGGTATTATAGTGTCCATACTCCGCTTGAAGCACCGGAAGATGATATTGAATATTTCAGGAACAAGCTGACTCCTGAGTTAAAGCACCGGAATCCGGCTTATGCCGCTATGGTAAAAGCGGTGGATTACAATGTAGGACGGCTCCTGAAAAAACTGGAAAAAGAAAAAATAGCTGAAAATACGGTGGTCTTTTTACTCTCTGATAACGGAGGATATATCAATAAGTACAAAGATCAGGTGGTTACGGATAACTATCCTCTCAGGTCGGGGAAAGGAAGCCTGTATGAAGGGGGCATTCGTATCCCTACCATTGTTGCTTTACCACATAGTTCTTTTAAAGGGAAAATTGATATACCTGTCAGCACCATTGACTATTTCCCGACCATTATGGATTTAATAGGTGTAAAGGATTATCCCGGGATAGATGGTAAAAGTTTTCTTCCCTTATTGAAAGGGGAAAAAAGTGAAGCCTTACAGACCCGGCCGATGTACTGGCATTATCCTCATTATTATCCCACAACGGCTCCGGTGAGCGCTATCCGGGATGGTAACTGGAAGATGCTGGAGTATTTGGGAGATGAGAGATTAGAGTTGTATGATTTATCGGCTGATTCAGGGGAATCAAAGAATGTAGTAAAAGAAAATCCTGAAAAAGCTGCGGAGTTATTGGAAAAATTACATGCCTGGCAAAAAGAAACGAACGCAAGAGGGGTTACATTGAACCCCGGTTATAAAGGAGATTAAGATTACCGTTGGTACCCGAAGGGTCAGACCGCAGGGGTTCCTAACCTGCCTTGGTCATTTAACACGATTAAATCCTGTGTTTTCTTTGTAATTACGTTTTATAGATTGTATTTCTCCTTTATCTAGCATTTCTTTTAAGTCTGCTTTGGTAAAAATGAAATATTCACTTTGGTCAAAAAAGTCATTGTCGCTTAGTTTGTCTGTAAATTGATTATACATTAAACTAGAGTGATAAGAGTATACTGTGTCATCAGAAACTTCATTAATTCTAAGAAAGTAATAAAAGGTAGAATTACCTTCTTTTTTCACTATTCTGTAGACATCACCTTCAATCGGGTTTTCAACGAATTTTATATTTTCTTTTTGATTTTCAAGATTATTAAGTATTGCAAATAGTATTAAGCTTAGAATAAGCAAAATACCCGTATATAGATAAATAGGTGCTCTTGCTTTCCCTTCGTATTCCGTCTCGATAGAATTTGACCTTATCTGTCGTTTGCAATTATTACAGTATATTTTGGACGTATTAATTCCAACAGGTATTATTGGGAGAAAGAATAAATGATAGTAGTCTCTATAGACTTTGATGTTGACCCCAAAAAAGTTGCAATTTGGACACGATTGAGTGTCATTTTTATACTTTTTAATCCTTGCTGTCCGTCTACCGTAAACTATAAACATTTGAAAACGGGTTTTAGGTATTACCGCCGTTGGCACGCTCTGCGTCAGACGGTATTGGGTATAATGCGGTCTGACCCTTCGGGTACCGACCGCGTCTGTTTTATTAGTTATACAACCCGGCAAATTCCTCGGCTAATACATTAATCTGCTCATTAGACAAATGTGTGCCCGAGCTGATAATAACCCTGTACCGGAATGTTATGGACTCTCCTTTAGAGAGCGAAAAATTAGAAGTCAGCTTTCCATTGGTAAAATCATGGGCGCCAAACGGATTAGCAGAAAACAATCCGTAGCCGCGGGCATGCCAATAGGTGGGGTAGTCAAAGTTTTTGGGATGATCACATATAACCACGGAAACTTTTTCTCCTTCGATTGTACCGTATAAATCCATCCATTTGGCTTTTGTACTCCAGACAGCTTCGCCTGTTACGCCTTCACTGCTGATGTAATCTCCTGTGGTGTTCTGTGAATCCGGCGTTATGGTAGTTTCATTACCCATAGCATCAATAAAAGTCATGGCTTTTTTTGATGGCAGGTGCAGGTCTTTGTTATACCGGATGGCAAACATCCCTTCCTTGGTATCTTTAAATGTTACGGCACTGTCAGGTGCTGTCAATGTAGTAATACGATCTATGATCCGCACATCTTCTTTTGCAATGAAGTGATAGGTGGTCTTTTCAGCTAAAAGGGCATTGCCATAAGGACTTACCCAGCTTTCTTCGGTAACGAGGGAGCCTTCGCCATTCCCGGAGCTGGTATTTTCTATCTTAACGTGTTTGATCCTGCCTTTCTTCGTTGCCCGGATATCAGCCGGTATTTCGTAAGAATTTCCCCAGAAATCATATCCATTCACATCTCCGTAATTTAACCACATTCCTCTCTGATGCGGATGGTCGGTATGTTCACCTGGTCTCGGGTTTATCGGCCATCCCCGGGTAACGAAATTACCTCCTGCCGTATAAATCGGAAAAAGAATTTGTTTCATCAATGTATCGGAATAACAGAAAGTAGTGAAGGGCTTCCCGTCAATGGTAACGTCTACCTTTTGCTCTGCTTCCCCGGCAATGAGCTCAACTTTGGGTCCGCTACCGGTATTCGTTTTTTCATCTCCCTGTTGGGAAGAAGAGGAATTACAGGAAAAAAACGGGGTGGTCATTAAAAAAAATGAAATAATGATTAATAGCAGTCTCATGATCTGTCTTAATTTATTGATGATGCAATATAATACTTCTTCTTTTTTTATGTGTTGATAATGAAGAAAACTTCTCCTTCTTTGCATTTCGTTCCTCTGTGTAGCCTGTCTCCGAAAATAAATTTTAAAGACGTGTTCTGAAAAAGATGGAGGAGTAAAAGTGGAGGTCATCGAGATGTAGCGGGGGGAGGAACAATTTTTTATGTTATCTTGTTGTGTGTAATTTCATTAGACCGGACTGAACAAAAAAATGTTTTCCGGCAGGCTTTTTTCTGATATCAAAAAGCATTGAATCTTGAACAAATTCCTTTTTATTTTTTTAAGTCTTATCGGGTTAGCAGGCGGTAAAGTACTTGCCCAGAAAGAATACGAGGTAATACGAAACAGTTGGATCCAATACAGCGATGCCCCTAATGCGCTATATCATCATTTTGCCCGGCAGGCATATACGCTGCTGGACAAGCGAAGCAGTGTAATAGGTAATATCCATTCGTTATCTGAGTGGCAGGACAGGCAACAATATATACGGAATACATTACAGGATATAGTGAAACTTTTTCCGCAAAAAACGGCATTGAATGCCAGGGTGGTAAAAAGGGTGGTAAAAAAAGACTATACCATTGAGCATATTATATATGAGTCAATACCCGGTTTTTATGTCACTTCTTCATTATTTATTCCCCGCAATAAATCGAAAAAAAAGCTCCCGGCTGTTATTTATTGCAGTGGCCACACCGGTGAGGGTTACCGGAGCACAGTCTACCAGCATGTTATTTTAAACCTGGTAAAAAAAGGATTTGTTGTATTTGCCTTTGACCCTGTGGGGCAGGGAGAACGTTTGCAATACCCGGATACCGCAACAGGTAAATCGGTAGTTGGCGGACCGGTATCCGAACATTCTTATCCCGGTGCGCAGGCTTTTTTGGCCGGCAGCTCTCAGGCAAAGTATATGATATGGGACGGAGTAAGAGCAGTAGATTATTTAGTTGGCAGAAAAGAAATAGATACCCAACGGATCGGCATCACCGGCAGATCTGGCGGAGGTACCCAGTCGGCGTATATCGCAGCTTTTGATGAACGCATTATGGCTGCTGCTCCTGAATGTTATATTACCAGCTTATCGCGGCTGTTTCAAAGTATCGGGCCGCAGGATGCGGAACAAAACCTGGGTAATGCAGTATTGCGCGGTATTGACCATGCCGATCTTTTGTTGGTCAGAGCGCCGAAGCCGGCCTTAATGATCACTACAACCCGCGATATGTTTAGCATAGAAGGAGCAAGAGAAACCGCGGGGGAAGTGTCGCGTATTTATACATCTTATGGTAAGGAAGATCATTTTGAGATGGTGGAGGATGATGCCGCGCATGCTTCTACCCGAAAGAACAGGGAAGCGATGTACGCCTTTTTTCAAAAGCAATTAAATAATCCCGGAAACCCGGAAGATGAAAAAACCGATACTTTAACAATACAGGAGTTACAGGTAACAACAACAGGGCAGATCGCTTTTGATGTACATAGCGAAACGGTCTTTAGCTTAAATCGTGCGTACACCGGGCAGTTGGTCAGGCAGTTAGACAGTTCCCGTAAGCGGTTGAATGTGCATCTGGCAAATGCTGTGGAGGCAGCCCGTACGCTGTCCGGCTTTGAACCTCCCGGTCCAGTACAGGCACCTGTTTTTACCGGCAGGATTCAAAAAGAGGGCTATGTAATTGAAAAATATTTTTTAAAAGGAGAAGGGGACTATGTTATTCCTTACCTGCTTCTGAAGCCGGAGCAGACAAACCACAGGGCGCTTGTGTATTTGCATCCTTCAGGTAAGCAGGCCGACCTGGCTGAAGGAGGAGGGATCGAATGGTTTGTAAAAAAAGGATTTACGGTGCTGGCTCCCGACCTGATCGGGACGGGAGAAACGGGACCTGGAATTTTTAAAGGAGATTCATACATCAAAGGCGTTTCTTATAACGTCTGGTATGCTTCCATGCTTGTCGGCAGGAGTATTGTAGGTTTAAGAGCCGGTGATTTGGTCAGGCTTACCCGGCTGCTGCAGAAGGATAGTGGTATCCGGGAGGTTTGGGGTTTGGCTAAAAAAGAAATGGCGCCGGTTTTATTGCATGCTGCGGCTTTTGAGCCGTCCATCAGTCGTATTGCTTTAGTTGAACCCTATATTTCTTACCGGGCGGTTGCCATGCATCGTTTCTATAAAGCAGATTTTTTGCATAGCCTCGTACCCGGTGCCTTAACGGCTTATGATTTGTCCGATCTGGCTGGGGGGCTTGCTCCCAGGAAGCTGGTTATTATATCTTCCACTGACGGCGCGGGAGATTTTTTAGACCCGGAATCATTACAGGAAGATTATGATGTTATTAAAGAAGCATACCGGCTCCGGGATGCAGGTAGCCGGCTTCGTATTATACAGAAAAAACAATCGGTCCATTTTTTTGACCTCTATGATAACTGGATAAAATGAGCATGAACAGGTTGGTGAAAAAAAAGTAAATTGTGTGTTGTATTTAAAAATAACCGGACATGATAAAAGCGACCCTGGTTTCTTTAGTTTTTATTTCAGGTATTATTTTTTTACCGGTAGATCTGCGGAGTGAAGATAATGCGGTTCATCTCACTTCTTCGGATGCGGATAGAATAATGCTGCCCGGTATACAGAATATGACATATCCGATCGGGATATCGCCTGCAGATACCAATAGTCGCCTGGCAAAGCTCATCAGCCCGGGAGCAACATTACAACTGGTTGCAGACCGGTTTATCTTTACCGAAGGTCCTGCCGCAGACAGGGCCGGTAATATATTTTTCACCGACCAGCCCAATGATAAAATATGGAAATATGATACGGAAGGAAAGCTGTCCGTGTTCATGGACAAATCCGGGCGTTCCAATGGTTTGTATTTTGATCATGAAGGTAACCTCGTGGCCTGTGCGGATGAAAACAGCGAATTATGGTCCATCAGCCCTGAAAAAAAAGTTACGGTACTGCTGAAAAATTTCAATGGTATCCGCTTTAATGGTCCGAATGATTTATGGATTGATAAAAAAGGAGGTATCTATTTTACTGATCCTTATTACCAGCGGGATTACTGGGAAAGAAAAAAGCCCGATATGGAAAAACAAAATTTATATTACTTAGCGAGAGGCTTCCGTGAAGCGCAGATCGTGGATAGTAATTTCGTCCGGCCAAATGGTATTATCGGAACGCCCGATGGCAAATCGCTTTACGTGGCCGATATAGGCGCCGGTAAAACCTATACCTACCGGATCAACAAAGACGGCAGTGTAACCAACCGCCGGCTTTTTGTAATGCAGGGCTCAGATGGTATGACGCTTGATCATAAGGGGAACCTGTACATTACAGGTAACGGGGTAACGGTTTATGACCGGAAGGGGGAAAAGATAGGTAATATTCCTGTTCCGTCAGGTTGGGTAGGTAATATCTGTTTTGGTGGAAAAGACAGGAAAACCTTGTTCATCGCGGCTTCAAAAGCGGTATATACGTTACGGATGGAAGTGAAAGGAGCAAGATAAATAAGCTCCGGACCCGGACGGCGTACGCTGTTTTATATATGATAATTCATCAATCACAATAATAATAACAATGACTATGGTTAAAAAAGCTGTTCATCATCCGCAAAGAGACACTTCTTTCGTTACCGGAGCTTATTCTGATGCGGTGGTAGTTAATGGCCTCGTATTTGTCAGCGGACAGGCTTCAGTAGATTTTAAAACCTCTAAGTTCGTATTGGGGACCATCGAGGAAGAAACAACCCGCACACTTGAAAATATTAAAGCTATTCTTGAAGCGGCAGGAGCTTCCCTGCAGGATGTGGTAAAATG
This sequence comes from Chitinophagaceae bacterium, assembly GCA_023957155.1. Classification (GTDB taxonomy): domain Bacteria; phylum Bacteroidota; class Bacteroidia; order Chitinophagales; family Chitinophagaceae; genus Agriterribacter. Next base: position 459,451 of record JAMLHK010000001.1, on the reverse strand, counting down.
TACAGTGCATTTGAGTGATATCAGGGAATTTGACCGGTATAATAAAATTTATGCAACGTATTTTCCCGGTATCAAACCAACCAGGACAACGGTGCAATCTGTTTTAGCAGAAGGCTTAAAAGTAGAGATTGATTGTATCGCCCTGCTACCGGATCAACAATAAAATATAAATCTTGCTTTTATGCCTGCCATAAGAATGCTTATTCCTTTTTTGCTGCTTGGGTTGACCGGTTGCCAATTCAGCGATACTCCCGTCAGGACTAAGCACCGTTTAATTTACAATAATGACGGTACGGAAATTTTGGGTAATAACTGGTTCGGTAAGCGCCCGTTAACACGGGATGATCTTAACCGGTATATTGATATGATTGCAGGCTCACAGGTTACCACTTATATGATTTGTTCGGGCAGTGATTTCTTTTATTACCGCTCCAAATACGGGAGGCTGATTGGTGATGATTTAAACGGGCAGCTGAATTGCGGAGAAGATACTACGCTTAATAATATGTTTAAGCGTCTTTACGATAATGCCATCGGGTTAGACAAGGAAGGAACAGATATTGTAGAGGCATCGCTGAAAAGGGCTAAAGAAAAGAAACTGGAGGCATTTATAACTTTTCGGATGAATGATCTGCATTTTGCAGACACCAGCCGGCATTGTACGGTTCAGTACAGTGACTTCTGGATTGCTCATCCCGAATACTGGACCAACGATACCACTTTGCCCGGTTGGAATGCTTCGAGAGCGCTTGATTTTGCCCATCCCGAAGTACGGGCGTATAAGTTGGGTATTATCAGGGAGCAGTTAGAAAAATATGGTGCATTGATAGACGGGTATGAGCTGGATTTTATGCGTTTTATTGTTTACTTTAAACGTGCTGAAGCAGAAAAGAATGCCCCGCTGATCACTTCATTGGTACAGGCGGTTAAGCAGGTTGCGGATTCCGTTGGTAAAGTGTACAAAAAAAAGATATTGCTTACAGCCCGTGTTCCCGCAACTATAAGCGATTGCAGGAAAAAAGGGTTAGATGTGCAGGAATGGGTAAAAGCGGGTTTAGTTGATTTTTTAACAATGGGTGTACACTGGAGTGGAGACCCGGCAATGGACGTAGAAGCTTTTAAAGCAACGCTTGGTGCGGACATTCCCGTATACACAACGATAGATGACGGCAGTTATCGTCCCAGGGAAGTGTGGTCGCATGGCATGTACAGGGGGATGGCGTCTCATGCGCTGGCACAGGGAGCCACAGGTACCCTGCTGTTCAATTATTTTCTGACGGCTTACAATGAGGCAGGACAGCAATTACAACCCGAAGAAGGAACGGTGGTTTGTCGTACTATAGCGCCTGAGCTGTTACAGGAGTTGGGATCTGTAGAAACCCTGAGAAAGCGAAATAAAGTGTACTGCCTGTCGGACGGCGCAGCCTCCTACGAAGTGCTTCCCAATACCCCGCTACCGTTAAAAATAAGTAATGAGGGTGTGGTATCTGTTTTTGTAGGAGATGATGTGGATGCCGACCAGCCGGAAGAAGTGATATTATTTATCCGTTCGGGTAGTACGGACGGACTGGACGTATCTGTGAATGGAGAACATACCAGCCTTGCAGACAGCTCCTTGCCCCGCTTATACGATAAGGTTAGGGGATTGAAGGATAATCAGAAAGAATGGGCGTTTAAAGTGTCTCCTTCTTCCCTGAGAAAAGGGAAAAATGAAATACATTTTTCTTCGTCCGGCGAAACGATGTTGGAACGGGTGGAGCTGGTATTGAAATACGGCCCGGTGGAAACCAACGGATTTTTTTAAACTCCTGTTTTTGCAGGATCGGTATTTACCCGGACATTTATCCCGTGTAATACAATCGTGTAATTTATATATTAAGCACTTAAACTAAATGGGTATGACCAGGAAATTCAGCACAGTGGTTGCGGGATTGTTTTGCTTTTCGATGGTTTATGGACAGGGTAATATGTCGCCGGCCCTAAAAAAAATTAAAGACGTTGTAATTTATGCTGATACCGCTTTTTACAGCTGCTTCCCCTCTGTGATCCGGAAGCCTGATGGAGAATTATTGCTCGCATTCCGGAGAGCGCCCAACAGGATGATCTTTGGTGAAAAAAGAAATGACCATACCGACCATAACAGTTATCTTGTTGCGGTAAGGTCTACGGACGGGGAGCACTGGACGAACAAGCCGGAGCTGATTTATGCACATCCTTTTGGTGGTTCCCAGGATCCCTGTCTCATCCAGTTAAAAGACGGTACGATATTATGCGCCAGCTATGGATGGCAGCGGGTAAATGAGGAAGGGATAGCTAATTTGAGAAAGCCCTATTCCGGCTCCGGCTATATATTTCTTGGAGGTTATCTCGTCAGGTCATCCGATGGGGGGAGAATCTGGAGTGACGCGATTTATCCTCTTTCCATAGCCCCGGAGATCCGTTACAATGCGTATGGACAAAAAGTACCCGCGTATAACCGGGGAGCAATGTATGAAGCCAGGGATGGCAGGGTGCTGTGGATAGTAGCTGCAAGTGACAGTGAGAAGAAGACCTCTAATTATTTAATTACTTCTAAAGACAAAGGCTTAACCTGGCAGTACTCCGGAGAAGTAGCCCGGGATCCTAAAGTATCATTCAATGAAGCGTCCGTTATAGAAACACCCAAAGGAGATATAGTGGGATTTTTAAGAACAGCCGGATTTGAACATAATGCGGTGATCGCCCGCTCAACAGATAGAGGGAAAACGTTTACCTGGCAGTCCATGGGTTTTAAAGGGCACCCGATGAACGCACTGCAGCTGCCCGATGGCAGGGTATTAATTACCTATGGCTACCGGCATAAACCTTTTGGCATCCGGGCACGGGTATTAAATGCAGAATGTACCGACTTTACAACCGCGCCTGAGATGATATTAAGAGAAGATGGCGGAAGTACTGACATCGGGTATACCTGGCCGGTATTGTTAGATAATAACCGGGTATTGGTAGTCTATTATTATAATATAGAAAACGGCATACGACATATAGCCGGAACGATACTGGAAATCAATTAGCATACGGAACAATTAACGGAACGGTTTGATAAAAACAGGTGTCTTGTTTTAGCTTCAAATTTTAGCCTTAAATAAGTAATGCGCAGGTGCGGATATCTTTCATCTTATCCCTGAATATGTTGTCCGGCATATCCTTCCATTCTAACACCAGTGTCTTATGTCAGCGTGCAATACATTTTGCTCTTTAGTGCTTACCTTCGTCACTTTCAAAACCGGGTAAACCGTTCCCTGTACCGACTTTCCTATTCCTGATGCTGCACAGGCAGAAAAAAAGAACAAATAGTCAATGACCAAAATCCTGAACAAGGGCATTCCTGTTTCCGTTTCATTGAATCCAGCTATTGAAGCGGGGATGGATCAGCCGCTGGTGGCCCGGGACAAAAAAAGATTGGTAACGATTTCTGCATTGGCAGTGCTGGTAGCCGTTTGTATCAGTTTTATCGCCAAACTGCTGATCCGGCTTATTGACCTCATTACAAATATTTCCTTTTACGGAAGCTTTTCCGTGGCACATTCCACTCCTGTTCATCATACGTTGGGGTTATGGGTCATTGCCATTCCTGCAATAGGTGGAGTGATCGTTGGCTTCATGGCCCTGTATGGCTCAAAAGCTATAAGAGGGCATGGCATTCCGGAAGCCATGGAGCAAATACTCACCAATCAGAGTAAAATAAAACCTACCATTACTTATTTAAAACCATTGTCATCGGCTGTATCTATCGGCACCGGTGGCCCGTTTGGAGCAGAAGGACCCATAATAGCTACCGGCGGCGCATTGGGCTCTACCCTGGGTCAGTTGATGAGGATCACCCATAACGAACGGAAGATATTATTGGCGGCGGGCGCCACGGCAGGCATGTCGGCTATTTTTGGAACTCCGATCGCCGCTATTTTCCTGGCAGTGGAATTGTTGTTATTTGAATTTTCACCGCGCTCTATCATTCCCGTAGCGCTCGCATGTATTACCGGCGCGGCGGGGCACCATCTTTTGTTTGGGTCAGAGCCGGTATTTGCCATTAAGCATATTATTGCCACTCCTTCTAATACGGCGCTGGCGGCATATAGCGGAATGGGCATTGTTATTGGTGTGTTGTCGGTTTTGGTTACTAAAATTGTTTATTATATCGAGGATGGATTTGAGCAATTGCCTGTTCACTGGATGTGGTGGCCTGCTATCGGCGGGCTGGTTGTTGGCATCATAGGTTATTTTTCGCCCGAAACGCTGGGCGTAGGATATGAAAATATAACCAATATCCTGTCGGGTGAGCTTACCATCCGTGTTGTATGGTCTTTGTGCTTACTCAAATTTCTATCATGGTCTGTTGCCCTGGGGAGCGGCACATCCGGCGGCACACTGGCACCGTTGCTTACCATAGGCGGAGCTGTTGGTGTTTTGCTGGGGAGCGCTGTGCTTTATTTTTTTCCGCAAAGTGGTGTTACCATTCCATTAGCAGCGTTGATAGGCATGTCGGCTATGTTTGCCGGCGCTTCCAGGGCCTTGCTTACTTCTATTATTTTTGCGCTGGAAACTACTGCTCAGTCCAATGCGCTGTTGCCATTGCTGGCAGCCTGCGCCGCTTCGTATTTTGTTTCCTTCTTTATAATGGAAAACACCATCATGACGGAAAAGATCGCGCGAAGAGGCGTAAAAACTCCGCATTCGTATGAGCCCGATATCCTGGAAAAGATTGCAGTAGAGCAGGTAATTAAAGAAAATGGCATAGTGCTGAGTGAGGATAACACAGTTAAAGAAATAAAAGAATGGCTTGATGAAGAGCCTGAGTACCGCAGCAACTATTTTATTATTTCCGGTAATGAAGGGGAATATAAAGGAATACTCAGCTCCTCTACCTTATTCAGTAATCTGCAACATGACGGCAGCAGGATAGGGACGCTTATCAAACGCAAAAATATTTCTGTTGGCACAGGAAGCAGCCTGCGTACGGCAGTGGAGATCATGGCAAAAGAAAATACAGATGTGCTGCCTGTGGTATCGAAAGAAAATAATAATGCCATTGTCGGTATCCTGTCTTACCGGGAGATCATCGCCTCGTACAAAAAAAATATGGATGAGCATGTAAAAAAACACCCCGACATTTCCTTAAAAAGAAGAGGACTGAAAATATTGTTGCGGGGACAAAAGCTGATGACTTCCATGAAGATAAAAGATAAATAGAGGGGAGTGACCTTCATCGCCGTTTTCGGCGATCAGTTGAGCCGGGTGCCCGGAGCAGGCTGGGGGTGAGTATCCTGAGAAGCTCTATATATTTTTTTATTTTTTCCAACTTTTTCCAGGTTTATGTCTCTTACTTAATAGAGCGTGAAAATTCAAGACGATATACTTCCACAAATTGTAGATAAGGCATGTAAAGGCGATCCCGGTGCCCAAAGGTGTATTTATGATCGCTTCGGGAAGGCGATGTACAATGTTTGCCTGAGAATGGTGGAGAACAGGGAGGATGCCGAAGATGTTTTGCAGGATGCTTTTGTAATTGTGTTTAAAAGCCTGGATACCATAAAAGACAAAACCCGGTTCTCGGGTTGGTTGAAGAAAATTGTAGTAAGTCAGTGTGTAAAACACATCCGAAAGAATATACGGTGGGTGGAACTGACGGAATGTATGTACGATGATACAGGGGAAGATGAAGACGAATGGTTTCAGGGAATCAGTATGGCACAGATAGGCGCGGAGATCAGCAGGCTCCCTTATGGATGCAGGCAAATATTTTCGCTGTACGTAACGGAGGACTATTCACATGCTGAGATTGCCGCATTGTTTGGTATCTCCGAATCTACCTCCAAAAGTCAATACAAACGGGCGAGAGCATTATTGAAGAAAAGTCTGACTAAAATTTTAGCGCAAAATGGATCGCTTTAAAAACTATATATACGACCATAAGCACGAGCTGGAAGAGGAGTTCCGGGAAGAAGAGGTATGGGAACAAATCCGTCAAAATTTGTCTCCGATCCGAAGAAAGCCGGTCTGGCAGATAGGGGCATATTGGGCTGCGGCAACCATTGCAGCGGCGGTGTTGGTTGTGGTTTATATTACACCTATCCTGCATCCATCAGAAAGCGGGGATGCAGTTACCCCTGGAAAAACTGCAAATACGAATATCAGGAGTTTGGAAGACGTTTTTCCTGCTGAAAAAGATAGTTCAACACTTCTGCAATCATTACAGCAGGATACCGAACAGAACAGGATTGAATGGAAGGAACCGGTGCTCACTAAAAAAAGCGACCACAAAATAAAAGAGCCGGTTGCGGGAGAACAGGATCCCGGCTTGCATGGTGATCCTGATAACGATCTCGATCATAAAATTCGCACCATCCGGTCTATTCCGGTGTACGCCGACCGGCCGGATTATTTTAATGTATTCATTGATCAATACCATAAGATCGTTGCGGATGAGCAAAAATTAAAGGGAGAGCTGGGAGAAAATAAGGAGGAGTTCAATGCTATATTTTCATTATTTCATCAGCAAAAGTATTTTTTGCTTAGCCAGCTTCAGTTTGAGATTGAAAAGATGAATGCCCGGATCATGCAACTGCCCCATTTTAATGCTGATGCACACTACTTTATAAGCATATAAATTTTTTTGTCATGGTTTTAAGAATAGTATCAGTACTCATCCTGTCAATAACCACAGGGGTTTTGTTTGGGCAGAAAAAGACCCATACGATCAGGGTAAATAAAGTCTTTTCATTCGGGTCGGTGGAAACTGTTGATATTATCAGCTCCAAGCGCAATATTATCGTAAAGAATGGCGCAAAAAATAAAGTAGGGTTACAGCTTGTTTTTGATGCCAGGATAGAGAACGCTGATGATATTGATTGGATGGATCTTTTAATGATCGGGATTGATAGCTCTAAAAAGGGTGTTGTGGAAGTGTATGCTCCCGGCGTGGCCGGGCTGTCAAAAGAATGGTTAAAGGGGCATCGGGACAATTTTGCCATAGACGGCGAGGTTGTACGCCGGGCCAGGGAGGCGCAGCGAAATCCTGACGACCCTGTAGTAAAAAGGCGGGGGGAAATCTTAAATGAACTGAGTAAACAGCGGGTAGATTTTACAATCATCGTTTCGATCCCGGAGCACACCACATTTAATGTTTACAATGCGTATTCTGATGTAGTTGTAAATCCTGAGTTCGGGAAGATGACGGCAGTTCTTAAGGGGTCTACGCTGAGCCTGCCTGATGGTAACCATTTGAAGCTGGAAGCTGAAAATTCAACGGTAAGCGTGGGGAACTGCAAAATTGCCCAAATAGATTTTAAGAACGGTACTTTATCCGGCGGAAGCATTGACAGGCTTTATATTAAGTCGGTTACTTCAACGATTGATTACGCCGGGGGAAGTTATGCGCAGGTGGATAGTGAGGGCGACAAAATCAATATTGATTCGTTGCAGGAGGCAGATGTAATAAAGAAGTTCGGGCATTTGCAGATTGACAGGCTGACAGGAGGAATACAGATGAAGGGTGAGAATGCCGATTTGCGGATCCTCCAGACGACCGATAGCCTAAAAAATATAGAAGTGATCAACACATTTGCTAATGTTCAGATCCCGTTGCGGTCTCTGAAAGGATACACGGTCCGGTTCACTGGAGAGCATTCCACCTGCTTTGCACCGTTCGAAAAGAATGAGACGGACGAAAAAGGAAATCCTACAGGCGGGAACACTTCCAGTCTTACTGCTCCCGGATTTACGGCTAAGTCCGGCACTGCTCCCTTTGCAAAGATCACTATTGATTGTGATAATTGCAATGTCAATTTAAGATAATTTATCTCCCGTACTGTGCCTTGCAGTTACTATGTACAGAGCAGCGGGACGGAGTCCCGGAAGAACATATTGTATCCGAAGTCTGGAGACTTCGGATAGCGTAGATTATTTAACAGATAGCGGTACACTGCTTTAACAGCAGGGTTTAATATGAACCTGTGTATCCCGGTCGCGCCTGTTTCTTTCTTTACATCGCCCTTCATATCGCCAGGTGGTATGTCTTTTTCAGAAGATGGCACAGAAGTGCAGGAAAACAAAACAACGATCAAAACAGCAGTGTATATTTTTTTCATAATTGGGTAAATAAGTAATGATAGATCAACTACCTGAGTATTTGCAATATGTCTTATCACATTTGCTCAGATGTCTGGACTATAGGGGGATTCAAATCAATAAAATACGGGGATATTTTGAAACACCCCGTTTGTAATCTTTGTTGAGCCATAGTCTCCATGTATAAAGCCATTATTTCCGTTATTAATCATTGGTGTAAGCTGCCCTGAGAAACTTCCGCTTATACAGCCGTTTTCATAAGAGGTAACTGAAAAAGTGAGATAATCTGTTGTAATAACAGTGTATTGGTTCTCATTGTAAAAACTCATAAAAAATTCCTCTCCGTAACTTCCGTTATAGGTATAATTACCCAATGTCAAGGTGTCCGTATAAAACGTAAAAGTGATTTCTCCTGTACTGCTTAGTCCCGACAAACTATAAAAACCGGGATATTTAATACAGCTCAGGGTTGCATAAAGGGGATTTTGGCTACCGGCATCAGGCACAGATATTTGTACTGGAATACCTTTTATTTCATAGCTTAACATTGCAGTAATCCCACCGGTGTTCCGGTGCTTATCCGAAAGCATGGCATCAGGAATAGACTGTTTTAAACAGGATGCAAAAAAAACGCAGGTTGTAATGAGTACCATATAATATCTCATGGTCAGGTATTGTTATTCATTAGTTTTATTAATTGAAACCAGTTTCACCAGAAAATTGGATTGAAGTATTCTGTTTTACCCTACTATATCCACAGTGTACAGCCCGGAAATGCCAACCGCTCAATCGGAGTATCTTTTTTTAAAACTAATAAAGCGGGAAATACCGAGGGCAACAAGATTATTGGAGCCTCCGTGCGCAATCACTGTTTCATAACGCAAATTCAAATCGAATGGTTGTCTCCAGAGTGTAAATAAATACCCTGTGCCCACAGCCAGCACTACACCGTGATATTTAAGATCTACCGGGTTGCCATTCTCATCATGCATTGAGGTAATGCCGTAAACATTAAATCCCGTTTGTGGTTCAATGTAAAGACCCTCGCCTGTTTGGTTAAAAGTGTACCTGTAACCGGCTTTAAGCGGGCACATGATGGTGCCAGACCCAAAACCATCCGGGTCATTAAGCATAAAAATATTTACGCCTCCTTCAATGGTGATACTGCCGGCTTCATTAACAGGCAATGCCGTTTTAATAAAGGCGCCAAAGCCGAGCTTGTAATTTTTGGTATTTTTTCCAACCAGTTTCATAGCACCCACTTGTGCACTGGCAATGTGTACCGAGAAAATTACCGCCAGGAGAATAAGCATTGTTTTAGTCATCGGGGTGTTAGCTTTCTATAGTTATGATTAGAGCAACTTATAAAAATACTTTTATGTTATTAAAAATAAAAAATCAGTTGTTTCAGTTTTCCGTAAGTTACAGAAGGAAACCGGGATAAGCAAAAAAAATCACCTCTGCGCACTGGCGCAGGGTTGGTAGCATTGTTTTGTGGTTAGCCGGACCTGTGCCTTGCTATTACTAAGTCTTTATCAATAAACACTTACTATTTCCAACAACCCTCTCTTGTTTTTCGTATAATAATCTGTGGCACTACTCTATTTCCAATGTTCTGCCAATTTAACAAAACGGACCCGAACCGGGTTTTCATGAAGGTAAGTTATTTTTTGTTCAAGCATTTCTGCCTTAAATAAGTAATACACAGGCAACAGGTCAGCTATCGCACAATCCCACCATTATAGAGCAGAGTAGATGACCAATGGTCCAGGATGTGGCTGCTCCGCGGAACAGGCAAGCCCTGGTAGATCAAGAGTCTTTTTGCGTACTTTTTTACGAGAGGAGTTCCTTTATGGATATTCCTCTCTGTTTTTTAGCCTAACTTAGAGTCTGGAACCGTAGAGGATAGTAAGGTATGCCGGGTTAAGCCGAACGCTTAAATTTTCGGGTTGAGACGGCTAATTGGATTTCAAAGCGTTATTGCTTTTCTCCGGACAATAAAATATAGGTTGCGGATTTTAACGGATGAAGCTGACCTGCCGGGATTATTCAGCAATTACCTGATCTTGAAAAAAAACTGTCGCTAACAATGACCTGTTTAGAAAAAGAATTTGTTTTTTAACCCTGTTTTATATGTTTTTTTACAGCCGCATATTGCTTCATTTACCAGGAATATTCACGGGAATTCAGGATAGTGTCGGAAATTACCGCATCGCCGCAGGTCACGGAATTGCATATTGTAAAAAAGTGATTCTGTTGGGTCTGCTGGTATGTCTTTCTTCTGTTAAACCCGCGCATGGAGCGTATTTTGAAAAAGTGGTTATCATTATAGCCGGCTCTCCTTCTCCTATCGAAAATAATATGCTGGAATTGCTATGCGAACGGGTGAAAGAAAGGTCGCAGGTTAAAATATTTGTCCGTCATATCGGGGAGGAACCGTTATCGCTTGAAAAGGATCAGGGAACACTACAGCTTTTTTTTGGTATTGCGACTACTCATACCGGGTTAACAGACTTATGTATTCAAAACAGGATCGCTCTTTTAAGTGAGCAAAACCCCGGACCGGAGGGGTTTCTGTTGAGATACCTTCCCGGGGTAAACGAAAAGCCGGGAAAACTGATGATGGCCGGTGTGGACAACCGGGGACTGCTTTATGCAGTGGGAGCATTTTTGAGAGAGAGCCGGCTGCATTCGGAAAAACTCGAAATTGACCGGCTGGATATAAGGTCTGCTCCTGCTTTTGAGGTCAGGGGTACGCAGTATGGACAAAGCCATGTAGCGCTCGGGAAAGCAAAAGCCCGTCCGTGGACAAAGAAGGAAAGAGAAAGAGCTGTATTGGATCTTGCCCTGGCCGGTGCCAATACCTTTTTTGTTGACGGAAGAGCAGAAGGAGATAAGGAGCATAATGATATCCCGTTCCTGAAGTCGTATGGTTTGATGATTTGCGGTACGTTTCTTCCCAATGCTATTCTTGATAAGGATTATCCCCGGGAGTGGAGGGCTTTTGAATCTATAGGGCGGGAGTCTTATATCTGCCCTTCTGTTCCCGATGCCCATGCCTATATACTTAAAGCATCTGATCGCTACTTTAGTAAAAGTCCTGCTTATGACTTTATCCAGTTGAAAGGAGGCGATGGAGGAGGTTGTGAATGTGACCACTGCCGTCCCTACGGAAAAACCTTTATTCATTTGTGTGAAGAAATTGCAGGTATCATATACCGTTATCACCCGAAGACAAGACTTTACTTTACTAATCAGAAATTTGATAATGAAAGTGATATTGCCATTTTGGATTACCTGAACGAAAAGCCGAGACAATGGCTCTGGGCCTGGGGATACGGTCCCGGATCGGATGCCACTACCTGGCAGCCGGGGCATCGCCAAAACCACCGGATGGATCTTTTCAGGTATCCCGGGTTTGGACCCTATGGCTTATATCCGAAAGAATTGCTGCACCAGCTTCCGGGGAGACATAAGATTTTATATTTTAATGAAATAACCCATTGGAAGTATTCACAGCATGGATATATCCAAATGTATCCCAGGGCGGATAAGGACGGCAATCAGCCTCCTGCCTGGAGTCATGAAATTTATGAGCGCAGGCCGGATCAAACCCTGACTATGGTGTATGACAGGTTGAGCTTTTTTGCCTGGCCGAAATATTATCACCGGGTGTTCAATGATCTGATGCCTTATGGAGCGGGTGATATTACCCATTCCAGCGGTAACCATGATCACTTCAACCAATGGATGTGGCAGCGTTTATTATGGAACCCCCGCATGAGCGTATCTGAAGTGGTACATGAATATGCCGCAAGCTGGTTTGGCAGGGCGGCTGCAGCATTAATGGCTAAAGCTATCCTGCAGTTGGAATCCAATATGGAAGAGCTGGAAAATGAACCGTTGCAGGAGAAGAAAGGAATTGCTGCTTACTATACCGCTGTTCAGCAGGCGGGTCGGCTGATACCGGCAAACCTGATGAAAGACAACTGGCTTTGGAGAATGTACATGCAAAAAGGAGCGCTGGACACATACATCAGGCTGGACCTGATTCAGCAGCTTAAAGTAAAACATTCCATAGAGCAGTATCTCATCACCAACAGGAAAAATATCAAATGGAATGATCTGGCAGGACAGATTGATCAGGTATTGAAAAATGAAACACCGGAAATGATCAGGCTCCGGAAGGAAGCTATTCGGCTCGGTGAAGAGAGTAATAGGATCTTCGGAACCCGGAGTGAAGCTATTTTCAATCTCCGGCATGATTACATCGGGTTAGGTTGGTTAAGGAGACAATTGGAAAGGGCAGAAAAGGCAAAAGATGAAACACAAAGAGGCGAGCTGCTGGATATGATCACTGATTACGAAGGAAAAAAGATACATGCGTTGTATGATAATTTAGGTACGGGTAATATCGCACCTCATGTTGTTGCGGGCTATCCGTATGATCACGGGCAGCCTTATGTTTCCACGATGCTTTCGGAAGACAATCGGCCGAGTCAGCGATCCATGCATTTTACCCAGGATGAAGATCAGGGCGTAACGCTTTTGTATACGGATTTGCTACCCGGTAGGGATTATACGCTGAGGCTGACGTTAGTGCGTCCAACCTTTCAGCAACGGTATGCCGACAGGATGAAGCAAAAGACCCAGTCGGTATATGCAAATAATAAGCTGTTAGCGCAAAATATTGAGTTGCCGGAAAACAGGAGTGATTTTTTTACTTTTGAAATCCCGTCTTCCTATATTAAAGAAGGCGTTTTGGAGATACGGCTAATGAAAGATTCCACTCTTTTTTCAGAAAGCAGATCGGCAGAACTATCAGAAACGGATCAGCCGGCTGATCACATGCTGAAGACATCCCGGAGAGTAGAGACAGAGCAGTGGCGGAATACCGGGGGCTGGGGCACGCTGTTATCAGAAGCCTGGCTGATTCCCCGGTAAGGGGAAAAGAGATGCTCTAAGAAGGCAGTCATAAAGTAGCTATTTTGCTGAATTAATAAAATAAAACAATTAAAACATGGGAGAGAGAAGAGATTTTATAAAGAAAAGCCTGCTTGGAGCAGCAGCCGCTGTTTTCAGCGACCTTCCCTTTGGCGCCCCGGGTTATGCCGCCGGTTTTGAAATAAAGGAGCCTGTTCGTGATAAATTAAACCGGCTTCCGGGTGGATTGTGGCCGGTAATGTTAACCCCGTTTTTGGAGAATAAAGATATTGATATAGCAGGGCTGGAAAGGTTAACCGAATTTTATATCGGGTCGGGAGCTACGGGTTTATTTGCCAATTGTGCCTCCAGTGAAATGTATTCACTCACAGATGCCGAACGGTTAACGATCATTAAAACTGCTATAAAGGCATCCGGGGGAAAAGTGCCGGTAGTGGGCACCGGTACGTTTAGTCATTCTATAGATACCTGTGCCGATTTTATAAAACAGGTTTACGATACCGGGGTAGCGGCAGTTGTTTTGATTACAAGCCAGATTGCATATAAAGATGAAAATGACGACATACTCAAAAAAAGAACCGGGCAGTTGCTGAAGCTAACCGGTAATATTCCGTTAGGGGTATATGAATGCCCTTCTCCATATAAAAGATTGCTATCGCCCGAACTAATGAAATGGCTTGGAGAAACCGGCCGGTTTTTATATCATAAGGATACCAGTTGTAACCCGGAAGCGATTAAGTCAAAAATTAAGGCTGTAGCAAATACACCGTTCTCTTTTTTTAATGCAGATACACCAACCGCGCTGATATCGCTCAAAGATGGCGGAGCAGGTCTTTCGCCGATTGCAGCCAACTTTTATCCTGAGCTATATGTGGAATTAATTAAGAGAGCTCATAAACAGGAAGATGAAAAAGAGCTGAACCGGCTGAGTGCGAGACTAACGGTTATGGGTAGTGCGGCCGGGCTGCTTTACCCGATGTCGGCAAAAATGTTTTTACAGCAAAGGGGATTGCCGATCACCTCTGTTTGTCGTACCCCACGCCGGAAAATGGAAGTAGATGAGCATTTAAAATTGCAGGCATTGATGGAAATGTATAAAGAAACGCTTGAACAACTGCGATCTTAAGATGGGTTGCTGCGAAGGATGATGTAATGAATACGGAATATAATAGTATGACACGATCAATCGTCAGCGTGGTTACCGGGATTATGATTTGGGGAAGTATCAGTATACTTTCCGCGGTGGCACAAATCCCGGCCGCTCATCGGGATGGAAAATTATTACAGGGGGAAAAATGGATCCCGTTTGATTACCCCGCCCGGGCAGATTTTTATGTGTCTCCGCAGGGAAATGACAACTGGACAGGTACGTTGCCGGCGCCAGATAGCGGTAAAACGGATGGTCCCTTTCGTACCATCAGGCGGGCGCAGGAGGCTGTCCGGAAATTAAAAGAAAAAGTGTATTTGCCCAAGCGCGAAGCTATAGAGCACCTGTCTTCACCGGGGGCCATACCCTATATCGGGTCACCTCATCCTTTTGGCAGCGGGAAAGACATATTAGTTTATGTTCGCGATGGGATCTATCCGCTGACTGAACCGCTGGTGTTTGAGCCGGGTGATGGCGGCGAACGTGTGGAAACCAACCTGCCAACGGGGGCAGTAGAATACCGCAAGCTGCGGGATCACTATGTAACGTATGCTGCTTTCCCGGGAGAAAAGCCGGTCATCACCGGTGCCCTGCCGGTGAGCGCGTGGAAGAAAAAGGGCAGGTTGTGGACTGCAGGGTTTAACGCGGATACTGCGGCTATGCTGATCGTGAATGGTAAGAGCCAGACCCTAGCCCGTATTCCTAATACGGGATATTATACTCCATCCATAGTTTCTCCAACAGCTAACGAACTCCATTTTCACAAAGGACAGTTGAAGAATTGGAGCGAGATATCAGGCAACCGGTTAATCATGTTGCTGCGCTGGCATACGGGTATAAACAGTATTCAGCAGATTAATGAAAAGGAAGCCGTGGCAACACTTCAGTCCCCACAGGGCGGATTGACTATCGTTCCGCCGCGCTACTATATAGAAAATATAAAAGCATTGCTGGATACCGCAGGGGAATGGTTTTTTGATAAGAAATTAAAAGAGATAAGCTATATCCCCGGTGCAGAGGTGAAGGACCCCAACCAGGTCTTTACCGGGGTAGCTTCGCTTTCCAACCTGCTGACAATACAGGGAAGCGTAAGCCGGCCGGTGCGTAACTTACGTTTTTATGGACTGACTTTTGAAGGAACGACATCCGGCAGCACTGCTATCCGCTATGCAAATACAACCTCCTGCGAAATAGTGGATTGTACCATTCGCTCATGCGGCGGGGTGGGGTTGTCTGTAATGAACGGGTGTTATGGTACGCGTATTCTTCATAACCGCTTTGAAAGCATCCGTAATGGTGCGGTTACGGTGAAAGGTCCGGTAAATCCTTCCGATGGACGGGAGATAACACGGGAAACGCAGGTATCTTATAATCAATTCTCCGACTGTGGCGGAATAAATATTTCTGCTTCCTATACCCTGCTGACGACCATTTCTCATAATTATATTACAAAAACCCGCGGAAGATTTGCTATTTATGTAGGAGGCTGGGCTAATCTCGAAGAGGCTATAGACGGAGGCTACCTGGTGGAATACAATCATCTGGATAATGTGTTGGAAGACTCAGATGATGCCGGTGCCATTACCACAGCCGGTTTAACGTTTAATTCGGTCATCCGGCGTAATCTCGTTCACCATGTCCATGCAGGATTCTTTAATGAAAATGATGGATTCTGGTTTGATAATTTGTCCAACGGCTGGACGGCGGAGGAAAATATTTTCTATAACCTTTCACAGGGTGAGTGGAAACTGTGTGCGGCCTTACCGGAGGATAATGTCTATCGGAATAACTTTACTATTGAACCTCCGCTTCACGATCCCGAAATGATAATTGAAGGTGAGCCGCAGTTCGAAGAGCACGATCTTAAGATAGAACCGGCATCTGCAACAGCTTCCGGAGCTATTCCCACGGGAAGTATCATCAGGTTAACGGCTGACGTAATCAATAAAGGATCTACCGGTATAGCGCCTGTAGCATTATATGTAGATGGAAAAATCAAAGAACGGAAATGGTTTCCCGTGATCAAAAACAATACCCGGAAAATTGAATTTGAAGTGCGGTTGTATGATGAAGGAGAACACCATCTGGCTATCGGATCCACGCCATATCAAACTGTTCGTGTTGAAGGAGCCACTCCGCCGCTGGTATTTGAGCATCTGCAACTGTCTGAAAACCGGGTTTTACAGGGAGAAAAAATAAAAGCAACGGTACTGATCCGGAACATGACATCGGTCGGGCAAAATGAGAAAGCCGTATTATTCCTGAATGACAGGGAACTGCAAAGTCAGACGGTTCAGCTAAAACCCAACGATTCTCTCCGGGTTAGTTTTGAATGGGAGCCCGGTGCAGGACAGCATCTCGTGCAGATCGGGAATAGTGCTAAGCTGGAATTACGGGTGGCTAAACGAAAGGAAATTAATCTTGCGGCTATCCCGGTATTACAGTATGGCTCTCCAAGAGCTCAGCCCTATAAGATAGATGCGGATATACGATCAGATCGCGTTCAGATTGCGGCAGGCGGATCAGACTTTTTTCATGCGGAAGATTCTTATGCGGCAGCTTACGTAAAGGGAATAAAAGGAGACTTTGTTGCTACGGTAAAAGTCAGCCGGTTCGGAGAGCGGACACACCAGTGGTTTCGTGCCGGGTTATTTGTCCGGAACGATATGGCGCAAAGCTTCGATGTTTTGCCGGGTAGTAAAGGGTCCGTGCTGGTCTTTACCTCCCCTGCACGTGCCGGAATTGAATATGATGAATTTGGGGAAGGTTGTATGCA
Source organism: Chitinophagaceae bacterium (assembly GCA_023957155.1). Lineage (GTDB taxonomy): Bacteria > Bacteroidota > Bacteroidia > Chitinophagales > Chitinophagaceae > Agriterribacter. The sequence goes on along the minus strand of JAMLHK010000001.1, from coordinate 442,478 downwards.
TAAAGCCAGCAGTACCAACCTTCCTGAAAATCAGCAAACGCCTATCTACCTGAAATTGGTTCGTCACGGTAATCGTTTTAGCGGGTATATCAGCGTGGATGGTAAGAACTGGATCATTGAACGGCATACCACGGATATCCCCGGTATTGCCGAAGCCATAGATTTAGGGCTGGCTGCAGGATCACCGGATAAGCAGCAGTACCAGGTGGAATTTACAGATTGGAAAATTGAAGTAGCGGATGAAAAAGAATAAGTTATTTGCCATATTGACTATGGCAGGGTTCCTGTTCTCCTGTTCGCCTGCGCCCGGCAAATATGACGGACCCTCCTTTTATACCTTAGATGATTTTACCCGGGTGCCGAAAATAGATGCGCATGTTCATATCAGAACCTATGACAGCAGTTTTGTTCAGCAGGCAAAGCATGACAATTTCCGCCTGTTGTCTATCGTGGTAGAAGAGGAACCGGGAATGTCATTACAGCAGCAATACGCTATCGCTCAAAAAAAATCTTTTCCCGGAACCGTAGCTTTTGCAACTACTTTTTCTCTGGATGATTTTAACAGCAGCTCCTGGGTAAACCGGACGATTGACGGGCTGCGAGCATCTGTAGATCAGGGAGCCATTGCGGTTAAAGTATATAAGAGTATCGGGATGGAGCTGCGGGATCCGCAGGGTAATATGGTGATGGTGGATAACCCGAAGTTTAACCCGGTATGGGATTTTCTTGTTAAAAACAATGTCCCGGTGATCGGGCATTTGGGTGAGCCCAAAAATTGCTGGCTGCCTGTGGAGCAGATGACTGTCAGTTCCGATAAGCGGTATTATAGCCGTCATCCTGAATTTCACATGTACCTGCATCCGGAATATCCCTCGTATGAGGAACAGATGCAGGCGAGAGACAATATGGTAGCCCAACATACCGGGCTGAAGTTTATAGGCGCACACCTCGGAAGCCTGGAATGGGACACCGATGCACTGGCTAAGCGGCTGGACCGCTTCCCTAATATGGCTGTGGATATGGCTGCCCGGATATCACACCTGCAATTACAGGCGATGAATGACCGGCAAAAAGTGTATGATTTTTTTGTGCGCTACCAGGACAGGCTGATCTATGGAACCGACCGGATTGTTGATGACACGAAACCGGCGGAGGAAATGAAAGCGTTTGTTCACCGTGCCTGGCTTGATGACTGGAAATTTTTTTGTACGGAAGACACAATGCGTTCATCAGCGTTTGACGGTGTATTCAAAGGATTGAAGCTGCCGAAAACGGTAGTGGATAAGATCTATTATACCAACGCAGCAAATTGGTTTAATCAGTTCAAATAATTCGATAAATAAAAATGTTGCGTTCCTTGCCTCCGGCTTTATCAGCATTACAGCTTATGATGTGTAGTGGTTCTTCAATCAGGTGAAAGGATTCTTATTTTGTATTTTATAAATTAGTATAGTATGGTTATATGTAATTATTATTCCGTGAAAAACTATTTTACAAACGCCTTTGTTCTGAAAGGAGGTGATTTCCGAAAAGTGATATATGTTATTCTCTTGTTTGTTCTTCCTCTTGCGGTCTCTTCCCAATACCTGGATAATTCTTATACTCCCGGGGAAATGCCGGATAGAATTAACCTTACCGTTACGGAAGATCCTTCAACTTCTGCGGCGGTAACCTGGAGAACGGCTACTTCGGTAGCCACAGCTTATGCAGAAATTATACCCGCCAATGCCAATCCGTTATCTGTAAGTAAAGCTACCCGGCTAACGGCCCGTACCGAAACGCTTGTTTCAAGAGACGATCATTATAAGGAGCTTAAATGGAAAGGCGTAACCGCTAATTATCATTCTGTTGTTTTCAACAATCTGCAACCCAATTCCCTGTATAGTTACCGGGTGGGTAGCGGAGATCATTGGAGTGAATGGTTTCAGTTCAGAACCACTTCGGATAAAAATGATACGTTCTCCTTCCTTTATTTTGGTGATGCGCAAACCGGCTTACGTTCCATGTGGGCTAAGGTGATCCGGGGCGCTTATGCCCGTGTACCGGGGGCAAAGCTGATGTTGCACGCAGGCGACCTGGTAAACCGGGATAGTAATGATGAGGAATGGGGAGAGTGGTTTGAGGCAGGCGCATTTATTCATGCTACCGTGCCCAACATGCCTTCGCCGGGGAACCATGATTACGGGAGAGAAAGCTTTGTGAAGGATTTATCGCCCTTCTGGCGGTACCAGTTCACCCTTCCGGAAAACGGGCCGGGAGGATTGGAAGAAACCTGCTATTTCTCTGATGTGCAGGGGGTACGTTTTATTTCGCTGGATGCTTATATGGTAGAAGAATCAGATGAATATCTTCAGAAACAAAAACGGTGGATGGATAGTTTGCTAAGTCATAATCCCAACAAATGGACCTGTGTGGTGTTTCACCACCCGATATTCTCCACTAAAACTACCCGTGATAATAAACGTATGCGGGAAACGTTCAAGCCGCTCTTCGATAAATATAAAGTGGATCTGGTGCTTCAGGGACACGACCACACTTATGCACGGGGTATGAAAAATATTCCTATGGAAAAGAAAGGAGAGGTATCCGGTACCATGTACGTGGTATCCGTAAGCGGCCCTAAAATGACAGACCATGATGTGGCGAAAGACACCTGGATGGATAAATCGGCTGTATATACACAGCTTTACCAGGTAATAACGGTAAATAATAATAAACTGGAATACCGGGCCTATACTTCCGCAGATGAATTGTTTGATGCTTTTGACCTGGTGAAGCGTAAAGGCAGATCCAACAAATTAATTGAGCGATAGGAGATGTGTTCTCTAAAGGAATTAAATGAAGTAGAAATAATCAGTAATAAGGCAAAGCCTGAGTACCTTAAAAAGTATAGAATATGAAACAAGTCCGGAATGTATTTTTTTTAGTGGTGATCCTGTGGATAGCTTCCTGTTCGGGACCGGTAAAAAAGCCGTCAGCCGAAAATCCTAAAATTGTAATAGGTCTGATGGTAGACCAGATGCGATGGGACTATTTATACCGCTTTAAAGAGCGGTATGGAGAAGGCGGCTTCAAAAGATTGCTGAAAGACGGATTTAGTTGTGAAAATACTCTGATTGGTCATGTACCTACGGCTACGGCTTGCGGGCATGCTTCAGTATATACCGGGTCGGTTCCTGCTATTAATGGCATCATTGAAAATTCCTGGTATGACAGGTCATGGGGAAGGGAGATATCTAATGTGGCGGATACAACCGTTAAGATCATTGGGAGTGATTCAAAAGAGGGACGCTCACCGCGTAATTTACTGACTACTACTATTGGAGACGAATTAAGAATAGCCACCAACTATCAAAGCAAGGTGGTGGGATTGGCAATTAAAGACCGGGCTGCTATTTTACCGGCGGGACATACGGCCAACGGAGCTTTCTGGTATGATGGCGGGAAGTTTACCACAAGTACTTACTATATGGATACTTTGCCGGACTGGGTCAACCGGTTTAACCGCGTGAACTGGAAAGACACCTTGATGCCGGAGGGCTGGAATACACTTTATCCTCTTGAAACGTACGTGCTTAGTGATGCGGATGATAAAGATTATGAGAATATTTTCAGTGGTGAAGAAAGACCGGTATTCCCCCATAAAAAAGCACCCGTTACCAGCACTCCTTTTGGAAATACGCTCACGCTTTCTTTTGCACGTGCTGCCATTGAAGGGTATCATTTAGGTGAAGGTAGTTTTACTGATATGCTGGCGATCAGCCTTTCCACACCGGACAGGATCGGTCATCATTTCGGACCGACTTCAATAGAGCAGGAAGATAATTATCTCCGGTTAGATAAGGAGCTGGAAAGTTTTTTTCATTACCTGGATGATCGTTTTGGAAAAGAGGGTTACCTGTTTTTTCTTACGGCAGATCACGGGGGAAATCAGTCTCCCGGCTATCTGAAAGAACATCGTCTGCCGACAGGACTGTTGAATGGGAAAGATATTGTTCAGCATGTAAAAGATGCGGTGGAGAAAAAGTATGGTACCTCAGATCTGGTCTTGGCATTCAACGAAGCGCAGGTTTATATTAATGATGATATTATTGCAAAAAAAGGATTAGACAAACGGACGGTGGCTGATTTTATAGCGGAGCAATTAGGAAAAGAGCCCGGCATCCAGAATGCGTATGCAACGGCAACATTGGCCACAGCTACGCTGCCGGAGCGGATCAGGCAAATGTATATCAATGGGTATAACCCGAAACGCAGTGGAGATGTCTTGATATGGTGGGCAGCAGGATGGAAACCCGGTTCGGAAAAAGGAGCAGAGCATGGTAACTGGAATCCCTATGATGCCCATATCCCGCTGGTATGGATGGGACATGGCATTCATCCCGGCAAAACACATCGTACGGTAGGTATGACAGATATAGCGCCAACGCTTGCTGCTTTATTAAATATACAAATGCCCGGCGGAAATGTTGGTGAAGTGATCTATGAAATTGCCGATGGCAGGTTTAGATGAAGAAGCTGTGGGGGATAGCATGCCGGTTCGAAATAATACCCGGGATGAACTGCCTCATTAAGCTTTATGGTTTAACAGTAATATGCCCGCGGGAAAGACCCTATTGTTTTTTATTTACTTTTTTGTAATTTGTCTTTTTATTCTTCCACAAACGCGGTTGGCACCCGGAAGCTCGTATTCGATACACTGTCATCTGACGCAAACCATACTGATGGTGATCTATGCGGTAGGTACCCGGAGGGGTCAGACCGTATTCCCTGCCGTTTGGTGCAAAGTATACCGGTGGTGTTCCTGCGGTTAAACCGGCTTGCGGAAGTATAATATTAATTGTTCCTAACGGCTTCTGACTTTTTCAGGGTAGTTCTTTTCTGAAAAATAATACTATAAATCCGAACAAAAGTAACATACTCCGGGATGTTGGGAAGCTAATTTTGATACCATAGTACAAATGTATTGACCATGAGTAAAAAAGCGGTTCATCATCCGCACAGGGATGCTTCTTTTGTTACCGGCGCTTATTCTGATGCCGTATCAACAGGAGACTTCCTGTTTGTAAGCGGGCAGGCTTCGGTTGACTTTACAACTTCCAGGTTCGTATTAGGCACCATCGAGGAAGAAACAATACGTACGCTCGAAAACATCAAAGCCATTTTAGAAGCGGCAGGCGCTTCCATGCAGGATATTGTAAAATGCACGGTGCATTTGAGCGACATCAGCGAATTTGACCGTTACAATAAAGTATATTCAACCTACTTCCCCGGCATTAAGCCGGCCAGAACCACCGTACAGTCTGTTTTGGCAGAAGGTATCAGGGTGGAAATTGACTGCATTGCCTGTATATCCCATCAACCGTAAGAGCATGAGTGGAAAAATGAATGCCCGGCCCGCTGCTATTGGCATCGTAGGGCTTGGATTGATGGGCAGCAGCATTGTAGCGTCGTTGCTGGCATTTAAGCATCCTGTAAAGGCGGTTGCACCGCTGCGCGGGGAAAAAGAAGCCGGGTATAAGCGTATCCTGGAACAGCTGCTGTTGTGCGAAAAATTTGATATGCTGTCGGATCCCTTTGAAACGTATCTTGCATTGCTTACGGTGTCGGAGGACTTTGATGATCTGAAGGATTGTGAGTTAGTGGTGGAATGTATCGTGGAAGATATTAGTATCAAAGAGGTTGTTTTCAAAAAAATTGCTGCTGTTATTCCAAAAGATACCATAGTTGCCAGTAATACTTCAGCTATACCCATCAGCATACTGCAAAAAATGGTACCCGATCCGCAAAGGTTTATCGGTATACATTGGGCTGAACCGGCATTTGCCACACGTTTCCTGGAGATCGTTTGTGGCAATCAAACCAGCGAAGCCACCGCTGATGCAGTGATAGCGCTGGCACTTAGCTGGGGTAAAGAACCCACCGTGCTCAAAAAAGACATCAGGGGGTTTATTACCAACCGGCTGATGTATGCGGTATACCGCGAAATACTGCATCTTGTTGAAAAAGGAGATACCAGTTTTGCAAATGCCGATAAATGCTTTCGTTATGACGCCGGATCATGGATGACATTGATGGGTATTTTCAGAAGGATGGATTATACAGGGCTGAGGGATTGCTTCACAGCCTACCGTAATATCTTCCCATTACTGTCGAATAGTGATGATATATCCCCGCAAATGCAAACAATTGCTGATACACGTTCACGTGGTATACAGAACGGGAAAGGTTTTTACTCGTATACGCGGGATGAAGCAGCACAATGGTCACAGGCTTTCTCAGTGTTTAATAAGGATATTTTTCGCCTGGCAGCAAATTATCCCGAACATTTGAGCGGGGAAGAGGGGGAACATACATAAAGTAGAAGAGAGTATTATCATGAGTAATATAAAATATACGAAGTCCGAACGTTTGCTCCAGAGAGCGCGGAAGGTGCTGGCGGGAGGTGTTTCTTCAGAATTCAGGAAATATAATCACCCGCACGCGCTATTTTATGCGCATGGAAAAGGCAGCAGAGTGTATGATGCAGACGGAAATGAATACCTCGACTTTACATTGAGTCAGGGCCCGTTGATCCTCGGACATTCCCATCCTGAGGTGGTAAAAGCTGTTTCCGATTATTCAAAAGACGGGCAGTTGTACGCCGGTCAACATCTTAAAGAAATAGAGTTGGCCGAAAAGCTTCATGCCGTCATTCCTTCCGCAGAACTGATGCGTTTTTGTCTTGACGGATCAACCGCTATACAAACTGCTTTTCGGGTGGCGAGGGCCAAAACCGGCAGACAAAAATTTTTGAGATTTGAAGGTCATTATCACGGATGGCTCGATAATGTAAGCTGGGGAAATGCTGCTCCTTCACTGAGCGACATGGGCGATCGGGAGCATCCCGTTGCCAATCCCTGGAGCAAAGGATTAGCGGAAGGAACAAAGCACGAAAGTCTTTTATTACCCTGGAACGATCTGGCACTGGTGGAGAAAACTGTTGCGGAAAAGCATCAGGAGATAGCTGCGATCATTACTGAGCCTGTAATGTGCAACAACAATTGCATAGAGCCGGCTCCCGGATTTTTACAGGGGCTTAGGGATATCTGCGATCAGTATGGCATAGCGTTGATCTTTGATGAAGTGATCACCGGTTTTCGTTTGGGTTTGGGAGGCGCACAGGAATATTTTGGCATCATACCTGATATGTCCATTTTTGCAAAGGCATTTGCAAGTGTCATCCCATAAGCGCTGGTGGGTAAACGAGTGGATGTATTTGCTGGAAGAGGGAACGGTGATCCATGCGGGCGACCAGAACTCAGGAAATGCTACTGGCTGCGGCGTTAAGCACTATTGAAGTACTGGAGCGGGAGGCCTTTACCGTCGCATGGTTTGAGCTGGGGAAAATTTTATGGAGGATTACGGGAATGCAGCCGCTGCACAGGACAAATATGCGTGTACAAGGCCCCGGTCCTACAGTTTTATTGCTTTTACTGAAGCTGATACGATAAAGGATTATCGCGGTATTTCAGTTGTGATAAGGCTAAGTTGTCGAAGTTCATTGCGGATATGCATGATCGTAATATCAGGATCATTGGGCGGGGGCTGGTATACATTAGCGCGGCGCATAACCGGCAGGATATTGAACAGGCTGTTGTGGTGGCGGGAGAAGTATTAAAGCATTTATAAAATTGGGTTAAAGGATGGATCTTACAGGTTTTAAAAATATATTGCTGGCAGGTACGGGCAGAATGGCATCGGGAGTGGTAACGGCCCTGTTAAAGGCGGGAGCGGATGTGCATGTTGTTTCGGATGATGCCGGGAATGATAAAAAATATGTGGCCGATAATGCAGCTGACTTGGAACGATACGAGGCTGTTACTATTGATACCTGCAGGCTGCATTATATACCATCGGCAAGAATGCAGCTATGGCAGGCATGGCGATAAGCATTACGGAAGAAACCCGGGCCGTTAAGCAGCGATTGCGCGAACTGGAGGAAACACTTTCTCCTGAAGCCATTATCATGGCGTTGAACACTGAAAGCTTCCTGCTGGAAGACCTGCAGCAAAACACGAAGTATCCCGGCAGGATCATCGGTCTGAACTGGTGTGATCCGGCGCATACTACCGCATTCCTTGAGATCATAGGGAACCGGTTAACACCCGATATTGTATTAAAGAAGGTGGCAGCCCTGGCTGTAAAAGATTGGAGCAAGGATCCGTATACTCTTCATTGCGGCTACAGTATCAGAGCCCGCTTCATGGCAGCTTTTGCGCGGGAAGCTTTTTACCTGGTAGAAAACGGCTATGCATTGGTGGAAGATATTGACCGGGCATGCAGAAATGATGCGGGATATTATCTGCCTCTTGCCGGTAATTGTCGTTATATGGACCTGGCGGCACTTATGCTTACGGGTTGGTAATGAAAGATCTGAACCGGGAATTGTCGAAGCAGGATAAGCCGCCACTTTTTTTACCCGGTTGTCGGAGTCCGGAAAATGGGGAATGCAGCATAAAGAAGGCTTTTACCTACACGATACAGATGGGATGGGAGCGGGAATGGGAAAAAGATTCAGGTAGTTCAGTTTTGAGATAAAGGAAATTATTGAAAAATACCCTTTAACTATTTGAATAAAGAGTCAGAAATGGTTGGTTCTAAACTCACCTTCAATGAGTAGACGTCTAATTTTTGATGCACATCTTGACCTGGCAATGAATGCCATGGAGTGGAACCGGGATCTTACCCGTTCTCTGGTGGCGATCAGGCAGGGAGAGATGCATTTGAAAGATAAGAATGACAGGGGAAAAGGAACGGTATGTTTACCTGAGCTGCGCAAATGGGAAGATCGGACTGGTGGTGGCTACCCAACTGTCACGTGTAAATGCTGCAGGAAGCGCCCTCCCGGGATCGAGCTGGAACTCGCCCCAGCAGGCATGGGCAATGACCCAGGCTCAGCTTGCCTGGTACAGGAGCGGAGGCATTGGGTGAAATGGTGCAGATCGTGAACCTGCAGCAATTAGATGCTCACCTGCAACTGTGGAATGACGAAACAATGGCTGATGACAAAAAGCCCATTGGATATATCTTAAGCCTGGAAGGCGCAGATTCTTTGGTGGATATTGCTTACCTGCACAAAGCATATGCGTATGGCTTACGTGCTGCAGGTCCTGCACATTTCGACAGGGGCGTTATGCACCGGTACTGAAATGGAAGGACCCATAACACCGCAGGGTATCGAGCTGGTAAAAGAAATGGATAAGCTGAATGATCCTGGATGTTACCCATTTAACAGACGAGGGGTTTAAACAGGTAATGGATTTATACAACGGCCCCGTTTGGGCGAGTCACCATAATGTAAGAAAGATCGTGCCTACTCAGCGGCAGTTGACAGATGAGCAGATAAAATTACTGATAGAAAGGGGCGCAGTGATCGGTGGTATGCTGGACTGCTGGGCGATGATAATCGTTTTATTGATATGGTGTCCGACCCATGGCAATTAAATATAAGATTAGGAAATATCTTCGTTGATCATTGGGATCATATTTGCCAGATAGCAGGGAATAGTAAGCATGTAGCATTTGGCACAGACCTCGATGGTAATTTTGGAACGGAACAATCGCCCTGGGATATGAATTCTATTGCTGATCTGCAAAAGTATCATGAAATATTGTTAAGAAGGGGATATACGGAAAACGATGTGGAGAATATTTTTCACGGCAACTGGATCCGGTTTTTGAGAAAGGCATGGAAGAATTTGAAAATTTGAAAATGAGAGAATTTGAAAATATTTTTTGTCACGATAGTAAGCAATTAGCGGCTCCTCAATCATTTAGCGGTGACATGTGGAACTGCAAACGGGTGATAAGTTATTTGATCCCTCTTATTTGGGTAATGTGTCAGGGTTCTATAGCTGAGCTCACAGTACTACTAAAGCTAAATCAAGGCGTTCCCGAAATCGGCCGTAATCGATTTCGGGCGGCTTTTTGCGCTACTTTTTTCCGCAAAAAAGTAGCAGAAAAACAGCGGGGAATTTTCAGAGAAAAGGAAGACTGCGTTTACGGCAACAAATCAATATTTTGCTGCGCTGCGGCTTGTATATTACTACCGAAGGTCAGACCGGGGAGAATGTGGAAGTATGGAGATGTGGGAATGATTTGTTCTACATGAAGCGTAATGTGTTATTCGTTCATTCGTGGCAGCGATCTAAATCAGAAATCAAAAATCAGGAAATCAGAAATCTCAAATCTCAAATGAACAACCCCTTTTTAGCCGGTGCGGCGCAAACGGATATCACGCCGCCATTAGGCACCATCATCAACGGTGAGATGGTGGCTTTTTACGCACATACCATTCACGACCCTTTATATTCAAAAGCATTGGTGCTGCAAAATGGCAGAATAACGCTTGCCATTGTAATGGTGGATATCTGTGCAATGGACAAGGATTTTATCTCGGAGGTAAAAAAAGAAATCACAGCGCTTGCCGGTATCCCTGCTGAAAATGTATTAATAGCCGCCACCCATACACATTATGCAGGTTCAATACTTGATCTTTTGGGCGGACCCTGCGATTTGCCGTACAGAAAAAGTCTTGGTAAGAAGATCGCACGATCTGTAACAGAAGCGGTAAAAAAATTACAACCTGCAAAGATTGGTTTTGCCGCTGTAGATGTTCCGGAGCATGTGGTGTGCAGGCGGTATTATATGAAGTCCGGCTATAAAGCCGTTAACCCGGTAACCGGTACATTAGATATTATTAAAACAAATCCTGCCGGTGGAGAAGCGTTTATTGACAGGCGGGCATCGGAAGTTGATCCTCAGTTAAGCGCTATTGCCATTCAATCCACAGATGGAAAATGGATCAGCCTGCTGGCGAATTATTCCATGCATTATGTGGGTGATTGTGCCAACGGAACGGTAACGGCAGATTATTTTGGCGTATTTGCAAGACATATAACAGCTAAGTTGGGAGGTGATGAAAATTTTGTTGCTATGCTTAGCAATGGTACGAGCGGAGAAGCCAATATCTGGGACTTTTTGCAGCCCGACCGTTATCCCAAAGAAGATCATCAAAAAAAAGAGATCATCGGGAGCGATCTTGCAGGGAAATTATATGAAGCTTTGAAGAATATTGAATGGCAAACCGATCCTTCCTTATCTGCTTCGTTTAAATATATTACCCTTGGTGTGCGTAAGCCTTCTGCTGCTGAAGTAGAGGCTGCAAAAAAAATAGTTGCTCAAACCGATTATCGTCTCATCAATCCTGATGCAGAAGCTATGGTAAGAATATATGCGAGAGAGCAGGTTTTTTTAAATGAATATCCCGATACCATTGAGTTTCCGGTGCAGGCATTGAAAATAGGAGATATAACCATAGGCGCTTTAGGAGGAGAATTTTTTGCAGAAACAGGGCTGGCTTTAAAAGAAAAGATAGGCACGGATAAGTATTTCACCATCACCATGGCAAATGGTTACATTGGTTATGTACCACCTGCACATGAAATTGAAAAGGGCGGATACGAAACGTGGAGGTGCAGAACGAGCCATATTGAGGAGAATGGGGAGGACATAGTGAGGAATGCTTTGAGTGAAATGGCGGGGTGGGGGAAAGGTATAAGGCGTAAGGTGTAGGGTATAAGGTGGAAGTATGTCTCTTTCCTCGTTTGATGTGAAATAATATATCGGAAAAGCATTGATGTATGAACAAAATCTTTATTCCATCCTTAAATAAGTACATCACTAAAGCCGGGCTTGGTTGTGTAACCTTTGGAAGGGAGATTGATCTTTCCGCCTCATTTGCTATTATGGATTATGCGCTGGAGAAAGGGATTACTTTTTTTGATACCGCGGCCGTATATGGTGGTGGCGCATCTGAAGAAATTATTGGTCAGTGGTTGAGTGAAAGAGGAAAAGCTGTCGACCATATAACAATCGCAACCAAGCTGTTGCCCCCTTTTCAGGACGGTACGGTTGCTACAGCTGTTGAGCAGAGTCTTTCCCGGCTTCGCAGAGGCAGTGTTGATATACTCTTTCTTCACTCATGGCACCCTTCCGTAAACGATATAAGTGTTTTAATTGCGCTGAATGACCTTCTCATCACTGGTAAGGTAGGAGCGTTGGGCGTAAGCAATTTTAATGCAGAGCAGCTGGGTGCATTGCTGCAGCAACAGGTAAATAATGATCTCATCCCGGTTTCATTTATTCAGAACAACCAGAATTTTGCCGTGAGCGATGTGAATGATGAACTGAGACAATTGTGCCGGGATTTCAATGTGCACATTATCACCTACAGTCCTTTGGGTGCAGGATTTCTTACCGGTAAGTACCGGGGCGCTGTTACCCCTGATGTCCGCTTTGAGATCATACCCGGGCATAAAGACATCTATTTTAATGATCATGCCTGGCAGCGTCTTGATCAGCTGCTTAAAGTTTCGGAAAACACAGGGAAATCTCCTTCAACGCTGGCGCTGGCATGGGCTTTTCATCAGCCGCAGGTAAGTTCCGTACTGATCGGCTGTCGCTCTGTGCATCATTTGAACCAGGCGCTTGCTGCCATGCGGGAGGATGCTACCGGCTTGTTGGATGCCACCTTTTCCTACTGATTCACAATATTACTTTCGATAATTTCCGTTAAACTGTTTGCGCCCAATGCAGATATTCTTCAGTACGTGAGGCCAGGTAATAAGGCAGATTCAGCAAGACATACTCCTTGCCGTTGGACGTAATTAACTTATCACGCTTTATTTTGCCATTGTATAACCTTACAGCCAGGTTATGAGGTGCGGCATCTATAAAAAGGTGGAGTGAACGCAATGTGCCGCTTGCACCGGATTTTACTTCTATGGGAATGATTTGACCATCATATTGAATGACAAAATCAACTTCGGCTGTAGCATCTACCTTTTGACGCACCCAGAAAAAAAGGCTGTTTAAAACATGTGATCGGGCTGCCAGTAATTCTTGTCCTACGATATGTTCAACGACTTTTCCCTGGTATATGTTATCCAGGTTATCAGTCCCGATAATCTCTTTTTGTAATCCGGCGAAGTGGTTCATCATGCCTGTATCCAACACCTGCAGCCTTGGCGATTTTTTGTGGTCAGGGATTATAGGTATGGCTGTATTGGTGGTGGGATAAATGAGGTGAAGAAGCATGACTTTCTCAAGGGTGCGCATTGCTTCGCCGACTTCTTTTGATGCATAGTTGGAATTACCAAAATGATTAAACTTGATCCGACTTCCGGCTTCCCGGTAAGACGACTGTATAACGTGCCTGATAACCTGAACTAAATTAGAAGTGCGCGCGTATTTTTCCACGTCGTTAATATAAGAAACGATCAGTGATTCGTAAATGCTCCGCAAGGCGGTAAGGTTTCTGTGTGCCAGGTAATTATCTACAATGGCTGGCATACCTCCTATCAGGGTATAGGTATGAAACAGGCTGAGCAGTTTTTCATGCGCATATTCATCCATTGGTGTTTTCCGGAATTGCTCCAAAGCAGCTCTGTCTGCGTTGGCCTGCAAAAACTCATCAAAGGAAAGCGGGCGGACGATCTTATATTCAACTCTTCCCACTGGAATTTTTACGTCACCGGTAAGCGCGGCTTCCAGCAGGGAACCGGCAGCGATTACATGAAGTTCAGTCACCTGTTCATGAAAGTAGCGGAGTATATTGATCGCTTGGGGTACTTCCTGAATTTCATCAATGAACAGCAGTGTCTCGCCGATTTTGCTTATATCCTGGTCGCGCAAAAAGAAGATTTGTTCCACCAATTGGCGGATATTCTTAAAGGCTTTGAAAGGGGCTGCGTCTTCCTGGAGTTCCAGATTCAGGCTGATGAACTGAACATAAGTTTGGCCCAACATTTCTACAACGGTCGTTTTGCCCACTTGCCTGGCTCCCCGTAAGATCAGCGGTTTGCGCTGATCACTGCTTTTCCACTGTTTCAGCTCATTTAAAATATTCCGATTAAGCACTATCCTGTTTTGGGGGTAAAATTACTAATTTTTACGCCCATTTTGATGGTAAATTTCAATAAAAACATACTCATTTTGGGTGCAACTTGGCTAATTTTATGAATATCAACACTTTTGCAGTTCGATAGTGATTTCAAGAAGAAAAAATGAGTCGGCTGGGTAGGTTGCTTATATCGTTATCAAAAGCTGTATTAGCAAGTAGATAGTACAAAACACTGGGAATCAACTAAATGTAGATCCTCTTTTGATAACGATCTACTTGTGATAAGAAAAGTTATCACAAGTTGTGAAAGGAAGGTAAATATTCAGAGCTAAAGCTGGGCTTTATTCGTCAAATCCCAAGCTGAAGTACAATAGAATTGCTGCTGCTGATTGCTCCAATGTCGATCCCCACTATTGGCAATACCTTGTTGTGCGTTCGGCATATTTGTTAGTAAGCCAATTTTTTATTGTTCAGTTCTACATTAAAGTTCACTTTCGCGCCCAAAGCGTCAAATACTTTCAAAATGGTTTCAAACCTCGCATTTTTTACGCTGTTTTCAATTTTTGAAATCTGAGCTTTCTGCACGCCAACAAGGTCGCCCAATTGCTCTTGAGTTAAGTTGCGTTCTTGCCTTGCCTGCTTAATCGCTTGTCCTAACAGGTCTATTCTCAACTCGTTTTCAAATGCCTCACGTCTTTCAGTTCCGCGCTTGCCAATGTGTTTGTCAATCATTGTGTCAAGCGAAACAGTTTTAAATTTATTTGTTGCCATAATTATTTATTTTTTTGCCTTGTCGTCTAAACTTGCCTGCCGGTAGGCAAGGTATTGTTTTCTTATTTCTTCCGCTTTCTTAATTTCTTTAGGTGGTGTTTTCTGCGTTTTTTTCAAAATTCCGTGTGTCGCCACAACCAGGATTTCCTTGCCTTCTGTTTTGTCCCAAAATGAAAAAAGTCGGTACGCCTTACCATTGTACAAAGTCCTAAATTCCCAAATGAAGTCATTAAGCTTTTTAAAGAGTTCATTGTCATTCACAAATTTTATCAAAAATACAAGTTTCCCAATTGGGAAACAAAATGTTTTGTATCAAAAAATTGAGAATTGGTATATTTTCACCTGTTGGCTGACGGAATGCTTCTATTATCCGCACTTCGCCAACCTGTACCCTTGGGTTTATCAACTGTAGAATCGTGAGAATAACAGATATTGAAGTGTATGCTTTATTGAGGCAACGGGGATTTTAACCTGCGCAAAAGTTTGTTGGCATCCGCCGGTTTTTTGGGTGCAGGCACTGTAAATATTTTTAATTTTCCTCGATTACTTTTTCCAATTCTTTCTTCTCCTTGAGAAAATAACTAAAGCAGAGGTCCTTATAGAACATAGATGATACGAAGCTGAAGGATAGAAATATGATTGTATTTTTTCTGATAATTGCATCTTCTGAGAAATGCCTATAGATTGAATATGGTGGATTTCCGTTCGATTATTTTTCCATTAAGATTTACCATCATTGGGATGTGATGATTATTTTTTATACGCCTTACCGCTAATTCAATACTGATACTTGCCATTTCTTCACAAGGTTGCAGGTAACTGGTAAGCGGATATTTAAGGTATTGAGCATATTTCATATATCATAGCCACAGATTAAGCAGTCCGAAGTGATCTTTACATTAATCTTTTCCAGTGAAGAGAGCAAAACGGCAGCAGTGGAATCGTTTGCACATATAATACCGGTTTTGCCGACACCATCTTCATTGTTTTTATGTCAATATCAGCGGATCTCCAGGGATATTTTCACGTAAATGGCAGGTGATTTTTTGCACACAGCATCCCGGATACCGGATAACGGAGGCACCACAGAATTACTGAATTTACCGAGAGAAAAAATGGATCGTTTCGCAACCTTTTTTTATGAGGTGTTGTGCCATTGTGGCTCCTGCAAAAAATTATCTAAATCCGTGATATCATACCCTCTGCTTCCGGTTGAATTGTTAAGCCGCGATCAATTAAAATAAGGGGGATGTCGCACTGATGATTTTATTGAATATGCTAAGGTTGATTTCATTTGCATCCGGCAGGCGCTCGAGCGGGAGAAAACAGAATAGCATCAACCTTTTGTGATATATACTCGTTACAATAATGCTCTGTCTGCGATCTCCTCATTTCTGCATTGCTTGCCACAGCGCTTCCCCACAAAAAATTCAACCCGTTTTTTTGTGACAGGTTTAATAGCTTAGTCATTGATGGTTAAATATCTCCGACTCTCCGGAGCCAGGCACAACAGACCAATGGTGAAGTTAGTTTCCTGTGCATTGTTATGAATGACCTGGGATCCGTATCCTCTTGGTTTTTTTAATATACCCGTTGCTCTGTAACCGGTTATATACTTTGGCAATGGTGGGACGTGATACGGAATATTGTTTTGCAAGCGTATTTTCCGAAGGTAACAATGTTCCATTTTTGTAGACCCCCCTGATAATATCTTCTTTTAAGGATTCAAAAATACTGAACTGTTGTTTGCGCAATTGGATTTAGTTTTTATTGGTATATAAATTTATTCCTATGCATGATCGGGATTTGTTGTTTTTCCAGAAAGGGCAAAGATAATTAATTAGTTCTGTTTAATTATAAATGGTAACTAAATGTAAACTTTTATATTTTGATTCTTTATAAATCTCCGGAATGAGGAGCTATGTGAATATATGGTAAAAATAATTTTATTTATTTATGTAATAATGAGTAGGGTGTATTTCAAATTGTCGCAATGGTATTTCTGGGGGGGGGTTTCACACCGCCCACGCCAGCCCGCCCCGGCTGGTGTCCCCACCAATCGGCGACAATTTGAAATGCACACTAATGAACATAATAATTAACTATATCCTGAGCTTTATGCTGTAATTCTTTAAATTAATTTTTCTTCAAAAAGAGATTAATAATATAAAATAATATTTACTTTGTATGCTGGATATGAATATTATTTTAGTACATTTGATGTACATATATTTATCTTATTATTTACAAATAAAAACCTAACGATATGCTTGTGTTTACATTTTGAAAAGAAGGATAGCCATTATGTTTATTTTCCTACTTCTTACAAAGCTTAAAGCCAGGCTGCATTTTAAACTTAATGTATAATTTATCCCGACGAATATGAAGAAAATAATTTCGCTTGTATTTGCCAGCTTCTTCCTTTTTCATCTTGGATATACACAGCCGCAAAACCCCGGCTCTGCAAACACCTCCGGCAAAATGCATCTGTTAAGTCCCTATTTTGTATTTAAAACAGAATCTTCTCCTCATGGCGTTCTTAATAAGGAATCGAAAGGCAGTTTTTTCCCAGGAAAAAATAGAGAAGAGGGCTTCACAATAAAACTATTGGTGAACCTCCGGGAATTCAATCGGGAGCAAACCCTGCTGGAAATACCCGGCATTGTATCTGTAAATCTAAAACAGGCAGATCCTTCTAACCGTGACAGGCAAAATTATCCGGCTTTTACCATGAGTGACGGTTCTGTTCCTGTTTTGGAAGCAAGTATTATATTGACTGCGCCCGTTGAAAAAGTTTTTAAACGTGAACTGACAATCGGATTTCCCATTGCAGCATTAAAAAATCCATGGGGTCAGCATGAGTTGATTTTAAATTTTACCGGTGTACAATGTACCATATATATAGATGGCCAGATTATGGATAATGATTTTGCGATTGGATATCCACAATTTGGAGAAAAAAATGCATGGCAAATTGATCCCGCTTATATAGATCAGGCAAGCATATTTTTTCCTGCAGTTGTGCCTGAAAGAGATAGGTCAAAGAAAAATGACCTCACTCCTGATGTTCAATACTGGACCCCACAAGGACATAATGCGTGGGTTGGAGATGTAGCTACACTGTATCATAATGGGCGTTACCACGTCTTTTATCTCTTTGACAGAAGACATCATGCCAGTAAATTGGGGGTGGGCGGTCATTATTTTGAACATTTTTCCACTACAGACTTTAAGACGTGGACAGAACATGAAGCCGCAGTACCAATTGATGGTCAATGGGAAACCTTTGGTACGGGAACCCCTTTCGTATTTAACAACAAACTATGTATTTCTTATGGGCTGCACACCTCCCGTATTTATCCGATTGAAATGACAACAAGCCCAATACTAAAAGAGTATTATGAAAAGCATGGCAAGATTAAGCCCTTCCCATTTGATTTCTCCAAAGGATATCCATCGGGATCAACTTATTCAGTGAGCGAGAATGAAGGAGATAGTTTTAAAAAATCAAAAATGCTGTTCCACTACAGCGAGAACCCAAGTGTTTACATAGATCCCGAAGGGAAATTGAAAATGATCGCCAATCTTAGGGCTAAAGGAATGTGGATATCGGAAAGCATGGACAGCACCTGGTATTGTATCAACCCTGATTTTCCGCCTGGTGGCGACTGCACATTTTATTTCCGCTGGGGTAAATTCGACTACATTATTGGCGGATTTGTAGGTTTATGGAGCAAGTCGATAAAAATGGGTAATGAAGGATGGGTTGATATGGTTAAGGAAGGACGTGATTTTTACAATGGGATTAACGTACCTGCCATTACAAAAATTCATGACGGGCGTTTTTTAATGGCGGGTTGGTTTCCAATTCATAATGGCTGGGGAGGTCCTTTTGTAGTGCATGAGCTGATCCAATATCCTGACGGGAGGATCCACACCAAATGGATGAAAGAGCTGGTACCCGATACCAGGGATACTGTAGTGCTGGCCAAGCGCACCGATAAAGCTGTTTTTTTTCCCATAAAAAACAAGTCTTTTATCCTCAGCTTCGATGTTTATCCTGCAAAAAAGAAATCCGGCAAGCTGGCCGTTTCCTTCTTATCCTCAGATAAAGACGGGTACGGAAATGCATGTGAATTTCAGATCAATACAAAAGAACTAACCGCACAGTACAGTTTCGCAACAAAAGATGTTTTCGCCGCGCCAATGAAATCGCTAAGACAAGGAGCGTTACCGCAACGTGTGGGGAATTATGCTGTTGAGAATTTAACAGGAACAGACAAACCATTTTCTGTAAGAATACTGGTAAAGAGCACCCCCAAACTGGGAGGCTCCATTTTAGATTCAGAGATAGCAGGCCAAAATACGATGATCTCGTTTCGGAATGACCTTGTAATCGAAAATATATCATTTAACCTGCAGGAAACGGGTATACGCAATATCAAAATCATGAAAGTAGAAGAATGATCGTATCATTAATCTCTTTATATCCCTGATATTTCCATAAACTTTTAATTGCTTTACATGAAAAATGTTGCCCATTCTGCAAATAAAGATTACGTTGTTACAACAACGCTTATTCGTGCCGCCATTGTTGCTTCGCTGGGAGGATTATTATTCGGTTTTGACACCGCTGTAATAGCTGGAACAACTTCATCTATAGAAACCCTTTTTCAGCTTTCCGACTGGTCAATGGGGTTTGTAGTATCCTCTGCGCTTATAGGAACGATCATCGGTACGTTAGTGTCCTCGAAACCCGGCGATATATGGGGAAGACGGCAGAGCCTGAAAGTACTGGGATTTTTATTTATTGTATCTGCCTTAGGCTGTGCCGTGGCCTGGGACTACTGGTCACTCTGTTTTTTTAGATTTATCGGCGGGTTGGCTATCGGCGGTTCTTCTGTGCTCGGCCCCATGTACATAGCAGAGATATCCCCGGCTAAGCTCAGGGGGCGATTGGTTATTTTATTCCAGTTTAATGTATGCCTCGGCATCCTTCTTGCCTATTTATCCAATGCGATGATTGAGGTATTACATCTTGATGCGCTTCATGTTCAATGGAGAGTAATGTTAGGCATGGGTGCTGTACCTGCGGTAATCTTTACTGCCATGTTGTATACTATCCCAAGAAGCCCCCGATGGCTGGTATTGGTTAACAAATACGATGAAGCCCGGAAAGTGCTGAAGCAGATTGGCGAAGTGCAAATAGACAGGGAGATGGAGGAAATAACAGCATCATTAAAATCCAATGTGGGACAGTTTAAAGAAAAACTGTTTCAAAAAAAATACCTGTATCCTATCTTTCTGGGAGTTGCCGTAGCCGCCTTTAACCAATTTTCATTTGTTAATGGTTTCCTGTATTATTTAAACGATACCCTGAACGAGATAGGCGCTAAATTCGGCGGTAAGTTCCAGCCTGTAATTATTGGCGTCGCCAATGTAATAGCAGTGAGCGTTGCTTTATTGACCATTGACAGGATAGGAAGAAAAAAACTGCTGTTAATTGGATCCTGGGGAGCTGCAATTCCCCTGGCGTTGTGCGCTTATATAGCATGGACCAGGAATTTAACCGAACTATTTCCCTGGGGGATAGCCACTTTTATTTTGTTTTTTTCATATTCCCAGGGCGCTGTGATATGGGTTTATATCAGCGAAGTTTTCCCTAACAAAGTCAGAAGCAAAGGACTGTCTTTAGGTAGTTTCACGCATTGGGCATTAGCAGCCGTTGCAGCCCAGGTATACCCGGTAATTGTAGCCATTCCTAAGATTGGCTTATCCATACCGTTTATCATAGGCGCCGTGATGATGGTGGTGCAATTTTTTGTTGTCTGGTTTTTCTTTGTAGAGACCAAAGGCGTTCCATTGGAGCAATTGGAGGAAAAGCTGGGCGTAAAACCCAAAGAATGATAAAAGAGTGTTATGCATTTTATTGGAATTGATATTGGTACCACTTCTATTTGTGGTGTTATATACGATTTTTTAAATCGAGAAACAGAATCTATACATATAGAAAATGAATCAGGGATTGATGTCGCCAGGTCCTGGGAAAAGATCCAGGATCCTCAATGGATCGTTACCTGTGTTATACAGATCATTAAAAAATTTGAATCAAAGTACCAGGATATTAAGGGAATAGGGATAACAGGACAAATGCATGGGATTGTGTATGTAGATAATGAGGGGGAAGCAGTAAGCCCGTTATATACCTGGCAGGATAACAGGGGTAACCTGATTTTAAATAGTGATATTTCGTATGCCGGATTTTTAACTGATCATTCCGGGTATAATCTTTCAACAGGCTATGGATTGGTGACGCATTTTTATAATATTAAAAATTCAATATTACCCAAAGACGCTGTAAAGCTTTGTACCATCATGGATTACGTGGTAATGAAATTAACCGGGAGAAAAGCGCCTTTAACTGATCATACCAATGCAGCCGGTCTTGGATTTTTTAATGTGAGAGAAAGCAAGTTTGATATTGCATCCTTAAACGCCGTTGGTATTGATGCTTCTATATTACCTGAGGTTGGCGAGTCTGCTGTATTAGCAGGTTATTATAACCCGGATGTCCCTGTATATTCTGCTATTGGCGATAACCAGGCAGGCTTTATCGGTTCTGTGAGGGATAAGGAAAGATCAATGCATGTAACCATTGGAACCAGCAGCCAGTTATCCGTATACTCAAGAGATTTTTTTCAGGTAAATGCATTAGATACAAGACCCTTTCCGGGAGGAGGTTATATGCTTGTAGGAGCCGTATTGTCCGGGGGACATTCGCTTGCTGTTTTACGATCATTTTTTGATACGGTCATCAGCTTAAGCAGCAGGCATGTAAGCGAAGTTGCCGATTTTTATGAAGTGATCAATGCTATTGATTATAAAAAAGATGATCCGGATGCACTTACGGTTACAACCTTGTTCAATGGCAGCCGTTCCAATCCCCTGGGCAGAGGAAGTATTTCAAATATTTCCACAACCAACTTTACTGCGACAAATTTGATACTCGGGTTTATGAGAGGCATTTGCAATGAAATATATGATTTTTATAGCGTGATCCCTTACGAACTGAAGAAGGATAAGGATATATTAGTTGGTTCAGGGAACGCTATAAAAAAGAATGATCTCCTTTGCAGGTTGCTGGAAGAAACTTTTAATTTCGAGGTGGTTAAATCAGCGCATGATGAAGATGCCGCTTTTGGCGCATGCATTGCCGCAGCAGCAGGGGGAAAGTATGCTTCTGATTTTGATACAGCACTGAAAAATAACAGGTAATACCCTGGAAGGATGTACCATTGTTCCGCTTTATTTTTTATTTGTTGTTGCGTGACGGATTAAGAATAGATTTGAGTTGTTCTTCTGTGATAGAGCCTGCATTTTCCCCTGCAAAATCCATTCTGGCCAACTGGTAGGAATGTCCGATGAAGGTAGCCTGGCCCACCGGTGTCAAAGTAGTTTTCAGCAGCGAAGGGAATCCATTATGGGAATAGGTGATATCGGCTGTACAGGTTTGATCGCCACGAAAGCGAAGGGTATTGATAAATACAAGATTTTCATTGGGCTCGGCGCAAAATTCCGGATCAACCTGCTGCTCAATCCCCATCAGGAAGGGTCCTATGAACAAGGATCCGTTGACCTGTTGATCCCCGGTACCGTTGGCAGCCACAAATGTGCCATCTGCTGTGCGGATCCGTACTTTGGCTGACAACCTGATCTGCAGTTTGTCTCCATTGCGGAGGTTAGGAATGTCCAGGTTGTTCTGTCCGGGAAGGGCTGATGATGTCGTTCCGCGATAGGTTACCTCCAGTCGTTCGCTCCATTCAGGTACACGCAGCCTGAAGGTTTGCCCTTTCTTGATAGAATGGATGCTGAGTTCGTAAATAAGATCCTTCCCATCAAAAGACACGCGGCGGCATGACCCTGAAAAGCCATCGGCCTGGTAGTCCGATTCTATATACAGATCCCACTGGTAGCCATTGGCGCTTTTTCGCAGGGCATAATTGTCTTTAATGTCCTGCAGGGCGCGAAGACCATGCATTGTGCAGCACCACCAGGCTGCCATAATGGTACCGGGACCAGATCCGCGGCCGTGAAGGTTGTGATGCCCGAAATCACCACTATTATACTGGTTGAAATACATGGCGTTGTATAGCGTTGATTCTGCTACCTGCAGGTATTTGGCATTACCGGTAGAGCGATGAAGCGCCAGGCATAAACGCAGCAGGTCGGCGGTTGAGCAGCCTTCGTCACGGTCATGGATATTGCCGAAAAACTCCTTTATGCTGCTATAAAGCGTCATGTCGTTGGAAGCCAGGAGATCATCTACAGCGTCCCGGACGAAATCCAGGTAGGTTTTGTTTCCTGTATAGTCGTACAGCATGTGAACACCCCGCAAGGTAGTGAGGTATCCATGACTGTGCTGGATGCCGCGTTTGCCGATGAGATGATAGGTTTTTGCGGCTGCATTGGCATAGGAAGCGTCGCCTGTGGCTTCGGATAACATCACCAAACCTTCAATATACTGAGTGAAACAAATAATACCCTTTGCACCGAAGCCCTCCAGCTTAGCCACTACTTCGGGTGTTGAACAGGCATCGTAGGTATGCTTGAAAAAATTACCCAGCTTTATTGCCGTGTTAAGCACATCACGGTCTTTGAAATGGCGGTAGTACTCCATCAGCCCAACCAAAAAGCGCCCATTACCCCACAGCAATGCCATGTGTTCGCCATCAATATCAGCAGCGGTAAACTGCAGCCCCGCATCTCCAAAACGTCCATCGGCGCGCTGGTACTTTAATGCTTCACGCATGAGTTGGTGATAGTCGGTGCGTTTGTCTGCAGCGCCGGCCATTACTTCAAAGAAGCGGCCCGACAGGTCGCCGCTGAAGTTATAAAACCGGCGTGGGTTGGCAGGGTCAAGGTGAATATCAGCTAATATAAAATCCCGGCTAAAGACCGGCTGATAGCGGGATCCGGTCATACGTTCGTAAGCCAGCTGCATCCGGTAGGTAAATTCATGGTGCCGGATCAAAGAATCCGCGCTGGTTTGCCCCGGCAGATGTATTGCCGAAACACTTATAAACAATGTCAAAAGCACCTTAAAGCTCAAAAAAATATGTCTCATTATTAATAACCTTCTACTATACTGCTCATATTGTTAAACTCATAATCCTGCATTACCTTCCGCATCTCGCTAATAAAAGCGTTACGGACCACCTCTGGTACACGGATCTTATTGGGGAAATATCCGCCAAACAACCAAACACCTCCGCCTGGCAGGTAGCTATCGAAAATAACCGGTGATTCCGATCGCTCGAAGGTAACCGTTAATAGCGCCTGGCAACCCGCTAAAGTGTATTTGCCAACATATTGTAATGAGGGAGGAAAAGAAATTTCCTTTAACTGTGAAGCAGTGATCACCGCTTCGTTACCATCATTGCCGGCCAGGCGCTCCAATTGGCTGCCCTCCGCAAAAGTAAAGCTTACTAACTGATCGCACCCGTCAAATGTTACCGGTTCAAGCTGACGTACACCGGCGGGGATCTGTATCTGTGTAATGGCGGCATACTTAAACGCACCTCTGCCTATAGTTTCCAGCGATTGAGGCAGAATAAACTCCTTGATATTTTTTCCGGTTGGAAAGCCGGGCTTTCCGGGTTCATTGAGCCCGTTGGCCAGCACAAACCAGTCGGGTATTGTAGTAACGCCCTCGGGGATGATCACCACCTCAGTATTATCGGGGGGAGTACATTGAACGAGTACGCCATTGTCAACTACAAACCATTCCGCCGGGGATGCCTGTGTCCAGCGTGCATAAACCGTTATATCTTTTGTTATTGGGTCGTTTTGGTTGAATAGCTCGGTAAATGCTTCATCAAGGTACCAGTTCACAAATAGGTGATCATCGTAAGAAGGCGTTTCGAGTTCAGGCAAATGACCTTCGCGCACTTCCTTAGGTGAAATGGCAGGTGCTCCGTTCATTACGAAGGTAATGGTAAAGGTTTTATAAAACCATTTGGCGTATAACTGTATATCTGTTACGACCGGCTGGCTGAAATCATAAGGGATAAGCAGGTCGCTGTCGCTATACCATCCCACAAAGCTGCCTCCATCGCTTACGATCGGATCCGGGAAAATGCGGTCTTTAGGTAAGGGGGTGCCGTGTATCACACGAGCCGGTGCAATATTGGTGCCGCCATTTGAAATAAATGTTACCGTGTGCGTTGTTCCGGTATCCATTCTTTCACATGATGAAAACAGGGTGATCAAAATCAGCGGCAGGACGCTCCATCTTAGTATATGATTCATTTTTTCTTTTTTTACCGGTTAAACCAATATTATTATTTGTGTATTTTAATTTCCAGCTTTTCCCATATCCGGTCGGCGATCCGCTTCATACCCAGGTCAGATGGATGGCTGGCTACGCCTGCATGGGCAAATAAGCCTTTGGCAGAATTGGCAGGGTCGCTGGTATACAGATCCTGCAACGGTACAAAGTCATATCCCTTGCTGAGTGCAAAACGATGTATGATATCATTGACCGGGCTGGGCCAGAATCCCTCGCAGATAATAACAGCCGTACTGCCATTTCCTGCTAAATACCGCACCAGGTTTTCATAATGAAGAGAGAACTGCCGTTCGGCCAAAGAATCCGTACTTATGTTTTCAGATATTTTGATGATCAATACATCAGCGTTTCGGTAGTTCGCCATCCGGGTAAGGTCATAGTGCCAGTATTCCCGCTCAAAAGGAGAGATGCTTCCATATTCAAGTGTTGTTTCCGGGTTGATCGTATGTATGCGGTGTTCCAGCCGGTGTACGAAGTCGCTGTCTCTTGCCGATGCAGCCATGCCCCAGTCTCCGTTCCAGCCGATACTATGATCGGGCGGATGAGTAACAATGCTGTTACCGAGGATCACGACACGTTTTGCAGGTTGTGTAATTTTGACCTTGCTGTGGTGACAGGTACTGAGCAGTACAGCAGTCAAACCGGTATAGAAAAGATGGTTAAACAATGGAATCATTGCTTTGCTTATTTGTTTGTTTGTGCTTCATGTTGTATGACCTGTTTGATCTGAGCTAACCGTGCATTTCCTTCTATTTTAGTGGGGGTGAGCCATGCCCCTTCCCCGTTTTCGTTCCACGCATACATTACAAGCAAGCTGCCCAGCGCTTTGGAACGGTGATCCTTCACCCACCGGATACCCTCCGACAGGTGTCCGGCTATTTTTTCGGGAGTTACGCCCGAATACCAGAAATCGGAAGCAGGTATTGTGGGATGATCCTGTGCCCAGGGGCGCATATCGTATCCGGCACCCACTACGGGCAGAAAGGGAAGGGGAGTATGATCTGCAATACCGTTCCACGACTTACGATCGCCTTCCAGCAGGGATTCAAAGGCATTACTCCCGGCCTGCTTACGTCCGTCATCTGCATTGTTGTAAGTGGTCAGGAAGTCAAATCCACACTCAAGGTAAGTATTCTGATAGGTGGGGTTTTGTGGTTTTGGAAAGGTACGGGCGCCAATCAGCACTTCATCGTACCCGGCAAGTTTTGCTTTGTTCCGAAAAAGCTGAAGTGCCGCCCGGGTTTTCTGAACACCACCCATTCCGTTAATAAGCTCATCGGTATTAAAGAAGGCGATAACAGGTTTTCCTTCTACAAGCAAATAGTTGGGCGCTTTGAAATAAGCAATGATCCGGTCGCAAACACCTTCCCAACTGACGGGGGAAACGGGGTGGCAGGACAGGAGGAAGAAGTTTAACAAATGACTGTTGTTTGCTTTCAGGAACAGCTCCAGCGCATTGTTGAGATTATCCATAAGCTCCTTGTTCTCCGGCCGGAGCGTATTATCGTACCAGCAAAAGCCCCAAAAGTTTAACCCGGCGTCTGCTGCATATTTGATCTGCTGCTCCATTACTCCCGGAGCGTCTTCGCGCCAGCCCCAAACAGGTTCCCGGTCTGTATAGGCGGTAGTGAGCGTTGGACTGATATGGAAAGTGTGTCCATTGCCGTCCGGCGGGAAGCTCCATCCGCCAAAATACCAGGCTCCTACTTTAACGGTGTCGGTATTGTCGTTGTTTGATGCAGATCCTTTATGCTTATTACAAGACAATGCAAGAGGGACTATAAGTATGAAAAAAGTGATATAATGTAGTTTGCTTTCCATTATGTGTTACGCGTTTATAAAATGATGTCAATACCCGGGGTTATTAGGCAACAGGTTCGGATTACTGATCTCATCTTCTTCGGGAACGGGTAGCCAGATATCAGATTCGGTGATGTTATCAATCAGGATACGTGCAACTAAGGAATTCCATACCCCACGGGTGGTTGACAGTTCGTGGATGGTAGAAACGTATCTGCCAAAACGAACCAGGTCGAACTTCCGTTGCTGCTCGAAGCAAAGCTCACGGGAACGCTCATCCAGTAATTCCTGGATAAAATCTGACCTGCGGTAAGCCGTTTGTAAAACATCCACATCGGTGGAGCGGGAGGTAATGAGCGCACGGCTGCGTACTGCTTTCAGTACCTCACGTCCTGCTTCGTCGCCTTCGAGGTGAGCCGTGGCTTCTGCAAGCAACAGGTAGATATCTGCCAGGCGAAGCAGTGGGTAATGTCCATAATAAAAATCAATATTTGAAGAATTGAGCAAACGCATCTTGGTCACATTATAGTCGCCATCGTAGGCAACACCATTAGATATTGCCAGCGGCAGGGGTTTGTAGTATCTCATGCCGTCAATCGTTTCTGTAGCGGCATCGGTGCCGAGTCCTCCCACAACCCAATGTACGCGTGCATCATACGTGGTATCATAGCGATCATATACTTCCTGGGTAGGGCGGCAGGTGCCCCAGCCATGTCCGTAAAAGCCCACCGGGTAGAGATAATAGGTGGGGGCGAATCCGCTTTTATTTTCTTTGGACGGCAAAACGGCCAAAAGGTTCTCTTTGTCCTGCCGGGCGGTGGAGCCCTCGCAGAACAATGTCCGGTAATCGGCAGCCAGGGAGTACCCGCTTACAGTAATTATATCATTTAATATTTGTTTGGCATAGGTGTAATATGTATCGGCATCCACCCAGTCAAAAGAATTGAGAGCAAATCCCAGTTGCTTGCCTGCATCAAATTTTTTGCTGGAGGCCAGGTAACAATACAGCTTTGCCAGGTAGCCTCCGGCCGTCCACTTGTTGGCTGCGCCGGGCACCTTTGCATCGCCGAGATTATCATAGGCAAACTGCAGGTCAGCGATGGATTGCTCCATTACTTCCCGGAGTGTGTTACGTGCCCGGTCCATTTCATGAGGTACGGAAGTATATACCGGCACTCCTCCATAGATCATTCCCAGGTACATGTAATGCCATCCACGCAAAAACATAGCCTCTCCCTCTACCTGCATGCGCTGGTTGTGGCTCATGTTCACGTTATCCAGTTTGGAAAGCAGCAGGTTGATGGTATAAATGCTCCGGTACATATTTTCCCAGAGATCATGTGTCATCCGGTTGGTTTTAACAACCCGTCCAAAGATGAATTGGTCCATATTGCTGCTCGCATCGGGAGTTGAATACGGGTTGCCGATCAGTTCATCGGTGCCGATATCGCCTACAAAAAATAAACCTGCGCGGGAATTGACCGAATAGCTGTTTATCAACCTGCCGTAACATCCCCTTAAGGCGATTTGTATGTCGTCCGGGGTCTTGTAAAAATTATCAATAGTAGTAAACGAAACCGGCTTGGTGTTCAGATAATCAGAACAGGAAAGAACGGATCCTGCCAGGCAAATCAGCACATAATGATATACTTTTTTCATACTGTTCATATCAGGATTTAAAATGTTACAACTACCCCTACAGCATGGGTTTTGGCACGGGGATATCCGATGGTATCAAAATTTTGAAGCAGGGGATTGCCGGAGTCTATCTCCGGAGACAACCCCGAGTAATTGGTGAATGTGTACAGGTTATTACCGGAGTAATACAATTTTGCACTGCTTATCCCTGCTTTATCCAGCAGCCTTGATGGTAATGTATATGACAGGGATACCGTTTGTAATCGTATGAAAGAGGCATCTTCCACATAGTAGGAATTGGGCAAAGATGCCAGCGCATTATAGTAGTTTTCATCGCTGTAGGCAGGGTAGGCATTGGTAGGGTTTTCCGGTGTCCACCTGTTATCCCAAAAGTCCTCTGTAATGTTGAAATATTCGCCCGGCATGGCACCTTCCAGTTCGAAGCGGGTAGAATTGAAGATTTTGGCACCTACGCTGTAGTTGATGAAGATGGATAATTCAAAAGGTCCTTTTTGGAAGTTGTTGCCGAGCCCTCCGTAAAATAAGGGCTGTCCGTTTCCTATTACGGTTTTATCGTCCTCTGTGATCAGACCGTCTTCCGACCCATCCGTGTTTTTAAACTTAAATGTTCCGGGTCTCAGCCTGCCGAGGTTGCCCGCATCGGGTATCCCTTTTTTCAATACCCAGTTGCGGTTTTGCCAGAGAATGTTCGGGTCATTATCAGGCAAGGCCCCCGATCTGTCCTTCCATCCGGAAAAATCATCCAGCTGGTAAATGCCTTCCATCATATAGCCGTACATCACGCCAATGGGTTGCCCGACCATAATACGTCCCACCACATTTTGCTTGATATAAGAGGTTGTTGAATAACCTGCGCCTACCGGCGCGATAGACAATCCGTCTCCGATCTCAACAACCTTATTACGATTTAAACTAAAAGTAAGCGTTGTTTCCCAGGAGAAATTTCTCCTGCGGATATTGGAGGTCGAGAGTGCCATTTCAACACCCCGGTTATTCACCCTGCCAAGGTTCTGCCATTGGGTTTTGAATCCGCTTTGTGCCGGAACAATGGCCTGGAAAAGCATGTCGTTGGTCTTTTTGGTGTAAAAATCTAAAGTGAGTTTTAACCGGTTGTCAAAAACTGCGGCATCAATGCCGGCATTGTACTGAATAGTGGTTTCCCATTTCAGGTCGGGGTTAGGCAATGAAGTAGGCACCATGCCGAGTCGGTCGTCATAAAAAACGTTGCCCATGGTGGCCATGTACCGGAACTCGGGAATATTAGAGTTCCCGGTGGCGCCGTAGCTGACCCTCAGTTTAAGATCATTCAGCCAGGAACGGTCCAGGAAAGATTCTTTGGAAAGCCGCCACGCGAAGGCAGCCGATGGGAAAAGGCCATAGCGCTTGTTCTGCCCGAAACGGTCGGAGCCGTCTAATCTCAGGCTGGTGGTAAAGAGATACCGGTCTTTAATATCATAATTGAGCCGGCCCAGGTACGACAGCCGGTTTGCAATACCTGCCCCGGAACCTGCAGCCTGCAGCTCTTCGCCTTTACTGATATCGTGTATACCGGTAGATTCATCGGCAAAGCTGCTTTTTATAATATAGTGGTGCTCATACCTGCTGCCGCTGACTTCAAATACACCCAGCGCATTGAGGCGTGACCGGTTGGCGAAAGCCCGCTCATAGCTAAGTGTGCTGAAGTTGGTCCATCCATACCAGTCGCTGCCGGTGATCGCCCCCCTGCCGTTCAGGTAATAACCCCATGGTGTTTTTTTGCTGTAATATTCATTTACTTTAGAAGTAACCATTGTTCCGCTCAGCGTATTCCCGATATACAACCCGTCTAACAGGCGATAATTGATAACAAGGTTGGACGACAGGTTTGGTGTACTGATATTGCGGTCTAAATAGTTCAGGTTATCTGTGGGGATCTTCCATCCGCCCTGTGTGCTTACCGCCAGCGGATTCTCAAAAACAAAAGGCCGGGATACGATAGCCGTCTGAATCACACCAATGTTGGCATAGCCATCGCCGGACTGTACTGCACCATCGTACCTGGAAAAAGTACCATTTAGTCCAAAAGAAAGCCCGAGACGGTCTTTGTTGTGATCAAGCCGCAGCCTGCCGTTAAACCGCGAATAGCCGTTGTTGATAAAAAGCCCGTCTTCTTTATTATAGCCCACACTGCCATAGAATTTTGTGGTGGCAGTACCTCCGCTGATAGATATGTTGTGTGCTGTGGAGTTAGCAATGCTGCGATACATTTCATCCTGCCAGTTGAATTCAGGTAGCGCATATACATCACGCGGGATCTTTCGGGAAGGCTCCAGTTCAGACGGGTTCTCGAAGAACAGCCAGTCCTGGAAATAGCCATAGACGATATTCTGCCTGTCCGGCAGCAATACCCAGTCCTTCCGGTAGTTGATCCAGTCGTCACCGCCCAGCATTTTCATTCGTTTTGCGGTTTGTGAAATGGCATAGCGGCCGTCATAAGTTACCATAGCCGCCCCGGTTTTTCCTTTCCGGGTGGTTACCAGAATTACGCCATTGGCGCCCCTGGCCCCATAGATGGCGGTTGAGGATGCGTCTTTCAACACGTCAACAGATATAATATCGGCCGGGTTGATGGAACTGAGCGGATCGCGTTGGGCGTTGGCGCCAAATTGTGCATTGGCAATGGGCGCTTCGCTTTCATTAACCGGTATACCGTCAATGACTACCAGCGGACGGCTGTTGCCTACTAAGGAATTGGCACCCCTGATCAAAATCTTCGAGCCCGACCCCGGCTCCCCGGTGCCCGAGGCAATCTGCAATCCGGCTACCCGCCCCTGGATATTATTAATAAAGGAGCTTTGCCTCGATTGTTCAAAAACAGTGGCTTTTACCGAAGAAACTGCTCCCGTCAGGTCTCCTTTTCTGACTTCACCATAACCCACCACCACCACTTCATCGAGGTCGGAGACGGCAATTTTCAATGTCACGTTGAGCGTACCTGATTGTTTCACCACTAATTCCTGTTTAACATAACCCACACTTGTAAATACAAGGGTGGTGTTCCCGTCCGGCACCGATATGCTGTAGTAACCCTGTGCATCAGTTCGGGTAGCCAGCGTGGTTCCCTTAACTGAAACCGTTACGCCGTCAACAGGCTTTCCCTGTGCATCGGATACCTGCCCTGTGATCCGGAATGACTGCGGGGGCATTACCGTATCCCTGTGTTGGGAAAGAGGATTATTGTCCCGCAGTTTGATCACAATGGTCTTGCCTTTGATGGTATAATCAAACGGCTGGGTAGCAAATAAGATACTCAGAGCTTTGTCCAGGCTGGCATTCTGTATTTCAATCTCAACGGGAACAGCCAGGTGCATGGTGGCGTCATCGTACAGAAAAAAATAACCGCTCTGTTTGGAAATTTTATTTAATACGCTTGTGAGTGGGGCATTGGTTTCTTTGAGCGTAATATGCTGTGCTATTGAACCAATGGCTGACATTTGTAATACAATCACCGAGAATAATGTTACAGTTAGATTCATCAGTAGCTGGTTTTTGGGTATGCTATACAATGGCTGGCGTAAGACTTTGCCGGTAAATATTTTGTACATCTGATTGCTTTGGTATATTAGTTTTGATTCTTTTGCGAATACAATGGTTCAGGTTTTTATTCTTTAGTTTACTATATGCAGGTGCTTAGCCTGAACGCTTCTTTTTATACATAAAAATTCACTTTTAATTTATGAAACAGGAGAATGTTTATTTAGTTCTGACAATCAGCCGGTTTCCTTTGATCTCAAAATGCAGTACATTGGTGAGCTCAAGCGTTTCCAATATGCCGCTGATATTTTCATATTTTGATACCGTACCGGTGAATGTCCGTTGAGCTACGTCACCCTGCAAATCCACATCCACATTGTACCACCTGCTGATCTTGCGCATGATGCTTTCCAGGCTTTCCTTCCGGAAAGCAAAAACACCCTCACGCCAGGATATTTCGCCGGTTACATCAACCCATTGTTTGGTGAGCTGTTCGTTTTTGAGCAGGGACTGTTCGGAGGGAGCGAGTTCAACCGCATGAGCATCATCTGCGCTGTTTGTATATAGAACCTTAACCTTTCCTTCTACCAGCGTGGTCTTCTTTGTATCTTCATCGGGATAAGCACATATATTGAATTCGGTACCTAACACTACTACCTGCTGGTCTTCGCTGATCACCCTGAAAGGCTTATGAATGTCCCTTGCTACTTCAAAGTAGCCTTCTCCCGAAAACGTTACTACCCGTTCGGCTCCCTCAAATTTTGATGGGTATTTTAAAGTAGATGCTGCATTGAGCCAGACCTTAGTGCCATCGGGCAGGGTCACCTGGTAGGTGCCGCCTTTCGGCGTACTCAGCACAAGATCATAGATTGCTGATTTATCTAATTGTACGATATCCTGTGCATGATCTTTATAAGAAATGCGATCATCAGCGATGATAATACCCTCATGCGCTTCACTTAAATTGATCTTACTACCGTTAGTAAGAGTGAGGGTAGCGCGATTACCGCCCGGTACAATATGGGTAACCTGTGTAAGCCCGGATGGATCATCGGAGCCCGGATGGCTATAAAGATACCAGAGGGAAACAATGGCTGTAAGAAGAATAGCCGCCGCATAGGGTAGCATCCTGTGGTTATTCAGGGATCGGTGTTTGCCGTTCTTAATAGGGTTAGTGACCGGTTGTTCGGTCTGTTCACGAATAGACCGCCAGGTAAGTTCCTGAAGCCGGGTTAGCGTTTCCGGAGATAGGGTATCGGGTTGCTGATCGAGGTATTGGTTGAAGTGGGCAAGCAACTTCGCACGTTCTTCTGCGGTACACTCCCCTGCCAGGTACTTATCAATAATTTGTCTTGCATTGTCCATGATTCTGTAAGGGACTTAATGCCCCGTCTGTTATATGAACCCTCAGACAGATATTTTTCACGAAAAAAGCGAAATATTTTCTATGCTTTTTCTAATACATTGTATTTCAGCAGGGTTGGGAGGCAATACCGCAAGCGCAATAACAAGGCCTATACCAAGCCGTGCCCGTTTGGAAGCCTGGCTGAGCAGGTTTTGTACGGTTCGCTTTGATATCCTCAGTTTCTGGGCGATCTCAACGGGGCTCAGGTGCTGGAAATAGGTCATAATAAAAACCTTACCCATCTGCTCGGGAAAATTTTCCGCCAGCTTTTCGAGCCGTTCCATTAGTTCCCTCTCCAGGATATATTCATCGGTGGTGGAGCGTTCCTCTAAAAGGAATTTCTGTAGATCGGCTTCGTACCTGCTGAATGTTTGCCTGCTGCGCAGGGATTTATAAAATCCATACCGGACGCTTTGCAGCAGGTAGTTAAAAAGAGGTCCCCTGACAGACAACCGTTCTCTGTTGGCCCAAAGGTTGGTAAAGATAGTTTGCACGATGTCCTGGGCTTCCGATTCATCCTGCGTGATCTTATGGGCGTATGTTAACAGGAAGAGGGAAAAGCGTTGGTATATTTCGGAAAAGGCGGCATGATCGCTTTGTTGTAACCGATCAAGCAACTCATTTTCGTCCAGTATACCGTAATCTGACATTAAAAAATAATTTTTCCGAAATTAATGATTTTATTAAAAGGTGAAACGGGTGCAAATTATTTTAGCCTCCGCCGAAGTCTGTTTCCCGTACGCTGCTGATCTTCTTTCGCTTCTATAAATAGATAATTGTATGATCAGATACTGTCCCTGAAGAACATCGTGGCGGCGAAAGGTATCATCGGTTGATGAAGGGCACACGCCAGGACAAATCGCCATGGGTGATATGTTTTTCCGTAAGTAGGCCGGTTCTATAACGAATCGAATACACCTGTTTATATTTGTAAAAAGGATTGCATTTTATCGGAACTTCGTCAGATAAGGAAAGAGGTGTTGTAGTCTATAAGTTTTCACTATTTTATCAGTAAAAGAAAAGATACGGCTTTTAAGCAGCTATGAAATTGTATACGGATGAAAGCGTATATGCCGGTTCGGTGCATATCATGGCTACTTCGGCTTGTATTTGGCATCCTGCAAAATTTGCCTGGCATCGAGTTGTAACAGCTCATCAATGGTGGTATCCGGGAATTTTTCCATGTATTTTTTTATGATCTGTCTTCCGGTAAATAAGGCAATATAGCCCGGTGATCCTTCGCCCAGTTCCTGGGTAAGCGGACCTTCTTCAATATAAGATTGTATTCGAAGCGGATCGCTGTTATAGATCAGGTTGTTTTGGATCAGAAAACTCCAGATCAGCCCTTCATTCGTATAACAGCCTTTCAATTGCGCTTCCGTGTACCCGATCTTTAATGTATCTGCCGTAAAAGGGAGCAGCTTATCCAGTACATACAATCTCTTTCCTTTGTCTATGGCGAGATCCAGCAGGGTTTTGTCTGTGGCTTTTGGAGGAAAAATATCATCAATGATATTCTTCATGCAATTGACCACTATATAAGCAGGTTCAAATTTCCGGGATACATATTGGGGAAAAAGCGATTGCGCCACCTGGCTCTGGTATAAAGAAGCGTTTTTTCCCAGGTGTAGCTGTAACCCCACAGCAAGCGCATCCTGTGTAATGACATCGCCGGTTTTTTCCAGCGTGGTTTGAAAAATAGCATCCAGCGGGCCGATAAAAGTGATCAGCTTTTCAGGTGTATGATATGAAGGAAAATAATATTTAGCGAACTGCAATCCTTTTTTTACTTCGTTTTCGATCCCGGTAAAATCGCTGAATATTTTTGATGCAGTATCCTTTACCAGTTTATAATCGCGAAGGAACATTTTAATAGCCGTATCCGATACAGCTCCTTCATCAGTAAGAGAAAGCCCCAGTATATGCTGAATAAAATCAGGTAAAAAAACAGGATATTTTTGTTGCAGCATCGTTATGCCGGCGGTAACGTTATTGGTATCTATAGCAAAAAAGTCCTGTTCAAAGTGCTGTACTTCAAGATTTACTTGGATGCGGGACACATCGGGTATTTTTTTATCTCCTGTACATGCTGCCAGGGTGGTAAGCATGATTGTTATTGCATAAAACCATTTTTGCATAGCAGGTGTAACGCTATAGTTTTTAAAATGTTGCATGCTCAAACGTACATGAAATTTTTCATGTGCAAATTACACAAAGGACGGATGATCCGCTGACGGCGGATCATGGGAGTTCCTCTTGTCCGATAAAAAACATTAATATTCAAGAGAAATCTAAGTTTTTGCTGCTACCCAACTACAAACTCCCAACTATAAACTATTCCTATGTTGCCCAGGCCCTGTCACCTTTTTGATAAGGCACGCAGCCTTCATATTTCCCCGGCACGGCTATATAACGTAGTGCCTGTGTGGCGCCAATTTCTGATGTAAAGTAGCCCAGCAGCGTAAGCTCTTTCATCATCTGGAAATAGTGCTTCGATTCTTCCGGTTTTTTCTTGGTCATGTATTCCTTTGCTTCCGCATCTATTTCGGTAAGCAGGGTTTTACGTTCTGCGGCGTCAATATCCATAAACGGTTTGCCGAATTTCTTACTGCTGGCTTTGTTTAGTTGTTGCATCCCTTCAAAAAATACCCGCTGGTCTGTTTCATCGTAGCAGTCGTTTACCATTACTGTCATGAACGTTCCTACGCGGGCAGCCTTTGCGCCGGGGGTGTCGGTAGTGGGTATGATGGTTTCCGCTATTTCGTCTAAATAAGCAATGTCTCCCTCGCGGAAAGTTCCGGCAGTACCCGCTTTTCTATCGCCTGGCTTACATCCTTCCAAAAAAGCATTAGCTCCCGCTACAGTACCTCCCAGTATAAGCGCTACTCTCGATAAGGCTTCGCGTCTGTTCATAATTGATATTTTAAGTAATCAAAAGAATTGTTTGTTTATCTCAGGTTTCAGGTCACAGGTTGCAGGGGGTAGCTGCTAAGGATAGGCGGTATCCTCCTTCGTTGAAGCATTGGCGATGTGGCGGTATTCTGTGTTACGTCTGCCCGGCACCGTTGCTGATTAAAGATACAAAAGTTCATTGTTTATTCTGTTGTCTGGTGTTATTCGCCGATACCGAAGCTAAATAGCGATATGCTGCCGATTGTTCTTGTGTCACCCCGCCATATTGCCAATGCAATGTTATGGGCAGGGATATCACATTTAAATAAGTTTATTTCTTAAAACCCTAAAATCTGACTGACTTCTGTAAATAACCCATTTGCAGTTACGTCATCCATTCCTCCTGCAAGTTGAGTCGCTTTCCCGCCTGCCTCAATATCCACGGAATAGCTGATTTGTTCTAACGCCTTTCTAATATCGTATCCTACTCCTACACCAGTAGGAACTGTTTGTCCAGTCAATTGAATATTTGGGCTTTTATCATAGGCATTACGTATTACAATCCTGTGAATGTTTGATTTTTCAATACGCTGCCCATTAACTTCAATAATATTGGGGCTTACAAAAAAAGTACTGGGGCTGCGATGATTTTTTTTTCGTAAATCTAATTTTAGAAAAGCTAAAACTGCAATGCCGATGAAAACCAAAATTGCTAAGGTTTCATTTACTACTGCTCCAACCAGCATGGCTCCTAGGAATGCGAGCAATAGAATAAAAAATATTCCTGAACACCCACCTAGTACTTTTGGAGCTGGCGTAACTTGAAATTGATAACCATCTCCTTTTTGTGTTTTTCTATATTCTGCTTGTTTCATTTTATTTTATATTTATACTCCTACTCATATGGCTTTTCGGTGTCGCCCCGTTTTTAAAATGGTCGCTGGTCTCCACTTTTTGAAATGAGAGAGTTGTCGTCAGTCGTAAATAACTGGTCAAGAAGTGTCAAAATGAAACGTCAGCGACTCTCTTGTCTGCCGCTTTCCGTTGTAGTGTGTCGTTCTAAACTTGCCCATACCTCTCCCATTTTCAAATTCCCACACCTGCCTGCCGGCAGGTAGTTTTCCACATTAATTAAATATTCCTTTTCTTCAATTCACTCACGGCATGATCCGCTGCCCGCGCAGTAAATGCCATATAGCCCAGCGATGGGTTTACACAGGAGGCTGATGTCATAAATGCCCCGTCTGTAACAAATACATTGGGTGCGTCCCAAACCTGGTTCCATTTGTTGAGTACCGATGTTTTCGGTTCTTTGCCCATACGGGCCGTACCCATTTCGTGTATGCCTCTTCCCAGTGTGCCATCACCATCACGGCCCTGCACATTTTTAACGCCTGCTGCTTCCAGCATTTCAATGGCATCGTCCCGCATATCTTTTCGCATTTTCTTTTCGTTCTCCTTATATTCTACATCAAAGGCCAGCACCGGAAGTCCCCACTTATCCGTACGTTGTTTCCCGTTTTTATCAGGTACCGGCCGCATACCCAGGTCCTTACCGGTAACAGGGTCGTTAAACTGCTCCAGCTTGTCCGAATAGGTATTTTTATCAATGTATACCCTGTTTTCGTGATAGGGCAATGTTTCTCCAAAGCCACCGAT
Source organism: Chitinophagaceae bacterium (assembly GCA_023957155.1). Lineage (GTDB taxonomy): Bacteria > Bacteroidota > Bacteroidia > Chitinophagales > Chitinophagaceae > Agriterribacter. Next base: position 404,486 of record JAMLHK010000001.1, on the reverse strand, counting down.
AGACATTGTCCAGCTTCCGGGTTCAGTAAGGACGTTCTTAAGCTCGGCACCAATAGAGATTTCTTCTGCCGAACGGCTATATCCTCCCCGGCGTCCTCCACCCTGGTAACCGAAGCCGCGCAGGTAGTCTCTTTTATCTCCGAAGAGATTGCGGTATCGCGGAATATATATGCCATTGGGACGGCGTCCGAAATAGTATTGGTCTTCATAGCCTTCTACAACGCCTCCGGCTCCCACGCCCAGGTGGTGATCCATAACATTGTGTCCTAACTCACCGCTGCTGCTGCCCAACCCTTCCGGCCATATATCGGTAGCGGAATTCATCAGGATCCACGTGCTGTTTAATGCGGAAGCATTAAGAAATATGATTTTGGCATGGTACGTATAGGTGTTATTATTTTCAGCATCAAGTACTTCAACGCCGGTAGCTCTTTTTTTATCTTTATCGTATAAAATTTTAGTAACAATGCTCCAGGGGCGCAGGGTAAGATTGCCGGTTTTAACCGCCGCCGGTAACGTAGAAGATTGTGTACTGAAATAGGCGCCATAGGGGCAGCCCAGCCAGCACTTGTTGCGGAACTGGCAGTTCTGTCTTCCCTGGTTACTGAAGGGTACGGTAATATTAGCGGTACGGCCAATGATCATCCTCCGCTTTCCATCGTACTTCTCCCTGATCCTGGTGGCCACGTCTTTTTCCACGCAGGTCATTTCCATAGGCGGAAGAAATTGGCCATCGGGCAACTGGGGTAACCCCTCCTTGGAGCCGCTGATGCCTGCAAACCGCTCTACATAATCGTACCAGGGTGCAATTTCTTTATAACGTATCGGCCAATCTATGGCAATGCCTTCTTTGGCATTGGCTTCAAAATCCAGGTCGGAGAGGCGATAGCTTTGTCTGCCCCACATCAGGGATCTTCCGCCCACATGATAGCCCCGGAACCAGTCAAAGCGTTTTATTTCTGTGTAAGGATTGTCTTTATCGCTGCACCAGTAATCCAAATTGGTCTCGTTCAAAGGGTAATCGCGCTTTAGTACGGGATAGTCGTTGATCATCTGTTGTGTACGGCCTCCCCGGTGCGGAAACTCCCACGGGTCTTTATTGGCGTTCACATAATCTTTGACATGCTCAATATTGCGGCCCCTTTCCAGCATCAGTACTTTCAATCCCTTTTCCGTGAGCTCTTTTGCCGCCCAGCCGCCGCTGATCCCCGAGCCGATAACAATAGCGTCGTAAACATTTTCAGGCATATACAATCTATTTTAAAGTTGTGTTCATTAAATGTGATAGTGCTTATACATCACAGATCATTACACCTTCCTGCAGGGAAGCCAGTTGTCCTTGGGCATCTTTAGGCGTTGGAATAAATTCCTGGGCTACATATCCTTTAAATCCCAGCTCGAGAATGGCTTTCATAATGGCAGGATAGTTTAACTCCTGCGTGGCATTGATCTCTCTCCTTCCGGGAACGCCGCCGGTGTGGAAATGCGAGAGGTAAGGAAAATGTTGCCGGATGGTCCTGATCACATCTCCTTCATCAATCTGCATGTGATAAATATCATAGAGCAGCTTAAAGTTTTCAGCATCTATCCGTTTGGCCAATTCCACCCCCCATGCCGTTTTATCACACTGGTAATCTTTATGGTCAATCTTACTGTTAAGGAGTTCCATTACTAAGGTTACCTTGTGCTTTTCTGCTATTCCCATTACCTGCTTTAATCCTTCGGTACAGTTTTTCCAGCCGGTTTCATCATCCAGCTGCCTGCGGCTCCCGCTAAAGCAGATCAGCTGCTTATATCCGGCTTTAGCCACCAGCGGTATCATTTCCGAGTAGTTTTTTATCAGCCTGGGATGAAACTCCCGGTGATTCCATCCGTCTTCAAGATTAATTTCAGCACCATTGCACATCGAAGAGTATAGTCCGTGCTTTTGTAACACCGGCCAGTCTTTCGGCCCGACAAGATCAATGGCAACAAGCCCCATTTTTTTCGCGGCAATACACAACTCTTCCAGGGGAATACCGCCGTAACACCAGCGGCAAACCGAGTGATTGATATTCCCTTTTAAGCGGGCAGGCGCTCCTGCTATGCTTCGGGGAGCAGCGTTGCCGGCAAAAGTATGCTGCGTTGCACCCATAGCGAGTGAACCCAACAGCATATTCTTAATAGCCCGCCTGCGGGGATGTGAAGAAGCATCAGTCATACCTGAAAAGATTAGTTAATTTAAGAAATGTTTGGTAAAAATCTTTTTTAATTGTTATCAAACAAGCGGGCAGTAAATGTAAATGTTTTATTTTTAAACCCTCTTCTGATATTTTTAATACATTAATTTTTTTTCATGAACAGAAAATTACGAATGGGAATGATTGGTGGAGGTAAGGGTGCCTTCATCGGTGCGGTTCACCGGATTGCCGCAAATATGGACGGACTTATAGAATTATCCTGTGCTGCATTAAGTTCGCGACCCGAAGTTGCACGGGAATCGGGTAAAGCCCTGTTCCTGCCGGAAGACAGGATATATCTTAGCTATGAAGAAATGCTGGAAAAAGAAAGCCGGTTGCCTGCAGATAAGAGAATTGATTTTGTTGCTATTGTTACGCCCAATTTTGTGCATTTTGCTCCTGCACTGATGGCATTAGATAAGGGCTTTCATGTAGTGATTGATAAACCCATGACGTTTACCCTGGATGAGGCGAAGCAACTACAGAAGAAAGTAGAAGAAACCGGTTTACTGTTTTGTCTTACCCATACCTATTCAGGTTACCCGATGGTAAAGCAGGCCAAGCAAATGATCAGGGAAGGAGCATTAGGAAAAATAAGAAAAGTGTGGGTAGAGTATCCGCAGGGATGGCTGAGCGGGTTAACGGAAAAAGAAGGGAATGCCCAGGCTGCCTGGAGAACTGATCCTTCCAAGTCTGGTAAAAGCAGTTGTATGGGAGATATCGGAACGCACGCCGCTCATCTGGCAGAATATATGACGGGCTTAAAAATTACCAGCCTGTGTGCTGATCTTAATATTATGGTAGAAGGCCGTTTACTGGATGATGATGGGAATGTATTGTTGAGATTTGATAATGGGGCAACCGGGGTACTGATGGCTTCCCAGGTTGCTGCAGGAGAAGAAAATGCGCTCAGGATCAGGATATATGGTGAAAAAGGAGGATTGGAGTGGGCTCAGCAAGAACCCAATACCCTGCTGGTAAAATGGCTGGATCAGCCTGCACAGATTTATCGTACCGGTGCAGGATACCTGGGGAATTATGCCCGGCACAATACCCGTACTCCGGGTGGACATCCCGAAGGATACTTAGAAGCATTCGGAAATATTTACCGCAATTTTGCCCTCAGTCTTTCTGCACGTATAGAAGGACGCCAGCCTACAGAAGAGATGCTGGACTTCCCGACAGTGGAAGAAGGGGTGAGAGGAATGGCTTTTATTGATAATGTGGTGAAGAGCGGTGCAGGTAATGAAAAGTGGACACCGTTTACGGTGTAAGATGATTTGACTTTTGCATCCTGCATTACGGGCTTCTTATTTTTAATTATTCACTTTATTAATCTTTATTATTATGACTAATATTCAGGGGCCAGCCCTATTCCTGGCGCAGTTTATGGGAGATACTCCCCCTTTTAATAATCTGAAATCTATTTGTGAGTGGGCTGCAGGGCTGGGCTATGTGGGTGTTCAGCTTCCCTCATGGGACAGTCGTGTTATTGATCTGCAGAAAGCAGCGGAGAGTAAAACCTATGCCGATGAAATTAAAGGTATAGTAAATGCTGCCGGGTTACAGATCACGGAACTCTCTTCTCATTTACAGGGGCAGCTGGTAGCCGTGCATCCTGCATACAATGATTTGTTTGACGGCTTTGCACCGGCAGCTTATCATGGTAATGCAAAAGCCCGTACCGAATGGGCGGTTCAGCAGCTAAAGTATGCGGCTAAAGCTTCACGAAACCTGGGTCTTAAAGCCCATGGCACTTTTAGCGGGGCTTTGTTATGGCAAACGGTTTATCCCTGGCCCCAGCGCCCGGCAGGACTGGTAGAAACCGGGTTTTCAGAATTGGCCAAACGCTGGCTACCCATTTTAAATGTATTTGATGAAGAGGGGATTGACCTTTGCTATGAGATTCATCCGGGAGAAGACCTGCATGATGGCATTTCGTATGAAATGTTTTTGGAGAAAGTGAACAATCATCCCCGTGCCTGCCTGTTATATGATCCGAGTCATTTTGTTTTACAATGTTTGAATTACCTGGATTATATTGATCATTATCATGAACGTATACGCATGTTCCATGTTAAGGATGCGGAATTTAATCCCAGCGGAAAGCAGGGGGTTTACGGCGGATACCAGGGATGGGTTGAACGGGCAGGACGTTTTCGCTCATTAGGTGACGGGCAGGTGGATTTTAAATCTATTTTCAGTAAACTGGCTGCATATAATTATAGCGGATGGGCGGTGTTGGAATGGGAATGTGCCATTAAACATCCTGAAGCCGGCGCAGCCGAAGGAGCGCCATTTATTAAAAATCATATTATACGGGTAACAGAAAAAGCCTTTGATGATTTTGCCGGAACGGGAAGTGATGAAAAATTTAATCGCCGGGTTTTAGGGCTTGAGTAGGAATTATTCGGATATTTACGCCCTCATTTTCTAAACAACGATATTAAAAAAAGGAAGCATGAAAAAAGCAGTAGCTATAGTATCTCTCATTGCAGCCGGTTATGCCTGTGGCGGCGGACCGGCAGAAGTTAAAAAACCGATAAGCAGTAACGTAAATCCGCAAATTGACGAAGGTCATGCAACAGCAAGTGCAAGCGCTCCGGCGGCATCAGCCGAAACGACAGCTGCTGCTCCTGCTGCCGCACCGGGGAAAGATGGCAAAGCGTTAATAGCCGGCTCGGACTGTCTTGCCTGCCATAATGAAACCAATAAGCTGGTAGGACCTTCTTATGCAGAAGTAGCTAAAAAATACAAAGAAGCGGATATACCCAAGCTGGCTAAAAAAATAATTGACGGCGGAGCCGGCAGCTGGGGAGAGATCCCGATGTCTCCGCATCCATCTCTTGCACCGGATGATGCGGAAGCAATGGTAAAATATATTCTTAGCGTTAAATAGCAATTATGAAAAGAATAAAAGCTGCGGTTTTAGCAGGGCTGCTGTTAACGGGTACCGCTTTATTAAACAGTGCGCTGGCTCAGCAAAAAGACAATACGCTTACCAGGAAGGAGAAAAAGCAGGGCTGGCAGCTGCTGTTTGACGGAACTACCGCCAATGCCTGGAATACCTTTAATAAACCGGACCTGGGTAGTGCCTGGAATGTTGAAAACGGCACCTTACATTTTATCGGCAAAGGTAGTAAGGAGGGCAGGGGCGATGCGGTAACCCGTGAAGTGTTTGGAGATTTTGAATTGCAGTTAGAGTGGAAAATATCACCTAACGGAAACAGCGGTGTTATGTTTTTAGTGCAGGAGGATCCCAAATACAGTCGTACGTATCATACCGGCCCGGAAATGCAGGTATTAGATAATAATGGTCATCCTGATGCAAAGATCATAACGCATCGTGCCGGTGATTTGTATGACCTGATTACCAGTTCTCCTGAAAATGTGAAACCTGCCGGTGAATGGAATGCTATACGGATTAAGTTAAAAGATGCCCGGCTTGAGTTCTGGCAAAATGGTGCTAAGGTAATTTCTACCACACTGTGGGATGAAAGCTGGAATAAGCTGGTAGCCGGCAGTAAATTTAAAAGTATGGAGGATTTTGGCAGGTTCAGATCCGGGCGTATTGCACTGCAGGACCACGGGGATGAAGTTTGGTATAAAAATATTAAGATCAGGAGGCTGTAACAGGTATGTTGCAGATGTAAATATACCCGTACAAAGGGCTGTCTTAAAAGAACCGGTGTAGTAGATGTGCCACAAAGATTCAATGACACGAAATCCTGATCTTCAGGTTTTAATTTTCCTTGTGTCTTCGTGGTAAATATTACCTTTTAGACAGTCCCTTTTTTATTGAGGTAAATCTTTTCGCCGTTCCTTCGGATGGATTCATATACGGCATCTATCACCAGCATATCCTTCAGTCCTTCTTCTCCGGTCATCCCGGGATCAGGTGTGCCATTAAGAATACAATCGGCTAACCCGTCCATTTGTACGGTTTGGTGATTAACGATCGGCTGGTTCATTGCTCCCAGGTGTGTTCGGCCCCGCGTAGGTCCGTAGCTAAAAGCGGGGCTTAGTTCGGCAAATCCTTTATCACCGATAAGGTATAATCTTTCATAGTTATTGAAATTATAGGTAGTGCCACAGGATGCAATAGCCCCGCTGGGGAAGCCTAACTGGAAAGTAACGGTTTCATCTACTTCTGCAAACTTCACGGTATCTGTTTTGGTTTCCTGGGCAGTTACCCATAAGGGCTCCTCACCCGTAGCATAGCGCGCTCCGTTAAGTGCATAAACACCTACGTCCATCATGGCGCCACCTCCGGCCAATGCTTTTTTAAGTCGCCATTGTGTTGGATCGCCAATTTTAAATCCCATATAATTATTCACGCACATGATCCTTCCGAATTCTCCTGCTTTTCGCATCCTGATCAGTTCACGCGTGTGCGGTTCAAAATGCAGGCGGTATCCGACATAAAATTTCACACCGGCCTTCTTGCAGGCGGCTATCATTTCCCGCGCCTGCTGTGCATTATCGGCGAGCGGTTTTTCACAAATCACATGCTTTCCCGCTGCGGCAACCTGAAGCACGTGCTGGTAATGCAGTGAATTGGGTGTGGTGATATATACCAGGTCAATATCCGGGTTATCGGCAATTTGATACAGGGTATCGTAGCTGTATACATTTTTATCGGGTATGCCGTAAGCTGGTTGCCATTCGGGTATTTTACCCGGTGTTCCGGTAACGATACCGGTAAGCACTACCCGCTTACAGTCTTTTATGGCTTTGGCTACCATATTGGCATAGCCGCCTAATCCCATCAAAGCTACACGAAGCTGCTTCTCCGATTTTTTTACGTTCGCAATAGTGGCAGAAGCAGCTGCGGGTGATAACGCGGCTACTCCTATTCCAATCGTTAGCTGCTGCAGGAAATCGCGACGGGATGACATAGAAAAGATTAAAATGTTAAATAAACAACCGTTTTACAAAAAATAGGCTTTCATAAATGTAAAAGATTTCTTTGAATTATTATTTCCTGACAGAAACAAGGTAAATCTTATCTTTATAAAAAATTTTATGCTATGTCGTTGCTGAATCAACAATCCAACAAGGGCAAGAAGAAGGCAAATAAAAAAAATTCGCTGGCTAATGCGCCCGGTTCAAAATTTATTCAAAAACCCAAACCGGCGGCTTTTATAAACAAACAAACCAATACCGGGTCACAACGGGGAAGTTGATTTTTATTTCTGACTAATGAAAGAACCGCTGCAACTCTCTATATCTTCCATTCAGCATATCGGTATCCCGGTTACCAGCTTAGTTCGTTCGGAAGCATTTTATAAACGGCTGGGTTTTACTAATGTAATGCAGGCTCATTTTATGCATGAAGGTGATGTCGGTACCTGTATAATGATGAAGCGGGGTGAAATCGTAATTGAATTATATGAATTGCCTGAAAAAGACCGGGAAGCTATCCGTAACCGGAAAGACGGTCATATAGATCATATTGCCTTTGGCGTTCCGGATATTGATGCTGCTTTTGCCGTATTGAAAGCCGGGGGATTTTCCATTATTGAAGAAGCTCCTGTAATGTTAAACTTCTGGCAGAACGGATGTAAGTATTTTAATATTACCGGGCCGGATGGTGAAAGACTGGAGTTTAACCAGATCCTTTAATGGAAAATATTTAGCGGTATTTGTTTTATATACACGGTCGGCTGCACCCTCATACGTCAGCGTATGGGATCTCATTTTTGTTCTCGTAAAAAATAAAGAATATGCAAGTCTTGAAAAACCTCTTTCAGGTAGGAGGAGATATTAATGGAATTACTTTTGATCTTCAGGATGCCTTGTGGAATGATGGCAATTCGTATATTTTGAGAACAGATCAGGGGTTGATCATGTTTGATTGCGGCTGCGGTGATACCATGGACCAGATTTTTGAAAATATGCGGTACTGGGATCTCTCGCCTGATGATATACGGTATTGTGTGCTTACGCATCCGCATTATGATCATGCCGGAGGGGCGCATATCCTTAAAAAGAGAGGAGTGAAGCTGGTGGCTATTGCTGAAACAGCAGATGCTGTTGCTTCAGGAGATGAGCGCTGCTGCGGCTATTTATACCATAAAATTTTTACACCGGTAACCGTTGACCGCCTGGTTAAGGATGGCGAGCAGCTTAACCTGCTCGGCGTGGAAATAGAAGTGATGCATTTGCCTGGTCATAGCATGGGTTGTACTGCTTTTCTCTTTGAATGGACCGGGAAAAAGCTGGTGATCAGCGGTGATGTGATCGGCACCCTCCTGGTAGGTGATTTTGGATGGGACGGCTCTATTGATTTCGATAAAAAAATATATACAGCATCGCTGCGGCGCTTTGCCAAAGTAGATACGGATATTATGCTCCCCGGCCACGGCATGATCTATTTTCATAAACCCAGGTGGCGGGTGGAGCAGGCGCTGAACTCCGCGTTGATGCAATGGCGTTAGTTAACAGGTTTTTGGGAGATTATTAAGCCGGCGGATAAGATTGCGCATGCATACAACAATACTGCGGATGCAGGATAAAATATAGGATTGCGTGCAGTTTTATATGCTGTATACTATTCTCCTTTTACCATCCCAGCAGCCAGGCAAAGATCAGCGGAGCCACAATGGTAGCATCACTTTCCACGATAAATTTTGGTGTATGGATATCTAGTTTACCCCACGTGATCTTTTCATTGGGCACGGCGCCGGAATAAGAGCCATAGGAAGTAGTGGAATCGCTGATCTGGCAGAAATAGCTCCAGAAGGGTACATCATGCCATTCCAGGTCCTGGTACATCATGGGCACCACGCAGATGGGGAAATCGCCGGCAATACCGCCGCCGATCTGGAAGAATCCCACTCCTTTGCCACCACTGTTATTGCGGTACCATTCGGTAAGCCATACCATGTATTCGATACCGCTTTTCATGGTGGTGGCTTTCAGTTCCTGCTTAATAACGTAAGAAGCGAAGATATTTCCCATCGTGCTGTCTTCCCATCCGGGTACCACAATAGGAATGTTTTTCCGGGCTGCAGCCAGCATCCAGCTGTCTTTCGGATCAATTTCATAGTATTGTTCCAGCACGCCGCTCAGCAGTAGTTTATACATATATTCGTGTGGGAAATAGCGCTCACCTTTAGCATCGGTCTCCTTCCATATTTTGGCGATATGCTGCTGTATTCTCCGGAAAGCTTCTTCTTCGGGGATGCAGGTATCCGTTACGCGGTTGTAATGGTTTTCGAGCAGCTCCCATTCTTCCTGCGGGCTCAGGTCGCGGTAATGAGGCACGCGCTTATAATGGCTGTGCGCCACCAGGTTCATGATATCTTCTTCTAAGTTGGCGCCCGTACAGCTGATGATATGCACTTTATCCTGCCGGATCATTTCGGCAAGCGACAATCCCAGCTCGGCAGTGCTCATAGCTCCGGCGAGGGTGATCATCATTTTGCCTCCTTCCAGCAGGTGGGTTTCATATCCTTTAGCCGCATCCATCAGGGCTGCGGAGTTAAAATGCCTGTAGTGGTGCTGTATGAACTTTGATACGGGTCCTTTTTCCATGACAATAGCTTTATGATATTGCGTGCAAAAATAGGATAATTAGGCGAAGCTATTTCTATGACGAATAGCCCTTCTTTTTGTACAGGATCATGAATTGTTTGGGGGTAACTACAGGAAAACTGGAAACGGTCTTTTTAAAATCTTTTATATTGGAAGTAATAAAATAATCAATGTCATTTTCTTGCAGGGCTGTATGGTATTGTACAGCATCTTCCAGATCTGTAAAAGCTGTTGTAAAAGCTTCGGTAAAATGATCTTCTGTAGTGCAAATTATTTTACAGAATCTCAGGGTTGCAGTCATTATCTTAATTATATCAGGCTTTGTGAGTCCGTCTTTTTTCAAGAAATACATGACTGTAAGTAGGCAGGAGGATGAAGTATAAATTTTTATTTCTTTATCAATTCCGAGCTGAAGAATAGTATTACAATCTCCATAATGCGGACTCCGGTTGAGATAAGCATCAAGAAAGAGATTGCTGTCTGCAAATATGGAGCAGATCATTTCTTTTTTGATTTGGTAGTGGATTTCTTTATATAGTCTTCATATTTCCAATCCCGCACCATTTTATTATAATTGTCATCTTCCGGCAGGGTTATTTTACCTTTGTACTTACTCATGACTTCTCTGATCTCCGTCATTGGATTTTCCTTCTGTTCCTCCTTTTCGCTAATAGAGTCCAGGTATTCTTCCACTATCCTGCTGATACTTTTCCCTCTTTTTCTGGAAAGGATCTTAGCCCTTTGCACCGTCCTTTCATTAATGCTAAGGGTGAGCTTTGTAGTCATAGCACATTTTCTTGAAAGATACGTATCTTTTTAAAAAGATACGTATACCGGATGTTAAATTTTTTGTCGGAGGATAAGACTGCCTGGCCGGGTATTAAAAGATCACCGTCTTATTGCCACTTAGCATTACCTTGTCTTCGAGCACGAGCTTTAAGGCCTGTGCCAGCACCATTTTTTCTACTCCCTTACCGGCTTTGGCCATTTCGGATGCATTTAGGGTATGATCAACAGGAATAACATTCTGGCAAATAATAGGACCTTCGTCTAAGTGATCATTAACGAAATGAGCTGTTGCACCGATGATCTTAACACCCCGCTCGTATGCCTGGCGGTAGGGCTGGGCACCGATGAATGCCGGCAAGAAGGAATGATGAATGTTAATGATCTTCCCTTTATATTGATGTACGAAGCCGGGGGTGAGTATACGCATATATCGCGCCAGTACAATATAATCCGGCTCATAATTACGAATAGTGCTGATCAGTAACTGTTCATGTTCCTCCCGGGAAAGCGCATCGGCGGGAATATGATGGTAGGGCAAATTGAATCTTTCGGTAAAATCTTTTAACAGATCGTAATTGCTGATTACCGCACTTATTTCCGCATTCCATTCGTTAAAATGATTGCGCATCAGCAGGTCACCGAGGCAATGATTTTCTTTAGTTGCCAGGATGACCAGCTTCTTTTTCCTGTCGGGCACAACCTCTATGCGGCTGTTGGGAGGAAGCTCCCGGGTCAATGCCTCCAGTAATACTTTTTGATCAGCTTCCCCTTCTGTTTCTGTACGCATAAAAAAACGGTTGTTGGCTTCATCTACAAATTCCTTATTCTTTACAATATTCAGCCCGTTTTCATACAGTACGCGGGTGATCTTATAGATCAGTCCCTTTTCATCGGTGCAGTTTACCAGTATCGTAAGTGACTTGTTCATTATCGTAATGCTAATGAGCTAAGATATAGCATAAAATACTTTGCCGAACAAAAGGAGCTTGGGCAGGAACTGATTTTTTATAAAAGCCGGTCATTTGCTCCGGGATATTTTTTGAAAGTTTTGTGCGTTGCTGAATATTTTACTATCTTAAGGTATCCGTTCCCACCGTTTTTGTTTTCAGCTAACACCTAAAATGCTAACCATGAAAGTCTACAACCTTTACCTGTTGTTCCTGTGCTGCTTATTGAATAATCCTTCCTGTGCGCAGGACTATTTTTACAACAATCTTTACTACGACAGTGATCTTCTTTTTGAAGGCGGAATATCACTGGGTGCGATCAATTGCCTCACTGATATCGGCGGCAGGACCGGTAATGGCAAAAAATTCCTGAAAGATCTGAACTGGCAAAATACTAAAGTAAGCGGCGGTGTTTTTGCAAGCCTCAGCTACAGGTATGCTTTAGGTCTCCGTCTGGAATTGCATGTGGGAGCGGTAACGGCGTATGACAGCATTTTAAAGAATGACCGCTCCGAAGCGCACAGCCGCTACCTGCGCAATCTTCATTTTAAAAGTGGTATTACGGAATTGCTGCTGCTGGCAGAATTGCATCCCATCGTATTATTGGGGATGAATAAAAAAGTGAATACCCTGTCTCCGTACCTGGTTGGCGGGACCGGTATTTTCCATTTTGATCCCCGTGCGCAACTTAATGGAGAATGGGTTGCCCTTCATGACCTGCACGCAGAGGGACAGGGTTTTGCTGAATATCCCGAAAGAAAGGAGTATAGCCTCACCCAGCTTAATTTTCCTGTTGGTGCAGGGGTAAGATTTGAGTGCTCTGCCATGATGAATCTTCGCTTTGAGATATTACACCGGATCACGCTCACGGATTATTTAGACGATGTGAGTACCCGTTATATAGATCCTGCATTGTTTTATAAGTATCTCTCTCCATACCACGCCACGTATGCAGTACAATTATATGACAGGAAGAGAGAAATAGATCCTGCGATGGCCGCTGTACCGGGTGAAATAAGAGGCAACAGTAGCCGGAATGATTCTTATTTTACCATGCAATTAAAACTGAGCATGGTTATGGGCCGTAAGAGAAGGTAAAACTTTGGATAAAAATTTTTACCGGTTGGAAAGCCTTACCGGACTTTTCCTTTTTCGCTGGACGTATTCCAAATTGTCGCACTGCTTTTGCATCTCTGCTGCGCGGAGAGGGAATAAAAGAGGGAGGGAAATTAAATAAGCAGCGATAATTTGGAATACACTTTTTTTCGCTTCACATACCCGGATTTATTCCGATATTTGGTAACTACACGATTGTATTACCCGATAAAAATATTGTAATGGATTCCCGCCGAGCATTTATCAAAAAATCTATTTTATTATCCGGGGCTGCCGGTTTTTCCGGGATACTGCCACCGGCAGTACAAAAGGCATTTGCCATAGATCCCCCTGTGGGGAGCACCTACCTGGATGCTGAGCATATTGTTATTCTTATGCAGGAAAACAGGTCCTTCGATCACTGTTTCGGCAGCCTGCAGGGAGTACGCGGATTTAATGATCCCCGGGCGATCAGCTTACCGGATAAAAAGCCGGTATGGCTGCAAACCAATGAAAGAGGGCAAACTTACGCTCCTTTCCGGTTGGATATAAAGGATACCAGGGTAACCTGGATGGGCGATCTTCCTCATTCCCGGCATAGCCAGGTGGATGCGCATAATAACGGGAAGTATGACAAATGGCTGGCTTCCAAGCGATCCGGAAGTAAGCAATACGCAGAAATGCCATTAACCCTGGGATATTATACCCGGAAAGATATCCCGTTCAATTATGGAATGGCAGATGCCTTTACTGTTTGCGACCAGAATTTTTCATCTGCCATGACGAGCACAACTCCTAACCGTTCTTTTTTCTGGTCGGGAAAGGTTAGTCATGAAAGGGAGGGTATAATGGAAGCCTACATGCGTAATGAAAATTACCAGCATGCTAAAGTGCCCTGGAAAACTTTTCCTGAATTGCTGGAAGAAAATCAAATAGCCTGGAAGTTTTATCAAAATGAGATCACTTGCGGCCGGGGCTTTAAAGGTGAAGAAGGATCCTGGTTGGGCAATTTCGGGTGTAACCCGCTGGAATACTTTGCAGCCTATAATGTGAAGTTTGCCCCTCGTTATATACAAAGTTTGCAAAAGTTAGTCAATGAACTGCCCGGGGAGATCAGTCAACTGAAAGAAAAAACGCCTTCAACCGGGAAAGGAGTAAAAAAAATTACCACGGAGATCGCTAAAAAACAGGAAGTATTGAATAACGCCAGGCGGGAGCTGAAGAAGTGGAATGCAGAAAATTTTGAAAAGCTATCCGAAAAAGAAAAAGCGCTTTACCGAAACGCATTTACGATCAATAGCGGTGATCCTTCTTACCGGAATATTACAGCTCTTCGCTATAAAGACGGAAATACAGACCGTGAAGTTACTGTTCCGGAAGGGGATATATTGTATCAGTTCCGGAAAGATGTTAATGAAGGAAAATTGCCAACTGTATCATGGCTTACCAGCCCCCAGAATTTTTCCGATCATCCCAGCGCTCCCTGGTATGGCGCCTGGTATGTTTCTGAAATACTGGATATCCTTACCAAAGATCCCGAGGTATGGAAAAAGACCATTTTTATTTTAACGTATGATGAGAATGATGGTTATTATGATCATATACCTCCTTTTTCAGTGCCGGATAATAAAAGGCCTGAAACCGGTAAATGTTCCGCGGGGATAGATACGGAGATAGAGCATGTACGGCTGGAAAGTGAGATCAGCCTGGGTGTAAATCCGGATAATGCCCGTGAAGCGCCTATAGGGCTGGGGTTTCGTGTTCCCATGGTCATTGCTTCGCCCTGGAGCCGGGGAGGAAGAGTATGTTCAGCGGTATATGATCATACCTCTACCCTGCAGTTCCTGGAAACATTTTTGAGTAAAAAGTATAATAAAAATATCAGGATAGATAATATCAGCGAATGGCGGCGTACGATTTGTGGTGATCTTACAGAGGCATTCATTCCTTTTAACGGTACTAAAGTGGATAATGTTCCTTTCCTTGAACGGGATCCTTTTGTTGAAACGATTTACAATGCGAAGTTTAAAGAGGAGCCATCCGGGTTTAAGCAATTATCCGAAAAGGAAATCGAATCTATTCAACTGAATGTAGCCGGATCAGCGCTATTACCCGGACAGGAAAAAGGAATCCGCAAAGCAAATGGTATACCATACGAGCTGTATGCGGACAGTAAAATGAGCAGCGATAAAAAGGAGATCATTTTTCAGTTGAAAGCGGGTAATGAATTCTTTGGTTCAAAGGCGCTCGGGGCTCCGTTTACCATGTATGCCCCGGATGAATTTACCGGGGAAGAAGGAATAACAGAAACGTCAAGAAACTGGTCTTTTGCGGTAACGGCAGGAGATACGCTGAGCTATAGCTGGCCGGTAAATGTGTTCCGGAACAAACAATATCATTTGCGGTTATATGGGCCGAATGGTTTTTACCGCGAGTGCATGGGAAGCGTTGACGATCCGCTGTTGGAAGCCGTTTGCCGGTATGAAACCGGTAAGATAAATAAACAGCCGACAGGTAATATTATGCTTAATCTTACCAATGCAAATGCTTCAAAGCTATTGCATATTGAAATCGGGGATAATGCCTATGGAAAAAATACCATAAAGAAAACCATCCGTCCGCTTACAACCGAAAATGTGATCCTGAACCTGAAAAGCAGTTACGGCTGGTATGATTTCAGTATTAAAGCAGCCGGTTTTGATGCGTTTGAGAAACGTTATGCCGGGAGAGTGGAAACAGGCAAAGAAAGCTTCACCGACCCGTTTATGGGACGGGTGACAAAGAAATAGATGAAACTTTTTTACAGTTGATGGAGCTTGAGAGATGGGCAATGTGTGCCCCTATCACCAACAATATGCCCCGGATGACAAATCAATAGCGTTTAACCTGTCACGAAATACAGGAACAGTATGTATTTGCTTATCCTGGCTATTCTTCCATTGCTGGTGACTATAAGACGTTGCCGGTCTGTTTTACTGTAGCCCCGGTTGTAAGAATCCGCTGAAGCTGATGGACGACCGGTTTGCCATTTGTACATTCAATTGTGCAGAGCCATTTTCAAAAAAAGTGAAATCGCATGACTGCACCTCCCGGTAGTCTTTAGGAATAACAGTAATGTTCCATTTCCCCTTACCATCTTTGTTTTTTTTGAAATCAAAATCGGTAGTCTTGAAATCCAGGGGGCTCGTGGTTTCGCCAATGGGTGCTGTATATGCGCGGCCAAAATAGGGGAGATAGAACAGGATGGTATCTTTTCGGCATACCACTTTATAAGTACCGGTAAGGTTCCTTGACCTGCCACCCAGTGGTAACGCCTGGTTAGCGGTGAATATCCAGTTATCCGTATCCAGTGCCTGGCTGATGGCTTCACTGGAAGCGGATATAGCCTGTTTGGCCGGGGAGCAGCCCGGCTGAACGCAAATAAAACATACTGCCACAAGTAAAGCGGACGGCAAGAGATGAAATAGATTTTTCATATCGTAATGTTTTGATCCCGGACTTAATACCATCCCCGTTTCCTGAAAATATACAACATGATGAGTGGGATGAACAACATGGCACCCACCGAAATATAAAACCCCCATTTATAATGCGACAGGGGAATTACTTCAAAGTTCATTCCAAAAATACCGCCGATAACGGTTGCCGGTGCCATCAGGCAGGTTACGATAGCCATTACTTTCATTACCTCATTCATCCGCAGATTTACATTATTAATATAAATATCCTGCATGCTCATCATCATATCGCGGTAGTTCTCCGTAAAATCGTAAGCCTGCACAATATGGTCGTACACGTCTTTAAAATACTTGGTGGTACGGTCGTCCAGCAAATCGCTTTCACTGCGTATAAAGCCGTTGATCAGTTCCCTTACCGGAGCAATATTGCGTTTGAGTACGATCAGCTCCTTGCGTAAATGGTTGATATGTGCCAGTGACCTGGTATTGCTGTGACGTATTACCTCTTCTTCCAGCAATTCAATTTGTTCGCCCAGGCTTTCCATAACGATAAAATAATTATCCACTATGATGTCGAGCAGGGAATAGCAGAGATAATCGGCGGTTCTTTGCCTGATCTTGCTGTTTGCCATCTTTAGCTTATGCCGCACGGGATCGAATACATCGCGGGCACCATCTTCCTGGAAGGAAATGACAAAATCCTTCCCAAGAGCAATGCTGATCTGTTCGGTTTCCACTGTCCTGGTGCTTTCATTGAAGTACAGCATATTGAGCAGGCAGAAGAGGATGCCTTCCACATCATCCATCTTGGGTCGCTGTCCCACGCTCAGGATGTCTTCTATAAGCAGGGCATGTATACCAAATTCGTTACAGATCGTTTCTACGTCCTGTTTTCGTAAGCCGTCAATATTGATCCAGGTAATACGGTCATTATTTTTAAAGGAAGCGCAATCCGTTACCGTTTTTACCCGGTGCTCTTCATAATGACCGGCGTCATAATCATACACAAATAGCTTTACCTCTTCCGCCTCTTCCCGTGTGGGAAGTATGGTAGGATTATACTGGAACAACTCCCTTGTGCGTTGGGTGCCAAACAGGGAGGCCAGCGGCAAATAACGCAGGTATTTGTTTCTTACCATCAGGTATGATTTAATGAGCGGTATACGGGTAGCCCGATGTTAAAAATGGTTGTGGGTAAATTCAGCATGATCGCTTCCTTTTTGGAAGAATGAAAGGCCTTATAGCGTTGTGTGCCACCGATACGCGAATGAAAACATCAAAATATATTAAATATTCGGGCATTTGTGGCGTATAAACCCTGCCGGCGAACAGCTATTAATACTAATCCCTGACTCCTTTTTCCGTTTTAAGCGCACTTTCAATGGTAACGATATCCCGGTCAAGTAAATAAAGTCCGCCCTTATCATCGCCGATCAGTTTGAGCTTATCAATCACTCTCCTGGCAAGCGCTTCTTCTTCTATCTGCTCACTCACATACCATTGCAGGAAATTGTGTGTAGTATAGTCTTTTTCTTTCAGGCAGATATCCACCAGCTTATTGATCTCATTGCTTACATGGATTTCATGGTTCAGTACCTGCTCAAATAACGGGCGGATACCTTTATACTTCTGAGCCGGTTGGGGAAGTGCGGGAATAATGCCATGCCCTCCCCGCTCGTTAATGAACCTGATCAGCTTGAGCATGTGAACGCGTTCTTCATCGGAATGCTTGAACAGGAAATCTGAAATACCATTGTATCCTTCTACTTCGGCCCAGCTGGCCATAGCTAAGTATATCTGAGATGATTCGGCTTCTAACTGAACCTGCTGGTTCAGCGATTTTTCAATTTTAGGAGAGATCATACTGTTCGGTTTATTAGTGAAAAGAAGGGATTTGACCTAAAAAGGCTATTCTTTTCCCGAATGTACGGAATCGTTAACGGATTGCCTAATCAGTTTCGGGCAATAGAAAATAGGAATTGAGAGCACAATTCTTTTTATCTTTGCACTTTAAATGTTGTGTATATGATCCGGACAGGCAATCCCGTAATCAGTATCTATACTGAAATGACTCCTAACCCCGAAACCATGAAATTTGTGGCAAATAAGTTGCTCTACCCGGGGAAGAGCATTGACTTTCCGGATATAGATACGGCTAAACCCTCTGCGCTGGCGCAGGAGCTGTTTGGATTTCCTTTTATCAAGTCTGTATTTATTGCCAGCAATTTTGTAACACTTACCAAAACAACAGATACGGAATGGCAGGATGTGATCCCCTCCATACGTAGTTTTCTGAAAGAATATCTTGAAGAGGGCAAAGCTATTATTAACGAAGAAGAGGTTGCCGCATTACAACCTGTCGCTTCCAATTATGTGACTGCAGATGATGATGATGTAGTGAAAAGAATTAAAGAGATTTTGGATAATTATGTCAAGCCCGCCGTTGAAATGGATGGAGGAGCTATCCAGTTCAGAAGTTACGATGCCGGCGTGGTGAACCTTATGCTACAGGGCTCCTGCTCAGGTTGTCCTTCTTCCATGATCACCCTTAAAGCGGGTATTGAAAGCATGATGAAGAGAATGATACCTGAAGTAAAAGAGGTGGTAGCGGAAAGTGAATAGGCAATTAGTTTGGGAAGAAATACAAAAGAGATATGCGACAGCATGTCTCTTTTTTTTTAAGCATATTCCTTTTTGATCCAGTTTACATTTCTTTCTGCAAGATACCGGATAATATGGTCAAAGCAGGCGGGGTTATTACCCACTTTTTCAGGAGGGAAAACTCCTGTTGATGTAAATAGTTTTTGTGTGATAAGATGAACGGCTGCGGCACAGGTATAGCCGGTAGAACGCGCCATAGAAGAGGTTTGGCTTTGCACATCATAGCGATCGAGCAGCGAATATTCCACCGTTTTTGTTATTGCATTCTGCCTGCCTTTTATACGGATCTTCATTATCGTAAACTCTGCTTCGCCAGGCAGTAGTTTCCATTCGTTAAATAAAACAGCCGAGGTATATTCTATAGGTGATATATCTGCTCCTTTACAGGGGATTGTATTTTTGCTGAAAAAGCCGCTTCGCTGCAAAGCAATGATCAGCTCACAGTGCCCCGGGTAGCGAAGTGTTTTCTCTTTCATGTTCGGAATATGCTTCATCGTATCCAGTATAGAACGAAGTCCGTCGGTATTGAATGCCTCTAATGTGCCCACGCCTTCAAAGTCCATAAGTTCTATTTCACTTAAAGCAGGCCTGGTAACTATGGTTCCGTTCTCAACCAGCCGGGCGGGGCGGGTATATTCTTCAATAACATCCACCGGTGAAAAAGGGGCTTTATATTCGAAAGGTTTTTTCCTGATTTCCGGCAGCCCTCCCACATAACATTCAAAATCGTCAATAATCATCTCTTCGTTGTAGCGGCCCAATACCAGGTTACTCATTCCCGGTGCAACCCCGCAGTCAACAATAGCCGTTACCCTGTTTTCCTTAGCGAGCATATCAAGCTGAAGGGTATCTTCAGGAGAAAAGGAGATATCTACCACGTTTTTCCCTGCTGTAATGACGCTTTTCAATACATTGAAGCCCATAAAACCCGGAACAGCCGTTACCACCAGGTCGTAAGGGCTTAAGGATGCAGCAAAATTTTCTGTTTCGGAAAGATCCAGCACTGTTGTTGTTATAGAGGGATTTCTTTGTGTAAGCAGGTTCAGCGATTCGGCGCTTTTGTCAAAAGAAGTAACATCAAAAGATAGCGCGAGGTCTTCAGCAATAGCACGTCCAACCATACCGGCACCTAAAACAGCAATTTTCATGAATGATTGTTTTATACGATAAAGATATTGTTTCACTTTTACATGAAATCGAAATAGCAAACCTAAATTTGAATGTGCAACAGTTGAAAAAGATAGTAGCTATTGGACCGGAATCAACCGGTAAGAGCAGCCTGTGTGAGCAGTTAGCAACGCATTATCAAACGCTATGGTGCCGGGAATATGCCCGGGAATATCTGCTGAAATATGGGACAAATTATACCTATAACGACCTGCTGGAAATTGCCCGGGGCCAGATAGCACTGGAAAATGAAACGATTACCCGCGTTATGGAAAACTCCGGTACGAGATCCGGAGACTTCGTTCCGCTTGTTTTTATTGATACCGATATGTATGTAATGAAAGTGTGGAGTGAATTTGTTTTTAACCAATGTCATCAATGGATCATTGATCAGATCGTAAGCCGGCGTTATGATCTTTATCTGCTGTGTAATACCGATTTACCCTGGGAGAAAGATACGCTCCGGGAATACCCCGATGTGGGGACAAGAAACAGGTTATATCATATTTACAGAGATATTATGATCAACCAGCAAACGCCCTGGGTTGAGATCAGGGGAGATTATGACGAACGCCTTGATACCGCAAAGAAAACAATCGCGAAATTATGTAAGGTTTGATACGGTATTTCTCCCCGGGTAGTTTCACGTAACGTATGTAAAAGAGCAGAAGGAGAGAAGCTGTGGGCGATCATATCGGTCTTCCGGTCCGGCGTTTGACATTTACCGGTTTTTTCTCTTGGATTTTCTTTTTGGTATTTCCGTTTTCCCTGTTCATCTTTGCCCCGCATTTGGTTGGCGCTGAGGCGCCATTAAAAGGGAAGTCCG
Organism: Chitinophagaceae bacterium; assembly: GCA_023957155.1. Taxonomy (GTDB): domain Bacteria; phylum Bacteroidota; class Bacteroidia; order Chitinophagales; family Chitinophagaceae; genus Agriterribacter. The sequence goes on along the minus strand of JAMLHK010000001.1, from coordinate 383,785 downwards.
GTGTAAATCCGGCGCTATCCCCGTAGCTGTAAGGTGTGTGAATGAGCAGTAGAAAGCAGATTTTACTACTTTTCTCTTCTCTTCACCCGTTGAATCTTCATACCACTGTCCCGCGGAACGCGGGGTGGGAAGGTGTTCAACGGTAAGCCAAGCCAGAAGACCTGCCAGATTCATTTTTTATTCAAAGGGCTTTCGGGTGAAAAGCTGGAGATGAAAATGACTTACCTGATCAAGCCTTTTCTATCCATTTCACCAAAGTTCATTTCTTTAATTCTAAAAATCCCCATGGGGGAAGAAAGATGAACAAAATATTTGTAGGACTTATGGCTATGCTTGTCATAAGCAGCTACCCGGTTATGGCACAGGAAGATTCCACCCGGGCTACTTCATTAAATGAAATTGTAATTACGGCTACCGGTTTCCCCAAAAAAGTAAGCGAAACCGGAAAAGTAGTAACGATCATTGACAGGCAGGATATAGAAAGAAGCAATGGCAAAGATATGGCACAGCTACTCAGTGAGCAGGCCGGTATGGTAGTTAATGGTGCTTATAGTAATCCCGGGAAAGATAAAAGCATATACCTGCGTGGAGCCGGGACAGACTATACGGTTATTTTAGTAAACGGGATCCCTGTAAGCGACCCTTCCGGTACGGGTGGAGCCTTTGATATCAGGATGTTTCCGCTGGAGCAGGTGGAGCGTATTGAAATACTTAAAGGGGCGCAATCTACTTTGTATGGTTCGGATGCCATAGCGGGAGTTATCAATATCATCACCAAAAAAGCTGCCGGGAAGCCGGTACAGGCTTATGGAGGAATTGCAGCAGGGTCCTATCATACTTTTAAGGCGGATGCCGGGTTAAGCGGAACTGCGGAAGGCTCTTCTTATAATATTGGTTTTACACATTACAAAACGGGAGGTATTTCTGAAGCATCCGATACCACGCCCGGTAAGCTGTTTGATAAGGATGGTATCATGCGCAACGCTTTTCAGGCAGACTTTGATGGGCGTATAACAAACGGGCTGCATATAAAGCCCTATTTCAGGTATACTCACCTGAAAGGAGATTATGATGGCGGAGCCTATACCGATTCTGATAATAAATACGAAGCTCAACTGCTTACTACCGGCGCACAGGTCCAATACAGCTTTTTAAATGGAGGGGTAAGGGCCTATTATAATTATGATGAAGTGAACCGCAGCTTTGAGGAGCCCTATGGTATATACCCTTACAGCGGAAGTAAAAATAGCGCGGAGTTATATGCACATTATTCATTTGGCTCCCACATCCAGTTATTAGGAGGTATTCATCACAATAAGCAAAAAATGTATGATGAAACGGCTACACCTAAAAATCCGACAGCCACGCTAACCAGCCCCTACCTGTCTTTTTTTGTACGCAACCTGGGAGGCTTTAATGTAGAGCTGGGAGGGCGTTATAATAAGCATTCAGAATACGGTAATAATTTTACCTATACCATTAATCCTTCTTATACCATTAACCAGACGGTAAAAGTATTTGCTAATTATGCTACGTCATTTAAGACGCCTTCGCTGCAGGCTTTGTATGGTCCTTTTGGTTCAAATGCTGAGCTTAAACCTGAAACTTCTGCTACGGCAGAAGCCGGTATCCAAACCTCTTTATGGTCAGGCATGATAGATGCCCGGGCGGTTTATTTCAGGCGAACCATTGAGCATGTTATGATCTATGGCCCTTCCTTTCAGTTAATCAATCTGGATAAGCAAAAAGATCATGGCTTTGAACTGGAGCCTACCATATATATCAATAAGCAACTGAGGCTGAAATTTTACTATGCTTTTGTTGATGGAAATGTAACCACGCAGCAAAATGGGAAAGACAGTACGTATGCCAACCTGATCCGCAGGCCTAAGCACAGTTTTGGCATGGATGCGGGCTGGGAAATTACACCCCGGTTTTTTGTCAGCACAGCAATCAGCAGTTACGGAAAAAGAAATGATTTGTATTATGATGCGGCAACTTTTTCTTCAAAGCCTGCGCTGCTGTCTGCATATACGCTTTGGAATGCGTATGCTTCATACCAACTTGTACAGAACCGGGTTAAGGTTTTTGCCGATGTAAAAAATATTACCAATACAAAATATACCGAAGTATTTGGTTATAGTACCCAGGGTTTTAATATAACCGGCGGACTAAGAATCAGCCTGTAGAAGGCTTTCCGTCCGTTGCCATGTTTTCGTTGGCAGGGATCACAATTCGCGAATTGTTGTCTATCCCTTATTTATCTCCGGGCTTTCCGTTTCTGTAGGGTGTACATTCGCGAGTCCCAGCACAGCAGCGGTTCTTTTCCGGGATTGCTGGAGCAGCGCAGTATTGCCTGTGAGTGATTGCTCGTAGGAAGGGATCATCCTGTGCAGCTTATTTTGCCATTCGGGTGTTTTCATTTTATCCGGGAAGCAGCGGTGTAACAGATCAACCATAATGGATACGGCTGTTGATGCTCCGGGTGATGCACCCAGCAATGCCGCTATGCTTCCATCTGCCGCATGTACTACTTCAGTTCCAAACTCCAGCACCCCGCCTTCCTGTTCATCTTTCTTAATAACCTGTACCCGTTGTCCGGCAACTTCCAGATCCCAGTCTTTTGCTATGGCACGCGGGTAGTATTCCCGTAATGCGGCTATTCGGTCTTCTTCCGACTGGCTTACCTGGTCAATCAGGTATTTCGTTAAGGGCAGATTGTGAATGCCGGCCATTAACATCGGCTTTATGTTACTGAGCTTTATGGAAGCCGGCAGATCCCATAAGGAGCCGTTTTTGAGAAATTTAGTGGAAAACCCGGCATAAGGCCCAAAAAGCAATGACTTTTTCCCGTCAATGATACGGGTATCTAAATGCGGCACACTCATGGGAGGTGAGCCTACTGCGGCTTTACCATATACTTTGGCATGGTGTCGTTCAATGATAGCAGGGTTATTACAGATGAGCCATTGCCCGCTTACCGGGAATCCGCCATAGCCCTTGCTTTCAGGAATCCCGGATTTTTCAAGCAAGGGTAAAGACCCCCCGCCTGCGCCGATAAAAACAAACGGCGTGATAATTGTTCTTTTTTTATCTGTAGTCAGGTTTCTTATTTTTATATGCCACAAGCCCGAATCGTCCTGGCTTAGGTCGGTTACTTCATGGGCTAAGTGCAGCTTTACACTGGGATAGTCAAATAAGTAACGGAATAATTTGCGGGTAAGAGCGCCGAAATTAACATCCGTACCCGCATTCATCCGGGTGGCGGCTACTTTTTCCGGGGGGTTGCGTCCTTCCATAACTAAGGGCATCATCCTTGTTAGTTGTGCATGATCTTCGGTATATATCATGCCCCGGAACAGGTCATATTGTGTAAGTGTTTCAAAGCGTTTTCTGAGATAGGCAACATTTTCTTCACCATGTACAAAACTAATATGCGGCACAGCCCGGATAAAGTCTTCCGGGTTACGGATATATCCCTGTTCAATTAAATATGTCCAAAACTCCCGGCTTTGTACAAACTGCCCGGCTATCCTGATGGCTTTACTGCAATCTATACTACCGTCTTCTTTCGGGGGAGTATAGTTCAGTTCGCAAAAAGCAGAATGTCCGGTACCTGCATTATTCCAGGCATCGGAGCTTTCTGCAGCTACCGTGTCTAACCGTTCAATTACATGAATTACCAGGCCGGGATCCAGTTCTTTTAACATTACTCCCAGTGTAGCGCTCATTATTCCGGCGCCAACCAATACGATATCGGGATTATTATTTGTATGCAACTTATCCATAGGTATGGTGGTTAAAAAGTAAATGGCGAAGCAATAGCTGGTATTACCTGTTGAATAGGGAATCTGCTTTTGGTACTTCCCTGGTATATGCAAAGCTACAGGAGAAATCTGATGCCCGTTTTCCTTTTCGGGAAATTATCGTGTATATATTCTGCGGATTTTATAAAATTTTCTGGCTTTCTTCCTTTTATTAACTTGCGTCCATGCAGGATTATTTAAAAGGATTAAATGAGAGGCAGAAAGAGGCCGTATTACATATCAACGGGCCGTTAATGATCATTGCGGGGGCGGGCAGCGGGAAAACAAAAGTGCTTACCACGCGTATTGCGCATCTTATGGCGGCAGGTGTGGATGCGTTTAATATCCTTGCCCTCACTTTTACCAACAAGGCAGCAAAGGAAATGAAAGAGAGGATAGAACATATCCTGGGAAACAGTGAGGCGCGTAATTTATATATAGGCACTTTTCACAGCGTATTTGCACGTATCCTTCGTGGCGAGGCCCATCGGCTGGGCTATCCCTCCCATTTCACCATATATGACACGGATGATGCCAAAAGTGTGATTAAGGCGGTGGTCAATGAAATGAATTTAGATGAAAAGCATTATAAGCCTGCCACGGTTTATAACCGCATATCCAGCGCTAAAAATGCGTTGGTTAATGCAGAAGAGTATACCAACGACTATGCTATTCAGCAGGAAGATATACGCAGTAACCGCCCCGCCATCGCAAAAATATTCGATGCCTACACCAAGCGGTGTTTCAGGAACGGCGCTATGGATTTTGACGATCTGCTGATAAAAATGTATGAGCTGCTTAAGCTGTTTCCCGATGCGCTCAGCAAATACCAGCGTAAGTTTAAATATATTTTGATTGATGAATACCAGGATACCAACCCGGCACAATATGAAATCATAAAGTTACTGGGCGCCATGCACGAAAACGTATGCGTGGTAGGAGATGATGCCCAGAGCATTTACAGTTTCCGTGGAGCCACCATACAAAATATCTTACAGTTCCAGAAGGATTATGACGATGTGAAAGTGGTAAAGCTGGAGCAGAATTACCGCAGCACCCAAAACATATTAAATGTAGCCAACGAGGTTATTAGTAATAACAAAGGCCAGATTGAAAAAACACTGTTTACCGAGAACGTGGCCGGTGAAAAGATAAGGCTGGTGCGTACTATGACCGATAATGATGAAGGAAAATTTACTGCGGATACCATACAGGAACAGAAGTTACGTAATCATTTTCAGAATAAGGATTTTGCCATCCTGTATCGTACCAATGCGCAAAGCCGTTCTTTTGAAGAAGCCTTGCGGCGTATGGGTATTCCCTATACGATTTATGGGGGTATCAGCTTTTACCAGAGAAAAGAAATTAAAGATTATATATCCTATTTACGTGTGCTGGTAAACCCGGCTGACGAAGAGGCATTAAAGCGTATCATCAATTATCCTGCCAGGGGGATTGGTAAATCTTCGTTAGACAGGGCCATTCTGGCTTCCAATGAAAATAATATTTCATTGTGGGAAGTGCTGGAACGGGCACGCGAATTTAGCTTTAAAGGAGCAACGCTGGAATCTATTGAGCAGTTTGTGCTGATGATAAAAAGCTTTTCCAGCATGCTGCAACATAAAAGTGCGTATGATGTAGCGGTGCATGTGGGGAAACAAACCAATATAGTACGCGAGCTGTTTAATGATAAAAGTACAGAGGGCGTAGCCCGTTATGAGAATATTCAGGAATTACTGAACTCTATTAAAGAATGGGTGGAAACACCTGCAGCGCTGCCAGGCGAAAGGACTAATGAAACAGCGGATGAGCCCGGGTTGGAAGAAATAGCTGAAACAGAGCCGGCCAGGGAGATAGAAGAAGAAAAAGCTGCTGTACCGGAAGAAACTCCGGACAGGGAAGATAAATCTCTCGGCGCTTACCTGCAGCAGATTACTTTATTAACTGATGCAGATAACAAAAATGCCGATGCCGATACCGTGAAGCTGATGACCATACATGCGGCAAAAGGACTGGAGTTTGGCTGTGTATTTGCGGCGGGGCTGGAAGAAACTTTATTTCCTAATGCCATGAGCATTAATACCCGTGAAGAGTTAGAAGAAGAAAGACGCTTGTTTTATGTGGTTATTACCCGGGCCAAGCAAAAGCTCTGGATTACTTACGCTAACTCACGGTACCGGTTTGGGAATTTGATACAGAATGAACCCAGTCGTTTTATTGACGAGATTCCTGAAGCGTTTTTAGACCGGAGCTATTCCGGCGGTACCGCACGAAGCGGATCAACGCTATCTGCTTTTGAACGGATGAAGGGCGGCAGCTTCGGGTCAACATCCCATTCCGCAGTATGGCAGGCAGAACGCCAGTATGGCGCACCGCCCGCTAAAAAAAAGGAGGGTACTCCGTCTTATATTGGTACTGCCCCGCAAAACAATGTAAAAATACACCAGCCTTCGCCCGATTTTACACCCAGTGACACTTCGGCGCTGCAGGCGGGTCAGAAAGTGGAGCACCTGAAATTTGGTTTTGGCGAGGTAATTAAAGTAGAAGGCAGTGCACAGAATCCTATTGCATTGGTGAAATTTGAGTTGAACGGTGAGAAAAAAATTATGTTGAATTACGCAAAGCTTCGCATCGTAAGCTGATTGTTTAATATGCAGGTTCAGTACCTCATCATAGGCCAGGGAATAGCCGGTACCTTGCTCAGCTATGCATTTTGGAAACAGGGCAGGTCTTTCCTGGTAATAGATGAACCGCCGCCTACCCCTGCGGCAAGTGTAGTGGCCGGAGCCGTTATTAATCCGGTTAATGTAAACCGGTGGACAATGGTAACCGGTCAACAGCAGTATATACCTGCTGCACTGGAAACCTACAGGAGCATGGAAGAAACGCTGGGCTTTTCATTAATAGAAGCGCTGCCCCTGCTTGTTTTTCATAAAGATGAAACCATGCAGCAGCTGTTCAGTGCGCAGCAGTTAGTATATCCGCAGTATATTCAGCATCCTGCTCCCGGTGAAATAAAATTAGCCCGACAATTTTTTAGTAGTAGTTACATAGGAAAAGTAGAACCGGTATGGAAATTACATGCCACGAAATTATTGTCCGGCTGGTCTGATTTTCTGAAGCATAAAGGATGGCTTATCCGGGAACGGTTTGATTTATCTGCATGTACAATCAGTCCGCAGATGATATGCTATCAGGATATTCAGTCCGAAAGCGTGATCTTTTGTGAGGGGGCTGCCGCTGCATATAATCCTCTGTTCAAGCATCTGCCATTTACAAAAAACCGTGGCGATGCATTGTTGCTGTCTATTCCGGGTCTGCCTGCGCAATATATTTACCATTCCGGTACCCGGCTGGTTCCTGTTGCCAATGAGTTGTTCTGGTGTGGAGGGAATTATCGCTGGCAGTTTGCCGACCTGTTGCCGGATCAGGACTGGCGTATGCAAACAGAGTCTGCGCTCAGGCAATGGCTAAGGCTTCCCTTTAAGGTGGCAGACCACCTGGTAGCAGAAAGGCCTACTACTGCCGGGCAGCAATTTTTCACGGGGATACATCCTGCCCTATCTTCCGTAGCCATTTTTAACGGGCTGGGTACTAAGGGATTTTTCTGTGGTCCCGCACTGGCTATTGATTTAAGCCGGGAGCTTGCCCAACCGGGATCGCTACCCGGAAAAGGAACGATATCCTTACAACGATGGCTTAAATAACCAGGGCTGTTACAGGTATTTATCTCCTTTAGCCATCTTTATCTTTGAAACGTACTCTTTTATTTCCTGTTCCTGGCTGCGTTCACAGATCAGCAGCACATCTCCGGTGTCTATTACAATATGATTTTCCAATCCCTGCAGCACTACCAGCTTTTCATTCTTTATGTGAATGATATTTTTTGATGCATTGAGCAGCATGATATTAGATGCCGAAATCGCATTCGCGTCTTCGTCTTTATTCATGCTTTCATAAGCCGAATTCCAGGTACCCAGGTCACTCCAGCCAAAGCTGGAAGGGATCAGGTACACGTTATCTGCTTTTTCCATGATACCATAATCAATAGAGATATTGGTACATTGCGGGTATATGCGTGCTATAGCTTCCTTTTCAGAAGCGGTATTCAGCTCGGCTTCTTCTGCCGTAAACAGTTCATGGATCTCGGGAAGATATTTTTCAAATGCCTGAACAATATTTTTCACCTTCCATACGAATATCCCTGCGTTCCATAAAAATTCACCACTGGCTATAAACGTTTTTGCAATATCCAGGTTGGGCTTTTCCGTAAAGGTTTTTACTTTATATACATTATCGCTGACCTCATATTGTTCAAACTGTATATACCCGTACCCGGTATTGGGATAAGTTGGTTTTATGCCTAAGGTAAGAAGCGCATTGTTCTGCCTTACAAAATTCAACGCTTCGAAGCATACTTTCTTAAATGCGATTTGCTCGGTCACCAAATGATCTGAAGGAGCGCAAATCAGGCGGCCTTCCGGGTTAATACTTTTCAGCTTATAGGCAATATAGGCAATGCAGGGGGCGGTATTCTTACGCGAAGGTTCTCCCAATATATTTTCGTGCAATACATCCGGCAATTGCTCTTTTACGATGGGGATGTACTCTTCGGAGGTGATAATATAAATGTTCTCTTTCGGGATAAAGTCGGCGAAACGGTTAAACGTTTCCTGTATGAGCGTTTTGCCGGTATTCAGAATATCAAGAAATTGTTTGGGGAAAGCCGTTCTGCTTAATGGCCAAAAACGACTTCCGATCCCACCGGCCATAATAGCAACATAATGATTTTTATTCATGCTTAATTCCGAAAATTAAAATCGTAAATAATCTTTTTTATATCATCGCCTTTAAATAACTGTATTCCGTCAAAGTGTCTGTATGTAATCTCCGCCCATGGTTTAGCCGCTGATCCTATCCGGTAAAATAGCAGTTCGGACGATTTCCCGGGTATCAGCTGATTTCATTTCTGGTTTCCGCAAACCTAATTTAAAATTGCTGGTTGGCAAAACAGGGAATGCCCCGGGCATTTCTATGAAAAGGCATCTTTATTTTTTTATATGCGATAAATGCTATAACTTATAGTCGTTACCAGGTTCGTGTCGGCTATTATAGCGGGTGCAACGTGGTGATGGATATGGTCTCCTTTTAACAACCCTTTCTGAAACTATATATTAACTTTCGTGATAGCGGTTAAAGTAGTAACTTCGCTCACTTTTTTAAAAGACATGAGCTTATATCATGTAAGGTGAGCAGGAAAACAGACAGACATGCCAACAGCAACAAAAAAGCCCACTGCCAAAGCAGTATCTTCATCAGCGGAAAGCAGGAAAAACAGCAAATCCAAACCGACATCAAAAAAGACAGACCTTAAAGCCAGTCTTCAGGAACATTTTGGTTTTAACGCCTTTAAGGGCAACCAGGAAGCCATTATAGAAAGTGTGCTTGCGGGTAATGATACTTTTGTTATAAAACCTACCGGCGGAGGGAAAAGCCTGTGTTACCAGCTCCCTGCTATTGTTAGTCCGGGTTGTGCAATAATCGTTTCGCCGCTTATAGCATTGATGAAAAACCAGGTTGATCTTGTACGGGGCTACAGCAGCAAGGATAATGTGGCTCATTTTTTAAATTCCACTTTAAATAAAAGAGAGATTAAGGAAGTGCATGATGACCTGCTGAAAGGGCATACCAAATTGTTATATGTGGCTCCCGAAACGCTTACCAAGCAGGAGAATCTTGAACTTTTCCGTGATCTGAACGTGTCTTTTTTTGCCGTTGATGAAGCGCACTGTATTTCTGAATGGGGGCACGACTTCCGGCCGGAATACCGGAGGCTGCGGGATATGATGGAAGAGATCAATCCTAACATACCGGTTATTGCGCTTACGGCTACGGCAACGCCCAAAGTGCAGAGCGATATCATTAAGAATCTACATCTCAAAAATCCCAAAATATTCATTTCCTCCTTCAACAGGCCAAACCTGTATTACGAAATACAGCCTAAGCTCGGTAAGGAACAAACGATCAAGAGCATTGTTCGGTTCATTGTAAGCATGAAAGGAAAAAGTGGCATTATTTATACGCTGAACCGTAAAACAACAGAAGAGCTGGCTGAAATACTGGTGGCAAACGGCATTAAGGCGGTTGCATACCATGCCGGGTTCGACAGCCGGTTACGTGCCGGCCGGCAGGATCTTTTTATGAATGAAGAGGTGCAGGTGATCGTTGCCACCATCGCTTTCGGAATGGGTATTGATAAGCCGGATATCCGCTTTGTCATTCATTATAATATTCCCAAGTCTATTGAAAATTATTACCAGGAAACCGGCCGTGCCGGCCGGGACGGGCTTGAAGGGAAGTGTATCTTGTATTATTCCCATAAAGACGTGGCCAAATTGGAGCATCTTATGCGCGACAAGCCCCTGAGTGAAAGGGAGGTTGGTGCACAGCTCATCAATGAAACCGTAGCTTTTGCAGAAACGGGCGTTTGCCGCCGTAAAGTACTGATGAGCTATTTTGGGGAAGAATATGGGGATAAGAGTTGCGGCAACTGCGATAATTGCCTGCATCCGAAAGAAAGGGTGGAAGCTAAGGATAGTGTACTGAAAGTGCTGAAAGTACTGAAAAAGCTGGATGAGCGCTTTGCTACCGATTATGTAGTGAATATCCTGATAGGCAGACTTACTCCGCAGATCAATATGTACCGTCATGGAGCGATTGCTGAATTTGCCTCCGGGAATGATCAGCCGGATCATTACTGGAATTCATTGATCCGGCAAATGTTACTGGAAGGACTTTTGGAGAAGGATATTGAAGAGTACGGGGTGCTGAAATTAAGTGCAAAAGGAGAAAAGTTCCTTAAAAAACCTGTTTCCTTCAAAATAGTTCTGAATAATTTATTTGAGGAATCGGATGATGACGATGATGACGGACAGGAAGCGGCATCTGGCGGCAGTAGTACGGATGACCGGTTGTTTGAGATGCTGAAAGAGTTGCGGCAAAAGGAAGCAAAGAAAAAAGGGCTTCCTCCCTTTGTGATATTCCTCGAAACCTCGCTGCAGGATATGGCCATACTATACCCCACCACGGTAACCGAGCTGGAAAAATGCCAGGGGGTAAGCAAGGGGAAGGCCATCAGGTACGGCAAGCCCTTTGTAGAGCTGATTGCCCGTTATGTAGAAGAAAATAATATTGAACGGCCGGATGATTTTGTGATGAGAAGCGTGGTGAATAAGAGCGGATTGAAAGTGTATATTATACAGCAAACGGATAAAAAGATTCCCTTAGAAACGATTGCTAAAAACAAAGATCTCCGTTTAGATGCTTTGCTGGAGGAAATGGAAACTATTGCAGCCAGCGGCACTAAGCTCAACCTGGATTATGCTATTGATGAAATGGTGGATGAATACGACCAGGAAGATATTATGGAATATTTTAAAAATTGCGAAACTTCATCGTTACAGGTAGCCCAGCAGGAGCTGAGTGAAGGAAACTATACCTGGGAGCAGTTAAAGATCATGCGCATCAAGTTTTTAAATGAGTATGGCATGTAAATTTTGCTCTTTATACTTTTATGAGAAGAATCATCAGATACGTTACCGTGCTGTTTTTTTGCGGTTACACATACCCTGTTTATTCGCAAACAAAACCAATAAAAGAGCAGGAGTTCTCCCTTTGTATTTCATGACTGATCTCCACGTAAAAGCATGACCCTTTTGTTTTATCTGAGCTTTCAGGTTAACAGATACCGTCAATAAGATGAAAGTGGATTTTGTATTGACAGGCGGTGACCAGGTATTTGATGTAATGCGCGGTAATATTAAAAAAAGTGATTCGCTTTTTTCTCTTTACAAAGAACTGATTGCCAGGATAAAAGTACCGGTGCATAGTTGTGTGGGTAACCATGAGCTTTTGGGCATTTACCCGGAAAGCGATGTTGACTCAATGCATCGTGATTATAAATATGGTATGTTTGAGCGTTACCTTGGAAAAACGTATTACTCATTTGATCATAAAGGCTGGCATTTTATTGTTCTCAATGTGCTTGATGTGGCAGACAAAAAATACATGGGTCATGTAGATGCGAAGCAGATAAAATGGCTAAGGCAGGACCTGGCAAAGGTTGATCCTGCTACGCCAATCGTTGTGGCCGCACATTTACCATTTGTATCTTCCTTTTACCAGGTATATCCTCCTAAAAAAGATGCAGGTGTGGCTTCAGCCTGGATCAATAACAGGGACGAAGTATTGCAGCTTTTCAAAAATCACCGGCTGAAACTTGTATTGCAGGGACATATACACTGGCTGGAAGATATAAATGTAGAGAACAAAACACGTTTTATTACCGGTGGTGCGGTTGCGGGTCGCCCGTCATGGCGCGGAAACAACCACGGACCACGCGGATTTTTACGGTTTTTTGTAAAAGGAGATTCTTTTACGTGGAGCTTTATAGAATATGGTACCAAAACCGGCACGAATTAATTTCGCGGTTAAATAGTATTCCATTATTTTTGCAACCCCAACAAGGAATGGTGCGGTAGCTCAGTCGGTAGAGCAAAGGACTGAAAATCCTTGTGTCGGCGGTTCGATCCCGCCCCACACCACAAACCTCAACAGAAATGTTGAGGTTTTTTATTGGGCTGAAAAATCTTTGTGTCGCTCCGAGTAAATCATTGGGGTCTCAACCATTGAGCCGTAACAAGTCGTATTCGTATTTTTCAGTTCTTATATACGTCTGGTTCGGAGAAAATGTATCAGGGTTCTATTGCTGAGTTCACAGTAGTATGAAAGCCTAATCGGAGTGTTCCGGGAAATTGCGGTAATCATTTCCCGGCGGCTTTTTGCGTTACTTTTTCCCGCAAAAAAGGTAACAAATAAATTAGCTCCAGGCATTGTGGTTGAAAAGAAAGCGAGCTTTATAAGCAACAAACCCGCAGTTGATACTTCATTGATAAACAGTCAACTGAATAATATGTATTGGCAACTATCAGAACCCACACCACAAATTACAAGGTAGCCCTCAAAGGTTGCCTTTTTTGTTTATGCACTATGTCTACATCATAACTCCCCTTTTTTCGACTGATACTATATAGGAGAAAGTGTAAATGCTGCTTATATTTTCCCGGCAACGCTTTATCAGGATTGGTTTATCCTAATAAAAACTTTTCATAGCTCCTGCCTTCAATGTGATGTATCAAAACCATCCTTGTCCATCCGTATTTTCTGCTCATCTGGCATAAAACTCCCGTTCTAACCTGGCTTTGCACTTATCCGGGATGCAGATATTATGGCTCCAACTGATGGCCATAGTATGGCTTCGTATACATCCTGATCGGGGGGTAATCTGTTTCTTTAACAATCAATCTTGTGCCAGTCCATTAAAGCATCCAAGCCGAATGATATACTTTTTTAACATCTTACAAAAAACAACTGCCTCCTCATTTCTTTATCTATGGGGGTCTTAACATTAGTAGCTTTTGTCTTATGTCAAAAAAGTATATATATTCAAAAGAATATTATACAGTTCACTCCTCTTCATTCCATATTTTTATTGAACTGGATGATATTGTACAAAACATATTGCATTACCTTAATAAAGCATTCAACCTGCAACGATGGCTACTGGAACGATCAAACCTGTTTTCCCAATTAACGGCGATGTACTACACATTTTAGACGGAACGGTTACAAAAGACGGATTAACCTGTGTGGCGAAAATTTCAGCTCCTCCGGGAAGCCGCGTTACCATAAACAATGAGGTAGCCAAAGAATCGGAAGTAGGTGTTTTTTCCGCGCCTGTGGTACTTGGACAATATAAAAATACATTACAGGTATTCAATGAAACTTCAGGGGAATCGGCAATTGTTACAGCATATTTTGCCAGGCGCTTTGCAAAAAAATACAGGCTTTCTATTGATGATAACATCCGTTTCCTACACGATATCGCGGTACATGCCAATGTGTATACCTCTGTTTTCGATAACCCTTTTTTAAAAGGGTTAAAAAAAATACATGAGCAATATCAAACCAAAGTGCATCTCAATTTATTTTATCAATCAGCGGAGGAAAATTTTACACTTTCTGAATTTCCCGGAATATTTAAAAAAGAATGGCAGGAGAATGCGGACTGGCTCCGGATGAGCTTTCATGCGTACAAGGAGTTTCCTGACGCGCCGTATAAAAACGCAGCTTTTGATATCGTTAAAAAAGATTGTGATCTCATTATGGGGGAGATCAAACGTTTTGCGGGAGATACCTTACTCGGGCCGGTAACTACCGTCCACTGGGGAGAAGTAAATGTAGAAGGATCAAGGGCAATGCGGGCTGCGGGCTACAAAGGTCAGCTTGGATATTTTAATATAGATGATGACCAGCCGGCTGTTTCTTATTACCTTACTGTGGAGCAAAGGAGGCACATGAAGCAAAGATTCATCTGGAAGGATGAAGCAGAAGACATTATCTTCATCAGGAGCAGCATAGTACTGGATAGAACGAAGAAAGAAGATATTGTTCCGAACATGGATGCTTATAGCAATGCACCTTCAGGATTGCCGCCGTATGTAGATTACCTGATTCATGAGCAATATTTTTACCCGGATTACACTGCATACCAACCTGATTATTTTGAAAAAATAGAAGCGGCTGCAAGGTGGGCAAAAGAGCATGGTTATGAACCGGCATTTTTAGATGAATGTATTTTTGAGTAGGAGATGTCCCAAATGCAAGAATATAAGGTTAATATATGCGCTAACCTCGGGAACAATTTTATTCCTGTATTCGGTGCAATCTAAAGTTTAAGATTTTATGGATAAGATACAAATCGGGACGGTTGGTTTAGGGTTGATGGGCTGCAGTATTGTTACCTGCATATTGGTTGCAGGTCATCCCGTTACAGCGCTTACCAATAATATTCAGCAAAAGGAGGAATCCGTTAAACGGATCGAAGCCTGTCTTTTGCAGTTGAAGGAAGAAGGCATTTTAAAGGAAACGCCTGCTGCCATATTACAACGTTTACATGTTACAGATGATTATCATTCTTTCAACAATCATACGATAGTAATTGAATCTATCATTGAAAGCGTAGATGAAAAAAAGAAAGTATACCGGCAACTGGAAACGGTATTGGCCACAGATGCTATCATTGGCAGCAATACTTCCGCCATACCGGTCACCTTATTACAGGCGGGGTTACAACATCCTGAACGTATGTTTGGCATTCACTGGGCGGAGCCCGCACACATCACCCGGTTCATGGAAGTGATATGTGGAGATAAATCGGATATAACACTTGCTGAAAAAGTGGTGAGTCTGGCGGAAAGCTGGGGTAAAGAACCTTCTCTGTTAAGAAAAGATATACGGGGATTTATCACTAATCGCATTATGTATGCCATGCTGCGGGAAGCATTTTATCTTGTTGAGAACGGCTATGCTACCATAGAAGATGTTGATCGTTCCTTACGCAATGACCTGGGGTACTGGATCACATTTGCAGGTCCGTTCCGTTTTATGGATCTCACCGGTATACCGGCGTATCTCGCTGTAATGAAAGAGCTTTTTCCTGAGTTAAGCAATGATGCTGCTATTCCGGCTACCATTGAAAAATTAGTAGAGGAGGGTGCCAAAGGTGTTGCAAATGCAAAGGGGTTTTACTCCTATACCGAAGCTACTGCACGGCAATGGGAGGAGCTGTTTACAGACTTCAGCTTTGATATAAGAAAACTGGCAGGAAAATATCCTCAAAACATTGGAGACCAATGATAGCAACAGGAAATACGATTGAAATAACCCCCGACAGCTTATGAACAAAAAATTATTTGCCTGGATATTGTTGTTTTGCTGCAACCTTATGTGGTCGCTGCAGTTTACAGGTATCAAACTGATACAGGATCAGATAGGACCCTATTTTACAGTATGGGGGCCTATGCTGCTATCTGTTTTTTTGTTGTTGCCTTTTGTAATTAAAGACTACAAACAACACCACCGCAAGCTCAGGGACTTTACTGTATTTATACCATTGGTAATATTAGGCGCTTTCCCTTCGCAGGTATTAATGACTTTCGGCACTCGTTATTCACAAGCAAGCAATGCCGCCATTTTAGTATTGATATTGCCTATCTTAACTACAGTGCTGGCCTATCTTATACTTAAAGAAAAAATGAACCGTATTAAATGGATCTGCTTCGCGATAGCGATCATTGGCGTAGCGCTTTGCTCTACCAATGATATCAGGCAAATGGATTTCGGTTCACAATACGCCATAGGCAACCTGCTCATTTTCCTCGCATTGATAGGAAATGCTTACTATAATGTGGGTTGTAAAAAGATCGCTGATAAATTCACGGGTATGGAAATGGTGTTTTATACCTATGTGGTAATGGTAATATTGCTTACGCCGCTGGTATTGTATTATGAGTCTGATATATTCGCAAGGATACCATCATTTACAACAAATACATGGATAGGTTTTTTAGGAACGCTTACGTTCTTCCACAACTTTCTTTCCATGGTGCTTTTCTTCATAGCGCTTAAGCACCTGGAAGCAACGGATGTAGCTATTTCCAACTATCTCATCACATTTTTCGGACTACCGGTGGCTGCTATATGGCTGGGAGAAAAGCTTGGCGGACAAGCTATCGCCGGCGGCGTCTTGGTATTGATTGCTTTGATCATTCTTACAATAGTTGAAAGCTTTGGGAACCGGAAAATAAAAACAATATAAACATCGTAATATGGAATCTTCAGATAAATTACTGGAAGGGGTTATACCTATTATACCAACACCCTTTACTGAAAATGAAGCAATAGATGAAGGGGCGTTAAGAAGACTGGTAGACTTTTCGTGCTCATGCGGTGTGGCGGCAGCCTGCCTGCCCGCATACGCGAGCGAATTTTATAAGCTTACCGATGACGAAAAATTACAGGTAGTAAAAATCGCTGTAGACCAGGCGAAAGGAAGGATCAAGATCGTTGCGCAATCCAATCATCCCTCCTTAAAGTCTGCCATAAAACTGGCTCAGGCAAATGTGGCCAATGGTGCTGATGTTGTTTCACTGGCTGTGCCGCGGATATTCAGCCTGCCTGAAGACTCGCTGAAAGAATATTTATCGGGCTTTCTTGCCGCTATACCCGATACTCCTGTGTTGATACAGGATTTTAATCCCGGCGGATCATCCATAAGCGCGCCCTTTATTAAAAAGTTAAATGAAGCGCATCCTAATTTTAAATACCTGAAGTTAGAAGAGCCGCTTTGCGCCCCTAAATTTGAAAATATTATTCATGTTACAGAAGGAAAAGTAGGCTTGTTTGAAGGTTGGGGCGGATTGTATATGCTTGAGCTGGTACCTATTGGAATTGCGGGGGTAATGCCCGGATTGGCAGTAGCAGATATTTTGCAGAAAGTTTTTTTATTGAGAAGAAAAGGGGAAACGGATAAAGCATTCAGCCTTTTTGAAAAAGTGATGCCGCAAATATTTTTCTCTCTGCAGAATATGGAATTATTCCATTATGCTGAAAAAGAATTGCTGAAAGCACGGGGTGTGTTAACCAACAGTATTGCGAGAAAGGCCGCCTATATACCCGATGCTTCCTCTGTAAAATACATCAGTGAATTGAATGAACGTGTGATGACACTGGTAAAATCATTATAGCACAAGGAACCTTATCCCGATCAAAACATAGAATTATTATGTCAGAAAAATTAGCCGATCAAATCACTATCGTTACCGGCGCTGCTTCAGGCATTGGTAAGGCAATTGCATTTAAATTAATGGAATATGGCGCTAAAGTATATGCTTTTGACCTGAACGGAAGCTTATTACAGGAATACTTTGGCAATAATAGTCTGTCCACTCCCGTAACCGTTGATGTTACCAGCCGGCAGCAGGTAAATAATGAAATAAACAAAATCATCAGCAGAGAAAAGAAAATTGATATACTGGTAAACTGCGTGGGCATTACGGGTATCACCAATATAAAAAGTCACGAGGTAGATATAGAAAACCTGAAACTTGTATTTGATGTAAACTTTATGAGCTGCGTGTACACATCACAGGCAGTGATACCCAATATGCTGGAACACAAATATGGAAGGATCCTGCATCTTGCTTCTATTGCCGGCAAGGAAGGTAATGCCGGAATGCTGGCTTACTCCGCGTCCAAAGCTGCCGTAATAGGGATGACCAAAGTGCAGGGATCAGAATACGCGGAAACAGGTATTACGGTAAATGCCATGGCGCCTGCGGTGATCCGAACGCCCCTGGTGGATAATATGCCGGAGGAACAGGTGAAATATATGACCGATAAAATTCCCATGAAACGATGCGGCACACTGGGTGAAGCGGCTAACCTGGCTTTATACATCGTTTCACCCGAAAATAGCTTTACTACGGGCTTTACTTTTGATCTTACCGGCGGAAGGGCGAGATATTGAGCATATTATAAGAGGGGAGAAAGTAAACGGTGAATGGTCAATACGCTACTCCCCGTGAAAAAAAAGCGCTTTATATTCTTTAGGTGTCAAGCCGGTATGTTTTTTAAAATGCCGGTAAAAGTTAGATTGGTTTTCAAAACCCACCATGTAACCTATTTGAGATGCGCTATGCCTGTCCTCTATCAGCATCTGGCAGGCCTGGCTGATCCTGATCTCAGTAACGTAGTTGGAAAAGGTTTTGCGCGTATGATGCTTAAAGTAACGGGAAAATGAGCTTATGCTCATATTGAGCTTTGAAGCGATCTCTTCAATATAGATCTCATTTTTATAATTCTTCATAATAAACTGGAACACCAGGTCAATGCGGGCTGCATCTGTATTATTATTGACCGTAAATTCCCGGTTCAGAATATTGGTGAGCTGTTTACTGGTGGAGAGTGTGATCAGTATATCCAGGAGCTTCATCAGGCGCTTCACCGGGTTATCCGCTTCCATCTCTCTCAGTTTATTTCTCACCTGCTCAGCGGTGACGCCGTCAATTACCAGTCCCATATTGGAACGATTTAACAATCTTCTTACCAGTTTCATTTCAGGCAGGTCGAAAAAAAATTTTCCCAGGAAATCATCGGTAAAGTGAATAAAAATTGATTTTGCCTGGAGCTTACTGCTTTTATAATACTGCTCGCTGTTCCTGTATAAGTGGGGAATATTGGGGCCGATCAAAATTAGGTCATCCGGTTGGAACCTGCTGATCTGGTCACCAACGAACCTGGTGCCTTCCGATTTCTCAATGAGCGTCAGTTCATATTCCTTATGGAAATGCCAGGGCTTATCAAAATAGCTGCATTCCCAGTGCCTGTATACAAAAGATGAATCAGGCTCAGCAACAAGCTTATGCAACTGTGGCTTCATAGTTAAATACAATTCCCGGCAATGATACTAAATCAAACTTCAAATTAGCAAATTCCCTAAAAATCCTGTTTGAAGGTATCCGTATAAAGATTGAAGGCAGAAAGCTAATTATTTCATTATATCCTGCCATTATTGCATCCGGGCAGATAAGAATTTTTTAAATCCGTATGCCCCGTTTTTGAATATTTTAATTATAATTTTTATCTTTAAAGAACAACAGTTTTTTTTAAATAAGTACTCCCCTTGTCTGACTGCTTACAATATGATGAAATAAAGTTGCTGGCAGAGGTTGCATCCGGCAATGAAGCGGCATTCAGGAAATTGTTCGATATTTATAAAGAGCGCTTCTATGCCGTAGCTTTTAAAATGACACAATCGGATGAAGTTGCGGAAGATATTGTACAGGACGTCTTTATGAATATCTGGAAAAACCGTGAGCGTTTTTTAACTGTGGAGCATCCTTCTTCCTATTTCTTTACCGCTGTTTACAGGAAAGTGTATCATCACTACCGGAGGCTGGCTTTTGAAAGAAAGTTTCTGCAGTCGGCTTCACGAGTAAAGGAATCTGAGAGCACTACTGATGAAATGGTGATTACCAGTGAATACAGCGAATGGATATCCCGGGCAGTAGCCGAACTTCCTCCCAGGCAAAGACTGGTATTAAAGCTCAGTAAAGAAGAGGGTATGAAGAGAGAAGATATTGCACGACAACTGGAAATATCCCCTCATACGGTTAAAAACCTGCTCTCCAATGCACTTAAGTCTATTCATACTTTTCTTACAAAGTCTTCCCTGATCTTCATAATTATAAATATGGTGAGGGGGGAATGGTGAGTAGTGAATTGTGAATGGTAAGACGTGAAAAGTGAGAGGGCTGAACCTGAAACTTCCTACCTGTAACCTGCTACTTTCCCAAAAAAATTTCTGTCAGCCATAGTACAAACGCCTCCTTCGTGTATCTGTCTTATACAGGATTGAAAATTAAAACTGTATGGTACTACCCAAGGAGCGGATATTTTATTTACTTGAGGCTTATATTTCCAAACGTTCTACCTCTGCTGAAGAAAATGAGCTTATGGAATGGATCCGTGGCGCAGGTGAAGATGCCGAATTGAAAGATTTTGTATTGGATATCTGGAATAGGGAACATTCCGTAGACCGCCTTTCTGATGCCGATTGGGACACGATATATGCCCGTGTTGTGGGAGGGGCACCGGGAGGCGCAAAAATAAGGAGAATGAGCGTGTTGAGGTTCGCCGTTGCTGCTGCAGCGGTGCTGGTCATATTATGTAGCGGGTATTATTTTTATTTCACTTCAACACAACAGATCCCCATCGCTGCTATACCGCCAGTAACAAAAGACATAGCCCCGCCATCAGGAAGTAAAGCAGTACTCACATTAGCTGATGGCTCCAGTATTGAGGTGGACAGTACCGCTAACGGGACCATCGCAGTGCAGGGAAATGTAAGTGTGATAAAGCTCGCCGATGGCACAATAACCTACAAGGGTAATGCAGCCAAAGGAGTCAGTTACAATACATTCAGTGTTCCGAGGGGAAGCCGGCCATTGGGACTCACCCTGTCGGATGGCAGCCAGGTCTGGCTCAATGTAGGATCCAGCCTCACTTATCCCACGGCGTTCGCAGGGAAGGAAAGAAGGGTAAAGATAACCGGCGAAGCCTATTTTGAAATAGCACATAATGCCGCAATGCCTTTCAGGGTACAGCATGATGATATAACAGTTAGTGTTTTGGGAACGCATTTTAATGTGAATACCTATGAAGATGAATCTGCCAAACATATCACACTGCTACAGGGGTCTGTGCTGGTCAGCAAAAAAAGTGTTTCAAAATTATTAGAACCCGGTCAGCAGGCAAGCATCAACCATAATGAGACGAGCGATATTATATTAAATGAAGTGAACCTGGATGAGGTGATGGCATGGAGGGATGGCAAGTTCCGGTTCGGAGAGAGCACCGATATAGGGACTATTATGCGCCAGATCTCCCGCTGGTATAATGCTGAGATAGAATATAAAGGGGTGGTGAACCAACGTTTCGTGGGCTCCATCTCAAAAGACGTAAATGTATCACAGGTGTTGAAAATACTGGAAGCTACCGGCGGAGTTAAATTCAGTACGGAAGGGAATAAGATCGTGGTAATGCCGGTAACACCCTGAGAATACCGGGAGGTGAATAGTGAATAGGCAATAGTGAATTCACCGTTCACTTCTATTATAAAGAGTTTTAAGTTAACTGCACAAAAAACCGGGAAGTGTTTGCTCCACAACCCGGCGGAACGTTCAGGTTAACCTTATAATAAATCGCTAAAGACTACTATTACTTAACCTAAACTAATCAAAGTTATGGATTTAAAGATTCATATGTACCGCCGTCCCCGGCTTTTTTTGCCGGAAATACCAAAACTAACACTGAAAATTATGAAGCTGACTGCAATTATCTTATTGGCAGCATGCATGCAGGTAAGTGCGAGAGGGTATTCGCAAATAACCCTTTCCGAGCACAACGCTCCTTTACAGAAGGTATTTAAAAAAATCCAACAGCAAAGCGGCTATGACTTCGTATCTACCTATGAAGTCATAAAGAAAGCAGGAAATATTACCGTACATGTGCGGAACGTAACACTTCAAAAAGCGCTTGAAGAATGCCTGAAAGAAACATCGCTTACCTATACGATCATTGAAAAGACAGTAGTAATTAAGCCCAAGCAACAGTATTCATACAGTAGCAATACGGAAATGGTTGCGGAGGCAGTGGCGCCGCCCCCGATTGAAATAAAAGGAAGAGTGATAAACCAGCAGGGAGAGCCTTTGCAAAATGCATCTGTATTGATTGCAGGTACTAATACAGGAACCACTACAAATAATGATGGGCGTTTTACATTGACTGCGCCTGATGATAGAAATGTGATACTTGAAATTTCAATTGTAGGATATCAAACCAGGAAGGTAAACATAGGGAAGCAGACTGAAGTTAATGTGGTATTGGAATTGGCTGTTTCGGATTTGAGCGATGTGGTGGTGATAGGATATGGAGTTCAAAAGATGCGTGACCTTACCGGGGCGATTAGTACTCTAAAGGGTTCAGACGTTGCACAAAGGCAAACGATTAACGCAGCCGATGCTTTACAGGGAGCAATACCCGGAGTATCAATAACCAGATTAGATGGTAGGCCGGGAGTGAATCCAACGATCAGGATCAGAGGAGTAACTACTATTGGTAATAGCGATCCTTTGATAATTATTGACGGTGCTCCGGGTAATTTGAATACTATAAATCCAAGTGATATTGATAATATTTCGGTACTGAAAGATGGTGCGTCTGCGTCAATTTATGGATCAAGAGCTGCATCCGGAGTTATTTTGGTTACAACCAAAAGAGCAAGATCAGGTAAATTTGAATTAGGGTATAGTTATGAATATGGTATGCGTAAACCCACAAGGACACCTAAATATGTTGGTGCAGTGGATTTTATGACGTTTATAAATGAGAGGAATTGGAACGATGCAGGCAATACAGGAAGCGAATTTCCAACCTATGCCGAGGACCATATTAAAAATTATCCTTCGTTACATAATCAGGATCCTGAATTATACCCTGATACTGATTATTCAACTTATTTTAGTGAATTTGCACTTAGCCAGCGTCATTTATTAAGCTTATCAGGCGGGACGGAAAAAGTGCGCTCACTCTTATCCATGTCGTATAGTGATAACGGGGAATTTAGCGATAATCAACTCTTCAAAACATTTACCGTAAGGTCAAATACTGACATTGTTTTTAATAAAATATTGACTTCCCATGTAGATCTATTTTATGAGAATTCTCAGGACGAGCGTGAACAGGGTTACGGAATGATCAACCTTTTGAGAAGGCCTCCTTTAGGTGTGCCGTTTTGGAATGATGGCAGGGCAGCATCGAATAATTACTATAGTGCGGATATGGCAAGATCTAAAATTGGAGGAGACATTAATACGTGGAATAATTCTTTTCATGGACGTTTATCGCTCGAATTAAAGCCTTTAAACGGCCTGACCTTTACCGGAATGGTTCGTCCGGGGATTAGCTTTTATAAAAGTAAAAATCATAACAAGCAAGTCCCCTTGTACAGATTGAACGATGATAATGTTGCCGGTTATGCAACCGGGGGAGCTACTACAAAAGTAACGGAAACGAGAAATGATAGCTATTCACTGCTAACTCAGTTTTTAATAAATTACTCCACTGTAATTGCAGAAAATCATAGCCTTGATCTGCTTGCCGGCTATGAAAATACTTATTCACACAGTGAAAATCTTACTGCTTCGAGAGATCAGTATATTCTGGACAATTATCCCTATCTGGATTTGGGCCCCCTGTCACTTAGAGATAATAGTGGTAGTGCAGGTGAGGCCGCCATGCGTTCCTTTTATGGAAGACTTAGCTATAGTTATAACAATAAGTATTTAGCACAATTTAGCTTAAGAAACGATGGTTCCTCTGGTTTCGCTAAAGAATACAGATGGGGCTTATTTCCTTCTGTTTCCCTGGGTTGGATTTTGTCTAAAGAATCATTTCTGGAGGATGTACACGCTTTGTCATTTTTGAAATTAAGAGGATCGTATGGAACGCTCGGTAATGATAGAATAGGCGCTTATTCATATATGTCAACTGTTGCATTCGGTAATAGTTTGTTGTATTCCGGGAGCACTGCAACTTCGTTTCAGACTGCATATCTCCCGCGATATGCGGTTAGAGATATCTCCTGGGAAACAACAAAATCATGGGATGTAGGTTTAGATGTTAATTTTTTTAATAATAGTCTTCAAATAACTGCAGATTATTTTAAAAAGAACACAACCGGCATGTTGCTGGCTCTTGAGATTCCCAGGTATGTTGGTCTGGACAACCCAAATCAGAATGCAGGCGAAATGCATACAAGCGGTTGGGAGTTTGCGGCAAATTATTCCAATGCTATCGGGAATTTAAATTACCGGGTATCGGCCAATATTTATGACTCAAGATCAATAATGGGTAATTTAAAGGGAACGGAATTTCTTGGAAGCCAGATAAAAAGAGAAGGTAGTGAGTTCAACGAATGGTATGGCTATAAGACCGACGGGTTGTTCCAGACCCAGGAAGAGATTGATAAATCTGTTCCGTTGAGATCAAATACCAAACCCGGTGACATTAAGTATCTGGATCTTAGCGGACCGAACGGTGTTCCTGACGGAATAATAAATCAGTATGACCTTACGCTGCTTGGTGGATCACTACCGAGATACCAATATGGCGGTACCGTAGGTATCGAATATAAAGGCTTTGATCTGACGGCAATCTTTCAGGGAATTGGCAAGAGAAAAAGTTATCTGGACCAGCAAATGGTAATACCCGATCATTATGGAGTTGCGGATTTTGTTTATGGCAAAACATGGAGCAAGTATAATGATGCTGAAACAAATAAGCAGGCTTTTTTCCCGATTGGAGGAGAATTGGGAAGATCTTCAAATTATCTGACCTCCGATTACTGGTTGTTTGATGGTAGTTATTTTAGACTCAAAAATATCATTATAGGTTATAGCCTTCCTAAACAGGTGATTCGAAAGTTGGGGATCAAAGATTTTCGATTATCTCTTAACTTCTCCGATTTGTTTTCAGTTGATCACTTCCCCCCCGGATATGATCCCGAACAAGGAGATGGTAGAGGGTATTTTATTACTAAGGCCTATATATTTAGTGCAGCTGTTAAATTCTAAAACCGAACGTTATGAAAAAGCATATCTTAAGTTATCTTTTTTTCGGAATATTATTTGAATCATGTAATAAGATGGATTTAGTTCCATTGTCTCAGGGCTCAAGTGAATCCTGGTATTCCACTAATACCGAAATCAGAATGTCTCTGGATTATTTATATGGTATGGATTTTTGGAATCCCAATCCTGCAACCAGCTTAATTGATCCGAGGTGGTTGGATTCCTGGAGCGATGATCTGACTTGCAGAAATACACTTAACTGGATGACCAACGGCAGTCTTGATGGTAATTCACCGTATGTTGTTCAATATTGGGGGTTATACTATAAAGCAATCGCCTCTGCTAATTTGACAATCAGTAAGCTTGAGAATACCACTGCCAATATTAATGCAGATAAGTTAAAAGAATATATTGGTGAAGCCAAGTTCTTTAGGGCTGCAATGTATTCAAGATTAGTTTTTTATTGGGGTGATGTTCCATATACGGATAAGGTACTATCTATAGAGGAAGCTTTTGCTCAGGGACGAACAGCCAAATCGGAAGTGTTAAAAAATATTTACGCTGATTTTGACGATGCAGCAGCCACTCTGCCAGCCGTAAGGTCTGGTGTTAAATATGTTACTAAAGGTGCAGCCTTGGCCATGAAAGCCAGGATCGCTTTGTATATGGGAGACTATGCAGTTGCACGTGATGCTGCGAAGGCCTGCATGGGATTAGACGTGTATAAGCTTTATCCTAAGTTTGGAGAGCTATTCTTGTCAAAGACAAAAAATTCTGTTGAAACAATTTTTGCTATTCCCCGTTCGGCCGCATTAAATGTAAATATGACTTCCTGGGCGACAATTTATGAACCGCTTTCAAGAATTAAAGGTGCGGCTTATGTGCAACCTTCGTGGGATCTTTTTAGTTCATTCCTGTGTACCGATGGCTTGCCCATTGATAAGTCGCCACTTTATAATCCCAGGAAGCCTTTTGAGAACAGGGATCCGAGATGTAACGAAACGATTGTAGAACACGGTACCATATTCGGATATTGGAAATATGAACCACATCCTGATACAATGACTGTAGCAAATGTTCAAACCGGAGAGGTGGTGCCCAATACCAACAATAGAGCAGTAATTCAGTGGGGATCTTTTAATGGGTTGGCCTGGAAAAAAGGTATAGATATCGATTGGTACGATGACAATTTAACAGATCCGGATCAAATTATAATTCGTTACGCAGATGTTCTTTTAATTTATGCGGAAGCAATGATTGAATTAAATACAATAGATGAAAGTGTTTTGAAAGCGATGAATGATGTGAGAGAAAGAGCGTATAATACAGCTACAATAAGTTATCCGCAAATAACGACAACGGATCAATCTGAATTGAGAAAAACGCTTAGGATTGAAAGACGAATGGAATTTGCATTCGAGGCACAGAGATATCAGGACATTATTCGGTGGAAACTGGCGGAAAAAGTATTAAATAAAACTGACTACGGGTTACTTGATCCTGCTGAGCTGAGAGAAAAGGTAGTGCAAAAAGGTTTGTGGTTTATGCCCGGAATTCCTACCATTGATGACGACGGGTCCGGATCTCCTGACTTTAGCGCATTGTATAGCCAGGGGCTGATTAAATTATTGTCGGTAAAAGTATTTGACAAAACAAAGCAGTATTTATGGCCTATTCCATCCAAGGAGCTATTGATAAATTCTAACATGACTCAGAATCCGGGATATTAACGACTCGTTAGAGCGTAACATATTTTATTGTATTCTTAAAAAGTATAAAAAATTAGTCCTTTATTTTTCACTCATCTATCCGGGAGGAAAGCTGGTCTATCGTAGTGGAAAATAATTGAAAGGGATAAAGTTATATTCCTTGAGTAACTAAATTATTTCGTTACTGTTCCTGTTGTGGTTTTGAGCAAGCCTTATATATGTAAAGCCAATCGGCTTTGCCCCCTGGAACTGTACAGAACTATTTCCGAGACGAAGTTCGAGTTAGCGACTGGGCATACCACTATGGTAAAAACCGCTGAAGATGATATGGTTCCAGGATCAAATAAGACCGTGATATATGCCCGTAAGATTGGATGTATGTAGTGCGTTATAAAAATATAATGTAATGAATTGTCAGAAATATTTGTCTGGGAGAATCATTAGAATTTCTTTTTTTACAATGATTACTATTGTTGTAATCATTTCATTAGGACTGAATAGCTGTAGCCGGCCCATAGATAAGCTTTATTTTTCCTGTGCGGAGGATAATGATCTTTATTTACTAATGGGGAAAGAACATCCGAGGTTTATTGATCCGGAAGAAGCTGTTGATCATGCGCCGGAAGGGGCAGGTGTTTTAATTCTGGCCGATGGTTATCCCAAGACGACTACTAATATTAATTCGGTTGTTTACGAGAAGGCGAGAGCCAAGGATCTGCGGTTATACGTGGAATATCCAAGTGAGTTGCCGGGAATGAAGTTTGGAGAACCTAAGAAAGGTGAAGTTTGGGAAAGACCGGTAGTGTCCACGGAAGTCTTTGAACCGGGCTTGTCAAAACTCCGCATATTGCAGATAAGTGATTGCCATATTTTACCTATTGCATCGTATGGAGATTCCCTCAAACCTGCTGATCTTGTGCTGGCCAGGATAGCGGGGTATAACAAGGCCGTTTACGGGCTTCCCGATACCACGACTCCCCTTCTTGTACAGGCCGGCGACAAGAACATACTCCTGGCAACTACCAAACTGAGCCAATTTGTTACTGCACGCTATGGTCCAAGCTATGCATGGACGCCAATCTGGAACCATATTTTCGCATGGCTCAGCCCTTCAAATAAGATAATACTTCCTGAATGGACACCCACAGTTCGGCCCTCTTATACGCGTGAAGAGAAACTGCCTAAAGATTCGGAGCAAAATGCACTGACGAGAGGTTTAACATGGTATAACGGATTTTTGTTGAATGAACCCTGGATAGAGAAATCCGATAGGTTTGGATGGAAGGAAATAGCAAAAAATCCCATTGTACCGCATAAGAATCTAAATGAACCCCACGGAGACGGCCGGTATGGTATCCTGGAAGGGCATTTATCCTATATCAATGGGGATGGGAGTCAACCGATGCGTAATCTACCGAGAGGTGATTGTAATGCTGAATCGGCTATGGCTTATGCACTAGGGTCACTGACAGAAAATAACGCGAAGTATGCCGAGGTAGCGACCAATTTGCTGGGTTATGTTTATGAAACGTCAGGGATGTTCCAGGGACCGCCTAACGAGCCTAAAGATGCCTGGTATGGCTTGTTGGGCTGGTATGAAGGTGGTGGACGGTTTGCTCCAAAAGGTGCAGAAGTATTTCCGGGTAACGATGGGGCAAAATCGTTGGTGGCAACCATGGTGGTATCTGCTGCATTGAAAACCGATCGTTGGGATGAGTTTCTTTTATCCGGGATTTTAGGGAGTTTCCGTACTGCAGGCCCGGAAGGATTTCGTAACGGAGGTGGTTTTAGTAAGGATGAGCTAAAAGAAAAAGGGTGGGAGTATTTCGCGGGGAATCGCATGATAATGCCTTGGCCACAAAGAGAAGCCTGGGCGTGGGCAAATTATCTTTGGCTTTACGATAAGACCCGCTATGAGCCACTGCTTGTACAAGCACGAAAGGCTTTACAAGTCACTATGGAAAACTATCCCAAAAAATGGTTGGTTGCATTGAATGAGATGCAAATGGAGCGTGCCAGGATATTGCTTCCTTTGGCATGGTTGGTTCGTGTGGATGACACCCCGGAACATCGTGGTTGGCTTTATCGGATAATTGACGATATGATGGACCGGATGGATGCTTCGGGTGCTATCCAGGAAGAGTTGATTACAACAAGTCTGACGGCAAATAAGGATTATGGTGGAAGTGAAACATCCATTGTACAACGTGACGGGGATCCCTGTGTTGATGTGTTTTATTCCATGGCGCCTGCCTTTCTTGGAATACATGAAGCGGTGGCGGCCACAGGTGATTTGCGCCTTGCCAGGTTTGAAGAACGGATGGCTGAATTCCTCATCCGCATTCAGGCGCGCAGTGAAGGTCATGAAGACCTGGATGGGGGTTGGTTTAGAGCTTTTGATTACGTTAATTGGGAATACTGGGGAGCTAACGGAGACACCGGCTGGGGTGCATGGAGTACCGAAACGGGCTGGTTACAGTCCCACGTGGTGGCTACTTTAGCGGTGAGAAAATTAGGCACCTCACTTTGGGACTTCACAAGCCAAAGTAAAGTAGCAGGTCATTTCCCGCGTTTTCGGAAGGAAATGGAAATAGACAAAGCCGTTAAAATTTGGATGGGATCTCCGCCTTTAGACTTTCCGCATATTGGAATGGGAATGATCCCGGAGCTCAGCTACGGGCCACATCAACCTTACCCGGGTAAAGGACCGGAAAGCCTGGTAGATGGACTTTTTGGCTCTCCTGCAAAAATTGACTCACGCTGGAGAGGTTTTCGTGATGTTCCCTTTGAAGCCACGGTTAAGATTAGGACAAACTCGTTGGTCCATTATATTGGAGCACGTTTTCTGAACGATGCGTCCAGGGGTATTTATTTTCCTGAACGGCTTGAAGTGTCTGTTTTCCAGGATGGAGACTGGCATAAAGTGGCAGAGCTTCAAATAGACCAGCCAGCGGACGAAAAAAATCCAACAGCCGAAATATTGGGGATCGAGCTGCCCGATTATGCACGGGAACAGATCAGGTTCCGTGCAATAGGACCTAAAATTTCAAAAAATGATCATAGTCCTGTATGGATGTTAGTTGACGAATTGATAACCCATTAGGAGAGGTGTATATGCTTATATAAAGCATAATCCTTTTGTATTAATTAAGACATGATAAATTAAAAGTGATGAAAAAAACCCGGAGAAATTTTATTAAGCTTAGTGGTTTAACAGGTGCAGGCCTGTTGGGCACAGGCGTATTATCGTCATATATATCAATTGACGAGGAAAAGAAAAGATCCTGTGCAGGGCAGGATATTTTTAACATAAAAGGGCGCCGTCTCTATTTTTCCTGTGCGGCGGATAATGACCTTTATCGCGTGATGACATCAAAGGGGAAAGCGTATCCCAGATTTTCCGATGCTGAAAAAGCGGTTGATGCCGCACCGGCAGGTTCCGGAGTATTGATCCTGGCGGATGCGTATCCGGAGATACCCACCAGGATTTCTTCGGCCGTTTATGAACAGGCCAGGTCGAAGAAGCTGCGGCTGTATGTAGAATATCCCGGCTATCTGCCCGGAGTGACGGTTGGCAAGCCAAAGAGCATGGAAGTTTGGGAGAGGGCGGTGGTAGCTACAGAGGCATTTGAGCCGAATTTACCCAGGCTTCGCATACTACAGATAAACGGCTGCCATGTTTTACCGGTTAGGTCAGACAGTGTTTCTCTAAAGCCTGCCGATCTGGTACTGGCCCGCATCGTTGGGTACAACAAGGCGGTTTATGGTCTTCCGCAGACTACAACGCCACTGCTTATGGAAGTGGAAGGCAAAGACATCCTGGTTTCAACAACCAAGCTTAGTCAGTTTATCACCGCACGTTATGGTCCAAGTTCGGCATGGACGCCGATTTTGGACTATGTGCTGGACTGGGTGTATCGCTCGGAAGGGTCAAAGCTTCCGGACTGGACGCCTACAGTGCGCACCTCCTACGGTCGCGAAGACAAATTACCAAAAAGCGCAGAGCACAATGCCTTGACACGCGGGTTGGCGTGGTATAATGGTTTTTTATTGAACGAGCCCTGGCTGGAAAAATCCGGAAGATTGGGGTGGAAGCAAATCGGGGGCAGCCCCGTCATTCCACGCAAAGGCCCGGATGAGCCTTATGGAAACGGCCGGTATGGCATCCTTGAGGGGCATGTTTCTTATATTAATGCGGATGGCAGTC
The DNA here is from genome assembly GCA_023957155.1 of Chitinophagaceae bacterium. Taxonomy (GTDB): domain Bacteria; phylum Bacteroidota; class Bacteroidia; order Chitinophagales; family Chitinophagaceae; genus Agriterribacter. Next base: position 352,971 of record JAMLHK010000001.1, on the reverse strand, counting down.
AACCGATACGTAATCTCCCGAGAGGCGACTGTAATGCAGAATCGGCGATGGCTTATGCCCTTGGCTCACTGACAGAAAATAAAAATGAGTATGCGGGTATATCAACTAACCTGCTGGAGTATGTTTACAATACATCAGGTATGTTCCAGGGGCCGCCAAACAAACCGAGCGACGGATGGTATGGCTTGCTGGGCTGGTATGAAGGAGGAGGAAAGTATGGCAGCAGCAATGGCCAGGACCTCTATTGGGGCAACGACGGCTCCAAATCGTTGGTGGCAACAATGGTGGCGGCTGCGGCATTGAAAACCGACCGTTGGGATGAAGCGCTTATGTCCGGGATTTTAGGGAATTTCCGCACTACAGGTCCGGAAGGATTTCGCAACGGTGGTGCTTTGAGGAGGCAGGAGTTGAAAGCAAAGGGATGGGAATACTACGCGGGGAATCGCACGATAATACCCTGGCCGCAACGGGAAGGCTGGGCATGGGCGAATTATCTTTGGCTCTACGACAAGACCCGCTATGAACCCTTGCTCGTACAGGCACGAAAAGCGATACAACTGACCATGAGGAACTACCCCAGGTATTGGCGATGTGCATTGTATGAGATGCAAATGGAACGAGGGCGTATACTGCTTCCCCTGGCGTGGCTGGTGCGTGTGGACGATACTCCCGAACACCGGCGGTGGCTTTACAGGATTATTGACGACATGACGGCACGTATGGATGCTTCAGGCGCTATCCAGGAAGAGTTGATCGCAACAAGTCTGGCGGCTAACGAGGATTACGGTGGAAGTGAAACTTCCATCGTACAACGCGATGGAGATCCCTGTGTGGATGTATTCTATTCCATGGCCCCGGCTTTTCTCGGTATGCATGAAGCTGTGGCCGCCACAGGCGACAAACGCCTGGCCGGGATTGAAGAACGGATGGCTGAATTCCTCATCCGCATTCAGGCACGCAGTGAAAATCATAAAGATCTGGATGGAAGCTGGTTTAGGGCATTTGATTACAGCAATTGGGAATATTGGGGTGCCAATGGAGATACCGGCTGGGGCGCATGGTGCTCCGAGACAGGCTGGCTACAGTCGCATGTAGTGGCTACGTTAGCGGTGAGAAAATTAGGCACCTCACTTTGGGATATGACAAGCAAAAGTAAAGTAGCAACTCATTTCCCGCGCTATCGCCGCGAAATGGAGATAGACAAGGCTGCCAATATTTGGGAAAGCTCACTTCCATTGGAAAACGCTCATATCGGATTGGGGATAGTCCCCTATCTTCAACACCAGCCTGACGGTGGTATGGGGGCTGACGGGCTGGTTGATGGACGCTTCGGGGATCCTATGCAAATTGATTCTCGTTGGTGCGGTTTTCGGGATGTTCCCTTTGATGCCACCGTTAAGTTCAGTGGAAACAGGCTCGTCAGGTATATCGGCGCACAGTTCATGCAGGATGCATCCCGGGACATATATTTCCCCGCTCTGTTAGAGGTACTTGCATTTAAGGATGGTGATTGGCATGTTGTCGGCAAGCTTGAAATAAAGCAGCCTGAAGGTGAAAAATCCCCGATTGCCAAAGAATTTGGTATTGATCTGGACGATTGTAAGACAGAACAAATCCGGATTCGCGCAATCGCTTCGAAAGCATTAAAGAATAAAAGCGGTCATTCCCGGATATTCGTTGGCGAATTGATAGTGAAGCCTTATGCAATTGACATAAACTAGAATTAAGACTACTGTGCCGTATTAATTACAATACAAAAAGTACAAGAAATGACATTTAATCGAAGGAAATTCATAAAGCTGGGAGGTTTAACAGGGGCTGGTTTAGTGGGCACAAGCCTGGTATCTCCCTATGCTGCCGAGGGCTTATCGCCGGAGCAACCTGATAATGGCAGTGCTTTGAAAACACACAAACAGAAATTCAATATGTGTGGGTATGCTGCCCCGAAAATAGAGACTGTCCGGATCGGCTTTATCGGGCTTGGCCGGGGCATGGCCCATGTTTCTGCAACCAGCCTTCTTGAGGGAGTGGATATAAAAGGGTTATGTGACCTGATGCCGGATAAAATAAGCAGGGCGAAAAAGAAGACCGAAGCCAGCGGTTTTACCCCTGATATATACACCGGTAACGCTGAAGCATGGAAGAAGATGTGCGAGAGGGACGACATAGACCTTATCTATATATCCACACCGTGGGATATGCACGCTTCAATGGCTGTTTATGCCATGACACATGGCAAACATGTTGCGATTGAAGTTCCGGCCGCCCAAACAATAGAGGAATGCTGGCAGCTTGTCGAAACCAGTGAAAGAACGCGAAAGCATTGTATGATGGTGGAGAACACTTGTTACGATTTTTTTGAGCTGCTGACCCTGAACATGGCGAGGCAGGGCTTTTTTGGAGAAATTGTACATGGTGAAGGCGCCTATATCCACTCCCTGATGGACCTGGTTTTGAATAAAAACGTTTGGGACATGTGGCGCTTAAAAGCATTCATCGGCCCCAGCGGCAACCTTTATCCGACACATGGTCTGGGACCGATATGCCAGGTGATGGACATTAACCGTGGAGATAAAATGGATTTTCTGGTTTCATCATCAGGCAGGGACTTCCAGATGAATGAGAGGGTAAAAGAGCTGGCAGCAAAGGATGAGGTGTACAAAAAATATGTAGACAAGCCTTTCAACGGCAATATGAACACTTCAACAATACGTACCTCAAAAGGGCGGACCATCCTCCTGCAGTATGACATCACTTCTCCCAATGTGTATTCCAGGATCCATAAGATAAACGGGACAAGAGCGGCTGCGCTGAAATATCCCGAGCCAGCCAGGATATCAATAGGACACGGCTGGGTTTCACCGGAGGAGTTTAAGCAGCTGGAGGAAAAGTACACACCTCCTATCGTCAAAAAAATGGGTGCATTGTCCAAAGAGATCGGCGGTCACGGGGGGATGGATTTTCTTATGAACTGGCGTTTGATAGATTGCCTTCGCAATGGATTGCCACTGGATCAGGACTGTTATGATGCGGCCTCATGGAGCTCGATCGTACCCCTGAGCAAAAAATCGGTAGCCAAAGGCTCAAGTCCTGTTGAGATACCGGACTTCACAGGAGGTTCATGGAAAACGAACCGGCCTGTAGATATATCATTGGAAAAAGGAGGAAGCACGAAGGTGATCAGGCAGGGATAATGCCAACGCGCACGAAGACACTTTGTAACAGTTAAATTAAAAATCTTAGGGTTTAATATGTATACATTCAATAGAAAATATTGTTTCATCATTTATTTGATGTTTTCAATTTCTTTATCCGTTTCATGTAACAAAGGGATTAATGAACATCAGGATAAGAATGAACTGACGTTGACGGTAACGGAGACCTGGACATTTGGTCCCGTAAGAGGTTGGGGTAATGGGATGATCATCCAGACCCCTGATGAAAAAGTCTTTCTTTACGACGCGGGGTCAAAATATACGGATTATGACGGAGACGAGATAAAAGAGAGAAGTTACCCGGGTACTTATTTTGATGGAGGGAAAGACATAATAGCACCTTTTTTAAGACAGCAAAAAGTTGATACGATAGACGGGATATTGATTTCCCATTCCCATGGTGACCACTTTGGCGGTTTTGAGTATTTAATGGATCATTTTAAGGTATTGCATTTATATGATAGTGGTATTCCTATAGAAAGATCGTTTACAAGCAATCGCTATTATGATAAAGTACTTAAGCCCAAACATATAGCCTTGGGAGGCGAATATAGTACTCTTTTAAGCGGAGATACATTGAGCTGGGGAGACTATGTAAAACTGGAGATCTTATCACCACCGGAAGGATATATTCCTATTGATTCTTCCCGCTATATTCCCGGAGATCCCATAGGTCATCATGACCCAAACTTAAATTCAGTAGTTGTCAGGATGACATACAGGAATATTGTGTTTTTATTTTTAGGAGACCTGAATAAGACAGGACAAAGATGGTTGATGGAAAACATAGACCACAAAAAATTAAAAGCAGATGTGCTATGCCTGGCGCATCAAAGTCCATTATCCTATCCTTATGAGGAGTTTGCGGAAGCGGTTAGTCCTAAGGTTGTTGTTGTGGGTGTTGTGAACGGTGTATACAGTCCTGCAGTTAATGCGGAGAAGCAATATGGTAAACTTGGAGCAGAAGTATATGCAACCTGTTGGAACGGGCAGATACAATTGAAGACGGATGGCAATGAATATAAGATAGAAGTCAAAAGAGATAAAAGCTCGCCCATTAGCAATATGAAAATTCCCTGATTTCAAATTTGTAAGCCTAAATATTCACAGAACAGGATAATTCAAGGATTTGCTATGGACAGAAGGATCTTTATTAAAAAAGGGGTGTTGAGCCTGAATGCTGGGTTACTGTCGCAGGGAATAAGTTATGGACTCTGCGGCAATAAAAGCCCTTATCCATATTCTTCTCTCAATGATGCTTTTCTTGCAATTGGTTTTGACCCTAAGATAGATGGGAACTCCTGTTTCGTGGTCGTGGCAGATGTACACTATGGTTCGGCGGGTGATGGTATGTCAACTTTCATCAGCGAGATAAATAGTATGCATCCACGACCCAGATTTTTTTGTGTAAACGGAGACATGATCATTAATGGCTCACGAAGCTTTGGTACAATTCCGGATGCAAACGAACGCCAGAAGGCAGTGTCAGAATTCAGGGACTTCAAAAAAGATGCGGACAAGCTGGACAAAAATATTCCCTTAAAGATTACCCTGGGTAACCATGATACACATCCGAAAGAAATTGATCCCGAATTATTCTGGGAGGTATTTCCGGGATATGCTGCCTACCAGTCAATGGAACTGGAAGGTATACATATCTTTTTCCTTAACGGGCACTCGACGGGCTATATTGATAGTGTTCAGGAAGAATGGTTAAAAAAAGAAGTGCGCAGTATTGAAAGAGAAAAAACTGTTATCATATTTGTGCATCAGCCTTCCATGAGTCGCAGAGTGAGGGAAAGAGGCATACCCAAAGCAGTATCGGAAACCTTTGCCGGCCATGCCGGAAAGATATGGCTGATAGGCGGGCACGAACACACCAATGCGCAAAAAATATTTCAGTTAAAAAATACAAAGCTTGTCGAGCACCATATCACCTGCGGAACGGTCAATATATGGGGAGGTGCTGAAAAGCCCGGCTACTGGGTATATTGTTTAAAGAAGGGTGCTGTATATGGGCGTATCTACAAACAGAGAGGCGATGGCTATCGTATTGAGCCACCACCGGAACTGCACCAGGCGGAAAAGGTTCCTTTTCCTTTTGACAATGTAAAGAATATTTTATGGAAAGTGATGGTTGGTGAAGGAGATCATGAATACCTGGTCGAATCCCAGGCGAAAGATTGTCTTAACTATTGGGCGTATGTAAAAAAATTGATTTATCGTGTTCCCCTTACAGAAAATAACAATGCAGGAAAGGAAATTGTTTTACTGACGGATCATAATATATTAAATGCGAATAAGCAGGGGCAGTATTTTTTATCATCAGACTTATCCGACTGGATAGAGCTGAAGCTTGCACATCATGATACAGATGTTTTGTGTTTCAGAATACCGGATGCTTTTATTGGTTATGATAAGGTGTATTTTAAATTCACTCCTTCCGGAGAGGCTGCTGTTGCGGGGGTGGCATTATTATCCTAATCTGTTATCAATGCTCAAGCTGTAAACTACAGATATTATGAAACGATCTAGACTTTTTCTTTTCTTCCGGTCAAAAGAGATAAAAGTTTGCCAATTAGCAATATGAAAATTCCTTGATCTCAAATTTGTAAATCTCATAAATGAAGAAAACGCAATTGAATTTTACCGGGTTGTCAAAGATGTATAAAGATGAACTTCTTTTTAATATTCTCCCGTTTTGGTTAAATAACTCTATTGACCGGGAGTTTGGCGGTTATTTCACTTGCCTGACAAGGGAGGGAAAGGTATTTGATACGGATAAGTTCATTTGGTTGATTGGACGTCAGGTATGGATGTTCTCTACATTGTATAATAAGGTTGAGAAACGTCAGGAGTGGTTAGACTGCGCAGTGCATGGAGGAGAGTTTCTTAAAAAACATGGACATGATGGAAAATACAATTGGTACTTTTCTACCACTCGCGAAGGGCTGCCTTTAATTAACCCGTTCAACATTACGCGGGATCCAATCTTTTCCTATGCTTTTGCAGCAATGGCATTTGCTCAACTGAACCTTGCTACAGGCAATGAGGAATATGCTGAAATTGCTAAAAAAACATTCAAGCATATCCGTTCAAAATTAAATGGCTCAAACGATAAATCTAAAGAGAATCATGAGGGCGTTCGTAAGCTTAAAAGTTTTGGATTACCAATGATCATGTGTAATCTCTCGTTAGAGATCCAGCATATCCTTGATGATGCTGTTTTGCAGGAGATCACGGACAATTGCATTCATGAGGTAGTTGATGTTTTCTACCGGCCGGAATTAGGGATAGTTGTTGAAAATGTAACTGTTGATGGAAAACTATCAGACACATTTGAAGGACGCCTGGTCAATCCCGGCCACGCGATCGAAGTTATGTGGTTCGTTATGGATCTGGGGCAAAGGTTAAATCGTCCCGGGCTCATTGAAAAAGCCAACAATATTGCGTTGAGGATGGCAGCATTCGGATGGGATAAAAAATATGGCGGGATCGTACATTTTATAGACCGTTTGGGATATCCGACAGAACAATTGGACTGGGACCAAAAAGTATGGTGGGTTCATATAGAAGCTTTGGTTACAATGATCAAGGGCTATCAGCTTACGGGTTCAAAAGAAAGCTTGGAATGGTTCGAAAAAATTCATGAGTACAGTTGGAGTCATTTTAGAGATTTAGAATACAATGAATGGTTTGGTTACCTCAACCGCCAGGGAGAGCTGCTATTAACACTTAAAGGTGGGAAATGGAAAGGTTGTTTTCATGTTCCAAGAGGCTTTTATCAATGTTGGAATGTATTGGAGGCTCTTTCTGTAAATGACCTACCCTAAAAATTAATAAGATCATGTTAACGAATTCAAAAGCCAGACAAGAAGCGGAGTATTTTCTAAACAACGAAAAACAGTTTCACTTAGGAATGTTGCCTACGGAGCAATCAAACCGAAAAACCCGCGGTCTCGATTTAATATTTGGTGCTAATTCAGTTGAAGGGGTTAAAATATTGTTATCAGTTGATCGGGATGTCCATATTATGGCTCAAAAAGTTCTGAAGGGACATGAATTTCAAAAGATGGTGGAGGATGGGGAACGTGCAATTATTGGAGGAAATAAGATCATCCTTTCCGGGTGTGGAGCTACCGGCCGTTTGAGTATTCTTTTGGAATCTATGTGGCGATGTTTTTTCCGGGATATACGTCTTAAAGACCCCGGTATCTACAATAAATCTAAAGCATTTGAGGATACCCTATTTAGTATTATGACCGGGGGTGATTACGCGCTTATTCGTTCTGTTGAATATTTTGAAGACTATGAGGAATTTGGCAGACAACAGGTCAGAGAAATGGGAGTTGTTCCCGGTGACATCCTGATTGCTATTACAGAAGGTGGTGAAACGTCATCTGTATTGGGTAGTGTTGAAGAGGCGGCAGATCGGGGAGCAAAGACATTTCTGTTGTTTAACAACCCGAGAGACATACTTTGTAAAAATATTGAACGGTCAAGAAAGGTCATTGAGGATCCAAGGGTTACCATACTGGATCTTTATTGCGGGCCAATGGCTTTGGCGGGTTCAACCAGAATGCAGGCGACAACATCAGAGCAATTGATTGCCGGTGCCGCCCTGGAAATTATTTTGACGCGTATTTTAAAGCAAATTCTTTCTAAGGATGAACTGAAAAGATTGAACGTATATGAAATTGATTATGCAGATTCCTTTAGCTGCTTGTTGGATGAACTAAGTGAGGAAATGAATGTAAAAACAATTAGCGAAATTATAAATGTAGAGAAAAATGTCTATTCAGAAAAAGGCCTGGTAACATATTTTGCTGATGCCTTTTTGTTAGATATTTTCACTGATACTACAGAGAGAGCCCCAACTTTTATGATCCCTCCTTTCATAAAATTTGATGATAATGTTTCACCCCCTTCCTGGGCCTTTGTAAAGAATCCTCTTTTTGAAACTAACGGTGCCTGGGAACGGGTATTAGGGCGTCAGCCCCGTTGCCTGGATTGGGATAGTAAGCTATATCGTGAAATGGGTGTTACAAATTCGCTCGCAGATTCTCCTCCTCAACTCGATAGAACACAAATTCTGAAATTTCATATAGGGAATGAGGAAGATAATTTACGTTGGTCAAGAACTCCTAATATGGCAGTCAGCATTGTAGGTAGCCGGGAGATTGACAGCTCATCATATAAAGAGTATGAATGGGCATTTAAAAATTGTTCAACCCGGTTTATGTCAAGATATAATCTTGTAATAGGAGATACCGATAAGGCTACAGATTTCAAAATATCCTGTTCCCCTGGAAATTCGGTTTTGAATCTCATGGATCACATGGCCTTTAAACTTGTATTGAATACAATATCAACCGGAACGATGGTTTTGATGGGAAGAGTAACCGGGAACTGGATGAGTTGGGTGGAGGTCTCCAATAAAAAGCTCAGGGACAGAGGCATCCGGTTAATTTCAGAAATATGTGGAATGAGCTACGAAGATTCCTGTTATGCGCTTCACGAAACACTTGACGAGCTTAAAACGATGGATCTGCATAATCAGGAGAAATTATCTCCGGTACAATATACAATCAGAAAAATTAGTGAAAAGACTGGTAAAAGGATATAGGAAATATCCGGAATATAAGTTTATTAACCCTACAACTAAATACTAATGGCATGAAGGTAGTAATCATTGGAGGAACTGGTCACGTGGGCACATTTCTGGTTCCGAGATTAGTGACGGCCGGGCATGAAGTGATCTCCGTCAGCCGGCAAAAAAGGAAACCGTACCATTCTCATCCAACCTGGAATCTGGTTAAACAAGTAGTAATTGATAGAACTGAAGCCGAAAAGAAAAATACATTTGGAGAGCAGATTCTTGAATTATCTCCGGAAGTGGTAATTGATATGCTTTGCTATACTGCAGAGAGCGCTAAAATCCTTGTAGAGGCACTACGCGGAAAGATACAACACTTTATCAGTTGCGGAACAATTTGGGTGCATGGTTTTAGCGAACAGGTTCCAACTAAAGAAAATCATCCGAGACGCCCCTTTGGAAATTATGGCATTAATAAAGCTGCGTGTGAATCTTATTTACTTTCGGCATACCGTCAGACCGGATTCCCCGCAACGATTATTCATCCGGGCCATATCGTTGGTCCGGGATGGATTCCTGTAAATCCCACCGGGAATTTTGATCCTGAGGTATTTAAAAAATTGGCAAACGGTGAAGAAATACTACTTCCGAATTTCGGTTTGGAAACAGTCCATCATGTTCACGCTGATGATGTTGCTCAATCTTTTATAAAAGCGATAGACAATCGGAACAGCGCATTGGGTGAAAACTTTCATATTGTATCGGAACAGGCGCTTACTTTGAAGGGTTATGCAATGGCGATAGCTGCGTGGTTTGGCCGGGAAGCGCGACTTGGCTTTTTGCCGTGGGATAAGTGGAAGGATACCGTGAGCAAAAATGATGCAGATGCAACCTGGGATCACATATCTCACAGCCCAAATTGCAGTATTGAGAAGGCAAAAAGACTATTAAATTATAGTCCACGCTATACTTCACTTCAGGCAGTTCAGGAGTCAGTAACATACTTAATGGAGAATGAGAAGATTAAATTATAAATGGGAAGTCCTGATTTTATTATGGATTGCCTTCTTTTTCAATCAGGCAGATAGACAGGTGTTTAATGTCGTTTTACCTTTAATCCAATCGGACCTGCATATAACCGATGTTCAAATTGGATTAATCGCAACAATATTCAATCTTGCCTTTGCTGTGCTGGTACCAATAGCAGGTTATATTGGAGATTTATACAGTCGGAAATGGATAATTGTATTAAGCATTTTATTTTGGAGCATTGCCACCATGTTTACGGGGTTGAGTAATGGCTTATTAATGCTGATCCTTATGCGGAGCATAGCTACCGGAGGAGGGGAAGCCTTTTTTGCCCCCGCCAATTACGCTTTACTCGGGAGCTATCATAAAGATACCAGGGCATTTGCTATGTCTATTCATCAGACTTCATACTATGTGGGAATTATAGTATGTAGCTATCTGGCTGGTTACGTTGGAGAGCAATATGGTTGGAGAAATGCATTTTATATTTTTGGGGCTGTTGGTGTGGTCCATGGGGTAGTACTTATTTTTAGGCTGAAAGATAACCCTTCTGTAGGGAAAGACAGACAAATTGAAAAGGTCAGGTTTTTGGAAGTGGTTAAATTAATATTTCGAACACCGACGGCTTTATCTCTTATCATTGCGTTCTGCGGATTGATTTTTGTAATTATCGGATATCTGACCTGGGCTCCCACTTACCTGTTCGAAAAATTTGATATGAGCCTGTCAATGGCAGGATTTAATTCAATGTTTTATACACATTTGTTTGCATTCGCAGGAGTTATAATTGCGGGAAAATATTCGGATAAATTAGCTAAAAAGGTTCCGGCCAAACGATTATTGATGCAGGGCATCGGGCTTTTATGTGCAACCCCTTTTATTGTAATCATGGGTAGCTCAAATACATTGATAATGATTTATTTTGGATTTGCCGGCTTTGGCTTCGCGAGGGCTTTTTTTGATGCAAACACATATGCAGTATTATATGATGTGATACCTCAGAAATTTCATTCATCAGCCTCCGGAATTATGATAACGATAGGTTTCCTGGTTGGATCTTTTGCTCCATTAGTGCTGGGTTATTTAAAGCCCGTATTGGGACTTTCCTTTGGAATATCAGCTCTTTCAGTTATTTGGTTATTTTCAGGCATTTTATTGATTATAGCGTATAAATATTTTTTTAAAAAGGATTATTCAAAGAATATGGAGGTAAATGGTAGTCTTAGTATGTAAATACCTGAATTTCCCGGGTATAGTATTTGTAAAGATATTTAGGTATGGAGTTAGTAGAAAACTCACCCAGAATTTTACAACGTCCGGTGTTTTTACGGAATCAGTTCGGCAATAAACATTCTATTTTGCCGGTTCACCTGAAGGTACATGCCCACTTTGATTTGACCAGGAAATTTTCAATATGAAATTAAAATTACAGGCCTGTTGCCTGGTATTTTTTTTGATGATTTTATTTAGTTGTAATCAACAAAAAAATAACAGGGAGCCGGTTTTTAATCCTCATCCTACCGGGGCTTACTTAACACCGGAAGAAAGTATGAAAACAATCTATCTGCCTAAGGGGTATCATATTGAGTTGGTAGCAAGTGAGCCCATGATTAAAGAGCCGGTAGCTATTGCATGGGATGGTAATGGCAGAATGTATGTAGCTGAAATGGCGAGCTATATGCAGGACGCTGATGCCACCGGAGAGCAGCAGCCTGTCAGTCGCATTATGCGTCTCGAAGATATTGATAACGATGGCAGGATGGATAAGGCTACAGTTTTTGCTGACAGCTTATTGCTACCTAGAATGATGCAATGTGTGGGAGAGGAATTGTTGGTGAATGAAACCAATTCAATTACTATTTATAGTTATAAAGACACGGATGGTGATGGCATTGCTGATATGAAAAATGTAGTTTATCAAAATGATAAATATATACCAGGCAATGCTAATATGGAACACCAGCGTAGCGGCTTGGACTGGAATATAGACAATTGGATGTATGTTACCTATGATCCGGTTCGCTTCCGTTATACAAATGGAATAATGAAGGTAGATACATTAGTAAGGGGCACAAATGGGCAGTGGGGTGTTACTCATGATAACTATGGGCGTTTGTTCTTTTCAAATGCCGGGGCAGAAGAACCCGCAGTCGGAATACAAATTAACCCTGTCTACGGTCGTTTGGATTTCCCTGACCAAATTACTGATGAATTTCAGGAGGTATGGCCCATTATTGCTACACCCGATGTAGCAGGAGACCACAGGTTACGGCCTAATAATACGCTAAACCATTTTACAGCCTCCTGCGGTCAAAGTATTTACCGTGGTGATCAGTTCCCGGAGGATTTTGTTGGTGATTGTATTATTTGTGAACCGGTGGGTAGGCTTGTACGACGTGCAAAGGTTGCTAATATTAAAGGAAAAATAGTACTTAGCAGTGCCTACGATAAGAAAGAGTTTATTGCTTCCTCGGATTTGAATTTCAGGCCTGTTAATTCTGCTGTTGGACCGGATGGCAATCTCTATATTGTTGATATGTACAGAGGAATTATTCAACAAGCTACCTGGATAAGACCAGGATCCTTTAGGAGACGTAAAATTGATAGTCTTGGATTAGCCCAAAATAAGGGACGAGGCCGTATTTATCGTGTTGTACCTGACGGATATCAACAAGGCGTTAAACCAAAGATGCTGAATGAATCAAGCACAATTCTGGTGAGGTATCTGAATCATCCAAATGGATGGTGGCGCGACAACGCACAAAAAGAAATCATAAATAACGGAGATAAATCGGTTGTGCCGGCATTAAGGCTTATGATATCCGGAAAGACGGTTAATGTGGGTGAGATAGTTAGCCCTCTCGGTAAAATTCATGCTCTATGGACTCTTGAAGGACTGGATGCTATTGACAAAGAAGTGCTTTTGCTTGCTCTAAACGACCAGGATCCACAGGTAAGAAGAACTGCCGTTTGGATTAGCGAGCCTTTCTTAAAGAAAAATGATTCCGTAATAATACATGAAGTAGCTCGGCTTAAAAATGATCCCAGCTATGATGTGCGTGTGCAGGTAATGTTGTCCATGTACCAATCTCAATCACAGAAGGCCCAATCCGTCGTTAAGGAGATCTCTGAACTGAATCCCGATAGCGAAATACTGACCACTATCACTAACATGCTTAAAAAAAATGAAATGGAAGGAGCGCTTACAGGTAAACTCGGTAATATGTCTCAGGCGGATAAGCAGTTAATTTTACGTGGGGCCTCTATTTTTAATTCATTTTGTTCTACCTGTCACGGAGTGGATGGAAAGGGTATCGCTACCGGTAATGATATAGCAACAACTCCTTCTCTGGTTGGATCAGAGCGATTGGGCTATACCAGAAAAGATGCTTCAATCAGAATATTGCTTCATGGAATGACCGGGCCCATAAATGGAAAGTCTTACTCTGGTGAAATGCCATCAATGGCTAACAACGATGATCATTGGATTGCCTCTGTATTAAGCTATGTGAGATTTCAGTTTGGTCAAACAAATCATAGTAAGGGCTATTCTCCTATTGTAAAACCTGGAGAAGTAAAAGCCATCAGAAAGGAGGATGAAGGAAGAAAAACACCAATGACATGGAGAGAACTATCGGATAAAACTGATTAAAATGAAGTATTATAATTGCTGAGTTGGAAGATCTTTTATGAATGATCCCTGGCAACGGAAATGATACCATCAATGCTTCAGGTTTGATTTTATGGATGCCAGTTTCGTCACGAATTATTTTCTCCACCTGCAAAATGACCAAATTTGAAACCAAGTTCATTTAAAAAACCTGCAAAATATTATCATAATATATTGATAGTAAGTTTATTAATGCAATTTTTTTATAAACTGATAAATCAGGTATTCAAAGTATATAGATGGCTTCCGTAGAAAAGCCGGGGGATAAAGCGCCAGCTACCTGGTAAACCTGTAAGGCAGACATTTAACAGGTATTCAATATTCCTTTGCCCACTCTATCTTGTTTCACAAATATTTTCAAATAAAAAAGGAAGAGGTTATTTGGATATTTTTCCAAACAACCTCTTCCTTTGATACTTCCTTAGTTAAGTTTATCTGCTACAGCGTACTATTTCCGGCTGTTCATCTTCGCTAATAATCTTAATATTTCAAGATAGAGCCATACTATAGTTACCAGCAGTCCGAATGCGCCATACCATTCCATATATTTGGGTGCGCCCGCTTCAGCGCCGCGTTCTATCATATCAAAGTCTAATATAAGGTTCAGGGCCGCTATGCCAACAACAAACAGGGAGAAGATAATTCCAAAGGTGCTTCCCTGGTGTATGAAAGCAATATCTACACTAAAAAACCGGAGTACTATGGAGATGAGATAAAAGATAGCAATTCCCGCTGTGGCGGTTATGATCACCGATTTAAAGGTTTCCGTAGCACGTATGATACGCATACCGTATAAAACATACATGGCAATGGCTACTCCAAACGTTAATCCCACCGCCTGGGTGATAATGAAAGGCGCTTTTTCTTCAAAAATGTGATTATAATGGGCTGATATGGCGCCTACGAACAGTCCTTCTAACAAAGCATAAGCCGGCGCCAGGAACGGAGCCCATGTTTTTTTGAAAATGATCACGAAGGCTACGATAAGACCACCGATAGCACCGGTCCACATATAAGAGGATACATCCACGCCTTTTCCAAAGCTGTACCAGCTGAAAAAAGCCGTGGCCATGACCATTAAAAAAAGAAAGCCGAATTTATTTAAGGTTCCTCTTACCGTCATTACATTTTCGCTGTCAAGTGTCAGCGTTGACTTAAACATCTTTTCACTCAGTGTGGGGTTGCCAGATTTGAATAAATCCATAATAAATAAAGTATTTAGGTTTGGGAGTAAAGGTAATTCTTTTTTGTAGTTCCTATCTTTGCGCCATGTTAAAATCAACGTTACTTCAGGCGGTTACCGAATCCGGGCATATTATGCGGGATTCCTTTAACGGCGCTTTTAAAATATCCAACAAAGCCGGTATTAATAATTTGGTTACAGAAGTTGATCTTGCATCAGAAAAAGCCATTATCGGCATCATAAAAAAAAGCTATCCCGATCATTTTATCCTGAGTGAAGAGAGTGGTGAGATCGTGATGGATTCTGACTATAAATGGATTATTGACCCGATAGACGGAACGGTTAACTATGCCAACGGCATACCCATTTGTTGTGTAAGCATTGCCGTTGAGCATCAGGGTAAAATGGTGCTGGGGGCGGTATTTAACCCTTTTTTTAATGAGTTGTTTGTTGCAGAAAAAGGTAAAGGCGCTACGTTAAATGATAAGCCTATCCGGGTGAGTCTTAAAGCGGATATGGCAAGTTCCTGTCTGGTTACCGGGTTTCCTTACAGTCTCCTTGATGAGCCTAATGGTCCTTTAGATATTTTTAATACATTGATCAGAAAAGGCATACCGGTCAGGCGCTTAGGCTCTGCCGCAATTGATCTTTGCTGGGTTGCTGCCGGTCGGTTTGACGGTTTTTATGAACATAAATTAGAAGCGTGGGATAGTGCCGCAGGCTTTTTGATGGTAGAAGAAGCCGGCGGAAAAATCACCGATTTCAGGGGAAATTATTATTCTCCTTACCAGCCGCAAATACTGGCAACCAATGGAAAAATACACGATGAATTGCTGGAATGTTTAAACGTAAAGAGCTGATTTAAAGCCAATTGAGGGGTAATATTCAGCGGCTGCCTGTTTTATCTTTTTGATCTTAAATTTTTTTCATGTCATCACGTACAGAAATAGCATCGCTTGGCGAATTTGGGTTGATTGATCATCTTACCCGCAATAATGAAACACATCATGCCTCTACGGTGTTGAGTATAGGGGATGATGCGGCAGTACTGGATCATTTTGGGAAGCAGATTGTTGTAACTACTGACCTGTTAATTGAAGGCGTTCATTTTGATATGATGTATACGCCACTCCGGCACCTGGGGTACAAGAGTGTAGTGGTAAACCTGAGTGATGTATGTGCAATGAATGCCACACCTGCCCAGGTTACTCTGAGCGTGGGAATCAGTAATCGTTTTAGTGTGGAAGCCTTGGAAGAATTTTATGAAGGGGTTTATGCGGCATGTGAAAAATATAATGTAGACCTGGTTGGTGGCGATACTTCCACTTCAGATAAAGGGTTTATTATAAGTGTTACGGCTATAGGCGAAGTAGCTCCCGATCGCTTTGTAAAGCGTGATGGTGCCAAAAAGGGCGACCTGGTTTGTGTAAGCGGTAACCTGGGGTCAGCCTACCTCGGTCTGCTGCTCATGGAACGTGAGAAAAAGATATTTCTTGAAAGCCCGGCGGTGCAGCCCGATCTGGAAAGCCAGAAATATATCTTACAACGCCTCCTGAAACCGGAAGCCAGGAAGGATATCATTGATTTTCTTGAAGAAAAGGAGATAATACCTACCAGTATGATTGATGTAAGTGACGGGCTAAGCAGTGATATGCTGCATATTTGCAGGCGTAGTTGTGTAGGTTGCGTGTTATATGAAGAAAAGATACCGGTTGCGGAAGAGGCCCGCCAGTTTGCTTTTAAGCTCAGTCTTGATCCTACCGCCTGTGCATTAAGTGGCGGAGAAGATTATGAATTGCTGTTTACGATAAAGCAGGAGGATTACGATAAAATTGTATTGAATGAGCAAATCAGCGTGATCGGGTATATTACCGATGTGGACGAAGGGGAGCATATTATTACCCGTTCGGGTAATAAGCATGCTATTACAGCACAAGGCTGGAACGCATTTAAATAGAAAAGAAAGTTGGATATACAATAAGAGCATGACCGCATACCACGGGTTACAGGTGTTGGATCTCCCGGTTTTTAAATCAGTACATTATCCTTCCGCAGGCCGGACGGGCAGATTCCCACATTTTTCTCTCTTGTTTGATTTTTGGAACTTATTTTTACCGCTATGGTAAACCGGGCGATGCATTCTTTACTGGTATCGGCGATGATCTTATCCCTGATAGGTTGTCAGGCTTCGAAGAAGGCAATGAATCCTGCCAGAAAATTTCCTGCGGAAGCGCTGCGTAAAGATTATACCCTGTTGCGTGAGATTATGGAAAGGTTCCATCCTGCCTTATATTGGTATACACCCAAAGACAGCATGGATTATTACTTTGATTATTTCTACAATGCCATTACAGATTCCATGACCCGGCAGCAATTTGGTTTTTCCGTATTGGCTCCGCTCACCACCAAAGTACGCTGCGGGCATACCAGCTTTAATTATCCTAAAGCATATAACAAACAGCAACGTGAACACGTGCAGCCTTCTTTTCCATTGTTTATGAAGATATGGGGTGATACGATGGTGGTTACTTCTAACCTGGATAAAAAAGACAGTATGCTGACAAGCGGTACATTAATCACCCGTATTAACGGACTCAACATCAGGCAACTTACCGATACCCTCTTTCAGTTTATGCCAACAGACGGGTATTCCGAAAATGTGAATTATATAAGACTTAGTGCGGCATTTCCCTATTACTATCGCAATATTATGGGACTGTCTGATCAATATGAAGTAGCTTATACAGACAGTATGGGGGTGGAAAGAACACATGCGGTTCCCTTATTTGACCCTGCTGCCGATAGCCTGGCAAAAACTTTTATACGGAACAGAAACAAGCAAATTGATCCCGGGGATAAACCGGAAAAATGGGAAAATATCAGGTCTTTTAAAATAGACACTGCCGGGAGATTGGCCGTAATGACGATACACAGCTTCGGGGGAAGAGGCAGGCTACCCTCATTTTATCGGAAAAGCTTCCGGCAGCTGCGTAAAGAGCAAATACCCAATCTGGTAATTGATCTGCGTACCAACGGCGGCGGCAGGGTAAATAACTATACCTCCCTGGCCCGGTATATCAGCGATTCATCCTTTAAAGTTGCCGATACTGTTACAGCCCTGCAAAACAGGCTGGGATTATACAGGCGCTACTTTAGTATGGGCCGCCTCAATTCGATGGTACTTTTTTTCACTACTTCAAAAAGGAAAGACGGCTGGTATCATTTCAGATACTGGGAGAATCATGTATTCCATCCCCGGAAAAAAAATCATTATAACGGGCGGGTCTTTGTGCTGATTAACGGACCCACTTTTTCTGCATCTACCTTATTTGCTCATACGGTAAAGGGACAGTCCAATGTACTGCTCGTTGGTGAAGAAGCAGGAGGAGGCGCGTACGGCAACAGCGGTATTCTTATTCCGGACGTGGTGTTACCCGAAACGAAAATGAAAGTGAGGATGCCCCTGTTTCGCCTGGTGCAATATCATCATCCGCCCCAGGATGGGCGTGGTGTAATGCCGGATATTTATGTGCCGCCTACTGTTGAAAATATTAGAACGGGCAGGGATGGAAAGATGCTAAAAATAGAAGAGCTTATAAACCATTCACCTGCAATACGATAAACACATCTGAGCGTCAGGGTAGTAGTCCTGTCCGGTAAAGGGTGCGGGTATGTTCTTAACCTATAGCGACTGCTTTACTTTTTTATCCGTATAAAACAGCTTAACTTAGCAGTCCCGCTTATTCCTGCGGTATCCTTTATCCGCATGTCCTACCAGTAATCTTACATGATCCGGTATCAGGTTATTTCCGGTTTGGCTCCGGGTCAATCCCTATTCAAGACCGCTGTTTCGTAAAAAAGGGTAAAGCAATAGTATATCATGCGTATCATTCTAATTGTGTTTGCACTGGGTATAATGGCAAGCCGGCCGCTTCACGCGCAGGATATACCGGGTTGTATGGACCCTGCTGCGTCTAATTATAATGACCAAGCCACCGTTAGTGATGGTTCCTGTAATTACGCAGATGGGTCGGTTAATCTCCTGGCTTCAAAAATTGCTACGCTTAGTGAAGATCTCCGGGAAATAAGCGGGATGATCTATTGGAATGGGAAATTGTATGGTCATGAAGACAGCGGTAACGATCCTGTTATTTATGAAATGGATGCCGCAACCGGTGAGATATCTAAAAAGATTACCCTGGATGTTCCCCTTGACAATATGGATTGGGAAGATATAACACAGGATGAGACCTATATTTATGTGGGTGATTTTGGGAACAATTCAGGAACCCGGCACAACCTGAGAATTTTCCGCGTTGCCAAAAGTCTTATCGCCGCTGTTACGGGAGCGTCCGCTACCATTCCTGCGGTAAATATTGAAACGATTCATTTTACATATAGCGACCAGGCTGATTTTACTTCTCATCCCAATGCCACTCCCTATGACTGTGAGGCCGTAATATATCATGATGGGAACCTGCATTTATTTACCAAAGGGTGGGATGGCAACGGTACCCGGCATTATGTATTACCTGCGCTGCCCGGAACACAGGAAGCCACTTATCTTGAAAGCTTTAATACAGGCACTTTTCGCATAACAAGCGCTACTAAGGCCAATGACAATGCTATTGCGTTGTTAGGTTATGAAGTTGCGGGCTACCCCTCTGCTACACTTTGGATAATAACCGGTTTTGATAGTTATAATACGCTATTGAGTACCGGTAACAAAAGAAGAGTTGGATTAGGATATGTTGTGAATATAAGCACAAGAGATGGCGTAGGCCAGGTAGAAGGTATAGCAGCAATAAGCCAGACAAAGCTGTTAATAAGCAATGAATACTTCACCCGGACAGTTGAGTTGGGCACTTATATCGTTCCGCAAAGGTTATACGAACTGGATATATCCCAATGGATGCCGCTTTATGTCCTCCCGCTCGGCATTACTGATCTCACCTCCCGCCTCAGCAATAACCAGGTGGTATTGACCTGGGAATACGCGGAGCAGGATGTGGTGTATTTTGAAATAGAAGCCGCCGGGAAAGCCGATGGAACATACCGGTCGGTAGGTAAAGTATATCCGGAAGGCAGCACATCATCTTTATTCAGCTTTACGGATAAAGAACCGCTGGTAGCAGACCAACGGTTTTACCGGATCAGGATCGTTTCACCCGATGGAAAATACAGCTACAGTAAAACGCTTACGGTTTCCGACAGCAGTAGCATCGGATTCAGCCTTGCCGTAATGCCCAACCCCTTCAGCGATAGAGTAGATGTCAGCTTTTACAGCGATAAGCGGCAAACCGTTCAGTTCAGCATCGTAGATGTGCAGGGCAGGATCATCATGCAGAAGCAGCTGCAATGTACGCCCGGCAGGTATAGTTATCTGATGGATGGGCTGCAGGGGCTGAGCCGCGGTGTTTATTTTTTAACAGCCAGAACACCCGGTAACCGGTACATCCGGAAGATCGTCCGGTAGATGATATGATCGTCCGGCTAAGATCCTGTTCAGGAATGATCAGGCAGTGATTACCTTCTGTATTTCCAATGCATCGTTAAATATCACCCACTCAGCAGCGTAGCCCGGCTCTATCTTTCCCAACGGAACGGGGAGCTGTAACAATTGAGCAGGATAAGTGGAAGCCATGCGCAGTGATTCCTCCAGCGGTATGCCGGCATATAGCACCCCGTTTTTTACCGATTGCATCATGCTTAACGCGGAACCTGAAAGTGTTCCATCAGGCAGGGTGTACCGGTTGTCTTTTAATATGTGCCGGTATTCACCTTTTGACGTTTCCGTAACGGCATCTGTTATATAGAATAAGCGTTCTCCCATTATTTTTTTACTGATGCGAAGGGATACAAAATCAACATGTATACCATCGGCAACGATGCTGCTCTTAACCTGCTCATTATTATATACGGCACCTACCAGTCCGGGTTCACGGCTTTGAAAAGGCGACATGGCGTTGAATAAATGTGTGGCAGTAGGGATGCCTGAAGCAAAGCCTTTTGTGGCTTCCGCGTAGGTAGCATTACTGTGCCCGGCAGAAACAATAATATGGTTATCCAGCAACATTCGTATTATTTCCTCATCACAAACTTCTGGGGCCAAAGTCATCATTTTAAGAATGCCTTTCCCCTTTTCCAGCAACATCGCAACTTCTGCTGCTGTTGGTTTCTTAATATATACTGCGGTATGCGCTCCCTTTTTTACGGGATTCAGATAGGGGCCTTCCATGTGCAGCCCTAATACTCCTTTTCCTCCCTGCTGCCAGTACTCTTTTACCAGCTCTATTCCTTTCAGAAAGTTTTCTATGCTACCGGTTGCCATAGTGAGCATAAATTGGGTACAGCCCCCACGTAAGCAGTATTGGTAAGTGGAAGCAATGGCCTCGGTATTCAATTCAGCAGAGAAGAGTTTACCATCGCCACCATAAATCTGGAGATCAATAAAAGCAGGAGCAATATTTAATCCGTCAAGGTTTTGAACATGATAGTCTGGTGCAATATGCTTTTCTTCAACTACGGCCTCTATAATATTGTGGTTTACCAGGATGGCTTTACCTGTTTCTTTTTTATCACCGGTATATATGCTGCAATTTGTATAGGCAATCTTCATGTATTTACAATAAATTTTTAGGATCAATCATAAAGGGGTCTGCATCTTTCCAAAAAGGAAACTGTTTTCTAATGGCTTCTAATGGCTCTTTATGTAATATCGTAGTATGCACATCTTCCGAATCTGCCTTTGTATATATTGTTTCACCGAGCGGGTTCACGATCATTGAGTCTCCGCTGTGATATAGACCATTGCCATCTTTTCCCACGCGGTTTACACCCGCAACATAACATTGATTTTCTATCGCCCTGGCCTGTAGTAAGGTTTTCCATGCGTGGTTGCGGCTTTCGGGCCAGTTGGCAACATAAATGATAAGATCGTATTCGGGTATACCGGGTTTTCCCTCCGGTTGCCGGTCGTTTTTTTGCCGCACCCACACCGGGAAGCGAAGATCATAACAAATCTGCAGGTTGATCTTCCAGCCCTTTACGGAAGCAATCAGCCGCTTGTTGCCTGCGGTATACTGTTCGTCTTCAGCAGCATAAGCAAATAAGTGGCGCTTATTGTAATAGCCGTAATTGCCATCAGGCAGCATCCAGATCAGGCGGTTGAAATACTGTCCATCCTCTTCTATAATAACACTGCCGGTAAGGATAATTTTTTTTTGTGCCGAAACGGCTTTCATCCATCTTAGCGTATCGCCATCCATTTTTTCTGCAAATGCCCGGGGATTCATACTGAATCCCGTGCTGAACATTTCGGGGAGGATAACGATTTCTGTTTGTTGCGGTATGGATAGGATCTTTTCCTTTAACATCCGCAGGTTAGCGGCCTTATCTTCCCAATGCAAATGGGTTTGAACCGTAGTAACAGAAAGTGATGACATGATCAGTACATAAAATAGAAGTAACAGCCCGCTGTTATGCAGGAGAAATTATACTGTAAAGTAATGGATTTTTGCTGAGCCTACGCTATCCCGGCGTTATTAATAAAGTTCACCAGGGCCGCTGTGTTCTTTAAGTTAAGCTTTTTTAAAATATTGTGGCGGTGTACCTCAACTGTTTTAAGCGTAATGTTTAAACTCTGGGCAATTTCCTTTGATGAATGACCCTGTTTAATGAGATCAATAATCTCTACCTCGCGTTGTGACAGCAGGTTAATATCGGGCTTTTCGTTGTCTTCCAGGATTTGTTCGGAAAGAATAGTTTTTACTTCCTGGCAAATATATTTATTACCCTGGGCTACTTCACTGATTGCGCCGATCATTTCTTCTTTCGATGAATTTTTGGTGATATACCCCATCGCGCCTACCTGCAGCATCTTTTTTGCATAAGCCGGCTGGGAATGCATGGAAACACCGATAATCCTGGATTCGGGAGATATTTTCCGGATTTCTTTTGTAGCATCAAAACCATTCATCGGGCTCATATTGATGTCCATTAATATAATGTCCGGGTGATGGTTTTCGGCAAGTTCAATAGCGCTTTTTCCGGAGTCTGTTTCGGCAATTACCTGGAATCGGGGATCACTGTTTAGGATAAAAGACCAGGTATCTCTGATCAGCTTATGATCATCAACTATTAAGATATTAATCTTAGTAGTTGCAGGAATGTTTGTGAACATTGGGATAAGGTTTTTAATAAAAATAAGACGATTTTAAAAGCAATCGGAAAAGTGTATCACCAAAGTTAGCACTGCAAATTAATTAAATAAAACAGATTAAAGATATTTATATTCCGGTAGGAAAGGGAGCAATTTCCCGGAAAGCTGATCCGTGAGATCAACGGAGCTTCTCTTTTAACATTTGTTATCTTCCGGGGATGGATTTTTGCCGCGTGGCGGGATAGCAACGGTGTTCAGCACCTGTTTATCCGGCATTTTTCTTAATTCCTTTTATCTAATCCCCAGGACAATTTGTTCCTGAGCGTTTGCAAAAAGCTGTTTTCGCTCAGCCTGATAAGGCTTATCTTGAATGTTTCTTTCTTAACGGCCAGTTGTATGTCTTTTGTTACAATTTCCCTACGGGAATCCAGCGCACATATAAACTGGTCTGTTCTGCCTTCTACTTCAAAGGAAACAATACTGTTGTCCGGTATTATAATAGGACGAACATTGAGATTGTGCGGAGCTACCGGGGTAATGACGAAGCTTGCCGAGTCGGGAAACAGTACCGGACCATTGCAGCTTAAAGAATAACCTGTTGATCCTGTAGGTGTGGAAACGATAATACCATCCGCCCAATATGTATTTAAAAATTCTCCGTTCAGGTAAGTATGGATCCTGATCATGGACGAAGTATCTCTTTTGTGTATAGCAAATTCATTAAGGGCATAAGGCGTTTTTCCAAAAAGGGGTACACTGGCGTCTAAATGAATCAGGCTTCTTTTGTCAATTACATAGGTATGGTTGGCCAAAGCATTTACCGTATGAACAAGCTCATGCTTGCCAATAGTAGCCAAAAAGCCCAGGCGGCCGAAATTAATACCCAGCACCGGGATATTGCTGTTTCCCATAAAGGTTAAGGTATCCAGCAAAGTTCCATCCCCGCCCATGCTAATGATGCACTCAAAGCTGTTGTCCAGATCACCGGCATCCGTAAATGTAGGATATTGGTCAGGCAAAAAGAGATGCCTGATTTGTTCATAGTAATAAGAGTGGATATAACAGGTAATCTTATGCTTTTCCAGTTCATCAAGAAGCAATACAAGATCTTCCTGCCTGACGGTTTCGCCACCACGGCTGTAAATAGCGATTTTCATCAGTATATTCTATGGTTTTAATGATTTGACGGTATTTTGCAAAATGCACACTCTCCGGTAAGCAGAATGTGTTGTGCTATGTTTCCCGGTTGTTTTTTAAAAACCCAGACGGGCTTGTAAAAATAAGCCCTTTTCTCCTAATTGGTTAAAGCTATATTCCAGGAACAGGGAAAGATCATAAATAGACAACATATCTATTCCGGCGCCCCCGGTGTACAATAAACGGTTATTTAAGGGGTTAGCCTGCATTACCGTTTTGCTGTACACATATCCTAAGTCGCTGTACGCCTTGGCATAAAACCGGAAAGGAATATGGCTGTAAGAACGTGACTTTAAACCGGTTTTTAATGTAGGCCGCCAGATTTCCTTTTTTAAAGTCATTTTAGTCAGTCCGCCTGCAACACCGTCTACAACATAATACTCCAGCCCACGCATAAACAGATCATTATAGCCCATGATCTGCTGGTTAAAATAGGGTTGCTCAAAAGGCAGCTTAACCGTTCCTGCACCCTGTACGGAGAAATAAAAGGTGGGATATAATTCCCAGAATTTTCCGGCCTTTGCCGAAAGTTCCCAGAGATTCATATTCCGGTTAAGCCCTCTTTTCAATAAAGAAAACTCCCATTGAAATCCTTTTAACGGGTAGGGGATATAGTTAACATTAAAATTCTGGTACTGGTAGCTCAGCTCGGGGTATGTAATTTTTTTTCTGTCTTTTCCAAAATATGCGGGGTTGCGATCATATACGGAATCATTGATTGCATTTACATTATAGCTCAGCTTTATATTATGCTTACGGATATAGCCTGTACGATAGCTGTATCCCATACCTATACGCATTCTTTTGGTTACAAACCGGCTGAGATCTTTATAAAATACCTGCTTGTTATTGTCCGTGATATAATTGATCTCTTTATTCTCGGAAAACTGGAAGTCAACGCTCATCCCGTTTTTTAAAGACTTGTCTAAGTAGGGGGCGGTATAATTCAGCAGTGCCTGCCTGGAGTATCCCGTTATGAGCCATATATTTAATTTATCATTCCTGCCGCTTATATTGTTTCCTATAAGCTTGATCCCGTAATTTACCCTGGTCAGGCTGGCGTTGTACTCATTGATCCACACATTAAAGTTGCGGTCAACCGGTTTAAAATAGGGAACCGGAAAATAGTACCATCTTTCTTTTACATCTATAACAATATCTATTGAATCTTTGAACCAGTTGGTAAAATCTACCGTAACATCAATAAAAAGCCCGGTATTTAAAAGGTTTTGCTTTGATTTGGAGAGGTTGCCGAGAATGTCGGAAATAGGATATTTCCGGTTTTTCTGCATGGGTACTTCCCGTTCAATGATGTATGGTTTGGTAATTTTATTGCCGCTGATCGCAATATCGCGTATGGTAAGAAGCGTTGTTTTCAGCAGGTTGTCGTTTTCAACAGGTGTTTCTTCATCTTCCTGGGCCCACAGGCATTGAAAACAACAAAGCAGTATCCCACATAATAACAGGTATTTAAACCGTACGCTCATCCCCTCTTTGATGTGTATATATTTTTGTTGACTAAAGAACTAAAATAGGATTATTAATTAAGGTTTTGTTCACCCGGCACTTTAAATCGTATTGCTATATGTTAAGATAATTCATCAGGTGAAAATAATTGCTCTGTAATTCATTTTGATACAGCTCTTCCCCGTAGTGGTACTTAACATTGTATTCGTGCCGTTGAAGGGTTGCCAGGATATCCGATATCTCGGCTTTATTGATCCGGATTGAGACCGTAAGCGTTTGGGTATGAGTATCTAAGTAGCTGTTCAGTTGGGAGATATAAGCATCATTCGATTCTATAAGCCGGTTTAATTCACCGGCCGAAAAATCATTTTTTGCCATTTCTAATATAATGACCCCTCCCTCTTCTTCAATACCGACAAAAACAGCCAGTTGCCTGAATAAGTCTTCTTCACCGATAACACCTAATAGTTCATACTGTTCGGAGATAACCGGAACGATAGAGATATGCAGCTCTTTTGCTCTTTTCACTGCCAGGAGAAAAAAGTCATTCTCCCGTACAAAAGGCGTGGTAAATTTTTTTTTCAGGCTTTCTATGGTACAGTTGCCATCCGTATCCAGGAGATCATCCTCGCTGATCAGCCCGAGATATTTTTCTTCCTCCACCACAGGCAGATGCGATACATGAAAATCGTTCATCTCCTGCAGGGCCTTACCGGCATGATCATCCAAATGTAAAAAAGGAATATTCCGTGATATAAGTTCTCCCGCAAACATAAGAAGTATATTTTCTTATTCAGTATAGATACTTATTATTCGTTTACCGCTGCAGGTTCGTTCAATTTTGTGAGAAACTGATGCAAAACTTTGTTAAACTCATCAGGTACTTCCATCATAGGCGCATGCCCGCATTTGTCAATAAAATGCAATTCACTATTGGGAATAAGCCGGTTGAACTCCCTGCCGACAAAGGGGGGAGTGATGGTATCGTTATTACCCCATACCAGTAATGTTGGCTGTTTAATTTCGTTCAGCTCTTCACCCAGGTTGTTCCGGATAGCGCTTTTAGCTAAGGCAATGATCTTGATTACTTTTAACCTGTTGGAAGTGATCTCAAATACTTCGTCTACCAGCTCTTTGGTTGCTATTTTGGGATCGTAAAAAGTAAGCTCTGTTTTAGCCCTGATATAATCGTAATCGCCTCTTTTGGGATAGGTATCTCCCATACCGTTTTCGAACAAACCCGAACTGCCGGTAAGGATAAGCGATTTTATATTTTCGGGATGTTTTAAAATATAAAGCAAAGCTACATGCCCGCCTAAAGAGTTGCCTAACAGGTGAATGTTGGTATAAGACTTATGTTCAATAAATTTGTGTACAAATTTTTCTATTCCTCCAACCGAAGTGTGTAATAAATCAAGTTCCAGCAGGGGTAATATGGGTACCACCACCTTATATTGACGGCGAAAATATTCAATAAGATCACCAAAATTACTCAGGGCTCCGAAAAGACCATGAAGTAATATCAATGTTTCGCCATTTCCTTCCTCTACATATTTGAATTTGCCATCTTGTTTAATTTCGTAACTCATCCTGTTCATACCTCAATTAAGTGCTAAAATAATTTTTTTGCTCCATATACAGCGCCATTCCTTACAAAGAAAAGGAAAAATCTTTGAAATTAAAGATATTACGCTCCGCGCTATCCTGCGTTCTGCCTCTAAAAACCCTAAATTTCTCTTGAATATTAATGTTTTTTATCGGGCAAGAGGAGCTCCCATGATCCGCCATCGGCGGATCATCCATCCTTTGTGTATTTTGCACATGAAAAATTTCATGTACGTTTGACTATCATTTTTACAAAACCGACTTGTAATTTTTTTAGGTATGAATTATCGTAATATGGGGCGCACAGGACTGCAATTAAGCGTTCTTTCTTTTGGCAGCTGGGTTACTTTTCATAAACAGGTTGATGATCATTTAGCAGATGAGCTAATGGGTATTGCGTACGACAGGGGGATCAATTTTTTTGATAATGCCGAGGTCTACGCGTTGGGAGAAAGTGAAAAAATGATGGGAAGAGTGTTGAAACGGAAAAAGTGGGAACGCAGCTCCTACGTTGTTTCTTCCAAAGCATTTTTTGGATGGCGGGGGAAGGACAATAAGCCCAATCAGACGGGGCTTAGCCGCAAGCACCTGGTTGAAGCCTGTCATGAAGCCCTGCAGCGGCTGCAGGTGGAATACCTCGATTTATATTTCTGCCACCGCCCGGATACTACCGTACCTGTTGAGGAAGTAGTATGGACGATGACCCACCTGGTACAGCAGGGTAAAATCCTGTACTGGGGTACCAGCCAGTGGAGCGCCGGAGAAATAATGGAAGCTCACCGGGTGGCACAAGAATATAAGCTCATCGGGCCGGTTGTGGAGCAACCCCAGTATAATATGTTTGAGCGTTTTAAAATGGAGCTGGATTATTTACCTGTTTTTCGGCATACCGGCATGGGCACTACCGTCTGGAGCCCCCTGGCGGCCGGTTTTTTAACCGGGAAATATAATGAAGGTATTCCGGAGGGAACACGGCTGGCTATTGAAGGATTTGACTGGCTGAAAAAAAGGTGGCTGCAGGAAGAGAAGATAAAAAAGGTGAAAAAGTTAGGCGAACTGGCTAAAAAGCTTAACCTGCCGCTGGCGTCCCTTGCCATTGCCTGGACCATTAGTAATCCCCATGTTACGTCTACCATTTTAGGAGCCACTAACGCATTTCAGTTAGAGGAAAACCTGAAAGCGCTTGATGTGGTATCGCTGCTCACTCCCGAGATAAATGGGAAAATTGAAAAGATATTACAGAATAAGCCGGAATTAGACTTAGCCTGAGCGCAGTAAAGACAGATCAAATGATTTCAACGGCAACTTTACAGCAGATACGTTCTTATTACCACAGTGGCATCACCCGCTCGTGTTCTTTCCGGAAGCTCCAGCTGAAAAAGCTCAGGGCCGCATTGTTACAGCATGAAGAGGAGATATATGATGCCCTGTATGCTGATCTCAAAAAAAGTAAAGAGGAGGCTTATCTTTCGGAATTGGGATTGGTACTGGCAGAGATCAGGTATATGCTCAAAAACCTGCGGAGATGGATGAAGCCTGAAAAAGTATCGGGCAGCATACTTAATTTTCCTTCGGGTAATACCGTATATCGCGATCCCCTTGGCGTGGTGCTTATTATCGGTCCCTGGAATTATCCTTTGCAATTGGTAATGATGGCGCTCACCGGCGCTATTGCTGCAGGTAATTGTGTGGTGGTGAAGCCTTCTGAAATGGCGCCGCATACCGCCCTGCTGATTGAAAAAATAATACGGTCTGCTTTTAGCCCGGAATATATTTCAGTGGTGCAGGGGGATGGTGCACAGGTTGTTCCGCAGATGATGGATGATTTCCGGTTTGATCATATTTTTTTTACGGGTAGCGTACAGGTAGGGAAAGCCATTTATGAAATGGCAGCAAAAAAGCTGACCCCGGTAACCCTTGAGCTGGGCGGAAAAAGTCCGGCGGTAGTTGAAGCCGATGCAGACATTCCTGTGGCTGCAAAACGCCTGGTGTTTGGAAAGTTTATGAATACGGGCCAGACCTGTATTGCTCCCGACTATGTTTTAGTGCATGTTTCGGTAAAGAACAGGCTGGTTGAGGAGATGAAAAAGGCAATCAAAACATTTTATGGTGATGATGCCGCCCGGAGTGATGATTACGGAAAAATCATCAATGAAAAACGATTTGATAAGTTAGTGAGCTATTTAGCACAGGGTACTATTCTGCATGGAGGAACACACAACAGGGCCGCTCTTTTTATAGCGCCCACTTTAATGGATAATGTATCCCCGGAGGCGCCCCTGATGACGGAAGAAATATTCGGACCTGTTTTACCCGTTTTTACGTTTAACAACAGGGAAGAAGCCATACCGATTATTGAACGCCATCCCGATCCGCTTGCGTTTTACCTGTTTACCGGAGATCAACGAAAAGAAAATGAATGGATCAGTGCCGTGCCTTTTGGCGGTGGATGCATCAATCATACTTTACTGCATTTTACTAATCATACCCTGCCTTTTGGCGGTGTGGGTAACAGCGGTATGGGAAGCTATCACGGTAAATTTTCTTTTGATACGTTTTCCCGGAAAAAGCCGGTATTAAAAAGTGCGGTTGGAGTAGATCCTGCTGTTAAATATCCTCCCTTTAAAGGCAGACTGAAATTATTTAAAATAGTGCTACGATAAAGGTATTGTTGACCAATCTGTTGGGATTGCCGCGAGGTCCGGCGGTAGTTTTTATATACCGGCTAATCTTAAATATCTTTACCCGCTGAAATGAAACAGTATGAAAGGTATTGTACCGATAGGGCTTATTTCAATTTTTTGCAGGCGGGTGGTGACCTGCCTACCGGTCAGGCAGGCACCCGCCTGTAGAACCCTCTACCGGTTGGTGTCTCACCGACCGGTACGTTGGCAGAGCGAAAAATTTAAATATGCCCTAACGATATTTAATTTATGTATCATTGCTTCGCTGCTTTTGATTTCCTGTAAAGAAAAAAAAGAGCTCACCCGGATAACGGTGGATTTAAAAAATAGCCCTGGATCACAGGTGGTATCCCTGGTAGGAAAGGATTACGGGGCGCCGGCCATCGTGTTGGATACTGCTATTATTGATGCCGGGAACAGCAGTTGCCGGTTTGAAACGTTTTTAGAATCACAGGGTATTTACAGCCTGCGCTTTGAAAAGGATGGCAGGTATATTTTATTCACTAATGATGAGCCTGTAATTCATGTCAGTGCCGACTGGGATGATTTTGCCGCTTATGCTTCGTCTTCTTCCGCATCGGGTTCCCTTAAAAACCTGCTTGTTATATTTAATCGCTACCTGACTGCTATTGATACGCTGAACCGCAATGGCAAACAAAGTGATACGGATAGTTTAAGGGGTGTTTGGAACCAGGCCGCGCTGCAAAAAACAGGAGAGGCACAGGAATATTTAGTACACTTTACCGATACGGTTAAAAGCCCGGCAGTAGCGCTCTATGCCCTGGGTATTTTACAGCAGAAGAGTACAGACCCGGAGGTAATGACGCCACTTATCGCCAGGCTGTCAAAGCGGTTTGATGACAATGAAGAAGTAAAAAAGGTCAGTGAAGCATACCGGGTTATGCTTGCAAAACAAATGGCCCTGCCGGCTGTTGGAAAGCCGGCTCCGGTGTTTAGCCTGCCCGATACCGCAGGACGGATGATTGCACTGGAATCTTTCAGGGGAAAGTATACCCTGGTAGATTTTTGGGCAAGCTGGTGTGTACCCTGCCGGAAAGAAAACCCTGATCTCGTAGCGGCTTTTAATGCCTATAAAGATAAAAACTTCAGCATCCTGGGTGTTTCCTTAGACAGGGACAGGGCAGAATGGCTGAATGCCATTCACCAGGATGGGTTATCCTGGCAGCAGGTAAGTGACTTAAAGGAGTGGGATAGCATGGTAGTACCTCTATATGGCATAGAAGGTATTCCTTACAATGTATTGATCAACCCTGAGGGAAAAATCATCGCCATAAATTTAAGCGGGGATGCACTGGAAAAACAACTTGCCATCCTGTTTGCTGACACTGTGCAGGAATAGGCAAAATGCCTTTCCGCATATTGCTCCCCTTTTACTTCTGTTGACTATTCCCATGAATGCAGAGCCAGGATGGGCAGGTTGCTGCCATAAGCTAATTTCTTCGTATTGCTGCTTTTGAACAGTGATGACAGGAATGCATGCTTACGCGGCACGGTTATGATCATCTTTGCGCCATGCTCCTCTGCAAAATCATCTATGGCTGTTGTGAAATTATCCTCCAGTATAAAAAAGAAGTGAGGGTTATAATCTTTCAACAGGGATTCCAGTGTTCTTTTTTCTTCCATATCAGATTCCGGCATGGCTCCGGCAGCGGTCTTTACATGTACTATATACAGTTCCGGGCGGAGCATGTCTAATATCTTTTTTAAAGGACGTAAAGGAGTGCCTGAGGCTACATTTTTCAGGTCTGTAGTAAAAATAACCCGGTCAATTTTTTTATACGAAGCATTACCCGGTATGATAAAAACCGGGCAGATATCTTTACTGATTACATTCAGCGTATTACTGCCAATGATCAGTTGTTCAATTTTGCTGCTACCGGTGATACCCATTACAACGAGGGTTGCTTCATTTTGCTTTACAAATTTTTCCAGGGAAGGAGCCAGCTTACCTTCTTCCGTGGCTATATCAATCGGTACTTTTGAAACGGCTTCCAGTTCTTTTTTCAGGTTAGTTAAGGCCAAAACAGCTACATTCCTTCGGGCATCCGGATCAATAAGCAGGGGAGTGCCATCAGAGCCTGCAATAATGGTTTCATACACATAATAGAGGGTTACGCCGCTGTCTGGCAGATCTGATGCCAGCTGAACCGCGTATTTTGCTGCATTTACGGAGGATTCTGAGAAATCTACAGGCGCAATGATCTTTTTCATGAATAATGATTTAAGTGAATAATGGAATTTTGAAGATACGAAATACCCGCCTGAAACGCCTGACTTATGTACGTATCCGGATTGATTATTATCAGAAAATAGTAGGGTTTGAATATATTTTTGAACCTGGTGCGAAGAGGTTATTGTTTTGATTATCCTTTGTTAATCAGGCCGGTTTGGTATGCGTGTTCGGTTTAACGGGCAGGGGCAGATGAGGGCATAGCGTTCCGGCAGGACTAAATCCTTTTTTCATAATCCTTTTTTCATAGCCGGGTCTCACCCGCAGAGGGTTGTGCGTGGCGTGGACCCGGCGCTGTTCTCTCACATCACGCCGAGTCCCCTGCGGGAGACTCGGCTGGGAAGGAATGTTCGTCCTCTTTTGGTATTTAAGACGACTTCTCTTCTCGGATACGTGTATGCCTTCTGCCGGCTTTAGAAGCCACCAGACTTTACCGGTGCAGTTTTTATTATTTTTTTGATGTTACCTTTTTTCTTTCCGCTGTTATCTTCATCACTCCTTCTTCACTACTGCTGGCAGTGCCTGTTAGTTTATCATCTTTATGCTGGAGCTTTACCAATACGGAGCCCCCTTCCACATAGATCCTGAATTGCACCTGGTTTTTCTCCACTTTTACATCCTGCGCTGCAATGGTTTGGTTGTCAACCGTCACTTTCACGGTCCATTTGTTTTCCGCTTTCTTAAGCTCAATGGTACCCTTCTGATATTCATAAGGCGCTTCTGCCGCTTTGTATTCATATATGCCCTCCATTCCTGCGGGAGGATTTACAGACGGGTTCAAAGCAAATGTGGGCAGGGTGTAAACCATTAAAGCGCCGAAAAGGAAAAGGATCGTTTTCATGACTGTTTGTTTAGAGTTTCTTCAAACCTACAAAAACTCTCCTGAATTGCAAAGTTGCCGGAGGCAACAATAAACCAGTGCGCAACGAAGACGTTATGCACAGCAACCCTTGATTTCATAGCCGGGTCTCACCCGCAGAGGATTGTGCGTGGCGTGGACCCGGCGCTGTTCTCTCACATCACGCCGAGTCTCCCGCAGGGGATTCGGCGGAGAAGGAAGTCTTTTGAATGGTAGAATATGATTGGGTGACTTGAGATTGAAAGGGGGATGTTCTTACCGTTTGTCCAGCCATTGCAGCAGCTTAACCGACTTCAGGCGCTGACAGATATAAAAGAAGCTGTTGGCAGACGACTCCCGGTAATGCTTTATCAGCAGCTCCTCTTTTGCAGGTAAAGGCAGCCTCGAATAGGCAATCGCCCAAAGCATGGTTTTATTCTGTAAGAGCAGCAGATCCCTGTAAAACTCAGTAGTAAGTTTATTGAAATCCGGTAGGGTGGTTTTGTATTTTGAATAATCCGTACTGCGGGTGGGAACCCGGTAAGAGCGTTTACTAAGCTCCAGTTTGGGTTCATCTGAGTAATAACCTGCAGGGGGACTGCCAAAGCCGAAAAGGTTGGGTAACTTTTTATCCGGCTCCCGTAGTAATACACCCAGCTCATTATCCATGATCTTTTTTGCCTCCCACTCCTCATCAAATTGGCGAATAGCGGCTTTATCTTTTTTGTTGAGGTATTCAAAGTCGGCGATCAGGGTTTGTTCATCTATCTCAAAATCCGGATTTTCATCTAATATCCATCCCACTATTTCCGTTCGCCGTTCAAAGTAATTGTGGTTATGGTATTGTGCGCCTGCCCATTTACTGATAATGGGCGAAGGCGCCGGGTAGCGTAATATGCGATTCAGGATCATGGGTGACCTGTCGGCATTATCGCAAAGCCATTGCTCTTCTTCTGCTCCCAGGGCGGCTCCGATCAACAGGCTGTTACAGATCACTTTGATGCTTTCCGTCTGTTTCCGGCTAACGGGCAATTGCAGATCAAAACACCGTTGAAACACCCAGCATATTTTCCGGTTCGTTTCGATAGGAAACGGATGCAGCACCGCTTTTGCCCTGCCGTAGTATTCCCTCACCGCTTTTACCCTTGCGCCATATTGTTTGATAGTGGTAAGCAGCGACATCCTGTTGATCCTTTCTTTGCTATACCACAGGTTATACAGCATATCCGCCAACGATGCCAGCACTTTGGGATTGTACTGGTAATAGGGCAATACATCCCGCATCCGCAAAAAACCCTTGTAGGTCTTTACCAGGTCATCTGGCGGACAGGGACGCTCAATAGCTGCAATGGCGCGGGAGATTTGGGAGGGGGTGGGCATGGGGTTATCTGGTTAGTTCAAATAATCTATTTGTAAAATCGGATGACACCCACTTTGTTTTGATTTGCCCTATTCTGTCAGGAACTCGCCGTATAAATGAATGCCATAAATCAAGATCCTTTGTATAGTTTTTATAATTCCTTCTGATCTTCTCTTCCTTTTCTTCTCTTCCTAAAAAAAGTTGATTGAATCTGGTTAACCCTCTATCGTGTGGATGTCCTATATTTCCTGAACAGTAATTTGTGAAAAATAGTCTGTCTCTTGTCGGGATTTTATTGTCTGAAAATAATTGGAGTTCGAGGTTATTAATTGAACACAAATCATTAAAAGCAGTTTCGATTTGAGTGGGTGTACATATAGTTCCATTATTTTCTTGTGAAAAAAGAATTGATAAATGGAATTTAATTTGGGTATTCGCCTTATACATTTCTATAAATGATTTAAGGCTTCTTAACTTTTCTTCAAAAGGATTGCCAAAGATATACTTATCAATAATTAACATTGCATTACAAGGCGGTATTGAATCAGCAATTGCCTGCCAGTCATTTTCTATGGGCAGATCAACAACCGTGCAACCGTTAAAAAAATCCGAACCATCATAAGTTCTGTCTTTTACTGCAATTCCATTCGAATAACCGATTTGTTCTCCTGTCTCGTTATCAAAAAAATAAAAGGCATTATAATTTTCAATATTCTCGGGTGTATGACTGATGTTTAGGCGCTGATTTTTTATAGCATTAGAAATAATCCTTTCTTTAAAAGAAGTATACTTCTTATTACCAAAAATTCCTTTCGCGTATTTTTTCACTTCCTGTTCCTCAATGTTTGTAGAGATAGGCAGGGCTGATAATAGTTGAAAAAGGATGTTGATATTTGAAGGCTTGTTAGTCAAGATATCTTCTTTCGCATTTACAAGCAGTTCTTCAATTTTTCCAAAATAGTCTTGTGCAATATAATTGACCATGAATGTTAGTTTTTCTGACTTTGTTTTAGAAGGAAAAGTTCGAGCGCAATGTTATCTGCCTCATCAAAAAAACCGGTTCCAAAATCATCCGTCAGGCTGCCGTCTTCCTTGATATTTATTTTCTTCACCTGCTTTTCACCCGCCGGTACTTCTGTTGGCGGATAGAAATAATAGATTACTGTTTGTTCGGGTTTTATATCGCCCTTTCCTGTAAGGTATTGCAGTTTCCGGATGAGGTATTCACTGTGGGTTTCTATGACAAATCGGATATTGAAAGTTTTTACCGCATCCATAAACATATCCGCCAGCTTGGATTGCAGGGCTGGATGCAGGTTGGTTTCGGGCTCTTCGATCAGTACGAGTTTTGGTTTGTTATATTGGATTGGGTTAGATGGATCATACTCGTAATCCCATCCTATTATGGGGCAACATGATAATATAACAGGCAATACCTGTGAAACGCCAAACCCTTCATCAGAAAGCATCATCGGTCTGCCGTTCTTTAGTAATTTTACCTTGAACGCATCATAGTCTTCATTTTTTTCAAATCTTTTTTCTTCTGCTATCTTAAACTCCTGCAACCATTTATCCAAAAAGTCATCTAACTCATTAAAAGCCTGTTTTTCATCTCCTGTTGCGGAAAATCTTCTTTTCATCAACCTGGAAAAATCATCATTATCCAAAATAGATTTAATGCCTTTAGTGTTGCTTCTTTCTGTTGAAACGGATTCCATAGTTACAAAAGGCAAAAAAGCCCTCTTGACTAAATGTAGATTAGGAAATACAAACTCTTTATAAAAATTTTCCTCGACTTCACCGGGCTCAAAACTTTTTATTTCAGTTAATCTTCTATCTTTTCCCCAAAATTGATTGTGATAGCTTTTTTTATTGGCTATCATTTTAAAAAGGTATTCCAAGAAACTTTCCTTATCATTTAAATTGTCAATCTTTGATTTAGACAATTTTTCGAACCCACTTTTAAGCGAATGGGTAAAAGCTGCTCTTTCTCCACTACCGTTTGGAACGTTTTTAGCACCTTCAGATTCATGAAATCGAAGTGAATAATCTAACACGGATAGACCTGTAATCCGTTTTGATGTTGTAATCGGAAAGTTGTCTTTAAAATATATGATATATCCAATTCGTTCTTCTTTCCACTCTTTAGATGATAACACATCAATTATCTCTGTACAAAGCTTTTTTAAGCTTCTATTGTTATACGTTCCATAAAACTTTTTCATAGCAAACTCAAACAGTTTTTTATCTTCAGGATCCTCTGCCCATAAAAATGAAAAGTCGTAAAAGTGTCCCTCTTTTATTTTTTCAACTATCGTCTGCAATGTATCCGAAATTTCAAAATCGTTAGAGACTGAAAGGATTCCTTCTGCCTGAATTAGTGCATGTATAAATGAAGACAAGTTGGCTTTTATATGATATTCTTTACCATATTTTTCTATTTTCAATAGGGAAACTTCCTTATCCATTAGTTGCATCTCTATTGCTTGTATTTTCCCTGTCTTTTGTTCATTTTGTTCAACTTGTATGGTGTAGGTTATTACTACTTTTTCTTTTACATACAGCAATTGTGTTGGTATGGAAAATTTGAAACTGTTTTCTCCCTTATCTCTGCCTGCGTGATTAATATATTTTTCCAGCGAGCCATATCGCCTCATCATTTCACTTGCATTAATCTCTATACTGAATAAGCTGTCCAGTTCAAATTCTTCCAAATTATCAGAAACTTTAATTTCTTTAAAACTCTCGCCAATCAGCTTTATTCCGTTAATCACACTGCTTTTACCACTGCTGTTTGTACCTGTTAACACAGTCAACGGTGCAAAGTCAAAGATGGCTTTCTGTTCAAACACCCTGAAATTTTCAAATCCGATTCCTCTGAGAATTTTATAGCTCATTTCTATATTTATTTTATCTATTAAATATTTTCATTTCGTAGGAGTACAGGTTTTGTTTTGCTCTTGTAACAGCAGTATATAAATACCGGAGGTTTACAACTTTGTCCTGTCCGTAATAAGGATGCAATATCACATTATCAAACTCGCTGCCCTGCGCCTTGTGGCAAGTTAGCGCATAGGCATACCGCAGCCTTACGGCATTGAGATATGGATCGGTTCTTATATCACGGCTGCTGCGGTATTCAGGGTTGTATTTCATGGCTTCATGTATCAATGCCTTTTCCTGTTCTTCTGTCAACCATCCTTTTTCGGAATATAAATGATCCAGGTTCAGCAGGGTTTCAATTATTACAGGGTCGTCTGCAATATCTTCCAACAATAATTTTACTTTCACAAATCGCAACCCACCGAATGTTTCAATGGAGTCATCCACTTCAAAAATAGTTCCCGTATCTCCATTGGTCAATATATAATTGTCATTTGTCCAGCCCCGGTCTATTACTACTTTATCTCCCACTTCCGGTTTGGCCGGGGCATAGCCTAACCGTTCGCGGATGATATTGTTCCACCAATTTACATTTTTATTGGTACTGGCAATCAGTTTTACCGCAGTATTGTTTGCGCTGCTGTAGCACAGCATATACTGTTTTATCGCCGCCGAAGGATTGGCTAAGTTTATTTTATAGAAGGTAGTGTCGATTTTACCCTCATGAATGCTCCTTCTCAACAATTGCGCCCCTTTCAGGATATAGGAATCTTTATGCTGTCGCACAATCTCTGTAAGTTCAAAGCTCTTGCCGCTGATGCCGAATTTTTGCTCAAAATACCGGGGAAATAACGCCGGGCTTTGCTCCCCAAAATTATAGCCAACAGGCGGTAACTGGCAGGGGTCGCCCACAAATAATATTTTGTTGTCCGCATTTCCATCACTCACATATTGCAACAGGTCGGTAAGCAGCGGCGTTTCGCAGGAAAATTCCCGGGATGCGGTTACCCTGTCGCCAATCATCGAGGCTTCATCAACTATATACAGCGTTGGTTCTTTTGAAAAGGTAGTTTTTCTTTTCAGCCTTACACCGTATACGTTTTCCAGCGGTTCTGCATCGTATAATAAGCTGTGTAGTGTTTTTGCAGGCTTTCCTGTTTTTTTAGATAACACCTTTGCAGCCCGGTGGGTTGGCGCGGTGATCATAACATGCTCAAATTTTTCACATAGCTCCCCGGCAATCACATTCAGAAGCGTTGTTTTTCCGGTGCCCGCGCTTCCTTTCAAAATAAACAGCTTATCGGTATTCCCCGGTTCCAGGAAATTACTTATACACTCCAAAGCCTGTATTTGTTGCGGGTTATACTCCATCCGTAATGTTTCAGCAATATTAGAACTGATGCTTGCAGCTTTTCTTCAAGCATTGGAGTATATGGACTTCTTTTTGAGATATCTTAAAAAAGATTTTATATATTGAGAAGGGGAATACTTATGCTTAACACTCAACATAACACTATGCAAAAAAACATCCATCATTAAAGTTCAGAACACAGATATTGCCGTGATCACTTCAGGAGACAATGATTTTATTTGCTTAACTGATATTGCCAAAACGAGAGAAGGAGACTCCCGGGCTGCGGACATTATAAAGAACTGGATACGAAACAGGGCAACGCTTGAATTCTTAGGTACCTGGGAACAATTATACAACCCGGAGTTTAAAGTGGTCAAATTCGACCACTTTAAAATGAACGCCGGATTGCCGAGTTTTGTACTGAGCCCGGGCACTTGGGTAGAGGAAACAAAGGCAATCGGCATCTATGTAAAAAAGGGAAAGTACGGAGGCACTTACGCCCATAAAGACATCGCATTTGAATTTTGTTCTGCTATTAACCCGGTTTTTAAGCTGTTCCTTATTAAAGAGTTCCAGCGTTTAAAAGCAGAAGAAAGTAAGCACAGCCAACTGCAATGGAGTTTACAGCGCACTATTTCAAAGATCAATTACTGTATTCACACTGATGCTATTAAAGAAAGTTTAATACCTAAAGAAATAACACGCCGGCAAGCAGGCATTGTTTATGCCAGTGAAGCAGACTTGCTGAATGTAGCCCTTTTCGGAACTACGGCAAAAGAGTGGAGAGAAGCAAATGCTGACAAATCCGGGAATATAAGAGATTACGCGACGCTGGAACAACTGGTTGTTTTGAGTAATATGGAAAGCATCAATGCACTGCTGATCCAGCAGGGCTTATCACAGAGCGACAGGCTCATCCAGCTAAATAAAGCAGCTATCACTCAAATGAGATCGTTATTGACAAACAGTGTAAGAAAGAAGTTGACGGAATAACAATACTGATCGTTTAAAATATAGTATCCCTGATGCCTACAACAGATCATAAGAGAGACGAACGCCTACAGGTGCTCCATAAATGCCTGAAAAATAATATGGGCAAATGGAGTGTAAAAAGATTACATGAAAAGGTAAACAACCATCTTGCAGATATCGGTGGTAAACCGGTGAGTGAACGTACTATTGCAGCTGACCTCGAATACCTGAAACTTCACAAGGGAGCGCCGGTGGAAATAATGAAGCAAGGGAGGAATGTTTATTATACTTATTCAGAAGATTTTGACTTTAATGAGCCTGTTGTTACGAAAGATGAATACCTGGGCCTGCTCATTGCAAATGAAGTGCTATCGCAATTGAAAGGCTTTACGCTTACGAAGGAATTAAAAGATTTGACGGATAAGCTGCAGTTGTATATTGAAGATACCAGAGAGAAACGGGTATCACCTATTATCTTTGACAGCACACCTGCTTTAAAACACATTGAACGGCTGCAGGATATTCTTGAATGTATACTTGAAAAAACAGTATTGCAGATCAGCTACCAGCCTTTTGGTGCCGCCTGCCCGGTTGAGAAAGTAATTCATCCGTATTGCTTAAAGCAATATAATCAACGATGGTTTTTGTTTGGGTACGATGAAGCCAATAACCGTATTGATAATTCCCCTATTGACAGGATCGTCCGTTTTACACCTTTAAACAAAGCTTTTATTGAAAACACTTTTTTCAACCAGGATGAATACTTCGAAGATATGATAGGGGTTACCCGGAAAGCCGGACAGCAACCTGAGCGGATTGTATTCCGTGTATCAACAGTAAGGGCAGATTACTTAATGACTAAACCATTGCATCATTCACAAAGAGTATTGCCGGAAAATGAAGAAGGAGTAGTTTTTACCATGTCTGTTATCATCAATAAGGAATTGGTAAGTGTATTGCTTTCGTTTGGCAGTGATATTGAGGTCGTTGAGCCAGCTTCCTTACGATCTGTTATGAAAGCAGAGCATAGGATAGCTCTTTCTAAATATCAATAGATATTGTTTCCCACTGAAACAGGCTGCTATGCAGTTGTAATGCACTGATCGCTTTTATATTTATTTTATGGAAAAGAAAATGCCAAAGTTCACAATCTGCCCCGGTAAAATATCCGAGGTAGGATCGTGGTTTCATTACTCCGTTTACCTTGGCCGTAAACGTTTTTACGGTGGTATGGAAAGTGGTTTTAGCAACTTTCCAACATTGATAGCATTTTTAGAAGATGTTATAGATGGCAAAAGAGCGATTTATCAAAGTGATTCGCCTAATAGAGAGGTAGGTCTTGTTTGCTCACCAGTTACAGAGCATGTATCAGAAATAGAACTGCGGTATTTATATTCTGATTCTGGAGAAGGGGCTTTTCTTGCCGGACCTGTATATGCCCGACAGTTTATCCGGGAAATATATCTTAACCTGATCCGGCTGACTCGCAATAAAAGAGTAACCAGCTATAAAAACAGAGCGGATCGTTTGTATGATTGGGAAATATTGAGGTCGAAAAAAATTGAATCTTTTTTGAGGGGAGAGTAAATCAATGATCACTTTACATTTAATGCAAAATTTTACGGCGAATCATCACTTCCTAAAACTGCCTTGCCAAATTTTCTCTCAGCATATAATTTTCTCATTTCGTATATTACACATAAACATTGTGTATGGGAACCAAACCGCCACCCTCTGTTTTTGCCCTGATCGTAGATAAGCTTCGTTACATGGATGAAGCAGATCTGAAGCTGGTGTATGTAAAATTGTTCGGGAAAGAGCTGGAAGAAGAATGGAAAAATATTACCGGTGAGGCTGATTTTAGTACGGTTACGGATAAAGACATCCGGGATGCCCTACAGAAGGAGCACTACGGAAGTAAATGAGTCAGGAATCGCAGTAGGAGCTCCTTATTTTTGAACTTCTACCTTTCGAGCGATATACCACCAATAGGAAATATGATAATTGATGTTATACCAGATATATTTGCTTCGTATATTGCCCCTCTATATAGCTAAAGCAATAACATGAAATCTTTAAAACATATCCTCATTATCCTGGATATTGCACTATGTATTCCCGCCTTCGGACAGAAAATACTTTTTGAGTTCGGCGAAAGAAAAAACTTTAACAAATTGATCAGCGGTAATAAAACGGGTGAGCCTTTACGCTGGATAGACGTAAATACTACGGATACTACCTGGTATAAAAAAGGAAATACCCTTGTAGGTAAAGGTTGGCCGATCGGCGTGGTACGGTCGGAAAGAATGTACCAGAACTTTATTATGCACGTGGAGTGGCGTCACATGGAAAAAGGCGGCAATTCGGGAATTTTTGTTTGGTGCGATGCACAGCCTGAAGACCATAACCGGCTGCCCAGTGGCGTGGAGGTACAGATGCTGGAATTGGATTGGGTGAACCAAAATAAACGCAATGGCGAAACACCTCCCATTGCCTATGTGCATGGCGAGCTTTTCGGGGCGGGAAAAACCAAAACCATTCCTGATAATCCCCGTGGTGAAAGGAGTAAATCTATAGAGAACAGGTGCCTGGGTGTGGGGGAATGGAATACTTACACCGTTGTTTGCGTAGACGGCACCATTAAATTATCCGTCAACGGGAAATACGTAAATGGCATTCGTCAATCTTCAAAACGCAAAGGCTATTTATGCCTGGAAGCAGAAGGCGCCCGGATAGAGTTCAGGAACTTGCAGGTAATAGAGCTGGAGGAGGGGTATGTTTTACCGGAACATGTAGTGGAAAAATTGTAGGGAAGGGTGTCGCCTCGGGCGACTTTGATACACACAAAGCATTGCGGGACAGAGTCCCGGGAGAACATATTGGTAACGAAGTCCGGAGACTTCGTATAGCGGTGAATAGCAGAGCTAAAAATTTCTTTCTCCCAACTCATAATATGCAACAGTGCCATCTAATTTTACAACCCCGTGGTCATCCGTAATATAAACCTTAGCCGTTTGATAAGAACTACCGTTATGCATGGTCTCCATTTCAAATATGGTTGTATTGAATGTTCCGAATGGAACTGTTACAGAAACAGATTTTTCTTTTAGGGTTACGATATTGACAATATTTCGACCTGTTTCCTCTGTAGTTTCTACAGTCCACCTGTCGCCAATATTTCCGTTAAGATCATATAACAATTGGCTATCATTAAATTTTTGAGAACTGGCTTTATACATTTTCCCTCCGCAAATTTCAAGATATCCTTCGGGCTCGGAGAATCCAATATCAGACATTGATCGTACCTTATTTTGGTTAATTTTCTTTACAAATACCCGGATTGAATCTACGGCTATGAGCTGCATATCATTTTTATAGGCCAGGCGAACACCATCCTGGTACCACGGGCTATTATTACAATTGGAGGTGTTACTTTTTTTGCAGGATATATTCCAACATAAAATCATCAGACAAACTGATACAATTCTAATCATTTGAATCTCATTTCAATTAAAAAGGTAAAAGCTGTTAATTTATTGTGAATAGCAACTCCTTTTTCAAGTGTCTTTGTTGCAATGACAACGGCGCTTCACTTCATTCACAAGGCGAACTTTTTATATAGCCCTTATCATCGCCCTTTCTATTCCACAATGCTTGAAGATGACAGGATGTCGAAGTCGGCGTATTGCCAGGCTGCTTCAAAAGCAGATTTAACGCTTTGCGCTTCCCTATGCTTTTTTTGTAATGCCAGTGCATGATGTAATCCTATTAATGCCCACCCGTTTTTCCGCCAGGTTTGTAAATCGCGGTTATAAACCTTTTC
Organism: Chitinophagaceae bacterium; assembly: GCA_023957155.1. Classification (GTDB taxonomy): domain Bacteria; phylum Bacteroidota; class Bacteroidia; order Chitinophagales; family Chitinophagaceae; genus Agriterribacter. The sequence continues at coordinate 309,683 of JAMLHK010000001.1, read as the reverse complement.
GGCTTCTCCGTATTTTTCTGCCTTGAGCAGTATCGCTCCTAAATGATGCCGGACGGAGAAGAACCAGTCGGGTGGCTCATTATAGTTGAGGTTATCTTCAATGGCAACGGCTTCCTGCAGTAAAGCAATGGATTCATCTACCCGGGTTTGTTTGAATGCAATTCCTCCTCCCAGTACTTTTGAGGCGATCTGCGCCAGGTCGGCGGTGGTATTGATCCCCCAAACGGTAAGCTGCTGAAGGGAAGTGTCGGCAGCTAATACCTGCAGGCTGTCCATTTCCTTTTGTGCGCTTGAAATATCCTGTTTTCCCAGGTAGGCCATGCCCCTGGCGTAATGCAGGATCGCCCGGGGATATACCAGGTCTTTTGCGGGAGCCGGGATCGAAAGGATAGTATCCCACATGGAAAACTTTACAGCTATATAATAGGGGATGGTATAATAATGCTGTAATGTTCCCCATCCGGGCGTACGCATAATATCTGTTGCGGTATGCTCCTGTAATTTCTTTGACGCTTCCCAGGCTAATTTTGAATTTCCTTCGAGTGTGGCCGTTGCAGCCAGGAAATGATAATTATGCGGGTAATACGATAAGGGGTAAACGCCCTGTGCATGGCAGGCTGTGGTGTACAGGCTGTCAACCTCCACCGCACGGATGTTGGAGAGCGAGCCCAGGTGATAGTCGCCTGTGTTGATATAAATGTGCGAGGGCATGTGCACTAGGTGCCCCGAACCCGGTACTAAGGTCTCTAATTGTTTTGCGCTGTTCATTGCTTTCTCGGGTGTGGAGGAAGCCTCCATCGCGTGGATATAAAAATGATGGGCGCCGGGATGCCGGGGATTTATTTTAATGAGATGCTCCAATACATTCAGCAGTGCAGGGGTCCACGCCTTGGGCGCCTTAGTATCCTTATCATACAGGTCCCAGGGATGCAGGTTCATTAACGATTCGGCATACAATGCCCCGATATCAGGATCGCCGGGATATTGTGCATACACTTTTTTCATAGCTTCAGCGTAGGCAATATCCAATGGGCTGCGGTCTGCCGGAGGCTCTGCCGTATATCGGGCAGCTAATGCTTCGATCAGTGCTGTTTCTTTTGGTGTACAGTTCCGGCTAAGCGACTTTGCTTTCGCTGCTGCCTCGTAAGCCCGTTGAAAATTATCTTCTTCCATTCCCCCGTTGTAATTAGGACCTAACACATACGCAAATCCCCAATAAGCCATGGCGCAGGAAGAGTCTGACCGGGTTGCTTCATAAAATGATCTTGCCGCTTCGGCATGGTTAAATCCATACGCCAGCATCAATCCCTGGTTGAAATATGCCTGTGTTTCTTTATTGGAAGCGGAGATGGGGAAATCAATACCATCCAGCTTTTCAAACAGGGGCGCTTTTTTCCCTGAAGTATACCAGTCTTTATCACTTGTCCGGGAGCTGTAACAGCCAATGGCCTGCAGGTCTTTACCGGCTGACTGTTTTTCTTCGCTGCCGTTATGGTTATCGCAGGCAAAAAGCATTGCGATGGAGAAGACCGGTAAGTAGCGGTGATACATACAATAATTTGTTTTAGATGTTGGGAAGCTTCCGGCAGGTTGGATCAATAATGTATAACCAGTGATGAAAAGGATATTTATTATACTGGTGAGGACAGGATTAGTCTACTGAAAATAAACAAAACATATCACATAATGAAATTATTATATGAGGTAATATTATATATTATTGTATCCACAGATTTGGGTTCCTGTATGTTAAATATTCGTAACATTTATCCCGGAAATAGCCGGCAATATCGAAAGCGGTAGCTGAACAATCTAAATATACACGGTAACTTAAGTCACAGTATAAGAGTAAGAAACATTGTAAATTTGCTTTTCTTTTCATTTCAATCAGTAATATGTTTTTTCAGCACGTTTATGATAAAAGTTTAGCACAGGGCAGTTATTTCATCGGTTGTCAGGCTACCCGGGAAGCAATTGTTATTGATGCGCAACGCGATATTGACGTCTACTTAAAGATTGCCGAGGAAAATAACCTTGTTATTACACATATTACCGAAACACATATTCATGCGGATTTTTTATGTGGTTCGAGGGAATTGGCTGCGGTAACAGGAGCAAAAATGTATCTTTCTAACGAAGGAGGAAAAGACTGGCAATACGAGTTTAATCATACCGGGCTTAAAGACGGTGATGTAATAAAAGTTGGAAATCTTTCCTTAGGCGTGATCCATACACCCGGCCACACGCCGGAGAGTATCAGCTTTCTGCTTACTGACCATCCGGCTTCAGAGCAGCCCGTTATGTTATTTACCGGGGATTTTGTGTTTGTAGGTGATATTGGTCGCCCGGATTTGCTCGAAAAAGCAGCCGGTATAATAGGCACAAAAGAAGTGGGGGCAAAACAGATGTTCCGGTCGCTTAAACGCTTTGCCGCTTTGCCCGATTATGTACAGGTCTGGCCTGCCCATGGAGCAGGGTCGGCCTGTGGTAAAGCGCTGGGTGCGGTTCACAGTTCTACAACGGGATATGAGAAAATCCGCAACTGGGCATTTCAGTATGGTGAAGATGAAAAGGCTTTTATAGATTTTCTTTTGGCCGATCAGCCGGAGCCTCCGAAGTATTTTGCGATGATGAAGCACCTGAATAAGGTAAACCGTCCCTTGTTGATAGAAGTACCAAAGCATCCTAAGCTGACAAAGGAGCAATTTCTTTCTGCCTATCATAAAGAGTTGAAAATAATTGATACCCGGAATAAAACTGATTTTGCTAAAGGCTTTATCCCGGGGAGCTTAAATATCCAGGGTAACAATTCTTTTTCTACATGGGCAGGATGGCTGCTTAACTACCAGGAGCAGTTTATACTTGTAGCGGAGGATGACCAGATGGAGGACCTGACCAGGAAACTGATGCGCATTGGACTGGACAATATCTACGGGTATATTTCGGACGTGAGTGAAACGGGACTGGAACTACAAAAAGCTGATGTGATCACTATAGACGAATTTAAAGCCTGCGTAGGTAAAGAAAATGTTCAGATTGTGGATGTTCGCGGATTGACGGAATACGAAGCGGGACATATCGAAGGAGCAGATCATATTTTTGTAGGAACCCTGGTTGACCAGCTCCATAAAATCAGCAGGAAGAAACGGGTAATTGTTTATTGCCAGTCGGGAGATCGTTCGGCTATAGCCTGTTCCATTTTGAGAAGAAATGGTTTTGGGAACGTGAAAAGCTATTCGGGTGGGATGAAAGAATGGATAGAAATACAGGGAGAGCCTAATGCATATCTTATAACATCCTGTGCTAATTAGTAATCAAAAAAGAACAAGTATATGAAAAAAAATATGGGAGCATCAGACAAAACCATACGTATTCTCCTCGCCGTTTTGATTGCCGTATTGTATTTTACAAATGTGATCTCCGGTACGCTGGCTGCAATCCTGGGTATTTTTGCCATCGTATTTGTCATTACTTCTTTTATCAGCTTTTGCCCTTTGTATCTACCTTTCGGGATCAGCACCTGCAAAAAGAAAAAGGGATAACCTCAACGATCAAGGCTCCCCGGAAACGCTTTGTATGTACGCTGCGTTGGGGTTAGTCTGTTTTTTTCATCTCGGTCCAGCTTTGATCCCGGAATACGGAAGAAGGATCGAAGTTAGGATTGTTGGTCATGATAAAGCTGGTTCCGTCTCCACGGCTCCAGGCATGGTTATATCCTGAACTGAGCTCAACCGTACCTGTGGCATCCTGGTAATGCTCTACTCCCCTGATGGTTTTAATAAAATCATTATGGATTCTGTCATTTGTGCTTTGACGGGCTTCCCAGCTGCGCATCTGGTTATCCATGTCGGCAAGCCGCTGGTTCCCCTTTTGAATAGCCTGATTGGCTATCTGGCGCGTTTGTTCGTCCATCATTCTTATACGCCCTATATGAGCAACGTGATTTTTTTCTCTTACGTCGCGCCAGAAATCTTCTGATGCCTGTTTCCAGGCAGGATTAGTTCGAACACCCGTTACAACAACAGTCATTACCTGTTCTGCGTTGTCCTGCTCTGTTTTGGGAAAGATATAAAGCACTCTGGATGTACTACTGATATAACTTGCTTGTATACTACCATTGTATTGATTAGGGATATAGTTGACCGCATTGGTTACTTTGCAGAACAGTATACCGGATCGTCCATCGGACCAGTTCACTCTTGCGGTAACAGCGGAATGTTGAAAATCTATACCGGCACTGCCATATCTCATCATTTCCCTTCGTTGTTTTTCATCGTTTTCTCCCATAGTGGCAATGGCATCCGGGTTGATTTTTATATCTGTGATTTCCGGGTTGCCCAGTTCCTTAGCCCATACCTGTTCTACAAACTGTCTGGCATCTATAGGTTCCCCTACATTGCAAAATCGCCCGGTGTTATATTGCTGGCTGATGGCATTGAGCTGGGGATCGGGGCTCCAGCTCCAGGTGAAATTGGGAAGAATGTCGAAGCGGGATGTTGCATCGGGAGATTGGGCGCTGAAAAATAAATTGGTGCCTGCGCAGGGTTGCCCGGGCGCCGTCCAGATAATGTCTCCTTCGTAGTTCCATCCCGATGGAATAAGCATACTCAGGGCTTCCACGGGTTGTGCAAATCCCTGCCGGTCCATGAGCTTCACTCGTTTGAACTCCGTATAGTCTTTCCCTGCTTCAAAAGAGGTAGCCGGTTTATGGGTATCCATTGAATGGTGGGTATTGTATTGATCGGTAGGGGACTGGCAGGCTATTAATGATAATATGATCAGGAAGCCTGCTGCCGGAAATAATGCGTTCATCATACTATGATATCAGGCAAATGCAAAAAAGGTGAACCGGATTTTAATAAAATCCGTTGTACAAAAGGGATGGGAATAGTTGACTTCACCTGCCCTCTGTACCCGGTAACAGGCCACATCTCAGCCGGATGTCACCGGTGCGGTAGAATACATCCGGAAACCCGGGTAGAACGAGATGCTGCGGGGAGCTTCATCGTGGTATCTCCGTAATTATAGCAGCGTGAGCAGATATTTTATTCGGGTAACGGTTTCTTCCTTTCCCAATAACTCCGCGATCTGGAATACACCCGGGCCAAATTTACCGCCTACCAGCATAATACGAAGTGGCAGTAAAAGTTCACCGGGCTTGATCTGGCGGGCTGCCGCCATTTCCTTAAAGCCGGTTTCTAAGTCATGCGCATTCCAGGTGTTGCTTAATTCAAAGCTACGGATCAGCGCTACGAAAAATGATTGTTTGGATTCATTCCATTTGGGCTTTATGGCATCTAAATCATATTTTTCCGGTGCTTTAAAAAAGAAACCGGCCTGCTCCACAAAATCGGGTAGTAAAATGCAGCGTTCCTTTACCAGATCCAGCACCGGTATAAATTGTGCCTGATCTGTTACGGCTATGCCCTTATTTTCCAATAGCTCCTTTACCTGTAACTGGTAATCTGAAGCCTGTAGCTTTTTTATCCATTCATGATTGAACCATTTTGCTTTTTCGTAATCGAATTTTGCGCCACCGCTGTGCACTCTTTCTATAGAAAATTTTTCAATCAGCTCCGGTTTAGTAAATATTTCCTGCTCGCTGCCATCGTTCCATCCTAATACCGCCAGCAGGTTAATGAATGCCTCCGGCAAAAATCCTTTTTCTTTAAATCCTTCGGTAAGCTCGCCGGTTGCCGGGTTAGTCCAGTTCATGGCAAATACCGGGAAGCCGTATTTAGCCCCATCTCTTTTGCTGAGCTTACCATTGGGTCCGAGTATCAGTGGCAGGTGTGCCCATTGCGGCATGGCATCAGCTCCAAACAGGTACTTCCATAATAAAATATGCACCGGGGCGCTGGGCAGCCACTCCTCACCGCGAAAAGCGTGGCTGATCTGCATCAGGTAGTCATCTACTACTACCGCCAGGTGATAAGTGGGCATACCGTCTGCTTTCAGCAGTACTTTATCATCCACCACCGAGGTGTTAAAACTCACTTCCCCCCGGATCATGTCGGTAAAGCATACGGTTTCATTTTCCGGCATCTTTATCCGTATCACATGCCTTACATTTTCTGCTAAAAGTTTTTCCACTTCGTTAGCCGGCAGGGTAAGGGAGTTACGCATGGCAGAACGAATGGTATGATCGTATTGAGGAGAAGGGTTTTGTTCTGTTTTAAAGTTTGCTCTCATCTTCTCCAGCTCTTCAGGCGTATCAAATGCATAGTATGCATTGCCGTTTTTTACTAACTGCTCAGCGTATTGCCGGTAGAGGGGTTTTCTTTCACTCTGGCGGTAAGGTCCAAATGCCCCTCCGTGTACAGGGCTTTCATCCGGTTCTAATCCTGTCCATTTCAGGCAGTTGAAGATATAGTCTTCCGCGCCGGGCATATAGCGATTCTGGTCGGTATCTTCAATGCGAAGGATAAAATCTCCCCCATGGTGCTTTGCAAATAAATAATTATACAAAACGGTTCTTACACCACCCAGGTGCAGTCCGCCGGTGGGACTGGGAGCAAATCGTACACGTACTTTTTTTGTTGATGACATAGGCTGCAAAAATAAGACGGATATATCAATCCGGGGGAATACATTTACCTTAGCTGTACACCAAATAGCAGCGATGTTTTATTTTATAAAGCCCCCCCGGATACTAAAGAAAATATATCCTGACTGTATATGGGATATGCCGGCGGATGAAAAAATAATATACCTCAGTTTTGATGACGGACCTCATCCGAAAGCTACGCCTTTTGTATTAGATGAGTTGAAGAAGCATGATGCAAAGGCTACATTTTTTTGTATCGGAAAAAATGTGGCTAAGCATACAGGTATTTACCATCGCATTGTAGATGAAGGTCACCAGATCGGTAATCATACGTTTAACCATCTGAATGGGTGGAAAACGAATGACCTGCTTTATTTGAAAGATGTTAGTGCGGCAAGGGAATACATTGATTCGGATCTGTTCAGACCACCTTATGGAAAAATATCCAAGTGGCAGATCAGGCAGCTAACGCGTACGTTTAAGATGAGAATAGTAATGTGGTCGCTGCTGAGTGCGGATTTTGATGTGAAGGTTTCTCCCGAAGCCTGTTTAAATAATGTAATATTTAATGCCAAGCCGGGTAATATTATAGTGTTTCATGATAGTGAAAAAGCATGGAATAAGTTAGAATATGTACTGCCGAAAGCGCTTGTATATTTTGCGGAACAAGGCTACAGGTTTGGGAAAATTAATTGATGAAAATTACTGTTTTAACCGGGCAATGACCGGGTAGAAAAATGCGGAAACAGAACTTAAAGAGCATATTAAATGTAGAAAAATCGTAATGGAAAATCTGTTCCGGTTTGCCCTGTCTTATCTCATTATAAATGGGCACTTACTGACCCCTATTTCTATTTATAATGCCTGGTATTAATACGATAATAAGTTGGGCCGGGGTGGAAACCCTGGCCCGTTTTTAATCCGTACCCTATGAAAACTATGTCTAAATTACAATGTTTTTTGATTTTTGCAAGATTTTTCATGTTTAAAATACGGCCATTCAATTCGTTGTATCGTATTTTTACGATAATGGGTATTTTTTTCCTGAGGTGCCGGGGCTTATTTTTCCTCCTGCTTATTCTTTTTTCGAGCTCAGTGTAAATCCGAATGTGCTGCCTATATCCGTTTTGCTCCGGATGTGCATGCTTTGCCCGTGAGCTTCAATAATGTGTTTGCATATTGCGAGTCCCAACCCGCTTCCGCCTTCCTTCCTGCTTCTGGCGGCATCTGTACGGTAAAACCTTTCCGAAATCCGGGGAAGGTGCTCTTCACGGATCCCTATGCCATTATCGCTCAGCTCTACCAGCACCAGCTTTTCGTCTGTTGTATATGCGCTGGCGGTTACCTTACCGCCGGGTTTACCATATTTGATGGCATTATCTGTAAGGTTGATGAATACCTGCCTGATTTTTTCCTTATCTGCAAACACGGTAACCGGTGTTTCACAGCCTTTTTTTATTGTTAACCTGATTTCTTTTTGAGTTGCCAGCAGGGAAAGCGACTCAAATACTTCCCGGATCAGCTCCTGTATAATGAAATGCTCTTTATGCAGTACCTGCTCGCCGCTCTCTAATTTCGTGATGGCATCGAGATCATTGAGCAGGTTTACCAGGCGGGTAGTATTCCGGGATGCATTGTGAAGAAATCTTGTGCTTACTTCCGGGTTATCCATTCCTCCTGACAGTAAGGTTTCAAGGTATCCCTGTATGGCAAAGATGGGGGTTTTAAGCTCGTGGGAAAGGTTTTGTAGAAATTCTTTACGAAAAGCCTCATTTGCTTTTAGTACTTCTATTTCTTTTTTCTTTTGTTCCGCCCATTTTTCAACATCCGCGTGTACTTCATCAATGCTTTTGGGGGGAAGCAGGCTTTTGTAATAAAACTCTTCCCGTTTACTGGCTTTGGTCTGATAAATAAATTTATAGATGAGTTTTATTTTCCGGTAAATGAAACGCTCAAGCGTGTATAATATCAGCAGGTAGCTTCCGCCCATGATTATGCCAAGCGCAAGAAAAAAAAACCACCATAAAGGCTTCAGCAAAAAGAAGCCGATGGCGACCGGGAAAGCAATAAAAAAAGCAGTAAAACCCGCCAGGAGACGGGGAGATATATTTTTTGTGGTGAGCATATTATGGCTGAGATGATTTCTTTTACATTACAAACTTATATCCAAGTCCTTTTACGGTAAAAATATAGTCCATACCCAGCTTTTGGCGAATTTTCCGGATATGCACATCAATGGTCCTGTCGCCTACAATGACCTCGTTTCCCCATATCCGGCTTAAGAGTTCGTTCCGGTTAAAAACCTTTCCCGGTTGAGTAGCCAGCAAATAAAGCAGCTCAAACTCTTTTTTCGCCAGGATAATCTCCCTGTCATCATCCAGAACAATATACTGTACGGGATCTATAGTAATATTTCCTACCTGTAGTACTTTCGCACTGTCCGGCTGGTGGATTCGCCTGAACAGGGCATTTATTTTAGAAACCAGTATTTTCGGACTTACCGGTTTACTTATATAATCGTCTGCACCATATTCCAGTCCCCTGACATGGGACAGCTCATCATTTAAAGCCGTTAGAAAAATAATAAGGGTATGTCGAAAGTCGGGTAATGCACGTAGCATTTTGCAGAGCTCCATGCCGTTTTTACCCGGCATCATCACATCCAGTACAATTAAATTGGGTTTAAGCTGTATGGATTTTTGGAGGGCTTCCTCTCCATCCTTTGCGGTAATGATCTCATATCCTTCCCTGCGCAGGTTATAGCTGATAATTTCCAGTATATCCGGTTCGTCATCAGCGATCAGTATTTTCCCTTCTTTTTGATCCATGTACAGATATTTTGCCTAAAATTATTGTAGAATCCACACTTACAGGCCCGGAGCCTGAAATTTTTGGCGCATTTACGATTTTTGGCACTAAATTCTCCGGGTTAACGTTAGCAGATAGTGATGTTGGCGGGGGGATTAATTTTTTGTTAAGAAACCGGCAGAATCTCCATCAGCTATAATCCTTAATTTTGCAGCAGTTCAATATATATGTATAAAACGATTTCCATAATCCTGCTTCTGTTTCTTTTTTCCGGAGCTGCAAACGCCCATATTGATACGTTAAAAAAGAAAATAGACATAGCCCGGGTTCGTTATCATGAAAATATAGAGAAAGAGCAAAAGTTAGCCCTGCGTTTTAATGGAGGGAACGGGGAGTGGATCGCTGCATCAAAAAATAAAGCGATCAATGCCTTAGTTACCCAGGCATTAATTAAAGATGTTGATATTTTAAAAGATACTATTGAGTCCGATACTAATCTTGATCACCGGCTGAAAGTAAAATACCTGAGCGGACTGGAAAACCTGCTCAAGGGATTTAACACCGGCTGGCGTACCCGAACCTTTAATGCGGTACTGGCCGGGGAGTTACTGGAAAACTATAAAGCCCTGATGGCGGCTGATATCAAAAAGCAGGATATCCGTCCTATTGTAGAAAATGCTTCTTATGAAGTGGGCAATATCAATATTAACGGTAGCGGAAGCGCTATGTATGAGAACCAGGGGTTTGAAGCATCCCGGATCATCCTGTTCAGGAAATTCTGCCGGAAATATCCTGATAAAATACTTTCAATGCTGGAGCAATACCATGATGTTCCTTTTGCAGACAGCTTAGTAAAAGCAGCCGCTTACCGCAATCCCAACCAGTTGTATGATTATGCAGCAGCCACACGTACGCAGACGGGCCGCCTGATCAGGCGTAACAGCGACTCTCTCGTTAAGGCTATTGTGGGCATTGCCGGCAGTAAAAGCGGGCAGCAATATTATCCTTTCCTGGATGAGATTGTGCAGGGGCGCTTAACTATGCCGGAAATATTTAAGGTAATGGATGACAACCTGCAGTATTACCGGTTATTAGTAAAAACACAGATCAGCTACGCGGGAAGGCTGATCAAAAAAGATACGCCCCTGGCTTATGATAAGCTATTGTTTAAGCTGCAGGATCGTGCAAAAAATATATTCATAGAGCAGGTAAATGCTTTACACGATCTTCAGGATAATGCCAGGTTTAAAATCGTTGATCCCCTTACCCCGCAGGAATTATATTACCTGATTGTTTTGGGAGAGGATGTGATGTACACCTCAAGTTATAAGGGGATATTCAATCGCATGATGCAGCGTATGGCAGTGCCCTCGGGCGACAGCTTGCTGATGAGTGTGCAGTTTGACCGGTTTAAGAAATTCATCCGGCTGGCCGCAGGCTATAATAAGTTAGACGAGTTTTTGCAGACCATGCCCGACAGTAATTCGCAGCGTTTAATGATGGCTTTTGTGCGGGGGCTGGAGAAAAGCGGTACGCTCGAAGATGCCGTGGATGTGGCCGATTCTTATGGAAGTATAAAAAACCCGTTGGTACAAAAGCTGATAGATCAGGAAATTGAAAGGAACCTGCTGCAGGCCAGGAGCAAACAGGATAAAAGAGCCGTTGCTATTTATGATATTTTACAAATTATCTTCCAGTCCTCCCAGGATAGCAGCATAGATGTGTCAACCAGGTTGAATATTCCCCCGGTTTATCGTGTAAATTATAAAGACCTCACCGATGACAGCAACAGGGTAGTACAACAGGTTTTCTTTTATGGCGACCAGGATGGTAAAGAATCGTATGCCAATTTTATGAGCATGTTTACGGGATCCGAATGGACCGTAAAACGAAAAGCCGAATGGGTGGAAATAAAATCTGCTAAAGGAAAGCCGGTGCTGATCTATGCTAATTTACCGCTGGATTATGAAAAAGGGCTGGACTCTGTTGCCCAGGCTCATCTGCGGCAGTACCTCGAAAAAAATAAACTGGAGCCGGGTATTACCATACACAGGGGACACAGTTACTGGGTGGGATCTACCATCCGTAATCTTCCACCCACTTCCAGGATCGTAATATTGGGTTCATGCGGCGGTTTTCACAATTTAGATGACGTGTTGAAAACATGTCCCGATGCGCATATTATATCTTCAAAAGAAGTAGGCACGAGAATTATTAATGAGCCCATACTGAAAGCAATAAATGACGATTTGAAATCCGGTAAGGATGTTGAATGGCTGTCTATCTGGAAAGACCTGGCTGCTCAGTTCCCGACAGGAGATGCAAAAGAAAGATTTGATAATTATATTCCGCCGTATAAGAACCTGGGCGCCTTATTTATTAAAGCATATACCCGTCAAATGGGTAGTATAGAGTAAGGGAAATGCCAGGTATGATTTAAATTCCCGCATAGGGGTTGTGCTTTTTCTCAAACCCGATTGTAGTTGGCTCACCATGCCCCGGGTATACTATGGTTTCATCGGGTAAAACAAAGAGTCGGGTATGTATGCTGTTGATCAGGGTATCGTGATTTCCTCCCGGTAAATCGGTACGCCCGATGCTCATCCTGAATAACACATCACCTCCGATCAGGAACTGCTGCTTTTTACAGTAAAAAGCAATGCTGCCGGGAGAGTGCCCGGGGGTAAAAAATACTTCAAGCTGATCCGTGCCCAACGACAGGGTATCTTTTTCCCGTAAGTAGATTACTTCACCTTTATAATTGTCAAAAGGCAGGTTCCACATTAATCCGGATGCGGGGGCATAATCTAAAACCGGTTTTTCTTTTTCATGAAGGTGAAGTTTTAATCCGTACTTTTCCGCTATCCATTTGTTGCCGAATACGTGGTCGAGGTGGCAGTGGGTGTTTAACAGCAGTTTAGGGATCAATGCATTTTGTGCGATAAATGACGATAGTTCATCTCTTTCTTCATCGTAATAACACCCGGGGTCAATAATGATACAATCTTTTTGTTCATTATAAAGGAGGTAGGTGTTTTCCTGCACCGGGCTAAATATGAAAACTTTAACAGCAAGCATAATGTTTTTTTATACCTTAAAAGCGCTAATTTTATTATTTTAAGAATGTACGAAATTATGGTAATCTTACAGAACAGGGTAAAGTACGCTATTGGAGGTTTATTATGGATTACATTTTCATTGCTGACCGTGCAGAAGGCGTTCACACAGGTAAATGCGGTAGAGTTCGGGAGAAACAGGGTACAGTATGAAAAAATGAAATGGCGCTATTATCAAACAAGAAATTTTAATGTATACTTTAGCCAGAATGGATTGTCTCTTGGAAAATTTACTGCCCAGTTAGCGGAAAAAGAATTACCCGGGCTGGAGGATTTTGTTGAGTACGGATCACAGCGCCGTATCAATATCGTGGTATATAACAACTTTAATGATTTGCAACAATCCAATATCGGACTGGGAGTGGACTGGCAAAACACCGGTGGTGTAACTAAGTTTGTAAACAATAAAATGATCGTTTATTTTAATGGCGATCATGAACATTTAAAAAACCAGGTCCGGCAGGGCATAGCCCGGGTGCTGCTCGACAACTTATTGTTTGGCGATGACCTGGGTGAGTTTGCAAGTAACCAGGCTTTGCTCGACTTACCCAAATGGTTAACCGAAGGATACATCCGGTATGCTGCTGAAAACTGGAGCCCGGCGCTGGACGACCAGTTAAAATCCGCCCTGCTTTCGGGGAACTACAGAACTTTTTACCAGTTTGCCTTCGATAAGCCGGAGCTTGCCGGGCATGCTTTCTGGCGGTTTATTGCAGATAATTACCGGAAAGATAATGTTACCTATTTTCTTTACCTGTCGAGGATTTATAAAAGCCTGAACTCCGCCAGCTTAAAAGTAACTAAGAAGAAGTTCAAGGAAGTATTGAAGGAGTTCATGGAAAAAGAGGCGGATAAATACTATAAAGATCTGAGAGGAAGACGTAACGCACCTAAAGGAAGCGTGGTAGCCATAGAAGAAGTAAATAAAAACCTGGATTATTACCGGTTCCAGGCTAATCCCAACCCGCGCAACAGCACGTATGCGGTGGTGCGTTTTAAAAAAGGGATTTATCGCATTGAGCTGGAAGATTTTGGATTCAAAAGAAAGATCTTATTAAAATCGGGGGTGCTGGATAATCAAAATGAGATCAACCCCAATTATCCCCAATTGGCCTGGGACCCCAAAGGTTCAAAGCTGGCAGTGGTGTACAGCGAAAAGAATAAGATTCGCATGTTTGTTTTTGACCTCGCTACCCGTCTTAAAACCTTTAAGCAGGAGCTGCCCGAAGAATTTGACCAGGTAACGGATGTTAAATATATGCTGGATCAGAATACGCTCCTGTTCAGCGCGGTAAAGAATGGTTACTCCGATATTTTCGTGTATAAGATCAATGAACAGACGCTCGAACAGATTACGAATGATGTGTACGATGATCTTGACCCTTCATTTGTAGCTTTTCCCAACAGAACAGGTATCATCTTTTCGTCCAACCGCCCATCGGGTAATGCCGTAAATAGCGATACCGCTTTACCTTCCAATAACCCGTACAATATTTTTTTAGTTGACAACTGGAACAAAACCGAATTCAGGCAGATTTCACAACTCACTCACGTCAAATTCGGTAACGCCCGCTATCCCATGCAGTATAATACCAATCATTTTACGTTTGTGAATGATGAAATGGGGATTGCCAACCGGTATGCCGGATTTTTTACCACCCGTAAGGCCGGAGTAGATACCATATACCGGGTTGGGGATGAGCTGTTGCGTAACCCCGACCATGCTGAATTAGACTCTACGCTACAGGTATGGAACAAAAGCGAGCCCGATTCAATTGGTTATATGGCCATTACTACCGATTCCGCATACGCTTTTCCCATTACGAATTACCAGAGCGGGTTGCAGGAAACACGTATAGCCGGTGATGGCGGACAGGTATCTGAAGTACGCCAGGAGGGTGATCTGAAACTATTATATAAGCTCAAAGTAAACGAGGATGCGCTGAAAAAAAGAAACATTAATGTACGGCCTACTGAATACATGAAAAAAGTAATGGAACAGGAAAGAGCAGCGAAAGGTGTTGCAACGGTTTATCAGCCGGCGGCAGCCACTGATTCGGCCCGAAGCCGGGGAAATGAGTTCCAGACTGAGTTCCAGGCAGAAAAGCAGGATAGTGCGGTTATTGGTCGTGTTTTTGACGTCAATGACCAACCCGAGGAAGAAATTACATTGTCACAGGCCAAACTATATGATTACAGGCTGAAATTTGCTACCGAATATTCGGTTTCGGGCTTTAATAACTCGGTATTGATGACCCGGTGGCAGCCGTATACCGGTGGTAACGGACCGATTTATCTTACCAATGGAAGCTCTAATTTAAATGGTATTGTACGAATCGGGGTTTCTGATCTTTTTGAAGATATCAAATTCATTGGTGGCTTTCGGTTAGGGCTGAACTTAGATGATAAAGACGTATTGTTCAGCTTTTATAATATGCGCAGGCGGTTAGACTGGGGGCTTACTTATTACCGCTCAACGGTGACGAATTACCCGCTTTATGACCGCTTGGATCCTAGAAGTCGGCCGAATAACAAGCTCTATTCCAATCTTTACCAGGTCAATGTTTCTTACCCCTGGGATAGGGTAAGGAGTCTTCGTGCGCATGTGGCCTTTCGTACGGACCGGCTGACCTTAAAAGGAGATCCCAGCTATTTTCCGCAAGAAGCACTGGCAGTACCCGATACGATTAGAAATTCAATACTCACCCATGTAGAATATGTGCATGATAACACCATTAACCCTGCTTTAAATATCTGGAATGGTTTGCGGTATAAAATATATACAGATATTAATCCCGATCTGACCAAGGACAAACAAGGGAAGCTTACTTTTAATGTGGGTACCGATGTCCGTTATTATTATCCTATCTACAGGAATTTTATATGGGCTGCACGGGGAGCAGTGGATATATCATGGGGTAGCCAGAAAATTCTTTATTACCTGGGTGGTACGGATAGCTGGATCTCTCCCAAGTTCAATGATGCCGTTAAGCCTGCTCCTAATCAAACCTATGCTTACCAGTCATTAGCGGTAAACCTCCGGGGTTACAGGCAAAACGTGGCAAATGGCAATAACGCCGTTGTTATCAACAGCGAATTCAGGCTGCCGGTATTTACTACTTTGTTAAGCCGGCCTATAAACAATGCTTTTTTAAGAAACTTCCAGTTAGTGCAGTTCATTGATCTGGGTAGCGCCTGGGACGGAGCTTATAACAAAATAAAACGCCCCTATGTATCCTATGTTAATCAGGATGGAACGGTGCAGGTTACATTTAAGAGTGATGGCATAGGGCCTTTTGCCGGAGGCTATGGCTTCGGGTTGAGAAGTACATTACTGGGTTATTTTCTGAGGGTAGACGCCGGCTGGCCGATGAGTGGTTTCTTTAATGGTAAGCCGGTATGGTATTTTTCCTTAGGACTGGATTTTTAAACCGATGAGGTCTTTAAGACTTACAGGTTTAATTATAGTCATGATGTATTACATCACACAACAATGTAAGCGGTAGTACTTCCATTATTTCTTTCGCTTCGTTTTTGATGATTTTGCCTTGTGGTTATAATCAAGACAAAGGGTTATCCAAAATTCAAAGTCTTTTTTGCTTTTATACCCAACAGGTTCAACATAGCAGTAGCCTTTATATGCCCTGCCTTTCATTATCATGGGCAGAAAACCTGTCTTTTCAGCTATTTCATCAGTCAACTCAGGGTCAAACCGGCACATTAACCTATCTTCTCCCACATTGATGCACATCTTTCCATTTATTAAAAATGCCAATCCTCCAAACATTTCCTTTTCTTCTATTTTTAGCTCCTGAATACCCGAAAGATATTCTCTTGTTCTGTCTGCAAGTTTGCTGCTGTATGCCATAAATATTAGTTTTTAAAGGGTTTTTGCAGGTAATGAATTATGCTCTAAACTATCTTAAATCGTGATCACGATGTTTGTACATCCCCATACGGTGTGCTGCCGGTGTCACTTTTCCAAAAAACGGGTGAGGGCGCTTGGTACATTTGTCTTCTCCACCTGTTTGAAATTTTTCAATATAAGCTATGCATTTTCGTTTTCGACTTCAAAATATCTTCAGTCTGTAATTTTAAGTGTTTTATCGGGATAAAGCATATATGATGGTGTTTTTCATAGATCAGCGGATGTTTATAACCCGCAGGTCATCAGCTTGTATGCCCCGGCTGGCTCAGCTGCCCGTACCAGCTTATTTTTCGTGAATAATACATCGTTATGGCCAGCAATATAAATAAGCCTATGCTTCCAACAAGCAAAGCGCCATCCTGAAGCTGCAGCAATACAAAAATGAAGGTGTAGAGCAGGGTGAGCAAAGCGCCAAACAGCCCAGCAATTCTCCATTTATGAAATATGCTTTTTGTATAAAGCGTAATGAGCGCAATCGTTGCCGTAGCTGCTATGCTATAGGCAACCGTAAAGTGCAGGTATTCAGAAACAGAAAGCAGCAAGGTATAAAAAATGCTGAGCACCAGTCCTACCAGCACATACTGAATGGGATGTACCGTTCTTTTCTGCAATATTTCGAGAAAGAAATACAATCCGAAGGTAAGCGCGATAAAAAGGATGGCATATTTTACAGAGCGCATGGTCTTTGCATAGGAATCAACCGGCTGTAAGAGAGTAACCCCAAACCTTGATTCTTCTATATTATAATTGCCTTCCTTCCAGCTTTGGGGATAGTTGCGGTTCAGGTGTTGCACCTTCCATTCGGCAACAAAACCTTTGTCATTGATTACAGGGTCGGCTACCGGCAAAAAGCTGCCATCAAAAGAAGGATGGGTCCAGGAGGAAGTGATGTTAACATGAGTGGTTTTACCCGTGGGAGTAAAGGATAAATTTTCCGAACCTTTGATATGCAACTGCAGCTTAAAAGTGTTCGGACTGTTCAGGTCATCGTAACTTAAGGTAACAGGGGCGTACAATCCGTTTTTGATAATATGCTCATCCGGTATGCCCGCCTTAAAAGTATAGCCGGTATTGTTCCATACAAGGCCCGGTTGGTCTTCAATGCCCCTGAAGTCGTCAAGTCCTATACAAACAAACGCTTCCTGCATCTGAAGATCTTCCTTTGCAATAGAAAGCTCCCCGGTTTGTATAGGGCCGAAATATCCTTCTATTTGCAGATCAGTCTTGTATACTGCAATACGGTAGATGCTCCTGTGCCTTATTTCCGGCTGCAATTCCCCGTTTATTTTTAGCTGTTCGGGCAAAAAGTAGGCATACTTTTTATAGACCGTAGTTTTTTCATTATATGTTGTAATGCTTTCTGTATAGGGGATCACCAGTACAGGTCCGGTAAATGTTTGCTTGGCTGCCCATCTGGAGCTGATCTCCCTGGCAACAGCCCGCTGGCGGTCTGATCTTTCACTTACCAGGTTCATGATGAACAGGGAAGGTATGAGCATAAACAGGATAAGGCCTGCCACAATGATACCTTTAATGGTAAGTCTTTGGGCCGAGAGAAAATTGATCACGCTTTTTGTATCCATTGTTTTGTTTTTTAAAAGTACTTTGAAATTCAAAGTATATGGTGAAAAAAAATTATGTCATTCGCTTTATCATTTGTTCCAAACCATCCAAATGCTGCTTAAATGCTTTTTCGCCGGTTTTGGTAACTGCATAAGTGGTATTCGTTTTTCTGCCGATAAATTCCTTCTGTACTTTTATATATTCATTTTCTTCCAGGGTTTTTAAATGGGATGCCAGGTTACCGTCTGTAACGCCTATAATTTCTTTCAGCTGGTTAAAATTAAGGTCTTCATTCACCATAAGTGAACTCATGATGCCTAACCTGATCCGGCTGTCAAATACTTTATTTAAATTTTCTATCGGATTTTTCATACCACTTTTTTAAAGATTCGGGGCAAAGAAAGCGCCGTATCTTTCAGCTTTTCTTGTCATATTTCCACCACATTGCCGCGCCATATATAATATGTAATATACCAAATCCAAGCGCCCAGAAAAACAAGCCTGCTTCCGGGAACCAGCATCCGGTCAACCCCAGTGCAATCTGGGCATATCCTAAATACCTTACCTCACCTAAAGTGTATTTAGCAGCATTCACCAATGATACGCCGTAAAACAAAAGACACCCCGGGGCGATCAGCTCAAAATAACCCATCTGCGCCATACGCAGCAAAAATATTCCCCCGGCAACTAAGGGAATGCAAAAGTTAAGGATAAGTCTCTTAGATGCAGCGCTCCAGATGGGCGCCTTATTTTGATGGGCTTTGAGCCATGTAAACAAAAAAGCCACAGCTATGGCGGAACATAATGTCAGCAGTGCAATGGTAAAGAGGGGGTGTTCCATGATATCTCCGATAGTAAGGGTACTATAAGTATAATCTTCCTTACCGGCAGGCGCATTACCGGAAATAAACGGGTGGGCAAACCAGGCTCCGGCTAAAGCACAAATGCCGGCGGCTACGCCACTTAACCCGCTCAAGCTGATAAAGCGGCTGCTGCGCTCCATTATTTGCTTAATGTCTTTTAAGGTGTCTATTGCAGAAATATCTTTCTCCATAAAAGTACTTTGAAATTCAAAGTAAATGTAAAAAAGGAGATATGCAAATTTTTCGATGATTATTCATTATTAAAAGTATTATCCGGTATTTCAGCGCCTGTGCAGCAAAACAACCATCAGCGTATTATTTGGCATCACCCGTTGTTTTTATATTATTACAAGGAATAAATTAAGCATGGCACCACATTCTTAACACAATCTTAAAATAGTGTTATAAGCAAGCTATTGCAGGTTATACATTACAGTGTGTTTACTTTTGCATACATGGGCTTTAAATGGCTGATTAGTAGCATAGTAATTTTGTCCCTTTTTTCATACAGTGTTTCAGCACAGGTTAAAAAGCTGTCCGGGCATATTCAGGATGCGCACAGTGAGGAGCGGATCCCCTTTGCATCGCTTGAATTTAAAAATACTACAGTTGGAACCGTAAGTGATTCTGCAGGGAATTTTTCTTTTACCCTCTCGCACTGGCCCTCCGATACCCTGGTGGTTACTTTTGTTGGTTTTGAAGATTATGCCTTACCCGTTGATACTACGTTGGAAGAAATTCAGGTGATCATTGAGATGGAAAGAGGAAAGATCGGTGAGGAAGTGGTGGTAAAGAGCAAGATCGGGAAAGGAATGATTATGTGGCGTAAAATAGTACAGCATAAGCCACAGAATGACCGGTCGCGGTTTGATAACTTTTCTTATGAGCTGTATAATAAGCTGGAAGCGGATCTGAACGATGCAACCCATAACAAGCTGATCAAATTTCCCCTGTTGAAGCCTTTTAAATCTGTTATTTATCAGAATATTGATTCCACAACGGAAAGCAAACCCATACTCCCGCTCTATTTAACCGAGTCGTTGTCGGATTATTATTATCAGAGAAAGCCGCAAAAAACAAGAGAGGTATTTAAAGCCGTTAAAACGCTGGGCTTTAATAACCCCAGCATCAGTAAAATGCTCGGCGGCATGTACCAGAACGTCAACGTATATAAAAATTTCATACCGGTGTTTGATAAGGATTTTATCAGCCCCATCAGCGACAATGGTTCCGCTTACTACCGCTATAGCGTTCCGGATACACAATATATAGGAGGAAGGCGATTTTTTCATTTCCTGTTTACACCAAAGCATAAGGGAGAGAATACCTTTATGGGCGATGCATGGATTGCAGACTCATCGTATGCGGTAATGAAGATGAACCTCCGGGTTTCGGAGCTGGCTAACCTGAACTTTGTGGAAAAGCTGGACCTGGTTCAGGAATACCAGTTGCTCAACGATTCTGTATGGTTCTTAGCAAAAGATAAGTTCGTAGCCGATTTTATTTTCCTGGATAAGAACCGCCTGAGTTTTATAGGACGAAAAACCAGCACCTACAGGAATATCATCATCAATGATACTTCCGTGGTTGCGGAGCTTGAAAAAAATAAGCTGCGGGAGGAAATCGTGATGTCTGATTCGGCAGCCAAACATTCGGATGCCTATTGGCAGGAAGCCCGCCATGAAGATCTGAACCAGACCGAAAAAGGTATCTATAAGATGATTGATACGCTTCTGGAAATGCCCAGCTTTCAGCGGTTTACCGACCTGGTGTATTTTATTGGTACAGGGTATAAAAACGTAGGCAATTATGAAATCGGGCCCTGGTATAACTGGATAACCGCTAATGCCTACGAAGGCCTCAGGCTGCGTTTTGATTTGGGTACCAATACCGGGTTTAATAAGAAGATCTATCTCACCGGTTACCTGGCTTATGGTTTTGCCGACCAGAAGCTGAAAGGGAGATTGCAGGGGCTGTACCTGTTTAATAAATCGCCGCGCTCCACTTTGATGGCATCTTATATCAAAGATATTGATAACGGGCAGGTGTATTATGATGAAGTGGGGAGTGATAACCTGTTTGCCATCGCTTTAAGAAAGCCCAACACACCGCTCAGGTACATGAAAATAGAGCAGGAAAAGCTGGAATATTTTAAGGAGTGGAACAGTGGTTTTTCCGTTACGCTTAACGGGTTACGCAGGCGGGCTAACCCCTTATCTAATCTCCCCCTGAAAGAGCATTTTCCTGTTACCAACGGGGGTGAACCCCTGAACAGCTTTGAGTTGGGAATAAAACTCCGCTTTGCTTATCTTGAAAAATTCCTTGACGGTAATTTTTACCGGATCAGTATTGGGAGTGATTTTCCTATAGTGGAAGCGCATTATTCAAAAGGAATATCCGGTATATTCGGCAGCAGCTACAATTATCATAAAGTGGGGGGCAGCATATCCGACTATAAAAAAATTGCTCCGTATGGCAGTATATATTATAATATATATGCCGGTAAAGTACTGGGAACCCTGCCTTATACGCTGCTTGAGATACCACCGGGAAATAATTTGTGGTATTATAACAAATATGCCTTTAACATGATGAGCCGTTATGAGTATTTAACGGACTGGTATGCAGGTGTTAATGTAGAGCATAATATTGGAAACGGACTGTTTCGTTTTATTCCGCTGACCCGGATGCTGAAATTCAGGCAGTTTTGGGGTGTTAAGGTTTTATGGGGCGACTTAAATGATGCCAATAAAGCATATAATTTTATCGGTAATGATAATGAATTTAAAAGCCTGAACGGGAAGCCATATATGGAAATCGGGACCGGGGTAGATAACATCTTCAAAGTATTCCGGCTCGACTTCATCTGGAAGGTGCTGCCACAGCCGCTTCCTCAAAAAACTTTTGAACGGTTTGGCATATTCGGCAGCTTCAGGGTTGTGTTTTAATCTTACGAAAATTTTGCAGGCCCGGCTGTCCGCCTGATCTCTGAAATAAGCCTCCTTCCCGTTGGTTTTTAGCATTTGATATTTAATAACTTTACCCTCTAATCAATCCATTTATGGAAATAACGTTACATCAGGCGCAACAGCAGGTAGACCATTGGATAAGAACCGTTGGAGTAAGGTATTTCAGTGAGCTGACCAATCTTGGAATACTTATGGAAGAAGTAGGCGAGCTTTCCAGGCTGATGGTCCGGCTATATGGCGACCAGTCTTTTAAAGGAAATGAATCTGTAAAGGAACTGTCGGATGAGATGGCAGATGTGCTTTGGGTATTATTATGTTTGGCCAATCAAACGGGGGTGAACCTTACCGATGCATTAGAAAAGAATTTTGCGAAAAAAAATATCCGTGATGCAGAAAGGCATAAGAGAAATCCTAAGCTAAAGGATAAGTAATGAGGATAATACCTGGTTTTTGATGTGTAAGAGATGCGGTTTAATAAAATATCAGCATTTAATTTTCTTTTAACCTGATATTCCATAGCTTTGAATTAGTTGCATAACTAACTATATGTCGGGAAATCAATTTAAACGGGGTGAATTATATAGTTTTATTACAGGCCTGGCTTCAACGGCCATAGCGAGGAGGCTGCAAAAAAATTTTAAGCAGCATGATATAGATATTACGATCGAGCAATGGAGCGTTTTATATCATTTATGGAAACAGGACGGGCTCAGCCAGCAGGAATTGTGCAGTGCTACATTCAGAGATAAGCCCAGTATAACCCGGTTGGTGGATAATTTAGAAAAATTGCAATTAGTAAAGCGGGTTGCTTCACACACTGACCGGCGAATTAACCTGATCTACCTTACGGACAAGGCTGCTTTGCTTAGAGACCAGACGATGGATATGGCTAACCGAACGCTGAATGAAGCCCTGACCGGGGTAACCGCAGACGAGATAGCGGTATGTAAATCCGTTTTGCAAAGGGTGTACGATAACCTGAAATAATAAACAAGTGTACAATTGCTTAATATAAAAAAAATATAGAATCATGCATACAGTAGCAGCAGCCCCCTCTGTTTTAAAAGGTGGCGAATGGATTATCAGGGAAAGCCGGCCGGAAGATATTTTTGTTCCTGAAGATTTTAATGAGGAACAGAAGATGATCATGGATATGTGTACCTCTTTTGTTGCTTCCGAAGTACTTCCGGTTATTGAGCGTATTGATGAGCTGGAGCCGGGTTTAATGCCTTCCCTGTTAGATAAAGCCGGTGAGCAGGGGTTACTGGGTACTTCCATACCGGAGGAATACGGGGGATTGGGTAAGGATTTTGTTACTTCTACGCTGGTAAATGAGGGACTGGGTGGCGGCTTTTCATTTTCTGT
The DNA here is from genome assembly GCA_023957155.1 of Chitinophagaceae bacterium. Taxonomy (GTDB): domain Bacteria; phylum Bacteroidota; class Bacteroidia; order Chitinophagales; family Chitinophagaceae; genus Agriterribacter. Next base: position 286,524 of record JAMLHK010000001.1, on the reverse strand, counting down.
GGCTATATCTGCTCACACGGGTATCGGTACTTTACCCATATTGTATTTTGGAACACCTGAGCAAAAAAATAAGTACATCCCCAGGTTAGCAACAGGCGAATGGAAAGGCTCGTACGGACTGACCGAACCTAATAGCGGTAGTGATGCATTAAGTGCTAAAACAACGGCTAAGCTGAGCAGTGACGGTAAGCATTATTTACTGAACGGGCAAAAATGCTGGATTACAAATGGCGGCTTCGCAGATGTATATACTGTTTTTGCAAAGATAGAGGGCGATAACCTGCCTGACGGCCAGGGAGGATTTACGGCATTTATTGTAGAACGGAATACGGAAGGATTTACACAGGGCCCCGAAGAACATAAAATGGGTATTAAAGGCTCATCAACCGTTCAGCTGTACTTTCAGGATGCAAAAGTACCCGTAGAAAATGTATTGGGAGAGATCGGGAAAGGACATGTTATTGCTTTTAATATTCTGAATATTGGCCGGCTGAAATTATGTGCGGCAGCATTGGGTGGAGCAAAGGGAGCTGCAACTACAGCCATACAATACGCCAATACCCGGGAACAGTTTAAGCAGCCCATAGCCGGGTTTGGCGCTATAAAGCACAAAATAGCCGAAATGGCAATACGGATATGGGTAGCCGAAAGTGCTTTATACAGAACGGCGAAATGGATTGATGATAAGGAGCAGGAATTAATACGGGAAGGAAAATCTTTTAATGAGGCCCTGCTGGCAGGCGCCGAAGAGTATGCTATAGAATGTGCCATGCTTAAAGTATTTGGCAGTGAAGTGCTGGACTATGTTGTGGATGAAGGTGTGCAGATTCATGGAGGTAACGGGTTTAGCGCTGAGTACATCATATCCAGGGCTTACCGGGATAGCCGCATTAACCGGATATTTGAAGGCACCAATGAGATCAACCGGTTACTAACGGTAGATATGGTATTGAAACGCGCCATGAAGGGCCGGCTTGATCTGATGGGACCGGCAACTGCAGTTCAGAAAGAGCTGATGAGTATCCCGGATTTCGGGGGGGGGGATGACGGTGCTTTTGCGAAAGAGCTGAAGCTCATCGCCGAAATGAAAAAAGCCATTCTGATGGTTGCCGGGGCCGCAGTTCAAAAGCTGATGATGAAAATTGAAAGCGAGCAGGAGATCCTGATGCATATAGCCGATATGGCAATTAATGTTTTTCATGCCGAGAGCGCTTTGTTAAGAGCGATCAAAATGGCGAACCAGCAGGGTGAACAGGCTGCCGCGTTGTATCTTGATGTGGTGCGTACTTATTTATATGATACCGCCGACAGGGTGAATAAAAGCGGGCGGGATGCAATTAATGCTTTTGCCTCGGGTGATGAACAGCGTATGATGTTATTGGGAATAAAACGCTTTACAAAAGCAGAACCGTTTAATGGAAAAGATGCCAGGAGACGGATAGCGGATAAGCTGATTTCCGATAACAGGTATTCGCTCTAAAAATAAAAGCGGATGAGGTTCAGGTAAGCCTCATCCGCTTCATTAAAACAGCTTTATTAATTTATAGCTTCCCCTGTTTTATACTCTCAACCACACCGGGATCAAGTAATGTAGAGGTATCGCCTACTTTATCCGGTTCACCTTCTGCAATTTTTCTTAAAATACGCCGCATGATCTTACCGCTGCGGGTTTTGGGTAACCCGCTCACAAATTGTATTTTGTCGGGTTTGGCAATAGGTCCGATCAGGCGAGAAACCGTCTGGGTAATGTCCTGCCTTGTTTTTTCTTCATCGCCGTGCATGCTGCTTACAATTACATAAGCGTAAATTCCCAACCCTTTGATGGGATGCGGATAACCTACTACTGCACTTTCGGCTACATCGGCGTGCATATTAATGGCATTTTCTATCTCGGCAGTTCCAATACGGTGACCACTTACATTTAATACATCGTCCACCCTGCCGGTAATACGATAATTGCCTTCGTCATCTTTTAGCGCACCATCACCGGAAAAATACAGGTTGGGATAAGCGGCAAAATAAGTGGTGCGACAGCGCTCGTGGTCTCTATACGTTGTTCTCAGCATTCCCGGCCAGGGCGCTTTCAGGCAAAGGTTGCCTTTGTATAAGCCATCCTCATTTTTTTCAGTAACTTCTTTTCCGTGCTCATCAACCAAAACGGGTTGAACGCCGGGAAGAGGCAGGGTTGCCCAGGAGGGTCGTGTAGGCGTTACCCCTGCAAGGGTAGTGATCAATATCCCGCCGTTTTCTGTTTGCCACCAGGTATCAACGATAGGGCAGCGTTTTTTACCGATATGCTCGTTATACCAGTTCCAGGCTTCTTCGTTTATGGGCTCACCAACAGACCCCAGTACCTTTAAGGAAGAGAGGTCTTTATTTTTTAGCGGGTCTAATCCGTAGGTCATCAGGCTGCGGATGGCGGTAGGGGCGGTATACAAAATGTTCACTTTGTATTTATCTACGATATCCCAAAATCTGCCGGCATCGGGCCAGGTAGGTATTCCTTCAAACATCAGGCTGGTTGCGCCGGCGCTTAACGGACCGTACAGGATATAGCTATGCCCGGTGATCCAGCCGATATCCGCCGTGCAGAAATATACCTGACCGGGCTGGTATTGAAAAGTATTTACGAATGTATAGGTAGTCCATACCATATATCCGGCAGTAGTATGCACTACACCTTTGGGCTTGCCGGTACTGCCGGAGGTATATAAAATAAACAGGGGGTCTTCCGCATCCATCTCCTCCGCTTCACCAAAGCTTTCAGCCGGCAGGGTATCGGTTACTTTAAGCATCTCGTCTTCCCACCATACATCCCGGCCTTTGATCATGCTCACCGGAACGCGGGTGCGGGTATATACGATCACCCTTTTTACAAGATTATTGCCTACCAGCGCATCATCCACCACGCTTTTTAACGGAATATCCTTCCCTCCCCGGTAAGCACCGTCACAGGTAACAATGTATTCCGCTTGCGTATCTTCTAATCTGTCTGCAATGCTGCGGGCAGAGAAGCCACCGAAGATCACACTGTGGATGGCACCTATTCTTGCACAGGCTAACACCGCATAAGCCAGTTCGGGAATCATACCCATATAAATACATACCCGGTCGCCTTTTTTTACTCCGTTGTTTTTAAGTACCTGAGCAAACTGGCATACTCTTTTGTGCAATCGTTCGTAGGTAACGATCCTCGTTCTTTCCTCCGGGTTGTTCGACTCCCATATAATGGCTGGTTTTTCACCCCGTTCTTTCAGGTGCCGGTCTAAACAATTTTCGGTAATATTGAGTTTGCCGCCTGCAAACCATTCTATTTTAGGTTCTCTGAAATTCCAGTTCAGCACCTTGTCCCATTTCTTTCTCCAAACGAAATTTTCAGCAATTTCGCCCCAGAATGTTTCGGGGTCTTCTACACTTTCTTTGTAGGCCGCTTTGTATTCATCAATAGTTTTTATCTGATAAGGGTAAGACATATAGCATTGCAGTTTTGTTTCTTATTGAAAGGGCTAATTTACTTACATTCGGTTGAATAAAAATGGAGGCTGTCAAATTTTCATATTACCCGCCGGTCCCGACTTTGGATATTTATTCCTGTACCGGTATGCAGAGCGCATCGTGTGTGGAGATTACATCGGATAACTTTCATAGCCTCGATCCGTATAGACGACAGGATTTTAAACGCAGATATTGATAAGGAGTACTTATTTTTGTTACATGTCAATCCGCGTAAAAAATTTGTATAAGGTATACGGTGAGCAAAAGGCGGTAAACAATATTTCGTTGTCGGTAAGTAAAGGAGAGATCGTTGGTTTTTTAGGACCTAATGGTGCGGGAAAGTCTACGACCATGAAAATTTTAACCGGTTATCTTAAGCCTACCTCCGGTGAAGTTTCGGTTTGTGACCTGGATGTTGTTAGCCAGCCTCTGGAAGTTAAAAAGAAGATAGGCTATCTGCCCGAATCCAACCCGTTGTATTATGATATGTATGTGAGAGAATATCTCGGGTTTATTGCGGGGGTACACCGGCTTTCTGATAAAAAGTCCGCAGTTAACCGCGTTATTGATATGGTTGGTTTGGGTCCTGAGCAGCAAAAAAAGATAGGGCAGCTTTCAAAAGGGTATAAGCAAAGGGTGGGGTTAGCCGCTGCCCTGATCTATGACCCTGAAGTGCTGATCCTGGATGAACCCACCACAGGGTTGGATCCCAACCAGATTGTTGAGATCAGGGAGGTTATAAAACAGCAGGGAATAAATAAAACCGTTCTTTTCTCTTCACATATATTACAGGAAGTAGAGGCCGTTTGCAACAGGATTATTATTATCAATAAAGGTGAGCTGGTAGCCGATAATACGCTGGCGGCATTACAATCCGGTAAAGAAAACCTGCAACGGATACTGGTGGAGTTTGCCGTAGCGGTGGATCCCGGTTTATTTTCTTCGGTTTTTCAGCCGGGCGAAGTGCAAATGCTGTCCGGTACCCGGTACCAGTTCTCATCCGCTAATCCTGAGCTTCTGCGTAAACAACTAAGGGAACTGTCTCTGAAACATGACCTTGATATTATAGCCATGCAAAGTGAAAGCCAAAGTCTGGAAATCATTTTTAAGGAATTGACCGGCAAAAGCGAACAATAACCACACTTTTTTTGCAGCCAGCACCGAAAAGTGTTTCTTTGCAAAAAAACAAGCATAATCTATTTTTTATGAGTTTCATTTCAGATATCCATGCCCGGCAAATTTTAGACAGCCGCGGAAATCCTACGGTTGAAGTTGATGTTTTTACTGAAAATGGTTTGCTGGGAAGGGCGGCGGTCCCATCGGGAGCTTCCACCGGGAAACACGAGGCGGTAGAATTAAGGGATGGGGATAAAACGGTTTACCAGGGCAAAGGGGTGTTAAAAGCCGTTAGAAATGTAAATGATATTATTGCCGATCAGCTGATCGGTGTTGATGTTACCAAGCAAGCCTATATTGACGGGCTTTTAATAAAAATAGACGGTACGGAAAACAAGGCAACCTTAGGGGCAAATGCTACCCTGGCCGTTTCAATGGCAGTAGCCAAAGCTGCGGCGCAGGAGTCAAATTTACCTTTATACCGCTACCTGGGAGGCGTAAATGCTACCGTATTGCCCATGCCTTTAATGAATATTCTGAATGGCGGGGTACATGCCGATAACAAGATAGACTTCCAGGAATTTATGATCGTACCCGTAGGTGCCCCGTCTTTTAGTGAGGGGTTACGCTGGGGAGTAGAAGTGTTTCATCACCTTAAATCGGTGCTGAAAAAGAAAGGATACAGTACAAATGTGGGAGATGAAGGCGGATTTGCACCCGATATTCAAAGCAATGAGGAAGCTATAGAAACCGTATTGCAGGCAATAGAGGCTTCAGGTTATAAGGCGGGCAGTCAAATAGCCATCGCTATGGATGCAGCCAGCACGGAAATGTATGATGAGGGCAGCCATTCGTATAAATTTTACAAAAGCAGCGGTAAAACCATCAGTAGCGATGATATGGTGGCTTACTGGAGTGATTGGGTAAAAAAGTATCCTATTGTTTCCATTGAAGACGGGATGGCGGAAGACGATTGGGAAGGATGGAAAAAGCTGACCGATGCAATCGGTAGTAAATGCCAGTTGGTGGGGGATGATTTGTTTGTAACCAATGTAAAACGTTTACAGGAAGGGATTGATAAAGGGATCGCCAACAGCATATTGATTAAAGTTAACCAGATTGGAACGGTTACGGAAACCATAAATGCGGTGCAGTTGGCCCAGGCAAACGGGTATACCACTATTATGAGTCACCGGAGCGGAGAAACGGAAGATACCACCATTGCCGATTTAGCCGTTGCTTTAAATTGCGGTCAGATAAAGACGGGCAGCGCCTCAAGAACCGACAGGCTGGCGAAGTACAATCAACTGATAAGAATAGAGGAGGCTTTGGGAGAAAATGCGGTTTATCCAAACGGAAAGATTAAATTTGGTAAATAAGCGAAACAAAACCGGGTTCTGATACCCGTATTTTCCCGAGATGATGAAGTTCTTAGCGCACATACCGGCATGGTTAAAAAACAAGTATGGCCTTAGCCTGCTGGTTTTTACACTGTGGATAGCCTTTTTTGATCATAATGACCTGTTTGTCCAGGTAGAAAGAACAAATGAACTCCGCCAGCTGGAAAAAGGCAAAGCCTATTATACGGAACAGATCGAAGCCATGCGAAAAGAGCTGGCAGAGCTGGATAATGATCCTGCCTCCCTGGAGAAGGCGGCGAGGGAAAAATATTTAATGAAAAGGGATAACGAGGATGTGTTTATTATAGATGAAAAATAGCATTTTACAAATCTTTTCAGGCAATTCACAATATCTTGTCTTCTTCCCCGTTTAATATCAGAGTCCTTTCCCCATCCCTTGATAAACATTGAAGAACACCATTAATCCGTATTGTTATCTGTAATATCCTAAGAACCGTATTTGTTATTGAGTATTTTGTGAATTCAATAAATGAATTGGCATATGGATATTTATACACCTGAAAACATGATAAGATTCTTATACAAAGAAACCTCTCCCGAAGAAAGTGCAGCTATGCAGATTGCCCTGGAAACGGATTGGACCTTACGTGAAAAATTTGAGGTTCTTAAAAGAGCAATAGAGGGACTTAATACTATCCGTCAATCTCCCCGCCCCTCAGTTATTCAATCCCTGCTTCGTTATGCCGGTGTTTCTAAAGAAGTTGAACAGTCTTAATTGCTTTTCAGCGACTTAGCTTACTTTTGTGTACCTGGTGGTTACCTAAATGACACAAAAAGAGAGATATACGTTTACGCTGGACTGGTTTCAGCAGCATACCCCTGATGCAGAAACAGAATTGATATATGATAATCCCTACCAGCTTTTGGTAGCGGTTATTTTATCTGCGCAGTGTACGGATAAAAGGGTTAACATGACAACTCCCGTCCTGTTCGAAAAATACCCCGGACCTCAGCAGCTTGCCAAAGCGGATTTCGATGAACTTTTTTCTTATATTAAAAGTATTTCTTACCCGAATAATAAATCTAAGCACCTGATCGGCATGGCCCAGATGCTCCTGGAAAAATTTAACGGAAATGTACCGCTTACGGTTCAGGAGTTAATGGAGTTACCAGGAGTTGGAAGAAAAACGGCTAACGTAATAACCTCCGTAATTGACCAGCAACCCAATATGGCGGTAGATACCCATGTTTTCCGGGTTGCTGCCCGGATTGGGTTAACCCGAAATGCGAAAACGCCGCTTGCTGCGGAAAAGCAGCTGGTTAAAAATATTCCCTCCGGATTGATCTATAAGGCACACCACTGGCTTATACTGCACGGAAGATATATCTGTGTTGCGCGAAACCCCAAATGTAATATATGCGGACTGCGCCCGGTTTGTAAGTATTATCAGAAAAATGTAGCAAAAAGGGAACAACTGTAAAAGCAAAGAACCCGGTTGCCGTGAAGTCTGCCCCTCCTTTCGCTAAGTGCCGGCTGTCGTTACCGATTCTCTATTTACTCAGGTGCATACTTCTTTCCTTATACAGGTTCCTGAAATAAGGATCGCGTAAATCCTTAATGAACCGGATCGCTTCACCTGTTGATTTCATCTCAGGTCCTAATTCTTTATTTACTCCCGGGAATTTTTCAAAGCTGAAAACAGGTTCTTTAATAGCAAATCCCTTCAGCTTCTTCTCAAATTTCAGATCTTTCAGCTTTACTTCTCCCAGCATTACTTTTGTGGCTATATTGAGATAAGGGATCTGATAGGCTTTAGCTATGAAAGGCGTTGTCCGGGATGCCCGGGGATTGGCTTCAATGACATATACCACTCCGTCCTTAATGGCAAACTGGATATTAATAAGTCCTCTGATATCCAGGGCGCGGGCAATTTTTTCTGAATAGACTTCCATAGTAGTTACTTCCAGCGGAGTGAGATTGAAAGCAGGCAGCACCGCATTACTGTCGCCGCTATGGATACCTGCAGGCTCAATATGTTCCATAACTCCCATTACGTGGAAAGTTTCTCCGTCAAATATGGCATCAACTTCCGCTTCCTGGCAACGATCCAGGAAATGGTCTATCAGGATTTTATTGCCTGGTAAATGCTTTAATAAGCTCAATACGCCTTTTTCAAGTTCCTCATCATTTAGTACGATACGCATTCTTTGTCCTCCCAGCACATAGCTTGGGCGTACAAGTACCGGGTAACCCACTTCCTTGGCTACCTCTATGGCTTCATCGGCATTAAATGCCGTACCATACTTGGGATAAGGTATACCCAGCTCTTTTAATTCATCACTGAAACGTCCGCGGTCTTCGGCGATATCCATATTCTCAAAGGAAGTCCCGATAATACGGATCCCCTTTTCACTAAGCCGTTTAGCCAATTTCAAAGCGGTTTGTCCGCCCAATTGTACAATTACGCCCACCGGTTTCTCGTATTCCAGTATTTCCCATAAGTGCTCCCAGAAAACGGGTTCAAAATATAGCTTATCTGCCACGTCAAAATCGGTAGAAACTGTTTCGGGGTTACAGTTTACCATGATCGCTTTATACCCGCATTCTTTTATTGCCATCAGACCATGTACACAGCAATAGTCAAATTCAATACCCTGTCCTATGCGGTTAGGACCGGAGCCCAGTACCAATATGGATCCTTTAGATGGTTTTGAAGCAGCGGTTTTTGCAGAATGAACAATGCTTTCGTTGTGTATGATAGTGGCTTTGCCGGTATCCGTAAAAGAAGGGGCTTCAAAGCTGGAATAGAAATACGGGGTTTGTGCTTCAAATTCGGCAGCGCAGGTATCTACCATTTTGTATACCCGGGTCAATCCTATCTTTTTCCTGCGCTCGTAAATATCTTCTTCTTTACCATCTTTCATGATGCGGCAGATCTGCTCATCGCTGAACCCGTTATGTTTTGCTTCTGTCAGCAGATCATCAGGTAGTAATTCACGATTGTTATATTCCGCAATCTTCCTTTCTATGTTTACTATTTGCTGTATCTGGTAAATAAACCAGCGGTCAATACCGGTAGTTTCGCAAATGGTTTTTACGCTTACGCCCATCATAAGGGCGTCTTTGATTCGAAATATCCTGTCCCATTTAGGGGTCTTCAGGTACTCCACCACCTCTTCCGGCCGCATCATGCTTTTGCCGTAGTAACCCAAACCCACGGCTTCATTCTCAAGGCTCTGGCAGGCTTTCTGAATCGCTTCATTAAAGCTGCGGCCGATAGCCATTACCTCACCTACTGATTTCATCTGAAGTCCCAGCGTGTCATTGGCTCCCTTAAACTTGTCGAAGTTCCAGCGGGGCATTTTAACGATAACATAATCGAGTGTAGGCTCAAAATAGGCGGAAGTGGATTGCGTGATCTGGTTTTTGAGTTCGTCCAGGTTATAGCCGATAGCCAGCTTTGCCGCTATTTTGGCAATGGGGTAACCGGTAGCTTTGGAAGCCAGCGCCGAAGACCGGCTCACCCGCGGGTTAATTTCAATGGCAATAATTTCTTCTGTTGAGGGGTTAAGCGCAAACTGTACGTTACACCCGCCGGAAAAATTTCCTAGGTCGCGCATCATGCGGATAGCCGTATTACGCATAAGCTGAAAGGCGGTATCGCTGAGCGTCATGGCCGGGGCAACGGTTATGGAGTCGCCCGTGTGAATGCCCATAGGGTCAAAATTCTCCACTGTACATATAATAGCAACATTATTCGCATCATCGCGTAAAAGTTCCAGCTCAAATTCTTTCCAGCCCAGAACGGCTTTTTCTACCAGCACTTCATGTATGGGGGAGGCAGATAAACCTCTCTCCAGCGCTTCATCCAGCGCTTCTTTATTATGCACAAATCCCCCGCCGGTGCCGCCAAGGGTATAGGAGGGGCGTATAACTAAAGGGAATCCGATTTCCTGTGCAAATTCCTTGCCTTCCAAAAAAGAATTAGCAATCCGGGCCGGCGCTACGGCAATTCCCAGTTCGATCATCCATTTCCGGAAAAGTTCACGGTCTTCCGCCTTGTCAATGGCTTTGATATCCACGCCGATCAATCGTACTCCGTATTTTTCCCAAACGCCCAGCTCATTCGCTTCTTTGGCCAAATTCAATGCGGTTTGCCCACCCATAGTAGGCAACACTGCGTCTATCTCATTTTCTTCGAGGATTTGCTCAATGCTCTCCACGGTCAGGGGTAACAGGTAAACCTTATCGGCCATCATGGGGTCGGTCATGATCGTGGCGGGATTGCTGTTTATGAGCACCACTTTAATGCCTTCTTCGCGAAGACTTCGGGAGGCTTGTGTTCCCGAATAGTCAAATTCACATGCTTGTCCGATGATAATAGGTCCTGAACCAATGATCAGAACCGTTTTGATAGAGTTGTCTTTAGGCATTTCTTAATAAAGATTTGTAGTAATACGGTAGGTATTTTCCGTATGAACCTCCCGGGTTGGCACTGAAAAAACCGGGCAAAGGTACGGGTTGAAAAATAAAATGCGAAACTCCGGAGCTTAATATTTCACATGGATGTTATTATCAGGGGGAAAACCCGGCTCAGGGGGCAGTGAAGTTGCTATGGAATGAGCTGCCGGGCAAAAAAAAGGCACTGTATTGCTCAGTGCCTTGAAAAAGTATATAAAACAGGAACTAACTGGTATGGAAGGCAGAAAGTTCAAATTCATCGAGCATGATCTCCTGTTGTCGAATCTTGCCATGATCTTCCTGCTTATCCCTCATCCTGGAAATAAAACGCTGTTTCGCAGATGCCCCGCAAAAAGTGCCAATTACAGTTCCTGTCATGACGGCAAATGCCAGTACAATTTTTCTTTTCATCCCTTTCATAACGATCAATTTATAGATTCAACAATATAGTAGACAATATATAGACGAAAAACGCTGTATTATAGTTTGAAAATAGTATACTCTTTTAGGTGCATTTTGACCTGTTCAAAGAATATTATCATAGATCAATCCCATAATCTTCCGGATGTACCCTGTTCAGGGGATTTAAACTGTCTTTAAATCCTCTGTTTATCGCTTTTATAAAACACGAAAGAAACGGGAGATACAAACCTGGAAAATGGATTGATAGTAACTTTACAGAGAGAGTAAAACTGCATTTATTTCTCCCGGTGCAGTTATCTTTTATTTCTCAAAGAAAATGCCAGAATGTTAGATTATTGTGCATTTTTCAAGATTTAAGAAAATGATTTTATGGTTAAGCCAATCATGGGTAGATTTGTTACCTGACATATACGAATTTTCTATTTGATGAGATATCTTTTTTTGTTATTCTTTTTACCGGCATCGTCTTTATTTGCTCAACATCCTTCTCCACCTGTTTATCCCAAAGGATATTTTATTAAACCCCTGAATATTCCGGCTTCCCTGTCGGGTAACTTTGGTGAACTTAGACCGAACCATTATCACATGGGGCTCGATTTTAAAACCAACCGGGCGGAAAATCTTCCGGTACACGCTGCTGCAGGGGGATATATAGCCAGGATCAAGATTGAATCTTTCGGCTTTGGGCGGGCTATTTACATTAATCATCCCAATGGGTTAACAACGGTTTATGCGCATCTCAACGCTTTTTCCCCGGGACTTGAAGCGTATGTAAGGCAACAGCAGTACCGGCAGGAATCATGGAGCATATACCTGGAGCTTTCCCCGGACCTTTTCCCGGTTAAACAGGGAGAGGTTATTGCTTACAGCGGTAATACCGGCGGATCACAGGGGCCACACCTGCATTTTGAAATTCGTGATACTGAAACAGATGCTAACCTGAACCCCATGCTGTTTGGTTTTCCTATAGCAGATCATGTACCGCCGGTTATACAAAGGCTGGCTGTGTACGACCGCAACAGGAGTACTTATGAACAGTCGCCGAAGATAGTTGCGCTGAAAAAAAAAGCAAATGGATATACTACCGTCCCGGAGGTTATAACGGTAGCATCGGATAACGTGAGCTTTGCCGTTACCAGCTATGACAGCCAGTCGGCGTCACCTAATCTTAACGGGATCTACCAGGGCATTTTGTATAATAACGGAGCGGAAGTTATTCGCTTTACCATGGATACGATCAGTTATTTGCATACCCGTTACCTGAATGCGCATATTGACTATAAAACCAAGTTTACCGGCGGGCCTTATCTGCAGCATTTGTCGGAGCTGCCCGGGTATATTAACAGTATCTATCGCCGGGGTAATGGAAATGGTGTTATCCGGTTAACAGAGGGAAAGATAAATAGTATACGTATAGAAACAAAAGATGCAGCCAATAATACCGCCATATTGAATTTTAAAATCCAGTATAAACCTTCTCCGGCGGGCCCGGTGCGGCCGTCCGGCAAAAAAATGTACTACCCTTTTATGGTGAATGTGGGAGAAGGCAGTGCAGACTGCGAATTTTATATTGGTGAAAGAGGCTTATACGATTCTGTGCATATTGCTTATCAAAGGTCGGCTTCAACAAGCCCGATGGCCGTATCTGCCATACATACGATCGGGGCAGGATATATTCCGTTGCAGGAAGGACTGGCGGTACGCATTAAGCCCGATTCCATGCTGCTTCCTGAAAAAATGGATCAGGTGCTGGTCCAGCGCTTTTCAGGGACAAAAAAAGAAGTAAAAAAAGCGGAATGGCAGGAGGGATGGGCTGTAGCAAGATTCAACAGCCTCGGTAGCTTTCAGCTGGTGCTGGATGAAGAGCCTCCCCGGATCATACCGGTTGGATTCAAAAGCGGGCAGGATATGAGTAAGGCATCCAGGATAGTGCTTACCGTAACTGACAATATGGAGCGCGTTAAAAATTTCAGGGCGGAGTTGGATGGGAAATGGCTAAGGTTTACGAATGATAAGGGTAAGAATTTCATTTATATCTTTGATGAGCGATGTACTTCCGGAGAGCATACTTTAAAGGTAAGCGTAACAGATGAAGCAGGTAATCGGGCGGAAGAGATCTTCACCTTTACCCGGTAGTGTTATGCCAGCAGGATCGGGGGTATACTATTGTATTGTTCTGGTGGCAGGTATATAAGAGGTATTACGAATTATTAATACTATAATATGGTTAAATTAGTTATCCGCACAGTTCTGTTACTGTATTTTGTTACCGTATTTTCTTTTGCTTTCTCCCAGACATTACAACCCGCCAGTCCCGCTTCCGTCCAGGTTTCAGAAGAAAGGCTGAAACGAATTGACGGAATGATACAGCAATATATTGACAGCAACTGGATTAATGGCGCTGCCGCCATTATATCGCGGAAAGGCAGGATCATATACTATAAAGCCTTGGGATACGATGATACCGACAGGAAAATACCGCTGAAGAGAGATGCGATCATGCGTATAGCTTCCCAAACCAAAGCCATTACCAGCGTGGCGGTTATGATGCTGTATGAAGAAGGAAAGTTTTTACTGGATGATCCCGTGAGCAAATATATTCCGGAGTTTAAAAACCCGGTCGTGCTGGACCACTTTAATGAATCGGACACCACCTATACCACCGTTCCTGCCAAATCGGAGATCACGATACGCCAGTTGCTTACCCATACTTCGGGAATCCAGTATGCACAAATAGGCAGCAAAGCCTTTAACGCCATTTATGCAAAGGCGGGAATAATAGCAGGTATAGGCGTTGGAAGAGTTACACTGGCTGATATTATGAAAAAATTAGGACCGCTGCCTTTGGCACATCAGCCCGGGGAAAAATTTACTTATGGATTAAATACCGATCTGCTGGGTTACCTGGTAGAAGTGGTTTCTGGTATGCCCTTTGATATTTTTTTGAAGAAAAGACTCTTTGATCCCCTCGGAATGAAGGACACCTATTTTTATCTTCCGGCCGAAAAACGCAGTCGTTTGGCCACGCTGTACACGGAGGATGAGACGAAGCATGTAAAAAAAGCCGGCAAAACCCTGGAAATAAACGGCACGATTTACACCGACTACCCGAATATGGAGGGCACTTATTTTTCCGGTGGTGGCGGATTGGCGTCCACAGCTTATGATTATGCCATTTTTATGCAAATGTTGCTGAACAACGGGATATATAATGGCAAACGTATTTTGTCGCGTAACGTTGTCCGGATGATGACCACCGGGCAGATCGGTGATCTGAAGCTGGGACGCGGTAATACGTTTGGGCTGGGCTTTGAAGTCGTATCGGAAAAAGGCAGCGCTTTCTCGCCGGCTCCTGAGGGGACTTATAGCTGGGGCGGCATGTTCAGCTCTTCCTACTGGATAGATCCCAAAGAACAAATAGTGGCACAGCTTTTTTTGCAACTGTTTCCCAATAGCCACGGCAATATTCATGAAAAATTTAAAGTACTTACTTACCAGTCCCTCTCTGATTAATCTTTTCATTTTACCATAGCATGAAAAAGATCAGCATCATCTTCTTTCTTTTTTATACCATCTCCGGGTTCACCCAGGAGCTTAAAAACATGGATTTTGAAAAATATGATCCGGTCTCTACACTCAGGGTGCCCGAACATTGGGTAACCAGGGCAAAATATCCGTTTATAGATGTACATAATCATCAATGGGGCCTTTCCGAACAATCCATTCCGGGGTTGATCGCTGCTATGGATCGGCTGAATATGGCGGTAATGGTTAATCTCAGCGGGGGTAATGGCAGCAGGTTACAGTCTATGTCACAAAGTGTTGCCCATATTGCATCCAAACGGTTTATCATTTTTTCGAATATTGATTTTAATGGTATTGGAGAAAAAGACTGGACCGCCAAAGCAGTCCGGCAATTAGAAACCGATGTAAAAAACGGGGCTAACGGGTTAAAAATATTCAAGAATCTTGGGTTTTCCGTTATGGATAAAGAAGGGAAACGGGTGACTGTGGATGATCCCCGGTTAGATGCGATATGGGAGAAGTGCGGCGAGTTGAAGATCCCGGTGCTGATCCATACGGCCGATCCACGGCCTTTCTGGGATACTCCGGACGAGCATAATGAACGCTGGCTGGAATTAAAAACTCATCCCGGCAGGAAAAGAGGAGCCGATAATCCGGTGCCCTGGGAGCAACTTATAGAAGAGCAGCACCGGCTTTTTAAGAAGCATCCGTCCACGATTTTCATTGCGGCACATTTTGGCTGGTATCCCAACGACCTGGATAAATTAGGCAGCCTGTTAAAAGAAATGCCGAATATGATGATTGAATTTGGCGCCGTTATTGCCGAGCTCGGCAGGCAACCCAGAATGGCAAAGCGTTTTTTTGAGCAGTTCCAGGACAGGATCATGTTTGGCAAGGACAGCTGGGTTCCTGACGAATACACTACGTATTTCAGGGTATTAGAAACGGAAGATGAATATTTCCCTTACCATAAAAAGTATCATGCTTTCTGGCGTATGTATGGCATGGGGCTTCCTGATGTGATCCTTAAAAAGATATATTACAAGAATGCGCTGCGGGTTATTCCTCATATTGATAAAACACTTTTCCCCGACTAACCACAGAACATATCCAATTTCCGATTATCTTGCACTCCCTTAAAATGTTTTGATAATTATGGAATACAGTAAGATCATTTCAGTAACAGGCTTAAGCGGATTATTTGAGTTACTCAGTTCTAAGGGCGATGGCGCTATTGTGCGTTCGCTTGAAGATAAGAGCACCCGGTTTGTGTCTTCCCGTGTACACAATTTCTCCCACCTGGAAAGCATTGAAATATTTACCGTCCGGGATAATGTAAATCTTGCCGATGTATTTCTTGCCATGCAAAAGGATAGCACCCCATTGCCCGATGAAAAAGATAATGCGGCGGTAAAAAAATACTTTGAAGCCGTATACCCCGATATGGATTTTGGAAGGGTATATACCAGCGACATGAAGAAAATGGTGAAATGGCTTAATATTTTAACAGCAAACGAAATTGAGATCAAAGCGCCTCAGCCTGAAGAAGAGGAAGAAACCACGGATGCCGGCGATCAAAAAGAAGCCGAAGAAGTGAAGGTTGTGACGCCGGAGAAAACTCCTTCTAAAAAGGCGGTAAAGAAAAAAGAAACAATAAAGGAAGAGGAACCCAAGCCTGCGCCCCGTAAAAAAGCAGCTCCTAAAAAAGCAGAAACAACCAAGCCTGCGGAAGAAGAAGCGGCACCCAAAAAGAAAGCCGCACCTAAGAAAAAAACAAAAGAATAAGCAGATACCGGCAACGCACCCGGAAGAGATCGTGAAATCACTCCGTTCTTTTTATTGCCGATCTATCCGCTCACTATTGTATAATGATTATGATACAGGCAAATGCAGATATAAAGAAAAAGAAAAGACAATATTTACCGGAAGCGTTTGAAGTAACCACGTGGGAAGCGCTGGAGCCTTATTTTAAAGAGTTGTCTGAAAGACCGGTTAATTCCCGGCAGGAGCTGGAGCAATGGTTAAAAGATTCCAGTGAGCTGGAGGCTGTATTGTCGGAAGATGCCTGCTGGCGCCAGGTACGCATGACCTGTGATACGGAAAATAAAGCGCTTACCGATGCCTTTACCTATTTCTATACCGCTATCCAGCCCAATATCCAGCCCTATGCAGATAAGATAAACCGAAAGCTGATCGGGTGTGCATATACCGCGGAGTTAGACCAGGAGAAATATTTTACTTACCTGCGTTCTGTAAAAAAGAATATTGATCTGTTTAGAGAAGAAAACATCCCTTTGTTTTCCGAATTAAGCGTAATGCAGCAACAATATGGCGCCATCGCGGGCAAGATGACCATAGAAGTTGAAGGAGAGGAATATACCCTGCAGCAGGCTACCAGGTTTTTGGAGAGCCACGACCGGGTATTACGGGAATCGGTTTACCGGAAGATCAATAACAGGCGCCTGCAGGATAAAGATGCGTTAGATGAATTGTTTACACAACTTGTACAAAAGCGCCACCAGGTAGCCGTTAATGCCGGTTTCAGTAACTACCGTGATTACATATTTGTAGAAAAAGGACGGTTTGATTATTCCAGGGAGGATTGTTTTAATTTTCATGAAGGAGTAAAGCAATACGTTCTGCCTTTGGTGGATATTATTAACAAGGGAAAGAAGGCAAAGCTTGGGCTGGATGTATTAAAACCCTGGGATACGGAGGCAGAGCCTGAAGGAGTAGCCCCCTTGCGGCCTTTTACCAACGGAAAAGAACTTTTAGAAAAAGCCATAACCTGTTTTTCCCGGTTAAGACCGTTTTTTGCTGATTGCCTGAGGAAAATGGACGAATTGAAACGCTTTGACCTTGACAGCAGAAAAGGTAAAGCACCCGGCGGATATAATATGCCATTGGCTGAAAGCGGTGCGCCGTTTATTTTTATGAATGCTGCCGGACAGATGCACGATGTTACTACTATGGTGCATGAAGGCGGACATGCCATCCATTCCTTCCTGGCACATCCGCTTGAGCTGTCTGCCTTTAAAGAATATCCTATAGAAATGGCTGAAGTAGCGAGCATGAGCATGGAACTGTTCACGATGGATTATTGGGATACTTTTTTTACGGGAGAAGGTGATCTGAAAAGAGCGAAAGAGACCCAGTTGGAACGGGTGATTACGATAATGCCCTGGATAGCCACCATAGATAAATTCCAGCACTGGATTTATGAAAATCCCTTTCATACTATAGCAGAGAGAACCGTTCGCTGGATGGAGATTTTACAGGAATTTTCTTCTACCGTAATAGATTTCAGCGGGTTACAACAGTACCGTGAAATAGCATGGCAACGCCAGTTGCATCTTTTTGAAGTTCCTTTCTATTATATTGAATACGGCATTGCCCAGCTGGGTGCTATAGGAATGTGGAAGCAATTCAAAGAAAATAAGGAAAATGCTTTGGATAATTACATGAAAGCACTAAGTTTGGGTGGGGTAAAACCCTTACCTGAGTTATATGAATCTGCAGGATTGAGATTTGATTTTTCACCCGCCTATATAAAATCGTTAATGGAGTTTGTTCAGACAGAAATGTCGGCATTGAACAAATCTTAAATAGCTACTAATCAGAGCCTTAACCAAAAGCCCTGCTGTTTCTACATCGGGGCTTTCTGTTATCCCGGCTAATCCTTTTTAATGTATCCCCGCTTACCTTTGCTTCATGGCGTATTTCGAAAAGTTACAGGATCTGTTACAGACAGAACGGGAAGAAGATCGCAGAGGATATCGGCAATATATTGAGGCATCTACCGTGAATGACCGCCGGGCAAACGGGTTAACGTGGTATCCCGTTGCCATACGGGATACGGAACCGGCGAGGGGAGATTATATAACGGTGGAAGTGGAACGTACCACTCACCAGGATATTCCACATCAGTTGCGATTTGGCGCTTCTGCTGTTATTTTTTCCAATCATAATCCTAAAGAGCACCGCGTTGAAGGGGTTATTTCATTTCAGAACGGCAACCGGCTCAGGATAACATTGCGTACGGATGAACTTCCTGCATGGAGTCGTGACGGGAAACTGGGCATTGACCTGCTTTTTGATGAAAACAGCTATAACGAAATGCAGGGGGCGCTTAAATTGGCCCGGGCACGGAGCGAAAATCCCCGGGAAGCACACCTGGTAAAGATACTTACAGGTGAGAAGAGTGTAAGCTTTGATAACGCTGTTCAGCCTTATAGCAGTAAAGTATTAAATACTTCCCAGCAGGCGGCAGTGAATAGAATATTGGCTGCCAATGAGCTGGCCATTGTTCATGGTCCACCAGGTACAGGCAAAACTACTACGCTGGTACAGGCGGTTAAAGCTTTTGCCGGGCAGGATCAGGGGCCGGTACTGGTAGTGGCGCCCAGTAATACCGCGGTGGATTTGCTTTCGGAGAAATTATCAGACGAAGGCTTGGAGGTATTGCGCATAGGCAATCCCGTTCGGGTGTCCGACCGCCTGATGTCGCTCACGCTTGATAGCAGGATGGCTGAGCACCCAAGCATGAAAGAGGTGAAGAAAATGAAGAAACAGGCCAACGAATTTCGTGTTATGGCGCATAAGTACAAGCGCCACTTTGGTAAGGCGGAAAGAGAACAGCGCCGGGCGTTGTTTGATGAGGCGCATCGTATTATTAAAGATGTGGAAAAAACGGAACAATATATTATCAATGACCTGCTCGGCAGAGCCCAGGTGATAACTGCCACGCTGGTGGGCGCTAACCATTATACCGTTCGCCATCTGAAATATCATACGGCGGTGATTGATGAAGCAGGACAGGCCCTGGAGCCGGCATGCTGGATCCCCATTTTAAAAGCACAAAAAATAGTACTCGCAGGTGACCATTTCCAGTTGCCGCCTACTATAAAATCGGAGGAGGCCGCACGTAACGGGCTGCGTATTACGCTGCTTGAAAAATGTGTGCAGCTTCATCCCGGAGCGGTTGTTCTCCTTGAAGAGCAGTATCGTATGCACAAAACAATTATGGGCTACTCTTCGGCTGTGTTTTACGGGAATAAATTAAAAGCGCATGATTCCGTTGCCGGGCATCTGTTGTTTGAGGCAGACCAGCCTTTGGTTTTTGTAGATACTGCCGGCTGTGGTTTTGATGAAAAAACAGAAGGCGCTAATACCTCTAATCCCGAAGAAGCGGCCTTTGTTTTTAAGCATCTCACACAATTAGTCGCCGCGCTGGATGGGTATTACC
The DNA here is from genome assembly GCA_023957155.1 of Chitinophagaceae bacterium. GTDB lineage: Bacteria > Bacteroidota > Bacteroidia > Chitinophagales > Chitinophagaceae > Agriterribacter. The sequence goes on along the minus strand of JAMLHK010000001.1, from coordinate 266,897 downwards.
GGGCGGATAACTTTCCCTCCATTGCCGTCATTTCTCCTTATCGGGGACAGATACAATGCTTAAAGGATCAGCTGCAGCATACGCCCCGGCTGCAATCGTATATAGAAAAAATATCGGTAAATACCATTGACAGCTTCCAGGGGCAGGAGCGTGATATTGTATATATCAGCATGACACGCAGTAATACGAAAAGCAGAATAGGATTCCTGTCCGATATCCGCCGCATGAATGTGGCCATGACCCGCGCCCGAAAAAAATTAGTGGTGATCGGCGACAGCGCAACGTTAAGCCGCGATGCCTTTTATGCCGGTTTCATTTCTTACGCAGAGCAGCATAACGCGTACCAGAGCGCATGGGAGCTGATGAGCTTATAGCACTTATAAGTCCTTTACTAAAGACTTCATCTTTTGTAATCCTGTTTTTGCCACCTGCAAAGGATCGTCAGCCCAGTATGTTTTATTAAAGAGTTCCAGTGAAAGTACTTTTGTTCCTCCCATGGCTTTAATGTCTTTTAATATCTCGTGAAGCGGGGCTGCACCATCGCCCGGGTATACCCGGTCTCCGTCCGTTTGTTCGTTTACGGGTTTTGAACCCGGGTAATCATTTATATGCATGATTTCAATAGCATTCCCGTTGATCAGTTTTAACCCGTTGAATCCTGAACCGCCACGAAAGAGATGGTATACATCGGGTAATATACGCGCATCGGGATCGTTGGCTGACGCAGCAATTGCCAGCGCCTGTCCTAAAGAAAACAGTGTACCCGAAGCTCCCCAGAATTCCAGCTGGGGCATTACCTTATATTTTCTTCCCAGTTCCAAAATATCCCGGTAATAGTTCCCTGCTTCCTGAAAGTCTATGGGCTCATTTTTATTTATACCCGCCGGAGGCGCGGCTATGCGGCGACATCCCAGAGCCGCCATCATTTTCATTTCTTCTTCCAGCTCCTGTATGCCGGCTTTTCTTTTAACGGGATCGCTTACCATCCAGGGAGTGAAGCTGATGGCATTTTCTACAATAAGACGGTGACGGCTGATAAATTTTGCAAGGGTTTCAATTGTATTGCCCTGCTTTAGGTAATCCCTGATATTATTCACCCACAATTCCACCCCGTCATAACCGGCGGCAGAAGCGATTTCCAGCGATTTAAGCAGCCCCGGATTTTGACCGCTGATGGTGCTGGTATTAAGACAAAAGCGAAAAGCTTTTTCTCTTTCAGCCGTATTGGCTTTTGTTAATGTAGGTAGCAAAACGGTGAAGGCCGATGTGCCGGTGAGCCTGAAAAGATTACGTCTGTTAAGCATATATTGTTTAAAGTTTTCTGTAATGAAATCAATTGTTGCCTCTGCCTGCCCGGCATCTTTACCGGTAAAACAGCTTCGCCCTGTCTACAATCTCGGTGGCAAGATATCTATTTAAAAATACTTTTTGATCGTCACAGCGTTTGCTAAGGTATTGCAACTGGTTACGGATACCCGTTGTATTGTACTGGTGATTTTCTGCCAGCAACCCTATTGCGTTTAAATTTTGATTTGCTTCAGTGATCAAAACACCGATGGGTTCAAGCATTGTTCTTATTTCAGCATCTGTTTTTTGAGGGAGGAAACCATTGTTACGAAACTGTACAAACGAATTAAAAAGGTCGGTAGCCTGGTTCAGTTTATCCACGGCTTCGTTATACAATTGCATATCCCGTTCACCCGCAAGGATAGCAATATTCATTCTGTTATAGCTTTGCCATAGCCTGAACGTTTCGTTACTGGCTCCTGCATTTTTCATGCGGCGCTCAATGGCAAGATATTGTTGCAGGCTATCCATTTGTAAGTAAGCCTTTATAGAATCCTTATAGTGGAAAACGGTTTTATCTTTCATTACCGTATTCCGGAAGTTTACCGGTTTTTCAAGCAGTTGCCAAAGGGGGTCAAAAGGTATATGAGTTTGTATAAATGTGGCAGGGTGAGCCATAAAATACTGAAAGTTGCCTTGCTGTGCTGCATCCCAGGTAGGATCAAATAACCACCATTCATCATCTATGTGTACTGCGCACCAGGCGTGTCCCATATTTCTTCTTCCCGTACCAATGCCAACAGGATAGCCGTAAATGACCTGTGAGGTGAGCCCGATTCTTGAAGCCAGCTCAGCGAACAAATCTGCATAGTTTTCACAAACGCCTTTTCTTCTTCGCAGTGTGGCGGCAATTTTCGTTTCGTGGTCTACGCTCCGGTTGAAATAATAAGAACTGTCATCGGTATACCGGATATTTGTGACGACCCAGCTATAGATAGCCTGCAGTTGTAAGTTCGGGGTATGATACCGGCGCTGAATATAGTCCGCAAGGGTTTCGGCAGACCGGCTGGATGAGTCAGGTACGATAACGGTAAGCCTGCTATACGCATCGCGGTTGTTCCATCCCTGCCCGTTGACCAGGTTGAGGGAGAACAACAAACCGTATATCAGCAGCCCCAGTTTCATCTCCTAAAGTTATTATAAAGAAGGGAGCTAAAGAAGCGGGTATGGCAATGATTTAACAAAACGGGTAATATTCTTACGCAGAAGAAAAATATAACTCAACTTTGCACCGGTCAAACCCGGTGCCGCTGCCTGGCGGTACGTAAGGAGAACCCGTAGAGATCGTATTTATTCTAACAATGATCAATGACAATTTTTAGAGAGAAAAAAAATAATTATTACATCGTATTGATATACCGGCTGGTTGTTGTGCTGGTATTGTTTCAGTTATGCCGCCTGGTTTTTTACCTGCTTAACCGCTCTATGTTTCCCGGTTTAGACTGGGATCAATGGCGCAATATCATAAAAGGAGGTGTTGTATTTGACGTTGCGGCTATGTTCTACTTCAATGCATTGTTCATTGTGCTTATGCTTATTCCTTTCCGGTTTCGTGTGTCATCGGGATACCAGCAGATGGTAAAATATGTGTTTTTTATAACCAATGGGATTGCCCTGATGCTGAACTGTATTGATTTTATTTATTACCGCTTTACATTGAGAAGAACCACCCGCAGTGTTTTTGGCGAGTTTGCCAATGAAACAAATATGGGCAGATTGTTCATGCAGTTTATATCCGACTACTGGTATGTGGTGCTCATTTTTGCCGGGCTTCTTACCCTAATGGTCTGGCTGTATAATAAGGTGAAAATATATCATAACCACAATCAGGGAAAGCCCTGGATCTTTTATGTAACCACTACTATGGCCCTGGTAATTACTTCTGTATTAGCAGTAGGAGGTATCAGGGGAGGCTTCAAGCACAGCACACGCCCCATTACCATAAGCAATGCGGGGGAATATGTTGTCCGTCCCAATGAAATGTACTTAGTGCTCAATACTCCTTTTTGCCTGGTAAGGACCTGGAATGTAAACCGGTTGAAAGAAATACATTATTATACGGACGAAGAAGTAGAGCATATTTATTCCCCGTTGCACCAGGGATACGCAGGTAATGATTCTGCTGCACGGAAAGATAATGTCGTGATCATTCTGCTGGAAAGCTTTAGTAAGGAAATGGTTGGTGGTTATAATAAAGATCTTGGCCAGGGCAGTTATACAGGGTATACCCCTTTTCTTGATTCTTTAATGACAGTGAGCCGGGTATTCTGGAATTCTTTTGCCAATGGCAGGAAGTCTATTGATGCCTTACCTGCTGTGCTTGCGGGTATTCCGGCAGGCATGGATCCATTTGTGCTTACTCCCTATGCCTCAGACAGTATACATAGCCTTCCTCATATATTGGGCAGAGAAGGTTATCATACTTCTTTTTTTCACGGTGCGCCTAATGGTTCAATGGGCTTTAGTGCTTTGGTTAATCTTATGGGTATTCAGCATTATTATGGGAAAGACGAGTACAATAATGATGAAGACTTTGACGGCATGTGGGGTATTTGGGATGAACCTTTTTTCCAGTACTTTGCCAATACGCTCGGTACATTTAAGCAGCCGTTTTTCAGTACGCTATTTTCTGTTTCTTCCCATCATCCGTTTAAAGTGCCACCGCAGTATACGGGGCAGTTTAAAAAGGGACCGCTCCCGGTAATGGAATGTATCGGGTATACAGATATGGCGCTCCGCAAATTTTTTGAAAAAGCAAGTCAGACGGACTGGTTTAAGCATACCCTTTTTATTATTTCTGCTGATCATTCTACCGTAGCCCATGATCCTGTATACCAGAATACATGGGGAGATATTGCTATTCCCATATTATTGTATCACCCGGGAGATACTACGTTGCGCGGTATAGATTCTTCCCGCATAATTCAACAAATGGATATCATGCCTTCCGTGTTGTCTTATCTGGATTACAAAAATCCTTTTTTTGCTTACGGCAAAAATATATTTGACCATCAGAGCCTTAATTTTTCTTTCTTTTACAACAGCGGCTATCACTGGATAGAAAATAATTATCTTCTCTTTTTTGACGGAACAGGGAGTAAAGCATTGTTTGATTATAAAAATGACCGGCTTTTTGAGCACAACCTGCTTGATGCTGAACCTGCTATTGTTAAAAGTATGGAGCGGAACGTAAAGGCTTTCATTCAGCAATATAACAACCGGCTGATCAGGAATCAATTGATCAATACAAGTGAAGCAAAAGAATGATGATTATACATTCATTTTATCGTTGTGTTGACGGGATGAGATTAATGTAGTACAGCACCGGACAAAAAAAGACCCGGCATTGGAAAACGCCGGGCATCTTGTGTAGATTTTCTCTATACCCTTTATCTATTTAGTGTAACAAAGTTAAGAAATGTCTTGTTAAGGATTCCAGAAAAGGAATATCCGGAAGAAATATTTTTTCTTTATCTGTGTTTTCTCCTCGCGGTGAACAAACTATTTCATTCATGGTTTTCTTACAGGTTTGGGTGGTATAGTTGAATAGTAAGACAAGACCTGCCAGCCCGATAAGTATAAAAAGGATTTTATTGTGCTTCTTTTTCATCTTTAATGTGTTACGAAAATAATTTCAAATAATGTATTATTCAAAGCTACAGATGTTAATTATTGTTAAAGTATAAGTAGAACGATCGTGAAGCGAAAAGGTTACATCTCCCGATATTTTAAAAAGCACGTAGGTTTGCAGCTTAAATAACAGCACCATTTTGGGAACGGAGGACACCATTTTATATGCTGCGGCTTTTGATGCCAATGGCAGGGTATCTGAGCTGTTGTTCAACGAACAGGATGCCATTATTTCCGATGAGTTAAAGCATTGGGTGTGCTGAAGTAAGGATTTTGATATATTTTAGTCGTTATACCATTTAAATTTATAATTATAGTGATGGGAATACAATACGGGTCATTTTGTGTTTTAATAGCTGCTGCTTTTTCTTTCTCCTCCTGTTCTATGGATAATGTGAAGCAGGATAACTCATTAAAGAAATATTTTGATGAGCATAATGTGGATGGCAGTTTTGCCTTATTCGATAATGGCAGGGGCGAATTTGTGATTTATAATCTTAAGCGTGATACAACGCGGGTGCTTCCTGCCTCTACTTTTAAAATTGTAAATGCGCTGATTGCGCTACAGACCGGTGTTGCTACCACAGATAGCAGCATTATTAAATGGGATGGCATACAACGGGACGAAAGCAAGTGGAACCAGGATCTGAGCCTGGCACGGGCGTTCCGCTATTCTGCAGTACCTCATTTTCAGCAAATTGCCAGGAGCATCGGCAGGGATACGATGCAGAAATGGATAGACAGCCTGAAATATGGTAATATGAAGCTGGGCCCGGCAATTGATTCTTTCTGGCTCGATAATTCTTTACAGATCTCTCCCGATGAAGAGCTGGGATTGGTAAAGAAGCTTTATTTTAACCAGCTGCCTTTTAGAAAAGGGGTACAGCAATCCGTAAAGGATATGATGTTGCAGGAAGAAAACAGCAATTATTCCATAAGCTATAAAACCGGATGGGGGTATGATGCCCGAAATCATGCAATAGGATGGGTAGTAGGGTGGATAGAAGAAAACAAACATCCTTATTTTTTTGTGCTGAATATTGACGCGGCAGATCCGAAGGCTGACATTGCTTCTATACGGTTGAAAATCCTTAATGATATCCTCAAGCAGGAAGGTTTCTTTGAAGGTAAAATGTAACAGCGGGTTAACGCCCGGTACAAAAACAGGAGGGTGCTATTTTTTATACAAATCTTTTTCCTTTGGTTCGTTTTGAACATACCGAATATTTGCTTTTGCTGTTGTTGATCCCGTTATTCGTACTTCTGTTCAGGAGGGTGCTGCACTGGAAAAAAAATACGGTAAAAAAGATAGGGGATGAAGTCCTGGTGAAGCAGTTGATCCGTGGCTTCTCTCCCCGGAAATATACCCTGCGGTTTGTAATTGTTTTGCTGTCTTTAAGCTGCCTCATAATAGCTGCGGCCAACCTGCAATCTGCTGCCCGGGGCGACAGGATAATCCGGCAGGGAACCGATGTAATGATTGCCTTAGACGTAAGCAGAAGCATGCTCGCCACCGATAGTAAGCCCAGCCGGATAGAAAGGTCAAAACAGTTTATCATCAGGCTGATGAATAAGCTGGAAAACAACAGGATAGGACTGGTGCTTTTTGCAGGAAGAGCATATATGCAAATGCCGCTTACATCCGATCATACCGCTGCGGGAATGTATGTTAGCAATGCCGGGCCGGATGCCGTACCTGCGCAGGGTACGGTAATAGCCGATGCATTAAAAGTATGTAACAGCGGGTTTGAGGCAAGGGATAAAAAATATAAGACCGTGGTGTTAATAACCGATGGAGAAGATCATGATGAACAGGCGCTGAAAACAGCAAAGGAGCTGGCTGAAAACGGGGTGGTAATTCATGCCATCGGTGTAGGGTCTGTTCAGGGTGCCCCGGTATTGAGCCCTGTTACGGGGGAGAATATGCGTGATTTGCATGGTAATGTTATTGTTTCGCGACTTAATGAGCAGGAGCTGACCGGTATTGCACGTGCAGCAAACGGTATATACCAGCCGTTGAATGATGTTGAAGGAGTGGTTAGTAACATAACGGCAGCGCTTGCAGGTATGGACCAGAAAACCATCCAGGATAACCGGCTGCTGCGTTACCGCAGTTTTTTTCAATGGTTCCTGGTATTGGCATTTGCCGGGTTGGCGGGTGAATTGTTTATCAGCGAAAAAACCAAAAGTTGACGATATGCGGCCGGTTCTCATCTATATCATGCTGGTACTGGGTATCCCGGTTTTTTCACAAAATGTAAACCAGTTAATCGGGAAGGGTAATGAAGCCTATCGTCAGCAGCAATATGATAAGGCGGTAACTGCATACCGGAAAGCGCTTCAGGCGGAGCCCCGTAATCGTGCTGCCTTTTTTAATCTCGGCAATGCACTTTTTAAAAACAAGGAGTACGAAGAAGCTGCCGGTGTTTTTAGAGAAGCCGCTGAGCTGGCCGATGACAGCAAGTGGAAATCCCGGCTGCTTTACAATCAGGGGGTAGCGTTAACATGGCAAAAGTCCCTGGAAGAAAGTATTGCAGCATATAAACAGGCTTTGCGGCTTAATCCTTCCGATACCTTAGCCCGTGAAAACCTGCAGCGGGCATTAAACGAGCAGCAACAGCAGCAACGAAAAGAGGATCAAAATCAAAAAAAGGAACACCAGGAAGATCATCCCCGGCAACAGCCCGGTAAAGTACTAAATAAACAACAGGTAGAACAGCTGCTGAAAGCTTTAGAAGAGCAGGAGAAAAAGTTGCATGACAGGAAAATGAAGAAAGCGCCTGCTTCCGGTCAGCCCGAAAAAGACTGGTAGGAGCCCGTTATCTTCCGGCGAAACCCGGATCAGGATAGATCGTATCCTGAGCTCCCGTGTTTCAAAATCCCGGGATGTTTTACCGGTGCATTAAATATAACGGAGCTGGTAATACCATAATATTTATTACCGTTTGCGGTATTTGGCTAAGTTTACTAATAATACACCTGCTAATATAACGCCAAGCCCGGCAATTTGTAAAGCCGATATTTTTTCAGCTCCCCAAAATACACCCAGTAATACCGCCACAACAGGATTTACGTATGCATGTGTGCTTACCTGCGTAGCCGGCCGGACTTTCAACAGCCATACATAAGCGCTGTACCCGAGTAGAGAGCCTATCGTGATAAGATACAGTACAGCCAGCCATGCGGAAGCGGAAACCTCGTGCCAGCTAAAGCTATGCCAGTCGCCTCGTATCCACCCGGTAAGGGCGTATGCCAAACCTGCACCCAGCATTTGCCAGCCCGAATTAAGCGCTCCGCTGAAAGCGGTGGTTTTATATTTAGACAGCAACGATCCGGCTACCCATGATACAGAGCCGATAACCAGCACACCGATAGAAATGGTTTCCCACGTATTGCCGGCGCCGGACAGGGCATCGCTCATGTTTTCCCGGAACAGGAAAATGATACCCACAAAGCCCGTGATCAAACCGGCGATAATACCGGGACTGCTGAAGTTTGCGCTCCACTTGCTGTAGTCGAGCAGTACGAACCAGATCGGCGTAGAAGCCAGGAATACCGCTACTACAGAGCTTGGTAAAAATTGTTCCGACCATGCTACAGCGCCATTGCCAATAAAAAGTAAAAGAAATCCTATAAAAAAAGCAGACAGGATATCGCGCCATACAAACAGTTTTTCACCGTTTATAAAACACCAGCCTGCCATAAGCAGCCCGGCGGTAAAAAAGCGAAAAGTTCCCATCACGGTTACCGGCATGTCGCGGATGGCCATCTGGATAAAAAAATAGGTAGATCCCCATACGATATAGATAACCGCAAAAGCAGCAATTACTTTTGCAGTAGAAATTTGTGATACGCTGCGTTCTTCCATTCTCGCTTGTCTTTACTTTTATTATACTAACAGTTCCAGTATATTTCCGGGGCAGGCAGGTATTGATATGCTCATGCTTTATATTGCCGGAGTTGCTTTGGAGCGGCAAACCTATATGAAAATTGTGATTGTTGGTACGATGCGCATGGTAAAAAGTGGTAACAGGGTTTTAGATGCTATTGATATTGCAGCACAAATTCATTGCCGTTTTCGTTCATAAGGGTGGGGTAACCCGGGTTGTTATAAGCATAGTTGGTGTGAGCGGTAACGGTTGTATCCGGAGCGGCGTCAGAGGGGCGGTTATAGTTTATAGTTATAACAGCAGTGATATTGTTGTGGTTTATAGAAAACGGGATATTTTCTATGCTGTGATAAACCTGCCTGTACGGATTTTTTTTGCTATCATGCCGGTAATGCCGCTTCAGGCTGAGCATGGCTTCGGAATGACCGGTTTTTTGAACGTATTCTTCACTTGCCACAACATTATCGTCTTCAAAAGTGAGTAAAGTATACCTTACCAAAGCACCGTCCGGTGAATACTGCGTTTGTTTAACGGGATGGTCCTTATGATCGTAGGTATAGACGGTAAAGGACCTGAGCTCATAATGGTTGTCTGTATTCAGGTAGTGATTTTGCTGAATGATCCGGTCGCCGCTGTATTCAAATGTAGAACGGCTGTAGACGTATTGGGTGGCAGCCGTGCTGCCGGAAATATCAGTCTGTCCGTCCTTTTGAACCAGCCTGCCCTCATCGTATGTGTATGTTGTTTTGGTGCTGATCAGTCCGGCGGCATAATCTTTATAGGTAGTACGGGTTTTGATGTTCCCGTTTTCATCATAGCGGTATTCTTCCTGGATCATTTCTTTGCCATCGGTCTGCGCTTTTACCGACATCAGTTTCGGGCTGGATGCATGCTGCGGGACTATCTTGTCTTTAGCACAGCCGGCAAGGCTCAGTATAATCGCCAGGAAATATAATTGATGCTTCATAAGCGTATCGTTACTATCCGTGTTTATTATGACGAATAATGGATACTGACAAAGAGATGGATCAAATCGTTGCATTTTCTCCTGCAGATTTTTGTGGCTTCCTGGTGCCTGTAAAGCGTACTGCGGCATAGCGATACAGGCACCGGGCTGCCGTTTATCTGCTTCGGGCTTTCTTCCCTTTCAGGGGAATTACATCCCCATCCCGCTTTCTTCCAGCACCTTTCCGATTCTTTGCGTTAAGGTTTCATAATCTGTGTAACCGTAAGACAAAGCATAGAATTTACTATCTGCAATTTGCAATAATACGGCCGGGAACCCGGTTACTTTAAGTTGTTTGCATAAAGCAAAATCATAGTATGCTTTTTCCCGGTATTCTTCACTATGCAGCTTCGGGTAAAAGGACTCAGGGGACAGGGCATATTGATCAAGCAGGTGGCGGTAGGCTTCGTCATCGCACAAATCTCTTCCCTCAAAGTGTAAAGCATGCTGAAGAGCAGATGCAAAAGAAACAGCCAGCCGGGGATGTTCGTCTTTAATAATACATAAAGCGATGGCCGGTTTTTCAGAATTGGGGTACCAGTCGCTGTCTGCGGGATTATTGATATGCCATACATAATCTTTTCCGAATACGATACCGGTATGTTCCTCAATGGTGGGATATGATATTTTGATGTGATTTGCAATTACGCTGATATGGCGCGGCTTTTCCGGCAGGATCATGCCGCCTGATAATACCTCAAAATCTAAGATGTGGCGATATTTCACCTCTGTTTGTTGTATTACCGGGCTAAACCCGTAGCACCATCCGCAATACGCATCGTAACAGTAGATGATCAGGGGCTTCATGGCTTTGTTTTACGGCTAAGGTAGTGTATGAGGCGATGTGTGCCCGGAAGTTTTTAAAATAATTATTTGGTATATTACCAGTAAATCTTAACTTTGCGCGTCAAATTTGAGTTTGTACAGTTCCGGTAATGAAATGATTTAATCTGCTACGCATCTTCTGCTAATAGTTCAGTCGTCCTTACTTCCCTGTTTTCTCAGATTTATATTTGTAAAATTTAATCACTTAGTATGAACATTTATGTTTCCAATTTAAGCTTCAACGTTGTAGATGAAGACTTAAAAGCTTTTTTTGAAGAATACGGAGAAGTATCTTCTGCCCGGGTTATAACCGATAAATTCACTGGCCGCAGCCGTGGTTTTGGTTTTGTTGAAATGCCCAATAATGATGAAGCCAACAAGGCGATTGCCGAATTAGACAAAGGCGTTGTTGAAGGCAGACCCATCACCGTTACAGAAGCCAAGCCCCGCGAAGAACGCAGCAATGGCGGTGGTAACAGGCGCTCATTTGCCGGCAGCAGCCGCGGTGACCGTTATTAAAATGCTTTCTTACCGGCTGGCATAGTGCCTCTCCGGGAAGAATATGTTATACAGGAGAACAAGCGATTGGATTCAATCATTGTTCTCCTGTTTTGTTTTATATTGTATATCAGCTGTGATTACAATCGGTAGCGTGACAATGATTGGCTTTACGGCATAAGATATAATTCATGTAATGAGCAATGATAATGAAGATAACAGCCGGGATCAGTAACAGGACGTGGTAGTTATGAAACAGCTCTTTTAGCAGCAGGAAAGATATCCCTGCACAAAAAAGAACAACGGGTATTATTTTATGATGGTGTTTTTTATAGCTGTGGTATAAAGCATACATCCCGATAACAAAAGCCAGGATGATCATACCGTATTCGAAATAGTAGTTGTGGATAATATCAATGCCAAATACCGGTAAGCTGGTAAGCAGTAAAGGCAGGATAGCGCAATGAATAGCGCAGGCTATGGAAGTCGTAATACCGAGGGCATCATAATTGATCCGGAACATACAGATGATTAAGTTGGCTGCAAAGATATAAAAATTATGCAACTTTGTTGCATTTAAATGGTCGGATAGAAAATACAGGGTCTTTTATTAAGAAGGAAACATACCCGCCACAGTTGTACCTTTGTCTGGCAAAAAATGGGATATGAAGCGAAAAACCTGGTTTTATATTGTTTTCTTTATGATCCTTTTCGGGGGATTTTATGTGTTTCTGTTTGCCACTATAGATAGTTCCAAATCACTTCTCCCGGTTTTAAATGTAGTGCAGCCTTTTTCCTTTGAAAGACAGGACGGGCAGCAGATCAGTGAAAAAGATGTGGCGGGAAAGGTATATGCGGCAGAATTCTTTTTTACAACCTGTGATGGCATCTGCCCGAAGATGAACAGGAATATGAAAAAAGTGTTTGAGCAGTTTAAAAATGAAGATGATTTTCTCATTCTTTCTCATACGGTGGATCCGAAAACAGACGATGCCGCACGGTTAAAAACCTATGCTGATTCTTTGGGAGCCGATATAAAAACCTGGTGGTTTTTAACAGGAAGTAAGGATAGTTTATATAAAACAGCCCGGGAAAGTTATATATTAGATGATCCGAATAATAATGCTGCCGATATTGACGAGCAGTTTCTACATACCCAGTTCTTTGCCTTAATTGACAGGAATGGACGGGTTAGAGGCATATATGATGGATTAAAAAAAGATGAAATTGAAAAGCTGATCACGGATATAAAGGATTTACTGAAGGAAGAGCGGACGGGGCAGCCGGTATAATGATACCTGAAGCCGGGCAGTATATTAGGGTTATGATCACCTGATAAAGCAGTACAATCATGAAACCACAAATTGAAGAGGTATTAAAGAAGAATCAGTTAAGTATTACAGACAGCAGGAAAAAAATACTCGAACTTTTTTTTCAAAGCGGCAGTGCGCTGGCGCATCATGATATCGAATCCGGAATAAACGAAAAATATGACAGGGTAACGGTATACCGTACACTGCAAACATTTATGGAAAAGGGGATTATTCATACTATCCCTACTCCTGATAATGCGGTTAAGTATGCTTTGTGTAAAGACAATTGTGAGCAGGGACATCACCATGACGATCACGTACATTTTGTATGCCTGAAATGTGGCATTACCGCCTGTCTCGAGGAAGTGCATGTACCTGAAATTAAATTACCCCGGGGATACAAAACCCGTCAAACAGAGGTGGTGATAAGCGGCTTTTGTAAGGCTTGCAGCTGAAAATCCTGATGGAAATTATGCAAAATCCCAATTTAAATACAGATAAAGCAGCGCTGAGTGCCATAGAGAAGGAATTTGAAAATAATATTCGCCCTCACGAAATTGCCGAATTCAGTGGTCAGGATAAAGTGATTGAGAATATTAAGATCTTTATAAAAGCGGCTAAAATAAGAGGGGAGGCATTGGATCATATTCTTTTTCATGGCCCGCCGGGGTTAGGTAAAACTACTTTAAGCCGCATTGTAGCCAATGAGTTGGGCGTACATATCAGGGAAACCTCCGGGCCGGTAATTGAAAAACCGGCTGATCTTGCCGGCTTACTTACCAATCTTCAGCCCAATGATGTTTTATTTATAGATGAAATCCACCGGCTGAGTAATGTAGTGGAAGAGTACCTGTATGCCGCTATGGAAGATTATCGTATTGATATCCTCATAGATACTGGCCCCAATGCACGCAGTATACAGATTAACCTCAATCCTTTTACCCTGATTGGCGCCACTACGAGGAGCGGACTGCTGACCGCGCCATTACTTTCCCGTTTTGCCATTAAGTCGAGACTTGAATATTATGATGCTGCTGTATTAAAAAGAATAATCTGCAGATCAGCAGGCATATTGCAGGTGACGATTTCTGATGAAGCCGCAAAAGAGATTGCAGGCCGCAGCCGCGGTACGCCCCGTATCGCCAATGGATTGCTGCGCCGGGTAAGGGATTTTGCCCAGGTGCTGAATGACGGGGTTATTGATGAAGGGATCACCCGGCACGCGCTGAAAGCATTAAACGTAGATATCTACGGGCTGGATGAGATGGATAACAGGATACTTTCTACCATTATTGAAAAATTCAAGGGCGGACCTGTCGGGATTACTACTATTGCCACTGCCGTTGGTGAAGAGCAGGGAACGTTGGAAGAAGTATACGAGCCTTTTTTAATTCAGCAGGGTTTTATTATGCGCACATCCCGGGGAAGGGAGGCAACACAAAAAGCCTACGAACATTTAGGAAAAATTTTTTCCGGAAAGAACCTCTTATTTTAACCCGCTTTGCCGGTATCATTTCAATCTTTAACAGGAATTTTATTCCCCGCTAAATAAAATACAGTTTACTTCGTTAATGTTAATGGTACAACATTTGCAAAGTAAATATTACTGACCTCCTGCAGTCAGCATATATGATGATTTATTAGTAATATGGATAACAATGGATTTTTAAAAGCCAGGCATGTACCGGAAGATAAAATCAGCCGGAAAGATAGCCACGAGCAGGTAGTCATGGTGGTGGAGGACGATCCCGATTCCATGCTGTTGATGTCTACCCTGTTAAGCAGTTATGGATACCGGGTAATTGAAGCCGCTAACGGAGAGAAAGCGCTCACCCTGCTGGATAAAAATTATCCGAAATTGATCTTTATGGACCTGCAGATGCCGGTTATGGATGGTTATACCGCTGCGCAACGCATCCGGGAAATGGACGATCCTTACCGCTCTATTCCTATTATCGGGCTGGTAGCAGATGCGTGTAAAGAAGAATATGAAAAATGTCAGGCAGCAGGCATTGACGATTATATTTCAAAACCCTTCCGTTTAGAAGAAATCCTGGGAAAATTAAAGATTCTTCCCGCAGCATAATTTTTTACTTGCAACCTTTTACAGAAATATTCGTCAATAATATGTTCTGTTTTTAATAAGGTAATGAATACGACACATAAACAGCCATCCCTTTTTATTTGCGTGGTAATGGATTTACTGGGCTACGCCAGTTATGCTTTGCCTTTTTTAGGTGAGTTTGGTGATGTGATCTGGGCTCCCATATCGGGAATGATATTTTACCGGCTGTTCGGAGGCTGGAAAGGAGCGATGGGAGGTGTTTTCAACTTTTTAGAAGAGCTGTTGCCCGGTCTTGATTTTATTCCCAGTTTTACCATAATGTGGATCATAAAATTTGTTCGTACGTCACAACAAGCTAAGTCAATCCAACCCGTATAAAGCTGCGGCGCTTCAATTTGCTTGGAGCGCTTTTTTTCTGTTTTTTATCTTTCTACCCAAAATACCAGGCGGCTATCCATTGACCGGCAAAGCCTGCCATCAGTCCAAAAACAATATCGGGGATCTGGTGATCGGAAACAATAAGGCGGGAAGTGCAGATAAGCCCGGCTAAAAAAACCGCAACTACCAGGGGTAGATTAACGGCTGCAGGAGACAGGAACAGCATCACGGTAAAGAGTCCTACTAATCCTCCGGCTCCCGTTGCATGCATGCTGATTTTAAAAAAGATATTCGCAATAAAATCCATAATTACGGCAAGGAAAGTGCCGAGGCTCATTTGAGCCATAATTTCGGGAACACCCGCCTTGTTTTTAAAAACATAGAAGGTCCAGAAAAAGAATATCATACTAATGGCGTATAGGATAATTCTTTCTTTTTGGGTTTTAAGGTACAGGGAATGAACAAACCCCAGCCCTTTGCATAACAGCAGGGCCAGTAAAGGAAAGAAAACGCTGTTGATAAGATATATAAAAAGGATCTGTGTTTTTGCAGAAATGCTCAATCCGGTAAAATGTTCCGGGTCAAGGTAAATGAGATAAAGAGCCATATACAGGCCAACGAGCAGCGGATGAAAAAGCCAGGAAAAAAACTGGGCCGGTATCCGGATTGCCGGTAATGCGGGGGCTGTGCCGGGTAAGGAGGTACTGTTCATAATTGTTTTCTTAATCGGGCCACCGGAATATTCAATTGTTCACGGTATTTGGCCACTGTTCTCCGGGCAATATTATATCCTTTTTGTTGTAAGGATTCGGTGAGCCGTTCATCGCTGAGGGGTTTTTTCTTGCTCTCTCCTTCTACCATATCGCTCAATATTTTTTTCACTTCACGGGTTGATACTTCTTCCCCGCTGTCGGTACTTAATGATTCGCTGAAAAAGAACTTCAGGCGGTAGGTGCCGAACTCGGTTTGTACAAATTTACTGTTGGCTACCCGGCTTACCGTAGAAATATCCAATGCCGTGCGCTCCGCAATATCTTTTAATATCATGGGTTTAAGCATGGTTTCATCTCCTGTTAAAAAGAAATCCTGCTGGTAATCCATGATGGCATGCATGGTGGTATACAGGGTGTTTTGCCTCTGCTTAATGGCGTCAATGAACCATTTGGCGGCATCAATCTTTTGTTTGATAAAGATTACGGCTTCTTTTTGTCGTTTGTCTTTTTTGCTCCCGCGATCGTATTCTTTAAGCATATCCCGGTAGCCTTCGCTGACCCGGAGGTCCGGGGCATTTTTGGAGTTGAGCGTAAGCTCAAGCTTATTATTGTTGTTGTGAATGAAGAAGTCCGGGATGATATAGCTTTCACCTATTTGAGTTTCTCCCACATTACCGCCCGGCTTTGGATTAAGGCGTATGATCTGGTTAATTGCGTTTTTGAGGTCTTCGTCCGTCAGGTTTAAGCCCTTCTGTATCTTTTCGTAGTGCTTTTTGGTGAACTCATCAAAGTAGGAAGTCAGGATGCGGATGGTAGTATCCACATCATAACCTTCTTCTTTTTTTCGTTCCAGTTGCAAAAGAAGACATTGCTTCAGATCCAGCGCACCGATCCCGGCAGGATCGAACTTTTGGATTTGCTTAACCAGCGAGGCAATTTCTTCTTCGGAGGCAGTAATATTTTGACGGAAAGCCAAATCATCGGCAATGGCACTGAATTCCCGCCTCAGGTAGCCGTCATCATCTATACTTCCAACGATCTGTTCGGCAATCTTTCTTTCCTTTTCGCTTAAATGCAGCATACGCAATTGCTCCAGGAGGTATTCATGAAACGTATTTTCAACCCGGAAGGGAAGCGCTTGTTTTTCGTCTGTTTCCGGGTAGTTTTCGTCTTTTAGCCGGTAATCGGCTACGTCATCATCGTCACCGAGGTACTCGCTGATATCAATATTATCGTATTCGTCTTCGCTGCTTTCTGCTTCAAAGTCCTCCTCGGTATCCTCTGCAAAATCATCAACCACCTCTCCGTCTGAAGTATGCTGATCCTCCTCCGCTGCTTCAAGTGCGGGATTCTCCTCCATCTCTTCCTTGATCCGCTCTTCCAGGTTGGCCGTAGGAACCTGCAGCAATTTCATTAACTGAATTTGCTGGGGAGATAATTTTTGTAACAGCTTTTGCTGCAGACTCTGACTCAGGGCCATAGCGGGAAGAAATAATTAAAAAATATATTTCATATTAAAAAAAAAGGCAACGCCTCCACAAAAATCAGGCCGTAAATTTAAGTACAAAACTTGTTATCCTGCCCTGGTAGTATTTTTTTATTCAGA
This sequence comes from Chitinophagaceae bacterium, assembly GCA_023957155.1. Classification (GTDB taxonomy): domain Bacteria; phylum Bacteroidota; class Bacteroidia; order Chitinophagales; family Chitinophagaceae; genus Agriterribacter. Next base: position 249,626 of record JAMLHK010000001.1, on the reverse strand, counting down.
TGTTAACAATTCTTTGCTCCATTCACAGCCTGGTTCATGTTCCGGGTAGCACAAAAGATAGAAATATGGGAAAATATTATCTATATAATGTTTTGATAGAAAACAGGACAATGGCATATTTCCTCAACACTAAATCTTTTTATTTTTCGTTTACATGCTGAAAAGGAATATGAGTATATACTGCTTTCGCAGGCAGGTTACCGAGGCTGTTGGGCATTGAACGGGAATAATATATTCATATAACGCATGTATGCTTAAGCAGGGAGTGCATTAGTTGAATGTAAACCTGTTGTGTAAAACTCAATCTATGATCCGGAAGCCGCTCGAAAATATGGATATCCTGTTGGTGGAAGATAATGAAATGAATACGTTGCTCACTTCGGCTATTATGCACGGAACAGGAGCCAATATTACCGAGGCGGATAATGGCATAGACGCTATTCAGTATTTAAGAAGCCGGTCTTTTGACCTGGTATTGATGGATTTGAACCTGCCCCTGATGGATGGTTTTGACACCACCCGGTATATCAGGGATCATATTTCTGCTACGCTTCCTATTATTGCCATAACCGCCAATGTGGTGAGTGGGGAAGAAGAGAAATGTAAGGACGCCGGGATGAACGGATTTATCTCAAAGCCTTATTCCGAGAAAGAGCTCCTGGACAAAATAGCTGCCTGTATTCCGTTTGAAAAGGGCATTGCCCAGACCACGGAAGCGCCCTGTTCTACGGTGTCGTCTCAATTGTACAATCTTTCTTTCCTGGAAAACGTGAGCAAGGGCAACCGGGAGATGTTACAGCAAATAATACTTCTTTTTGTTGATCAGGTGCCGGCGGGAGTAACCCGGCTAAAAGCGGCCTATCATAGCCATGACTTTAATGAAATAGGTAAGATCGCCCATCGGATGAAGCCGGATATTGACAACCTGGAAATTATATCATTAAAAGATGATATCCGGGAGATTGAAACACTCGCAGCGCAAAACCAAAACGGGGCGGTACTTGAGGGGTTGATTAACAAGCTGGATAATACCATCATGCGGGTTGTTTATGAACTGAAAACGAATGTACTGTCCTGATTAACTACAGAATAATAGCGTATGCTGGTATAGTCCGGGTACCTGTTAAAATGGTCCTGCTGTTTTTAACGGGTATATATTGCGATTGGCGGTAAAGTTGCCGGCTGTTATCTGTGCTGTTCGTAATGATTTACCGGTATGCTGTCGCGTAAAAGCGTTATTTCTTTATCGGTGAGTGAAGGCGTCCGGGTGGCAGCGATAATATCTCCGAGCTGTTCCATTGTTCGTATACCAATAACGGCAGCGGCTACGGGCTGTTGCTGTAAAGCAAACCGGATGGCGGTTTGGACCGGGTTCCGGCTTGCGTCGGAGACAGCTTCTACGGCACACCGGGCTTTATATACCTCCTCTTCAGTCCGGGTTAAATACGTCTTTGCAGGTTTATCCACCAGCAACCCGCCTGCCAGGCAGCCTCTTGCGGGTACGGCAATGTTATTTGCCAGCAGCAGTGGAAAGCAGGTTTCTTCCGGGCGGCGGTCCAGGATGCTGTATTGCATCATTACACTGGATATATGCGACCGTTTAACATATTCGCGGATCACATTGGGGCGGATAGACGAAATACCGTAGTACCTGATTTTACCGGCAGCCTGCAAACTTTCAAAGGCTTCTATTGTTTCGTCTATGGGATCACCAATGGTGCCACCGTGCAACTGGTACAGATCAATATAATCGGTATGTAACCGCCTGAGGCTTTGTTCTACCGCACTTATGATATAGTGCTTATAGGGATTCCACTCCCATCCGCTGCCATCAGGCCGCCATTGGTTCCCTACTTTTGTTGCCAGGACCACTTTATCTCGTTTACCCTGCAATGCTTTTCCAACGGTAGTTTCGTTAAAGCCTTTCTGATACATATCGGCGGTATCAAAGTAATTTATTCCGCCTTCTATAGCACAGTGTATAAGCCGGGCATTTTCTGCATCATTTTCTCCCAGCGACATACAACCAAAACCCACTTCACTTACTGTTAACGAAGATTTACCTAACAGATGATAATTCATACGGGCCCCTTTATTGCTACAAAGTTCAGTTTCCCTGCGGGAAGTTCAAACAAATTTTAGGCTTAATATATTTACCTTTGGTTTTATGCAACTTGACGAGCTCTATTCATTATACCTTCAGCATCCTTCCATACAAACAGATACCAGGAAACTGCAAAAAGGCGATTTGTTTTTTGCTTTGAAAGGACCCCATTTTAACGGGAATCTTTTTGCAAAACAGGCGCTGGATCTTGGTGCGGCTTATGTGATTGCAGATGAGGCGCAGGGACCCGGAGACCAAAGGATTATTATTACAGATGATGTGCTGACCACGCTTCAGCAGCTTGCCGGGTATCACCGGCGCCGGTTTAATATACCTTTTATTGCCATCACCGGCAGTAACGGTAAAACAACAACTAAAGAGCTGGTACATGCCGTACTTTCATCTACCTACAAAACATATACTACAAAGGGCAACCTGAATAACCATATAGGAATACCGCTTACTATCCTGGGTATTAAGCCTGACGCGGAAATGGCTGTTATTGAAATGGGCGCTAATCATCTCGGGGAAATTGAGGGATACTGCCGGTATGCTCAGCCTACGCATGGTATTATTACCAATTGCGGCAAGGCACATCTTGAAGGTTTTGGAAGTATCGAGGGGGTGAGAAGGGCTAAGGGGGAGCTGTATGATTATCTGAAAGCCCATGATGGTACTGCCTTTGTTATGAGCGACTATGATTATCTGAACGCTATGAGCAGCGGGATACCTCGTATTTTTACTTACGGCACCTCCGGTGCAACCGTTACAGGGACAGTATACCAATCGCATCCGTTCCTTGAAGCCGCTGTAAAGAACGGGAATGGATCGTTGATCATCCGTTCCTCGCTGGTAGGAGATTATAATCTTCCCAATATGTTATCTGCTGTGGCGGTAGGCCGCTATTTTAACATCAGCGATGATGCCATAAAGACGGCCATTGAAGCCTATCAGCCCTCGAATAGCAGGTCGCAGTTAGTAAAAAGGGGAAGCAATACCATTATATCAGATGCTTATAATGCCAATCCCAGCAGTATGAAGGCCGCTATAGAAAATTTTGCAGCAATGCCGGATAATAATAAAATACCTGTTCTGGGTGCTATGGCGGAGCTGGGAAAAGAGAGCGTAAAGGAGCACGAAATGCTTATCAAACTGCTGGATAATTATCCATGGAAAGAAGTCATACTGGTAGGCGGTGATTTTGAGCATACAAATCATGCTTACCGCTTTTTTAAGACCGCCGGGGAAGCAAAAGAGTGGCTTCAGCAACATCCGGTCACTAACAGTATATGCTTAGTAAAAGGTTCGCGCAGCATGCAAATGGATATGATAGCCGATGTATTGTAAGCGGAGGGGGTTGAGTCGTTTTTGAATAAGGAGGGTGGGGTAAATCAGGGCTACGGTACCGGGCAATAAGAAAAGCTGATTCAGTATCTAATTCGTTTTTATATGACACTGTTTATCATTGCAGGCTGTATACTCTTTCTTATTGTACTTGTTACGTGGGGGAAAACCAATGCTTTTCTTGCTTTTTTGATCGTATCCCTGTTAGCCGGGTGGCTGCTGGGTATTCCGCTGAATAAGCTGGCGGTAGCTGTTGAAAAAGGAATGGGTGATACGTTAGGTGCGCTTACCGCCGTAATTATGATGGGTGCGATGTTGGGAAAGCTGGTGGCGGAAAGCGGCGCTGCGCAGCAAATAGCTTCTTCCCTGATGAAAGTATTTGGCACAAAGTATATTCAGTGGGCGTTAATGATTACCGGTTTTGTAATAGGGATACCCTTGTTTTATAACGTAGGCTTCGTGTTAATGGTTCCCCTGATTTTTTCCGTGTCTTACCAATATAAATTACCTGCCGTATATATCGGGTTACCTATGCTTGCCTCTCTATCGGTTACGCATGGCTACCTGCCGCCGCATCCTGCACCGGCGGCATTGGTAACCCAGTTTAATGCCAGTATGGGACTTACCCTGCTATACGGATTAGCTGTTGCCATTCCCGCTATTATTATAGCTGGGCCGGTTTATTCTGCAACGCTAAAAAAAATTATTGCTGTTCCATTGCAGACTTTTAAGCCGGTTATATTACCTGAAGACCGGCTGCCCGGGCTGTTCAACAGCCTGTTATCTTCCTTATTGCCCGTGATATTGCTTATTGTGACCACACTCCTGCCTTTTTTATTTCCGGGGAGTACGTTACTATATCATCTGTCTGCGTTTTTCGGTAATGCGATGGTGGTGATGCTGATCGCGCTCGTTGTAGCAACTTTTTCTCTTGGCGTATTAACGGGTATGCCTATGAAAAAAATCATGACTGTGTATGAAAGTGCGGTGAAAGATGTTGCCATGATCTTACTGATCATAGCGGGTGCAGGCGCATTTAAAGAAGTGCTTACCGCAAGTGGTGTCAGTGATGATATAGCCGGGGCATTACACCGGTGGCCGCTGCATCCGTTGTTGTTAGCGTGGATCATCGCTGCGCTTATACGGGTGTGTATTGGCTCGGCTACGGTGGCCGGACTTACTACGGCAGGCATTGTGGCTCCGATGGTTTTAGCCGGGGATGTAAACCCAAACCTGATGGTATTATCTATCGGTGCGGGCAGTTTGATGTTTTCTCATGTAAATGATGGCGGGTTCTGGCTGTTTAAGGAATATTTTAACCTGAGCGTAAAGGATACCATCCGCTCCTGGTCGTTTATGGAAACCATCGTTGCCATTGTGGGACTTGGCGGAGTCATGCTGCTGAGTATGTTTGTGTAGAGAGGAGCCGGAATAGCGAGGTGCGCACCTGTTGATTTTATCTGCGTTTCAGTTTTTCGAGCGCATTTTTGGTAAATGTACCGGCTGCCAGCCTGCCGCTTGTTGCTGCCCGTTGTTGCAGCAGCTCATCCCAGTTTTCTGTTCCTTCCCATAACATTTTTTTCATTTCCGCCATAGCTTCGGGGTGAGTGTGAGCCAGCTCATTGGCTAAGCGTTGAATGGATTCATCCATATCTTCCCTATTGGGGTGTAATTCGGCAAACAAGCCTTTCCTTCGTGCCCAGTCTGCCGGGTGCCATGTGGCGGCGTCAATAGCCAGCTGACTGAAAGCGCTTAATCCTATCTTTCGTTGTATGACCTGGCCTACCACAAAAGGTCCGAGTCCTATGGACAGTTCGCTTAGCCTGATATCCGCATCTTCCGTTGCAATAGCGTAATCGGCGGCAGCAGCTAATCCTACACCACCGCCTACACATTTGCCCTGGATACGGGCTATGATCAGCTTAGGGCATTTACGCATGGTATTAATAACGTGCGCAAATCCGCTAAAGAATTTTTTACCTTCTTCGGCAGTTGTGATGGCGATCAGTTCTGTAAATGAAGCGCCGGCACAAAAGGCGCCGCTTCCCGCAGATCGCAGAACAATTACTTTTGTTTCTGTTTGCAGCCCCGCACTATGTATTTCCCCCGCAAGCTCATTTAATATAGCGGCAGGTAGTGAATTGCTCCGCGGATGAAAGAATTCAATAATCGTAATTCCGCTGCTTTGCATGTCAACCTTCACATATCCTTCCTGTATTTCATGTATCATAGACTATTGTTTGCGGTTCGGAACTTTGTATTTGAGAAGAGTCAGTTCAAATGTAATAATAAAGTTGATAGTAGTATGGGATTTCATTGTTTATCAACTCATCAATTATAACCGGTACGGTTTATCTTTACAGCCGGTGTTAAAAATGAACAGATCATGAAAATAATTGTTTTGATTATAGCAGGAGCCGTTGTGTTGTCCTGTAATAATGGTTCATCTTCCGGTAACCCGGAACAGCAGCATAATGCTTCCATTCCCAAGACATTGTCTGATACCTTATATCAGGAAGTGATGAAAGGGCATGATGTGGGAATGGCAAAAATGGGGGAGATTGCGCGTTACCAGCAGTTGGTGAAACAAAAAAAAGACAGCTTATCTGCCGTAAACAGCGAAGCCGGTCTGCGGGCCATCCTTGATTCCACCTTAGAGGAGCTGACCCTCGCGGAGGAGTTAATGAACCGATGGATGCGGGATTTTGAGCCGGATAATGCAGGGGCTACCGAGGCGGAAAAGATCAGCTTTTACCGCCATGAAAAAGAAAAGATAGATACTGTTAATGCACGGATCTTTACAAGTTTAGAAAAAGCAAATCAAATAACGGGGCTTTAGACCTATTACCTATTGACAGGTGTGGTGTTGTACGGATGGAAAAGATAGGATTATTTTTTCCTGTCCACTTCTTTGCAAAGCGCTTCAAATATCTCTTCTATAGAGCCTTCGCCTTTGACCTGTTTTACTTTATCAAACTTTTTGTAGTAATCTGCAACAGCTGAAGTTTTTTTATGATATTCTGCAATTCTTGCGCGGATAACGGTTTCATTGGTGTCATCGCTGCGGCCGGAAGTTTTTCCCCTGTTAAGGAGGCGGGATACCAATTCTTCCTCGCTTACTTCCAGGGCAAGCATCAGGTGAATACCGGTTTTTTTTAATTTAAGCAGTTTGTCCAGCGCTTCTGCCTGGGCCTCGGTGCGGGGAAACCCGTCAAACAAAAAACCCGATGCTTCAGGATTAGCATCTAAGGCAGAGCTGATCATACCGATAACCACCTCATCGGGAACCAGCTGACCTTTGTCCATAAAACTCTTTGCCTCCAGTCCCAACGGTGTTTGCGCCGTAATTTCACTTCGTAACAGATCGCCGGTGGAAAGGTGTTTTAAGCCGTATTGGGCAATTAGTTTTTCAGATTGTGTACCCTTGCCGCTTCCGGGAGGACCAAATAAAATTAAATTGAACATGTACGTATTATACCTTGGGTGAAGGACAAATATAATGGAACCGCTTTAGAAATCCTTTAACAATAGAGAAAATAATGGAACAATCATCAAATTGGACTTGGCTTATCTCTTTACAAAGGGTAATTTTGATTCATTGAAAAATATATAAATATCCTCAGGTATGAAAATAGGGCTGACCATTGCTTTGTTTCTTTTTATTACCGGCTGCGAAACTACCCAGCAGGTGTTGAATAGCATGAATACCGGATCAAACGGACTGTCTTCTACGGAAATTGCCGCTGGTTTAAAGGAAGCCCTGCGTATGGGGGCGCAAAACGGTACAGGCAGACTGGCTTCGGCAGATGGTTTTTTTAGTAATGCAGCGGTTAAGATACTGATGCCGGAAGAAGCGAAAAAGGTGGAAAGCACGTTAAGAAATATAGGGCTGGGAGGATTAGTGGATAAAGCCATTCTTTCTATGAACAGGGCTGCTGAAGATGCTGCCCGGTCTGCCACACCCATTTTTGTAGATGCCATAAAAACGATGACCATAACCGATGCCCTTGGTATTTTAAAGGGAGGGGATTATGCTGCCACCAATTATTTTAAAGATAAAACCACCGTTCCGCTCACCAATGCTTTTCGCCCGGTTATTGAAAAGGCATTGTCCAAAGTGGATGCTACCAAATACTGGAATGATGTGTTTACCGCTTATAATAAATTTGCGGCCAACCCGGTAAATACCGACCTGGTTTCCTATGTAACGGAAAAGTCGCTTGCGGGAATCTTTTATGAGGTAGGCCAGGAGGAGAATAAGATCAGGAAGGATCCTGCTGCGAGAGTAACCGACCTGCTAAAAAAGGTTTTTGGCGGTAATGCCCAATAGTAAAAATAGCGGATAAGCATCTCCCGGTGAAACCGGAGTTCCTGCAGATGTATGTTCCCCTTCATTTACGATTTTAGGAGAATGTTGTTATATGAGCCCTTCTTTAAGGGCATATTATGATGGTAGTGCCTTAATTTTGCTGTTATTTCAACAATCATGAGTACAGCAGCCCTTTCTCCCCAGCCCGTATTGACTCCCAAAGATTTTGCCACCGATCAGGAAGTAAGGTGGTGCCCGGGTTGTGGTGATTATTCCATATTAGCACAGGTGCAAAAAGTAATGCCGGGAATAGGCGTCCCCAAAGAGAATATTGTGGTTATTTCAGGCATAGGCTGTTCATCGCGTTTTCCGTATTACTTAAATACCTATGGTATGCATTCCATTCACGGAAGAGCTGCTGCCATAGCTTCGGGATTAAAAGCCTCCCGGCCCGAGCTGAGTATCTGGATTGTTACCGGGGATGGAGATTCCTTAAGCATTGGCGGCAATCACACGATCCATTTATTACGGCGCAATTTCGATGTTAATATATTACTGTTTAACAACCAGATTTACGGGTTAACCAAGGGACAATATTCACCTACTTCCGAAAAGCAAAAAATCACAAAGTCATCACCCATAGGAAGTATTGATCATCCGTTTAATCCGCTGGCGCTGGCTATGGGAGCAGATGCTTCTTTTGTTGCCCGTAGTATGGATCGTGATCCGAAGCATTTGCAGGAAATGTTGTCGCGGAGCCATGCGCATAAAGGAGCTTCTTTTTTAGAGATCTATCAGAACTGCAATATTTTTAATGATGGCGCTTTTGAAATGTTTACCGAAAAAAGCTCCAAGCCCGAATATTCCATTTTCCTGGAACAGGGGAAGCCGTTAGTATTTGGTGCAGCTAAAAACAAGGGAATAAGATTGGATGGGTTAAAGCCGGTTGTTGCGGAGCTGGGAAATGGCGTAACGGAAGATGATCTTTGGGTACATGATGAGAAGGATTTTTATAAAGCCCAGGTACTGGTGAGGATGTTTGACGATCCTTCCAATGAAGGACATCTGCCTCGTCCGTTTGGTGTTTTTTATGAGACCGAAAGAGCCTGTTATGAAGATAGTATGTCGAAGCAGATAGAAGAAGCCATAGCAAAGAAAGGCAGGGGTGACTTAGATCAATTGTTAAGAGGGAAAGAGGTTTGGGAGATCGCATAATAAGTTCCGTCTTCGGCCGGTACCCGAAGGGTCCACAGCTTCGGATCTCAGATTTTCTCCTTCAATATTTTCAGGGTTTGTGTTATTTGCTGTTTGGTGCTTCTGCCAATCCGCGTTACCGGGCCAATACTTCCTGTAATACCGGCAATGTTTTCATCGTTCCGAAATCCTGGATATGCAAAGCATAGAATTGCAGGATATATTCAAGCAGTTCCCGCCTTTCGCTTAAAGAAAAGTCAGTTTGATGCAAATCGCCGGGGTGCATAAGCTTAAGCAGCTGTGATATGCTGGCGCTGGCTCTTTCATTGAGGTAGCAGGGATGCGCGGGTAACTCGCCTACAAATTCTCCTTCGCGGAGATCTAAGATCTTTTTTTGTGCATCGTGGTCATCCCTTAGCCTGAATCCGAAAAATGAAGTGAGATGCAATGCAAAAAACAAGGGATAACCTGCAGTCACTTTAGTATCGGCCTTGTCTAACTCCATACAGGCATCTTCTATAAAACTATACAGGTCGGCATGATGTTCCGGTTGCCTGATTACTTTTTGCAGCAGCTCGGTTATGAAAAGCGCTACGGCATTTTTTGTTATATTAAAGAAAATATGCTCATAGATATAATGCCACTTTACTTCTTTTATTCGTTGAAGATTCTTTAACTCATTATGATAGACTTCCATTTCCAGGATGGAGGACGGCTGAAATAAATTGCTTTTTACAGCAGACTTTTTTGCGGAGCGTACGCCATTTACTAAATAAGACTGCAGTCCGAACAATTCTGTGTACACGCGTACGATTACAGAAGTTTCACCATAGGAAACAGTGCGTAAAACGATGCCCTTTGTGGTATGAACCATAAGATTGGAAGGTAAAGCTAAGATATAAAGCTGTAAATCATGACGGGTTATCATCCGGAAGGCGGTTGTTTATTGTAAAAAAACCGGCGCTCCCCGTAAAAAAATAAGTTTCTTTGCATTTTTGTAAAAATCAACAGCAACCCTCATGTGGCAAAAGATTGGGAAGTTTGTCCTGCGTTTTCGTCTGGCTCTTTTAATTATACTTTTCGTCAGCACGGCTTTCATGCTGTATAATGCACTGAAGGTGCATATCAGCTATGAATTTGTGAGAACCATACCTGTTGATAACCCGCTGTACCAGCAATACCTGGATTTTAAAAAACAGTTTGGGGATGATGGAAATATGCTGGTTGTAGGTTGTAAAACAGACCGGCTATTTGAGGAAAATGTTTTTAATGATTACATGGAGATGTGCACCTCATTAAAAGAGGTAAGTAAAGTGGAGGGGGTATTGAGTGTTGCCGGGGCAGTTAACCTGGTCAAAAATGACAGTACGCAAAAGCTGGATATTAAGCCGGTGTTTCCCCGGCATCAGTTGTCCCGGCACGAGATAAACAGTGCTGTTGCTGTTTTTTATTCCCTCCCGTTTTACAAGGGCTTGTTGTATAATCCCGAAACCCAAGCATACCTGATAGGGGTACAGATCAACAAAGATGTATTAGGCTCGAAGGCGCGGGAAAAAGTGATTGCGCAAATCGAGTCTGTAACTTACCGGTTTGGTGAAAAGCATGGAATAGATATGCATATTAGCGGGCTTCCGCTTATACGCACCAATATGGCAATTAAGGTGCAAAATGAAATGCGCTGGTTCCTGATAGGCTCGGTGTTAATTTCGGCTTTGATCCTCATGTTATTTTTCAGGTCGGTAAGCGCTACCCTGTTGTCTTTAGGGGTAGTAATAACAGGCGTTATATGGAGCATGGGTATTATGCACCTGTTTGGATACAGTATTAGTCTGCTTACGGCTTTAATCCCTCCGCTGATTGTCGTTATTGGCATACCGAATTGCATTTACTTTTTAAATAAATATCATACGGCATGGCAGGATACCGGAGAAAAATACCAGGCATTAGTAGAAATGGTGAGCCGGATGGGTATTGTAACCTTGTTTTGCAATATATCTGCCGCTATCGGGTTTGCTGTATTTGCCTTAACCAAGAGCGCCATACTCAAAGAATTTGGTATGGTGGCGGGTATCAGCATCATGGCTATTTTCTTTATTTCGCTGGCTGCTATTCCCGCTGTGCTCAGCTATTTATCTCCGCCTCAATCAAAGCATGTAAAATATCTTGAATCGAGGTGGCTGGATAATGCGCTTACTCTTGTAGAAAAATGGGTATTTAATCATACCCGGGTTATATATATCGTAACCGGTTTGGTTATTGTGTTTTCTGTTTCCGGACTGTTCCGGCTGGTTTCGGTCGGGCACATGGTAGACGACATTCCTCAGACCGATAAAATTTATACGGACCTGAAATTCTTTGAACAACATTTTAAAGGCATCATGCCCCTGGAAATTATTGTAGAAACAAAAAAGAAACATGGCTTTGCGGGGATGAGGGCGCTGGATATTTTTCAGCGCATTGACTCGCTTTCACAATATATTGCCGCAAAGCCTGAAATGGCCCGGCCTTTATCGCTTGTTGAAGCGTTAAAATTTGCCAAACAGGGATTTTATGGTGGCGACAGCCTGAATTATACTATGCCTAATACATTTGACGGGGCCTTTATATCGGATTATTTGAGAGTGGGAAAAGGAGGGGGAAGCGCAAATAATTCGTTTCAACAGCTGATGAATGCTTTCATGGATACGGCCAGGCAAAAAGCCCGTGTCAGCGTTAATATGGCTGATGTGGGAAGTAAACGGCTGCCTGTTCTCCTGGCGGATATCAAAGGACGGTCTGATGAGCTTTTTGACTCCACTAAATTTCATGTGCAATATACCGGTACCAGCATTACTTTTTTAGAGGGGAGCCGTTTTATCATAAGCGGTTTAAAGGAAAGTATTATGTGGGCATTTTTACTGATTGCGTTGTGTATGCTTTATCTTTTCAGATCGGTAAGAATATTGATCTGCTCCCTGATTCCCAATATCATACCGTTGATGCTTACTGCCGGAATTATGGGATGGGTGGGTGTTCCGCTTAAGCCGTCTACCGTTTTGATCTTCGGCATTGCCCTGGGTATAGCTATTGATGTAACCATCCGTTTCCTGGTAAATTACCGGCAGGAACTACCTGCCAACAACAACAGGGTTGAAACTACGGTACTCCAGACGATCCATCATACGGGTATCAGCATTATCTATACTTCCTTAGTATTAATAGCCGGGTTTAGTATATTCATAATCAGCGGGTTCGGAGGCACCAAGGCACTTGGATGGCTCACTTCATTAACCCTTCTTTCCGCTACAGTAACCAATCTGGTATTATTGCCGGTATTGTTGTCCAAGTTACACCGGGGGAAAAGATAAAGGGGTGTAGTTGATTTCGTTCTTCCCATATTTAACCGGGCAAAATCGTAAAAGAGAAGGATTTCATCTATCCGGGGTTAGAAAATTTTGTAAAATATGCAGCAAAAAAAGGAGCTAAATTGTCTAAAGTGTGAATAAATACCCAATTTTTTAAAATTTCACAAAAAATTGGTATTTCTCAAATCTCAGTACCTTTGCCTATTAAACTTGACAACATGAGAAAAATTTCATCACTGCTGACAGTGCTGATACTCTATTCGGTATTTGCATGGTCACAAACAAAAACCGTAACCGGACGTGTAGTTGATCAAACCGGTGACCCTGTTCCTTATGCTACGATAGCCGTAAAAGGAAGCTCAACCGGGGTGGCTGCCAACGAGGACGGGAACTTTAGTATTACAGTAGCCCCGGGTGCCATACTCATCATAAGTGCTTCCGGGTTTAAAGAGCAGGAGGTTCAGGTAGGTAACCAGAATGTTTTATCCGTCAGCTTAGCCGCTGCAACTAACCTGGAGGAAGTAGTAGTTACCGCTTTGGGTATCACCAGGACGGAAAAAGCGCTGGGTTATTCCGTAACAAAGGTTGAGCCGGGTACGCTGGTGCAAAACTCCGAACCGGACATGTTAAAAGGGTTGCAGGGTAAGGTTGCTGGTGTTGATATCCGTCAGGGAGAAGGCACACCCGGTGCAGCCACGCGCATCAATATTCGCGGATATACTTCTTTCTTCGGAAGTAATGAGCCGCTGGTCATTGTTGATGGTATATCTTATGATAATTCCCAGTTTAATACATCGAAGCAGTTGGAAGGCGGTGGTGCCTATCAGAACGGGCTATCCTCCCTGGATCCTAATGACATCGCTTCTATGTCTGTATTGAAAGGTTCTTCAGCTGCCGCATTATATGGTTCAAGGGCTTCTAACGGGGTTTTGATCATTAAAACAAAATCCGGTTCTGCCGGAAGATCGAAAAAGGGAACGGAAGTTACTTACAGCAGCTCCGTGTCGTTTGAGAATGTGGCCAATCTTCCTGAATATCAAAATAGTTATGGGGCTGGTTCTGCTTTTACGTATTCGGCTGCAAACGGATCATGGGGGCCAAAGTTTGGAACATTAGATTCAATTCCCACATGGCCTGATTATTTAAAAGCTTTTCCAGATCAGTTTGGTCCGAAAGTACCCTACAGGGCCTACCCCAATAATGTGAAGGATCTTTTTGAGACGGGAATAGTTACCGAAAACTCGGTATCCGTTAGTGGTGGAGATGAAAAATCATCCCTCAGCGCTACGGCAAGCACTCTGCAGCACGGCGGCTATGTTCCTAAGTCTAATTTCAAAAGAAACAATATTGCATTAGGCGGTGTTTCCCGATTGGATAACGGGCTTACCCTACGGGGCAACTTTAGCTACAGTAATACAGGTCAAAAAGGGGGCATGTTTGGTGAAAACCAGATTGACGGAGTATCTTCTTCGTTTGCGCGTTCTTTATTTTTAGCCCGGAACTGGGACTTGAACCTGCCTTATGAGGATGCAAATGGGGCTCCCGTATCCACCAGTAAAGACCAGTATGATAACCCGAGATGGGCAAATGAGCACAATGTTATTACAACCAATACTGACAGGTATGTGGCAGGATTGTCTTTAGAGTATGATATTACTAAATGGTTAAACGCATCTTACCAGATAGGTACCAATACTTATAATGCCAACCGTCTTGAAATTACGGATATAGGATCCCGTGCTGCGGAAAATGTAGGACAGATAATTGAAGGAAATTACCGGATACAAACCATCGAGTCCAACTTTTTACTGACACTTACTCCTAAACTAAAGAATGAAGACTTTACCCTTAAAACCATTGTGGGGCAAACGGTATACCAAAGAACAAGTAAAGAATCCGAAGTAAAAGGTAACGAGATAATTGCTCCCGGTATATTTACCTTGGCAAACACCAAAGATAAAACCATTAAAAAGTCAGAATCTTCTATCAGAAGACTTTGGGGAGCTTTTGCAGATGTTACCCTGGGATACCGGAATTATTTATTTTTGAATGTTACCGGAAGAAACGACTGGTCTTCTACCCTTCCGAAGGAAAACCGGAGCTATTTTTACCCTTCTGCATCTGCTTCTTTTATCTTTTCCGATGCTTTCAATATTCAGGGTGATAAGTTCTCCTACGGAAAGATCCGTGCAGCCTGGGCTAAAGTGGGGAGAGACGCCGACCCTTATCTTTTGGTGGATACATACGAAGTTACAGATCCGTTTTTGGGACAGGCTGTCGGCGGAGCTTCGACTACCGCTGCCAATGCCTTTCTTAAACCCGAATTTACTTCAGAGTATGAATTGGGAATTAATCTCGAATTTTTTAAGAGAAGACTGGGATTTGATGTAACGGCTTTCGATAAGCGTTCTACCAGCCAGATTGTGGAAATTGATGTGCCTGCATCTACCGGTTATGAAGGTGCTGTTGTTAATGCAGGTGTAATATCCAATAAAGGGTGGGAAGTAGAAATACATGGTTCGCCCATTAGCAACAGGAATTTTAATTGGGAGGTCAGGGGTACTTTTACCAAAATAAAGACGGAAGTGGTAAGCTTGTTGGATTCACTTGAAAGGATGTCGCGCGGTGGTGTATTCACAGACGTTGGTCCCTATTTCGAACCCGGCTTACCTTATGGATATATCAGGGGATCGGTAAGCGCGAGAGATAAAGACGGCAATTTATTGATTGATCCGAGTACCGGGATGGTACTCAATGCCAAAAGCCCGGCAATGATTGGCAATCCCAACCCTGATTTTAAAGTTGGCTTGATCAATACTATAACTTATAAAGGGTTCTTTTTAAATGCCGTATTTGATATAACCAAAGGTGGAGACCTGTATTCTGTTACACTTAATTCAATGTTGGGACGTGGTGTATTAAAAGATACGGAAGAAAGGGAAACCTCCTGGATCATACCCGGAGTATATGGCGATCCTGATGATCTAGTTCCTTTATTGGATGATAAAGGACAGCCTATAAGGAATGTTACGCGACTGAGCACGAATGATCTGTTCTTTTCCGGTGGTGGTACCGCCGGTACTTTTGCCATTAACGGGCAGGATGAATGGTCTATTTATGATGCCACCGTTTATCATTTCAGAGAGCTTACTGTAGGGTACAATTTACCTAAACGCCTCTTTACCAGGCTTCCCATTGGTGGTGCTACATTAAGTTTCTCCGGAAGAAACCTGTGGCATTTTGCTCCCTACGTTCCACGGTCATCCAACTTTGATCCTGAAGTCAGCACCTATTCAAATTCAATTCAGGGTTTTGAATTTTCAACAGCGCCAACCACCAGAAGATTGGGAATTAACCTAAAAATTACTTTCTAATCCTTTTGAATTTAAAATACTTAGGAATATGAAATACTTAAAATATATATTACCTGTTATCCTGTTGTTTTCTATGTCATGTACAAAAGGGTATCTTGACGTCAACAGAGATCCTAATGATCCGACAGAAATGGCAGAGTCCAAGTTATTGCCCAGTGTTCAAAAATCGCTTGCTGATTATCTTGGGTTTGGTGAAAATGGTTCTGAAGGATTCAGTTACATACTTTCCGTTTATACCCACCAGATCACTATGCGGGAATACCCTGACAAGTATGGTACGGAAGGAAAGGATGTAAATACGGCGTGGACCCATATTTACACTGATGCGATCCGCAATTGCGAAGAGATTATTAAAAAGGCCGAAGAATCGGAAAATGCGATCTACAGTGGCATAGCAAAAATTCTTAAGGCTTATGCCTACAGCCAGCTTGTAGACATCTTTGGTGATGTGCCTTTTTCTGAATCTAACGACTACCAGGGAGGTGCAGGTTTTGCGGCTCCGGCATTTGATCTGGGAAAGGATATTTATCCGCAGCTATTCGTATTAATAGATGAAGGTATTGCCGACTTAAATAATACCGCAGCTGAGAATACCAGTAGTCCAGGTTCTGATGACCTGATCTATGGTGGGGATGTAGATTCTTGGATCAAAGCGGCCAATACCATCAAGTTAAAACTGTATAACCAGGTAAGGTTAGTGCAGGATGTTTCCGGCCCGGTAAATGGATTACTGTCTGAAAATAATCTGATTGGTGCGACTGATGAATCCCTTGTTTTTCCTTATGGTACTTCCTCTTCGCCGAACGAGAGAAGCCCGTTTTTTGCGGATTATTATGCAACACAGCGGTCTATTAATATAAGCCCTTGGTTTTATGAAATCATGAAGGGGTACAATATGAAAAATGTTAATGGGATGGCAAAAGATTTCAATGTATTCTCCGGCATTGAAGACCCCCGGGTTCCCTATTACTTTTTTAACCAGTTGCAGGCGGATGAGCCAAATGTTGAAGGTAATCAGATAGAATATCGCGATGGCGGTTTTTGCAGTATCGTGTTTGGTTCCGTAGGCGTTAACAGGGATAAATCGCATGACAAATCTACCACGGTGATGGGCATTTATCCTGCAGCCGGGCGGTATGATGACGGAAAAGGTAGCGGAGGAGACGGTGTAACCGCTGCCAGTGGTACCGGGGCAGCTCCTTTTAGAATGCTTACGTATGCAGACCGCTTATTTATTGAAGCCGAGCTGATCCAATCCGGGGTGGTGGCCGGTGGGGCCGCAGTCGCAAAAGATAAATTAGAGGAAGCATTGAATGCTGCCATAGAGCAGGTGGATTACGTGGTAGCAAAAGCGGGAACGGTTAATCAAACCGTACCTAAGCTTGCCGGCACCAGTGCGGCGAATAATTTCATCAATGCAGTCGTAACACTATTTGAAAATAGTAGTGCCGATAAGCAAATGGAAATCATCATGACACAAAAATGGATATCCAACTTTGGCGGTAATTCGGTGGATTGCTATAATGATTACAGGAGAACAAAATATCCGGTAATTTTTGATTCTAACAATCAGGAAATGGCGCCCGATGGCAATTTTCAGCCCCCGGTTAACGGAAATGTTGAGTTAGACAATGCACCACTTATACCTGTAATTACCAGCAGGTCGTACCCGGTATCTTTACCCTGGAGTGAGCGCGAACTGGAATTGAATAGAAAAGCTCCGGCACAGAAAGAAAACTTAGCAAGTTTTAAAGTGTTCTGGATGAATTAAGAGCGGTAAAGTCTATTATAAAAAATAAAGATCAAAATAAAATGAAACATATATCTAAAATAACGGCACTAATGGCTTTTACGCTGTCATTGATGCTTTTTACCGGTTGTAAAAAAGAATATGGACCGGATAAGATCCCGAATTTCCCCGTGATGGATGTGGCACCGGTGCCAAAATTCACTATGGATGCGGATGCTGATCTGGTTATACAGCAGCCAGAGGATTTTAAGAGCAGGTTTACCCTGGGGCTTTATTTTCCGGAAGACCAGAAAACCATTCCCCAGTCGGCAGATATCAGTATAGTGATGAATAATAACTATAAGGATATCAGGAAATTTAAAACGGGAATAACTACTTTTCCCTCAGCAGCTATTGATATCACCGGTGCTGATCTGGCGGCTTTGTTCAATATTAACATAGAAGATATCGTTCCGGGTTATAAATTTGAGTTACGGACAGACTTTACACTGAAAGATGGTACCGTAATACCTGGATTTGTTACCTTGCCGAGTAAGAAGGATCCTGCGAAAGGTAGCTCTCCCAATACCGTTTCTTCCGATGTTAATAATTGGCCCGACTCGAAGACAAATATTGTTTTCAACGCGGTTTGTCCGTTAGCGCTTGAAAATTTTGTGGACGATGTGGCAATAGAGGATCCCTTTTTCTACGAAGGGGATTATGAAGCTACCATAACACAGGAAGGTGATGATATACTTAAACTTTCCGGGCTGAATGAGAATCCGGCTTCGAGTTTCCTGATCAAAATTAATTTTAAAGCGTTTACGGCTACTGTAGAAAAACAGGTAGTAGAACCTACTATTTGGGGATATACTAACCTCGCAGTAGAAGGTTCTGGCACCGTAGATGCCTGTAATAATACGATTACACTGGACCTTAAATGGAGTGTTGACCAGGGAAATTTCGGGAACGGAGAATTCATTATTTCACTATAGTATTTATGAAGTCTTTTAATCAACTAATGGCTGATTAAAAGACTTCATATCAGAGCCGTCTCACTTTTGAGGCGGCTTCTCCTTTACACCACCACTAATTCATAAAATGCTTCCGGTTGCAGGTATTGATTAGCTAATTCCCGTACTTCTTTGACCGTTATACTTTTGATATCCGTTATTGACTTATAAAAGTAGTCTTCCCCGAGTTGATTGAGAATGATGTTTTTCCATCGCCCAAGGATATGAAAAGGACCATCCAGGTCGCCCAGGATTGTGCCGATGATGTAGTTCTTTACCAGCAGCAGCTCTCCCTCCTCTACTTGTTTTTCCCGCAGTATCTGCATTTCCTTATATACTTCTTCTATAGTAGCCTCGCAAACTGCTGTGCCGGCTTCCGTGCTGATCATCCAGGCGGTTTCGTGCAGATGATTCTGGATATAGCTCTGAATGCCGTAGGTATATCCTTTATCTTCCCGGATATTGCTCATCAGCCTGGAGCCGAAATAACCGCCGAAGAGCATATTAAGCACCTGCACCCTGGTGAAATCGGGATGGTGTATGCCCGGGAAAGGGCGGGCCATGCGTATAGCACCCTGGATGCCTTTGGGATCATTGATGATCCGGTATTTTTTCTCCGTGGCTGCTTCAACAGGATGTGTTACATCCGGTATCGGTATTTGATTTAGCGGTAAGCTCCCGAAAGTTTTATTCAGCAAAGGTTCTATATCAGCCGGTAATCTTCCCGCTACAAAGATGCAGCAGTGCCCGTTTACATAATACCGGTCAAAAAAACGGCGGAGCTGCTCGGGCTGCAATGCATCGTAAGCTATCGTAGAGCTGTATTTGCCATAAGGATGATCAATCCCGAACACATATTCATCAATTAACCGGTTGGCTACAAAATCGCATTTCCTGAGATTTACCACAAGCTTTTGCTTCATGTTTTGCCTGTAAATATCTAATTCTGCTTCAGGCATAACCGAGTCGGAGATCAGCTCCTGTATAACGGGTAACAACTGGCGGAGATGTTTCGTTAAGCTGTGTAAGCTAAGGGCGGCAGTTTCATTATAACACGCACGGTTAAGATAAGATCCGTAATATTCAAAATGTTCATTGATATGGAATGCATTTTTTTGTGAGGTGCCGTTTTTGAGAAGGTAATTGGTGGCAGAAGCCACAAGGTTCGCGGGCTCGTACCAGTTACCGGCTTTAAAAACCAGCTCTAATTGAACAACCTCTTCCGCACCTGCATCTATTGCATATACCGCCACCCCGTTGTCTAAAATAAACTTCCGGAAGGGCTTTAGTTCAAGTGTATAGGCTATGGCATCTTTAGTTTCCGGGGGCAATTGTCTGTTAGGCATGTTATCCGTACTTGCTTTATTGCTGGTTACTTAAATAATACAGCGTAGTGCTGTTATCGGGATTAAAAATGGTATGGGCTTCCTGCTGTATTTCGGCTGCTGAAACCTGCTGGTATCTGGCTAATTCATCATTGATCAGGTTGGCGTTACCGAGTAAAGTATAAAAAGAAAGACTTCCTGCCCGGTTCATCAGGCTCATATCTTCAAACGTGATCAGGCTCTCTGTTTTGTTCTTTACTTTCTGCAGCTCCTTCTCTTCAATAACCGTATCTTTTATTTTTTGGATCTCCGTTTCCACTGCAGCTTCGGCATCTTCTATTTTTACGCCTTTCACTAACTTGCCTTCAATGGTAACCAGTCCGGGGTCTATACTTCCGAAATGATAGCAGCTGATATTACTGAAGAGTTGTTTTTCTTTTACGAGAGATTGAAACAGCCGGGAAGATGCCCCACCGCTTAATACTTCCGTAAGCAGGTCGGTTGCATGGTACCTGCTGTCGGTCCGTGAGCAGATATGCCAGCAGGTATACAATGCGTCTACGGGTACGCCGGCATGAACTTCCATCCTTCGGGGAGCAGTCTGCCGGGGCTCCTGGGGAAGATTACGGATGTACTTCTTCCCTGAAGGGATATCGCCAAACCATTTTTCAGCAAGTTCCTTTACCTGATCGGTGGTAACATGACCCGCTACGGTAAGAATAGCGTTTATGGGACAGTAATGCTTAAAGAAAAAATGCTTTACATCTTCCAGCGTTGCATTTTCAATATGACTGAGTTCTGCACCAATGGTCATCCAGCTATAGGGATGTTGGGTATAGGCAAGCTTGCGTAACTTATGCCAGGCATCTCCATACGGCTTATTCAGGTAATGCTCCTTAAATTCTTCGCTGACCACTTTACGCTGCGTTTCAAGACTCTTTTCGCCAAAGGCTAAGCTTAACATTCTGTCACTTTCTAACCAAAAAGCAGTTTCGATATTTTCTGCCGGCAGCTGGCAGTAATAATTAGTAAGATCATTGGTCGTATAGGCATTATTCTCTCCGCCTGCACGCTGCAAAGGTTCATCATAAGACGGTATATGAACCGAACCACCGAACATCAGGTGTTCAAATAAATGGGCAAATCCTGTTTTTGCGGGGTCCTCATCCCTTGCGCCTACATCATACATGACGTTAACTACAGCCATGGGTGTGGAATGATCTTCATGAACCACAACCCTTAACCCGTTTTGAAGAACAAACTGTTCAAATTGTATCATAATATATCGTACCTGTAACTTATAAAGGATTGCAAAATTAGGTGGAATCTGCCGAAAACAGGCTTAAATCACAGAATACTGGAAGGTTTCAGTACAAGCTCTAACAGGCTGTCATTACGCCGTATAATGATCCTGATTTTTTTGCCGGGCGTCTGCAGCAGATTCTTATAGGCCTGGATGTTATTGGAAAAGTTATTGCCCACGCTCACCAGGATATCGCCGGATTTAAACCCGGCTTTTTCGCCGGGAGAGCCGGGTATAACATCTTCCACCTGTATGCTGCCATCAATAACGTAGATGCCTAAACCCGTGTATGCATAATCGAAAGCAGAGTGGTAATGTGAATTGGGAATCAGGTGAATCTCACCCCGGGCATAATTAAGGGTTACATTAAAGCGTCTTAGCAGATCGTTGCCGATCAGTCCGGACAGGTAGGGGTAGGAGGTAACATTATATACATCGTCAAAGATATAAGTTGGCACGTTACGAAAACGGAAAGGCCCGATCCGCACTTCCTTTACCGTGGTTAAGCGCATATCCATCTTACCTCCCAGTCCCTCTGCCTGTGTAAGAAACGGTTTTTTCTTTGGCTTTAGCACCATGCTGTCTTTAGTAAAACCGTCTGAAAGCAGGAAACACAGTCCGGCCCCGGAATCAAAATAGAATCTTGAATTTAGTTTCCGGTTGTCCCTGAAAACAGACGATATGACAGGAATGGTAGTGAGGATCGGGTTTAATGTGTAACCACCACGCGGGTATTTGAAATCACCCTGCGAATATACCGATAGCATTAACCGGTCATAATCGAAGTGAACAATATATCGGCTAAAAAAGCTATACCCTATAATTCCGTCAATTTTAACACCATATACACTGGAAAGTATTTCATAATCATTGACGTGAAAGTTAAGACGGTCTACTGAAAGACCCGGGAGGTGAAGAGAAGCGTTATATAAAAAATTCACTTTACGTATGCCGGCTATACCCCGGATGGTTCTGTCGGAAGGAGTTGTTGGAATAGATAAATATTCAACCGTTGTTGAATCCAGGGAAATACCGCCGCTTCCCGTGTCCAGGATGAAGTTTAACGTATCGGGATACTCGTTAACCCGGGCCTGGATAATCAGCACTCCGCCACTGAACTGGTGAAACCCGAACTGTGTGATCAGCTTTGCGGGTTCGTCCGGTACCACTTTTTGTCCCACAACATACAGCCCCGGAGATACCGATACGGTAATAAAGGCCAGACAGGCAAATGCTTTTTTTATATATGGGTTCATACAAACTGGTGTATCGAACCGGGCATAGCCATTCGAGAAAGGCGGTAAAAAATGCCTGCACAGATGATTGGGTACACAGGCCCGGTTGCCGGTTATTTCGTTTACCGGATAGCAATGATTACCTGCCTGTTATTCTTTTTCCCGGCGCTTTTGTGTCAGATCAGGGCTTATGCCGGACGCATCTTCTTATTCGTTTACCACCAGCCGGAAACCATTGCCATGTATATTTACTATTTCAATATGGGTATCCTCTTTAAGATATTTTCTGAGCTTGGCAATATACACGTCCATGCTTCTTCCATTGAAATACGTATCGCTCCCCCATATTCGTTTTAATGCTATTTCCCTCGGCAGCAGATCGTTTTTATATTCTGCCAGCATTTTCAGCAATTCATTTTCTTTGGGCGATAATGTTTGTGTTTTTCCTCCAATGGTCAGCTCACGTAGCTTGGGATTAAAATGATAACTGCCCAGGTCGTATTCTACATTAGCAGCATCCTTGTTCAGGTCTTCATTTCTTTTAAGGATGGCTTTAATTTTCAGGAGTAATACTTCGCTGTCAAACGGCTTGGTAATATAGTCATCGGCGCCTAACTTATATCCCTGTATAATATCGTCCTTCATCGTTTTGGCGGAAATAAAAAACAGGGGTACATCCGGGTTAATATCCCGGATCTCTTCGGCCAGCTTAAACCCGTCCATATTCGGCATCATAACATCCAGCAGGCAAAGCTCAAATTTTTCACGTTGGAAGGCAGCCAGGCCAAGACGACCATCTCTCTCTAAGGTTACATCGTAGTCGTTAAGCTCAAGATAGTTTTTCAATACCAGTCCAAGGTTCTGATCATCTTCACATAGTAGAATTTTGTGCTTTTGTGCTTCCATAATTCAAACATTTAGTAACAAATAAATATAAATCTTTTTCGCTTTATAATAAAATGTGAATAAACTTTTGTTAAAGCTATTAAACGTACATGAAATTTTTCATGTGCAAATTACACAAAGGAGGGATAATCTGCCGTCGGCGGATCATAGGAGTTCCTTTTGTCTGATAAAAAACATTAATATTCAAGAGAAATATACGAATCTTTATTTTTGCAGTTAAAAATAATGGGCATGCGATTGACGCCGGAAAACAAGTTTAAAAAGCTGATTGTAATAGGAGACAGGCTTTTAATAAAGCCGCTGGAATCCAATCAAAAAACGGCCAGTGGTTTATATCTCCCGCCCGGAGTGCAGGAAAAGGAAAAAGTACAGCAGGGTTATGTAATAAAACACGGGCCAGGGTATGCTATACCGTTACCTGTTGAAAACGAGCCCTGGAAAACAGAGGAAGAGCAGGTGAAGTATATTCCCCTGCAGGCGAAAGAAGGCGATCTGGCAATATTTTTACTGAGCGGGGCAACAGAGGTGATGTATGAAAATGAGAAATATTTTATTGTTCCGCAAAGTGCCATATTAATGCTGGAAAGAGAGGAAGATATATGAAAAGATAATCATCCGGTGATATTAATCCGTTAACTTTCCGTAAAATTATTAACCATGTCTGATAAGAACTTGTTTATACAATCTGTTAATTCGGGGTATACCTTTAAAGGGGAGAGCTTTACAATGGGTGCGGCTATACTTAATGGTGAGGTGCTGAGCGAAGCGCTTGTTCATTTACCTTTAAAGACAATGAACAGGCACGGTTTAATAGCCGGGGCTACGGGAACCGGGAAAACCAAAACCCTGCAGGTTATAGCCGAGGGTTTAAGCAACGCCAGTGTACCCGTAATGGTGATGGATATTAAAGGCGATTTAAGTGGTATTGCGGAACCGGGCATGGCTAACGATAAAATTAAAGAGCGGTATGGTAAAATGGGGTTGGAATATGTTCCTGCTTCCTTTCCGGTTGAACTGATGAGCCTGAGTGACGAAAAAGGCGTTCGTTTGCGTGCAACAGTTAGTGAGTTTGGGCCTATTTTAATTTCAAAAATATTAGGACTGAATGATACCCAGCAGGGACTTGTGGCGCTCATCTTTAAATATTGTGATGATCACCGGATCCCTCTTCTTGATCTGAAGGATTTTATTAAGATGCTGCAATATATCAGTGATGAAGGGAAAGCGGATATTGAGAAAGCGTATGGTAAAATATCTACTACCAGCACCGGAACAGTATTACGTAAGATTATAGAGCTTCAGCAGCAGGGTGCGGATATATTTTTTGGAGAGCCTTCATTCGAGGTGGAAGATTTGATGCGTATCAGTGATGACGGACGGGGTGTGATTAATATTCTTCGCGTAACGGATATGCAGAATCGTCCTAAGCTGTTCTCCACTTTTATGCTTCAGCTGCTTGCCGAGTTATACGCAGTGTTGCCCGAGGCCGGTGATCTGGATAAGCCCAAGCTCGTATTATTTATTGATGAAGCCCATTTGGTTTTCCAGGAAGCCACGTCAGCGCTGCTTCAGCAGATAGAAACAATAATAAAGCTTATACGGTCCAAAGGAGTGGGTATATTTTTCTGTACACAAAATCCGCAGGATGTTCCCGCTTCGGTTTTGAGCCAGTTAGGTTTGAAAGTGCAACATGCTTTGCGGGCTTTTACTGCTGCAGACCGGAAAACGATTAAACAGGCGGCGGAGAATTATCCCGAAACCAATTATTACAAGGTAAATGACCTGATCACAGAGCTCGGCATAGGCGAGGCGCTGGTCACCATGCTTAATGAAAAAGGGATACCTACACCTTTGGTGCATGTGTTACTTACCTCCCCGCAATCGCGGATGGATGTGTTAACTGACACAGAGATCAATATGCTTACCGCACAATCAAAGTTAGTGAAAAAATATGCCCAATCTGTTGATAATGAGAGTGCATACGAAATCTTATCCGCTAAGTTGGCGGAAGCGGAAAAAAAATCTGTTGAAAAAGCCAAATCTTCTTCAAAGCCCGAGCCTTCCGTTATTGAAAAAGTATTGGACAACCCCGTATCAAGGCAGGTACAGAGAACGGCTGCTTCTATTATTACCCGGAGCCTGTTAGGCGCCTTAGGATTGGGAGGAAGGAGCAGTTCTAAAAAGCGAACAAGTTGGTTCTGAACACTTTAAAAAATCTTCATTTAAAAAATGAAATCATTTTCATTTTTTTGTTAAAAGTATAATGAGTAATTAGTAGAAAATATTAAATAAATACCACTAAAAGGGCATTGTTTGAATAAATATCATCACTATCTTTGACTTGGTTTTTCATAGGATATTGGATTTTAAAAACGGGCTGGATTTCTATCCTGGCCCTTTTTTTTTATGCTTACTTTTCCGCTGTATTTTTCATTCGCCATTTCCAGGTAATTTTCAGCAAGGAAATGCTCGATGATTTTCCATATTTTTTCTTCATCCCTGATCCGGAGCTGCTGCATCAGCTCATTGACGGTTAACGGTCCGTTGCTAAGCGCATGATTGAGGTCTGCCTGTATCATAGCATAATCATCGGCGGAAAGTTTCGTTTTTTTACGGCTGATACAATTGTCGCATGTTCCGCAGGGCGCTGCGGCATGATCGTTAAAGTAGTTGGCTATCATTTGGGCCCGGCATCTTTGTCTGTCAGATGCGTATTGAATGATAGCTTCGGTTTGCTGTATTAAGACGGACTTTCTTTTTTTATAGTTAGCCGTATTGATCACCAGGTTGTCGGCTATTACCCTGTGACTTAGAAAGCGGAGCCGGGGCTTGTCTTTCTGGGGTTCATAACGGATAAGACCCATAGATTGAAGCTGTAACAGCATATTGCTTATTTCCCCATGGTCCTTTTTTAATCCTTTTGCAATTTGTTTTTCGCTGATGGGAACGGCAATATCAAGAATACCCCCGTAAGAGCGGAGCAGGTATTTGATACAGGGAGTTAAAGCAGGTGAGTTTTTTTCTGTTTGCTGAAGCACTTCCTTACTGCTGCAGAAAACTACGGTTGACGGAATAAAAACCTGTTCATTGTATTCAAGGATTCCTTCCTGCTCCAGCGCTTTGATGGCATGGGTAGCTGATACTATATTGAGCTTAAAAAGCCGGGTAAACTCCTCCAGGTCAAAATCAAAATAAACGTCTTTTCCCGAACCGGCGGGTAACTGCAGGTAATTGACAAGACACTGGTAAACGTGTTTAATTTCTTCAAAAGAAGGGAAGCGGATGTCGGGCTGTTTTTGCAGATCTTCGATATTCTGCCTGTTGTATAATAATACGGCATACGATTTCTTTCCGTCCCTGCCTGCCCTGCCTGCTTCCTGGTAGTAGCTTTCCAGGCAGTCCGGCATATCGGTATGTACTACGGTTCTTACGTCCGGCTTATCTATACCCATACCAAAAGCATTGGTGCATACCATAATGCGGGTATGGTTCTTCAGCCAGCTCTCCTGCTTTTCGTTCCGGTCATCGTGCGATAAGCCGGCATGATAATAATCGGCGCTGATGTGATGTTGTTGCAGTATTTCGGCTATTTCCCGGGTTCGTTTACGGCTGCGGCAATATACAATGCCGCTGCCAGGTACGTTTTGAATGATCTGAAGCAGTTTATTCAGCTTTACATCGGTATCAAAAACACTGTAGGAGAGGTTGGGTCTTTCGTAAGACTGCTGGTATATTTCTTTTTCTTTAAATAGCAGCTTATCACAAATATCTTCCTGTACCGTTTTCGTTGCCGATGCGGTAAGCGCCAGCACGGGTATCCCCGGTTTTTCTTCCCGTATGGCTGCAATGGTCAGGTAAGCCGGACGAAAATCATAACCCCATTGTGAGATACAATGAGCTTCATCAACAGCAATCAGGTTAAGAGGTAAGGAAGGCAGGTATTCTTTAAAAAGGTCGGTCTCCAGGCGCTCGGGAGATATATACAGGAATTTATAATTGCCGTATAAAGCGTTGTTTAAGGTTTTTTTTACATCGGAAAACGACATTCCCGAATGAATGCTAAGCGCCAGTATCCCTTTTTCCTTCAGGTTTTGTACCTGGTCCTTCATCAGTGCAATTAAGGGTGTAATAACCAGGCATAGTCCTGTTGAAGCCAGGGCTGGCACCTGGAAGCAGATGGATTTACCCCCGCCGGTAGGCATTATCGCTAAGGTATCTTTGCCGTTTAATACGGATCGTATAATGCTTTCCTGCATTGGCCGGAAAGTTGTATAGCCCCAGTTGGATCGTAATATGGAATGTATATCTGCCAAAGCGGATCGTAAAAGGCAAATATCCGTTAAAGCGCCAAGAAGCCCAATAACAGGAAATAAATAAAATGAAAAGAGGAAAGCAACCGGCTAATACCGGACCGCCGCCGGCCGCATTTTCATATCTTTATACCACCTTCTTCACAAATAATCTCCCCGAGTTAATAGCCAGTACCACATCACTGAGTCCCATGGCCAATGCGCCAAACATAGGATTAAGAAAACCTGCGGCTGCTATGGGGATGGCCACTACGTTATAACAAAAAGCCCAGAATAAATTTTGTTTTATCGTCAGGAAAGTATGCTTACCCAGGCCTAAGGATAGGGGGAGATTTTTCAATCCATGATTCATCAGCACTACATCGGCTGTCTGAATAGCAATTTGCGAAGCATCGCTTAAAGAAATTCCGATTGTAGCTTTTGCAAGTGCGGGAGCATCATTAATACCATCTCCCACCATAGCTGTAGGGGCCTGATTTGAAAGCGTTTCTATTATCGTTAATTTTTGTTCGGGAGTTTGTTCGGCCATAACTTTATCTATACCGAGCTCTGCGGCTAATTGCTCACATTTTAGTTTACTGTCGCCGCTTAACAGGTAAGTCGTGATGCCTTTTTTATGCAGGTACCTGATAACGTCCCGGGCTTCCGGGCGGATATCGTCTTTTACATCTATCCACCCGGCAAGCTCATTATTTTTGATAATATATACATTGTGGATATTATCGGCGGTAAATTGTGCTGCTGTTTTATATGAAGTTGCCTGGTATTCTTCTCCATCCCGGCTTATGGCTTTGATTCCCCGGCCTTTGATCTCTTCTATTTTATCCCAGCGGATATCATTTTTTGTTTTCCAGGCGGCGGTTATACTTTTAGCAATAGGATGATTGGAATATTTTTCGAGCGAAAACACGATACGTTTAAACTCATCTTCCGTTATATCTTTATTGATAATTGTATAGTTATCAATTGTCAGGTCCCCGGTAGTAAGCGTACCGGTTTTATCAAACACTACCTGCTGTATATCTTTAAACAGTTCCAGGCTTTTAGCATTTCGGAAGAGTATACCCTTTCTTGCTGCCCGTCCCAACCCTACGGCTACTGCTGCCGGGGTGGCCAATCCTAAAGCACAGGGACAGGAGATAACCAATACCGCGATGCTGCGCATTAAAGAAGCGGTGAAATCGTTCAGTATAAAATAATTGATAATAAAAGTTAGTAGGGCGATTCCGATCACGGCAGGGACGAATATAGCGCTGATCCGGTCTGCCATTTGTTGTACCGGGGGCTTTTCACCCTGGGCCTGTTTTACTAAGTTTACAATGTTAGCCAGGGCCGAATCACCGGCGGCCGCTGTAACCTGGGCTTTTACTGTTCCGTCTGCAAGTATACTGCCGCCGATCAATAAATCCTTAGGCTTTTTTTCTACCGGTATGCTTTCACCGGTGATGATGGATTCATTTGCACTGGCATTTCCCCATAGAATTTTGCAGTCAGCGGGAACCAGTTCCCCGCTTTTAATCAGCACCAGGTCGCCGGAACGAAGATCTTTGTTGTCAACAGGCATGATCACTTCCTGGTGATGCTCGTCAAATGCGATCATGTTGGCCATGGTTTTCTGCGATTTGGCCAGGCCCTGTAACGCCTTTTGAGTAGACTGGATGGAAGCGCTTTCTAAGTAATTCCCAAAAAATACTAAGGTGATAATGCTAGCGGCGGTTTCATAAAAAAGATAATCTTCCCCCCATTGCATCAGGGTGCCGGTGAAACTGTAAGCAAACGCGGCGGTGGCACCCAGGGCTATTAATACATTCATGTTGGGAATGCCATTCCGCAGACTTTTAACTGCGCTTTTACCGAAGTAAGACATGCCGATGATATATACCGGGATACAAAGTGTGAGCTGTATCCAGGGATTCATAAGCCAGTGCCATCCCAGTTGGTCGTGTACCATGTGCAGCAGCAACACTAAGGTAAAAGGGAGGCAGAGCAGCGTGTACCTGAGATGAATATTCATCTTTTGACCCGGAAGAACTGTTTTTTCTGCTTCGGATGTGCCGGTAACTTTATAGCCCAGGGCGTCAATGCCCTGGTGTATCTGCTTCAGGGAATGGCTGCCGGTGGCATCAAAGGCTACGTCACCATCAACGAAGTTGACCCTGATATTTTGAACACCTTCTTTTTCAAGGTATTTGCGAATAGTTAGTGCGCAGTTTGCACAATCCATACCATCTACTTTCCATCTGATATTCTCCATAATGCAAAATTACTTGTCCGTATAATGAAGAAAAATTGCAATTGCCAATATCTTTGCAACACGGTGTCAGTAAAGCCTTAAAACAGCCGGTATCTTTGCAACAGGGAGGCAGAAAGAGGTTCCGGGCCTCAGGTACGGAAAATACCTTAGCCCCGGAACCAGTAAAACGTTCGGGTATATTGTTTATGGAGCTGGAAATTACATTAGAAAATATACAACAGCAGGCCCGCTTCTTCTGGGAGCAGGTACAGGGTGGTGTATTTGCTTTTCATGGTGAAATGGGAGCAGGTAAAACTACTTTTATTGCCGCATTATGTACCATTAAAGGGATTACCGATTCTTTAAGTAGTCCCACCTTTTCACTGATCAATGAATACACTTATAATGAGGGGGGTATTACGAAGCGTATTTTTCATATTGATCTTTACCGGCTAAAGGATGAAGAGGAAGCGATCCAGGCCGGGATTGAGGATTGCTTATACTCGGGAGATATTTGCTTTGTGGAATGGCCGGAGAAAATACCTTCTCTTTTACCCGAAAACAGGACAGATATTTACCTGTATGCTGTAGATCAGGATACCCGGTTATTGAAAATTGATTTTCGGAGATGATTTTTTAGTAAATTGTTAACTCAAACCTGTCCAGTCTATGCCGGGAGAGAAGCCATTTGTAGGTACATCGTTCAGTTACGAAACATTAGAAGAAACGTTAGATATTAAGCCGCGTGGCGCCCAGCAGCTGATTGGGATCCCGAAAGAGAATTCTTTTCAGGAAAACAGGATTGCATTAACGCCTGATGCAGTGAACGTGCTTACCAATAATGGTCACAGGGTAGTGGTTGAGCACCGGGCAGGCGAGGGTGCACATTTTTCTGAAAAGGATTACAGTGAAGCAGGCGCTAAGATTACGTACAGCAAGGAGGAAGTGTTTCAATGCGATCTGGTTATAAAATCGGCGCCGGTAACCGATGAAGAGACCGTTTTGTTAAAACAAAACCAGACGATCATATCTCCCATTCACCTGCCTGTAATGAAAACGGATATTTTACAGCAGATGATGGAGAAGCGGATTACCGCTTTATCGTTTGAGAACTTTAAAGATGATTCGGGACATAACCCGATTGTACGCAGCATGAGTGAAATTGCTGGTAGCGCGGTTATGCTGCTGGCGGGTAATTATTTAAGCAATGCCAATAACGGCAAAGGGATGTTGCTTGGAGGGATATCGGGGATACCTCCTACAAAAGTAGTGATCATAGGTGCCGGGATTGTTGGTGAGTACGCAGCAAGAACCGCCCTGGCTATGGGTAGCAGTGTAAAGGTTTTTGATAATAATATCTACAAGCTTAAGCGTATGCAGGGTAATATCGGGGTGCGGTTATGGACTTCCGTGATTGAGCCTAAGATTTTAGCCAAGCAGCTAAAAACCTGTGATGTAGCGGTGGGGGCCCTGTCTTCTTTTGGCGGGCGAACCCCTATTGTAGCTACGGAAGAAATGGTTTCTATTATGCGTTCGGGTAGTGTAATAATGGATGTGTGTATTGATCGTGGTGGTTGTTTTGAAACTTCCGAGATCACTTCACATGAAAGCCCGGTATTTATTAAGCATGGTGTTATCCATTATTGTGTGCCCAATATACCTTCCGGTTTTGCCCGCACGGCATCGCAGGCTATCAGCAATGTGCTGATGCCTTTGTTGCTCGAAATAGGTGATGAAGGCGGACTGGAAAAATTAGTATGGCACAAGTTTAATATCCGCAGCGGCATTTATCTGTTTAAAGGTGCGCTGACCAATATCTACCTCAGTCAGCGTTTTAATTTGAAATATACCGACCTGAATTTACTCATTGCCAGCAGAAGATAGATTGTAAGTGAACCTGCTGTTCCACCGGACGGAGTGTACACTTTCAGATCAGTTGGCCGCCAGTGCTTTTTTTGCCACTTTGCCTACGGTAAGTCCCTGCACCACGATGGAGAATACCACTACGAAATAAGTGATCTCTAATAATAAGTTTTTATGGGCTCCATTATCTATGGACAAAACAAGCGCTATGGATACGCCACCGCGCAGCCCGCCCCATACCATTACGGTAAGCGCTCCTTTCAAAAACTTGTTTTTAAATGGCACGATGGCTGAGGGGATCCAGATAGAAAGCAGTCTTGCCAGCAGCACAATGATAATAGCCATAACGCCAAGAGCCAGGTGACTGACCAGGTCGGGGATCAGCAGTAATTCAAACCCGATAAAGAGGAATAGTATGGCATTCATGATCTCGTCTACCAGTTCCCAGAATTTATTCAGGTAGTCTTTCGTTTCCGGCGACATGGCTGTTTTTTTCCCGTAGTTACCGATGATAAGTCCTGCGGCAACCATTGTAAGCGGTCCTGAAATGTGCAGGGTATGGGCAATAAGGTATCCACCCATTACTACGGAAAGGGTTATGAGCACCGACACTTTATAATCGTCTATCTTTTTTATGGCATTGGATGTTCCAAAGCCAAGCAGCACACCTAACAGCAGCCCGCCCAGCGCCTCTTTTGCCAGGAGCCACGAAATAGAGCCGATAGAAATATCTATAGCATCTGCCTTGGTAAGCTGCAGGATAACTGCAAATAATACAACGGCAACCCCATCATTAAAAAGCGACTCTCCCGCAATCTTTGTTTCCAGGGTTTTAGGAACCTTTGCCTGCTTTAAAATGCCCAGCACGGCGATAGGATCGGTAGGGGATATTAAAGCGCCAAACAACAGGCAGTAAATGAAAGGAATATTTTCATGAAAAAGCGGTGCTATATTATATAGCAGGAAGGCTACCACAAAAGTGGAAATAATAACGCTCACCGTGGAAAAGACAAATATCGGCGATCGCTGTTCCCTGAGATCAGAGAAGTTGACATGAATGGCGCCGGCAAAAAGCAGAAAATTAAGCATTGCGCCCATGAGTATTTCTGTGAAGTCAAATTCCGATATCAGGTTAAAGAAGCTCAGGGTGGTATTGGGAAAAATATTGGAGCCGATAATCCGGATAAGTAGCGAAACAAAAATGGCAATGAGCATAATGCCAATGGTAGAAGGTAGTTTTAATATCCGCAGGTTCAGGTAAGCAAAAAAGGACGCCAGTACAATTAAAATGGAGAATGAGTAATAAAGTTCCAACCGGTATTGATTTTAAAGATTACGCGAATTTAAAAAAAATCACGTTTGGATGCTCAGTTGTATGAATGTTCCGTTCCGGATTTTTATGTAGATGCTCTTCCGGGGTTACTTGCTGTGTATTGGGCAGCGCGCTCCTGTAGCGTAAGCGGTCTTCATGATTTGTAGTGGCTGATATGCAATTGTTCGCTGCAGAAAGCGTATTCCGCTTCGTCATTACTGCTTACAATAATGAGCCGTTGCTTACAGTAGGTGGTTATCAGCTGCTGGTAAAGTGAAATGCCGGCAGCATCTAAATTGGTACAGGGTTCATCTAACAGTAAAACAGGCGTATCCGAAAAAACAGATTGCGCCAGCTTTACTCTTTGCTTCATACCGCTGCTGAAATACCGGATCTGCTTGCGGGTTGCATTTTCTAACCCGATCAGGCGGATAATTTCCGGAATTTCCGTTTGTGTGATGAAAGGTTTGAATTGTTGATGGAAATGCAGGAATTCAAACAGGGTCATTTCTTCAATCAATTCCATATAGGGAGCGGCAAAGGAAAGATGAAGGTGGATCTGATCTGCAGGGACCGGGTTGTTATTCGGCTGGCGGAGATATTCCACTTTCCCTTCGTTGGCAGAAAGTGCACCGGCTATGACCTGCAGTAGTGTTGATTTGCCTGATCCGTTGGGTCCGGTGATAGCGTATGCGGTACCCTGGAAGAATTGATAGTTGATATGCCGGAATATCCAGTCCCGGTTAAATCGTTTTCCTGTATTATTCAAGGATATCGTCATCCACGCTGTTTTTAGTGTAGCGTTTAATGATACCTCTTCCACTTTCACGAATAAATGTTACAATTTCGTCTCTCTCATCGGTGGCCTGGAATTCTTCTTCCAGGATTTCCAAAGCCTGCGAAGTATTTAAGCCTTTATTGTAAAGGGTGCGGTAGATATCCAGGATATGATTGATCTTTTCAATGGTAAATCCCCTGCGTTTAAGCCCGATTGAATTTACACCGGCATAGCTAAGGGGTTGACGGCCGGCTTTAATATAGGGAGGTACATCCTTGCCTACCAGCGATCCGCCGCCAATATAAGAGTGAGCGCCGATCTTTACAAACTGGTGTACCGCGCACATTCCCCCGAGTATTGACCAGTCGCCCATGATCACGTGCCCCGCCATCTGGGTATTATTGGTAATGATGCAGTTATTTCCTATAGAGCAGTCGTGTGCAATATGGCTGTATGCCTGTATCAGGCAATTGTTACCTACGGTTGTTTTTCCTCTTTCTTTGGTGCCGCGGTTAATAGTAACAAATTCGCGTATGGTGGTATTGTCACCTATCTCAACTAAGGAATCCTCACCTTCAAATTTCAGGTCTTGGGGGATAGCCGATATAACTGCCCCGGGAAAGATGCGGCAATTTTTCCCGATCCTCGCACCTTCCATAATAGTTACGTTACTGCCGATCCAGGTGCCTTCTCCTACTTCCACATTATGATGGATGACGGTAAAGGGATCAATTTTTACGTTGGTGGCCAGCTTGGCGTTCGGATGAATATATGTGTGGGGATGAATCATTGATGATTATTTCTTATTGGGTATTCATGGTCATGGGGCTCATTCGTATATACAAAAAACGTCAGGTAGTTTTCCTGACGAGGGCAAAAGTAAGGAAAAGATGATATTCATCATTACCGCTTTACTAATTGTGCCATTAATGTAGCTTCGGTAGCTATCTTATTTCCTACGTATACGGTTCCCTGCATCTCGCACATTCCTCTCCGGATCGGGGCTTTCAGCTCCATTTTGAGGATCATGGTATCACCCGGAACTACCTTGAGGCGAAAACGGGCGTTATCCATTTTAACAAAATAGGTGTCATATTCTCCCGGTGGCAGGGCGTTAATAGCCAGGATCCCGCCGGTTTGTGCCAGGGCTTCTATCTGGAGCACCCCGGGCATTACCGGGTTACCGGGAAAATGCCCCACAAAGAAAGGCTCGTTAAAGGTTACGTTTTTTATACCTACAATTTTGGTATCGGTCAGTTCTATGATCTTATCCACCAGTAAAAAGGGGAAACGGTGAGGCAGGGTCTTTTCAATTTGCTGTGTATTATATATGGGCGCCTGGTTAGGGTCATATATCGGCATGTCCAGCATTTGTTTATTTATCCTGATGTGCTGCTTTATTTTTTTGGCAAAATTTACATTAGATGCATGCCCCGGACGGTTTGCAATAATATGTGCTTTTATAGGAGTACCTATGAGCGACAGGTCGCCGATAATGTCTAATAATTTGTGGCGTGCAGGCTCATTGGGAAAACGCAGCTCAAGGTTATTGAGATAGCCGCCGCTTTTTACTTCCATTTTTTCTTTGCCGAAAGCTTTACCGAGGCGTTCCATCTCCGCTTTACTTACCGGTTTGTCTACTACCACTATGGCGTTATTGATATCCCCACCTTTTATAAGGTTGTTGTCTAACAACATTTCCAGCTCGTGTAAAAAGCAAAAAGTACGGCAGGGAGCAATTTCCGATTTAAAATCTTTGAGGTGCTTCAGTCCTGCATGTTGCGTTCCCAGAACCGGGCTGTTAAAATCAATAAGGGTTGTAATCTTATATTCAATAGCCGGCATAGCCACCATTTCCACCCTTTTCTCTTCATCGTAATAGGTAATGTTGCTGTCTATCGTGTACCACAATTTTGCTGCTTCCTGTTCCAGTACACCGGCTTCTTCGATGATTTCTACAAAAGGGGCCGAGCTCCCGTCTATAATGGGTATTTCCGGGCCATTGATCTCAATAAGGCAGTTATCCACTCCCATTCCGGCCAAAGCCGCCAGGATATGTTCTACCGTGCTTACTTTAACACCTTTATCTTCCAGCGTTGTTCCGCGTGAAGTATCCGTAACCAGGTCACAGTCTGCTTTAATAACGGGCTGCCCCGCCACATCAATGCGCTGAAACTGGATACCAAAGCCTGCATTGGCAGGATTTAATATCATATCTACCTTAATGCCTGTATGTAAACCTGTTCCGGAAATACTTACCGCTGATTTGAGCGTATGTTGTTTATCTGGATTAAAGTTTGCGTTCATTATTCGTTTTTGTTATCGGGCAAAGATAGGAATGTACAGCGTATAGTGTGTATGCTGTTATAGAGGATACGGGGAGATATTATACTTTTTCAGTCATGAGTTGCTTTAGCAACAGCTCCAGTTGATGAATTCTTTTCTCAAAATCCGGCAGCTTACGGGATATTGCCTGGCTGCGCAGTGTGCTGGTATAATCATAAGCCGGCGACCCGGTTACTGCCGCGTTAGGTTGTTTGATGGATTTACTTACACCGCTTTGCGCATTTATCCTGGCGCCGTCAGCAATGGTAATATGACCTACAATGCCTGCCTGCCCGCCAATCATAACGTTTTTACCGATTTTAGTGCTGCCGCTTATTCCTGCCTGTGCTGCAATTACCGTATGCTGTCCTATCTCTGTGTTATGTGCTATATGGACCAGGTTGTCTAACTTAGATCCTTTCCGGATAATGGTTGAGCCTATGGTTGCACGGTCAATGGTACTATTGGCGCCAATTTCCACGTTGTCTTCTATTACTACGTTGCCAATTTGAGGTACTTTGGTATAGCTCCCGTCCTGTTGGGGAGCAAATCCAAAGCCATCGCTTCCTATTACTGCCCCGGCATGAATGGTAACATGCTTCCCTACCTGGCAGTGATGGTATATATTAACCGAAGGGTGTATAACAGAATGGTCGCCGATGTGTACTTTATCACCCACAAAACTGTGGGGATGGAGCTTAACATTATCCCCGATCTCTGCATGTTCGCCTATATAAACAAAAGCCCCTACATAAACGTTTGTTCCCAGTTTGGCAGAAGCGGCAATATAGGAAGGCTGTTGAATACCGGTTAGCTGCTGCGACACCATTTCCTGGTATTGGGCCAATAAGGCAGCAAAAGCGGAGTAGGCATCCGGCACTTTTATCAGTGTTCCCGCAACCTGCCCTTTTATTTCCTGTGATTCATTAATTATAATGATGGATGCCTGGGTAGTATAGAGATAATCCTCGTATTTGGGATTGGCGAGAAATGCCAGGTCGCCTTCTTTGGCTTCTTCGATTTTATTAAACGAATGTACCCCCGCATCCGCATTGCCTTCAATTTTCCCGTTAATCAGTGAAGCGATCTGTGCAGCCGTAAAAGTCATAAGGATTATTTAAGATAGCAAATGTAAAATTTTTTCACCGGCCCCGAAAGGTTATGTTGGATCAGCGCATTATCTACCTGCGATATATCCTTGATCCCGCCATTTTTAAAAAGGATGTTAATCTTTTCAACAAGTGGATTGTAGGTGCCGCTAACCGCTTCACCTGTAAATACAAGATAGGATGCATCCTGTTCACTGATATTAAGCCGTTCCATTACGTTTTTTTTCTTCAGGGCAATTGCTGTTTCCGGTATCGGGTTGCTCTGAAGCTCTATTTTAAGCAGATGGCGGTCTAAAATGCCGTTACACAGCAACGACAGCACTTTGTCCGGGTGGGAGCGCCAGCTTTTTATAGCGACTATAATATCCGAATCGTCTAACTGGCAAAACTGGTCCAGGTATCCCGCGATATTGCCGTTATATTCATCCGTTAGAAAACGTTTAAGTACGCAATCCGGTAAATGCAGGTTGTTTTGGAGCTCGATGGCTCTTGCCCGTTCCAGTATTTTAACAAGTATCATTTCTGCGCTCAGCACCGTTTTGTGTAAATATACCTGCCAGTACATCAGCCGGCGTGCCACCAAAAACTTTTCTATGGAATAGACGGCTTTCTCTTCCACCATAAGCTCCCCGTTATGAACGATGAGCATTTTTATGATACGGTCGTATCCGATCACCCCTTCATTTACACCGGTAAAAAAGCTATCGCGGGTAAGATAATCCATCCGGTCTACGTCTAACTGGCCGCTTACTAACTGGTGTAAGAATTTTTTCGGATAAGTATTGGTAAAAATATCAATAGCTGTTTGCAGTTGTCCGTTGAACTGCCTGTTCAGCTCCTCCATCAGTAAAAGAGATAACTGCTCATGGTTAACATTTTTCAACAGTACGTGCTCTAATGCGTGTGAAAAAGGGCCATGTCCCATATCGTGTAAAAGAATGGCTATTTTTGTAGCAGTATCCTCAGCTGCGGTAATTACCGTTCCTTTTTCTTTTAATACCTGCAAAGCATTACACATTAAGTGATAGGCGCCGAGGGAATGGTGCAGGCGGGTATGAACGGCGCCGGGGTAAACTAAATGCGCCAACGCCATTTGTTTAATACGACGTAAACGCTGGTACCAGGGATGTGAAATGATTTCGAATATTAACGGGTTGTCTATGGTAATAAACCCGTATACCGGGTCGTTGATGATTTTTCTGAATGCCATGCACAAAATGTTAAAAAAATTAGGGAACCGGTGCAAAGGTAAAAACCGCTAAAGGAATAACTACATTTGATTAGCAAAACAAAATAAATATTCATGTCTCTGGCAAAAATACTTTGGGTTGATGATGAAATGGAAAGCCTGCAATCGCAAAAACGCTTTCTGGAAAATAAGGGCTACGAGGTCACAACCCTGACAAACGGGTACGATGCACTGGATTATGTGAAAGACAATATTGTGGATGTGGTTTTGCTTGATGAAACCATGCCCGGCATTACCGGGCTGGAAACATTGGCCAGGATAAAAGAAATTAACCAGCAGTTGCCCATTGTGCTCATTACCAAAAATGAAACCGAGAACCTGATGGATGATGCCATTGGTTCACAGATCAGTGATTATCTCATTAAGCCCGTTAACCCCAACCAGGTTTTGCTGAGTTTGAAGAAGATCATTGATAACCGCAGGCTGGTGGCGGAAAAAACAACCAGTGCGTATCAGCAGGAGTTTCGGAATCTGTTTATGGCGCTGAACAGTAATCCAAACTATAATGAGTGGATGGAATTATATAAAAAGCTGGTGTATTGGGAATTAGAAATGGAGAAAAGTGACAGCCCCGAGATGCGGGAGGTTTTTCAATCCCAAAAAAGTGAAGCCAATACAGAGTTTTTTAAATTCATCAGTAAAAATTATGCATCATGGGTTGATCCCCGGAGCGCGGATGCGCCTATTATGAGCCATACCCTGTTTCGCTTTAAAATATTGCCCCATATCGAAAAGGGTAAACCCTTGTTTATAGCATTAATTGATAATCTCCGGTATGACCAGTGGAAGAGTATTCAGCCGGCTTTTGCCGAAACATTTCGCCTACAGGAAGAAGAGACCTTTTATTCTATCCTGCCAACGGCAACCCAGTATAGCCGCAATGCGCTTTTTGCAGGTATGATGCCTGTAGATATTGAGAAACACTTCCCGGATCAATGGAAAAATGACGAAGATGAAGGGGGAAAGAATTTGTTTGAAGAAGAATTTCTGAAAGCACAGCTGAAACGCGTATATAAAGGGGATATAAAATATTCTTATACCAAGGTGCTGAATCACCAGGATGGGCAGAAGCTGGTGGATAATATGCACAACCTGCTGCAGAATGATATTAATATTATTGTGTACAATTTTGTTGATATGCTGAGCCATGCGCGAACAGAGATGGAAGTGCTGAAAGAGCTGGCCAGCGATGAAACGAGCTATCGCAGCATAACCGCCAGTTGGTTTGAACATTCGCCTCTACACCAGGCGCTTAAAAAAATTTCGGATAAGCCGCTAACGCTGATTGTGGCTACAGATCATGGCAGCGTGCGGGTAAAAACACCATATAAGGTGATAGGCGATAAGCAAACCACAACCAATCTCCGTTATAAGCATGGCCGGAATCTAAACTATGAACCACGGGAAGTGCTGGCTTTTCGTGATCCCAAGGAGGCCGGACTTCCTGCGCCTACCGTTAATTCATCTTTTATTTTTGCTAAGAGTGACGGGTATCTCTGCTATCCTAATAATTACAACTACTATTCTAATTATTTCAGAAATACTTTTCAACATGGCGGGGTAAGTATGGAAGAGATGATCGTTCCGGTAATAAGAATGACGAATAAATAAGGGTGACAGAACACAATCCACAACTGTGGATAATTGCAGCGCGGTATCGTGCCGCGGGGCACTAACTTTGCATGCTGAATATACAGACATGAAATACAATCAGCCTACCTTAAATAAAATTGAAGCCATTTTACAGGAAGCGGGTTATGTAATTCGCTATGAAAGAGGTAATTTTCAAAGCGGCTATTGTATTTTACAGCAAAAAAGGGTAGTAGTGCTGAATAAATTTCTTACTCTTGAGGGACGCATTAATACCTTAGCCGATCTTCTCCCCCAGTTAGAAGTGCCCTTTGATGCGCTCACCCATGATTCTCAAATACTTTACGAGGAACTGATGGCTAAACCGGTTAACGATGAGTAGCCACCGGTGAGCAGCAGGCAAAATTCACAAGACAGGATATTTTCACCAGGTTTTTCCTGTATTTCGGCAAAAACAACCACTATTCCTTAGCTTTGGCATCGTGAGTTATCCTGATATCAAAGTTACATTTCTGGGAACAGGCACCAGTAGTGGTGTACCTATGATTGGCTGTAGCTGTGCAGTATGTACTTCAACAGAAAAAAAAGATAAACGTTTGCGTTCCAGTATACTGGTGCAGTCCGCCGATACCAATATCGTTGTTGATGCGGGACCCGATTTCAGGTACCAGATGTTACGAAACGGCATAAAACGCCTGGATGCCATAGTGTTTACGCATCCGCATAAAGATCATGTAGCCGGACTGGATGATGTAAGAGGCTTCAATTATTTTATGCAAAAGCCGATGGAAATTTATGGTAATGAAATGACCCTTGAAGTCATTATCCGGGAGTTTCCTTATGCCTTTACGGAAAAAAAATATCCCGGCGCTCCCAATATCCATCTCAATACCATCAGCTCGAAGCCTTTTCAGGTCAAAGACCTGCTTATTACGCCTGTCCTGGTCTGGCACATGCACATGCCCGTGCTGGGATACCGGTTTGGACGTTTTACCTATATTACAGATGCCAACCGCATAGAAGAAAACAGCAGGGATGTGATCAGGGGAAGTGAAGTAATAGTGCTGAATGCATTACGGAAAGAAAAACATATTTCTCATTTTAGCTTAAGCGAAGCGATAGCCGAAGTAAAAGAGCTGGATATACCTACAGCTTATTTTACCCATATCAGCCATCAGTTAGGTAAACATGCCGATGTA
Organism: Chitinophagaceae bacterium; assembly: GCA_023957155.1. Taxonomy (GTDB): domain Bacteria; phylum Bacteroidota; class Bacteroidia; order Chitinophagales; family Chitinophagaceae; genus Agriterribacter. Next base: position 208,478 of record JAMLHK010000001.1, on the reverse strand, counting down.
GATTCTGAATTGCCGCCGGGCATTCATCTGGCTTACGATGGGTTAACCGTCATGGTATGAGTGTTGAATTAATCAGCGATATTACTTTTTTGATGTAACTTCCCTTTCTATAATAACACCGATGAGCGCTAACCACCTGAAAGCTTATTTTAATTTCAGTAAAAAAGAACGTATTGGAATTATTGCGTTAATCGCAATGGTGGTTCTTTTGTGGTTTGCACCGGAGTTATTTAACCGGGAGTTTGTATTTGATGAAAACGGATATGCTGCATTCAGGAACGATATTGAACAACTCAGGCAGCAGCCGGCTTTGCACCGGCAGAACAGGGATTCCGCAGGAACATCTTATTCTTCGCTGGCAGCAGCTTCTTTCGATACGCCTTCTCATTCCCGGCTCTTTTATTTTGACCCTAATACTTTATCGCCTGAAGGATGGAAACAATTGGGCGTACCGGACAAAACCATTAAGACCATTCAAAACTTTATTACCAGGGGTGGCCGGTTTTACAAGGCGGAGGATATAGGAAAGGTGTATGGATTGAGAAAGCGCGACTATGAAAGGTTATTGCCTTATGTGCGTATTACCGGAAAAAATCATGAACAACCGGCGAAAGACAGCACGGTGGTGCGGATGAATAGCAGCGCGAATGTATACGCAGACCTCCCTGCCGTTGAAATTAATACGGCTGACACAATCGTTTTTAAGAGGCTGCCGGGCATTACCGGAACGCTGGCAAAACGGATGGTGAGCTTCAGGGACAAATTAGGCGGATTTTACAGTGTGGATCAGGTGGCTGAGGTGTATGGGCTTAGCGAACCTGCATTTCAGCTTATAAAGCCTTACCTCCACTGTGATGCGGAAGTCATCAGAAAAATTGACATCAATGCCGCCGGTTTAGATGAGCTAAAAGCACATCCCTATATAAAATATCAGGTTGGGAATGCCGTTATCCAGTACCGGCAGCAGCATGGCCCCTTTCAAAACAGGGATGATCTCAGCCGGTTGCATGTTCTGTCTGATGATTTGTTGCAAAAGCTGGGTCCGTATTTAAGTTACTGACAGTTGTCAGTGTGGGAAGATATTCTTATTCATTTGCTTAATCGCGATAAAGTATGGAGTTTAAAAAAGAGGATTTAACATTACAGGTGGCGCAAACTACAGCGGACTTTGCCAGGCAATACATAAAACCTCATGTAATGCAATGGGATGAGTCCCAGCATTTCCCGGTAAACGTTTTTAAGGAGATGGGGAAGCTGGGCTTAATGGGTGTGCTGGTTCCTGAAGCTTATGGCGGCGCCGGGTTAAGTTACCTGGAATATGTAGCCATTATAACCGAGGTAGCAAAAGTTTGCGGGTCGGTGGGGCTGAGTCTTGCCGCCCATAATTCATTATGTACCGGGCATATCCTTGCTTTTGGAAATGAGCAGCAGAAGCAAAAGTATTTGCCGAAGCTGGCATGTGCCGAATGGATAGGAGCATGGGGTTTAACGGAAGCCGGTACCGGCAGTGATGCCGGAAATATGCAGACCACTGCAGTGAAAGACGGAGACCACTGGATTTTGAACGGAACCAAATGCTGGATTACGCATGGCAGATCGGGAGATGTGGCTGTGGTAATTGCCAGGACAGGTGAGCCGCGTGCTAAAAATAATGCTACGGCTTTTGTGGTAGAGCGTGGAACAAAAGGCTTTAGTGGGGGGAAGAAAGAAAATAAGCTGGGTATGCGGGCAAGTGAAACAGCCGAAATGATATTTGATAACTGCCGTATCCCGGACATTAACCGGTTGGGCAACGTGGGAGATGGATTTAAACAATCCCTTAAAGTGCTTGACGGAGGAAGAATTTCTATTGCCGCCCTGGCGCTTGGAATAGCCCGGGGTGCGTATGAGGCGGCATTACAGTATGCGAAAGAGCGGCATCAGTTTGACCAGCCCATTGCTGCTTTTCAGGGTATCTCTTTTAAGCTGGCGGACATGGCTACCGAAATTATGGCTGCAGAGTTATTAATATTGCAGGCTGCTTATAGAAAAAACAAAGGGCTCCCAATGACTAAGGAAGCCGCTATGGCAAAATATTATGCCAGTGAGGTAGCGGTTAAGGTTGCCAATGATGCCGTGCAGATTTTTGGAGGTTACGGGTATACTAAAGATTTCCCGGTAGAAAAATTTTACAGGGACAGTAAACTCTGTACCATAGGTGAAGGTACCAGTGAAATACAAAAGATCGTAATAGCCAGGGAAATTCTACGGGGTTAGAAAATCCTGCCGCGTTATATGCCCTTCATAAGCTGGCCACCTTTGCACAGGGTATCAGCTATTGCAGGAAATCTTCATCCTCTTTAGGGGAATATTTGGTAAAGACCTTTTCAATTGCTCCGGAAAACAGCGGGAATTTTTCTTTTGCAAAATCTTTCATCATGGTAATGGCCTTTATGGCCTGTTCTTCAGAGAGCCCTGCTTCCGACTGCAAACGTTCTATTAGTTCTTTCATGTTAGAATATTATGGTATTATAACATCCGCTGCAGGCTAAGCCACTTTCAGCAGGCTCATTTTACTGTTATTAAATTTATGCTGGGCGTAATCAAGGGTAAGATGAAACTCTTTTTCCGTTGATGAAGGCAGTTCAAACATCGCATCGGTAAGGATATTTTCACAAATACTTCTCAGCCCCCTTGCACCCAGCTTATATTCCACCGCTTTACTTACCATAAAATCAAGCACTTCTTCATCAACCTTTAACTGAATACCCTCCAGTTCAAATAACCGGGTGTATTGTTTCATCAGGGCATTCTTGGGCTCGGTGAGGATAGAGCGCAGTGTTTCCGCATCCAATGGGTTAAGGTAAGTTACAACGGGTAAACGGCCTAACAACTCCGGTATCAGCCCGAATGATTTAAGGTCCTGCGCATTAACATACTGCAACAGGTTTTTCTTCATAAATTCCTGCTGCTCCTTATTGACATTAAAGCCAATGGAATTGGTATTTACCCTGCGGCCGATTACCCGGTCTATACCGTCAAATGCACCTCCGCATATAAATAGTATGTTTTGGGTATTTACTTTAATCAGTTTTTGTTCCGGGTGTTTTCTTCCGCCTTGCGGGGGAACCAGCACTTCAGTGCCTTCCAGCAACTTCAGCAAACCCTGTTGTACCCCTTCGCCGCTTACATCCCGGGTAATGGACGGGTTATCGCTTTTGCGGGCAATTTTATCAATCTCGTCTATATATACAATGCCCTTTTCCGCTGCTGCCACATCGTAGTTACAAACCTGCAACAGGCGGGTAAGGATACTTTCCACATCTTCTCCTACGTAACCGGCTTCGGTAAACACCGTTGCATCCACAATGGCAAAAGGCACATTCAGCATACGTGCAATGGTTTTGGCCAGCAGGGTTTTTCCCGTTCCTGTTTCTCCCACCATTACAATATTGCTTTTTTCTATCTCTACTTCATTTTCGGCTGCTTTGTGTTGCAGGCGTTTATAGTGGTTGTACACCGCTACGGCCAGCACTCTTTTGGCGTCATCCTGACCGATAACATATTCGTCCAGGAATTTCTTAACTTCTACCGGTTTTTTAACCGTTAACTTAAATTGCGGGTACGAAGACTCGTGTTTTAAGGAGAGTTCCTGCTCAATGATTTCCCTTGCATGGTCCACACAATTTTCGCAAATATGTCCTTCCTGACCTGCGATCAGAATTTTTACCTCATCCCGGCTCCTTCCGCAAAAAGAGCAATGTAGAATTGATTTAGCCATTGTCTATACAATAAAAAGTTTAATGTTCAACTTATTTCAGACGGCTGACACGGGATACGGGGTGGTTTTTACCAATAACTAAGGTAAAAGGATAGAGGGATAGAATACAAAAGTCCGAAACATTTTTGTAAAATCCAGTGTAACCTGGCTTACATATATCAATTTTCGCTGTATGAAAAAGCCGCTCCATTACGGGCGGCTTATCAACCGGCTGGTTGTAAGCTGGTTATAACTTATCAATGATCTGATCTACTATGCCGTATGCCACAGATTCTTTTGCTCCCATCCAGTGATCCCTGTCAAAGTCTGCCATTATCTTTTCCATGGTTTGCCCGCAGTTGTCTGCAAGTATCCGGGCGCTGATCTCTTTAACTTTCTTTATTTGTTCAGCCATTATTTCCAGGTCTGCCGATGTTCCCTGCCCGCCTCCGCTGGGCTGATGGATCATCACTTCCCCGTGAGGAAAGATATATCGCTTTCCTTTACTTCCTCCACTAAGCAAAAGAGAGCCCATGGACGCGGCCATACCCATACATACCGTAGCTACCGGTGATTTTATCATTTGCATAACATCATACACCACCATACCGCTAGTTACAATTCCTCCCGGACTGTTAATATAAAAAGTAATTTCTTTACCCGGATCTATGGCATCTAAGTAAAGCAGGCGGGATGTAATATCTTTCGCACTCTTATCGTCTACTCCGCCCCATAAAAAAATTTTGCGTTGCTCAATGAATTTTTTATCAAACTGTAAGCCACTCAGCATTTTTTCCATGGAAGGGGTCTCCGGCGTTTCAGGATTTTCTTCATCATCCGAAATAAAAGGCTTCGTGTTGCTGTGTAAATACATATCCAAATATGATTAAAAGTTATTTGTCCTTCTGCTTTTTAGGATTAACGAGCAATACTTCGTCTACCAGCCCGTATTCTTTCGCTTCCTGTGCCGTCATCCAAAAATCGCGGTCAAAGTCTTTCGCAATCTTTTCCACATCCTTTCCGCTGTGGCTGGCAACTATTTCATATAATTCAATCTTCATCTTCCTCACTTCATTCACGGTGATCAACACATCGCTGGCCTGCCCGGCAGCTCCGGAGCTGGGCTGGTGCATCATAATACGCGAATGTTTTAAAGCGGTGCGCTTGCCTTTAGCTCCTGCACACATCAGTACCGCTCCCATACTGGCCGCCATCCCGGTACAAATGGTAGAGATGTCCGGGGTGATATACTGCATGGTGTCATAAACGCCTAAGCCGGCATATACCGAGCCGCCCGGGCTGTTTATGTACATCTGGATATCTTTTGTACGATCTGTACTTTCGAGAAATAATAATTGAGCGGTTATAATATTACCTACTTCTTCTGTAATAGGATAGCCCAGGAAAATAATGCGATCCATCATCAGGCGGCTGTACACATCCATCACCGCTATATTCATGGGACGTTCTTCAATAATATTTGGTGTAAGACTGGTAATCGTGTGCCGGGTATAATCGTTCAGGGTATTACCGGAGATGCCCCGGTGCCTGATGGCATATTTTTCAAATTCTTTTCCAATATTCATATTGTCAGTAATTTCTTCGTTTACAGATGGCAATTTATGGCATTTATAACCCAAATATCGTGCAATAGAAAAAAACAGACAAAATGCCATACGGGAGCCCCGGATATGGAATGTTAAAATCCCGGAAGCCTGTTATAAATCTAATGATGGTGGTGCTGGTGTTCTTCCTGGAGTTTTTTGAAATCATCCACGCTGATGGGTTGTTCAAGCGGGGAGGTATTGGCTTCTGTTTTTTCAAATACCTTTTCACTTATGATTTTTCTGTAGGTATTTTCTACCTGTTGCCGGTCTTTGGTAAGCCTGTCAACATAGCTGTCAATCCAGGACATATCGCCTCCCTGGAGTCCGGAGGCACCGAAATATCCCATTACTTCCCGGGCAATATGATTGCGTATCTCTTCGGGAGATACTTCTAACTGGTTGTCTTTTATAATTTTATCGCTGATCAGCGACCATTTTAACTGGCTTTTAAATTCGGGGAATTCTTTTTCTACCTGCTCCGGAGATTTCACTTCCTCGCCGCCCTTTTCCATCCACTTCTTTAAAAAATTCTCCGGGAATTCAATGGTGGTATGATCTAATAAAGCGTGGTACAATTCGTGATGGAAATGGTTCCGGCTGCTGCCTTCAAAAGCTTTTTCAATATCCTCTTTTATTGCCTTGCGGAAATCTTCCTCTGATTTAATTTCTTTTCCGGGATATACCTCTTCAAAGAACTCCTCATCCAATTGCCTTTTTTCTACCAGTCCTATTTTAGTGATGGTTATCTTAAAGAATTTCCCGGCATCTTCGGCATTGCTTTTATCCAGTCCCAGGTCGTTTTCCAGCCACTCTCTTTCTTTCTCGTCAAAAGCAGTATTTAATTGTAAGATCAGGGTATCATCTTTCTTTTTCCCGGTCAGCTGTTCCTTAAATGAAGCATTAAAATATTTCAACAGCAGGGAATGGTCTTTGGTAGTACCATTTTCTATCACGTTGCCCCCGGCATCGGATTCTTCAAATTTTACATTAAGCACATCTTCATCCGTAGCAATGGTTTCGGGTTCTGTCATTTTACCGTGCCTTGCCCTGAGCCGCTCCACTTCTTCATCTATCATGTTATCCGGCACCTCAATTTTATAGCGGGTCAGTGGTATCTGGTTCAGGTCGGGCAGCTCAAAAGAAGGTTTTAATCCTACTTCAAAATGAAAAGAATAGGAAGAAGGGGTATTCATGTCCAGGTTATCGGGGTTATTGCCGGCTTCAGGAAGCGGTTGGGCGAAAATGTCGAGCTTTTCCGTTTCCAGATAATCTACCAGCCCTTTTTCAATAGACCTCAGCACTTCTTCCGTGTACACAGCCGCCCCGTGCATTTTTTTTATCACGCCTGCCGGTACCATTCCTTTCCGGAAACCGGGTATATTTGCAGATTTGGCATACTGCTTTAACGCTTTTTCAAAGCCGGGAAGATAATCCTCTTTTTCTACTGTAACCGTTAACTTATCATTAAGCGGTCCGATATTTTCTCTGGTAACCGTTGCCATATATGTATTGTGTATTATAAAATTTTAACTAAGTAATGAGCCGGATAAGGTGGTAGGGTTTACCTTATGTTTATTACCTGTTCCCTCTATAATTCATGACAGAATTGTAAAAAGGAGTGCAAAGGTAAGGCTTTTGCTACAATTCCTGACTCAGATTTGCCTTAAGATTGAAATTCCAGGGATGGGTTTTGGGAACGAGAAACGGGCTGATTCTCCCGTTCTTTCTGAGAAGATATGAAGTGCGGGTGGAGGGACTCGAACCCCCATGCCTCGCGGCGCCAGATCCTAAGTCTGGTACGTCTGCCAATTTCGCCACACCCGCTTATGTGCTCTCCTCTGAATTTTAAGGGTACTTTCGTTTCAGAGGACGGCAAAGGTAGTAGATTTTACTTAAATTTGGATTTATATGGAAACTGATGTTAAAGCGCCAAAATACAGCCTGAACGAAGAAGAGGAAAAAAAGGAAATTGTTCGTCAGTACAGGGCATTGTTAAAAAGCCTGAAACCGAAATTAAAAACCGGGCACCGGGAATTATTAAGATTAGCTTTTGAAATGGCGGCCGATGCGCATAAAACCATGCGCCGTAAAAGCGGGGAGCCTTATATTTTACATCCGCTTGCCGTAGCCAGGATATGCGTGGAAGAAATAGGGCTGGGGGTACGCTCCACGATATGTGCTTTGCTTCATGATACGGTTGAAGACACCGATCTTACCCTGGAGGATATTGAAAGAGCCTTTGGCAGTGAAATTGCCCGCATTATTGACGGTCTTACCAAGATTGCCAATGTGGTAGATAATAATACCACACAGCAGGCGGAAAACTTTAAAAAGATCCTGGTTACACTCACCGATGACCCCCGTGTTATTCTTATCAAATTAGCCGATCGCCTGCATAATATGCGTACGCTGGATAGCATGAAGCGGGAAAAACAATTGAAAGTATCCAGTGAAACGGTATATGTATATGCGCCTCTTGCCCATCGTATGGGGCTATATAATATCAAAACGGAAATGGAAGATCTTGCCATGAAGTACCTGGAGCCTGATATCTACAGGGAAATTGCAAGGAAGCTGGCCGAAACAAGAAGAGAGCGTACCCGGTATATCAATGATTTTATACGGCCGGTTAAAGAAAAGCTGGAGAGAGCCGGGCTTAACGTGGAAGTGTATGGCAGACCTAAATCCATTCATTCTATCTGGAATAAGATGAAGAAGAAAGGAGTGGCATTTGAAGAAGTATACGATCTTTTTGCCATTCGTGTTATATTAGATACTCCCCATGATCATGAAAAAGAAGACTGCTGGAAAGCCTATTCTCTGATAACGGATATGTATACCCCATCGCCGGAAAGATTACGGGACTGGTTAAGTAATCCTAAGGCAAACGGTTACGAGGCCCTGCATACTACGGTAATGGGATCGCAGGGGAAGTGGGTAGAAGTGCAGATCAGGACCAAGCGGATGAATGAAATTGCGGAGAAGGGATTGGCAGCGCACTGGAAATATAAGGAAGGTACGAATGATGAAAGCCGCTTTGATAAATGGTTTACCCAAATACGTGAGGCACTGGCGCAGGATGTAAGCTCTATAGATTTTTTACAGGATTTTAAAACTTCTTTTCTTGCAGAGGAGATTTATGTTTATACACCCAAAGGCGATGTAAAAATGTTGCCTGTCGGGGCTACCGCGTTAGATTTTGCTTTTTCCGTTCATAGTGCGGTGGGCTCTAAATGTATTGGCGCCAAAGTTAACCACAAGCTGGTGCCGATCAGCCATAAACTCAGGAGCGGTGACCAGATAGAGATTATTACCAGCAACAAACAGAAGCCGCATGAAGACTGGTTGAATTTTGTGGTAACCACCAAGGCAAAAAGTAAAATCAAGGATGCGCTGAAAGAAGAGAAGCGTAAGGTTGCTGCAGATGGAAAATACGTATTGCAGCGTAAGCTCGAAAGCATGGGCGCCTCTGTTAGCCAGGCAAACATAGAAGAACTTACTTCTTTTTATAAAATGGCTTCGCCGCTGGACCTGTATTATCAGATAGCAGTTAAAAATATTGACCTTAAAGAATTAAAAGAAGAATTCCAGGTGCTGGGAGATAAGCTGGTGCTTCCGAAGGTAGTGAAGCTTCCCGAGCCGGAAATCAAAGCTCCCGAGCCTGACAATAGCCGCCCGGCGCTAAAAAAAGAAAGTGAGCTGATTATTTTTGGCGAAACCAGCGATAAAATTGTTTATACACTGGCCAATTGCTGCAAACCCATTCCCGGAGATGATGTTTTTGGATTTGTCAGTACCGGGAAAGGATTAATTATTCATCGTACCAATTGTCCTAATGCGGCAAGGTTAATGTCTAATTTTGGGCATCGGGTAGTAAAAACCAAATGGGCTAAGAACAAAGAAATCTCCTTCCTTACCGGCTTAAAAATTGTTGGGCTTGATGATGTGGGTGTAATCCATAAGATCACCAACCTGGTATCGGGCGAGTTAAAAGTTAATATAGCGGCTTTAACCGTGGAAGCAAAAGAAGGTCTTTTTGAAGGAAATATTAAATTGTTTGTGCATGATAAGGAAGAGTTGGACGTATTGGTAGACCGCCTGAAAAGGCTGCCCGGTATTGAAGCGGTAGAAAGATATGACACGGAGTTGAATTAACTTTTTTAAAATAGCGGTTGCGAATTTCCCGGCATTATTATAAAATCCTGATATTTTGTACCTTTCCTTTATGATCCGGGGGTTGCAGCCTGCTGTAATATTTTGATTAATGTTTTTGTCTTGCTATTATGAAATGGAAACTGAATAAGAAGCTATTGGTTATAACGGGTATACTGGTTGCCGCACTTTTTGCAACCACCAGCTTAATCAGCCATAAAAAAGTTGATTATAATACGGAAGTAAAACCCCTGTTTAACAAGAAATGTATCAGTTGTCACGGCGGTGTAAAAAAGGAGTCGGGTTTTAGCCTTTTATTTCGATCCGAAGCATTAGAAAAGGGCGAGAGTGGTCATTATGCTATCATACCCGGTGACCCGGATAACAGCGAAATGATACGCCGGCTCACCAGTAAAGACCCCGAAGAGCGAATGCCTTACCAACATGCTCCCTTGTCTTCAAAGGAAATTGATATGTTGCGGCAATGGATAAAAGAAGGGGCACATTGGGGAAATCACTGGTCTTATGTGGCGGTTCAACCTGTACCGGTACCGGACGCCGGTTCTGGTTTTTTGGGGCTTTTCTCCGGTAAAAACAAATGGGTGCATAATGAAATTGATCATTTTATCCTGGATAAGCTTAAAGCGTTAAAGTTAGAACCTTCCCCGGTGGCGGATAAAGCTATGCTTGTACGAAGAGTAAGCCTCGATATTACCGGACTTCCTCCTTCCGCTGATCTTGCCCGGAAGTTTATAGATGATAACAGTCCTGACGCTTATGAAGAGCTGGTAGATCAGCTTTTGGCCTCCCCGCAATATGGTGAAAAATGGACTTCCTTATGGTTAGACCTGGCACGGTATGCAGACAGCAAGGGATATGAAAAAGACGGTTACCGTTCTATCTGGAGATACCGCGACTGGCTGATTAAGGCATTTAACAGTGATATGCCTTACGATCGGTTTTTGACGGAACAGATTGCCGGTGATCTGATGCCCGGCGCTACGGATGAGCAACTGATTGCTACCGCTTATAACCGCAATTCCATGACCAATGATGAAGGAGGAACAGATGATGAAGAGTTTCGAACGGCAGCCGTTATGGATCGTGTGAATACGACCTGGGAAACCCTGCTCAGTACTACGTTTGGCTGTGTACAATGTCATAGTCACCCCTATGATCCGATAAAACATGAAGAGTATTATAAGTTCATGGCTTTCTATAATAATACGAGGGATGAAGATGTTACGAATGATTACCCGCAATTGCGCGAATTGAATACGGAGGATAATGCAAAGTTTGAAAAATTAACCGGCTGGTTAAAACAGTATGCTACTGAAGAAAAAAGCCGGGAGATCATCACTTTTCTGAAAACCTGGCAGCCGGCTGTTAATGCGCATCTTGCCGACAACTTAGTTAACAGCGCTATCTCTGATACCCGGCTGACACTGAGAAATAATGCGGTTTGCCGTATTCCCGGAATTGACCTGACCAATAAAAACAGATTGATTTACCGGTACAGATCGGATTTTGACAAGGGTAAATGGACCTTTCATATAGATAGTCCCAACGGACCGGTATTGGCCACATCTGCTGTTGCCCAGTCAAAGGGATGGGAGATAGGCAGTATGGATTTGGGCAATGCGGATGGCGTACATGATTTGTATATCACTTACTCTAATTCGGGAGTGGAGAAAACAGATGAAAAGTCACTGGCTCATTTTGACTGGTTTTATTTTGCTTCTGCTTTCCCGGCTAAGGGTATGCCGGGTTACGATAGTGCCTACGTCTGGTTTAATTACCTGGTTGCTGCTTTGCCAAAGGCAATGACGCCGATCATGATGGAAAATCCACCGGATATGTCCCGCTCAACCCATGTGTTTGAAAGAGGCAATTGGATGATAAAGGGTGCGGAAGTGCAGCCGGATGTTCCCGGCTCCCTTAACCCGATGCCGGAAGGTGCGCCGCGTAACCGCCTGGGATTGGCGATGTGGTTAACGGATAAAAAAAATCCGCTTACTTCAAGAACAATCGTTAACAGGATATGGGAGCAGCTTATGGGGCAGGGAATTGTTGAGACCCTCGAAGATCTTGGATCGCAGGGGATTGATCCTACGCATAAAGAATTGCTTGACTGGCTGTCGTGGCAGTTTATGAATGACTATCAGTGGAGTTTAAAGAAACTGATCAAAACTATAGTCATGTCGGCAACCTATATGCAGGATACCCGGGTTACGCCGGAAATGCTCCAAAAGGATGCTTTCAACAGGTTTTATGCCCGTGGACCGAGAGTAAGGCTGTCGGCAGAACAGATCAGGGATCAGGGGTTGATGATATCCGGACTGCTGAGCTCCAAAATGTATGGCCAGAGCGTGATGCCTACCCAGCCGCCGGGAATATGGCTGTCGCCTTACGATGGGAACGTGTGGGAAAAAAGTAAAGGAGAAGACCAGTATCGCCGTGCAGTATATACTTACTGGAAACGTACGGCGCCATTTCCTTCCATGCTGAGTTTTGATGGTGTGGCACGCGAGGTATGCGTAGCCAGGCGAATTCGTACCAATACTCCCTTACAGGCGCTGGCTACTTTAAATGATGAAGGATTTATTGAAATGGCGCGGCATTATGCCGCACGGATGGAGGAAAAAGGGGGAAATGATGTACGGCAGCAGATCAGCACCGGATACGAGATGGCCATGTTCAGGCCGATAACACCCGAAAAGCTTCAGCCTTTGATGGATTTGTATCAACAGGCTTTGCAACAGTTTAAGCAGGATGGTCAAAAAACCGATGATATGATTGGAACCCAGACAGAGCACAACACGCCGGAAAAAGCTGCATTGATTGTGGTGGCAAATGCGATGCTCAATCTGGATGAGTTGGTTACCAAGAATTGAACCCGGAGAATGGCAGGGTAGGAAATGAGAAAGTGAAACGCAGATCAACCCCAATATTAGGTTATAAAGTATTACATTATGACACAAAAAGAATTACATAACCAACGGCTAATCAACGAGGCTAATTTTGAATCCCTGCGGTTTGTTACACGCCGGCATTTTCTGAAAGACAGCATCACCGGGCTGGGTGCTATGGCTTTCGGATCTTTATTGGGCGGCTGCGACTTTTTGGGTACAAAAGGAACAGGAGTGAATGCCTATAACAGCAATAATCCTTTAGCCGCCCATCCGCCGATGTTCCCCGGTAAAGCAAAATCGGTGATCTACCTGCACATGGCAGGCGCTCCGTCTCAGCTGGAAATGTTCGACTATAAGCCGGAGCTGATGAAGTTAGATGGTAAGGTATGTCCGCCTTCTTTGCTGGAAGGCAAGCGTTTTGCTTTTATAAGAGGAGTGCCCAAAATGCTGGGACCACAGGCGGTCTTTAAGCAGCGTGGGGAAAGCGGGGCATGGATATCTGACCATCTGCCTCATCTTGCAACGGTTGCTGATGAAATAAGCTTTATAAAAGCCGTTAAAACAGATCAGTTTAATCATGCACCTGCCCAATTGCTGATGCATACCGGCGGCGCACGCCTGGGACGCCCCAGTATGGGATCCTGGGTGAGCTACGGGCTGGGAACTGAAAATAGTAACCTCCCGTCCTTTGTTGTACTTACTTCCGGCGGAAAAAATCCTGATGCGGGAAAGAGTGTATGGGGAAGCGGTTTTCTGCCTTCCGTATACCAGGGTGTGCAATGCCGTTCGGAAGGGGATCCGGTTCTTTTTATCAATAACCCTAAGGGCATAGATAAGGATATGCGAAAAGCCTCTATTGATGCGATTAACAGGGTTAACCAGGAATCTTACGCAACATTTAAAGACCCGGAGATACTCTCCCGTATTTCCCAGTATGAAATGGCATATAAGATGCAGATGTCTGTACCGGAAGCTATGGATATCAGTGATGAACCCGAGTACATTCATGAAATGTATGGTACTAAGCCCGGCCGGACAAGTTTTGCCAACAATGTACTGCTGGCCAGAAAATTAGTGGAGAAAGGGGTTCGGTATGTGCAGTTGTTTGACTGGGGATGGGACTCTCATGGTACAAGCCCGGGCGATTGCCTGGAAATAGGACTGGTGAATAAGTGCCGGTCAATAGATCGCCCTATAACTGCCTTATTGCTTGATCTTAAACAAAGAGGATTGTTGGAAGAAACCCTGGTAGTATGGGGAGGTGAATTTGGACGTACTCCCATGCAGGAAAACAGGGACGGTAAAGAAATGCCGTTCAAAGGCAGGGATCACCACGCTGAAGCATTTACGATGTGGATGGCCGGCGGCGGTATTAATAAGGGGGTATCTTACGGCGAGACCGATGAAATTGGATATTATGCCATGAGAGGTAAGGTTGAGCCCTACGATATTCAGGCTACTATTTTAAATCAGCTGGGTTTTGATCATGAAAAATTTGTTTATCATTTTCAGGGACGCCAGTTCCGGCTGACTGATGTGAGCGGTAGAGTGATCAATGAAATCATAGCATAAAAGGTTAGCATTTTTCCGTATTTATGATATTACTTAGCATTTCAGTTTTCCTTGGCCGGTTTCACCCTTTACTGGTGCATTTGCCTATTGGTATTTTGATCATGGGTGTTCTGCTGCACTGGATCAGTAAAAAGCAAGCCTTTCATGCCATTCGCCCTGCTGTATCCGTTACTTTATTGCTCGGTGCTGTTAGTGCTGTTTTTTCCTGTATCAGCGGATGGTTACTGGGTATGGATGGTGAGTATGATCCGGACCTGCTGGACCGCCATCGCTGGATGGGGATAGGTGTGGCGTTGGTTGCTACCCTGTATTACCTCATTTATATAAAAAAGATTCCGCTTCTGCCACAAGGAAGGCTGCCTTATCTTCTTTCGGTGATATTGCTGATCCTTCTTTTTATTACCGGCCACCTGGGCGGTACACTCACGCACGGTGAGGGATACCTGGCGTTTGGAGGGGACGAAGAAAGCAACGTGAAGGAAATCAGAAAAATTATTCCTGATGTACAGGAGGCGATGGCGTATGACGACATTATTCAACCCATATTACAGAATAAATGTTATAGCTGTCATGGACCCTCAAAGCAAAAAGGTAAATTAAGACTGGATAGTAAAGAAGCTATAGAAAAGGGAGGCAAGGATGCCAAAGCGCTGGTGCCCGGTAATAGTGAAGAAAGTGAGCTATATACAAGAATGGTGCTTGATATGCTGGAAAAAGAGCACATGCCTCCCAAGGGGAAGCCGCAGCCTTCGGAAGCGGAAATTGCTTTGGTACACTGGTGGATCAGTAGCGGCGCCGGTTTTGATCAGCCGGTAAAAGCATTACCACAGGAAGAGCATATTAAGCCGTTGCTTCTTGCTTTACAACAAGACCAGATACAGGATCCGGTAAAACCGGATGTTCCGGAGCAGCCTGTTGCTAAGGCACCGGAACAGGCGCTAAATAAATTAAAGGAGATCGGTGTTACCGTGGTACCTGTGGCGGAAGGCAGTAACTATTTGTCTGTGAATTTTCTCGCCTCAAAGAGCATAGGTGATCACGATTTGAAATTATTAGAACCTATAGCTTCCCAGCTGGTATGGCTGAAGCTGAATAATACGGCTATTGGCGATAGCGCAATGCATATTATCGGCGGGTTGCCTGTGCTAACCCGGCTACACCTGGATAATACACAGATCACCGATAAGGGACTATCCGCCCTGCAGTCACTAAGCCGGCTGCAATACCTGAATATTGCAGGCACAAAAGTTACAGCTGATGGATTACTGTCACTCAGGCAATTGCCTGATCTGCGGTCTGTCTATTTCTATAAAACAGGTATTAATGCTGCAAACTGGCCGCAACTCAAACAGGCATTTCCTAAAGCCATATTAGATACCGGGGGATATTACCTTCCCGTTCTGGAAGGGGATACTACCCTGGTAACGCAGGTGAAATAAGGAGCCGTTGCGGTTCACATTTTTGTTATCGTATAATTATATGATGAAAAGTATAGCGGGGACCATTATTGTATTTTTTCTTGTATTAGCATTTACTCCTGTACAGGCGCAGCAACCTGCATTCTATAATGATATTCAGCAGTTCAGGAAGCTTGATCGTGTCCGGGTTCCTCCCGAGCGTGCCGTACTGTTCATTGGCAGTTCATCATTTACCATGTGGAAAGATGTGCAGGAATATTTCCCGGCTCATACCATCATTAATCGTGGATTCGGCGGTTCTACCTTACCCGATCTGATCCGTTACGCGGATGATATTGTTTTTGCTTATGATCCCAAACAGGTGGTTATCTATTGCGGGGAAAATGATCTGGCTGCTTCCGATACCGTAAGTGCGGTAACCGTTACCCGGCGGTTTATTACCCTTTTCACGCTGATCCGGCAACGATATCCTAAAATCCCGGTGTTGTATATCTCTATGAAACCCAGTCCCAGCCGTGAACACCTGATGCATAAAATGGATGCGGGTAACAGGGCTATAGCCGAATTTTTAAGAAAGCAAAAAAAAGCCGTGTTCGTTGATGTGTATCACTTAATGCTGGATGAGAAAGGGAAGCCGGAGAAAGAGTTATTTATTAAGGATATGCTGCACATGAACAGCAATGGTTATGCGATATGGCAGAAAGCGATAGCCCCTTATTTAAAATAGGGAATGCGCGGTGTTATCTCATGAGATGAAATTCTCCGTATTTTTAGGGTATGCAAAATATAGAAAACCTGATCTTCGATTTAGGCGGTGTAATCCTGACCTTAGATATGCCCCGTGCCGAGCAATATTTTACGGATTTGGGAGTAAAAGATTACAATGCGCTTTTTCGCAGTGGAAATGTGTCTTCTTTTTTTAAGGAATATGAGGTGGGAGCAATTGCTGATGAAGAATTTTTAAACGCCTTAAGGAACCTGTCCGGCCTGTCTTTATCCGATGAGCAGCTGATAACGGCATGGAATGCCATGCTGGGATATTTTCCTGAAGAGCGGATAGCCTTGTTAAACCGGTTAAAAAATAAATACCGGTTGTTTCTTTTCAGCAATACCAACGCGTTGCATTTAACCACTTTCAGGAAAATGTACAGGGATGCGTTTGGCGGAAGCGCTTTTGACGACCATTTTGAGAGAGCGTATTATTCTCACCTGCTGCGTATGCGCAAGCCTGACAAAGCATCCTATGCGTATATCATCAAAGAAAATCAGCTCGATCCGTCCAAAACGGTTTTTATAGATGATTCCATGATCAATATAGAAGGTGCCCGATCCGCCGGCTTACACGGAATACATGTTAAACCCGGCATGTCTGTTCTTGATATTGACTGGTAATGGTTATACCAGGCTGTCTTCGATCTGTTTAAAAGCAATGCGGGGAGATAGTTTTTTCCATAATACCTGGTATATATTCCCGGCAATAGGCATCACAGCGCCTACTTCTTTATTGAGCTCGTAAATGCTACGGGATGCATTATAGCCTTCTGCCACCATTTTCATTTCTGTTTGGGTAGATTGTACCGAATGACCCTTGCCGATCATGGCGCCGAAAGTCCGGTTGCGGCTAAACAGCGAGTAGCAGGTCACCAGCAAATCTCCCAAGTATACCGATGCGGCATAATTGGGTGATTTTTTTGCTTTAAGGATACCGGTGGCAGTATGGGTACCCACGCTGATGTTCCTGATACCGGCTTTACGTAAAAAGCCCGCCATTTCATCGGCACAGTTTGCAATAAGCACACTTAAGAAATTGTCGCCATACCCCAGCCCGTGCGCCATGCCTGCGGCTACTGCATAGATATTTTTGAGTATGGCGGCATATTGCACACCGTATACATCATTATTTATAATGGTATTGATATAGGGTGTGGCAAAACAGGATGCTATGGCTTTTGTAGACACCTGTCTGGTTCCGGAAAAGGTGAGATAGGACAATCGTTCCGAAGCTACTTCTTCGGCATGGCAGGGCCCCATGATGGTAAAATAATGGTCAATGGAAAAATTAAACTTTTTTTTCAGGTAATCATTCAGTAAAAGGTTTTGCTGGGGCAGGATGCCTTTAACGGCGGATATTATTTTTTTCCCGGCCAGTTCTTTTGCCGTTACACCTGCAAACAGGGGTATTACATAGGCAGACGGGGTTACGATAACGATATGGTCGGATGCGGCAATAGCCTGCCGGGGATGCGTAAAGATGGAAAGCTGGCCGGTATTAAAAGATACCGATTGCAGATAATTGGGATTGTGTGATCTTTTTACAAGATGTTTTGCTATCGTTTCATTACGCACACACCAGTTGATACGTATTCCATTGTCTGTAAGCATCTTTGCGAGCGCTGTTCCCCAGCTTCCGCTGCCAATAATACCAAACTGCATAAAAAGAAATTTGAACCTCAAAAGTAGGCCTTAAACACGAATGAGTTTTTTATCCGGGTTTCAAATGCTGCGTTGCAAATCACGAATGAGCGTCTTATTGTTTTATTTCAAACAGCTCATTCCTCGGTACTACTTTTACTTTTGTTTTATTTCTGAGGGTTTTACTTACGATGGTATAAGGTCCTGTGATAACTTCATCGCCTTCTTTCAGCCCGTCTGTGATCTCAATATTGTTGATGTCCTGGATACCTGTTTTTACCGGTACCAGCTTTACCGTATTATCACCTTGCCTTACGAACACAACTTCCAGCAGATCCTCTGATGTGCTGTTGAAGGAGTTGGTGTTATCTGTGTCGTTGTTCGCCGTAGTCAGCCGCCCTGCTTTTTTCCCTTCCTTTCCCTTTGATCCTTCACTTGCCGTATCCTGTTTGTCGCGTGTGGTAACGGCATTGATCGGTATGGAAAGCACGCTGCTGTGTGTTTTGGTCTGGATGTCGGCGCTGGCGCTCATACCCGGGCGGAAAGGAAATTTCCTCGGTTTTGAAGGATCAATCAAATCAGCATAAGAGTCGCGGAGAATGCGGATTCTTACTTCGTAGTTGCTCACATCGTTACTGGAACTTAATGAGGCGGAACTTTGCGAAGCAGCTCCTTTCTGACTGCTGGCAATTTGAGTAACGATACCTTTAAACTTCCGGTTATTATATGCATCAACTTCAATAAGAGCCGTGTCACCGATGTCAACTTTCTGTATATCGTTTTCCCCCACCTCCACTCTTATTTCAAATACGCTGATGTCGGCTATGCGCATCATTTCCGTTCCTGCCATCATGGAGTTACCTACCACTCTTTCTCCTTTTTTTACATTTAGCAGGGATACAACGCCTGTCATGGGTGATATGAGGGCGGTCCGGCTCAGGTCTTTATTTGCTTTTTGCAGGTTTGCTGTTGCACTTTGCACCTGTGCCTGGCTGCCGCGAACACTCTGCAGGGCAGCGTCATAATTTGCCTGGGCGGTTTTCAGCGTATTATCAGCCTGTTCAAATTCGGCTCTTGAAATGACGCGATCATCAAGCAGTTGCTTTTGCCGGTTATAGGTAAGTTTAGCTAATTCCAGGGAAGATTTCAGCGCTTCCAGTTGGGCCTGGGCATTAGATACCTGTGAGCGCTGTCCCGAAACCTGTGCCGCGGCCTGATCCCGCTGGGTAGCATATATATCGGCATAGATACGTGCCAGCACCTGCCCCTTTCTAACGCTATCGCCTTCTTCCACATTAAGCTCTGTTATTTCACCCGAAACGTCCGGGCTGATCTTCACTTCTATTTCCGGGTATACTTTACCGCTTGCTGTAACAATTTCCGTAATGTCTCTGCGAATAACTTTCTCCGCTGATACTTTGATACCTTCTTCTTTTCCAATCAGCCCGTTCTTTTTCAACACGATCAGTAATATAACCAGTGCCGCAAGGCTGATAATGATCCACAGCAGTTTTTTATTCATGTATTGTCATTTAGAAATTAAAGTCTGATACCCTGACCCTTATAAAATTCAAGCACCTTCATCTTAAATACAAAGTCGTATTGGGCTATCAGTTTATTGATTCGGGCATTGTATAAATTGCTTTGATTGGTAAGCCATTCAATGGTTTGCATGGCGCCTATATCGTATCGTTTAGATGCAAGCTCAAATGAGCGCTCTGCAATGGTAACCTCTTTTTGTCTTGCCTTATACGTATGAAAAGACCCCAGGGCCTGGTTATATGCAGCGTAAATATCCTGCTTTAACTGCAGCGTATCCTGTTCTATAGCTAAGGATTTGCTTTTGATATCCCATTTTGCTTTTTCTATATTGGCTTTTGCCGACCACCCGTTGAAGAGGGGAACACTTACGCCGATCCCGATCCCTTGTCCGAAATTGTTTTTTACCTGGTTACCATATCCGTCCCATAATTGCCCGAAATTTTTTTTGCTGGTAACTACACCGGAACGTGGTGAATATACATATAGCTTATCCATTCCGTTGATTACGTATGCCGGTGTGGGCTGGTCGGCGAGAGGCACTTCGTTTAACGCCTTAAACGAGCTGTTAAATGCGGTACCTAATTGTCCGAATAACGAGATAGAAGGATATTGTCTTCCTTTTGCGGCTTCATAGTTTTTTTGAGCCGCCAGTAAACGCAGGTTATTGACTTTAATTTGTGGCTGCGACCGGATGGCCATATCATAGATCACCGCAGGAGAGGTTTCCAGAATGTTATCCACCGGTATTTGTTCCACCGGGGGGACTTCCAGGTCAAAAGCGGCATCTGCAGGAAGGTTGATCAATGCTTTCAGGGTGAGCTTGTCTATTTCTATCTGTGTTTCGGTGCCGATCAGGTTGGCGCTGTCCCTGGCAACCTGTGCTTCCATCTCTGCGGCATTTAATTCGGGCAGGGCGCCTGCATCAACCTGTTTCCTAGTGTTGACATATTGCGCCTGGCTTTGTTTGAGTTGTATACCTGTTACCGCAGCCTGTTCCATATCCAGCAGAACCAGCAGGTACTGCCTTGCCACATTCAATGCAATATCATTTTTTGCTTTGTCAATTGCAGCCATATCGGCCTGGTAACTGTAATCATTCGATTTTATGATGTTACGCTGACTGTTCCAGTTAAATAAACTTACCTGGCTGTTTAGGCCCATTTGCTCATACATCACATTATTGTCCGTATATACGTTTGTGGAGTAATCTAATGAGCGTCCGAATGAAAAACCATGATTGCCGGAAAAGTTAAGGGAAGGTATTTGCTGGAGCCTGCTTTGTTTTAGAACGATAGCGGAAAAGCGTGCCTGTATATCAGCCTGTCTTACAGAAATATTATTGGTTAAAGCATATTCCACACAACGGCGCAGGTCCCATTTTACAGAAGTTTGAGCGGTGACATTTGGGTTAGACGCAAAGGCTGTGAGTACAACCAGCCAGTATAATAGTTTTCTCATGAATAAAATTTATAATATCCGTAGCAGATGAGCAGCACTTACATAAAAGACCTAAGCTACCTGTTCATACTACAAATATTCAACTAAAAAAACATTTGTCAAAACCCTTCATGTAATATTTAAGGCTTGCTCAAGATCCCGGATAATATATTCCGGATCTTCCAGTCCTACATATAGCCTCAGCATCCGATGCGAAGCTTTACCAATATCATATTCGGCGGGGGATACCGTAGCGCAGCCGGGAATGATCAAGGATTCGTAACTACCCCAACTCACCGCCATGAGGATATGCTTAAGGTTTTCACAAAATGTAACGACTTCTTCAATTTTCTTCACGTTAAGATAAAAAGAGATCAATCCGCAGGCATTTTTCATCTGTTGTTTAGCCAGTATATACTGGGGGAATTCTTCATCAAACGGGAATACCACGGATTCAACTTTGGGATGCGCTTTCAGAAAATCAAGCACGGGCCTGGTGTTTTCGGTTACTTTTTGAATACGTAACGGGAGTGTTCTTAATCCCCTGATCAGCAACCAGGCATTGAATGGTGAAATACCGCTTCCGATGGTATTATACTCGCTCTTAAATATTTTCGTGATCATTTCCCGGCTGCCGGTTAAAACACCGGCCATCACATCACTATGACCGCTTATGTATTTTGTAGCCGATTGGAGGGCAATATCTATACCTAATGCAATGGGTTTTTGATACAGGGGAGTACAGTAGCTGTTATCGCAGATGGTGATAATACCATGCGATCGGGCTAATGTGGCAACCGCTTTTAGGTCCTGCAATTCAAAGCTCCATGAATTGGGTGATTCTAAGTATATGATTGCGGTGTTGGGACGAATAGCTTTTTCAAAGTTTTCTACCTGTGTCCCGTCAACATAAGAAGTGGTTATGCCAAAACGCGGTAGTATCACGTTGAACAGCTTTTGTGCCCAGGTATAAGGTTTTTTAACGGATACAATATGATCACCTGCTTTAACATGGGCAAGCACAGCGGCGAATATAGCCGAAGAACCACTATTGAATACAAGGCAGTCTTCAGCTTCGTCGAGCGCCGCTAACTTTTTACGGAGGATATCAACGGTGGGATTCATTCCTTTACTGTAGATGTAGCCGCTGTATTCATCTTCAAAAAGCCGGCGCATATCTTCTACCTTTTTAAAGGCGAAATTGCTGGTTTGTATAATGGGTGGCGCTACGGCGTTAAAGTAGTGCTCCCTGTCTTCTCCCAGTTCATTGATGATGTATGATATATCCATTATGCGTTGTCATTTCTTTCCCATCCCCTTATTGCTTTACGGATGGCGCCGGGACAGGCTGTTTTTATTCATTAAGGCTGATTTTCTTAACTGCGGAAGGCAACCACACCTGCATGTCGCTGGCGCCCCGGTTGTTCCAGCTGAAATAAGGTATGGCGGTTATTTTCTTCATTACGGTAGATACGGCAGTTCCTTCCTTATCTATGGTTACGACAGGAGCTTTAAAAACCAATGTGTTTACACCTCCCAGCAAAGAAGGATTAAATACGGTTTCAAATGTGGTACCCGGAGGTATAATGATGCTGCCGGTACCGGGTTGGTTGTCTATTCCTTCCACACAATATACCAATGGCCCGTATTGAAGCGCTACCCGGTTTTCATTTTGTTTGACGGCAGGATTACTTACTATTCTTCTTACTGTCATAGGCAAATGTATGGTTACCCTGTCGCCCTTTTTCCAGTTTCGCCGGATAATGGCATAGCCATTGATCATATCGTATTTTTGAGTTATCCCGTTGACCTGTATTTCCGGCACAGCTTTTTCCTCGTCAGCGTAACGATACAGGTCTCCGGGTACCGGCGCCGTAAGCCAGCCGGGAATCCGGATGTGTAAATTGAAGTGTTGTTTTTTAGCCGGTGCCACGGTTAGTTTGATATCCCCGTCCCAGGGATAGTTGGTTTCCATGTTGATATCCACTTTGCTATTGTTCACCATGATCGCGGCTTTACTGCCGGCGAATAAATTTATCCAGATGGCATCGGAAGAGCTTCCATAGATATAATTGCCCAGGGAGCTTACCAGCCGGGCAATATTAGACGGGCAACAGGCAGTGCCAAACCACTCGCTGCGCATGTAATTACCCGGGGAGGCAAGGGGGTTGCCATAAAAAAACCGGTCGCCCGACAGGGATAGCCCGTCTATGGCGCCATTATACAGGCTTCTTTCCAGTACATCAATATACCGGGCGTTTCCCGAAAGCATATTCATACGCTGGTTCCAGAATACCATGCCTACGGAAGCACAGGTTTCACAGTATGCGGTGGCATTGGGCAGCACATACGGTTTACCAAATCCTTCGTTGCTTCCCTGTGCCCCGATACCTCCGGTGATATACATGTGGCGAAATACCACATCCTGCCATATAGAATCCATAGCGGTAATATAGCCGGCATCGTTGGTTACTGCGGCAACATCGGCTGCACCGGTATATAAATACATGGCCCGGACTGCGTGCCCTGTTATTTTACGCTGGTCTTTTACCGGCAGACTATCCTGGCAGTAATCGGCCCGGCCCCATTTGTCCCATATCACTCCCCTGCCATGGCCATGCCCTCTTTGCTCAAGAAACCAGTTGGCCAGTTCCAGGTATTTTTTCTTTTGGGTGAAGTGGTAGAGTTTCATCAGGGCCAGTTCAATTTCCTGGTGCCCGCTAACCCAGGGCCGGTTCTGCAGGCGAAAGACCGTGTCAATATGATCGGCGAAGCGGATAGCCGTACGCAGCAATTTATCTTTACCGGTTGTATTGTAATAAGCAATCCCGGCTTCAATGAGATGTCCTGCACAATAGTCTTCGTGCTTTTCCATATCTGTCCACCTTGCATTGATATCGGTAAGGATATAATACGTATTCAGGTAACCGTCCGGTAATTGTGCTGCGGCGATTTTCTCAATCCACTCGTCCGTCTTTTTTTCTAAAGCAGGATCAGGATAGTTTTTCAGGGAGTAGGCGATAGCCTCAATCGCCTTATATACATCGGAATCATCATAGTAGATACCTTCATGGCGGCCGGATCGCTGTGCTGCTTTTTCAAAGTTCCGGATCCGCCCGGTTTTATCCTGCGTATAGCGAATACAGGCGTCAATGGTGGCTGTAGCCACGGTTTGCATTTTGGGTTTCCAGAAAGCATCGGAGATCGTTACATCCGAGAAATTAACGGGGTATAATTTTTGTAATGAAGTCTGCGAATGGACAAACATTACCAAAAGCATAGCCGGAATGGAGAGCCATTTCTTTTTCATACCATTGCAATTATAATAAGTGATTTACCTCCCGGTGGCAAAAGATAAAGGAGGCAGTTTATCCGGTATGGGTTTTGCCTCCTTTGTTTCAATTTTATGTATTGAAAAACGATTGTATTATTTGTAAGATCTCAGCATCCAGGCCATTTTTTCATGTTGCTTGAGCAATCCCGTAACAAAATCACTGCTTCCCGCATCTTTATAATCTTCGTCAAATTTTTTGATTAGCTTTCGCAGGTTAATGATTATGGTTTCATGATCTGCATCCAGGCTGGGTATTTGTTTTTCAAACCGGGTGGGCACTGGCGGTTCTTCCAGGGAAGCCAGTTTTAATAGTTCCTTTAGCCTTCCTTCTGCATAATGACCTATTGTACGGATCCGCTCGGCGATCTCATCAATGATTTCCGCCAGCATGGTATATTGCTCTTCATACAGTTTGTGCAATTCCATAAAGCTGGGGCCTTCCACATTCCAGTGGTAGCTGCGGGTTTTATTATACAGGATATGCTCGTCTGCTAATACATGGCTTAATGCTTCCGCTACAGACTGTCTGTTTTTTTCGGTAATACCGATGTTAACTTTAGTCATAACATATTGTTTTTATTGTTAGCGATAATATAACTAAAGTTACGTGAAATTGCTTTCTATTATTCAGGACAGGAAGAATTTACCGTAGTTTTAAGAACAGGGCCGTTTGTTTAAAGTAAAGATTTCACTTTCGCGATGGCCTGGCGTAGCCCGGCTGCATCCTGTCCGCCGGCTGTAGCCAGTGTTTTATTGCCTCCTCCTCCTCCGTTTATCAGCGGGGCAACATGTTCCTTAATAAGCCGGGCAGCATCCAGTTGCCTTGCTGCGGCAACCACTTCCGATATACCGATGGCCACAAAAGGTTTACCGCCAATATTGGCGCCTATCACCAGTACGTAATCGTTAAGATTATTTTTTACATCGAAGCATATTTTCTTTAGCGCATCTGCATTACTTACTTCTATGATGTCTCCAATAAAGGTGACCCCGTTTATGATCTCATCTTTTTGAAGAAGCTCATTCCGTATCTGTACCAATTGCCTTGCTTCCAGCCCCTCGATTCTCTTTTGTAACACATGCTTCTCTTCCAAAAGCTTTTCAATAGCTTTCAGCGGATCTTTTGCCTTAAGCAGCTCAGTGATATGCTTGTATTGACTTATCCGATCATAGCTGTACTGGATAGCGGCAGGCCCGGTTAATGCCTCAATACGTCTTACTCCTGCAGCTACCGCTGATTCGGAGATAATAGTAAAGATCCCGATCATACCGGTATTGCCAACATGCGTGCCGCCACACAATTCAACGGAATAGCCGGGGTCTATGGTTACTACCCGGACGGTGTCGCTGTATTTTTCGCCAAACAGGGCCATGGCGCCTGATTGCAGCGCTTCTTCCTTAGGCATTTCTTTTATTATAACAGGAATATTTTCCCGGATCTTTTCATTCACTATAGATTGCACTTTCCATAGCTCGTCTTCGGTTACCTTAGCGAAATGCGAAAAGTCAAAGCGAAGCTCTGCAGGCGAAACCAGGGATCCCTTTTGTGCTACATGCTTACCCAATACCTGGCGCAGTGCAGCATGGAGCAAATGCGTTGCCGTATGGTTGTACATGGTGTTTAGGCGGTTTTCAAGATGGACCGTAGCTGTTACGGGCAGCGTAATATCGGCAGGCTCGGTTTCTATGAAATGAATGATCAGGTCATTTTCTTTTTTGGTATCGGTAACCATGATCTTTTCATCGCCGAACAGGAGCGTGCCTTTATCTCCAACCTGTCCTCCGCTTTCCGCATAAAAGGGCGTGGTGGCTAATACCACCTGGTATTGTGTTTTGCCTTTTATTTTAATCTTTCTGTATTTTACTACCCGGGTTTCAACAACGAGGTCGTGATAGCCCACGAAACCCGGCTTATCTGTTTTGCTCACTTCAATCCAGTCTTCTGTATCTATAGCCGTTGCTACGCGGCTTCGGTTTTTTTGCTCCTGCATTTCTTTTTCAAAACCGCTTTCATCTACGGATAACTTATTTTCCTGGGCAATCAGGCGGGTAAGATCAACAGGAAACCCGTAGGTGTCATAAAGCTCAAATACCTCTTTGCCGGAAATAACCGTGGTATTACCTGTAGATCTGATGATATCTTCAATACGTTTTAAGCCCTTCTCCAGTGTTCTTAAAAAGGCTTCCTCCTCTTCTTTTATCACCTTTGTTACAAAACCGGTTTGCTGATCCAGCTCCGGGAACACATTTTTAAACTGCGCTGCTATCGTGCTTACCAACCGGTAAAGCAGGGGTTGTTTGTAATTAAGATAAGAATAATAGTATCTCACCGCCCTTCTTAATATTCTTCTGATCACGTATCCTGCACCGGTATTGGAGGGCAATTGCCCATCTGCAATGGTAAAGCAGATGGCTCTTATGTGATCGGAAAGTACCCGGAAGGCAATGTCCTGCCTGCTGTTGCCGAAACCGTATTGCTGTCCGGTTATGTTTTCTATACAGGCTATTGTTCCGGTAAAAACATCGGTATCGTAATTGGAGTTTTTCCCCTGTAATACCCGCACCAATCGTTCAAATCCCATACCGGTATCTACATGACGTGCGGCAAGCGGAGCGAGTGTGCCGTTTTTTAAGCGGTTGAATTGTATGAATACATTGTTCCATATCTCAATAACCTGGGGATGATCGTTATTTACCAGGGTTTTTCCATCTATGCCCTTTCTTTCTTCATCATTACGGCAGTCAATATGAATTTCCGTACAGGGACCACAGGGTCCGGTATCTCCCATTTCCCAGAAATTGTCTTTTTTCTTTCCCGTCAGGATCCGGTCTTCCGCTATCACTTTTTTCCATTCGTTATAGGCTTCTTCATCTTTAGGCAGGTTTTCTTTTTCGTCTCCTTCAAAGATGGTTACATAAATCCGGTCTTTTGATATTTTATAAACTTCGGTTAAAAGTTCCCAGCTCCAGGCTATGGCTTCTTTTTTAAAGTAACCCCCTTCCGGCCGGGCAGGATCGCCAAAACTCCAGTTGCCCAGCATCTCAAACATAGTATGGTGATACGTATCCACCCCTACTTCTTCGAGATCGTTGTGCTTTCCGCTTACCCGTAAACATTTTTGTGTATTGGCTACTCTCTGGTAAGGGGCTTTTTTGTTTCCAAGGAAATAATCTTTAAACTGATTCATCCCGGCATTGGTAAACAGGAGGGTAGGATCATTCTTAACCACGATAGGAGCTGAGGGGACAATAAGGTGCTGTTTGGATTGAAAAAAATCGAGGAAAGCCTGCCTTATTTGTAATGAAGTCATCATAACTCCGTTATATTTTTTGTGGGGTTTGAACGTTAAAATTTTATATTTGCCTGTATCCTAAAAGCCGGGTGCGAAGGTAGTTAAATTATAGCTGGTTTTTATATGGTCTGTATAAGCCGGACTTAGACACCTGATTCATGAAAAAAATTAAATATTATTACAATACCAATTCACTCCGTTACGAAAAACTTGTGACTCCCCTGCGGGTGAAACTCCTGCGTATACTGGGATTCCTTGCTGCGGCAATTGTAACAGCCTTAATTATTGTGGCGATTGCCTTCCGGGTTATTGATTCACCTAAGGAGATGCTCATGCGCCAGGAAAATGAACGTATTAAGGATGATTACCGGATTTTGAATAATAAGGTGAAGCTGATTCAGCAACAGATGGTGGAACTGGAAAACAGGGACAACCATGTATACCGGGAAATATTTGAAGCAGACCCCATACCTGATAGTGCGAGGTCAAAACAGATAGAAAAGCAACAGGAAGTCCGGTTAGCCGAACGAATGGAGGATAATGAACTGGCTTTTTCTATTGCTTCCACCTTAGATAAGTTGATGAACCGCATCACTGTTCAGAAAAAATCGTACCAGGAGATTGAGGCGATGATCAGGGATAAAGAAAAAATGCTGGCGGCAACGCCTGCCATCCAGCCGGTAAGTAATAAAGATTTGAAACGGGTAGCTTCCGGTTTCGGCTATCGTATTGACCCGGTATACAAAACGGTTAAATTACATGCAGGACTTGATTTTGCCGCTCCACAGGGAACGCCCATATATGCAACGGCAGACGGGGTAGTACGGCTGGCAGGTAATACCGGTAACGGGTATGGGAATCATGTTATTATTAATCACGGGTATGGTTATGAAACATTATATGGTCATCAATACCGGATTAAAGCTAAAGTAGGCCAGCGGGTAAAACGCGGCGAATTAATCGGCTGGGTAGGCAATACCGGAAAATCAACAGGCCCGCATCTGCATTATGAAGTCCGGAAAAATAAACGGCATATAGATCCCATTTACTTCTTTTATAATGATCTTACTCCGGAGCAATTTGACCGCATTGTAAAGATTGCCGCATCGGGTAATCAGAGCTTTGACTAAATGTTGATAATTTACGGTATCATTTTCTCTGCATAACGTTAATTTAGCGATATGGTTAAGCAACTGGACTTGTTTGAATCTTATGCAGAGCAGCCGCAGCCGGTTAAGCTGCCGGTAGAGGTGGAGGAAGAGGTAGGGCCGGAGCAAGATGATGTTGAAGCCCCTGACGATTCAACCGGTTTTGCTGATGCTGAGCCGATAACCTTAGCGCCTGTTCCGGTAATTTCTGCTGTGCCTAAAAAAAGCACAATCCCCGCAAAAAAAGGAAAGAGAGGACGGAAATCCATAAAGGAGATGGAGTCTGAGTCTGCCATGATCCATATTCCTGCTGATGAGGAGTTGTTTAAAAGGCGGTATTACAGCATAGGGGAAGTAGCGGAAATGTTTAGCCTGAATGCTTCTCTTTTACGGTATTGGGAAACGGAGTTTGATATTTTAAAACCCAGAAAGAACAGGAAAGGAGACCGGCATTTTCGCCCGGAAGACATTAAGAATCTTTCCCTTATTCATCATTTACTGCGTCAAAGGAAATATACCATCGAGGGTGCTAAAGCGTACCTGAAGAAAAACAGGTTAAAAGCAGAGCAAAATTTCGGGATCATCCAGC
This sequence comes from Chitinophagaceae bacterium, assembly GCA_023957155.1. Classification (GTDB taxonomy): domain Bacteria; phylum Bacteroidota; class Bacteroidia; order Chitinophagales; family Chitinophagaceae; genus Agriterribacter. Next base: position 179,323 of record JAMLHK010000001.1, on the reverse strand, counting down.
GCCTGGAAAAGCTTAAAGGCTTTTTACTGGAACTTAAGGCCGGTTTATAGGGTATTTGTCCGTTTGGGACTGATCCGGCATAGCGCTCCTTCACTCCGTGCTGACATTCAGGCTACCACGTAATTTATTATATAAAGCGTAACATTTTTTGGTTATTTATTTGCGGTACTATCAAAGATCAAAGAAATCCGTAAGTAGAAATATTAGCCCCGCCTATGCGTTTTTTTATACGCTTAATTATTGATTATGATTGATCCGCTTCGCTTTTTTTCGGTGATTCTGCTGCCGGGGATTTTTTCTGTGTTTCAAACGGTTAATAATACAGGTATTGTTTTTACACCCCACCCGGTAATTCCTGCCGATACGTCAACGTTGCATAAAAATCAGTCATCTTCTCATATACCCGTAAACACCGGATACCGGCTGGTTATAAAAAAGAGCGCTTACGAGATGACGTTGTTTGACCAGGAAGGCTGGTACGGAACCTACCCCGTGGTTTTTGGAAATAAGAGCCAGGAAGATAAGCGTATGGAAGGCGACCGGTTAACGCCGGAAGGTCATTTCCGGATTGTGGGTAAGAAAATTCATAAGCGGTGGGGCAAATTCCTGCTGCTTGATTATCCCACCCGGGAGAGCTATGAAAAATTTAAAATGCGGAAAGCAACGGGCGCTATACCCCAAAAAGCTTCCATCGGCGGAGGAATTGGCATACATGGCACACGGCCCGATGAAGAATGGGTAATTGACAAATACATTAACTGGACTGCAGGCTGTATTTCTGTACGATACAGCGATATGGATGAATTGTATGAAATGCTCCCTATCGGTACGGAAGTGATCATTGAAAAATGATAATCTGTTCCTGTTTTTCTTCCTCCCTGTTATCAGATGTTAACACATTAGCACAAAAAATTGTATTCCTGTAATGTCGGGTCAGCCGGGTTTCCGGGATGAGCTGTTCTGCGCATGGTGCATAAGATTTTGGACAGCAATGCTATATGCGTGACCAGCGCGAAATTAATACGATATTTACTGTTGGTATAGCGGTGTTCTTTTCGGGAATGGTTAACATTAGCAAATTAATAAGAAGCCTTGCAGCGGAAATCATCCGTTTACTATCTATTTATGATATGTTTCTCTTTCCGTGGATGTTAATCATTACCGGGTAACTGGAATGAGACCCCGCACTGCCTGCTGCGGGGTTTTCTTTTATACTACCTTATTTATTGGTGTATCCGCCTGCCGGAACAGGCAGGTTTTATGAATGAAAAATTTCATGTACGTTTGTTCATCAGGTACCTATAGTACCAACAGCGCCTGTACAGAGCAAAAGACGGATTCAAATTACACCCGCTATGATAGAAAAAGAGACTTTTATTCATCACGTTTATTTCTGGCTTAACCGGCCGGATAGTAAAGAAGATTTTGATCAATTGGCCGAAGGGTTAAGAAAGCTTTCGGCAGTTACCACCATCCGGTCCTTTCATATTGGCAAACCTGCAGATACCCGCCGTGATGTAATTGACAGCTCGTATGCGCTTTCCTGGCTGGCGTTTTTTAAAGATAAAGCTGACCAGGACAGCTACCAGACGGATCCCATTCACCTGAAGTTTGTGGATGAATGTAAACATCTGTGGAAAAAAGTGATCGTGTATGATACGGTAGAAGTGTGAATAATATGAAAGCCTGCCAGGCAGTCCCGGGGATCAGGGACCATCGGTACGCAGTCAGGCCTCGTAGAGATAATAAAATATAGTGCGTAGGGTTATATTTATTTTAGTCTGTATAATACAATGAGTTATTGCAGTTATATAAAAGGGTTAAGTGCTTCGGAAGAAAATATACACAGGGATTATCACGATAATCACTATGGTTTTCCAATTGTAGATGATAATGAATTGTTTTGTCGTTTAATGCTGGAAATTAACCAGGCGGGTTTGAGCTGGAGTACCATTTTAAAAAAACAGGAAAATTTCAGGAAAGCATTTCACCAGTTCAACATCAGGAAAGTAGCCGGGTATGGAGAGAAAGACCGGGAGCGGCTGCTTAATGATGCGGGTATTATCCGGAACCGGTTAAAAATTAATGCCGCCATTGAAAACGCCAGGGTTATTCTGCAACTGCAAAAGGAGTACGGGTCTTTTAAGTGCTGGCTTGATCGGCACCATCCCCAAACTAAGGAAGAATGGGTGCGATTGTTCAAACGGCATTTCAGGTTTACCGGCGGAGAAATCGTAAATGAATTTTTACTGAGTACCGGTTATTTGCCCGGTGCGCATACTCCGGATTGTCCCGTGTATAAAAAAGTGTTGAAGCATAAGCCTGCCTGGAGCCGGTGATCAACGACCTTTCATGGCTTCAGCAATAGCCTCTTCCAGGCTGAAATAAAGACCTACGGTATACCGGTAAGGATTATAGTCCCAGCGTGTGCTGATTATTTCGTGTGCGACCACCATTTGTAGCTGCGCTTTAATAAACTTGTAGCCTGTTCTTACCGTAAAAGATGGTTCGGCAAAAGCGTAACTGGTGTTATCAATACGTTGTCCGTTATTATTAATCAGATGTCTTTGTAAAAGGTAGTCATCACCTCTCCCTTTATCGTTTAAATTTTTGTACCTGACACTAACCAGGCGAAGATTAAAGGCAGCATCAAATGCGGGAGAACGAACACCGATTCCCGGCTGTAAGAAAAAGCGATTGATATTCATGTCCACATCACTCTTTATGCGGCCGAATCCATAGCCTGCGTAGCAGTCTGTAACGAGTTTAAACTTCCTGCCTTTGGCGTAGTATCCTCCTGCCCCAAACTCAAGCAGATTTGCTTTGCCATCAACATTGCCGCTGGCAATATCAGGGTTATCGGGGGTGTATCCGTATGTACTGTAATTGGCTATAATGCCCAGATGCCTGAGGGGGGAAACGGAGACCTGTGCATCAAAAACATAACGGGTGCCGGTATAATCATAGTCATTATAGGCAAGGGAGCCCCCGTTCCCCAGGCTGCCGGCTATATTCAGGTGTGCCTGGCCCGCATCTGTAAACAGCGGGGTGTTTACGGCATTGGGCTTATAATAATAGCGGTTGCAACTGCTTCCTGTGTGGAGTATGATTGCACAATAAAGGAGGACTTGTATGAATTTCATAGTAAAAATGGCAGGTTTATGGTTTATCCTTAAAGTGTATTAAAACCGTATACATTTTTAAACTATACCCGGTTACGATAAAATACTGAGCAGATAATTACATAAAGTGCTGCATGGCATATCAAATATTTAATATGCAGGGCTTGGCCCGTTATACTATTCAGGGTTCCTGCTTCAACAAAAATATTTGGATATACGATTTTCCTTCCTCCTCAATACGGCGGTTGAACGCTAATGTTTTGCCATCATTCGACCATATTGCCGCACCAAAGGGAGCTGATTTGGATGTATCAGCGGGAGTTAAACGCTCAGACTCGTGAGTTTGTATACCGGTGATGAATACGCTGTGATCAGCGATATAAGAAACATATTTATTGTCCGGGCTGATATTGATAGGCCCCTGTACAGGAAAGGCATTAAAAGATATCTGCGTAATGGGACCTCCGTTTGGTGAAACCCCAAATACCTGGGTGATTCCGGTTGAATCCTTTGCCAGGAATAAGATCAGGGTACCATCGGAAGTACTGCGCAGCCAGTGTCTTGGACCTTTAACACCATGCTGGGTATGGGTAATCCTCCTTTGTACAACACCCGCAGGCACGTCCGGACGGGTATGATCCGTCCCTTCTAAGCGACCGCCGGGAGAAGGGGTGGTAATATCTTCCGGGATGTCTGCTACGAATACTTCGGCAATGGTTTCGTTTTTTTCATTGCGTACATTACCCTGAAATGCGATAGCCCTGAGCTGGCGGCTTCCATCGGCTTTCTGGTAACCCTGGCTGCCGATCCAGCACTCATCAAAGGCCTTGTCAATCTCATCGCTTCCGGGCTTGGGATTCTCCGTAACGGTTGCCACTACCGCAGAAAACTTTTCGCCATTATTATTTTCTAATGTGCCATCGTCAGGTACCGTCACTTTTCCGGGCACCATAATGGCAATTGTTCTGAGGTCTTTAACGGCAGAATCAGTTTTGGATAGTTGTTCCATGAGGTAATCATTGTAAGTACAACTGATCCATTGCCCGTCCCCGCTCCAGGTATGGGCGTGGGTTCCTCCACGCAGTGCCCCGGGGGTAAAAGGCGGTGTTATATTACGGGCATCGAAAAATACCGGTTCAAAAGGCTTATCGGTATGGATAGCCACACCTGTACGGCGGGCAAAACCATAAGGACGATCTGCGTTGGCATTGCGTATACCATGAATAAATAAAACGGTATGATCCACCGGTGAAAAGGTTACTGCACCCACACCCGGTCCGTCCTGAGTTTGATTTTGCGTACGGTACAGCGGCTGGATTTTACCGGTTACTGCATTCACCATCTCAATGCTGCCCGTAACTCCGATACCGCCATCGTCATTCCGGGTATCATATACGATCCATTGATTGTCGGGCGAAAAAACCTGGGTTGAATTTAAAAAGTGACCATACCGGTCATGAGTAAGTTGGGTTTCTGTAAAGCGCATTGATGTATTTGTTTTTTTATCCAAGCAGGAAGCCATTAAAAAAGTTCCGAAAACAGCCAGCGGCAGCATGATTCTATTTGGCTTATACATATTGTACATATAGAGTTGATTATTCCGGAAAGATACTGTTATTAACGTATAAAAATTACGCATATCCCACAGGGTTATCCGGTTTCCAGCTCCCGGGAGGGATCCCAGAATAGCTGTTCAAAATGTACAATGGTATCTTTTTTAACTTTTATACCCTCGCTTTTTAAAAGATCTTCCATTAAAGTGGGTGTGGCAAAATGATGTTTGCCGGTTAACATGCCGTTACGGTTTACCACCCGGTGTGCGGGAACGGGAGGAAATGCCGTGCCTGCTGCATTCATTGCCCAGCCTACCATCCTGGCAGACAGCTTAGTGCCTAAATATGCCGCTATGGCGCCGTAAGAGGTAATGCGCCCCGGGGGTATGAGCCGGACAACATCATATACGGACTCAAAAAAAGAGTCTTTCCTTTTTATTTTTTGTGGTTTGACAGGCTGCTTCAGCAGTGTGGATTTTGATTTGTGTTTCATGTTTTCACCTCCCTAGCGGCAGAAGCTTCAATTTACGCGTTAAAAATACAATTGGTTACTTATCCGGGGCCGTTTCATGTAATACCTGTTTGAGCTGTTCGTCTTTGTCGGCCGGTAATGCTCCGGGTAAGCTGAATTTTAAATAATGTATCCGGTTGCTCCCGGCAATATCAAGGCTTTCATAATAAGTTTTTATTTTCAGCTCTTCACTGATGTGCTGGCCGGCGTATAAATCGTCCTCATCGGCTGCTAACGGAAGCTCATACAACGTACATACCTGTTTGGTAAAGTGGTAGAGACTTGGTGAGTCTGTTTTCAGATGAATAAAGCCGCCTGGCGCAAGGATCTGCCTGTATAGCCGTAAAAAACGGGGGTGGGTGAGCCGTTTCTTTGCCCTGGAAAGTCGCAATTGCGGATCGGGGAAAGTGATCCATATTTCCTCCACCTCTCCGGCGGCAAAATAGTCGGTGATCTTTTCTATTTGCGTTCGTAAAAACGCTGCATTTTCTATACCTCCTTCCAAGCATCTTTTAGCGCCTGCCCATATCCGGTTTCCTTTCAGGTCAATGCCGATCAGGTTTTTGCCGGGGTATTTTTGCGCCAGCGCTACGGTATATTCGCCTTTACCACAGGCTAATTCTAATGTGATGCCGTTATTGTTGCCAAAAAAAACATGCCATTTCCCCTGCATGCCTTGTGGATATTGCAATACATTCGGGAAGGTTTTAATGGCTTCAAACCGGATTAACTTTTTGTGTCCCATAAAAAACAAAGTTAAGGAGGGAAGAACAAAGGACTTGCAGGATCCTTATGAGATTCCCGTATCCTTTTTTCATGAAGTAATCGCCTGCTTACGGAGAATATCCTGTAAATATTTGATCTGCCTGAAATTTGCAAAACGCCCGGGCTGAATTAACTTTGCTGCCCTGAAAAGCAGAAATTCCTTTCGGAATGCAGGGGCGGCCTGCCTGCCGGTAAACAGGCAATCCAGGAAAAGTTACTCAGCGGTTGAAGAGCCGGAAATAAAAAAATAACAGAAAACCATCCACGGGCACTTGTGGAACAATAGTCATGTTAGATAAATTAGAAGCGATTAAGGCCAGGTTCGACCAGTTGGGTATTGCATTGACCAATCCGGAAATAGTAAATGACAATAAAAAATTTACGGCTACCAGCAGGGAGTACCGTAGTCTTGAAAAGATTGTACGGTTGTATGATGCGTATAAAAAGCTGTTGGACGATATTGAGTTCAATACAGAAGTAATGCATGGCGATGATACGGAAATGCGGGATATGGCTAAAGAAGAGCTGCCCTTGCTGGAAGAACAGAAAGAGCGGATTGAGGCGGATATTCGCCAGATGCTGATACCTAAAGATCCCCAGGATGAAAAAAATGCGATTCTTGAGATAAGAGCCGGAACAGGAGGGGATGAGGCATCCTTATTTGCAGGAGATTTATTACGGATGTATATCCGCTATTGTGAAGGCAGGGGATGGAAAACATCCATTCTTAGTGAAAACGAAGGAACCGTAGGCGGGTATAAAGAAGTGGAGCTGGAAGTAACCGGTGAAGATGTGTATGGTGTATTGAAATTTGAAAGCGGCGTACACCGCGTGCAGCGGGTGCCTCATACCGAAGCCAGCGGACGGGTACATACCAGCGCGGCTACCGTTGCCGTAATGCCGGAAGCCGATGAAGTAGATTTTGAACTCAGGGAAAGTGATGTTAAGATGGAAACCGCACGAAGCGGGGGCGCCGGCGGACAGAATGTGAACAAGGTGGAAACCAAGGTGATGTTAACGCATATTCCTACCGGTACGGTTGTGGTATGCCAGACGGAACGCTCTCAATTGGCTAATCGCGAAAAGGCTATGCAGATGCTGCGTACCCGCCTGTATGAAGAACAGGTGCGCAAGCAGGAGGAAGAGATTGCCCGGCACAGAAAGAGCCTGGTGAGTACGGGAGACCGCTCCGCAAAGATCAGAACCTATAATTTTCCCCAGGGCAGGGTTACGGATCATCGCATAGGCCTTACGGTATACAACCTTGATGATGTGATGAATGGCGAGCTGCAGGGATTTATAGACGCGCTCCAGTTTGCAGAAAATGCGGAAAAGCTCACGCAGGAACGGGTGTGAGGATTTGAGATTTGATCCCGCCATCGGCGGGAGAAATTTGAGATGTGCTACTCACAATAGTCTTCAGCGTTTGGAGTTTTGGAGTTTATGGTTTTTAGTTTACTGTACTTCGGATTTCGGGCTTCAGGCTTCGGATTTGGAATATATTTGGTTCATGTCATTTACCTTTTGATACTTTTCCTTCGGATTTCGAAATTGAGCTTTAGTTTATTTACTTTGCAGCCATAAAAGATTAATTATGAAAATTTTAATTACCGGTACGGCAGGATTTATCGGGTTTCACCTGGCAAATTACCTGTTACAAAGAGGAGATGAGGTAGTGGGGCTGGACAGTATTAATGATTATTACGATATCAACCTAAAATACGGTCGTTTAGAAGTTGCCGGTATAGCAAAAGGCGCTATTGAATACAATAAAATAGTGCACAGCTCCAGGTATCCGAATTACAGCTTCATCCAGCTCCAGCTGGAAGATAAAGGGAACCTGGAAAAATTATTTGCAACGCATCAGTTTGATAAAGTATGTAACCTTGCTGCCCAGGCGGGTGTTCGTTACAGTCTTACTAACCCTGACGCATACATCAATAGCAATATTATCGGGTTCATGAATATACTGGAATGTTGCCGTCACAATAATATTAAGCACCTGGCCTATGCCAGCAGTTCAAGCGTTTACGGGCTCAATGGCAAAACGCCCTTTTCCACTTCAGATAATGTAGACCATCCCATTTCTTTATATGCTGCCAGCAAAAAGAGTAATGAGCTGATGGCGCATACCTACAGTCATTTGTTTAAAATTCCCACTACGGGACTTCGTTTCTTTACGGTATATGGTCCCTGGGGAAGACCGGATATGGCCTTGTTTTTATTTACCAAAGCCATTCTTGAAAATAAGCCCATACAGGTGTTTAACAATGGCAATATGGTAAGAGACTTTACGTATGTTGATGATATTGTAGAAGGCGTAGTGAGGGTAATTGATAATCCCCCGGCAGGTAACAGCTCCTGGGATACTTCCCACCCCGATCCTTCCTCCTCTGTTGCGCCATATAAAGTGTATAATATCGGGAATAATAACCCGGTCCGTTTATTGAATTTTATAGAAGCCATTGAAGAAAATATCGGTAAAAAGGCGGAAAAACAGCTTATGCCTATGCAGCCGGGAGACGTTGCGGCAACCTGTGCAGATGTTCAGGACCTGGTAAAAAATCTGCAGTACAGGCCCGATACAAAGGTGGAGGTTGGGATTAAGCGGTTTGTTGACTGGTACAGGGAGTATTATAAAGTGTGAGGGAAAAATAACAGGAAAGGAGATGAGGCAGGAAGATGACCCCGGGTTACAGGCCATCCTTTCCGGCGCACCTGATCATACTTCCTGCATATAATAATAAGCTGTGTGTTAAAAAATTTTTGTGCTTTATATGAATATCATAACTTTGCAGCAGGAAAAAGAACGGTAGAAGGGAACGATTCGTTCCCTTCTTCATTTACCAGACTATGAGCAGCGAAGCAATATCCGGGGCAATAGCACAAATGACCACCTCTCTGTTGGAGGAAGATCCTGACTATTTTTTGGTGGAAGTCAGAATAAATCCAACCAACAACGTAAAAGTATTTTTGGACGCTGATGGCGGGGTATCTATAGACAAGTGTGTAAAATACAACCGGGCCTTATATAAACAGATAGAAGACAGCGGCATTTTTACGGATGGTAATTTTTCTCTTGAAGTATCCTCGCCCGGTTTGGATGAGCCGTTAAAGCTCAGGAGACAGTATGTAAAAAATACCGGCAGAAAGGTAGAAGTGGTTTTGGCTGACGGAAGCAGGATAGAAGGAAAGTTGAATGCAGCGAACGAGGAAGAGATAGTGATTGAAGAAGTAAAAGGAAAAAATAAAAAGCAGGAAATCATTGAACATAGGATACCTATTGGTAACATTAAATCAACTAAAATTCAAATTCAATTTTAACATCCTTACCAAATACAGGCTGTGCCTGGCTTGGTTGAAGGTTAAAAAGCGGTAATATGGCAAGTATTAATCTTATTGAATCCTTTCAGGATTTTAAAGACGCGGAGAATATAGATCGTCCCACATTGATGAAAGTGCTGGAAGACGTATTTAAAACCCTGCTCCGTAAAAAATATGGTTCCGATGAAAATTTTGATGTGATTGTGAATACGGAAAAAGGAGACCTTGAAATTATTCATCGCCGTACGATTGTTGAAGACGGGCAGGTAGAAAATCCTGTGGCTGAAGTGGCATACAGTGATGCTATTAAAATTGAACCGGATTTTGAAGTAGGTGAAGAATTATTCCAGGAAGTAGACATTCTTGATTTTGGCCGCAGGGCTATTCTCGCAGCCAAACAAACCCTGGCAAGCCGTATCAGTGACCTGAAGAAAAACAACTTAGTTAAAAAATACGGCGATCGCGTAGGAGAAATTATAAGCGCCGAAGTATACCAGGTATGGAAAAAAGAAGTATTATTATTGGATGAGGACGGGAATGAGTTGATTATACCTAAATCAGAGCAAATCCCGTCGGATTATTTCAAAAAAGGAGAGAACATCAAAGCGGTGGTGAAAAAGGTGGAATTGAAAAATAATGCACCGGTTATTATTCTATCCCGTACACATCCTTCATTTTTGGCTAAGCTGCTTGAAATTGAGGTACCTGAAATTTTTGACGGACTGATTGTGATCCGTAAAATAGTTCGTGAACCGGGTGAAAGAGCAAAAGTAGCGGTAGAGTCTTATGATGACCGTATAGATCCTGTAGGCGCCTGCGTGGGCATGAAGGGAAGCCGTATTCACGGGATTGTCCGTGAGCTGAAAAATGAAAACATTGATGTAATCAACTGGACGAACAATACCCAGCTGCTGATCCAGCGTGCATTAACTCCTGCCAAAGTGAGTTTTATGGAAATAGATACGGAGAGTAAGCATGCAAATGTGTATCTTAAGCCGGACCAGGTATCCCTGGCTATAGGCCGGAGAGGGGTAAACATCAAATTAGCCTGTGAACTGACAGGATATGAAATTGACGTGTTCAGAGATGATGAAGATGAAACAGAGGATTTCGATATTGACCTGGATGAATTTGCAGATGAAATAGATACCTGGGTAATTGATGAACTGAAGCGGATCGGATGTGATACTGCCCGCAGCGTATTGGATTTAACCACAGAGGAGCTGGAAAGAAGAACTGATCTTGAAAAAGAAACCATTGATGAGCTGAGAAAAGTGCTGGAGGAAGAATTTCAGAAAGGGTAATCCCGGAAGGATATCCGCTATAATATAAGAACAGAATAAAACAAATCAATCCCGTGGATCCTGACCAGGATTTACGAGGCAACAGAATATGGCTGAAAAAAAATTACCACGCTTATTAGCAGCGGCCAAGGAATTTAATATCGGACAGGAAACGCTTATAGATTTCCTGATCGGGCAGGGTTTTGCTAAAGATGAATTAAAACCTACCAGCAAGCTGACAGAGGAAATGTATGTTTCTCTTCAGCAGGAATTTTCATCTGACAAAGCCGCCAAAGCTAAAAGCGACCAGATTGAGATACCTAAGGGCAATGTTATTGAGGGTAGGAAAAAGAAGGATGAGGAAGAGATACTATTTAAAAAGGACGTAAAGAAGAAACCGGTTGAAAAAGAGCCTCCCGTAGCAGCCGAAATGCCTGAGCCTGCTGCCTCCGAGCCGGAAGCGCCGCCTGTACAGGCAGCAATACCGGTACCTGAAACCGCTGTACAGCCCGAAATGGTAAAAATTGAGGCGCCGGAAATAGAAGGTCCGAAAATATTAAACAAGATTGATCTAAGTGCTATAGATTCTTCAACACGGCCTAAAAAAACAGCGAAGAAAAAAACAGCAGCGGCAAAGGCGCCGGAAGAAGCCCAAGCAGAGTCCGGAGAAGCCCCGTCTGTACCGCAACAGGAGGTACCCGAAGTTACCGCTGTTGCACCAGATGAAGTCACATCGCCGGAAATAAGCCCGAAAGACGAAAAGGAAGAAGATGCCAAGGTGATAGAAAATATACGGGCTGAAAAGTTGGAAGGACCCAGGATTGTAGGAAGAATTACCCTGCCTGTTGAAACAGAATCACGGGCGGGAAGCAAGCCGCAGGAAGAGAAAAGGAAGCGCAAGCGGATACCTATTGAAAAAAGAGACCAGGCTCAGCCGCACCAGGGTGGTGAACAGCATCGCCCCCAGCAGAGGAGAGAGGGAACGCGGCCTCCTATTCATAAGCAGGGCGACAGAAAAGATGGCAGGCAGCAGGGAGCCGGTGGACGTTTTGGTCATGGTAAGGCCGGTGATAAGCACAGGGATCCGCGCGAGGTTAAGGAAATTGATGCCAAGGAAATACAGGATAAGATCAGGGAAACCCAGGCTAAGCTGGCCGGGTCTTCGAGAGGAGGAAAAAGTACTAAATCCAAATTAAGAAGAGCAAGACGGGAAGAAGCAGAACATCTTGCCGGCGATGCCCAGGATGATCATAAACTGCAGGTTACTGAATTTGTAACAGTGAGTGAGCTGGCCAATCTTATGGATGTAAGTTTTGCCGAAGTAATAGGGAAGTGTATGAACCTGGGTATCATGGTTTCTATCAATCAGCGTCTTGATGCGGAAGTGATAGAGCTGGTGGCCAGTGAGTTTGGTTTTGAAGTAGAATTTATCGGGATAGATGATGTAGAAGAAGATGAGATTGAAGACATTGAAGACGATCCCGAAAACTTACAGCCCCGGGCGCCGGTTGTTACTATTATGGGTCACGTGGATCATGGTAAAACCTCGTTGCTGGATTATATCCGCAGCGCAAAAGTGGTTGCCGGTGAAGCAGGCGGTATTACCCAGCACATGGGAGCCTACCAGGTAACCATTGCAAACGGTAAAAAGCTCACCTTTTTGGATACACCGGGGCACGAAGCCTTTACGGCTATGCGTGCACGTGGTGCCAAAGCAGCTGATATAGCCATTATTGTAATTGCAGCCGATGATGCCGTAATGCCGCAGACACGTGAAGCGATCAGCCATGCACAGGCAGCAGGGCTTCCCATGATTTTTGCTATTAACAAAATAGATAAAGAAGGGGCTAATCCCGAAAAGATAAAGGAGCAGCTATCTGCCATGAATATTTTGGTGGAAGACTGGGGAGGAAAATACCAGAGTCAGGAGATATCTGCCAAAACAGGATTGAATACCGATATCCTGCTTGAAAAAGTATTGCTGGAGGCGGAATTACTGGAGCTGAAAGCCAATCCGCAATTAGAAGCCTCAGGAACGATCATCGAAGCTTCATTGGATAGAGGCCGCGGATTTGTGGCTACGATATTAGTTCAGAGCGGAACGCTGCGCCAGAGTGATATTATTGTGAGCGGGCAGTTTTACGGACGTATAAAAGCCATGTTTAATGAGCGTAACCAACGTCTTGAAGAAGCGGGTCCCTCCAGCCCGGTACAAATATTAGGACTTAACGGTGCTCCGCAGGCGGGCGAAAAATTCAAGGTATACCAGGATGAAAGTGAGGCCAAGAGTACTGCTACACGCCGGGCACAGATACTGAGAGAACAGGGTATCCGTGCTAAGAAACATATTACGCTTGACGAAATCGGACGGCGACTGGCGCTGGGTAACTTTAAGCAGCTGAACCTTATTATTAAAGGGGACGTGGACGGCTCTGTAGAGGCGCTTAGTGATTCGTTGCAGAAATTATCAACAGAAGAAATCGCCGTGTCTGTAGTGCATAAAGCGGTAGGCGCCATTACAGAAAGCGATGTGCTTTTAGCTGCCGCCTCAGATGCGATCATTGTTGGCTTTAATGTGCGACCTTCCAGCCAGGCAGCTAAGCTGGCAGAAAAAGAAGGCGTGGAGCTTAAGGCCTATTCTATCATATACAATGCCATAGAAGAGCTGAAGAGCGCCATGGAAGGTATGATGGAACCTACTATCACGGAAAAGATTACCGGTAATGTGGAAATCCGCGAGGTATATAAATTCGATAAGGCAACCGTTGCCGGATGCCAGGTATTAGATGGTAAAATTACCCGCAACTCAAAGGTGAGACTGATCCGGGATGGTATTGTCATTTATCCTACCGGGGAAGGCCAAAGCGCAGAGCTGGGATCATTGAAGCGCTATAAAGATGATGTAAAAGAAGTAACAAGCGGTATGGAATGTGGACTTACCTTCAAAAATTACAACGACCTGAAGGTAGGCGATGTAGTGGAATCGTTTGAAATAGAAGAAGAAAAGAGAAGCTTGTAAACCTTTGTTAAATAAGCAGGGTACATTGCTCCTGCGCTTAAATGCCTTTATTTTTGAATGGCTTTGAAAGGTTAATTATGAAACATTGTTTATTTTTTATCGGCTTTTTGGCTATGGGCTATGGATCTATGGCCCAGGGCGGACAGTCGAAAAAAGTGCTGGCGGATAAAATCGTTGCCGTAATTGGTGATAAGATCGTTCTTAAATCAGATATTATCAATTACATCGAGGATGAGAAGCGACAGGGTCATGAAGTGCCGCACGGGGCAGATTGTATGTTGCTGGAGCAAATGATGGTAAGAAAAGCTCTGATGTTGCAGGCTCAAAAAGATTCCCTGCCGATAAGTGATGAAGATATTGAAGCGGAGCTGGATCAGCGTATAAGATACTATATCAGTGCGTATGGCGGTAAAGAGGCGTTGGAACAAATTGCAGGGAAAAGTATTTACCAGATCAAAGAAGACAACCGTACGGCCATTAAGGAGCAAAAGCTGGCCGATGCCATGCAAAGATCTATTATTGAAAATGTGAGGGTTACGCCTACCGAAGTAAAAGATTACTTTGAAAAAATTCCTAAGGATAGTCTTCGGTTTTATGAAACCGAGCTGGAGATGAAGCAGGTCGTTGCCTATGCAAAAGCAAGCCGTGAGCTGGAAAAATATGCACAGGATGAGCTGTCGGAGTTTAAGCGGCAAATTGAAAGCGGCGCTACTTCTTTTGACCGGGTAGCCAGGATGTATAGTGATGATCCGGGAACAAAAGAAATGGGGGGGCGTTTTGAGTTTAACAGGAATGATAAAAGTGTAGATGGTGCTTTCTCTTCTACTGCTTTTGCCTTAAAGGAAGGCCAGATATCCCGCGTGGTAAAATCCAGGTTTGGTTATCATATTATACAGTTAGTGAGCCGGACAGGTGACGATGTGGTGGTACGTCATATTCTTAAAATACCACAAATAACAGATACTGAAGTGAATGAAGCCATTGCAAAATTAGATACCGTAAGATCGAAGCTGGTAGCCAATACGCTTTCATTCGGTGAAGCCGTGGATAAATACAGTGAAGATGAAAACAGTAAATTCACGGCAGGTTCTATTACCAATGCACAGGGCTCTCCTTATCTTACCATACAGGACCTGGATAAAAGCCTTTTGCCGGTATACAATGAACTGAAAGTGGGTGAATATTCCAAACCGGTTCCTTTTACCGATGAGAGAGGCAGAAAAGGCGCCCGTATCGTATATATACAAAGCAAATCCGAACCCCATCGCGAAAACCTGAAAGACGATTATAATAAAATTGCACAACGGGTAATGGAAGAAAAAAAAGGCGATATGCTAAACCACTGGTTTAAGACGAAAATGCCCACTTTTTATATTTCCGTTGATGAAGAGTATCGTCATTGCAGCGAGGTAAGCCAGTGGCTTGCGGTTTCGGCGGATAGCAAAAAATAACCATAACCGGATGCTGCTATGCAGTCAGGAGGGAAGGCTTTTCCTGTTTGTTTTCATTACCTCCTGCATATCTTTCCCGGATCAGCTGTAAAATGTCTTCAACTTCAGCCTGCGTTTTAGCGGTTACCAATTGCATACGAAAATCTTTGATATGTGACAATCCTTTGAGGTAATTGGCATAATGTCTTCTCATTTCCAGGATGCCCAGCACCGGTCCTTTCCATTCAACTGATTTAAGAAGATGGGTATGACATGCGGCTATTCTTTCTTCTATGGTGGGTAGTTCCGGTAGTGTTCCGGTGGCGACATAATGTTTTATCTCTCTGAATATCCAGGGATATCCGATAGCGGCGCGTCCTATCATAATACCATCTACGCCGTATCTGTTCTTATACGCTACCGCTCTCACGGGCGTATCTATATCTCCGTTACCAAATATGGGAATATGAATACGGGGGTTATTTTTTACGGCAGCAATCAGGCTCCAGTCGGCCTCACCTTTATACAATTGTGCCCTCGTTCGCCCGTGAATGGTAAGTGCCTGTATACCCACATCCTGTAATTGTTCTGCTACCTCCTCAATATTTTTTGAATGATCGTCCCAGCCAAGTCTTGTCTTAACCGTTACCGGTAACGTGGTAGAGCGGACCACGGCATCAGTAAGTCTGACCATTAATTTAACGTCTTTCAGTACAGCTGCCCCGGCACCTTTGCAGACCACCTTCTTTACCGGGCAGCCAAAATTGATATCCACAAGGTCGGGTTGTACCGCGTCAATGATTTTAGCGCTCAGAGACAGGGCTTCTTCGTCACCTCCGAACATCTGGATGCCAAAAGGACGTTCAAATTCAGAAAAGTCTAATTTTTGCCTGCTTTTTATCGCGTCCCTGATCAGTCCCTCACTACTGATGAATTCACTATACATCAGGTCCGCTCCATTTTGCTTACATACATAACGAAACGGGGGATCGCTCACATCTTCCATAGGTGCGAGAAGAAGCGGAAAATCTGGAAGTAGTATGGGGCCTATTTTTACCGGCATTGCCTGAACTGTCTTATCTTGCATTGAAGGATGGAACCCGGTACAGGTTTAAAATTTTACTGAAAATAACCTGTAAAATACAATAGACTGAAGTTCAGCTTGTATATAAGCCCGGTTTAACCGCAAATGTACACACTAATTATAACATAATGTATGATGCACATTCCAAAGGAGTATCCTATGCCAATGCTTTATTAATACTGACGGGGCTATGGATTGCGGGCTTTATCGCAGGGGGAGTTCTGAGTATTCCGGTATGGATAATGATGACCGGTAAAAGTGCGCTTCAGATGCCGGAAGAATTATTAAAGCCGGAGCATGTTAATGCGGTGCGCGTTATCCAGGTGGTATCTACTGCAGTAACTTTTTTCCTGCCGGCTTTTTTTACCGCTTTAATTATTAATCGCCGCCCGGCAAAGTTCCTGGGGTTCTCCATGCGGTTTAGTTACCGGCAGTTGTTTCTTGCCCTGGGTATTATGTTTGGAGCAGCTGTTGCGGCGGCGGCCCTGGCAACGCTGAATGAGGCGATACCGGTTCCCCAGCGTGCGGCAGATTATTTTAGAAAATTAGAAGAAAATTACAGTGCACAGGTGGAAGTGATCACCAATATCAGAACCTTTAGTGATTATGTTATCTCTATTGTGATGATCGCCCTATTGCCGGCTTTGTTTGAAGAAACTTTTTTTCGCGGGGGAATGCAAAACCTGCTTACCCGGTATTCACATAAGCCCTGGATGGCAATACTGATTACCAGCTTTATATTTAGTGCTATCCATCTTTCTTACTATGGTTTTTTGGCCAGGTTATGCCTGGGGATAGTGTTAGGATTGATTTATTACTATTCCCGCAGCCTGTGGTTAAGCGTTGCGGCACACTTTTTTAATAATGCCATTGCGGTTACCCAGATGTATGTATTTATCAGGCAGGGTAAACCGGTAAGGGAGGCGATGAATGAAACCTATCCCGTATGGTGGGGAATTATAGGGGCAGCAGTGCTGTATGCTCTTTTTATTTTATTTAAAAAGTATTCGGCACAGGCTGTTCAAAAATATACTCCACCGGAAGACAGGGCATTGGAAGAGAAATGGATTGCGTGACAAAATGTAAGAATGTGAGAATGTGGAAAATGTGAGATTTGAAAATTTGAAAATTTGAGAATTTGGCAATGAACTGGCAGGTATTTAAAACCAGGGCACTTACGGCATTGGTGTTTGTGGTAATCATGATGGGCGGGCTGCTCTGGAATGAATGGAGCTTCTTTATTTTGTTTTCGATTATCCATTGGGGTTGCTGGCTTGAATACCAGCGCTTAGTTAAGCGAATAGATCCTTCGTATACGCAGATATCGTCTTTTCATGAATATGGCTTTATGCTGGCAGGGTGGTCGCTGATGTTATATTTTGCAGGCGACAGCTACCGGCTTGGAAATATTACATTGCATGTTATCGGCATGTATTCCTGTCTGGTTCTTGCTTTTGCGCTCCCTCTGGTAGAGATCCTTTTTTCAAAAAATTTCAATCTTAAGCATATTGGTTATTCTTTAGCGGGAGTCTTATATATTTCTCTCAGCTGGTCGCTGATGATCAGCATGAGATCCAAGGATGGGATATGGGTGGCTGCAAATGCCGAACACTTTAATACCGGCTGGATATTACCGCTTATCATTATTTTTTCCATCTGGATCAATGATACGATGGCATACATTACAGGGTCGCTGATAGGAAAAACACCGTTCTCAAAGATATCGCCTAAAAAAACAATAGAGGGTACTGTTGGTGGTGCCATCCTATGTGTTATTGCTATGGGTACAGGAGCTTATTTTCTGCGATTGCCCGTTACGCCCGTATGTATTATTGCCGCCATAGCGGCTGCTGTGGGTACCGCAGGCGATTTGCTGGAAAGTAAGCTGAAGAGAATGGCCAATGTGAAAGACAGCGGACATTTTATGCCCGGGCATGGTGGTTTTTTAGACCGCTTCGATTCGCTGTTGCTTGCTACACCGGCGGTATGGTTGTATGTAATGCTGGTGATGAAATGAAAAGAGGTAAAATTTTGCCGCTCTTCCTTCATTGACTACTTTTGAGGTTAATCGGTAAACATGACAGTACACAAGGAAGGATATCAGACCATTGCGCTTTGCGGATTATTTTTTGTGATCATCAATTCGGTGCTGTTTTTTTTCCTGCCGTATAGTGTAAGCTGGATCGCCTGGTTGTTTTTTATTCTTTCTTTTTTATTCTTCCTCTTTGTCATTTCGTTTTTCCGGGTACCCCAACGTGTTTTAACCCTTGATGATAGTAAGATCGTAGCGCCTGCCGATGGGAAAGTTGTGGTAATTGAAGAAACGGTGGACACAGAATATTTTAGAGACAAGCGCCTGCAGATATCTGTTTTCATGAGTCCGGCCAATGTACACCAGAACCTGAACCCGGTAAGCGGTGAAGTGGTGTACAGTAAATATCATAAAGGGAAGTACCTTGTTGCCTGGGATCCGAAATCTTCCACCCAAAATGAAAGGCATACGGTGGTAATACAACATAACGGGACACCGGTATTGGTTAAACAAATTGCAGGAGCCGTGGCCCGCCGGATTGTTAACTATCTTAAGCCGGGGCAGAAAGTAGAGCAGGGAGGAGAATTGGGCTTTATTAAATTCGGCAGCCGGGTGGACCTGCTTTTACCCCCGGGAACAAAAGTTCATGTGCAGCTCAACGAGGTGGTTAAAGGGGGGATTACCGTGCTGGCAAGCTGGTGAGGCGGTATGGAAATCTGAAAATTCCCCGGTAGTGAAAATCCCGGGTGGACGGCATGCGCAAAGCAGTATTAAACCGGATAAGCTAAAAAATAGTTTGAAGCTCCTTTAATGAATAAACGGTATAGGTAGGTTGCAATGGCGGGGGAACATTTTTATGGTTGATATATACCTGGTCCATACCGGCGTTTTGAGCGCCTGCAATATCGGCTTCTATATCATCTCCCAACATGATGCTTTCTTTTAAGCCGGCTCCTGTTTGCCGGAGAGCAAAATCAAAGATGGCTTTGTGGGGCTTCAGGCTGTTACTGCCTTCAGATGTAATGACATGGTTAAAAAATTCATGAAGTCCCGAATACCGGAGCTTAGTATGCTGAACAGATTCGAAGCCGTTCGTAATAAGATGCAGTGCATATCCCTTATCCCGCAGGTAATGCAGTATTTCCACGGCATAGGGAAACAACAGCTTCCGGGTAGGAAGATGATCCAGGAATAGGGTGTCCATATTCCGGGCAAGTTGTTCGTTCCCTATTTTGAAGTCGAGCAGCGTATTCCACATACGTTTCCGGCGGAGATCGTCACGCTTGATGAATCCTTTCCGGTATCTTTCCCAGAGCCTTGTATTATGGTAAATATAGCGTTCATAAAAACGGTTAAACTCATCTATACCGTAAGCATGAAGATCAAGTTGGTGATAGATCTCTTCAAGTGTCAGCTTTGCATTGGCCTCAAAATCCCATAAGGTATGGTCAAGGTCGAAAAAAAGATGTTTGTAAGTCATGATGAAAACTAAGCTGCAAAAGTACGGGGTTTGACAGAAGTGTGTAGTTTTGACGGGTATAATACTGCCATTCATGAATATCATTATTACCGGTGCTTCCAGGGGATTGGGGAAGGCTATTGCAGAACAGTTTGCTTCCAACGGGTATAATCTTTTTCTCTGCTCCCGCAGTGAGGTGGGTTTATATAAGGTGATGGAGGAGCTGACTACCCGCTTCCCGGACGTTGATATCAGGGCGAAGTCTTTTGATTTGAGCCATAAGGAACAGGTGAAGGAATTTGCCCGCTGGATATTAGAGAAGGGGATATCCATAGATCTGCTGGTGAATAATGCCGGTTCATTTGAACCCGGAAGTGTATACGATGAGCCGGAGGGGACGATGGAAAAGATGATGGACATTAATTTTTATAGTGCTTACCATCTTACCCGTGCATTGCTTCCTGTGATGATGGAACAACGAAGCGGGCATATTTTTAATATGTGCTCTATTGCTTCGTTCCAGGCGTATAAAAACGGAGGAGCGTACAGTATCAGTAAATTTGCTTTAGCCGGCTTTTCAAAAAACCTGAGAGAAGAGATGAAGCCCTATGAAATAAAGGTTACTTCGGTTTTCCCGGGAGCTGTCTATACCGATTCCTGGGCAGGCAGCGATGTTGATCCCGGGCGGATAATGGAGGCGGAGGATATTGCGCGGATGATTTACGCGGCAGCGCAATTGTCTCCCCGGGCCTGTGTGGAAGAAATTGTTCTGCGTCCGCAATTGGGTGATTTGTAAGGGTGGACAGGCGAGGGTGGTGTGTTAGAAAGCTTGTCATAAAGGGTGGGTTTGCCAGTATCACATCAAAGGTTTCCTGCCAGCGGCCTTCGCTGCTTAGGGTATCGTATTCGTGTATTTGCGGTGTGGTAAAGCCGTGCAAATACATATTGGCAAGGCTCAAACGTACCATATCGGGGCTGATGTCGTAACCCACAAAATTGCCGGCTAAGTTTTTTCGTTCTTCTGGTTTCAGTTTGTCGCCAATGTGTTTGTCGGTGTTTTGGTTTAAAATGTGTTTGTAGGCACTTAGCAAGAAACCGGCAGTACCCACGCAGGGTCAAGCACGGTTTCGTTTTTCTGTGGGTTTGCGCAAGCCGTCACAAAATTAATAATGTGGCGGGGTGTCCTGAACTGTCCTGCATCACCCTGGCTTCCCATCACACTCAACAGGTATTCAAAAGCATCGCCCAATTTTTCGCTGTGGCTGTATTCAAAGGCGTTGATGTGCTTTAAAAACAGCTTCAACATGCTTGGGTCACGGTAAGGCAGGTAGGCATTTTTGAAAATATTGCGAAACAGTTCGGGAATGTTTGGGTTGGTGTTCAGTTTTTCTAATGCTTCGCTGTAAAGCGTCAATGTTTCTTGTCCGCTTAACGATGGGTCAAACAGTTTACGCCAGCCGTATTTGGTATATTCGCCTGTAAAGAATTTGGCTTTACCTTTAAATTTTTCAACGGCTTCTTTGTCCATATCGTCCATGAACTTATAGATAAAAGCCAGCGTTATTTGTTCTATCTGACTTTTTGGGTCGGGAACTTTTCCTACCAGCACATCACGGCAGTCGTCAATATTTTTCTTTGTGGTGTTGTCGAGCATAGTTGTCTGAACTGTGGGTTATTTGATTTCAGGGTTTCCCTGCTTATAATTTTTTAATCTCGTTGTTTATAAATGCTTCCAATTCTGTTTTGTTGGGCAGTTGCAGTTGGTATTTGCTTACAAAAATGTCTAAATCGCTGTCAGCAATGGCATATTCTACCAGTGTTTTGTTTTGGTTGGTAACAAGCAAAATCCCAACAGGCGGGTTGTCGTTTTCTTCCTGCACGATTTTCTTGTAGTGTTGCAAATAGACTTTAAGTTGCCCGATGTGTTCATGTTTGGCTGTTTCTGTTTTGAGTTCTACTAAAATGTGGCATTTCAAAATGCGATGGTAGAAAACCAAATCAATAAAGTAGTATTCATCGCCAATTAAAATACGTTTTTGCCGGGCTTCAAAACAAAAGCCGTTGCCCAATTCGGTAATAAATTGTTGCAAATGCTCAATGAGCGCCTGCTCTAATTCAGTTTCTTCAATTAAATGCGGTTGTCGTATATTTAAAAAATCAAAAAAATAGTGCGATTTTACCAGATCGGTTGCCTGTTGTGGTTTTATTTTTTTGATGGCTTCATCAAACGCATCTTTGTTATTCCCCGACAAGCCGACCCGTTCGTAAGTGAGCGAATCAATTTGTCGTCTGAATTCTCTTACGCTTGGTTGTGTGTTCAAAACCAGCAATTCGTAGAAATGTCTTTTGGTGCGGTCGTCAATTTTAATGGGTTCTACAAGGTGCGAAAACGATGCGGCTGAAAAGAGTTGATGTAAATGCTTGTCTTATGATTTGTCAGTCGGCAACAGGCTATTTTTATCTTTTTGATTCTCAATATTTTGTAATTCTTGGGTCGTTGTCCCAAGAACTGGAAATTCCTCAAAAAAACCGGCAGGAAACAATGCTGTGAATCTTTGGGACATTGCCCCAAAGATTTGCGGATAAGCATTGTAAAATTGTCGGCAACGTGATAATTCGGGCTGTGTAAGTCCTTTTATGCTGATGTTTTTAGTCAACGTTTCAAGCAATTTAGTACCATATTTGGCTCTGTCGTTACCGTTTTGTTCAAATTCCACAATATAAAAGCCAAACAACCAATTTCGCAACGTAAGATGCATGTTTACAGCTTTTACGGCACTTTGCTGTAAAAACTCGTTAGTTTGATATATGCGTGAAACTAATTTCTCAAAATTCATACTACAAAGTTATTCAACAGCACGTAGGTTTTAACGTAGTAAGGCAACAGGTTTTTCATATCGTCATCTACCCGGTTAAAATCATGTACATTAAACGTTGGGTTGTGATACAATTCGGTAAAATCCTGCTGGTCTATAATGGCTCTTACACCCGGATCGGTGATGTAAGCGTAGAAAAAATAACGCAAGGCTTGTGAATCAGAAATGTTGGAAACATTGTTGGTGCTGATGAATTTTTCAAATTCATCGTTCAGCAAATCGTCCTTTCCTTTTATCGGGTTTCCAAAATAAATGAATTCAAGCAATTCACGCCAACCAATTTTGCGATCAATTTTTAAACTCTTACGCAGTTTTTCCAAATCAAAATATTCTTCGGGTTTGTTGTCGTATTTTTCTTTGGCTCTTGCAGTGGCAATTTCTACATCGCTGCTTTCCATTAGTTGTTTTATTTCATCATCTGTTTTTACTTTTTCCTCAAACTGCTGGAAAAACATACGGTCAACTTTCATTTCCGTGTATTCAATTTGCAATTCGCTCCAAGTAAGAATTTTGTCATGTTCTTTATATTCGTAACCTTCTCGTTTTGGTTTTAGCGTATTGTCACCCGTTATTGGTAAATCATCGCCTGTATCAATGTTTGCAGGAAGTTTCAGCACCTGGTCGTATTCATATTTTTCTTCAAAATATTCACAAGTGGCAAAAAAGTCAAAGAGTTTAAAATGGGCTTTGTCAATGGAAATGGTTTCTGTTTCGCCTAATGTAGTAACTTCATTTAGGAATTTCTCATAGTCCAAATCTAAAACATCATGCTCCTCGGGTCCTCGAATAGGAATAATTCTCTAATTTTTGATTGCATGGTTAAAAGTTACGAACAACACGTGCATTTGTATTATGCCGGCGCACAATAACCCTGTCTCGGCCTTACCTGTCTATCGCCTGTAATCCCGGCCAGACCTTATAAATAGAGCTATAGAAGTAACATCGTGTTTTATATTTTACAATTGAACAGCACGGTTTTCCTTCGCAGACCGGTACATGGCCAGGATAATCTCAACCGCTTTACGGGCTTCTTTTCCTTCCAGCTCAAAGGGCTTGCCCGATTCAACAGCCGTGATAAATGCGGAAATATTTTTTGCATGTAATTCAAAAGGAATGGATGCCGGGTTAGAAGCCCCGCCGCCACTTACCGCAGCGCTGAACCGGGCGCGGATCTCTGCATCCTGGCTGATCTCTTCTGCAAACTGCCATGTTTTTATACTGTTATCTTCCAGCGTTACGGTTCCTTTTGTTCCCGTAACCGTAATACTCCGAAGCTGCCCCGGAAAGGAGGCGGTTGATCCATAAATAGAACCGAGCGCTTTATTTTTGAATTGTACAATAGCCGTTGCGGTATCTTCCGCTTCAATATGATGACCAAGGGTTGCAGTATAAGCATGTAGCGATTCAATGGGACCCATGATATATTGTAGCAGGTCTACCATGTGAATGGACTGGTTCATCATGGCGCCTCCACCGTCTAATTCCAGCGTTCCCCGCCATTTATGCCGGTAGTATTCATCAGTTCTCCACCAGGGTACCGCTATCGAAGCAAACGTCAGCTTCCCGAATCGTTGCTTGTCAACAGCATCTTTTAACAGGTGAACGGTATCGGTATAACGGTAATTGAAAAAACCACCAAGCCGGGTGCCGGACCGGGTATGGGCTTCAATCATTTTATCAATGCGTTCTGTAGTGATTTCAAGCGGCTTTTCGCATAATACATGCTTGCCCCGGAGCGCAGCTTCAATAGCGGGTTCCATGTGTAATCCGCTGGGGGTGGCTATGGTAACAATATCTATTTCAGGGCTGCTTAACAGGGAGTGATAATCGGCATACTCCCGGCAACCGTATTGTTTTGCCAGGGCGCCGGCCCTGCCCGATCCGGCTCCACAGATACCCGCTAAATGTGCATTACTGATATGCTGGATGGATTTCGCGTGAAAATCAGCCACCATTCCGGCTCCTATAATTCCAAAATTCCAGGTTTTCATTATGAGTTAAAAGCAATAAATGACTAAAATAATTTGAAGTACGCTTCATGAATCAGGGCTCTTCTTTTTCGGTATAAGCCGCATAACCGCTTTTTGAATACACGCCGGGAGTAGCGTGGCTTCCTACCGGGAAATCAAGATTTACGTAGTTGATATCGGGCAGCGTGGTGAGATTAATTACTACACCGGCAATATATTCTGCCGCACCAAAGGAACCTACATCATCTGAAAATGCAGAGGCACTGTCAATATGGGTATATACCGTATCGCCGGAAAGCTTTACAAATTCAAGACGGATGTCAGGATAAATAGTGTTTATGCCGTTGATGATACTTACCGGGTCGTTAATGCCGGCGGTATCTTTATACACCCTGACCTTTTCCTTTTTCTCGATATTGACCGTCCAGAAAAGTACAGTATCCGGTTGTTCAATTATCGTTTCTGCTTCAGTAATACCGGTGGAATCTGTACTATTAGCCGGTTGATCAGGGGCTGAGCAGGAGAAAAAAATAACAGCAGTAAAAAATGCCAGCTTAAAAAATAGCCTGTGTTTCATACTTCAAGATACTAAATCGGGTGCAGGGGATCAATTTTATTTTAGGATGGTATAGGTCAATAAACTTAAGATATAGGCCAACCCTGTCATATATATCAATTGAATAAGCGGCCATTTCCACGAGCGGGTTTCACGTTTTACAATAGCCAGGGTACTCATACATTGCATAGCAAACACATAGAATACCATTAAGGATACGCCGGCGGCAAGCGTATAAATTTTTGCCCCGTTCGGCCAGGTGGCTGAAGCCATTTTTTGCCGCAGGGTAAGATCATTTTCATCGGCATCCCCGCCCACGCTGTAAATAGTGGCCATAGTGCCAACAAATACCTCGCGTGCTGCAAAAGAAGTGATCAGGGCAATGCCTATCTTCCAGTCATAGCCTAATGGTTGAATAACGGGTTCTATGGCCTTACCCAATATGCCTACATAAGAGTTTTCAAGCAGTGCGGTTCTTTTCTCTTCTTCCAGCGCTGCATTGTCCGGCTGCTGTAAAGCCGGTTGTTCATAACGGGCTTCAACAGCCTGCATTCTTTTGGATGGACCGTAGGTACTTAATGCCCACAGGATAAGAGAAATCACCAAGATCACCCTTCCTGCTTCAAATACAAAGATTTTTGCTTTCTCTATCATGGTTACCAGCACATTCTTCCAGCGTGGGGCACGATATACCGGTAATTCGAGAATGAAAAAGCTTTTTTCTTTAATGCGGATGAACCACTTCATTACATACGCCACAATAAGCGACATGACAATGCCCAGCAGGTAAAGCCCCGTCATGACCAGCCCGTGAAGACTGATAAAACCCCAGTAATAGGTATTGGGTATGACCAATGATATCAGGATAATATATACCGGCAGTCTGGCGCTGCAGCTCATTAAAGGAGCGATCATTATGGTAAGCAGCCGTTCTTTTTTGTTTTCTATATTCCGGGTACTCATTATGGCAGGTACCGCACAGGCAAAGCTACTGATCATGGGCATTACGCTTTTACCGTTCAGTCCTACTTTGCGCATGAGCTTATCCGTTAAAAAGCTGATCCTGGCCATATAGCCCGTATCTTCCAGGATAGTGATAAGCCCGAAAAGAATGGCGATCTGCGGAATAAAAACGACTATACCTCCCAGTCCCGCTACCAGACCATTGACGATTAGATCGCCAAACCAGTTTTGGGGTAATACCCCCGCCAGCCAGCCGCTCAATTCACCAAAGATCCATTCAATAGCGTTCATCGGGTACTGTGCCAGCCAGAAAATGCTTTGAAAGAGAATAGCCAGAACACCCAGCAGAATAACATAGCCCCAGACACGGTGCAGTAAAATCCGGTCTATCCGGTCGGCAGCTAATTGCTTTTCCCGGGGATCGGCTTCAATTACGGTTTGCTGCATAATATGGCGGATACGGGAGTAGCGTTGTGTAATTTCTTCCGCCTGTACCTTGGTAGGATTGAAGTTGTGTTTTCGCTCAATATTTTCTATCGTATCCTGGGTTGCCTTATCCAGTTCAAATGACTCGTGATGGATGAGATAATGCACCGCGGCATAATTGCTGATCTGGGGAAATATTTTCCTGATATCGTCAACAGCTTCCTGCGACAGGTTATCGGCCTCAACAAAGTTCCTTGAAGGAGGCTTGTATAATTGCCGTGCTGTCTGGTCAATGGCTTTTTTAAGCTCGTGAATGCCTTTTTCTTTTCGCGGGTTGACAGGGATTACCGGAACCCCCAGCTCCCTTTCCAATCCCGGCACATCTACGGTAAGCCCTTTTTTAGAGGCGATATCCATCATAGTAAGGGCGATCACTACCGGCTTTTTAAGATCAATTACCTGCGATGCAAACAGGAGGTTACGCTTCAGGTTACTTGCGTCTACGATCAATACGTATATTTCCGGCTTTTCGGCCGAGCCGGGATTCATGAGCACATTATAAGCCACCCATTCATCTCCGCGCCGCGGGTATAGGCTGTACGTTCCGGGCAGGTCAATAATGCTGGCGGTAAGTGTAGCGGAAATTTTTGACTGCCCTGATTTTTTATCTACCGTAACACCGGGGAAATTACCCACTTTCTGTTTTAACCCGGTGAGTACATTGAACAGGGAGCTTTTCCCGCTATTGGGATTGCCTAATAAAGCAATATGCAACTGTTGTTGTTTCAATATCAGGTTTTGAAGTGTGCGAATGTACAACCAAATCAATTTTCGATAGTTACGAAATCGGTAAAGGAATGAAAAATTGATAAATATGGCATGAAAAATGAACAAACATTAAGACGGCTAACCCTACCTTTGCCGGAATTGATCCTGTAACGAAAAGAATCCTTTAATGAAAAGAATAATATTTGTACTTCTCCTTACTACGCAATGGACTTTTGGCTTTTCTCAGAAATTAAAGAAGTCTGACCGCCAGATTGTTCAGAACCTGAAAAACCATATCGGATTTCTGGCGGATGACAAGCTGGAGGGCAGAAGGGCCGGAACGAATGGTGAAAAAATTGCCGCCGATTTTATCGTCAGCCGTTTTAAGGCTGCCGGACTTGCGGCTAAAGGCGACAAAGACAGTTATTTGCAAGCGTTTGAAATAAAAGATGGTAAGCAGATCAATAAGGCAACTTCGTTTACCGTAAACGGGAAAGCACTCCAATTACAGCAGGATTATTTTCCGCTTGCCTTTAGTGCTGCTGCGGCGGTAGCCGAAGTACCGGTGGCTACGTCTTTATCCGAAAGGGGAGCCCCCTGGTTTAAAGATATAGAAGCTGTGCTTGATGAGAACCGGAGCAATCCCCACTTTGATATCTATGAATATTTAAGGAAAGAAGCCGGGGTGGCAGCCGATAAAGGGGCAACGGCTATTATCTTTTTTAACAGCGGTAAGGACAATGATGAAGTAGCGTTTAACAGGAAAGATAAATCGGCAACGCTCGGTATTCCGGTGATCTATCTGACCCGTTCGGGAAAAGAAACCTATTTTAAAGATGCTTCGGCTATTTATGATATTAAGCTTAAGGTAGACATTGGCGAGAGCGAACGCACCGGGCATAATGTGATCGGCTATATCAATAACAAGGCCTCTTCCACCGTAATTATCGGGGCGCATTACGATCATCTCGGGTATGGAGAAGATGGAAATTCTATGCTGCGCGGCGGTCCTAAACAAATCCACAACGGGGCGGATGACAATGCCAGCGGAACAGCGGCATTGATTGAAATGGCCAGGTTGTTGTCAAAATCGAAATCCAGGAATAATAATTATCTCTTCATTGCTTTTTCCGGTGAAGAGCTGGGCTTATTCGGATCGAAATATTTTACCGAGCATCCGACTATTGATCTCTCATCTGTAAATTATATGATTAATATGGATATGGTAGGGAGGTTGAATGACAGCTCCAAAATGCTGACCATAGGAGGGTACGGCACATCGCCGGTATGGAGCGAGGTTTTATATACCCAGAAAAATCTTCCTTTTTCCATTAAGACAGATTCAAGTGGCACGGGCCCCAGCGATCACACTTCTTTTTACCTGAAAAAAATCCCGGTATTGTTTTTCTTTACCGGACTACACCACGATTATCATAAGCCTTCTGATGATGCGGATAAAATCAATTATACCGGCGAGTTACAGATCGTTAAATACATAGTGGGGCTGATAAAAGACCTGAATAATAAGGATAAGCTGGTCTTTACTCCCACACGCGACCGGCAGACAACTACCAGCGCCAGGTTCTCTGTTTCGCTCGGCATTATGCCTGACTATACCTATAATGGTGCGGGCGTAAAGGTAGATGGGATAAGTGAGGGTAAGGCGGCTCAGAAAGCAGGGATCCGGGCGGGAGATATTGTGACCGGGTTAGGAGAATACCGCATCAGCTCACTGGAAACCTATATGCAGGCGCTCAGTAAGTTTAAGCAGGGTGACAGCACAACCGTTCATCTGAAAAGAGGGAACGAGGAGTTGAAATTCGATATTACTTTTGTGAAGTAGTAGGGTGTGGGGTGTGAGGCAGAGGGTTTCAATGTCTCAGGTTTCAGGGGGCTTATACCATACCCTAAATCCCCTGCAACCTGTGACCTGCATCCTGTTGATCACTGCAAGCCTATACCTGGCAGCATTCGGATTTTATGAAATTAGCAATAGACAATAGTGCCCTCGCGGAAGACTTTTTTTCTGACACAACAATACTGGGGGTAGTTGCGCCTGTAAAAGACTACCGGTTTTGCTGGTTGCTGAATCAGTCTTTGGGATGTGATTTCAGGTTAAACAGCGATATTGAGATCCAGCTTGCCAAAAAAGGCCGCAAGTATTTTTTTTCGGTATATGAATATTGCGAAGCCGGCAGTTACCTTACTCATTATATCTATAACAACCAGTTTGAGGGGGAGTACCTGCTGCCGGAGTTCAGGCAGCTTGATTTTTTATGGCTGATGAAAGGGGATGATGTACAGGGCAATTATCTTCAGTACCTGCAGCAGTCTATAAAAACCATCCCCGGTGTGCAACTGATTACCGAATTAGAAAAAGAGAAAATCAAAAATAAAACCCACCTCGTTTTTTAAAAACGCCGGGAGTATCCTTATTTTAAAATTTACCGGTTATGTGGAAAGAAGAGAATAATCGCCTGTATAAAAAGTTTGAGTTTAACAACTTTTCCGAAGCGTTTGGATTTATGACAAGGGTGGCATTAGAAGCGGAAAAGATGGATCATCATCCGTTATGGACCAATGTATATAATAAAGTAGAGATATGGCTCTCCACACATGATGCGGGGGATATCGTTACGGAAAAAGACCGGAAATTATCAGGTAAGATTGATGCGCTTGTGTAAATGGCAATAGTGGCCGGCCCTCAATCCGGGAGGTTGAACCGTTTCATATCTTCAGGCTTCCAGCAGCTTTGCTATCACTTCCGGGTAATGTTTATGCTCCAGCACCTGCACTTTTTTTGCCAGGGATTCAGGCGTATCGTCCGGGTCAACGGGGCATACGGCCTGAAAAACAGGCTGACCATGATCAAACAGCTCATCTACAAAATGTATGGTAATGCCGCTTTCTTTCTCTTTGGCTGCAATGACCGCCTCATGTACAAAGTGTCCATACATGCCTTTTCCTCCGTATTTGGGCAGCAGAGCGGGATGAATATTGATGATCCTCCCCGGGAATGCTTTTATCAGGGTAACGGGTACTTTCCATAGAAATCCGGCCAGGATGATCCATTGTATGCCTTTTTCCCGGAGCAGATTAACATACCCGTCTCCTCTGAAAAAAGATTCTTTTTCAATAACCAGGGAAGGGATACCCTCCTGCTCTGCAATTTTCAGCACCCCTGCCCCGGGCTTATTACATGCCACCAGGCTTATCCTTACGGAAGGATTATCCCGGAAATAGTTGATGATTTGCTGTGCATTACTGCCTGCGCCGGAGGCAAAAATGGCGATAGGGACAATTTGAGATTTATGATTATCTCCTCCTATCTTTATCCCGAGCCGTTTCAAGATCTTCTTTTCATATTTCCAGAAAAACGGGAACTGGCCAAAAAGCAAGGCTACGCCCAATAAAATAAACTGGTAGCCGAACAGGAGCATGCTAAGCCGGAGCAAAAATCTCCAAAGCCAAAATGTCTCATCCGTAAAACCTACCCATTCGGTAATTACTTTAGTGATCCATGCGGTACTGGTACCGGTAATGGCAAATACGCACAGGATCACTGCAAACTGCGAAGTACTTACCCCCCATTTATTCTGAAGTCGTTTTAACATGCCGGCTGCAAGATCATGAAAAAGAAGGGAATTGCAATATCCATAATTATCTAAATGTGAAGATTAAAAGAACTTACAAAAACATGACAAAAATTTATAAGTCGTACATAAAATGAGCTGTAATACAGGCCGGTTAAAGGAAAATTTTTTTAGAGAATGTTAATATTTTATCAACGCGTTAACCTATTTTTGCACTCGTACGGAATGTTCACCTCAATACAAACTCCGGGATTATAATGAGCTACCAACGATCAACTGTAGTAAAGAAAATATTATTTGGATCTGCACTCGTTTTCTCACTTTCTTTTTTGGTTATCAATGCCAATGCGCAGGACGGGAAGGCTGTTTTTAACGCAAAATGCGCTGCCTGCCACCAGATCTTTAAGAATTCTACCGGTCCGGCATTAGGAGGAATGGAGGAGCGGGGTCCGTGGAGCGACCGTAAAAAGTTGTATTCCTGGATCCACAATCCGGCTGCTTTTATGGCTAATGATCCTTATACCCAGGATTTAAAAACCAAGTATAATGGTATATTAATGACGGGGTTCCCCGATCTTTCAGAAGGGGAGATTGATGCCGTTGTTGATTATGTCAATAAGACTTTTGAAGCCGGTCCCGGTGGTGGAGCTAAAGCCGCACCCGGCGCTGAGGCAGTACAGCCGGCACCAAAAACGGATAACACCTTATTATATGGTGTGCTTACCCTCATTCTGGCTGTTATAGCGCTCACGTTGTTACAGGTAAACAGCAACCTGAGGAAAATGTCTGATGACAAAGAAGGTGTAGCATCTGCTGAACCTGTTCCCTTTTACCGGAATAAATTATATATCGCACTGGTAATCATTGCTTTATTTTTGGTTGGCGGCTATTATACCATACAGGGAGCTGTTGGATTAGGGCGTCATCAGAACTACGAACCGGAACAGCCCATATTTTATTCTCATAAAGTGCATGCCGGTATCAATCAAATCAGTTGCTTATATTGTCATGGCGGCGTGCAGGAAGGAAAAGCTGCCAATATTCCCGCCGTAAATGTGTGTATGAACTGCCACATGGCTATTAATGAATATACAAAAGGTCCGCAATTATACCGGGCTGATGGTTCGGAAGTTAACGGAACCGAAGAGATCCAGAAATTGTATACTTATGCCGGATGGGATCCTGACAAACAACAATATACGGGAAAGGGTAAACCTATTGAGTGGGAACGTATCCATAACCTGCCCGATCATGTTTACTTTAACCATTCCCAGCACGTTGTGGTAGGTCAGCAGCAATGCCAGACCTGTCATGGAAATATTACCGAAATGGACGAGGTACACCAGTTTGCCGATTTAAGCATGGGCTGGTGTGTGAATTGCCACCGCGAAACCAAAGTTCAGTTTACGGATAATAAGTTTTACAGCATTTATGAGAAGTTTCATGATGACATCCGGAATAAAAAAATTGATAGTGTAACTGTTGAAATGATTGGAGGAATTGAATGTCAGAAGTGTCACTATTGATTATACGGTCATTAAGGGAGTGAAACCCTGTGTCTCATCATTTGGATGAGTAACAAATTTCAAGAACAAAGTACATTATATTTTATTTAATAACACTTTTCCGGGTTTATTGTGGGTGCCGGTGATAATTTGAAAAGGTAAATTCCGGAATTTAAAAGCTCCTTTTGGAGTTGGATATGAGTCAAAAAAAATACTGGCAAAACCTGGGTGAATTGAACAATACGGAAGGCTACCGGAAACTGGTTAAAGATGAGTTTCAGGAAGATCTGCCTTTCGAGGCTGACGGAAGTCTGCTTGATGCCAAATCTCCGCGCAGAGATTTCCTGAAATATCTTGGATTCAGTACGGCGGCTGCCACCCTGGCGGCAAGTTGCGAAACACCCGTAATTAAGAGTATCCCCTATCTTAACCAACCCGAAAATTTAACCCCGGGCGTTGCGCAATATTATGCTACTACTTTTGTGGCGGAAGGCGATGTGGTGCCGGTAATAGCAAAAGTAAGAGATGGACGTCCCATCAAATTAGAAGGGAACCCGCTCTCTTTCATTAACTCAAAAGGAGAAGGTACTTCTGCCAGGGTCCAAGCTTCGGTACTTGATTTATATGATACCGCCAGGTTGCGTTTCCCTGTAGAAATAGCAGATAAGGAATTAAAAGAGTTGCCTTCGTTTGAAGCGATTGATAAAAAAATTGCCGGTGAGTTAGCGGGATCCCAGGTCGTTTTACTTACCTCTACGATCAACTCACCGAGTACCCTGCAGGTTATCCGTGATTTTCTGGCAAAATATCCGGGAAGCCGTCATGTACAATACGATGCGGTTTCTTACAGCGGGCTATTATCAGCCAATGAAATTTCTTATGGGAAAAGGGCTATTCCTACATATCATTTTGATAAAGCGAAAGTAATTGTAGGGATAGATGCGGATTTCCTGGGTACATGGTTAAGTCCGGATGAATTTTCAAGCCAGTATGCTGCCGGGCGGAAAATTAATCAGAAGAACCCGGAAATGAATAAGCATATCCAGTTTGAAGGAGTGCTTAGCTTAACGGGAGCCAATGCAGATGAAAGATACTTGCACCGCCCTTCAGAAACCGCTGCCGTAGTACTTAACCTGCTGGCTAAGCTGGGGGGTAATGTAAGTGCGCCTGCTATTGCTGATGAAAAATTAAAAAAAGGCATTGAGCTTACTGCCGGTTTGCTGAGCAATAATAAAGGTGCGGCTTTGGTAGTATGTGGCAGCAACGATCCCAATATACAGGTGCTGGTTAACGCCATAAATGAAATTTTAGGTGCTAACGGCACTACAATAAACTGGGCAAATCCGCTATTGACCCGCGCCGGTATTGATAGTGAGATGGATCAGTTAGTAAAGGACATGAATGCGGGAAGCGTGGGCGCTTTATTGATCTATGAGGCTAACCCGGCTTACAATTATTATAATGCAGAGGATTTTATCAAAGGGCTGCAAAAAGTAAAACTTTCCGTTTCGTTTAATGACAGGGCCGATGAAACTTCCGGTAACTGTAAATATATTATTCCGCATCATCATTATCTCGAAAGCTGGGGAGATGCAGAGGGCCGTACCGGGTTCTACAGCCTGCTTCAGCCCACGATTGCCCCGTTATTTAAAACGAGGTATTTTCAAACCGCCCTGTTAAAATGGAGTGGTAACGATGCCGACTACGAGGATTATTTTAAAGAATTCTGGATAAAGAAATTAGGCAGCCAGGGTGTTTTCGATAAGGCATTACAGGATGGTGTTGTGGAACCGGAGACCTTGTCTTTTGCCTCTGCGCAGTATAATAGCGCAGGTGAAGCCGGTTCCGCTTCGAAAGTGGGAGCGGGCAGCCCGGCGGGTAAGGCAGAGCTGGTGTTGTATCAAAAAGTTTCAATGGGTTCGGGTGCTGCCGCAAACAACCCCTGGTTACAGGAAATGCCGGATCCCATTACCCGGGCTACCTGGGATAACTACGCTGTTATTTCTTATGCTATGGCCGCAGAGCTGGGCATCAAGTTGGATGACAAATATGAAGTGGAATTTAACAAACCCGTAGTAGCTTTTACCATCAATGGAAAAGAAGTGAAACTACCCATATTGGCCATACCCGGAATGCATCCGAATGTAATTGGGGTTGCCGTAGGATATGGAAGAAGCGAAGGCGCCGGAAGGGCAGCAAAAGGAGTGGGGTATAATGCTTATCCGCTGGTGAGTGCCAAAGGCGGTTTTCGCCAGTATTATGTTACCGATGTAACCAGTTACGTAAAAACAAAAGAAACCTACGATATCGCTTACACGCAAACGCATAACCAGTATGAAGGTCGTGTGGAAGTGGTGAGGGAATATACATTAGATGATTTCAAAAAGAACCCCGATGCGGTTCCGCATTATCGCCAGGAGCTGGCAGAAGATTTTGCGAAAAAAACCGGTGATTTCAGGGCAGAGGCTACATTATATCCCAAGTATGAATATCCCGGAGCCCATTGGGGGATGAGCATTGACCTCAATGCCTGTATTGGTTGCGGGGCATGTACGATAGCCTGTATGGCGGAAAATAACGTGCCTGTTGTTGGAAAGAGCGAAGTGAAACGTTCACATGAAATGCACTGGCTGCGGATAGACCGTTATTTTGCTTCCTATCGCAATAATACGGAAGGAGATAACCTGAACGTAGTGTTCATGCCTATGCTTTGCCAGCATTGTGATAATGCACCCTGTGAAAACGTATGCCCGGTATCGGCAACCAACCATAGCTCGGAAGGCTTAAACCAGATGGCCTATAACCGTTGTATCGGTACCCGCTATTGCGCAAATAACTGCCCGTATAAAGTACGCCGTTTTAACTGGGGTGATTATACCGGTGCAGACAGTTTCCCGGATAATCAGCACCATAGCGGAGTGGGTAAATTAGATGATGCAGTGCTGATGATGAATGATGACCTGACACGTATGGTGCTCAATCCTGACGTAACCATCCGTTCCCGCGGGGTTATTGAAAAATGTAGTTTCTGCGTTCAGCGCTTGCAGGATGCGAAATTAGAAGCGAAAAAATCGCAGGATCCCGCTGTGATCCGGGATGTGAAAACCGCATGCCAGCAGGCCTGCTCTACCGGAGCTATTGTATTTGGTAATGTAAATGATAAGGAAAGCCAGGTGTATAAGATACGTACGCAGGAACACAACCAGCGTGCATATTATGCGCTTGAGCATTTGCATGTGCTGCCTAATATCAATTACCTTGCTAAGATCAGGAACACGGGCAGACCCGTGGGCGTAAAAGATGAGTTTGCAGAAAAGAAAGCGGCTGTTCACCATGCCCAGCATTAGCAGCGGTCGGCATACCGGAAAATGAAAGGAAAGAACTGGTTGTTCAACTTTAATATATAAACTCCTGCCGGGGAACCTGCAGGATAAAATTAATTAGTAAATGAGTTTGACTAAATACGAATCTTTCGTCAGGGAACCATTGGTAGATGGAGAAAAGACCTACAACAAGGTTACGGAAGATATTGTGTATACTATTGAAACCAAACCCACCCGTTTATGGTATATCGGGCTGTATATTTCGGTAGCCCTCCTGTTGTTTGGGATTTATTCGGTATATCGTGAAGTAACCTACGGTGTGGGACAATGGAACCTGGGCAAAACGGTGGGCTGGGGCTGGGATATCACCAACTTCGTATGGTGGATCGGTATAGGTCATGCCGGAACACTTATTTCAGCTATCCTTTTACTTTTCCGCCAGGGCTGGAGAACCGGGGTGAACCGCGCTGCAGAGGCAATGACCATTTTTGCCGTAATGGCTGCCGGTCAGTTCCCGATATGGCACATGGGTAGAGTATGGCTCGCATTTTTTGTAATGCCTTACCCCAATACCCGCGGACCATTATGGCCCAACTTTAACTCCCCGTTGCTATGGGACGTATTTGCCATCTCTACTTACTTTACCCTGTCCCTTTTATTCTGGTATTCCGGCTTAATACCGGATGTGGCAACACTCCGCGACCGTGCTAAAACCAAGTTCAGAAAATTGTTTTATGGTATAGCTTCATTCGGGTGGACAGGATCTACCAAACACTGGCAGCGCCATGAAAGCCTTTCGCTGGTACTTGCCGGATTGTGTACCCCGCTGGTATTATCCGTACATACCATCGTATCGTTCGACTTCGCTACCTCTATTGTTCCGGGATGGCATACCACGATATTCCCGCCGTATTTCGTTGCGGGTGCGGTATTCTCCGGGTTTGCCATGGTGCAGACACTGATGCTGATTACCCGTAAGGTGATGAACCTGCAGGACTATATCACCATCGGGCATATTGAAGCTATGAACAAGGTGATTGTGCTTACAGGGTCTATTGTGGGATGCGCTTATCTTACCGAGTTGTTTATGGCCTGGTATGGCGCCAACGTGTACGAGTATGATGCATTTTTTAAGTATCGCCTTGCCGGTCCTTATGGCTGGAGCTACTGGATTATGATGACCTGTAACGTGATCTCTCCCCAGTTATTCTGGTTTAAAAAGCTGAGAAGGAATATTGAATTTACCTTTATCATGAGCATCGTGGTAAATGTGGGTATGTGGTTTGAGCGGTTTGTAATTATTGTAACCTCCATCTTCCGCGATTATCTTCCCTCTTCCTGGTCGTTATATTATCGCCCGAGTATTTATGAAATAGGATTTTACTTAGGTACTTTCGGATTATTCTTTACCTGCTATTTCCTGTTTTCAAAATATTTCCCGGTAATTGCCATCTGGGAGGTTAAGCATGTTTTAAAAACCAGCGGGGAAAATTATAAAGCACGGATGGAGAATCTGGAGAAACTGAGCGCCGATGAGTTTTATGCAAAAACGCATCACCATTAAAAGCCGGGTTGGGTAATCATAACCCGGGATATGATATATGAACACTGATTTATTCACCTTAAAAAACCCTTTGGTTTAAGGTTATGACAATAAAAAAATTTGTAGTTGGATGTTTTGATGACGAAGACGTACTGTTTCCGGCGGTGAAAAAAGTACGTAAGGAAGGATATAAGATCCAGGATGTATATACTCCATTTCCTGTCCACGGGCTGGATAAGGAACTGGGTATGAGAGATACCAGCCTGCATACGGCCGGGTTTATATATGCGCTTACCGGACTTACCACAGCCCTGGGTTTTATAAGCTGGATCTTAACCATGGACTGGGTACAGAACTATGGCGGTAAACCTCATTTTTCTCTTGCAGCCTGGATACCTATTATGTTTGAACTGACCGTATTGTTTTCCGGCGTGGGTATGACGCTTACCTTTTGTTATTTATGCCAGCTGGCTCCTTTTGTAAAAAAGCATCATTTCCATCCCGGTGCAACAGATGATAAGTTTGTAATGGTAATTGAGTGTACATCAAAGACCAACGTGCAGGAAGCGGAAGCCTTTTTGGCAGCCGCCGGTGCAAAGGAAGTGAATGTACAGATGGCAGAAACCGGCTGGTGGTTAGGCAGGTACGACATGAATAGAAAGTTATTTGATCAGCAAACCGGTGTGGTTACGGCTTAATGCCCTAAAGTCAAATTTATTTTCGGATGAAACGGTGCAGGAGAAATCACTATTTTATATACAGCGTTCCATCCGGCAATATAAAAATATAGAAATATACGAATGAAAAAGATACCAGTTATAGCATGTGTTTTTGCTGCGGTTGTATTAACTGCTGCAAGTTGCAGTAGTAATAATAAAAGACCGGGAGCAACCTATATGCCTGATATGGCATACAGCCGGGCTTATGAAACCAATTCGGAAAATGATATTTTCCCTGATAAGCAAACCAATCGTACTCCCGTTCCCGGTACCATAACCAGAGATCAGCTGTTACCTTTTCGTATTGAAAAAGATAAGGGGGGCGATACGACCAATTTTGCAAAAGCAAGAACAGTACAAAATCCTCTTCCGGCATTGAATGAATCAGAGATGAAAGAAGCGGAGAGATTGTACCTCGTATATTGTGGTATATGTCATGGCTCCAAGCTGGATGGTAACGGTCCCCTGTGGAAAGACGGCGATGGTCCTTATCCTGCTGCGCCTAAAAATTTACTGGATGCTTCCGTTGTCAGCCAGGGTGATGGCCAGTTATTTTATACCATCACTTATGGAAAAAATAAGATGGGAAGTTATGCCTCCCAGCTCAATCCAAAACAACGCTGGATGGTAATAGATTATTTAAGAGAAAAGCAGGGGGTTAACAGAAGTATCACAGCAGCGGCCAACAGCACCGAAAAAAAATAAAAACAGATTAAGCATTTAAAAAATTCTATAAAGGATGGTTAAGCAACAATTTGAGACGCCGGCTAAATATAAAAAATGGACCTATGGTTTGTTAGCCATTGGCCTGGTGGCTTTTTTGGCGGGTTTTTTCTTTCTTGGTCTCAGTAAAGATGAGCATGATCAAACACGATTTTGGGCCGGCTTGCTGCAGAACAGCCTTTATTTTCTTATGATCTGCAACGCCTGCATGTTTTTTATCTGTATTAATATTCTTGGACATGCCAGCTGGCATACCACATTCAGAAGAATACCTGAAGCTATTTCTGCTGTAGTACCGGTTTTTGCCGTAGCTGCCCTGGTGGTGTTCCTTGCCATTATCATGGGGCATCAGCATCATATTTATCACTGGATTGATAAGGATGCCGTGGCATCAGATAAGATTCTCAGCTGGAAAAAAGGATTTCTCAATCCTGCTTTCTTTTTGATATGGACGATTATCACCCTGGGAGTGTGGACATTGGTTGGCAGAAAGATCAGGCAATTGTCCCGTCAGAGCGATGCCGGGGAAATAACCGGGGAAGAAGCCCGCAGGTATATCTGGAACAATACCGTATGGGCAGGGATTTTTGTGGTGTTTTTTGCTTTAACCACCGGCTCAACCATTCCCTGGTTATGGCTGATGAGCATTGATGCACACTGGTATTCTACCATGTACAGCTGGTATACTTTTATGAGCAGCTTTGTGGGAGGCTTATCCCTGATAGCCCTGTTTGTTATCTTCCTGAAAAATAAGGGGTACTTAGAGCATACTACCCGTGAGCAATTGCATGATATCGGTAAATATATCTTTGCGTTCTCAATATTCTGGGCTTATTTGTGGTTCTCTCAGTTTATGCTGATATGGTATGCGAATATTCCCGAAGAAACTATTTATTTTAAGCCGAGGGTTCAGGGAGTATACAAGGCTATTTTTTGGATCAACTTTATCGTTAATTTTATCGCTCCCATACTCATATTAATGACCAGGGGATCAAAGCGGAATTATGCTGTCATGACTTTTATGGCCCTGCTTCTTGTGCTGGGTCACTGGCTTGATTTCTACCAGATGGTAGCGCCCGGTGCTTTGGGCGATCATTACAACCTGGGATGGTATGAATTCGGAACACTGGCTCTTTTTAGCGGGCTGTTGATGTTCTTTACCGGAAGAGCGCTGGCAAAAGCACCATTAGTACCTGAAAATCATCCTTATTTTAAAGAAAGCTTAATTCATCATACATAGCGTGATATAGTAAAGTGCAGATTTTTTAAGAATAATATCTATATACAATGACTTCAACGGAATACTTTATTATTATAATAGCGGTGTTGGTCTTTATCGTGATCTTCCAGGTTGCAAAGGCCAGTGAATATGTGTCTGTTTTAAAAGGCGAGAAAAAGTCCTTTGCACAAAACAATCGCATCAATGGATTCCTGATGCTGGTTTTTCTGGTAGTTGGACTTGCTGCAGCATGGTGGTGTAATAATCTTTTGTATGATAAAACACTGCTTGGCGTACCTTCCGCATCCGATCTTGGGGAGCATATAGATAGTATGATGTGGATTACCCTGACGATCACCGGTTTTGTATTTGTCGTTACCCAGGTATTGCTTTTCTGGTTTGCTTATCGCTACCAGACCTCAGAGAAGAGAAAAGTATATTATTATCCTCATAACAATAAGCTGGAGTTAATATGGACTGCCGTACCGGCAATAACATTAACTATACTGGTGGCTTTCGGGCTCTTCTATTGGTTTAAAATAACCGGGGATCCTCCCAAGGGTGCTATGGAAGTTGAAATTACCGGGCACCAGTTTGGATGGGAATACCGTTACCCGGGAAAAGATAACGTATTGGGCCGCCAGCATTTCAAATTGGTGGATCCTTCCAAAAATAATCCTTTAGGGCAAGACTGGAATGATGTGGCCAATCATGATGACCTGCATCCATCGGAAATGCACCTGGTTGTTAACAAGCCGGTTAAGCTCATCATTCGTTCACAGGATGTGATACATGACGTAGGGCTGCCTCATTTCCGGTTGAAGATGGATGCGGTGCCGGGGATTCCTACTACCTTGTGGTTTACCCCGAAGTATACCACAGAAGAAATGAAGAAAATAACGAAGAATGAAAACTTCGTTTATGAAATAGCCTGTGATCAGATGTGTGGCGTAGGGCATTATGCAATGCGGGGAGTGATTGTTGTAGACACACAGGAAGATTTTGACAAGTGGATGGCTGCGCAGAAGCCGCAGTTTCTTACGGCACATCCCGATGGCGTTCCTCCTGGAAATAAGTCTGCAGCTGCCGCGGCACAGCCGCAGGGTGAGGTAGTGGCACAGGCAGAGGGGCATTAACGGAGGAATCAAATTATTGAAATTGTTGACAAGTAAAAATGTTTTATAATGAGTAATGAAGCTGTAATCCAGTCCGGTGTAACGTCTCATGGGGTGCAAGAACATCAGGGCGAACATCATCATCACCACGAATCTTTCATCACTAAATATCTTTTCAGCCAGGATCATAAGATGATTGCCAAGCAATATATGATCACCGGTATGGTATGGGCATTGATCGGCGGCTTAATGTCGGTGCTGTTCAGGATTCAGCTGGGATTTCCTGATGCTACCCTGCCCTGGCTTGAAGATATCTTCGGGCATTGGGCCAAAGGAGGCAGGATCTCTGCCGAATTTTATTATGCTTTGGTTACCATGCATGGAACCATTCTGATATTTTTTGTACTTACTGCCGGGCTGACCGGTACTTTTGCCAATTTTCTTATTCCGCTCCAGGTAGGTGCCCGCGATATGGCATCGCCTTTCCTCAATATGCTTTCCTACTGGTTCTTTGTACTGTCGAGCATCGTCATGATCTCTTCTTTATTCATTCAAACCGGTCCTGCTGCCGGAGGATGGACGGTTTATCCGCCGTTAAGTGCACTGGGGGAGGCCTCTATCGGGTCTAAAACCGGTATGGATCTCTGGCTGGCCAGCATGGCGTTGTTTGTGGCGTCGCAGCTGTTAGCGGGATTGAACTATGTATCTACTATCCTTAATTTAAGAACAAAGGGTATGACTATGACGAGGATGCCTTTAACCATGTGGGGTATCTTCTTTACCGCTGTATTGGGTATCCTTTCGTTCCCTGTTCTTTTATCCGGATTTGCCCTGTTGCTGTTTGACCGCCACCTCGGTACCAGCTTCTTTTTATCGGATATCGTAATTGCCGGAAAAATATTACCCAATGAAGGCGGTAGCCCCATATTATACCAGCACCTGTTCTGGTTCCTCGGACATCCGGAAGTGTATATCATTATCCTGCCTACTATGGGTCTGGTATCTGATATTATGTCGGTGAATTCCAGGAAGCCGATATTCGGATATACCGCTATGGTGGCTTCATTGTTTGCTATTGCCGTATTGGCGTTCCTGGTATGGGCGCATCACATGTTTGTAACGGGTATGAATCCCTTCCTGGGATCGGTGTTTGTATTGCTTACGCTGCTTATCGCCGTTCCATCGTCCATAAAAGTATTTAACTGGCTTACCACCTTATGGCGGGGTAGTATACGGTTTACCCCCGGCATGATGTTTAGTATAGGGTTTGTGAGCATGTTCATTTCCGGTGGTCTGACCGGTATATGGGTGGGTAATTCAACCATTGACTTACATGTGCATGACACGTATTTCAATATTGCGCACTTTCATCTTGTGATGGGTGTGGCGGCATTTATGGGTATGTTTGCGGGTATCTATCACTGGTTTCCGAAAATGTACGGTCGGTATATGAATAATACGCTTGCCTATATACATTTCTGGGTAACGATGATCGGCGCTTACGTTATTTTCTGGCCAATGCATTACGAAGGATTTGCGGGTATGCCCCGCCGTTATTATGACTATTCCTCGTGGGAATCGTTTAAGCAGTTTGCGGAACTGAATAAAGTGATCAGCTTTGCGGCCATATTGGTATTCCTTATGCAGATCATGTTTTTATTTAACTTCTTCTATTCCATTTTCAAAGGAAGAAAAGTTACCAGCACCAACCCGTGGAAGGCGAATACACTGGAATGGACTACACCGATTAATCCGGGGCATGGAAATTGGCCCGGTGAAATACCTGAGGTACATCGTTGGGCGTATGATTATGGAAAAGACGGTGTAGACTTTATTCCACAAACAGAGCCTGTAAGCAAGGACGAATCCGGCCATTAACAACTTTTGTGTAAAGGGGGATAGATCCGGACAGGCAGAAAAAACAGATTTTTGAACGTGAGGGAAACATACGATGGGGTAAGACAGCCAGCTTCAGTAAAAGTCATTGACAAGCTCAAAGACTATATGCAGCTGATAAAGTTCACCCTCAATTTAACCGTAGTATTTTCAAGTGTGATCAGCTATCTGCTGGCACCTAATATTACGTTTAACTTTTTATCAGTTCTTTTATTATTTATCGGTGGGTTGCTGATTACGGGCGCTGCCAATGCCATTAACCAGATAACGGAGAAGGAAACGGATGCGATGATGAAGCGCACGGCAAAACGGCCCGTTGCCAGTGGACGGATGAGCATTTCTGAAGCTTCTGCTTTTGCAGCAGTTGCTGCTGCAGCGGGTACGCTGATCATGGGATATTGGTTTAACTGGACAGCCGCCATACTGAGCCTGTTCAGCTTATTTCTATACGGATTTATTTACACACCCTTAAAAAAGGTGCATTCTATATCCGTATTGGTAGGTGCTATACCCGGTGCTTTACCCTGTTTGATTGGCTGGGTGGCAGGAACAGATGAATTCAGCGCCGGTGGCTGGGCTTTATTTGCTATTCAGTTTGTTTGGCAGTTCCCACATTTTTGGGCTATTGCCTGGGTGGCACATAAGGATTACAGTACGGCAGGCTTTAAGCTGATGCCTTCAGATGCCGGGCCAACAAAGTATTCGGCTATGCAGGCCATAATATATTCGCTGTTAATGGTACCGGTAGGGGTTATACCTTATCTGATACAGATGAGCGGAGGAGTCAGCCTCGTGATCGTGTTGATCGCAAATATATTTATGGTTTGGCAGAGTGTGCGGCTATACCGGGAAATGAATGTGCAGGCTGCACGCCGGGTAATGTTCAGCTCATACCTGTATTTACCGGTTGTGTTGCTAAGCCTGCTCGCAGATAAAGTGGCAGGCGTTTAGCGCAAAAGGCATGATGATGATAACTGATTTATTTATTCAAGAAAAGTGTTCTAATGGTTGAAATCATGAGTGTGCAGCAAAAAAAGATACATCCATATAAATTCAATATGTGGCTGGCTATTGCGGCTATGATCATGATGTTTGCCGGTCTTACCAGTGCATATATTGTAAAACGAAGCCAGCCCGGATGGGAGAGCTTTTCGTTGCCGTCCGTATTTTCATATTCAACGGCAATTATACTGGTAAGCAGCGTAACCATGCAGATGGCTTTGAAAGCATTCAAAGACCACCGGATGAGCAGGTACAGACTGTACTTTGCCATAACGGCTTTTCTGGGTGTTGTATTTGTTGTGCTGCAGATAAACGGATTTTATCAGTTTGAGCGTTTAGGTATGAGAATGACGGGGATAGGTTCTAATGCTGCCAATTCTTTTGTTCTGGCTATTGCAGGGTTACATATCCTGCACGTCCTGGGCGGAGTAATAGCATTATTAGTCATTTTCCTAAAAGCGTTTGGAGCAAGAAAGCGTAGTTATGATAGTATACCTGTAGAAGTTGTATCTATTTACTGGCATTTTGTAGATATTCTCTGGGTGTACATTTTTATATTTTTTCATTTATTACACTGAGCAGGCGATATAACGAAGTATTTATTATAAAATTAAAATTACATGTCAACACAAGTACCAGTTGGATATAAATGGTGGTCCGGAGGTAAGAGTCCCTTTAACGTAAGTTATGGTAAACTGATGATGTGGATATTCCTGGTGAGCGATACCTTTACCTTTGCAGGATTGCTCATTT
The DNA here is from genome assembly GCA_023957155.1 of Chitinophagaceae bacterium. GTDB lineage: Bacteria > Bacteroidota > Bacteroidia > Chitinophagales > Chitinophagaceae > Agriterribacter. The sequence goes on along the minus strand of JAMLHK010000001.1, from coordinate 134,791 downwards.
CCTACGGCTCCATACGTGTGAGTCATGGGTATTGGCCCGACCCGAACTATGTGTTCAACCGATTTCCCTTAATGGGCGATGCCAATCTTCCGTTGGCGTTTGTGAGTTTAATGACCTTTATCCTTATTATGAGCTCGGTAACGATGGTGCTGGCTGTTCACGAAGGACATAAAAGGAACCAGAAAGGTGTGGCTAAATGGTTGTTGTGGACGATTGTAGGAGGTCTTATGTTCCTGGGTTGCCAGGCCTGGGAGTGGACACACCTGATTACGCATACACATCCTGTTTTAATTGATGGCCAGATACAGGAAATAGGAGCTACCATTACGCAGAACCATTTTGGACCGGCAGTTCCCGGGTTATTCCATGACGGGCACCAGGTTACATTGCCCGGACCCGTGGGCTTTGGAAATTGCTTCTTTGGCATTACCGGTTTCCATGGATTTCACGTATCCATCGGGGTATTCTTAAACATATTGATGTATTTCTGGACGATAAATGGTCGTTTTGCCCGTGTGGGACATTATGAAATGGTGGAAAAAATCGGGTTGTACTGGCACTTTGTTGACCTGGTATGGGTATTTGTATTTCTTTGTTTTTATCTTATTTAACCTGTTTATTTTATTAAAAGTATACGTAACAAATGGAACACGTAAACCAAGCTATGGCGGTAGCGCCCGAAATCACATTTCAGCATGAGCCTGCCCCCAATGCGAAGAAAAAAATTTGGAAAACTTTCTGGATACTACTTATCCTTACTATAGCTGAGCTGGCTCTCGGGTTGTCTCATTATGCTTTTCATGTAGGAGGAGCGGTGCTGCTGTTTTTGAAAGGTGCCATGATCATTCTCTCCGCATTTAAAGCCATATATATAGTGGGTATATTTATGCATCTTGGTGATGAAGTGAAATCGCTAAAGATGATCATACTGGTACCCCTGATCTCGTTTGTATGGTTTATTCTTGCATTTTTGTGGGATGGAACGTCCTATAAAAACCTGCGTAACCGGTATAATGTTCCGGCGCCTGCGGAGCAGGTTGTTCCTCATGATACGCAAAAGCCGGGATCGCTGAATTAAGCCCTTTCTTCCTATATACTTATATGCCATCGCCGGCCGGCGGTGGTTTTTTTATGCCCTGACTTAAAAATTGATAAACCGCTTTCTGGCTATAACATCCCATTGTGCACAGACCTTATTATCCTCTATAACATAAGCCTTATCGTAGAGGGCAACTGTGGGGCAGATATGAACAGGAACACCATACAGCACATCACCCGGATGGTATGCCGTTGCATCGGCTACCCGTAGTACCAGGTGCTCCTCGCTTTGCGCCGTAGGTATGGCTTCAGGAGCATTTAAAAAATGGATCCGGGGTAACGGGTTTTCCGCTGCAACGGATTTGTGCCCGAGATCGGCGCAGATCGTATGCTCATCTACAATGGAAATGACCCGGGAGACAACCAGCGCGGCATAGTCAAAAGGTTCATCCGGCAGTGAATTTTTATATCCCCAGTCGTTAAATACAAAAGTGCCCGGACTACATTCTACGTGTTGCCTGTGGCTATGGGTAGGGAAGGTGGGTGTGCCCCCCATTACGATGGTTAACGTGTATCCGTGAGTTTCAAAAATCCGTTGATGCAAGGCATGTACCCGATGAAATCCTTCATCGCTTTTTTGTTGCCGGATAGTTATATCGGTATCGTGTATATGACCATCGTAGCCGTGTAACCCCGCCAGTTTTATGTTTTTCAGCGTACAGATTAAATCAACAAGCGGCAAGGATTCTTCCGGGCGGATACCGGTTCTGTTCATCCCGATGTTCAGGTCTATAAAAACAGGAAGAATAATACCCTCTGCCCCGGCAATTTCATTGATATATTGCGCACTGGATGCATTGTCTGTTAAACAGGCAAGCTGAACAGCCGGGTATGCTTTAACCAGGTTTGCAAAACGCACGGCTTTAGGCCCCACAGGCTGATAGGCCAGGAGGATATCCGGTGCGCCAATGATCGCCAGCATCTCAGCCTCCGCAATGGTTGCACATTTAAACCGGGTTATGCCCTCTTCCTGCATCATGCGGCATACTTCTGCTATTTTATTGGTTTTAACGTGCGGCCGTAATTTACTTACATCAGGCACCCTGTTTTTTGCCAGGCGGATATTTTCTTTTATACGGTCTTTATACAGCAGTAACGCCGGAGAATCTATACCGGAAATATGTTCAACAGTATACCAGTCTGAAGTTGAAGTGTGCATCGGGTTAAAATTTATTTAGCTGCGATAACGCTAATTTCAATATTCACTTTCTTAGGTAATTCTTTAACAGCCACCGTTTCCCTGGCGGGGAAGTTACCGGAAAAATGTTTGCCGTACACTTCGTTTACAATAGCAAACAGGCTCATATCCGACAGGAAGATCGTTGTTTTTACCACGTGCTCAAAGGTAAGACCGGCCTGCGTAAGAATGGCTTCAATGTTTTTCATGACCTGCGTTGTTTCGGCAGCCGCGTCTTTTGCTTCAATATTCCCTGTTTGGGGATCAATAGCTATCTGTCCGGAAACGAACAGTAAATTGCCTGCCATTACCGACTGGTTATAAGGACCTATGGGAGCCGGTGCATTTTCTGTATTGATGATTGTTTTACTCATAGTGGTGTAATGAAGGATAAAAACGCGAAGATACTCATTATGCAGGCCTATTTTTGCACAAATAGCATAAGGAGATGGCATTATTGTTACATATAGATACGGCACTGGCAAAAGCCACGGTGGGATTATCGCGTGATGGTAATTTGCTGATGGAGCTGGGTAATATGATACAGCAGGATCATGCTGCTTTTGTGCAACCCGCCATACAGCAACTTTTAAACAGGCTGAATTGCAGCATTGCCGATGTTGATGCCATTGGCGTAACCAGCGGACCGGGTTCTTATACCGGCTTACGGGTAGGTATGGCCAGCGCTAAGGGGATCTGTTATGCACTCGGTAAACCATTATTAACGCTCAGTACATTAGAAGTAATGACCGTGGCAGCTATAGAGCAATATCCGGAGTTTGATGTGTATGCCCCGATGATTGATGCCCGCCGTAATGAAGTGTATACGGCATTATACAGTTTGTCTTTGGACTTGATTTTACCTCCCCGGGCAATAATACTATCCGATGACATATTTGCCGAAGTACCGGTAAATAAGAAAATGCTGTGTTTGGGCAGCGGGGCACCCAAATGGGAGGCTATGCCGGTAAACAGGGAAAATACCCGGTTTATAGAAGTGGATTATACCGGAACCCATCTTTCCCGTCTTTTTTATAAATCCTTTAAAAACAATGATTTCTGTAGCCTGGCCTATACAGAGCCCTTGTATGCCAAAGCATTTCATTTTGAAAAAGGCAATAAAAAAACAGCCCCGTGAGCCATACATTTTTATTACTTTAACATGTAGGAAGGCATTATTTGTATTTTCAGTTATATCTTTGCACCTGATAGCTTAATGATTAAATTTTAAAGTAATTATTCCTATGACTGGCCTTACAAATCCATACACAATGGTACTGAACGGATCGGCTCAGGAAGATGCGTCCGAATTGCGGATTGACTTTCTGAATGTTAAAAAAGCAGCGCTTATCCTTAGGGCGCTTAATCACAAGTTGAGACAGCAAATGATTCAGTTGCTGGATGAAAAGCAAAAGATGACGGTTACTGAATTGTATGTGCAGCTCCGGCTTGAACAATCAGTTGCTTCCCAGCACCTCGCTATTTTAAGAAGGGCGGGGATGGTAAGCACCACCCGTGAGGGAAAGTTTATATACTACTCGGTAAATCATAAGCGCCTGGCTGAGATATACCATTTTGTAGAACAGCTTTTAAGCTAATTCATCTCATTTTTATGATAAACGGTTGATGTATTATGATCATCAACCGTTTTTTTTAAACGCAGTGTTTAACTATTTTGTCTGAAAAGTATGTATAAAGCTTTTACTCCGCGGGAATTGAATGAGCTGCTCAGGAACAGTGATGATTATGTAATGGTTGATACCCGGAGTGCCGCGGTATTTACAGAAGGATTTATACCGGGGTCTGTTTTTATCTGTTTTGACGGGCAATTTGTAGAACGGGCCGTTAATATTTTGCCGGCTGACAGACAGATCATTTTGATTACTGCGGCGGGCAGGGAAGAAACCTGTGCGGTATTACTGGCAGATGCAGGAGTGAACCGCGTGGCCGGCTACCTGCAGGGAGGATTTGAAGCATGGAAAGACACCGGCGGGGCAATAGACATGATCATAAATATAGATGCCGGGGAGCTGGCAATGGATATTCCTTATGACAAAAATCTTTTAGTAGTGGATGTACGTCACCCGGTAGAGTATGCGGAAGGACATGTACAGGATGCGTTAAATATTCCACTTGCCGATATGAAAGACCCGGGTATTATTGCTCACCTGGGTGAAAGAGATAATTTGTACCTCCATTCTGCTCTGGGCTCACGGAGCGTTACTGCTGCCTCCCTCTTAAAAATACAGGGCTACAACAACCTGCGCAATATTACCGGTGGCTGGGAGTCCATTAAACATACCAAAGGGATCACCGTTGTAAAAGAACCCGGAGCGTTGAATTAGGGTTGGAAGTTTGTAGTTTGGAAGTTTATAGTTTGGAAGTTTCGGGAACCATAAACTATAAACTACAAACTAACTGAACTTTCCTACTCTCCTGTTAACCCTCCCTTGCCTTTATACAGTTTTATTGGTCCGTCTAATTTTACTTCAATTACCGTCATATAGGTATCGGCGGCTGATTCCGGTATCTCATCAACATATACCAGTCCCGGTACCGGGCTCCATGATATTTTTCCAACGATTTTGTGATGCAGCAACTGGTCTGTTCCAACAACCCGGATGCGTTGAATGGTATTGAACAGCCCTTTGATCACTAATTTACCCCGGTTGAGGTTGGGTACAAAAAGGTAGAGTGTAGAGGAGTCTTTTGACAGGGTGCTTGGTCCGTAAAAATGTCCGGGGGGCAAACCGGCTTCTGTTTTAAAAATGGCTTCTTCATGTTTGTGCGTCCATTTGCCTAATTCTTTTAACAGGTGAACCTGTTCTGTAGGTATCCATCCGTCTTCCCGCGGGCCAATATCAAATAACAGGTTTCCGCCGTTACTGATCACATCGGCAAAAATAGTGATCAGCTCATAAGGTGTTTTATAGGCACTGTCATCGGGATGGTATCCCCAGTTATTATTGGAGGTCATACACAGCTCCCAGGGATGGAGGGAAGGCCGGGTAATGGGGAAGTTCTGCTCGGGCGTTTCGTAATCGCCGTAGCCGGCAAGTCTCCCGTTAATGATGGCAGCGGGATTATGCGCCAGGATCATTTCTCGTACTTTCTTAGCCTGCCATTCTTCCGCACTGTGCTCCCAATCGCCGTCAAACCAAAATAAATCAGGGTTAAACTGTGTGCTCAGTTCTTTAATCTGTGCCTGGTAGAAATTGCGGTATCGGTTCCATCTTGCCGGATCATTTTTGATCTGGTACCGGCTGCTGTCTTTTAAAAACCCGGGATAATCCTGGTGACTCCAGTCTAATACGGAAAAATAGGCCCCGGCTTTAAGCCCCGCATTTCTCAGCGCCCGGAAAAAAGGAGTGAGCACATCTCTTCGTGCAGGCGTTAATTTGGCTGTACTCATATTATTGACTTTGGTGTCCCAAAGCGCAATACCATCGTGGTGTTTAGTAGTGATTACCGCATACCTGGCACCTGACTCTTTGATGAGCTCTATCCAGGACTGCGGATCATAGTTTTTAGCCGTGAAGCCATTTAATTGTTTCATATAATCGGCGTATGGCATTTTCTTATTATAAAACGACCAGCTCTCATCTACGCCGTCAACAGCATAAATACCCCAGTGGATAAAAATACCCAGCTTGGCATCCTTAAACCATTGCATTTTAGCCGGATTGTCATTTACGGGGGATTGTGCCCGGGTATAAAAAACTGTTGCAAACAAGAGCAAGGCAGAAAAAATCAAACGCATAATTATTAATATTAATTTGTTTTGATTAAAACTTATTAAGCAAATATCTTTATTTTCTTCCTGAATATGTAATAAGGGCAGCCTGTATTCATTTTATTTTAAAATTAATTGAAAACATCTTGTTTTTTTGATAAAAGTTTATTTTCTTTAACTTTTTATTTTAAATTAAGCTTGTTTTATTTCTAAATTAATGGCGGGTAAGTCTCAATTATATAGAAAGCGGATTGTAAATCACCTTTATTTTTCCGGAATGTTGTCCTGCGCGGAGATAAGTGAGCGGATTGAAAAAAGCCTTTCCCTTACTACGAAAATTTTGAATGAACTGGTAGAGGAAGGAGTGGTAGTAGAAACAGGGCATGCACCTTCCAGCGGCGGCAGGCGTCCGCAGATGTATTCACTCCGGTCTGATATGATGTATACGGTGTCCGTGGCTATTGATCAGTTTGTTACACGTATGGTGGTAATGGATATGCAAAACAGGCATATCGGGGAAATGGAAAGCCTGGAGCTGAACCTCGCGGAAAACCCGGGTGCCGTGAACATTATAGCAGACCAGATCAGGCTGTTGATAGATAAAACGGGAATAGACAAAACCAGGATCGCAGGTATTGGTATCGGGATGCCGGGTTTTATAGATAGTAAAGAAGGCGTGAACTATTCCTTTTCGGGAAAGCTGCACGGTACGCTTACTTCCTTTATTGAGAGTAAGGTGGGTGTTCCGGTTGTTATTGACAATGACTCGAGCTTGGTTGCATTGGCTGAATTGAAATTCGGTGCGGCCAAGGGTAAAAAGAATGTGATGGTAATTAATGTGGGCTGGGGCATTGGCCTGGGGCTGATATTAAACAATGTGTTATTCAGGGGAGATAATGGTTTTGCGGGTGAGTTCAGTCATATTCCTTTGTTTCAGAATGGTAAACTGTGCAGTTGCGGTAAAAGCGGTTGCCTGGAAACGGAAGCTTCTTTAATAGCCGTAATAGAAAAGGCGCTGGAAGGGCTGGCTTCAGGCAGAACTTCAGTGTTAAAGAAGTCAGGGCTGGAATCGCTGAACCAGGAAACGGCAGCGAATCTGATTATGGATGCGGCGGCAAAAGGAGACCGTTTTGCTGTTGAGCTATTGTCTGAAGCGGGCTATAACATCGGGCGCGGAATTGCCATTTTAATCCACCTGCTCAATCCCGGGCTGGTAGTAATAAGTGGCAGGGGAGCTTTTGCAGGTAAAATATTGCAGGCACCGATCCAGCAGGCGTTAAACGAACATTCCATTCCGCGGCTTGCCGCCAATACGGCCATTGTAATATCAGACCTGGGCTATGAAGCCCAGCTTATCGGGGGGGCAGCATTGGTAATGGAGAAGTATGAAAAGGGTATAATAAAAAAAAATAAAATTCAGGAAGCAGCCTGAGCTAAATCTTTAAATCAAAATTATCAACTAAAACCAACAGCAATGAAATCAAATATTATGCATCTGTTGTTAATGCTTTTTATGGCATTTTCAGGAGCTAATGCTTTTGCCCAGCAAAGAAAAGCGATTTCCGGAACCGTATTAGATGAAAGCGGGTCTGCTTTACCGGGGGTGTCGGTTGCCATAAAAGGAACAGGCGCCATTACCGCTACGGATGCCCAGGGGCATTTTAATGTATCGTTGGCGGCTTCCCAGAATGTGCTTGTATTTTCTTTTGTAGGATATGGAAACGAGGAAGTAGTGGTAGGCGATCAAACCGACCTTACCGTAGTGCTTAAGCCGAATATTACCGAAAGCGAGGTAATTGTGGTAACGGCATTGGGGGTTTCAAAGCAAAAACGCCAGTTGGGGTATGCCATAACCGAGGTAAAAGGCTCCGACCTCGCTAAAACCAATGAGCTTAATCCCATTAACGCGTTGCAGGGTAAAGTTGCCGGGGTACAGATTGATATGGGAGGTGCTGCCGGTGTAATGGGCAGCTCAAAGATTGTGATAAGAGGAAACTCGACATTGGGAAGAAATAACCAGCCCATTTTTGTGATAGACGGGGTGATCATGGATAATGATGTTTTTGATGGTAGCGGACGTGATTTTGGGAATGACCTGAAAAACCTGAACATGGATGATTTTGAAAGCGTATCCGTATTAAAAGGTTCATCTGCGGCAGCTTTATATGGTTCAAGAGCCATCAACGGAGTAATACTGATCACGACCAAAAAGGGGAAAGCACGTAAAGGCATTGGGGTATCGCTGAACCAGACGGTCAATGTACTGAATGCTTATGCCGGACCGGATTTTCAAAATGAATTCGGAGGTGGTACCGTTGGCGACTTTTTTACAGATGCAAGAGATCCCAATTATGGGGCCAATGAAAAGTGGACAACCAAAGTATTTCCTAAAGATCCGGTTACGGGGCTACCGTATATAGACCGGGGTATCGGGCGGGAGCTTGAAAACTGGGGACCAAGGATGCTCGGGCAGGATGTGATCAACTACGATGGCACACCTACAAAGTATTTGCCGCAGCCTGATAATTTTTTAGATGCGTTCCAGACGGGTTTGGGTACCAATACCAACGTGGCCATGGAGGCGGGATCTGATAAGACTACTTTTCGCATGTCGTATAACCACAATCAGACCAAAGGGATTGTACCTAAAAATAAATTTAATAAGGATGCTTTTGACCTCAGGGTAACACACCGGTTTACCGATTATTTAAGCGTGGATGTGAGCGGAGCCTATAGCACTTTTAACGGGCAGAATCCTCCCCGTTTGGGTGGTATGGATGCATTTGCCTCCAACAATTTTGGAAAGTTGTATAGCTGGATGATGCCGAGGAATTATGATACCAAATACTGGATGCAGAAAGAACATTACACCAGTATCCTGGGAGGTGCTCCTGATCCCAACAACCGGGATGAGCCGAATAAGGCGCCTGAATCCAGGTTCTGGTTTACGTTGTTTGAAAATGATTACCTGCAGAACGAACAGATGTTACGCGGGAGATTAGCGCTCACCCTTGATTTAACAAGCTGGGCTAAATTAGTGCTGGAAGGAAGTACCAATAATATCTATACCAAATCGGAAACCAGGGAGCTGGGTCAGGGAGTGAATTTTTCGGGAGGGATGTATGGATTGGGACTTGAGCATAAAAACACCAGCCTGATGAAGTGGATGCTGATGATGAATAAGGATCTTACCGATGATTTTAGTGTTAACGGATATATCGGAGGAGAGGCTCAGCAATTCAGGAATAACTGGGAATATAGTGAAACAAGAGGAGGAATGAACTTTCCCGGAAGCTACACGATTAAAAATTCGGTTAACCAGCCTTATACCGAAGGCGGTGTAAGAAGCCGGTTTAATATCAATTCTTTATATGCCAGCGTTGACCTGGGCTATAAGGATATGCTTTTTCTCCAGGGTACCTGGAGAACAGACTGGATCTCGACCCTGACATATTCTGACGGAACAGGAAATAATAATTTCAGTTATCCTGCCGTCAGCTTATCCTGGATATTTACCGAAACGCTTAAAAACAGCCTGCCTTCCTGGATAAGCTATGGTAAGCTGAGAGGAAATATTGCCAATCTCGGCGGTGGAACCCAGCCCTACCAGATCAACCCCGGCTTTGGCTTCAGCGGGTTTACCAATGCTAACGGTCAAACCATCGCTACCTCTACGTATGTGCTGGTAAATGATAAAGCAACGGTATTACAGTCGAATCTGAAACCTTTTAATAAGTCATCGCAGGAAGTAGGTTTGGAAATGAGATTTTTGAATAACAGGGTGGGTTTTGATGTGAGCCTGTACCAGGATATTACCAAAAACCAGATCCTTGACTTAGACGCTCCTATTGAATCCGGGGTTGCTTCGCAGCTGATCAATGCGGGTAAGATCCGGAACCGGGGAATTGAGATCGCCATAGATGCAACACCGGTGAGAACGCGCGACTTTTCCTGGAATACGATGCTTACCTACGCTGTGAACAGGAACAGGATCCTTGAGCTGTATCCCGGCAGAACGGAGTATAACCTGGGAGCTAATATTGGTGAGATCAGCACCTGGGCTGTCGTGGGCGGTCCCTATGGTGTACTAAGAACACAAATTCACTCAACCGCATTCCAGGGAACAGATAAAAATGACCCGAGAAACGGGCTGCCTATTCTGGCCTGGCGTTCCGATTCCAGGACGGCCTTCCCGGCAAGAAGCAATCAATGGCAGGATGTGGGTGATATCAATGCCAAATTCAGGGCCGGATGGGATAATACCTTTACCTATAAAAATTTCAGTTTGAATATTCTTGCTGATGCGAAGATCGGTGGCGATTTTGTTTTACTGAGTTACCGGTATGGAACCCATACGGGTGTATTTCCTAACACGCTTCCCGGAAGAGATAAACAAAACGGAGGGATAGAATGGACCTCTCAATATGCTAATGATGGCGGTACTTATGATGATGGTATTATTCCCCAGGGTGTTTTTGCACCCGGGCAGACTGTTGATAAGCCGGGTGGCGGTACGGCCGATGTGGGCGGTATGACTTACCAGGAAGCGTATGACAAAGGACTGGTAGAACCTTCCCATCTTCCGCAGTTTTACTACCGGTATGGGTCTTCATCTACGGGTGTAGCGGATTTCTGGGTTTTGGAAAATTCATGGATTGCGTTAAGACAAGCTGCATTGAATTATGCTTTTCCTCAAAAAGTATATTCAAAGCTTAAATTGAACGGGCTGTCATTATCGGTAATAGGACGCGATCTGTTTTACCTGTATCAAACCCTTCCGTATAATTTCAACCCGGCGTCTAATAATTCCAATAACACCGCTTTTTCAGGGGAGGAAGGGTTTTTGCCTAAAACACGCTCTTTTGCTTTTACACTCAGGGCAACATTTTAAAACCTTATTAACAACATTTAAATCGAAAAAAATGAAAAAGTCATCCATTATATATACGGTTTTAATAGGGTCGTTACTGTCGCTGAATGTTTCCTGTACAAAAAATTTCGGGGATATCAATACCGATCCCGGCGTGGTGCCCAACCCCGATCTGAAGTTCCTGTTAAGCTATGCGGAAGATAAAATGGTAACCTACAGGGGAACAGAGTGGGTTTGGGAAGATATGGAGCAATTGTTCCGTTATACACAGCACATGACGGCCAGCCCGTTTGAAGTATCAGGTAATGTAAATACCCGGTACAGGAATTTTTATTTAGAAATATTACCGAATCTCTTTGAAATACGCAGGCAGATTGAGATGAAGCCTGATAAGGAAAGATACCGGAAGATGGCCGCGGTTACTTATGTGCTGCAGGTGCTGAATGGTATCCGGGTTACAGACCTGAATGGCAGCATTCCCTATAGCCAGGCGGTACAGGGCAGGTATGAATCGAATTTTGCCCCGGGATATGATAACCAGCAGGCGTTGTTCGACACCTGGCTTTCGGAATTAAATAATGCGATCAGCGTGTTATCCGGTAGTTCCTCAGCTGGTGAAGAGAGCTATTTTAACGGGGATATTTTTTATAAAAGCAACTGGACAAAATGGGTAAAGTTAGCCAATACACTTAAACTGCGGATAGCGGCAAGGCTCGAAAACCAGGATGCATCCAGAACGGCGACTATATTTAAAGAGGTTATACAGGATGGGATCGGTCCCATTGATAATGATGATGCCCAGCTGTCTTATCAAAGTAAAGATTATATACCTTTTGGTACGAGCGGGGATATCAATTACCGGAGCCCCCGCTATGGAAGCTCTTCTATTATTTCGTTTTTGAAAAAAACAAATGATCCGCGAATAGGGATCTATTTTTCAACAAATGATCTGACCGGAGCCTTTGCTGATTCACTGGCAAAATACGGGGCCAGCCTGCCGGCGTTCATTAATCCGTCCGATCCGCTGATTGCCTTCCAGGGAGCTCCTGCCGACTGGAATGTAAACCCGGCAATCACCAATTATATCAGCAACCAGTTTGTTTTTGGTAACAGCAATCCGGGCAATTCGGAAAACCGGTATTTCCTGATCTCACCCGTTAACCGGTTGTTTTTCTCTCCTAAATACAATAACGCAACGGCCGAGGGTGAATTCAGGGATGTGGTAGTAACCAATGCAGAATCCTGCCTGCTGGTTGCCGAGTTCATACAAAAGGGATATGGCAGTGGTGTCAATACAAAGGGCACGGCAGAAGACTGGTATAAAAAAGGAGTAGCATCTTCCATAAAAACAATGAATGATATTGCAAAGGCGGCTAAATCAACGGAAGGGTTAGGTTCTAATGCTGATGCGCAGATCAATGATTTTCTGAACGATGCGAATGTAAAGCTGAATGGGGTTAATGATTTGGAACGGATCTATATTCAGCAATACCTGAACTTTTTCAGGAATGCCAACGAGGCTTTCGTACTGGCTCGCCGTACGGGATACCCGAAGAAAACTTCCACCTATTATGCCCGTGAGGTATTTAACGCTGCTATTCCCCGCCGCTGGTGGCTTACTGACCCCGGAGAAGTGAACCGGGTAAACTGGAGAACAGCCATGACGGAGCAGGGCTTCACCGAAAATGCGCAGGATATACCTACGTTAAGCAGTCAACGGGTTTGGTACGATAAAAATGCGCCCGCTTTTGGCGAAGGACAATAAATAAATCTTTAATTATCAAAAACTAAAATTCAACTGTAATGACAAAAAAGCAAACATCGTTTTGTTTAATGATATTGGTGCTGTTTGCAAGCCTCTCGCAGGTATTTGCGCAACAGGGACGTATTATTAGCGGAACTATTAAAGACGACAAAGGAAGTGCTGTTTCAGGAGCAACAGTAAATGTAAAAGGCTCCTCAACATCCGTAATCAGTGATGAAGACGGACGGTATAGCATAACAGTAGCCGACAGGAATGCCATACTGGTTATTAGTTCTGTGGGACTGGCGACAAAGGAAATAAAAGTGGGTGACGGGAACTCATTAGATGTAACGCTCTCTGATTCCGGTGCGGAAATGACGGAAGTGGTGGTTACAGCGCTTGGTATTAAGAAAGAGCAAAAGGCAATTGGCTATAGCGTACAAAAAATTTCCGGGGATAATATTACAAAAGTTGCTCCTCCCGGCGTAGCCCAGGGGTTAATGGGAAAAGTTGCCGGGTTGAACATAAGCAATGCGAATGGAGTGGAAGGTAATTCTACAAGAATTGTGATCAGGGGTAATAATTCAATACTTGGAAATAATCAGCCCCTTATTGTTATTGATGGGGTGCAGGTGCAGGAAAACCCGATGGATTATGATGGGATCAAGGGAAGCTCAATTGATCTTGGAGGAACACAGAGAGACTGGGGATCTTATCTTAACTTTCTTAACCCGGACGATATTGAGGAGATAAATGTTTTAAAAGGGCCCACTGCCGCAGCTTTATATGGAGCACGCGGTGCAAATGGTGTTGTGCTTATTACGTCAAAAAAAGGAAGTAAACGGAAGGGCCTGGGTATTGACTACAATCTTTCCAGCAGGTGGAACGATCCTTATCGCTATCAGGAATTACAGAATGAATATGGCTATGGCGGAGCCATTGCATTATGGTCTGCCACTCCGTCTTTTCCTAAAGATGCGAATGGAAATGACCGGTATCCGGCTGAAGCTCCCTGGACCGGGTCGGGGATTACCGATGAAAAATATTTAAGCCAGGGAAGTGTTCCCGGTGGTATGAGCACATGGTCTCAATTCAGCTGGTATGGTACGGCTGCTTCATGGGGACCTAAGTTAGACGGGCGTGAAATCATTTGGTGGGATGGCGTAAAACGTCCCTGGTCTCCTAACCCGGATAATGTAAAGTCTTATTTTAATACCGGTAATACAACTACCCATAATGTATCTTTTTCCGGCGGTGGTGATAATGGTACACTTCGTGTTTCATTAAGCCGTACAGACAATAAAGCGGTGGTACCCAATAGTCATTTTAATCAAACTGCTGTTAACGTAGGCTCCAATATACGGATGTCCCGGATATTGAATACAGAAGTAACCGGAAGTTATACCAAATACAACAGGCACAATACACCTAATATCGGTGACAACAATAGCTGGACAAAATTTATGACCTATGGGATGTCCCGTGATTATATTAATCTTGAGAAAGATATATATATGAACCCCGATGGCTCTAAAAATAAGTTAGATGGTTCTGTTTATCCGTTAAGTTACCCTTATGGAGGATATGGAAAAGACATCTATTGGAATACCTACGAAAATAATACAGACTTAAAAAGAGATCAACTATTAGGAAGCGTAAAGCTCAATGCTGATGTGCTGCCCTGGTTGAATTTAATGGGACGTGTTAGTGCGGATTATTCAACAAATGAATTTGAGTCAAAAAACAAACCTGAGTCCGTGGAAGGTCTTGATGGTAAATATGGGCTTGAAATGAACAAAAATTTCACGATTACCTCCGAGGCAATCGGAACCATACATAAGGACAATATTGTTGAGGATCTGAACCTGAACCTCAGCCTGGGCGTCAGCTCATGGCAAAATCGTTTTCACGGCGTCAAGTCTGAAAACAAAGGCCCGTTCCTTATTCCCTTCCAGTATTATCTGAGCAATACCAGCGCTACCTTAAACAGGGATTGGCTGCCCACTGAATATCGTTCAGAGAGCAAGATCAATTCAGCATACGGGATACTGGACCTGTCGTACAGAAATTATTTGTTTTTGCAGGTAACAGGCAGGAATGACTGGTCTTCCACATTGCCAACCACCAGCAATTCATTTTTCTATCCATCTGCCAGCTTAAGCTTTGCGTTTACAGATGCATTTGACATGGGTGCTGTGAGTAACTGGCTTGACTTTGGTAAAGTGAGGGTTGCTTATGCGCAGAGCGCTAACGGAACAGATCCATACCAGTTAAACTTTGTATACAGTGCGAATGTATTTGGCGGAGTGGATACCAGAACATTACCTACAATATTGCCGCCATTGTTCCTTGAGCCGCAACGTTCAAATTCTTATGAAATCGGAACACAGCTTGCCTTCTTGAAAAACAGGCTGAATGTTGACTTTACCTGGTATAAAATTAATTCTACCAAACAGATCCTTGATGCGCCACTCCCGATTTCATCGGGTGCAGAAGGGCTTCGGTTCAATACCGGTGAATTGCAGAATAAAGGATTTGAATTTATTGTCAGGGGAAGAGTAGTAAGCAACAAAAACTTTGGCTGGGATATAACGGTGAACGGTGCGCATAACCAGAATAAAGTAGTGGCTTTGGATAAAGGTGTGGAGGCCTATCCGCTGGATAATGTTTTCGGTCTTGCTTATGGCGCCGGCATGCAGGTAGCCGTAGGGGATAACTATGGAAATATTTATGGTTATGACTATAAATACCTGGATGGACAAAGGGTTGTGGAGAAGTTATTAGGTAACAATAATGAAACCATCGGAACAAGATACGTTACAACTGATGTTCCTGTTGTAATAGGTAATGCCACACCCAAGCTTACGGGCGGTATTGGTAATGTGTTTAAGTATGGTAATTTCAGCCTGTATGCTTTGGTTGATTTTAAATGGGGCGGCGATATATTTTCTTTTGATTATTCTGCTGCTATGGGTAACGGGCTGGCGCCTGAAACGCTTAAGGAAAGAAATGGCGGCGGTTTGCCTTATACCTATCCTGACGGGTCTACAGCAAATCACGGTGTTATCCTGGAAGGGGTGTTTGATGATGGAACAACCAGCGGCAAACCCAATACAGATGTAGTGCACTATATGTATAAATATGCCGGAGTATATGCAGCCTGGTCTGATATTCACATGCCAAGGAGCGCAGCAGTTTTTGAAAACTCCTGGATGAAATTGCGTGAATTGTCTTTGTCTTATGAAGTTCCCCAGAGTTTTGTAACAAGAACAAAAGTGTTCCAGGGGTTGAATGTTTCCCTTATAGGAAGAGACTTATTTTACTTATTTACCACTTTGCCTGACAAATTGAATCCTGAAGCTATTTCAGGCGCAAGAAATGCACAGGGATTGCAGTGGGCCGGATACCCGGGCATCAGATCATTTGGGGTATCGGTAAGAGCGCGCTTTTAAAAAATAAGTAAAAACTATTTCGTGTTTATTAATGATATTATTATGAAAGTAAATAAGATAAAAAAATACACAGTAACCTATCTTCTCCTTGGAGCGGTATTGATTACTGCTTCCTGTAAAAAAGGCTTTGAAGATATGAACCGGGCCTGGAATAAAGATATTAATGCTACCATACCGCAGCTATACAATGGTATTGTAAGTACCATGGTTTTAGGATGGCAGGAGCAGGCTACGTATCATTCCTGGATTTACCCGGTTACCCAGCAGGCCGCCATCACCGCGGCATCGGGCTATGTTATGGAAAATGCTGCAAACGAATATTGGAATAACTACTATAAGGCGCTTGCCAATGCAAGGCTTATAGAAAGAAAAATTGAGGAGAGTGCAGATAAAGGCAATTATACCAATGTGCTGGCCATGTTGCGTACCTTGATGGCCTATAAAACGCTGAAGCTGACAGAGTATTTTGGTGATGTTCCTTATTCAGAAGCCGGGCGCTCATCGGAAGGGGCGGCGTTTTATACTGCCAAGTACGATAAGCAAAGCGATATTTATGTGGCAGCCATTAACGACCTGAAATGGGCGGTAGATAATTTTTCTACTTCCCCCGGGCAGGTTGATTTAGGCAGCCATGAAACTTTTCTGAAAGGTAATATTGCAACCTGGGTAAAATTTGCCAATTCGCTGCGTTTGCGTTATGCGGTAAGGATGTATGACAAAAACCAGGGAACTGCTGCTGCTCAAATTACAGAAGCGTTGTCTAAGCCTTTGCTGGAGGCAACTTCCGATAGGAGTGAAGACATTGGTATGTGGCCCGGTAAAATTACAGATCTTGTGCTTGATGGCCGTAAATGGTCTTTTTCTGCAGGTTTTTTTATGAGGATGGGAAGCACCATGTGGAAGCAGATGTCAGACAATAATAACACAGACGGTAGTGGTATCTTTGATCCGCGTGCAAAGATATTTTTTGAAGGAAACAATGCCGGTGGATGGGTTGCCTACCCGCAAAACCCTTCCGGTAGCGTTTCCGATGGAGGAGAACCTTATAACACCAGGCGTGATAATGATTGGTCTAACAAGGGCGCCGGGCTTTCCTATTCCCCTATCAATTATTATTTTGAAAAGGATGAAAGATATATCCCCGAGCTGATCATCACTGCTGCAGAAGTTAATCTTACAAAAGCTGAAGTGTATTTGCGTGGATTAGGGGTAACCAAAAATGTAGGTACGGCAAAATCCGAGTATGAAAAAGGAGTAACGGCATCCGTAAACTTCTGGACATTTATTGCGATGAATTCTCCGGTGTGGGTGGTAAACAAACCTGCCGGTTTACCCGATGGTGCAGCAATTACCGCTTTGCTTGAAAATCCCAAAGTGGAATTTGATATTTCCAACGAAGCAGATGCACTACTGAAGATATACACCCAGCTTTGGATTGACGGGTTCCGTCAGCCATGGGATATCTGGACATTGAAACGCCGTACCGGGAATAAAACCCCTATGGAAACGGACAATGCTGCTTTCTATAATACCAATTTTGGAGATATTAACCGTTTTGTATATCCCGGAAGTGAACAGGATTACAATCATGCAAACTGGTTGGAAGCTACCGGCGGAACGGATTTAAGAAGCAATAAAATATGGCTGATGCCATAATTCAGATCAAATTCATAAAACAAGAAAAGGGTGGTACATTACCATCCTTTTCTTATTCATAATTTATCCTGTAAAATATGTCTACGCGTAGAAAATTTTTACAAGCTTCTGTAATGAGCTCTGCTGTTGCATTAGCCGGTAAGCAGGTATTGGCTCATGCCGTAACGCCCTTCCACCCTGTTATTAATAATCCCATAGTGGTATCCACCTGGGATTTCGGCAGGGCTGCCAATGCAGCTGCATGGGAGATATTGGGTAAAGGTGGCCGGGCATTAGATGCGGTAGAAGCCGGCGTAAGGGTTCCGGAAGCAGATCCCACTAATCAGAGCATTGGGTATGGCGGTTTGCCCGACAGGGACGGGCGGGTAACCCTTGATGCCTGTATTATGGATGAGTATTATAATTGTGGTTCGGTAATGGCGTTGGAGCATATTATACATGCTATTTCGGTAGCCCGGCTGGTCATGGAAAAAACGCCCCATATCGTATTGGCGGGTGATGGCGCCCTGCAGTTTGCATTGGCCAACGGGTTTAAAAAAGAAAACCTGTTAACGCCGGAAAGTGAAAAAGCATGGAAAGCATGGTTGAAAGAGGCCAAATACGAACCGGAAATAAATATCGAAAACCGGCTGTATGATAAGGCTAAAGATCCGATGCCGGGCGGACCAGATAACCACGACACGATTGGTATGGTGGCGATGGATGCAAGTGGAAATTTGAGCGGGGCCTGCACTACCAGCGGCATGGCCTATAAAATTCACGGAAGGGTAGGCGATTCGCCGATCATTGGTGCAGGATTGTATGTGGACAATGAGATTGGCGCTGTTACCTCTACCGGTGTCGGTGAAGAAGTGATCCGCATTGTTGGCTCCCACCTGGTAGTGGAGCTGATGCGCCAGGGCCATTCGCCCGAAGCGGCCTGTAAAGAGGCGGTACAGCGTATCATTAAGCGCAGTCCCGAAAAATCGAAAAGAATCCAGGTTGGATTCCTGGCACTGAATAAGAAAGGGCAATACGGCGCTTATGCCTTACAAAAGGGCTTTACATACGCCGTGAAAAGTGGTAAAGAAGAAAAAGTACATGCCTCAAAGAGTATGTACCGGTAATGGTAATAAGTACTGTGCAATCCCCGTCCGAAAGCGGGGGAGAAGTAATCTCAAATATTTAAGCCTATATCATTTCATGAGATTACTTTCCCGTAACAAACGGGTTCTCCCGAAAAGACATTCACCTGCCTTTTGATCAGCACCTCTTTGTGCCCGGGGGTACTCTATTTAGGTCAGCAAATCATGAAAAACGAAAAATGAAACTAGCTGATTTCAATAGTTTATACTTTAAGCATTTCAGGATGTGATAAGTCAGGCGTAAAACCCTGGTCTGCCGGATGGTCTGTACACATAACAGCAAAGCTTTACAACACAACAAAGGTAACCGGCAGATAAGCTGCAGAGCAGCCTTAATATTTGTAGAAAGAAATAGAGAGAAAGTAAAAAAAGGCTATCTCTTACTTTTGAGACAGCCTCTGGGCGTTCCTCCTGGCTAAGAAACAGTAATAAATATTCAAGAGATTTATTTAACAATTTAATATTACGCCGCGCTGCGGCTTAGAGAAAATGTGTTGAAATTCCTGTGGCTACAAATATTTTGGCACGCTGCGCCTGGTAAATGCAGTATAGCAGGGGAAGGGCGGGTAGTACTATAATATTAAATCGGGTTTCATATAGATCGGCTACCCACCTTCAGAGAACGATAACAAATGGTTAAAGCATTTATCAGGTCAGCAAATTATGAAAAATCGGATCAGCTGATTTCAATAATTTATACTTTAAGTATTTTTTGTGTGGATAAGTCGGGGGAGAAGTAATCTCAAATACCTAAACCTATATCATTCCATGAGATTACTTTCCCGTAACAAACGGGTTCCCCCGAAAAGACATTCACCTGCCTTTTGATCAGCATCTCTTTGTGCCACCCGGGTGTGCCCATGTTTTTTTATGCTTCCTGCGCTGCCCGGATCGTATTGGTTACATCAAGGATCTTGTATTTCTTGAGTCCCGAAGGCATTTTCCATTCTACTTCATCTCCTTTTTTGAAGCCGATTAAGGCTGCCGCCATAGGAGTAAGAATAGAAATTTTCTTTTGCTTGATATCGGCATGAGGGGGCATAACGATAGACAGATCAATGATCCTTTTTGTTGCCGTATCTTCAACCCGCACTTTGGAGTTTAGCCTGATAGTGTCCGGGGGCAAATCCTCATCCTTAACAATATTAGCCCGGCTCAGCTCGTAAGCTAAGGTCATTTCTTCTTCCATGTCATTCACCAGCGATATGCCTACTAATTGTTTCAGCAGGCGAAAATCTTCTTCGCAAAGCAATACAGGAGTTTTTTCAGCTTTCATAACAGCGATTTTTAGAATATTAAAAAATGGTTGAAAATATTAGTAGTTGTTTGTAAACGGAGGTTACAGGCTCAGTGTCTTTTTCTTTTACTCAGCCTTTTTCTCCGAAAATATTCGGAGAAGATCTTCTTGTTCCGCTCCCTGAAATATATAATCGGCAGTGCGGAAATCAATAATGCAATCAGCCATAACCACAATTTTCCCGTAATAATTCCGGTAATAAGAATAGAGATATTTAAAGCATAAATGCAACAAAGGAAAATAACCCTTACCGGGAAGGTTATCGTATTTCGTTTCATAAAAAAGTTAATTGAATAAAATAATAAAAGATGAATCAGGATATGTACCCCCGAACTATACCGTATTAATTTTTAAGAGTAGATGAAGTCCGGGGTAAGGGTGTGGAAATCCTTGAAATTTGAAATGTAATATTGCTTTTTGCAGAAGCTGCGAAAAGGAAGGATAACATCCGTATACGCAGCGTCAGGCAGGGGAAAATCATTCTCCCGCTTGCGTTCATAATGGCGATATATGGTATATGTTATCATTTTGAGTAACTACAAATATACGGAATTATATTGTTATAGAATATACAACAATTATCCGGGGTGCATTTAAAATTGTCGTATCGCTTTACTTCATGGGGTTGATCCAAAAGTGATATTTTGCCACGAAGTTATCAGGGCACGGAGAAAATTAAATCTGAAGATCAGGACTTTGGTGTCCCTGCCGACAGGCAGGTTTGAGTTTTAGTGGCATATCTTTAAACCAAACCTTTTTAATCAACCCCGGCAGGCCGCCCCTGTTGGTGCCTGCCTGTCCCCACCATAGCTGTCAATTTAAGCCCGGAGGGCTTATATATGAATAGCCTCCAACGAAGTTGGGGGATAAAGGGGGAAAGGTGGATCCAACCCGCTGGCGGGTTGAACGATATGGTTTACAACAGGTATCTTTCATTAAATTCAATATCATTCTCTGAAAAAATATGAATGTGATCTTTTGCCCCGTTAATACGATAAAGCTTACATCTCTTATTTCTTAATAAGTTCAACCCGCCAACGGGTTGTGCTCTGTCCTCCTGTTACCTCCCGCGAAGCGGGAGGCTATTCGCGTTTTAGCCCTTCGGGCTGAGATTCAGTCCCTACTATCGTAAATATTGTGCTTCCGGGGTTGATATGCATATAGCATCTTCGAGGCATCAGTTTGTTAGATTACGATCATATAGGTTTTAATCAGCCCCCTATGGGTCACCTGTTATCATTTCATCTTTACAGATCTTTTGAATTGAATTTCCTTAAAGATAGCCATAAAGGTATAATAAACCAGGTCATCAGAACCAGGAAGGCAAATATTACACCGGCTTGTGTACCGAAGAAATTTCTGAAAATAGCGCCGGTATAGCCCATCAGTGCGGAAACATCCATCTGGAGTAAAATTAAAATCCGGCTCAGGTCAATGGGGTTTAACGCGCTTACGCCCACCATGGCCTTTTCCAGCGGATAATCGGCAAACTGGAATAACAGGAATAATACCATGCCGTCAAAAAGCAAAGCAAAATAGAGCCATAGCAGGATCACTTTCCCTATTCCTTTGGCTTTATCTCTTGTGGTAACGGAGGCCAGGAAGGCTACGGCAACGAAAATGACAGAAAGCAGCAGCCCGGTAAGGAGCATCATTATTCCCGTGGAAGAAGGCTGGTATATCAGGATGGGTATACCGGCGCCGATAAAGAAGGAGAGGGAAAGCGCTGTGGCTAATCCGGAAAACAGGCTCAGCCAGATGGTTCTTCTTTTTAGCGGCTGGCTGACGAGCAGCTCAATAAATTCCGAGCTGTTGTACATATAGATGGTAGAAAAAACAATACTGACCAGCGGAACAATGAGCAGGATAATATTGAGCAGGCTCAGCAAGCCTTTGGAGGCATTGTCCTCAAGGTTAAATACGCTTAATGACATTGCCAGCAGGAAAACGGTGTAAGCGATTATAATCTTATTACGCAGGATATCTGCTATTACGTATTTTATAATTTTTTTCATGATCGTCTACTTTGTCATTATGCTGGCAATGGCTTTGGTCAGCTGGGTTTCGCCCGTATCCGCATGCAGGGCTTCAATGCTTTTGTGGAACCGTAGCCTGCCGTCCTGCATATAAATAACCTGGGTGATCAGGTTGTCTAATTCGCTTAAAACGTGAGACGTAATCAGGATAAGCTTTCCTTTTCCTTTTTCAGCAATGATCTTTTCCTTCAGGATACCGGAAGCTACGGGGTCGAGCCCTGCGGTGGGCTCATCTAATATCAGCACCGAAGGGTTAAAGAGAAAAGCAAGAGAAGCGCTTACCTTTTGCCGGGTGCCCCCGGATAAGGTACGCATTCGTTTGTGCATAAGCGTATTTAAGCCGAAGGTTTCAATAAGCTCTTCATCGGTTTGCGCATTTTTGGTATGACGGATATCCCGCATCATATCCAGCACCTGTCCTATCGTCATATTTTCAGGATACCTGCCGATCTGCGGCATATAGCCGATATCTTTCCGGTAATCCCAGTTGTGTAAAATATTTTTCCCGTTAAAAGTAATGAACCCGCTGTCGGGTACCACCATACCCAGGATCGTTTTAGCCAACGTGGTTTTACCGCTTCCGTTGGGTCCTATTAGTGCTATACATTCGCCTTTATTACAGGTAACGGAGACGTTATCCAATGCTTTTAGCTTCCCAAATTGTTTTGACACGTTTGTTGTAATGATCATAACGCTAAAGGTTTCATTAAGGGATAGTCGTCTTTCAGGTTTTCCGGGGTCAGGCTGGGCAGCACTTTTTCTGTTTTGTCTAACAGGGTAGTAATAAAGCTGCGGAACAGCATCATTGCCGGCGGGTTCCTTTCTACAATCATGGAATACATGCTTACCGGGCGGTAGGGGATATCGCCTATCTTATCTTTATCCAGGTCGTATCCTTCATATTTGTCCCAATAATTATTTTTAAAGGTATTCAATACCAGGGAACCATTGGTGCCGATATCAAAAGTATTACCAATGAAGTTGTTTTTTTCCAGTGCAATATCCATACAGCTTGCCTGCATCTTGATAGCCCATCCGTTGCCTTTAAAGATATTTTTCTCCATTTCAATACGGCTCGATCCATCTACGAAAATACCACTGGTATTTCCTTCAAAGTGGTTTCCTTCTATGGTAGCGTCTGAAATTTCCTTGAGCAGCAGGCCGTAGGCCGCATCCCCCCAGTTGTCTTCAAAGCGGTTCTTCTTCATGATTACATGGCGGGTATACATTACCGCCACCCCTGCACCATTATTTCGAAAAATATTTTCAGTATACGAATTGTTATGGGCGAACATGAAGTGTAGTCCGTACCGGTTATTCTTTTGCACCTTATTCCGGTCCACCTCCGAGTGGGTAACAAATTCTAAGTAAATGCCATCCCTGTGCCCGGTGACGCTGTTATTGCGGATGTAGATGCTGTCGCTCTTCCAGCAGTGGATGCCGTTTCCTGAAAGATGGGTTTCATCGCTGGAAGCGGTTATCTTGTTGTTTTGTATGGTACATAGCCGGCCTTGTTGAGCGTAGATGCCGAAAAAATTATTTTCCAGGATATTGTTGATAACAGTGACATGATGCGTATTGTAAATTTTAATTCCCGCAATGTCAACCATCGAGGAATGCCCTGAATTTTGAATGTGAAAGCCGTCAACGGTTACAAAAGGAGATTTTACGGAAAGGAGCTCATGTTTGTTTTCCCCGTCTAAGACGGGGAAATTAATACCTTTTAGGATAAGCGGTTTGTTGATGATAATATTTCCCTGCCTGTAGTGTCCTTCAGTTACCAGCACCGTATCGCCGGCAGCAGCCATATCAATACCCTGTTGTATACCGGTAACCCGTTCGCCATTACCTACCCGTATGGTTTTGGAAAAGATATTTGTTGAGCAGGCGGTTATAAGTATAAAAAAAAGCAGGATCTGTTTGTTCATATCACCAATCACTTTCCGGGTTCGTCATCAGTATATAACGCTAAGGCATAAGCTCTTTCCAGCTTATCACAGTGCCTGAAAAGGTTTCGGCAGCTGTTTTCCGGTCGGCGTCATTAGAAAAAGCGGCTGTATTTCCACCCATCGGGCTTTTTAACTGCTCGCTTTTTAAAAGTAGTGCGTTTTCGGCAATAAGCCATTGATCGGGGTTACTGAAATCGGCCAGGTAGTAATTTTTAACGGAACTTTTGTCCCAGCCGGGAGCGCCTGCAAAGGCCAGCATACAGTGTAGGTCATCAAATTTATACAGCTTTCCTTTTTGTGTAATAAGCTCACCGGCAAAGCGGGTATCGCTGATTCCCATTTTGCAGAAGGTACACTGGTCGCCGGCTTTTACGGGCTGGGGACCGGAACTGCAGGAAGTGAAGGTAAAAACAGAAAACAAGGTGAGCGCTATGGCAGGTATGGCCTTGCTTTTTAAGCTTTTTTGCTTACGAAATACAAGGGCGCTGCAGGCCAGCAATACACCGCCTACACCTATAAATATCCATCCCCCGATGGCGGGAATAGAATATGCGCCGAAGTTGAGGAGTTGTTTAAAGCCGATAAGCGGCGGCTGGTAAGCCATGCCGGGCACCTTAATGGCGGCGTTGGGATCCAGGTTGTGACCATAATCGTATTCCCATTTCCAGAAATCATACATGGCTACAATGCCGAATAATACAAAAAGAAGGAAAACGGTATATAACAGGCTGCGTTTTCCCACAATGGCGGTTATCAGTATAAGAAGGCTGAAAAAACCGATGAGGTACGGAAGCACCTTAAACTCGATAAAATCTTCCGTATGTAAAGTTTTCATGCCGATATAATGATTCAGGCCGTTGATGATATCTACATTACCGGCAAGTTTATCGGCATAGATAAATAATTCTAAGCCTTCAGGATATTGCGGCGCATCTAAGCTGATCTGCCATATCGGGAGGTAATTAACGGCAAATAAGGCGATGGCACAAAGACCTAAAATGATCCGGCTGGTCCCGTTTATTTGGTTTTTTTTCATCTTTATATCTTTTAGATTTTTCCCAGGGTAGCATAAAAGGTTTCTCTTTTTATGGCATGATATCCATATCCTATAAAAGAGAACGGAATGGGGCCTGCATTTGTAAGCAGGCAACCCCATTCCGTTACATCATTATTATTGACCGGCCGGTACGTCTGTTTCCGGCATATTGGTTCCTGTGCTAAAGCTAAGCGGTACTTTGCTCCCGGCAGGGGATACCCTTACGTAGCCCGACATTTCCTGGTGCAGGGCACTACAGAAGTCGGTGCAATACATGGGGAATATACCTACACGATCCGGCACCCATTTGAGTGTAGTGGTTTCACCCGGCATGATGAGCAATTCTCCATTGTCGGCTCCTTTTACGGCAAATCCGTGAGGAACGTCCCAGTCCTGCTCAAGGTTCGTTACATGAAAATACACTTCATCTCCCAGGCGAACACCTTCAATATTGTCGGGTGTAAGGTGAGAACGGATAGCCGTCATATATACATGCACTTTGTTGCCTTCACGCACCACTTTGGTTTCTTTTTCACCTTTGGAAGCATAAGGATGCTTGTTCTCTTCAATTTTAAAGAGCTTCAGGGAATTGTCCTTAACTTTTTCCGCCCTTACCGCCTGTGCATAGTGAGGCTCGCCGATGGTGGGGAAATCCAGTATCAGCTGCATCTTATCCCCTGATATATCATAGAGCTGGGCACTTTGCGACAATTCAGGACCGGTAGGCAGGTACCTGTCTTTGGTGATCTTGTTATATGCAACGACATACTTTGCATCTGGTTTTTTGGAATCACCGCCAGGTATCATCAGGTGACCTACGGAATAGTAGGTAGGTACACGATCAACTACCTGCAGATCTTTAATATTCCATTTTACCAGTTCGGAAGATACGAACATGGAAGTGATCGCATTGCCTTTTCCGTCAAACTCGGTATGTAAGGGGCCTAAGCCTGGTTTTTGTACTTCACCATGCAGGGCGGCTTCGTATTTAATTACAGGGATATTACCAAACGTACCCTCAAACGCCTTATCTTCTATGGCTTTTACTATTTTAGTGAAAGAGAATACAGGGATCAGGGCGGCTAATTTACCGCTACCCACAATATATTCCCCGCTGGGGTCTACATCGCATCCGTGGGGCGATTTGGGACAGGGAATGAAGTAGCACAGCCCTTCCAGCTCGCGGGAATCCAGCACCGTTACTTCTCTTTTTATTTCGGAAGTAGCCGAATGGGTTTCATCGCTGTATTTGTTGTGGGCATATTTTACCGCTACTTTTTTACCTTTCCCGGCTTTCAGGTATTCTTCGGCCTTTTTCCAGTTTACTGCCATAATGAAGTCTTTGTCATTTTTTGACGCATTTACTTCCAGCAGGGTATTGGCGCCTTCGGTATTATAGCAGGAGAAGAAGAACCAGCCGTGTGAGGGACCTTTACCTGCATGGCTCAGGTCGAAATTTACACCTGGTGTTTCAATCTGGAATGCAATATCCATATTGCCGTTATCCTTGTCTACACTAATAAAGGAAACGGTTCCTTTAAAGTTTTGCTTATAGGTGTTAATGGGAATATCGCCGTTGCTGTTGTCCATAGGAACACTAAAGCGGGTTCCGGCAACTACGTATTCGGTATTTTCCGTGATAAACGGAGAGGAGTGGTTACCGCCGGAGTTGGGAAGTTCAATGATTTCTGCGGTACGGAAGGTTTTAAGGTCAACCCTCGCTACACGGGGTGTATTGTTACCATTTACAAATACCCAGCGCCCGTCTATCTCACCATTGGTTTGGGAGAGGTTAACGTGGTGGAGATCATCCCAGGGAACAAAGCCGTGGGAAGTGTTGAGCATGGGCTTGGTTTCTTCGCTAAATCCCCATCCCTTTTCGGGGTCTAATGAAAATACGGGGATCACTCTTAACAGTCTTCCGGAGGGCAGGCCGTAAACGGACAGTTGCCCGCTGAATCCACCCGAAACGAAGTTGTAAAACTCGTCATATTTTCCTGGTGGAACATATACTTTCTCGGCGGCATTACCGCTAACTGCAGTTCCGGCGCTTTTGGGTTTACAGGCATTCATGCCCCCGAGCAGTATGGCCAGGGCAAACGCCGCTAATGTACTTTGTGCAAGTTTCATATTTATGGTTTATTTAAAATAAGGAATGAAAAAGTTCCGTTTATTTTATTCCGTCATTCTGACGCATGAATTCTACCAGGTGCCTGGCGTCATCATCCGTAAGATTTTGGTTCGGCATACGCACCAGGCATATCTCTAACTGAGCCTGCAATTCAGGATCCTGGTCTATCATGGCATCCGGGTTGGTAATAAAGTTCATGAGCCATTCGGGCTTATGCTTGCTGGTTACACCTTTCCATCCGGGACCCACTAACCTTTCATCACTGAGCTTATGGCAGCTTGCGCACTTTACTTCATATATCTGTTTTCCGCTTTGTGCCATTGCCGCATCCAAAGCATCCGGAAGCTCCATATTTTGAAATTTCCCCTCACCGCGTTTAGGATCGTAGCTGGGGTTGCCATTTTCGGTAACTTCCGTACGGGCTCCGGACTGGCCGGAAGTCTTATCTTCACCCGGGTTACCGCAGGCATAAATCGTAAATACAACAGAACAGATAATAAGTAATTTTTTCATACAAATATTTTTATGGGCACAAGATTACCAAGTATATTTTATATATTATATGAGTGAAATCATATTGCAAATGTTGAGTAACTTGAGCAAAAATGAAATGATGATGGTCAAAAAGGGGTATGATACATATCAGGTTATGAATTACCCCCGGGCTGACCAAAAAGTAATATTTTGCCACCAGGTGTTAACCCGCCTGGCGGCAGGTAAGGTCACGAAGAAAGTAAAGCCTGAAGATCAGGATTTCCCGTCTTCAATCATGCGCTGTAGTTGCATTTGTAGACTGAACCCTGCCTCGTTAAAGTTTAGAACCGGATGGTAGAAAATACGGACATATTACTGGCTTATGGCGCTTCAATTAAAGAAGTAGCTAAGGGGGAGATCATTTACCAGGAAGGAGAAACAGCTTTATTTTATCTTCAACTGGTAAAAGGTCTTGTAAAATGTGTGCATATTGATGAGGAAGGAAAGGAATTTATTCATGATATCATAGAAGCAGGAGACAGCTTTGGAGAGGCTCCTTTGCTCAACGGGTATTTGTATGATGCTACGGCAGTAGCCGAAGAGTCCTCAACGCTTATACGCCTGAAGCGATCTGCCTTCCGGCAGTTACTTGATGAGCGCCCGGATATTCATTTTGCCTTTACCCGGCTGTTATCCCGGCGTGTTCATTTTAAACTGGTGTTAGTAAAAATGCTGGCAAGCTGCGATCCCGAATACCGGCTGATCACCCTGCTGAAATATCTTATGCATCATAAGAAAAATATAAGCTTTTCCTGCAATAAACTGCTGCTTACCCGTAAGCAGCTGGCTTGTATGTTGGGTTTGCGGGTGGAAACGGTTATCCGTACCATTAAGCAACTGGAGCAAAAGGAATTGCTGTCTATAAGTAAAGGTAAGGTGTATATTAAAGATATGATTTAGATCATATCCTCTTGGGTGATTAGTTTGTTTTTTTGCAAAAATTTTTCAAAATATGATAAAAAGTTTAACAGGGTGGTTTAGAATAGCTGTTTTTAATTTGATGATAGTGGCTTTTATTGGTGTGTTGCTGAGGTATAAAATTGCCTACTCTCTTCCCATTGTTAATCAAAAGCATTTGCTTCATGCCCATTCTCATTTTGCTTTTACCGGCTGGGTAACCCAGATATTAATGGCTTTATTAGTGTCGCGGCTTTATACCGGCCAGGAAAATCCATTTAAAAAGTATCGTTCCATATTATATGGTAATCTTATTGCGGCGTACGGGATGTTATTTACCTTCCCGGTTCAGGGATATGGCATTTATTCCATAGCCTTTTCTACCTTATCTATTTTAGCAGCCTATGCCTTTGCTGTGGTATACTGGCGTGATCTTAACCGGGTATTGGTAAAGAGCCCGGCGGATCCCTGGTTCAGGTCGGCTCTTTTCTTTAATATTATTTCCTCAGCGGGGGCCTTTGCGCTGGCTATCATGATGGCTACTAAAACAGCACATCCCGACAGGTACCTGGCGGCTTCCTACTTTTTTCTCCATTTTCAGTACAATGGCTGGTTCTTTTTTGCATGTACCGGTTTGCTTATACATCAGTTATTTACCTGGGATATTCATTTAAAGTTCCATAAAATGATCTTCTGGTTATTTACGCTTTCCTGTATCCCGGCTTATTACCTGTCCGCTCTTTGGCTCCCGATGCCGCTTTGGACTTATATCATCGTTATTCTTGCGGTGTTGGCACAACTTACAGGGTTTGCTCTTTTGTTCAGGGCTGTCCGGGCACATCTTACCCAAATTAAAAGCCGGGTTTCCCTATTGGGGAAATGGCTGGTAGGTTTATCGGGTATTGCTCTGGCCATAAAGATTATGCTGCAAACAGGTTCTCTTATTCCTTCGCTCAGTAAGCTCGCTTTTGGATTTCGCTCTATTGTGATCGGTTATTTGCATCTGGTTTTGCTGGGTGTGATAACCCTTATTATTCTGGGTTATATTGTTATTAACCGGTATATGCGTATTACGAAGCTGGCGGTAGCAGGACTTGTAATTTTTATTGCGGGGATATTCCTGAATGAATTAATATTGTTCATACAGGGTGTGGGAGCCATAAGCTACACCAGCGTACCGTATACCAATGAAATGCTTTTTGGCGCAGCCATATTGCTGTTTTTGGGGTTGTTCGTGATTAATATCAGCCAGCGGCAGGAAAAAATAGCGCGTGATTGAATTTTGTACTGGTCTGCCGGGGAAGAGAAATATTGTTCTGATAATAGACGATAAACGGCTCCGTTATTATAGTACGGGCTGTAGTTTTGGCCATATAAAAAATATACATGTTTTCAAAAAGTTGTGAATATGCTTTACGGGCAATGTTGTTTGTAGGGCAAAAATCGAAAGATGGAAATAAAACGGGAATCCGGGAAATTGCCCGGGGAATTGATTCCCCGGAATACTTTATCGCTAAGATTTTACAGGAGCTGAGCCGGAAGAAGCTGATAAAGTCACAAAAAGGACCTTCAGGCGGTTTTTATCTTGATAAAAAAGGGATGGAATGTTCTCTCGCCGATATTGTTAAAGCAATTGACGGGGATAAAATTTTTACCGGCTGCGGACTTGGGCTGAAAGCGTGTTCGGAAAAAAGCCCCTGCCCCATTCATCATAAATTTAATAAGATGAGGAAAGGCATTTATGATATGCTTCACTCGGCTAAGCTCAGTGAATTTGATGAGCAGTTGGAAAAAAAGATATTCTTTCTTAAAGTAAATAAATAAGGTAGCATGAGTGAAAAGAATGATATCCTGACCCTGGACGATGTAAAAAAGATGGTGGATACCTTTTATGGGAAGGTAAGGGAAAATGGGTTGCTCGCGCCCGTATTTGATGAGCGGATCCGGGATCGCTGGCCTCAGCATCTTGAAAAGATGTATACGTTCTGGCAAACCATTTTACTGGAAGAGCGCACCTACTTTGGGGCTCCTTTTCCGCCTCATGCCCAGTTGCCGGTTAACCATGCGCATTTTGAGCAATGGATGCAATTGTTTATACAAACCATTGATGAATTATTTTCGGGTGAAAAGGCCAAGGAAGCCAAATGGCGTGCAGGTAAAATGGCGGAGATATTTGAATTTAAGATTGAAAGATACCGGCAGTCGGGAACTCGGAGCCTGATTTAAGGAAATCATTTACGTAACTTTGTTGTTGAGCGGTTTCGATGCCCTGCTTAAATAAACAAGTGATGTTCCAGGTACAGGTTAAAAGAATTTATGATCCCCCGGAAGAAAGCGATGGTTTTCGCATCCTGGTGGACAGGCTGTGGCCAAGAGGGATAAAGAAAGAAAATGCCCGGGTGGATATCTGGCTGAAAGAAGTGGCTCCTTCCACCGCTTTACGTAAATGGTTTAACCATGACCCTGCCAGGTGGACTGAGTTCAGCAGAAAGTACAGCGCTGAATTAAATGAATCAACATATACAAAAGAGCTGATTGATCTGGTGCACAAGCATAAAACAACAACCCTGCTTTACTCAGCCCGTGATACCCGGCATAACCAGGCGCAGGTGTTACTACAGTTTGTACAATCCCATAGGGAGTAACCCGCGATGCAAAGCAGGTGTAGCGTTTATGGTTCCCCGTTTGTTGTTATTTTTCTGAAGACGGGTAGGTAGCTAATATGGAACCGGTTTTAATATTACAGCGCTATGCGTCTTTTTACTTCCTCTCTATTTCTTTCCTGCAATATTAAGGCTGCTCTGCAGCTTATTTGCCGGTTATCTTTGTTGTGCTGTAAAGCTTTGCTGTTATAAGGACAGTTCACCCTGCAGATCGGAGTTTTACACCTGGCTTATTACACCCTGAA
Source organism: Chitinophagaceae bacterium (assembly GCA_023957155.1). Taxonomy (GTDB): domain Bacteria; phylum Bacteroidota; class Bacteroidia; order Chitinophagales; family Chitinophagaceae; genus Agriterribacter. The sequence continues at coordinate 103,149 of JAMLHK010000001.1, read as the reverse complement.
ATGCTTAAAGCATAAATTATTTGAAATCGGGTGATTTCATTTTTTGTTTTCATGATTTGCCGGACTAAGTATTTACCCGGCGCAGCGCGCCAAAATATTTATAGCCAAAGGGGGCAACACATTTCTCTAAGCCGCAGCGTGGCGCAATATTACATTGTTCGATCAATTTGAATAGCAACGATGTTATGCGTCTTTTTACTTCCTCTCTATTTCTTTCCTGCAATATTAAGACTGCTCCGCAGCTTATTTGCCGGTTATCTTTGTTGTGTTGTAAAGCTTTGCTGTTATACGGACAGGTCAATCCGGCAGGCCGGGGTTTAGCCCTCACTTATCTACTCCTGAAATACCCAAAGTATGGATTATCGAAATCAGGTAATTTCATTTTTTGTTTTTCACGATTTGCTGACCCAATCCGGAGAAGCCGGGATGTTGTTGGTTTATCTTATACCCTCAAAAACATTTTCTTTTTGTACAGGATGTACAGGAATGTCCATTTTACGGCGATGAAGCAAAATGCAAAAGCAACTATGCCGTAGGGTTCTCCGGTTAACTGGATAAGCCATTCAAAGAAGGCGTTGGTGGTATACTTCCAGTCAATAAAATGACCTGACATATAGATCAAAATAGAGTTCATACCGATAACTACAAAAAAGAAAGCCCATTTTTTGAATCCTTTTACATCTATAATATAATAGAATAAGGAAAGCAATGACATGCTTATTCCGCCTACCAGCAAGGTAAAAGAGCTTGACCACAGGTTTTTATTGTAAGGGAATACCCTATTCCATACCAGAGAAACGGCTATAAGCACCAGTCCGCTGATGAACAGGCGTATAGCTTTGTTAGTAGGAGAAAAACGACTGTGCTTCAGAAAATTTCCGGTTAATATGCCTAATAATCCTGTAGCAATTGCCGGGATCGTGGAAATGAGCCCTTCGGGATCGTGTATATTATTTACGTGGAATCTTCCGGGTAAGAGCATCCGGTCTGCATAGGAAGCAAAGTTTCCTTCCAGTGAAAGATCGCCGGGAGCATGACCCGGAGAAGAAGTGAACAACAGCAATAACCAATAACCTAATAAGAGCCCTCCGGCCCAGATGATCTGTCCTTTTTGCCGGGTATATAAAAATATAATATTGGCAAACATATAAGCCAGTCCGATTCTTCCCAACACGCTCGGGAAACGTATTTCAGACAGCGGCTGTATAGTTAATCCATTGTTGTAAATAATGCCGAGTATCACTAAAATTAATCCGCGTTTGATCACATGCCATAACAGTTCCTGCTTCGGAACTCCCTGTTCAATCCGGCGTTCAATAGCGTAAGGAGTAGCTACCCCTGCAATAAAGAGAAATAAGGGGAATATCAGGTCATAGAAACGGAAGCCGTTCCAGTCGGGATGGGAGAACTGGTGAGACAGGCTGTTCCAGAAAGGATGATCTGTTGCTTTGGAAAGTGCGTGAAATATGCGCTCTCCGCCCATGATCCAAAACATATCGAAGCCGCGGAGTGCGTCTAAGGAATACAAGCGTTTGGAGATAACGAGGTCGGCCATAAAAAAGTATTAAATATGCTGCGTTATTAAAAAAGCGAACTAAAGTAAATAAAAATACCGGGTTGGGAAGAAAAATAATTTACGCTATCAAAATAGGTAAATAAGACATTTAGTTTTATCGAAAATGATTTTAGTATTGCTATGCGCAATTTTTGATTTAATAGTTTGCGAAAAAATATCAAAACTTAACTTCAAATTCATTGATTATGACGCCAAAACGATTCTTGCTTAGGATAGCTGTATCCGCGTTTGTCTTATTATTCTCACTCTCTTACACATTTGCCCAGGATCGAACGGTAAGCGGTAAAGTAACCGATAGTAAAAACCAGCCGTTGTCCGGAGTTACCATTGCAAAAAAGGGTACCACACAGGGAACCGTAACCGATGAAAATGGGGAGTACACACTTCGGGGTATTCGTGAAAATACCACCCTCTCCTTTTCGTTTGTTGGAATGGCTACGCAGGATGTCCATTTTACCGGGCAGTCCAAAATAGATGTTGTAATGCTGGAGGATGCCATTGGGTTAGACCAGGTGGTAGTTACTGCATTGGGTTTAAAGCGGGAAAAGAGAGCATTAGGTTATTCCGTTGGAGAGGTTACCTCAGATATGATGAATAAAGTGCCCCAGAAAGATGTTCTTGGCGCACTCACCGGCAAGATGTCCGGTGTAAAAATTACCAATACGTCTAATGATGTAAATAGTGACACGTATGTTAACATACGGGGTCTTTCTTCCCTTGCCGGGAATAATAATCCCCTGGTTGTGGTGGATGGAGTGCCTACCGGTGATCAGCGGGTGATGAAGGATCTTAACCCGGATAATATAGAAAGCGTTACGGTACTGAAGGGACCAAGTGCTGCGGCACTTTATGGTTCAAGAGCAGGAAACGGGGTAATATTAATTACCAGTAAATCCGGAAAATCTGCCAAGAAGGGAATCGGGGTTGATGTAAATATCGGGTCCACGCTTTCCGTGCCGTACAAGTATATTGATCTGCAACGCAGGTTCACTACCGGTATAAGCGGGGTGCTGAACGAAAATTCATACCAGCAATGGAATGGTCCCGAAGAAGGGGAAATGGCAGTACAATGGAATACAAATGGAGAGGAAAAGCCGTTGGTTTTTTATCATAATTCTCTTCAGGATTTTTTTAGAACAGGTACTGAACAGGTTTATGATGTAAGTGTTAATGGTTCTTACGATCGGGGTAGTTTCCGGCTTGGCATTACACACCTGGATGCAACAGGGGTTTACCCGGGTGTGGAATTACAAAGAAACGGAGTGAATCTGGCAACGGTATATAACATCACCAATAAAGTGAAAGTCTCCGCGAATATTGATATAAGTAACCCCTATTCGAACAATTATCCGTTGAAGAACGGGGGCGAAACCCAATATATGGCACTATACCAGGTACCTCCCCATATTAATATTAACGATCTGAAAGATTATTGGTTAGAGCCGAATGTACAGCAACGAAACTTTAACGCGGCTCACGACAATCCGTGGTTTGAGGCTTACGAATTAGTAGATAAGTTTAACAGGATGAGGATGTTCGGTAATGTAAAATTAGACTATCAAATCCTGCCGGACCTCAAAATCATGGGTCGCTTTGCGTATAACAGTAACAATGAAAAAAGAGTGTACAGGCAGGCCTGGTCGGGTTACGGTGGCGATGGCGGAGGACAAAACAGGCCCAAGGGATCGTTGAATGACAGGATCTTGGATCAAAGAGAAATGAACTCGGATGTTTTGATCTCTTATAAAAAGTCTGTAGGGAAGTTTGAGATTGCACCTTCTGCAGGTGGTAATATAATGACACAAAGAAATTACCTGTTGTCTGCAGGTGGGGAAGAGCTTGTGCTTCCGGGGCTTTATACGCTCAGCAATGTGGTCAGAGCCGGGCTTAATTATTCCGATAATACCTTTAATAAGAATATTTATAGTGTGTATGGTCTGCTGGATCTGAGTTATGACAATATGATCTACCTGAATGCCACAGCAAGAAATGACTGGTCGAGTACCCTGCCCCCGGCTAATCGGTCCTATTTTTATCCTTCGGCATCGCTGAGTGTGCTGCTTAATCAAATGCTTCCCCTTCCTTCCTGGGTGTCATTGCTTAAGCTGCGGTCCGGCATTTCCCAGGTAGGTAGGGATACGGATCCTTACGTGATTGCCAGGGTATTAAGCCAGGGAACCTGGGGGGATAATACAATATATAGTGTTCAAGGTAATTTACCCAATATTAACCTCAAGCCTGAAATTGCAGAATCTTATGAAATCGGGGCTGATCTTTCCTTTTTTAATAACCGCATAGGAGCCGATTTTACGTATTATAAAGTGCAGAATAAAAACCAGATATTGAACGCTTCAACCTCTCCTACTTCGGGGTATGTAGCAGCCACTATTAATGCGGGAAATATTGAAAACTATGGATTTGAGGCTGGCTTGAGTGCTGTTCCTGTCCGGACCAAAAACTGGAACTGGGATATACGCGTCAATTTTACGCGTGAAAGGAGCAGGTTAAAGGAATTGATACCGGGAATAAACCAGTTTCAGTTCTGGGAGAGTACCCAGGTATATGCCATTACCAAGGTTGGAGATTTGATTGGCGATATTTATACCCCGGATATGATCCGGGTGGAAGATAAGAGCAGCCCTTATTACGGTTGGCCCCTGTTAAATTCTAACGGTAAGATACAACGGAATAACAGTGGTGATGCCAGGATAAAAGTGGGCAATTTCCTGCATGATTTTATGGTGGGATTGCAAACAGGAGTATCTTATAAAAGAATATCTCTTTCGTTAAGCATTGACTGGCGGCAGGGAGGTACTTATTATGACCAGACCATGCTGCGGTTGGCAAGGGCAGGTAAAGTAGAATACTTTCACAATAATGCCAATTCCAGCACGTTTACCGGCATCCTTAGCAACAATTCCTTTAACGGAGATAATGCAGCTTTAGCCAATGAAATCAAATCACACCCGGAAATTTACCAGCAGGATACCTGGGTGGGTGGAAGAACGCAGGACCTTGGAGGGTTTCTTTATTCCAACGGTGTATATGAAGGCGCATTTTTCCCCGGTGTAATTTCTGATGGAGCAGGCGGGTATATCGAAAATTTCGGAGGTCCGGGAACGAAATACGTAAAGGCGTATGATATTTTCCAGCCGTCGGGCGGTTACTGGGATGCAGCTATGCGATATAAATGGTTTTACGATGGTTCTTTTGTTAAGCTGAGAGAGCTGGCTATTGCTTATGCATTACCCGAAGCCTGGGCGCATAAGGTGCGGGCACAAAATATCAGTATTGCAGGATTCATGAAGAATCTTATATTGTATGCCGCTAATAAAACCAACCAGGATCCGGAATCCATTTATAACCAGAATCCTCTTACCGGAACCACAGACCAGGGAAGAAATATTTGGAATGCTTCTCCGATTATTATGCCTGTAGGTTTAAAGCTTAATGTATCATTTTAAAATAATTAAGAGATGAAAAATATTTTTTCTATATCAAAAGCAGTAAGACACAGAACGATTGGATTGGTAGCTGCTCTTGTGCTTATGGTAACTTCCTGCCAGGATTTGTCGGAGATTAACAAAAGCCCCAATCAGTTAGGTGCTAATGAAATTAATATAAAATACGTGTTAACCTCCGTGCTTTCCGGTTCGGCCCGCGACTATCTGTATGAATATGCGTACCCCGGTGGATGGACAGTTTCAGAAGCAATGCAGTATCTGCAGCGCGATTATATTGACTTCCAGGGACCCAACACGTTTGTATGGGGCCCTAAAGATTTCAGCTCTCCCTTTTTGAGAATTAAAAACAGCCAGTACATCGTTGAAAATGCGACCCTGGAAAAGTCAGAGAACAACCAGAAATTTTATACGGGGGTAGGGCAAATTATGCGTAGTTTCTGGTACGGGTATTTAACTTCATTGTATGGAGATATTCCGTATTCAGAAGCGATGAAAGCAGAAGAGGGTAATTTTACGCCGGTTTACGACAATCAGAAAGATATTTTTAAAGGTATCCTGGAGGATTTAAAATCGGCTAATGACTTGCTGGCCCAGGTATCATCCGTTGAAGGAGCGGCATCAAGTGATATCCTGTTTGGTGGAGATATAATGAAATGGAGAAAATTTGCCAACTCGCTCCGGTTAAGGTATTTATTAAGATTGTCGGAAAAGATTTCTGATATGAGTGGGGTTGACGTTAAGGGTGAGTTTAATGCCATTGTAAGTAACAGTTCGGCCAACCCGATCTTTACTTCTAACGGAGATAATGCGGCCATTTCTTATATTGGTACCGCAGCGGCCAATTCCTGGTACGGAGGACCTCTTGCGTATACCAACCGGTCAGAATTTCATCGCCGTAAACCTTGTGCTACATTTGTGGATGCGATGGTCGAAGGCCGGGATCCGCGCCTCACCACTTTTATCCGCCCGGTGGATGCACAATTGAGGATCAGCAATGCTACTCCGGAGTATTCGAAACTTCCTGACGGCCAGATCATCCGGAATATTCCCACCTCAACGCCGGGTACAGATCAACTGAATACCCGCAGGTATGTTGGGTTACCCGCAGCATTGCAGGACCCGAATTTATATAACTTAGCTACCGGTGTGGATTTTAATGCAATAAAAGCGCTGACCCCCACTATCTATACAGATTTAGCGGCAAACCCGGGCGTGTCCTATCTTGCGGATATGTATGCCCAGAATGTAAACCCGTTGGTAAAGGCGGTTTTCATGAGTTATGCCGAGCTTTGTTTTATCCTGTCGGAAGGCCGTTTGAAGGATTGGATTACTGCCGGGGATGCGGTTGACTACTATAAGGCCGGAGTGGTGGCGAGCATGCGTCAATATAATATTGCCGATGGCAGTGTTAAAGTGTATGATCCCAACACAGATGCACTGGTTGCCTGGAATGAGAGCGCTTTTCTGAATAATTTATCCGGGGAATTTACCGGTGCGGATGATAACGGGAAGCTGACAAAACTGATGACGCAAAAATGGCTGGCCTGTTTTATGACTCCCGAATTTTGGTTCGACTGGCGCAGGACAGGTGTTCCGGATCTCGGCGCTAATGTGATCCTGGGAAGTAACGGAAAGAAAATTCCGGTACGTATTATTTATCCTGATGGAGAAAAGAATTTAAATAGTGAAAATCTGGCCGATGCGATTACCAGGCTGCAGCCCGGAGAAAATACCCAGTGGAGTAAGATGTGGTTGTTACAGGGTACGAATAAGCCCTGGTAATTTACGGTTCCTGAACAAGATACGGTATAGTAAATAGAGCGGTAATTCGTATCACAGCAGTCATTGTTATAAAAACAGATGCATAAAAAGACCCCGGCAACAGCCGGGGTCTTTTTATGGTATTTAAGGGAATACAGAATATATTATCTTGCAGGTACTGATCTAAAAATTGGGCGCCAGTTGCCGGGTCCGGTAATATTCCAGCATGTAGTTTACCACTTCTTCCGCCGTATCTGCAATTTCGAACAGGGCCAGGTCTTCAGGATTAATATTTCCTTCTACCAGCATAACATCTTCAAGCCAGTTCATCAGTCCCCGCCAGTATTTTTTGCCTACCAGGACCATGGGCATCTGCTTGAATTTTTCTGTTTGCATCAGGGTGGCCACTTCAAAAAATTCATCCAGTGTGCCGAATCCCCCCGGCATCATGACGAATCCCTGCGAATATTTGGTAAACATCACCTTACGCACAAAAAAGTAATCAAAATTCAGCAGCTTGTCTTTGTCAATATATTCATTGGGGCGTTGTTCAAAAGGAAGGTCAATATTTAATCCCACGCTTTTTCCGTTGGACATTACGGATCCTTTATTAGCTGCTTCCATAATGCCGGGACCGCCGCCGGTAATAATACCGAAACCTTCTTCCGTCAATCTTCGGGCTATCTCGGCAGAAAGTTCATAATATACCGTGCCGGGCTTTGTCCGCGCTGATCCGAATATAGAAATGCAGGGTCCTATTTTAGATAAAGCTTCGAAGCCCTCTACAAACTCTGCCATTATTTTAAATATCTGCCAGCTGCTGTGCCCGTTACTTTCTTTCCAGTGTCTTTCTTTCAGTGTTTTTATTGTTGCATTCATGCCTGTTGTTTTAGGGTAAGAAGATCCATTCGTTTAATCCATCCGGGTGCCGGATAAAAAAGCCACCGCTCCGGCAGTGGCTTCTTTAGTATACAACGCAGCGATAGATAATTTAGTTTACCGGGGCTGCTTTTTTTGAGATGAAGCGTAAGCCGAGATAGGTAAACAGCCCATTGTATATCAACAACTCATACCCGATTTTGAAATTGCCGAAAAGCGCATGAGAAAGCGACCTGATATTTTCAACCCATTGCCCGCTTATATTAAGCTGCGGCTGATACCATTCAATATTGTTGATGAAGTCAATACCGAGGATCAGCAACGGGGCCAGCAAACAAACCAGGAGCGATAAGCGGTCATTGATACTTCTTTTACTTATGATACCAAAAGCGAAGAGACCAAGCAGGGGACCGTAAGTAAACCCGGCCACTTTAAGAATAACATCAATAATGGATTTATTGTCTAACAGCTTAAAGCCCAGAACAACCATAAAAAACAGCAATGCAAAGCTGAAATGTGTTGTGAGCCTGATCTTCCGCCTTTTGCTTTCGCTCCAGTCATCCCTGCGTTTTATGCCGATAATATCTATGCAGAACGAAGAGGTCAGTGCGGTTAGTGCGCCATCGGCGCTGGGAAACAGTGCGGAGATCAACCCGATAATAAAAATAATGGATACCGCGGTAGGCATATAGCCCAGGGCGGCAGTGGGGAACAGATCGTCCGGGGGAACACGGATCCCTTTTTCGGATGCAAACAGGTATAGCAGTCCGCCCAGGAAAAGGAAGAGGAAATTAACTACCGCCAGGATGATGCTGAACGTAACCATATTTTTCTGCGAATCTTTCAGATTTTTTACACTGATGTTTTTCTGCATCATTTCCTGGTCGAGCCCTGTCATGGCCACGGTAATAAATGCACCTCCCAGGATGTGCTTTAGAAAATGCGAGGAGCTGTTGATATCGCTGTTGAATATTTTAGTCATCCCCATGTTTCCTAACTGATTCAGCGCTCCCGAAAAGCTTTGCCCCAGGTTGTTCATGATAAAGATGATACATACCACCAGTCCCAGAAGCATAAAAGAGGTTTGCAGGGTATCGGTAAATACAATGGTTTTAACACCTCCCTCAAAAGTGTACAGGATAATCATCAGCAGGATAATGATGCTGGTAAGCCAGAAAGGAACTCCCAGGTTATCCAGGATGAAGATCTGGAGGATATTGATTACAAGGTATAGCCTGGCCGTTGCGCCCAGTGTTCTGGAGATGATGAAAAACAGGGCGCCCGTTTTATAGGAAACCATTCCAAACCGGTGCTGGAGATAATTGTAAATAGAGGTAAGATTTAAACGGTAATATAAAGGAAGAAGAATAAAAGCAATGAGAGAATAGCCGATCAGGTACCCTATAACCACCTGGAAATAAGCAAAGCCCGATCCTCCTACCGTTCCCGGTACGGAAACAAAGGTAACACCCGATAGAGAGGTGCCGATCATACCAAAAGCTACCAGCATCCAGTTGGAGCTCCTGTTGCCTATGAAGAAAGAATCATTATTGGAGTTGCGGGAGGTGTAATAGGCCACCACTAAGAGTAAAAGAAAGTATCCTATTACGAATGAGAAAAGCAGCCAGGGAGACATACGGTATAATTATAGTTTAGAGGGAAAGATAAAGATTTTATTTTTTATTGCGTATATAGAAATGATATACAAATCCGCTGCCGGGCTTCTCTTTTATTATACATCTCCGGTTTTTTAAAATAGAAGTATTGAGTTGCTTTTATGTTAAAATATGAATTAGCTTTGTCCGGTGAAATGGCTGTAGTGTGGAGAGGAATATAACAATAAAATCAGCAGGATGAATAAAACAATTGTGATCTTAATGCTTGCGGGTTCTTTGTGGGCCTGTAATACAGGCGCTGCCTCCGATCCTGAAACACAGGAGCAGGTGCATGAACATGAACATACCGCTGAGCTGGTGCTCAACAATGGAGAGAAATGGAAGGCAGACGCGGCAACCAATGAAAATGTTGCAGACTTGCGGAGCATGGTTCAGCAATTTTATGCCGGGCAACATACCAATTTGCCTGACTACCAGGTTTTGAACAGAGATCTTCAAAAAGGATTAGACAAAATGATCGGAGAATGTAAGATGCAGGGACCCGATCATGATGCGCTGCATCTTTGGCTCGAGCCGTTATTGAAAGATGTTAATGAATTGAAGGACGCCGGTGATATTGCCACCGCCGAAAAGTTTTTTCATGCTATTGATGAAAAGCTACGGGCCTATACCGGGTATTTTGAATGATGATCACTGGTGTTTTTGATCTCCTGTACGTAACAGATTGATCAGAAAAACAGCAGGGACTTTTGGTTTCTTTCTTCTATAATAAGCAGGATGTTAAGCTCATCAAAAAATACGGCTCCCGTTAAAACTACAGATAAGCGTGTGGTATTGCCTTTCTATCTCTATGCCGCTTTAGCTTTCCTGGCGGCCACGCTTCTTTTATTTTTTTCGGCACCGGCTTTCGGGAGACATTATTTTCATCCACGGGTAATAGCCATAACCCATACCATGTCGCTGGGCTGGGGTACTATGATCATACTGGGGGCGAGTCATCAGTTGCTGCCGGCATTAATTGAGGCAAAATTGTTCAGTAAAGCATTGGCCTGGCTTTCTTTTATCTTAGCGGCAACAGGAATTCCACTGCTTGTATTTGCATTTTATTTTTTTGATATGGGGTGGATGGCAACCAGGGGAGGAGAGCTGGTTATTGCTGCTGTTGTGGTATATCTCATAAACATGGGGATCAGCATGGCGAAGGCCCAGTCAGAGAGTGTGCATGCGGTTTTTGTTTTTTCTGCAGGGCTGTGGTTGCTGATTACTGCTATAGTAGGGTTGTTATTGGTATATAACTTTTCCATGCCGCTGTTTGCGGATGATTCTTTGCATTATCTTTCATTACATGCACATATTGGCATTGTCGGCTGGTTCTTATTACTGGTCATTGGGGTAAGTTCCCGCTTAATACCCATGTTCCTGGTTTCCCGATATTCCAATACCCGCTTATTGTGGCAGGTTTATATTCTGGTTAACGCCGGACTGATAGCATTTATATTCCTGTTTCTTTATGCGCTGCCGGTTTATTATTACCTGCTGCCTGTTGCTATAGTAGCTGCAGCCCTGCTGTTGTTTGGTTATTATTGCAGGGAGGCATACCGGCAGCGTTTACGGAAACAGGTAGACCGGCAGCTTAAAATAGCCATGCTATCCGTGATGATGATGGCGTTACCGGTAGTTGTAATGATCATTATGATTATTGGTCTCTGGCTGGCGGGCGAACATCCCCGGCTTGTGCTGGCTTATGGTTTTACCATTTTTTTCGGATGGATTACAGTGATCATTTTAGGGGCGACATTCAAAACACTTCCGCTGGTGATGAGGAGCAAAGGGCTACAGCGTACAGCAGAACAAGGTAAGCTGTCCGGTATGAAAGCGTTATTTAACGACCGGGTATTTACCGCTATGATATTCGCCTATTTATCCGGGTTTGTGTTATTTGTAACCGGCATTTTATTATCTGTAATTTTTATTTTACAAATTGGCGCATTGCTTTTATTGTTAACGGCAGTTTTATATAATTTTAGTGTTCTGAAAATAATATTTTGCAAACCGGTGATGCCATGAATGTAAAAACCAATAATGATATCAAGTCTACCATTGCCATGGCGGTGCTGCATGATGTTATTGATCCGGAGATCGGGCTGAATGTGGCCGACCTTGGTTTGATCTACGAGATCCATTTTGATGAGCCCGGCAGGACGATCAATACCATTATGACGCTGACTACCCAGTTTTGCCCTATGGGAGAATCCATAGTAAGCGAGGTAACCCGGGTTATGCAAGAGGCTTTCCCGGAGGATACGATACAGGTCAATCTTACCTTTGATCCGCCGTGGAGCTATGAGCTGATATCGGAAGAAGGGCAGAAATTTTTAAACAGATAATAAATATATGCTGAGTCATACCTGTAAAACGGCTATTAAAGCGGTTATTTACCTGGGTTCCAGGCAGGGAGCCCTTACCCATGCGGGAATAAAAGAAATAGCCGGGCGCATTAATGCCAGTGAGCATACCGTAGGTAAGCTGCTGCAAACCTTAGTGAAACAAAAGGTAATCAACAGCCTGAAAGGTCCTTCCGGCGGATTTTATATGACTAAAGAGCAGCTTAAGCAGTCCATTATGCAGGTGGTTACCGCTATTGATGGGGATGACCTGTTTAGAGAGTGTGGTTTAGGACTTCGCAAATGCTCTTCTGCCCATCCATGCCCTATTCATAATGAATACAAAGCAGCGCGGGACCTGGTAGAGCGTATTTTTTCCACAAATAAGATTGCCGACCTGTGTAAGCCGGTAAATAGCGGGCTGACCTATCTTATAGGATAGCCCTTCCGTACCGTTCCCTCCTTTTTTGCCGGGTATAGGCTTTGGTTTACCGAAGAATAGGGGCTTTTTATCGAAACTTTTGATACGATCATCGAAATCAGCCGTTTAAGATCGTTAAGACGTATATTTTTACGGTAATATTCAACCCGGCTATAGGCCAGAAAGCGTGTACGGAACAGGAGTAGAAAGACGGATACTGCCGGGTGGCGAAATTCAATACTTATTTAAAAATGAACCTATTTATCCAGGGAAAGAAAATTGTATCTGTTGTATTAGTGGTTTTCCTGGCAGTGGTATTTGCCCTGCTGGTTATCCCGATGCATCGTACTTATCGCGCCGAAATAGAAGTAAATTCCGATGAGCTGATTACCTCTCGTACTTTACAGGATACGGCAAATTGGGCATATTGGTATGCGGATCATGAGATTTTACAACCGAAGCCTGTATCCATGATCACGGAAATATCTCCCAAGAGTAAAGTATTTGAATATCAGCTGGAAGATCAAAACGGCTACAGAAAAGAAGGACAGGTACGGGCATCTCAGCGGAATCGCTGGAATATGAAAATTAGCTGGTCGGAAAAGTTAGTATATAAAACGAACATATATAAGAAATTACAACTGCTTTTTAATCCCTCTGTTTTCAGGACTGCATTTCTGCAAAATATGGTGCAGTTTAAAAATGCCATTGAACACCCGGGTAATACCTATGGAGGCTTAACTTTTGAAAGAAAGGAAATGCCTGCCACCAAGCTGGTAACGCTTACCGATACGGTGGCATTCAGTGAAGTTAAAGATCAGATAGCATATTTATACCGAAGGATTACCGACCACCTGCCGGCTGAAATAATTCAAAATCCCGGAACTTTTTTAAGCCAGTATGAAGTGCTGAATGACTCTGCCGTTATACTGTGTGTAGCTGTGACAGCAGCAGATAACCTGCTGGATGTTAAGGAGCCTTTTGATATGATAGCAATGGATGAACATCCGGTGGTGATAATACATACCCAGAGAAATTATACGGATATAGATGAAGATGTAAGCATAATGTATGAATGGCTGAAAAAAAATGATAAACGTCCGGCAACAAGTTACTGGATTAAGCATACGCCATCTGCCGATATGGCGAAGGCTACCGGAAAAAATAACTTTACCATCATCCAGGAAGTATACTCCCTGAAATAGAAAACGGAAAGAGCTGTTCAGCAGCTTTCGCTTTTATTCCCTGTCATTTATTCTCTTCTTAAAAAGTTGCATCGCCTGTTATTATATCCGGGACTCCATAATGGAGCTGTTTGACATTACCATCTGTTATATACTGTTCAGCTTTACTCTATAAAATCCAGATAACTGTCATTGTTGATTATGGAGAAACCGGCATCGGGATATGCCGATGCAAATTGGCTTGGGATTTTAGCTTTTTCGTTTTTCCATTTGTATTTAAAGGCATTTATTTTCCCGTTTTCTTCTTCAATTAAATCTATTTCCTGTTGAGTGTGTGTGCGCCAAAAATAGCTGTCCACAGTCCTTTGAGTATAATGATTCTTTTTCATTCTTTCGGAATTGAGATAGTTCTCCCAAAGTTTTCCCACATCTTCCCGAAGATTCAAAGGGTTGAAATTGCTGATTAAAGCATTGCGGATACCATTATCTACAAAATACCATTTTTTCATTTTGGTAATTTCGTTATCCCTGTTTCGGCTGAATCCTTTTACATCGTACACAATAAATACCTTTTTGAACAAATCGAGGTATTTCTCAACGGTGTTTTTACTTATTTGTAATTCTCTGCCAAGGGCTTCGAGCGAGACTTCGCTTCCTGTTCTGAAAGCCAGTTTTTGCAGCAACGACAAAATAGTATCTCTCTTTTTAATACCCTCAAAAATGAGCAAATCCTTTAGCAAATAAGCATTGACCAACTCTTTGAGATATTCGGTTTTTTGCTGAACGCTGTCCAGGTGAAGCAATTCGGGATAGCCGCCGAAAATCAATCTTTCTTCGAGCTTTCCTTTGGTTTCAATACTGTTTTCAATGGTTGCAAATTCCATTTGCGCTACAGGAAAAAGCTGAAAAAAGTACATTCTGCCCACTAATGGTTCGCCAATCTGATTGTTCAGTTCAAAAGCCGATGAGCCCGAAGCAATAATTTTCAAGTCCTTGATACTGTCTATCATCAGTTTCATTTTTTTCCCTATGTCGGGAATTTCCTGTGCTTCGTCTATAATCAGAAAGCGACAATCGCCAAGCATTCGGTTGTAATTCGCAACGCTTCTTACTTCTAATAAATTATGCGTTTCCACATCATCGCCATTCAGAAAAATGACTTTCTCCCGGGCTTGCGCTTCTATTTTTTTTAGCAGTTCCGTTTTGCCCACTCTCCTTGCTCCGAGTAAAAGGATGGCCTTATTCGGCTGTAATCTTTTAAAAATAAGGCTTTCCGTTATTCTCCTTAGTTCCATTTCAGCTGATTTTTATTACAAAAATATTAAATTCCGTCAATAAATTAACGAAAATAAATAAAATACAGTCAAAATAATGACGGAATTATATTAAATTCCGTCATTTTAGTCTAAGCTAACAATACCATTTCGATTTTAGGTGCAATACGCTTTACATCAGGCTATCAAGGCAGGCACATTTGCAATTACTCACGGGTTCTAAAGTTTGGTGCTAACCCCCGCTTCCGGCAATGCCCTGCCTGTTTTCCGGTATCTTCACCCCGGATTTATCCTGTTATTTTTATTTTCATTCAAAATTTTTACTGATTATCAGTCTGTTACAAGAGGATCTTAAAAAATAATCATCTTGATTTTTGGTAATCTTATCCAATTACACCTACCTTTGCGCTCCAATTTTTAACCGGTACCGGAGGGATGGCAATGGTACCAACTCCCTGTTTGAGATGAACGGGAGAAAAAAAACAAGAATGAGTAAATTACATTTCACTACAAAACATGCGAACGCAGCTTCCGTACAGCATAACTGGTATGTTGTAGACGGTACCAATCAAACTGTGGGTCGTATGTGTGCCCGCATTGCAGCCGTATTGCGGGGAAAGAACAAGGCTTATTACACTCCTCACGTTGACTGCGGAGATTTTATTGTAGTAATTAACGCCGACAAGGTTAAGTTTACGGGCAATAAAACAGAAGACAAAATCTACATCAACTTTTCCGGCTACCCCGGTGGCAAAAGAGAAGAGAATGCAAAGAATCTGCTCAACCGCCGCCCCGAGGTGATCATTGAAAGAGCGGTAAAAGGAATGTTGCCTAAGAACCGTTTAGGCCGCAAGATGTATAAAAAATTATTTGTGTATGCAGGAGCCGAACATCCTCATGCTGCACAACAACCCAAAGCGTTGAAATTTTAATTAGTAAAACTGCTAATAGCGGTTTCGCTAATAGCCTAAAGCTTATAATACATGGAAAAGCAAAAAAATGGCGTTGGTCGTCGTAAAGAAGCAGTCACCCGTGTTTTCCTTTCTAAAGGAGACGGTAAGATCGTTATCAATGACAAGGACTACAAGCAATATTTTTCTTTGATCTATCTTCAAAACAAGGTTGAGCTTCCCTTAAAAACCGTTGACGGGTTAGATAAGTTTGACGTAAAAATTAATGCTGCCGGTGGCGGGGTTAAAGGTCAGGCTGAAGCTGCAAAGCTGGGAATTGCCCGTGCGCTGTTAGAAGTAAGCCCGGAATATCGTCCTGCATTAAAGGCTGCCGGATTGCTTATGCGCGACCCGAGAGGTGTTGAACGTAAGAAGTTTGGTAAGAAGAAAGCAAGAAAGAGCTTCCAGTTCAGTAAACGTTAAACCATTATTTCCCGGAGAGGAATATTGGAGATTTTTGAGAATTTTCAGATTAGCACTTTTTCAAACCAGCCTGCCGATAGCAGGTTATCAAATCAGATAAATGGAAAATAATACTTCCCTTCAACAACAACTCCTCGAAGCCGGTGTTCATTTTGGTCACCTGCGTAAGAAGTGGAATCCAAAGATGCTCCCTTACATCTTTGCTGAAAAAAAAGGTATTCATATTATAGACCTGAACAAAACGGTTGAACACCTGCAGGAAACGGCGGCGGCTTTAAAAAGCATTGCCAAGAGTGGTAAGAAGATCATGTTTGTAGGCACTAAAAAGCAGGCTAAGGAAATCGTTACCGAATGTGCAAAGCGGGTTAACATGCCTTTTGTAACAGAAAGATGGCTGGGTGGTATGCTTACCAACTTTAATACCGTTCGTAAGAGCGTTAAAAAGATGCAAAGCATAGATAAAATGCTTAATGACGGCACCTTTGACAGCATTACTAAAAAGGAAAGACTGACGCTTAGCCGTGATAAAGAGAAGATGGAAAAGGTGCTGGGAGGTATTGCCCAGTTAGGACGCGTACCGGCCGCATTGTTTATCATTGATATCGGACATGAGCATATAGCGCTTGCTGAAGCCAAACGCCTGGGGGTTACCACTTTTGGTATGGTGGATACCAACTGCGATCCGAACAAAGTGGATTATGCTATTCCTTCTAATGATGATGCAACCAAGTCTATTGCTATCATAACCAATTATATTGTGGCTGCTATTGCGGAAGGCTTAGCGGAAAGGCAGAATGAAAAAGTGGAAGAAGAGACGGAAGAAGAAGTGGTGGAGAAAGGTCCGAGATTAGACTTAGATGATGCAGGTGCCGTAGGTAAGGAAAGAGGAGGAAGGGAAGCTGGCGGACGTACCGGTAGCAGGGGAGGTGCTCCCGCCGGGCAGAGAAGGCGTACCACCGGCGGTCCCGGACGGCGTACGGGAACCGGACGCTAAGAGATTGCATTATTGAATTTTTATTTTAATTAAATGATTGTCTGATATGTCAACAGTAACAATAACAGCAGCAGATATTAACAAGTTGCGCCAGATGACCGGCGCAGGTATGATGGATTGCCGCAAGGCATTAACCGAAACTAACGGAGATTTTGAAGAGGCGGTGGACTGGCTTCGTAAAAAAGGTGCAAAAGTGGCTACGCTGCGTGGCGACAGGGAAGCAAAGGAAGGAGTAGTTCTTGCTCTTACTACGGCAGACCATAAAACAGGGATAGCCGTTTGTATTAGCTGTGAAACAGATTTTGTAAGCAAAAATTCGGATTTCGTTGCATTTGCTCAAAGTATTGCCGATGCGGCTATACAGCATAATGTAAAGAGTGCTGATGAGCTCAATAATGTAGCTATAAATGGTGCTAAAATATCCGACCTGGTAAATGATAAACTGGCGAGCATTGGTGAAAAAATAGGGATCAGCAAATTTGAGCGCCTGGATGCTCCTTATGTGGCATCTTATATTCATGGCGCTAACCGCCTGGGTGTGCTGGTGGCTTTAAACAAGGAAGCTGCTGATGCCGGAAAAGATGTGGCTATGCAGATTGCTGCCATGAATCCGCTGGCTGTAGATCCTTCTTCTGTTTCTGCTGATGTTATAACCCGTGAGCGGGCTATTGTAACCGATCAGATTAAGAACGATCCTAAAATGGCCGGCAAGCCGGAAGAAATGATCAATAAAATTGCAGAAGGTAAGCTGAATGCTTTCTTTAAAGAAAATACATTGACCGCCCAGCCGTTTGTAAAAGACGGTGGAAAGACGGTAGGGGATTATCTTTCGGGCGTAGACCGTGATTTGAAAGTAATTGATTTTAAAAGAGTGGCATTAGGATAAGCCAATACCCGTTTAATAAATTGTAAGCCCCGGAAAAGATGTTTTTTCGGGGCTTTTTAATTTTCTACGATTTATTTTTTGGTATTCTTTTCAGCGGTCTGACCTTCGGTACCGACCGCGGTCTTTACGGTCGGTACGCGTTAGCGTCAGACCGTAAAGCTCAGAGCCATCTTGAAGTAGGGAACCTTATGAAAACCTGAAATATGTTCCCGGCATTGGAGAAATAAAGTTTTTGTTTAGATTTACATTGTCAAAATACCTGTTAACGGATCGCTTTATCTCCGGTCATTTATCTTGAACAACCCTGCATTACATACCGAACTTCACTTGCTCGACCAGCTGAAACAGGGAAGCGAAACGGCCTTTACCGATTTATACAATCGGTACCACAGAGGCATCTATATGTATTTACTGGACTTCGTGAA
This sequence comes from Chitinophagaceae bacterium, assembly GCA_023957155.1. GTDB lineage: Bacteria > Bacteroidota > Bacteroidia > Chitinophagales > Chitinophagaceae > Agriterribacter. Next base: position 84,912 of record JAMLHK010000001.1, on the reverse strand, counting down.
ACTGCCGCAACTGGCGGAAGATCTTGTACACGAAGTATTCATGAAGCTATGGGAAGCGAAAGAACGCATAGAAATTACCGGGTCTTTTGCTGCCTATTTATACAGGATATCACACAATAAGGCAATTGATGCATTAAAAAAAATATCGAAAGATGCGGCGCTTCGGAAAGAAGTGTTGGAATGGATGGATCCTGCTATCATTGAACCGGAAAATGAAAGGCTGAACCATTATGGAGAGTTGTACCGGAACGCGATTGCGGCGCTAACCCCACAGCGCCAGAAAATTTTTATCCTCTGCAAGGAAAAAGGCAAGACCTACGATGAGGCAGCGAGGGAATTAGGTATTTCCCGTAACACGGTAAAAGAGCACATGGCACATTCGCTGCGTTTTCTCAGGAATTATTTTGCCGAAAGGGGACAGCTGACATTGGTTGCCATTGTATTCAGCAGCTTTTTTTAAAAAAGTTCTATCCTCATCCACCCTCTCTCTTCTTTTTAAAGTCTTATTATATCGGTACGCCGCTTTCCGGGGGTACCTTCTAATAAGTTATGAATAACAAACAGGATCATTACAGAACACTTTTGGAATGTTATCTTAATGAAGATATCACCCGGGAGGAAACAGAACGACTTTTTAAATACCTGTCGGAGCATCCGGAAGAAATAACGGAACTGCTTGGTCCGGCTGACCGGCAGCGCTTTGAAGAAAAGACCATTGGGAATTTCTTTCCCGGCGAAGCAGTAAGCAAACGAATGCTCGGCCGGCTTCTGCAGGACATTAAAGCGCAGCAGGATACAGATAGTACTAATCATCAGCATACCGTACCGGTAGTACGGTTGCTGAAATCAGGATGGAAATGGGCCGCTGCTATATTGCTGCTGGCTGCCGGAACATATTATGTGTGGACAGGGGAATTCAGGAAGCCTCCTGCTGCCGTAAGCGCGGTGGTTCAACCTGCAGACGTGGAGCCACCGCAATCAAACCAGGCTTTTATTACCCTTTCGGGGGGGCAAAAAATTGTGCTGAATGGTATTGATGAGAATAATCTTACAGAGCAGGATGGAACGAAGATCGTTAAAGCCGCCAATGGGGAGCTTGCTTACCAGTCTGAGGGCAATCCGGCAACGGGCAATCTTGTGTACAATACCTTATGGAACCCGAGAGGAAGCAGGGTAGTTCAAATGCAGCTTTCGGATGGTTCTAGGGTATGGCTTAACGCAGGCTCTTCTGTTACCTACCCGGTACGGTTTTCGGGAAAAGAACGCCGGGTGTCGGTAGCAGGAGAAGCGTATTTCGAGGTGACACATAACCGCACAATGCCTTTCGTGGTGAGCAACAACGCAACGAATATAACGGTATTGGGCACCCGCTTTAATGTGAAAGCCTATGACGATGAAGAAACAAGGATCACTTTGCTGGAAGGCAGTGTGAAGGTGAATGTACCCGGAGCGGATCGTTTGCTGAAGCCGGGCCAGCAGGCTAAAGTAAGCAAGAGCCTGGAAGTAGCAAATAATGCCGATGTGGAAGAAGTGATGGCCTGGAAGAACGGACTTTTTAAATTTGACAATGCGGATATCCGTACGATCATGCGGACGGTGGCCCGTTGGTATGATATTGATGTGGTGTATGAAGGCGAAACTTCCGCTGAGCGTTTTAAGGGTAAAATATCTATGGATACCCGGCTGTCTGAACTACTGGAAGTGTTGGAGTTGAACAAAGTGGCATATTCAATTGAGAACAAAACCGTAAAAATAAAATCAGTGAGAAAAAACTAAAATAAAAATTTTCTGGTATGGGAAACCGGTAAAAAACCGGAAAGTGTTGAGACCACTTTCCGGCGGCATGGCCGGTTATCCAACCCATTCAATCCGCTAAGACTGCGCCTATCCCCGAAACACGGGTATAGAGCAGGTATTGTTTAACCAAACCAAAGCCAAATGTATGAATTTTAAAGCTCTTTCCGGTATTCCGCTTTTCAAGTGGAAAAAATTAACCAAACTGCTACTGATCATGAAACTGTCAGCTATTTTAATTGTTGTTGGTTGCTTACAGGTTTCAGCCCGAACGTACTCCCAAAATGTAACGCTGTCTTCCGTAAATGCTCCTTTAGAGGTTGTTTTCAGGGAAATAGAAAAGCAAACGGGCTATCATTTTTTTTACCGCCTATCACTGGCTTCCCAATTCGGGGATGTGAATGTACATTTAGACAACGTTCCTGTTGAGGAGGCAATGAACCGGGTGTTGTATGGACTGCCTTTACAATACAGGATCGTAAATAAAACGATTGTTGTTACGGAAAAGCCTGTGCCGAAACCCGTCATTACCACGGCAGAGCCGGTATTAGCCGGACTGAATATTTCAGGTACGGTCACGGATCGGCAGCAAAAACCGCTTGCCGGGGCTAGTATAAAAATAAAAGGTACGGGAAGAGGTACGCTTACAGATGAAAGAGGCGCATTCTCCCTGAATAATGTAGATGAGGCAGCAATACTTGCTGTTTCTTATGTTGGTTTTCAAAATATAGAAGTGCCAGTAAGCGGTCGGTCGGTCATTCATATCGTTATGCAGGCTGTTGAAACGGATTTAGCTGATGTGGTGGTAGTGGGGTATGGAACGCAAAGGCGGTCTGCTGTTACTGCTGCTGTATCCACTTTAAAAGGGAAAGAGATGACATCTATCCCCATCACGAATCTTAGTAATGGTTTAGGGGGCAGGATGCCGGGTGTTATTGTTAAGCAAACCACGGGTGAACCGGGCAAGGACGGTTCTAATATCTTTATCAGGGGGATATCCACAACGGGCGCTAACCAGCCCTTGCTGATCGTGGACGGAGTGCCGAGAGATTTTCAAAAGCTGGATCCTAATACCATTGAATCCTTTACTGTTCTGAAAGATGCTGCGGCTGTTGCGCCCTACGGAGTTGCGGGCGCCAATGGCGTAATTCTGGTTACTACCAAAAGAGGAAAAGCCGGTAAGCCTGCACTGAACTATAATGGTTATATAGGCTTTCAGAATCCCACGGTATTACCTAATTATGTAAACGGGTACGAATATGCGCTGTTAAAGAATATGGCTGCTAACAATGAAGGCAACCCAAAACCTTATACTGACGAAGAGATCCAAAAATTTAAAGACGGTTCTGATCCCGATGCCTATCCTTCCAACAGTCCGTATGATGGCATATTAACTAAGAATGCGCTGCTTCACAGCCACAGTTTTGATATTTCCGGTGGTTCGGACCGGTTCCGCTATTATGCGGGCTTTGGATACCAGTTCCAGGAAGGGATGTGGAAAACCACCGATGCAAACAGGTATAATCTTGCCCTTAACCTGGATGCGGAGGTTACTCCCACAACAACGGTATCATTTAATGTGAACGGGAACGTGCAGCAATTCCAGGCGCCTCCAAGCGATCTTGCTCAGTCTGGTACTTCAAGGATATTTGAACTGGTAGGTTATGCTCATCCGGGTTTTGGTGGACCTCATTTTTTTAGCAATGGTATGTATGGTACACACGTGGCGGCTGCCATATTTGGCAGCGGTTATAATAAAACGAATGCTACGAATATTTTTTCCCAGCTTAGTGTATTGCAAAAGCTTCCTTTTGTTCAGGGGTTAAGTTTAAAAGGTACCGTGGCTTATGATCCGGCTATTACCAGTAACAAAATATGGACAACGCCGTTGCATGTAGCCGCTCTTGATAAATCTCAAACTCCCTATGTAATAAAAGACGGAATTTTCGGAGCTACAAAAGCAGCCCTTAACCAGCAAATTGCGCAATCAAACCAGTTAACCTTCCAGGGTGAGCTTAATTACGCGAAAAAGATGGGAATGCATAATATAAGCGCAGTAGGTGTTTTTGAAGCCAGAGCTAACAGCTCTTCCAGCCTTGGCGCCTCCCGCAGAAATTACAACCTTATGATAGATGAGATAGGTATGGGTAGCTCAAGCGCTGCGGATATGACTACTACGGGACTGTCCGGCAAAGCCCGCCAGGTGGGGCTGGTGTATAGGGTGGCTTACGATTACGCCGGGAAATACCTGATTGAAACCAGCGGGCGTTATGATGGTCATTATTATTTTGCCCCGGACAGGCGTTGGGGCTACTTCCCTTCTGCTTCCATAGGTTGGCGTATTTCCGAAGAAAATTTTATAAAGGATAATTTTACCTGGCTAACTAATTTGAAGCTGAGGGCTTCGTATGGAGAGGTGGGAGCCTTAGCGGGAAGCCCCTTCCAGTATTTAAGCACGTATAATGTTTCGGGGCCCGGTTATGCGATAGGAGGGTCCGGTGTGCAGATCGTTACAGAAAGAGCCGAACCTAACCCCTTTATCACCTGGGAAAGAGCGAGGAAAACTGATATAGGCATGGAGTTGTCATTGTGGAAAGGACTCCTGGAGTTTGAGATAGATTATTTCCATGAGAAGCGTTCCAATATGCTGGTTTCTCCAAGTGTAGTGGTGCCGGTGGAGTATGGTATCGGACTGAGTCAGGTGAATTCAGGCGTGATGCAGAACAATGGAATAGAGTTTTCAGGAAAATTAAATTATACGTTTACAAAGGACCTGCAGGCATCATTAGGCGGTACTTTTACCTATGCACACAACAAACTGTTGCAGGTATTTGAAACGGCAGCTACCTTTGATAATCCTAATCGCAGAAGAACAGGCCGGCCTTTAGGAATGCAGTTTGGCTACGAGGCAATAGGGTATTTTTTGCCGGAAGATTTTGAGGCAGGGGGTGCATTGAAACCCGGCATTGCAACACAACCCTGGGGACAGGTTAAGCCTGGAGATCTCCGCTACCTTGATGCCAATAAAGACGGTAAAATTGATGTGAATGACCAGGTTCCTATAGGCGACCCTTCTACACCACAGATTATATATGGGATATCTCCGTCCATACGGTATAAATGGATATCTCTTGATATATTGTTCCAAGGAGCAGCAAAAACCAGCTTTTACTACCAGGATTCACAAACATGGGCATTCTGGAATAGTATGACCGCTTATAAACACAACTTTGACTACTGGAGTCCTGATAACCCGGATGCAAGGTTTCCTCGACTTACCTCAGCTCCCACTACTAACAATTCGCAGGTTTCCTCGCACTGGATGCAGGATGTAAGCTACCTGAGGGTCAAAAATATAACACTCGCATTTACGTTGTCTGAGACTTTATATAGTAAGTTCAGGATAAGCAATGCGCAGGTATATTTTTCTGCCCAGAACTTTCTGACCTGGACTAAAGCGTGGAACTCTGATCCCGAGATGTCTGAATTGAGAGGCAATTCATATCCCCTGCAAAAAGTAGTTTCAGTAGGGGTGCGTGTAGGATTTTAATAAACTATTAATCAAAAAGCGATGAAAAAGTATCAATATCATTTTTGCTGGTTAGTTTGCATAGGGGTGGCTTTCCTGGCTGCATCCTGCAGTAAATTTATGGAAGTGGAATCCAGGGAACAGGTATCCGATCCTGTATTATGGGCTGATAAAGCAAATGCAGATTTATTCCTGAATAATGTATATTCCAGTTTACCCAACCAGATGAATACCGGTGATCCTGAAGAAACCTGGTCGGACAATGCAGTATGCGGCATTGGAGGACAATATGGCCAGACTGTATATGCACTCTCTGCATATGATGCCAGTAACTCCCGCACCAGATGGAACCTTTATACCGCTATAAGAAAAGCTAACCTTTTCATTGAAAAAGCATCTGCCAGCAGCCTGCCCGAGGATTGGAAAAAACAACGGTTGGGAGAAGCCCGGTTTTTAAGAGCATACTATTATATGATCCTCTGGACTAACCATGGCGGAGTGCCGGTCATTACCAAAGTATTAAACCAGAATGAGCAGGGAGATGAGATATTTCAGGCAAGGAACACCGCAGAAGAAACATTCAAATTTATCCGGGATGAATGTGAAGCCATTGCTAATGACCTGCCACTGAAGTCGGATGCGGGAAGGGCAACGAGGGGAGCGGCACTCACATTAAAGGGATGGGTGGAGTTGTTCTGGGCAAGTCCCCTTTATAATACCTCCAACGAAAAGCAACGGTGGGCCGACGCAGCGGCTACCAACAAACGCGTAATGGATATGAATACCTATACGTTGTTCCCGGACTATAACACCCTGTTTTTTGAGCAGAACAATAACAACTCCGAAGTTATTTTTAGCAGGAAATATCTGGGAGGTACAAATCTTGGCAACAGTAAAGAAGGGCTGCATGGCGCGCCCTGGGCCGGAAATGGAGGGACACAGATAGCGTGGGGAGGTGTAGATCCCACGCAGGAAATAGTTGATGAGTATGTTATGGCAAACGGGCTGCCCATCTCTGATCCGGCATCGGGCTATGATCCTCAAAATCCGTATGTGAATCGCGAAAAAAGATTTTACCAGTCTATATTGTTTAATGGTGCGGACTGGCTGGGCAAAGCAATGGACATGAGACAAGGTGTTGGTAGTTTAAACGCTACTGATCTTAGCAATGCTTCCGTGGCTACTAAAACAGGTTATAATTTAAAAAAAGGATTAAACCCAACATATACTGTATCCGGCAATAATAGGTTGAACAGTGCCGATTTTATTATTTACAGGTATGCAGAAGTTTTACTAAGCTTCGCGGAAGCGCAGAACGAAGCGGTAGGTCCTGATGAAAGCGTGTATGAAGCGATGAGATTAGTACGAGAAAGGTCTGAGCTGCCGGCTTTGCCATTAGGGATGAGCCAGGCTGAGATGAGAGTTGCCATACAGCGCGAACGAAGAGTGGAGCTTGCTTTTGAAGAAAAAAGATGGTTGGATCTGTTGCGCCTCAGGTTGGCTGAAGACAAACTGAATGGTACTTCGCATGCAATAGTGATTGAGCAAAGCGGAGGTGTGTGGGTGCATAAAATAGTTCCCTGCGTAAATGGAAAAAGGATATTTGATCCAGCCAAGAATTATCTTTTGCCTATACCGCAGAGCGCAATAGACCAAAATAAAAAGCTGGAACAAAATCCCAATTATTAATTGATGTATTACGCAGCCAGAATCAAACTTTTGAAAATGCAGGGCGATTCTTGTAGATAAAAGATAGGACAGCATTGGTTCTGCCGGAGAGGGTTCCATATTCGGAGTTTCACAGGCAGATGTCGGATTACTATCATTATCTTTAATATGATGATCACTTCTATTTTTAACCCTTAATAATCTGTCATGTTATTCAGAGTGTTGCTTTTTTCAATGTGCCTGTTCAGCGGCGGTCATTTGGCTGCAGAGGTCCAGTTGCCCAAGATCTTTGCTTCACACATGGTACTTCAGCGTGATAAGCCTATACCTGTATGGGGATGGGCGGGTACAGGTGAAAAAGTAACCGTTTTATTAAAGGGCGCAACTATTAAAGGACAGGAAAAAACAACGAAAGCTGGCACGGATGGAAAATGGATGATCTACCTGGATGTTGAAAAGGCCGGAGGACCTTACCTGTTGGTGGTTAAAGGGAAAAATAATACGGTTATACTTGATGATGTATTGATTGGAGAGGTATGGATATGTTCGGGTCAATCTAATATGGACTTCCTCGTAGAAACGTCTGATAATGCGCAGAAAGAGATCGCTGCGGCACATTACCCACAGATCCGTCATTTTAAAGTTGCCTGGAATAAAAGTCTTACGCCTGAGGATGATTTGCTGGGCGAAAGCTGGGAGGTAACAACACCTGAGAATGTAGGAAAATTTACAGCGATAGGCTTTTATTTTGCAAGGAACTTATATGAAAAATTAGGAGTTCCCATTGGGTTGATCAATAGTTCATGGGGCGGTACTATGGTTGAAACCTGGATGAGTAAAGAAGCCTTACTAAGCTTTAACGAGTTTTCCGATGCAGTAAAATCAATGCCTGCATCCATGCATGCGCTGGGTGATAAGCGGCGCACAAAACTTGCCAATGCGATCAATAATTTACAGGGCGGTCTGCCGTCAGCAGCAGAAGTGCAGTCGTGGTCAGCAGTATCTTTTGATGATAGCAACTGGGAAACGATCGGGTTACCGGACTATTTTGATCGTAGAGCGCTCGGATATCTTGACGGAGCCGTTTGGTTTCGCCGTGAATTTATATTGCCCGACTCCTTGTCGGGGATGAGCATGGTGCTTTCACTGGGAACGATTGATGATATTGACGCTACGTATGTGAACGGGGTAAAAGTGGGAAGTACCTCCGCCAAAACCTCCACAGGGCGAACCTATATTCTTGATCCCCCGCAATTGCGGGCGGGAAAAAATACGATCGCTGTACGTATAGAAGATTTGGGCGACCGGGGTGGCTTTACAGGCAAGCCCTCCGATATGAAGATCAGCAGGGATGCCTATGAACAGCCGTTATCTGGAACATGGAAATTCCGTATAGAAACTTCAGTGGATAATAATCAGTTTGTTGGTCCCAACGAAACGGGTGCATTATTATACAATGCCATGATCGCCCCGTTGATCCCTTATGCCATCCGGGGAGTGATCTGGTACCAGGGCGAATATAATGCAGGACGTGCGTACCAGTACCGGAAGTCGTTCCCGCTCCTGATCAGCGACTGGCGCTCCCATTGGAAAGAAGAATTTCCTTTTCTTTTTGTACAGTTGGCCAGTTATAATGACAATAATGGTAACAGCAATAAAGGTAGCGCTTGGGCGGAGCTCAGAGAAGCACAATCCCTTACTTTGCAGACAGTGCCACTAACCGGTATGGCAGTGACCCATGATATTGGAAATCCTGTAAATATCCATCCTGCCAATAAGCAGGATGTAGGGAAGAGGCTGGCGCTCAACGCACTTCGGATTGCATACGGGCAGGATGTCATTTGCAGTGGACCTCAGTATGAATCCATGCAAAGAGAAGGTAGTAAAATCGTGCTCAGCTTTAGTAATACAGGTGGTGGTTTAACGGCTCACGATAAATATGGTTACTTGCATGGTTTTGAAATAGCAGGTGCGGATAAGAAATTTTATTGGGCCCGCGCAGAGATACGGCATAATAAAGTGATCGTTTGGAGTGATAACGTGACCGAGCCGGTTGCCGTGCATTATGGTTGGGCTGATGATAATATCGAAGCCAATTTGTTTAATAAAGAAGGATTGCCTGCTGCTCCCTTTCGTACCGATACCTGGAAAGGCATTACTGAAGAAGAGGGATTTAAATAACAGTTTAATCTGAATTAGCCAGCAATACAATAGCTATGCGTTTAAATGACCCGGTTATAGAACATAAAAATGCAGAAAAAGAACTTTTAACATCAAGGCGAATCTTTCTGCATAGTATAATGCCCATGTTGGCCTTACCGTTCGTCAAAGATCAAACGGTAAGTTTTTTCGATGAGTTTCCAAAAGAACATAAGAGGGATTATTCTGTTTGCCTCAATCCGGATATTATCCTGAAAGATGCAGAATTGTTAGACATACTGTTTGCCGCAGGAGTAAATACAATCTGGATAGCCGCTTATTTTTTTGGACATTGGCCCTACGATACAGATAAAATTGCACGGGCACGGAAGCGCGTTATGAATAAAGGAATGATGGCGCATGTGCTTACTGTTCCACTCGGTCATCCGGGCCCTATGCATCCCGGAGACGAAAGTTTTCCTGTGGCTACACCTTCTAACTGGCCAAGAAGTGTTGGAATGGATGGAAAAATCTTTGCAGGCATATCAGTGAATGAGCTTGTAAATGCTGAAAATGCCAAAGCACTCAGAGAATTATCCAAAATAGGATTTAAGCAATGCGTACTTGATGATGATTTTAGAGTTGCCAAGGGTCCCGGTGTAGTTGGGGGGAGTTTTGATCCGGCTACAAGGGATCGTTTTTTACATGAAGGTGGCTATGCTATTAACCGGTGGGATGAACTTTTGCAAAGTATACAGGAGCGCAGACTAACAAATATCTTACGTGACTGGGTGAATTGGAATTGTGATCAGGTAACAAACTCATTTCGTATCCAACAGAACGCATTTGATGGTGACCTGGGTATAATGGTGATGATTTTCGGATCAGAAAAAGCAGGAATCAGGTTTTCTGATTTTCCAAATGTAAGCATGCGTGTGGGAGAAGGTCAGTTTGCAGATAAATACCTGGCAAGCCCAAAAGGCTGGACAGATGAATTGTTTTCTGTATTATTTCATCGCAGGTTTGTAAAGCCCGAAAAGGCTTTGAGTGAAACAACTGCATTTCCAGAGGATGCACTTTCTGTTCTTAATATGTCTGCAAAACTTACAATATCAACTATTGCAGATGTCCGGCACACCACCTTTATGAGTGGATTGTTGCCGTTCCCCAAAAACTATTGGGACACACTCTCAACGGCTATGCACACTCAGAAAAGATATCATGAAAAAATAGCTGGCCACGAGCCTAAGGGACCATTAAAACATTTTTGGGGCGAAGCATCAAGATATGTGGGCAAAGACAAACCCTTTTCACTCTGGCTGGCATCGGGTATTCCGTTTGAAGTGATTGAAAGATTAAACCAGGGACAGGATGGATGGATCTTTATGAGCGATGAAGATTATGATCATCTGGACAGCAATGCCCGTACAGATAATTTGATCGTTAGAGCGGAAATAAAAAAGGATAATGAAAAAGTATTGGGGATCAAAGAAGATCTGGATGCATTATGGCAGTGGAAAAGAAATATAACACCTGCTTTGAAGCAAAAAATGACCCCTTATATAATAGAAGAGCATCCCGCTGTATGCGCATGGTATCCCCGGGCTTCATGCGTATTGGTATGGAGTTTTTCTGAGGCGCCTGTGAGTTTAACGGTGCAGTTCGGGAGTCGTAGCATCCGCAAAGACTACAAACCGCTGGAGTCACAGTTGGTGAGATTGTAACATCCGGCTTGTCCGGTTATTAACCATTGCAATAAAGCCATTATTTAGAATGCCTACCAACACGCTCGACATATTAACTATCATCGGTTATTTCGTACTGATCCTAGGCGTGGGGCTTTGGTCTGGCCGGGGAAAAAAAGGAACGGCGGCCAACTATTTTGTTTCCAAAGGCACACTTCCCTTTTGGGCAATAGGAGCTGCTTATGTAGCATCGGGCTTAAACCCCGAACAACTGATCGGGATGAATGGCATGGGCTACCTCGTAGGCTTACCTTTAGTCAATTCGTATCTTATTGCTATTGTGGTGTACAGTGCGCTGATCTTTTTCTTTTTCCCGTTGTATTTGCGCAATAATATTATGACCATGCCGCAGTACCTGGGCGCCAGGTTTGATGTAAAGAGCCAGAATATATTCAGCGTGCTGTTGTTGTTAGGTTATATCCTACTCAATTTGTCGGTGATATTATATGGCGGCGCCAAATTATTTGAAGGAATATTCGGTGTGCCGGTATGGCTGGGTGTGCTCATACTGGGAGCAGTAGCGGGCGCCTATACCATGTATGGCGGGATGAAATTCGTGATCAATGCGGCGGTATTCGATTTTATACTGGTGTTTACGGCGGGTGCAGTCCTTTTTGTTTTGGGATATTTAAAATTGAACAATGGATGGGATGATATTATACAGCATGCACCGGGCGGCTTTAAGCTGATGCAGCCCATGGATACGCCCATAATGCCCTGGCATGCGGTGCTGTTCTCATTGTTCAACCTGCAATTATTTTATTCCTGCATCAACCAGGCACTGGTACAGCGCGGACTGGGCGCGAGAACAGAATGGGATGTGCGTATGGCGATCGTGCTGGCAGCGGTATTCGTGCTGTTCCGCCCCTTTATTGAAATTTTCCCGGGGATGATCGCCCGGACGCTGGCTATGACAGGGCACAGCGAATTCAGCATTGCGGCCGACCAGGCGGACAGTGTATATCCGCTCCTGATCAATAACCTGATCCCGGCGGGATTGAAAGGATTGGTGCTGATCGGTACGTTGGCAACAGTGATGTCTACCACCGCCGCATTTCTCAATTCTATTTCTACCTTATTTACATACGATGTGTATAAAAAATGGATCAATAAAAACGCAGATGATAAAAAGCTGGTAAGGATTGGTGGTATCACCACGCTCTTATTAATGGTGTTCAGTATCCTGTACGCGCCGGTGATCGAAAAATTCGGGGGTATATTCTTATACTTTCAATCTCTATCTACTTATCTGGCAGTGCCGGTGGCTACCTGCTTTTTATTCGGCATGTTCTGGAAACGGGCCACACCTGCTGCGGCATTAACCGTAATGATCGTAGGGATCCCGCTGGGGGCATTGATACAGTTGGTAATTATTCCCTTACTTTTTTCGAAAGAAACGATCGCTGCATACAGTCTCACCAATTTTTATGTAACCGGCGGTATCACGCAGTTTTTCTGTGCTATTATCATGATCGTGGTGAGCCTGTATACCAGTCCGCGGGCAGTGAATGAAATCAGGTCTTACCTGTGGACTACCCGGCTGTTGCGCCTGCCTGAAAATGAGCCCCGGCGGCCCTGGTGGCAGTCTGTCGGGCTATGGTGGGGGCTGATAGCCGTTGTGTATACAATATTTTATATTATACTTTGGTAAATGTGGAAACTAATTAAATATGGCTGACAATAAAACGATCTTAAGCCTGATGGCTCATCCCGACGATGCAGAGATCCTGGCGGGAGGAACGCTCGCCTTACTGGCAGAGAAAGGCTGGAATATAGTTATCGCCACCATGACGCCCGGGCAGGCCGGCTCTGTTACGTTAAACGCGGAAGCGATCAGCGCAGTGCGTAGGAAGGAAGCCGCTGCGGCTGCAGGGGTGGTGAGCGGCACATATCATTGCTTAGAATCAGAGGATGTATTTATCATGTATGATAAGCCTACCCTGTTGAAGGTGATCACGTTATTTAGAGAAATACAGCCTTCCCTGGTCATTACGGCCAGTCCGCAGGATTATATGTTTGATCACGAGATCACCAGCCACCTCGCGCAAACGGCCTGTATGGGGGCCACCATTCCTAATATTGAAATGGCGGGTCTTCCGGTTTTACCACAGGTGCCGCATTTGTATTATGCAGACCCTGTGCAGGGGAAGGATCGTTTTGGAAATGAAATAACAGGAGATATCATGGTGGATATCACTGCTGTGATGGATACAAAGGAGCAGATGCTGTGTTGTCATCAGACGCAGCGGGATTGGTTGCGGTATATTTCAAAAGTGGATGAGTTTGTTATCATGATGAAATCCTTTTCCGAACGTAACGGCAGACTGATAGACAAAGCTTATGCCGAGGGCTTCAGACAGCATCTGGGTTATAGCTATCCGCAGGATGACCTGCTGGGAGATATATTGAAAGAATTTGTTTATTCCTTAAAAGCAAAAGGATGATTTCGCAACGTAGAGAGAGTGGTCTCATGATTCTTAGGCTCGAAAATGATTTGCTACACGTGGAGTTGGCGCCGGCATTGGGTGGTAAATTTACAAGCGTATATAATAAATTGCTAAACAAAGAATTTCTCTGGCATAACGACTCCCTGCCTTTGGAAAAATTGGAACCCGGCGCCGATTATGACAGCAACTTCTGGGGTGGTATAGATGAGCTGCTGCCGAATGATATACCGGAAAAGGTTGATGGTATTGCGTATCCGGATCACGGGGAATTGTGGACGACAGCGCTGGACTATGCAGTAGACAATGAAAAAGTGATACTCTCGGGTACTTTGCCGCAAAGCAGGTTGTTCTATCAAAAAACGGTCAGCCTGGAAGAAGGTCTTCCGCAAATAAAAACAGAATATATTATCCGTAACCTTTCGGGCGGCACCAGGTATTTTCTGTGGAAACTGCATGCTGCATTGCAGATCACTTCGGGCGACCGGATGGAAACCCCGGCCGCCACTGCCAGGATCGTTTATCCGGGATCTTCACGGTTCCGGGTAGCCAGTGAATTCCACTGGCCGGAAATAGAAGGTATTAATGCAGCCATAGTGCCGCCGAAAGATCAAACGATGGACTTTTTTTACCTGTATAACTCGCCCGAAGGAATTATGAAAATGATTTCCGGGAAGGGTAAACATTGCTTCGCGTATCAGTACGATCAGGCAGTGTTTCCCTATCAGTGGTATTTTGCTTCCTACGGCCAGTTCAGGGATCATTATACGGCTATACTGGAACCGGCTTCTGCGATGCCTGTAAGTGTAAATGAAGCGGCGGCTTTAAGACAGTGTTCGGTATTGGAGCCCGGCGGGGAGATGAATACGTCAGTGACTATATATGCGGGTGGAGTGTGAGGTTAAATGCAGGTTACAAGTTGCAAGGTTTGAAAGTTTATAGTTTAAGGTTCCGTTGATAGCCTATGGCTGACAACCCACAATAATTGAATTAACCTAAACAACAGTATATGAAAATTGAATCAATAGACTTTTTTTATTTAAGCATGCCCGAGGTGCTGGATATTGGAGATGGCAGCCAGGATGCCACGTTGGTTCGGGTACGTGCAGGCGGTCTGGAAGGATGGGGTGAATGTGAAGCGGCGCCCTTGCCTACTATAACTGCTTATGTATGTCCTATGTCGCACAGCGCCTGCAAGCCGGTAAAGGCATCGGTTGAAGGGATGAATATCAACACGCCGGAAGATATATTAAAGATCAGCAGGAAAGTACACGAGAATAGTTTTGATCTGTTACAGGCGGATCATACCTTGTCGGGTATTGATATTGCGCTTTGGGATATACTGGGGAAATACCTGAACGAGCCGGTATATAAACTGCTTGGGTATAAAAAATCATATCCCAAAATACCCTACGCTTCCCAGTTATTTGGTGATACGCCGGAACAAACGTATCGGAAAGCGGTTCAGTCACGGGAAGCAGGACATCGTGCTGTAAAGTTTGGCTGGGGTCCTATCGGTCGCGGTACTCCGGCGGAAGATGAAGCGCATTTCAGGGCAGCCCGTGAAGGATTGGGTAATGACCATTACCTGATGATTGATATCGGCACGGTATGGGCTGAAGACGTGGAAACGGCCACGCTACGTCTGAAATCGTTGAAAGCCGTAAATGCTTATTGGTTAGAAGAGCCTTTTTCAAATATGGCGTTGGATGCCTATAGTGCATTGGCTAAAGCAGAACCGGTAATACCGCTTGCCGCAGGTGAGGGCTGTAATAATTTTGTACAGGCCGCCGCTATGATCAATCACGCAGGACTTCAGTTTGTGCAAATTGATACGGGGAGGATTGGCGGGATCACCACGGCTAAACGAGTCGCTGATCTTGCAGCAAAAAAGGGCATTACTTACGTGAATCATACGTTCACTTCGCATCTGGCGTTGAGCGCTTCTTTGCAGCCTTTTACCGGGTTAAAAGACGACATGATCTGCGAGTACCCGGTGGAGCCGAAGCAGCTTGCGCTGGATATTACTTCCAATCATATTTCTCTCAATGATAATGGTGAGGTGGCGGTTCCGGAAAAGCCCGGATTGGGTATTGAGGTAAATGTAGAGGCTTTGAATCAGTATTTGGTTGACACTGAGATCTTCATAAAAGGGCAACGAATTTATTCAACGCCGGATCTTTAAACTTAGTGATACAATGAAGTATTTACGGTACATTATATTCTTATACTTAACATTCCTGTTTTGTTTGGCTGGCACAGCACAAAGCTTGCCGGGCGATTTGAATGATGTGGCCTTTGTATCAGGGTTGGATGGAACCACGCAATACTATGTAGAAATATTACCCGAAGGCTTTGATAAAGAAAAGGAGTATGATTTACTCATTGGATTGCACGGTCATGGTTCAGACCGCTGGCAGTTTGCAAAAGATAAAAGGAGTGAATGTGCATCTTTCAGAGACTTTGCAGCCCGGCATGAGATGATAGCTGTTTCTCCCGACTACCGGGCTAAAACCTCCTGGATGGGACCTGCGGCGGAAAAGGATATGGTGCAGATAATCCAGGAACTCCAATGGAAGTATCGCATTAACCGGGTATTCCTGGTGGGAGGCTCTATGGGAGGTACGGCTGCCCTTACTTTTGCAGCTATACATCCCGGGTTAATTGACGGAGTAGTGTCAATGAATGGACTGGCTAATCATTTTGAATATGGAAAATTTCAGGATGCTATTGCAGCGTCATTTGGAGGGGATAAACAAACAATCCCTATGGAATATAAAAAACGAAGTGCTGAATATTGGCCCGAGAAACTGAATATGCCCATCGCCTTTACTGTAGGCAGGCAGGATTCGGTTGTGCCTCCGGAGAGCGTAATACGGTTGGCCAGAGTGTTGCAGGTATTGGGTCGCCAAATTCTGCTGAATGTTGATGAAACAGGCGGACATGAAACCAATTACAAGGATGCTTATGAGGCAATGGAATTTGTGCTGAATCATACAGACAGGAAAAACAAATGAACAATATGACAGGAAAATTTAACAACCAGGTTGCCGTTATTTCAGGAGGAGCGGATGGTTTAGGTAAGGCCATCGCTATGCGTTTAGGCGCTGAAGGCGCAAAGCTGGCGATATACGACAACGATACCGGTAAACTCGGGGCCGTTGTTGCTGAACTGCAGGAAGCGGGCTGCGAAGCCCGTGGGTTTACGGTAGACATTTCCAATGAGCAGGACGTTGCCGCTGTATTTGGGGAAGTAGCAGCTCATTTCGGGCACATTGATATCATGGTAAATTCAGCAGGAATAGTGGGAGCAACCAATACTTCGATACTTGATTATTCGGTAGATGATTTCGACAAAGTATACCGGGTGAACCTGCGCGGCGCTTTCCTGATGTCGAAATATGCCTTGCAGGCAATGGCAAAGCACGGGTATGGCAGGGTGCTGTTGATTGCTTCTATTGCAGGCAAGGAGGGCAATCCTTTTATGGCGGGGTACTCGGCAACAAAAGCCGGAGTAATAGGTCTGGTGAAAGGTTTGGGAAAAGAGTTTGCTACGAAGAGTATAACGGTAAACGGGTTGGCACCGGCGGTCATCAAAACGGCAATGAATGAAGATACCGCACCTGAACAACTTGCCTATATGACCGCTAAGATCCCGATGGGGCGCCTGGGCACCGTGGAAGAAGTAGCGGCCATGGCCTCATTTATTGTATCGCCCGAAAACAGCTTTTCAACAGGATTTGTTTACGATATATCCGGCGGGAGGGCCACTTACTGATGGAAAAGAAAACACGAAAAATTGCTATTGTGCTTGGCGGTTCGTCTGGCATAGGCAAAGCTACCGCCCAACGTTTTGCAAAAGAGGGATGGCTGGTAGTAATCGCCTCTCCTGATCTGCACCAGTTAGAATGCGTCAGAAATACTTTAGACGGAGAAGGGCATATATCCGTAGAGTTAGATGTGAGAAATGATGCCCATTATTTAAACCTTACAAAGCAGTTACAGGCGCAGGGTATACATCATTTTGATGCGTTGGTTAACAGCATAGGTATTTCGGAACATTTTGATGTGCTTGACAAGGATTTTAACGCGTGGAATAATGCACTGGAGATAATGCTGTATGGTACGGTCAGGAGCTGCAGAACCTTGGTGCCGCTGATGCGAGATGGCGGGCGCATTATACAGATTACCTCTATACATTACTCCCGGGTGGAAAAAGGCAGCTCAGCTTATGGAATGGCTAAGGCCGCGATCACCCAGTTCACCCGGTCGCTTGCGCTGGAGCTGGCGCCCCAAAATATATTGGCCAATACCATTGCTCCGGGCTTTATTGATACGCCGATGTCAGTAAAAGAGAACGGGGAAAATGAGCTGACTACGGAATGGTTTTACGACAACTATATAAAATATGATCATTTGCCGCTGAAGCGTGCGGGGAAACCGGAAGAAATAGCAGGCGTGGCGTATTTCCTTGCCGGTCCGGATGCCTCTTATATTACCGGCTCTGTTATTACAGTGGATGGCGGGCTGACCATTACATTTTAAGTAGCTGTCATTATCCGCATTTTCTTTTGTTGCGTGTTGCAGTTTTGTTGTCTTTATTTTTTGGTATTCTTTTTCAGCGGTTTGATCTTCGGTACCGGCCGCGGTCTTTACGGTCGGCACGCGTTAGCGTCAGACCGTTAGGCTACACGGAATAAATAGATCAGTTAAGTTAGTGCCAATCGTTACTTTGAACCTGTGTGATTATTTCTTGTATTCTTTTTCAGCGGTCTGACCTTCGGTGCCGACCGCGGTCTTTACAGTCGGTACGCAGTCGCGTCAGACCGTAAAGCTTAATGGGATTGATGCAAATTCCAACGCCATTTTAGAGCAGCATGAAGGGTATAATTGAGTATCTTTATTTGATGTCTGCTATTAACAATGGAAAAATGATAATATGTTTACCTTTTTAAGGATCATTCCGGCTTTAAGTTTGTTGCTCATGATCGAGATGCATCTTTATGCTCAAAATAAAGGTGGGCATGGACAACCCAATATCATTTTTATTGTTGCTGATGATATGGGTCCGTGGACGCTTGGCATTAATAAATCTCCCAATGCTTTTACGCCGGCATTGGATAAACTGGCGCAGGAAGGAGCGATCTTAAACCATTGCTTTGCCAATGCACCGGTTTGCAGCCCTTCAAGAGCAACACTTATTTCGGGACGGTATCCAAGTGAGAATGGTGTTCCTGATCTGATTGGTCAGGGTAAACCGGGAGGGTTATCTCTCAACCTGAAGACCTTTCCCGAATTACTGCGTTCCAATGGGTACACCACGATCCTGGTAGGCAAATGGCACCTGGGAGAATATAAACCCGAATACCTGCCTACAAAAAGGGGGTATGATCATTTTACCGGCTTTCCGCACGGCGGACTCAGGTCTATGTCTCCGAAAATAGTGATTGATGGCAAACCGGAAATTGCAGCCGGGGCTTATACGCCTGATTTATTGACAGACTATGCTATGAAATATCTGCTGGAGGCAAATCCTGCCATTACCGGGAAACCCTTTCTGTTGTCGCTGCATTTTTGGGCTCCTCATGCCAATACAGATTTTCCCGAAGGAATGAAGCCTGATTATAAAGGCCGGTCATGGTTACCGTTGCGGGACATTGATAAGGCCCGTTGGGATACTATGAACATTCAACTGCTGGAGCCGGATGCACCCAACCTGGACACCCCTCTGAATATCCGCATGGCAAAAGAATATTATTCGAGTGTGCATGCTGTAGATCGAAACGTGGGCAGATTGATGGATTTCCTGGAAGGGCTGTCGCTTACTGAAAATACGATTGTTATTTTTACTTCTGATCATGGTTATATGATGGGACAGCACAGTCTTTGGCATAAGGGGAACGGATGGTGGTTAACGAAAGACGGTAAAGATCCCGATGGAATATACGGTGATACCAGATGGAATCTATATGATTATAGTTTGAACGTTCCTTGTCTTATTAAATGGCCGGGGGTGATTACGCCATCCACCAGGATAGAAGAAACGGTCAGCTTTGTGGACTGGTTTCCAACGATCATGGAAATGTCGGCTACAAAGCCTGCACCGGGTTTGACGATAAGAGGTCGTAGTATCGTGCCGTTGCTGAAAGGTGATCACACTACAGCATGGAATGATGAGTGCTATGCGGAATACGTCAATTTAAGATCACTTCGGACAACAGAATGGAAATTGGTATTGGATTTTTCTCCTAAAAAATTAAATGAACTCTACTATTTAAAGAAGGATCAGAAGGAACAATACAACCTGTATAATTCCCGGGATCCTGAAATTGCGATGCAGAAACAACAATTAATTAAGCGGCTTCTGGCACACATGAATGATATAAAAGACCCTTTAGCAAAGCAGCCCCTGCAAGGGGTCAATTGAGCAGGAAGCCATAATTTTTTATCACATTCAGGGCGAATAACGTAATATAGCGGCATGAAAAAGATGATAATTGTCAGCGTTATATCTACATTGCTGTTGTGTTCGATAGCGGTAAGTTCCCAAACCCGTTCAGCTTCTAAAATTTCTTCATCCTGGAAGCCGGGAGTGGCGTTATATTCTTTTAAGGGAGCTTCCTTTAAAGCGTCTTTAAGTGAAGCTAACAAAGTTGGCGCTAAATATGTTGAGGGATTTTCGTTTCAAAAATTAGGCAGTGATTTTGATAATGTGCAGATACTTGAGCTTTCCGATGCTCAAATTGAAAAGATGAATAAGCTGCTTCGGGACCTCAATATAGAAATGGTTTCATTATATGCAGGTGCCGGATCGAGGCTGGAATGGGAAAAGTATTTTGATATCGGGAGTAAGCTGCACCTGAAGTTCCTGGTGGGTGAACCTAAAGAGGAAGACCTGGATTTCATAGATCATTTAGCGGGGAAATATAAATTACGGTTAGCCATTCATAATCATGCTAAGAATGAAAGCCAGTATTGGGACCCGTCTTATGTGCTGTCTATTTTAAAAGGCAAGCGCCATATCGGGGTTTGTGCGGATCTGGGGCATTGGGCAAGGAGTAATATGGATCCGGTAGACAATCTTAAAAAATTAAAAGGACACATTATAAGTATACATGCCAAAAATGTGGAAGCGGCTGATAGCAGGAATACGAAATGGACTAACGTTAATGAGGGTATTATTGATTATCGTTTAGTGATCAAAGAATTGAAAAGACAGCGTTTTAAAGGATTCGTATATATTGAAGATGAGCGCAACGTGAAGAACAATACGGAAGAAGTTAAATCGGCTTTAGACCATTTAAAAGGCATACAACAGGAAATATCCAAATAAATGCTTTCCCTGCCGGCGGTATCTTTTCTGTAAAAAAAGACTCGCCTCTTTGTCTATTCCTTTCTGCGGTCTGACCTTCGGTACCGACCGCGGTCTTTACGGTCGGTACGCGGTAGCGTCAGACCGTAAAGACTGAACTGGAGCGCACGGCAAAACAATACCATTAAAATACCCTTATTTTATTACAATATCTAATGAAAAATACCTTGACTGGCTTGAGATACAGATAGCAAAATAACCGGTATGGATATAAGCAGGAACATTCTGCCCCGAAAAAAAATCATTAAAAATTCAACATATTTTTTGATGACTCTTTTGTTTCCTGATATAAACTTAAATCACTAAAAAAATAAGGGTGCTGTAGCGGCAATGTCAGATAAGGACTTTTTGATCAGTCCCATAAAAAGGACAGGCATTTAACCTGGCCTTTTTTGTACGGGTATATCCCGTGTTTTACAGGCGCCCCTGCTCCGGTAATCTGAAATACCTTATTCAATCATCAATCAGATATTGCAGGGTTAAAAATTTTTGGCCTATTTTTGAAAAGAGACCTTGCCGTTTTGATAGATGACATCATCCAGCAACCATACTAATATTGTGTTCAGCCTGAACAATGGACAGCAACAGGCGCTTGACGGGTTATTTACCCAATATTACCGGGCACTGGTTTTTTTTGCGATGCGCATCCTTAAGAACCAGGAAGAAGCGGAAGATATCGTTATCGAAAGTTTCTCCAAACTCTGGAATAACAGGGAAAAGATGGAGAGTGTACAGAATATAAAGGGTTTCCTGTACCTCACAACGAGAAATGCCTGCGTGGATCATTTAAGAGCGGAAAGAAAGATCCGCGATATGCAGAAAGAGCTTCAGGTTTTAGCTGATCCGGTTGAGCAGAATACAGATATGGAAACAACCCGCGCCGAAATGCTCCGGCATATTTATGAAGAAATGGAAAAGCTGCCCCACCAGTGCAGGAATGTTTTTAAGCTCAGTGTAATACGGGGTTTAAAAAGCAGGGACATTGCTGATGAGCTGAATATTTCCGTTTCGAACGTCACCTCACAAAAATCACGCGCCATCCAGCTATTACGCACTGCGCTGGTAAAAAGAATGATCCATTGTATCATGGGGATTATATAGATCAGGGCAGGCGGGGTGCAGATCACAGGTTGCAAGTTACAAGTCACAGGTTTCATGTCACAGGTTGCAGGTTTCAGGGAAAATTTCATGTATCTTACACCCTTGCGCCCTTGTAACCTGTATTTTCTCCCGTTTGTCGTTTCACTATTCACCTAACGATAGCCGCATTTTCAAAGAAAGTCAGTTTTTCTTTTTGACAAAACCCACTATCCCCCGTTTTAACATAGAGAGGAATAAATAGAGAGGACTTATATCGTTTTTTGCTATAACCATTTTTGCATGAAGCCTGATCATTACACCGGTATCGAAGCATTGATAATAAAATATCTGAAAGGTGAACTAACAGAGGAAGAAAGAGGATGGTTGAATGCATGGAGAGAGGAATCGCCTGAAAATGAAAGTTTATTTGTTGAACTGACTGATGACATACAACTGACACGGGAGTTCAATGCTTTCTTAGAGATTGACCAGGAAAAGGGCAGTCAGAAGCTTCGTGCAGGCATGCGGGAACAGGAAAGGGATCAACCCGCGTTCAGACGCAGGCTATACTGGAGTGTGGCAGCCTCTGTGCTTTTGCTGATCGGCAGCTATTGGGTATACCGGACCTCAACCCATTCTTATCCTTCTCATGAAGAGGCACTTGCACAGGCGGCTGATGTTGCTGCTCCGTCAGCTAACAACGCGGTGCTTACCCTTGCCAGCGGCGAGAAGATAATATTAGACAGTGCACATAACGGTGTAATGGCCACACAGGGGCAGGTGCGCCTGGTAAAATCAGCAGACGGGGAAATTGCTTATAAAGTAGAGGGAGCCGGAGCGGGAGAAGCTCCTTTGTTCAATATGCTGGAGAACCCCCGGGGCAGTAAAATAGTGGGTATTACACTTTCAGACGGCACGAAAGTGTGGCTGAATTCGGAAAGCACGCTTAGATATCCTACTTATTTTTCAGGGAAAGAAAGAAAGGTGGAGATAACAGGAGAAGCCTATTTAGAAGTAGCGCATAATGCGAAGCAGCCTTTTATTGTGATAAAAGAAAACACGGAAGTAACGGTATTGGGTACCCGCTTCAACATCAATACCTATCAGGATGAGCCTTCTTTAAGGGTAACCCTGCTGGAAGGAAGGGTATCCGTAAAGCACAATGGGCAGTCTGCTTTGCTGGCACCCGGTCAGCAGGCGGTGATTACCCGCAGCGAAGGGAAAATAAGCATTGCTGACGATACGGATACCGGGGATGTGATAGCGTGGCTGAACGGACAGTTTGTATTGGATGGTACCCGGTTGACGAGCCTGATGAACCAGATAAGCCGTTGGTATAATGTAGAAGTAATTTATAAAACAAAAATCGCAAACAAGGCATTTGGCGGTAGCATCAGCAGGGACATTCCGCTGTCGAGAATGTTGGAAGCGCTCAGGGAAAACGAGGTGAACTGCCGGCTTGAGGGAGGAAAAGTGATTGTGGGGACGGAATAGTTTATAGTTTGGAAGTTTATAGTTTAGGGTTCTGCTGATAGTGTAACGTCATGAAATGACAAACGTCTACGTGCCCTAAACCTTGCAACCTGACAACCCTGGTGAATAGTTATCGTTTTATAATAATATACAAACATGAAATTAAACTAAAGAACCATAACCCCCGGCCAATTAAAAAGCCAGACCCCGTTCGCTCCGGGATCCGGCAGGAATTGAGTCAGGTAAAAACAATTGTCTGAACTGTTTATTCATTAACCCAAAACTGTACAAAAGTATGCAAATTTTCTTTTGTGACCTTCCGTGGCTTCCTTCGCCATGGGGGAAGGTATTCTCCAAAACACTGTTAATTATGAAGTTGACCATCATCCTGCTTTTTGCACTCTGTATACAGGTGAGTGCCCGGGTCTACTCTCAACAGATCAGTCTTTCTGTGAAGAACAGTACACTAAAACAGGTCTTTAATCAAATCAAAAAACAAACCGGCTACTCCTTCCTGTGGGATGAAGGGGTTCTGAAAAAAACGAGGCCGGTGTCTTTTACCATAAAAGATGCAAGTATTGACGATGTAATGAGCGAATGCCTGCGGGATCAGTCCTTAACGTATACGATAGATAAGCAATTGATCGTAGTAAAGGCGGCATCAGTAGAAACGGGAATACATGATGTAACCCTTGTGCCACCACCTCCGGCAGACATCAGCCTGAGCGGCAGGGTGACCAATACAAACAAAGAACCATTGGAAGGGGTGAGCGTAACCGTTAAAAGTACGCAAATCGGCACGACTACTAATGCTGACGGGCGGTTTCTGCTGTCTGTACCTTCAGCCAACGTGGAACTGGTTTTTTCTTTTGTGGGAATGCAGACACAGCAAGTATCCGTTAAAAACCAAAACTTTATTAAGGTGATAATGGAAACTGATATCGTTGGCTTTGAAGAAGTTGTTGCAATTGGATACGGAACTGCAAAAAAAAGTGATTTAACAAGTGCTATAACAAAGATCACAGCAAAAGATATTAAAGACAGATCTAAGACAAATGTGATGCAATCTTTGGCTGGTAAGGCTGCGGGCATCCAAATTTTACAGACAGATGGAGCTGCAGGTTTTTCGCCAACGGTTAGGGTTAGGGGAATTGCATCTATTACCGCGGGAACCAACCCATTATATGTAATTGATGGAATACCCCTGGAAAATACGGATTTGAATATTATCAACCCTTCAGATGTTGAATCGATAGAAATTTTAAAAGATGCTTCTTCTGCAGCCATTTATGGTTCAAGAGGATCAAATGGTGTGGTTATTATTACCACAAAATCCGGAAAGAAAGGGAAGACCAGAGTTGATTTTAACTATGAGAGAGGAATGTCAAAGGTGAGTCGTCATATTGATATGATGGATTCTCAGGAATACATCAATTTTTATATTGACGCCCGCAACAATTCCTGGATATTGGCAGGAGGTAATATTAGTGACCCGAACAGTGTACGACCTTCTAATTTTCGAATTCCCCCGGAATTTCTGGAAAACCCGGCTCAGTTTGAGAATACAGACTGGCAAGATGTTGTATTCAGAACAGGAGTAACAAATAATGCTACACTGAGTGTAGATGGCGGTAATGAGAAGACAAGTTTTTCGTTGTCTGCCGGTGTTTTCTCCGAAAAAGGAATAATTGATAATAACAATTTCAATCGTTTTTCCCTTCGCTCAAACATTAATCACGAAATCATACCCAAATTATCTGTGGGAGCCAATGTGTTGTTAACAAAAATAAATGAAGTTCCTAATGTTGCGACAGGATTAGGCTACCATACTGTTG
The DNA here is from genome assembly GCA_023957155.1 of Chitinophagaceae bacterium. Taxonomy (GTDB): domain Bacteria; phylum Bacteroidota; class Bacteroidia; order Chitinophagales; family Chitinophagaceae; genus Agriterribacter. The sequence goes on along the minus strand of JAMLHK010000001.1, from coordinate 59,833 downwards.
GTAAAGATGGTGCGGTAAGTGCTGCTTTACAAAATGTGCCAATATTCCCAGTGTATAATGAGAATGGGAATATCGGACCTTATGATCCCAATTCGGAATGGAATCGTTTCGTTCCGTACGGGCTTAATTTCTTTCATTCTTATGTACTTACCCGCCAGATGGAGAGAAAGATGAAATCGTTTAATTCTCTGTCAACCGTATATTTGAAGTGGGACTTTCTTGATGATTTTTCTTTCAGAACTAATTTCAGTGCGAAGATTTACAACTCACAGTTTGATTTGTATCAGTATAACCTGGCCGGGTATGGATGGAATCAGAACCCTCCTGCAAGGGGAAGTTATTCCGACAATTATCAGTATAACTGGATTTCGGAAAATACTATTTCGTACAAAAAGCATGTAGGAAGTCATTCAATTAATGCCTTTGTCGGATACTCTGCACAGAAGAATTATGCTAATGGCAACAGCATTACTGCAACAGATTTTCCCAACGATAAAGTTCATACACTAAATGCAGCCAAAACCATATCTAAATTTTCTGCAGAAGCTTCTCAATGGGCTTTACTATCCTATATAGGAAGAATAAATTATTCATACGATAGTAAATATTTGCTAACAACAACGTTAAGAAGAGATGGCAGTTCCAGGTTTGGCAGTAATACCAGGTGGGGATATTTCCCATCTGCCTCAGTTGCATGGAAAATATCTCAGGAAGATTTTTATCATTCTTCCAAAATGAATAATCTTAAACTGAGATTAAGCTATGGAGTTACGGGGAATAATCAAATAGATAATTACGGTTCTATCGGATTGTTAAACCAGACACAATATGCCTGGGGAGAAAATGCATCTTCTGGCCTGTATATTGGATCTATTTCGAATCCGGATTTAAAATGGGAAAAAACCGGACAATGGGATTTAGGAGTTGATATGGGTTTATTTGATAGTAGGGTGTATATAGAATTGGATTATTATCATTCTATAACAAGAGATATGTTATTGAATGTACCTGTACCCTCAATAACTGGATTTACTCAGCAATTAACTAATATAGGAAAGGTCAAAAATCAGGGAGTTGAAGTGCTGATATCCACTAAAAATATAAATCAGAGTTTTAAGTGGAATACAGACTTTAATATTTCCTTAAACAGAAGCAAAGTGTTGAAATTGGGTAATGACGGTTCGCCTATATATATAAATAACTGGGGAACGACTAAAACAGAAATTGGTCAACCAATTGCTAATTTTTACGGATACATTTTTGACGGAGTATTTATGAATCAGGAAGAAGTTAATAATTATCCTCATACTTCTGCAACAACACCCGGAGATCCTAAAATAAGAGATGTGAATGGAGATAAAATAATTGACGAGAATGATCGTACTGTTATTGGGAATGCTCAACCAGATTTTATTTTCGGTTTGACAAACACCCTGAGTTATAAAAATTTTGATTTTAGCATTACGCTTCAGGGACAATATGGAAATGAAATCATGAACAGCCAGACCAGGTTTTCAAAATTTTATAATGGCGGAAGAAATCAATATGCTATTGTAAATAATTATTGGAAATCTGAGAGCGATCCGGGGGATGGAAAAATATTTAAACCTATGGTCAATTACAATGGGTTGCAAACCGCTTTTTCTACTTATTGGGTTGAGGATGGCTCTTTTCTTCGGATTCGAAATGTTCAGATAGGATATAATATACCGTCAAAGTTGTTTTCATGGAGCGCCTTTTCTTCAGCGAGGTTGTATCTAAGTGCGGAAAACCTATTTGTTTTTACATCCTATATTGGATTTGATCCGGAAAACAGCGTGTATTCTTCTGGTATTAATATAGGTAATGATTATGGGGCGTCTCCTATGCCAAGGACTATAACATTAGGGCTACGAGTAAATTTATAATCTTTCAAAATTAAAAAACATGAAAATATCCAATTATATAGCAATTATAGTATTTCTGTTATTTTTATCATGTTCTAAGGATTTTTTGGAGCAGTCTCCGATTGCGGATATGAATGAGAAAGATTTTTTTGAGAGCGAAGAAGATTTTGAATTGGCTGTGAATGCCGCGTATCAAACACTTTATACTATATATGGTCCTGTAGGTCCTCTTGCTTATGCTGAGCAAATGTCTGACGACTGTACCTTGTTTCATGTATCTGGTAACACTACTCATAAATTTCAATTTAAAAACAATACTTTGTTGTCTGACAATATCTATGTGGAAGAGTTTTGGAACGACTATTATAATTCACTTTATATAATAAATACTGTTATAAAAAAACTAGGTGAATCTTCTCTTACAGTTGACCTGAAAATCGGATATGAAGCAGAAATGAGATTTTTGCGTGCTTGGTATTACTTTGATATGGTTCGTTTCTGGGGTGATATACCTTTACTTACAGCTCCGGTTACGGCAAAAGAAAGTTATAATATCGGACGTACTTCTACAACAGAGGTATATGCTCAGATAGTTGACGATTTGATATTTGCAGAGGACAATCTGCCCCTACGTTCTGCGCAAAGTCGTATAGGACAAGCTACAAAAGGAGCCGCAGGCGGATTACTGGGTGAAGTATATCTCACCCTGGGCGAAAAAAGTAATGCTGTAACATACCTGAAAAAAGTAATTGATTCAAAAGAATATGAATTACTTCCGGAATATTCCCAATTATGGGATCTAAAGCATGAAAATAGTAAGGAAGCGCTTTTCGAAGTTCAATATATTCGAGGTACCAATACTCCTGCCAGCAACTATTGGCAAAGCTTCTCCCCTTTCGAAAATACAATGAATCATGGAGGAGGAATGAACCAGGTTACTGAAAATCTGTGGGATGAATATGAACCGGGAGATGAGCGAAGAAATATTTCTATCAGCAATGGGTATTACGAAACTTCTGGGATATGGGTTGACGCCTTGTTTCCCAATAAGTGGACAGATAACAGCTCGCTTTATATTAGCCCGTCTTACCGTAGTGAAAATAATTTTATTGCTTTCCGATATTCTGATATACTACTTCTGTATGCTGAAGCTACAGGAGATGAAGCCTATTTCAATGAGGTTCGAAGAAGAGCCGGAATGCCTGAATGGGGTTCTGCTGCGTATCCGATCGATAAATATCCGACATTGAATTTGGGCATTGAACATGAAAGAAGAGTAGAACTGGCTTTAGAGTTTCATCGCTGGTTTGACCTGAAAAGAACAAACAGAGCTATTGATATATTAGAAGAAGCAAAAGGTAAAACAATTGAAGCGTGGCAATTATTACTTCCTGTCCCTCAAAATGTTATTGATCAAAATCCTAAGCTCATAACTCAAAACGATGGTTATTAAAACCTCGCTGTTTGAAACAAAACAATAGAATCACATCCCTTAATAGTTGTGGCATTGATATTACTGCTATAGCCTGCTTTGTTGCTGCTTAGATAATTCAGATAGCAATAAATGAAGATTAGCATAAAGGCATTATTAATTTGAAGAAAGCATATCTATAATGAAAAGTATTATTTTATTCTTTATAACAATTATTATTATTTTTGAAGTTCCGGCTCAGGATTATGTAAAATATGCAGATCCCTGGATGGGGGTAATTGGAAAGGGAAATTGTGTACTTGGGCCTCAACTGCCGTTTGGCTCCGTGAATCCAAGCCCGGACACTCCGGAAGGGCGTACCGACGGATACAATATAAATGAAAAAATAAGAGGTTTTAGCCAGCTACATCTTACAGGTGCCGGAGGTCCGGGTAAATACGGACAGTTTTTAATATCTCCTCAAATCGGATTAAACGTTCTGAAAGAAGGGCACGACTCAAACAAAGCGGAAGAAGAAGCTTATATAAATTATTATAAAGTTCGTTTAACAGACTACAATATTCTATGTGAGTTCAGCCCTTCGGAGAATGCCGTTTTGTACAATTTTAATTTTCCAAAATCAGATAGTTCTTTTGTATTAATTGACCTGGCTCATACTATTCCCGGCGACATAACGCACCGTGGTAAGGGAATAAACAGGGGTGGGTATGCAGAACAGGGAGCGGTAACTATCGACATAACAGGAAGGAAGATTATCGGCTGGGGAAGCTACTGGGGAGGCTGGTCGGCCGAACCTTTTAAAGTTCACTTTGTTTTGGAATTCAACAAACCGTTTCACACGTATGGAACTTGTAAGGATGGAGTTGTAAATTTTGAGCGTAGAGACGAAATGGTTGAAACAAAAGCACAACGAATTGGCGCCTTTGTTGGATTTAATACTGACGACGGAGAGTTGATCCAGGCGAAAATTGCGGTATCGTTCAAAAGTATAGCAAATGCTTCAGTTTTTTTAACACGGGAGATTCCGGGATGGAATATGGATTGGGTGAAGAAGGAGGCGGCGGAAAAATGGAATAACCGGTTAGGTCGTATCGACCTAAAAGGTGTGGAAGGAGAAAAGATGAAGATGTTTTATTCCAGTTTATACCAGGCAATGCGTATGCCACGCAACCGTACCAAAGACAACCCACATTGGGAGTCTGAGCTGCCTTACTGGGATGACCATAACTGCATATGGGATACATGGAAAACAGTATTTCCTTTACATACGCTTATAAACGAACAGGTAGTTAGAGATAATGTGCTGGCATTTATTGATAGGTATAAACATAACGGGCAGGTATACGATGCCTTTTTGGCCGGAAACGACAGGGTTTATCAATGGACAGAGGTTGAACTACCTTACTATTTTCACAATCAGGGAGGAGATAATGTGGATAACGTCATAGCAGATGCCTTCATAAAAAAAGTAAAAGGAATAGATTGGCAAAAAGCGTATGAAGTTGTAAAGTTTCAAGCGGAAAAAATGAGAACCAATGCTTATCTGATTAATGATAGGGGGTGGATCCCTTTTCGTACTTATGAATATGCTTTTGATGGCTCTAGAACTATGGAATTTGCATACAATGATTTTTGTGTGGCTCAAATGGCAAAAGGCTTGAATAAAAAAGCTGATTATAAAAGATATTTAAACCGTTCAAAAAAATGGGTAGCGCTTTGGAATGACACTTTAAAAAGTTTCGGCTATCAGGGTTTTATAAATCCAAAAAACCAAAACGGCAATTGGTTAAAATATACACCTACAGAAGATTTTATTGTGAATAGCCCTGGAAAATTTGACAGGAGTTTTTACGAAGGCAGTTCCTGGGTGTACAGTTATAATGTGCCACATGAAATGGAGAAGCTCATAAACCTTATGGGTGGAGAAGATAAGTACGTAGAGCGGCTTCAGTTTGCCATGAAGAATAATTTAATAGAAATGGAAAATGAACCTTCATTCTTAATTCCTTATAGTTTTATTTATGCCGGAAGACCCGACCTGACAGCTTACTGGGTGAAAGACAATTGCAAAAAATATTCTCCGGAAGGTTTCCCCGGTGATGAGGATAGTGGAGCAATGGGGTCATGGTATGTTTTTGCCAATCTTGGTTTATTCCCCGTAGCCGGTCAGGACATATATCTTATAAGTGGCCCCTTATGTCCGTCTGTTACATTAACGAGAGAAAATGGAAAAAAACTGATTATTGAAGCTGAAAATATTTCTGATGAAAATATTTATGTTCAATCTGCAACATTGAATAACCAGCCTTTAAATAGGGCGTGGCTACGTCATGCTGAAATAGAAAATGGAGCCACGCTGAAATTTGTAATGGGATCAACTCCTTCTGATTGGGCGCGGAATGACCCGCCAAGATAAAATATAGATAGCATACCAATTATGCCTTATTGGATTGTAGTTTAAGCATTTTATGCATGAAGGGGTAAAACACTTTATTATTGAAGCATCTCCCTCTAAAAAGCCGATTGTTGAATTGTTTTACAATCAAATATAAAGGGTTATTTGGGAGATAAATGCCAGTCTTTATAAGTTACAACAAAACTGTAAAAGGGTTTTTGACGGTAATATAAAATAAGATTAAATATGAAAATAGTTATTGGAATAGATATAGGAGGGACAAAGTGCGCAATTGTGTTGGGAAGCGTGTCAGAAAATGAGAAGCCTTGTATCCTTGGTAAAAGGAAAATTAATACGAAAGAATATCCCGACCCTTATACTATGATTGGCAAGTTACAGAAAGGGATAACGGCGATTTTGTCTGATAATGCAATTAGTATTGATAAAGTGGCGGCAATTGGTATTAGTTGTGGTGGCCCGCTCGATGCTGAAAAAGGGGTTATACTATCTCCTCCTAATCTTTCTGGCTGGGATGAGGTTCCTATAGTTCAGTTATTTCATGATAAATACGGTATTCCTGTAGGCATTCAAAATGATGCCAATGCATGTGCGCTCGCTGAGTGGAATTTTGGAGCTGGTGTGGGTACTAAAAATATGGTGTTTCTGACTTTTGGAACGGGATTAGGAGCGGGACTAATTTTAAATGGTCAACTGTATTCAGGTACAAATGACAATGCAGGAGAGATAGGCCACATACGGTTGGAAAATATAGGACCTGTTGGCTACGGTAAGGCAGGGTCGTTTGAAGGGTTTTGTAGTGGCGGAGGAATAGCTCAGTTAGCCCGATTAAAAGCGTTGGAAAAATTTCAGATGGGAGAAAAGGTTTCTTATTGCGGAGATATTAATTCTCTGGCGCATGTTACAGCTCAGTCTGTGGCGGAAGCTGCGGAAAATGGAGATGTAGTTGCACAGGAAGTGTTTAACATCTGCGGCACTTATCTGGGGAAAGGGCTTTCAATTATTATTGATGTTCTTAATCCAGAGTGCATTGTAATTGGGAGTATTTATGTACGGGTAGGTCATTTACTCATTTCCTCGCTTGAAAATGTTATTATGCGAGAAGCATTGCCTATGGCACGCAAAGTGTGTAGGGTTGTACCCGGAGAATTGTCTGAAGAGATTGGAGATATAGCGGCCTTATCAGTTGCTATAAATACATTGTCCAGATAAAAACAGAAATAACATGCCGGTTAATATCATTAGGCAGGATTTTGAAGAAGCAAAAGAGGTATTGGATTGCTTCATGTCAGACTTACAAAATATAGAGTCTATTCGTAACGCAGGCGATTTGATGGTGTCGGCCATCAATCGGGGAAATAAAATATTTTCGTGTGGAAATGGTGGGTCTTTGTGTGATGCTATGCATTTTTCGGAGGAGCTTAGCGGCAGATTTCGGAATGACCGTATATCGTTGCCGGCAATTGCGCTTTCAGACACAGCACATATTACATGCGTTGCCAATGACTTTGGTCTGGAGTACATCTTTTCGAGATATATTGATGCGATCGCGAATTCAGGAGATGTTTTACTTGCCATCAGTACGAGTGGCAATTCTGCTAATATTTTAAATGCGGCTGAGAGCGCAAGGAAGAAAGGGGTTGGAGTAGTTGGATTAACAGGAAGGGATGGCGGCAGACTTGGCCGGTTATGCAATGTTGAAGTCAGGGTTTCTCACCAGGGATATTCTGACCGGATACAGGAAGTGCATATAAAAATCATTCATTCACTTGTAAGATACATTGAATTACACCTTTTTTAATAAGGATTAGATAGAAAAAGAAATCCTTAATACTATTATTTTCCGGATATGGGACAGATTATGATTGATACAAAAAAGAACATTGCAGGCAAAGAGCGGCAGTCTATTGCTTTCCCATTTATTGTTATAGCGGTCCTGTTTTTTATTTGGGGATTTATTACAGCATTAAATGATATACTGATTCCTTATCTTAAAGGGATTTTTACACTTTCCTATTTTGAAGCATCATTGGTTCAGTTTTCATTTTTTGGGGCATATTTTTTAGGATCATTATTTTATTTTTTTTGGTCAATAAAATATGGAGATCCCATCGGAAAGGTTGGATATAAGAAATGTATGCTTTTGGGGGTTGTTATTGCCACGGTTGCCAGTATTATGTTTTATCCAGCCGCTAAGCTGGAAAGTTTTTCAATGTTTTTATCTGCATTGTTTTTAATGGGCACAGGGTTTACATTACTTCAGATTGCGGCCAATCCATACGTGATTATTCTTGGAAGCGAAAAAGGAGCATCAGGAAGATTGAACCTTGCCCAGGGGATAAACTCACTTGGAACAACGATCGCTCCTGCAATCGGGGCATTAATATTGTTTGCGGGGAGTGATGTAAGCGTAGTTGGTATCGATACAGTTGAATGGATGTATCTCGTATTTGCATTTTTGTTTGTGGCAATAGCAATTCTTATTACGCTGGCAAAAATACCTGAATTTAAAAGTGACAAGGCAGTGCCAAAGGGTGCTGACTTATTAAAGTATCCACATTTAATTATGGGCGTGGTTGCAATTTTTATGTATGTGGGCGGAGAGGTGAGTGTTGGCAGTTTCATGATAAGTTTTATCAAGTTGCCTGAAATAGCCGGATTAGCAGAAAGAGATGCCAGTAAATATGTTTCCATGTATTGGGGTGGATTAATGATCGGCCGTTTCATGGGAGCGGTAGGAATGTCAACAGGCATTAAATCAACCTATAAATATTTTCTCTTTTTTTTGATACTAATGGTTGCTTTTATAATAGCATGGAAGGTATTGGGCATTTACGATGCAATACACGCCGGGGGATTGCTGCTATTAAATATTATTTTTTTCATAATGGGTGGATTCCTGTCGGCCCGAACATTATTTATTTTTGCATTGGTAGTTATAGGGTTACTTTTTTTTGCAGTGTTTTCGCAAGGAATGAATGCCGTATGGGCACTTGTCGGGGCAGGTTTGTTTAATTCGATTATGTGGTCAAATATTTTCAGTTTGTCACTTAGAGGATTGGGAAAGCATGCCAGCCAAGGTTCTTCATTATTAATTATGGCAATACTTGGTGCTGCATTAGTTCCAGCGCTTCAAGGTTGGGCAGCAGATAGAATCGGATTACAACTTTCCTTTTTACTTCCCGTATTATGTTATACTTATCTGTGTTATTACGGACTGTGGTCACAAAATCATTTAAAAAAAATGATTTAATTGACATTGCTGCTATTGTCCGTTTCCCATATCACAAATTTTTTGCCTGCATCCGGTCAAGAATCAAAGTTGTCAGGCTCTGAAAATAATCATAAAAGTGACTAGGAAACTATTAAGCAAGATAAGATATGTATGGTTTAATCAGAAACTCTATGTAAGTGGTGTAATTTCTTAAGGAATAAATATCTGCATATAAAAATTAAGCTTGGCATACAAACTCAGTGAGACTTTTGTGGTCGAAAGGACCGCTCTTTTCAGTTTGCGTTATACTACATATTATCTGCTTTGAGAAAAGTGTTTTTACTATGTCGAGTAAAAAATATAGTCTATAATATAAATAAATAATTCTACATTGGAAATAGAATAATATTCAGTTTGGTAATATAGAATTATTCGTTTCTATCATGTGCAAAATTAAATTTGTATTTCTGTGAGTGGTCTTAGCCCATAGTCTTTGTGTCATAAATCGGTTGCCATTGCCTATTATAGCATTTTTCCCCCATAGTCCAACCTACACGTATAGGCATGGTGTTGAGGCTGCGAAGAACAAAATGACCTTTTGGTCAGTCCCATAAAAAGTTCAGATATATAATCTGGTCTTTTTTGTAAGTTGGCATCGAAATCATACAGGTATATCCGATGTTTTACAAGTACACCTGTCCCCCGGTAATCTGAAATATCTTATTCAATCATCAATCGGATATTGCAGGGTTAAAAATTTTTGGGCTATTTTTGAAAAGAGACCTAAACCTGAAAAAATGAACAACAGATTTACAAAACTGTTTTTTAAGTTTTGCAAGTTTATTATGCCGAGGGTGGCTTTGTTGCTGATCTTTTTTATATGGACCCCTGCCTTAATACACGCACAAAACCTTGAGGTTCAGGGTAAGCCTAACATCCTTTATATTGGATGTGATCAATTCAGGTACGACTGCCAGGGAAAAGTAAATGCAGGGGTAAAAACTCCGAATTTAGATAAACTAACTGCCGATGGAATGTTATTTACACGTGCCTTTACGCCAATTCCAACTTGTTGTCCGGCACGCCAATCTTTACTGTCGGGTAAATGGCCTTCTCAGCACAAAGGCTTATGGAACTACGATATTACCCTGCCTGTTGCCTTTTTTGAGGAGCATACCTGGACAGCGGATATGCGCAAAGCCGGGTATAAGCAGGTATATCTTGGAAAATGGCATGTGCATCCTACTAAGAAACCACAGGATTTTGGTTTTGATGAATATATTGCCGATGAAAAATATGCCGATTGGCGTAAATCCCAACGGCTTCCCGCGTCCATTCCTGCAGTAGAGGGTAATGCCTGGATGGGAGGGCGTGATATGGCTCCATTAGAAAAAACGCATACACATTGGTTGGCCAACCAGGCAATCGCCCAGTTAAAAAAGCTTAAGCAGGCAGGCAACCCCTGGCATTTGAGGATTGAATTCATAGAACCGCATCTCCCGGCAAATCCGGTAGCTCAGTTCCTGGATATGTATGATCCTGCAGCAATAAAACCCTGGGGAAATTTTCCTGACAGGATGAAGGGAAAACCATATATACAGCGACAAATGCTTTATAACTGGGGTATAGAGCAATACACATGGAAAGAATGGGCTGTGTATATGCAGCACTATTATGCAATGATAAGCCAGACCGATGATGCGATCGGGATGATTTTAAAGGCGCTAAAGGAACTGGAGCTTGACGATAACACTGTTGTTATTTTTACTTCAGACCATGGTGATGCTGCCGGCAGTCACGGGTTGATAGACAAGCATTATGTAATGTACGATGAGGAGGTTCGGGTACCGCTTGTAGTTAAATGGCCGGGGGTAGTAAAACCTGGTACCCAATCTGATCAGATCGTGATCAACGGGTTGGATTTATCAGCCACCATTCCACAGATGGCCGGATTTACATTTATGCAGGGCGTGGGGCGTTCTCTTATTCCATTGCTGGAAGGGGAGATACCTGGTGATTGGCGGCAGTACGCATTTAGCGATTATAATGGACAACAATTTGGCTTGTATGTACAGCGTATGATCCGGAACGACCAGTTGAAATACATTTGGAATTTAACAGATGTGGATGAATTGTATGACCTGCAAAAAGACCCGTGGGAAATGAATAACCTCATTGCTGATCCGGCTTATAAAAATGCGCTTAGAACCCTGCGTCATGCCTTGTATAAAGACCTGGAAGAAAGAAAAGATCCGGTGGTAAAGTGGGTGGGAAAAACACAATTACTGGAGGGGAAGAAACAGGTCTTGTCTCAATGATATGCGTTGAGAAAAAACCTGATCGGGATAGGAATAGGTTATGGGATACCCTGCAACCCGGACCCTTATCTCCTTTCACAAAAGGATAGTCCTTTTCTGCAGCCCGGGTACCGACCGCGGCCTTCATGGTCGGCACGCGGTAGCGTCAGACCGTAAGCAACTTTATTTCCTTCGCTTCGGCCTGCGCCCTCACCCCCAGTTCTGCCGCAAGAAAAACCTCTTCCTGTGTGATGGCCGTTTCGGTGCGGTTGATGATATCATTTATAAACAGCTCGCTGAATTGCAGGGGTTCTTTGCTGCAGTCAATATACCGGTTCTCTTCCCGGTTCACCAGGAAAAGATGATCGCCGCCAGGTCGCCCGGAGAGATCAGTTGTTTTACGCAATTCGATATATCCTTCCGTTCCCAGGATCGTTAGCCGGCTATCGCCGAATGATTTTAATCCATCGGGCGAAAACCAGTCTACGCGCAGGTACCCGGTTCCCTTGTCCCCCTTCAGCATTACATCTCCAAAATCTTCGAGGGCGGGATATTGCGGGTGATTCAGGTTGCCGGACTGGGCCGATACAATTTCAACCTGTGTAGAGCCGGTAAAATAAATAAACTGGTCAAACTGGTGTGAGCCCAGATCTGTGATGATCCCGCCAAAATATTTTTTATCAAAAAACCACGGCGGCCGGTTTTTCGGGTTCATGCGGTGTGGGCCGAGTCCAATGGTCTGGATCACCTTACCGATTGCTCCCGCTTTAATCAGCGCTCCTGCCTTCGGAATAGTGCGGCTTTCCAGCCGCTCAATGAAAATGGTATATGAGCGCCGGGTTTCTTTCTGCACGCGTCGCACTTCGGCCATTTGTTCCAATGTGGTGACGCCGGGTTTGTCTACCAGGAAGTCCTTGCCATGTTGCATCACTTCTATACCCAGTGGCGCCCGGTCTGCCGGTATACTTCCGCTCAGCACCAATTGGACGGAAGGGTCCCGGAGTATTTCTTTAGACGTGCGGGCCGGTTTTGCCTGCGGATATTTTTTTAAAAACGTGGCGATCAGCTCAGGTTCTTTCGCATAAACGGATACCAGCTCGCCGCCACCTTTTATGATGGTTTCCGTCATGCCGTAAATATGCGCATGGTTGATACCGATAACGGAAAACCGGATCCGTGGCGGAGGGGTACGGGCCTGTGTATGATTGGCTAATGAGGGAAGCAGCACAATGCCTGCCGCGGCTTTTGAACTCTCTTTAATAAATCGTCTTCTGTTAAATAAATGTCCTTTCATCTGATCTGTTTTTAAAAGCTATTGATTTTATCAGGCGTTTAAGAATATTTCAGCGGGTAAGGGGAAATAGTCTTTTGCTTTTCCGCAGCGTCTCGGCTCCAGGTCTTTGTGCGTGAGCTGCACGCTGTGGAGCATAAACCTACATCTTGCAATGACATGTAGTTGCAAACTACATAAACTCCCTGTTCACCTGTAGTATAATATTTAGCAGAACGCTGTATATAATCTTCCGGCTGTACTATAAGTGAGGTTCCGCTTGTATGGATTGACATGGATATAATTCAACTTCTATTCAGTAAAATCAGCACTTACACATTCTTTATGATCAAATGAGGGTTCAAATACTTCGTGTTTTTTATTACGGGCTTTATCTGTCTTGTTCCCCCATTGCTCTGATTGGGCCAATATATTATGTTGATTTTGTTGCTCCGGTTGTGGCGGCGTACCGGCATAGGCTGCACCCAGGATAAGGAATATTACTTCAAACTCATACACTTGCTCCAGCCTACATAATATAGCCTGGAGTTGAGACTGCGGAGAACCGGGTCCATCCCTGCACATCATACAATGCCAATCACGGAGAGTAAACAATTTTTCATAGTTTCGGCAGATAAAGAAGATCATGTTCACTTCGGTGATTTACCGGTTTGTGAATGATAGCACAATAATAGAAAATGACTTACATGTATAGAAGAAAACTACCTGGCATTAAAGAGGTAACCGTACTATTGTTGTTTACGTTATTAATCTTTTTATTATTCTGCTGTTGTTTGCAGGTTGCATCCATGCCGGTTTACCGGAAACCGGTTGTGAGCATAGATTCTTTTCCCGGTTCCGGGAAAGTAAATATGGAGCGGGCTGATGAGCTGTATAGCAATTTTTTTAAGGAAGATAGCTGGAAGAAAACGCCGGATGCTGCAACCCTGGCCTGGGGAGAGTCGTACACGCTGCAGGCCTTAGTGGATCTTTTTGAAGCTACCCAAAACAGGAAATATTTAGAAGAGGTTGCTTTCCGGGGTAAGCGATTGCTTTCTTACCGGGATGATCGAAGGGGAATAAAAGATGGTTCGGGAGTAAGCAGGCCGGGCTGGACAACAAATGGTGATTTTGTGGTAGCCGTGGGGTGCCTGACGGATAAAAAGGGACGGCAGGTAGTATGCCTTCGGTCTACAACTTTTGATTATAACAATTCAACACAGGTTAGAATCAGACCTGCTTCCTATGGACGGTTTAATATGGAAGTATTCAATGACCGGAAAAATCGCACAGAGATATTTGACGATCTGAGCCTTGACCCTTCCGACCAGCGATATATAGAAAAAATAGTAAATGACCCAATGGCTCCCATTAATGCCAGGCCGGGAAAATATTTTGAAAAATCACATCTTTTACGGACCACAAAAATATATCCCGGAAGCATATTGGATACTGCGCTTGAAATCACGTTAACGCCTGTTCCTGTTGCTTTTATGGGATATGCGGGTATCATATATGAGTCTTTGATGCGATTTGCCGAAATCGTGAAGAAAACGGATGCTTTGTCGGATTTGCTGCCGGTGGCATCTGATTTTATTATTGCTGCTGAAGAAACATATAAGGACGCCGCTGCCAGGTTATGGCGAAACGGTCCCAATAAGGATGAAGGGTATTATTTATGTTCAGAGAAAGGAGAATCCTTTCCCTGGGATAATGTAGGACTGCCGTTTAATTTTCTGGCTAAACATGTGTCTACAGAGCTTTCTCTTTTTAGACTTACGGGGCGAGTTGAGTATGTAGAACGTTCTTCAAAAATGATCCGTTTTTTTAAAAACCGTCTTCAGTATGATCCCGGAAATAATGCATATATCTGGGACTACTGGTATGAGCCGGTAACGACAACCGGATGGACACAATCCGATAGTATTTCGGAAAATATGCAGTTTTTGAAACCATTTTCCGGACCCGAGGATGTGTCTCATGCCGCACTGACCGTCTCTTTTGTCGAAGCGGGGTATACGATGGGTATTGGTTTTGATGCGGTTGATCTGAAGAGATTTGCAAATACGTTAACCCATAACATATTGGGTAAAAGTGAATTTTTGTGCAGTGCGGATGTAGCAGGAAAAGGAAACGGGAATGCATACTTCCTCCAGGTATATCATTACCTGTTTTTAAGTAAAGCCGATCCATTAGTATATGACCTGATTTATAACGCTTATTCAAATTCGGACGGGGAAAGTTTGCCTTTTCTCGCCAGCCTGTTAAAATGGAAAAACAGGATGAAGAATGACTGATTTATTATTCATGCAATTAAAAATGAAAAAAATGATCTCTTCTCTTAAGGCATGCAGTTTCATGCTACTGTTTATTGGTATGTATTCCTGCTCCCCATGCCATGCCCAGGTGCAGAAGTCAAATACAATGAGCCTTACCCGGGGGTTGGCAGGATATTGGAAATTGTCCGGGGATATCATGGACAGGTCTGGCAATAATCTTAATACTGTAATGCACGGGACTGTTCAGTTCAATGATGGAGGTACTAAGGATAAAAAAGGATCTGCCGGTGGTTTTGATGGACATAGTACGTGGATCGAGGTTCTGTCTAATCCTAAGCTGCAATTAGGGAGCGGGGATTTCAGTGTAGCCGCGTGGATATATACGGATAATACTTTAAAAGATGTGCCCGGGGATATTATCAGTCAGTATGATCCATCATCGCGGCGGGGATTTCATTTAAGCTTAAAAAGTAATGATGCTACCACTAATCCTGCCAATTCCCGACAACTGGATTTTGGTATAGATGATAATATATCTTCCCAATGGGTGGATCATGGCAAACCCGGCAATGCACTTCTGGCATTTGGAATGATTGACTATAAAGGGCATTTGTATGCAGGCACCTGTGAGGCGGGAGCAAATGAACGGGGTCATGTATATCGGTATTCGGGAGGCGGTAAGTGGGTTGATTGCGGCTTCCTCGACAGCTCCAATAGCGTGGTGGCATTTGCTGTACTCAACGGCGACCTGTACGCGGGTACGGGACGTTACCGGGTAGGCGGCTCATCATTGCCGGAATCAGAAAATACAAAACCCGGCGGAAGGATCTTTCGTTATATAGCCCCGGATAAATGGGAGGATTGCGGACAGATACCGGAGGTAGACTGTATTGGCGGAATGGTTGTATTTAATGGAAAGCTGTATGCTACTTCAATGAAAAGTCCCGCTTCTTTTTACCGGTATGAGGGTGGAAAGAAATGGGTTAATTGCGGGGTTCCGGACGGTAAACGGGTGATTAACATGGCCGTTTATAACGGGTACCTGTATGCGACCAGCTGGGATTGGGGACATGTATATCGTTATGACGGCAGTACCTGGACGGATTGCGGCCAGGTGGGGGAGGAAAAAGTAAATACCCAGACCTACGCTTTTGCCGTGTATGAAGGGAAGCTATACGTTGCCACCTGGGCAAGTGGCCGGGTATACCGCTTTGACGGTATTAATCAATGGAAAGACGTAGGACGGCTGGGACAGGAGCTGGAAGTGATGGGTATGCTGGTACATAATGGCCGCCTGCTGGGAGGAACATTGCCTTTGGGGGAAGTATATTCTTATGAAGGAGATACCACCTGGTTAAGGATGGATCAGTTAGATAAAACGCCGGATGTAAAATACCGGAGGGCATGGACGATGGCAGAGCACGATGGTAAGGTATTCTGCAGCACGCTTCCTTCGGGTAAGATATATGGTTTTGAAGCTGGAAGATCTGTCATGTCCCCTAATGAGGTTCCTTCCGGCTGGCAGCATGTGGCAGCAATAAAGACAGCCGGTCGTTTGAGATTATTTATAAATGGCCGGTTAGTGAATGAGACCCCGATTCCCGCTTCAATGAAATTTGATCTGAATAGTGAGTTACCCATCAAGATTGGTTTTGGTCCTAATGATTATTTCAATGGTCGCATGAGAGAAGTCAGGCTTTATAACCGGGCATTGAACGAGGGAGAAATAAAAAAGCTGTCAGCTAAATAAAATTTTATCCTATGCTTACAGCGCCTTTTAACGAACGATATTATGGGGTAAAACTCAGACGGATATATATATTCTGTCTTTTTGTTTTTGCAGCCTGTCATTCGTCAGAAAAACGCGATTCGCTGATCATTAGCGATTATAGAATATTTTATGACGGGCAAGACAGCGGGTACAATACGATAGGCGGTCATTTTATTTTTAAAGAAGATGGAGAACTGGCAGGCACTTTTACCGAGGGAAAAGTGGAAGATGATGAAACGGGTAAAAAGCCTTTTTGGGTACGATCGGACGATACAGGACGAACATGGTCAAAGCCGGAATTATTTGCTTCGCAGCTATTAATAAACCCTGAAGAACGGGAAAAAGAAGCCTTATGGATGTCTGTCTTTGGACCTACCAATAAAGGCTCCTTGTTAGCGATAGGCGGGCAATATACGGAAGGTCAAAAAGGATCGGGTATGCTTGCAGATCCGCAATGGAGAGACGTTATGCTTATTGTTGGCAGAAAAGAGCTTGCATCGGAAAAGTGGGATTACACCCGATATCCGAGCGGAACATTTTTAGGAGAGCAATGGATGGAAGGAGGTCTTCAGTTGGCTGATGGAAGACTTGTTTTCAGCATTTGGGGAGCAAAGAATAAAGGAGAAAACTGGAGGTGTGGGGTACTCATCAGCGATGATGACGGCATTTCCTGGAAATATCGTGATGTAGCCTACGAGCCTGACCTTAATATTAGAGACCGGTCTGATGTTAGTGCGGGGTTTAATGAACAAACTTTGTTTTTAACTAAAGGAGGTAAACTGGTTTCGATCATAAGGGGCAGAGAGCAACTTGGTCGGGTGAAAGACAGCCCGAAAGATACCTGGTTTTTCCGGTCCGAAAGTGACGACAACGGCGAGTCCTGGTTGGCATACGAACCGACAAATCTCCCGGGTACAGGCGCAGCATCTAATGGGTTAACCTTGCCGGATGGTTCTTTATTACAAGCCTGCCGGATTCCGTATTCGAGGGAAATCTACCCATTACCGGAACCGGATCTGTATGGACTTCATTTCAGCAGGAGTTTTGATGAAGGGAAAACCTGGAAAACCGAACAATTTATACAAAGAGACCCTGAAGGAAAACCCTTTACAGATTACTATAATGCAATGAATGGCCAATTTCTGAAATTAAATGATAAGGAATGGCTTTATATATTCGGTCAGTTCGATGTAAAAGAAAAAGTGTTCAGGCTTCTTTCATGCAGGTTAAGTTTATAAATCCTGGATATATGGTGAAATCAAATAAAATTTTATCCATGATGTTTAAGCATACTCCGTTATCGCGCTTTCTTTATTCCTTATGCAGGCAAGCCCGGGGTCTTATTATTTTGTCTTTATTTGCTATTTCAGTAAATGGGCAACAAAAAGAAGAAGCCGGGTCATCATCCGGAAATCATAATGTATCATGGCCTGATCCGGTAACAAATAATAGGTCTCCTTTAATGCTTACAGGCGATTGGTTACCGGCAAACCCACATGATATAGACTTTAATAATCTTCCACGTGTTCCGGCTAAGCATGCTGTTGTTAGCGATGTTCGCGGAGTAAACGGGGTTAACCAGCACAATTATCTGGTATATTATAATAAAAAGTTTTGGATCATGTGGAGTGATGGACCGGGTGTTGAAGACAGGGTTGGTCAAAGAGTAAAATATGCAACCAGTAAGGATGGATTAACCTGGAGTGCCCCCCGGTTCCTTACGCCTGAACCTCCCGGATCGGGGAAAGAATCGCCATATTATGGTACGCGGACGGATAAGGGATTCCGATATATTGCACGTGGGTTCTGGATAAGGAACGGGCAGCTTTTGGCTTTAGCTTCTTTAGATGAAGCGGCCGGTTTTTTTGGAAAAAGCCTTCAGTTGCGGGCATTCAGCCTGGATAAAGGTGAAGCACAATGGAAAGATATCGGGGTTGTTTTCGATAATACGATTAATAATTTTGCTCCCAAAAAATTGCCAACAGGCGAATGGATGATGTCCAGCAGGCAATATGATTATAAAATTACAGGTGCTCATTTTCTTATTGGGGGTAATAAAAATTTAACAGAGTGGGAATCCTTTCCTGTATGGGGTTCCAATGATGAGCTTTCTGCTGAAGAGCCCTATTGGTGGGTTTTACCGGATAATAATCTTATGGCATTATTCAGGGATAACAATAAAAGTGGTTATTTGTATCGTGCTTTTTCCATTGACAACGGGAGGAACTGGAGTAAACCTGTCCGTACTAATTTTCCGGATGCAAGGTCTAAATTCAGCGGGCTGCGCCTCAGGGATGGCCGGTACGTATTAGTATCAAATCCTAACCCGGAGAAGCGTGATCCTTTGGCAATTTCTGTTAGCGATGATGGCCTGGTATTTAATAAGATGTTCTACCTTGTTGGCGGAAGGCATATAGATTATCCCCATATTATTGAACATAACGGCTACCTGCTAATTGCATTTGCAGGAAATGCAAAACAGTCTGTAGAGGTACTTAAAGTGAAACTTTCAGATTTGGATAAATTAAAGATGAAACCCTGAAACAAAAGGCTTTAAGACAGTTGTTATGATCCGGGCAAATCTGTTAATATAATAGATAATCATTTTATCAACAAAGTAGTGAAAATGAAGTTTTGTTTATTTATTGTGATCTTTTTCTTTTGCCTGGCAGGCTGCACAAGTAACGATGATGCTGTTTTGAAAAGAGACAGCGCTATAAAATATGAAGCGGTTCGCCTCACCGCGAGTGACAAACAGATACTCCAAAAGTCTTTGGAAAAGTTAGAAAAGCGATATGACCCGGAAGAAGCGATGCTCACCAAAAAATTAAACGGGTTTAATTATCACACCGATGCGGATAGTGGTGTATTTCATGCGGTAAGACCCTCACTGGCTTATGCCATTGTGCTGATGGATGCAGGCGGCAGGGAGTTGCAGCAACGTGCTTTTAAGATTATAGAAAAGGTCATCTCATTGCAGGATACTGTCAGTGCTTCCAAAACCTGCGGGATATGGCCTTACTACCTGGAAGAGCCATTGGCTACAAAGAAAACGCCTCCTGATCCCAATTGGGCTGATTTTTGCGGTGTGAATCTCCTGGATATCCTGATGACGCATCATGCGGTGATCCCTCCCGGGTTACAAAACAAAATCAGAACATCGCTGATCTTTGCCGCCCGTGCTATCCAAAAACGGGATATGGGACCTCACTATACCAACATTTCATTAATGGGTACCTATGTTACCTTTATGAGCTCCCATCTATTTGATATCCCTGATATGAAGGCGTATGCCGGAAAAAGAATGGAGCATTTTTACGATTACACCTTACGGCTTGGTGGATTTTCAGAATACAATAGTCCCAATTACACGCTGGTGGCCTTAGACGTGTTGCAAAGAATGAAAATGCATATCGCCGATCAACGGATGAGCGATATGATTGACGCTTTATACAATATGGGCTGGGATATGATTGCAAGACATTTTCACAGGCCCAGCGGGCAATGGGCCGGACCACACAGCCGCTCTTACAGCACATTAATAGAACCCGCTTTTTACGTTCTGCTTAACCAGGCATCCGCCGGCAAAATAAATATACCTGTTGAATCTGAGAACAATGCCGGCGCAACGGATAAAATTCCCAATCTGAAAATAAAGCATACCATTCCCGAAAATTTGTTGCATTATTTTTTGCAACCGGAGTACCCCCGTACTGAAACCGATATATTTACTGCGGAAGAACCCAATATTGTGGGTACTACTTATTTAACTGACCAATATGCGTTCAGCAGCGCCAGCAGGTCGCTTTTGTGGGCACAGCGGCGCCCCTTCCTGGTATATTGGGGGAGCGCCCGGCAACCCCGTTATATCCGGGCCCGCTTTTTACATGACGATTATGATTTCAGTTCAGCGATTTTTTATAGTAAACAAGATAGAAACAAGCTGCTGGCCGCTATTAATTTCGTCACCGATGGAGGTGATCGCCATATAAGCGGATACTTTAAGATTAAAGACGCGAAATTCAAAGCGAAAGATCTGCGCTTACGGTTTGAGATAGGGCCTTCTGCAGATATTAAAGATTGGGTTGTTCCAAAAACAGCGAACAGCCCTTTCAGGTTGGAGTTAAACAATTTAGCATTTAATATACATCTTTATTATTCAGCCTTTGGCAACTTTAAAGGTTATTGGCAGGCAGGTGGTGATAAAAACACCTCGTGGATAGATTATGTAATTTATTCGGGAGAGGAGACAGAGATTGACCTGAATAAAATTAAAGAAGCGGTATTAGGATTCACCTTTTGTGTGGGGGAAGACACTGAAAAGTTCCCGAAAGCGGATCCCCGTGTTATCATCAATGATAGTACGATGCGGGCAGAATGGGAAGGTCTTGAGCTGAATACATGGATTAAGCCGGCATTGAAGCAGAAAAATCTTTAAAAGATACTTTTTTCTAAATTGCAGTCAGTATTTTGGCTAAATCTATAAAGAGAGTAAATAAATTCTTGCGGAAATGTTGGACAGCATACAGTTTGTTCGCGGTTCTGCCGGTTTTCATTTATTGCATGGCTTACGCCTGGATATTATTAAACAACTCATAGTCCCGAAATGCTTGTAAACAGAGAACAGGAATTATTGCTGAAGATCGCATCAGGAAGCGAAGCTGCATTCAGGGAACTGTTCCAGGCATATCGCAGAAAATTATTCAGCTATATTTTTAAAATAACCGCATCGAGGGAAATTGCCGAAGACACGATTCAGGATATTTTTTTGAAATTGTGGTCTGTCCGGGAATCCCTTCCTGCTATCGGTAATATAAATGCCTATCTGCACCGGATGGCGCATAATTACGCTTATCACGGGTTCCGGCGGCTGGCAAAAGAAACATTGCTCCTGGATCATCTGAGCAGGCAGGAACAGGGCGACACACACAGCCCGGTACAGGAACTCCTGTCGAAGGAAGTGGCAGCCTATATTCAGCTCCTGGTTGACCGGCTCACCCCCCAGCAACGTAAGGTTTTTTTGCTGAGCCGGGAAGAAGGATTAAAGCAGGAAGAAATTGCCGGACGGCTCAATATTTCTATCTCTACCGTTAAAAAACACATGGTTGACGCCCTGGCTTTTCTCCGGGAAGAGATCCGGCAGAACTACAGCCTGTATGCAATTGCCGTGTTTGTTATTCATCAGCTCTGATAAGGTAGAAGGCGGAAAAGGTGCAGGTCTCAGGTCTCAAGTTTCAGGTTGCAGGGGGTAATAGAGTCCTTATAAAAACCGTCAGTTTTTGTTTGTCCGGGCTTTCATCATTTTAATATTAAAAAGATTAAAACCCGGGCATGCCCAATATGATTTTAAAATCTGTTTATAAAAATGATGATATGAAATATTTGCTGAGTTTACTGCTCATTGTCATTTGTCCCTGTTTTCTCTCCATCATTCAGGCTCAGCATACTATCTCTCCTAGGGACAGGGTTTGGTATGTGTCTGATTTTGGAGCCAGGGGAGATGGAAAAACGCTAAACACCGCTTTTATTCAGCAAACAATTGATGCCTGTTCTGCAGCAGGAGGAGGAACGGTAAAGGTCACCGCTGGTCACTACCTTTCCGGAACATTATTTCTTAAAGACGGCGTGGAATTATATGTAGACGTTAATGCAAAATTGATCGGAAGCAAAAACAAACAGGATTACAAGGATGTGCAAGGACTGGCAGTTAACGGAAAGCCACGGTATGGAGATTTCGGAACATTTTTGATTTATGCAGAAAACGTGAAAAATATTTCTATTGCAGGGAGAGGTATAATTGACGGGAACGGAGAATCTTTTTGGGAAAGTGAAATGCTCACCCAAGGGGTGAGAAAACCTAAAAAATGGAGACCCGTAGGGTTAGTGGGTTTTGTGAATTGTCAATTTATAAGCATACGGGATGCTTCCTTTATCAATTCTCCCTGTTTTACCATTTGGCCTTTGGGTTGTGATGATATAAAAATAGATGGAATAACAATACGTAACCCAATCGTCGGACCTAATACAGACGGAATTGATATTGATTGTTGCCGACGGGTAACCATCTCAAACTGTAATATATCGGGGGGAGATGATGCTATTGCTATAAAGAGTGATAGTGGAAAATTAGGAGAGGGGCGACCCTGTGAAAATATTGTTGTCACCAATTGTATCCTGAGTTCTCCCCCGGCTTGTGCCGTAAGAATAGGATATGAAGGCGATTCTCCTATCAGAAGTTGTGTTTTTAGCAATTTAGCTATGTACAATTCCAATCATGGAATAGACATGATTAGTATCCTGCCTGACAGAGGTTATTCGTTTACGGTTTTTGAAGGCACGAGGCTGGAAAATATTCAGTTTGACAATATTGTAATGCAAAAAGTCACCCAGCCGGTTTTCTTGTGGTTGGGCAATGAGAAGAAAGGGGTAAAGCCGGCACTATCTATGCAAAATATACGAATCTCTAATGTAATCGCATCTGATGCCGGCGGCAGTTATATCGGAGGGATATCAGAACAAAATGTTGAAAATATCTTTCTTTCGGATATTTACGTAAGCCTAACGAACGAGATTCCTAAGGGCACAGCATTTTATACTCATGTTTGGAATAGTAAAAATCCATATGCTTTCTATTTTCATAATGTAAAAGGATTGGATATTGATAATCTCAAAATTGATTTATCTTCTGCAAAAGGAATTTGGGAATATGCAGTCTATTTTAAAAATTCCAAAGAGGTTGTTTTAAATAAACTCTCCACAAAAAATAGTAATTCCACTGATTTGAAAGCCCAGATAGGAGCGGATAGTTCATCTCTTCAAATCTTTAATCATATACCGGAAAACAATATTAAGCCCATATTATCAGATAAAAGTTCTGTTATTGTTTATGATAATAAGTTGATTGAAATAGATAAATGATGAACAATTATCTGTTTGTACCCTGGTGCTTTTTCCATCCTCACGAGGGAGGCTTCTGCCAATTTCTGCAATTATCTTATTAGGCAAATGACCTGATCTTGCGCCTACAATATAGCTTATCCTTTCTGTTGCACCGGGGTCTTCATTTAAAGCTATTGCGGGCAGCTATGAGACCCTGGTGCAACAGAATTTGCCGGGGTCTCACCCTTCACATAGTTGCCCGGCTGTGAAGATCCCCGTCAGGACGAAGTCCTGTAAGTTTTAGGAATATTTGGATCCGATCCTTACCTGCAAAAAAATGAGGTTTTTAAAATTAATACCTGTTCTGCCAAACCCGGTATGGCTGGGTAGGAGAAATAGAAAGTACGCCTAAAATACCTGAAGTCTTCCCAAACCTTATTACCTTAGTAAGAGCTTCTGATTACCACCAAATAACCTTATTACTTTATTACCATATAAACAGCTAATCATGAAAATCGAATATTACAACCTTTACACTCATTTTATTTTTATTACTCAAAACAGGCTTCCGTTGATTTTGGAATGCCACCGGGAGAGAATTGAAAAATATATCACCGGGATTGTTAACAACAACGACTCGAAATTATACAGCATTTTTGCTAATCCGGATCATGTTCATTTCCTTATATCACGATCTCCACGGATCTCAGAAGCAACCCTGGTGGACATCATTACGGAAAGTTCAGCAAAATTCATTTCGAACAATAAGCTGAGTATTGGTCGTTTCGCCTGGCAGTCTTCAGCATCAGCATTTTCGGTTTCAAAAACAGATATTGATAAAGTCTGTAAGTACATCATCAACCAACCGATACACCATAAAACGGTAAGTTTCGCCGAGGAATATGATAGTTTTATAAGGCACTATCAAAAAACCCTGAAATGGGAATTATAAGGTAATAAGGTTGGTTGACGTTGTAAGGCTGGTTATGAAGGTAATAAGGTTTAAGTCGCAGCGGGGCCTTTATTCAAAGCTATTGCGGGCAGCTATGAGACCCTGGTGCAAAATAATTTGCCGGGGTCTCACCCTTCACATAGTTGCCTGGCTGTGAAGACCCCATCGGCACCAATAAGGTGTAAGGTAGAAGGTCCTAAACCTTACACCTTCTACCTTTTCAGAAATTTTTTGATTTCATCTTCTCCTATCTCTTCTTTTTTTACTCTTACTGTTCGTTAACACCCGTTTTATGACGAACAGATTAAAAGAATTATTCGAGCGTTTCCTTGATAATAATATCTCGCCCGGGGAAAGAAAAGAATTAATGGGCATGGCGTTGGAGGAAGGCTTACAGGATGAGCTGAAGCAGGTGATCAAAGATGCCTGGCAGCAAACGGGGGAAGATGAAGATATTACGGATGCCAAAGCCGGCGAGCTGATGCAGAAGATCTTTGCGGAAAGCCCGGAAAGCAACGGTAAGCTTGTACCTATTGGTAAAAGAACCGGGTGGCGAAGGATTGCAGTGGCAGCAGCAGTTGTAACTGCAATTGGAATAGCGGCATATTACGCGGCTATTCACAGATCAGCCCCCCCTGAAACAGTAAAAGTTGCTGAACTTCCTACAGATGTAAAGCCACCTCAAACCAACCGGGCAACCATTACCATAGCCGGTGGTAAAATCCTGTATTTAGACAGCGTTGTTAATGGAACACTGGCGGTGCAGGACAATATGCAGGTCATCCGGCTGGATGATGGCCAGATAGCCTACCGTGGTTCGGCCCGGGAATTGATCTATAACACACTTACTAACCCGCGGGGCAGTAAAGTGATTAATATGACTTTGTCTGATGGCAGCCAGGTTTGGCTGAACGCAGGTTCATCTGTCACCTACCCGGTTGCTTTTATCGGCGACGAAAGAGCCGTATCCATTACCGGGGAAGCCTATTTTGAAGTAGCGCATGACAGGACAAAACCATTTATTGTAAGCAAAGGAGATCTGCGGGTGCAGGTATTGGGCACCCGGTTCAATATAAATACATACGAGGATGAGAGCGATACCCGGGTAACCCTGCTGCAGGGGTCTGTAAAGGTAAAAGAGGGCGAAAAAGAAGGACTGCTGCAACCAGGGCAACAGGCACAGATCGGATCGGGGATAAAAATAATCAGCGATATAAATGTAGAGCAGGTAATGGCGTGGAAGAACGGCTTGTTTGTATTTGACAGAGCGGATGTCCGGGACGTGATGCGGCAACTGGCACGCTGGTATAACCTGGACGTGCATTACGCAGGTGATATTCCGAAAGGAAAGTTTAAGGGAGAGATTTCAAGAGACCTGAGCCTGTTGCAGGTACTGAACGGGCTGAGCGCAACAAGAATTCATTTTACTATGGAAAGCGGCAACAAGATCACCATTTTGCCGGAATAAGCTAATACTATGTGAAGCGTGAGAGGAGAAACGTGAGATTTTCACGAGGGAAAACAACAATACACAAAATAAAAAGATTGGCTGAAAATAAAAACCGGGCGAAGATTGGACCCTTACCCGGCTTTATTCAGGCTAATGATTAACGGGCATGACTGCTTATTACTTAACCTAAACAATGTAAAAGTATGCAAATTCAATCTCTTTACAAGCCCCCGTTTCTTTGGAGATGGGCGCAGCAGAGAATCTTTACCAAAACCGGTCCTGCAGGGTTACGCAGGGTATTGTTAGTTATGAAGCTAACGACAGTTTTACTGCTCGCTGTCATATTGCAGACGGCAGCGAAATCTAATGCGCAGACAGTTACTTATGCTGCAGAATCTGTCAGCTTAGAGAAAGTTTTTGTTATTATCAAGCAGCAGACGGGGTATGTATTCTTCTACCGCGAAGAAGATCTCAAGGGCTTACCGGCTGTTTCTGTTGCTTTCAGGAATACCCCTCTTATAACCGCCCTGCAGGAAACATTAAAAGGGCAGCCGCTGCAATACAACATACAGGGTAGAACCATTTTTATTACTGGAGAAAGCGCTAACAAAAAGAAAAATCCAATACAGGAAGAAACGGTTTCGGAAGAGCTGTTAAGAGACATATCAGGTGTGGTGAGAGATAAGAATGGAGCCCCGCTGGAAGGGGTGAGCGTAACCGTTAGAGGCACGCAAACGGGTACTACCACCGGTGCCGATGGAAGGTTCCGGTTGTCGGTTCCCTCTGTTAATAATGTGGAGCTGGTTTTTTCCTTTGTGGGGTATCAGGGCCGAACGATTAAAGTAGCTAACCAGACCGTATTTGAGGTGGTATTGGAGCAGACTGTTGCGGGATTAGAGACTGTTGTGGTGGTGGGGTATGGCACACAGAAAAAAGTAAATTTAACCGGGGCCGTTTCTGTTGTGTCAAAAGAAACCTTTGAAAACAAATCCGCACCTGATGCATTAGCGGCAATGCAGGGGAAGATTCCCGGAGTGGGGGTTACCAGAACGGGTGGTGCTCCCGGGAATGAAGGATATGCACTCCAGATCCGCGGTGCAAGCTCTGTAAATAATGTGGATGTACTGGTATTGATTGATGGTGTTGTGGGCTCGTTATCTGCGTTGAATCCGAATGATATTGAAAGTATGTCGGTATTAAAAGATGCCGCCGCTTCCGCAATCTATGGATCAAATGCTTCCGGCGGGGTGATCCTGGTAACTACCAAAAAAGGACAATCCGGTAAAACCAGGTTTGAATATACCAGTATGTTCGGTTTATCCCAAATCGGAAGGCTTCCCCATCCTGTTGATGCCTATACGCAGTTTTCTACCTTAAATATTGGCAATAGAAATATGGGCGCTTTTGGGTTAGTATTTGATGATCCGGTGAAAATGGCCTGGTTCAAAGGAGAGCGGTTAGACGAGCCGGATAGGGAAGGCGCTTATGTACAATATTTTGAGCCTTATGGATACTTTTTTGTTGATCCCTCCAGACCCACCGTTTGGCAGTCGGCAAATAGTGTGAATTTATTAAAAGAATATACCAAAGAATATAACCCGGTACAAACACATAACCTGTCTATCAGAGGAGGGAATGAAAAAAATACTTTTTTCCTTTCTACCGGTTATTATGATAGAAGAGGTATCCTGAGATATGGACCCGATTCAGATAAAAAGTATTATACCCGCTTCAATATAAGTAATGAATTAAATAAATATCTTAACCTCAATTCTTCTATTGCTTTTACTAACAATAATATATATCAGCCAGGTATCAGTACCAGTTCTATTTTGGAAAATGCGTACACTCGCTTTGCATCTGGGGTACAGTATGGACCTACAGGGGATTATTTTGCCAGCCATGGACTGTGGCAGTCTATGGTGCAGGAAATGAGAGAGGGGGGAGAAAATACCAACAAAATATATAACGTGGATGCGAGAACGAACTTAACGATAAAGAATATCATTGACGGGCTTACAATAAATGTAGTAGGATCAAAAAGTTATGGCATCAATAAATTGCTTAATACCAGGCGTACTTTAACATATTTAGGCGTAAATGGGTCGCCGATATTGACGGTGAATAATCCGAATAGTATGCGCAAAAGCTCCGCCTTCTCTGATTATACCACGATTCAGTCCTATGCAACGTATAACTTTAAAGTGGGCGCTTCTCATAACTTCGGAATACTTGGGGGATATGCGTATGAAGATTTCAGATCAGAAGGTATTGTGGCTAATGCAAACAGGTTGGTTACCAATGATTTTTATAGTCTGAATTGGGGTAACCCGGATACCAAATCTAATACGGATAATACGATTACCTGGGCAACGGTTGCCGCTTTTGGAAGGTTGAACTATAACTTTAGAGAGAAATATCTTTTTGAAGCTAATCTCCGGTATGACGGAAGCTCCAGGCTGGCTTCCGGTAACCGGTGGAACGCCTTCCCTTCTTTATCTGTGGGTTGGAATATGGATAAGGAAAATTTCTTCCGGTCAGTGAGCTTTATTCAAAATTTAAAACTGAGAGCTTCCTGGGGACAGCTTGGCAACTCAAATGCATTAGGTTATTATGATTATATCGGGTTGTTAAATGCCGCTTCAAACTTGCCGCTTAACAATGCACCTACCCAATATATTTACCAGAACAAACTTGCCTCGCCAACAAAAACATGGGAAACGGTAGAAACATCTAATATCGGGCTCGACCTTGTTACGCTTAACGGAAAATTATCTTTCACGGCAGATGCGTACATCAAAAAGAATAAAAATATGCTGTCCGAAATGGAAGTGCCGTCTATCATAGGGGTGGGTCTGCCAACTTATAATGTAGGAGAATTGGAAACGAAAGGGTGGGAAATGGAAATTACCTGGAGAGAGATGTCCCGGAAATTTAAATATTGGGTTGTGTTCAATTTATCGGATAACACCAACAGGTTAGTAAAATATAATGGCAGAAGCATTGTTCAGCCCGGGTTGGTAAATCTGATTGAAGGAAAGCCATTGGGAACACTCTGGGGATATAGAACAGACGGATTGTTCAGAAGTGATGATGAATTTCAAAAGTATGATGTTTTTATAGATCCAAAGACCGGGGCTGGTGATATGAAGTATCTCGACCTGGATGGGAATAAAAAGATAAATGCAGGAGGAGGAACATTGAGTAATCATGGTGACCTTATTCTGTTGGGTAACAATGCGCCCCGCTATATGTTTGGAACTACCATAGGATTCCAGTGGAAAGGATTTGATTTCTCCGGCTTTTTGCAGGGCGTGGGTAAACGCAAGTTTTTTCCTGATGATCGCTTGTTAACGGTAATGATAGCGGCTATTTATATGCCGTATGAAGAGCAGCTTGATTATTGGACACCTGAGAATCCTACTGCTTTTTGGCCAAGACCTTATGTAAATGGCAATCAAAGCTATTGGAAATCCGATTACTGGGTGCAGGATGCGGCTTATATCCGGCTGAAGAATATAGAGATCGGGTATACGCTTCCCGAGTCCCTTTCTAAGAGAGCAGGGATAACAAAGGCCAGGTTTTTTGCTACGGGCCAGGATTTATGGGAGGCTACAAAAACCTTGTCCTATATAGATCCCGAGTCTCCCAACGAGGTATCATTCATATATCCTTTTTACAGGAGCGCATCAATAGGATTAAATATTACATTTTAAAAATGGTTTAAAATGAAAAAAATTAGAATATACATACTGATCATTTTGCTTCCATTTTTTATGGTGGCGTGTAATTTAGACCGCTTTCCTGAAACAGATCTGTCAGATGCAAATTTTTGGAAATCTGATGATAATTTTAAACAGGCCTGTAATGTATTCTACACCTTAGTGGATGGAGAGAACGATATCTTCTTCGATGATATGAGATCGGATTATGCTTTTGATTTTGCCAATGGGGCCAATGCAATAAGTTCAGGTACCCGGGTGGCTTCAGCCACTTCAACAGATTGGATCAAATCGTACCAGATGATATTTGATGCGAATAAGATCATTGAAAAAGCGGAAACTGCGGAAAGCGCTAAAAATATAAAGCAATGGATCGGGGAAGCAAAGTTCTGGAGAGCCTATGCCTATTACCGTTTACTGACCCGTTTTGGTGATGTACCGTTAGTACTCAAAACCTTAGATGTTGACTCCCCTGAATTATACGGACCCCGCACTGACCGGGCATTGGTTGTTGGGCAGATATACGATGATCTGGATTATGCAACGGAGAACCTTCCCTCATTTTCCGCACTGGGCGCTGCCAACTACGGACGTACTTCCAAAAGCGCAGCATTAGCGCTGAAAGCCCGTGTGGCACTTTACGAAGGTACACGACAGAAGTTTCACGGATACGGAAATCCTTCCTCTGATTTATCTGTAGCCGTTTCAGCCGCTGAAGCTATTATGGCGGAAGGACATGCTCTTTTTAAGGCTACGACTACTCCTTATTTTAGTCAGTTTCAGTACGTGGGAGAAGGTTATTCAAACAAAGAAAATATCCTCTCGGTAATTTATGGCGTAAATGATGCACAAATTTTGCGTAAAAATAATATTACAGGATTAATTCAGAATGGATGGTATTGTGTAACCCGGCCTTTGATAGAGCAATATTTATGTACCGATGGATTGCCTTATGACAGATCTCCATTGGCTGAATATCCTGAAACAGGTTTTGCTTCTATGTTCAAAAACAAAGATCCCCGCTTAGATGCGTCAATCATAAAAGAGGGAGATGACTATACTGTTCCCAGTGTTTATCCGGCAATCCCTCCCCAGAGAATAGGCACTGCATACGCTGCCCGAAAATATTTTATTTACAATGATCCCTGGCAGCAAAGCAGATCATTTATAGATATTTCGATAATCAGGTATGCAGAAATATTATTGATCTATGCCGAAGCAAAATATGAATTGAGTGGCTCTATAACCGATGCAGACCTGGATAAATCAATCAACCTGCTGCGCGACCGGGTTGCCATGCCTCGTCTTACCAATCAGTTTGTTACTGATCACGATTTGGATATGCGTACGGAGATCCGCCGTGAAAGAAATGTGGAGCTGGCACAGGAAGGCTTTCGGTATGACGATATCAACCGTTGGAAGATCGCGGAAGAAGTGCTGCCCAAAGCCATGATAGGAGCGAAATATTTTCCGGATTTTGGAGGTGGATGGAATATTTCGGATGACGGCTACTTGGAAGTGCAAAGAGCCAATACAAGGTTTTTCGATCCCCAAAAAGATTATTTATATCCTGTCCCTACTAAAGATATCGCTTTAAGCGGGGGAAAGATCACTCAAAATCCGAACTGGTAAGGGAAGAGTTCGGGGTATTAAAATTTTACTATAACAAAAGATATATAGCATAATGAGGCAGAAAATAGCCTGGCTGTTGATTGTAATAACGGTATTAGCACCTTACGGTGTAAAAGGTAAGGTAGGAGAAAGCGATAAGAGATTCCTGGAAAGCGAAGCGGATACGACTTTGTTATTGCGGGAGAGGTTTTCAACAAATCACAAAAATGTTATTTGGGATTGGGACCCGGGGTATAAGAGTTTTAGCCTTAAAGAATCTGATGGTAATCTGATACAATTAAGCGGGCTGGGAGGTGCGGTGGAGATTGATGGTAAAACCTATTTCTTGGAGAATGCCAAAGTTGTTTCAAAGCCCGTTGGGAAGAAAGCCGGTAATAGAACAATAACAACGATAGAATATTTACTTCCCGGTATTCCCTGTTCCTGGATATGGGAATTAGAGTATGCTGATGGCAGGCTGGAAATACAAACCACTTTACAAAATAAAGGAAAGACTCCGCTATCTATCGGGAATTGGGATATTATTAATCTATCTAAAAAACGTAATGGTGATTTTAGGTTTGGCAATAACCCGGCTGATGTCAGATTTTTCAGATGGCGTCCACTAGACATGCGTGTTGAAACCCTCCTGTCGGATGAAGGAAAACATGCTTCTGATAATCTTTGTTTGTTATACGACCGGGAATTAAAACAAACTTTTCTTTCTGCCTTTCTTACGATGGACAGGATGCACGGTCGCCATACCATAACTTTTTCTCCTTCGGACGGGATTGAGGAATACAAGGCTACTTGCAGCTTTGGGAAATATGTGTTAGCTCCCAAGCAGAAATTTGTTTCAGAAAAGCTTCGTATTTTATTTCATGCTGATCCTTATGAGGCACTGGAAAACTGGGCCGATTATATTTATGATATCAAAAAACCTGTTTTTCCAAAGTTGCCTCATGTTGGACTCAGTAGCGGGGCATGGAGGCAGTTGTATTCCGGTGACGGGCATCTGATTGATCATTCGAGAACGGCATTAGATAATGCCAGGGCATTTAGAAACAGGCTTAAAGGCTTTGATGCAGACATTTTCCGCTTAAGCACTTTTACTACCTTAAAAGATGGTATCCCCGGGAACTGGACGGAAGCCAATGAAGATTTTTTCGGTTATAGTAAGGGGTATAAAAATTTTTTAAAAGAATTAAAGTTGCTTGGATTTAAACCGGGTGTATGGGTTTCTCCATTCTGGTTTTTCAGCGAAGCAGATCATGTGTTAAAGGAAAACAGGGAAAACCTGCTCCGGGATTGTAAGGGCGACCCCATTCATTATACCATGAACTGGACGGGTAATGTGGCCGATACTTCTTATATGTCCCGTTTGAACCAGTATTTCCTCGATGGCACGCATCCCAAAACAGTAGATTACGTTAAAAAAGTTTTTTCCTACAATAGAGATATCGGTGTTCGTTTCTATATGCTTGATTTTCTCCAGGTGCCAACCAATAGCTGCGTGAGTGATCCTTCCCAAACTCCGCTGCAGGCGGCAAGAAATATTTTAAAGGTTATCCGTGAAACGGCAGGTGATGATACGCACCTTCAGACAGCAGTTTCATCGACTCCTGCATATAGCGGACTGATTGATGCGGCCCGGGTGGGGCGTGATTTCGGCGAAGGACGCCCGCTGGATGGTGCGCCGTTGAGCGACTGGGGTAATGCTACCTATATCCTTCATGATCGTAATTATGCCAATCTGCATTACTTGCTCCAGAATAGTGCGGCTTCTTTTTTTACCCATCGTAAGTTATACATCAATGACCTGAATATCCTGACTGTTGATAAACCGGTACCGTTAGAACATGCCCGGTTTGCAACAACCATTTTCGGACTGTGCGGGAGTCCGCTGATGCTTGGAGATGATATCTATACCATCAACCAGGACCGGTTAAACATGATTAAATTGTGCCTGCCCAGAACACAGGGCTGGCCTGTTGCGGTAGATTTGTTTGATCATGTATATCCCGGTAATTACTCCCGGTATCTTAAGCTTCCTGTGAAAGCCCCCTGGGGAGAATACCAGCTTTTAGCCGTGTTTAATAATGATGAAACACCCTACGATGCCAGACTGGATTTTGATCAATTAGGACTTGATAAGGCAAAGTCTTACAGGATTTATGAATTTTGGAATGAGGAATATCACGGCACCTTTAAAGGGCATTTTGATTATATTGTTCCACCTAATTCCTGCCGGTTATTCCGTATTGCAGAAGCTCGTGATTACCCCTGGCTGCTGTCAACAGATATGCATATTCAGCAGGGCGCAGTGGAAGTGGAAGAGTTGAATTGGGATGAAAAGAGAATGCGTCTTTCTGGTAAGGTGACCCGGCCTGTTGGAGAAACCGGCAATTTGTTCTTTTTAATGCCACGAAAAATGCGCGTTATTAACAGTGAAGGGTTGTGGTTAATGAAAGAGCTGGATGATATGAATGTGATCATCCGGAAAGAAATTAAATTTACCCGGGAGCATGAGGAATTTGAGATATTTTTTGAACCCTGGGAGAGAAAATATATTCCTGAGCATTTAATTAAACAGGGAACTGAAGAAGAGTGGATGGAAAAAATGAATAAAGGGAAAAAGAATGAAAGTACGAGGATAATAGAATAAACAGGATAAAAAATTCCGGGAGCCGGTTGAAGTTGGATAGCGTTGTTATTGCTTTTCATTAAAGATATATAGGTTTTATTATGAAAAAATATAGATATCAGTATTGCTTGTTATTGCTATTAGTAATTACAGGAGTGTATTCTTCCAAAGCGGAGATCAGGTTACCCTCAATTTTTGGAGATCACATGGTGCTTCAGCAAAACATGGAAGCTCCTGTTTGGGGAAAGGCAACGCCTAAAAAAGTAGTCAGGCTGACCACCTCCTGGAACAGGAAAACTTATTCAGCCATAGCTGATCATAACGGGAAGTGGTTAATAAAAGTGGCTACTCCTCCGGCAGGCGGTCCCTATTCCATTACGATTTCGGATGGGAAGGAGATCGTATTGAATGATGTTTTAATAGGGGAAGTCTGGATCTGCTCCGGTCAGTCCAACATGCAAATGACCATGAAAGGTTATAATAATGAACCTGTGACAGGATCTAATGAGGCGATAGCCACTTCAACGAATAATAATATCCGGTTATTTACCGTAGAACGTGATAAAAGCCTTGTGCGTGCGGAAGATTTTCGCGGAGAATGGCTGGAGTGTTTGCCGGGAAATGTTGCCGATTTCAGCGCGGTGGCATATTTTTTCGGTAAAATGATGCAAAATACATTGAATGTACCCGTAGGGCTGGTTTGCTCCAGTTATGGGGGTACCCGTATTGAGCCCTGGATAAGTGAAGACGGCTTTGATGAATTTGATTGGATTAAAATGCCTGACAAAAGCACAAAGGATGATTATAGCATACAAACTCCCACTGTGTTATTCAATGCGATGATCGCGCCGATGGCAGGTTATGCCTTTCGGGGCTGTTTATGGTATCAGGGAGAATCAAACTGGAGAGAGCCTGAACGATACGAAAAATTAATGCAGGGGATGGTAAAGGACTGGCGTAAGCAATGGGGTATAGGTGATTTCCCGTTTTATTATGTCCAGATCGCCCCCTTTGGCTACGTTTCGCCTTTTGAACAGGATTCGCCGCCAACACCTTTGTCAGCCTTGCTACGCGAGGCGCAATTCAAGGCATCTGCAGTAATTCCCAATAGCGGAATGGTTTCCCTGTTAGATATTGGGGAAAAAAGATCAATACATCCGCCCAGGAAAAAAGAGGTTGGAGAACGGCTCGCTTTCCTTGCGTTAGCTAAGACCTATGGATTCAAAGGCGTAGAATATTCCGGACCTGTTTTGAAGGAAATGACAATAGAAGGTCAGCTCGTCAAATTAACTTTTAATCATGCCGAAAAAGGGCTGACTACTTTTGGGAAAGAACTTGAGCATTTTTCTATTGCAGGTGAAAACAAACGGTTTTTTCCCGCAAAAGCTTATATCACAGGCAAAGGGATCACGCTTTTTTCTCCCCAGGTAGAAAAGCCGGTTGCAGTCCGTTATGCTTTTGATGATTTTGTGACCGGAACATTATATAATACGAATGGATTGCCGGCTTCTTCTTTTAGAACGGACAATTGGTAAGCAGGTATTTTTTATTAATTATCTTTCCCTCTTATGGTAACCTCGTTCGTTTCCTCTAAGCGTATTATCCCGGTTTTATTGGTAATCTCGTTGTTGGGCAGCCGGAAAGTTTCCGCACAGGTAACCACTGATAATGCGAAGCCTAAAATTGTTAATATCATTAATTTCATTCGCTTACTTGAGCCCCGCATCCCGGAAATAACCGAAGAAGTACTTTATCAGACTGTGGTAAAGCAGGTGGAAATAATGAAAAAATACCAACTGCCCGGAACCTTTTTATTACAGTATGATGCGCTGATGGATAGCCGTTACCAATATCTTCTGAAAGAACTGCCGGCACAGTCTTTTGAAATAGGAGGCTGGTGGGAAATTCCGCAACCGCTGGTGGAAAAGGCCGGATTAAGATGGCGGGGGCGTTTTCCATGGGACTGGCATGCAAACGTGGGTTTTTCCACAGGCTATACGCCTCCCGAGCGGGAAAAGCTGGTGGATGTTTATATGGCTGATTTTAAAGAGATATTCGGTTACTACCCAAAATCAGTAGCCTCCTGGTTTATTGATGCGCATACATTGAATTATATGTATGAGAAGTATAAGATAGTTGCTTCTGCTAATTGCAAAGACCAGGTGGGCACAGATGGCTATACATTGTGGGGTGGTTACTGGAACCAGGCCTATTATCCCAGCAAGATAAACAGTTATATGCCGGCACAGACAGAGGCTAATCAAACCCCGGTTCCTGTATTCCGGATGCTGGGCAGCGATCCGGTAAGGCAATATGATGATAAAGGTCGCGGTACAAACCGGCAGGGTGTTGTTTCGTTGGAACCGGTGTATAGATTTGGCGGAGGTGATTCTGCCTGGGTGTATTGGTATTTCAGAGAATTTTTAGAAGGCGCCAGTATGGAATATAACTATGTGCAGGCTGGTCAGGAAAATTCTTTTACCTGGAATGCCATGAAGAAAGGATATGAGTTACAAATGCCGTTAATTGCAAAGCTCAGGGATGAAGGGAGGCTAAGAGTAGAAACACTGGCCGCTTCGGGCGAATGGTTCCGGAAAAAATATAAACTTACACCTGCTACTGCTGTAACGGTAAATAAGGATATCACCGGTAGCAATAAAAAGACCGTGTGGTTTAACAGCCGGTTTTACAGATTCAACTTACTGTGGGAGAATAATACCCTACGCTTCAGGGATATCCATTTATTTAATGAACACTTCCCCTCATATTATACAGAGGGTGTGGCTACTTCAAATGATTGCGCTTTCTTTACATTGCCATTTGTAGATGGCTATCGGTGGAGCTCAAACGAAAAGACAGCAGGGTTGTGGCTTAAAGCTGTGATCAATGGAAAAGAAGTTATTGTAGAAGGCAATGATCCTATTATAAGAGACGATGTTCCGGGTAAATTATATATAGAGTGGCCATTGAAAATACCCGGCACGAAATTGACGATAGATGTGGATGAAAAGCAACTGAGCATGAAAATGGAAGGTGCGGAGGATGTACAGTGGTTTTTAGATCTAACCGCATCAGATAGTGCTCAAATGCCTTTCTACAAAGTCACCCCGCGGACTATGTATTGTGCGTTTGATAAAATGAAATACCGGGTGAAAGCAATGGAAGGTACTTTTTCAAAATCGCCTAAGGATGAAGTGATCAGGATAAAGCCGGATAAAAGTCTTATTGTCTTTAATTTTTCTGAAACAGACAGATATTATAAAAGGAAAAAGCCTATATAACGATGAGTCAGAAAGCTAAGTTAAGATCAGGCAGTTCACGAAGAAATTTTATAAAGAATACATCAATCGGAGCAATGGGATATTTCATTGTACCCCGTCATGTATTAGGTAGGGGATATGTGGCTCCAAGTGATAAACTGAATATTGGAGCGATTGGTGTTGGCGGACAGGGAGGCAGGGACATCCAGGGATTTGCAAAAAGCCCCAGGGTCAATATAGTGGCATTGGCAGATGTGGATGATCGCCAGTCAGCAAAAACCCGGGAAAGTTTTCCTAAGGCAAGCTATTATCACGATTTCAGGGAAATGCTTGATAAAGAAAAAAATAATATAGACGCCTGCTCTGTTTCAACACCCGATCATACCCATGCTGTGGCTACCATGGCTGCCATGCAGTTGGGCAAGCACGTTTATACCCAGAAACCGCTCACTCATGATATTTGGGAAGCGAGAATGCTTACCCGGGCAGCTAAGAAATATAAAGTGGTAACACAAATGG
The DNA here is from genome assembly GCA_023957155.1 of Chitinophagaceae bacterium. GTDB lineage: Bacteria > Bacteroidota > Bacteroidia > Chitinophagales > Chitinophagaceae > Agriterribacter. The sequence goes on along the minus strand of JAMLHK010000001.1, from coordinate 22,234 downwards.
GTAACCAGGGTGGGTCGGGAAAGGGAGTGAGACGAATGAAAGAATTGTACGATGCAGGATTGATTGGTGACGTCTATAAAGTGGAATCCTGGACAAACCGGCCTGTCTGGCCTCAGGGCATCGCTCCTCTTACAGGAATATATAGTGTTCCCAAAGAACTCAATTGGGATCTATGGTTGGGTACTGCTCCAATGATGGATTATAACCCGGGATATCACCCGGTTAACTGGAGAGGCTGGTGGCGTTTTGGTACCGGGGCCCTGGGAGATATGGCTTGTCATATTATGGATCCTATCTACCGGATATTGCCAATAGATTTTCCTGAATCGGTTGAATGTAGTGTTGCTAACAGTTGGAGTGATTTCTTTAAGGAAGTTGATAGTGCTGAAAGCGCACCCATTGCTTCAGTTATTCATCTGCGCTATCCAAAGAAAGATGGAAAAGGAAAAATCAAAGTAAGCTGGTATGACGGGGGCATAATGCCCGAGAGACCGGAACAATTGGAGCCCGGCGAACCGTTTGGCAGTCCGGATGGCGGCGTTTTGTTTATCGGTACGAAGGGGATGTTGCTGGCAGATTGTTACGGGGCCAATCCAAGATTATTGCCCCTTTCACGGGAGGAAGAAGCAAGATCTGTTCCTGAAACGATCAGGCGTGTACCGGAAGGTCACTATTTGCAATGGGTTAATGCTTGTATTGCGGGATATGGAAACGCCGAAACCAGCTCGGATTTTGATTATGCCGGGCCGTTTGCGGAAAGTATTTTAATTGCCAACCTGGCTATTCGCAGTCATGGAATAAAAAACCCCAGCGCTAAAAGGGGAGAAGACAGGTATCCCGGCAGGCGGCGTTTATTATGGGATGCCCAAAATATGCGAATCACAAATTTTGAAGCTGCCAACCAGTTTGTAAAACGCCAATATCGTATGCCATGGGATCTGAGCTTAGGATAAGGATTACGCTGCATGCCGGCTTGTTAAAGCGGGTTTGTTTGAAATAGAATAACCCGGAATAGAGTTGTCAATAATGATGTGCTGATTCTAAACGATTGGAAATTACACTTATGAAAAATTTGTTTTTATTATTCCTCTTGCAGTGGCTCATCCATCCGGCTCTTTATTCACAGACAGATAGCCGTAGTTCATCCATCACGGAAGTTATTCCCGGAAAGGGATACATTGAACCTCCCTCCGATGCGATTATACTTTTTGATGGAAAGGATTTAAATAAATGGGAGAGTCCTGAGGATAATCATTACCTGGCTGCCTGGAAGGTTTCAGATGGATTCTTTACGGCTCCCGCCGGATTCGGGTATATTCAAACAAAACGCTCTTTTGGAGATTGTCAGTTACATGTAGAGTGGAGAACTCCATCTCCTTATAAAGGGAAGGGACAAAACCGTGGAAATAGCGGAGTTCTTCTCCAGGGACTTTATGAAGTTCAGATCTTGGATTCTTACCATAACGACACCTATGCAGATGGTAGTGCGGGAAGCATTTATAAGCAGCATGCTCCTATGGTAAATGTGAGCCTCCCTCCCGGAAGCTGGCAGACGTATGATATATTTTTCACAGCGCCTGTATTTAAGCCAAATGGCGATTTAGAAAAGCCTGCCTATATATCGGTATTGCAAAATGGGGTACTGGTTCAGAACCATGTGGAGATAAAAGGGACAACGTATGTGTCACCTCCTGTTTATGAAAAGCATGAGGCATTGCCTTTGAAAATTCAGGGGCATGACAGTCCTGTAAGCTTTAGAAATATTTGGATCCGACCCTTACCTGCGAAAAAATAAGGTTTTTAAAATTAATACCTGTTCTGCCAAACCCGGTATGGCCGGGTAGGAGAAATAGAAAGTACGCCTAAAATACCTGAAGTCTTCCCAAACCTTATTACCTTAGTAAGAGCTTCTGATTACCACCAAATAACCTTATTACTTTATTACCATATAAACAGCTAATCATGAAAATCGAATATTACAACCTTTACACTCATTTTATTTTTATTACTCAAAACAGGCTTCCGTTGATTTTGGAATGCCACCGGGAGAGAATTGAAAAATATATCACCGGGATTGTTAACAACAACGACTCGAAATTATACAGCATTTTTGCTAATCCGGATCATGTTCATTTCCTTATATCACGATCTCCACGGATCTCAGAAGCAACCCTGGCGGACATCATTACGGAAAGTTCAGCAAAATTCATTTCGAACAATAAGCTGAGTATTGGTCGTTTCGCCTGGCAGTCTTCAGCATCAGCATTTTCGGTTTCAAAAACAGATATTGATAAAGTCTGTAAGTACATCATCAACCAACCGATACACCATAAAACGGTAAGTTTCGCCGAGGAATATGATAGTTTTATAAGGCACTATCAAAAAACCCTGAAATGGGAATTATAAGGTAATAAGGTTGGTTGATGTTGTAAGGCTGGTTATGAAGGTAATAAGGTTTAAGTCGCAGCGGGGTCTTTATTCAGAGATATTGCGGGCAGCCATGAGACCCTGGTGCCAAATAATTCGCCGGGATCTCACCCTTCACATAGTTGCCTGGCTGTGAAGACCCCCGTCAGGACGAAGTCCTGTAAGTTTTAGGAATATTTGGATCCGACCCTTATCTGCGAAAAAATAAGGCTTTTGAAAGTATATAAAAGGAATATGTAAGGTGTTTATTTTTTTCTGCGGTCTGACCTTCGGTGCCGACCGCGGCCTTTACGGTCGGCACGCGGTAGCGTCAGACCGTAAGTAACTTAAGTCGCAGTGGGGTCTTCATTCAGGGCTATTGCGTTCGCCTTTTCTGTTAGGCAAGTTGCAATTTTTTGTTTTCAATTTTTACATTGAAGTGAATTGTGACAGGTGAAATACATTTTTCACCCCTATATGTTTAATAATAACATAAACACGTAACTTGAGCAGCTTAAAATGGGTTTTTGATTACAAAACTGGCAGAAATGAAAGTATGGGGAAAAGGAGTTACATGGAGTTTACCATGCTGATGCCTGGGATTATTGCTGCTGTTTTTTTAAAGTAACTCAATATGCAAAGACGTAAATTCATGAACAGGCTCCTTGCCGGCTCGGCCGCACTGGCTGCTGCGCCGGCATCTGTTTTGGCTGCACCCGCTAAAGAAGAACCGTATGCCGCGCCACCCTTTAAAATGAAATTTTCGCCCGACTTCGGCATCTTCCGCAACCTGTCAGGTAACGATGTGGAAGATCAGATCAGGTGGGGATACGACCAGGGCTTCCGCGCCTGGGAGAGCACATTTTTCAGGAGACGCCCGGTAGAGGAGCAGGAACGCGTCAGTAAGCTGCTCCAGCAAAAAGGAATGGAATTTGGTCAGTTTGTAGGTACACATACCTTCAAGGATGTCACTTTTGCGGGCAGGGATAAGGAACTGCGTGACCAGGTGCTGAACGATGTGCGTGCATCGGTGGAGATCGCCAAACGGATGAATACGAAATTCATTCACAATGTGCTGGGTATGGCCGACCCGAAGATTCCGCATGACTTTCAGATGGGCAATGCTGTTGAATTGCTGAAACGTATAGCCGGAATATATGAGCCGCATGGTATTGTTATGGTCATAGAAAGTATGAACCATAAGATCAATCACCCGGGTATGTTTTTGCATACGATACCCCAGGCTTATGCGCTGGCAAAAGCCGTTGGCAGTCCGAGCGTAAAAATACTATTTGATTTTTACCATGTTCAGATCGAAGAAGGGAACCTGATCCCCACGCTGGATTATGCCTGGGAAGAGATTGCCTATATGCAGATCGGTGATACCCCGGGACGCAAAGAGCCTACCACGGGAGAGATCAATTATGTGAATGTGCTTCAGCACGTGTATGATAAAGGCTACCGGGGTTTTGTGGGGCTGGAGCACGGGATAAAAGAACCGGGGAGAGAGGGTGAGCTGGCAGCATTAAAAGCCTACCGTTTTATTGATCCGAAATAATGTTTTGATTATTCATTCACCTTTTCCCAGAAATTATCAGGCAGTATAGATGAAAAAGACAGTGTATTTTTTCCTGGCAGCAGCAATTTTTCTTTTTTCCACAGGCTGCGGCGAAGACAATAATAACCTCATCAACGGGCTGAAAATAGATGAAGCCACCCAACAGAAAATCATAGCAGAGGCGCCGGTGCTGACACCGCAGGAATCCATCCTGACTATGAAAGCAGAAAAAGGGTTTGAAGTGAAGCTGGTTGCCTCAGAGCCGCTGATCACTACTCCCGTAGCGTTAAATTTTGATGACAAAGGACGTATCTGGGTGCTGGAAATGCAGGGATATATGCCCGATACAGCAGGGCGTGGTGAAGATATTCCGAATGGAAAGGTCATTATTCTTGAGGATAAGGATGGCGATGGCATAATGGATGACAGGAAAGTGTTCTTAGATTCCCTGGTTTTACCCCGGGCTTTATGCCTGATAGAGAACGGGCTGCTCGTTGCCGAACCACCCAATTTGTGGTATATAGAAATGAATAATGACCGTGCCGGTAAAAAGATACTGGTTGATTCTGCCTATACCGTTGGCGGTAACGTAGAACATCAGCCCAACGGACTGTTGCGGGGGATGGACAACTGGATATACAATGCCAAATCGGCTAAGCGCTATCGAAAAAAGGGCGATCAATGGCTGATAGAGCGTACTCACTTTCGCGGACAATGGGGTATCTCCCGGGATGATTTCGGACGGCTGTATTACAACAATAATTCTCAAAACCTGATAGGAGATTATTTTTTGCCTGCACTGGGTGCCTGGAACGAAAACCAGCGAAGCGTGGCCGGGTATAGTGTGGATATAGTTAAAGACAACAGGGTATATCCCATACGCCCCACAACCGGCGTAAACAGGGGATATCAGGAAAAGGTACTGGATGACAGTTCCCGGCTCGTGAAATTTACCGCTGCCTGCGGGCCATTAGTATACCGGGGAGGCTTGTTTGATAGTACCTATCATGGAAACGTATTTGTTGCCGAGCCCTCTGCCAACCTGGTAAAAAGAAATATCCTCGGGGAAGAAGGATATATCACCGGAGGGAAACAAGCCTATGCCGGCAGGGAGTTCCTCGCCAGCATTGATGAGCGCTTCAGACCCGTAAACCTGTACGATGGTCCCGATGGCGCCATGTATGTAGTGGATATGTACAGGGGGATCATACAACATCGCACTTACCTTACTAACTATCTCAAAGATGAAATTGTAAAAAGGGGACTTACGACTCCCCTCAACTGCGGACGTATATACAAAGTAGTGCCTGCAGGAAAAAAGGTTAAGCCTGTTTTAATGCCGCATGAACCTTTAGCGCTCGTTAACCTGCTTAAAGACAAAAACGGATGGATAAGAGATAAAGCGCAACAAATGCTGGTGGACGGGAAAATGGTATCGGCTGCACCCGGGCTGAGAAAGTATTTGGAGAAACCCAATGACCCGGTTACCATTGTTCATGCGATGTGGACCCTCGAAGGGCTCGGTATCCTGCAGTATGAAGATATTGTTCCTTTGCTCAGGCATCCCTACTGGAAGGTACGCGCAGCGGCCCTGGATGCAGCCGCTTCTGTTGTTAACAGCGATAATTACCGGCAGTTCGCCGCTGAGCTAAGGCAAATCATCGCTCAACAGGATACGCTGACCGCTCCTTATATTGCCTTTCAGCTGCATTGCATCAGCGCTTTTGATCAGCCGGTGGCAGACACGTTATGGATGGAGATTGCCGGGAAATATCCGGATAACCGCTATGTGGCAGATGCGCTGATCACGAATATTGAAAAGAAAGAAAATATCTTTTACAAAAAGATCCGCTCCGTTTACCCTGATACTAACCTGGCTATTAACCGGCAGTTTGAAAAAACGCTGGATGACATCAAAAAAAATGAATCCGGCAAAAACCTGGAATTGCTCAATAAACAATTTCCAAAAGCGGCGCAGGTATACCGGAGCATCTGTAAAACCTGCCATGGCAGCGATGGCAATGGCATAGCCTCTCTTGCGCCTCCTTTAAACCAGTCTTCCTGGGTAACCGGCGATAAGCGGAAGCTGATCGCTATTGTGCTGTACGGTTTAACCGGCCCGGTAACAGTAAACAACAAAGTATATAAAGCTCCTGAGATCAGCGGGGAAATGCCGGGGTTGCTCAATAACGATGAGCTGAGTGAAGAAGATATTGCACAGACGCTGAGCTATATCCGCAAGAACTGGAACAACAATGCATCTGATGTTACCAAAGAGGATGTGCTAAAGGTCAGGCAGCGTTGGGGTAACCGGCAGCAACCGTTTACGGAAGAGGAGTTAAAGAAGTGGTAAGCCAATGGCTAACACATGGCTGCCGGACATAAGCGGTTTTCAATTATTGCTATACCTGGTAGCAAAGCCGTTTGCATGTTACCCTTTCTTATTACCAGGTATCGGAGATGGAAATAAAAATGGTAAATGATCTTCCCGCTCCCGCATAACAAAAAATAGATCAGAAGTTATGTCAAATCATTATTTAAAGAAAGCTTTCATTATTTCCTTTTTGTGTTTAGGTTCCTTTGCGATAAATGCACAATTAAAAGGGAGTAAGCTTCCGAATGTAGTAATTATTCTTGCAGATGATATGGGATATGGAGACGTGTCATCAAATAATCCTTTAGCAAGAACGAGTACGCCCAGTATAGACAAGATGGCCGAAAGAGGCATCGTATTTACAGAAGCTCATTCAGGCGGTGCGGTGTGTACGCCATCCCGATATGGATTAGTTACCGGGAGATATTATTTTAGAGCGCCTGAGCGTAAGCAATTCTGGGGTTATCTGCCTCCGCAGATTGAGCAGGGTAGAGAAACAGTTGCTTCATTAATGAAGAGATCCGGTTATACAACAGGTTGCATTGGTAAATGGCATCTTGGTCTTAATTGGGAATCAAAAGATACAACAAGACCGCCGATTTTAGATTATAAACAACCTGGCTATACGAATGTGGATTTTGGTCGTGATATCTATGATGGACCCAATTCGTTAGGGTTCGACTATTCATTTATTTTGCCGGCCTCCTTAGATATGCCTCCATACGTTTTTGTTAAAAACAATAAGGTAGTTGATCCCGAAGTTATTTTAACAGCAGATGTGTATCCTAAAACCATAAAGGAGAGTGTAGAAGTATGGGATCGGAGAATTACAGGTGTAGATGACATATATTGGGGGCGGGGTGTCTGGTGGAGAAATGGCGAGATGTCCAGATCGTTCAGGATAGAAGATTGTTTTGACATTATAGTAAATGAAGGGATTTCCTTTATAAAGGAGCAGGTAGCGTCAAACCCTCAAAACCCCTTTCTGCTCTATCTTCCATTGTCCGGGCCTCACACCCCCTGGGTGCCGGATGATAAGTTTAAAGATAAAACTGCCTTAGGTACTTATGGAGACTTCATTTTTCAGGTTGATCATGCTGTTGAACAGGTGAATAATACATTAAAATTATTGAAGATCGAAGAGAATACAATAGTGATTTTTGCCAGCGATAATGGAGGACATTGGGCTGAAGAAGATGTTCAGGCTTATGCTCATCAAAGCAATTGGGGTAGAAGAGGACAGAAAGGAGATATTTGGGATGGAGGCCATCATATACCATTAATTATACAATGGCCCTCAAAAATAAAAAAGGGATTTACGTATAGCCAGACCGTTAGCTTAGTTGATCTTTTGGCAACCTTTTCTGATTTGACGGGACAACCCATTAAACAACCATACGGAGAAGACAGCTTCAGTTTCTTCGAAGTTTTAAACGGGAATAAAAACTACAAAGTCAGGGATCATATTATTTATATTTCAGCAGGCGGGAAATTGGCTATAAAAAAGGATGGATGGAAATTTATTGATGTATTGGGATCCGGAGGATTTACGCTGCCGGGGATACTAAATCCCGTAGAAGGAGGACCTAAAGGACAGCTATATAATTTGGCGGAGGATCCAATGGAGAGTCAGAATCTTTATATGCAGAATCCTGAAAAAGTCAAAGCATTGTCTGATTTACTGAATAAGCTAAAATCGCAAGGCTTTAGCGTATTACGTTAATGGGTTATCGGTCTTGTTTGTAAATCACTTTTCGATATTCGAAAGCCTCATTCTATTTTGTAGCGTTCGTGGCACCGGCTTTAATATTACGGCGCCATGTGCCTTTTTACTTTTTCCCTATTTCTTTTCTACAAATATTATAGCTGCTCCGCAGCATACCTGCCGGTTACCTTTAGGTGTGGTAAAGTTTTGCTGCTATAGTGAATGTATCAGGCGTAGCGCGACAGGATATTTATAGACGCAAGGGTTTCAACACATTTTCTCTAAGCCGCAGCGCGGCGTAATATTACATTATTCGATAAATTATGAAACATAAACACCGGTTATTGTAATGCTTTGTAAATTGTGAAATATTGATCTAATTTTTATTATTCATGAAGGAGGATTGCTGTAATGACGATGATTGCTTCCGGCTTCTGCAAGAGGGCGACAGCCCCGCCTTTCATTATCTCATACGGATATATTTTCCTGTGCTTGGCAGGTATGCCTGCCGGGTAGCCCGTATAAGCAGTGCAGAGGCTGAAGATGTTGTAGAGGATGTATTTATGAAATTATGGGAGCGGCGGGCACAATTTTCCGGTTTCGGTGAAGTAAAAGGCTTTTTGTATACATCGGTTCGTAATGGCTGTATCAATGTAGTACGATCCAGGCAACGGGAAGCAACACGAACGGCAACCTTTATACAATTGTATGGGAATGAAGGCGGAGATAGTGATGAAGCGGAAATAATCTATTCGGAGCTGCTGGCTGAAATACGGAAATCTGTGGATGCCCTGCCTGCTAAGATGCGTGAAATATTCATACTCAGCCATTATAAAAAGATGAGCAACGAAGCCATAGCCGCCCATCTGAACCTCTCCCACCAAACCGTCCGCAATCAAAAAAGCAAAGCCCTGGCTTTGTTAAGGCAATGGCTGAAGCAGAAGAACCCCCTTTTGTTGATCGTCTTTTCCGTATGGATTCACCATTAGCAGCATAAATAAAAAAATAAAAAATAAAAATGGTACAAATGCTGCCTTGCGGTGTATTATGTATATAAAGTAATATTTCCCTATGACAGAAAAAGAGGTGCAGCAGTCTGTATGGATTGCCGGTTTGATCCGGAAATATCGGGATAGCAGTATTTCTGAAGAAGAAATACAACTGCTGGAGGAATGGAAAAAGAGCCGGGAAGAAAACCGGGTATTATTTGAAAAGCTGCTGGACGATGAAAAGCTGGGCGATGCGTTGCTGGAGATGGAAAAGGCAGATACCGCCTTGCGCATACAACATATTTTTGAAAAAGCGGGTCTCAGCCTGCCGGTTGCCGGATCACCTGCTGTGAGGCGTTTCTTAAGCAAGAGAGCAGCACAATGGCTTGCTGCCGCTGCATTGCTGGCAGCTATTGCAGGAACCGCCTGGTTTTTTGCAGGAACCGCTGCCAGGCATCCCGCAGATGAGCCGGTAGCGGCAATGGATACCATACTGCCGGGTAGCGACAAAGCCGTGCTGACACTTTCAGACGGATCGCAGGTAGTATTAGACAGCACCATGCAGGATCTTATTAAAGAACAGGGAAATGTTGACATATTAAGCCGGGGCGGCAGGCTGGTATATGATGCATCAAAGCTTGTGAATGCAGACGGACAGGCTATTTCCATTAACACGATCACCACGCCCCGTGGCGGACAGTACCAAATTGTATTACCGGATGGAACGGCCGTGTGGCTGAACGCCGCCTCATCCATCAGCTTTCCTACCGCTTTTACGGGTAAGGAGCGGAAGGTAACCATAACAGGAGAAGCTTATTTTGAAGTAGCGAGGGATAAGTCAAAGCCGTTCCGGGTTTCCGTTATTCCGCGTGAGGGTGTAACAGGCGGGATGGAAGTAACGGTACTGGGTACTCATTTTAATATCAACGCCTACCCTGATGAGGATGCGATAAGAACGACCTTAGTGGAAGGATCGGTAATGGTAAGGAAAGCGGGCGCCCAAATGAAAATAGTGCCGGGAGAGCAGGCAAGTGTAGCGGTTAACGGCGCCGTGTTTAACAAAAGCCATCCCGATATAGAAGAAGTGTTGGCCTGGAAAAACGGGAGATTCAAATTTAACAATACCGGTGTGGTTGGTATAATGCGCCAGATAGCACGTTGGTATGATGTGGAGATCGAAACAGCAGGCGATCTCAGCGCTATCCGGTTCTCGGGGGGCATAAGCCGCAAAGACAATATAGAAAAGCTGCTGGAGATATTGGAGAGCGAAGGCAGGGTAAAGTTTATAAGGCAGGGCAGGCATATTATCATGCAGCCTAATCATTAAATCAACTTACGATCTTACATATTTCTATAACCCTAAAAAAAATGCTATGATCAAATAAGCCATTTACAAACAAATAACCGGTTTAAAACAAAACGGGAACCCTGCCGTTACAGGATCCCCGGTGATTTTGAACTACTAAGGTTGCTTCGACTAAAAAACAATTTCGTAAATCAAAACTTAACAAAAGTATGAACCAAAATGCTTATGGCAATGCCTTTTTTATAAAAAGGTATGTATGGGCGCAAACATTGCTTTATATGAAATTAACTGCTTTGTTGCTATTTGTTGCCTGTCTACACGTAAGTGCCAGAACCTACTCCCAGAAAGTTTCCCTCTCAGGCAAAAACATCTCATTGGAACAGGTATTTGAAATGGTAAAAGCCCAAACGGGATACGATGCCATATACAACCCCGACCTGCTCAAAAAAACCAAGCGGATTACGATTGATGTAAAAAACGCAGACCTTACAGAAGTATTGCAATACTGCTTCAGGGATCAGCCGGCCAGCTTCCTGATACGATACAATACAATTGTGGTTACTACCCGGCTGGAAGAAAAAAAAGTGGTTCCCACAAATGCTGTGAACTCTGAAGAGGATATCCCTCTGTTGCAAATTGATGGCAGGGTGGTTTCGGAAGCCGGTGAATCCTTAGCCGGTGTTAGCATTGCCGTTAAAGGAACAGCAAAAGGTACAACTACCGGGGCGGACGGCGGATTTAGTATTGATGCCAACCCCGGAGATGTGCTGGTGATTTCGTTTGTAGGCCACGTAACGCAGGAAATAACCGTAACGCAAAATAAAAACCTATCCATAAAATTGCAACAGGTGGTCAATGAGATGGATCAGGTGGTTGTGGTGGGATATGGTGTGCAAAGCAGGAAGGATATAGCAAGCTCTATTTCCAGGGTTTCCGAAAAGGACTTTAAAAATGCAAATATTTCAACCATAAACCAGGCCTTACAGGGAAGGACCACCGGGGTGCAGGTAGTAGAGACTTCCGGCGAGCCGGGCGCGGCTGCCGTGGTAAGGATCAGGGGGAATAACTCATTAAGCGGCAGCAATGAGCCCCTGTATGTAATAGACGGGTTCCCGATGCCTCCTTACCGTGAAGCCACGGCTAATTTTACCGGGTCTTTTGCCCAAAACGGGTTATATGGTATTAATCCCAACGATATTGAAAGCATGGAAGTGTTGAAAGACGCATCGGCTACGGCTATTTATGGTTCACGTGGGGCTAATGGTGTGGTGCTCATCACTACCAAGGCGGGTAAACGTGGAGAGGGAAGAGTGGAATTAGTGAATAAGACTTCATTTGGTGCAGTGGCCAACCCGGTAAAAATGATGAATGGCAGGCAATATGCAGAGATCATCAATGAATTTTGGGGACTATACCAATTACCCCCAATCTTCCCCAACCTGGATACCACTTTTGCCAATACCGACTGGTTCGACCTGATTACGCGTCCCAGCTTCAGGCAGGATATTTCATTGAGTGTATCAGGCGGAAGCCCCAAATCTTCTTATTACATTTCAGGTAATTACCTTCTGGACAAGGGAACCATTATCAGCTCCGATAACGGGCGTGGCAGCCTAAGGGTAAACCTGAACAATGATGTGAACAGCTGGTATACGGTAAAAACGCAGTTATCTTTTGTTCGTCAAAAAAACAACCGGGCAATCACCACGGGGCGTGCCTGGCCCGATGCAGGTGGTCTGATGGATGGGATCCGTGCTTCGCCTACGGTTGCCAAGGATTATCTCGGGACCAATAGCTGGGGTTTCCCCGGTGAGTTTGCCGGCTATTATTTTTCTAATTATTACCATGAGCTGAATGGGAAGACGGATATATCTAAAAACGATTATTCCATTCTGAATATAGAGAACTGGTTCAACATTACGAAGGATCTGAAGCTGGTAGTAACGCTCGGAGGTAACCAGAACCTTACCCGCCGCCAGGTATTTTTACCTGTTACCACTGCTGCCGGGAACGGGGTCAATGGTAAGGGTAGCAATACCATGTCTAATACCTACAGCTACAATGTGAATGGTTATTTTCTTTATGAAAAAACATTTCAGCAGGACCATAAGCTGAATGTAACGCTGGGAGCTGAATATAACAATCAAACCACCGAGTTGCTCAACACCTCTTCTTCCGGTTTTGATATTCCTTATTTTGGTGTGGATAATATCGGTAGTGCAAGAACGCAGGGTATAGGTTCCTATAAAGAGGAACGTACGCTGCAGTCGGGATTTTTCCGGGGAAATTATTCGTACAAAGACCGGTATGTGCTGAACACTTCTGTACGGCTTGACGGGGCATCACCTTTTGCCGCCAACAAGAAGTACGGGTTGTTCCCTGCCGTGGCGCTTGCGTGGAATATGGATAGTGAGGACTTCATGCGATCTGTTACATTCGTTACCAATACAAAATGGCGGGTATCTTATGGAGAGACGGGGAGCCAGGCGATCAATCCCTACTCCTCGCTGGCCCAGTATGGGAGTGGTTTTTATGAATTAGGTGCAAACAGCACGGTGGTTACGGCGTTATATCCCACCGGTTTGGGTAACGCCAATCTTTCGTGGGAAAGGACACGGCAGTTCAATGCGGGATTAGATTTCAGTGTGTTCAGTAACCGGCTGGGCGTCAGCTTCGATTATTATAACAAAACCACGGTAGACCTGTTGCAGTCCAGGGTATTGCCTGCGCAATCGGGTTTTGGGAGTATCATTGCCAACTATGGTTCTATGCGCAACCGGGGGGTGGAGCTGAGCCTGCAGGCGGATATCATCCGGTCCAGATCTTTCAGGTATAATACCCGGTTAAACCTTTCTCATAACAAAACCATTTTGCTGAACTTGGGCGATAGAACCTCTTCAGATTATACCACTATCGGCGGGAACCTGCAGGGAGGTGTTGCTGCTATTTTAACGCCCGGCAAGGAAGTGGGAAGATTTTTCGGGTATAAGGTAACCGGGCTGGCACAGCCATCAGATTTTAATACAAACGGCACTCCTGATTATCCTTACGCAGGCAGCGCTGCTGACCATGGTCCCGGAACCTGGAAGTATGAGGATTTAGATAAGAGCGGTAAGATTAATGCCGATGACCGCCAGGTGCTGGGTAAGTCGAGCCCGGATTTTATCTTTGGCTGGACTAATGATATTACCTGGAAAAATTTTGGTCTTAACCTGTTTTTCACCGGATCGGTAGGCAACGATGTGTTGAACCTTACCCAATTTTACCTGAACAGCGGTATGATCAATTATGCAGGGATGGTCTTTAACCAGAGTGAAGACTGGTATCTCAACAGGTGGACGCCTGCCAACCCGCACAATAATCCGCGTTATCCCGGAACACAAAAGACGGCCGGGGGTATTACCGATATTAATTCTGCCATGCTGGAAGACGGAAGCTATTTCCGGTTGAAGCTGCTGGCGCTTTCTTACCAGTTTCCGGATATAGCCGTGATCAAGAACCCGAGGTTGTTTGTAACGGGTACCAATGTGCTCACCTTTACCAAATACACGGGTTTTGATCCTGAAGTAAGCTCATACGGTGAGCAGTTGTTAAGGCAGGGCATTGATTACGGGGCGTATCCTGCACAGCGCTCATTTACTATCGGGTTCTCCTGTAATTTTTAACTATAAAGACAAAATTGTTATATATGAAACTCAGAATATATCATTGGATCGTATTGTTGATAACGATAAGCTCCCTGTCGTGCAAAAAAGGGTTGGAGGAAGTGCCTTTCTCCTCCTTGTCAACGGATAATATATTTGTAGATGAGGCGGGTTTGAAAAAAGCGACTTATGGCGTATATCATAGTTGGATAGCCAGCTCCTGGACCGGGGCTTTTTACCGGTTCGTATTGAGTGAATCGGGTCATCGTTATGCTACTTCCGGTCTTCATGGCGCCACCTATTTTGATCCCTTTTATAAATTTGGTAACCAGCCTAGTGACGGAGTACCCTCTGTGGTATGGAGCCGTGGTTACCAGGTGGTATCCCGCGCCAATTCGGTGATCGCTAATGCGGATAAGGCGGTGTCTGATCCTGCTGTAGCCAATGTTTACAAGGCAGAAGCCCGTTTTTTAAGGGCCTATTCTTATTTTAACCTGGTAAGAAATTTTGGTGGTGTGCCTGTGATAGACCGGGAGATAACCTCCCTGGAGCAGAGTGATCTGATATATGGAGGAAGAGCCACTACGGAAGAGACGTATAATTTTATAGTGGAAGATCTGAAGTTTGCGGAAGGTAATTTACCCGATAAATGGACCGGGGCAGATGTTGGGCGTATATCGGCGGGGACGGCAAAGGCCATGTTGGGGAAAGTATACCTGCATATAGCAGGCAAGCCGCTGAATAAAACGGAATATTTTAAAATGGCGGCCGATAAATTACAGGAAGTGGTAGGAGCAGCCAATGAAGCCAAATATAATTTGGGTCTGATAGATGATTTTGCAGATGTTTTTGCGCTCAACAAGGAGAGGAATAAAGAAATATTACTTTCCTTCGGCTATTTTATCAATGCGGTTAGTAACAATGGAAGCATCTTTCCCTTTTTCTTATTCCCCAGAGGATTAGTGAACAATGATGAGCAAACCTGGTTTGGACTTACTTACGATTTTTATCAATTGTTTGAACCGGATGATACCCGCCGTGATTTTACCCTGGTAGAGCGTTATGCATTTAAGGGACCGGATGGTGATGCGCGGACCGGAGACAGCATTATCTATAACCCTGCCGAAAAGCACTATATCAATCAACGCACCGGCGCTATATTTGGAAATGGTAGCGTACGTGCCGGCCTGGCGTATGGTAAGCTGGCGCGGGTAGCCCGTCCTTCCGGTGCTTCGAACACGGGCTATAGTACCGATTTGATTGAGTTGAGATTTTCCGATGTATTGCTGTGTCTTGCCGAGGCGCTTACGGAAGATGGCAGACCCGGAGATGCTTTACCTCATTTGAACCGGGTAAGACAGCGTGCACATGCTTCTTTATCCATTGCATCGGGTCAGGCGGAAATGCGTGCAGCAGTAAGGCTGGAAAGACGGCTGGAATTAACAGGGGAGTTTACGACGGTATATGATATCAGGCGTTGGGGCACGCTACAGGAAGAGATCGCGGCCATGACACCTGACCAGATCGTGAATGGAGACCTGAACCCGTATGCGCCTAAGTATGAAATTTATCCCATACCCCAGGCACAGATTGATGCGAATCAAAACCTTGAACAAACCGATGTGTGGAAATAATAATTGTTGAGTATGCCGGAGAGGGTACAGCCCTCACCCTGTAAACCTGTATGGAGTCCATGGTAGCGCTTGGTGTAATAACTCTTGTAGCTGTTGTGCTGCCAATGAAAAATTATGCAATCTGCTGGTTATCAAAATCCTGCAAAGATTGCGTGAGGACACGCAACGGGGCGGGCCGATACCCCGGCGCGTGTCCCCACCATAGCCGTCAATTTAAGCCCGGAGGGCTTAAATTTGAGTAGCCCCCAACGGAGTTGGGGGGGTAATGTGCCAAAGTTTTTGTTGAACCCCATTCGGGGTTCAATATAAATCCAGGGCGATTTACCACCGGTTGCACCGATGGCTATTCAAATTAAACCCCTTCCGGGGTATTTGAGTGCTCACGTTTCCTAAGTTGATGGCCATGGTGTCTCCCGCGCCGTTAGATACAGATCGAATTTATCGGCAAAGTTCTTATATGTCACGGCTCAATGATTGAGAACACTAATGGGGTGCTTAAAATGACAGGAATAAAAAGAGTGGTATTCTTTGCTGATATGGAGGCAGGCGCTATCAGGGCTTTACAGTCCCATCCGGTGGGTTCGGGTATATATTTACGCACAAAATGTATTTTCGGGAAAAATCCGCAGGATGTAATTGATCGTAATTCCGGGATTATACGGAATTTAGCGTAATACCATGGATATTCCGAAACCAATACAAAGCTGAATTATGAATGGAGATATATATGATGCTATAGTCGTTGGCACCGGGATCAGCGGAGGATGGGCAGCAAAAGAGCTGTGTGAAAAGGGCTTGAAAACGCTGGTTCTGGAACGGGGACGGGATGTGGAGCATATAAAGGATTACGACGATATGATTCCTAATTGGGAACTTCCTCATCGGGGCAGGATCACTAATGAGGATCGAAAGATAAGCCCGGTTCAAAGCGGGGTTTACAATTACAACGAACGATCAAAAAAGTATTTTGTAAACGATACAGACAATCCCTATATACAGATTAAGCCGTTTGAGTGGGCCAGGGGTTACCAGGTGGGCGGTCGGAGTTTGATCTGGGGGCGGCAGTGTTACAGGCGCAGCTATCTCGATTTCGAAGCCAATGCTAAGGATGGTTTTGGTGTAGATTGGCCGATACGATACAGGGATATAGAACCCTGGTATGATTATATAGAGTCGTTTGTGGGGATTGCAGGATCAGCAGAAGGTTTACCCCATCTGCCGGACAGTAAATTTCAACCGCCGATGCCCATGAATTGCGTTGAAGAGGAAGTGGCAAAGAGGATCAAAGGTAAATTTGCAGACGGAAGAATGATCATTCATGGTCGTACGGCGAACTACACGGAAGAAAAAGGCCCGGGACGGGGGAAATGTCAGCATAAAGGAAGTTGCGGAGCCGGGCATGCCTGTTCCTTTGGCGCCTATTTTTCAAGTAACTCAGCAACATTACCTGCTGCTTCCAGCACCGGCAATATGACGCTCAGACCCTATTCAATGGTGCAGGAGATATACTACGACAAAGAAAAGAAAAGAGCAACGGGAGTACGGGTTGTGGATACGAAAACCATGAAGCAATATGATTTCTTTGCCAAAATAATTTTTCTGAATGCTTCTACTTTAAATACGACTGCAATATTATTAAATTCCAAATCTGATGTTTTTCCTGATGGACTTGGCAATAGCAGTGGTCAATTAGGGCATAACTTAATGGATATGCCCTATGGAATGGGTGCCCGGGGAATATTTGAAGGCTTTGAGGATAAGTTTACTTTTGGCATCCGCCCGACAGGCATTTTTGTGCCTCGTTTCAGGAATATAAATAAAGATACAGCGCGTAAAGATTATGTGCGGGGATTTACCTACCAGGGAGCGGCTGGACGGGGAAGGGGTGGCAGTTCAGGATTTGGCAGGGAATTTAAAGAAGACCTGAAAAAGCCGGCTGATCATTGGAGCATGTCTATTACCGCCTGGGCGGAGCATTTACCCTATTATGAAAATAGGATGTTTTTACACGATGAAAAGAAAGATAAGTACGGGATGCCGGTTATTTGCGTGGACTGTGAGTTCAAAGAGAATGAGACGGCCATGGTGAATGATATGATGAATAGTGCTGCTGAAATTCTTGAAGCCGGAGGGTTAAAAAATGTAGAAACGTATAATCGTAATAAAATACCAGGCTCATGTATCCATGAAACGGGCACTGCCCGGATGGGTAAGGATCCCCGGACTTCCGTTCTGAACGGGTGGAACCAGATGCATGATGTGCCTAATGTATTCATTACCGATGGTTCAGCAATGTGTTCGTCGGGTACTACTCCCGGACCATCCATTACTTATATGGCTTTAACAGCAAGAGCCGTGGATTATGCAGTTAAAGAATTGAATCGAAGGAATATTTAAACTATGGATAAATGGATAGAAGATCATTTATAATAGAGGGTGGCAGGGGGCTTGGTGCCATCAGTTTGGGAATATGGATAGCGAATGGTTGTAAATCCCGTGAGGCATCCGGGTTGAATGAGATGTTTTCAGCCGAAACCATCAGTCTGATTAATGAAATCGGTGAAACGATAATTCCCGCAACCGATACACCGGGAGCTAAGGCTGCGAAAGTTGGTGAATATATTGCGGTTATTGTTCAGGATTGTTATGCTGAAAATGAAAAAAAAGAATTTAAAGATACCTTAGAGCATATCAATGAAGTCAGCAATGCATCTTATGGCTATAGCTTCATGAAATGTAAAGAGAAAGAGCGGGTGCAATTAATTTCAAAAATAGAAGAGGAATATGAAGGTTTTAAATCTTTTAAAAATCTTATTGTATCCGCTTATTTATCATCAGAAATTGGAATGACCCAGTTCTTTAATTATTCTCCTGTTCCGGGAAAATATGATGGATGCACAACAGTCAGGCCCTGGTAAAGCTTAAATCATGTATGATCAATTAAATAGGAGAGGCTTCTTAAAAATGACCGGTTTGGGGGGTGTTGGATTGGCTTCAGGGCTGTTGCCAAAACAGGAGACGGGGAAGACTTCAAATTCACGAACACTATAATTTTTAAAACCCCAAAAGATATCAATTTATGTTAATAAAAGCATTAAATACTATCCGGATGATTATACAATTTAAAAGGCCGCTTCAGATCGTATTTGTTTTAAACCTGTTATTGGCGGGGTTATCGCCGGCAAATGGGCAGACAAAATCCTTTCAATGGCCGGAAGGAATAAAAGCGGCGGTATCGCTTAGTTTTGATGATGGGCGTTTGAGCCAGGTGGATGTAGGTACGCCTTTATTGGATCAGTACGGGGTGAAAGCCACTTTTGTGGTGGTGCCCTCGGCTGTGGAAAAGCGATTAGATAAATGGAAGAAGGCTGCGGCTAACGGGCATGAAATCGGTAATCATACTTTGTATCATCCCTGTTCAGGTAATTTTTCCTGGGCGAAAGAAAAGGCGCTGGAGAATTATACGCTCAAAAAAATGCGGGAGGAATTGATGGAGAGCAACCGGCAGCTTGAGCATTTATTAGGAATAAAGGCAACCGTTTTTGCTTATCCTTGCGGTTCCACCTATGTAGGCAGAGGGGTTAATACCAGGAGTTATATTCCTTTGATCGCGGAATTATTTATTGCCGGCAGAGGCTGGCTGGATGAAACGCCCAATGATCCCTCCTTCTGCGATTTTGCCCAGCTGACGGGGATGGAGATGGACGGTAAAGACTTTGAACAGATCTTACCCCTGATTGAAAGCTCTAAAAAGAATGGTTCCTGGCTGGTATTAGCCGGTCATGAGATAGGAGCGCCGGGTGATCAGACCACGAGGGTGGAGATGTTAAAAAAATTGATTGCCTATGCTCAGGATCCGGCAAATGGGATCTGGATTGCCCCAATGGGAGAGATCGCTAAATATGTCCAGGTCCATAGAAACAAATAAAACTCATCAGGAAAATGAACTATTCTAAAATCCGGCTGCACGATTTGTGGAAATTAAAGATTGTTATTGTAATAAGCTTTGTGATTGCTCTGTTTCCCTCCTCCACCCACGCACAGCTAAAAGCTGCCGTAGTAAAAACAGACATCACCCCATCCGACGCTCAGTACCTGCTGGGTTACCAGGAGCGAAAATCAAACGGGGTGCGGGATCATATCTATCATAAGATCCTTGCTTTGGATGACGGGAATACACAGTTTTTTATCATTTCTTCTGATATATGCCTTTATTCACCTTCCGAATACGATAAGGTGGCTGCTATGCTGCAAAAGCGATTTGGAATAAACCCGTTGAATGTATGGTGGTCGGTAACGCATACACATTCAGCGCCTGAGTTTGGAGCATTTGGGTTGTATGGCGTGTATATGGGCGACCGGATAAAACATACCGTGGATGCAGCCTATACCGAAATGATAGAGCAGAAATTAATAGATGGTATAGCCGAAGCCAGGAGTAAACTGGCCGATGCAACGCTTAGTGTAGGCTGGGGCTTTTCGCGGGCAAATATGAACCGCAGGGCAA
Source organism: Chitinophagaceae bacterium (assembly GCA_023957155.1). Lineage (GTDB taxonomy): Bacteria > Bacteroidota > Bacteroidia > Chitinophagales > Chitinophagaceae > Agriterribacter. Next base: position 2,111 of record JAMLHK010000001.1, on the reverse strand, counting down.
TAGATGTGGACGGTAAGGCCTCATTGGGCATGAACCCCGATGGCCCGGTTGACAGGCGGATAGGACTGTTGCGCGTTGATAAAGCGGACGGAACACCTATGGCGTTAATTGCCAATTATGCCATGCATGGTACGGTAATGAGCGGCGCCAATCTTAAAATAAGTGGAGATGCACCGGGTATTGTGGCGGAGTATGTAGAAGAAAAAATAGGGGCGCCCATGCTTTTCATCAACGGTGCTGCCGGTAACCTGGCGCCTATTTATAGTGTATATCCCAATGCCTCTGCGGGGAATCTCGGTGAGTTCCGGGTATTGCTGGGGGATAAAATACTGGAAGCGAACAGTAAGGCCAGGTACCCGGTAGAGGAAGTAAAATTAGTTGCGGATGAGATTGTTGTGGAAACGCCCCGCAAGCCCGGTTTGGGATGGACGGATGACCTGGGTAAATATGCTGAGATCAAAAAATCAGGAGATACCCTGGTGCGGCTTCCGGTGCGGTTCCTTAAGATCAATAAGGATATTGCGATATGGAGCACCCCGCTGGAGTTGTTCTGCGAAGTGTCTAATGAAGTGCGGAGCCGTTCTCCCTTTCCCTATACTTTCTATTTCGGCTACACCAACGGGTGGTTTGGTTATATGCCCACGGAGGCGGAATGGAAACACGGGGGCTATGAAGTGGAAGTGGTATCGCCCTTCACCCCGCGGGCGGCAGGCGATCTTACCGAGTCGGTAGTGGATCACCTGCAGGGGAAGATGCGGGCGCCGGAAGTAGTAACGGAAAAGCCCAAACGAAAAGGAAAACGGTAGGCACGGGAAATTGAGGTAATTCCTGCCAGTCCTTCCGGTCGGCACGCGGTAGCGTCAGACCGGGAAGGGAAGAGATTTTTTTTCTATGTATCTGTTTAAAAATAATTTTTAGGATTTAGATTATGGTTCATTTATTCAAGCCGTCCGTATATTGTTTTATTGTTACCCTGTTGATGACAGGGGTGAGTTGTACTCCTAAAAAACCTGATTTATCGCGTGGCGCTGTAGCGGCTAAAGATGCGCTGGCGACCATGCAGGTGGCAGAGGGATTTACAATAGAGATGATCGCTTCCGAACCCCTGATCACTTCGCCGGTAGATATGGAGATAGATGAGTACGGCAGGATGTACGTAGTAGAGATGCACGGCTACCCGCTGGATAAAAGCGGCAGCGGTAATATCGTAATGCTGAGCGATACCAATGGCGATGGCATCATGGATAAGCGAACGCTGTTTAAAGAAGGATTGATATTACCTACCGGTATTTTACGCTGGAAGAAAGGCTTTTTAGTAACGGATTCTCCCGGTATCTATTACCTGGAAGACTCCGATGGAGACGGCAAAGCGGATATCATGGATACGGTGCTCACGGGCTTTGCACTCACCAATCCCCAGCACAATTTAAATAACCCGGTGTACGGGTTAGACAACTGGATATACGCGGCGCATGAAGGTGTAGTAAAGTCAAGAGACTTTGTAAAAGAGTTTGGCGATGAAGGCACCGAGATCTATTACCCGGCTAACCCCGGCTTAGTAAGGCTGCCCCAAAATGCAAGCGGCAAGTCAGTAAGGTTCCGCCCCGATCACTATCAGCTCGAAGAGCTGGCGAACCGTTGCCAGTTTGGTCACACCTTTAATCAGTGGGGACACTGGTTTGGCAGCAATAATTCCAACCAGGGTTACCAGGAGGTCATCGCGCAACGTTACCTGGTGCGTAACCCCCAGCTTCCTCCTATGGATCCGGTACAAAACATGTCTGATCATTTAGATGCGCCTGAAGTATTCCCTACCACCACCAACCCGGACCGGCAGATTTTTACCGATGTGGGTACGATGACTTCCGGCAGCGGACTTACCGCCTATCTCGCCGATGATTTTCCGGGGCCTTATCACAACGCCACCTTCATTGCCGAGCCGGTAAGCAACTTAGTGCATGTGGATATATTGACCGACAGCGGGGTAAGCTACAAAGCAAGCCGGCTGTTTCCCAACAAAGAGTTCTTTAGCTCCACGGATGCGTGGTCGCGCCCGGTAAATATGTATGTTGGACCCGATGGGTCTTTGTATATTTTGGATTATTACAGAA